>CP021423.1:0-2985450 GCA_002162075.1 Armatimonadetes bacterium Uphvl-Ar1 | reverse complement strand
CCAAGGCGGAACCACCCTCCGCACCGCCCGCTGCCCCGAATTTCGTGAACGAGCCGGACGCGAACAGGCCATCCAAGTCCTCCGCGACAACGAAATCGACGGTCTCGTCGTCATCGGCGGGGATGGATCCCTCACTGGTGCCCGCGCGATCCACGAAGAATTTGCATTTCCCGTCATGGGTGTCCCCGGTTCCATCGATAACGACATTGCCGGAACCGACTACAGTATCGGATTCGACACCGCGGTCAACACCGCCCTCCAAGCCGTCGACAAAATCCGCGACACCGCCTATTCCCACGAGCGAGTCTTCGTCGTCGAAGTCATGGGCCGAGCTAACGGATTCATCGCCCTCGAAGTCGCCCTCTCCGGAGGTGCCGAAGCCGTACTCATCCCGGAAATCCCCTTCTCCTCCTCGAAATCTGCAACAACCTCAAACAAGCCCGAGTTCGCGGCAAACGCTCCTCGATCATCGTCGTTGCCGAAGGAGCCGCGCGCGCCGGCGATGTCAAAGATTTCGTCCACAAAACACAGGGTTTGAAGCCAGAGAGTCCGTCCTCGGTCACATGCAGCGCGGCGGATCACCAACTACTTTCGACCGGGTACTCGCCCTCCGCCTCGGTGCTCACGCCGCCAACCGACTCATCAGCGGATTCAGCGGCGAAATGGTCGGAGTAGACGGCAACGATCTCTGCCACAACCCGCTCAGCTACGTCCTTAGCACCGAACGCACCATCGATCCCGAAAAGCTCCTTCTCGTCGACATGATGGCTAACTAACATGATCCTCACCGTTACCCTCAATGCCGCCCTCGACCACACCCTCCTGACAAACGGTCTCAAACCCCACGACACAAACCGTATTCAATCCGTCCAAACGGACGCCGGTGGAAAAGGAAACAACCTCTCCCGAATTGCCGCAGAACTTGGAACCCCCACCACCGCCACTGGTTTCCTCGGGGTGGCCCCGGAGCTTTTTATCCGCCACGTCATGCACCGCCAAGGTGTCATCGATCAATGCATCGAAATCGCCGCCGAGACCAGAACAAATTTCAATATTGAATCAGGCGATGGCCCACCAACGACCTTCAATGCCAAAGGTTCATCTGTATCCGAAGAAGAATGGCAGGCCCTCATCGCCAAAGTGACCGAACTTGCACCCCATGCCTCATGGGTCGCCCTCGGTGGGTCACTCCCTCCCGGTATTCCCTTGGAAGCCTTCGCCATTCTCGGTCGAATCGCCAAATCCACCGGGGCTAAACTCGCGCTCGATGCGGACGGCCCCCCATGCAAGCTGGTCTAGAAGCTAAACCCGACTTCATCAAACCCAACGTCCGAGAAGCCGAACGCCTCCTGAACCGCCAACTCTTCGGCTCCCGGGATGCGATCATCCAAGCCCCCGAGACCTTTACGAAACCCTTGACGCCGGTGACGACACTCATCCCACCGTCGTGATTTCCAGGGGTGCCCAAGGCGCAATCATGGCCTGCCCCGATGGCATCTTCGAGACCGATCCGCTCCAAATCGAACCTAAATCCACCATCGGCAGCGGCGATTCTCTCATCGGAGCCTTTCTCCATGCCGGCTTACGGGTCACGATTTCCCCACTGCGCTGCGCTACGGCAACGCCGCCGGAGCTGCCACCGCCACCACCGATGGCTCCGAAATTGGTCGCCGCCAAACCATCCTCGATCTCCTCGAAAAAACCTTCGTCCACCGCATAACGTGAAAAGCAAGACAGCATTCTGAACTGTCCTGGAACTGAACGCTACATTATGAGTATTATTGGAAGGCAACCCGATGCCGGGGTGGCGGAATGAAGCCACGCGGCAGCCGCGACTTAGTTCCGAGGTGCGGCAAGAGAGTATTATCTCAAAGCAACCCCATGCCGGGGTGGCGGAATGGTAGACGCGGCGGTCTCAAACACCGTTGAGCTCAAACTCATGAGGGTTCGAGTCCCTCCCCCGGCACCAATATTCATGTTTTAACGCGTAATCACCCCGTCCTCAATACGTCTAAACTCTACAACCGCCATGAAAGCAGGACACATTCTCGCCCTCTGCGTCATCTCCGGAGCCGCTGGAGCCCAAATTGCCGGGCAATCACCCTGGAAAGCCATCCAATACCGAAACGTCGCCCAAGGAAATCAATCCCGCATCCAAGAAGCCCGAACCGACGTCATCACCAATGCCCAACAATGGCAACAACTGTATTCCCAAATGGCCGGAGCCCCAAACCAGGGTTCACACCCGCCCCTGTCCTCGCCGATTTCAACCGCCAAGATCTCATAGTCGTGCACACCGGCAAAAAGTTCACATCCGGACATGGCGTATACATCAGCATGATCCGACAAGAACGAGCAACCGAAGTTGCCGTAGATGTCGTGATCAGTCAACCCACCGCCAATCACAAGTCCAACGCCTCAACAATAGCCCCTACGTTGTCACCGTCGTAGAAAAACAACGCGTCCCCTACACCTTCCGGTCAACATTCGCTTACACCACCACAACCTATCCCGGCGGAAACCAGGGCCACGGACAATGCCGATGCACCTGTGGCGGATGTTGCTGCCGATCCAATTCCGGATTCAACCCCGGTAACCAAAACAACTCCGCAATGGGAGGCGAAATCTGTCCGCCTATCCAACAAACCCGCAACGGCGGCGAGTAACCTCACTCGTGACATGCGGCAGAAATCATCTCCATTGGAACCGAACTTCTTCTCGGACAAATCACCGATACCAATGCCGCAACTCTCGGGAGAATTTCTTGCCCGCCAAGGCATCACTCACACCCATCGCCAAACCGTCGGCGATAACCCCCCCGCATCGTCGAAGCCATCCAACTCGCTCTGACCCGCGCTGAAATCGTCTTCACCATCGGGGGACTTGGCCCCACCCCCGACGATCTCACCCGACTCGCCATTGCTCAATCAATCGGCGAAGAATTGATTCTGGATGAATCAGTCAAAAACCACCTGATCGAAGAATATGGCAAGCGCGGACTCAAAATGTCCGATTCTCAATTCCGCCAGGCCGAACGTCCATCCTCCGGAACCCCAATTCCCAATCCCAACGGCACCGCGCCTGGACTCCACACGGCAAAAGACAATCACCACGTCTTTGCCCTGCCCGGCCCGAAAAATGAATTCGGCCCCATGCTGACCGGCCCAATCAAGGCAATCCTCGACCAAATCCACACCGGAAAACCACTCCACAGCCGCACCCTACGCGTCGTCGGAATCTCCGAAGCAATCATCGGCGAAAAGCTTTCCACTCTCATGGAAGCTGAAAATCCCACCGTCGCCCCATACGCCAAAACCGGAGAAGTTCACCTCCGCATCACCACTTCTGCGGCAACGACCAAGGAAGCTGACGAGATCATCAACCCTATTGCCGATCAAATCCGGTCCATCCTCGGCTCCGCAATCTACGCCGAAGGAGAAGAATCACTCGCCGCATGGATCATCCAAGAATTGACCCGACGTGGCCACACCATCGCAACTGCTGAATCATGCACTGGTGGACTCCTCGCTGCCGAACTCACGAGCATTGACGGAAGTTCAAAAGTATTCCCCGCTGGATTTGTCACCTATTCCGCCGAAAGTAAAAATCGTGAACTAGGTGTAGACCTGGAAACTCTCCGAACTTCGGTACCGTCGCCGAACCAACCGCCATTGAAATGGCAGTCGGAGCCCGGGAGCGAGCCCAAACCGACTTCGCGATCAGCATCACCGGCGTCGCAGGAGCCGCCCCCCTCGTCGAACCCCCTTCACCCAAAGCGAGCGGCCTTGTTTTCGTCGGAATTGCTTCGCCCCAAGGCAATTCCGTCCACCGACTCCACTTCAGAGGAGCCGCGAAATCATCCGTACTCGCGCCGTCATCGCCGCCCTCATTCGCCTCCGCGACATCCTCATCGTTATATAAGAACTTTCGTTTGCCCACAATGATCAGAGGTGCGGTTTCCCTCCCCAAGCCTGTCCTCGCGAAGGCGGGATTGGGGAAGGTTGGGAGGGTTGACGCAAATTCGAATCTTATCTCAAACGCAATTCATCCAATCTTGGTTCACCTTTCCGTCATCCAACCCGTAGATCAACTCGTGTCCCAAGCCGCCCTCATCCTCGGAGATCAACTCTTCCCCGAACACCCCAACATCCGAACTCCACCCCCATCATTATGTGCGAAGACTGGGAACTCTGCACCCGAACCCGCCACCACCAACAAAAGATCGTCCTCTTTCTCGCCGCAATGCGTCACCACGCTCAATCCCTCAGAACCCAAAACCGTACAGTCTATTATTCAGAAATCTCACACTTTCAACAATCTTTCTCGTCTCATCTTTCCCATATCATTCAGTCAAAAATATTCAAGAACTCTTGATCTATAATCCCGCCAATCCGTTCCTCCTCCCCCATCTTCGATCCGCTTCCCAAAAATCAACCTGATAGTCTTGCCCAATCCATCCTTCCTCACTCCGCGAGAAGCCTGGCTCACCTATCGAAAAAACCATCGACGACTCCTTATGGCCGACTTCTATGTCGAACAACGCCGCCGCCTCAACATCTTAGTCGAGAACAACAACCCCATCGGCGGACAATGGAGCTTTGATGAAGACAACCGTAAATCAATCCCCAAATCACTCGTACCGCCCACAACCCCCCGTTTCCCTCCCGACCGTACTACTCAAGAAGTTATTAAGATCGTAACGGAGCTTTTCCCAAATCACCCCGGAAACGCAGAAGAATTTGATTGGCCCGTCACCCGGGCACAAGCCCTCGAAGAACTCAACACCTTCATTGAATTTCGACTTCATAACTTTGGACCGTATGAAGATGCAATCCACAATCAAAACCACACGCTCTGGCACAGCCTCCTTAGTCCACTCATCAATTGTGGCCTCATCCTCCCCACCGAAATCATTGACCGAATCCTCGAATCCGACGCCCCCCTTGCCAGCAAAGAAGGGTTTATCCGCCAACTGATCGGGTGGCGTGAATTCATCTTTCAAGTTGCCCACGATTACGAATCGAACCAAACTCAGTTCAAACCGTTCGGCCCCGCCAGAAAGATGGCTTCCTCATGGTACGAAGGCACCACCGGGCTCCAACCTCTCGACCACACCATAAAGTCCGTGATCCGCCACGGCTGGTGTCACCACATCGAGCGCCTCATGGTTCTCGGCTCACCGATGCTCATGTCTCGCATAAATCCCGACGAGGCCTACACGTGGTTTATGGAGCATTTCATCGATTCCGCCGATTGGGTTATGGCTCCCAACATCTACGGAATGTCCCAATTTGCCGATGGCCAACCTTTGCCACCAAACCCTACATCTCTGGGAGTGCGTACATCCTCAAAATGTCCAACTTTGCCCGAGGAGACTGGTGCGATACCTGGGACGGACTTTACTGGAAGTTCATCTACGACCACCGCGACCAACTCACCCGCAATCATCGAATGGGAATGATGGTCAGACAACTCGAAAGATGAACTCTGACCGAAAAAACCTCCTCTTTAGGTCAGCAGAACAGTTCATTCAAGACAACACAGTCTAAAACTCACTTCTTCGGATTTAAGATCAATCGTTCTGTAAAGAACTCCATCATCCGAGCAAAGTTCAATCCCGTGTGTCCCTGGTCAACCCCGGCCTGCAATTCGTGGTATTTGCCCGCTTTCAGCAAGGCATTGGAAAGCTGATATGTGTTGGCCGGATGCGTATTGTTATCAAGCGTTCCAAAGTAGAGCATTAACCACCCCTTCAAGTCTTTCGCATAAGTCATGCAACTCCCGCGATCATAACCCGCCAAGTTCTCTTCCAATAAATCCATATACCGCTCAGTATAAGTCGAGTCATAAAGGCGCCAATCACTCACCATGCTGCTCGCGCTTCCGGCATGAAATAACTCCGGATACCGCAACACGCTCATCGCGCTCGAATAGCCGCCGTACGACGTTCCGTAAATCCCAACCCGGCTCGTGTCCGCCCATGCCATTTTCCGCAGAGCCATCGCTCCCGCCGCAAAATCATCAATCTCAACAATCCCCATGCTCCGATAGATCGCATTTCGAAATTCACGTCCGCGACCATTCCCACCCCGCACATAAACATCAACAATCGCAAATCCTGCCTCCGAAACCGGATCAGGCTTGTCAAAAGTCATTCCCGCACCTCGACCCGGTATTGGACCACCATACACAGAGAACAAGATCGGTAATTTCTGACCTTCGCGATAACTACTCGGCAGCTCATACTTGCCCCACAGAGTCACGGACCCATCCAGACTCGGAAAACTGAACCATCGAACCTGCCGAGCATCCCCGGCTGGTGCTGAAAAGGACTTGACGACCGGGTTATTCACATTTTTGCCCGTTCGGTCAATAATTCGTAATCGGGGCGCCTCTCGATCAGTTTGGTAAACAATCGCCAATGCTTTTCCATCAGGACTGGCTGAAGCTGAGTTGTGGAACTTTGGATCAGTCAACCGAATCGCACCTGTTCCATCAAGCTTGGAGCGATAGACCTGATGATGATATGGCGTATCCCCATCTCCAACTGTGTAATACATGGTGTCACTCTCAGGATAGATCCCAAGAATCCCTCCCACGTCCGCCCGATGTTTGGTCACCTGAATCCGGCGACCCGTCTTCACATCCAAGCGGTAAACATTCCAAAATCCATCGGCTTCGCTCATAAACAAAAAATTTCGTCCAGATACTGGATTTTGCCGCGCGGGCCGACTCACCATATCCCGAACCGGAGCAAATTCAACCCATGCCGCTGCGTTCTCCTCACGGTCAACCAGCCGCACCGAATTCTTGACCGGATCATAAGCCACCAATTCCCGAATCTTTTGCCGCCGATCCATCCGATGATACAACAACTCCGAACTGTCATCAAGCCAACTCATCCCATAAACATAGTGCCCCAACCCATTGTCAAACTCACCTTCCCGAACTTTTACTTTTTTAGATTGTCCAGTCTCAATTGAATAGACATATAAATCAACCTTCGGATTCGCCGTCCCTGGTTTCGGATATGCCTCAACATCCAGTGCCGAAATCTGTTTCAGCTGATCAGTGGCAATGTAGTAAAGCGGAACGCCCGTTTCATCGAATCCGTAATACCAGAGCCATTTGCCATCCGGGGAAAAACCCATCGCATCAACCTGTGAAAGCTCTTCCCCATAAACCCAACTTCCCGTCCCAAACTTCTCACCCCCCGTGCCTTTCCCGGTCGTCGTCACCGCAATCTCTTGCCCGCCCCGCGTCAAAATCACGTTCCCATTCCGATATGTCGCCGTAATCGTTTTATCCGCAGACTGGACAGTCTCAAATTGCCGACCACGCTCCGGCATCCTCTGCGGCTGAGGCTCCGGCCACACCAATTCAAAATCCAATGCACCCACCTCCCCCGTGCCCAGATCAACCTCTTTGGCCCCATCCAAATCCTCAAACCGATATTTCGTATTCCCTACCCATTGCCCCCGCAACTGCGAAACCTTCCAATCCCGTCCCGATGCGGCCCCCGCTTGCATCTCTTTGTATCCCGGCATCAATGGCCAGCGATCCTGAGCGATCCCCAAACTCGACAAAACCAAACCCACCAACAGCAAAGACCTGCGCATAGTTAAGAGTCTAGCCAAACCCCACTCCCAGAAACTACTCTTTTGAAAAACGAGCCAATACTTGGCGACTCCCAATGGCAAACAAGGGCGCAAGGAAAAGCGATGGCAAAAACAAAACACTGGAAAACTCTTTTATCCCCGTGATGTTCAGTCCAATCGCCAGCATAATCACACCACCACAAGCGACCGATTCCCCGACTAGCTCCTCATCCTTGGCAAAACCGGACAAAAACCCCGCCAATCCTGTCAATAATCCTTGAAAAACCAAGACAAACACCGCCGATACCAGAACCCCTACCCCCAATGCCGCCGCCATGAAAATCGAACTCACACCATCCAGCAAACTTTTCAAGCCCAAAAGCTCAATCTTTCGTTCCAAGGCATCCTGTAAGCACCCCATCAAGGTCATCGGCCCGATGCAAAACAAAACACATGCCGTCACAAATCCTTCGTTAAACCGACTATCTCCTCCCAAACTCACCCTCGCCCACTCCGCAAGAGCTTCAACCCCCATATCTAATCCCATCAAAGCCCCCAAAATGCCTCCCAAGCAAATCGCACCTACCGTTACCAACGGATTCTTTGTCCGCAAAAACATCTGCACTCCCAACCCCATCGTGATCAAACCTATCCCAAAAATTGCCACATCCTGAACCCGATCCGGAAAGCTCCCCCCAACCGCAAGCCCTATCAAGGATCCAATCACAACCGCTCCGGAATTGATAACTGTTCCCAAACCACGAAATGACAGATGCTTCATCAAAATCTCAACACATTTAGCTCCGCAATATCTTCCCCATCACCCGCCCCTTTGCCAATTCATCTACAAGCTTATCCAAATACCGAAGCTCCCGCATCAACTCCTCCTCCACATCTTCAACCCGAACTCCGCAAACCACCCCCGTGATCAACAGCCGATTGGGATTCAAAGCCGGTGCCCCGGCCACAAAATCCTCAATAATTGTCTCTTTCGCCAACTCCGCGTCCAAAGAATCCTGAGTGTGACCTGTATACCAACGGATCACCTCATCCAGTTCATCCTTTGTCCGGCCTTTCCGCTCAACTTTGTTCAGATAAGCCCGGTAAAGACCAGTAAAGCTCATCTTGTAAATGCGGTGACTCATTCAAACTCATCAACCCTTAAGCAAGCCACGCAGAACGTACTGCAAGACCCCACCGTGGCGGTAGTAATCCATCTCCGTCGGCGTATCCAATCGGCAAACAACATCAAAGGCCGTGACCTGTCCGTCCTCCGTTGTCGCCCGAACATGCAACATCTTTCCACCCGAGAATTTAGACGCCACGCCCGCACTCAAACCAATCACCGAAAACTCCTCTTCACCCGTCAATCCGAGTGATTCCGCCGTCTGACCGTCCTGATATTGCAAAGGCAAAACCCCCATCCCGATCAAATTTGACCGGTGGATTCGTTCAAAGCTTTCCGCAATAACCGCTTTCACACCGAGAAGTCGAGTGCCCTTGGCCGCCCAGTCACGGCTCGAACCAGTCCCGTACTCCTTACCCGCCAAAACAACCAATCCGATTCCATTTTTCTGGTAATCCATCGCTGCATCATAAATCGAAGTCACTTCGCCCGATAAGTAGTTCGTCGTGAACCCACCTTCAGTTCCCGGTGCCAACTGGTTCCGCAATCGGATATTCGCAAACGTTCCTCGAACCATCACTTCGTCATTGCCGCGCCGAGCCCCATAGCTGTTGAACAAATGCGGTGAAACTCCGCGTTCAATCAAATAAGTCCCTGCTGGTGAAGTCGCTTTGATCGATCCCGCTGGTGAAATATGATCTGTCGTAACCGAATCACCGAGCTTAGCCAAACACTTCAAGCCGTTCAAATCTTCAACCGAATCCGGCGCATCTTTCGGCATTCCAGCAAAGAACGGAGCTTGCTTAACGTAAGTCGAATTCTCATCCCATTCGTACCGCTGTCCTCCCGAAACTTCAATCGCCTTCCACTTCTCATCACCCTCAAAAACCGTGGCGTAACTCTTGGTAAACATCTCCCGAGTAATGTTCTGCTCCACAACATCCGCAATCTCTTGCTGGCTCGGCCAAACATCGCGCAAATAGACCGAATTGCCATTGCGATCAGTTCCGATCGCGTCATTCGCCAAATCAATATCAATGGTTCCTGCGAAACTGTAGGCAACGACGAGCGGCGGCGACATCAAGTAATTCGCCTTCACATCCTGGTTCACCCGGCCCTCAAAGTTCCGGTTACCACTCAAAACACTGACAACGGTCAAATCGTTCTCGCGAACAACCGCCGCCACGTCATCCGGCAACGGACCAGAGTTCCCGATGCAAGTCGTACACCCAAAACCAACGATGTTGAACCCGATTGCGTCCAGATCTTCTTGCAAACCAGCCGCTTCCAAGTACCGCTCGACCACCCGACTTCCCGGTGCCAACGAGGTCTTGACCCAAGGCTTTGGTGTCATGCCAAGAGCGCGTGCCTTCCGCGCAACTAATCCCGCCGCAACCATCACGCTGGGATTACTCGTGTTCGTACAGCTCGTGATAGAAGCGATCACCACGCTTCCGTGAGAAAGTGCATCATCAGACCCCCGGGCATCCGGGAACGCCTCAAAAAATGTCTCCTTTGCATTACTGAGTTCTGCTCGATCCTGAGGCCGCTTTGGACCTGCGACGCTCGGCTTCACCGAACCCATATCTAACTCCAACCGAGAGCTATATTCCGCCTCCGCCGAATCCGCCGTGTGCAACAACCCTTGCGCTGAATAGTAGTCACGAACCAACGCAACTTGAGATTCGGCCCGTCCGCTCACCATCAAGTACCGGAGCGTTTCCTCGTCCACCGGGAACAATCCACAAGTCGCCCCGTATTCCGGAGCCATGTTCGCAATCGTTGCCCGATCCGCCAACGGCATATTAGTAATCCCCGGACCATAGAACTCAACAAATTTCCCGACAACTCCGTGCTTACGGAGCATTTCGGTGACCGTCAAAACTAGATCAGTCGCAGTCGCCCCTTCCGGCAACTTGCCCGTGAGTTTAAAGCCGACCACCTGAGGAATCAACATGCTCACCGGCTGACCCAACATCGCCGCTTCGGCTTCAATTCCCCCAACTCCCCAACCCAAAACTCCCAATCCATTGATCATCGTCGTGTGACTATCCGTCCCCACGAGCGTATCCAGATAAGCCACCCCATCCGCCTGCATCACCACCCGGGCCAGATATTCCAAGTTCACCTGGTGGCAAATCCCCGTGTTCGGCGGAACCACCTTAAAATTCTCAAGCGCGCCCTGCCCCCACTTCAAAAATTCATATCGCTCATTATTCCGCTCAAACTCCAAATCCAAATTGATCTGCAAGCTCGCGTCTTTCCCGTAGCTATCAATCTGAACCGAGTGGTCAATGACCAATTCAACCGGCTGCAACGGATTGATCTTCTCCGGATCACCCCCAAGCTCCGCCATCGCGTCCCGCATACTCGCCATGTCCACCACACAAGGCACCCCCGTAAAATCCTGCAATAAAACCCGCGCTGGCGTAAAGGCAATCTCGGCATCCGGTGTTGCCGTCGCATCCCAATTCAACAACGCCTCAATATCCGCCTTGCGCACGTTGACCCCGTCCTCATTTCGCAACAAATTTTCAAGCAAAACCCGGTGCGCATACGGCAATCGAGCGACATTAAAACCCGCCTCCTCCAAAGCCTTCATGTTGAAAAATGTGACGGATTGACCGCCAAAAGAAGCCGTGGTTTTGGTGTTAAAGCTGTTCATAGTGCGCGTTGCGTCCCAATGGATTTTCGGTACTGCAAAGGTTACCTGCCAGACCCCTACCAAACGGGACAGACTAATGAACCATTACAGAAGCGGCACTCCATTCTGAACAATCTGATTCACAAAGATAAATTGAGGATCAACTTCTACTAAACTGCTCCGCAAAACCCCACTCGTTTGATCCACAACATAAGGCTCGCCCGTGAGTCGATCCACCAACTCTATCTCCACCCCGTATTTCCCGCCTAAAGACATCCGAATGGCATCCAAGTTCATCTGAGTCATGTAAGCACTCTCAATCTTCGTCATCCAGTTTCGCTCAATCTGCGCAAAAACCAAGACGCCAACCGCATTATCTGACGCGCCAACGGCTTTTCCCACCATTGCCATATCCCATTTCTCCGGTCGCTGACTTAAAACATCAATTCCCCACGCACTCACAACCCGCTCGTCCAATTTCGCCCGCTTCGTCCGGAGCTCGTCAAAAGTAGCCGGAGCCTTAGATTCATAAAGCTCCTTCGCTAACTGCGCACTCTTCTCAATGTTCACGACTGACCGTGCGCCATCCAGTAATTTCTGCAACTCACTCTGAACCCCGCTCTCCCCGCCCAGTTCCATCGGATCAACCGCGACCAAAACCTCCGCTGCATCTCGTCCACCATTGAGCAATTCCAAAATACCGCTCAACTTAGTTTCGTTAAATTCGCCATCAATCGAATTTCCGATCGTCTCCACCAAATTCAAATCCAACTGCTCCAAAACTGCACTGACTTCGTCTGGCTCAAGCTGAAACTGAGTGACCGCCTCCGCTGCAATCAAAAATGAAGGGAAAATGTCCGCCTTCACTAAACCTGGAGCCGACTCAACCGCCTCCCGCGCAACAACCAAGGTTTCTATAGCCTGACTCCGGGCCCCTGCCTCATCTCCTGACAAAGCCAAGAGCCGACTTTCTAAAACCAAGGCCGCAACTACCACCCCAAACCGGGAACTCACCTCTTCTTCAGGCCACCCCTCATCACGCCCCTTTTCCTTCAGAGCCGAATCTCGCCAACTTTTCAGCCGCCCCAACATGTCAGCCCGTTCTTTCGCCATCCCCGGCTTAACCCATTCCGCCGTCTCCGAAAACGGATCCGCCATCGCATCAATCAAAATCCCATCCATCGGAGGATCAACCGCTACCCAAGCCCGAGCCGTCCATTCATCCCCACCACCCATCGCCAGGTCAACGTCCTTCCCCCACATCATCTCCCAAAACTCACCGACCGTCACCACTATCTCCGCAGTCGCCCCCCGACCGCAACCCACCAAAGCCAATCCCGCCACCAAGCCAATAACCAGCCCACGCATAAAACACAATCTACCCCCACCTCGTCATAATAAGGGTAGACAAAGAGTGAGCGAAACCCCCACCCCCAAAAAGAGATCAACTTCAACCAACCCCCACGTCGAAGACAAACTCAAAAACATCCCCACCTCACCCGGTTGCTACATCTACCGCGACGAGAACAAAGCGATTCTCTACGTTGGAAAAGCCGTCAACCTCCGTTCCCGAGTTCGCTCCTACTTCCGCAAATCCACCCAACACGGAGCCCGCATCGAACGCCTCGTCCGCAAAATCCGCGATATCGAAACCATCGTCGTAGACTCCGAGCTCGAAGCCCTTGTCCTCGAATGCAACCTCATCAAAGAACACCGCCCCCCCTACAACGTCCGCATGAGGGACGATAAATCCTATCCCTACATCGCCATTACCAAAGAAGCCTTCCCCCGCGTCCTCTACACCCGCAATCCCCGAAAATCTCTCGGCAAAACCTTCGGACCCTATACCAACGCATACGCCGTCCGGGAAACCCTCCAAACCCTCCACAAAATCTTCCCCCTCATCCCCTGCGGCAAATCGTGGTCCGGTCGCGAAGAACAACGCCCCTGCCTCTACTATCACATGCACCAATGCCTCGCCCCCTGCGCAGGACTTGCCAAAAAATCCGAATACCGAGAAGTTCTTGACCAAGTCTCCCGCTTCCTCGAAGGCAAAAACTCCGACCTCCTCCCCAATCTCACCACCCAAATGGAGACCGCCGCCGAAGACCTCGACTTCGAAAAAGCTGCCGCCATCCGCGACCGCATCACCGCCCTCAAAACCATCCTCGAACGCCAAAAAGTCCTCAGCACTGAAGAGCAAGACCGAGACATCGTCGCCGTCGTCAAAGACGAGCGAGGTGCCGCCATCCAAATGCTATACATTCGCGGCGGACGCCTCATCGGACAAACCAACTACATGATGGATGGCTCCAAAGACGCCTCCCCCACCGAAGCTGTCCAAGAATTCGTCAAGCAGTACTACGCCACCGCTCCCGAAATCCCCCGCGAAGTCCTCCTCCCCCTCGAAATCGAAGAACGCGCTATCGTCCAGTCCTGGCTCCGACAAAAACGAGGCGCCGCCGTCACCATCGAAGTCCCCCAAGGCGGAGAAGGACTCCGCCTTGTCGATATGGCCGCCAAAAATGCTCAACTTGCCCTCGAAACAATGGCCCTCGAACTCGAAGCAAAAGAAGAATGGGCCACCCAAGCCATTGCCCAACTCAGCGACGAAATCGGACTCCCCACCCCCGCCCTCCGCATCGAAGGCTACGACATCTCCAACATCCAAGGCAAAATGCCCGTCGGCTCAATGGTCGTCACCGAAAACGGACAGGCCGCCAAAGACGAATACCGCCGATTCAAAATCAAATGGAACCCCGAAGAACCCAACGACTTCGCCATGATGCACGAAGTCGTCACCCGACGCCTCCGCCGCTACCTCGATGGCGATCCCAAATTCACTAAACTCCCCGACCTCATCATGATTGATGGCGGAAAAGGCCAACTCAGCTCCGCCCTCGAAGCCCGTGATACTCTCGAACTCACCGTCCCCATGGTCGGCCTCGCCAAAAAACAAGAAATCATCTTCGTCCCCGACCAAATCACCGGCAAAACCCGCGACGGACTCCCCATCTATAGCTACCGCGAAGTCGTCCTCCCCCTCACCTCCCCCGGCCTCATGCTCCTCCGCCGCCTCCGCGACGAAGCCCATCGATTCGCCATCACCTTCCACCGCAAACTCCGCGACAAACGCATGCACGGTTCCGCTCTCGACGAAATCCCCGGGATCGGCCCCAAACGCCGCCGAATGCTCCTTCGTACCTTCGGATCAATCGAAGGCATCCGCCGCGCCACTGTCCAAGACATCGCCTCCGTCCCCACCCTCACCCTCCGCCAAGCCCAAACCATCAGCGACTATCTCAAAGGGGAAAATGCTTGAATACTCAATGTTGATCGGTTCACAATAGCTAAACGGAACAGTAGCCATGACGATATCCGCTTTTCTCCTCTGTACTACTTTCCTCACTTTTGAAACTCCAAACCCAAAATGGTGGGAGGGGGATCCTACGAAGGAAATCACTTCTCTAAAAGCGGCCGTCGATTCCGGGCTCGGTCAAAAAACCACGACTGGCTACGAAAGCGCAAAAACTCTGTTGCCACTCATAAAAGAAGCCCGCATCAAAAACAGCACGTCTGGCGGCGATCCTGCCACACTCGCCAAACTGATGGCCCTTGTTTACCGGGCAAGAACGGCTATCGGAATCGAAAAGGAGCCAATTTTTACTGCCGCGCGTAAAGATATCGACTTTCAACTCTTTGGATGGACGAAGAAAGTGGACTCACTCTCGTTCATGAAAATCTGCACGTTGTTCGTCTATGAATTCGGAAACCAAGGGAAATTTCCTCCCATTCTCACGATCAAAAAATTGAGCCCATATCTCGCGGACGACCTTCACTTCCAAGAAGCTCTCGTGAACTTCATGACGTTTCGGTTGGATGATTTCACGAAATCTGAAGTAGCCACCGCCGCTCGAAACCTCGCCAAATCGAAAAGAGGCGTCTACATTCATGCCCGAGTCGCTGGGTTCGCCCTAAACAACTTGGCACTCAAGCACAAAGACAAAGCCATGATGGTCGAGTCAATCGGACTGCTTTAAAAATATCTCGAAGGTATGCAATCTTCAGACCGATCCGAGCGCAAGAAGTGGGAGAACTGGATCGCTTTCAGCAAAAAGAAACTAGCTGAGTGGGAGTAGTCGAGGAATTCAAATCCAGTGTCCGGCCCCAGGTCAGTCCCAGGGCCGAACACACCATCTCCCTTCAGAACTCCGTCAACGCCAAGCTCTTCACCCCCGCCGGGAAACTCACCGTCCCCAACTGACTCCCCACCCCGTTACTTCCCATCGCCATCACCCGGCCTGAACCACTCCCCGTCAACAGCAACACCATGTTCGTCCCCGGCAACCGATAAACATCCGTCACCGCCGAAGTCACAACATTCGCCGCCCCAAGATTCGTCAACGCACCCCCCACCGTCCGGCCATACGTTTCAATCCCCTCATCATCCTCCCGGTAGAACGACAACACCCCGTTCCCCGTCATCGCCGCCCGGAAGTTCGCACTCGCATAAGGAATCACCGCTGGATTCAAAGCCACCAAATTTCCGCCCTGAATCGCAAACTGACCAATCCCACCCGCCGAACTCATCACATACAAATTCGCCCCATCATCCGAAACAATCAACTTCGCCGGCTCATCAACCGTGTTCACAACCATCATCGGATTAGCCCCAATCAATCCCGTCGCTCCGACCGCATAAATCCCAATCTGGTCAATTGTTGTGAACGCAACATAAGCAAACTGACCATTTCCACTAAACGCCATATCCTTAGAACCGACAACCACCGAAACCGAAACCGCCGGGGTGATGCTGCCATTCCCAAGCATCGTTCCCTGCGTCATCGAATTCGATGTCGGTGCCAAAGCATAAACCATCGGCTTGCTTGGATGTTTATAGAGAACAGACCCCGCATCGGGAGCCGCCAATCCCGAGTCTGCATTAGAAACATTCCCATTCAAATCAAACTCCGCCAAAAACACAGCATCAGAATTCATCTGAGAAAAGTAAAACGAACCCGAAGCATCCCCGGCAATAACCGAACGAATCTGACCCGCATTGTCATAGACCGCTAGCTGAGTCAACGATCCACTCTCAGAGACCGAATAATAACTCGCCGACCCCGAACCGACCGCCAAAAGCCGAATCTGCTTATTCGCACCCCCACCCGATCCACCACAGCCCACCAAAGCCAAGGCCACACTCATCAATCCAACGGCAAATGTCAACGTTTTCATTTCTTTTATTTCCGGCTAGCCGAACGAATCCGGCTATGTCCCGTCCGACCATTCGATCATATCAAATGTTCCCGTATCCGTTTACAAATCCGGCTATAAGTCCCGCCCCGAACCCGAAATTCACCCCCAGGTACCATCAAATCCATCCATGAACCTGAAGGACACACTCAACCTACCCAACGCCGAGTTCTCCATCCCCATGAAGGCAAACCTCCCTGAGCTTGAGCCCACCATTCAGGCCAACTGGAACACCCAAAATATCTACCAGCTCATCCAAGCAGATCGAAAGGATGCCCCCAGTTTCGTCCTCCACGATGGCCCTCCCTACACCAATTCCCCCATCCACATCGGCACCGGTTTCCAGAAGATTCTCAAGGATTTCGTTATCAAATCTCGGACTATGATGGGCTTTCGTGCCCCATTTGTTCCTGGCTTCGACAACCACGGCCTCCCCATCGAGCAAGCAGTAATCAAGAAACTCCAAGAGGCTAAAGTCGACTTCGACGTCCCCACCCTCCGCGCTGAATGTCGAAAGCATGCCGAGCACTATATCGACGTGCAGTCTGAGCAGTTCCAAAGACTCGGTGTTTTCGGCCTATGGGAAAATTACTACACCCCCATGCGTCCCGCCTATGGTGCCGAAATTGTCCGGATTTTCAAGCGTTTGGTTGAAAATGACTACATCTACCGCGGACTTCGCCCCGTCCTCTGGTCACCGACCTTCCAAACAGCCCTCGCCGACACCGAAATCGTCTACGACGAAAATCATATCAGTCAGTCCATCTTCGTCAAATTCCCCCTCCTTGAAGATAAAAACAAACTCTTCTCCGGTATGGAAGATGTCAGCGTCGTCATCTGGACAACTACCCCCTGGACAATCCCCGCCAACCTCGCCGTCGCGTTCCACCCCGAATTCACATACGTCGTCGCCAAGACCGACCACGGTCATCTCATCCTCCTCAAAGACCTCCTCCAAAAAACTCTCGACACTTGCAGAATCACATCCCACCAAGTGGTCAAAGAATTCAAAGGCGCAGAAATCGAGTATTCGACCTTCAAACACCCCATCTTTGACCGCACATCCCTCGCCGTTCTTGCTGATTACGTCACCACCGAAGATGGCACCGGAATCGTCCACACCGCCCCCGGTCACGGACGCGAAGACTTCCTAACCGGACAAAAGTACGGCCTTCCCGTCCTCTGCCCCGTGGACGAACGAGGCATTCTCACCGCCGAAGCCGGAGAGTTCAACGGTGTTCATTTCAAAAAGTGCGATGTCGTCGTCACTGAACGATTGCGCGAACTCGGTGCCCTCCTCCACACCGAACCCTACCACCACAAATACCCCCTCGCCGAACGAGACAACCAACCCGTCATCTTTCGCACCACCGAGCAATGGTTCATCGGCATCGATCTCCCTTTCCATGCCGACAATTCCAAAACTCTTCGCCAGGCAATGCTGGAGCAAATCCCGGAAGTCAGTTGGTACCCCGCCTCCGCCAAGGGCCGATTCACTAGCATGATCGAAGGTCGTCCCGACTGGTGCATCTCTCGCCAAAGACCCTGGGGAATCGGCATCCCCATTTTCTACGGGAAATCCTCCGGTAAACCCGTGCTCGACCCCGTAGCCATCGAAGCCGTTGCCGCGCACATCGCCAAAAACGGCTCCGATTCATGGTACACCGCCGACCCTACAGAAATTCTACCAAATGGTTACACTCACCCCGAAACTGGCGAATCCGAATTCACAAAAGAAACCGATGTCTTCGATGTCTGGTTCGATTCCGCTTGCTCCCACATCGCCGTCTTAGAAGGCAATGTTGATCCCGAGTGGAAGGAACATCTCCCCGCTGACCTGTTCTCCGAAGGCTCCGACCAACACCGCGGCTGGTTCAACATCAGCATGTTCCTCGGTATGGCCGCCCGGGGCCAGCGCCCATTTAACGCTGTCGTCACCCACGGATTCGTCGTGGATGGTCAAGGCAACAAAATGTCCAAAAGATTGGGCAATGTCATCGACCCCATCCAAGCCTCCGACGAATACGGGGCCGACGTTCTCCGCTACTGGGCCGCATCGGTCAACTACAGCAACGATGTCCCCTGTAGCAAAGAACTCCTCAAAATCGCCGGAGAAAATTACCGCTCCGTTCGCAACTGTATTCGATTCCTCCTCGCCAACCTTGCCGATTACGACCCGACCGATCCGCAAACACCCAGCCTCATTGACCAATGGATCATGCAAGCGAGCGACGAACTCATCCAAAAGGTCAAGTCCCACTTTGAGGAATACGACTACCTGCAAGCCATGAGTGCGATCCACAATTTCTGTGTCAACGAACTCAGTCGCTTCTATCTCGACGCCATCAAAGACACAATCTATTGCGACGCCACCACGGACCCCAAGCGCCGCGCCGCCCAGGCCGCGTGCCACTACGTTCTCGACCGACTCACCGGATTGATCGCCCCCGTTCTGATGCACACCGCCGAAGAAACATACGAAAAAATCCCCCACATCAACCACAAAGCAAGCGTCCACATGGAAACTTGGCGAGCCCCCGCAAAACCGATCAATCAGGAAATCAACCAACAGGTCGAATTACTTCTCGCCATCCGAGGGCGGACATTCGTTCAGTGGGAACAAGAGAAAGCCACCCTCGGACTCAAGAACTCTCAGGATGTGGAAGCCCACCTGACCGTCTCCGAGTCTGAAGCAACAACACTCAGTCAATTCCAAGACCTCCCCAATCTCTTCAAAATGGCCGATGTCCACATCACAATCGGAGAGCCAAAGACAACTTTCCAAAAATCTAACTATCTCGAATGCGCCCGCAGTCGTGTCCGCCGACCCGACGTAGAGCTAGTCACCTGGAACGGGGAAGAATTCCCCCTTTCTGCCCGCGACCAACGTGTCCTGAGCCTGATCGGATGAAAAACCCCCGTCTCTCCAAGTTTCTCATCTACGTAGTCTCCCTCATCGCAGTTGACCAACTGGTGAAAGCATGGGCCCGCGACGCCGCTGGTTGGGTCGAATATCGCACGTTTTGGCCGATCTGGCCCAATGTTTTTGAATTCAAACTCGTTTATAACCACGGCATTGCCTTCGGCATGGCTCAAGGGGCCGGAGTCTTTCTCACCCCCATCGCCATCATCATCGCCGGATACGCAACCTATCACATTTCCAAATCCAAAAACGATCCGCCCGGAGTCTTCACCGCCCTCACCCTCCTTTGCGCCGGTGCCATCGGCAACCTCATCGACCGCCTTTGGATGGGCAAAGTCACCGATATGTTCTATGCCCGGTTCATAGACTTTCCCGTCTTTAACATCGCCGACATCTGTATCTCCCTCGCCGGAACTCTCATTGTGCTTCTCGCGCTCAAAGACACTTTCTCCAAGTCAGAACCCAAGCTCGAACCATCCCCGTTCGAATCCGGCCCAAGTGACTCCATCTCTCCTGACCACAAATCAGCTGAACCCAGCCCAGAGCCCCAAAACGCAACCGAATCCAAACCAACCGAGTAGGAAAGCTCACCATGAGACGACTTCCCATCTCCGGTTCTGGACTATTCGTCATCGCTGCCGCCGCCGTCCCCATCATCATCAAATCGTCCAAACCCCTAGCCAAAAAAATTGGTCAAGCAATGGAAAAATATGGCGCGAAACTCCAAGAAGCCGCCCAAGAAGAAGTTCGCAACAAACACAAAACTGCCGACCAACCCACCGAAGAACCCACCCAGGAAAATTCTGCCGAAGCAACCTCTCCAGAGCCCAAAACCGAAGCAGCCGAGCCAACCCCAAAGGCCAACAAACCCCCGCAAGCCAAACCAACCACCAAATCAACCGCAAAACCTAAACCCAAAAAGACCGTCAGAGCAACGCCCGCCACAAAGAAGCCCACCCAACCCAAACCAAAAGACTAGACCCTCACTCCCGCCACCGAATCTAAAGGGTATACACCGGGCACAATGAGCGCGGCGTCAACTCCCAAAACCCCCATAACCATCGCGTACGGTGACGGTATCGGCCCAGAAATCATGGCCGCAACCCTGAGCATTCTTCATGCCGCCGAAGCCGCCATCGAAATCGAAGAAATCAAAATCGGAGAAGCGGTTTACCTCTCCGGAAATTCCGCCGGAATCTCCAAAGAGGCTTGGGAATCCCTCCGCCGCACCAAAGTCTTCCTCAAAGCCCCCATCACCACTCCCCAAGGTGGGGGATTTAAATCCCTCAACGTCACCGTCCGCAAAACCTTGGGACTCTTCGCGAACGTCCGCCCCTGCGTCACCTACCACCCCGCCCTCACCAGCGGACCCGATGGAATGGATGTCGTCATCGTCCGCGAAAACGAAGAAGATCTTTACGCCGGAATCGAACACCGCCAAACCCAAGACGTTGTCCAATGCCTCAAGCTCATCACCGAACCCGGCTCCAGACGAATCATCCGCTACGCATTTGAATACGCCAAAGCCAACGGACGTAAAAAAGTCACCTGCATGACCAAAGACAACATCATGAAGTTGACCGATGGTCTGTTCCACAAAATCTTTGACGAAATGGCAACCGAATATCCGGGCATCGAAACCGAACACTACATCATCGACATCGGAATGGCCCGCATCGCCACTCGCCCGAACCTCTTTGACGTTATCGTCGTCCCCAATCTCTACGGCGACATCATGTCCGACATCGCCGCCGAAGTCACCGGCTCCGTCGGCCTCGCCGGTTCCGCTAACATCGGTCACTCCTGCGCCATGTTCGAAGCCATCCACGGCTCCGCCCCCGACATCGCCGGAAAAGGCGTCGCAAATCCCTCCGGACTCCTCCTCGGAGCTGTCCAAATGCTCGTTCACATCGGACAGGGTGCTGTCGCCGGGAAAATCCACAATGCTTGGCTCAAAACCATCGAAGATGGAATCCACACCGGAGATATCTACAAAGAGGGCCACAGCAAGCAACGTGTCGGCACCCAAGAGTTCGCCGAAGCCGTCATCGCCCGTCTCGGACAACGCCCCACACAACTCAAGCCGATTGACTATCCCGACCTCCACACCTGCATCTCGATCCCCGAACCACCCCGAAAACCGATCACCAAAGACACGGTCGGCGTTGACGTCTTCATCAACTTCATCGGGTCACCCGATGCCCTTGCCGCATCACTCCAACCGTGCGGCAACGATCTCCTGCCGCTTCAGATGATCTCCAATCGTGGCCTCAAAGTCTGGCCCGACGGACACCCCGAAACCCAATGCACCGATCACTGGCGCTGCCGGTTCACCAGCAATGCCTCGATAAGCGGAGGCGATATCATCGCCCTCCTCAACCGTGTCAACGACACGGGCCTCGATTTCATCAAAACCGAAAACCTCTGCACATTCGACGGCGTCCCCGGCTTCAGCCTCGGTCAAGGACAATAACCCCCCCTCATTTTTGGCTTGCAGATTCGTCATTCCAAACATGACCAAGAGTCAATCAGAAAGATGATTGCTTTCCCCCTCCCCCTTTGGGGGAGAGCCTGCCCCTGGCTTGAACAGGGGACTTAGAAGGGGGCTACCTGAGGCTCAAACTCAAGAAATGCTCGTACGTCGTCATTCTCGGCGTGACCCGCAATTATTCAGAAAGATGATTGCTACCCCCCTCCCCCTTCGGGGGAGGACTTAGGAGGGGGCTAACCACGGCCTTAGCTCAAGGAATGCTCGTACGTCGTCATTCTCGGCGTGACCCAGAATCTCAAACGCAAACCTCCGGGTGGCACTGATGAAACCAGCATTCACCAACCAAACCCTCACCCCCGGGTCCCCTTGACCAAAAACCCAATTCCTGCCATACTCCAACTCCACGCGCGCGATTAGCTCAGTGGTAGAGCACTACAATGACACTGTAGGGGTCACAGGTTCAAATCCTGTATCGCGCACCATCTTTATCAAACAAAATCGGGCTGACTCAATCAAGAGCCAGCCCGATTCTTTTATTGAATTGAAATCGCATCCATAATAGTCCACAGATGGCCGACTTCCTCTTCACCCCCGACGTCAACCCCAACCTCATCCAAGAAAAACACGTCGCCATCATCGGCTACGGATCACAAGGCCACGCCCACGCCCAAAACCTCCGCGACTCCGGTGTCCAAGTCACCATCGGCCTCTACCCCGCCTCCCCCACCAAAAAGACCGCCGAACAAGACGGATTCCAAGTCCTCACCACCCCCGAAGCCACCCAAATCGCCGACGTCATCATGCTCTGCACCCCCGATGTCCCCATGGCGAACATCTACAAAACCGACATCGCCCCCCACCTCACCCACGAAAAAACCCTCCTCTTCTGCCACGGATTCAACATCCACTACCAAACCATCACCCCGCCCAAAACCACTGACGTCGCCATGGTCTCCCCAAAGGCCCCGGCAACGGACTCCGCTCCGAATTCCTCGCCGGCTCCGGACTCCCCGCCCTCGTCGCCGTCCACCAAAATCCCTCCGGCGACGCCGAGCAACTCGCCCTCTCTTACGCATGGGCCATCGGCTCCGCCCGCGCCGGAATCCTCCGCACCACCTTCCGCGAAGAAACCGAAACCGACCTCTTCGGCGAGCAAGCCGTCCTCTGCGGAGGCATCCCCGCCCTCATCGAAGCCGGTGTCCAAACCCTCATCGATGCCGGATACACCCCCGAAGTCGCCTACTTCGAATGCCTCCACGAAACCCGCCTCATCGTAGACCTCCTCTATCGCGGCGGCCTCACATACATGAACAAACGCATCTCCGACACCGCCGAATGGGGCGGCTACCTCGCCGGCCGCAGACTCATCACCAACCAAACCCGGGCCGAAATGAAAGACATCCTCTCCGAAATCCAATCCGGAAAATTCGCCCGCGAATGGATCGAAGAAAACGAAGACAACCTCCCCCGCCTCACCGAATTCCGCGAACACACCCCCACACTCCCCACCGAAATAACCGGCCGCCACGTCCGACGCACCCTACCCATCATCGACGAATTTGAAAACTAAAGTGAAGAAATCTAGACTCTAAATCAGTTCCGTTCATCTGGAAAAACCGACCTATCCGATGTGTTATGATTGACCAAAGGAGTTCAAATGACAATCCCGATGCTGCGCAGTTTCGTTCTTTTCTGCTTTGTCGCCGGTTTTGTCTCAGGCCCTAGTTTTCCCAACATGGCAATACCTCAAGAACAAGAGAAACCACACCATGAGTTCCTCATGGATAAAATGATCGGAATATGGGTAATGCAAGGAACAATTGACGACGAAAACGTGACGCACGATGTGATCATTGACCGTATCCTCAATAATCAATATGTCCGCATTCATGAAATCGCTCGTGAAAAGGATGCAAACGGTGATCCAGCATATGAAGCCTGGATTCATATCGCCTGGGACAAACAGAACGAGGAGTTTGTCGTCATGTGGCTCGACAGCACTGGAGTAACAAACTTCGCTGCAGAAGGAGTTGGACACGGAAAACCAGACGGAGATCGCATCCCATTCATTTGGAAACTGGCAGATGGAAGCGGAATCCACAACACCTTTGCATACCAACGTGCGAGCAACACATGGACTTGGAGCATCGATAATCTGGACAAATCCGGCAAGTCTTCCCCCTTTGGCAAACTCACTTTGAAGCAAAAATAGACTGATCCAGAACGAAAAACAGAAAGCGCATGCCCTCGGATTTGAACTTTGTTGAACACGTCTCAGATCAAATAAATAGATCGGGACGAGTCTCATTCAAAAAAATGTTTGGCGAATACGCCCTCTACTACGATGAAAAAGTCGTGGGCCTTGTCTGCGACAACCAATTGTACTTAAAGCCGACACCCGGTGGTCGATCAATGATCGGGGAGGTTATCGAAGCGCCACCCTACCCTGGAGCAAAGCCGCATTTTCTGATCGGAGAACAACTTGATGATCCGATCTGGATGTCGAGCCTCATTGAATTAACCGCAGCTGAGCTTCCAAATCCAAAGCCAAAGAAATCGAAATCCAAGCATTAAGCAAGAAAACCCCATACGATCTCGCACCGAATGGAAATTCCTATCATCCTGTCGAGACTAACTTGCTCAAACTCGCCCCCAACAACAGAACCAGAAATTCCGAACCGTTGATGGCTTAAAGGTAAAACAACACTATCATGGTTGTCCTCATCTGCGTCGATGGTGCCCGGCCCGACGGACTCGTCCGCGCCGCCACCCCCCATCTCGACCGAATCGCCCGCGATGGATCAACCTCCCAAACCGTAAAACCCGTCCACCCCAACCTTCCCCTCGCCGGACAACAATCCCTCTTCCGAGGCGTCACCCCCGACATCCATGGCGCAACTGGCGTCGTCCTGAATGGCTTCAAACGCACCATCCCCTCCCTCATAGATATCATCGCCCAAGCTGACCAAAAGGTCGGGATGTTCTACACCATCCCATCCCTCCGCGAAGTCTGCCTCCCCGAATCCGCCGACGTCAACTACTGCAACGCTCGCACCCACGTCTCCGACGGCGACAATCACATCGTCGAAATGGCCATCCGAACCGCCGCCGCCGAAGACTTTGACTTCATGTTCATCAACCTCGGCCACGCTGGATACATGGGAGCGCACTACGGGTGGCATTCCGATGAATACATCCAAGCCATGACCTTCACCGATAACTGCATTGGCAAGTTCACCGACGCCCTCATCGCTCTCCACCAACCGGTTGATTTCGTCATCGCCTCCAACCACTCCGGTGCCAACGCCACCGGCTCAGACGACCTCCCTCTCTACCTTTGGGGTACCGTTGCGTCCAAGGTCGCAAGCTCGAATCAGATATCTCCCTCCTCGATGTTGCTCCCACCATCGCCTACCTCATGAATCTTCCCCCCGCCAAAGAATGGCAAGGCAAACTCATCGCCGAAGCAATCAAAGACCACCCACAGGCCCAAGCCCGCAACCAAACTACCGTCTTCGGCCTAGAAGATTAAAGTCATAAACATGCCCGTCGATCTCGAACAGTATTGGAGCCCCGCGCCCCATAAAACCCTCCAACTCGCCATCTCCCGGCGCCTCATTCATTTCGTGAGCCGGATACTCTTCGCATTTCTTGTCGTCGCCCTCGCCCAAGGTATCGCCGGCGTCACCGCACCCGATAGCACCTCCATGTGGCTTCTCTATGGCCTCGGCCTGTTCTTCACCCAATGGATGAGCGGCTGGTTCCTCGACCTCGCCACTGGCGACAAACTTGGCACCCCACCCGGCGAGCGCACATCAAAAATCATCTACTTCCTTGCCATCGCCCTCCGCGCCGCCCCTCACAGCATTTTCCTTGCGTGGGTTTTCGCGCTTCTCTCCGACGAAATCAGCTTCCCCGACCCCGCCATCATCGCCTTCTACCAAATCGCCCTCCCGCTCCTGTCTCTCCGCAAGCTCAGCTCTCCCCCCGTCCTCCTCATGCCCGGACACATCCAACTCCGCCTCCCCCGCGAATCAGACCTCTATCAAGGCATCGTCGAGCGGTTCCGCCCCGGCGGTTGGCTCGAAAACGTCAAGTACGTTCGACTCCAAACCCCCCTCACCCCCCGCGAAGCACTCTTCCTCATCAACCTCGTCCACCAAGACCATAAATCCCGCTCTTAATCCATTCCTTTTAATCTCAAGTTCTTTCCGTCGCATTCTCCTATAACACTGTGTAATTCCCTCAAATAAGAACCCATTCTGCCGCATAAGGTGTAGAAAGGCGTACCCAACCCACAACCCCAAAAACCACCCAAAATAAAACCAATGCCCAGCCCCGAGTTCCGCCTCTACGATTCCCTCTCCCGAACCGTAAAACCCATCACGACCACCGAACCCGGCCACCTCCGACTCTACTCTTGCGGCCCCACCGTCTACTCATACGCCCACATCGGCAACTTCCGCACCTTCATCACCACCGATCTCGTCATCCGCACCGCCCAAGCCATTGGCTGGCGCGTCACCAGTGTCGGAAACATCACTGACGTCGGTCACCTCACCGAAGACAATGTCGCCGACGCTTCCGGCGATGACAAAATGGCCAAGGCTCTCCAATCCAAAGAAGGAGAATCGTTCGCCAATGTCTGGGATCTTGCCCGCTACTACGCCAACGCGTTCGAATCAGACTGGGCAAATCTCAACCTACTCCCCCTCTCTGTCCGCCCCCGCGCCACGGAACACATGCGAGAACAAATCGTTGCCGTCCAAGCACTCATCGAACAAGGACACGCCTACGAAACCCCCACCGGAGTCTATTTCAGCGTAGAATCATTCGCCGACTACGGCAAACTCAGCGGCAACCGCGACCGAGAAGAACTCCAAGTTGCCGTACGCGACATCGTCCAGGACGATAACAAAAAAAACCCCGCCGACTTTGCTCTCTGGAAAAAAGATGATAAGCACCTGATGCAGTGGTTCAGCCCCTGGGGTTGGGGATTCCCCGGCTGGCACATCGAATGCTCCGTCATGGCCCAAAAGTATCTCGGCGACACCATTGACCTCCACGGCGGCGGAGAAGACCTCCGATTCCCGCACCACGAATGTGAAATAGCTCAAGCCGAAGCTAAAACTGGCAAACCGTTCTGCGACCACTGGTTCCACGTCACCTTCCTCCAGGTTGAAGGAGAAAAAATGTCCAAATCAAAAGGCAATTTCTTCACCGCCCGAGACATTTTCGCCCAAGGGTTTAGCCCCCTCGCCCTCCGCATGGCTCTGATCTCCGTCCCGTACAACAAACCGCATAATTTCACAATCCAAACCCTCAAGGATTCCCAAGCCCACACCGAGCGGTTTCAAGAATCTCTCTCCCGAATCGCCGCCCACGGTCTCGAGCCCGATACCTTCCCGACCGATTCTCCCAACAACCCATACCAAACCATTTACGAAGAAGCCCTCGCCGCCATGCTCAACGACCTCAACACGAGCGTGGCCGTCGCAAAAGCCCTCGAAGGCAACAAGCAAATTCTTCGCGATCCCCTTACCGCCGAATCCGCCGCCCATGCCGCATGGTTCCTCCGAAAAATGAACGAACTGCTCGGCATCGTCTACAACACCCAAGCCACCGCTGATACCCATTTGGAAGAAGAAGCCGAGCCAATCATCGCCGGTCACCCGATCAGCGAACTCATCATCCAACGTGCCGAAGCCAAAAATCAAAGGACTTCGCCACTGCCGATCGGATCCGCGAACAGGTCGCCGGTGCCGGATTCGAACTCCGTGACTCCCCCGAAGGAACCACTTGGCGCAAAATAACGTAGACGAGGAGGGTCAAGTAGACCCTCCGAATTGCTTCATCCACGTCAAGTCTATCTCTTAACTTTCCGTCTCATGAGAAGGGTTGCGCCTGCTGCAAGCGCGATCATAGTTCCAGGCTCTGGAACTGCTTCCAATGTCAGGGACTGGAGCATAGGAAATCCATTGCTTCCAAAGTTGTTCTGACCAATAAAGCGAATCTCCGTCAGAGTCGCCGTGTGGAAAGCTGTATCTAGAACAATCTTCTGTTGGTCAAATCGAACGCCGCTTTGATACGACAAGGTGCCATTTAGGTTCGGTGCAGAATTGTTAAATGACCCATTGAAGTGGTCGCGGATATTATCGCCTTGAGTCAAAACAACTGTCTGCAAAAGACCACCACTACCTGCAATCTCGATTCGACCATTAAGCTGACCATTAACTCCTGTCGTGCTGTTAATCAATGTGTATACCTCGCCTATCCCAAATTCATTGATCGTGATCGTTTTCGTTTCGTTTACAAAAAACATTGATCCGGTTTTGCCCGATGTCGTTTGTGCCAGACGATGGTCAATGCCTGCCACATTGACGAAGCCCCCATTCTGGGGGTAGCCGCTACCGCCTGTGAATGTAGTGATATCCGCATTGACTTGTGAATCAAAATTCACCAAGATAGAACCGTACGCTGGCACAACTGCTGCGCAAATCGAAAAAACCAGAACTCCTCTCATCGCCCCTATTATATAGACATCTCTCGCTCATTGCCGCACCACATAGGCTAATCAAGATTAACCAGCAATTTTACTTGTCAGAATGAACCCATACGCTCCAGTAGAAACACCTTTCGAAGCCAAATCTACCAAATACTGATGCCCTTAAGTAGCGCATCAACAAGGACCTCTCCTCCTCCGCAAAGCAACGTGATTCTGTCAGACTCATCACTTTCGCGACTGCACCTAGTCGCGTTTGAGATGAATGTAATCTTCGGGTTTAGTAGCTGTGAGTATGATTTTCAACGGAACCGGTCTCCAACACTAACTCTCAGTACTTCCGGCGATACAAGACTTCCTGACTCGCAATCGGATGATGCGGGTCAAACTCCATCGCCTTCCGAAAACAGCTCATCGCCGTCTCCTCATCATTCTGACGACGCGCCACAACCCCCATCAATGCATAAGCCTCGGCAAATTCCGGGTTCGCCGCGACAGCATGTTGAAACGCCTGGTTCGCCCGATCCAAATCCCCCAACTCCATGAGAGCCTGACCGTGCCGCACGCGGACATCCGCATATGTGGGAGCCGCCTCAATCACCGACTCCAAGATCGCCACCGCTGCCGGCCAATTCCCCCTCTTCGCAAAACCGTCCGCTTGGCTAATTAAATCATGAATATCTGAGCCCCGAGGCTCCATCTCCTCGAACTCCGACAAAGCCGTCAAAAAGTCTCCACTCCGAAAAGCCCGTTCCCCCTCAATCCAATTCTTCGAAACCAGCCGGTCATCCATCTTCACCCCTTCTTGCACCGACCGAAACCCAATCTGGGTCTCACCCTCGTTCATCAAAAGCACCCCCCGCATAACCAAAGCCGCCCCGTATCTCGGATTAACCTTCAAAGCCGTCTCCACCGAAAAGCGAGCTTCGTCTCGCTTTCCTAACGCCTTTTCAATCCGCGATCTCAACAACCACAAATCTGCAAATTCCGGTCGAACATCCGTCGCCTCCCGAATCAAACCGTAAGCATCGTCAAACAATCGCCCCGCATACTGATCTCGCGCCAATCTCCCCAAACACCCCGCCACATAACTCTTTGCCCGATCTTTCACCGCCCGATCCGCCGAACCACTCACGCTCGATCGAAAATGCTCCAACGCCTCTCGAAATGATCGCTTCTCAAAAGCGCGCACGCCGTCATCAAATGCCGCGTCCTGACCAAAACCAAACCACTTACTAACGAATGCCATGTGTTCCTAGCTGAATTGTCGGCAGACCCAAGCCAAAAAATCGCCCTCCTTGGCCGCTCGCCCGCCATTCCTTTGGCCACAATTCCAGACGCGACTTTTCCACAAAAAGACGCCCTCATGTGAAAAACTTTTCTGGCCAACTCACCCCACCCGCCGCCCGCCCCAATCCCAAACCCTCAAAACGATAAAATAAAGCCCAGCAACGCCATGAACCCCATCCAACAACTCCCTCATTACGGACAATCTCCCTGGCTCGATTTCATCCGGCGTGGCTACATTCAAGACGGCAGCCTCCAACGCATGATTGACCTCGGAATTCGTGGCGTCACTTCAAACCCTGCAATCTTCGAAAAAGCAATCGCCGGATCCAACGACTACGATTCAGAAATCATCTCCCTCACTGGGGCCGCCCATACCCCCGAAGAAATTCTCGACACTCTCAGCATCGATGATGTCGCTATGGCCGCTGACCTTTTCCGTCCGATCTACGATCAAACCGAAGGGCTCGATGGCTATGTCAGCCTCGAAGTCAGCCCTCTCCTCGCCGATGATGAAGATGGCACCGTTGCCGATGGTCTCCGACTCTGGGCAGCCCTCAATCGGCCCAATGTAATGATCAAAGTTCCCGCAACGGAGGCTGGGGTTGCCGCATTCCGACGCCTCACCGCCGCCGGAGTAAATGTCAATGTCACCCTCCTTTTCAGCACCGTTCGCTATCAAGCAATTGCCGAAGCCTACATCACTGCTCTCGAAGAGCGACACGCCAAAAACCTACCCCTCAATCAAGCCTCTGTCGCCAGCTTCTTCGTCAGCCGAGTCGACACCCTCCTAGACCCCCAACTCGAATCCCAGGCTCCTTCACTCGTCGGGAAAATCGCCATCGCGAACTCCCACATGGCGTACAAAATCTACGAAAACCTATTTAAGACCGATCGGTTCCAAATACTCGTAGAAGCGGGTGCCCGACCCCAACGCCTCCTCTGGGCCTCAACCTCTGCGAAAAATCCCGCTTACTCTCCCGTGCTGTACGTTGAAACTCTGATCGGCCCCGATACCGTCAACACCATGCCCATCGAGACGATTGACGCTTACCTCGAAATGGGGCAACCCCAAGATAACTTGACTGGTCAGTACGACATTCAGCGCCAACACATGAACGAATTCGTTGCTGCTGGATTCGACATCGAAACCGTCGCCGACGAACTCCAACAACAAGCAATTGACAAATTCGTTGAACCGTTCGAAAAGCTTCTCGCCGCCCTCAAAGCCAAACAAGATCAAATCGTTGTCGGCTAAACAACTCATGAAATTCCCACCCGAATCCCAAAGCCTTCTCGCCGATTCCAAGTATCGCTCCAACGAAATCGGCCCCCGAATCTATGGAAAAGATGCTTCGCTTTGGAGCGAAGACCAATCAGTCCAGAAAGAAGTTGCCGCATTCCTTGGCTGGGTCGATGCCCCCCTTCGGACAAACACTCAAGCAATCACCGCTTTTGCCCAGGAAATCCAAGCCGCAGGCTTCACCGATGCCGTTGTCCTCGGCATGGGTGGCTCCAGTCTCTCCAGCCTAATGTTCGCCCAGGCATTCCCCAACCAAGGCGGACTCAACCTCCACGTTCTCGATAGCACCGTCCCCGGAGATGTGCTCCGCATTAGAGGAAGCGTAAACCTCGCCAAAACCCTCTTCATCGTCGCCAGCAAATCCGGCTCGACCGTCGAACCCCTCGCCTTTGAAGAATTCTTCTACCAACAACTTCAATCTGAACTCGGAGGCCAAGCCTCCCAGAACATCATCGCCATTACCGATCCTGGCTCCCAAATGGAAGCCCGCGCGACCGAGCGCAACTACCGCCGCATCTTCCTTGGCGAACCAGAAGTCGGCGGACGATTCAGCGTATTCACCGTATTCGGAATGATTCCCGCTGCTCTTGCCGGACTTCCAATCGCAGAAATGCTCCACGAAGCAATCAAGCTTCATAATCGCCAAGATCAAAACGCGGTCAACCTTGGAATCGCTCTTGCCGAATTCGCCCAAGCGGGTAAAGACAAAGTCACTTTTCTCACCCCACCTCATCTCGAAGGTATTGCCCTCTGGGCCGAGCAGCTCATCGCCGAGTCCACCGGAAAACATGGTCTCGGAGTTCTTCCCCTCGCCACTGAACCCCTTGGAAATCCCGAAACCTACGGCCCCGATCGAATTTTCTTCCAAATCAACTCCGAACATCCCGACCTTCACCCCTCGTTCCAATCATCTATTACAACTCCGGGCGAACTTGCGCACCTTCTCTATACTCTCGAAATCGCAACTGCCGCCGCCGGAGCGGTTCTCCAGGTCAACCCATTCGACCAACCCAACGTCCAAGCCGCTAAAATCATCGCTCAACGAGAGCTTCAAAAAATCCAAGCCACCAAAGAACTTCCCGAACTCAGTTTCGATACAATCTCGGAGCCCCTCCACCTCCAAGGCGCAACCGGTCAGTCAGTCGGTCAAGCTCTCGCGAATTTCATCCACAACCACAACCCCGGCGACCAAGTCGCGTTTCTCACTTTTCTCCCCGAAACTGACGAAACAACCGTCCTCATCCAAACACTTCGCGCCGCAATTCGCGACCGACTGAACCTCGCTACAAGCTTTGGCTACGGACCGCGCTACCTCCATAGCACCGGACAGTATCACAAAGGCGGCCCGAACAACGGCCTCTATATCGTCCTCACCGCCCAAGACACCGAAGACCCAGAAATCCCTAGTATGGGAGTCACATTTGGTCAGCTCAAAATGGCCCAAGCACTTGGCGACATTGGTGCCCTTCGCGACAACGGCCGCCGCGTCGTCCACATCCACATCACTAACGACGATATCTCATCCGCTCTCGCCCAACTCGCCGCCGAACTCCACATCGCCGTCGCCCCATAAAACAGTGGGAAACCCAGAAATCGCTTAAAACCCAGCGTTAACGGCTATCCCCTCGATCGCAGAATTCGCCACGTCTCGAACCCGATCTTTCGGAACAGCAGCTCGTTGCAAAACCCGCATCGCCGTCACAGCTTGAGTCACTGCCCAGGCACTCCGTCGCGCATCCAGACCCGGCGGTAAATCACCCGCCGCCATTGCCGCCTCCAAACTGCGCTGAATCCGACCTGCATAGTGATCCCAAAATTGTTGGGCGGTACTCGTCACTTCTGCATCAGTCGTACCGAATTCGCAACTCGCATTGACAATCATGCACCCTGCCGGCTTTCCCATCTTGGGTTCATCGGCATAAGCCAGAATGCAATCGCATAGAGAATCATAAGCCGAAACATTCACACTCAAATTCGATTCCAATCGAGCCAGTTCTTGGGCCGAATAAGCATCCAAAGCTTTTAAGTACAACCCGCGCTTGTCGCCAAAAACGTTATACAAACTTTGTCGAGCCATCCCAATGTGTTCCAACAGTTGCGACAAACCCGTGACCTCATAACCCTGTCGCCAAAAAAGCTCAATAGCTCGATCCAAAACTTCCTGTTCTTCAAATGTTCTTGGGCGTCCTGCCGACATAACAGACTAGACGGTCAATTTTGTAAAAAGGTTGCACAAATGAAAAAGCCAGAGGTTCATTTGAACCTCTGGCTCACTAGACTAACCAGTCCGAAAATCAGCCGCGCGGCTCGCCGCCACCCGATTGTTTCTTTGCTCCGCCAAGCAGATCAAGCAAACTTGGAGTACCACCCCCACCAGTTGCTCCAACGGATGGGCGGGCATCAAGTGCTTTATCAATGCGATCCGCTAGATCAGCGTAATGCATCGCCGTTGTCATATCCTTTGTTTTGCCAGAAGCCACCGCCAACTCCTTCTGCAATTGAGCTAACTGGTAACGTGCCATCGCAACCGCTTCTGCAGGTGCCGCCCGTTTTTCCAGGACCATCGCCATCAAGGTTTCTGCGTGGGTTCGCTGAAGATCGCGTCGGAGTGGCAAAACGGCCGTTCCTGCGCCGAGTTCTGCCCAAACGGCTTGTCGAACGGTTGTGAACAGCTCAACCAACGTCAAGACATCCTCGCCTGCCTCCGCTTCGAATTCGGCATTGATCACCCGATTCAGCGTTCCCGGCTCCATAATCGAACCAAGCACCGAGGCTTGAATACTCGAAAATTGGTCGCGCATTGGATAGTCTTCGCCACCACTCATGAGTGATTCCAGGAGGCCGCCTTTCGGATCCATCGTGAAGTTCTTGAAATATCCTTTGGGGAAGCTGAATGCTTCTTTAGCAAAAACCATCTTCATGACTTGGTTCAACGCCGCACGTTGCTCTCTCCCGGGCAAGTTCCGAATCGCTTTCTGCGCCCCCGGATCATTCGGGAAGCTGTTGCTCTTCCGCACGCCACCGATGAATCGAGTCAACTCGCTCGCTGCGCGGACATGCTGACCAAGTAGACCATTGAACTCCCTGGTGAAGCTGTAATAACCCTCACCTGGGCGCATAGTCGTAGCCGGCAAATCAAGGAGGAGCTGCCGGGTCAGGTTGCCCATCCGCGTCCAGTACCCAAGAGGATCTCCGCTCAAGTCAAACCGAGTGATGTAGGGATCAATACTGTCTGCGTACTCATCTCCCAGCCACATCAGCCCTTTCTGCGATCCGCGCTGAGCAATCTGGTGCAAGTCAAACCGCTCTTCGTTTGCGTCCTTGTTCGGGAAGTCCGTATAGCCGTACTGAATCGCCCATTTGTCGTACCGACCAACCCGGTCACCATAGAACTTGACTCCAGGCTTATTCAAAGCTGAAGGATTGAAAGCAACGTAATCCATCATCGAAGCCGAAGTCCCTTCTTCTTCAACCTTTACCGGGTTCCCAAGCTCATCCAAGTCAAGCAAAGTGGACGCCACAAAGTTGTGTCGCAAGCCCATCATGTGGCCCATCTCGTGACCAACCACCCATTTGACAAACTGCTTCACGTAATCATCACGGGAGATCATTCCTGCCTGAACCGATGCCCGAAGCCCAGTCATCAAACTCAAACTGCCTTCCGCCATCGCATTACATCGACCCGGATGATTGCAACTGTGGGCCATTTTTTCCGCCCGAGCTTTCAGCCGATCTTGCCACGCCTCTGGTCGGATAACCGAACCGTACTCCTGAGCAAATGCTCGAACAATGTTCGCATCTACGCTCACCGATCCGTTGAGAATCTGTCCCGTCAGCGGATTCGTGCGAAATTGCGCGATAGCATAGGCATTGCCCGGGGATGTAATCCATCGTACCAAGCTGTACCGCATATCCGCATGATCGAAATCAGCATCGTCGGGCATTTGTTTTGCCACGACCGCATTGCTGAACCCGGCGAGTTCAAATGCTTCATTCCACATCAAAATCGCATCTCTAACCGCGTCGCGATACTCCACCGGCGTCGCATTGTCAATCCAAAATGTGATCGGCTCAACCGGGTCACTCACTGCTGATGTCGGATCCTTTTTCACCAAGTGCCATCGGTTGATGTACATGACCTTCATGTCCTCCGCTGTCGGATCGCTGAAGAGTTGATAATCATTGGTGAAGTAGCCAACGCGTGGATCAAAATGTCGGGGCTGGTAGCCATTGTCCGGCAAAGCAAAGAGGTTGTAACTGAGATCCATGACCACCGATCGGTCATCAACTGTTGTGCTTCCCCCTCCTCCCAGAAGAGCGGCCAGAGGATTCCCACCACCGCGACCAATGAAGTTAAGAGTCACGTCCACCACCAAGTTCTTAGGGAAATTCTTGACCGTTTTGACGAAAGAATTCTCCCGATCCAACATGTAAGAGCTGCCGCCACCGCCAAACAGTCCCCCACCACCACCGCCGGCCATGTTCGTCGCAATGCGGCTGATATCACCTCGGAACAACTCCGACACGTCGATCAAAATCGCTTTTCGATCTTCCTGCTCAGCTTCAATAGCAAAACTTTCGACGATTGCATCTGGAAACGAGCGGCGAACCGCTTTTGCAATCGCCAAGTTGTTATCAACGCGGAACAAGTAGTTCGGAACATACATCGCCAAACGACCATTGGGCATCTTGCGGAATTCAAAAACCAAATCGCTGATCGGATCACCTGCCGCAATCACTCCATCGGCGAGACCAGTCGAAGCTGTAGCCTGGAGCATCATCATTTGTCCAAGTTGCGCCTCAGTGAGTTCTAGCTTCAATGAAGTTCGACCATTCTCAACCTTCCGCCAAAGCGTCACTACTCCTTCAACTTTTTCGTAACCGTCAACCGCCTCATCAATCGCACCCTTCTCTGGCTCATCCCCTGGATCGGTCTGCCCTTCGACCTTCACCAAACCCCCGCTCGACCGGTTCGAATCACTGTCAATTGACAAAATTGTTGGTGAGCCAAAACCCAAATCGAGTTGCGCACCGGTTACTTTTGATTCAACTTTGATCGAATCCCCGCTTGCAATCTCAATCCAGTGCGTTGCCACCACTCTGACGGCCGGGCTCCCGGATTTTTCAGCAAATTCAACTTTAATCTTGGCAACCGGAACTCCGTCCAATTCTTCGAGCGCTAAAACTGTGTAAGTTGAACTCGCCGCTTTCGTTTTGAGATCATCATTCGCCGGAAACTCGTGCTTCCAGCTGTCACCCGCCCCAACGGGTTCACTTTTAAAAACAATTGTGCCGCCCAAGGCCAACGTGTTTTCCAATGTCACCTGCATAGGATCGTCCATTTCGGGCTGGTGCTTAATCGCCAAAATGTTTCCGTTACGAGCATAAGTCGTTTCGGTGTAGCTCTCCTCTTCGTCAGCCTCCAATTCCATTGGCTCGCCATTGATCGTTGTCGTTGAATCGATGACAACACTTTTCAAGACTGATTTCATTTCATCGGCGGAAAGAACCTCGGCCTCGTAAGTCCCTTTCTCTTCAATCGTCACTTTTTGACCCATTGCATCAAAACTGATTTTTGAAGTTCCTTTAGCGCGGGATTTCTGACCCGCTTCCGGCTTAAACTCCAATAAGACTTTATCTTGGGCAAGACCAACCGAAGGCGCCGCCAGCATCAAAGCAAAGGCGAATGCCCAAATCGAAGCGCGAGAGTGCATAACTTCACTCTATCCCAATCTCTAAAAATAAAGTTGCGGATTCTACGCCGAATCGCTATTTTCAGGCTCTTTTTCAATCATTTCGCGAATAAAAGGCGGGATGCTCACCGCTTTCATTGTCTCGTCAACCACAACATGCCAGGTGTAGCCTTCGGTAACTGACTTCCAACTACTTTCGTTGACGATCTCATATTGAAATTGCATCGCCGCTCGACGCGCTTCCTCCACCCAAACTCGAACCGCGATCACATCATCATATTTGATCTCGCCACGGTACTTCGTCCACACCTCAACGCAGGGCAATTTGTAACCCATCGCTTCAATCTCTTTGTATGGAGCGCCCCGTTCCCGACACCAAGCTGCACGGGCCTGCTCAAAAAACAACATGTAGTTCCCGTAGTAAACGTGGCCCATCTGATCCGTTTCCCCGTACCGAATCCGAATCCGTTCTACCGTCACACTTTTCATTGCGGTCCCGGTTTACCAGATCAAAACCCCACGATTCTGGAACCCCCAGCAATTCACACGGGTACCATCTTCCAAACGTCTCGTCCATCGAACCCATGGCCCAAGAACCGTACATCTCGCTCCGCAAGGTCGAAGTCAGCTACAACGATTACGTCGCTGGACTCCGCGGAGTCAGTCTCAATGTAGAAAAAGGCGAGTTTGTTTTTCTGTGCGGTCAAACCGGAAGCGGTAAGTCCACGATCATTCGCCTGCTGAGCTCCCAAATCAAACCAACTAAAGGCGAAGTCATTCTCAATAATCGCCCACTCTCCCAGGTCACCCCGGAAGAAATCCCCGAACTGCGGCGCCAAATCGGGATCGTCCCTCAAGATTTCGGATTGCTCCCCAACAAGAAAGTTTGGGAAAACGTCGGTTATGCAATGCGGGCCATCGGTCGGACGAAAGCCGAAGTCCGCGACCAAGTGCCCACAATTCTAGAACGAGTTAACATTCTCCAACGCGCCGACGCCTATCCCACCGAACTCAGCGGAGGAGAACAGCAACGGGTCGCCATCGCCAGGGCCCTGATCAACAATCCACCACTGCTCCTCGCGGATGAACCAACCGGGAACCTGGATCCCGCGCACAGCGACGAAATTATTAACATCCTTCTCGAACTTAACGCTCAAGGAACGACCATCGTCGTTGCAACTCATGATGTCAATCAAGTTGAACGGGCCGGTAAGCGAGTCATCATGATGAATGCCGGGCTTGTTGACGAAGAAATTGATGCCACCGGAACCCACCGCGAACCAGCATTCGTCCCTGAAATGAGTACTCCCGAAGAAACATCGAGCAATCCGCTAAACGTCTTGATCGCTGAACCCCTTTCCCAACCAACCGTCAACCCAACCGAGACAGCCACCGAGCCTCCTCATGCTTGATCGAATCGAATTCCTGCTCTCAGAAGCAATCATCAGCCTCCGTCGGAATCGGGGCATGACCTTCGCTTCCATCGTTGCATCAGCCCTCGCCCTCGTCATCGTCGGTGGATTCACCCTCACTTATGTTGGTCTGAGCAAATACGTCAACGAACAAGTCTCTAAGTTTGAAATGAAGGTTTTTGCCCGTCAGGATGCCACTCCCGACCAAGTCACTAACCTAGGAAACCAAATCAAGAAACTCGAAGGCGTGAATGGCGTCTCGTTCAAATCAAAAGCCGAAGTCTGGGCCGAGTGGAAAAAAGAGGAGCCCGCCATCACTGCCGGACTTGAACTTGACAACCCTATGCCCGATACTTATACCGTGACCTTCAAGAACCTCGAGAAAGTCAACGAAGTCAAGGGCCTCGTCAGCAACATGCCCGAAGTTGCCCCAAACGATGGCGTACAGCTTTCGGGGGAAGTTCAAGATTTCCTCCAAGAAGTGATGGCCTCTCTCCGTTGGCTGGGACTCGCTCTCGGAATCGTCACCCTGATCACTGGCGGCATCTTGATCTACAACACGATCCGACTGACGATGAATTCGCGAAGGAAAGAACTCCGCATCATGGAACTCGTTGGAGCGGCAAAATCAACGGTTCGCATTCCACTTCTCATAGAAGGAATCACCCACGGTGTCCTCGGTGCCCTCTGCGCAACGCTCATCCTGTGGATCGGTCACGGTGTCATCCTCAAAGTAATGAGCGGAATACCATTCAGCAAAGTTGCCCCATTCCCGCTCTTCGCAACCATGTTCAGCCTAGCCCTTGCTGGAGCCATCTACGGCTATATCTGCAGCAATTTAGCTATTCGTGAAAATCCTAAGGAAGCCACCCCCAGATGAAACGAATCACTCCCCTTCTCGTCATCATCCTCGTCTTCGCGAGCGTCGGCACATTTGCCCAACTTTCCAGTAAGGACAAGGCCAAGAAAAGTAGCCTGTCCCAATCGCTTTCCAAAGTCAAAGACAAACGCAACGCGCTCCGATCACAACTCCGCAAGAAAGAAGCGGAAGTCGGCGGAATGATGGACGAAGTCCACAAGGTGGATGAGCAGATGTCAAAAATGGAGGCCAAACTCCAAAAGACAGAAGACGACCTTGCGTTCAACAAAAAAGAACAACAACGACTCGCCACCGAGCTTCGCGTCCAAACCGAAAAGCTAGACGACGTCAAACGCAAAGTAGGACAACGAATCCGGGCGATCTACGTCCAAGGCGAAGCTTCCCCGATCACCATTCTTGCTGATGCCGAATCGATCAGCGATCTTGCCGCCCGGAAAGCCCTTCTCGAAAGAATTGCCGACTACGACCGGAAAATCTTTAATGAAGTCCGGGTTCTTCGAGACTCCGTCCTCTCCAAGAAAAAGGAACGAGACCTCAGCGTAACCCGCATCGCCGAATTAGTCATAAATCAAGAAGCCGAAATCGCTGAACTCCAGACTATTCGGTCAAAAAAGAAACAAATTTTCAGTGTCCTCAAAGCCCAAGAGAATCAGATCGAAGATCAGCTCAACGAAATGGAACGTCAATCCCAGCGATTGGAATCCCAGATCGCCGCGATCCAAGCCAAATCCGCTGGTTCTGTTGCGATCTTTAAAGGCAAGTTCATTCAACCGGTCTCGGGCAGGATGTCCTCAAAGTTCGGAATGCGAAGACACCCAATTTCCGGTCGTTCAAAAATGCACACTGGTGTTGACTGGGCCGCTCCAACCGGAACCCCGATCAAAGCCGCTGGAGCCGGAAAAGTCATCACCGCCGCCTACCTCCGTGGATACGGGAACACCGTCGTCATCGACCATGGTGGCGGAATCTCCACTCTCTACGGTCACTGCTCCCGTCTCTATGTCAGCGTCGGTCAAAACGTCACCACCGGACAGCGCATCGCCGCGGTTGGTTCAACTGGATACAGCACTGGCCCCCACCTCCACTTTGAAGTGCGAGTCAACGGTAAACCCGTCAATCCCATCGGCCGACTCTAAACTCATCGAACTCAAATAGAGTAAGATTGAACTCAACAACAAGAGGACTTTTCTGTGGCAATCGATACCAGCAGCTTCAAACCCGGTATGGCGTTCTACCTTGATGGGGAAGTACACCAAATTCTTGAATTTCAGCACGTCAAACCCGGAAAAGGCCCCGCCTTTGTCCGGACGAAACTCCGCAAGCTCAAAACCGGAGCAACTTTCGAGAAAACATTCCGATCTGGCGAAAAATTCGACGACGTATTTCTTGAAAAAATCAACTATCAATACCTCTACCGACAAGGTCAAGAACTCGTCCTCATGGATCTCGATTCATACGAGCAATTCCCCGTTGATGAATCCGTCTTCGGCGATCAAGCCAAATTCCTCAAAGAGGAAATGGAAGTTCTCGCTCTCCGCGCTGGCAGCGAAATGCTCGGCTATGAAATCCCCAACTTTGTTGAACTTGAAGTCACCCAAACGGATCCGAGCCACAAAGGCGACACCGTCACAGGAGGAAGCGGCAAGCCCGCAACTCTCGAAACCGGAGCCGTTGTGAACGTGCCCTTCTTTGTCAAAGAAGGCGAAATTGTCAAAGTAGATACAAGAACCGGCGAATACCTCGAACGCGTCAAAAAATGATGTAAACCCATGGGCCGACCCAATCCAAACTACAAGAGCAACGTACTCAGCGACACAATCGTCGGATTCGTCGACGGTGCCGCCAAGCTCATGTTCACGGGCGGCTTGCTCGCCGCAGTGGTTGGGATCGCCGTTCTCATCTGGCACGTTTTTGGATCAGGAAACGCCGACCCACAGGCGCTCGCTCAAGCACTCAAATACCAAGACTATTTCCGCCAAGCCGCTCTCTGGGGCATTCTTGCCGCCGGAATCGGAGCCGCCTGGCTCTTCTGGGGCGAAGAAGTCTCCGGGCCAATTCTCCTGATCGTGGGCCTTGCCCTCGCTCTATCATCTTGGTATCTCCCCCTTGCCATACAAGGCCAAGGCGGCGAACTCCAAGGCAACGCCATCACTTATCTCTCCACGGCTGGATATCCCGCCGTGCTCATTGGCATTCTGATGGTGCTCGCCGCCGCCATCCAAGCCACCAAAATTCGCCTCGAACAGGGGGCCAAGGCCGAACAGATGAAGTACGGCAAAGGCATGAAAGAGGAAAAGGATGTCCGCAACCAGTTCCTCGGCAAATGCTGGCAACTCCCCTACTGCCGCAAGTTCGTCCGCGAACGATGCCCGATCTACCACGCCAAACGAACCTGCTGGAAAGAACGCGTCGGCTGTATGTGCGAAGAGAGCGTGATCAAAACAGCAATGGAGAACAAAGTTATCTCCAAAGATATGATCGCCGCATCAAAATTTATTCCAAAAAACACCAAACTCAGCCCCGCCGCCAAAGCCGAACGGTGCCGTCAATGCGTAATCTACAACGAGCACCAAAAGCATAAATACAATCTTTTCCTCCCCATCACAATCATGGGAATTGCCGCATCCTATATCGCTCTTCGCCCGGTTATGGCTGATGGAATTCAGTCCGCCCTTCGCGGGGTCGATGGCGTTTACAAGACCGTCACATTGAACGCAGTGCAAACCGCTTCGGATGATTCCGCCCGAGCAACCTCTATCGATGGCGGCGCTGTTCCTTACAACGAAATCATCCTCTTTGTTCTTGCCCTCGTAGCCCTCGCCTATGCCATCAAAGTCCTTGAGTTCCTCATCTGGAAACTCAAAATCTAACCCCCTCCCATGCCCACCGCAGAAAGCCCGGTCACACTCAACGGCAGTTACGGCGAAGGGGGAGGAGCCCTTCTCAAAACCGCGCTCTGCATGAGTGCCCTCACTCAAAAACCCCTTCAAATTCATTCCATAAGAGGTGCAACCCGAAAACCAGGAATATCGCCCGAAGACTTCGCCGTCCTTCAAGCCCTGGGCAAATCAACGAACGCCGATCTCGAAGATGATGACATTGGCTCCGAAACCCTCACTTTCACCCCCAAAAACCTCCCCCGGCGAATCCATTTCAGCCACGATATTCCCCGCTCGGGCTCCGGGCGGTCACCCGGCAACACCCTTGTCGTTGCTCAAACACTTGCCCCAATCCTCGCCCGAACCGGAGCCATCAGCACGCTCTCTCTTAACGGTGAAACCCACAACAACAACACCCTCACCTTCGACGAATTTGAACTTGCAACCGCCCCTGCCCACGCCGCCCAGGGCATCGGTATCTACCCAAGCATTCATCAAGCTGGATTCGGCTTTGCTGGACGCGGACAAATCCATATCGAAGTCGAACCGAGTGCATTCGAGCCCCTCCACTGGTCTCAGCGCGGTGGTGTCATTGCCGCTGGTGCCCGGATCACTGCCTGCGACACTCACAGCCAATTTATCGCCGATGCCGTCACCGCCAGCCTCAAACTCATCACCGAAGCCGGCTACGGGGATCAGGTCGACCAAATTGAAATGAATGGCCCCGAACCCGGACTCTGTGTCACGTTCTGGATTAAATATGAGCGCGGATATGGTTCCACTTCTGCATGCTTGAATCGGGGAGGAAAACCGTCCGAAGTCGTCGCCCGTGCTTGGGAACAATTCACCACATTCATTCAAACCACCGCGACCGTTGACCCCTACCTCGCCGATCAACTCCTGCTTCCTGCCTGCCTCGCTGATGGCCCGACCACATATTCCACTTCAAATATCACCCGCCGCCTCAAAACCATGGCCTGGGTCATCAAACAATTCACCCCAATTGCAATTACCATCAAAGGCACCGAAGGCACTCCGGGCACCATAACGATTAACAAATAAGACTTTTTTCGCAATTACGAAACGAGCCGTACAACATTCTTGCATTTGAGGCGTAGAATTCCCTTGATGCAAAACGAACTATCCGTCTCACAGGCCATCCACGCCCGTAAATCAACCCGCAAGTACACCGGTGAACCTATCTCAGATGAAACTATCCGCCAACTCGTCGATCTTGCCGGACTCGCTCCATCCCCTTGGAACATCCAACCTTGGCGCATCATCGCCGTTAAAACCGAGGACGACAAGCAAAAACTCATGCAAGCCGCCTACGGTCAACACCAAGTCGGTGCATCCGCCGTCACCTTCGTCATCTACACCGACATGACCGAAGCGATTGACAATGTCGAAAATACCGTCCACCCCGGCATGAAAGACCGCGAGGCTGAAGTCGCCAAACAAATCCGCGACCATTTCGCCAACTATTCAGAAGCCGATTTCCACTGGTGGGGCCGAGCCCAAGGCTATAGCTTCATGAGCTTCCTTCTCCTTGCCGCCCAGTCCCACGGATTTGCCACCAGCGCCATGCTCGGATTCGATCCCGAGCAAGTCAAAGCGCTCTACAACCTGCCCGCTCACGCCCAAATTCCCGCCATCGTCGCGATGGGCGTCCCCGCCGAGGAAGGATTCCCCCACTTCCGCCACGACTTTGACGCGATGGCGAGAATCGTCTGACAAGTTTGGCCCCGGCCAACTTTCGCTAAAAATCGGCTCCGACTTCTCAGAAGCTAGGGGCCGATTTTGTCCACTTTTCTAACGGCTTTTTGGGTCAGATCAACAAGACAAAAATAATCCACGAACGGATCAACGGCATGATTGGGGATCAACGCAAGGTTTTTTCCATCGGGGCTAAAGCTCAAGTCGTCAATCGTATCCCAGATATCTGGATAGCCGCTATTGTAACTCCGAGTGTGTTGTCCAGTCGCCACATCAACGAAGTGCAAAAACCGGGGTTCGTGCATGATCACTTCTTTAGAATCTGGAGTAAAGAATTTGGGACGAAACATCTTCAAAGTCGCAACAATAGGTCTTGATTTTCCTGTCGCCAGATCGAGAATCATGCTCCCAGCTCGCTGTCCTTTCATGTAGTTTGCATAAGCAATGAGCTTGCCATCGGGAGATACAACTCCCGAGCCGCATTCATCGCCCACCAATTTGATATCTGGTGACTTTTTTTCCCCCGATTTCAAGTCATATACTTCGAGAATCGTATTTTTCATGATATAAAACTCCCCCGTTGCCGACAACATCGGAATATCAAAGATCTTCACCGGGAAACTGTAAAGCTCACTCCCAGACTTACCATCAAAGATATAGGCCATGCGAGTATGAGAATTTCTCGTAAGAACATAAGCACCGTCGTTTGTCATGCTAAATTCGATCGGTGCAAACGGCGTGGGTTTCTTGTATTTCAGGGCAAGTTTCCGCAACAATTTGCCATCCTGAGTGCTGTAGAACCAAATTTTATTGTGGCGATCTGTCAACCCAAACTCGGCAAAACCGGGCCGAGGGACAAAAATCAAACCAGCAAATTGGTTCCAAGGAATGTCTCCCCACATTGCCTTATGCGCCTTGATCGCATCCGCGACATCTTTCTTCTGCTCCGAAGTCAAATCGAATTGGGGTGTATCTGCCTCTGAAATCTTCCCGAGTCGAACAGGGTCGAGCAAAGGATTGTCGAAGAACCTCACGGTGCCATCTGCGGCGAGCGTAAACGGCTTATTATTCGCATCAAAAGAGGCAACGACTGGGCGAGGCGTGATGCGCCGACTTCGTTCTCCTAACAACAAATACGGTCTCGGTTGAATCAGCGCGGAAGCAACGATTAAAGTGGAAAGCGTCATTCCCCTATTATGTATACTAAAGTTATGAACAGCAAACTTCTTGCCGTTTTTAGCTTTATGGTTCTTGCATTCATCCTGGCCTCAGGTCAGGCTGGGTCAGCGGGGGCTCCCGTCGAATTGGCTGCTGGAGACAGGCTCATCCCGCCCGGATTGCCAGCAATCATCTCTGGAACAACTTTCACCGATGGCCGGCCCATCAATGCAAAATTGACCGTTACTCTGCCCGGCGGAGCGCAAAGAACAAAAGATATTCCCATCTCGAAAGAAGGGGAGTTTGAAACCGAATTCACAGAAACGGAAGCACCTGGAGTCTATCGATTTGTAATCGTGAGCGCAGATTCCAAAACTCGAGTGGACGGTCAATTTGAAGTCCAATCACCAAGCACCATCTTAAACCGAGTCGAACAAGCAATTCAAAACTTTGACCATTTCAATGACCGAGTGGAAGAAGCGGTGGATGATCGAATCGATGAACTTCCCCGAGCGACCCCAAGAAGGAAGTCGAGGAGGACTTCAATGATTACCGTGCGTGGGATCAAAGCCAACAAGTCAGCAAAGAAGCTGCGATCAACGCCATCAGAAGAGTCCGCGACTTCGCCAATACCGATCCCGAAGGTGCCGGACCCGCACTCGCCTCACTGGGAGCTTGGGCGGAAGACATCAAAGACGAAATTGCCGAACGTGACGCTAGGTTGAAAGAAGTAGAAAATTCCCGAGGTGTTTGCGAAGCGATCAACCTCGCTTCTGAAGGAATGTCTCTCCTACTCGCTGCGGCGCAGCCTTGGGCAACTCTAGGAACAATCATTAAGACCGAGGTTGTCTCAAGGCTCACCGCTGAATACACTGCTCGTGCCGCCGCTCAACCTCCGAGAAATCCTCAGCCTAACCCGGAAACTGAATTTGGATGGCGCGGCGACGTTGCAAGACAAGTCCGAAGGCTCAGAACTCTGACCGAAGATGACCCCCGATTTGAAGACAAAAAGGAAGCCGCTAAAAACACCGTTGACCTGTCTCAAAAAGCTGTTGAAGGGATCGAAAGCTTTACGAGGGCACTCCCCTCCATTGTTGATCCCATTCGACAATACATGATGAAGGATCTCTTTCGGGGTTATTGCGTAGCAATTTCCGGACCGATCAAGGGAACATACGAAGAAACTCACCGGGCGGGCAACCAAATTTGGTGGCGTACCAAACTGACAATTGCCGGAAAAATGACCCTCTACTATGAAAAAGGGAAAGGATACAGCGCCAAAACCGGAATCCCAATGAAAGGGTGGATTGAAGGAAATGTCACTTCAGTCGAATTCGACGAAAATATCTTCCTCATCGAAGAAAAACCCGTGACCGGAACGGTCGTTCTCCGCAAGAAAGTTCCGGCACCCCACATGAAGACAGACCTTGCCAACAAGGGAACTGGAACCGCGCTCATACGGGCCTCACTGCCTGGCGCGTACTATATCGACTACACCGCGATGATGACCGACAAAGACCTGACTCTCAAACAAGGGGATGCCAAGTTTGACTTCACGAGTCAGTTCAAAAATCGTCTGATTATGGTCGGTGCGGATAAAGCTCTTCCCATACCGATCGTCAAGAGCTTTGACTTTCCAATCCAACCAGCAAAATTCGTGATTGGTCGAAGTCAAGAAGAAAAGGATCCGACATTCCCAATCGTTGTAGAAAAAGACAAAATCAAAGTCGAAGAAACTTGGAGTCGCAACGCGAGCCTGAGAAACGGTGAGGCAACCGTCAATTGGAACTTCTCGCTGAAACTGGAAACAGAACGATAGGTCGAATAAAAGCTCAAAAGTGGTGAGACGTCTGGGATTCGAACCCAGGGCCCACGCCTTAAAAGGGCGTTGCTCTACCGCTGAGCTAACGTCTCACGCAACTAACAATACCCAAATCAGCAAATCCCGACCGGAACTTTAGTCAGACCCAAGCAAATCCACGGGTAAAACAAAACCCATGGATGAGGGCAAAAACTACGCCGACGCCGGAGTCAATATCGACGAAGCCCAAGCTTCGCTCGATTCCGTACGCGATGCCATCGCCGCATCCCACAACGAAAATGTTCTCGGCGGCATCGGCGGATTCGGTGCCATGTTCAACGCCCAATTCCCCGGCATCGAACGGCCCATCCTCGTCAGTTCGATCGACGGAGTCGGGACAAAAACCATTGTCGCGCAAATGACCGGCGACTACAGTGGTCTCGGACACGACATCGTCAACCATTGCGTCAACGACATCCTCTGCCAAGGCGCCCGCCCACTCTTTTTCCTCGACTATTTCGGTTGCAGCCGACTCGAACGCGATGTCTTCAACCAAATTGTCTCCGGGGCCGCCGCAGCATGCGCTGCCGTCAACTGCGCCCTCATCGGCGGAGAAACCGCCGAGATGCCCGGCGTCTATCACGACGGCGAAGTGGACATCGTCGGATGCATCACAGGGGTCGTTGATGAAACCCACAAACTCCCCCGCCCCCCCATCGTTGCCGGTGATCGCCTGGTCGGCCTCGCCTCCAACGGACTCCACACCAACGGTTACTCCCTCGCCCGAAAAGTCCTCTTTCACGACTCGGGATTAACCACCAAAGACCCCGTCCCCGGCGACCCGGAAAGCACCGCAATCGGAGAAGCCCTCCTCCGCCCCCACACCTGCTACTTCAACAGCGTCTACCCGCTCCTTCAATCCGGAGCAATCAAGGCCATCGCCCACATCACGGGCGGCGGACTCTACGATAACCTCCCCCGAGTCCTCCCCCTCAATGTCCAAGCAAAAATCAATCGCCGTGCCTGGACAGCCTTACCCATTTTTGAAGCCATCCAAGCTCTCGGCAACATCCCCGAACCAGAAATGTGCCGCGCTTTCAACATGGGCATCGGGATGATCCTTGTCGTTGATCCCGACCACCTCACCGATACCATCACCGCTCTCAATGATTCCGGCACTCCCGCCGCCGAAATCGGCAAACTCCAATCCGGCCCGCAAGACGTCCAAATTGTATAGCCAATTGGAACTCCCCTCTCCGTTTTAATGGAGAGGGGCTGGGGGTGAGGTTTCAAGATGGAGACCATGCTTCAAAACGCTGAGCCCTCCGGTCTGTTCACAACGCTCTTGTCCAAATGGGCTATCACATTCCGTCACCGAGCTTACAGTGAGGTAGCCCCGTCTCAATACTCGGGTTGGCTACGGTGGGCTCAGTAGTTGAATTGGCTGATTTCCAAAACCCAGCCACCAAAATCACTTGACAACTTCCGGCTCAACCGGTTCCTCAACCCGCTCCGAGACAACCGCCCGATCTAAAATCACCGCTCCCGACGGCCCAGCCCATTCAACCAATCCCGGCAAGACCGTGCCCCCGGAGCATCCACCAGTTTCCATAGCCCATAAGAAACCACCATCGAAGCCCCGACAAGCCCCAATCCAACAACAATCTCAGGCAAGCCGAACCGCCCCAAAACCTTCTGACCCGCAATAATCACATACAAATTGCAAATATACAGCGCATAAGTAATCGCTCCCGCCGTCTTCACCCAACCGAACTTCATCCCCCCAAACTGAACCTCCAACAGAACCAACATTCCCATCAAAACCCCCCAAACCAATTTCGTATCCGCCGCAACTTGTCCAACCGCAGGAATCACCAAACACACCCCCAAAAACATCGCCATCGCGCCTGAAACCGCAACCGTTCGCCGCTGCCCCAACGGCTGAGCCTGAATCCGCGCCAATCCAACCGCAATCCCAACCCCAAACGCAAATGCCAACCACTTCGGCGTCAAGTAAAACGCCACCATCAGATTCTCCGGCTGCAAAACAACTCCCAACCCGACAAGACTCACCAAAACCCCCACCGCTATCGCATTCCGCCACTTATAACTGATCGCCATCGAGCCCGCATAAATCGCGTAAAACACCATCTCCAAACAAAGCGTCCAACCCACCTCCACCAGCGGCAAAACCTTCCCCGACTCCTGCAAATAAGGAACGAACAAGAACGACTTGACAATTTCAGCCGCTGTCGGAGTCGAAGACGTAAAGAGCGATGGAGCCACTGACATCCCCACCACAACTGCCCCCGTCACAAACCAATACAGAGGCACGATCCGCGAAACCCGATTCACAAAAAACCTCCGTAAATCTCCACTTCGTTGAGTCGAAAGCGCAATCACAATCCCCGACATCACGAAGAAAATCTCAACCCCTATCTCGCCACAGTCCAACCCATAAAAATCAACATTCCAACTTAAATGCGCAAAGACGACCAGAGTCGCCGCAAAAAAGCGGACAAGCTCTAACCAATAAAGGGTTCCGTCTTTCCTCTCCTCTCCACGCAAAAGCACAAAATCATAGTACCAAACATCCCCCAAGCTCAAAACCGCCACACTTACCAGGTTCCAGAAGCTGACGCACATTCCATGCCAATCCTCAACAACCCGCTCTACAAATCTGGGGTTTCTACTTAAGCCTTCTGACGAAGATTTTCCGAATCAGTTCTCCGGCTCTTCCCAAAACTCGTGAAATTTACCTTGTTGGAAACCCGCCGAAAGCCGACGATAAATCGGAATCAATGCCAATCGCTCCGCCTCCAACAAAGGAATCTTCCGCCGCTCCGCATGACCGTCCACCATCACTGGAAACTCAGGATCTTCCCTCCGATCAATCGGCTGGGTCGTGTGGTACCGCCGGTAATTCACAATCCATGTCCGTTCCTTCTCCCCCGGTGCTAACGCCAACGCCTGCTGGTATCGCACCTCATTAACCTTGTAAGGCACCGTGAACGCCAAGTGAGCAACGGGCAAATACCAACTCGGAACCAAGTCGTGCGCCTCGGCCATTACGGCTAGCTTCTCTTCCCACGTTCCTCGCTCAACCTCAAAAATTTTAAGAAGTAACTCGAGCTTGGGCCGCGTATACGACCAGGATTCTGCGTGAGGATCTGAAGCAAAAACCACCAGGATAGGAAGCTTCTCTTTTTCAAAATCGTGTATCGGAAACATCACGGTTCGCTCCATGCCGCTCTTCTGCCTAAGCATCGCATAATAAAGCCGAACCGCATCCTCATCTCGGTCATTCCTCAAGAGATAACGGATATAGGCACTGTAATGCTCCACATTCCCTCCAAAGATGAACTCCGAATTTGGTGACATGATGCCGCCTTGCCAATAAAGTGACATCTCGTATGCCCGCTTCTCTGCCGCACTGTCCCCCAGCGCATGGTACATCTTGGCGGCTTTAACATAAACGTCGGTGCCCGGACTGCTATTGATATCTCGCCAAGCATCGTAAAGTTCACTAAGTTTTTGTTGAGCTTGCACATAACGACTTTTATCAACTAGTTCTGTAAACTCAAATGCCCGCTGAGAGGCTAGAGATACTCTCTCAGCCGGAGTCAGTTGTGCGAACGCCATAGTAGGAATCAGCAGCAAGGCAAGCATGCCAGTTGCGATATGTGTTTTGTTGATGATTGTCATTTTCGTTTACCTATTCTTCCTCTCAATAATTGTCAAAATCCAGAAAAATTAAACCCTCCATACGGCATGACTCTGACCCACGTTGGGTGATTGTCCGTTTGCTCTACAGATGACATCTTTCCTTCTCCTTTAACCTGCCATCCTCCCGTCGCATTTCTTGACGCCTCCCCACTCCAATACCAATTGTGAATAGAATACGGAACCAACATGGTTCGTAGCCCATCCTTCGACGGTGGACGATACATTGTGTAAGTTTCAAATGAATCGCGCGCTTCAGAAGTTTCCCACCGGTTAGTCCACTGCAGGTTGTTCAGAGACAAGATATGGAGCGGATTATCCGAACCCTTTACTTCTTCAATAATCGGAAAAAAGCCGCTCGTCGAAACACCCTCACTAAACGGGTAAGGATATTGAACATCAAGCCATGATTTTCCATTTCCTGCTGCCAGACTGAAGTTTGTCGGTGTTCCAGAAGGAGCCCCGGCGGCAAGTGACCTCTGCAAGCTCCTACTAAAGTTTGCGATTTGCGCAAAACTTGCGATTCCGTCCAAAGCGAAATCAGTCAAAGAATCGAATGGCTTAAACTTTGTAGCCCAACGCGAGCCCAAATTGCCAGCATCTCCTACTCCGAGCGGCCCAAATCCTTCAACCTGATTCGTATAAAGTACGACATTTCCTACGCGCCCCGTTGTTTCAACATCAAATTTTTTCGACTCTGCTTGCCTTGATTTCGCAAACACCAACGGCAAATCCGGAGTCACAGGAATTCCATCGCCGATCACCCGTGCACCTTCTGGAAACTCAAGTGTCGCCATGCAAGGAACCTCAAATGTTCCTTTCGCCGCAGTGAAGAACTTCAACTGGTCAGCCAAGTGGTCAGCCCGGGTCAATGCTTGATACTGATTAGTTGCTCGCGCAGGAACAAAATCTTTAAACGGCTTGACTACATCCGGTTCAAACCAGCGCTTACTTTTCACCCTCAGACCCCGATCAACCATTGGATATTGCGAAAAAGAGGGCTTAAGTACAAAGCTACTGATCACTTCTTGACCAGCAAGCACCTTTAATGCTCCACTAAAATTTGTCAGTCCCTCAAGGGATACTTCTGGGATATAGATCGTGCAGGTGTATTTCACTGAAGCCGAAACGGAACCAAAGTCGGCGCTCGCCTGAGCCGACGGACTCAGTGAAATCTCTACCGTTTCCCCGCCTCCCTGTAATCGGTACCGCACTCCCGAAGCAATACCGCGCCGCACATTAAACTCTTGAGTTTCTACAACCGCAAATCCCAAGCCATTATCGCAACTCCCAGAGCCTGAACCCTCAAATGGAGACCAAGCATACTTTGCTTCGCAAAACTCCTCGACAACAACACTCGGCGGCGGATTGTCGCCCAGATCAGGAGTATTCGTTCCCGGAATCATATCTCTCTGCCAAACAAAAACCCATTTGATTTCGCCAGAACAAGTAGCGGCGGCTGGTTGAGCATCAATCGTTTGAGTCGAGCCATAGCTTCCCGAACTCCAACCATATCCGACACTACCATTGTTTGTTGTGCCCACACCTCCACTCGGATTGGTTACACCGTCATGCGTGGCATTCAAAACGTACTGACCTGCATGACTCAACGCGGAAAGTGCTAACAGAGAGAGAGAGAGAGAGAGAGAGCATCTCATTTTCAAATTCTCGCAAAATCTCTGTTTTATTGTCAATACATTTACAAAAATTTCTCAATTTGTGTTAATCCCCTCCAATTCCAGCAACCATTTCTTTCGCCACAAACCGCCCCCATATCCCGTCAAACTCCCATCCGCCCCCACCACCCGGTGACACGGCACAACAATCGCAATCCGGTTCATCCCGTTCGCCCGGCCCACCGCCCGAACCGCACCCAAATTCCCCAACCGCTTCGCTTGCCCTCCGTAACTCCGCACCTCGCCCCAAGGAATCATAACCAACTCCCGCCAAACACGCCGCTGAAACTCCGTTCCCCGTAAATCCAATCGAACCCCAAATTCTCTCCGCTCACCTCGAAAATACTCGCCCAATTCCGCATCAATTTGATCCAATACCGCATGATCCCCGGGCACAATCTTCCTCTGAGTCAATCGCTCGTAGTCCCGCAACTCCGTCTCCAGCATCCGCCGATCCACAAACTCCAAAATCCCGAGTCCATCGTCCGATCCCACCGCAACCATCCCCCCAATCGGCGTCTCGATCCACCGAGCATAGGCCAACCGCGCAGAATCAGAATCCCGAACATTCACCCCCACGATTCGCTCAAATGCCTCCCGGAATCCACTCTCGCTGGCATATCCCGCCGCCATCGCCGCATCAACCGAATCACCGCCCGACCGCAAACTCCCAATCGCCTGGCCCATCCGCCAAGCCCGCTGGTAAGCGTGGAACGACATCCCAAAAAACCGCTCAAAATGACGTCGCACCGTCGCCGGCTCCAAATCCATCTTTCGTAAATCTCCATCGCGAAGTTTCACCTGAGACACCTGAACTCGTTTCACCAACTCACCCACCCACACCGGCCCTTCATCTCGCAAACTCATCGGTTTGCACCGCTTACAAGGCCGAAATCCCGCATGAAGACACTCCTGAATTGAACCGAAAAACTCAACATTCTTAGCCAGCGGTGTTCGCGCTGGACAAATCATCCGGCAAAAAATCCCCGTCGTCTTCACCCCGACATACCAAACCCGGTCGAACTTCCCCGACCGAGCCGCCATCTCCGCATACACTTCATCAAAGAGCTGCCCTTCCACAATCCCCACCCTACCAACATTCCCAACCGCCTCACAACCGAAAAATCGACATCAATATTTATCGGGGCCGAGCGGCAAATATCTCCTTCGAGTGGCGCAGAATCTCGGAGTCCTTCGTACCTGTCCGCAACGCCAAGGCCATTGCATCCTTGGCCTCATTCAAAAGCCCATTTCCCTCGACTTTTGCTTCCGGATCAAGCAGCCAATACCGATAAGTCGCCCAAGCAAATGTGTCGTAAGCATAAATGTCCTTGCGCCATTTCAAATCTTCTTCCGCCGCCAAGTGAGCAAACTTCAACTCCCGACCAAAATCTGCAAGCAATCGAGCCAACAACCGGTGATGAGTGTGCCTCCCGCCATCAAGCTCATGATCATGTGAATGACCGCTCGAGTGCTCATGGCTATGAGCAGCATTCCCATGATTCTGCGAGTGCCCTGCGCTCAATGACTCTCCCGCTTCAAAGTGATTCAGACGCAAAATCTCCCCAAAAACTAACTCCGCCTCGTCCTCATTTCCAAGCTGCTTCAAAGCGAGCAGCTTCCATCCCAAAACATCCGTCAGCGGCGCAATGGCATTCGCCTGGTCTGCCCACGCCACCACTGATCCAAATTCTCGCCGCTCCAGAGCCAACCGAGCCTGCCCCGCCAAAGCCTTGCGATCACCTGAATTCAACTTGAGCGCACGACCAAATGCTGCTTCCGCTCGTTCCAAATCGCCTCCCCGCAAAGCCATCCAACCCGCCTGACTCAAATACCAGCTCATCTCCGGCACATCCCCTCCCCGACCGTCCCGAATCTGACCTGCCGCATCTTCCAGAAGTGCACTCCCACCCCGAAAATCCCCTTTCAATTCATACCACCGGGCCAAAACTGCTTTCCCCTCCGGAATTGCGTTCAAACCTGGTTCATCACGCACTTCGCGCCCAAACTCCTCATACTTCCCCAGTTCCAAAAGTACGTCGCCAAGCTGTCGAATTGCTTGGATTTCGCTTCCCGAGAGACGAACTGCCATGCGCGCCGAATCCTCCGCATCCGCAAATCGATGCTGGTGCAACCGCGCCTCCGTCACCCGCATCGCCGCCCGAGCATTGTTCACTTCTCGAATCTTGAGCGACTCCATTGCCGCTTTTTCCCCTTCAACTGCCGCCTCGTCATCGTCCGCCAAACGCGCCAACTTCAGATAGCTCTCGCTCAACATCACCCAACCCAATGCCCCCTTCGGATCATTCTCCACCCGCTCCTGGTGAAATGCAATCTCTTGCCGAATTTGATCCTGCACAACAACTGAATCTTCTGTGGTGCCCTTGCCCACTTCACGCCCAATGGTCGGGCCGCAACCGACTAGAACCGCAATCAATCCTAATCCCAAAATTGCAAATGCTCTCATCGTCATCTCCGATTCCCCTTAAAAATTTTCTCCGAGGCCAGACAACCAACCTCGGAGAACCTCACCCTAGCGCGGAGCCCCCAGATAAGGGAACGTATTAGTGAACTGCTTGCCTCCAGGGCCAACATTGTCACTCGTTAGAGTTGGAATCTGGTTACCATCATCCGGTGCCAAACCCAAGGCCGGTACCGTTCCACCAAAGACCACTCCGAGCGAAGTGTCCACAACGTCATCCGTCAACGCACGACCACCAAACGTACTGCCTGTTGCGCCGCCGGTCTGGACACCAAGATAAGCCGCTGTCTGAGCACTCGAACCCAAATCAACAACCATTACATCCTGAGCAAATACCGCTTTGACAACATCCGTGATCGCCTGGGAACGCCCGGCAACTCCAGTCATAAAACCCTGAATGTCATTCGCCAGATTGTTCACATCCTCATTGGGCTGAGCCAAATTGTTGATCCTGTGCCGATCATTCGCAAACGTCGCAAACACTTCGTTCACAACGGGATTCGACAATCGGTCTTGTTGCGCAAAGCTCGATCCAGATCGAACACTTGTTGTCGCCCAAACCCCAATCCGGCCCAAGTTCGCCGAAGAACCAGAATTATTCGATCCTCCACAACCTGACACCATCGAGACCGCAACCAGCGATCCCAAAGCCAAAATTTGAATCTGTCGTTTCATATCAGTTCACCAAAAGTGCCCTCGGGCACTCAATCACAATCGAAAGCACATTGAATCCGCCATTCGATAAAAAGTCCACCGCCTGACCCGTCGGTCTCCAACTCGTCGCCATCGGCTGGTTCGGATTCGCCGGCGGTTGAGTCAAACCACTCGGAACCCCGCGATCCGGAAGAATCGTGAAGAACTGCTCCAAATCAAAGAAGAATGAGTCTTCTCGCAATCCCGCAAACACCTTCACCGTCGGACTTGCAAAAAACGTTGTGTTGACCGCGCCTTCATTCATCGTCACCGGAAGCAAAGTGTTGGTTCCGCCTACTTGATTTGGTCGCATCGGACCCGCAACGCGAACCCGCTGATTCGCTCCGCTGCCTGTAAATGTCACCTGAATCACCCGATCCTCAACTCCGTCTGCATTCAAATCCAATTTGAACTGATACAGCACGTCGGTATCAAATTGAGCGGTTCCCCCGCGTGGGATCAGCGGATTGAAATTCATCGCCAAAACCACATTGTCTGAGTTTTCAGGGCTCGGAAAAACGTAAACGTCCGTCAAATCCGTCCCCGCTCGACTCACAACTTCCTGAGTGTCCGCATGGTCACTCGCCTGAGCTAGCCGAATGCCCGAACCAGTTGCCAAAACGACAACCCCCGCCATCAGCCAATAATGTTTCTGTTTCATAGGTTCATCTCCTCCAAGTCTTTCGCCGGAGAGTTATCGATAATCTACAAATCCAATCTGAATATAGCCTGAACGTAATCTCATTTTTGAATGAAATTTCATAAATGACATTTCCACCTACTAATAGCACTTCGTTAAATTTACTGATTTCCATATCAAATCGCGAAACAAAGTTTTGTCGGAAGTCGTACATTACACAGTCATGATTGTTAAATCCGCGCTCTTTGCCCTTGCCGCCTCAGTTTTGGTCGCCCCCACCTTCGCCCCCGCCCCTTACGATTTCAAGGATCCAAAAGGCGTCAACGGACTCACCTTCGCCGTAGACAGTCCCCTCGAACCTATCTTTGGCACCACTGACGCCGTTTCCGGAAATATCCAGTTCGACCCCGCTCACCCAGAAAAAACCACCGGAAAAATTACTGTCGAAACTGCAAAAGTCAAAGCTGCATCCCAGGGCATGACCGATGCCATGCAAGGCGACTGGTGCCTCAATCCCCAAAAATTTCCGACCATTGAATTTGAAATCGTCTCCCTGGCCAATACCAAAGAGATCAAGAAAGGAGTCTTTGAGTCCGACGTCAAAGGCAAATTCACCCTCAACGGCATCACCAAAGACCTCACCGTCAAAGCCACCGCTACCCACCTGCCCGATGCCCTCGCCGCGCGAGGAGGAGTTCCCGGCAAGAAAGGTGACCTCGTCGTCGTCCGAACAAAATTCAGCTTCAACCGACTCGACCATAACCTCGCCCCCGATCTCAACCAAAACGTCATCGGCAACAAGGTTGACATTGACCTCGCAGCCGTCGGCTACACAATAAAATAGTTGAATAAATATCGCTTCCTGGCAGGTGCCAGGAGGCGACTCAAGGCTAGGACACTATGACAATCGTGCCACTTTTCCTCCCATTCTTGGTCACTCGAGACATTCTTAACGCCGCAGAGTGGCAACCAAAATTCAGGGCCGTTGGTGCCGCAGCAGTTTCCATTGCAACAATAAAAAATGGCCAGCTCGATCAAGCGCAATCAATCGGTGACCCCAATCACCAAGCCTTCCAAGTTGGCTTTCTCTCCCGATTACCCCTCCTAATCATCACATTCCAACTTGTCGACTCTAAACAACTCGACCTCGATCAAAAGGTCAGCTTCTACCAAAAAACATTTCCTCTTCCCAACAACCCGTTTGAATCAACTAACCCACTCCTTGTTCGCCATCTTCTCACCGGATTGAGTGGGAATACGCAGTACAAATACTTCGGCTACCCAACCTCTCAAAACATTCCGCCAAGAAATGAAATTCTGAAACGATTCATCATTTCAAACGCCCCCGGAACCAAACAATCTAACTCCGCCCCCGACATCCTACTCCTCCAGGCAATAGTCGAAGACATCACAGGTCAAACCATCGAATCCTTAGCCGAAATTCGTGTTTTCAAACCCTTAAATCTCACAAACTCATCCTACTTTGAACCAAAAAACCCAAATCTAATCGCACCAGGTGAAATCAAGCGGCGCTACTACCCCGAATCATCAGCTCAAGGGCTTTGGAGTAATGCCGCTGACATAGCCGCAATGTACGCGGCAATGATCCAAGCCTACCAAAATAAACCGAGCCTTATTTCCAAGTCATCAGCAGACTTACTCTTTTCAATCCACACTGGTCAATCAACCCATGGACTTAACCGACGGAATCTGGACAACTCTTTTGAAATCTTTCTCGGCGGTCAGTGCGACGGTTACAGTGGAAACTCAACCCTACGGCCCCTGGATGGAGCAGGAGTCGTCCTGCTCACCAACGGCAACATGGCTTGGTCTGCAATCAGCCCAGCCATCACCGAAGCTCTAGCAAAAATTCTCAACCCCATCAGTTCCAGATAAACTGACTTTATGCCCCATCTTCAACTCGACCATTCAACCACAGTCTCTATAAAACCCCTCCTGGAACTTCTCACCGAAGAATTCTGCCAAATCAAAACTATTGATCCCGCATCCGTTAAATCATATTCTCGACCCGCCGAGCATTACATCCCCGGAAACAGTGCGCCAACCCAATTCATCCATCTTGCCGTCTGCCTCCTCGAAGGCAGGAACCCCGATACGCTCCAAGAAATCAGTGATCGACTCTACGCCATCGGCACCGAGTACATCGAAAGTCACGCTCAACTGCCCGTGTCTTGGACTCTCGAAATCCGTGAGATGAACCACCCCACTTATCGCAAAAGCACTACAGGGTAGCCCCAACCGTTAGTCACGCCGTTTCGGTGGGCCGCCTTTTTTGAACCCGCCCCCGCCGCCCTTGAATCCACCGCCGCCACCGCCGCCGCGTTTGAATCCACCACCACCGGAGCCACCCCGGAAACCGCCACCACCACCTCGATTATCCCGATCTCCACCGCCTCCACGGTATCCCCCCGATCCTCCACGGTCGTCTCCTCCTCCACGATAACCTCCGCCGCCACCTCGATTGTCTCGATCTCCGCCGCCTCGATATCCTCCTCCACCGCCACGATTGTCCCGATCGCCACCACCGCCACGGTACCCACCCGATCCTCCGCGGTCGTCTCCTCCTCCACGATAACCTCCGCCGCCACCTCGATTGTCCCGGTCTCCGCCACGGTATCCACCCGATCCTCCACGATCGTCCCCACCCCCGCGATAGCCGCCACCACCACCTCGATATCCACCTCCGCCGCCCCGGTTGTCACGGTCGCCGCCGCCTCGATATCCCCTTCTCGATCTCCGCCCCGATAACCTCCGCCTGATCCACCGCGATCACTGCCTCCTTGATATCCGCCACGATCCCCGCCATCTCGATCACCCCGATATCCACCACCAGATCCACCGCGATCACCGCCTCCCCGATAGCCCCCTCGATCACCTCCGTCCCGATCACCCCGATAGCCGCCGCCAGAACCTCCTCGATCCCCGCCTCCCCGATAGCCCCCACGGTCCCCGCCATCGCGATCACCTCGGAATCCGCCCCCTCCGCCGCCACCACGATCAAACTTTCGTGGCCGATCATCCCGATCTTTCTCGAAAGTCCCCCTCTCCCGCTTGAAGTCGTTCCGGTCGTCATTGTTGAACTCCTTCATCCCAAAATCCGCGTTCCGCAACTTCACCCCAAGCGTGACGTACGCATCGCCCAAATCAATCACCGCCTCCCAAATGACGTCCAGCCGATCCTGATACAAATGGGTTCGGCACCCTTCCATCGTTACCGGCATTGCCTCCAAAAAGAGCTGCTCAAACTCATTGGCAAACCCGACTAGGGTCTCTGGCTTCATCCGGGGAATCGCAATCTCCGCCGCAAACAACCTGTGCGCCACCCCCGGACGATTCACCCGACTCTCCTGTGCCGGAAACGCCTTTTCAATCAGGTCGCAAAAACTCTGAAACCACTCCGCCCGCTCCTCTTTCCCCACTGGCTTAGACTTCAATATCAATCGCCGACGATATTGGTCAAAGTCTTCAGGGTCTCGGCTAAATTGGCGGTTGCTCATCTCAAACTCACTCCTTCCACGCAGGAAAGACCCCTATTATGAAACGCCCCCCATCCAAACCCTCCGCACCGTAGGCATAACCTCAATCGCAAGACCCACTCAAACCGACTAAACTAATCCCGTGCAGTTCAGCTACTGGGAACAGTCCACTTACTTCGACCAAGCCGATGTCACCATCATCGGTTCAGGAATTGTCGGCCTCAGCACCGCCATCTCCCTCAAAGAGCTCCATCCAAACCTTAAAATCATAGTCCTCGAAAGGGGACTCATCCCCACCGGTGCCAGCACCAAAAATGCTGGGTTCGCATGCATCGGTTCAATCACCGAAATTCTCGACGACCTCAACGTACTCTCCGATCAAGAAGTTCAAGCACTCGTCAACCGCCGCTACCAGGGCCTTCAAAAATTGCGCCACCGTGTTACCGACCAAATCCTCGACTACCAGCCCCTCGGAGGATACGAGCTCATCGCCGACCAAACCACCCACGAACTCTGCGAACACAACCTGGATCGCCTCAACACGCTTCTCACCCCAATCACCAACCTCGCCGAAACCTTTACCGATGCCAGCAACAAGCTCCCCCAATTTTGTTTCCAAAATACGCACTCGCTCTTCCTCAATCATGCTGAAGGCCAAATCAACACGGGCCAAATGATGCAAGCCCTGATCCAGATTGCAGCATCAAAAGGCATCAAAATCCTCAATCAAATCACCGTCACTCACTTCGACGAAGCAACCGTCCATACCGACCAAACCCCGCCAATTTCTACCAAAAGGTTAATCATTTGCACTAACGGATTCGCCCGCCAACTCCTCCCCGATCTTGATGTCAACCCCGCCCGGGCGCAAGTCCTGATCACCAAACCAATCCCCAACCTTCCCTTCCAAGGCACATTCCACCTCGACCGTGGATACTACTATTTCCGTAACATCCACAACCGTGTCCTCTTCGGCGGCGGTCGCAATCTTGACTTTGAGTGCGAAACAACCACTGATATGCAAACCACAACCCTTATCCAAAATCAACTCAAAACCCTTCTGCAAACCACAATTCTCCCCAAAACACCCCACGAGATTGACTACGCTTGGGCCGGGATCATGGGCATGGGCACAACCAAAAAGCCCATTATCCAACAGATCAATCCAACAACCTTCTGCGCCGTCCGTATGGGCGGAATGGGCGTTGCCATCGGCACGCTTGTCGGCGAAGAAACCGCCCAAATGGTCAGCCAATCCCTCTAAGCTAAAACTTTGGATTTGCGCACCAAAGCCGCCGCCACAAGCGATGCGAACAGCGCCGAGGGCCGATTCGGGCGACTCTTAAATTCCGGGTGTGCCTGCGTCGCAATAAAGAACGGATGCCCCGGTAACTCCACCATTTCCACCAAACGGTAATCTGGCGAGACACCGCTCACCTGCAACCCATGCTTAATCAGCAACTCCCGGTAATCGTTATTCACTTCATACCGGTGGCGATGACGTTCATAAATCGGAGATTCCCCATAAATTTCAAATGCCAAAGTTCCCGCGCTCAAATGGCAAGGGTAACTGCCTAACCGCATAGTTCCACCCTTATGCGTAATCCCCGTTTGATCAGGAATAAAGTGAATCACCGGGTCATTCACTTTTGCATCAGGAGTCTCAAACTCCTCACTTCCCGCCCCCGCAATCCCGCACACGTTCCTTGCATATTCAATCACCGCCATCTGCATACCCAAACAAATTCCAAGGAACGGAACACCGTTCTCCCGCACATACCGCAACGCCTCAATCTTGCCCTCGATCCCTCGGGTTCCAAAACCGGGCGCAATAACCACTCCGTCAAGACCCTCTAACAAAGAAGCCGGCTCCGCCGCGCCTTCAAAAACGTCGCTCTCAATCCACTTGATCTTCACCCGGCAATCATTCGCAATTCCTGCGTGCCCGAGCGACTCCGCAATTGACTTGTAGGCGTCCCCGTTGCTCGTATACTTACCCACAACCCCAACCGTGCACTCATTCGTGGGATTCTTGATCACTTTCACAATCTCCTCCCACTCGCTCAAATCCGCCTTCAAATTCTCAAGTCCCAATCGGCGACAAACCAGTTCACCAAGACCTGTAGCCTCATACATCAACGGAACTTCATAAATCGTTTCTGCCGTCCGGCTTTCAATCACCGCCTCCTGGGGAACGTCGCAAAAGAGCGAAATCTTCTCCTTCACATCCTCCGGCAAATCCTCCTCGCAACGACAAATCAACACATCCGGCGAAATCCCGATCTGTCGCAAGTTGATCACCGAGTGCTGAGTCGGCTTTGTCTTAATCTCACTCCACGGGCCAACCGTCGGCACCAACGTAACATGAACAAACAAAGTGTTCTCTTTCCCCAAATCTTTCCGAACCTGACGGATGGTTTCCAAAAACGGCAAAGACTCAATGTCCCCAACCGTTCCCCCAATCTCCGCCAATACAATGTCCGCCTCTTCTTTTTTCCCCGCATCAATCAAGAGCCGCTTGATCTCGTTCGTTACATGCGGAATGACCTGAACTGTCCCCCCAAGATAGTCACCTCGCCGCTCTGCTTCAATCACGTTCTGATAAACCTTCCCCGTCGTAATCGAACTTGAACTCGAACAGTTCACATCAATAAATCGCTCGTAGTGCCCCAAATCCAAGTCCGTTTCGGTGCCGTCTTCGGTCACAAAAACTTCCCCATGCTGGTAAGGGTTCATCGTCCCCGCATCAACGTTGATATAAGGATCAAGCTTGACCGGCGCAACCGTGTACCCGCGGTTCCGAAGCATCCGCCCCAAACTCGCGCTCGTAATCCCCTTCCCAATCGAGGAAACCACCCCACCTGTCACGAATATGTACTTCGTCATGCCTGTTCTCTGAAAAGCGACACGCACAACTGACTCAAAAAAGTCCAGCGGGTCTCAACAATTATACAGCATCATCAGATGACTCCCGACCTCATAATCACTCAGATCAAAACTCGGGTGGCACTGGAGCATTCAGAGTTAAGCAACCAAACAGGGAGAAAGTACTCAAATCAAGTTTCTCAATCGCGCTTGATCACAGCCCGAAAGACTGACCCCGCCCCGACCTCGCTTTCAACCTGCAACTCGCCCCCGTGTGCACGCAAAACCATTTGACAAGAATTCAACCCGAACCCACTCCCCTCAATCCCCAAACTCTCATCCACGACCCGCTCACAATCCGTCAACACCCGCTGAATTTGCTCGCTACTGAGCCCCAATCCTTGATCGCGCACTTCAATGGCAACGAGATCCCCCGCTTGCCTCAGCTTCACCCAAACCGTTTTGCCCGCCCCCGGCGAATACTTCACCGCATTACTCAACAAATTCTCAACGACCCGCATCAATTTTCGGCGATCAGCAAGCACCATAACCGGCTCCTCGCACCCTTCAATCTCAATCGTATGGGTGCGCGATCGCTCCGTGTGCCGTTCCGCCAAAACTACTTTCTGAAGCATCAAACTCAGATCAAACTCTTCCTTTTTCGGAGTCCAGGCCCCCTCCATCGGCTCAATAATGTCTTTCACATCCGCCAAGAGCCTGTCGCAACTCTCCAATATCCCGCCCAATAATTCGTCAAACATCTCCTCATCTTCCCGTACCATACCCAGCGTTTCGCCGTACCCCTTGATCACCGTAATTGGTGTTTTCAAGTCATGAACCAAGTTCCGCCGCAAACTATGATTCACCCGCTCTGCCTGAGCAACTGATTGGAGGAGCGAAGGGTAGAACGACATCCGACTCGTTGTCTCAACTGCTGTCTCATACAGTCCAAACATTGACTCCGGCGGAACATTTTCACGATCAAATCCAAGCACACTCCAACCCCGCCCACCTCCGGGACGACTCCAACTTGCAACCCAATAAACATCCGCCGTCAATCCCGTAAACATCCCCATTCGAACCGCTAAGACCGAACCATCGGCCACAAATGCTGATTGAGAATCAATCAAATCACGTCGCACCGGAGTGTCAGTGACAATCCAAGGTGCTGCCTGACCCAAAAATGATGCCAATTGTTCAAGATCTGTTCTCTCCGGGAGCTGTCCAACCTTCACCCCGCCCCAGCTCAATCCATAAGGATTTTCAAACGCAACACTTCGCCAATGCCCCGTTTTCGGATCATTGAGCAGTAAACATAATCCCTTGTAATCACCAAACAAGTACCGATAGTGCCGCAAGGCCGCTACCAAAATCTGACGTGCGTCATCACATTGACCCAAATCGTGGATGAGCTCCAACATTTGACGAGCTGTGACCGCCTCACCGACCGAACCCCCAACGAGCGAATCACCTTGAGCCATAAAGAAACCTTAACCAGCTTGGACGACACTTTCCGCGCCAAAGATCGAATAATTTGCAAATTTTTAAGCAAACATTCCAAGGGCCAACATCGCGAGCAAAGTGATCCCGATCAAGACAAGCCACTGCGCCAGCCCAAGCCCCAAAGCCTTCCACCCTGCTTTCCATAAATCGCGAACGTTGGTCTGCAATCCAACCCCTGCCATCCCCACTGCCAAAAGCAACTTGACAAACGGGTTCACCGCATCCTTGACAAAGCCCTGGAACCCCGCGTCACTCACGACACTCACCAACAACGAAAACACCACAAACATCACCAAAAACCAAGGCACCAAGCTGACTTTCGCCTCCCCGGCTTTCCCGACCGCCGACCGCCGAATCCACCAACCAATCCCCAATACCATCGGGGCCAAAGTGCAAATCCGCACCAACTTGACCACTGTCGCCACATTAGTCGCTTCCGGCGAGAGCCCACTCGCCGCCGCAACTACCTGCGCCGTCTCATGCAATGTCGCCCCGCAAATCAATCCATAAGCAAAATCCCCCAGCCCAAAGCTTTCGCCACCGCTGGAAATAGAAAAATCCCCACCGTTCCCCACAAAGTGATAATCCCCAAACTCACCGCCGCATCTTTTCCTTCAGCTTCAACAACCGAATCGGCTGCCACAATCGCACTCGCCCCACAAATCGCCCCCCCGGTCGCCAACAGCAAACTCAACTTCTCCCCCAGACCCAAAATCTTCCCCAACCACACGCAAAACAAGAATGAACCTGTTACCCCCAAACAAACCACCGCAATTGCCGGTACTCCAATCGCCGCTACCTCCTGCAGAGTCAACCGAAAACCCAATCCCGCCACCGCCCATCGCAAAATCGGCTTCTGAGCCAACTTGATCCCCGCCCCCAGCAGATCGGGCAACTTCCAAACCGATGCCAACAGAATTCCAAGCAATATAACAATGAGCAACGATGAGAAGCGCAAACTATCCTTCACAAACGGCAATTCAGCAATCCAGTTGGCAGCAATAGCCATCGCCACAACCAAAGCCAAGCCCGGCAAAACCTCACCAACTGACTTTAATCGGTTCAAGCCGTGTAACCCAGTTCGCGCGTTTCGCGCTTATAGCCCCCATCAACCGGAACAAAAATATGACATTGGGTCAACTCGTGCCCATAAACGTGAACTGTCACAGAAGGGCCATCCTTGACCGCATTTTCCAAAACGTGATACTCAAACGGCGGAATCAAAGCCCCCGCCTCCGCAACCCCCGCCAACACCGAATCTTCGGCCTTGAATTGAACGATTTCATCCTCCGGCGAACCCACCAAATCAAAAGACGTCACCCGGATCAATCCTCGGTAAACGCACTCAACACACCACTCACCCGCATGGTCATGCAAAGCTGTCCCCTGCCCCACATCCCAAACCATCGCCACCACCGAATAACGACCCGCCGGATCCTTGTGAACCAAATGGCGTGCATAAGTGCCATCCGCGGGCCGCATATGCTCGTCATCCAGAATCTCTAACTTGTGCGTAAAAGCCTGCTCCAGAATCCGCTTGATCATGTCACACCGCGCGTCGCAAGGCTCAATATCAACCGCCTTATCGAGAGCCGCAATGAACTTGTCCAAATTCGCTTTTCGATCTGTAGCCATAGTCGTGGCCCTATTCTACTAGATTCAGCAAAATCAACCGTTTAAGATCGTTTCGAGCAACCCGCACACACGCTGAATTTCCTCAACGGTGTTGTAGTGAACTGCACTCACTCGTACCACCCCATCATCCGCCGGAATGCCACACGCCTCGCAAATCCGCCATGCATACATATTCCCGTATTTCAACGCGACCGGATGCTCATGCGCCCGACGCTCAATCTCCTGGCTCGATAGTCGATTATGCCGAAAGCTAAACGTCGGATGCCGATCTTGACCGGCTGTCCTCACCCCCAAAACCCGCAAATCGCTCCGGGAATTCAACCACCCCAGCATCGCCTCCTCCAAAAATGTCTCACGCTCATCCATCACTTGATAAGCCCGCTCAATCACCGCCCGACTCGCAACCTCGCCAAAACCAACCTCCTCACCCACAAGGAATCCAAAGTAACGCCCCAAAGCCAAAAACCCCGCCATCGATTCATAGCTCAAACAGCCAAGCTCAAATTTCATAGCTCCCTTATCCAGTAGCTGTTTATGATTCGGCCCCGTTAGCTCGCTCCATCGCTCCTTTTTCCCCCACATTGCCGCCATGTGCGGGCCATAAACCTTGTAGCAACTGAAGCAACAAAAATCAACTCCCCACTCATCAACAAACAACGCCTGGTGACTCGCCGCCGCGACTGAATCCATCACTGTCACCGCTCCTACCTGCTCAGCAATCTTAACCACCGCTTTTGCATCAACAATATCGCCCACCAAATTACAAGTTTGCGTAAACGCAATCACTTTCGTTTTCTCATTGACGATTGCCGCTAAATCATCAAGCGAGCTCAAACCCGACTCAGGGTCAACACCCCACCATTTGATCACCACTCCAAACTCCGCCAACCGCTCCCAACATCCGATATGACTCTCGTGATTCGCGACTGAGATCACAACTTCATCTCCCGGTCTCAGAGTTGGTCGCAAAGCCCCCGCCAACATATTAAACAACGCCGTCGCACTCGGCCCAACGGCAACATAGCCCGTTTCCTCTCCCCCAAAAATCCGACTGAGAAACACCTTGCATTGATCGTGCAATTCCGTCGCCCGTACACTCATCCCATAGGTCGCCCCCTTCTGAGCATAATCCTCGCGATAAAACCGACCAATCTCATCAATAACCACACCTGGAACTTGGCTGCCACCGGCATTTTCAAGAAACGCAAAATCATCCCGCAATCCCGGAAACTGCGCCCGGATCATCTCAATACTTGGAGTCGTACCGACCATCAAACGATCTTACTTGATCGCGTTTATTTGATGGCTCCAGCGAGCATCGCTTGCTGAACCTTGTCCTTCAAAAACAGATACAATGTCATCACTGGAAAAATGACCAGAACCGCCCCCGCAAAGATCGCCCCCCAATCTCCCGCATATTGCTGTTGAGAAATCAAATCAGCCAAACCCACCGGCAACGTTTTCTGTTGCAACATCAATATTTTCGCCAGGTTGTATTCGTTCCAGAGCCCAATAACATTAAAAATCACCACCACCCAAATCCCCGGCGAAGCTAGCGGAACCATCACGCGCAAAAACAAACTCCAATGTCCCGCCCCATCAATCGTCGCCGCCTCCGCCAATTCATTGGGCAACGCCGCAAAAAAACCGTGGAGAACAAACACCGTAAAGCTCAAAGAATAAGCTACGTACGCCATCACCAAGCCCACCAAAGAATCATCCAAACCCATATCCGCCATCATCAAAAAGAGCGGTACTGCCGCAAGCAAATTCGGGAAAAGCATCCCCAACGTCACCAATCCCAAGATCAACCCCGAACCTCGAAACTGATACCGTGACAATGCATAAGCCATCATCCCGCCAATCGGAATCAAAAAGACCAAAGTCAACAACGTCACAATCAAACTCAGAATGAATGCCGCTCCCAAATTCTGAGCCCCCCAAGCCTTACCAAAATTGTCAAATGCTGGCGGAATCGTCACCGCAAACGGCGAATTCAAAATCTCCTGATTCCCCCGGACCGAGCTAAAAAACACCCAGAGCACCGGCAGGATCACTACCGCCCCAAACCCAATCAGCAAACCATTTCTCAGCCACTTCATCGCTGACCCTCCACCGGATTACGACGAAATACACCCCACAAAGCAATACTTGCCAAAGCCGTGACCACCATCATCACAACCCCCATCGCCGCTGCCTTGCCAAATTCACCCCCATCGTCATCATCCGATACAAGGAATGGAGCATCGTCTCAGTGCGGTTACTGGGTGCCCCCTCGGTCATCACGTTGACCAACGCAAAAACTCCAAGCGATGCAATCGTCACATGGACCGATGCCACCCGGCGAACTGGCCACATCAACGGCCTCGTCACCAACCAGTACTTACGCCATCCCTTTGCGCCCTCCAGTTCGCAAGCCTCGTGAACCTCGCCCGGAATCCCCGCCAACCCCGCACAGTAAAGCATCGTATAAAACCCCAAACTCACCCACACAAACGCAACCGCAAACGCGCCAAAAGCCGTTCCGACATCCCCCAACCATCCATTCTCTGGCCCCGTGAGCCCAATTCCGCGCAGGAGCCCAACACTCGGATTGTATGCCGCTCGCCAAATCAACGCCGCCGCCACCAGAGAAATTAAATTAGGAAACAAATAAATCGTCCGCATCAATTTTGCCCCCTTGGAATCCCCTTGAGCCAAATGCGCAAGCCCCATCGCCATCAAAAGCAGGATCGGAGCCACGACCAACAAAATTGTAAAGCTATTCCGAACCGCCCACCAAAATTCTTCCCGGTTACCAAGCTCCGCAAAATTCTCAAACCCCACCCAAGTCCGCTTTGTCGATACACCAGAAAACCGATAGCCACTCAATTCAAGAGTCTTTATGAACGGCACTACGACGAGCCACAGATAAAGCGTCAATCCTGGAACCAAACAGGTCAGGACAAACCCTGTTTTCCGAATGTCCTGACCTGCCATCACTCGTCGCCCTAATCCGCCGAGTATTCGTACTTGGCGACGTTCTTATTTGCCCGCAATTTTTCTGCTTCTGCCTCGACCTTCGCCCCAAACTCTTCTGGAGTCAATTCTCCGTTCAAGAGTTCAGTAACGATATCACCAACAATTTTGTAAAAGTCCGGATACCACTCCCGCCACTGAGCCGCCCAAAGTTGGGAGCTCGCATCATAGAGCTCGCCCGCACTCGCCAAGTGCTCAGGCAGATCGGTCGGAGTCGAACCCTTAACCGCCATAAACGTTCCCTTCTCTTTTACAAACTGGGTTGCCTTCTCCTGCGAAGTCAAGAATTTAAAGTAATCAATTGCCGTCTTTTTGTTCTTTGCCGCACTCGGCACAAACCAAGGCTCAACCTTGACCATCAACGCCGTCGGGTCACCCTTGCCGTCTGGCAAAACCGGTGGCAACATAAACTTCATCCGGCGACCTTCGGGCATTGAGCTTTCCATCTCCGAGTACAACCACGTCCCGCAGGGAATCATCGCCGCTCGGCGATTGATAAACTCTGCTTGCGCTTCCGTATGGCTCATCGCAGTGGCTCCACTCTGGAAATAACCCATGTCCCGTAACTCGCGCACCATCTTCGCCGCCCGAATCACTGGCTCACTTTGCCATGCTCCCGGCTCCAAGTTTTGACAAGCCGCCAAAGCCTCCATCCCCCCCGAACTCAAAATCCATGGCTGCAGCATCCCCGCTATCATATAATCCGGATACTGACCCTGATATGTAATCGGAGCCATCCCGCTCGCTTTAATCTGCTGACACAAAACCAGCAACTCGGCGTAAGTCTTCGGCACTTTCCAACCCTTTTCTTCAAACAAATCAGGATCGTAGTACCACCCAAACAGCGAGAAGAAATAAGGCATCAAATACTGTTTGCCCTCACTCTGACCCAGTTTCAACAGGCTCGGATTGAATGTTTCACCCCAAGGAGTTTTACTCCCATAAGCTGGCTCTTTCAAAGCCGCCGAAAGCTCTTCAACTGCTCCGTCCTGCACCGCTTTCCAACTATCAAAGCGCCAACCTGGATAAGTCAAATCCGGTGGACTCCCTTTCTGCATCCGAGGAATCACTTGCTGATCAATCCGAGGATCGCCAATCACCACCACAGTTGCCCCCGTTTTCTCGTTGAACTCGGTCGCTGCAACTTCATAAAAATCCTTCCCATAGCCCCCTCAAAGACCATAACCTCGGTCTCTTTTTTGGTCTCCGCGGCCCCTCCGCCCCCATTACAAGCAACCAAACCCACGACTGACAGAGCCAAAACCCCCATCCCAACCCAAAATCTGCTTCGATTCCGCATAAATTTTAACTTACCCATAAAAACCACTCAACTGAAACCACTTCATCAACTATTTCAGTCATCATTACAACGTTCTCATGATCGCTACCCTTGCTGCCTCTCTCGCTTTCATGCCTCTCAGCACTCTTCCACTCGTCCCCTACCCCGCTGAGATCAAAACGACTCCCGGTACGTTTCGAATCAACGCTCAAACGACTCTCACATCTGAGTCATCATCGTTCGCCGCCCAGCATCTACGTGCATCACTTTCCCCCGCAACTGGATTCAAATTCAATCTCAGTTCAAAAAATGAGAACGCCATTGCCCTCCTCGTCAAGCCTAATCCCAAAGCCAATCCAGAAAGCTATTCGCTCGTAGCAACTCCAAACAACCTCACAATCACAGCACCATCCGAAGCCGGATTGTTCTACGGTGTCCAAACTCTTCGCCAACTCCTTCCCGTCTCAATTCACTCCACTACTCTCCAGACTCAAAACTGGCAAATTCCCTGCCTCACTATCACCGATCAGCCCCGATTCAAATGGCGCGGAATCATGCTCGATGTCGCCCGGCACTTCACTACCAAAGCCGAGGTTCTCAAATTCATCGACACTCTCGCCCTTTTCAAGATCAACACATTCCACTTCCACCTCACCGATGATCAAGGCTGGCGAGTCGAAATCAAGAAATATCCCCGCCTGACTCAAATCGGCTCCGTCCGACCCAAAACCGTAATCGGACGGAACACCGCCGAGTACGACAACATCCCGCACGGTGGCTTCTACACCCAAGACGACCTCCGGGAAATCGTCGCTTACGCTGCTGAACGCCATATCACCGTTGTCCCAGAAATTGATATGCCTGGTCATATGGTCGCTGCCATCGCTGCATATCCCGAACTCGGTGACGGCAAACCCGCCGAAGTCATGATGCGGTGGGGCGTCAGCGACCGAGTCCTCAACACCAAACCCGAAACCGTCCAATTCTGCCGCGACGTCCTCACCGAGATCATGGACATCTTCCCCAGCGAGTTCATTCATATTGGCGGCGATGAGTGTCCCAAAACCCAGTGGGAAAAAGACCCCGCCGAACAACAAAGGATAAAAGAGCGAGGGCTCAAAGACGAGCACGAACTTCAATCTTGGTTCATCCAACAAATGGAAGACCACCTCCACCAAAACGGTCGTCGCCTCATCGGCTGGGATGAGATTCTTGAAGGTGGTCTCCCCAAACGATCCGCTGTCATGAGTTGGCGCGGAACGGGTGGTGGAGTAACCGCCGCCAACCTCGGGCAAGATGTCGTCATGACCCCCACGAGCCATATGTATCTTGACTACTACCAGTCTCGATCACCCGAAGAACCCCTTGCCATCGGTGGCTATCTCCCCCTTCAGCAAGTCTATAGCTTCAACCCGATCGTTCCCGAAATCAAGCCGGTAAATCACCCCCGCGTCCTCGGTGTCCAAGGCAACATTTGGACGGAGTACATGAAGACATTCGCCCACCGCGAATACATGGCCTTCCCCCGTGCCCTGGCTGTCGCCGAAGTCGGTTGGACTCCCCAAACCCTCCGAAACTACGATAATTTCCTTGTCCGCCTCGCTCCCAACCTCGAAGTTCTGACAAAACGCAGTGTCCATTTCCGAACCCTCGAAGTCAGCGACACTCCTGCCGGCAGTTGGAACCCCACCATGCTCCAAGCCGACTGGTCAACCATCACATTTGATCTCTCAACTCAAATCAGACAGTCTGGCAACTACCGGATTACCTTTGCCTACACATCTGGCGCCCACCGACTTGACATTAAACGAGCAGAAATTTGGATCAACAATAAACTCGCGAAAGTCGACGAGCACGAAGGTACCACCGGAGGGAGCAATTCCAAGAACACTTATGCTTTCGACGGCCTGGTTGTCAAGCCCGGCGATAAAGTCGAACTCCGAGTCACCGTCCGCCCCGATGGCGGTACCGACTCCAACGGACACATCTACATCGACCGAACATAACCCAAACTACGCCGCTCGCCGGATTTGCCCTAAACCTCTGTAGGCTATTCGTGCGTGGCACTGGTGAAACCAGTGCATATCACCGCTCACGCTGAGCCTGAGTCACCAACATCACAATCTGGCCCCCGTGATACGCTTCGTGCTGAATCACATGCCCAAAAATCCAACGCTGCGTATGCCGATTTTCACCAGAACCCAAAACTTCGTCCCCAGCCCCAAATTTTTTGATCCCCGCCAAGCTCACTTGTCGATACCGATCCTGCAACGCCACATACCAACTCATCGGCTGGGCTGGCGCATCCGGCCAAATACCTTCATCAACATCAATCGCATCCCACAACAACTCCGCCCTCTCCGCCTCCATCAATTCATCCTTCAATCCAAACCAAGCTAACTCAACCATGATTAAATGGAGCCAAACCGCCCCCGCACTCGGCCCACCCGGATACGGACGCCATGTCATCACCTCCGGCCCAACTTCCTCCCAAATCTCCCCCCGCCACTCCTTTGTCCCATCTTCCAAAATTGCCGCTAGCAATCCCCACGGCTCGCCAAAACCCTCCAACGGCTCAACATCTCGAATCATATGTCTACTATACACGAAGAATAACTCAGGCAATCAAAAAAGTAATAATTTAACGAATCGTAATTGATTTACTCAACTATCCCCATATAGGTGTAGCCGCCAGAAAAATGCTTGACTGCTTCGGTGCCGTTTTCAACAATGCTCTGCCACAACATTGCCCCCTTCTCCGCCGTTGCCAATGTCGCATAACCAAAAGAGCCCTCCTCCGTGATCTCATCAAAATTGGATATCAGCCCGGGAATAACTGGCTCAGCAACAAGCCCGTCATCACGGAGTCTTTCGATGCGGACAAGGCTAGGGTGTTTGTGGAGCATCAAACTCGCTTCAGCCTCGCAAGCGTGGCGAATGGATTTGAGAGAACCCGTAAGAGTTGACTCCAGGACAGATTGGTCCAGGAAATCGAAATAGTTAGCGGCGGCAAGCTGAAGAACGGGGTTCTGATGCTTGAGCTTTCTCAAAGTGATGTGGTTGGAATCAACATTTCCGCCGTGGCCATTGATCACCATGAATTTCAGAAAGTGATGCTCAGCGAGTGATTGGATGGTACGAGTCAAAGCTTCTTCATAACCCGCAAAACTATGGCTCAATGTCCCCGAAAACGGCATATGATGAAGCGATGCACCAAGCCAAAGGCAAGGGGTCAAAAGCGCAATATCAGGAATTTGAGCGGCGATCTCCTCAGCGGCGGCAGTCGCTAGGAATGTATCAGTTCCCAAAGGAAGATGCGGACCGTGCTGTTCAACGGCCCCGGTTGGGATCAGCACAACCGTCCGTTCGCGATCCAGGGCGTTGATATCGGGCCAAGTGAGCTCGGGGAGCCGCATGTTATTGATTGGGATAGAGGTCGTTGATCAGAGCGCGGATGCTGGCATTCATTTCCCGACTCTGATTCATCATGGTGCGAACTTTCTTGTAGCCGTGCATCATGGATGTGTGATCTTTGTTGCCAAACATCGCCCCAATCTGCTTCCAAGAATCACCGAGGATCTCACGCGTAATGTAAATGGCCACGTGTCGAGCTGTCGCGATATGAGCCTTTCGAGAGATGCCCAGAATTTCGTCCGATTCGACCCGGTAATGCTTGCTCACACTGCCGACAATCTGCTCAAAACTCGGTTTCGCCACAACGAGGTTTGCGTAGTACCGCTCAACGATTTCAGCCGCAAGTTCGGCGTTGATCGGCTGACCCGTAAGGCTGGACTGAGCGGCCAATTTGTGCAAAGCCCCTTCAAGATGCCGAACGGTTCCATTAACCCCTTCGGCAATCGCCATGGCCGTCTCTTGGTCAATGGCTATGCCTTCAACATCAGCCCGCTTGAGCAAAATGGCGCATTTGGTTTCGGTGTCTGGGTGTTGGACATCAACAACCAAACCGGATTCAAAGCGTGACCGAAGCCGCTCATCCATCAAAAGAAGGTCGCGCGGTGGGCGGTCGGAACAGAGAACAATCTGTTTGCCAAGGCTTTGGAGGTAATTGAACGTGTGGAAGATTTCTTCCAGAGTCTTGTCCTTGCCCGCAACATACTGAACGTCGTCGAGAAGCCAGACATTGACGCCGCGTTGTTGCCGTCTAAATCGTTCGATCTGGTTGTTCTTGAGAGCTGTGACGAAATCTTCCATGAACTGGGCCGCCGTCACATACATGATGCTGTGATACGGATCGCGACCGAGAATTTCGTTGGCGATGGCATGGAGCAAGTGGGTTTTTCCGAGACCAGAAGGGCCGTAAATGAACAGTGGATTAAATCGAGTTCCCGGGTTATCCGCGACAGCCTTGGCTCCGGCGAAGGCAAGTCGGTTAGATTGTCCCTGGACAAAATTGTCGAAGGTAAGCCGTTCGATGGGTTTGAACCGAGAAGGCTCAGAAGCCCGAGGGGTCACCGCTGCAACGGCGTGGTTGGAAGGAGCTTGCCGCTCGCTGCTGGCAATTTTGAGCTCAAACTTGATGGACTTCTGCAGCTTTTCTGAAAGTGAAGTCTGGAGTCGGTCAACGTAGCGATCTTTGACCCAGTCATGGACAAACCGTCCCGGTGCAGCGAAAACAACCCGCTCGTCACGATATTCGATCGGCTCTAACTTTTTGAGGAATCTTGTCAGGACGGTCTCGGGAACTTGTCCTTTCAGGTCTCGGAGGGAGCTTTCCCAAGCAGTTTTGAGTACGACGAGGTCTTCGTGATCCATGAGCGTGTGCTGGTCTGACATAGTGCAAATCAATGCCCCCAACCGGGGCAAAAGAAGTGAAGGCAGTATACACAGAGGGGAGGTCGGGGGACAGAGAAAATTATCAGGATTTCGAGTGATGTATCACGGTGTTGAAGGTTGTTGAAAACCCGTTGAACCCGAACACACCGAATGCATTTTTGCCAGGGGGCAAAAAAAGAAAATAAAATTTTGAAAGGCGTGTCCCGATTGAGTTTTTACGGGACGTTACGGAGTGATATATCGCTCTTTGGGTTTTCAGTAAGGTGCCCTTGCGATAGGTTAGACTGATCGCTGAAATGGGGCAGAAAAAGCGCATTTTGGGAGTCCTAGCGGGGAAATCGTTGCCGTTTCAATCATTGGCTGATTTGGCAAAGGGAGCAGATATTGTCTTCGCGGCTGATTCCGGTCAGGAGGTGTGTTTAGCTGCAGGTTTCCAACCAAATGTGGTGGTCGGCGATTTAGATTCTGTCAAAGAGCGATTAGCGGAGGTCGAATATCGGGAGAGGAGCGATCAAAATTTTTCGGACTGCGATAAATTAATTGATGAAGTGCGAGAGCTCGGCGAAGTGGATTTTATTGTGGGAGGATTTGAAGGGGATCGCTTCGACCACATTTTGGCAAGTTTGATGAGTTTCGCCCGGGGTAGAGTGCCCGTTCGGCTTCTCTTAGGGCAAGGGCACGGAAAAGTTCTTTGGGCCGGTGAAGAGTGGGGGCTGGGAGCGGGGACTTTCTCGATTTTGCCCCTGGGGGAAGCAGTGGTCTCGACGAAAGGCGCGCAGTGGGAGTTGCACCACTCACCGTTGAGTTTTACAGGCGGGGGCTCGCTCAGCAATCAGGCTCAGGGTGACGTGCTGGTGAAGGTCGAACAAGGCTGTGTTCTGGTGATTCGCGACCGGGTGGAGTTGGATTGGGAAGAAATTTCTGGCTAGAGTGCAACGGATGACCTTTCGTAATTCGTCCAAATACCGATAGAGATACTGGGATTGCCTTTTGGTTTGAAAGGGATTCTGAGGATAAGAACGCACGATGACAACCCCGCACGACATGACCGAAAACGTTGCCGAAGTGGAAACGGAGGCGATTGAGATGACCGAAGAAGCGGTCGTTGAAGACGGGGGCCATGATGGAGTCATCGGTGAAGCACATCCCAGGTTGATCGTCAAACGAGCGGGTGCCGAGACAGACATCGAATTTGGATTCAGTTGCCCAGCGGTCATTGGTCGCTTTGATCCAAGCGTTGGGCCGATTGACGTCGATTTGGGTGAATTGGAAGAGGGGAGCTACGTTTCCCGGAAGCACGCAAAAATCACCGAAGCGGACGGGGTCTATTCGATTCAAGACATGGGATCCAGTAACGGGATTTACATCTTACGCGGCGATGACTTCGAGCGAGTAACGGATGCAGAATTGGCGGATGGGGATGAAATTGCGCTAGGAAATGCGCGATTTGTTTTTCGACTCAAATAATCCCGGTCGCTCAAAATTCATTCAAACGGCTACGGTCGGGGTTTGCAGAGCGAGGGGTTCGACCTCGTAATAAAAAGCCGGGGCACCTTTGACGACGAGAGAACTGGGGAATGACTCGCGGAGAACGTTCCAACTGCGGCAATTGGCGTTGTAGAACCGCCGAGCCGCAGCGATCCGGTCTTCCGTGTTGACAAGCTCTTTCTGGAGAGCGAGGAAGCTGGAATCGGCCTTAAGCTGGGGATAGTTCTCGACGACGGTCATGAGTTGGTTCACCGCGTGGACGAGTTGGTTCTCATCGTCGTAGCCGGATTTAAGGTTTTGAAGGCTGGTGACGGCTTGGTTGCGTGCCGTGACGACTGTTTCGAGGACTTCGCGTTCGTGGATCGCGTAGGCCTTGCAAACAGCGACGAGGTTCGGGATAAGGTCGTGGCGGCGCTTCAGCTGAACGTCAATATTCGACCGAGATTCACGGATGTGCTGGTGGACGCGCACGCCTCGGTTGTAGGTGGCAACCCACCAGGCGATGAACATGGTGGCCGAAGCAAGGGCGAGGAAAATGGCGGGATTCACGGCTTGTGGTGAGTGTAGTTTGGCACGGTCAGCTGTGATCCTGTTTCACGAAGTCGGGGACAAGCTTCCAAAACTGATCAAGTTGGGCTCGGGAATTCAGAACAAAATTGGTTTCGAGAGTGCCCGATTTGTAGAGGACAATGCGGTTACCTTGCCACTGAAATCCTGGCGGTTGGACAGCGGTGAACCATTCCATCATGTGCGGATGGAGCACATCATGGGTGAATTTTTCATCAGGGGACTTGATGCGAAACATCTCGTTGAACTCTGCATGTTCCAGCTCGATGTCTTGACCACCAAATACTTTGCCGATTTTATCAAAAACTCCTTCACCTGAAATCTCGAATCCGGGGGCATAGACCGGGAGATCAACATAAGCAACCGTGTAATAGTGGGTGGTGCGATTTTTGCCCGAGCCCGTGGTGTACGAATACTGAAATGCCGTGAATTTCAGTTCATGTATCTGGCTCGTGAAGATATATTTAACGGCTCCGCTGATGGTCGTAATCGGTCGAAATTGGGTGAGGGTTTGGAGAAATGCGTGCTTGGTTGTTGTCGAACTAAACATCTGCTCAAACCAACTCCCGGTCGCATTCTCAAGCATCGAAGGTTGGAACTCAAATCCATTGGCTAAGGCGAATGCTTGATATTCGGCTAACTTTCGCTTTTCATATACATTAGCAATGTAATAGAGAAACCCAAAAAATATGACCATCAAGAGGGGGAATATGCAGGGGGAAAGCAAAGAGTTTTCCATGGGTTTTTTCGCGCAGTCTCACGCGCTCTCAGGTTGTATGAATCTAGGTACCGCTGACTTTTGATTCAGCTCGGCCCTTGTGGACGGCGATCTGGGCGGTCAGAAGCTCTGCCTTCTTTTTAGGGATACCCGTCAGCAAGGTCTGCGGGAGGTCGTCAATAATGTCTTTGACTTGATTGCGGTTCAGGGCCAGCATCTGCTGGAGACAGGCGATCATCTCGTCCGACTTTGGCGCAGCTGTCAAGATCAAATCGTAAGGCTGATTATCGTCGTGAATTGTGTAAGACTCGAAGACTTTTTTAGCCGTCGTTTCTTCGTCGGTTGCAATCGGGATTTCTCGGTCACACGATTCGCAGATCAGACCAGTCGACTTATCGCTGTAATAGTTAAGGGTGTTGCAGTATCCGCACCGGACTTGATAAACGCGCAGAACAACTCCGTTTTCAACCGGGACATCCCGATTACAGTGGGTGCACCGAAAATCCGATTGAGGAGCCGCCGTGAGAACGTTCGTTTTTTCACAAAAAGGACAATCAATGGCATGGCCTTCGATCGCTTTGATTCTGGTCGCTCGGAAAATTCCATAACCGAGCAAAGCGACTCCGATGACACCAAGAACCAAGCTTAAAGGCATGGGCGTCCCGGATTGTTGATTCGTGTAAAAGGCCATTATTGCGGCAATAATCAGAATCAAGAGGCCAGGGAGGGCGGCCATAAAAGAGTCGGCGGCAACCCGTTCTTTAGCGATATCGACTTGTTCGAGGGTCGGTTCTTCGTTTTTGTTGTTATCGCTCATTGGCTACTTCTCTTGTCATTTTAGTGACGAAGTAGATGGATGTCAAGCCTCGCTCTCAGATTATCTGAAGCGCCAGATGACATTTCCGAAGGTATTGAGCGAATTAGCACTGTAAAACTTTGCATGTCCATCCGCGAACACAACCGGAGTGCGTCCGTTATTCCGCTTGTCGGCCCCAAACGGAGCCAGAATCGGTTTGAGTTCCCCCGGCGTCAGACTGGGGGAATTCGGATAATTCTCATCTCCAGTCTGGGTAACGAGATCACGGTCAGAGATCAGCGGAAGACCCTTCGAATAATCTCCATCAGGAGAATTCAGCCCATTGTAGGGATTGAAGACGTAGCCTCGGTGCTTCGTAGTCGTGACGTTCAACGGAGCGTTCGCCGAAACCGCAAAAAGGCCAATCCGGGCCGACTCCTCCGCTTGGCTGAAATTAACCGCGCTGGCAAACCCTTCCGTTCCCGGGCTAGCCGCACCGGGAATTTCCGTGCTCAAAATGTTCACTCCCGTTGCGTCGCTGTAACCAACAGATTGATGGCGGCGCGTAGCCCAATTGGATGCATAGCCACCATTCGAATCGGGAGTGATAAAAATTTGTCTGTTTTTGACGTAAGGGGCAAGTCCTTCTGTGTAGATAATGGGGTCGCCGCCAGTTGGGGGCCGATTGGAAGCAGGGACAAAGTAGTCATCGTAATCACCCGCGTAAATCAAAACACTGAGGCTCAACTGACGCATATTGCTGAGCGATTGAGTTTGTTTGGCCGCGAGCTTGGCTTGGGCAAATACAGGGAAAAGGATCGCCGCGAGGATCGCAATAATCGCAATCACAACCAGCAGTTCAATGAGGGTAAAGGCCTTGCGCATGGGACGTCCTTTCATGTTAACGTTTTGTCATCGCGGAAAGTTCAGAAAAATTACTCGTTTCCGGTTGGGTCAGTTTGAGTTGGAATCGGGAGAAGTCCCGCCGATTCTCCAGGAGACGGAGCGGGATTAACCAAACCAGGAAGACCGCTCTCCGGCGCATTGGGATCACGAGCCGGAACAAGAAGGATCGAAGAGCTAGTTTCAATCATAGGTGTGAATTCAAGTTGCTGCCCAATCGCCCGCAAAACTTCGATGGCAGGAACATCGCGAAAATCCACTTGAATATTCGGGTTAGGCATTCCAGGGGCCGAATTAAGCCGGATCCCCGCTTGAAGGGCGATGTCATTGAGGGCATCATCCAGTCGAATGTTGGAGGCAACGATGGTGACCGGAGTATCAATCAACCGCAACTCTTGTACGGGAGGGGTTTGCCCAGGAACGAGTTGAGAATTAGGATCGGTTGGAACGGTGGGAATGATCTCCTGAGTCGTCTTAGGGAGAGTTTTGCCATTATTCGCTTCGAGAGGTTTCGTGTGGTTCGGCGTCAAAACGGCATTGCCCTGGTTCTGAGATTCAAGGAATCGAAGCGTGCCGACAGTTGCCAAAACTGCCCCCGCAATGAGTGTGGAAGCAGCGGCAAAGGCAGCCCACCGAGGAAGGCTATTGGAGTTCCGGTCGGGGCTCGGCATGAACCGTTCGCGGGCGACCTTTTGGGTGGGTTTTGAGCCTTTAATGGTCGTGACCATTTTTTGCCGTGCGAGGAGCTCGGCTTTGCATTCCGGATGCTCAGCGATGAACGCTTTAGTGAGTTGGTCGTCCCCAGATTCGGCGACTTGCCAAATTTTGGCGTTCAGTTCCTCAGAAATCATGAATGATCCTCCTGGGCGGGGATTTTTTCGTAGATTTCTCGAAATCGCTCACGGGCACGAAACAGGCGAGTCTTTGCCGCGTTTGAACTGCATCCAATACTGTCCGCAATCTCTTGAAGGCTCAACTCGTCCCAGTAAAACAAAGTAAGGATCGCTCGATCATTGGGGTGAAGCTGGATCATCGCTTCATTGACGCGAGGATCGTTGTGCTCGGCGGATGGTTCGCGGTCAGGGATGGAATCAACGAATGAATCCAATTCAGTCTGCCGTTTTTTGAACTTGAGTTTCCGCGCTTGCTGGATCGAACGATTGACCGCAATGCGGAAAAGCCAAGTGCTGAACTTGGAGCGACGGTCAAACCGGGGCAGATTCTTGTAAACAAGAGTAAAAATTTCTTGAACAGAGTCAGCGGCTTCGTCACTGTCCAAAAGAATGCCTCGTGCAATCGCAAAAACCCGGTCGTAATATTTCTCGTAAAGGGACTGAAACGCGTGGTGGTCAGACGACAAGACCTTGTCGACGAGAATCAAATCATCGTCGAAAGTTTCGGTCTTAGAGTGGTCGAACGCGTTAGACAACACTGCTATTTTGGACGAAGTTTGTTTTAGACTGGTTACGATGGTGGTTTGGCGTCAGGATTCGGCGATTTTCCTCGAGGATGGGCCTGAGCAACAGAATCGCGGAGACGGTCAATACTCACATGAGTGTAGATCTGGGTTGTCGCGAGATTTTCGTGCCCCAAAAGCTGCTGAACCGTTTTTAGGTCGGCCCCCCCATCGAGAAGATGAGTCGCGAAGCTGTGCCGAAGAGTATGAGGCGAGACATCGGCCGGAAGCCCAAGCGCATGAGCCCACCGACGGACAACGTTTTGAAGCGTTCGCGTGGTCAGCCGGGTGCCTTTCGGGCCAAGGAATACGGCGAGATCATCCGACTTGGGACGCTCCTTTTCAATATAGGCTTGCAAGGCAAGGGTTGCTTCCGCACCGAATAAGACAATGCGTTCCTTATTCCCTTTCCCCAGCACAATCAATCGACCGGTTTTGAAATCCAGATCGCGGAGGTTTATGGATGTGATTTCGGATGCCCGCATTCCCGTGGCATAGGCGAGTTCCAAAAGGGCGCGATCACGAAGTGGCGTCTGGGATTTTGGCGCGGATTCAAGGAGATTTTCAGCCTGGTTTTGACTCAACGCTTTGGGGAGATCGCGGCGGCGATAGGGTGCCTCAAGAGCCTCCGTAGGGTCGTGAGCAATCCACCCATTCTGTCGGCAGAATTTGACGAAACTCCGCAGAGAACTGAGTTTGCGCGCGCGAGTGATCGGAGTCGTGCCGTATTCGCGCATGTAGCGGCGAAGGACTGCCTCATCCAGTTTAAATTCACCATTGGTAACGATAGCCAACTGATTGAGATCGGCCCCGTATGACCGAACAGTGTGCTGGCTCCCGCGAGCAGACAGGTGATCAAGGAACGATTGGATCGCTTCATCGAGCGATTTTCCCATGATTTACTCGACGGTTTTCTTAAAGATGAGGGTTCCGTTGTGACCGCCAAAGCCAAAAGAATTCGTCATCGCGTATTCAATTTCTGCATCACGAGCGACATTCGGGATGATATCAAGATCGCACTCCGGATCAGGAGTTTCGAAGTTGATCGTCGGCGGGAGTTTGCTGTCGCGAAGAGCTAGAACGCAAATGACACTTTCGACCGCTCCCGCCGCACCAAGAAGGTGTCCAATTGCGGATTTAGTGCTACTGACCGGAATTTTGTAGGCATGGTCACCCATGGCCCGCTTGATTCCGATCGTCTCAAATTTGTCGTTGTACGGAGTGGACGTCCCGTGGGCATTTATGTATCCTATTTCCGCCGGCGTAATGCCCGCTGATTTCATCGCCTTCAGCATGGATCGGCGGGCTCCGTCGCCGTCCGGGTCGGGCATCGTGATGTGGTGAGCGTCGCCGCTCATGCCGTAGCCAACAATTTCGGCATAGATCTTTGCTCCCCGGGCTTTGGCAAATTCGTAATCTTCGAGCACCATAACCCCAGCCCCTTCACCCATAACAAAACCATCACGGTTTGCGTCGAACGGTCGAGAAGCTCTTGGGCCAGCTTCGTTGTTGGTCGTCATAGCCCGGGCAGCACAAAATCCTGCCATTCCAATCGGGGAGATCGGGGCTTCTGTTCCACCCGCAACCATCGCCACCGCATCACCGCGTTTAATGATATGGTAAGCGTCACCAATCGAGTGAACTCCGGTTGCGCACGCAGTCACGACACAGGTGTTGGGGCCTCGGAAACCGTGAAGGATAGAGGTGTATCCACTGGCCATGTCCGGGATCATGTACGGAACAAGGAAGGGAGAAACTCGGGTGGGGCCAGACTCCCAAAGTCGCTTCGTTTGATCACTCATCATGATCAAACCGCCGATTCCGGAGCCAATAAGACATCCGGTTTCGAGCTTGAGTTCTTCGTCGTCAGTTGGAAATTGGGCGTCCTGGAGAGCTTGCGCCGTTGCCGCCGCCGCAAAAGCAATAAATCGGTCGACTTTTTTTGCCTCGCGTTTGTCGAGATAGAGTTCAGCGTCGAAGTCTTTCACTTCGCCCGCGATCTTGGTTGGATATTCGGAGACGTCCATCTGCTGGACGGCTCCGATCCCAGACTCGCCCGCAATGAGGCGTGCCCAAAACTCTTCGACAGTGTTACCGAGGGGCGTGATTGCGCCCATTCCGGTAATGACCACTCGGCCTGATGGCTCGGGAGGAAAGCCCATATTCCTTATTTCTTCGGTAGCTTAGACCTTGGATGCGACGTATCCGGAGACATCGCCAACGGTTTTCATGTTTGCAACATCATCGTCGGGAATTTCGATTCCGAATTCTTCTTCAAGGGCCATGATCAATTCGACGACGTCCAATGAGTCGGCGTTGAGATCTTCCTGGAAGCGCTTGTCTTCGCTGACTTCTCCTTCAGTCACACTGAGTTGCTCACAGATGACTTTTCGGACTCGATCAAAAACTTCTGCCATTTCTTAGGTTTTCCTTTGTTTGCGGGGCATCTTGCCCCCCGCTATATTACTCCGAATTTGTGGGTGCGGTTGCTGGTTGTGAGTCGTGGCTAGAGGAAAAGTCCGCCATCAACCGTCAAAGTCTGCCCCGTAATATAGCTCGCGGGTTCGCTGGCAAGGAACAGAACAGGCGCGGCAATGTCCTCTGGAGTGCCTAGTCTTCCTGCCGGAGCTGTGTTCTGGACGTGAGTCTTGAAGTCCTCTCCCAAATCGTGAGTCATATCAGTTTCAATGAATCCTGGGGCAATCGCATTGCAAGTAATGCCGCGAGAGCCGAGTTCCTTAGCCGTCGACATCGTCAAACCAAGAAGTCCAGCCTTGGAAGCCGCATAGTTGGCCTGTCCAGCCGCACCATGCTGACCAATGACACTACTAATATTGATAATGCGGCCCCATCGGGCCTTCATCATCGATTTCATTACCGCTTGAGTACAAAGATAAGCTCCTTTCAAATTGACATCCAAAACCATATCCCAATCCTCGGATTTCATCCGCATCATCAATCCATCCCGCGTCACCCCAGCATTGTTGACAAGAATCGAAATCGGACCTAAATCTGCCTCAACGCCAGAAAATGCCAACTTCACAGACTCTTCGTCGGCCACATTAACCGCAAATGCCGCGGCTGTTCCACCTGCCGCAACGATGGCGTCACGCGTTTTAGCCGCATTCGCTTCGGATGTTGCCATGCAAGCAACGGATGCTCCGGCATGAGCGAAGGCTTCGGCAATCGCGGCACCAATACCGCGCGATGCGCCAGTGACGGCGACGACTTTTCCAGAGAGGTCAATAGTCATGGGTGTGTTACCTTGCGATGAGGGCGTTGCGGGTTTCCTCAAGGGTCGCGGAATCAAGAACACGAAGTCCGATTTTTTCCTTGTCAATTCGGCGCAATAGCCCAATCAGGACTTCGCCCGCCCCGCATTCAATAAAGACGTTGTAGCCGTCGGCGATCATTTGCTCCATCGATCCCGTCCAGAGAACCGGGGATTTGAGCTGCTGTTCGAGTAATTCGGGCCAATTATCACCTGGCTTGGTCGTGACATTGCTATAAACCGGAATCGCGTTGGCGTTGAATTGCACTTGGTCAAGCGCAGTGCGCATAGTTTCCGCAGATTCAACCATAAGCGGACTATGAAAGGCTCCGCTGACGTTAAGCGGGAGGACTCGGCGCGCGCCGCGTTCCATCAGGAGGGCCGAAGCTTCAGCAACCGCATCCCGATCACCGGAAATAACGAGCTGACCCGGGCAATTGTCGTTGGCAATGACCGCGATTCCGTTTTGGATGGAGGATAGGGCAGATTCGAGTTCTGAGCGTTCAAGCCCGAGAACAGCCGCCATCCCTCCGGGGCGCAATTCTCCGGCGCGGGCCATGATGTCACCTCGTCGCTGGACCAACTTGGCCCCGGTTTCTAGCGAAATGACACCAGCGGCAGCAAGAGCGGCATATTCTCCGACACTGTGTCCCGCCATTCCGCTCGGCTTGAGTTCTGGATAGGTATCGGTCAGCGCATAGTAAGCCGCGAGGCTACAAGTATATAGGGCAAGTTGAGCATTCTGGGTTTGACGAAGAGTTTCTTCGTCACTGTTAAAGCACAGATTAGCAACATTGACACCAGTTGCGGTTTCGACAGTATCGAAGACTTGTCGTGCAAAGGTGTTGGTTTGGTACAGCTCGGCACCCATGCCCGGTTTTTGCGATCCTTGCCCGGGAAAAATCACCGCGATCATGGATACGGTTTTACCTGGTCAGGTTCTCAGTCTGAGGGATGCCGGCGGTTTTAAGCTCCAAGGTGATGACTGCCGCGAGGATGATCAGTTCATTCACAAAGTAGACAATGCCAAAGGGGGTCAAAGGATGGTTACCCTGGATGAGAATCACAAATGTAACGACCGCATAAATGAAATTGAAAGAAGCAATCAACCGGACAAAAATTCTCCAGTTCGTTGGCCGCAAAGCTGCACAGGTCAGGGAGAAAATGGCAAACCCAACCGCAGCACCCGCAAGAGGAACGAGAGCAGGACGCGGCATACCGAAAAATGTCTCAAACTGAAAAAGGACAACACCCAGGAAAAGGGCCGAAATGATGGCACCAAAGCCATCAAGAAGAAACAACTTTCGGGGCTCCTGAGCAAAGGCATGAGGCAAATTCTGAATAGTCACGAAAGTTTCCTTACTGCGCCAAATTAGGGTCAAGTTTCATCGTCGAAAATCTTGGTGACAATGTCCTACTCCGGAACGTGCCGAAGGGCAACCTCCTCGCCCTGACCCCCAGACCCAAATAATCAAAACCCCGGAACCCAACTCCAACCAAAACGGGTACCTTCACGCCATGCGAAGCCGCATTCTTGCTCTAGCAACCTTAAGCCTCGTCGCCATCCCCATGGCCGCGCAAGCACAAAACAGTCAGTACGCCGGACCCGAAATTGGCGTCTTCCTCCCTGCAGATGCCGATCTTCGCAATGCCCTCGGCAGCCAATGGTACAGCTTCGGAATCTCTACCATGCGTCAAGGCGCCACCGTCGAACGAAAAGTGGGCACAAATTTCAATTTGATCAGTCAGTCCAAAAATGGCAACAAAGTCTTCCTCGGTTCCTACACCGTTGGACTCGTTATTCCATTCAACAGCGTCGCCGGCGGAAGCAACGACTTCCAACCTTACTTCGCTGTCCGAGGCGGACTCAACTACACCGACTACGCCATCAGCCAAGGCGTCAACCGTTTCAGTGCCAAGCGACTCGGATATAACGCCAACGCAGAATTCGGCGTTCAATTCGGCGACCGACTGACCCTCGCGGCTCGATACGACATCAGCCCCGAATATCAAGGCTTCAACTTCAATGGTCTGAGCCTCAGCCTCAAGTACGGCATCGTTAAGTTCTAAGGGAAAACCGGACGACCAAGTAAAAGTCCCCGAGCTACCAGCTCGGGGATCTTTTTTCACCAGGTTTAGTTCGTCGTCGTCGCTGGTTTCCCTTTCAAAATCGAACCCAGATCAATAATCATCCCCCCGCCACCGCTCACCTGCGGAACCTGACCATCCCACTTCTGAATCCACTCTCGAGCCACAACCAACTCACCTCCCGCCGCTTGCAAAGCCTGGGCGTTCAACTTCGCCGCCTCCGCTTCACCCTGCGCCTGGGCAATCTTCGTCTGCTTCTCGAGCTCCGCCCGTTGCAACACAAACTTCTGCTTCTCCGCATCCTGCTGCGCAATCTGCTTCAACTCAATTGCCTTGTTAAACTCCGGAGAAAATTCAAAGTTCGTGATCGAAAGACCACCCGGATCAACAATGATCGCATATTGCCGCAGCCGCGTCGCAATCAAATTCTCGACCTCGGTCTTGACCTTGCCTCGTTGTCGAATCAAGTCCTCCGCCGTGTATTGTGCCGTCACAACCTTGATCGCCTCTTGCACCGCCGGAGCAATGATCCGTGACCCATACTCCGTACCGACACCTTTGTATAAATCCGCCGCTTTACTGCTATCAATGCGGAAGTTCAACGCCAAATCCGTCGTCACTGGCTGCAAATCCCGACTCGCCGCCGTTGCTTTACTCTCAACTTTCTGAGTCCGAACTTCCAAAAGCTCGACCTCTTCAACCCCTGGCACCAAGACGTGCAACCCTTCTGGTAGCGAGCTCGTTGCTGCACCAAGTCGCAACTTGACACCCACATATCCTGACTTTACAATCACGACCGATCCTGCAATCGGCCCGATCACCGCCAAAGCCACACCCCCCAAAATCAAGAGCGCCGCAAACGGTGCCGCTTTCTTGAATTCTGGGTTCTTTGCGTTCGAGCGCAAAGCAAATCCCACAACCAGCAACAGAATCCCAAGAACAAATGCTCCCATGTCAACCCTAAATACGGATTGACCAGTCCAAAGGGTTTTGGAAGTCCCAACAACCACAACAATCGATCCGAGGGTGGCACTGGTGAAACTAGTGCAAGCACCCACGTCTCGTCATTCCGGGCGTGACCCGGAATCTCAATGACAACGCCTCTTCTGCCCCTGCTCGATGCCAAGGGATCACAGTTGGATCAATTGATTTCAGCAGGTAACACAGGAGTAACCCATGTAAAAAACTCAATCCCCTTCCCGTCAATCAATAATTTATCAAACTTTCCTAACTCCTAACCCGCGCCATCACCAAAGCCCCACTTCGCTCCGGACCACTCGCCAACTCCCCAAACGCCACTCCATCCTTCTCATCCTCAATCCGAACCCAAACCAAACTCCGCCGCATCCCCTCCGTTCCAGCAAACTTCACCGTCAGCCAATTATCACTCGTCCCCTCCAAAAGCCCATCCTTCCCCCGACGCTCCACCAAAACCCGAACCGTCCTGCCCACAAACCGCCGAACCTGCTCCTGCGCCGTCCGGGTCGTGACCTCCGTCAACCGTTTGGCCCGATCTTGCTTCTCCTGCGGACTCACCGGATCACCCCACTGATCCGCCGGTGTCCCGAACCTCGGCGAAAACCGAAAAACGTGCGCTTTCAAATACTTCACATGCTCACAAACCGCCACACTCGACTCAAACCGCTCCGCAGTCTCCGTTGGGAACCCCACCATAATGTCCGTCGTGATCTGAACATCCGGTAACTCCGCATAAACACGGTCGCACAAATTTAAATACATCTGCTGGTCATAGCGGCGGTTCATGTCCCGCAAAACCCCCGTATCCCCACTCTGTAGCGGAATATGAAAATGCGGCATCACCACCCCATTCCGCACCAAATCCAAAATCGGCTCGGTCACCTGGTGCATCTCAATCGAACTAATCCGAATCCGCGCCAGCCCACTCTCCTCACTCAACCGCGTGACCAACTCCTCAAACTCCATCCCCCCGCTTCCACTCTCCGGCCCATACGCGCCGATCAAAACCCCCGTCAAAATCGCTTCGTGATAGCCCATCTCTGCGAGCTTCTTCGCTTCTGCCAAAACCTCATCCGCCGGGCGACTCACCATTCCCGGTCGCGTATAAGGAATCGAACAGTACGAACACATCACACTGCACCCATCCTGAATCTTCAACGTCGCCCGCGTCCGTCCCTGAATGCCCGTTTCCACCGGAAAAACCGGCTCCGCCTTCACCCAGTTCTCCATCTCCGGAAACGCACGATAAAAATACTCCTTCGCCTTTAACTTTTCCGGATTTGGCACAAAGACATCGCCAACCTCCATCTCAGTCCCCTTGTTCAACCCCATCTGAACCGCACACCCCGTAACAACCACCTTCGCCGCCGGGTTTGTTCGTGCCGCTTTCCGCACCGCATACCAACTCTTGCTCTCCGCCTGACTCGTCACCGAACACGTATTGATTACATAAACATCTGCTGGCTGATCAAACGGAACGACCTCAAACCCATCCGCTGCAAACGAATCCAAAATCCGCTGCGTCTCGTACTGATTCACCTTGCAACCAAGCGTCGTAAATGCGGCCTTCGGCATCGACCCTCATTTTAGCAAAGATGAGTGACTCCACCAGTGCCTCCCGTCATTCCGAGCTTAGCCCTGAATCATTTAGAATATTGACTGCCTTCCCCCTCCCCCTTGGGGGAGGGGGAAGGAGGGGGCTACCTACGGTCTAATTCCAAGAAATGCCCGTAAGTCGTCATTCCGGGTGTGACCCAGAATCTCAAAAGCAAGCCACCGGGTGGCACTGGTGAAACCAGTGTAAAAGAACCCCCTTCTCGTCATCCCAGGCGTGACCCAGGATAATCAAACATTCTCACTGTTGCGCAAACCGGGCCAAAACCCGACCGCCGTCCACATCCACTAACGCTTCGTAATTCTCCGCAAGCGCATTTTCTGAACTCCCAACCCGTAGGGAGTCCTCCGGTGTTGGTGCCCAAGCCGGCTCAACATACACTGCCACAACGTTTCGAGCAAAAAAGAGTCTCGCGAAATTGGCATGCTGTGTTGCATCGCTGATAGAAAAAGAATAGTGCGACAAGTCACGCTTACCTTTCGGAGCCATTCGAACCAGGTCGTCCATGACAATCTTCATCGCCGCCAATTCACGCCCCGTCAATCGGACACCCGATTGCATCTCAAATTCACCACGCCGCCAAAATTCGCTCCCCGGGATAACGCGATCGAGAAAGGCCCGCAGTCTCAAGACATCTGCCTTCACCATCATTCGACCTGATTGACCATCAAAAACGCACCCCGAACGGTCAATAGAAACCTCTCGGCCCTCCTCCACAACCTGCAATGTAAACTTCTCCGCATCGTATTGACATGTGATCTCAGAAACCGCCGACACCCGCGCGCGCAATTCAGACCGATAAGTCACAAATTTTGAAGTGACATTCTCCTGACCCAGCATCAATTTCGAGCTACCGATTAACCGCTCTGAGGCAAATGGGCGATATTCAACCTTAAAGTCCTCGACGTTCCGACAACCAAAAGACATCAATCCTCCAAAAGCCAACAAGACAAGAAATCCAATTCCACGCATCACAAAAGATTACACGTTTGGCTAACCCCGACAGTTCATCAATCTGACGGCTCCTTCCGCATTTGAAATCGAAATCCCTGAAACCAATGTCTCTCGTCGCTCCGAGCGTAACCCGGAATCTCCCCATTACAAATCCCGCTCAACCTACGGCCCCCGCAGAGTAAACACTGTCCGGTTATCCCCCTCATCCACCCGACTCGATTCCATCATCCGCGCCCGAGTCCCATCGGGCAAACCCGAAATCCCCCAAAAATCCGTCGCCGACCATCCCTGCCGCCGCTCCAAAGCACTCACGGACCCCGCCTTCCGCTCCACCCCAAGCGTCTCAATCCCCAGCATCTCAAACGGAACAACCCACCCCAATCCTCCCGAAATCTTGAGCTGAATTTCCTTCCCCCGCCGAGTTTTCGAATCCAACACCACCATCACATCCATCATCTCCGGACTCCGACCCGGAATCTCCATGGACTCAAACGCCGCCAAAACCCCCGGACGACCCTCAATCTTCAGCCACTCGGGCGACTTCCCAAAAGTCGACCGCATGGCCGCCTCCACCTTTAGCTGACCCCGCCAAATCACATCCGCCGCCGGCAGAATCACCTTTGTCTGCCCCATCAAAACCATCCCCGCCACCGCCGTTATCATCACAAAATCAAACGTCTCACAATCAGTCCCACTTCAGCCAGTCCCATAAACCGCCATCGCGGATCGCACTTGCCCAGAATAAAACTCCCCTTCCTCCATCCCATCAAGCTGATCCAAAACGACCTCAATATCTTCCCCCCGAACCGCTCCCACATAAGCCTGCATCATCAAGACCTCACGCTCATCCTCCACCAATTCCGCCGCCCGATCAAATCGAAGTACTGCCTCTCCCAATTCTCCCGCCGCCCAGTCAAATGCTCCCACGAGCCACTCTGCCCGCCCTTTTGCGACCGCTGGTTTATCCAATTGCTCCGCCAATTTCAAATTCAGCAGCGCAAACCGACGTGAATCCAGTTCCGATTCAACCGAAATTTCAACATCTTCATCCCGCCACCCCCGCCAAAAAAACGCCGCCCGATTGTAACAAACTGCTTTCCAAGCCCCCAAAACATCCTCGTCCACCACGCCCTCGACTAGTCCCTCTGCCACCGATGCCGCGCGAGAAATTCCCGCCAAATCCTTCTCTTCCCACCGCAAATGAATCATCAACTGATTCAATCCCTTCACTTGCTCCACCAATTCCAAACCCGCCAAGACCGAGTCCACTTCAACCCAGCCCCCTCCTAGATACCCGTCAACCACCGCATGCCGCTCTGCCATCTCTGCCACAATTACCCCAATCTCCGTGAAAGCCGCAATCGAAAGAGCCTGGGAAGAAAAAGGCCACCTCGCCTACATCCTCAGCCCCCTCAGCCTCCTCTACCAACTCGGCTGGCGCACATACCTCGCGATCTACGAATTCGGCCTCAAAAAACCTCACATCCCCACCATTCCCACAATTGTCGTCGGAAACTTCACCGCCGGAGGATCCGGAAAAACACCGTTCACTCTTTACCTCGCCCAAGCCCTTACCGAGCGCAGCCACCCAATTGTTCTCAGCACCTCTGGATACGGTTCACCCAAATATCACGGCGCAACCCTCGCCCCGAAAGGCTCCCTCGATGTCGAGGAATGGGGCGATGAATCCACCATGTTCCGCGAACTCTTACCCGATCTTCCCCTCATCGTTGGACATGATCGCGTCGCCGCCGCCCAGCTCGCTGCCCAGCAGTTTCCCGATCACATCCTCCTCATGGATGACGGCTTCCAACACCTCCGCCTCAAACCCGATCTCAGCCTCATCATCGAACCGGACCTCGAAAATGACTTCTGCTTCCCTGCCGGTCCCTATCGCGAACCTAAATCGGTCGGTGCCCGACGGGCCACCCGCGTCCTCACCTACGACGAGCACATCCAACCCCTCCCGCTCCTGCTCAACCCACCTCTCCCATCAAATACAAAAGTCAACGCTTTGTGCGCCATCGGACAACCCCACCGATTCCTCAACAGCCTCCAAACCATTGGTCTGCAAGTTCAAAAAGCCGCCCTCCGCCCCGACCACGACCCCCTCACCGCAGGTAACCTCTTCGCCAACCTTGATCCGGAGTTACCCCTTGTTGTCACGGCAAAAGATTACGTCAAACTCAAGAACCACCCAGAATCCCAGTACTACCAAATCTCCATCGCCAATTACCTCGTCGCACCAAAACACCCCGAAGAATTCCTCAACTGGCTAGAATCACAAATCCATGAGCTCCGCAAAGAAAAAACTCCTCGGTAAAGTCGCAGAAGCTTTCATGCGGTTCATGGTGCGCCGAGTCCAGGGGAAATCTCCCGAACAAGTCGAACGTATCGGCGAAAACTACGGTCGCCGCATGTGGCAATTCGCTGGCAAACGTCGCCAAAGGACAATCGAGAATCTCAAACTTGCCTTCCCCGACAAATCTGACTCCGAAATCAGCCAAATCGCAGAAGGCGTCTTTCTTCATTTCGGAAGAACCTCAACCGACTTCCTCGCCGGGATTGACCGCACTCAAGCCGATCTCGAATCAACCACAAAAATTGTTGGTCGAGAACATCTCGATGAGGCAATGAAAGTCGGAAAAGGCACCCTCCTCATCACTGGACACCTCGGCAATTGGGAACGCGTCTCCGCTTGGATGAGCCTTGCCGGTTATCCCCTCCATGTCATCGCCCGCGACGCCGATGACGAAGGCGTCAACAGCATCGTCAATAACATCCGCCGCAAGCCCGGCACCCAAGTCATCCCCCGAGGTCAAGCCGCCCGCCAAGTCCTCCTCAAACTGCGCGCCAACGAAATCGTTGGCATCCTTCCGGATCAAAACGCTAGCGACATATTTATCCCTTTCTTTGATCACCCAGCCGGAACCGCCCTCGGACCAGGAGTCTTCCATTCCCGCACTCAAGCGACCATCCTCCCCGTCGCCTGCGTCTACACTGGAAAGGGCCAATACACAATGACCTTCTATCCCCATCTCCAACCCATCCTCCCCGAAGATCAAGCCGGAGAAGGTGCGATGCGGGCAATCAATGCTTGGCTCGAAGACCGCATCCGGGAAAACCCCTCCCAATGGCTCTGGATGCACGACCGATGGCGCAATGCCCGCCGAAACGGACTTCTATGAAACCAAAAATTTTGGTCGTTCGGTTTAGCGCAATGGGTGACTGCATCATGGCCGCTTGGGCGCTCACTGGTCTTCGAAACACGATTCCCCAAGCCCACATAACTTGGGCCATACAAGACCGATTCGCCCCCGTCATTGACCGCTCGCGACTCGTTGATGAAGTCGTATTCGCCGATACCGAACACTGGAAACGACACCGAAGCGCCCCCACCACTTGGCTCGCCCAATTCCGAATGTTTTCCGCCCTCCGCCGCGAACACTTCGACGTCGGCTTCGATCTCCAGGGCCAAGTCAAGACCGCTCTCTGCCTCCGGTTGTCCGGTGCAAAAAAAAGGCTCTCCATCCTCACAACCGACGGCCTGTCTCAACGACTCAATCCCACGCACGACTGTCTTCTCGGCAGCGTCCACGAAGTCGAAGCGGCCAGCCGACTCCTCAATGCCTGGCACGAATGCCGAATCCCCATCCGACCCCTCATGCCCCCCGTGCACGAGGCTCCCAATCACCAAATCATTATCCAAACTGGCTCGGGCCACCCCCACAAAAAGCTGTCCTCCCAACGCTGGCATCAGGTCGCAAAAGAACTCATCTACCAAGGCCACAAAGTCACCGCAATCGGTGGCTCCGGCGATGACCCCATCTATACCGAAGGCGTAACCAACCTCGTCGGACAGATAAATCTCGAACGGGCCCTCAACCTCGTCGCCAATTCACGACTCCACATTTCTGCCGATACCGGAACCGCCCATGCCGCTTCTGCCTACGGCGTCCCGACCGTCACTGTCTTTGGCAAAACCGATCCCCGCCGATACCGCCCCTTTGGCGAAAATGTCACTATCCTCAGACCAGGCCCCGAACCAGACCAGATCACCGCTGATGAAATCATCCGCTCCGCTGAACGCTATCTAGGAGGTCGCCCATCCGCTTCCTCATTAGTCGACTAAGTGCCCTCGGCGATGTCGCATGCTCCCTCCCCGCCGCCGGGTCACTCCGTCACGCTTTCCCCGATTCAGAAATCATTTGGATCTGCGACAAACGATTCGCCGACGTCCCCCGCGCCTGTACCCACGTCAACGAAGTCATCGTCCTCGACAAGGACTCAAAAACCTGGAAATCCACCATAAAAGCCCTGGGAGAATTTGATGTCGCCTTCGACCTTCAAGGACTCCTCAAATCTGCTCTCCCCGTTTCCTATGCAAACGCAAAGCGGAAGCTCGGCTACCATTGGCAAAGAGAAGGAGCCCGACTTTTCTCCCAACCAGTGACTCCTGATCCAAAATCAATTCATATCGTTGACCAGTACGTAGATGTCGCCCGTGCCGCAGGAGGCGCAACCCTCACCGATTTCGGACTTCAACCAATCCCCGAAGCCATCGCATCCATCAACTCCCTCGTCTCAGAATTTGATCCCACCAAAAAACTCGTTGCCTGCCATGCTGGGGCTGGATGGGCTACAAAAAGGTGGCCCGCCGAACATTTCGCCGCCCTTGCTGACTCCCTCTCCGATTGGGCAACTGTCGCCTTCATCGGAACTCAAGCCGACGAACCTGCAGTCGCCGAAGTTATGGCCAATACGAAATCAAGACCAATCAGTCTAATCGGTAAAACCAAAGTCGCCGAACTGATCGCCCTCCTTGCCCAAGCTGATCTCCACATCGCCGGAGATACTGGCTCAATCCACATCGCCGCTGGCCTCAAAACTCCTTGCCTTGGCCTGTACACCCTCACCAAACCCCACCGTTCGTGTCCCTATGGTCAACTTCAAAACTCCCTCACAACCGACCCCGAGGAAGTAAAAATCCTCGCCCACAAACTATTAGATCAATGAGTCCAGAAATCCTTGACACAATCACGCAAGCCCGCCAAGGCAGAACCCTCGTTTTTACCAACGGTGTTTTCGATATCCTGCATGCCGGACACGTCACCTATCTCGAACAGGCCAAAACTCTCGGTGACCTCCTCGTCGTCGCGCTGAATTCAGACCAAAGCGTCAAAAACCTCAACAAAGCCCCCAACCGGCCAATAAATAATCTCGAAGATCGCCTCACAATCATCCGCGCCCTCCGGTGCGTCGATTTCGCCATCAGTTTCTCGGACAACACCCCAGAGAATCTTATCTCTCTCCTCAAACCCGATATCCACGTCAAAGGGGGCGACTACACTCCCGAAAAACTCCCGGAAACAAAAATCGTCCGATCATACGGAGGAGAAGTGATCATTCTCCCCTTCTTGACCGGACGATCTACAACGTCCATTCTCGATCGACTTACTTCGCAACCTGGGGACTAAACTTCGGCATCGACCAGTTTCCGCCGTCGCTTAACCGCGTCTCCCCACTCCCGTCACCATTCGCTCGGTAAACATCCACGTCTTGCCCGTCGCGCTTCAAATAGACAACCTTTGATCCATCCGGCGACCAATCCGGCGAACTAATCGCGCCCTGAACGAGCGGCACGATCTTCTGCCCGCCGTTTTCTTCAAACGGCATCGAAAGCAAACCCGCCGGCTCAAAGCCATTATCTTCCAAGCGACCACCAATCACCACGGCAATCTTAGTCCCATCGCTGGACAAAGCCGCATCACCGAACGACTCTTTACCATCCGTTGGAATCGCTGCCACCAACTGAGCCTGAACCTCTCCCAACGCACCTAAACTCATTTTATAGATCGCGGCGAAGAATGGCGGAACCACCTTGCCATCCTTGATGAACTCCTTCGGAATTTCCGCATTCGGCGGAAACTGGAACCCATCAATGACGACCAAAGCCGTACCGGCATCATCCGTCATCAACTGAACGCGTCGGGCCCGGAAAATCTCCTGCGGTGGATAGGGCATGCCTGATTCTGGCTCGGCCCCCAACCTTTGCAAAATCACCGCATACCCTTCGTCATTGCGCATGAGGCCATAGAGATAGCCCTCCACGTTCGTTGGCCGGGCGAGGACAAAACTCTCTCCAAACTTCTCATACATCGACATCGCCCCAATAGACCCTCCCTCGCTCCCCTGCGTTGTCCGATCCATCGCCTGCGGCAAAACTTGGCTCGTATCGCCACTCCGGACATCCAATGCCAAAATTTGACCGCCCGCCAACAACCAACCCATCTGAGTATCTGCCGTCACAAACTGCTTGCTAAACCAAGGCACCGCCTGACTAATTGAGCCCTTTGAGCGACGCTCTACAACATTCTTCACTGGATTCCAGCGGTAAACCGAATAAGACTCTTGCTCCCGGTTACTACTGATGAATACTCGTTGCCCATCCGAACTCCAGCTGGCTCCTCGGTCATCCCAAACCTTTTTCTCCGGGTTCGGCGCAGCGATCTCTTTGCCTGACTCATCAAACTGCACAACCCGACCGCCCTCCCGAGTCAAATTTACCGCCACAACGTGACCGACCGAATCAAAATCACCCAAATCCGGATCCTGAACGAATCGCTGGAACCACCAGTAACCCAGAGCCATGGCAACTATCGCAATGGCTCCAATCACAAATCGAGTCGCAACCTGCTTTTTCATATCAAATGCAAGACCATTTTGGCCCACTCATCACCGTAAAAAACGCATTCCCGGTCTTAACTGTGCCCCATTCAAGAATTCTTGGGCCGTTACCCGCTTGCGACCCTCCAACTGAAACACTTCCAAATTCAAAGCTCCATCCAGCACAGCCACAACTAACTGGCCCTGGATCGCCAAAAGCGTTCCTGGCTCACCTACCATCCCCGGTACCGGACGAACCTCGTGCAACTTGATCTGCCCTAGCTCTGAAACAATAAACGCCCCCGGGGCAGGAGTAAATGCCCTGAACCGATTAAATGCTGTTCGTAAATCCAAATCTGCTGTGATCTCCGCTTCAAACTTCTCAACTTTCGGAGCCATCGTCGCCAAATCACTGTCCTGCGGAGTCCGCTTGTATGCACCTTGAGCGATCAAAGGCATCCAACTCGCCGCAATCGCTCCCGCCATCTCCGCCAAATCCCGATAAACAACCCCCGCAGTTTCAAATTCCCCGATCGATCGGGATTCAAAAGCAATGATATCCCCTGTGTCCATTCCCCGATCCATCAGCATCAATGTCACCCCCGTCACCGAATCTCCCGCCTCAATTGCCCGCTGAATCGGAGCCGCTCCCCGCCATCTCGGCAAAATCGATCCATGCAAATTAATGCACCCCCGTTTCGGAATATCAAGCACTGTCTGACTCAAAATCTGCCCATACGCCGCAACCAAAAAGGCGTCCGCTTCCTCCGCCCTCAAAAGCTCGACAAATTCCGGTGCTCGGCACTTCTCCGGAGTCTCCACCTTCAACCCCAGTTCCAAAGCCACTTGTTTCACCGGAGAAGCCTGCAACTGCAAACCCCGCCCTTTCGGACTATCCGGCTGGCTCACCACCAGTGTCACATGGTCAGCAACTGCTCGCAGAGCCGGAGCGGCAAAATCGGCTGTCCCAAAGTAAACAAGTCTCACTCATCCTCCGGGTTCGGATCGCGCCACTCAAGGGTCGTTTCATCAACTTTATCAATAAACAGAATCCCATCCAAATGATCAATCTCATGCTGAACAATCACCGCCGCATAACCTTCCATATCATAGTCAACGGGTTTACCCTTGATGTCATAAGCCTCCACCGAGATCTTCGCGAACCGCTCCACATCACCGTAAAGCCCGGGAATGCTCAAACACCCCTCCTGCCCCACAATCGTGCCACTTTTCTCCTTAATTTCAGGATTCACCAGAATCACCGGCTTCTTCTCTGGCGCAATCACAATAATGCGCTCACTGACCCCCACTTGTGGTGCCGCAATCCCCACCCCATGCGCCTCTTTCATAATGCGTACCATGTTGTCCGCCAACTTCACGTGGCGTTTCGTGATCTTCTCGACTGGTGCCGCCACCTGACGCAAAACCCCATCCGGAATCTTCACAACCGGACGTTTCTCATCACGCACATACAAATGCTGAAAATCCTTGGGCACCACAATGTCCATCAGCCGAACAGTATATCCGCCTAACTCAGACTCAAAAAGGTCAAATCAAAGCGTCGCAACATCTGCCGGACAAAAAGTCAAAGTCCGAACAATCCGGCTCAAATCCGTCATCGCATCCGCTAAATCCCAACCGTACTCAGAAAAAATCGCCGAGACCCCATCCGCCTGCCCCTGACCAATCTCAACGATCAAAACCTCACATCGAGTCGCCGCAAAAGTCTCCGCGGCAAGCCTCCGGTACATCGCCAAACCGTCCGCCTCCGCAAACAAAGCCGTCTCAGGCTCAAAATCCCGAACTTCCGGTGGCAAATCATCCCGATGCGCAACATAGGGTGGATTGCTGACCACAACCCGATACCGACGCCTTGGTAACGCCGCATAAAGATCCGAATGGACAAACTGCACCCGCGCGCCAAGCGACTCCGCATTCTTATTCGCCACCCGCAAAGCATTCGCCGACTTATCCAACAAAGTCACCCGAGTTCCCGGACACTCCAAAGCCAAAGAAATCCCAATACACCCACTCCCCGTTCCCACATCCAAAACCTCAAAATCCTTCCCATCCCCCATCCACAATTTCGCCCGCTCTACCACAAACTCCGTTTCTTGGCGCGGAACCAAAACATCCTGATCAACATAAAACGTCCGACCATAAAACTCCCGAACCCCGGTGATATAAGCCAGCGGCTCGCGATTCACCCGCCTCTGCAACAAACCACGCAAATCATCCCCCGAAACCAATTCTTCCGGATGAGCCAAAACCCAACTGCGATCACGACCCAGTCCGTGTGCCGCCAAAACCTGGGCGTCCAAGCGGGGGCTGTCCACCCCCGCCAGAGCCAACTCATCGGTTGCATCACGAATCCAATCTTCTAATCGCATCACTCTTCTATCAAGAACGCTTCAAACTTCCCGCGGTGTTCAGGAACCAACTCAGCTTCAAGATAAATTCCTTCATCGCGATACTCCTTTTTCAGCACTCTTCCGTAGTCATACGCCCGCTCCACCAAGTTCGACTCAGAGTAAGGAACCAACGCTTTGACAATGCTCAGACGGTCGCTCACCGCATTTTTGATCATTCTGAAAAGATCATCAATCCCTTCACCCGTGAGCGCACTAATCGCAACCGATCCAGGATGCTCCGCCGCAATCTTTCGCACCGCAATCGGATCAGGTGCCGCATCAATCTTGTTGAACACCGTGAGCATCGGCACCGAATCAGCGCCCAGATCATTCACCGTCTGCAACACCGCCTCTAACTGCATCTCCCATTCCGGATTGCTCACATCGACAACGTGCAGAAGCAAATCGGCAAAAAGAAGCTCCTCCAAAGTCGCACGAAAAGCCGCAACCAAGAGCGTTGGCAGCTTACGAATAAACCCAACCGTATCGCTCAAGAAGAACCGATATCCGTCCGGCATATCAAGCAACCGCGTTGTCGGGTCAAGCGTCGCAAATGGCATCGCATCCGCAAGCAAATCTGTCGAGGCCATCGTGTTCATCAAAGTCGATTTCCCCGCACTGGTGTAACCGACAATCGCCACCATCGGATATGGCTGATCCCTCCGGCTCGCCCGTTGCATTGCCCGGTGCTGCTTCACCATGTCAATATCCCGCTTCAATTTCGCAATCCGATCCCGAACCATCCGCCGGTCACTTTCCAGCTTCGTTTCACCCGGACCACGCATTCCAATCCCCCCGCGCTGGCGTTCAAACTTCGTGTAAACACTCATCAAACGAGGCAAGCGGTACGAATACTGGGCAAGTTCAACTTGCAACTGACCTTCCCGGGTTTTCGCTCGGCCCGCAAAGATATCCAGAATCAACTGCGTCCGGTCCAAGACCCGCATCTTCATCGCTTCTTCCAGATTCTTGATGTGAATTCCCGAAAGCTCACAGTCAAACACGACCATGTCCGCACCAAGCTCCAATGCCGCCGCGTGAACCTCCAAAACCTTGCCCTTACCAATGTAAGTCGCCTTCTTTGGTCGCTCAACTCGTTGCCGAATCATCCCCGCAACTTCGCCGCCCGCCGCATCGACCAAGCCCTCAAGCTCCGCCTCAACGTAAGCATCTTCTTCCGGCTCTTCATTCACAAAAACCAAAAGCACCTGCTCCCGCTCGTCGGAATTCACCTGAAACTTCTCTCTCTCAACCTTGTTTTTTTCCGTTGACATAAAATCCTTCTGCTCTTCTTCACAAAGAAAGTCAGGGGCGCAAACGCATTTCACCAGATTCAAACCGAGAAAACACCACTCGCGCCGCAAAAAGCGATCTGAACAAACAACCAGCTCAAGTCCTAAAAAACCAAATCTAAAACAGGAGAGCCAGCCGCGAGTGCTTACAATTTCATGATGCGCTGATTATACCAAAACGGTACCATCATCTCCAATTCAATGCCCATCTATGAGTTCCGGTGCCAATCCTGTCACAAAAAATTCGAACTCCTTCTCACTCTCTCCGAAGACCCAAATCAAACCCCCTGCCCCCACTGCGGATCTCAAAACCACCAGAAACTCGTGAGTAAATTCCGACGACTCCGCTCCGAAGATGACCGGATTGACCACATCGCCGACAAACTCGAAGCCATGGATCAGCCAGAATCAACCGGCGAAATGCGAGAATTTATCAAAGAAATGGGCCGTGCTACCGACGACGATATGAGCGCAGAATTAGAAGAAATGTTCGAAGCTGACCTGGAAAATGAAACCCCCGGAGACCCCATCGAATGAAAAAGTGCGGTCAACTCATCGTTGTCTGCGGCAGCATGTACGCTGGAAAATCTGAAGAACTCATTCGCCGCGCCCGCCGCGCTCTCTTTGCCAAAAAGCAAGTTCAAGTCTTCAAACCCGCCATCGACATCCGCTATGACGAAGAGCACGTCGTCACCCACATGGGCGTTAAACACCCCAGTAAACCCGTCCGCAACGTCGAAGAACTCCGCCAATCCATCGCCCCCAATACCGAAGTCATCTGCATCGAAGAAGTCCAGTTCTTTGACCCTTCCATTGTCCCCTTTCTCACCCAACTCGCCGACAAAGGTGTCGAAGTCATCGCCGCCGGACTCGACCAAGATTTCCGCCGCCAACCCTTTGGCCCCATGCCCGAGCTCCTCGCTGTCGCCGACGAAGTCGTCAAACTCCGCGCCATCTGTATGAAATGCGGCCGCCCCGCCAGCCACACCCAACGCATCATCGACGGCAAACCCGCCAAGTGGAACGACCCCATCGTTCTCATCGGGGCCACCGAATCATACGAAGCCCGCTGCCGCGCCTGCCATCAAATCAATCAACCAAAAAAACTACGGGGATAACTTTATCTCACCCCCAATAATCGCGTGACTGTAGTAGTTCTAACAACTCCCATTTCAGGGTAAGTGATATCCATAGTGATTTGAGCAACCACAGGCATTCCCGATTTGACATCGACCAATTCCGAGGTCGACATTCGGAACTCATTATTTCCATTTTCAAGTTGACCACGAATCTCTAGCACTTCCCAATCCTTATATTTTTTTCGTTCAAAAACGGAATAACTCATAACGGCGGAACCATCCCTACTTTCAGTGGGCCATCTAAACGGAGTTGTCCAAGTGCTTCCAACTTCTACTCGCTCAACTGGAAATCCTCCACCTAATTGCGGTAACAACTGATCGTCATTTCCTTGTTTAAGGTTCGGTTCCTTTTGATTTCGCTTTTCATCAAACTTAAGCGTTATTTGCCCAAAATTACCGTGATCAAAGCTGATTTGCTCACCTAATGCGGATGCACTGGATATTTGATATTCGACTTCAAAAATCTTGTTGAGCTTTTTCTTGACGGTCAACGTGTAAACCATTTCTAGCTCAGAAGCCTTTGACTTTTCGCTTGAAATCTCTGTTGTCACTACTGTCTGATATGTAAAAACCTGGCCTTTCTCCAGGTTCAACCGCATCAAGACCTTGTCCTGCGCAACCGCTGAACCCATCACCGCCAGCACTCCAACAACCCCAACCGCTAAAACTCGGAACACTTTTGCCATCACGGTCAGTTCTACCAAAATCCATCAAGAAACGGTGCACAAAAAAGCCCGGAGCTTCCACTCCGGGCTTTCACTTAACAAGCCAGCCTCTTTAGAGAATCGCTTCCGTCTTCCAAGTTCCGTCGAACGTCATGCCCATCTGTGGCATATTCTTGAACGCCAGATCCATCATCATCGGCATCCCGGTCTTGATCTCAACCGCAACCGTTCCGCTGACCGAAATCGGCATCTCGCCCGATTCTGTATGATCAACCTTCAAAACCGCAACTTTCTTACCCTTCCAATCCTTGATCTCGACCATTTCGTACTTGATCGTCAATTCTCGGGTACCCAAGTCCTTGTCCGCGGCAATCGTGGTTTCCCACTTATCGCCCGCCTTCACCGCTTTCTCCGGATAGAAGAAGTTGAACGCATTCATCAAACGGCTGGCTTCTTCGGTAACCATGTCACCTTCAACCTTCAAAATCTTGCCCATGGCATTTTGCGTGATCGTCAAAGTGGAGTCCGGTTGCTCCATCGTCTGACCGCCGCCCATGTCAATCATCATTTCCGACTGTGCCGACTCAAGAACGAAAACACCATTCTCTGCCGACTTCACCGTTGTGATGCTCTTGCTCGTCACGTTTATGGTTTGACCACTAAAGTCAACTTGGACATTCACCTTGCTCGCATAGGCTTGGCCCTTCTCCAGGTTCATGCGCAGCGTCACGGCTTCCTGAGGAGCTTCTGCAACCGCAATTGCCGAAACTGCCGCTACCATCAACAAAATCTTCTTCATCATCATTTCAGTTCACTCCGTCCAATCGGTGTTCCTTCAACATTACTGCCAAATGCCACCGCAGGTTCTCACCCGATTCTACGAATAGGACGTTTCGACATATCCCCTAATTCGCAAAAACATTTTCTTAACATCCGCGCCCAAGCCTCAACTGCCAAAACTCCTTCTCGGTATCGTTCCAATCAATGAAATACGAAGCCATCAGCTTCGATGCCGCCGGAACCCTGATCGAAGTCAATTGGCATCCCGAAAAAATCGCCGTTCAAGCTGCTCTCCATGTCGGAATCCCCATCCCCGACCCCCAAGTCGCCGCCGAGACCTACCTCCGACTCCTCCACTCCCGCTGGACACACTTCCAGCAGCTGAATCTCTCCCGAGACCCTGAAGTCACCGACGCTTTCTGGCGTGAACTCGGAGCCGATTGGCTCACTCGTCTCGCTCTCCCTCTCGACAACCTAGACGACTTGTACCAAGCCGCGGACGACATCATCTTCGGCCCTCAATCAACTGTCTTCAATCTCTACCCTGACACCCTCCCCGCCCTCCAATCTCTCGCCGAAACCAAACTCCCCCTCATCATTCTTTCCAATTGGGATGTCAGTCTCCACCGCACCTGCGCGATGCTCAACCTCACACCGTTCTTCACCAAGATATTCGCGAGCCTCGAAGAGGGAATCGAGAAACCCGACCCTGCACTCTTCCAAATCGCGCAAAATCACCTCCAAGCCAATAAAGTCCTTCATATCGGCGATGACCCCCTAGCCGACATCAAAGGCGCCCGCGACTTTGGCTGGAGCACCCTCCTCATAGACCGCCACGAAGAACCCGCCCCCCACCGAATCGCCTCCCTCACCGAAATCATCAACCACCTATGAACCTTGACGATCTGAACTACCATCTCCCTGAAGAACTCATCGCCCAAGAGCCGCTAGACGAGCGAGACGCCAGCCGACTCCTGCATCTTGACCGTCAATTTGGCAACATTCTCCACCGTCAATTCCGCGACGTCACCAAAATCCTCGAACCGGGTGATCTGCTCATCATGAATAACACCCGGGTCAATGCCCTCCGGGTCTACGGACACAAACCAACCGGAGCCCAAGTCGAAGCTCTCCTCATAACTGAAACCGAACCGGGAACCTTCAAATGCCTCCTCAAACCCGCCAAAAAATTCCCAACTGGCTCAATCATCCAATTTGAGCAAGGACTCACCGCGACAGTCACTGGACAAACTGAAGGGGGTCAACGGCTCCTCACATTCACCCAATCCCCAGCCTGGCGAGAAACTCTGCACGAAATCAGCCTTGCTCCTCTCCCCCCTTACATCCACACGCCCCTCGCTGATCGGAGCCGCTACCAAACGATCATCGCGCAATCCGATGGCTCCGCCGCCGCTCCTACCGCTGGACTCCACTTCACTCAATCAATCCTAGACCAATTAGTCCAAAAAGGAATTGATCTCGCCGAAGTCACCCTCCATGTCGGACTCGATACCTTCCGCCCGATCCAATCCGACACAATTGCCGACCACGAAATGCACGGCGAACAATGCGAAATTCCCGCCGCAACCGCAAAAAAGGTAGCCGAATGTAAAGGACGTATTATTGCGGTCGGAACCACAACTGTTCGCACCCTGGAAACCTTCGCAACCGGAAAACGACAACTCGCACCCGGAAAAACTGTCTCAAAGCTCTTCATCAACCCAGGATATGATTTCAAAATAGTAGACGGAATGTTCACAAACTTTCACATGCCTAGGACTACTATGCTCCTGATGATTTCCGCTCTCGCAACCCCCGATTCCATCCGCCTAGCTTACAAAGAGGCAGTAAATTTACGGTATCGATTCCTTTCATTTGGTGATTCCATGCTCATCCTCTAGCGAAAGGTCTTTCCACGCCCTCTGATTTGTGTAATATGACTAACCGACTATGCCCACAAAGGAATTTGACCCGCTTGCTTATATCGAAAACGCTTTTGAAGACAAACCCAAACGCAATGGCAAATCCCCCGAAGCCGCCAAAACTCCAACCCAAGCGAACAAATTCCGTAAAACCAAGCTCAGCGCACCTCGACCCAGAAAATCAACCCAAGTCGAAGAATCTCACTCCGTACTCGACGAAGACCTCAAGTTCATTCTCGAAAACCTTCCCAAAAACATCGAATTCCTCGGCACATTCTTCACCGATTCAGTGACCAGCAAATACTACCAAGGCGACTTTAAAGAAACCCGAGAAGACCTCATTAGAAGACTGCTCAATCCAGAATTGACTCTCGAAGAAGCCTCTCGCCTCCTCGGCGTCTGCCCCGCAACCGTCCGCCGGTACACCAACCGAGGATGGCTCACCCACCACCGAACCAAGGGCGGGCAGCGACGCTTCCGACTCTCCGGCATCGTCAAATTCGTCGAAGAGCACGGACGACTCCCTGAGGGATAATAGAGAGCGTGCCCCCGCGGCCGCTGAACATCGCCATCTTTTCCGATAGTGCCCTCCCCATTCTCAATGGGGTGAGCGTCAGCATTGACGCCCTCATGGAAGGACTTCGAGAACGGGGCCATTCGGTTCACCTCTTCACATCCGGCTACCCCGGTCACAAAGACCAAGACCCCAATACACATCGCTTTTTTGCCTCAAAAACTCCATTCGCGCCCGGCTACCCCCTTTCGCTCCCCCCGTTCTATCCTCTCCTCCGCGAATTCCGCCAACACAAGTTCGATCTTATCCATACCCACACCCCCTTTACCATTGGATTCGTCGGCCTCCGTTGGGCCGAATCTCACAATATCCCCCTCGTGACCACCTACCACACGCTGTACGACAAATACACCCACTACATCCCTCTCTTCCCCAACCGATTCCTCAAATACAAAATCGCCAAACACACCAACTACTATTACAACCGCGTCCAGCACATCATCACACCCAGCAAATTCAGCCGAGACTGGCTCAGTCGCCACCAAATTCGCCGACCCATTACCGTCATCCCAACTGGCGTCCCCGATCCAACCGTCACCCCTCGCGATACTGCCCGCAAGATGCTGGGCACAAATCCAGATCGAACGGTCGCTCTGTACTGCGGGCGCATCGCTGTCGAAAAAAATCTTGACGTTCTCATCCACGCAATGGCCCGACTCATGCCCACAAATCCCGAACTCCGGCTCTGGGTCGTGGGCGATGGCCCCGCGCGTGAACAATATCGCCGCCTCGCCCGCGATCTCGGAATTGGCGACAAAGTGAAATTCTGGGGGTTCATCGAGCGCTCCCAAATCGGACTCTATTATTCAGCCGCTGATCTGTTCACGTTCGCCTCACAAACTGAAACTCAGGGCCTGGTCATTCAAGAAGCCATGTCGTACGGACTTCCCATCGTAACCGTAGAAGGAGGGGGAGCCGACGACACAGTTCTCCATGGTGAAAATGGCCTCATCACCCAAAACTCAATCTCAGATTTTGCATCGGCAGCTCAATCCATTATCCAAAACCCACAACTAGCCCAAAGCATGAGCGCATCCGCCCTCGCGACTTATCGAGAACATACAATCAGCCGCATGGTCGACCGCATCATAACCGTCTACAATCAAACGTTAGGGATTGAAGAACCGGAAAACATCCATGTCAGCTGAACTCACCGAAAAACCCCTCTGGCGCCCTCAAAATCCCCTTCCGCTCTTCTTCGGTGCCGCGGCTCTCCTCTTCGCCATGCGGCTCGCCCTCGCTTTCATCACCCTGCCTCCGACCGCCGCCCTGATCGCCAGCATCGCGACCACCGCAATTTTCATCATCATCCCCTTTGCCGCCCTTTTTATCGGAGCTTCATACGAGTGGAAACCCCAGCCCGCATGGATTCTTCTCCTCACTGGAATTCTTCTCCATGCCGGAGCATTTGTCATCCTTCGCCAAGTCAAGCCGCTCCCGCCTCTCGCCGGACTCCTCCTCGGAAATTGCATGCAACTCGGCATGCTCTTCTGGACCCTTGGGCTCGGCATCCTCGTCAGCATCCTCATCCGGGAGAAAAGTATGCTTCTCCCCATTGCAATCTTCCTTGCCGGACTCGATGCCCTCCTGATCCTCACGCCGTTCACCCCTCAAGCCAAGATTGCCGCCGAAAATCCCGAAGTCGTCGGCAATCTCGGCCTTCGCGTCCCTGGTGTCCGGAGCACCGCAGTCGAAAATCTCCCCATCGCCGTCACTGATATCGGATTCGTCGGTCCCGCCGATCTCTTCATCAGCGCGATGCTTTTCGCGTGCCTCTTCCGCTACCGAATGCGCCCCCGAGAAACCGCCATCTGGCTGATTCCTGTGCTCATCGCCTACCTTTTCCTCGTCCTCCTCATCCAACTCCCCCTTCCTGCCCTCGTGCCCATCGGTCTCACCGCTCTCATCGTCAACTGGCGCGAATTCAAACTGGCGAAAGATGAAAAAACTGCAACATGGCTCGTAGCATTCATCGCTCTCGCTATGGCCGCTTACGGCTTTTATGCTAGGGCGACGTACAAGCCGCCCGCACCGCAAGCTGACTCTTTGCCATCATCGGGCGCCCCAACGCCTCCAGAACCGGCAAACTCGCCGCCGCAATCAATCCCAAATCAGAACCGGTAACCATCCCGTTCCGCTCAGCAAAGTAAACCAAATCCTCCGTCGCCAGATTTCCCCCTGCTCCAGGTGCATAAGGGCAACCACCCAAGCCACCCGCACTCGAATCAAAGCTTCGATACCCCCGCTCCAACATTGCTCCTACATTCGCAATCGCCGTCCCCCTTGTGTCATGAAAGTGCCAAACCACTTTGGAATGGTTCGTCACTCGTTCGACGGCTTTAGCCACTTCGACCACTTCGCTCGGCACCGCAACCCCAATCGTCTCCCCTAAACTCACTTCATCACACCCCATGTCCAAAAGCTTTTCCGTCAAATCAGCGACGACTTCAGGCTCAACTTTTCCGGCAAAAGGACACTCGACAACCGTACTCAAATACCCGCGCACAAATCCTTCCGGAATCTCACTCCGATACCGCTCAATAACCCTCCCAAACACTTCCAAAGATTCCGCAATCGACATATTGATATTCCGCCGAACAAACTCTTCACTCGCCGCCGTAAACACTGCAATCGCCCCAACTCGCTTTTCAATTGCCCGATCCAAACCCTTCTCATTCGGAACCAAAACCGAAAATCTTCCCCCCTCCGGTACCGACACCAAATCCAATAGCTCCCCCGCATCCGCAAGCTGCGGAACCCACTTCGGGTGAACAAAACTCGTTACCTCGATTTCCCGTAACCCCGCCGCAACCAATTCACGAACAAACACCGCCTTCACCTCGGTCGAAATCGTGACTTTCTCATTCTGCAACCCGTCCCTTGGGCCAACTTCAATAATCCGCACATTCCGATCAGAAATCAAGCTAGGCATCCGCCTTGACCACCTTCACCAAAACCTGACCATCAGAAACCTGATCCCCTGCCGAAACACCTAACTCAGCAACCACTCCGTCAACATCCGCCTTCACGGGTTGCTGCATTTTCATGGCTTCAAGAACAATCAGAGTCTGGCCCTCGCTCACCGTATCCCCCACCGCGCAGAGCACTTCAACAATCTGACCCGGCATCGGGGCCCGCCCTTCACCGCTCCCCGCAACCCCTGCTCGATTACGACTCGCCGAAAATTTCTCAACTTCAAAAACACTTCCGTCAATTGAAACATATGTCCTATCCCCCCGGCGCACAACCACCGCCGACCTAACACCATCTGGGGTCGAAACACGCAATCGCTCCCCATCCTCCCGGATCGTCACCCCGGCTGGATCGCCCAACTCCATCTCAATCCCATTGACCAAGACTTTCACGCCCTATCCTCCTTCGCCTTTTTGACCGCCGCCAAAAATGCATCGAACAACATCACACTGTCTTCTACGTCAGTACGCTCCGGGTGCCATTGCAGACCCAAGAACCACCGGCCCGCCGTACTCTCAATCGCCTCAACCGTCCCGTCCTCATGCCAGGCACTAATCTTCATTCCATCGGCTAATCGACTGACCGCCTGATGATGCCAGCTCTTGCCTCGTGCTGTCGAACCCAAAATCGAAGATAGTCGCGTTTCTGGCTCAATCCGGTACTCCTGAATCGGATCACCTCGATGGCCATCGTGACCCAATACATCCGGCAAATGCTGAGTCAAGCTCCCCCCTTCCAGAACATTCACGAGTTGGCAGCCATAGCAAATTCCTAACACCGGTGCCTCTGGACGCAGATTCTCATACACCGCCGCTTCAGTCTGAGTTCGCAAACTGTATTCCAGTTCGACTTCCGGGTGCGCATCCTCGCCCCAAAGTTGAGAATCAATATCATTTCCCCCGGGAATGATGAGGCCGTCCAAGATCGGCCCGATAGACACCGCATCCGCCCCCGGTGGAATCATGATCGGCGCACCCCCCGCAGCAATCACCCGGTCAACATAATCACGCTCCAAAAAGAAACGCCCATACTCCCGACCATTGCGCGGACTCGTCATCGCGCTCGTTGTGATCCCAATAATCGGCTTCATGCTGTCAACTCGGCAATTTGCGCCACGTTGTCTCGAATCGCATTCAAGAACTCCGCTCCGCCAACTCCGTTGATCAAGCGGTGGTCAATCGTTATCCCAACGTTCGCACAGCGAATCACTTTGAACTCACCAGGAACTTCATTCGAGAGGCCATTGTAAGCTTCTCCCAGGAATACGGTTGCAACTCCCGGTGGTACAACCACAGCCATCGCTTCACGAATCCCGTGACCGGCCATATTCGTGATGCTCAAAGTCACCGATTCATCCGCCTGGTCTTTACCGCCACGGGCATCATTGATTCGAGTCCGCATGTCATTCGCAAAGTCAACCCAGCTCAACGTGTCCGAGTCTCGAACGACCGCAACCACCAACTCATCGCCCGGCAACGACACCGCAATTCCAAGTTGCAAATGGTCATAAGTTCGCACTGCCGAATCTCCCACCAAAGTTGATCGCATGATCGGATGACCCGCCGCCGCTTTCGCCACTGCATAAGCAAAGTACGTAAAGCTGCTCGGTTGAAAATCTCCGCCTTTGGCCTTCTGCACGTCGCGCAATTCTTCGATCTTGCCCCAGTCCACAACAATGGACATCATCCCGGGAACCACTAACTGATTCCCGCGCTGAAGTCGGCTTGCCAAAATCTTCTGCTTGCCTCCAAAAGGCTCTTCGGAAAAATTCTTTCCTCGTTTTGGCCCGGAAGACTGCACAACCGGAGCTACCGAACCGCCCGCCAAAAATGCATCAATATCGCCCGGCATCAACTTCGCCCCACTCGCCGGAATGACCTCCAACTGTTCAGCCGAAACCCCTTTCTCCTTAGCATAAGCCCGCGTTCTAGGCGGAACATCCCGACGCCGACCTCCCGCATTCACCGGAGTCGCCGCAACCGGAGCCACCGAACTGGATCCGGAGGAAATTGGCACAACTGGAGCCACCCCTGCTACCGCTTCGTCAGTCTTAAATCGCAAAATCGGAGCCCCAATCGCGAGCACATCATCAACCTGGGCCAGCCACTCAACAACTTCTCCTTCATAGGGCGATTCAACATCCATGACCGCCTTATCCGTCTCCATCTGGTAAATCGCTTCGTCGCGCTTCACCTTGTCCCCCGGATTCTTCAAAGTCGCAACCAGCCGTGCTTCCTGCAAACCTTCCCCAATTGCTGGAATGTTCAGCTCGACAATCCCGCCAACGTCCGCAACTTGAGCTGACGGAGCCGGCGCACTAGCCTCCGCCGGAACTTCATCCGCCGTATCCACTACCAAAATTGGTGCCCCAATTGCCAAAACATCATCTGCCGAAGCCAACCACCGAACAACTCGTCCGCTCACCGATGACTCAACATCCATGACCGCCTTGTCCGTTTCCATCTGATAAATTGCTTCGTCCCGAGCAATCAAATCGCCCGGTTGCTTCAAAAGCGCGACCACGCGGGCTTCCTGGAGGCCCTCACCAATAGCGGGAATGTTTAGCTGGACTTCTGGCATCGTTGCACCGTCAGCCACAGAGTTTAGCCCAAGCTCAGCCGTATTTAGTGGTCAAGCCCGGGAACCCCAAATCCACCGAGCGGAGCACCCCCAAGCAAATGAGCATGAAGGTGAAAAACCGTCTGACCCGCATCCGCACCTTGGTTGATCACAACCCGATAACCACCCCCCAGTCCTTCTTGCTCCGCAATAACTTTCGCCGCATTCAACAAGTGCTGATGATCGCCCGATTCCGGAAGTTCGGCTAACCCAGAAATCTCCGTCCGCGGCACGATCAATATGTGCACCGGAGCTTGCGGCTGGATATCCCGGAACGCCACCACATACTCGTTCTCAAACACAATCTCCGCCGGAATCTCTCGATTGATAATCTTGGAAAAAAGCGTCGCCATGCGCAAAAGTATAGTCCCTGACCAGCCAAAAACATTTTCCTTGCAAATGGAACCAAAATCCCGTACAGTAGGATCGTTATCATGATCACCAAGCGCGGAATCATTTCCCTCACCTACGACGGCACCCAACTCTGCCATGTCGAAACCGCGCTACCCGACCTCGCTGACAGAAATCTCCAAGCAACTTTTTACGCCGAGCCATCCACTCTCCTCGATCACTACCCCGCCTGGCGAACCGCCCAAACTCGAGGTCATGAAATTGGCAATGGTTCCCTAATCGGGGCGGCTCTTCCCGACGGCTCCCTCCCTGCATGGACAACCGCGATGATCCTCGACGATCTCGCCGAAGCCAATGATCTGCTCATTGATCTCTTCCCAGACCAATCCCAATTCAGTCTCGGACTGCCCTACGGCAAAGCTACCTGTGCCGATTCACGAAACTATCTTCCTTCTCTCCAGTTCACATTCAGGGCCATCCGTTCCGGCACCCCCGGCATCAATCCAATCACACCGCAAACTTCCAAAAATCTCAAAATCATTGACCCCACCGATCTCAGCGGCTCGCAACTCATCCAAATCGCCCGACAAGCCATCCAAAATCCCAACTGGATCGTCTTCGCATTCGACGGAATCGGCGCCGGGAAAAAGTCCATCGACCACAAAGCCCACCGCACTCTCCTCGACTTCCTTGTCAGTAACCAAGACATCCTTGCCACCGCTCCAGTCATCAAAGTCACCGAGCAACTCGCCCAAATCCCGTCCTCTCAACTCATCTAACCAAGCATCAAACGAGTAAAATTCGCCACAATAACCCTATCGAAACTCCGACCCGCCACGAGTTCTTATTCATGGATGGCCCACTCCCTAAGGCCATTTTTTATACTCTCACATTTCTGAGCATCGCCATCATGATCTGGCAAGTCGCCGGTCAGTCACGCCACTGGATGAAAGGCAAAAAAATCTCCTGGCGACCCAATTACATTTCTGGAGTCCTCACGTACATCATCGCCCAACGCAAAGTCATGGGCAGCCGGCCTAAGGATGGCGCACCTCTCCACCTCCTCATTTTTTATGGCTTTCTTAGCCTTTTCATTGCTACGACTCTTCTCGCCCTCGCCACATACGGAAGCGTCATCGGGATCCCTAACTGGCATAAAGGAGCCTACTATCTGGTTTATGAAGCGGTTTTCGATGCCCTCGGCCTCCTTTTCGTCTTCGGAATTCTCTGGGCCCTCAAGCGCCGCTACCATTTAGCCCGAACAGAGGGCCAACCCATACCCGACCCCCAAACCGGCAAACTCAACCGAAGCACCAACCCCATCACTACAACCTGGCAAGACTTCGCCGCTCTCTACCTTCTCCTCATCCTCGGAGTCAGCGGATATGTTCTTGAGGCAGCCCGCATCGCCGCCAACCCCAAACCCTGGGATCATTACAGCTTCGTTGGCTACGGAATCGCCCAACTTCTCCCGAGCCTCAGCCCCGCCGGATACATCGCCATCTGGTGGCAACACATGGTCTGGGTGTGGCTCTTCTTCGCCTTCCTCCCCCAGATGCGCATCAAGCACATCATCTTCGCGACCCTCACCGCCGCCGGAACCGAAGAAGCCCCAATGGGCAAACTCCCATCTGTTTCGCCCGAAAGTCTCGAATCCGGCGAACCCATCGGAGCCGCAAATGCCCGAGATTACTCACGATGGCACCTCCTCAGCCTCGACGCTTGCATGTCATGTGGACGATGCACTGAAGTCTGTCCCGCCTACAACACCGGCAAAATTCTGAACCCCAAACAAATTGTCCAGGACACCCACCGGGCCATCCGAACAGGCGAAAACATCCCCGCCGCTGTCTCCGAAGAAGCTCTCTGGGCCTGCACCACCTGCAACGCCTGCGTCGAAGCCTGCCCCGTTCTCATCCGACACGTTGATCTCATCGTTGACGCCCGCCGCAACCTCGTATCCGAAGGCCAACTCACCGGTACCGCAACGATTCCTCTCAAGCAAATCGCCGGAACTGGTTCCGCCTGGGGACAAGCCGCCCCCGAAAGAGAACAGTGGATGGAAGGACTCCACATCCCCCTCGCCCGGAACGGCGATTCTTTTGAGTACCTCTTCTGGGTCGGCTGTGCTGGAGCCACTGACCCCGCCGCCATCCGCACTACAAAAGCTTTCGCAAAACTTCTCCAAAAAGCCGGAGTCTCATTCGCCTGCCTCGGTCAAGAAGAAACCTGCACCGGAGATCCCGCTCGGAGAATCGGCGATGAAGCAACCTTCCAACATCAAGGCAACACCAATGTCGCGGCATTCCACAAGTACAGAGTCAAAAAAATTGTAACGGCCTGTCCCCACTGCCTCAACACCCTCAAAAACGAATATCCCGATCTCGGTTTTGCCGACCTTGAAGTCGTCCACCACACCGAACTTCTCGCCGAACTCGTTGAATCTGGACGCCTCAAATCCGCCCAAACCCTCCCCGGTTCTGTCACCTACCACGATCCCTGCTACCTCGCCCGGGTCAACAACATCTCCGACGCCCCCCGCAAACTTGTTGGTCAAATTTCAGACCTCGATTCAGCCACCCCCCTCTTCATCAAAGAAATCGGTATTAGCCCCGATTCGAACAGCATCCTCGCTGAACCAACCCATCACGGAAAGAAAACCCTCTGCTGCGGTGCCGGTGGAGGAAGAATGTGGATGGAAGAAGAACCCGACCAGCGACCCGGAAATCGCCGAGCCGAAGAACTCCTCGCCACCGGTGCAAAAACGGTCGCCCTCGGCTGCCCTTTCTGCCGAATCATGCTCGACGCCAGCATCAAACAAGTCACGGACGAAGATATCAAGCTCGTCGATATGGCCGAACTCCTCCAAGACGCAAACTCATGATCATCGGCATCGGCACCGACATTGTTTCAATTCCTCGCATCGCGCAAGCAATGAAAAACCCGGCGTTCATCAACCGTATCCTGACTCCCTCCGAAAAGAGGCGCGAACTCACACCCGAGTACGTCGCGGGAAGATGGGCCGCCAAAGAAGCCGTCAAAAAAGCCTTCCCTCAAGTCAATTCCTGGCATCAAGTCCAAATCCTCAACGAGCCTCATCAACCACCCAAAGCCGCAATCTTCCACCCGGCTTTTCAGTCCGAAATCCACAACATCCACATCTCGATCAGCCACGAACGCGACCTCGCCATCGCCTTTGCCGTCATTGATAGGACTTCTTAACAATTCATCGCCTGAGGACCCTTTGTTAACGTTTTGTTAACACAATCTCTGTAACGTCAGGCTGTTAGAGGCACGCATGAAACTGACAAAAATCTCCGCCCTCATCGGCTTGTCCGCCATCGTTCTTGGACTCATGGTTGGCTGTTCTGGAACCGAATCCAAAACCGAAACTTCTGGTACCGGATCAGAATCGAAAACAGAAACCAAAGCTGCTGACTACTCCGGTCAATCACTCGCCATCGATGGCTCCGGTACGGTCTATCCCATCGGTGCCGCACTTGCCGAACTATTCGGTCAAGGCGCAGAAATTACCGTGGGTAAAGCAGGAACTGGCGGTGGAATGAAGATGTTCATCAAAGGCGAAACCGCCATCACCAACGCTTCTCGCCCCATCAAAGACGACGAAGTTGCCGAGCTTGCAAAAGCCGGAATCGAATTCATCGAAGTCCCCGTCGCACTCGACGGCCTCTGCATCATCGTCAACCCGAAAAACGAGTGGCTGAAGTCCATCACAATCGAGCAACTCAACAAAATCTGGAACCAAGATTCTAAGGTCAAAATGTGGAACGAAGTTGATCCGTCCTGGCCCGCCGAAGAAATCAAACTCTACGGGCCAACCGACGCCCACGGGTCATACGAGTACTTTAACGAAGTAGTCAATGGGAAGAAAGACAATGTCCGACCAGACTACTCCCTCAATGCAGAGTATGAGCCTCTCGTTACGGGCGTCGCAAACGAACCCAACGCTCTCGGATACGTCGGATTCAGCTACTACATCCAAAACAGCGACAAAATTCGCGCGGTACCTGTCGATTCCGGCAAAGGTGCGATTGAACCAACGAAGGAGTCCATCGTTGATGGAACCTACAGTCCGTTCAGCCGACCGCTCTTCATGTATGTCAATAAAGCCAAGATGGACTCGTCCAGCCTCGTCAAAGATTTTGTCCTTTTCGCACTCAGCGAAAATGGAGCAAAAGCTGTCGAAGCCGCTGATTATCTCCCGCTTCCAACTGAAGCTGCAGAAATAATCAAAACCCGAACCGAAGCAGAAACAACCGGAAGCATTTTCAACAAGAAAGAAATGTCCGGCATGTCAGTTATTGACATCCTCAAAGTTGCAAACTAAAGCAATAAACGATGGCGTCCGCTGATCTGACCAACATCAAATCAAACCGCTCTTTCACAAAGAGCAGTGCCATCGGCAAGTCGCGCACGATCACCCAAATGATCGTGCGCGGTCTGTGTTTCCTCTGTGCCGCGTTCAGCATCGTCGCAACCGTCGGGATTTTTAGCATTCTCTTCCTCGAATCCATCCCCTTCTTCCAGCAAATTCCAATCTCGTCCTTTCTCACCGGAACCAAATGGGAAATGATGGGCAATGACCCCAAATATGGTGTTCTCCCCCTCGTCACCGGAACTCTTCTCATCACCTTTGGTTCCGGAATTGTCTCAATTCCCCTCGGACTCTGCGTGGGGATTTATCTCAGCGAGTACGCCCCCAGCAAAGTACGCAAAATTCTCAAACCCATTCTTGAGTTGCTTGCCGGTGTCCCCTCCGTTGTTTTTGGCTATTTCGCCCTCTCCCTCGTCACCCCGGGACTTCGCGGAGGAACAGAATACTTAGCTCAAATTCTTCCAACATTGAGCCCATTCTTTCCGGAATTTAGACCTTCAAACGCCGCCGCTGGAGCCATCGTCGTCGGTTTCATGACCCTCCCCCTCGTCAGCAGCCTCTGCGAAGACGCCATCACCGCCGTCCCCAAAGTTCTCCGAGAAGCTGCCTTCGGACTCGGATGCACAAAAGCCGAAGTGATCTCGAAAGTCGTCCTCCCTGCCGCATTTAGCGGGATCGTAGCCAGCTTCATCTTGGCCCTTTCACGAGCCGTCGGTGAAACAATGGCCGTCACAATCGCCGCTGGAGCAACCCCTCAACTGACTTTCAACCCCGGAAACGAAGTTATGACCATGACCGCTCAAATCGTCAACGTTTCCAAAGGCGACATCTCACGAGGCGATATCCGCTACCAATCCATCTTCGCAATCGGCCTTGTCCTCTTCCTCATCACTTTTGCCCTCAACCTCATCGCCCAACACTACGTCCGAAAAATGGCAGGGAGACGTTAAACCATGAGCACTCCCGCATTCCTCAATCCCCCGGCCCACACCCAAAAACGCAAACGCCGCAACCTGATCTTCCAAAGCATCTGCCTCTTCGCCGCTTTTATTGCCGTAGCCATTCTCTGCACTCTCATTTACAAAGTCGTTGTGGATGGCGTCGGACGAGTCAGCCTTGACTTCATCAAAGCCAACCCCAGCCAAATGTTTCCCGACAAAGCCGGAATCTGGAGCCCGCTCGTCGGCTCCATGTACATCATGGCCCTCACCATTATTTTCGTCGTCCCCGTCGGAGTCGCCGCCGCAATCTATCTCGAAGAATTCACTTATCGAAAAAACCGCCTCGTCCGATTCATCCAAGTCAATATCAGTAATCTCGCCGGCGTCCCCTCCATCGTCTTCGGAATGCTCGGCCTGTCCCTCTTCGTAACAATCATTGGTCTCGGAAAGTCCATCCTCACCGGAGCCCTCACCATGAGCATCCTCGTGTTGCCGATGGTCATCCTCGTTACCCAAGAAGCCCTCAAAGCCGTACCCAAAAGCTACCGCGAAGCCAGCCTTGCCCTCGGAAGCACCCAATGGCAAACCATCCGCCGCGCCGTCATCCCCCGCGCGATCCCCGGAATCCTAACCGGAATTATTCTCGCCGCATCCCGCGCAATCGGAGAAACCGCCCCCCTTATCGTCGTCGGTGCCGTTGGTCTTGTCACATTCCCGCCCGACAGCCTTGATGACCGATACACCGTCCTTCCCCTCCAAATTCTCGACTGGATCGGGCAGCCCAAAGAAGAATTTCGTATCGCCGCTGCCGCCGCTATCCTTGTTCTGATGGGACTCCTCATCGTCCTCAATAGCCTCGCCATCATCATCCGGGCCCGGCAACAAGCCAAAGGCTAAGTCCAAAATAATTCCGCTCATGGCGAGTTTCGGCCCCATCGCCCCCCATTACGACCTCCTGATGGCCAATGTCCCTTACGACATGTGGGCCGGTTACTACCGCCTCCTCCTGACCCGCCACCAACTCGATCCCGACACCCTCCTCGATGTCTGTTGTGGCACCGGAACCCTCGCCGAACTCCTCGCCGAATCAGGCTACCAAGTCTCCGGGTTTGACCTCAGCGAGCAGATGATCGCCGAAGCCCGCCGAAAAGCAATCGTCAAAAACCTCCCTATTGACTACCACGTCGCCGACGCCACAACCCTCAATCTTCCTCAGCGATTTGAAGGAGCCTATAGCTTTTTCGATAGCCTCAACTACATCACCACCCTCGAAGGTCTCCGCGCTGCAATCCATCAAGTCGCACGGCATATCCTCCCGGGCGGAAGTTTTATCTTCGACCTCAACACCCCCTATGCCTTTGAACAAAAAATGTTCGACCAAGAAGATCAGAGAAAACGAGCCCTCATAAAATACTACTGGAAAGGCGATTACAACCCCGAAACCAAGATCATCCGCGTCGAAATGGACTTTGAACGCAACGACGAAGTCTTTCAAGAAGTCCACGTCCAAAGAGCACATTCCGACGAAGAAGTGCGCGAAGCTCTAAGAGACGCCGGATTCATCACCTGTGACATCTACGACTCTTACACCCTCGACCGACCAAACAAAACCAGTGATCGAGTCCACTATGTTGCCATCCTCCCCGACTAGCATCCCCAAGTTAAGATAAACTCTGCCCTATGCTGATCCCGGCATTTCTGATAGGTTCCCTCGAACCCGGTCTCGCTTCCGCAGACCTCCCCGCCCGCGCTCAGCTCGCTCCCGTTTTCGATACCTATATCGACCCTGCCACCCCAACCACCAATTACGGTCGAGAAGCCGCTCTCGTCCTCGGAAATCGCCGTGCCATCCTCGTTGACTTCCCCCAACTCCAATGGCAACGCTACAACGGCAAAAAACTCAAATCCGCCAAAATCATCCTTACGTTTAGCCGTGACATCTCGACAACACCCGTAACAGTTTCCAGCGTCTCACGCCGTTGGATGGAAGGGGAAAACCGAGTCCTTCGATTCGATCGGGTCGATCCGACCCGCACCGTTTGGGGCCAAGCAACCTGGAACCATGCCATCCAAGGACCCGGCGGATACAAATGGAACGACGGGGGCGCAAAAGGCACCGCCGACATCGCCCCCATCGCTTCTGCAACCAGCGAACTCCAACTCGATAAACTCGAAATTACCGGGATCACTGAAGCAGTCCAGAATCAACTCAACAGCCCTCAATCCCATTTCGGCTTCCGCATCGAGAGTGAACGCAGTGTCGCCTTCTTCAGCGGCGATACCGGAGCCGAACGACCCCGGCTCGAACTCGAATGGGAAGAGACAACCCCCGCTGGCTCTGACCTTGCCCTGATGACGGTCACTCAAACCGACGCCGAAGGCAACTACCTTGCCATCATTAAAAATGTCGGTTCGGCCCCCGCTCCTGGAGCAACATTCGAATTCGCCCCGACCGGAGAAGCCGCGCAAACCGTTGACGTAATCGGCCCGATTGAGCCCGGTTCAACCAAATCCGTCCGGTTCAACAGCCGAAAAGCTGGTGATCCGACCGATCCCCGTCGCATCCAACTTCAATCCAAACTCACCGCTGTTGGCGATCAACATCTCGGTAACAACACGCTCAGCCTGTCCCTCTCCGGGCGCACAATCGCCTTTGAAGCTACGTCCGAGCAACTCGCTGCCATCAAAGAACTCAGCCCCGCTGGCGAGCCGCTTCTCCTTTACCAAGCCCTTGTCGCCCGGCTTAACAATCATATCTTTCCATTCAGCCGAAGCATTCAATTCCCCGAAGGGGCATATCTCCGGCTCAATCTTGCTCTGGATCCCCTCGCGGCGGATTACCGAGTCAATCTCAACGACCTTGCCGAACTCTCTGAAGTCGAAGTCCTCCGCACCGCCGTTCGATCCCTCACACCCCTCAACGGCACCTTCAGGACTCCCCCAAGCGATGCCGCCCCATGGCACAATGCCGCAAACTCTAACCTGAGTTGGCTTCCCGACACTCGTGACGATGGACGCCGCATTCCCAGCTTGGAACTCCCCGCCCCCGGCTTCGATACGCCCGGCAATCCCGTCCCTCTCCCCGATGAAGGACTAATCAGCCGAGCCGAGGTTGCATACCTCCAAGCCAGTCTCGGCAAACCCGCAAACCAGCCATTTACCTGGTCAGATTTCAGCTCCGGACTCCTCGCTCGGGCATTTTCAGCCCACGGTGACACTCTCCTCGATACAAAAATCAGCTTATTCCGCCCGGGTAACTCCACCCCCCTCTTGACTGGGGACTCCGGCAAAGGAGGCATCATCTACTTCACCAACGCGGAAGTAAAAGCCAATCCGCTATTCCTCAAAGATACGGCTAACTCCGCCTGGCTCCTCGCACGCGCTGAACGCAACGGAGCAACCGCCACCACATGGCTCCCGATCTGGCAAGTCCAAGAATGGTTTGATCGAGGAAACACTGGCATCGCCAGCATCGAACTCCGATTCAATCTCCCCACCCAATCCCTCGATTTCGCTCAAAATCTCGCCTCCGAACGCATCATCACCGATGCCGCTGGACGATTCCCCGCCGAACTCTCAAAACTCGTTGATGGCAACCTGGATCAAAGTCTAACCATCGCTCCCGGTCAATGGATCGAAATTGATCTCGGGCGCGACCGCATGATTGGTCAAATAAACCTCACGACCATAGGAGACGTGAGTGCCCCTCTTCACATATTCCAATACGGAACGTCCCAAAACATCTCCTCCGCGATCCGGTGGGTGACCCTCGAAAATCTCCCATTTCTGAGTCAACTCTACGGCTCAAAAGCCGGCGAGGCCGTCACCACACCCATCATCAACCGAACCGCTCAAATGCGCTACGTGCGATTCATCAATCGAGGGGAAACGCCCATCTCAATCAGCGAAGTCCAAATCTTCCCGACCAAAAACTAAACAACAGTTCAGCGAAGTTCCGGCGTCATCTCCATCCAGTTCGACCCAAACTTCGCGTCCACTTCAATCGGAACGCTCATCGGAAGAGAATTCTCCATCTCACTTCGAATCTGATCTTTCACCGAAGTGAAATCGTCGGCGCACTCGAACACCAATTCGTCATGAACCTGCAGCAACATCCGTGAAGTTCGGCCCGCCATCGACTTATAAACGTCAATCATCGCCAACTTGATCATGTCCGCCGCAGTTCCCTGGATCGGCGCATTCATCGCCTGACGCTCTGCATAAGCTCGCGTTGTCCGATTTCCCGCATGAATGTCCGGGAAATTTCGCCGCCGACCACTAATCGTCGTTGTGAACCCTTTGCTCCGGGCTTCTTCAACCATCCCTTCTGTAAATGCTTTCACTTTCGGGAACCGTTCGTTGTACTGTTTGATCAGACCGTTTGCTTCCTCAACACTGAATCCCCGGCCCAACTGAGCCGCCAATCCATATCCCGTCACCCCATAAAGAACCGCATAGTTCAAAAGCTTCGCATAACCCCGTTGCTCCTTCGTCACCGCATCCTCGGAAATCCCATACATCAATGCCGCCGTGACCCGGTGGACATCTTCCCGTTTCTGGAACGCTGCCACCAAGTTCTCGTCCTGACAAATGTGCGCCAGAATCCGGAGTTCAATCTGTGAATAGTCAAACGAGCCTAGTGTGAATCCATCCGCCGCCACAAATGCCTTGCGAATCTTTCGCCCCAACTCCGTCCGAATCGGAATATTCTGCAAATTGGGCTCATTGGAGCTCAAGCGCCCCGTCGCCGCCACCGCCTGATTAAAACTCGTATGAATCCGCCCGTCCGGCCCCTTCATCTTTGGAAGAGAGTCAGCATATGTGTTCTTGAGTTTTGCAAGCTCACGATAATGCAAAATCGCTCCCGCGATCTCGTGCTCCACTTCAAGCTCCTGTAAAATTTCCGCCCCCGTCGCCCAACCTGTCTTTGTCTTTTTCCCGCCTGGAATCTGCATTTGGTCGAACAAAATCTCTCCAATCTGCTTTGGCGACAAAATATTGAATTCTTGACCCGCCAATTCCCAAGCCCGTTTCTGAACAATTCCGAGCTCGTGCTCAAGCTCAGTCGAAAACTCTTTGAGTGAACCAGCATCCAGTTCTATCCCGTAATGCTCCATGCTCGACAAAATCGGTACCAGTGGCAACTCAATCCCATCCAAAATTTTTGTTTGCCCCTCTTTCTCAATCCGCTCACGCATCACCGCCTCCATTGCATAGAGGCAAGCCACCTGATCCTGCGGCGTTGGTGGAGGTGCATCCAATTCCAAAAAACCTTGCGCCAAATCCCCGAGCGCATAATTAGACCGACCAGTCTGTAACACATAAGCACCTAGGGTCGCATCAAATCCCGGAACGCCTGTCGGATGGGCTTGACCCTTATAAAACGGCTTCGACTCGTGCGCAATCGCCCGGCTCGGATCCTCCTGAAACAACGCCAGAGCCGCTTCACGGCTCGCCCGTCGCACGCTACGACTGACCGCCACATAAGCCAATTGAACATCCTCGTCCAAGAGTGACCCTTGAGCCTCCGCTTGCGCCATCAAAATCGCATACCGCGCATCCCCCACCCAATTCCGAAGCTCCTCCGCATTCATCACGTCGTCGTCATAGCTGATTTCAATTGCCGCCGCTCTCGGGGTCACAACAATCGCTTCGGAACCTCCTTCCACGTAAGGTGCCATCACCTGCTCAAATTTTCGCAATGGACCCCGAAATTCTAAACTCGTGAGCATTGCCTGCGCTTTCGCAACCTTCTCCGCGCTTAATTTGTACGGCGCAAAGTCATATTCCAGCGGAACATCGCGGATAATCGTCGCCAACCATTTACTCTTGACCATCTGGTCTTGATTCGGTTCAATCTTCTTCCAGAACTTCTCCGGAACTTCCGCCGATCTCTCAACAATCCCCTCTATTGACCCAAATTCTTTAATCAGCAACGTCGCCGTCTTGTCTCCGATTCCCGGTACTCCCGGAATATTGTCACTCGTATCCCCCACCAAAGCTTTATAGTCCGTCACCCGCTCCGGGCCAAACCCATAGCGCTCATGCACCGCCGCAACATCGTAGATCACGACATCTGTCACCCCGCGCTTCGTAGTCATCACGCTTACGCAGTCATCAACGAGTTGCAATGAGTCCAAATCGCCGGTCACGATCGTCGTTCGATAACCATTTTCTTCCCCCAACCGACTCACTGTTCCCACAACATCATCTGCCTCATAACCCGTGACTTCAATCGTCGGAATCCCGAGTGCCTCAATCAACTCCCGGGAAAAAATCAACTGACTCACCAACTCCTCAGGGGTCTCCCGGCGAGTCCCTTGTACTCCGCATAATCCGCATGGCGAAACGTCTTTCCCGGCGCGTCCAAAGCCACAATCATCGCCTGGGGCTGATGCTGTTCCAACAGCTGAAACAACATCGAAACAAACCCAAACAAAGCATTCGTAGGACGACCATCACTCGTACTCAAAAATCGCGTTCCATAAAACGCGCGGAACAGCAAGCTGTAGCCATCAATTATCACGAGATGCTTGTCGGGCATGATGCACCGAAGTCTACCGCTGGGCCATACTGAATCCATGCCGATCCGAGTTGGACTGATCTCTGCCGCCCACGTCCATGCCCCATCGTTTGTCGCCTGCTTCACCCAAAACCCAAAAGCAGAATTCGTCGGCATTTGGGATAATGAACGAGAACGAGCCGAAGCTCTCGCCCAAAAGTTTGATACTCACTCAACAACTGAACTCGACACCCTCCTCAACCAAGTTGACGCGGTTGCCATCGCCAGCGAAAATATGAATCATCGCGATCATATCGCCGCTGCAATCCGAGCCGGCAAACACATTCTATGCGAAAAACCCATCGCCCCCAACGTAGACCACGCTCGGCAAATCGCTGATCTCATCAAAGACTCCCATCTCACCCTTGCTACTGCCTTCCCGTGCCCATTCTCGCCAAACTTCAAAGATGCCCTCGCCCGCATCGAAAAAGGGGATATCGGCAAACTCCTCGCCGCCAACACCACGAACCAAGGAAAATGCCCCTTCGGTTGGTTCACCGACCCAGCCCTCAGCGGAGGCGGAGCCATGATTGACCACGTTGTTCATGTTGCTGACCTCCTGCGACGAATATTTCAATCCAACCCCACCCAAGTCCAAGCTCAAACCGGAAACAACCACTACTCTGGAGAATTCGACGACACTGCCATGGTCACCATCGACTACCAAAGTGGACAGTTTGCCACCATTGACTCATCCTGGAGCCGTCCCGCCAACGCCGCGACATGGGGCAATGTCAAGCTCAATCTGATCGGTGAAAAAGGCGTCATCGAACTCGATCTCTTCGCCCAAGGTGCAGTGGTCACTAACCAAAACGGCGTCCATCAAGCCGGATCGGGAAGCAATCTCGATGCCGCAATGGTCAACGACTTCCTTGACGCAATAATCGACCGTCGCCCGCCAATGTCCACCATTTCCGATGGACTCAAAGCATCGCAAATCGCCATCAAAGCATACGAATCCGTCGCCAACCTCGGACAACCCGCCCTTACTTAAACAACACTGCGGTCAAAAAGTAGTTGGCAACATAAATCAAAACCATCGTCAGAACGACCGTACGCGTTGTCGCATGGCCAACTCCGACCGCCCCACCAGAAGTCCGCAGACCTTGTTGGCAAGCCACCAAAGCCACAATCACCCCAAACACAAGCGTTTTGATCATCCCTCCATAGATATCACTCAACTCCAAATACTGTTGCATTGACTTCACAAACGCTCCCTGCGGAATTCCACTCACCGGTACCGCCACCAAATATCCTCCAAACACCCCCGCGTACATCCCCACCACTCCCAAAATCGGCAACATCGTCACACAAGCAATCAAACGCGGCACTACGAGATAATTGATCGGTGACACTCGCAAGGATCGCATCGCATCAATCTGTTCCGTCACCGCCATCGTCGCAATTTGGGCCGCCATCGCACTTCCACAACGTGCCGCGACCATAATCCCCGCCAAAACCGGGGCCAACTCTCTCGTCACGCTCAGCGTCACCGTTGCCCCGGCCAATCCACTTGCCCCAAAGCTTTTAAGCAAATCCGCTGAGTAGAGCGCAATGACCGCACCCGAACTCAAAGTGGTGAGGGCAATAATCGGCACGGAACTCACTCCCACAAATGACATTTGACCAAACAGCTCTTTCCACTCAAAGGGTCGCCGAAAAATCCGACCCAAAGCCTGACCGAAAAGCAAAACAACTTCCCCGACAAACGTAAAGGTCTCAAACAACCAAGCCAAGGCCGGAGATTGTAACCATCTCTCAACATTCCCTCCACTCACCTGGGCCATACCCGCAATCTTACCAAGATATACTCACCGCCAAATGACGGGCCGCTCCTCAGAAAAACTCCCTTGGGTACCCCTCATCATTCTGCTCGTTGGCATCATCATTTTTTGGGTTGTTCCCGCAACCCAAACCAACCCCAAAGTCACAGCCCTCCCCGCGCCAAATTCCAGCAAATGAAAGAAGCGATCTACGAATCAATCCGTCCCCTCCTCTTCCGCTTCGACGCAGAAAAAGTACACCACTTGGCCATGTCCGCAATCGCAAGAGGGTTCATGAGAGGAACCCCTTACAGCAATCCAAGTCTCGAAAAAACCCTCTTCGGCGTCAAGTTCCCAAACCCCGTCGGTCTCGCCGCCGGATTCGATAAAGACGGCCTTGCCCTCAACCACTGGAAGTCATTTGGATTCGGCTTTATCGAAGTTGGAACCGTCACCCGACACCCCCAGGCCGGAAATCCCAAACCTCGCCTGTTTCGCCTCCCCGAACACAAAGCCGTCATCAATCGGATGGGCTTCAACAATGCCGGAGCCGACGCCCTCCTCGCCCGCCTCCAATCCGCACAACCGGGAATCCCCCTCGGCATCAATATCGGCAAAAGCAAAGTCACCCCCCTCGAAGAAGCCCACGAAGACTATGCCTACTCGTTTCGGCTCCTTCGCGAACACGGCGACTATTTCGCCATCAACGTCAGTTCTCCCAATACCGAGGGCCTCAGATCGCTCCAAGACCGCGACTCCCTTACAAGAATCATCTCCGAAATCAAAGCGATTGACGATACAAAACCCCTTTTCGTAAAAATCGCCCCTGACCTCACCGAATCCGCCCTCGACGAAATTCTCCAAGTCGCATCTGATCTCAAACTCACTGGCCTCATCGCAACCAACACGACCATCAGCCGCGACATGCTCCCCAAGGATCCCGAAATTTTGGGTGGACTCAGTGGTGCCCCCGTCAAAGAGAAGTCTCTTGCCGTCCTCAAATTTCTCAAGTCAAACGCCCCCCCACTCTCCATCTCATTGGTGTTGGGGAATACTCAACCCCCTCGATGCCCAAGAACGGCTAGAATCCGGAGCCGACTTCATCCAAATATACAGCGGCTGGATCTATAACCGGCCCTCATTCCCGGCTGAAATTGCTCGCCACCTCGCCGAACAATCACTCCCAAAATCCGTAAAATAACAACATGATCACAACCCTCGGTCTCGGAATCGCTCTCACTAAAACCCAAGACGCCCCTGATCCATACCTCCTCGACATCGGCAGAAAGGGCACCGTCACCGCCCGAATGGGATTCACCGACACCCGGTCCGCAAAACTGACGACCCCCGACGAAATCGCTGCCGCCGCCGACTCCGTTCAATTTATCCTCGTCGGTGAAAGCCATGCAACTCCATCCCACCACCAAGCTCAAGCCGACATCATTCGCGCCCTGGTGAAAAGAGGTCGCCTCGTCACTGTTGGAATGGAAATGGTCACCCGCGACCGACAAATGCAAGTCAACGGCCTCAGCTCGGGAATGGAAACGATCGAAGAATTTGAAGTCTCAAGCGATTGGAAGAACACCTGGGGACACAACTTCAATGCCTATCGCCCCGTCTTCGAGGCTATTCGGGATCATAAGCTCAGACTTACCGCTCTCAACGTTCCTCGGGAAATGGTGCGCAAAGCCAGCCGCGAGAGTTACGACGCTTTCACCGAATTCGAAAAGAAGTGGGTGCCCTACATGGATCTCACCAATACAAATCACGAGAAAGTCGTCTCTGCCCTCATCGGAGGTCACCCTCTCAACGGTTCCGGATTCAACATGCTCGCTGGTCAAGTCACTTGGGACATCGGAATGGCAAAAACCGCACTCGATTGGCGTCGCGATTGGCCCTACAAGAAAAACATCATGGTCATCCTTGCGGGATCAGGCCACGTTATGTACGATCAAGGGATCAATTATCGCCTTAAGCAAATGGACGGGACAAATTCGATAAGCGTCGTTTGCGTTTCTGATGAGCCCAACCGTAAAGTCAGCCGCGGACTTGCCGACTATGTCTTCGTAGGAGAACTCCCACCCCAAACCGGGACCCGAACTCAGTAACTTGGAATGCGGTATCTTCATCGCTCCAAGGTGAATTGAAATGATTTACGTCAGCGTCCAAAACAGCGAATCCATCGACCAGGCCCTCAAGCGCTTTAACCTCAAAATTGCGCAAAGCGGGCTCCTCCGTGAACTCAAAGATCACGCCCACTACGAAAAGCCGAGCGAAAAGCGACGAAAAGCTGCACGCAAACGACCGCAACGCAGTTAAACTAATGAAAGGCCCTGAACACAGGGCGCACCATGGCTGACTTCAGCATCAAAAAATGGACCCGCCTCTCCGGAGAAGGAAAGGCGAACCTTGGAACAATATCTCTCAAAGTGGGGCTTCGCCTGACCGGAGCCGCCACAATGGCTGTGCTACTTCTCATTCACCGAGAGTGGCCCGTTTCCATCTCCGTCGCAATCGGAACCCTCATCCTCGCGATTCTCAGCGGAATCATGCTGAGTGCCCATCTCCGATCCGTTGAAACGAATTCTGCAAACCGATCCCGACTTGAAAAACTCATTTGGGTGATCAGCCTGCTAGCCGTCTCCGGTACTCAAGTTGCCAACATCGCGATGAATCCCGATGACCTCACGCGGGTCGGATTCCTTCTCATGGCTCCACTCGTCGCCCAAGCCATGCTGATCGGAGCTCTTGCCTCTCCTGGCCTCAGCATTGTCGGTCTCAGCATGAGCGTCCTGCTCCTCGGGATCACAGGTGCCGTGCCAGTTGACCTCGCCGCTGGTGCATGGCTAGCCGGCTCGGTTGCCGCCCACGTAGTCAATCCTCTCAAACAACGAAGCGACCTCATTCGGGCGATGTCCGTTCAAGTGCTTGCCCAAAGCATTATCAGCGTCAGCATGGTGCTTCTCATGCCCGCCATGAATGCAGCCTGGTACGAAGCCATGCTCTGGGGTGGCATCGCCGCCGTTATTGCAACCGCAATCTTCTGGCTTGGTGTCGCAATATTCGAAAAACTATTCGGAATCGTTTCCGACTGGACCCTTCTCGAACTCTGCTCACCCGAACAACCCCTCATCCGAGAACTCGTCCTCCGCGCTCCCGGAACATACGCCCACAGCGTTGGAGTCGGCAACCTCGCTGAATCGGCCGCTCGCGAAGTCGGAGCCAATCCCCTCCTCTGCCGAACCATGGCTTACTACCATGACATCGGCAAAACTGCTCGACCAAACTACTTCATCGAGAACCAGATCGGCGAGAACATCCACAACGAACTCAGCCCCAGCCTCAGTGCCCAAATCATCGCCGCCCACGTCACCGATGGCGTGGAAATGGCCAAAAAACAACGACTTCCGCAAGTCATTGTCGATGGAATCGCCCAACATCACGGTACCAGCCTGATCACCTACTTCTTCCATCGCGCCATGCAAGAACGCGGCACAACTCCCACCCCCGAACTGGAAGAAAAATTCCGCTACCCCGGCCCCAAACCTCAATCCAAAGAGTCCGCCATCCTCCATCTGGCCGATATTGTCGAAGCCGCTTCCCGAGTCGCCTCGCGTGATCAATCACTCGAACTGTACGTCACCAACCTCATCGAAAGATCCCGCGCTGACGGGCAACTCGATGAATCTGATCTCACTTTCCGTGAACTAGGAGTCATCGCGGACAGCTTCTGCCGAACCCTCCGCGCAGTGCGCCACGAGCGTGTTCAATATCCGACAGATTCAACGGTCACGACCGTCGGAGCTTCCGTACAACTTGACCAAGGAGGACGAAGTCTTGAAAGTAAAGCACCGAGTGATCATACAGAACACTCTTCCGAAGCGCAAAGTTTATGAACCCATTCAGCGCGCTGTCCTCTTCGCCCTACAGCGTTACAACGCCCCCAACGGGGAACTCGTCATTACCCTTGCTCCATCCGCCGAGGTGCGCCGCTTGAACAACCAATTCCGTCAACAAGATAACGTGACCGATGTGCTCACATTTCCCGGCCCCAAATTCGACCCAACAACTCTTGGTGATGTCGTCGTCAATTGGGACGTAGCGGTCTATCAAGCCCAAAAAAGAGGCGTCAAGCCCGTCGAAGAAGCCGCCATGCTCGCCGTTCACGGAGCTCTCCACCTTGTCGGTTTCGACGATCACACACCAAACGATCAAACCCAAATGATCGCCGCCATGAATGCAATCATCCGAGCCGTCGGACTCCCGACCGACGAATCATGGATGTCTGTCCCCTACGAGGAGTACGAGCACATTGGCTAGCCCCGACCTCCTTTCTCCGTTCCGCGTTGCCTTTCGCGGGGTCATCCACACCTTCCGAACCCAGCGCCATATGCGCATCCACCTGTACGTCACCTTCACCACCCTGATGGCGGCGATGTTCTTCCAACTCCCCTTCCGCGAAATCCTGGTCCTTCTCTTTATGATCACCTTCGTCCTTGTCGCGGAAATGTTCAACAGCGCGATCGAAGCCACCGTAGACCTCGCCAGCCCCAACTACCACCCCTTGGCCAAATTTGCCAAAGATATCGCCGCCGGTGCCGTCCTCATAACCACCATCATGGCAATCATCGTGGGCTCTCTCATCGCTCTCGGTGATGGTCAGTGGGAACGCATTCGTGTATCCCTAATGGCCGATGGCGTTGGCCTGAACCCTGTTGGTCGCATTATCGTCGGTCTAGCCCTCGTCCTCGTCTGTGTGATCATCGGCAAAGGTATCGGCTCCCGAGGTCAAGTCCTCCAAGGGGGCCTCGTGAGCGGTCATGCCGCAATCGGTTTCTTTCTCGCTACAGCCGCTCTGATCCTTGCCGATAATGTCCTTGTCGGCGGGATTGCGATCCTTCTCGCCGCCATCATCGCCCAGAGTCGGCTCGAAGCAAAGTTTCACTCCATCTTTGAACTTGCCCTCGGTGCAACCGTAGGCGTGACGGTGGGAATCGTGCTTTTCGCGCTGATTCCAAAGTGATACAATGCAAAAAAACGTCCACAAATGAAAAGCGACCCCAGTGAACGTACGCGGCGGATAAGCCTCGCAAATCATGGGATCACCCTCACGCTGACTCTCGCAGTTCTCGTGATTCCGGTTCTCACATTTGCCCAAAGCTTGTCTGCTGCAAACCAAAACGAAGCATCCAGTGCCTTCGCCAACCCAGTGGCAATCATCGGAATCATCTTGGCCTTCATCGCCATCATGATCGTTAACGCAATATGCGTCGCCGGATACTCGGGCCTGGAAGTTCTCCGGCCCAGCCACGTTCGCACTCAAGAAGAAAATTCTCGGGCCGCCCGCACTCTCGACTTCCTTGTCGAGAATAAAGACAGCATCGTCGCCGCTTGTGTCCTCGGTGCCCAAACAATGCGCGCCTGGCTCGTCCTCCTCTGCCTCATCCCCGCCCCCGCTATCGCGACCCAACTCGGCTGGATCACTCCCACAAGTCAGCCTCTGGACTTCTTCTACAGTGCCAGCATCGCCGCTACAATCCTCAGCATCTTCATCATCGGCATCAACGTCGTTGTTGCAGAACTCGTTGCCAAATCGGTCGCCGTCACCCATCCCATTGACTCAATGCTCAGAATCGGGTGGCTTCTTCGTATTTTCAACGCGATCTTCCGCATTCCTGGCATCGTCAGCGTCCGCATTGCTAACCTGATCGCCAAACGGTTCAATACCAACGCAAAATTCACCATCGATAACCGCGTGGAGGAAGAGATTAAGGAAATTCTTGAATCCAACGATGACGCCGGTGGAATCGAAGAAGAAGAGCGAGAACTCCTTGAATCAGTCTTTGAATTTGGCGATACCGTCGCCCGAGAAATCATGACTCCCCGGGTCGATATGGAATCCATTCCCATTGATGCCGATATCAAAGCCGTCGCTAACCTTGTCGAAGCAACCGGTCATTCCCGATTCCCCATCTACCAAGAAACCGATGACAACATCATTGGAATAGTCCACGCCAAAGACGTTCTCCGTGCCCTCGCCCGAAACCAAGGCGACATCCCAATCGACCAAATCATGCGGCCCGTCTTCCCGGTTCACGAAACCCAAAAGCTCCATTCCCTCCTCGGTGAAATGAGAGCCAAAAAAACTCAAATGGTTATTGTCCAGGATGAGTACGGTGGAACCGCTGGACTCGTCACCATCGAAGATATTGTCGAAGAACTTGTCGGCGAAATCGTAGACGAATACGACGAGGAAATCACCGAAATTCAAGCTAAAGATGCGGGGCATTCAGTCAGCGGCAAACTGCACATTGACGACGTCAACGAAACAATTGGCTCTGATTTTGAAAGTGAAGAATTTGACACCATCGGCGGCTATGTTTTTGGCTTATTCGGACGCCAACCCGCAATCGGGGAATCGATCTCCGATGATAACTATCACTTCCACATCGAGGACAGTGACGGAAGACGCATTCAGCGCATTCTCATCGAGAAAATCGAGAGCGAAATCCCTTCCGAAGCGGTTTAATCCTTCTTCCGGCTCAATGGCCCTGAACGAGCATAAATCAATTCTTCTCGGAAATCATTAAACGGACAAATCACTCGCAATCCATAAACCCGGACAACTTCGTTCGCCATCTCGCGACGCTGGGGGTTCATCTTCCCATCTTTGCAAACTCTGCGCTCTTCGTCGTACCTTGGACACCCCGGACAAGTCATACTATTCTCCATGAGTTTGGCAAGCCTCGCCGCCGGGATCGTTCTCACCCAGCAAGCACCCTTGCGACAAATCACGTTTCAAGACGACCTGTTTACCATAAATGGACCGGAAGGCAAGACAAATGTTTCCCTAAAACCGGGCTTTGAACCCATGAACACCGCAACCGGACGCCTCTGGCTCCCCGTCGCGGATCATGTCCTCACATTCGATTCCAACGGCATAGGATTCCGCAAGAATAATAAATCAACCTACGCAACCTATAATTCCATCGCCACATCCGACAAACTGTTCACAAAAGAGCAACGCGATCAGATCAACCGCGATGTTGCCGCCGGATCCAAAAAACTCGAAGTTTCTGCCGTCTCGGGCTGGGAAAAAGTCAATGACTCAGCATTTATCATCCTCCGCTGGGATGACAAAGCCGGAAAGCCCTGGCTCGAAGTTCTTATGCGATTTGAATTCCCCAAAGGCAAACCAACCGCGACCTACCTCGGTCGATTTGACTCTTTCACTCAAGCCACCGGGAGAGTCAACGACAAACTCATCTTCGAGAACGGAGAACTCTCAACCGTCACCCATAGCGGAGACGTCTCTCTACTCGAATCCTATTCCACAGAGTCCAAGTCGTTCACAAAGAGTGCACTCGGGGCCAAATTCGTTGACGCAAAACTCGTCCCCGGAAGCCTTTCCGGACTCGGAATCCAAAAAACTCCGGCCCAAACCTTTATCATAAGCCTCATCGACCGAGAAACCAAAACATCCCAAGCCGTCGGCGAAATTAGAGGCGCAATCGCCGGACTCTATGCCCCATCCGTATTGCATTACAAATCCAATAGCCGAAGCATCCTCTTCAGCCTCAGTTCAGGATCAGAAATCGTTATCCCAAACGATTGCGGCATCGAATCAATCAGTTCAGGAATCCTCCTTTGGACACCTGCCCAAAAACCCAAAGCTGCCGCCCTCTATTCCAGTACCTCCTTCCGAACCCTCGCCCGGTGGAGCCAGCCATAACTCCACCTTATGGATGAACTTGAACATCTCGGGCAAAGTCTGGATGGTAACCTACCACCGTATCACCAAAGAGAAATTGTCTTAGCCTGGATCATCCGCCTAGTTTTTCTGCGTCAAGTTGATCCAAATGCATTCCAAATTCTCCAATCAAACACCTCTAACCCTGAATCACCCTACACTCCATTTCAGTTAATCAGGCTCACCTTTGAACGGGGTCTCCACGAGCCAAGCACCCTCCAAAAATCGCGACTCCCCTCACCCATTCCTGAATCGAACTTCATCTGCACACCACTTGAATCAACTGAATGGTGGGATGAAACAGCAAGTCTCAATAACTCACCCCTCACACTGCCCGCTGATCACTATCCACTACTCTTCAACCTCGCTACGCAAATGTGCCTCGAAGATTTTATCCCCCACTTCCCGCAACACGTCTCCGGAAATTTTCTCAACCAAAAGGTTCTCCTTTCCGCCAGCAAGAACGCTCTTCGACTCAAAGCCTATCTTCACCAAAATCCAGAACTTTGCCAGTTCGATCCTTCAGCTGAACACCTCAAAGGGTACTTCCCCCCCGAAAGCATGACCCGAGAATATAAAGCCACATTCCGATTCGACACCGCCGCCCAGCAGAAGAACAAACACCAAGAAACGGCCTGCCTCAAAACAATCTGTGCATTCCTTAATTCAGAAGGTGGCACCCTGATCATCGGCATAGACAACGCTCTCAATCCCATCGGTCTAGCCGGTGACTTCTCCCTTCTCAACTCCCCCGACCCTCAGGACACATTTCTCCAAATTGTGAGCGAAGCAATCAAACAGCGGATCGTGCCCTATCCCCATGGTTACTACCTTATGCAAATCGTTAACTATGGCCCCCATCTTCTCCTCACGATCCAAGTCAAACCCAGTCCCAACCGACCTCACATGCTCCAGAACAGTGGCGAAGAACCCGCTCTCTACATCAGGTCAAACAATCGCACGCTCCAACTCAAAAACCAAGCTCAACAGGACTACTTGAAACAGCTAAACTCAACCTCATGACCCGCGACGAAGCCCTCCAACTCATGATTGAGCACACCCCGAGCGAAGCCCTTCAGCGGCACATGCTCGGAGTTGAAGTCTGCATGGCCCATTACGCGCATCTCACCAACGCCGACGAAACTCCATACCGGATTGCCGGACTCCTTCATGACTTTGACTACGAGCTTCACCCCGAAGAACATCCCCTCTGGGCAATGGAATATTTGACAAACCAAAAGGTTGATTACACCATCATCCGAGCAATTGCCGCGCACTATCCGGCCAAAACCGGCATCGAACCAGATTCTCCTCTCGAACGTACCCTCTTCGCATGCGACGAACTCAGTGGGTTCATCACCGCCTGTTGCTATGTCCGGCCCGAACGAATCCGTGGCCTCACGGCAAAAAGCGTTCTCAAAAAGCTCAAGACCGCAAACTTCGCCGCTGGTGTCAACCGAGACGATGTTCACCGAGGCGCAGAGTTGCTTGGTCTCGAACTCTCAGATCACATCACAAACTGCATCACCGCAATGGAAGGCGAGGCAAATTTACTCGGGCTCTTACCGCCCGACTAAAGCCTTCGCAGCATCCACTACATGGTCAACAGTCATGCCGAGATGAGCATAGACTGTATCCCCCGGTGCTGATTCGCCAAAGCGATTGATTCCAACTGCGGATCGATTGCTCGCCCCAAGTCCCAGCCAGCCGGAGGTCACACCCGCCTCGACAACGACCTGGGGAACACCCATTGGCAACACCGCGAGCCGATACACCTCATCCTGAGCCATAAACACCTCACGGCACGGGACAGAAACCACGCGCGCCCCAATCCCCTGCTCGGCCAAAGCCGCCCGCGCATCCAACGCCAAGCCAACCTCGCTTCCACAAGCAATCAATGCAATGTCATCACCCTCCGCCAGGACATACCCACCGTGAGCAACACCCGTCCCAATCCTATCAGAAAAAGCATTCAAAACCGGAACGCCCTGCCGAGTCAAGACTAAAGCCGAGGCCCTTCCCGAGCCCACCGCTACCTCATAGCACGCCGCCGTCTCCAAAGCGTCCGCCGGACGGAACACCTGCAAACCCGGAATAATCCGCAAGCTTTCAACATGTTCAACCGGTTGGTGGGTCGGACCATCTTCACCCACAAAGACCGAATCGTGACTGAAAATGAATAGTGAACTCAAGTGCGAGAGCGAAGCCAGCCGAATAGAACCGCGCATATAATCGCTGAATACCAAGAAAGTTGAGCCAAACGATCGCAACCCACTCAAACACATTCCGTTTACTATTGCCCCCATCGCATGTTCCCGAACACCAAACCACACGTTTCGACCATCCGGTTGGTTTCCGATTGAAAAGTCCCCAGAATTCTTGATCACCGCTTTAGTTGATGATCCCAAATCTGCCGTTCCTCCCACAACCCAGGGCACCGAATTCGCCACGGCGTTCAGAACCGCCTGGCCCGCGTCACGAGTCGCTACTTTTCCATCATCCCACTTCAATGCTCGGACTTCATCCGACCAACCCGCCGGCAATCCTCCTGAGATCAAGCAACTCAACTCTGACGCCAGTTCGGGATTCTCCGATTGGAAAGCTGCGAATCGTTCATCCCACTCACCGCTCAACGCCGTACCCTTATTCCGAGCCTCAGCAGCAACATTCTCAAACCCCTCAGGCACAAAAAACGGCTCCGTACTCGGGTATCCAAGTGCCTGTTTAGTCGAAGCAACATTCTCCAGCCCTAATGGCGCACCGTGGGACTTACTGGATCCCGCCAACGGACTCGCAAATCCAATGATCGTCTTCACAATCACCAAACTTGGCTTAGTATTTTCGTTTCGAGCTGTTTCCACCGCATGGTTCAAAGTAAGCAAGTCATTACCATCCGCAACCTCGATCACATGCCACCCCATAGCCCGGAATTTCGCACCAACATTCTCCGTGTAGGCCTTGTCGCAAGGTCCATCCAAACTAATGTCGTTTGAATCATAAAGATAAATCAAATTGCCCAATCCTAAATGTCCCGCCAGACTTGCCGCTTCCACCGCAACGCCCTCCATCAAGTCACCGTCGCTCACAATTGCATAAACCTTATGGTTAACAATGTCACCGAATCGGTGATTCAACCATCGTTCAGCGATCGCCATTCCGACCCCATTTGCAAACCCCTGACCAAGCGGACCCGTTGTACATTCCACTCCCGCCGTCAAACCCACCTCAGGGTGGCCCGGAGTCTTACTTCCCAGTTGCCGAAACTGCTTCAGTTCATCAAGCGGAAGATCAAATCCGAACTGGTGCAAAACCGAATACAGCAAAGATGATCCATGCCCCGGCGACAAAATGAAGCGATCACGGTTGAACCAATCCGGACGCGCGGGATCAAAGCGCATAAACTTGGAATACAGCGTATAAGCCATCGGTGCCGCTCCGAGCGGGAGCCCCGGATGACCGCTATTCGCCGCCTGCACCATATCCATCGAAAGGCACCGAAGAACGTTAATCATCAACTCATCCGTACTCGCATCCGCAGGTCTCATCGCCACGCCGCAAGTGTATCACCCGCTCCAATTCCGACCCCGGAACTTTTCACCAGCTACCAGTTCTTCTGACCCTGACTCAACTCCATCCAACGATCCCGCGTCAACAAGGTCAAAACATGATCCCGATAAGCCCCGCGCTTCCAAAACTGACCCGGAATCCGACCATATTCCACGTAGCCAGCTTTCTCACTCATGCGCGCACTCCGATCGTTGCCCGAGAAGTAGCCGCTCATGATCATCCGGAACCCCAGAACCTCAAAGCAATACCATGCCCTCAGCTTCGCTGCTTCAGTTCCGTAGCCCTTCCCCCGCATCTCCGGAACACCAATAAAGCTCCCCGTAGAACCATATGCATCCGACCGATTGATTTCATGAATCCCCGTCTGACCAATATGAGTTCCGTCCAAAAGCTCAATCGCGAAGACCACATCAGTCCGTGTGTCTCCTGTCATCCGGTCAAACCACTCCGATTGGCTCTTCTCTCCTGTTGGATAATCCCCAATGCAAAGCCACTCCGTCACATCTGGGTCATTCACCCAATTCAAACAATTCTCAAAGTGCCGCGCCCGATTCATCGGCGCAAGCCGAACCCGATCACTTTCCCAACCAATCGCCATAGAGAATTATAGCCCGGCAAATAAAAAACACCGACTGAGAAGGAGAGGACAAATCTCAGCCGGCGAATTGCGTTGGTGTGGTTACATCTTCCAGGTCATCCACAACGATCAAGTCGTGTAGTCTGCCCGGACGTCTTCCGTGTTTAACAATTGGTCAACGCAAAAATTTCTGCAGGGCAACTTGACCAAACCCCGTACCGATACCAGCAAAGACACAAAAAAATGCGGGGAACTCTGGTTCGGAGTCACCCCGCAATGATCTTGCTCTGCTTCGCTAACCTTGGACTTGGCTCATGGCCTCGACTGGTTGTCTATGAACTAACCAACAAGCGAATTCCCGATCTGGTTCCCAGTCCCAAAAAAAGTCCTCAGCGACCCGCCAAGTCTCGAATCAAATCCGCCGACCGATCCAATGCATCTGCCGGTCCCAAAATCTCCTCCAGTTCCCGAAACCCAATTCGTTGTCGCTCCGCACCACCTCCCAACAAATCCTCAACTTCGTTCCAAATCTTCCCCGGTTCCGCGTCCCACTGAATCAACTCCGGTAACAACCCCTGGCCCAACAAAATATTCGGCAAGCTAATGTAGTCAAATTTCGGCTTCCGAATGCGATATTCCAACTCCATGATTTTGTTACCTCGGTAAACCACAACGCTTGGACAATCGCAGAGCGCACTCTCCAAAGTCGCAGTTCCCGAACAAACAATCGCTACTTCCGAACTCTTTAACAGCGGATACAACTCGGTCTCAAGTTCAATTTCCACGACTCCGGCCTTCCGCCAAACGTCGCGCAACGCCCCTGAATCAATATTCGGCGCACGACTCACCCTCACTCGTCCTGTCCAGTTTTGCAACGCTGCCGCGATCGCCGGAACATTACTCTCAATCTCATGCATCCGACTCCCCGGCAAAACAGCGATCCCCTCTCGAACCCCACCTTCATCGCCTGACTCGGCCACCATCTGCCGCAAAGGATGCCCGAACCAATGAGCACTCCCCCCCATCTTGTTCAAAATCTCCGCACTCCATTCAAACGGCGTTACGATCTCATGCGTAATCTCCGGCAAGTCTGACCCTTGCTTTGTCTTTCTCCAACTCCCTGGGGGCACAAAGTAAAGCACTTTCCACCCCATCTCCTTAGCCCGCCGCGCTAACTTGATATTCATGTACCCATAATCAATCGGAATGCACACCCCGGGCTCCCCCTGGGCCAAAGCCGCCAACGCCGTTCGATAGCCTCGCAACACCCGAGGAGCAACCCGCAAACTCTCAAAAATTCCGATCGAACCCCAATCTCGGTTGTCCGCCACAACGTCAATTCCCATCGCCCTGCCCCGAGCTCCAACAACACCCTCCGCACGTACAACATCCCCCCGAAAACGCTTCGCTAAAGCCGCTGCATAAGCATCTCCACTCGCTTCACCCGTCGAAAAAAACAGACGCATCTCTTCCAAATTACCCCTTACGGTCATAATCTCAGCGTAACTCTTCTCAATTCCATGTCCCTCAAACACCAACCTTTCGACGGAACCGAAGCAACCCTCAATTCCCCTCTCGTTTCTGATCAAGAACTCCAATCCGTCCTTCACTCCCTGCAAGAAGAGTCCCTGGCCCAAGAAACTCATAAAATTTCACCCTACGACGAGTGGGTCACCATCGCCGCAATCTGCGAAGCCACTGGCCACAACGAAGCTGAAATCTCCGCCCTACTTCACGACCTTCGCCGCCAGGAACTTGCATCACGAATCTCAACCCGACTTCGAGAACTTGAAGAACCGCTCTATTCCGTCGAACGCCCCGGACACCATCGCCCTGATCCCTCTGCGCCCCTCATCCGCATTGAGCAAATCAATACAATCCTCGATCGCCTTCTCCCAAAATCGGAACTCATCAAGAGAAAAAGTAAAGCGCTAGAACCAACCGCAACTGAACGAACCGCATCCCTCGTCGCCACCTTTTTTGCCGTATTGATCCTCGTCGGCTCCGTAGTCCTCATCCTCCAAGCACTCCTTCGCTAGTTCACCATCCTGCACCCCACCAATCGAATTCCGTAGACTAAAGCTAGATCCCATGACCTCCCGACGAAAAGCCGCTTACAGTCTCATGATCCTCGGCTGGATACTCCTCCTTGGAGCCACCGTCACTAATCTCGTTCAAGCCGCCAACGACAAGGAAATCTCCGTGGTGCGTCCAATATTTCTGCCGCTCACCCTGTCCATCGCCGTCCTCGGCATCCTTTGCTTCATCATCGCCGTCATCATCGGGTGGAACGAACGGGGCTACTACAAATCCGAAGTCCGGGAAACCAACGAGCCAAAAAGTCGAATCCTCAATCTCAGCCGGACGGAAAAAGGTCAGCTCATCGTTCTCATCCGCTTCCGCAACGGTGATAAGCACCCGCTCCGACTTGAGCAATCCCTGGCTGATTCCCTCACCCCCGGTGCCACCGGAACCGCAAAAATCCGAGGGTACGAACTTCTCGAATTCACGCCCGACCCAGAAACGAAATCCTAATAAGGCAAACGACAGCAAAAACCAACCATAATAAGAGATCATGGCGGCAGTTGCGGAAGCGTGGAAAGAAACTCTACCGGTAATCATGAACCGAGTCACCGGAGTCGGCGTCTGGACCGCACTCAAATCCTCGGTTCCTGTCGCACTCGAAGAAGATTCACTCGTTCTCGGGCTCCCTGGCTCAGACTCCCAACTGATCGGGCACCTCAAGCTCCCCCAGGTGCGATCCGCCGTCGAATCGGAGATGGGCCGACGTCTCAACCAGCGCGTCAACCTCATCGTGATCAACGGCACCACCGAAGCCGATTGGGAAACTGAGAAAAAGCGACAAGTCGAACGGCGCAAACTCCAAGATCAAGCCCTCGCTCGCCAAAAAGCCGAAATCATCGCCGGCAAGAGCTGGGACACCATCTACGAACAACTCAGCCGGAAGCACGCCGAAACCCAAAACCGGTCGCTTCCCCAAAATCGCGCAAGGTATTTCCAAGAAGCCATCGAAATCGTTGCTGACGCACTCATCGAAACTCCCATCAATGATGACCTCGCCGAGCGGAACTACGCCCGATGCCTCGAACGAATTGCCCAGTACACCGAACTTCCGAGCACCTTTGTCGCTCTCAAGGTTCTTGAAAAATCGTTCGCCGGATGAAATCCTCCGCGATCATTCTCGGGTCGGGCACCAGCAACGGCGTGCCCACGCTCGGAAAGGACTACCCCGATTCCTTCCTGGCTGACTCTAAAAATCATCGCACCCGCCCCAGCTGCCTCATCCAAGGACCAACTGGAAACATTCTCGTTGACTGCGCCCCCGAAATGCGCCTGCAGCTTCTCCGGGAAGGGATCAAGGATATTGAAGCCGTCATCATCACTCACACCCATGCAGACCACATCATGGGAATGGATGATGTCCGGGCTTTCTGTCTCAAATATCAAACTTCAATTCCCGTCTACACTTCTCCCCAATACCAAGAAGATATTCGGCGGGTCTTCTCCTACGCATTTCGTGACTATCCTCCCGGAATATGGGTGCCGCGACTCGATCTCATCGATATTCCCGATCAAATCACACTGGGCGGGGTCACATTCCAAACATTCTGGGTCGAACATGGCCCTATCCCATGCCTCGCCTTCCGCATCGGCGATTTCGCCTATGTCACCGACGTCAGCCACATCCCCGAGTCCGTCTGGCCCCATCTCGAAGGTCTCAAAACCCTCGTCCTCGATGCCGTTCGCCTCGCCCCCCATCCAAACCACTTCCATTTCGAAAAATCTCTTCATGTAGCACAAGAACTCGCCGCTGAAACCACATTTTTCACCCACCTATCGGACGATTACGACCATTCTTTAACCGAATCTTCGCTCCCTCCCAACATCCGACTCGCCTACGACGGACTCAAAATTGAAATCAACCATGAGCCTCCAGCCGAAAAAACCTGAAGTAAAAAATCAACTTCACCCTAAGGAACAAAAGTCCGAGTGCCAGTATCAATACTGTGACAATCGCAAAATTCTCCTCTCCCGAGGTCAATCATGCCTAAGCTCTTAGGCGGATTGTTTGCGTTTGTCGCATTGGCGGTTTGTATCGTCAATGGAATCGAACCATGGACTTCCACCGTCCGTGGATTGGTGGCATTCTTTGTCGGACACCTGGCCGGAGCTCTCTGGGAAAGCTTCTTTGGACAGCCAGGTGGAACAGTTGTTGAGGCAAGCTCACTCATCCCAAATGAGTCGAAGCCAAACGAAGACAACCTCGATCCTCCCGAAGAAGCCGCAGCATAAACAACAGGAGTTCGCCACATCATGCCGCTATCACCCGAAACCTTACAGAGAACTTGGATTGAATACAAGGTCTACAAAAGCCCCGGTGCACGATCTGAACTCATCAACCATTACTCCTATCTCGTAAAAATCACCTCCGGACGCCTAGTCACCTCAGTCCCCAACGGCCTCGACCGAGATGACCTCGTCTCCGCCGGTGTAATCGGTCTTATCAAAGCGGTTGACCAATACGACCCAACCCGAGACGTTAAATTTGAAACCTACGCTATCGCGCTCGTCCGAGGCGCAATTCTCGAAATGCTTCGCGACGAAGACTGGGTGCCCCGATCCATCCGCGAAAAACTCAAAGCCCTCGACAAAGCCCAAAAACATCTTGAAAAAGAATACGGTCGCCCCGCCGATCAACGAGAACTCTCCAACTTCCTGGGAATGTCCGAAAAAGAAGTCAGCGATCTCCTCGTCCGGGTCGGCAAAACCAATGTCTATTCGCTCGACGACGTCGTCGGTGGTGGTTCCGGAGAAGGCGAAGACCACATCCACTTTATCGAAATGATCGTGGACGAAGACGCCGATACCGAAGACCAAATGGACGGCAAAGAACTCCGCCGAGCCATGTCCGCCGGTGTAGATCGCCTCCCCGAACGAGAACGCCTCGTTATTGCCCTCTACTACTTTGAAGGACTCACTTTCAAAGAAATTGGCAAGGTACTCGGTGTTTCCGAAAGCCGCGTCTACCAACTCCACACCCAAGCCATGGGCCGACTCCGCTCCTACCTGAAAGATGAAGGAGTGCCCCACGTCGCATAAATCCAATCAAGGAGGGCCCAAACCATGGGCGACATCCGAGAAATCAGTGCAACCTACCGCATAACGCCCCAAAACACGGTCAATCCCCGCAATTCCAAGCGGGAACAGTCCCCCCAGCACGACCAACCACCCACTGATTCAGACCAAGATTCCGTTGAGTTGACTCTATCGCCCGAAGAGCTCACCGAACAAGCCAATATCCTACACATCAACCCTGTCGATCCCGAGTGTCACCCAAGTCTCGATATCTCGGCCTAGCTTTATGGCACACTTTATGCACGATAGGTGTTGAACAAACACACGGAAGCGATAATGCTTCCAAAATCACTGTCGGACACACACCACCATGAAATTCAAAGGATTACTCATCATCGCCACCGCTGCGATGGCTCTGACCCTCGTCGGATGCGGCGATAAAGCCGCTGCCGGTGGGTTCGCCAATGTCAACGGTGCCCCAATCACCAACGCTGAACTACTCGAATATCTCGAAGCCAAGCAAACCGTTCGAGCCAGCATCCAAGGTCAACCAGTCAATGTTCAAGTGCAAGACACCCTGGCCTTTCAAGCTATGCAAGACCTCGTCGTTCGCAAGCTTGTCCTTCAAATGGCAAAGAATGAAGGCGTTGCACCCACCCCCGATGACGTCGAGAATCACATCAAACTCCTCGGCGATGTCAGCCCCGGATATGTCAAAAATCTCCAAGCCCGTGGCCTGTCCATGAAAGGCATCAAAGATCAAGTTGAAGTTGATTTGGCCCAACAAAACCTGATCTCAAAAGGCATCACAATTTCCGACGAAGAAGTTGATAAGTACATCAAGGACAACAAGGCTGAATTTGAAGATCCCGCCAAAGCCGACATGTACTGGATCGTCGCCAACAACCAGAGCCGACCACAAGTCGATAAAGCCCTGGTCGAGGGAGCTAAGTTTACCGACGCAGCAGTTAAACTGAGTCTCGACCCAGAAGCCAAAACGACCGGAGGAAAGTTCGGAGCGCGACAGTTCCCAACCGGTGTCCCTCTCACCCAACTCGGGCCGGACTTCCGAGCCGCAGTTGAAAAAACTTCCCCCGGCAAAGTTACAGAGTGGGTTCCCATTCCAAACCAACAAGGAATGTTCGCCAAATTCAGCATCATTCGCAAAACCGAAGCCCGACCTCAGGAAATCACTGAAAGCCGCAAAAAGCTCGTCAAGCGAGGATTGGCCGTCGCCCGAGGACAACAAACTAAGGATATCAACGAAAAACTCCAAGCCATGCTCAAAGAAGCCAAGATCGATGTCACCGATCCTGCTCTCAAAGACCTCTGGAAGAAGTTTGAAGAGAACCTCAAGAAATCTGATGTCACGGCTCCCGGCAGTTCATCGCCCGTTCAAGGCCAACAAAACGAAGGAACCGGACAGTAAGTCCAGAAATCAAAAGAAGCCCCTCGGTCGAAAACCGAGGGGCTTCTTTATTGGCGATTAGTTCAAACCGCGAAGATCAGCTACTAGCAGGTCAATACTCGGGCCGTCAAACTCACCCGTCGCTACAAACTGCTGCAGATCTTCGGGCAAACCCTCAAAATCCGGACCAATCCAAGAGCCCAGCGGCATCCCGCTGCTATCCAACTTGATCAAACTCACGCGGAACCCGGCTCGATGACCACACTCTTCGTTCCACTTAATGCCCTTGGTGCGAATGTCATGAATCGAAGTAAAGACTCCAATCACCTTGGAATCACCCGATTCACCGACCTGCTCCGTTACCCAGTATAGTTTTCGAAACTTCATTGTTCCACTTGCCTCCGCAAATCTTCGGTCAATTCTACCAGCCTCTTCAGACCCATCCTAGCTCAACTTATGCATCCCAAATAAACGGCTCCGCATCTGTCAAAACCCGACCGTGCTTTTCAATCGCTGAGATCATGTATTCCGGCAAAGTGAACATCGTTTGGTGGAACCGAGGTGTGTAGTAACGATTCGTAACGCCTCGCTCGGTCAATCGCTCCGCCACCAATTCAGGGGTCAAATCCATCGGATCATGCTTCTTGCTCGCCAAAATGAAGCCCCAAGGCATCTGGAAGGTCGTCACCAATCCGTAATAGCCCCGAACAACCGGAAACTCCTCTTTCAATGCCTCAAGTGTCTTGTGGACGCAAGCAAAGCAATACGGATAGGTCTCATTGCAAGCTCCTGCCTGTAGAACGAACACCCCATCGTCACTCAAGGCTTCAGCAACATGCTTAAAGTACTCTTGCGTGTACAAGTAGAGTGCAGGCCCTCCCTCAATCGGACCTGGAAGGTCACTCAAAATGACGTCGTACCCCTCGCCTTTGTGATCCTCAACCCACTTCCGGGCATCCTGATGAACCAACGTTGTTCGGGGATCATCAAATGCACCACGGTGCCACTCGGGCATGTGCACCTTGACCATATCAATCAATTCTTCGTCCAAGTCCACCATCGTCGCTGACTCGACCGTGTTGTGCGACAACGCATGACTCAACGTACTCCCCTCTCCGCCGCCACAGACCAAAACCTTCTTCGGATTCGGATGCAAAGTCATCGCCGGCTGAACCATGCTCTCGTGATAAACATATTCGTCAAGCAAGCTCGACTGAATCTTGTAATCCAAAAAGAGTGTCTTCCCAAAAGTTGGCATTTCCACAATCTGGTACTGCTGATACTGCGTCTTGCCCTCCACAAGAAATTTGTCCACGGAAAAGAACCAAGTCACGGCATCCGTGTGGGTCTCGGCAATGAACATGCCGGTGCTCTGAGAAAAAAGTCGGTCTGACATCTGACTCCCAAAATCCTACCTACTCGCCAATTCCGACCCCCGTCCTGATAACGATCTCATAATTTCTTGCGACTTTTTTCGTAACGGTCCCGGGAAATCCGAACGAACATGCATTCACCGAGTCTCAATTGAGTAACCTAGACCCTTCTTTGCTTGCTATTAAAATGAACGAAACATTACAAGCCCTCGTCAATCACCAGAGTTGGGAAGAGATCTCTGGCGATCTTTCTGGATATCGAGATCATCTCAAGATGCTCGGAGCACAGGCCTTCCAAGCGGAAGACCCACGCCTCGTTGAAAAACTCACCGACCAATGGCGTGAAGTCGAACAAGTCATCCTCGCCATTAAGGACACGCGAAACAAGATCGCCAAACTCGCCGCAACCGCGCCGAGCGAAGCATCCGCAAAGCCGCTGACAAAAGAAGAGCGCGTCGAAATCACAACCCGTGAAATCGACAATGCCCTCAACGTCACCGATGAGCTGTTTAACAAAGATGCCTGGAGTCAAGCCGACACCTGCCTCTGCAAAGCAACTGTATGTGATCTTCGCGCCTTACTGCTTCAAGCCCTAACTCTGGAACTCGAAACAACCGAACTTGCTGATGCCCTTCGGGACCTCAAAGACCGGTTCGAAGAAGAGAATCCAGAGATTCCATTCTACGGATTCAGTATGCGCCGACAGCACCAACCCGAAGTCTGGTCACAGCTAGGAGACGCCTACCGGCTCATGGCCGTGGCGGCTGATTCGCTCGAATGGGTTGAAGCCACTACCGACCTTGAAGAAGATGCTAAGCGCGATCTCGTGATCAGCATCTCATCGGTTGAAACATGGCTCTACCGACTCTTTGGCGACTACGACCTCAAAGTCGGAGACGACCAACAACGAGGATTCAACTCCCGAGTCCGCGCCCTCTCCGAAGGACAGTTCTATGTCCCCTGGTGGAACATGGATCCAAGCGCCAAGGTCGAAACATGGCAAATCGCCGAAGCCGCCAAGCGACTTCCTCAAGTCCTCGAAGCGACAAAAGAGATTCACAAGAATCCTAAGCCCGTTGAAGAGGCTGTTGTCACTCCCGAAGAAGCGGAAGAACCCGCCGAATCGGTCTGAACCCCCATCGGCAAAGAAAACGATGAAACGTGAGGTGAATGATCACCTCACGTTTTTTCATGACGTTGACTTTGACCCGGAAATCAGCTAAATTCAGAATAGAGTCGAATGAGTAAGGGAGAGAAAAACAATGAACCGCCATCGCGACTCGCGATGAGGGGCCTGTCCGTCAAGCCGTGTCCCCTTGGTACAGGAATCCTCATCGAACAATCTGAAGGAGAGTCCCCCGCCTTCAACGCTCATCTCTCAATATCTGAAGCAAAAGAGCTTGTTACTTCCCTTATTCAGCAAATACAGCAAACGCAAACTCACACTATCGAAACGCTGACTAGCCTCTATGCCAAAGGGTATCGAATCGATCAGATCGCCCACCACTTCGATCTCTCAGAAAAAGCCGTGCGAGCTGCACTCAAAGAAAAAGGCTATCTCAAAGAAGATAGCCCTTAATTTCTGATCTTTAATCAGCCGTCACACGGTCGATTCCACGTCGCTTTGCAATCCGCGCCGAACAACCAAGAACTTGATCCGCTTCGGCTGAAACTGGGTTCTCAACTCCTCAATCGCACGGTCGACATAAATTGTCCCGCCGCAATAGAACAAGTCCACCGCTGCGTAGCCATGCTCCGGCCAAGTATGAATCGTGTAATGGGATTCTTGGATAATCACCGCACCGGACACGCCATAGGGTTTAAATTCGTGGAACGAATCCGTAACAACCGTGGCTTCACTCGCCACCGCTGCATCCCGCATCGCCTTTCCAACTGTATTCTCCAGCTCTAAAGCCTTCTTATCACAATCAAAAAGTTCAATCAAAATGTGGCTACCCAAGGAAGGCTCTTCACCCTTCAATCGAGGCAATCCGTCCGGATCTTTCTGAATCCAATGCTCAAAAGCATCAACATCATCCGAATGGATCAAGGCCCAGCCCGCGTCGTTATCAATCAATGGCGGAGCTACTGCAACTGCGGGCTCCTTTTTCAATGATTTGACCAGGCGCTGCCACAAACCGGACTTTGTGCGCGCAACTAACGGAACCGTAACGGCCACCATGGCCGGAATGATAAGCGTCTTAAGTTCTAGCAATCTCTGTTTTCCTCGTGTTTCCTTGACTCTGCCGAAGGCGGGGTTCACACCCAACCCATACAACCCGAACGGTAAGGTAGGGCCCTGCAAGCCGTTCGTGAAGCCCGACAGATCAATGAACCCCGGACGATAACGCACCAGTTCATTAAGCTGTTCTCCGCTCGATTAAGCAAAGATGGCCCCTACCTCTTGGCGCCAGCGGGTCGGCATGCCGATTGCTAACGCTCAACGCAAATGATACCGACTTCACTTACGAATGAAAGAAGGTCCCGTTTGCTTAATACCTTAGAAGCAAAACATAAGCCATTTGATCAACCTTTAGGACTATTTATCTTAGGAAACAATCGCCCCGTCTTCCATCTCAATCACCCGATCCGCCCCCTCCAGCATCACAGGGTCATGAGTCACCACCACCAAAGCCCCCGCCCCCCGATGCTCATTCAGCAATCCCATCACTCCCCGACCACTCGTATGATCCAAAGCCGCCGTCGGCTCATCCGCAAAAACCGCCGCTGGTGAACCCAACAATGCCCGCGCAACACAAACGCGCTGCTTCTGGCCCCCGCTGAGCTGGTGAGGATACCGGCGCATATGCTCCGATAACCCCAAAGCCGTGAGCAGTCGTTCTGCCTCTGAAACTCGATCTTCACCCGGTAGCGCAACCAAGACATTCTCCAAAGCCGTCAAATAGCCAATCAGGTAAGGATACTGAAAGACAAACCCAAACTCCTTTAACCGGATCTGCGCCCGAACCTCATCCCCCATACCCGCCAAATCATCCCCGCGCCAATGAACACTCCCACTCGTTGGCACTTTCAAACCGCTCATCAGATAAAGCAGAGAACTCTTCCCGCTCCCACTTGGACCCAAAATTCCCAAAAATTCTCCCGGCTGAACGTCCAAAGTCACTTCCCGACATGCGTGAACCTCCCGCCCGTGATCTTCATAAACCAACGAAACTCGCTCCAGAGAAATCACACCAGCCTCCGTTCAACAATCCCAACGGGATCAAACTTCTTGAACTTCACCCACACTGTCACCAAGCTCACAACAAAGATCGCCACCGGAACCGGCAAAGAATAAGAGTAAGCCGACCAATCCGTCGTGTCCAAGGCAAACGCCTTCGGATCCATCAACACAACCTTCACCAAATTTAAGAGTCCAAACGCAACCGCCAACCCTAGGAACCAACCACCCACAACAAAAATCGTCGTTTCCACCAAAACCCGGCGGAGCAGCCCACGCTTCGTATAACCCAATGCCTGCAACAAACCGAATTCTTGAACCCGTTGACTGAGAAAGATATTGATCAACATCCCCATCATCAAAGTGATCACGACCACGAGCGTGCCAATCACAACATTCAAAATTTGATACAAAATCGTGAACATCGTATCTGCTTGCTCCTCCAACTGTCGATAGGTAAACACCTGCGCATTCTGTCCCGCCAATTGCTCCTCCGTCCAGTTGTCCAATTTCAACTGATCAGCCGGGCTCTTCGCAAAAGCCATAAACGCATCAATGTTAGGAAAGTGATTCTCCAGCTGATATTCAATCGAAGTAAAGGCAAACCAATTCTCTCCGTCTGCTATCCCCACAACCTTCACAGGCATTGGCGAAAAACTCTCCGCCTCATCCGGTTTCTGCAAAATCCCCCCAATCCCCAACCCCAAATTCCGTGACATTGTCTCACTGATGACCGCCTCCGGCTTTCCCGCCTCAGGCAATCGCCCCTCGACCACCTCCGACGACATTCGATCCAAATAGTAATCCATATCCGAGTGCTCTAAACCCAAAACCACAAACGGCCAATTCCCGACGATGCTCTTAACTTCCACCCCCGAGCCCCGAATCACCATTACTCGCTCCAACTCCACCGGCGACTCTTCTTCAACAACCTTCATGAAAAGGGGCGTCAAGAACGGATTACCTCGAGGCGTCACTGCGACATATTGCTTGCTGTAGGCATAAATCACCTTTATCGAAAGCGGAATAGAATTGATCAAACTCACAATCCCGGCGATCAACATCACCGCAAGCACAATCACCCCATCAACGGGGCTGTCTTACTCAAATTTCGGCGTAAATAAACCGACGCTGCCAGCGGATTTGATCGCGATCCTGAGCCTGCGTCTGCCATATCTCCTCAATGCACTACGAACTCACACCCGGCGATAGCGCAAAAACAGTTCACTTGCCACTGGCTTCACACTCACCAACTCAAAATCCTGCACATCCGAACGATCTAATGCCTTTCCGTCCGCAATCGTCGGCACATCCTCACCCAGCTTAATCTTCGGCGCAAAAGTCAAGAAAATCTCGTCCACTAACCCTAATCCAAACAACTCGGCATTCAAATGACTCCCCCCTCCACCAACAAATACCGAATATCCATCTCACTTCGCATAATTCCGAGCAACTCCTCAAAGTCAAGCTCCTCCTCCCCCACACAAATCGCCTGCGCGTCCTCTGGAACCCGTTCCGCTCCCGCAACCGAAGTCACCACAAAAGCCCGACTTTCATCATCACTAAAAACCGCACGAACGGATCAACCGCTCCGCTCCGACTCGCCACGAAACGATATTTCCCCTCTGGATACCAAAGCTTGGGTGTAGATCGCAAAGTCCCCGCCCCAATCAAAATCCCATCCGCATGAGCCTGAATCTGGCGCATCGTCGCATGATCAATCGCGGACCCCAAATCCTGTACCGGCTCATCCCGATTCCCCATCACAATTTTCCCGTCAATCGTGCTCACCATATTGATGAACACATAAGGCCGCCCCTCTGGTGGCTCCGGAAAGCTCAGCTCGGGATAAACCCCATCGCTCATCCCTGTTCCGCCCGGATCGCCTCCGCCAAAACCGCATAAGGCTGCTCCGCGTACCTCTCCCCGCCAATAAAGAAGGTCGGCACATTGAAGACCCCCGCCGCATAAGCGTCATCGTCAAACTTCACAATCTTCGCTTCAAATTCTTGACTCGCCACCGACTGAACAAAAGCATCAACATCCGGAACAATCCCCTGAGCAAGTTCCTCCAAAACCTCAATTTCGTTGATCACCAATCCCTCCAGCCAATACCCTTCATAAAGCCGCCGCGCAAATGCCATCCCCACGCCCACCGACTTCGCATACTCCGTCGCAAGGAGCGCATTATGCGTCCGCATTTTCTTGGGCTGAACTCCCTGAGGCGGTTTCTCAACCCCACTCGCCGCATATGCCAAGTCCATCCGGCTCGGGGTCTTGGGCTTATTCGCCGGCGGATCAGGCAAAGGGCTCGCATCAACCCACGGCAACTCCTCTGGCATCAATTCGTAGCCGCACAAATCAAACTCCACCCCAAACTCCTCGCTGAGCCGTTCCATCTGCTTGATTCCAATCCAGCACCACGGGCAGTTATAGTCATGCGCAACTTTGATTACCATAGACATATTCTGACTATCTTCCCTACTTTAGATGGGCACAAACGAAAAAAGCCCAGGCGCAAAGCGCGCCCAGGCAATCGCAAATCAGGAGTGATGAAATTCTCTAACTAAGCCGCGCGGCGAATGTCTTCGCCCTCGTCCAACCGACGCATCGCGATCTTGATCAAATCCGCGCCGCCACGAGCCTCGTCCGGAGTCGTCGCCCAGCCAAAGCTGAATCGAATCGCACCCTGACCGGACATCCGAGTCACCAGCCATTGATCAACCCGCTTCACAATCCGATCCTTAATCATCAAAACGTTTGGACCAGTTCCCGGCAGAATCAAGCCAAAGCCTGTCGAACCGTTCCGACATACCAAATCCAAAGCCCGAACCGACTGCTTCAAAAAGCCGCCGTGTCAATCAAGAAATCCCGAACCGTGTCTTCGCCATAAAAGCCCTTCAAGGCATGAAGTCCGTCAATCTCAACCAAAACCACACTCACGGTGCCTTCAGTCGAAACCGCACGGTGCGCTTCCTCACTGAGTCGAGTCCGGAAATAATCTTCATCATAAATCCCGATCTCAGAGTCCAGAACCGTCCGCTCATCAGATCCAACCGCCCGGAGACTTCGTTCATCCTTTTCGTCTTGGCTCAAAATCTTGCGCAATTTGCTTAGCGACTGACGCAATATGTGCGAAACATAGTTGCAGCTAATCCCCAACCGGTTTGCAATCTCGGTCTGGTTCAAAGCATCAAAGTGGAACAAGCATAGAACCTCACGCTCCAAATCGCGCAACTGCTCCATCGCCGATTCCAGCAAAACGCGGTCCTCAACGCTGACCTGCTCAATGCTGCTCAACGCCGCATCCAACTTATCCAGATCAGAATCACCTTCGCCGTCATCACCCGGGGATACATCGAGCGAAGCCAGCTTAACGGTTTCCAAACTCGCCAAAACTTCTTGAACCGATGCCTCACTTATTCCCACACGCTCAGCAATTTCTCGCTCCGTTGGCACTCGCTGAAGCTCACCCTGAAGAGCCTGGGTCGCCTTGTTCACCTTATGTCGCAACTCTTGCAACCAGGCCGGATGGCGAATTGTCTGCGCTCGATCGCGCAAATAGTGCTTGATCTCCCCCGCAATCAAGTGCGTTGCATAGGTATTAAACTGAACGCCCACCGAGGCATCAAATTTGCTTAACGCATTGAGCAAACCAATGTAGCCCACCTGAGCCAAATCGTCCAAAGGCTCCGTGCCCGCATAGCGCCGCGCAATCCGTTCAACCATCCCTGCGTAATGGACAATAATCAAGTCCTTCAGGTCAGGTCGTGGATCCGCAAGGTACTTCAGTACCAAAGCTTCTGCATCAACCGTATTTTTAGCTATTGCTTCTGACATCTTCACTCCATTGAAGTTTTGCGAAAGGAATCCTTTCCCTCCGCACCAGCCTCCGGTCACCCGTCAGCTAGTTCGATCTAATCGCCGCATCCTGCCTTGATCTGATCAGTAATTATTCAGTTGTCTTTCGGGGTGGTTTCCCCACCCTCTTGTCGTTGCCAATCCCAACCCTAGCGAACGCTGTTCACCAGTTTGAAGATCGGAGTCATAACCGAAATCGCAATAAATCCAACCACAACCCCAAGGAAGATAATCAGCAACGGCTCAATCATTGAGGTCAAACCCTTGACCGTTGCCTCCACTTCCCCGTCATAAAAGTCGCCCACCTTCACCAGCATCTCGCTGAGGCGGCCCGACTCTTCCCCAATGTCAATCATCTGCGTGACCATCGTTGGGAACAATCCAGAATTCGCCAAAGGCATACTCAACTTGTTCCCTTCCCGAATCGCCAACCGCGTTTGGTCAACCGCACTCGTCAAAACCTGGTTCCCCAAGGTCTCGCTGACAATCTCCAAGCTCCGCATCATCGGAACCCCAGAGTTGATCAACGTCCCCAAAGTTCGGCAGAATCGAGCCACGCTCATCTTCAGCGTCAACTCACCCACAACCGGGATTTTCAACTTAATGAAGTCCGTCTGGTACTTCCCTTTCGGAGTCTTCGCATAAGACTTCAACCCAACGAAAGCTGCCGCCAACGCGATCAAAATCATCCACCAAGACTTCTGCATGAAGTCGCCAAGAGAGAACAAGGCCGCCGTAATCGCTGGCAACTCAACGTCCATCCCATCAAAAATCTCCTTGAACTTGGGCAAAACAAAACTAAACAATACAAACAACATCACCTGCGAGAAAACCAACACCAAGACCGGATACATCATCGCACTCTTGATCTTGCTCCGAACCTCAGATTCGTACTCCAAAAATCCGCTCAAGCGATCCAGAATCGTATCCAAAATCCCCCCAATTTCCGCCGCCCGAATCATATTCACATAGAGCTTCGAAAAGATATTCGGATGCTTCGCCAAAGACTCATTCAATGACATCCCACCCTTAACATCCAAACAAACCATTTCCAAAGCCGGCTTCAAAACCGGATCCTTACACTGATTACTCAAAATTTCCAAACATCGTAAAATCGGAATCCCCGCATCAATCATCGTTGCAAACTGCCGGCTGAAGACGACCAAGGATTTCATCTTCACCTTCCCCTTACCCATCGTCGCCGCTTTCTTCTTCTTCAGCTCCTTAATATCAACCGCTTGGAGCTGCTGCTCCCGAAGACGGTTCAAAACCGATGCTTCGTGGTCTGCCTCCATCACGGCTTTTACTTGCCGCCCGGATGTGTCCATTGCTGTGTATGCGAAATAAGGCATTTGGCCAGAATCTCCTCGAAGTAGCTCCTTGCGCTACTCCGACCCAAAGAGGATTGTCGGCAACCGACAAACCCCTTCATCACCCTATTTCCACAAAAAAAGCGCGGGGACACAAAATCCCCGCACTCATACCAGCAATCAAGTCCTACTAAAACCCAATCCCGAAGCTGATCCCCCAACGCTGACCTTTCAAGTACAAACCCGTCACATTCCAGTTCGCCTGAGAATAAGTCAACATCAAATGTCCATTCCGCCCGTCAAACATCGGCATCAAAGTCCAATGGTCGTCAATCGTCCAATTCACCCCCGCTGGGAATAGAAATCCCTTCTCCGCTTCACTATAACTCAAGCCAACATAAGGAGCCAAACTGGTGCCCGGAATGCCCTTAGCAATAGTCATCATGTATGCGTAGTTCCCCTCGTCCGTGAAGATTCGGTCACTACTCACGCCAAATGTCAAAAGCGGACGCGACTCTGTCTCTGTCATCGCCACCCAGTTGAAATTCGGAACCACTTCATCAACCACCGGGTTGTACTCAATCCCAACTCCCAACCGAGGCGTCACCCGATACAATAAATTGAACCGCCACCGCGGACGCTCAATCGCCGTATCAACAAAACGACCCGTCAACTGCCACTGATATTCAATGTCCCCCGAACCGAGGAACCGGCCTTCGCCTGGTCAGCCCGTTCACGTCGGGACAGCCGTTCCGCCGCTCTGAGCCACGCAAAGGCCCCCCAGCAACGCCAGACCGAAAACAGAAAATGCTCTCATGAACCCATCCTGCCTCCATCGCCAAAAACCACCGGCAACTCTATTGCAACGGGACGCGAAACGTCCCGTGCCAAAATAGCTCTTAACTATGGCTGGGCACAGTAAGTGGAAGAACATCCGAATCCGGAAAGGCAAACAAGACGCCATTCGCGGCAAACTCTTCACCAAAATGGCGCGAGAAATAATCGTCGCCGCAAAAATGGGCGGCGGTGACCCGGCCACCAACGCCAGACTCCGCGTCGCCATCGAAAAAGCCAAAGAAGCTTCCCTCCCCAAAGATAACATCGACCGAGCCATCGCCCGTGGCTCCGGAGACGTCGAAGGAGAAAACTACGAAGAACTCCTGTACGAAGGAAAGGCCCCCGGCGGAGTCGGTGTCCTGGTCGAAGTCTATTCCGAAAACCGCAACCGCACCGTCCCCGAACTTCGCCATACATTTTCCAAAAATGGCGGTGCCCTCGGCGAAAATGGCTCCGTCTCCTGGCAATTCAAACACGCCGGCAACATCACCATTGGCAAAGATCAAGGCGATGAAGAAACCATCACCCTCGCCGCTCTCGAAGCCGGTGCATCCGATGTCATCGATGAAGGCGACGGGTTCACCGTCATCACCGAAATCGGCGACCTCCACGCCTGCAACGACGCCCTCAACGCCGCCGGAGTTACCACTTCTGAAATCAGCCTCGTCTACATGCCAACCAATAAAATCGAACTGGAACGCGATGACCTGCTCAAAGTCGTCAAACTCCTCGACGCCCTCGAAGACCTTGACGATGTCAAAGAAACCTACATCAATGTCGACATCCCCGACGACCTCTTCGACGAAGACTAACCAAGTCCAAACTGGTCAAATCTCCGAGTAGTTACTGTTGATCAACAACTTCGGGAAACCTTAACTCCAGCCTCGTCGACCTCGGTTCGTCGAGATAGTTGTGATTTGCCCGGTGCGGGGTCGGCGGAGCAACTTCAGCCGGATACCGGCGATTGAGCGCCATGGGTCATTGGTATAGACCCATGAACAAACCTCGCTATACATTGAGCATAGCTTTTTTGGGACAGATATGAACTACTTATTCAATACTATTCTTGCGCATATATAGAAGAAAACGATCCTAAATAAAATTAACCTGCAGAAAATCTGAGTTCGAAGCGAAGGAGTTAATGAAGCATACTGAGAAGCCGCTACAAGAAATGGTATCGAATAGAATTTTTTTGCTACAACTCGTTTTTCTATGAAAACTCTGATGTTGTTTTCTGCTAGGTGTTTTATCAAGTAAGCAAGTGCTAACCCACTGATATCAGTCGATTCACAGATCGACTTGAGTATTACAGCTTTTTCCTTTGATGCATTAGGAACGCTTCGAAATGCTGATTCAACAAGATCATAAGATGGCAACTCGACCAATCCTCCGCCATTCTCAATCAACTCATCAAAGTCAGAGCGGTTATGGCCGACAGACTCACTAAGGCATCGAAAAACAATATCGTACTCTCTAGCGTCAAATGCAAAGCTTGTGAGAAGCCTTTCCAACTTCTCTACACTGATCGAACAAACGAAATCGGTTTTGTAGAGTTCAACTGCGACTTTTCTATGCCCAGCACAGTAAAAACTACATGCCAACATCCAAGCATCCTCGGATGTTTGGGGCATTTTTGGATACCTCAGCAGATCATCGAGTCTCATTTGGGTTTGAAGTGAACAGTATTCTGTTACATGAATTTATGGCTACTTTTTTAACCACTGAGTGTAATAGTTCCCCTTCCCAAATAATTCTTCTCATCTAACAGTAGCTTACCTGCATGATGCTCAAATACTCGAACGGGCTGCACTGATCCACATTGTTCAAATTCCAAAATATTGTCCCCGGCAAAATAAGGCACAACCACATACTCCACACTTTGAACATCAGCATCAGCCCGCTTTACATGGATCCCGATTATGTCCAGATTCACTGCTACCGTACCTAGCACGATGAGATCCCATCGATCAATATCGTTGTCATGTCTAAAACTTAATCTCTTGCCAACTATCTCTTCATCCGAATAAACTTTCACTATCTCACCTGCAGGGCCTGGTGTGCATCAGAAGAAAAGTGTACCTACACTTCGTATTCGATCTGGGAAACAACCGCCCTATACTCGAATCGTAATACCGATGACCAAGCAACTTCAGCCCAGAATCAGGATCGCGCTGATACCCAAACTTCCCGGCATAGCCAAACTGACTCTTCCAAGCCCCAGAACTCGAAAGCTCATTTTCAAACGCATCATACATTTTCGCCCCACCAATCACCTGCGAAGCAGAAGTCTGAACATCATCACTCTTCAAGCCAGCGTGAAAAGTCGTCTTCACACCACCCCCGACCCCACCAACTGAAAATCACTAAACCTTGACCTAACTGCGCCCACTGCAGAGTACGGCGCAGAGAGCCCAGTCTTTAATCTAAAGTTCTAAGGACTTCTTCCAAGGCCGGATCGTAAAGAGCAATCAACTCCTCCAAATCCAAATCTAACGACGCCAAGCGGTCTGCATAAGTCGCCATGATCTTGCGAGTCCCTTCTTTGAGCATCTCAACCCACTTCACCATATACTCCGACTTACTGAAAAGATGATTCTCCGGCCCAATGTTTAGATCAACACCAAAATCATCGCTCCTCAAACTGTAACATTCACCGACTCCAGTTGTAATCACTTCCCGATCAAACTCGCCAGAAATTTCGACGTAGTAGCCGATACGGAAAAGTCCCGAAGAGTCTCTTTGCGGCAAGTGCCGAAAAACCGATTGCCAAAATGCAAACTCAATCTTCTTGAAACCCATCACTTCATGCCGAGGTCCATACTGACGCCCACTGAGTACGATCTTAATCGGTAACTGACTCATTCTACTGATAACATCTCATCATGTGCCTGCATCCTAGAACCAACTACATCTGCTCCAAGATCATTGATCCAATTGCCAAGACCCTCGAATACGGATACCACTTCGGAAACCAAGAATGGCGTATTCTTGATGTTTTCCAGATCAGGTTGATGCTTGCGTATATCTTCTCTATGCTCCTTGGCATGATTTGCAGCTGATCCCATCCCAATTGCATTCGTCGCTTTAAAGCCCTTTTCCTTCGCTTTCTTAGCCCAAGGTGTATTGTTCCATTTTCCTGGCATTTCAGATTCTAAAACCCTCTCATCAATCTTTGCCTCAATCTTTGTGTCATAGTATGCAATAACCTCCAGCCGCACTCCTTTATCTTTGAGCCAGTTCTTTGTGTATCGCGTCTTTTCGTGCCAAGTTTCTCCCCATTTCATGATTTCTTCCGTCGCATTATCTACCAATTTATACAAAGCGACCACCCTGAGGCCGTCTTCATCAAAGTGACCCACTGACCGATTCCCACAATACGAATACCAATTCCGCCCATCCTTTATCGGATCACGAGTCAAGAACCGCCCCGTACTCGAATCGTAATACCGATGCCCGAGCAGCTTCAGCCCAGAATCAGGATCCTGATGGTAGCCAAACTTGCCCGCATATTGGAACTGACCCGCCCAGGTTCCAGTTGAAGACAACTGGTTGCCAAAGGCATCGTAAACCTTGCTTGCAACAACGCTCTGCGCCGAATTCGTCTGGATATCCGAGTTCTTGAGCGCAGAGCTAGAAGTCGTCTTCACCCCACCCCGAACCTCACCACTCGGAGTAAAACTCGCCGTCCCATCACTCAGAACCGGATCCGTCACATAAACCCCGTTCCGCTTAAAACTCTTCGACCCCGAAGAATCCGTCATCCCAACACGAGTATCCAAACCGTTGTAGGTGAATGTGTTGGTGGTCATCCCCGGCTTCATAATGCTCGTCACCCGGGACTCATAGTCATAAGAAAAGGCCGTCGTCCCAGAACTCCGAACAATCCCCGTCGTCCGCCCCGCCGCATCATAAGCAAACGTCCGCGGATCACTGCCCCCTGTAACCGAAAGCAACTTGTCCCCAGAGTCATAGGAGTAACTCTCCGTCACGCCATTGACTGTCCGCGTCAGCCGGTTGCCATTCGCATCGTAAGAATAAGAAGCCGAATACCCAGAACTCTTCGACTCGCTCGTCAGCTGGCCAATCGCATCATAGACTCAGTGTCTTCACCCAGATAGATTAAAAACTAGTCAGCGGATTGGTTGCCTGTGGTATTTTTGAATAAGTACTCTTACTCCTATTTCGATCAGCAGTGCCAGGATTCCAAAAGCAATAAAAACCGGATACCCAACATAAGAACTAGCAATAAAAGTTGCACATCCAAACACAGCACCTCCCCTGGCAATAATCGACACCTGCTTGTTTGTGAAGATTTGATACTCGTGCTTAATCAGTACTGCTTCATAAGCTTTCTCCGATTCCAATATATAAAATGCAATGCACACTATCAAAACTATAATGTTACTAGTAAGCGAAGTCATTCAAGAACATCCTTCATCACGTGTTCGAACATCATTCGACCCCCACGTGCAACACTCTCCCGCCACCTATTAATCGAACTATCCACACCATTGGAAATTGAATTCCAGAGGTCCGTGAGTATGTCCGTAAGGTCATATTGGTAGCCAAAGTTCCAATGGTGAAAGAATCCAAAACCAAATGGGTTTTCGCCTCCGCCCAAGCCACCTGCCACAGTCGGGCCAGTTGGATTTCCATCATTGTCATAAGTTTGCTCCATGCTGATTGGGCCGACTAGACCACCAGCAGATGTTCCCGAGGTCGGCCCAGTATTGTTATCGTACGTGCCACTGTGATCATAAGAAACTCCCACTCCCGTCCCAATCGCAACACCCATGCCTAGTCCGAGCCCAGTTCCAACTTCAAGTCCAATATGACCCGTATCCAAATCAATTCCAATGCCAACCGAAACCGTGCCAGAGCCCAGAACACCGATACCTCCAGCTCCAGCCTCAATTCTGATAACTCTCAGGCCATCGTTATCCATAGCGCTTACCGGACTGTTGCCGCAGTATCCATACCAATTCCGCCCATCTTTAATCGGATCTCTGGTCAAAAACCGCCCCGTCGAAGAATCGTAGTACCGATGCCCCAGCAGCTTCAACCCAGAATCAGGGTCTTGTTGGTAGCCAAACTTCCCGGCATAACCAAACTGACTCTTCCATGCCCCCGTCGAAGAAAGCTCTTTCCCAAAAGCATCAAACACCTTCGCCGCCCCAATCACCTGCGATGCCGAACTCTGAACATCATCATTCTTAAGCCCAGCGTGAAAAGTCGTCTTCACCCCACCCCGAACCTCACCACTCGGAGTAAAACTCGCCGTCCCATCACTCAGAACTGGATCCGTCACATAAACCCCGTTCCGCTTAAAACTCTTCGACCCAGAAGAGTCCACCATCCCCACCCGGGTATCCAAACCGTTGTAAGTGAATGTATTCGTCACCATCCCCGGCTTAGTAATGCTCGTCACCCGAGACTCATAGTCATAACTAAAAGCCCCACAAGTCCCTTGGAGACTACAACATGATGCTCAAAGCATCACGGCAACGCTCTTGAAGAACCTTAAACAACGGATGCACTACAAACTCTTCCCAAGAGAACTCAGCACCAAGTTCTTTGCACAGTTCATTGAACGACCGAACCACCTCAAATAATGTCTCGTACTCTGCCTCAGCTTTAAGGAAATCCGTCATTGCATTCATGCGATCTTCAAGTATGACTTCCCAATGTTCGAGATCATAGAATGAAGCTCTCAAGCCAGAGTACGGTGCTAGCTCTTCTTCGAATGTCGCCAAAAACTCCAAAGTACCCAGTATTTCCTGCCTGACTTGAGGCATTCTCATTGTTGTAGAATGCACTCCGCAATCTTCACACTTAAAACGCACTTGCTACTCAGCATAATATCGGCTTCCCGCCAGTCCGTCTATGCCGCCAGCATCCGATATCAAATTCCAGATTCTCTCGGATACCCGAGGGAAACCTCCGCTCTCAACTTGCTTGCCACTAACTGTTAAAGGACATATTTTCTTTAACTTTTTCCTGAGAAGTTTGTATACTTCCTCGGCAGGGGGGAAATCATATTCCAACGCCTTGTCATCGTAAGAAATACTTCCTGGCAGTACTTTGCCATTAACCATCTCCGGAATAAGCATATGGCATATGCCCGCATACCGGCCCTTCAACATCCGAAATTCTCTATCTCCCCGATCAGGCTCAAGCCCAAAGTATATTGTTGATACTTCTCCTTTGAGTAGCGTGTCTGCTAAAATTTCCAACTGAGTTGATGTTTTGTTCCTTCCCATAAATTTAAATCCGACTAATCTACTTCTTACTTCTTGTTCCTTCAAGATCGAGAGCAGTTCTTCCGCTTCGCAGATAAAATTGAACCAGGGCATCTTACTCTCAATTATACGGTATGAAGATCACATCCGCAAATTCAATCAGGTCACCAGCTGCATCTACCTCACGCGCAACCGGAGTGCCATTTTTGTTTCGTTTACCAACCTGGACGAAGGTACTTCGACCATCTTTCGAGAAGACCAAATCTGGGTACCGTCTTCCGAACATCTTTTCGCGTAAAGTACCACCTGCCGTATGTTCGTATCCTGCATCCTTGAAGTCCTTCTCGGCATGCTCAACAGCTTGGCGATGAAGAACTCCGCCCCGTCTTCCACCAATAATTTTTGTCGTTGGTGGTTCAAGCATTTCCGCATGCTTGACCCTTCTGAGCCCCTTCAGTGCAGATGCTGCAGGAGGGAGCGGCATCGCAAGTTCCAAAATTATCCCGGCAATTTCGCCATTTCGATAAGCGCGTGAACCATAGTCAATCTGGTCGTCAACACCAATCCAACGGCGGACAAACCGCGTCATACTCCGATCTTTCAATAAACCAGGAAGAATTCCTCCCGTCGAAAGGTGATCGCCCATCCCAGCAAGGAAATCTACATCGCCTTGAACCAAAACTGCCTCAAGACCATTAGCGTCAACTCGACTCACCGGACTATTTCCACAATACAAATACCAATTCCGCCCATCCTTAATTGGATCACGAGTCAAAAACCGCCCCGTACTTGAATCGTAATACCGATGCCCGAGCAGCTTCAGCCCAGAATCAGGATCCTGATGGTAGCCAAACTTGCCCGCATATTGGAACTGACCCGCCCAGGTTCCAGTTGAAGACAACTGGTTGCCAAAGGCATCGTAAACCTTGCTTGCAACAACGCTCTGCGCCGAATTCGTCTGGATATCCGAGTTCTTGAGCGCAGAGCTAGAAGTCGTCTTCACCCCACCCCGAACCTCACCACTCGGAGTAAAACTCGCCGTCCCATCACTCAGAACCGGATCCGTCACATAAACCCCGTTCCGCTTAAAACTCTTCGACCCCGAAGAATCCGTCATCCCAACACGAGTATCCAAACCGTTGTAGGTGAATGTGTTGGTGGTCATCCCCGGCTTCATAATGCTCGTCACCCGGGACTCATAGTCATAAGAAAAGGCCGTCGTCCCAGAACTCCGAACAATCCCCGTTGTCCTACCCGCCGCATCATAAGCAAACGTTCGTGGATCGCTTCCCCCCGTAACCGAGAGAAGCTTGTCCCCCGAATCATAAGAGTAACTCTCCGTCACTCCATTCACCGTCCGCGTCAAGCGGTTCCCATTCGCATCATAAGTGTAAGCCGCCGAGTAACCGCTAGACTTCGACTCTGACGTGAGTTGCCCAATCGCATCATAGCCATAACTCGTCGTCAGCGAGCCCTCAACAACTTGAGTCACCTGAGAAGCCAAATCAAAAGTGTATGAACGAGATTGCAAAGTCACATTCGAAGAGTTCTTCGTAACAATGCTCGTCACCCGGTTTCGAGAATCGTAGCTATAAACCTCATAAGTGCCGTTCGGATTGTTCTTCCGCGCGAGCCGCCCCGCCGCATCATAAACATAGCTTGAAACATCACCAAAAGCGTCGGTCACCGAAACCGGTCGGCCCGCCGAATCATAACTCGTCGAAGTCGTCCCCACCCCAACATCCACCATCGAAGAGATCTGACCCGCCAGGTTATAAGCGTAAGTAAGATTCCCCTGAGGCGTATTCAGCCCCGTAATCTCTCCCGCCGCGTTGTAACTCCAAGATGAGGTCCCCGTCCCATCCACCATCGAGACCTGACGACCCGCATTGTCATAACTAAACGAGGTGTCCGTCAACCCAACCGGGTAATCCACTCCCGTCATCTGCCCCGCATTGTCAAAAACATAGTTAATCGTCTGGCCAAGCGGATTCACATAAGCCGTTGTCTCACCATTCCCGTTGTAAGCCCAGCTCTCAACCGTCCCATCCGCCAAAGTAAGCGATGCCACCTGACCCCGGTCGGTATAGGTGTAACTCCGGGCAAACCCCCGACCATTGGTAATTGAGGTCACATAGCCAACCGAGTTGTAAGCATACGAAGTTGTTTCGTTCTTCGCGTTCGTCGCCGAAGTTGTCCGGCCAAGATCATCCAGAATCCGAGAACCAGTCCGACCCAGCGGATCCGTCGCCGATACAATATTCCCTTCCAAATCATAGTCAATCGAAGAAACCGCGCCCCCCGGCTCCGTCGCCGTATCCACACGCCCCCAATTATCATAAGCAATAGCTGAAACACTCCCCGCCGCATCCGTCGAAGTCAAAACCCGGCCCATCACATCATAAGTCGCCCAGGCATTCACATTCCCTGGAGCCGTCGTCTGGACAACATCACCCTGACCGTTATAAGCAATAGTGGACTGCCGACCCAGCGCATCAGTTGCTGTAGCGAGCTCACCAAAAGAGTTGTAAGTCATCACTGCCGACGTCCGCGCCAGCGGGTCAACGCTCGTCAGCAAATTCCCCGTCGAACTATAAGTAAACGAACTCACATTCCCCAGAGGGTCGGTTACCGATAAGAGATCATGACCCGCTGAGTACGTGTAAGTCGTTGTTTTCGCGAGCGGATTCGTGCTGCTCAGCCGGTTCCCATTCGCGTCATATGTCGAAGTCCACACCTTCCCCCGCTTGTCCGTGAAGCTCGTCACATTCCGGTCAGCATCATAAACATAAGCCGTACTAAACCCCGCCTGGTCAACCTTCGAGGCAATGAGGCCACTGGAATAGTTATGAACCACCGTCTTGCCGTTTGGCTGGGTCATCGTTGACGCCGTATTCGTGTAGCTCCAACTCCAACTCTGCCCCAGCGGGTTCATGAACCCTGTCAGTCGCTCCGAACTGTCATAACCGAAACTCCAAACCTTCCCCCGCAAATCCGTTTCCGTCTGAATGTTGCTCAGGCCATCATAGGTAAAGCCCCGCGTATGCAACTGGCTGTTTAGACTCGGATAAGTAATCCCCGTCAAGTCGTTGTTCCAGTCATGAGTCAGCGACCAAACTCGGCTCGTTGGATCTGTGACTGTCGCAATCAGGCCCCACGAATCATAAGTGAAGGTGAGCGAGCGACCCGTCCCATCTGATATAGAAGTAATCTTCTGGCCCGCATTCCGCGTAACTGTGACCGTGTTATTGTTCTTGTCTTTGACCGCGGTCAACCTACCCGCCGTATTGAATTCTAGTTTCGAGCGATCTTTGGACGTAATCGTCCAGGTGTTATTGGAGTTCTTAACGAGCGTGTCGTGAATCCCGGGAGGAGCATCAAATACCCCCGGAGTTGTCTCGGTGTAAGGGTGCTGCGTCCCATCGCCATATCGAACAATCGCCGAACCTGGTGCCCCCGGAGAATATGTCACTTTCACGTCATAGCCATGGCTCCACCCATAACCCAAATCAAAGCTGTAATTTCCCTTGGAGTTGTGGTGAAGCGTGAAATTCACCCCGGAATCCCCCCGCGCCGTCCAGCTCACAATCGGGTAATTCACATACCGATTCCCCGTGTTCGTATTGAGTTGGCTTGTGCTCCCGCCCCCACCGCTTCCGCCCCCTGAACCCGGCTCTTCACCCGGCAAATCTCCTTCACCGCCCTCTCCACCCGGAGGATTCAAGAGCATTCCGATCAAGGGTGTGATTGAAAGCATCAAATCCGAAGGTCGAATCGGAGCCTCTGCCCGTTCCTTCGCTTTCACCCTCGCTAAATCCGCCCGCAGCTTCGGCGTCCAAATCCCACCCCGGCCAATCTCATCCCGGCCCGGATTTGCCCCCAAAAACACCTTGGTCGGCGACTCAGTGTAATGCCCCCGAGGCTTGCGCGCAATCTGCTCAAACCGCTGCTGCGCCTCCGCCGACACTTCCTCAATAAGACTATCCACCCCCAAAGCCGACGCGCTGTAAAACATCATCAGCGCAAGGCCCGTGCACAAAATCCGGGTAACTGGTCGACCGGAGTACTCATGAATCTTGGAAATGGACATATCTTGTGTTCCCTCGCATTTCTGCGGATAAACATAAATTAACTGAACTGCAATATAATTGTCAACAACCTCCTAAAAAAACTCATGAAAAATCCATGAAAAACGAAAAACTATTCAAAATTAAATTGCAATAACCTTCTCATAATCGGAACAGTTACCAAATCCACTTCCCCAAACCAAAGGGAAGAGTGCAAAGCACCCCCCAAAACCCCAACTGCCCCAATTCAGCTAAACTAACCCCGTGAGCGAAAACAGCCGAACCCCATGGGTCACCCTCGGCCTCATCGTCGCAAACCTCGCGATGGCCTTCGCCATCGTCTTCTTCCCCCAACTCATTGACACCACAATGTTTGATCCCAGAAGGATCACCCCCCTCTCCCCCCTCCTCTGCCTCTTCGCCCACCAAAACCTCGTCCACCTCCTCGGCAACATGATCTTCCTCGCTGCCGTGGGGCCCCTGGTCGAATTCACACGCGGCGGATGGAGATTCGCCGTCATCTATCTCGCTGGCGGACTCCTCGGCGTCAACGCCCACTACTTCTATTGCCTCCTCACCCCGCCCGGAACCCCGCTCCTCGGGGCCAGTGCCGCCGTCGCAAGTGTTGTCGGATACTGCGCCATCAGGTTCGCCCGAACAAAAGTGCCCCTTGCCCCCAATTTCGGAGTTCCCGTAGAAGCAATCGCCATCCTTTGGCTTTTGATCCAAGTCGCTGGATCATTCATTCAAGTTGGGGAACAACTCCGAGGCGGCACCGCATACTGGGCGCACCTAGGCGGATTCCTCGCTGGACTCGCCTTTGCGTTCATCTTCGGCGGTCTCCGCGATGCCCGCCACCAGTACGGCCATGAAGTCCTCGAACGGATGAATATCCGGGGTCCGGCCGCAACTCTCACCGCCGCCGAAGCCATCCTCAACCAACAACCCCAAAACCGCACCGCCCAATGGCAACGCATCGAAGCCCTCCATGGCCTCGATGAAGGCCAAAAATGCCTCGCCGCAATTGACAAATTCATCGTCAAAGCAACCCCCTTAGAACTCGCTCAGGCTCTCACCATCCTCAGCGAACGAAACGCCCTCGATACCATTCGCTCTGTCAGCCGACTCAAATATGCCGACCAGCTGGCCGGAACTCATCCCGAACTTCAACTCAAGCTGATCCAATCCGTTGCGGATCAAGAAAACGATCTCCGCCAACCCGATGCCCTCGTGTCGCTCCTTACCCTTCTCCCCGATCCTGATTCCGAAGAATACAAATCCACTGCTAATCACCTCGAAACCCTCTATCCCCACCATCCCGCAACAGAATCCGCCCGACAAAGAGGATTCCTTAAATGAAAGCCTGGTGGCGCAGAATACGCCCCTACCTCCTCCCCCCACTCGTCCTCGGCATCATCCGACTGCTGATGAGCACCGTCACCGTCGAAGTCCGCAACTTTTCCGAACCCAAATCCGGTGCTATCCTCCTCGGCTGGCATGGGCGAGTCATCCTCGCTACCAAAGTCTTCCGCAACCGAGGCTATTGGGCGATGATCAGCCACTCCCGTGATGGCGAAATGCAAAACCGCATCTTCACCAAACTCGGCTACAACATCATTCGCGGCTCCACGGGACGCGGCGGCATGAAAGCTCTCCTCGAAGCCATCAAAGCCCTCAAAAAAGGCGGAATCTTTGCCCTCACCCCCGATGGACCGAGGGGCCCCTCCGGAGTCCTCCAAGGCGGAATGCTCGTCATGGCCAAAAAATCCGGATGCCCCCTCATCCCCTGTGGAGTCTCGACCAACCGAAGATGGCTGTTCAAAAGCTGGGATCGCTACATGATCCCCAAACCGTTCGCAAAAGGCATCATGATCTTCGGCGAGCCAGTAACCATTCCTTCTGATGCAACCGACGAAGAAGTTGAATCCATCCGCATCCAACTTGAACAAGAAATGCACCGCCTGGAAACCGAAGCCGAAGCAATCTTCGGACACCCCAAACCCGACTGGCACTCACCAGAAGCTCATACCGGACCATAATCAATTCACAAAACATGAAGGATGAGGCCCTCTACCAACTGTTCAAACTCCACGAAATCGACGAACAGCTCATCACGATCAAAAACCGCGCTGAACACCTCGATCTCGGTAAGCGAGAAAAAGCCGCGATCAAAAAAGTCCAGGCGGACTACGCAGACGATCTAGCCCACTACAAAGAACTTCAAACTCAACTCAACACCGAACGAATTCGCGCCGATCAAGCGGCTGAGAAAATCAAAAAGTTCAACGCACAACTCTATGACGGCTCCGTCACCGCTAGCAAAGAAATCAATAATCTCACAAAAGAAATCCAAATGCTCGAGGAAATCGGCATGGACGCTGAACTCAAGATCGAACAACTCGAAGCCGAAAACCAGTCCCTTAGCAAAAGAGTGAGCAAAATCAACGCTAAAATTGAGGAACTCGAAGCCCAATCAGAAGCCAAACGCAAGCAAGCGGAAATCGACCATGTCGAACTCAAGAAGGCATTCGCTGAAACCGGAGCAAAACGCCCCGAACGCGAAGCTGCTGTACGAGCAGATATCCTCAAGACATACAACAACGCCCGTAAGCTCACCGGGAGCACCGGACTCGCGCTCATAACCATGCAACATCGCTGCCAAGCATGCGGCATCGATACTCCCGAAAAAACCCGCGAATTCGTTCGCGATGGCAAAATCCAACAATGCGAATCCTGCCGCCGAATCCTGTTCTACCGCGAGGAAGCAATCGAGTCATGATCCGCACTCTCGCACTCATTCTCACCTTGTTTGTTCTTGTCGGATGTGCGAAATTTCCGGCTAACCCCAATATCGGCAACACCAAACGCCTCAGCTTCAAATTGCGCGTCGATGGGCAGCTCCGCACCGGGCAAGGAGTAGGCCAGTCCGGACTTCCGTACGTCTACGTCATTGCGCTCAATCTCTCAAAAGACGCCGTACCCACCACCACCGGGCCAATCCCCATCGTCGTCCCTGGTGGCAACGGAATCGTGGATGGCAACGCAACCCATTTCATCCTCTGGAATCCCCTTGCGCAACCCCAATTCCAAATTTTTCAGTTTCGCAATCCCACTCTCAACGAATACTTCCAAACCGGAATCCCCGTCACCTTCATCCCGACCAATGAAGGTGACCGCGAAATCCAATTTGAAATCGACCTTTCCCAACTTGTTCCCGTCGTTGAAGTCCCTGATTTCGAATCAGTCCAAATCAACTTTCTTACAATGAACAACATCAACACATCTGGCGGTGGTCGATTCTGGGATGCTCTTGGGGACGGTCTTCAACCGACCCAAATCAACTCGCCCCTCACGGTTCGTCTCAATTCAAGCCAAATCTACAACAACCAAAACCAAGTCTTCCAAGAACCACAAGGCGACACCCCTGATCCCGACCTCGACATTGTAGACTGGTCAGTCGAATTAAGAATCCAGTAGCCGCAAATGCCCCGCGTTTCAATCCTCCTCACGTGTTACAATCACATCAAATATCTCCCAATTGCATTCCAATCCATTTTAGACCAAACGTTCCAAGATTACGAAATCATCGCCCTCGACGACGGCTCGACCGACGGCACTCGCCAGTGGCTCGAATCCCAAAATCATCCGCGTCTCAAACTCATTTTCAACGAGTCCAATCTCGGAACATACGGCACTCTCAATGTGGGCCTCCAGGCCGCCCAAGGTGAATTTATTGCCGTCTTCAACGACGATGACGTCTGGCTCCCGACCAAGCTGGAGCAGCAAATTGCTCTCCTCGATTCCAACCCAAAAATCGGACTCGTCCACACTGACGGATACTTTATCGATGGAGAAGGACTAGAAAGACACGACTCACCCCTCGGATTCGACTTTCCTCGAACAGAAACCGGCGACATTCTCCTCGCTCTCATCTATGCCAATTCCATCATCGCCAGCGCGGTTCTTGCTCACCGAGAGTGCTTCGACCAACTTGGCGGATTTAACCCGGATTACTTCGGCTCCGGCGACTGGGAGATGTGGTACCGCATTGCCGAACACTGGCACGTAGGCTATATCGCCGATCCACTCACCCTCTACCGTGTCCACGGAGCCAATGCAAGCCACAAACTTGACCGAATTTGGCGCGACGACCTCAAACTCCGAACGTGGATTTCCCCCCGAATTGACAGCTACACAAACAGATTCACTGAATCAGAGCTCACAAAAGCCCGGGCTCACAATTTCGCTTGCTTAGGCACAGTTCAGGCTCTCACCGGAGACCCCCAAATGGCCAGAATCTCATACCGAGAATCCCTCCGCTTCGACCCCACCCGTTGGAAATCCCGCGCCCGTATCCTCGCAACCTATCTCCCCGCAAAGCTCTTTCGCAAATTACTCTAATCCCATATCCGCCGCAGTTTTGTTCCGACCATAGAGTCCAAAAAACGCTGTCCAACCCGTCAATGCGATTAAGGCAAAAACCGTTTTCGCAATCTGGGGCACAGCAGGGTTAAAACTAAAAAAGCCCTCAATCGGAGCCGCTGCCGCAATCAATATCAACGCCAGCACCGCTAACACAAACCCATCCTTCCCCGCGTATTTCAACGAATCAATCCATCGCCGGCGACCCGGAGCCAAAATCCCAAAAGCCAAAACATATCCCGCCGCACCAGCCACAAATATCCCTCCTATCTCACTAACCCCATGCGGAGCAACCGAACTTAGCAAAAATCCCAATTGACCCACATCATTCATCTCTTTGCCTAAAGAGCCGAGCATTACGCCATTTTGCCAAATCAAAATCGTTGAACCGATCCCCACTGTTCCGGCGGCAACTCCAATCGTGATAATCCCAACCCTTGGGTTGTTACTCGCATAAAACCCCGTCATCATCAGCCCCTCATCCGCTGACCGCCCATCAAATTTCCCTTCTTTCCACCCGTCAAACAGCGGCTCCATCTCCGGCGAAATGAAATATCCCTTTGTCTCCGGTCGAATCGTCATCATCCCCGCTGCATAAAACGCTGCCCCAAAAAAGATTGCCGCCGACAAAACAAAGAACCAAATCCGGCGCCGGAATGTATCTGCCGCAAGCCACAACCCCTGCTGAACAACTGTCCCAAACTTCGCCACTCGCGAACGATAAAGCTGACCATAAGCCCGACTAACTAGTGCATTTAAGTAAACAACGACATCACGATTCGTGGAATGTGAAGACATATAAGCCAAATCCCCTGACGCCTGGCGGTAAAGCCGAACATACTCGACAATTTCCGCCCCCGACAAATCCCGAAACGTACGCGCAGCCTTCTCACACAACATCGACAAACGAGTCCACCCTTGGATCCGCTGTTGCAAAAACTGCTCTTCGTTAAACGCCATCCCTTCCGACCAACCTCATTTTGACCGAATCCCAATGTCCAGCCGATCCAAAACGAGAACTTTAACCCCCACCGAACGTCAAATAAGTACCCCGTCCCCCGAGAAATCTTGTACCAACCAGACTTGGCACAGGGATTGCTCCCCGAATGACTACCCGCGAAACCTTTATAAAAAGATTCCGTGGATAACAGTAGCGCAGGAATGCACAGACATCACACCGTCCAAGATTCTTCACTCGCCACCTACCTAAATAGGCTCACCCAAGCCCCACTCCTTAGTGCTGAAGAAGAAAAAGAACTCACGGTCGCCGCGCAGAACGGTTCGGCAGATGCAAAAGAACGTCTCATCGAATCAAATATCCGACTCGTCATCAACATCGCAAAATCATACTATTCTCGAAGTATCCCGCTCGAAGACTTGATCCAAGAAGGAATCATCGGTCTCATCACCGCAATCAGCCGGTTCGACCCGAACAAAGGCTTTAGATTCTCCACCTACGCTACCCACTGGATCAAACAATCCATTGGTCGCGCCGTAGACTGCAAAGCCAAGACCATTCGACTCCCGTCTCACATCAGTCAAGCCCTCCGACGAGTCGAAAAAGCACGAACTGATCTCACTCAAGCCAACGGGGAAGAGCCAACCCCCGAGCAAATCGCCCGCGAGCTAGGAATGACTGTGAAAAAACTGAACTCGCTCGTCCAAGCCTCTCAGGACTTAATCAGCCTAGATATTCGGGTTGGCGATGGGGAAAGCTCCACCCTCGGCAGCCTACTTCCCGACAGCGCTGCCCGTAACCCAGAAGCCATTATTCTCGAGAGCGAAATAATCGAAGAGCTCCATGAATTCCTCAACCTCCTCTCTGACCGAGAGCGAAGGGTTGTCACCTACCGACTCCGAAACGATGATGGCACCACTAGCTTCCGCGATGAGCTCAGCCAAGAACTCAAAATTACACGCGAACGAGTCCGGCAAATCGAAATCCAGGCGATCAAAAAACTCCGCACCCTGGCAAGTCGCCGAAAGACCCGAGAATTCTTAAGCTAAAACAGAATCGACATCCAATTTGTAACACTCATTATCTGGTCGGCCAATGGGCAATCTCATCCACTTCATCCTTCACATCGACGAGCAACTTCAGATCCTCATCACCCAATACGGATTCCTCGCCCACGGATTTCTCTTCGCAATACTCTTCGTGGAAACAGGGGTTGTCATCATGCCATTCCTGCCCGGCGACTCTCTTCTCTTTGCCGCTGGACTCTTCGCCCATCCTGGCAAAGGCTTTTCCCTTCCACTTCTTCTTTTCGGGCTCCCATTCGCCGCCGTTCTCGGTGACACAGTGAATTTTCATTGCGGCAAGTTCTTTGGCAAACGGTTCCTATTCAAAGCCAAATTTTTTAATCCCCACTGGCTCAGCCGGACTCAAGCGTTCTACAAAAAACACGGCAGCAAAACCATCATCATGGGACGATTTGTCCCCATCGTCCGAACCGTTGCACCATTTGTTGCCGGTATGGATGCAATGCCCTTTAGGGAATACCTCCCCAAATGCATACTTGGAAGTTTCCTCTGGGTCTGGATTTGTGTTGGTGCCGGATACCTCCTCGGGGAGATTCCCTGGGTTCACGAGAACTTTGAAAAAGTCATCCTCGGCGTCATCCTCCTCAGTCTCGTCGCGATTGTAAAAGAAGTCATTAAAGAGAAAAGAGCCGCAAAATCTTCTCCCATATCTGAGCCGGAAGAAAGTGAAAAAGCGGACCTTAACACCGCAACCTAAATCAAGCCATAATAGTCTCGTTTTGGAAGCTATGGATATCCAAGAAATCATGCGGTATCTCCCCCACCGCTACCCCATCCTCATGGTCGACAGGATCATTGAGGTCGAGCCTCGTAAGCGGTGTGTCGGCATCAAAAATGTCACGATCAATGAACCGCATTTCCAAGGCCACTATCCTGGACTTCCAATCATGCCCGGAGTCCTTATCGTCGAAGCAATGGCCCAGTGTGGAGCCGTCATCCTCCTCGCCGATCCCGAACTGCAAGGCATGATCCCCGTAATCGGCTCCATCGACGAAATAAAATTCCGAAGGCAAGTCGTCCCCGGTGATCAACTCCGAATGGAAATTGAACTGCTCAAATTCAAAACATCCGTTGGCAAAATTCGCGGAGTCGCCACCGTCGATGGACAGGTCGCCGCTGAAATGTTCCTCACTTTCAAACTTCTAAGAACTGAGTAAACCTTGCAAAACATCCACCCGACCGCAATCATCAGCCCCCAAGCCCACATCGCTCAAGATGTGGAAATCGGGCCATTTTGCATCGTTGAACCAAAAGCGGTTCTGGGTAACGGATGCATCCTCCGTCCCCACGTCACCATCCGAACCAATACCGTCCTCGGTGATCGAAACTACATCAATCAAGGTGCCATCCTCGGCGGAGACCCCCAAGACCGTAAATACTCAGGAGAGGAAACTTTCCTCGAAATCGGAGACGATAATTTTATTGGCGAATTTGTCACCATCCACCGGGCTACTGGAGCGGGTAACAAAACCATCGTCGGGAATCGCAACTACATCATGGCATTTGTGCACATGGGCCACAACGGCACCATCACCGACGACTGCACGATCACAAACAACGTCGCCATTGCCGGACACGTCACCATTGAAGAAAAAGCCACCATCGGCGGAATGGTCGGAGTCCACCAATTTGTCCGCATCGGAAAAATGGCCATGGTCGGCGGAATGAGCCGAATCGCCCGCGATGTTCCCCCGTTCATGATCGTCGAAGGGGTCGAGCAAACTGTCTACGATATCAATGCAATCGGACTCCGTCGGATCGGCATCAAACCCGACGAACGCATGGCTCTCCACAAAGCCTGCAAACTCATCTTCAAGTCCAAACTCGCCCTCAGTAACGCCATCGAAATCGTCCAAAGAGAAGTCCCCCAAACCGAAGAAGTCAAGTACCTCATCGCATTCATGGAACGGCTCTATCAGGGGAAAAATGGTCGCGGCGACCAAAGGTAAACTCAACTCAATGTCAAAACTCAAAGAAGGCGATCGCGTCCGAATCATCACCCGACCGGTCACAGAAGAGGATCGTAAAGTTCATATGTTCTTTGAGCATATGCAAGGCATGGTCGGAGTTATCTCCAATCACTACGGTAAAGACGAAGTTGCTGTCACCATCGACATCGACTCACTCGTTGACATCCCCAAAGATGTTCACAAAGTCGCGACCGACCGAATCCGAACAAAATTCGCGGAAAACACCAACGAAGAAATCAAGAAGTTGCTCTCCAAAGAGGAGCAAAACTTCACTCCCAACTACGTCCTCCTCGTTCGTGAACAAGACCTCGAAAAAGTTTAACGACTTCGTTCAAACCGCCGTATAATACAAGGCATGATAGGAGAGGCTTTAGGCACCCTCATTAGTATCGTCGCCTTGGTGCCGATTTTTGCCGTCGTCAGTCTCATTGTGATGAAATGGACAGTGAGCGGGGACATCGATCCCCTCGCCGGCATCCTCACCATCTTCGTGCTCATCGGCACCATGTTCATGGCCCTCATGAGCAAATCACCGATCATCATGGGAACCGCCGTCATTGGCGTTATATCCCTAGTAGTCATGTTCCCATTCGCCCAGAATTATCTCGATCGGCATGACCTCCGGGAAATCAATAGCGAACATATCGACCGCGCCTTCCTCGAACTCTCCACACGCCACGATAACTTTCCTGCCTGGTTCAAGCTTGCCGACAGCCTCTTCCAAGCCGGATACCACGGACACGCCATCGCGATCGCCGAACAAACACTCGAAAGAATTCCCTCTGAACCCGACGCATTTCACAACCGATCAATGCGCGACATGTACCGGAGCGAAGAAATCATGATCAAAAAGTGGCGAATTGAAGCCACCAACCCCAAACGACATATGCCCGTTGCTTGCCCCAAATGCGGCGCAAAAAATCGCCCTGGCCTCATCAATTGCATCAACTGCGAAGCACCATACTTGCTTCTTCTGAGCCGTAAAGTAGGCACTCGTTCTGGCGCATTCGCCAAGCTCGTCATCGGATGGGCCCTCATCGCCCTCCTCCTTCCCGCCGCAGCCTACTCGTCAATCGCTTTCCCCGGAGTCGGACTGCTTGGCGTAGTTGCCATCATTGGCGTCATCGGCGGAGTCCTCGCATGGATATTCCGTGACCCTAGCGGTCAACCCGATAAATTCCGAAGCTTTTCTTAGATCATTCAGTCTAGAATTGAATCTCGACCCCATCAAACCCAATATTCACGCCCATCGAAGTGAAATGAGCTTCCAATTCCGAATGGGTCGCTTCTCCGAGCTGGCTATGGTGCGTCGTCCAAACTTGAGTCGCATCAACCACCGTCCCCATTCTTCTCAGCCGATTCAACACCATCTCAAACTCCGCCGCATCTAAATGACCATCATAAGCCGTACTAGCAAGCCCCTCTGAACATTCCAAGACCAAACAGTCTAATTTCACCCCCGATAAGTATTCCCATGTCGGCTCATCCCAAATCCCCGTGTCCGTCCCGTAAAGCAGAGTGCTCCGACCATCCGAAATCAAGTAGTTATGCGCATCCTCGTCATCCAAGTGGTGCGCCCGAACCGGAGTGATCACATAACCCCCATGCTGGAAAGACTCAAAACTCTTCGTTGTCCGCATCTCCACCGGCCACTCCGGAAACTTCTCCAAAATCCGCCGACAAATCCGTAAATTTGCATAAACCACGAACCCTACGAATTCAAAGTCATTAAATGGATAAAGCGTATACATCAATTCGTCTGGCGCAAAATGGTCTGCATCAGAGTGCGTGAACAGCAGAGCTGTCCAATCCCGAGCATCAAGCCCGTACAACGCCATCTGGCTCCAGGTGTCGGGCCCCAAATCCAGTTTCAAACAATCATCTACCAAAGCCGCACTGCGCGAACGAATATCCTTCCCTCCAAAGGCGCGGGCGTGTTGACTCACCCGAGAATCACTATAAAGACCCGGTATCCCGTCCGCCCCACCCGTCCCCAAAAGCTGAATCTTCATCAGACAAAGTCCTTCAAAGACCACATCACCATGCCGCTGAGCAACTTTGGATAGTAGTAAGTACTCTTCTGAGGCATAAAGTCGCCGCCCTCAGCAATCCGGCGCATATCGTCCACTGTCGGTGGGTTCATCAAAAACGCCGCCGGAGAGCCCGACTCTACTGAATCCAAGGCCTCCTGCTCCAAACGGGTGTAACTGAAGAAGTCATGTCCCGTCAATCCCAAAATCTGACCAAAAACATAACTATGCAGAATAGTTACGTCCAACCGTTGGAGATCATCCCCCCCGCTCGCGCCCATCTGAGCCACTAAACGATCCAAATCACGAACTGTCGCGACAATCCCTGTCCCCCCCGGCAAGGCAATTCCCAACGCCCGTCCACCGGAAGTTTCGACTTCTTGCAATCGGCCAAAAATCTCCTGATTTGGCGTATTAGCAAGCTCAAATTCAGAATCTAACTTGGCTCGTAGCTCTTCTGCCGAAAGGGGCATCGACTTGAGAATCCGATGGGTCGGCAACAACACCAATCCGGGATCACTGATGCTGCACAATGCCATCATCATGAAATCCTCCGGAACCAATCCTTCGCGTTCGCCCAGCGCCTCCCGAAAGGCCAAAGCTGTCTCGTATCGGTGGTGACCATCCGCAATCCATACCGATCGATCCGCCATCGCCCCCGTAATTGCCTCAATCGCCGCCCCATCTGAAATCCGCTCAAAACAATGTTCGATCCCATCATCCGACGTCGTAATGTCCGCGACAATTTCCCCTGGAGCCCCGGTCACCAAACCGTGCAAACTCCCATCCCCATCTTCATACAGCCCAAAAATACACTCCAAATGGCTCCGAGTGGCCTCCAAAATTCGCATGCGATCTTCCTTGTGCTTCGGAAATGTCTGCTCGTGCGGCAAAACAACTTTCTCCGAATACGGCTCAACCTTGATCGTCGCGACCAGCTTGGTTCGTTCAAAAACTTCGTGGGATCCGGGAACACTAAATTTCTGCGAGTACCGGTAATAGGCAGGGACTTCCTCTCGGGCAATCACCCCATCGCGACGCCACTCCTCCAACTGACTCGCACTGCGAGCATATTTCACAAACTTACTGCGGTCGTCCTTGTGCTGCTCCGGCAAGGTGAGCCGAACTACGTTCAATTCATCCTGACCCGCCAAGTCCTCGCGCTGATCCGGTGAGATCACATCGTAAGGCGGCGCAACTATTTTCGCCAGTCGTTCCGGTTCAACTGTGAACCGCAGGCCACAAAAAGGACGAATCGTTGCCATCGTATGGAAACGTTACCACCCCAATTTCTCAAACCTGTGGGACACTCACACCCCCGCTAACCCCCACTTGTAACAAATCGTAGAGAAAACGTGGCTGGTACACTCCAAATCGTGCCCGGTGAACTCCTCTTGCAATCATTCCGCGAGCAGGTTGACAAGCGCATCAGCGAACTTCTTCCCCCCGAAACGGATCACCCCACCGACCTCCACCGCGCCATGCGGTACTCCGCCCTCGCCCCCGGAAAGCGCCTCCGCCCCGTCCTCACCATCGCTGCCGCCCAAGCTTGCGGCTCAAGGCCTGACATCGCCCTCGACGCCGGTTGTTCCATCGAACTCGTCCATTGTTTCAGCCTGATACACGACGATCTCCCCGCGATCGACAACGACGACCTCCGCCGGGGCCGCCCCACTTGCCACAAAGTCTTTGGCGAAGCCCTCGCCATCCTCGCTGGCGATGCTCTCTTCGCCCTCGCATTCGAAATCCTCGCCCAATCCCCTGCCGACCCCATCCGCACAAGCCAAACCATCCGCGTTCTCGCCCAAGCCGCGGGCTCTCACGGACTCGTCGGCGGAGAAGTGCTCGATATCCAAAGCGAAGGCGTAGCGGGCGACATGGCTCTTCTCCAAACGATCCACGCCCGCAAAACGGGTGCCCTCCTCGGTGCCTGCTGCGAAATCGGAGCCATTCTCGCTGGGGCCAACCCCCAAATTCAAACTGACCTCAAAAACTTCGGCGAAAAAGTCGGCCTCGCCTTTCAAGTCGCTGACGATGTTCTCAACGAAACTTCCACCGCCGAACAACTCGGCAAAGCCGTCGGCAGCGACTCCGCCCTCAACAAGCTCACATACCCCCGACTCATCGGGCTCGAAGCCAGCCGCGAACTCGCCCACCAAACCGTCGAAGATGCCCTCGCCCTCATCACCCCGCTCGGCCCCGCCTCCGGCTCTCTCGCCACCCTCGCCCGATACGCTGTTCAACGCGATTGGTAAGTCAAGCCGTTTCTTTGACGTAGTTGCCACTCAAAATCCGGCCGTACGCCCCGCTCTCGTACCACTGCTCCAACTGCTGAACCCGGTGAACCGGCATCGGATGAGTTGAGCCCATCCCATAGTACAAAAACACCATCATCTTCCCAATCGAATCCATAAAGTTCATGTCCTGATACGTCCGCGCCTGATCCAAAAACTGCGCCTCATTCGCCTCATGCGCCAACCGATTCGGACCGCCCGTCAACATCATGTTCGCACTCGCAGAAGTCGAAAAATCCTGGGAACAGAGCAATCCCGCTCGATCCGCCGTAATCTCCGCCTGCCGTGACCACTCAAAAAACGCCGAAGCCAGTGCGATCTGCGCCACATCGCCCAAGCCGAATGTCCGACGACCCAACATCTCCAAAAGCGGCATCAAAACCATCGCCACCGACTTGTACAAAATATGACCCGCTTTGATATGCCCTAATTCATGCCCGATCATGTGATAAAGCTGCTGATCATTCAAAGTATCAATGATGCTCGAACGCAAAGTAATGTAGGGCCGATCAATCCCCCTGCAAACGCATTCGGGAAAGGATTATTCGTCAGATAAAGCTCCGGAGTCGGCATATCCAAAATGTCACTGCACTCTTCAACAATCCGATAAACCGTCCCATACTGCTTGGGTCCGCACCGAACGCTCATCGCCATATTCCAACAGTAAATCCACCGATCCGCCCCCGCCTCATGGAACTTGGAAATCACCTTGGGTAGCAACGGCACCCGCTGCAACGCCGCAAGAGCTTTGCGGTCCGTCTCGGCCACAAAAGCATCCAAACTAATCTCCGGAAACGTCCGTCGCTCAATCGTCTCAACCGTGCGCTGTGCCATGGGTTACTTCCTATTACGCAAAACCACACACCAGGTTGCTTCATAATCTGGGCCGTGTCCAACTCCGCTCCGTTTGCCCTCGTCGAAGCCTTTTGCACTTCCCAACCCGCATCCGGCAATCCCGCTGGAGTAGTCCTCCTCCAAGAATGGCTTCCCGACACCGCGCTCCAATCAATCGCCGCCACCATCAATCAAGCTGAAACCGCCTTCGTCTGCCCCGAATCCGGCGACACCCGACGAATTCGCTGGTTCACACCCACCACCGAAGTCCGACTCTGTGGACACGCCACTCTCGCCGCCGCAACCGTTCTCAAACCCTCTCAACCAAGCACCTTTGAATCTTTATCAGGCCCGCTCACAGTCCACCCCACCAACACCGGCTTCGCACTCGATTTTCCTACGTTCATGCCTCAACTTGTCGCCGAGAACCCCCTCAAAAATCTGATCCCCCGCTGCCAAGAATCCTACCAAGACCGTGACGATTGGATCGCTCTGCTCTCAACCGAGCAGGAAGTAATCGAATGCATTCCGGACTACGAAGCAATCAGCAAGCTGGAAGGCCGAGGTCTCTCCATCACATCACCCGGCTCCAACTCAGACTTCGTCTACCGTTTCTTTGCCCCCCAAGCTGGTGTTCCTGAAGACCACGCCACCGGCTCCGCTCAAACCTACCTCACACCGCTTTGGTGTACAAAACTACAACGAGTTCAGCTTAGAAGCCAACAACTTTCACCCCGAGGCGCGGAATTTCATACTGAACTTCGCACGAATCGCGTCTACATCGAAGGTCGAAGCAACATCCTCATCACCGGCACAATTCGTTTGCCATAAACAAATCCAGCACGGAACCCGCGGGGAGGGATTCCGTGCTGATGAATCGGACTCTCATTCAAGCTACGCCGCTTGCTTCTTCCGCTGCCGCAGACTCACGGCAATCTCAAGCTCGCCAACTTCCGGCACATTCAAAGGAATGACCAACGTCGGAATATCAAAATTCGACATCGAAATGTTCGGCCCCTTCACAATCGTCGGAGGCGTAATGTCTGTCTTGAATCCCGACTGAAACAGCTGATTCGATGAACTGCCACTAATCATGTTGCCAAGCTCAGCGATTGCCGAAGCCGCCAACTGATCAAACTCCGGAACTGGCTGACCTCCAAGCATCTTGCTCGCCATTTTCTTGGCTGTCACCATCGACATACCATAAATGACCTGACCTTCAATCTCGCCCGTAATCCCACAAACGATGTTGACCTGCTGCGAAGTGAACAGTTGCGGTCGAGCCGAAAGCTTGCCCCGTTCCGCATTCAGACCGATCAATGTGTGAATGACCGAGCTCGATGCGCTGACAAACGGAGTCACGTACTCAACCTTCATTTTCTTACCATCACCAAACCCAGCTTAAGCCGCCAAAAGTTTGCCGACTGCCTCCAAGACTCGATCTGGTTGGAACGGTTTAACAATGAAGTCCTTGGCCCCACTTTGGATCGCCTCGACGACCATGTTTTTCTGACCCATTGCCGTACACATCACAACCTTCGCGTTCGCATCGGCCGCCTTGATCTGCTTCAAAGCCTCCAATCCGTCCATCTCCGGCATCGTGATGTCCATCGTCACCAAATCCGGTTTCAACTCATCATAGAGCTTCACCGCCTGGGCACCGTTTTCTGCCTCGCCAACGACCTCGTAGCCGTTTGAAGTCAGAATGTTCTTCAACGTCACGCGCATAAAAAGCGCGTCATCTGTAATTAGGATGCGTTTCGCCATGCTTTTTCCCCCGCTATGGGCTTCTGGTAATAGAACGGCTTCGCCGCACTAAAACCAATCTCTCCCGATCGAGTAATCCGCTCGGTACTCCCAACAAAGAGAATCCCTCCCGGTTTCAATGATCGGAAAAACTTTTCATAAAGCTCATCTTTAGCCTCTTCCGTGAAATAGATCACGACATTACGGCACATGATGAGATCGAATCCGGTTTCAAACCGGTCCGCCAACAGATTCCCCTTCTGAAAAGACAGATATTTCTTCAACCGATCATCTGCCTGAAATTCAGCCCCTGACTCCACCAAATATTCGCGATACTCCTTCGGTACACACCGCAAATCATTCTTTGAAAACAATCCCGACTTCGCCTGATTCAAAGCCGCAGTATCAATATCAGTCCCCAAAATTCGGTGGCTGCCCGGAAATTTCTTGTCCAGAATCATCGCCAACGAATGTGCTTCTGCACCATAACTGCAGCCCGCACTCCAAATCTTCAATCGAGGTGTGCCCTTCAAAAGCAAAGGCAAAATGTCCTTCTCCATCTCTGTCCACTTCTCTGGATTTCGGAACAACTCACTGACATTGATTGCCAAGCGATCCAAAAACCACTCCGTATTCATCGGAGTAGCATTCACCCACTGCGCAAACTCGCCGAGCGACTTGCACTGATGCTGCCCCGCCATCGAAATAATCCGGCGTTGCAACTGATTCGCTTTATAAAGGTCAAGATCAAGCCCTGTCTTACGCTTGAATTGTGCGTAAAACTCTTGCCACTCTGCTGGCTTAGGAAGCACGGGCCACCCTCCCACTCAGATTCGCCACAATCGCCGAAGCCATCTCTTCTAACTTAAATTCCGCGTCCACTGCTCCAATCTCCTTTGCCGCTTTTGGCATTCCATAAATCACGCAACTGCACTCCGCTTCACCAATCACTGATCCCCCAGCCTTCTTGATCGCCAAAGCTCCAGCTGCCCCATCCCGACCCATTCCCGTCAGAACAACTCCCAAAGCCCGCGAACCGAGAAACTTCGCCCCCGATTCAAACAAGAAATCCGCCGCTGGTTTGACTCCATGGATCTTTTCATCGTCATTGGTTTGCAAATGCAATTTGGAATCCAAAACCAAATGACAACCCCCTGGCGCAACATAAGCCTGACCCGGCACAAGCGGGTCACCATTCACCGCTTCACGACACGGCACCGTTCCCGCTGCATCCAGTCGCTTCGCCAAGCTGGCCGTAAACCCAACTGGCATGTGCTGAACTATCACAATCGGGGCCGGGAATCCTTTCGGTAATCCCTCCCAAAGCGTGCGAAGTGTCGAAGGCCCACCAGTTGAACTCGCAATCAAAACCACTCGATCGGTCTTCGTTTTTGGCCGTGGAGCCGAGATCACAGTCGTGGGCCGGACGGAAGAGCGAATGTAACGACTCGCCCGAATCTTCTCCAGCGTCTCTTCTCGGCACTCAACAAAACGCAAACTCGTTGCATTGTTCGGCTTGGTTACAAAGTCAAACGCACCGTGATCCAACGCCTCGAGCGTCGCAGTTGCTCCCGCCTGGGTGACTGATGAAACCATTAAGACCTTGGCACCAGAGCCAATGATTTCCGGCAAAGCTTCAAGCCCCGTCATCACGGGCATTTCGACGTCAAGTGTCACCAAATCGGGCCGTAATTCCTGTGCCAAACGTGCCCCCTCTTCACCGTTCTTGCCGACACCCACGACTTCCATGTCCGGCTGATCTTTGATCCAGTCCGAAATCATCCGCCGAACAAATGGCGAGTCATCAACAATCAAGATTCGTTGCTTTTTCATGCGGCAATCTCCAAAAACAAGGCCTCGTACTCCTCAAACTTCTCCACAAACTCATCCGTAATCGCGTCAATTTGCTCTGGACGGAGCCCGAGCCGAGTCAAACTCCCTTCGTCAAACGGATAGAGCATCCCATCGCCCCCCAAACCAAATCCCATCGCCGAACAAATGTAGTCACCAACATGCACGCAGTCCACCACCGATTGGTGCTCCGCCGCCTGGGCTGGGGTGTGGTGATACAAACACGCCGAGCAAATCTCCTCCGGCAAATTCCAACTTGTAGCTAAGTGGAATCCCACCTGACAGTGGTCGTAGCCCAAGACCCGACGTTCAGCTTCATCAAATGAAATCTCTTCCCGACCCGCATAGAGCAAAATCGCCCCCATCTTGTTCTCAAGCCAAACACTCAAAGCAACTTTGCCGATGTCATGGAGCAACCCGGCCGTAAAAACGAGATCCTCGCTACATTTCCGGCTCATCCGCGCCACAATCTGAGCCGCCGCCGCACACCCAAATGCATGCCGCCACATTTCTTCCGGTCCCAAACAATATCCGGTCAATGGCCGCTTCATCCATGGATAAGTCCCCGCCACTAGGGCCAAATTCTTGACTGATTTCATCCCAAGAACAACCACTGCCTCTGGCAAATCGCTGATCTTTCGACTCAATCCATAAAACGCACTGTTTGCCAACCGCAAAACCCGAGCACTCAAGGCCTGATCGGTCACGATGATTCGGGCAACGCTGGCGGCACTCGCACTCGAACTCTGCGTTTCACGCATGACTTTCAATGCGGCTGCAGGAATTGTCGGCAAGTCACTCGTCTTGCTGACAATCTGCTCAATCGTTACCGTATGGCTCATGCTGCGACACTCCTCCGACCCCGTCGCAAACAACACAACTCCGTCTCACCCCCGTGAACGGTTCGAACTGTAACAACCCCCGTGTCCGACTTCACAATCATCGTGCGACCACTGGATCCCCCCGTATCTTGGGCGGAAATTTTCGCTCTCATGCCCCGCAAAATCTCCAAAGTCGCCTCGGCATTTCGCGCCCCTACATCCAAGCGTGAAGACGCCGCCGATCCAAACTTAAAAACTTGGGCTCCGCCCGCCAATGCCATCACCATCCGCGACGGATTCGCCCCAAGCTTTTCCATTTCGGCAATCATCGCCGGAATTCCTGTATTTGCAAACTTGCCGACCTTATCTACCGGCTTGTCTTTGAACGCCTCGGGCAACATAATGTGCACCATCCCCCAAACGTCCGCTTGCTCATCAAAGGCAACCAATCCAATACAGGAACCCAGACCCAAACACGTGAAAGTCGCTGGACCTTTTGCGACCTTGATATCCGCCATCCCCACCAAAAGCTGAGTCCCGGTCGACATCTCTCTTAGGCGGCCTCCGCAATGCCCAAGGCTCGGAACAGCTGATTTAAACCGCTCAGAGTAGGTACGCACAGGAAATACCCGGTAGTCGCACAATCATCCATCCCGTACAAGCGCGTTTCAAGTGCCAAGGCAATCGCCTCATCCATCTCAGCTTCCGCCACAATCGAAGCCGCTATCGTATAAACCAAATCAACCGAAACCATCGGCGGAGTCGCATGAAGTTTCAGATTCGACATATCGCTTATCGCGTTCAAGAAACTCGAAGAGACGATATTCCCAATCTCCAACATCACCGATGCCGCAAGTTCATCAATGTCCCCTGGTGTTTCTGGAGCCGTCCCAATCAACATCCGCCACAAATCTTGAGCACTCTCCCAAGGGAATAGAAAGGCCGTGTGACCCGTAATATCTCCATCGATTGGCATACAAATCCCAACCGCCACTTCTTCCGGATTCCCCATCATCAATGGAACCTGCTCCAAAGCGACCGTCTCAACATTAGGAATCTCCATGTTAAAAGACTTACCCGTCATATTCGCCAAGGCCGTCGTGGCATGACCCAACCCGATGTTCGACATCTCGCGTATCGCCGACATCTCCATCAGCCCAAATTGATGCGTCTGTTCACTCATGAGTCACCATTAACCCCGTCTCTTCTTAATCTCGGAACCTGCAACCCAAATCCTCAACCATTTCTTGAGCAATTCACCGCAACAAAACCGCTTCATCATTGGGGAAAAATCCGCAATATAACCTTATCACTGGCAATTTTTTCCAAACATCCGTTACAATGTTGTCCAGGAGTTAAGAACTTCGACAGCTCTTCCTTTGAGAACGAGCAGGACGGAGTTTGAAAAAACTCTCCAAAATTTGGGACTCGGCGTTGCTCCTCTCCAGTCGAGTCCCACTTTTTTATCTCAAATTTCTCAACTTTGACCTTACGCCAAAAGAATTTGGTGCCAATCCATCCCAACGGTAAAATAACATCAAGACAACTATGAATCCGCTGAACGCCGAAACAATCCGGAAGGCTCTCACCACCGCCCGCGATGGCGGATTCCGAAGTATCAAACTCCGGAGTGGAGAGACATCATTTCAGGCAACCCTCTCCGAAGAAGCCCTCACATGGGGCGAAGCCTGGGACGATGACTCCGAAATGGCATCTGGCCCCCAATACCAAGCCATACCTGCCCCCGTAGTCGGATACGTCAAATGGCTCCCCGAAGTCGCACAAGTCGGAACCGAACTCAAAGCCGGACAAACGGTCGGTGAAGTCCTCGCCCTTGGCATCTCAAACGAAATCACAACCCCCGCCGCCGGCAAAGTCCATTCTGTCAATGTCAAGGATGGTGACCCCGTCGAGTTCGGACTCAACCTCATGGAAATCGAAATCTCATGAAAACAACCTCAGGTAACAGCTTGATCGGCCTCCTCGTCGCCGTATTCATCGTCATTCTCGCCTCCGTCTTCTTTGTGACCGGCGGCAAATTCCTCGGTGGAGAATCAAAAGAACGCGCTGACGGCAAAGGCAAGACTCTCATCGGCAAATCGCTCTACGCCGCCAAAGACGACGTCTGTATCTCCAACCTCAATCAAGTTCGGCAAGGAATCAGCATTGCAACCGATCCCGTCGAGAACACCTTCCCTCAAACAATCGAAGAAACACGACTGGGTACCCAATTCTATTCCTGTCCCGTCGGTAAAGAACCCTACGAATACGACCCCACGACCGGCACCGTCAAGTGCCCCCACAAAGGACACGAGAAATACTGATGTTCAAAAGAATCCTCATCGCCAATCGCGGCGAAATCGCCTGTCGAGTCATTCGTGCCTGCCACGAACTTGGGATCGAATCAATCGCCGTCTATAGCCAAGCTGATGCCGATAGCCGACACGTCCATATGGCAACCGAATCCGTATGCATCGGGGCCGGAACGAATACTGAAAGCTATCTCAATCTCGCCAATGTCCTCTCCGCATGTGAAATCACGGGAGCTGAAGCCGTCCATCCAGGTTTTGGCTACTTCAGCGAGCGACCCAGCTTCGCTGAAGCTCTCGCTTCAATGGGCATCAAATTTATCGGCCCCTCTGTCAGCGCTATCGAAGCAATGGGGGACAAAGCAAAAGCCAAAGAAGCCGCCATCATTGCCAACTGCCCCGTTGTCCCCGGTTCAACTGGACCAGTTCCCAGCGAAGTCGAAGCCATGGAGTGGGCCGAGAAAATTGGCTATCCCGTCCTCCTGAAAGCCGTCGCTGGGGGTGGAGGCCGAGGAATCCGACGCGTCGACAGTAAAGAGGAACTTACCCATGCATTCAAAACCGCCCAAGCCGAGGCTCAAGCCAGTTTCGGAAATGGCGACATGCTCGTCGAAAAGTGTGTTCTCCTCCCCCGCCACGTCGAAATCCAAATCCTCGGTGACGAGCACGGCAACGTAGTCCACATCGGAGAACGAGAATGCTCAGTCCAAAATCCGCGCCACCAAAAAATTGTCGAAGAAGCCCCGTGTGTTGTCCTTACCAACGAACTCCGTGATCAAATGGGTGCCGCTGCCGTCCGCGTCGCCAAGCAAGTCGGCTACAGCAACGCTGGAACCGTCGAATTCCTCCTTGATGCCCGAGGCGAATTCTTCTTCCTCGAAATGAACACCCGGATCCAAGTTGAGCACCCAGTCACCGAACAGATCAGCGGACTTGACCTCGTTCAATGGCAAATCCGCATCGCCAATGGCGAAAAACTCCCCTTCGACCAATCCGGAGTCAAACTCCATGGCCACTCCATCGAAGCTCGCATTACCGCCCAAGATCCGGATAAAGATTTCGCCCCGTGCACCGGAAAGATCACCCGATGGGAACCACCTGGATTCCGAGGAGTTCGACTCGATACCCATGTCTATGCTGGTTTCACCGTTTCACCCTATTACGACCCGATGATTGCCAAGTTGATCGTCACTGCAGAAACTCGCGAACTCGCGGTGCGCCGACTGCAAGTCGCCCTCGACGAATTCAATGTCGAAGGAATCCAGACCAATATCTCATTCCTCCGTCGCCTAGTTCGGGATCAACGTTACGTCTCCGGGGAAGTCAGCACCGCTTTCGTCGGTGAATTCCTCCAGGAAGCCGCCACCCATGCCTGAATCCGATATAACGCCCAGCAATTCGCGCCGACTTGCCCGGGAAGTCGCCTACCAAAGCCTATACATGGCAAAAATCGGTGGACTCTCCCAATCCGAAGCCCAACAGATCGCGGAAAGTCGTCATACCCTCTCCGCTGACTCAAGACAATTCATCACAAACCTTGTCACCGGAGTAATCGCCGAGCACGAAACACTCGACCAACAACTGGAACCCCTCCTCGCCGAAGGATGGACACTCTCCCGGATTGCCGTTTCCGACCACGTCATTCTTCATATCGCTGCCTATGAACTCCTTCATTTGCCCGATATGCCCCCAAAAGTCACTATCTCCCAAGCAGTTGATCTAGCCAAACGGTTTGGCTCCGCCGAAAGCGGTCGGTTCGTCAACGGTGTCCTCGCCAACCTCCTCGTTCAATCACCCAAATCAAACTGGGAAGCCCCCATCGTTGATGATTCCATCCCCGAATCCGAAGTCATCGAACTCGACTTCGCTCCCGATCCCGACGAAGAGCCAACTGAAGAACCCATTGAAGAGTCCGTAACCGCTGGATCATGGGTCATCAAACGAGACGATGAGCCTATTTGAATCCCCAACCGATTCGCTAAATCCCAATCTCCCTCTCGCCACACGTATGCGCCCGACCACGCTGGACAATTACGTCGGGCAACAACATATTCTTGGCCCCGGTTCACCAACTGAACAAGCTATTCGCTCCGGAAAACTCGGCTCTGTGATCCTCTGGGCACCTCCTGGATGCGGCAAAACAACCCTGGCCAATATCATCGCCCATTACAGCAACGCCCATCTAGTCAGCCTAAGTGCCGTAACCGCCGGCGTAGCCGACATCCGCAAATCCGCAACTGAAGCCAAATCACGCTACAGCCTTACCGAGCAACCCACCCTCCTTCTCATCGACGAAATTCACCACTTTAACAAATCCCAACAAGACTCTCTTCTGGGCTATCTTGAGGACGGCACGTTTCGGATGGTCGGAGCCACCACCGAAAACCCTTACTTCGCTCTCAACGACGCTGTTCTCTCCCGGGCCAGAGTCCTGCCCCTTCAGCCCCTCGGTGAATCGGATCTCAAGCACCTGATCCACCTTGCTCTCACCGATGGAGACCGTGGCCTCGCCCCCAAAGCACCAACACTCACCGATGAAGCCGAAGCGTTCCTCATCCGCCTAAGTTCAGGCGACGCACGACTCATGCTGAACGCCCTTGAAACCGCCTCTCTCATGGTCGAACCCGGAGAACCAATTGAGCTGCCGCTTCTCGAGCAAGTCCTCCAACGCCCTGCACTCAAGTACGACAAAAAGGGCGATAGTCACTACGACACGATTAGCGCGTTCATCAAGTCCATTCGTGGATCAGATTCCGACGCCGCGCTCCATTATCTTGCTCGTATGATCGCCGCCGGGGAAGACCCCAGATTCATCGCCCGCCGACTCCTGATCCTTGCCTCCGAAGATATCGGTAATGCCGAACCCTTGGCCCTGATCCTCGCCACCAGCACCTTAACTGCTGTCCAGACCGTCGGCATGCCCGAAAGTCGAATCATTCTCTCCCAATGCGTCACCTTCCTCGCCGAGGCTCCAAAAAGCAATCGTTCTTACATGGCAATTAATAGTGCGCAACGTGATGTAGAAGCTGGGCTCGTGCAACCTGTGCCGCTCCATCTGAGAAATGCTGCCCATTCTGGACTCAAAGATCACGGCCACGGCGAAAACTATCTCTACCCCCACAACTATCCCGGCGGCTGGGTGAAGCAGCCCTATCTTCCAGAAAATCACCCACTGTCAACTCCCTATTACGAACCGAGCACGATCGGATACGAAGCCAAGATCACCGAGCGACGCCAAAATCGCAAATAAAAAAGAAGCCGACTCCCATTTGGGAGTCGGCTTCCGGAAAAGGAGCACCAAACGATCAACGTTTGACGAACTGGAAGCCGCGTCGGGCTTTCTTCCGACCGTACTTCTTACTTTCCTTGACTCGAGCATCTCGGGTCAAGAATCCACCCATGCGCATTGGCTTGCGCAAGTTCTCGTCACGCTGAACCAAAGCCCGAGCAATACCCAGCTTAATCGCACCCGCTTGACCAACAACCCCGCCGCCCTTGACGAGAGCCTTGACGTTGTACTTGCCTTCGGAGTCAATTGCCGTCAACGGGCTTTTGACCAAAATTGCCAAAACTGGTCGGCAAAGATAAGCGGAGAACTCACGACCATTGATCGTAATGTTGCCCTCGCCTGGCTCGACCCAAACTCGAGCAATTGCGCTCTTGCGTCGGCCCGTGCCGTAAGACTGATTCGGATTTGCAAATCTCATGATCTCACCTTCGTAACATCCAACGGAGTTGGATTCTGCGCTGCATGAGGATGCTCAGTGCCCGCATAAACTTTCAATTTCTTGACGATCTGGCGTCCGAGTCGTCCCTTCGGCAACATGCCCCAAACTGACTTCTCGATCAACCGAACCGGATTCTTCTCCAAAAGGTCTTCGCGGCTAATGTTGCGAATTCCACCCGGCCAACCTGTGTGCCAGTACAGCAATTCCTTGCCTTTACCGCCCGTCAACAACGCCTTATCTGCATTGACGACGATAACAAAATCACCCGCATCAACGTGGTACGCAAATGTCGGTTTGTGCTTTCCGCGAAGCACCTGCGCGACCTGAGCCGCCAAGCGACCAACTGGCACACCCGTGGCGTCCACCACGTGCCATTGACGCTCGACCTCAGCCGGCTTAGTTGTCGTTGTTCTATTCATAAGTTTCCTTTTCCTGTTCCGAGGGCAAGCCCTCACTAAATCTGTGATCCGATGGAGACCGACCGTACTTCACCCGAACCAGGGTGAGGCCACAAGCCGGTAACACCGGCGGCCAATCAATTGAACTTTTATCTCGCGCTACCAAGAGCTCGGGGATCCACTCAACCTTCCGATTTCCTCGCCCGACCTCAACCAGACTTCCCGCAATTCGGCGCATCATGCCACGAACAAACGCCGTTCCGTGAACATGAATCAACACTTCGTTGTCAACCCAATGCAAGTTCACTCGAAACAGCCTTCGAACCGTGTTCACCGACTCTTCCATCTCCTGGCTAAACGACAGAAAGTCGTGCTCACCTTCAAGAAACTTCGCCGCGGCTCTCATGCGATCCAGATCCAATCCGTACCGCACATAATGCGCGAACCTCATTCTCAGAGGATTGCGATCATTCACCATAACTCGATAGACATAGTGCCGTTTTCGAGCCATGAACCGAGCGCTGAAATCGTCTGCAACTGTTTCCGCTTTCACCACCGAGAGATCGCGTGGCATCACCTTGTTCAAGGCGCGAGCCATGCGCTCAACGGGTAAAGGCACCGGACAGTCAAAATGACAAACCTGGCCCAGCGCGTGCGCACCTGCATCAGTACGACTCGCGCCCCAAAGTTCAACCTCTTCGCCAATCACTTGGCAAAGCCCATCTTTCAATGTGCGTTGGACTGTTCGCAGTCCACTTTGCGGCGCCCAGCCGCTAAAGTTAGTCCCGTCATAAGCGACGGTTAACTTAATTCGTTGATTAGTCGACAAGTTCGAGGACAGCGGTAACCGCTGCATCGCCTCGGCGTTGACCAGTCTTAGTCAATCGAGTGTAGCCGCCGTTGCGATCCTTGAACCGAGGAGCCACGTGATCAAACAAGTGCTGAACCAAATCTTCACCGTTGATCAAACTCCGCTCAACCAAAATTTCCAATTTCTCGGCGTCCGTCTTGCCTGCGAGCAATCGCTCAGGCTTCGGAGAACTCTTGGAGTGACCAACAAGAATCTTGCGGGCCTCGCGGCGAGCTACCAAAGTGTCCTTCTTGCCCAGCGTAATCAGTCGCTCAACAATTCTTCGCAATTCCTTTGCCCGACCTTCAGTTGTATGAACAAACCCGTGTCGGACAAACTGCCGAGCCAAGTTAGTCAGCAAAGCCCGGCGCTGGTCGCTGGGTAAACCTAATTTTCGTCGATCAACCTTGTGTCGCATATCTCTTTTCCTTAGAAATCGTCATCCTCAAGCGCGTCAAGGTTGATGTAGCCACCCTTGCTCGGCTTCAAGTCAATGCCATGGTCAGCCAACCGATCGCGAACCTCGGTCAAAGACTTCTTACCAAAGCCTCGGATACCGTTCAAGTCCATCTCGGTCACCAACGCCAATTGGCGCAAATTCAAAATCCCGGCCCGGCGCAAACAGTTGAACGTGCGCTGGCTGAAATCAAGTTCTTCAATCTTGATATCCGGAACCGAACTCACTTCTTCTTCAAGCGAAGAACCATCCTCAACAATATCCTCAATGCTCGCTCGACCAAGATCGAAGAACATCCGGAAATACCGATCCAAAATCTGAGAAGCTTGGGTCACCGCATCATTCGGCCCCAGTGCTCCATTTGTCCAAACCTCAAGAATCAATCGCTCGTAGTCCGTGCGCTGACCAACCCGGGTTGCTTCAACAATATAGTTGACCTTCTTGACCGGAGTGTGCTGGCTCCCGGTGGTCAAGATTCCAATCATGCCCTTATACTTCTCTTGCTTCTCCGGCAAAACATAACCGGAGCCCCAGCTCGCATATAGCTCAGCCGTCAGAGAAGCCCCCTTTTCACTGATCGTTGCAAGGTAGACCTCGGAATTAACGATCTCAACTCCCTCGGGGCACTGAATATCTGCACCCGTCACTCGGCCCGGGCCTTTAACATCAATCTTGAGAACGATCTCTTCCGGAATACTCATATCCGGATCAACCGCAATCGCCAAATCCTTCAGATTCAACAAGAACTCAGTCGCATCTTCCTTCAAACCAGGAATCTCAGAAAATTCGTGGAAAACTTTCTCAATACGAACCGCATTAACGGCCGCGCCCGCAATGGAGCTAAGCAAAACACGCCGAAGCGAGTTCCCCAAAGTCTGACCATAACCGCGCTCCAGCGGCTCCAGGACAAACTTTGCGTAATCCTTTTCGAGTTCGAGGGTTTGAATGTGAGGCATATCTGTTCGTTCTTGTTATCTGTGAAAATCGTGAAGTTAGACGCGGCGCTTCTTCGGAGGGCGGCATCCATTGTGGGGAACGGCGGTCACATCGCGAAGCGACTTGACTTCCAATCCGTTCTGATTCAATGACCGAATTGCCGTTTCGCGACCACCACCCGGGCCAGAAACATAAATGTCAACCGACTTCATGCCGTGAGCACCCGCCTTTTTGGCCGCGCTCTCCGCTGCAAGCTGAGCCGCAAACGGAGTACCTTTTCGGCTTCCCTTGAACCCAACGTGACCTGCACTTGCCCAGCACAAAGTGTTGCCCTGAGGATCAGTAACCGTAACAATCGTGTTGTTAAACGTAGCGTGGATGTAAGCATTGCCATGAGCGACCTGTCGCTTTTCGGCCTGCTTTCCGCGAGATGTGTTCTTTCGTGCCATGTCTTCTTAAAATCCTTACTTCTTCGCCTTCTTCTTGCCCGCAACCGTCTTCGCTTTACCTTTGCGAGTTCGAGCATTACTGCGCGTGCGTTGACCATGAACCGGAAGTCCGCGGCGGTGGCGCAACCCGCGATAACATCCAATTTCCATCAAGCGGCGAATATTCGAGAAGATCTCCCGTCGAAGATCACCCTCTACTTGGTAATCCTCGTCGATCACGTTCCGCAACAAAGCAACTTGCTCTTCCGTCAAATCACGGACTTTCACGCGGGGATCCAAACCCGTCTTCTCAATAATCTCGGAGGCCATCTTCGGGCCAATCCCAAAAATGCTCTGGATGCCGTAATAAACACCCTTGTCTCGAGGAAGGTCTACACCTGCAATTCGCGCCATCTGTTCCTACTTAATTCCTTTTCTTTCCTCAGTCGCCTTAGCCCTGCCGCTGCTTATGCTTGGGGTTAATACAAATCACGCGAACCACGCCTTGGCGTTTCACGATCTTGCACTTGTCGCACATCTTCTTTACACTGGCCCGAACTTTCATAACTGAGTCACCAACCAACCTGAATCGTTTCCTTTCGCAACACCGTCACAAAAGACGAAGGGGAGGTTTCCGCCGCGTTGTTACAACCCGGCGCAAGGGAGAATTATACCAATCAAGCCCAGTAGAACCGGGGCTAAAAAATATTTCGGGAGGAAGGACCCGGCAAACACCCGCTGATCCGTCCCCCAAACCATAAATCAAGTCCGAGCACGGTACACGATTCGACAACGATCCATATCATATGGCGAAAATTCAACCGTCACCGTGTCACCCACCATGATCCGAATCCAATGGCGACGCATCTTCCCTGCAACATAAGCCAATACTTCCTGCTGAGTTTCAACTAACTTGATCCGAAACTGCTGGTTCGGCAAAATTTCCAAAATAATCCCCTCAAGCTGAATGCCCTCTTCCTTATTACTCTCGTCCGGCCCTTTGCGCTTACCGCCGCCACGACCACCTCGTCCGCCTGAAAACTTTCTCGCCATAAATGCTCTTTGGTTACTCGTCCATCGTGAGAATCATTGGCCCGTCACTCGTCACCGCCACCGTATGCTCAAAATGTGCTGACAGTTTACCGTCTTGAGTCACAACCGTCCAGTCATCGTCCAAAGTCATCACGCGGTGGGAACCCTCGTTCACCATCGGCTCAATACAAATCGTCGTTCCCGCCCGCAACACCGGCCCTTTCTTTGGCTTTCCAAAATTCGGCACACTCGGCTCTTCGTGCAAATTCTGACCAATCCCATGACCCACCAAATCACGGACAACCGAGTAACCGTTCCGCTCAACGTAACTCTGAACCGCGTGAGAAATATCGCCCACCCGATTCCCCACCCGCGCCTTTCCAATCCCCTGATACAAAGACTCTTTCGTCACGTTCATCAGCCGACGAGCATTCTCCCCAATCTCCCCAACCCCAAATGTCCAAGCCGAATCCGCATGCCACCCCTGCCAAATCACCCCGAAATCGAGCGTCACAATATCCCCCTCCTGAACAACATAGTCCGTCGGAATCCCGTGAACAACTCCCTCATTCACCGCAATACAAGCCGCCGCCGGAAATCCCTTATATCCTTTAAAACTTGGAATCCCTCCCTCCGCCAGAATTATTCGCTCCGCATGAGCATCTAAATCCTTCAAAGAAGATTTTCCCGCCTCCATGGCGCCGCTGACTTCACGCATCGTCTTGGCAATGATCTTTCCCGCCAAACCCATCTTGGCAATCTCAGAGCCGTTCTTCAAGTGGATCATGATCCAATCCCCGCGACAATATCCGCATAAACAACTTCTGGGTCGCGACTCGATTCAACTCGCACTAATTTGCCTTGCGCCGCATAATGATCAACAACCGGAGCCGTATTCTCCCGAAAAACCCGTAATCGCTCCTTGATCGTCTCCGGGTTATCATCCTCTCGAACAATCACCGGACTGTTGCAGTTGTCACAAAAACCTTCGCGCTTCGGCGGCTTGTTCAACCGATGATAGATCGCCCCGCATTTTGTACAACCCAACCGCCCCGAAAGCCGATCAACAATCACTTGGTCATCAACTTCCAGCGAAACCACAACATCCAAATCAATTTGTGCCTTCCTTAGCTCTTCATCCAAAGCCTCAGCCTGGCGAACCGTGCGCGGAAAACCATCCAGAATAAACCCCTTCTGCTGAACTTCGGATGTCCGGAGCCGCTTCAACATCATCTGAATCGTCACCCCGTTCGGAACCAATTCACCCCGGTCAATATAGCTTTTCGCTAATTCCCCAAGGTCCGTCTGAGCATCAATCTCAGCCCGAAATATCATCCCGCTAGAAAGTGGTTTCGCCCCAAGTCGGGCCTCCAAAAGAGAAGACTGTGTCCCTTTTCCAACCCCCGGAGGGCCAACCAAGATCATGCGGAGGGGCATGAATTACCCCTCGTACTGCTTTGTAATCAGGTTTGCCTCAAGCTGACGCATCGTTTCAAGGGCAACACTGACCATGATCAAAAGCGAGGTACCAGCAATCAAACCAATCCCTGCGCTTGGACGACGAGCGGCAACACAAACTGAGTCAAAGCCGCAATCGCAAGAAACACCGCACCAATGAAGGTGATTCGAGAAACAACGCCGTTCAAATAATCGCGTGTTTGCCGACCCGGACGAATCCCCTGAATGTAGCTACCGCCTTTCTTCAAGTTGTCCGCGATGTCCTCAACGTTGTACTGCAAAGCCGTCCAGAAATACGTGAAGAAGAAAATCATCCCCATGTAAATCAACGCCCCGACATAACCCTGCCATCGCGTGAAGTCTGGATTCATAAATCCGGCAATCTCACCAAGAATTCTGTGTCCTGCCGAATCAACCGGGAACCATGCCTGGAACTGAGCTGGCAAATAGATCAATGTAATCGCGAAGATGATCGGGATAACCCCGGCCATCGCGACCGCAATCGGTAGGTAACTCACCTGACCACCCATCGCCTTCGTGCCAAAGTTCCGACGCATGTGCTGGATCGGAATCCGTCTCTGGGCAACCGTGAAGAGAACGATAAACCAAGTCGTTGCGAAGAACAGCGCAATCAAGGCAACGATCTGCCAAATTGCAATGTTTCCGCCCGCAAGACCAGCTCCAAGCGTTCCCAAAATTGATGGCAACGAAATGATGATCCCCGTGAAAATCAAAATTGAAATTCCATTCCCCACGCCACGCTCGCTCACTTGTTCACCCAACCACAACAGGAACATCGATCCCGCTGTCCAGAAGAGAACAATCATAAAGCGATAAGCGGGCAAAACCTCGGCAATCGCTGACCCCATCGCCGTCATCAACCCATAACCTTGGGCAAAGGCAAGAACGATCGTCAGAATCCGAGTCCGGCGATTCTGTTGGCGACGAGCATATTCGCCCCCCTCCTTCATCTCCTCTTTCCACTTCGGATTTCCGTAGGTCAAAACTTGCAAAATAATTGAAGCAACAATATAAGGGTTCAAACCAAGCGCAAAGATGGAGATGCGCTTAAACGCACCTCCACCCAAAGCGTTAATCAATTGAAAAACTGGGTTATTTTTGACCAGATCTTCAATTGCTGCTGGGCTAATGCCCGGAACCGGAACCGCAATGTTGACCCCAACGACGTAAATCGTCAAGATCATGATGATGAATTGCAAGCGACCCCGCAAATCCTCATCCGCCCAGGCCAAACGAAGAGTCTCAAAAAGCGAGAATCTTAGTCCCTTGTCGCCTGCGCCTTTACTTGCGCCCGATCCCACGTAACTCACAGAGTAACGACCTCGCCGCCAGCCTTTTCAATTGCTGCCGCTGCCGTCTTGCTGAACTTGTGAGCCTCGACTCGCAACTTAATCGAAAGTTCGCCAAAAGCCAAAACCTTCAAACCGTCCTTGAAGTCGCTCATGATCCCGCGATCCACAATCGCTTGCGGATTCACCGTCTCGCCCGCCTTGAAGAACTTCTCCAAGTCGTCCAAGTTCACAATCGCGTACTCCTTATGGTTAATGTTGCGGAAACCCTTCTTCACCGGCAATCGGCGGTGAATCGGGGTCTGACCACCCTCAAACCAGTTCGGGATTTGGCGTCGAGCCTTCTGCCCCTTGGTTCCTCGGGTTGCCGTCTTACCCATGCCGGAACCAATACCGCGAGCGATTCGACGCTTGCGCTTGGTTGATCCCGGATTGGGGGAAAGATCATTCAAATTCATGATTTGGCCTCTTCAGTCTTCTTCTTGGTCGTGCGCTTTGGCTTTGCCTCAGCAGATTCTTCCTTCACGGCTTCCTTCTTCGGTTCAGCCTTTGCTTTTGCCGGAGCCTTTTCCTTGACCGGAGCTACTGCGCCTGCCGCCTTGGCTGCCCGCTTTTCGCTGACCGCTTTTCCATCTTGGCGACGTCGAACAACCACACCATCAACTTCTTCAACCTTCAAAAGATGCTTCACTTTGTGAATCATCCCGCGGATCGAAGCACTGTCTTCAAATGTGTTGCTGCTCCCAATCTTGTTCAAACCAAGTGCCTTGACAGTTGCTCGGTTTGCCGGCGTATTGCCGATCTTGCTTTTGACGAGGGTGACCTTAAGCATGATCTGCCTCCTCTTTGCGAGCCTTAGCAAGCCAAGGAACAAGCTCATTCACATCTGCACCTCGACGAGTCGCCGCCGATTCCGGAGCTTCCATCATGCGGAACGCCTTCATCGTCGCATAAGCCAAGTTGACCCCGTTGCGACTCCCAAGACATTTCGCCAAAACGTTGTGAACGCCTGCCGCTTCCAAGCACTGCCGAACGGCAGAACCCGCCTTAACTCCCGTACCCGGCGATGCCGGGCGAAGAATCACGCGAGCCGATCCATGCTCGGCTTCAATTGCGTGGGGAATCGTTTCCCCAATCAAATTGACACTGAACATGTTCTTTCGAGCAGCTTCTTCAGCCTTGCGGATCGCGTCGGGAATACCCCGAGCTTTGCCAATCCCAAGACCAACCTTGCCCTTGTTATCTCCCACTACAACAGTAATCGACCATGATGCCGTCTTACCACCCTTGTGAGTCTTGAACACTTTGTTCGAACGGATCACCCGCACGTCATACTGCGGTCCTTCCGTGTTTCTGAGCGCCGACTGACGCCGGCCTACGATTCGTGGTCCTCTTGCCATCTTAGAACTCCAGGCCCCCTTCGCGGGCACCGTCAGCGAGGCTCGCTATTGTTCCGTGATATTGGAACCCACCTCGATCAAAGACCACTGCTTTAACGCCTTTCTCTTTGGCGCGCTTGGCCAGGGTTTCACCCACGACCTTTGCACCAGCGACGGTATCGCCTGCCTTCAAATCCTTTTCCGTCGTACTCGCTGCTGCCAGCGTCACGCGGTTTACATCGTCAATCAATTGAGCATACAAGTGCTTGCTGCTCCGAAAGACCGCCAATCGGGGGCGCTCCGGAGTACCAGCCAGATGCTTGCGAATGCGCACGTGACGCGCTTTCCGCATTTGAGTTCGTGTCTTAACTGCCATGGTCGTATTTCCGGATTACTTACCGGCCCTCTTACCGGGTCGGGTGCGAACAATTTCGCCCTGATAACGAACGCCCTTGCCCTTGTAAGGATCAGGCTTGCGCGTTTTCCGAACGTCAGCAGCGATCTGACCAACCAAGGCCTTATCAATACCGCTCACAATAATCGTCAACGCCTTACCCTTTTCCGGGGCCGGGACTTCAAAAGTGATTCCTGCCGGAGCTTTGATCTCAACCGGGTGGCTGTAGCCAACGTTCAAAACCAAATCCTTGCCCTGAACCGCCGCACGGTAACCAACCCCGTGAATTTCCAAAGTCTTCTTGTGACCTTCGGTCACACCCGCAATCATATTTGAAATCAACGTCCGCGCCAAACCGTGCTGAGAACGATTCTCGCGGTCATTGTTCGGACGCTCAACTTGCAAAACTCCGCCGTCCTGCTTCACCGTCAACTCTCCGTGGATCGGCTGAGTCAATTCACCCTTTGGACCTTTCACGGTCACAACGGAATTCTCAACGGACACAGAAACTTTGTCGGAGACAGGAATAGGCTTCAATCCAATTCGTGACATGAGTTCATCGCCTCCTTAATGCACCTGGCAAAGCACTTCACCACCGATTCGACGTCGGCGTGCTTCACGGTCGGTCATGACTCCCTGACTTGTCGTCAGAACCATCGTCGCCAAACCACTTCGCACCGGGCGAAGATCACTGGCGGCTCGGTAAACGCGCAAACCAGGAGTGCTCACACGCTTAATGTTGTGAATCACCGGCTTACGGCGTGAGTCGTATTTCAAATGAACTCGCAACACCGGGAACTTGCCTTCAGCAACCACCTCGTGCGAACTCAAAAATCCTTCCTGTTCAAGAATCTTTACTACTTCAACCTTGATCTTGCTCATCGGAACGTCCACATGCATGTGGCTTGCCCGCAGGCCGTTACGAATCCGCGTCAAAAGGTCAGCAATCGGATCACTATGCATAATGCTCTTCCTCCACTGTTACCAGCTGGATTTCTTAACTCCTGGCAACAAACCAAGGTGAGCCTTCTCACGAAGTACCTGACGACAAACGCCGAAGTAACGGTAATAACCCTTCGGACGACCCGTCTCGGCACATCGGTTATAGCGACGTGACTTGTAAAGTCGATTCTTAATGCGCGATTCTTCCAACGCCTCCAAAGCCTGAGCGCGCTGCTCCTTGCTCAAGGATTGGTCGTTTTCAATCGCCGCTTTGCGCGCTTCAAACTCGGCCCACCGAGCTTCAAGCTTCGCATGCTTGTTAATGAGACATTCTTTGGCCATTGTTCTTACCCACCGTTCCCGAACTGGTTTGGTTTGGCGGGCCTTAGCAAGCACCATCCCACCTAGCTCGTGGTTCAGTTGTATTGCCTCTGACAGGCAGAGACAGCCTCAAATGATACCAGCCGAAACAGAGCAATTGAACTCACCTGGGTCCCCACTGAGCCAGGGGACCCGATTCCCGACCCTCACCCCCCAAAAAAATTTCTGTTTGTTCTCACAACCCTTTTCAATTAAAATAGCTTTGGGATGCCAAATTTGGAAGAAAAGATCGCGCAAGGGCAAGAGGCGCTTGATCAAAACAACATCGACCTCGCTCACCAACTCTTCACAGAAGTCGTGACCGAAAACTCTGAAAAGTGGATGGCCTGGCGGGGGCTAGGTTTTACAAATATCCAAAAAGACAATCCCTCGGAAGCCGTCGCTGCCTTCAGCAAAGCGACCCTCATCCGTCCCGATGACGTTGAAGCTCAGTACGGCTCCGGTATCGCCTTCCAAAAAGCCAGCGATCACGCCAAAGCCATCAAAGCTCTCGAAGAAGCCCTTCGACACGACCACAAACACGAACCCTCAAAAATCGCGATCTCAGAATCATTGCTTGCACAAGTCCAAAGAATGAAGGAGATCGGCAACCTCCTCGCCGTCGAGGAATATCTCGAAAAAGCCCACAAATTTAATCCTGAAGACGAATCCATCACCATCCAACTCTTCCGATACTACGAAAAAACTGGTCAAGCAAACAAACTTGAAATCGCCAAAGTTGAACTCAATCGCCGGGAAATCCCCGTCCCCGACCGCGAACTCTACCAACCCGAAGAAACCGCCGCTGACAAGGAACTCCCTCAGTCCTTACCCGAACTCCGATCCCTTGTCGCCGAACAATCAAACAATTGGCAAGCCCATCGCGCAATTGGTTTCCTTGAACTCGAAGCAAACAACCCTCAAGCCGCCCACGATGCGTTCAAAAAAGCAACGGTGATTCGCCCCGATGACGCCGAAGCGCAGTACGGATATGGACAAAGCCTCCAGGATCTCGACGATCATTCACACGCGATCCACGCTTTTGAAGAAGCTCTGAACAGAGACAAACACCACGCCAAAGCCAAACCCGCCCTCAATAAGTCACTGCTCGCATATGTCGACCACATGGAAGACATCGGCAATCTGTTCGCCGTCGAACAATATCTCGAAAGGGCCCACAAAAACGACTCTACCGATGAGCATGTCACCGCACGCCTCCTCGGATACTACACAGAATCAGGTCAAGGACACAAAAAGCAAGCGGTTATCAAAGACCTCACCGCCCACGGAATTGCGACACCGGAAGAAATAAAACCCAAAAAGTCAACTACATCCAACACCGGAAACACAACCGCAGCATCATCTGTCGACATCGAAGGCATCGATAACCTCACCGCCCACCTCGCCTCCAACAATGAAGACTGGCAAAATTGGCGCAAGCTCGGCTTCGCCTACCTCGATGCCGATCAGCCACAAAAAGCCGCCGAAGTCTTCAAAAAAGCCACGGTTATCCGATTTGAAGATGCCCAATCACAGTATGGATTCGGCCTCGCCCACCAAAAACTTGGGGATCATTCCCACGCCATTCACCCCTTTGAAGAAGCACTCCGCCAAGACCCCAAGCACGAAGAAGCTAAGACCGCACTAAAAATCAGCCTCCTTGGTTATTGCGATCACATGAGAGAAATCGGCAATCTCCTCGCAATTGAGCAGTTCCTGGAAAAAGCCCACAAACTAGACCCCGCCGACGAATCCACAACTCGCCTCCTCTTTGAATACTACAAAGAAACCGGACAGGGCACCCAAGCCGCAAAAATCGCGATCGAACTCGGGTTCGATGCACCTGAAATGTCCGCTGGAGCCGGAGAAGTTCCCCTCTCCCAACAAGCCGATCTCCTTCTCCCCGCTGAAAGAGGCTACCAACCGGAAACCCCCAAAGAAGAACCAACGATCAATGACCCCAATAAATCCATCGTCGGCAACGTCAAAGCCTACTCAGAAGTCCCCGAAATGCTTCCCTGCCCCGCTTGCAAACAAATGATGCTCGGTCGGTCAAGGCTCTGCCCCCATTGCGGAAAAACCGTCGATCCCATCATCGGGACGGTTATTTCAGGTCGGAACGCTCCCGAAGAGTCTGGTGGCTTCTTCAAAAAACTCTTTAAGAAAAAGTAAAGACTGGAGATCAGGAGGTCGAATTGACCGGAAATTCACCTTCGGACTAAACCATCATCTGGTCTCAATCGTTAAAACCCATAAGGGCACAACGATGAGTTCACAACTCTTAGAGCGCGGTAAATCACTTTTTAAGAGCAATCAGTTTTCTGAGGCTGCAACTGCCTTTCAACAAGTGGTTGAAATTGATCCCAGCAATACCGAGGCAATCATCGGTCTTGCATTCGCCCTCCACGCCACAAGTCAATCCGCAGAAGCCCTCCAAGTCTTCGAGAAAGGCATCAAACTCTCGTTCAATCAGCCAGAACTTCATTTCGGGCACGGACTTGCCCTCATGGAAACCGGTGATCCATACCGGGCCATCAACGAATTCAAGCGAACTCTCGAACTCAATCCCAACCACCCGCTCGCCACAAAGATGCTGCAAAAAGCCCTCCAAATTCACACCCGCGAATTAATGGCCGCCGGAAACTTCAATTGGGCGGAGCAAGCCATTCAAAACCAACTCGAACTCGACCCCCACTGCTCCGATGCCCTTGCCCAGCTCACCGAATTCAAACACAAAATGGCCGAATACGAAGAAGCAAAACGGCACTTTCGCATCCTAACAGAGTCAAAACCCGACCACCCGGCCATCCCTGATCTCGCTAAGCTCCTGGGCCTTATAAAACACCGTGAACGCGGATGGTTGTACTAAAAAATTTCAGCCCGGCACTCACCAGGCTGAAATCATCCAACTCAGGGAAAAATTAGATCTTTCCCATCGCTCGAAGCATTGGATAGTGGCAATTCTTGAACTTCTTACCACTGCCACAAGGACAATCCTGATTACGACCAACCCGGCTCCAGTCAACTGAATCCAAATCAATCTCCTTTGGTTGAACCTCTTCATCCAGAGCCATCATCGCCATCTCTTGCTCCGGAACCTGCGACTCCACCGGAGCTTGCTGAGGTGCTTCCGTGCGGATCTGAGCATAAAACACCATCTTGACCGCGGTATCTCGAATCTGCTTCTTCGTATGTTGGAACAAGTCAAATGTCTCTTTCTTGTAGGCAACCAGAGGATCAGTCTGACCATATCCGCGCAAGCTAATCCCCTCGCGAATGTAGTCAATCATCTTCAAGTGGTCCATCCAAGCATCATTGATCGCGCGAAGCATCACTTGTTGCTCAAGCTGGGCAAACACTTCTTCACCGTATTTCGCATGTTTGGCGTCGTATTCCTTCGATGCAATTGCCGTGAGTTCGTCAATCATTTCCTGACCATAAGCCAGGCCATTGAACTGACTCGGAGTCATGTGATCAACCAGCGGCATCACCTCGTTCAATCGTTCATAAACCTTTTCGTGATCAAACGTAATGTCGCCCGTGTCAATGTCCATCTCGCGACCTGACGAAACCGTTTCAGCAATGAATGTACTAATTCCTTGAGTGATCTCATCTCGGCACGGTTTGCCGAGCAATATCTCCCGACGCATACCATAAACGTGTTCGCGTTGCGCGTTCAAAACGTCATCGTATTCCAGAATGTGCTTCCGAGCTTCAAAGAAGTGGTTCTCAATCCGTTCTTGCGTCTTCAAGATCATTCCGCTGATGAACTTCGCCCGGACTTCTTCCATCGTCGGCCAAGCCTTCAGAACCGGATTGTCCATCATGTTCTTATTAAAAATTCGCCACAGCTCGTCTTCAAGCGAAACAAAGAATCGGCTCTCGCCCGGATCACCCTGACGACCTGCGCGACCCCGTAACTGGTTGTCGATTCGCCGACTTTCGTGTCGCTCAGTACCGAGGATGAAAAGACCTCCCAATTCGCGAACTTCTTCTGCCGCCGCTCTTCGCTCTGTATCATCCAAAGGCAAAGGCGGAGCTGCTCGCTCCTTACCACCGCGCCGGAATGAAATGAACGTATCGTCGTAGTCGTGAGTCTGACCACCCGCGACATCGTCCTGCTCTCGTGCCCGCAAAACTTCCTCGTCCTGAACGCGACCCCCAAGGAGAATGTCAACTCCCCGTCCCGCCATGTTCGTAGCGATCGTCACCGCACCTTTTCGACCCGCTTCCGAGACAATCAAAGCTTCCTTTTCGTGGAATTTTGCGTTCAAAACGTTGTGCGGAACTCCGTGCGCTAACGCCTCCTTCAAATACTCACCGTTCCCCTTCAAATCATGCTTCGAGAGGAACCAGTCGCTGATTTCAGCCGAATGCGGGTCGGTCGGCAGTCCCGCCGAACCCATCACATTCTTAATCATCGACATTGTCAAATCCGGCAAAGGCGTATCGAACAAAGGATCTGCTTCCTTCTTCAGACTCCCCGATGATTTCTCGTTCAAAATCTTGTCCAGAACGTAATCCGTCAGGATCAACTTCTGGAGCATTTCTGCTTCCAAACGACCAGAAACCAATTCCGTCGTCTCAATCGATCGAGTCCCCACCAGCGTCGGTTGTTGCTTCGTGTAAAGACGCAAAATCTCCCGCGCAACCCCCCGGTACTTCACGTCCATCGACTTGTAAACAATGTCTTCCTGATCCTTCCGAACCATCGGGCGGTGAGTCGGAATCGCCACAACTTCCAAGCCATAGATTTTCCGGAATTCATCTTCTTCGGTTTTAGCCGTTCCGGTCATTCCCGACAGCTTGTTATACATCCGGAACAAATTCTGGAATGTGATCACCGCAACGGTTTGACTTTCACGCTGAACCTGTACCCCTTCCTTGGCCTCAAGTGCCTGGTGCAAACCATCACTGAAACGTCGACCGAACATCATCCGGCCCGTATTCTCGTCAACAATCACGACTTCACCGTTGCGCACAACGTAATGCACGTTTTTCTCAAACAAGCTGTACGCTTTGATCGCCGCCCCTGCGTGATGGAACATCATCGGCTCTTCGGCGATATTGTCAATCCCCAAAGCCTCCTCAAGGTAATCCATCCCTTCCTCGGTAAAGCTCGCCGAGTGGCTCTTTTTGTCACTCGTGTAATGCTCTTCCGGGATCATCTCTTTGACAATCTTGTCCAGAACCGCATAAACCGAGACGTCTTCCGCACTCGGGCCGCTGATGATGTGCGGCGTACGCGCCTCGTCAATCAAAATTGAGTCAACTTCGTCAATCAACGCAAAGTTCAATTCGCGCATCGACAAATGCTCTTTCTCAAATGCCATGTTGTCGCGCAAGTAGTCAAACCCAAACTCGTGGTTTGTTCCGTATGTGATGTCGCACAAATAAGCTTCGCGACGTGAGCAGGGCCGGAGGTTCGTATAGCGGGGATCGCTATGCTCATATCCCGGCTCATAGATAAAGCTCCCACCAAGCTCATCCGAATCAGCACCCTGACCTTGGACAATCCCTAAGCTCAATCCAAATGAGTGGTAAATCGGACCCATCCACACGGCATCACGGCGAGCCAAGTAGTCGTTGACTGTAACCAAATGCGCACCCTTGCCCCCCAATGCGTTCAAAACCATCGGCGCAACCGCAACCAGGGTCTTTCCTTCCCCAGTCCGCATCTCCGAGATCTTTCCTTGGTGCAAAACGACACCACCGATCATCTGAACATCGAACTGGCGCATCCCGAGCGTGCGCCGAGAAACCTCGCGAACCGCCGCAAAGACATCTGGCAAAATTTCGTCAATCGTCTTCTCGCCAGCTTGGAGCTGAGACCGGAATGTCGGCCCCATGGCCTTGAGGTCGTCATCGCTCATTCCCTCATATTTGGGTTCAAGCAAGTTAATGGATTCGACAATCGGTTGAAGACTCGCAACCTCTTTCGAGCTGGTGTCAAGGAGTTTTCTGAGAAACTGAAGCATTGTTGTGTGTTGTGTAAATTCCGAACGGTAAGGGAGGTGGCAAGCACCTCAAAAGAAACAATCGAGACAAGTCAAAAATCTAAGCCAAAGGGCCATCGCGCGCAAGATCCGAATAAGGCCAAACATTCGTTGAACCAAAACCGATCGACTCAGTCCCACTTTGTGAATCAGATCGGAGAAGCGATTTCCTACTCGGGGAAGTTGAGAGTGACTCATCTGTCGCCTGCGATTCACTCACCGCAATCTCAAGCTGAGCGGCATACTTCAACATCCGCACCATATCGTGCGGGTGAACCGTCGCCATCGTTCCGCTACTCTGGGTCAGCAAAACGATTAATATAGGAATCCAATTCGGCATGGATGTCAGAACTGCAAGTATAGTCTTCCGACCTATACCAATCGTAGGTCGGTGACATTTCAGGCGCGCTTTTCGTTCCGTATTGGGTGAAAGTCTTCTCCCTAGCGCTTGCCTGGACTGCAATTCTCCTTTGCAGTAACGCTCAAGCAAGCCCCCACGTTCCCCAATCTCAGACTTTCGACATTCCCGGAATTACGGCAACTACTCCCCCACAAGCCGACGGAACCATTAATGTTGGCGAATATCCCGAAGCCAGTCGCCGAGAAGGATTTTCTGATGCCGACACCAACCTCACATCAGATGAATACGCCGAATTCTGGCTGACATACGATGAAAAATTTATCTACTTCGCCGGACGAGTCAAAACGGATCCCCGCCGCGTCGTCCGCCAAGAATATCGCCCTAATTCAAATATTAGAGGAAATGACAACTTCACCCTCCTGCTCGACCCATTTGGAGCAAACAACAATTTCAATTCATTCTCCACCAATTCAAACGGAGCAACCTCAATCAACCTCTCTGGAGGAAGGGCCGCTAAAACCGAATGGCTGGGAGAAATAGAAGCCAACGGCAGATTGACCGATTCCGGATGGGAAACCGAAATGAGAATTCCCTGGAGCATCATGAATCTGCCCTCAGCAGGAACTCGAGACCTCCGATTCAATGTGCGCTGGTTCCGATCAAACAAGCAAAATTCCTACACTTTCCGATTTATTAACAACGATTCATCGCTCATCCCTGTTTGGTCACAAGTCAGTATTCCAGCAATCCCCAGAGACCGATCCATCAGCCTTCTTCCCTACACCTTCCTTGGTGTCGAAAAGGGATCTGGACCAATCGCCAACGCCGGACTTGATTTCAAAACCAATCTATCTGAAACCCTCCAATTTGTCGGAACCGTCAACCCCGATTTTCGTAACGTCGAAAACTCTATCCTCTCGCTCGATTTCTCGTTCTTTGAGCGACTAGCTAACGAAAATCGGCCGTTCTTCCAAGAAGGCTCCGAATATCTCAGATTTGGTTTTGATTCTCGACTCTTCGCCCCCCAACGTATCCCTACATTCGATACTGGCCTCAATATCTATGGAGAACTCGATGACAAGACTAACATCGGTGCCCTGACCACCATAGATTTTGGCAATCGCCAAGCATCTGCCCTCAAGCTCTCACACCAATTGAATGACAATGAATCGCTCGATTTTGGCCTGGTCAACAACGCCCAACCCGGTCGAAACAACGTTGCAGGCCTCTTGAACTACTTCGGCCGATCTGGTTCCATCGAGTACTACACCATAAATCAATACACCGCCGATCAAATCGATGGTAATGGATGGAGAAACAACATCGGCTTGAGATATGAAGACAAAAACCTAAATGCTGGAACCGAATATGTCTCAATTTCGCCCGAGTTCCTCCCTCGAATTGGATTTAGTCGGGAACGCGACCTTAAAGGCTATTCGGCGTACGGTTCATATCAGGTCACACCCAAAAGCGGATCAATTAATAGCTACGACATGAGCGCAAACCTCAGCACTTTCGACCGATTCAGTGGTGACTTCTATCGAAACGAAATCAATCTCAACGGCGGAGTCAATCTGAGAAGCGGACTCTCTGTCGGAATAGGAATTAATCAAACTCAATTTGAAGGAGTCTTTGACCGGGGTCTTGGCATCGGTGCGGCCTACCCAACCAACAACCCATACAACCAAGTTGGACTCAATTACGACACCGGAACCTTCCGAGGTGAGCAATTCGAGCAATACGAATTGAATTGGCGATATCGCCCTCTCAACCGACTTCAATTCAACGGATCAACCGAAATCGTCGAAACAACGGAAACAGATACTCAACACATCTTGAGCTTCAACTACGATATCGGAAAGTTTGAATCAATCGGCGGACGACTCGTCTCATTCAACGGAAAGTCCAACTGGTTCCTCTCCTATCGCCTGAGCGGAAAGAAAGGAGCTGAGTACTTCATTCTCATCGGCGACCCCCGTGCCGATCAATTCACAGACCGACTGGTCTTCAAAGCCGTTGTCCCCTTCACCATAAAGTACTGAGCTGGCCTATAAGCCGGATTCTGTCTTTGTGTGACGATTTAGCTCATGCGGCCTACCCGGAGGGTCAGCGGGCCACCTCAACCCCTCCCTATTTGGCCTTGCTTCCAGCAGGGTTTACCAAGCCGACATGGTCACCCAAGCCGCTGGTGGGCTCTTACCCCACCGTTTCACCCTTACCACGCCGAAACGTGGCGGTCTACTCTCTGTTGCACTTTCCGTCGGGTCGCCCCGCCCTGATTTGCATCAGGTGCTGTGCCCTGCGAAGTCCGGACTTTCCTCCAGTTCCCGAAGGAACCGGCCGTCACCCAGCCAGCTCACTCCAAATCATACCGCTACGACGTATAACTCTCCAGTAACCGCAACGTCCCTGCGTCCGCATCCAACCGCGCCCCCACCCCCATCGGCAAACTCAACATCGTCTTCATATGCCCAAACGGGAAGTTCACCACCGCCGGAACCCCCAGCGGAACAATCCGGTCAGCCACGATTTCTCGCCAAGGCCACCTTCCAATCTTCTCGTCCGCCCGCTCATCCGTGCCCGTCATCTCCCCAACCACAATCCCCGCCGCACTCGCCAACTGACCATTGTTGACCAAATTCGTCAGCATCGCATCCACCCGGTGTGGATCCTCATCCACGTCCTCAATCACCACAATCTTCCCTGCACAATCCAAGTCGTATCCCGTCCCGAAACTATCCGTCATCAAACACAAACAACCACCCGTAATCACCCCTTCCGCAGCGCCCGGAACAAGTGTCTCCGCCCGCTTCGCTTCTGCCGGAAAAGGATCGCCTCCCCGCAAAATCTGACGAAACGATTCATAAACCCAGTCCACTCGCTCCACACTCAGCGTAATCATCATCGGCGTGTGCAGTGTCACCAATCCCCGCCGATTCAATGCCAAATGAAGCGTCGTCACATCACTAAATCCACAAATTTGTTTCCCCGCATTCACAATGGCATCGAGATCCAACAAAGGAATCAATCGCGCACACCCATAGCCTCCACGAGAACACATCACACAATCCACGTCGTCATCATTGACCGCATCCATAAAATCTCTAGCCCGTGTCTCGTCGCCACCCGCCAAATAAAAGTGCCGATCAAAAACATGATCCCCCAAGCTCACCCGGTACCCTTCGCCCTCCAAAAACTTGATCCCATCCTCAATCTGCTCCATCGTCAAAGCACTCGCCGGACTCACAATTCGAACTTGGGAGCCAGGCTTCAACGCACGCGGTTTCGTCATCACTCCATGACCATACCCAAACAGAAAATGCCCCCTGACCGCAAGGCCAAGGGGCACATTCTTCACGCCAAAATTAGCCTGCCGGCGCAATGACAACACAGCGATCTGGCTCTTCGCCTTCACTGTAAGTACTGATGCCCTCAAAGTCCACCAAAGCTTGGTGAATCACCCGTCGCTCAAATGCGGGCAATGCATCCAAAACCGCTTCTTCGCCGCGCTCCACAACCTGAGCCGCGATTCGCTGAGCCATTTCGCTCAATGCTTCGGCTCGGCGCTCACGATAGTTATCGCCTTCCACCACAACTCGCACTCCATTGTTCAAGTGGCGAGCAGAAATCACGTTCATCAAGTATTGAATTGAGTTCAAAACTTCGCCTCGGCGACCAATCAGGAACCCAACATCTTTTCCATCAATATCAATGTGAACATACCGACCGTTCAGTCGAGAAATCGTCGCCTCAGCCGACATGTCACCAGCAGCGAGCAACGACCTCAAAACGCCCAGCAACTTCTCGGCATCTTCATCAGATGCGACAACGTCGGCTTGCTCACCCTTCTCTTCCGGAGCATCGCCCGAAGCCTCAACTTCTGCCTTCGGAGCTTCTTCAGCCTCTTCCTTCTTGACCCGTGTCCGTCGCTTCGGCTTCTCTTCTGCAACTTCTTCCGCTACAACTGCTTCTTCAACCGGAGCCGTTTCAACCACCTTCGGTGGAGCCTTGGGCTTCGGTGCTTCAACCTTCTCCGCCCATGCCTTGACCGTCACCTTGCCCGGCTTGCCAAAGAGTCCTTTGGTCTGGTCAATCACTTCTGACTTCACTGCGCTTGCTTCAACGCCAAGCTGGACTGCCGCCCGCTCAATCGCCTCTTCAACGCTACTTGCTACAACTTCAATCGTTTCCATGGTACTTGCTCAACTGTGGATCAGCGGTCATCTCTTCCGCTTGCGCTGCTTATTTGCTTTCGGTGTGCCCTTCTTGCCAAAAAAGTCGGGGGAAATGGCTCCATTAACAGAGCCGTTGCGACCATTCTTGCTGGCATCAGTGTCAATCACCTTGCCCCCGGCGACCGTCTGAACTTTCACAAGCTCAGGCACCGGTAATCGATAGCTCAGCAGCGATTGAGCCGTCGATAATACGTTCGTGAAAATCCAATACAAAATAAACGCCGATGGCAGAGTGTAAAAGAACATCATCACCGAGAACACAACCGCGATCCCAATCCCCATCAACCGCTGTTGACGAACATTGCTCGGGTCGGTCACCGGCATCAAAAGCGTCGTGGCAATCATAGAAATCATATAGAAAAACACCAAAATGTAATCCCGCTCACCCAGATTCGGAGCCAAAGGAATCCCCGCAAACCGATAACTTGATTCGTTAATCCAAAGGAAAGTCCCCTTCGTAAACTCAAACTTATAGTGGTGCATGGACTGATACACCGCCAAGAACAACGGCATCTGCACCAAAGCCGGTCCACATCCCGCAAACGGGTTCAAGCCGTATTCCTTGTAGATGGCCATGGTCTCCATCTGCATTGCCTGAGGATCCTTAATCTGGCCCGATTTCTTGTCTTTGTACTTCTCCTGAATCTCCTTGATCCGAGGCTGAAGCTTCATCATCTGCCGACCATGCATGATCTGCTTCTGAGCTAAGGGCCAAATGATCGCCCGGACAACCAAGGCGAGCAAAAAGGCCGCAAACCAATAACTAAAACCAGGATTCGCTCCCGTCGGCTGAACCAATGCATCAATAAGCTGATAGCCAGGAATAAAACCAAAAACTGGCTCCGCCTTCGCCAGCGGACTCAAATCCATAACGAGTTGATCATAAATCTCATTCGCCGTGCGCTCCGTCGCCGGCGTCTTCGCTGTCGGATTCACCGCTACCGAAGTAGCACCCCAAATCGGAGTTCGATAGAAAGCTTCGTATTTAGGCTTAATAAATGTGTATGCCTTATCGAGTTTGCGATAAGCCCAGTCTTCACCAACACCGCCACTTTTAAACAACTGGCCCCGGTAAAGACCACTTTTGTACATCGTATCCGCGACAAGTAAATGGGCGCGCAAAATCTGCTTGTCCAATTCTTCCTTGGACATCCCCTTTTTCCCTGCCTCATCGTTCAGCTTGCTTTCATAAATCCGAAGCTCCTGCTGAATCGAAACGTCTTTCAATTCCCGGTTCAGCGTTTGCATCTTCGCCCAAATCTCGTCCGCCGACCGCGAATCTCGATTCCCCTGCTGCGGAGCCATGATGAGCTGAATCCCCAAAAAGATCATCATCCCCATCAAGAGGACAGTCATGAAGTTATTGCGAGGAGGGGCGGGGGTACTCATCTAGTCTCTAAGGAACGGGGTCGTGACCCCCGGGGTGAAATGGATTGCAACGCCAAATCCGCTTGAGACCCAGCCAACTACCCTTGAGCAGTCCGTATTTCTCAACGGCTTCCAAAGTGTACTGGGAGCAAGAAGGCGTGTAGCGGCAAGTGGGCGGAACCCAGCGGGTAGAGCGTTGGTAAACACGGATCAAGAAGACTCCAACTGCTTTTCCCATCGTCGTTCCAATTCGTCAATTAACTCCCCAAGGTTGCGGGCAACATCTTCAAAAGGTGCTTTTTCCGCAGAGTTACGGCCCAAAACGATCGAATCTTTCGTCGCCAAACGATCCCCATGGATGCGAGCCGCTTCCCGAATCCGACGCTTCGTCCGATTCCGCCGCGCACGGCTTCCAATCGACTTGCTAGTCGTGACTCCCACATGTCCAGTTCCAGGCAGCATATATAAGGTGACGTGATCGGTCGTTGCCCGAAGCCCCCCAGAAATAATCTCTTGAAAGCGCCCGGCAGAGGGGCCCTTTATGCCCCTAATCGGTGTCGACCCTTCGTTCGGCGTCGCTTCAAGACATTCTGTCCATCGTTCGTGCGCATGCGGACGCGAAAGCCATGCTTCTTGTGCCGCTTCCGGTTATTCGGTTGGAACGTTCGCTTCATAAACCTGATCCTTCAAAAAGACAACTCGCACAGAATGCGATGTTTCTGAACGTCGGAATATACCTCCCGGAACCCAACTCAAGACGAACCAATGGGACACCCAAGGGTCCATTGGCACCCCAAAACAATTAGAATTTCTTGAACATTAAACCGTATACTGCCCACCATGGCCCAAATAGCCGCCGCCTGGCTCACCGCCATTGCCCTCATGACACCCCAAAAATCCTCCCTGCCCAACTTCATGACCCAATACTCTGCTGACCTTGGAGCCCTCAATCGACTTCATACTTTTCCGGAATCTCCCACCCGACACACAGTACTCCTTGATTACTTCAAACAAGCAGAAAAAAACCTCGCCGCAATCCCATTCAATCAACTTTCCTCTGCCGACCGAGCCGATTGGCTCCTCATGCAACTTGAACTCGACGAAAAACGCCAAGAAGTTCAACTCAGCCATACCCGACTCGCCGAAATTCAACCTCTTATCCCGTTTCTCGCAGAACTCTCGAAATTCCACGATCATCGCATCTCCCGCACGCTCCCCCAGCCCGAGCAATTCGCCGCTGAGCTCGCTCGATTAGAAAAAGCCGTCACGCAAGCAACTCAGTCAATCTCCAACGAGAAAACACGACCTCAATTCCAAGATTTTCATGGACAACGAGCGGTCGCAGCCACCAACTCAGCCCGACGCGCACTGGATAATTGGTACGACCACTTCGCAGGATACGACCCCCTTTTCACATGGTGGTGCAAAAAGCCCGTTCAGCAAGTTGATGCCGCCCTTGAAAAACACCGGGCAGTCCTCAATGAAATCTATATCAAGCCAGCCGAAGACAAAATTACGGGCGACCCCGTTGGTCGGGAAGAATTAGTTCGCGCCCTCCGTCGGGAAATGATCGACTACACCCCCGAAGAACTCATTGCCATTGCGGAAAATGAAATGAAGTGGGTCGACAAGGAGTTTGCCAAAGCGGCTCAAGAACTTGGCTATGGAGACAACTGGAGAGCCGCACTTGAACATGTCAAAACCCTCCACGAAAAACCGGGCGACCAACCCAAACTCATTCGAGAACTCGCCGATAAAGCGATTGACTACCTAGAAAAACACGATCTCCTCACCATCCCACCCCTCGCCAAAGAAGTCTGGCGTATGGACATGATGTCCCCCGAACGCCAAAAGGTAAGCCCATTTTTCCTCGGCGGAGAAACCATTATCATCTCATTCCCGACCGATGAAATGACCCACGAAGAGAAGCTCATGAGCCTCCGGTCAAACAACCGATACTTCGCCAAAGCCACCGTCCATCACGAACTTATTCCCGGTCACCATATGCAGTTCTACATGACCTCACGCTACAACACTCACCGGAACGGCGTCACCGGAACGCCATTCTGGGTTGAAGGCTGGGCCCTCTACTGGGAGTTTCTGCTCTACCAACGGAAATTCGCCGCCACTCCGGAAGAGCGAGTGGGATTTCTCTTCTGGCGCAAACACCGATGCGCAAGAATCATCTTCTCACTCAAATATCACCTCGGTCAAATGACAACCGATGAGTGCGTCAAAATGCTGACCGATGTTGTCGGGCACGAACAATCCACCGCCGAAGGGGAAGTGCGCCGATCATTCAATGGCACCTACCCCCCACTCTATCAAGCCGCATACATGCTGGGCGCCCTCCAACTTTGGGAAATTCGGCGCGAACTCGTTCTCACTGGCAAAATCCCGGAGAAAGAATTTCATGATCAAATCATGCAGCTCGGCAACATGCCCTGGGCCGTTATCCGAAAGCTTCTCAGCGGATCGGAGATTTCCCAAGAGCTTGAACCCTGGAATTTCTATCGCGGCAACATCGAAGATTAAAAATCATGGCCGGACAACGATTCCCGGTTCCCCGGGGATGACCCGCCCAATCTCAACATAGCCGTCAAGCGCATCAGCCCGACTCGTGACCGCCAAGCCACCACTGGTCTGGGGATCAACCACAACCTCGACAAGCCATTTCGGAACCAATTGGTCAATAATCAAATTTTCACCCAGCGCATCCCGATTCTTTCGCGAACCCCCAGTGATGCATCCACACTCAACCAATTCCTGAGTCCCCTCAAGCAACGGCAATTTGCCCGTATCAATTTCTATTCGGACTCCACTTGCACGCGCAACATTCCATAAGTGACCAACCAGTCCAAAACCTGTGATATCCGTCGCACACCGCACATCAGCCGCCTGAGCAACCTCCATCGCACCTGCATTCAACGCCGCCATCACGTCTATCACGGCCTGAACCTGTTCTGGCATCGCTTTATCAAACTTCGCCGCCGTCGTCGCAATTCCCGACCCTAGAGGTTTGCTTAAAAAAATCTTCTCCCCAACCACAGCATTTGAGTTTGCAAATACTCGATCTACTGCGACCGTTCCGGTAACGCTCAACCCAAATTTGGGTTCGTTATCTTCTACCGAATGCCCACCAACAATCATCGCCCCCGCTTCAGCACATTTTTCTGCCATCCCCAGTAACACTTTCGCCCAAACCTCCGCCGGAGCTGCTTCTGGGTCAAAACAACAGATATTCATCACGGTAAGCGGTTGACCCCCCATAGCATAAACGTCGCTCAACGCATTTGCCGCCGCGATCGCTCCGAAGGAGTAAGGATCATCCACCACTGGTGTGAAAAAATCCATCGTTTGGATAAGCGCCAAATGAGGTTGCCCCGGCACACGAATAACCCCCGCATCATCCTTCGTATCGAAGCCGACCAGCAGATCGGGATGCGTCTGTGGGGGTAGCTGACGGAGAACCTCCGCCAATTGGGTCGGGCCCAATTTACTCGCTCAACCCGCGCATTTCACAAGGTGCGTTAATCGCATGTCAACGGAAAGAATACCGCTCACCATCCACAAGTTCCCTCAGGTACTCTCACCAGGCTCAGGAATCTTCCCATGCCGCTCGCCCCAAACCGTCTAAAAACTCTCCTCGCTGCGACCGGAATTCTCGCCCTTACCGTCGCCCCACAATTATTGATCGCCCAGTCCCAAACCTGGGAAAAACTGATTATTCCGGGCCTCACCTACCGTATGGAAGTTGACCTGGGTCTCCCCCGGGTCATCCACGCATTCCGATACACCCCCGGCTCGGGCAACGTCTTCTCCCGGCCCGAACTCGCGGGCAGCCAAGTCTTCATGCCCGACAACGCAACCAAAGGTCGAGAAGCTCTCACAACCACAATTCAAACCAACGGGGCTCTCGCCGGAATCAATGCCGATTTCTTCCCCTGGAGCGGTGATCCCATCGGCATGATGGTGCGCCAAGGTGAACTTCTTAGCCTGCCTTTTCCTGACCGTTCCGTCTTCGCCTGGGGTGCCAATTACTTTGCCTCATCACCTGTCAAAACCACCCTCACCGTCCGCATCGGCACTCTCCAGAAAACTGTTGATGGCCTCAACGAAGAAGCGAAAGACAACGCGCTCACTCTCTTCACACCCGCTAGCGGAATTGTCCGCTCCGCAACTCCTGGCACTTATGCAATCCTCAAAACCCAAGCCAAGCTACCGGTCAGTGGCGAACTGACTGGAGTTGTCACCCTCGTCACCCCCGATCTCAAAACTTCGCCCATCAAGGAAGATGAGGTCATTCTCGTAGCAACAGGCAACCAAGCCTCTGTACTCAGTGCACTCAGCAAAGATCAATCCGTCACATTCTCCGTCGCAACCACTGGCATCAACCCGGAAAAAACGATCCACGCTGTTGCCGGTGGACCACGCCTCATCACCGCAGGCAAAATCGCCCTCAATTCTGCAGCCGAAAAATTTCCCGATTCGTTCTCGACAACGATGCATCCACGAACCGCCGTCGGTTCAACCGCCTCAGGTGACATCTGGCTCGTCACAATCGACGGACGTCAAGCAATGAGCCGTGGCTCCTCGCTCGAAGAGCTTGCCCGCGTCATGCAACGACTTGGCTGCACCGAGGCAATTAATCTTGACGGCGGAGGAAGCACTACCCTCGCCCTCGGTGCACTCGTTCTCAATCGCCCCAGCGACAACGGACTCGAACGCGCAATTTGCAACAGCATCCTCCTGTTCGGTCAACTCCCTGAACCCGTAAATGACCTCACGTACGTCATCAAAGGTGTCCCCAACCTCGAAGAAGGTGGAACGGCCACCTACACCGTCATAGACTCCCGAGGTCAGAAAGTCCCAGCAAATTCTGTCATCTGGGCCGCCCAAGGAGCCGCTTGGATCGACCAATCAGGTGTTCTCCGGACCCTTACACCCGGCAAAGTAAAAGTGAGTGCATGGATCCAAGGCAAGATTGCTAGCGTCGAAATCGAAGTTATTGCCCCCCTTCCTCCCGGAACTCCCCACCCAACATTCTAAAAAGTCCCACCGCGAAACGATCAACATATTACAAACAGTAACACCTACAGGACTGGCTTTCATGCCATAACTGAAAAGAGCACTATGTTGATCTCCTCACTCGCAGCCCTCGCATTGGGCCAATCCATGACGGATGAAGTCCGACTCATGCGTTATCCCGATATACACGAAAACAAAGTTGTTTTCGTCTACGCCTCCGATCTCTGGATCACCGATGCAAACGGCGGAACCGCACGCCGCCTCACATCGCATCCGGGAATGGAATTCCTGCCTAAATTCTCCCCTGACGGAAAAACGATCGCATTTTCCGCTCAGTACGATGGTGGAACCGACGTCTACACGATTCCCACCTCGGGAGGAGAGCCCACCCGGATGACCTATGAACCGACGAATGAGTCGGTGGAAGGATGGACTCCCGACGGGAAAAAGATTGCCTTCTCCTCAAACTATGGAAACCACACGACCCGCATGTCTAGACTGTGGTTTGTCCCCGCTGAAGGAGGAATGATTGAACGAACAGACCTTGCTGAAGTCGCCGATGTTTCCTTTAGTGCCGATGGCACAAAACTCGCCTACAACCGAAGCAACAGTCACCAATTTAACTGGCGACGCTACCGAGGCGGAACCCAAGGCCGAATCTCATTCTGGGATTTTAAAACCAAAAGCTACAGCGAAATTCCCGCCGATCTCGAACAGAACTTCTTCCCCATGTGGGTTGGCGAAGACGTCTACTTCATCAGTGATCGAAACCAAAGCACCCTGAATCTCTATAAATACAACGTCGGCAACAAGCGCATTACGCAACTCACCAAGTTCGATGACGCCGATATGCGGTGGCCCTCAACCGATGGCAAAACCATCGTGTTTGAGCGGAACCTCAAACTCCACACCTACGATATCAAATCCGGTGAAATCAAAACCCTTGATGCTCGTGTAACTGGCGACAACCTCGCCATGAGACCGCGCTACTTCAATCTCTCCCAAAGTGTGAGCAACTTCGCGCTTTCTCCAACCGGGAAACGGTTGACCGTCGAAGCCAGAGGAGATATTTTCTCCGTTCCGGCAACGAATGGCGAAACGCGAAACCTCACTGACTCCGACGGTATCCGAGAACAATCTCCGTCATGGAGCCCCGATGGACAGTGGGTCTATTATTTGACCGACCGGTCTGGTGAAATGCAAATTGCTCGCCGTAACCAAATGGGGGGCGAAGAGGAAATCATCAAAACACCATCCACCGTGAAGGTCAGTGCATTCAACCTCAGCCCGAACGGAGAAGCACTCCTCTTCAATGGAATTGACTTCACCCTGTATCATCTTGATCTCAAGACTGGTCAGTCCAAATTGATTGTCAAAGACAATGCGGCTGCCCCTTCGGCAGACTGGTCACAAGATGGCAAGTGGCTTACCTACTCCAAGTCAATGCCCAGCCTGCTCAACGCGGTCTGCCTGTACGATCTTGAAAACAACAAGGAACATCAAGTCACCAAAGGCTTCTTTGGCGACGGAAATCCAACGTTCGATATGACAGGCAAATACCTCTACTTCATCTCAAGTCGGGACTATGCACCGAACATCGGTCTCCTCGGCCCGCATCTCGAACAAGGCGAAATTCAACGGGTTTACATGGTGCCACTCAGCAAAGACACCCCTAACCCCCTGATGGCCCCGGAAGATGAGGAACCCATGCCGAAGTCGGGTGATGGAGAATCAGAACCCCAGCCGCAACCCACAGCCATGAAGGTCGATACGGAAGGATTTGAAAGCCGAATGGTTTCCCTTCCCTATCCGGTCGGAAGCTATTTCGCCGTCGTTGGCCTCCGAAACGGGGTCATGGTGTATGCCCCCAGCGGAATCACTCAATTCAGCGTCGGAGCCCGCGCCGTCCTCCCGATCATGCCCATCGTCGAAAGCGTCTCTTTCAACCAAGATCGAAGCAAAGTCGCATACAAAGTTGGCCCGACAATTGGAATCACCGATTTTCGGCCCAATGTCCGAATTGGCGAAGGAGCAGTTAGCCTCAATCGCGTAGGTCGGATGATCGACCCAAACAAAGAGTTCAAACAAATGTACTGGGATGTTTGGCGCTTCCAACGTGATCAGTTCTATGACGAGAAAATGCTTGGACTCAATTGGAAAGCGATTGGCGACAAATACGCGTCACTCCTCGATAACGTCGGAGATCGCAGCGATCTTGACTACATCTTCGGACAACTCATCGGTGAACTGGGAACAGGTCACGCATACGTCACCCCAGGACCCGTCGGAAGCGATCCCATGACTCCTCCGTCTGGACTTTTGGGTGCCGACTACGAAGCCGTGGGCAATCGCGTACGGATTTCCAAAGTCTATCGCGGAGTCAGCTACGTTCCCGATAGCCGAGGCCCTTTAGGTGCACTCGGAGTGGAAGTCAAGGCTGGCGACTACATCCTCAGCATTGACGGAAAACCCGTCACCGCAAAAGATGGCGTCACCAAACACCTGTCCGGAAAAGTCGGACGGAAAGTTGAAATTCAAGTCAACTCGTCGCCCACGACCGATGGAGCGCGCACCTATCATGTCTACCCCACCATAAACGAAGCCAATCTTCGGTATGAAACTTGGGTCGAAGAGCGACGCCAACTGGTTGACGATTTGAGCGGCGGACGAATCGGATACATTCATGTGCCCGACACCAGCGTCCAAGGCATGATCATGTTCATTCGAGGCTATATCGCTCAACAAGATAAGGAAGCATGGGTCATTGATGAACGGTACAACGGAGGGGGCTGGATCCCAACCTTCTTCATTGACTATCTCACGGCTGAGATCACCAATGTCTTTGCTCCTCGACACGGCTTAGACCAGGGCTTGAAACCCTCGTTAAACGGACCCAAAGTCATGATGATCAACCAGCATGCAGGATCAGGTGGCGACCTCTTGCCTTACCTCTTCCGAAAGGCAAACATCGGCCCCCTCGTCGGAACCAGAACTTGGGGAGGCTTGGTTGGTATCCAAGGAACCTACAACCTCGTAGGTGGCGGCGGAGTCACTTCCCCAGCTTTCGGAATCTATGATCCTGATACCAAGAAATGGATCGCCGAAAACACTGGTGTCGATCCCGACATTAAAGTTGATGACCGACCGGACACCCGAGCCCAAGGTAAAGATGTCCAACTCGAAAAGGCGGTCGAATACCTCAAGGGGCAAATGAAGGGCAAAAAACCACTGCAAGCACCTCCAAGACCAAAAGTTGGCGGAAATTAACTTTCCACCCTCAAAAACCTAAAGGAAACCTCCGACAAATGAGTCGGAGGTTTCCGCATTTTTGCGGGGACACCCAAAGAAAAAGGGCCATTTTGAACGGGCCACAAACTGAGGAAACAGAACAATGGGTGAAAAATTTAGCTGGGATCGTCTGATGAAAAAAGGCAAGGCCGAAGAAGACAATACGATTTCTATGGTTCCGGAGCGAGTCGAAGGACCGGTCGCGCCTCTCCAAGCGTCCCGTCCCCAAGTGATTGGGCAAAATGCACCGATTTCTGCTGCTCCCCCAATCCTCACTCCGCCGCCGACCCAAGAACAACCCCAAAGAGCACCGCTCGTCATCGACTGGGATCAGTACCAAGTCGAAGACCAAAACGCATCCCTCGCCCCTATCCAAGTTTCCGAAACCCCAGCACCCGTAGTGCCAACTCCCGTTCAAGAACCCGTCGCATCCGTTGCATCCACGCCAGCCCCTCCCGCCAATCAATTTTGGAACCAGCTCGAACAGCAAACGACTGCCGCAATGAACCCCACCCCTCCTACAGATTGGCAAAACGTAGAACTCACTCCCGCCTCAAACCAGACCCCCAGTGAAAGCGACCTAATGGCCGGAACCCGAAACCCCGAAGAATTCCAACCCATCCCCGCCGAATATGTCCGACCAAGCGAGGAAGAAATCCGCGCCAAAACCGATCAAATCGCCCAAAGCTCAGCATGGGAAGAAGAAACGACCCCGATTCCAACACCAGCAGTGGTCACCGAATCCCCTGTTGCCTTTACGCCTCCACGGGCTCAAACGGAATACATCAAACCGGAATCGGCTCCCCCGGTCGCCGAAGCCCGCCCGCCGTTCGCTCCAGCCTTCACTGGATCAGTGCCTCCGCCTGCCAAACTCCCTGATCTCACGAGCAACTCTGAAACCGAGACCCCGGTGATTGCATCAACTCCTCCAGCAATTCAAAATTTAGAGCCAGCTACATCCGTCGAGCTTCCTGAAGCCTTCAATCAAGGATCTGGGTTATCCGCTCTTGAAATCCCGGAACCAAAATTCGCCGCGAGACCCGAATACAAAACTGAATCAGATGATCCATTTAAACCCAAAGGCGGACTCCTCGGGGTAATGCACCCGCCGACTCGGCTCCGTGGGATCAACCTGTAACGGTAGAAGGGATCGATGCAGCAACAGAACTTACCTCAGTAGAGCCAATTTCCGAACCCGTCATCGCCGAATTACCCCTGGTTGTGACGGAACAAACAACGTCAGTCTGGGAACAGTCAGAAGCTCAGGCAACTGAATCACCTGCTCCAGAGTCAGCTGCGCCTGTTCCGGCACCAACTGAAATTTCCGAATTGCCGCCGATCAGCACGGAAACACCGCCATCTGCTTGGGATTCCGTCCCAGCGGCTACAGCCGATCCCGAACCCGTTTCGATTCCGAGTCAGGCTAACCCCAACGATTTCTGGTCGAACATCCCCGGCGCGAACGTTCCGCATTCCACTCAACCCGCAACTGCACCTACTCCAAACGAAACAACGGCTTCGGCGGAGGATCAACCAAAAGAAGATGCCAGCGCGGATGCACCATCGGCCGTTTCAGATATTCCCGAGCCTTACACGAAAATTGAGGAAGGGCACTACACCGAACAAGTCGAACGTGATACCCGCGTCGGTGATCTTCTACTCAAACACAAACTCGTCGCTCCCGCTCAACTCAGCCGAGCGCTAGAACGACAAGACGAAACCAACGAAAAACTCGGTCAGATTCTCATTTCAATGGGCCTCATTTCCGAGCGAAGGCTTCTCCAAGTTCTTGCATCCCAAAAGGGTGTCAGCGCATGGCATCTCGAAGACGATGCACCCAGCCAAGACGCGCTTGTCCTCGTTCCCCATGATGCCTGCAAGCTCTTCCATGTGCTTCCCGTCGCCGTCCGAGGGGATTTGCTCCTCCTCGCCATGGTCGACACGAATGATCAAGAAGCCATTTCCGCCGTCCGATCCATGGCGAGCAAGCGAATCGAACCCGTCCTCGCCGACGAAGCGCGCCTCGCATACACCATCGACAAAGCGTACGGAATCGTCAAAGAGCACGAGGCCAATCGACTCGAAGAGATGGTTGCAATTGCCCACGAACAAGAAATTCACTTGTCCGACGGAACCATCGTAAACCCCGATAAACCGGAGCATCTGAATGCCTTGATTCGAGAGGTCATCGCCGAAGCCCACCGCCGGCAAGCAACATCCGTCACCATCGGTAACGACGCTGACAAGGGACAAGTCTATTTCCGAATCCACGGTCGCCTTTGTCCAGTGCAATCGATCCCGTCTGAACTCGCCCAAGCCGTTCTGGAGAGTGCGCATAAGTCATTTGAATTGGAAGCAATTCCTTTTGAGATCGAACAGTCTCATAAGGTTGCCATTGCTGAAAGTACGGGTGGAGAGTCGTTTGTCATCACCTTCCCGCGCCAAGAAGCCACGATCAAAGACCTGGCCGAACTTGGGATCGAAGCGGAAAATCTTAAACTCCTCCGCCACCTCACCGACCGACCATACGGTCTGGTTCTCATTACTGGCTCCGCCCGTAGCGATAAAGCTTCAACCCTTGCGTCACTCGCTCAAGAAATTGAACGATCTGGACGAGTTGTTGCCCGCGCAACTGAAGGAGAATCTATCGCCGAGCAAATCAACTTGGCCGTGACATCTGAAAGCGAAGTGATCGTCGTCGGTGAGCTCACCAATGACAACGACATTCAGGCCGCAGTCAAAGCTGCCTCCTCCGGACACCTCATTCTCGCGGAAATCACCGCGAATGATGCTCCGACCGCAATCCAACAGTTGGTCGCCTGTGGAGCTGACCCCTACCTTCTCGCCACAATCTTGACTGGCGTGTGGTGCCAAGCCGTCGCTCCTCGTCTCTGCCAAGAGTGCCGAGAGCCGCGCTCAGTCAACCCCTTCGAGAGAGAAATCCTTGATTTGTATGGAATGCGCCACATCACCCAAGTCTACGAAAGCGAAGGGTGTGAAGAGTGTGCTCATACTGGCGTTGACGGACAGATCGTCATCAGTGAAGTTCTCCCGGTAAGTGCCGACGTACGTCACTTGATCGCAGAAAAAGCATCCGTCGAAAAATCTCCGAACAAGCCGGATTCGCCGGGTATCTCCCGATGAGCTACGATGCCGTTACTCGCATAATCCATGGAGAAATTGACTTCAGCACCGCCAAGCGGATCGTGATGTTCGCCCAGCGTGATCTCTCGCCCATCAGCCGACGAGATAGCTGGCACACCCAAGCAAGCTGAACCTACTCCGACTTCGAAACGCCGGGCTCCTACCTAAGAACGGGCAGCCCGGCGTTTCGCGTTAACATCCCGTCAAACCAAGCCAAACCCTAGTAAAATAGCGGTCGGAAACCATCATGGCAGTAAAAGTTGGAATAAACGGATTCGGAAGAATCGGACGCCTCTCGCTCCGCACCCTTCTTGAACGATACAAGGGCGAGATCGACGTTGTCGGGATTAATGACCTCACCGATACCGAAACAAACGCTCATCTGTTCAAGTACGACACCGTATACGGACCGTTCAACGGAACCGTAGCTCATGACGAATCAAGCATCACTGTCGATGGCGACCGATTCCAAGTCTTTAGCGAACGCGACCCCGCCAGCATCCCCTGGGCATCTGTGGGCGCAGATATCGTTCTCGAATGCACCGGGTTCTTCACCGATGCAGAAAAAGCCGCTGCACACCGAACTGCCGGAGCCAAAAAAGTCATCATTTCAGCTCCAGCCAAAAATGAAGACTTGACAATCGTCCTCGGCGTCAACGAAGGCATGTACGATCCGGCGAACCACCACGTGATCAGCAATGCAAGCTGTACGACGAACGGACTCGCTCCAGTCGCCAAAGTCCTGCACGAGCGATTCGGAATCGAAAAAGGACTCCTCACCACCGTTCATGCTTATACGAACAGCCAGGCCACCGTTGATACCGCCCGCAAAGGTCTTCGCGACAGCCGTGCCGCCGCTGAGAACGTTGTCCCCGCAAGCACCGGAGCCGCTAAGGCCGTCGGTCTAGTCATCCCCGAACTGAAAGGCAAATTCACCGGAATGGCCTTCCGGGTGCCTGTCCCAACCGTCAGCGTTGTTGACTTCACCGCTCACCTCACCAAAGCCGGATCCATCGAAGAAATCAATGCCGCGATGAAAGAATATGCAGATGGAGCCATGAGCGGCATTCTTCGTTATTCTGAAGAAGAGCTCGTTTCCAGCGACCTCCGGGGAAGCACCCACAGTTCTATCTTCAGTGCGGTTGATACCGTTGCGATAGATGACCTGGTCAAAGTCGTCGCCTGGTACGACAACGAATGGGGCTATAGCTGCCGGATCGCCGATCTAACCAAGTTCGTCGCTGATAAGGGATTCTAAAAAGCGATGCCATTCGAACCCTCGGCACCGATGAGCCAACCCAGGGTTCGAATTATCCACGCCCACCCAAGAGCTTTGAAAACCAGCTTGTGGGTGGGTGCTCTACAATCTTTGGCGGGAGTCTCGCTGTATTCCTCCTGACCTGGTGGCCATTCCTCGTCTTCCCCGCCAACACCACCACTGATCTCACCAAGTGCCTCCTCTTCGCGGCAATTCCCGTGCTCATCGTCGGTGTTGTTCTCGTCCGACTTTTCGCCCTTGCTGGATCGGTGGCGTTCAGCGGAGGGCTATTCGTCGGGGCCGTCTTCCTATTTATGAACCTCAACCTTGAAACCTTGGGCATCAAAGACCCCAATCTCAAGGTTCCCGATTACCCCGAACAGTTCCGATGGATTATTCCTCTCGCTTGGATGCTCGCCGGTCTCGCCGCTATGCTCTTTGCCTATCGCGATCCTGAAAAAAAGCCTGAAGGTTAAACCCCCAACCTCCGACCATATAACTTGGAAACCGGAGAAATATCGCGCGTGGCGTATCCAAACAATTCAGTTCAACAATATCGCAAAGCCGCTGTCAATTCGGCAAGCCCTCTCCAACTTGTCATCATGCTTTACGATGGCGCTATCCGCTTCATGAACCAAGCCAAAGACGCAATGGAGAAACGAGAGTTGGAACGGCAAAACGAAGCCTGTAAACGCGCTCAAGACATTATCTCCGAACTCATGTCCTGCCTTGATCTGAAGCAAGGAGGCGAAATCGCCCAAAATCTCTTCGCCCTCTACACATTCACTTTCGATCGAATTGTCCAGGCTAACATCGAAGACAATCCGCTCCTTCTTGACCAGTCAATCCAGGTTCTCTCTGAACTCCGAGAAAGCTGGGCCACCCTTGAGCAACAGTCTCAAACAAACCACTCTTATGCCAATGCAAGCTGATACTCTCCAGGACGCAATCGACCGATTCGTCATGCTCAGCGCAATTCTTGAATCTGAACTCATTCAAGACACTTCGGATAACTGTGATGACCTTTTTGATTCGCGCCAGCAAAGCCTATCCGAAATTCAAGATTTGCTCTCAACTGGCGAGTCGCTTTCAACCGATCAACGCATAACTCTCGCCCACGCTGATCAATCAATCAATCTCGTCCTTGATCGGGTGAAATCTAACTTGCGTACCGACATCGGACTCGTGCAATCTCAACGCAAAACGCGGGCAATCTACAATTCAGATTCGACTCCCCTCTACGAACTCACGGGTTAAACCAACAAAAACTGGGCACTCTCACTTTGAGAGTGCCCAGTTTTTTTGTTTTGGACTAGATCAAAGTTCGTTGATCGTAATTTGACCAAAGTCCGTGTTGAGCGTAAACGCTGCCGGAGCAACTCCACGTCGTCGAACGGTGTTCAATGCAACGACTCGAACGGTCATATCACCGTTACCCGGATTGCGATACTTTGTCCAGAACGAAGTCGGGAACAACTGAGTCGTCGTGGTGGTGGTTGTCTTCAACCGGAGAGTGTTGATCAAATCAAACTGTCCCGTCTGATGATTCAGCGCATAGACGAAGCCGGAAATCCCTTCCAGGTTTGCCGACAGAGCAAGATTCAATCGCGCACCGTCTTTCAAACCGGTTGTGTCGAACACCGCTTCCCATCCTGCGTAGTTGCCCCGACCAGGAACATCTTCTGCCAAGATAGCGAACTGGTTGCCATCAACTGCTGCAAAGCTGTTGATATCGCCCCCCGTGTTCGTCCCGAAAATCGTTGTGACGGATTTCACTTGACGATTCGCAACAACACTAGTCTTGATTCGCAAGCTGAAGATTTCGGTTCGCCATCGCAAGCCCGCATTCGCGAACAGCTCGTGGCTACCCCAGATCACATCCGGTACGACCGGGTCAATGCCAATTCCAGCATAGTCACCCCATCGGGAAACCAGGTCATCCGCATTTTCAATCGTGAAGTTTGCGGACGTACCGAAGGTTTGTGGAGCACCCATTTGACCGGCCGGATCAGTTGCCCGACGAGCCGTCGCAACAATCTTCGGCGTAAACGTCTCACCGCACTCGGTCATGACCAGCATCACCGAACCTTCCGTATTCTTCACAATCGCTGGCATCAAGAACGACGTTTTGTCGCCTAGGGTACTGGCAACTTCACCCGACTGGGTCAAAGCCGGCGCATTGGGTTGGACGGGCCAGTTATTGAGCTGGATTTCACCCCAACGAACCTTGGTTTGCCGATCCTCGTCTTGGTCAAAGTTGATATTTGTGTAGCCGTCAGCATCCGGGCCAATGTTCGCGGAAAACGCGAACAAGATATTGTCGCCGGTTCGCGAAACATCCATCATCCGGTCGCCGATCGTGTCGATATTGAATCCAGCGGTCTCCGAGCCACCAAAATGGGGAACGAAAACTGGGATGTCAACTGCAGTTGATTCCAGAGTAGGTGGATCTTGATCATCTCGCAATGCCACCAATTCAACGGTCGGATCAATCGGAATAAAGCCACCCAACAGGAATGGGAAGGTCAATGCCGCCATCATCGGTACTTCAGGGCCGGCCGTGTATTTCTTCGCCATCGAAACGAAGAACGATCCGGTTCCACCTGAGAAAATCTCAAAGTCCCCTTTTCGGATAACCCAAAGGGTCGAAAGAACTCCGCCACCACTTCCAAATGAGAAGTGATTGAACGTGATCGAGTAAGAGCGCTGGCTGGTGGTCACGGAAGGATAATCGCCCCACCGCAAATCACCGCTTAGATTAACCGTGTTGTCAATCTTGGCAATGTCCCAATTTCCGTTCGGGTTAGCATCGTCGGAAATCGCAATGTGGAAGAAAGACTGACCGGTATTGAAATCAACATCCAATACAACAACCACGAATTGTTGTGAATCAGGATCAAAAACAACGCGAGGGTCAAAAACAAAATCACCGGCTCGACGCAAGAAACCTGTCCGAGACATCGGCTGCAAGAACTCCAACGCACCTGTCTTCTTATTGAAAAATGCAAGTGATGTATTGACAACTTGGACGATGTGGTTGGGGCCAACCGCCATGTGAGTATCGGGAGGTGTAGAGCCAGTAAAACCGATCCCGGGGAACCGAGTTTCGCTTACCAAATTGTTGACCAAAGTCGTGCCACCTGTGACGATGCGCTCCGCACCCGCCGCTTGGCGTTTCATGGCTTCCTCTTTCGTGATATCGCGAGTGAAGCGATGGGCAACACTGGGGTTGCTCGGGCGAACGCCACGGGCGGTAATCGAGCGGTTCACTTGAGGAAAGAGACTCGCTGTGTTGAATTTCTCGAACTTGACCTCTGTGGGAACTTTTTTCAGTTCACGGACTTCACCTGGCTTCATTCGTTGGCCCAACGCACCACCAGATGCCTGCGGCCGAGCCTGACCAAATGAAACCGCAACGAGGCCAAAAGCCACAATTGCGAGTCCAAGGTTTTTAATAATTGCCCCTTTCATTTAATGTTCTCTCCAGAATAAGATCCACTTTTTCCTCATCCATGATCGGCGTAGGACGCACTAACCCTATTCTTTCACCATCTATTGTAGCCGAACCCATGGGCCAGATTGCAAATCTTAACATCAAGACAATCGGTAAAGTAACGAAATGTTGACACATGAACAGCATCAAGCGCTGTCCGAGGCGAGCGGCCGCCTGGACGCTATTAGGGGGCATCTTTGACCTCCCCCGCCTTAAAACCCAACTCGCTGAATTAGAAGAACGATCCAGCGCATCCGACTTCTGGGACGATCCGCAAGCCGCGCAAACACAACTGCGGAAACTCTCCCGACTCAAAGGCTCCGTCAACCCATTTGACGAACTCGAAAGCCGACTCAATGACATCCAAGAATTCTTCGATATGCTCAAACTTGAGCCAGACGAAGAACTCGCTCTCGATGCAGAAAACCAAGCCCTCAAATTCCTCGCTGATCTTGATCAGTACGAACTCCAAACCCTTCTCAGCGGTGAATACGACGACCGCAACTGCATCGTCGAAATTAGTGCCGGAGCCGGAGGCTCCGAAGCATGTGACTGGGCCTCGATCCTCTTCAGGATGTACTCCCGATGGGCCCAACTCAAAAACTATAAGCTCGAAATCGTCTCCGAAACCCCCGGTGATGTCGTCGGCTACCGCAATATCAGCTTTCAACTCACAGGCGAAACAGCTTACGGCTATATGAAAGCCGAAAGCGGTGTCCACCGACTCGTTCGCATCTCCCCATTCGACTCCAACGCCCGCCGACACACATCGTTCTGCCGGGTGGAAATTCTTCCCGAAATGGAAGATACCGAAGTCGAAATCAACCCCGATGATGTTAAGGAAGAAACCCTACGCGCATCCGGCGCTGGCGGTCAGCACGTTAACAAAACCGAAAGTGCCGTTCGGCTGACCCACATCCCAACTGGCATCGTCGTTCAATGCCAAAACGAACGCAGTCAGCATAAAAACCGTGCCACCGTTTACAAAATGCTTGCCGCCAAACTCGCCGAGCTCCAACGCCTCGCCGATGAGCAACGCGATAAAGCCATCAAAGGCGAAGCTGGCCCCGCCGAATGGGGCCGACAGATCCGAAGCTATGTTATGCAGCCGTACACGATGGTGAAAGACCACCGAACGGGGCACGAAACTGGAAACGTCCTCGCCGTTATGGACGGGGAAATTGATGGATTCATCGAAGCATTCCTCAAGCGTCCCCAACCGAAGACACATTCATCGAATAGTCCGAATCAAAGCGGGCCGATCCAATCGGCCCGACCAAACGTCAAACAACTAAGCCACCCATGATCACCGCCCTCGCCGGACTTATCCTTGCCCAAACCGCAAGTCAAACCCCAACTGCGCCGTCTCCCAACCTCGGCACGAACGAATTTTTCCAAACCCAGCTCAAATCCACCGCCCAAGCCCTCAGTCAAGGAGAGTTCGCCTCGGCAACCACCGCCGCTCAATCACTCCCAAAAGCGAATTTCACGGTCCAAATTTCTAGTGAGAATCTCTCTCCCGCTGAGAAAACCCTCACCCAAAGTTCTCTCGAACGTGCCATTTCCGCCTGGCAAACCGCATACCCAGAACTCAAAATCACCCTTTCAGATTCTAAGCCGACCGTCCTCATCTCGTTTGTCAAACGAATTTCAGAACCGAACGCCGCCGAAGAAAGATCCCTGGCTCTGTTCCCGTCGGATTCCCCAACTGACCCAACCCTCGAAGCCGTCATCGCCCTCCAACGCGGCAAAACAAGTGCCCTCCTTGATGCCAATCAGCTCACCGCTGACATCAATTACGCTATCGGTCAATACCTCGGCCTCGAACGATCCCCCGTCGTCGCCTCGACAATGTTTCGATTCGAAGGGCTCGCCAACCGATCAACCAAAGTGGATGGCGAGTCTGCTTTTCTCGCCTCACTCAATGTCTTGCAAGCTGAACAACTGCGAACGTGGGCAAAAGCCAAAACGACGATCATCGCTTCATTCCCCGAGGCATTTCTGAGGGAAAAATCAAAAGACCTCGGTCGATTCCCTCAAGGTGAAATCAAAGACTTCCAGTTTGATGTTGTCAACCGCGGATCTGGCCCGCTCAATTTCACGATCAAGCCCGATTGTTCTTGTTTCCAGCTTGCTTACGATGCAGTCGTACCGCCCAACAGCACCGGAATTGTTACGATCCGTATGCACACTGCCGAGTTCCAAGGTCTCCAAAACAAAGGCCTCTACTTCTACACCAACGACCCCAGCCAACCTGTCACCCGAGTCAATATCCGCGCCGACCTCGTTCCCGCTTACCGCCTCATCAACGCCGAAAATACTGCCGACTTTCTAATGTCCGAAAATGGACTCAAAACAACCTACTACATTTACGGGGAATCCAAACTCGGATTTGAACCCCGCAAAGCCTCAATCCAGGGCCTCAACGGCATCGCCGAAATCTCACCCTGGACTGGTGAAATCGAAGACCCCACACTTTTCAAAGGCAAACAGCAGGTCACGGGTTACAAAGTTGAAGTCCTCATCAGCCCCAATGCACCAACCGGGAAGAACCTCGTTGCCCTCATCATCAGAACCGATTCAGAACAATTCCCGACGATCGCCGCAAACTTCACCGTTCAAAATGGGGTTGCGGTCACGCCTGCAACCATCTTCTTTGGCGATGTCACGACCAAATCAGTACAAGCCTCCGTCATCGTCACCGGCACAAATTCTGATTTCAAAGTACTTGAATCCTCGTCGGCAGACTCTCAATTCTCTGTAAAAGCGACTGCCCTTGAAGGACGAAATGTCCGAGTCGAAGTAACATTCCAACCAGGAAGCACAAAAGGAACCATCTATTCCAGCGTTGCCCTCAAGACCAACGATCCCAAATCCCCACTCATCACGATCCCCATCCAAGCCTATGTCAAATAAGCGATCAGTTGTTTGGCTCATTTTAAGTGCGCTCCCTTTTATCCTCACCCTCCTCGGCACTTCACCCGCCACCAACGCCAAAACTTTATTCATCAGTGGAGCAACAAAAGGCTATCTCGCCCCCTGCGGATGTACCAAACCGATGAGTGGCGGCATCCGTCGTCGGACAACTCTCATCAACCAGCTCAAAAAGCCTGGTGACTTCGTCCTTGAGCTTGGCCCATTCGCTGGTCCCCTCGGGCGGCAATCCGAAATCAAAGCCGAAACCCAAGCTCAAGCATTGCAACAAATGGGTACCGATGCCTTTACCCTCACGAAGCAAGACCTTCAACTTGGAACCGGAGTGATCGAAACCTACACCCGCATCAGCGAAGCGACACTCATCGATGACACCACATTCCTGACCACGCCGGATTGGATCATCGCAACCGACACCAATTCAGAAGACCAAGCGGACACAATCGCAATCGCCCGCTCTCTCATCCGCCAGTCAAACGGCAAAACTCCCATCCTCGTCACCCAAGCAAACGAAGAATCCGCCGAGGAAATCGCGCGAGCTCTCCCAGAACTGAGCCTGATCATCTACGCAAGCTCGTCCAACCCAACGGGAGTCGCCAAGAGAGTCGGCAAAACCTGGATCGCTTCAGCGGGCGACCAAGGCAAATACGTCCTCACATTCACGTTCACCAATTCGGGATTTGAATCTCCCACAGTCTTCGACCTCGGTCCAGACATCACCGATAACCCCACCGTCTCTCGGCAATACTCCCAATACCTTGATCGCCTCAAAGCGGAAAAACTCGTCGAACGGATGCCCAAGCCGCAGGACGATCATTACGCTGGCTCCGACGCATGTATGTCGTGTCACACCACCGAGCACCAAATTTGGACTGATTCCAAACATAGTCAAGCGTGGGCAACGCTCGAAGCCGATGGACACGATTCTGACCCTGACTGCGTCTCGTGCCATTCCGTTGGGATTGATAGCACCAGAGGCTTCCTTGTCAAAGAACGCACTCCCCACCTCACAGATGTCGGGTGCGAAAGCTGTCACGGAGCCGGATACAACCATATCCAAGCTCCTGAAAAAGTGAAAATGCCCACTGTCGGCAAGAACAGTTGCACCCCTTGCCACAACCTAGCCCACAGCCCAAACTTCGATTTTGAGCAGTACTGGGAGAAGATTAAACACTAATCCCCAAACGGGGAAAAGAAGTGGAAAAAAAGCCAACTTTTCTGAAACAAAATTCTCACCTTCAAATACCCTGATCTGTAATTCTTTTGAGCTCAAACTTTTACATTTTTTGGCCTAGTCGGCCCTTGTCTCTCACCCCATTCGGGGTCCAGAATGAACGTCCGATTAAACACATCCTTCAGGTCCCTCCTCAATGAGCGCGCTCCCCGACCCCAGATCAATTCAAGACTCCCAACTGAGCCTTCCCATCAATCTGGATTTGAATCAAGTAGTACTCAACCCCATTGCGGAGCTCCCAAGCAACCTCGCTGCCCTCGCACTCGGACTCGACTTCGCCTGTGGACAACAGAACTTTATTGGAGTCGGCGGGCCAAGTGGATGGGGAAAATCTGAACTGCTGCACCGCGTCCGCGAAATTCTCAAACATTCCCAAGGCATCATCACCGAAGTTCAATCTGCAGATCAGTGGGCAATCTCAAACTCGCCGGCGTGCCGCAATTCCGTCCTCCTTCTGGATGATCTCCAAGATGCTCTCCGGAGCCCCCGCTTGCGCCACCTACTCCGTCTCCGACTCGAGCACCGACTCCGGCGTAATCTCCCCACAATGATTTGTACTGCCGAAAATTTCGATAAAGCTATTCGAAACCGCATCATCTCCCCGCTCAGCGGGTGGCATCTTGCTGAAATCAATGCGCCTTCTCTCATCGAGCGTCAACGAATCACCCACCAAATCGCCAAAGTCGAACGCATCAACCTTCATCCATCCATCGAATCGCTCATCGCTCTTCACCTCAATGGTAACGGACGTTCGATCCGGGGTGCCCTCCTTCGGATGAAACTCGTCAAATCCAACTGGGCAACGCTAGATGACTTCGCTGAAGCTTGCGGTGTACTTATGCCGTTTCTCATCGGTGAGGATGGCTGGGATCCCCGCGATGTAGTCACCGAGGCTCTAAACCACGTCTACCTCGCTTGGCCAAGTTCGGCCCCCCTCGGCAAGAGGGCCGCACTCGCTTATCTTCTCAACCAAGTGATTCGGTTAGCCGAAGAAGATGTCGCCTGCTTCCTCCGCGTCCGGCCCGGGCAGGTCTATCGCCACTGTAAATCTGTCCAAGACCGACTGGATAACCCCGAAGTTCGTCAATTCATTGATGTCCTTCGCACCCATACATTCGCCGCCCTTGCCCATTCCGCAGATTGGACAGATTCGGCATGAATCTTGCTCAATTTTCCAAGTAGTTAAACAATGAGAAAGCTCGCTGATCTCAATCTCAACACCCTCATCGTCACCGAAGATGCCGATATGGGATCAGCTCTGCTCTCCATGCAAAAAGGAGGAGTAGCCGCCGCCGCAGTCCTCCGCAAGGGCGAATTTCTTGGATTTGTCACCATCGAATCTGCGGTACTCAGCGAACCAAATACCCCCGTTTCCGACTTCCTCCGCCGTGCATCTGCTCATCTGGAAGCCCAAGACGCTATCCGGTCAGCCTCCAAGAAGTTTGTCCAGCAACAAGCTGATTTTCTTCCCGTTTTTGAAGGCAAGCGGTTCCTCGGCATTGTCAGTGCCCTCGCCCTCATCACCGAACTCGGTCGCAGCTACGATCCCCTTACCGAGCTCAGCTGGAGCGACGCTCTGCGCGACTGGGGGGTTGATCGTCTTGAACTCGGACAAGAACTCTGCGTCATCTTTTTCGACCTCGATAACTTCGGTGTCTACAACAAAACATACGGTCACCTCGTCGGAGATCATGTTCTCCAAGGGTTCGCGAAACTCCTGAGCAAGAGAATCGACTCAACGAAAGATATGCTCGTTCGCTACGGAGGGGATGAATTCGCCCTCGCCACAATTCGGCCCCGCGAAGAGATCGCCGATTGGTTGGCGACTCTCCAAGACCGCCAATTCAATATCCCAGAAATTCCCGCGCCCGTCACTTTCAGCTACGGACTCTCCGGCGGCAAGCGAACCACCGAGCCAAGTCGTGACCACGTTGCCGCAACCCTTGACAACCTCATTTCTCTTGCCTCCAAAGATTGCCTCGCCAACAAACCTAAATCGGAAGATCGAGAACCTTCCAAACATCAACGGACTGCACCCCTGCCTGCAACAAGCGACTGGATGCGCATTGCCACTCATGCCGCCCACCAAGCCGCAACCGCAAGCCAAAGCTCGATCGAAATCTACGACACCCTGTTCATCCGAGGCGAAAAACAACAACATCAGGTCATCGTCACTGGCAAAATGGCCCAAGATGGACAGGAATATGCATTCCGATCCGTAAAACCCATCACGGCCGATCTTGAAAAAACTATTCGCGAAGCCGTTTGGGAAGGCGCACTTCTCCGGTAAATAGGGCGCATCACTTTTCCTAGTGATTTGTGCGTAGTATCAAGCATGTCTGAAACTGGGTCGTCTTCATTTGATCGCATGGCGGAGCTCCTGGAGCGGATCGAGCTCGCCCTCCCCGAGGCCGATGCCAAAACCAAAACCTATCTAGCCGCTCTTAAATCAGAACTCCAACGAACGGCTAAAGATGGACAGGCCCAAGCCGAACTCCTTGCCCAATTCGAAGAAGCCTACGTAAAGCTGACTCAACCCGCAAACCGCATCGGCGTCTTTATCCGCCATCTCGATAACGGCCTCGTCCAAGTCATGCTCGGGGACACCGAATACGTTGCGACCATCGACCCTGCCATCAAATTTGACGACCTCCAACCCGGCGTCCGCGTCAAACTCAACGACGCCTACGCTATCGTCGGGCTCGCCCCCGAAGGAATCGGTGGACAAATCATCTCCATCGCCCAAGTCTATGAGGACGGACGCCTTCGCGTCTCCACCGACGCCCAAGGCACCCAAGGACGCCTTATATCTCGAAGCCACCAATTGGTTGAAACGACGATCAAACAAGGCGATGAAGTCGTCCTTGATGCCAGCGGAAAAGTCGCGATCGAACACCTCCCTCGGCAAGGCGCCCAAAACTACTTCATCGAAGAAATTCCCCAGACCCCTTGGTCATCCGTCGGCGGACAACAAGAAGCAATCGCTCTCATCAAAGAGTCAATCGAGCAACCCCTCCTCTATCCTGAACTCTACGCCCAATACGACAAGAAGCCCCCCAAAGGAATCCTCCTCTATGGCCCTCCGGGCTGCGGAAAAACCCTCCTCGGAAAAGCCATCGCCTACAACCTCGCCGCCGAATACCGCGCCCGCACTGGCAAAGAAGACGCCAAAGAATGCTTCCTCCACATCAGCGGCCCCAAAATCCTCAACATGTGGCTCGGCGAAACCGAACGCATGGTGCGCGAAATCTTCGCCACCGCCCGAGAGAAAGCCGCTGAAGGACAAATCGTCGTTGTCTTCATTGACGAAGCCGAATCCGTCCTTCGCACCCGCTCATCCGGACGCTATCTCAACATCTCCAACACCGTTGTTCCCCAGTTCTGCGCCGAAATGGATGGACTAGTCGGACTCGAAAACGTCGTTATCGTGCTCACGTCCAACCGACCTGACTACATTGACCCTGCAATCCTTCGCCCCGAGCGTATTGATCGCAAAATCCGCATCAAACGACCCGACCAAGATGCCACCCGGGACATCCTAAGCATTTACCTCAAAGAAGGACTCCCCATTAACAACCAATTGGTTAAAGAGCATGATGGCGAAGCCTGTGCGCGCAAAGCTTTAGTCGAGTCCACCCTTGCCCACATATGGCGCGAATCCAAAGACACAGAATTCCTCGTAATCACCAACCGTGATAGCACCACCCAAACCCTCCACTGGCGGGATATGGTCAGCGGTGCCCTCCTCAAATCAGTGGTTGACCGCGCCAAAGATTTCGCAATCAAACGGGCCATCGCCGATGACGCGACTAACTCCGGACTGACCATTGCCGATCTCCACCAAGCGGTCGAAGATGAATTCCGAGAAAACGAAATCTTCCCCAAAACCGATTCGGTTGAAGACTGGCTCAAACTCCTAGACTTCGAACCCGAAGCAGTCGTTGACGTCCGCCCCGTTGGTCAAAAACGACCCGGAGAAAAGTACCGCAAGTCTGTAATCTAGTTCAGAAACTCACGCGGATCCGTCAACCGACCCGTTAAAGCCGTCGCCGCCGCTGTGATCGGGCTCACCAAATGCGTCCGACTCCCCGGCCCTTGCCGACCTTCATAGGGACGATTGCTCGTACTCGCCGACCGTTGCTGAGGGCGCAAAATGTCGCCGTTCATCCCCAAGCACATACTGCATCCTGCCCGGTGCCACTCAAACCCGGCAGATTGGAACACCACGTCGAGCCCCTCTTGCTCCGCAAGTGCCCGAACCGCTGCCGAACCCGGAACGACCATCGCCCGGACTCCTTCCTTCACCCGCTGACCATCCACCACTGCCGCCGCCTGCCGCAAATCTTCAATCCGCGCATTCGTGCAACTGCCAATAAAGACCGTATTGATGTCCAAGTCATGAATCGCCGTACCTGGGGTCAGACCCATGTACATCTGCGCGCGCTTTTCCGCTGCATCCTTTGGCTCCGGAATCGCTCCATCTATATCCACCGTCATCGCCGGAGTCGTTCCCCAACTCACCTGCGGAACCAAAGCGTTCACGTCCAGATGTTCTTCCCGGTCAAAGACCGCGCCGTCATCCGTTGCAAGCCCCCGGGCATACTCAACCATTCGGTCAAATTCAACCCCCTTGGGCGCATAGGGACGATCCACCGCTGAAATGAACTCAAACGTTGTGTCATCCGGAGCAACCATCCCTGCCCGAGCCCCCATCTCAATACTCATGTTGCAAATCGTCATTCTACCGCTCATCGCCAAAGCCCGAATCGCTGAACCGGCATATTCCACAACGTAACCCGTGCCGCCCCCCGCGCCTAGCTTGCGAATAATCGCCAGAATAATGTCCTTCGCCGTGACCCCATGGCTCAGGGTGCCTTCCGCATTCACCCGAAGAGTCTTTGGTTTTTTCGCCGCCCGCAGAGTTTGAGTCGCCAGAACATGCTCCACTTCGCTCGTACCAATGCCAAAAGCCAGCGCCCCAAATGCGCCATGTGTGCTCGTGTGACTGTCCCCACACACCATTGTCAAACCTGGCAATGTCAATCCCAACTCGGGGCCAATAATGTGGACAATCCCTTGACGAGGGTCATCATAGCCAAACAGCGGAATCCCGAACTCCTTCGCGTTCCGGTCAAGCGCATCGAGTTGCATCCCGCTCAACGTGCTTGAATCAATCGGACGCCCATCCGTTGGTACGTTGTGATCCACCGTCGCAAAAGTCAAATCCGGACGCCGCACTGGTCGCCCCGCCACCCGCAAAGAATCAAACGCCTGGGGAGATGTCACCTCGTGAACGAGGTGCCGATCTATATAGAGCAGCGTCCCTCCACCTGGTAGATCGCAAACCGTATGCGCATCCCAAACCTTCTCAAAAAGCGTCTTTGCCATGAACTTCTGCTATTCTACGCTCTCACCTCACCTCAAAACCGCCCCGCTTCCAAATTCGCACGGGACAGAGGACCCGCCAATCCCACTTCACATAAGGAACAACCCAAAGGGCGATTTGCCATCTGGTAATATCCCCAACTGTCCTGGGCAGTTGCCCGAGTGGCCAATGGGAACAGACTGTAAATCTGTCGGCGAGAGCCTACGCAGGTTCGAATCCTGCACTGCCCACCAGTGACATGCGCCCTCGTAGCTCAGCGGCAGAGCGTTCCCTTGGTAAGGGAGAGGTCACGAGTTCAATTCTCGTCGAGGGCTCCAGAGAATGTTTCATTTCTATATAACACAACATGTTGCACAACCCAGAAACATACGAGTTCTTGCGAATCAGGGAAGGACTCAGAACCATTCTTCCTCTTCTCACGGACCCAATGTCCAATTCTTGGTGGCAACAAGAAACGAACTATTGGCTGGGCATCAGGGGAATAGTCGACTTTCTAACAGAGGAGTTGACACCCTGGCGTGATAAAGGGAGCCAGTTCATTCGCGATGACGAATTTGGATTATCAGAGCAAGAGTTGATTTGCTTGACCAACTTTGTTACTGCCTATGAATCTCTTCTTGCGAGTGTGAGTCGACAAGGCCGTTTTGAATTTGAACTTGTAAAGCATCCGCACTGGCCCCAACTGCTCGGCCTTGCGAATAAACTGTTCTCCAACCTAAACAAGCAAATCGAGTTAGACCCTGCGGGGGTTCAGTATTTTCGAATTACGATGGACTCTTCGAAGCAGAATTGGACTCCAGGTCGAGACCCCGAACTTAGAGCAGCACTTGAAAAAATTGTCGATTTGTATGCTCCCGAAACCTACCCTGTATGGTATCCATACCAACCGCTTGCCCCGGTTTTTTCACCCCTTCAGCTCAGAAATCACTACCTCCATCCTGACCTACCTCCCGTCGGAGACTATCGTGCCTTCGCCGCCGACGAAACCCACTCCGTATCGATTTATCTTGAGGAGGAAGACTGCTTCTTCGAATTTGGACTCTACCAACCTACTCAAAAGCAGATCATCAGTATCTTAGATCAGCTCTCCCATCTCCATTTTGAACTCCATGAGTGGATTGGTGACGAACTTCGACTTCATCAAAGGTGAAACGTTACTTCTTATTGGATGAGTACGGTTTCAAAATGCTCATTCACTGATGGTCATTTCTTTCACAATTCTCAGACCGTACTAGAACCGCTACCAGATGCCCGCATCATCTCCTGGCTTGCACCAATAACGAAGTGAATAGCGAAAAAACCACACGCGTTCTCTGCTCCTCTGATCACGCAATCGAGGACTCGACTCAACTATCACTCGACAGGTTTCCGCCGCTTCCGAAACACCGCGATCAAGAGCTGGGCACTGATGATGACGAAAATGGCAATAACAAATGTGCCAAGGTTATTTTTGACCCAGGGGATTTGACCGAGCCCGGCACCCAGGCTGACCAGAACGGTGACCCACAAAGCAACTCCAAGTGCCGCAAACAGAAAGTAGCTTGGAAATCGCATCTGACTAACACCCGCTACAAAAGGCGCAAACGAACGAACAAACGGAACAAACGGGCTAAAGAGCATCGTGAGCCGACCATGACGCGTAAAGAACGCCTCAGTTTTGGCAAGCGACGCCGAAGAAACCAAGCCAGTCTCGCGCCGCTCAAAAAATGACCGCCCAAATTTTTGACCCTGAACGTAGTTCGCCGCATTGCCGATGACGCCACCGGAGATAAAACTGAGAGTCACAGCCGGCCAAGTCAAGTTCGGGTTTCCCGAAGCCGAAAGAATCCCGGCGGTGAACAGAAGTGTGTTTCCCGGAATCAGCGGGCCAAGAACAAGTCCCGTTTGGGTGAAGGCAATGCCGACCAGGATGAACAAAACACCCGGGCCGAACTGTTGGGCGAGGTCAAGCAAGAGTTGATTCGGGTCGCCCATTGGATTATGCCGTTCTACGCAGTTGGTGGTACGGGGATTACATCGGTCCCCATGTACCGTTGAAGAGGTTCAGGGATTGCAATTGAGCCGTCAGCTTGGCGATATGTTTCGAGGAGCGCAACCATTAATCGCGGCACGGCAAGTCCGGAGCCGTTCAGAATGTGAACAAATTCGGGAGGTGCGCCCGGCTCGGGCCGGAATCGGATATTGGTGCGACGAGCTTGAAACGCTTCAAAGTTGGTACACGAACTGACTTCGAGGTATCGCTGTTCACCGGGTGCCCAAACCTCAAGGTCGTAACATTTGCATCCCTTGTCTCCCATGTCCCCCGCACATAGCAGAAGAACGCGATAGTGAAGACCAAGGGCTTGGAGGATCGATTCGGCGTTGGTGACAAGTTCCTCTAGGTGATCGTAACTCTCTTCGGGTCGGACAAATTTGACCAGCTCGACTTTATCGAACTGGTGCATCCGGAGAATTCCGCGGGTGTCCCTTCCTGCGGCCCCCGCCTCTTTTCGGAAACAAGGAGTGTATGCGGCAAATTTGACCGGGAGTTGCCAAGGCTCCAATATCTCATCTCGCAGCAAGTTAGTCACCGGCACCTCCGCCGTCGGAACCAACCACAAATCTTCATCCGCCCGGTAAAGATCGTCCGCGAATTTTGGTAAGTTCCCCGTTCCCGTCAGCGATTCCGAACTCACCAAAGCCGGAGGATAGACCTCGGAATAGTGATTTTCATCGACTTGAAAGTCGAGCATGAAGTTGGTCAAAGCCCGTACAAGCTTGGCCCCGTAGCCCGTGTAGACAACAAATCCAGAACCGCTAATCTTTGCACCAGCGGCGAAGTCGATCATCTGAAGTTCTTCAGCAATATCGTAATGAGGTTTGTAATCGCCGGTGGGCTGAGAACCCCAAGCCCGGACTTCAACATTCTCATCGGGGGTGAGTCCATCAGGGGTGGATTCATGAGGGAGATTGGGGAACGTGAGTTCAAGTTTTTCGAGTTGCTGTTCCAAATCTTTGACCCGGGGTTCCAGTGCCTTGATGGCTTCCTTGAGTTCTCCGGTTTGTGCTTTGGCAGCCTCGGCCCCGGCCTGGTCACCTTGCCCCATGAGTTGACCAATGGACTTGCTGATTTTGTTGGATTCGGCTTTTTTTTGCTCTAGGTCGTGAATCGCGGCCCGCCATTCCGAGTCAATCCGCAAAAATTCATCAACCGGAGCTTCGATTCCTTTCCGCAGGGCCCCCGCCTTAACAAAATCCGGATTTTCACGAATGAGCTTGCGATCCAACATGGATTCAATTTACCAGTCGAACGGAACAAGGCTTTGGGGAGGATTACTCGGCTTCGTCAGCAGAATCGAGGCGCTCAACAGGGTAAACGCCAACTCGAGTGATGCGATTTTTTGCAGCTTGCTCAACCCGAAGGCGACCAAGTGGCAGGTCTACTGTGTCGCCAAGCTTGGGGGTGCGGTCGATGATATCAACAATGATTCCCGCAACCGTTTCGGTTGTGTAGTTGTCGTCGGAATGAGATTCTATTTCAAGAAATTCGAGAAGCTCATCGTAACGGACATCGGGTCGGAGGCTGAGCCGACCGGGGGAAGTGCGTTCGATCGCTGGCCGCTCGTATTCAAGCCGGTCTTCCATATCGCCAAAAACTTCTTCAATAACGTCTTCCAGCGTGATGAGGCCCTGAGTTCCACCGTACTCATCCTGGACGATCACGATTTGAGATTTTGTCTCACGCATAATCTCGACAAGACGGTTGAGAGTGAGGGATTCGGGGACGTAAACGGCGGGGCGGGCGATTTCTTCCAGCTTGAATTCGGGGCTATGGAAGTTGGTGACAATATCGTGAAGGTATGCGATCCCGACAATATCATCAATATCCCCCGACAAACCGGGATCCGACTGTTCGGAATATCCTGCAATTTCTCAATAGTCTCATCCCGCGTCAAATTAATATCCAACCATTTGATATCCAATCGGTGAAGCATCGCATCCTCGGCGTCAAGTTCATCCAGGCGGAGGGTTTTGGTGACGAAATCAGCGTGATCTTCATTCAGACCACCCGAAGCTTCACCAGACTTGATGAAGAAGTGAAGCTCTTCCCGAGAAATTGCTGGCCCACCTTCGTCGGTTGGAATCCGCAATAGCTTGAGGACGAGCTCCCCTGCCTTTTGAAGGAGCCAAGAAATGGGTTTGATAATGACGGTGAGGACACGGAGTGGGCCGGCCATCAGCCGCAAACCTGTTTCCGGAAACTGCAAGGCAAGATATTTAGGGACGAGTTCACCTAGAATCACGAGGGGAAATGTAATGATCAGAAGCGAGATGATGGAGAGAACGAATGCGGGCAGTCCGCTCAGGAACGTTTCGAGCTTGCCCGTAATCCATTCTTCGAGCAACGCACCAATGCCAATCCCGAGAAGCGTAATCCAGACCTGAATTGCGGCAACCGACGCGGACTGATCTTTGGCGAGTCGAAGCGCCAACTGGTCGATTGGTCCACCGCGCTTGGCATTGGATTCAAGCTTGCTCATGCGGCTCGAAACAATCGCGTATTCAGCCGCAACGAAAAATCCGGCAAACAAAACAAGAAAGAGCCCGATAAGGGCAGTTATGAGGTCATTCATGGCCGGTAAGCCATGAGCCTAGTTCGATATGAATGGCATAAGGGAACGGGATCGTCGCTCATGTGCGGACGCTATTGTATCAGATTTTTGTTTCGTTCCTGGTTTTTAGCTACACTGCGGAGGTGACTTTTCGAGGTGTGATGCCGGCATGTGTGACCCCCTTTGATCCAGATGGCCAGGTCGATGAAGTCGGCTTAGCCAAGCTGCTTGCCTATTTTCTAGCGAACGGCTGTTCGGGCGTTGTCGTAGCCGGAACAAACGGTGAGGGGCCAAGTTTGAGTGCTGTCGAAAAGCGAGATTTAGTTCGATCAGCGGTTCGGCTGGGGGACTTACCCGTGATTTTGGGCATCGCAACTCCCAGCTTAACTGAAGCAACATGGTTGTGCTCGCAAGCCGGGAAGTCAGGTGCGGCGGGAGTGCTAGTCATGGCCCCCGGATACTTTAGAAATGCCAGCGAATCGGGCGTGATCGGTTGGTTTCGGGCTGTAGCTGAATCGAGCCCGGTTCCCGTAATTGCGTACAACTTTCCCAAGTTCACTGGCTTTACATTTACAGAAGCAGTAGTCACAGAACTTGCCAAAATGCAGAACGTTGTTGGGTTCAAGGATAGTAGCGGCGAGCGTAGCAATTTGGAGATGTTCCGCAGGTCGGCCCCAGGAAAAAGTTTGCTGGTCGGAGATGAAACCCTACTCTGGGACGCACTCGCCGCCGGGTGGAGTGGATCAATTAGCGGGGCGGCTAATTTGATACCAGGTTGGCTGAGCCGCGTCGTCGCAGAAAAGAATGAGTCGGTATTTCAAACCGTCCTGCCCGTAGTGGAGGCAATTCGCAAGGGCCCCCAACCAGCGATGAATAAAGCGGTTTTGGCGGAGTGGGAAATCATAAACTCAAAAGATATTCGATTACCGCTAGAAGAAGCGGATGGAGCCGAACTGGCGGGATTGATTGAGGAGCGGGTTGGCATTTCCGCATCAAAACTCGGGATTCCCCGGTGAAAATGCGGGGAATGAAAAAAACTGTTAGAAATACTGAATACTGGTAATTATACTAGGTGTCCAGGCAATTGTAACAGGGAACAAGACTGGTGTTGATCCCCACAGATCACAAAAACGGAAGCCTATGGAGTGGCGACCAGATAAGTGGGATTCACGGAGGAAAACAGAATGTCTTTTCGCATCAACTCAAACATCAGCGCCATGGGCGCCCTTCGCAACCTGAACATGAACAGCACCATGTTCAACAAGAGTATCAACCGGTTGTCCACCGGTATGCGCATCAACAGCGCAGCTGACGATCCTGCCGGATTGATTGTCAGTGAGAACTTCCGAGCGCAAATCAGCGGTGTGTCGCAAGCCATCCGCAACAACCAAGACGCAATGAACTACGCCAAGACCGCCGAAGGCGCATTGGACGAAATTGCTCGACTTCTCCGAGAAGGTCGTGAACTCGCCGTACAAAGCGGTAACACCGCCCTGCTCGATGCTAACCAGATTCAAGCCAACCAAAATCAGTGGAACCTGATGGTGCAATCCGTTAACCGAATCGCGACTGATACCGCATTTGGCAAAAAGCGGCTGCTCGACGGCTCCAGCGGAGTCAACGCCAGCGTCGTCAACCTCGCCAATGTCCGAAACATCAGCCTCAGTGGTGTTTTTAATGGCCAATCCGTAACAACGAACGGCCCAATTGACATTGACATCACCGCTGCATCAACCAAAGCAACCGCAACGGGTACAAACACCATCGCCGCAGCAAGTTTGAACGCATACCTCGGAGCGGCAGTTGGTACCGATGCTGGCCAGTTCGCAATCAACGGAACAACATTCTCGGTGTCTGCAACGGATACTTGGGGTGATGTTGTTGCCCGAATCAACGAGCGAAGCGCCCAAACAGGCATAACCGCCGAAGCCGTCTTTGGTGCTGGAAACGGATCGATCAAACTGACTTCAACGACTTACGGATCTAAAGGAGACTTCGTCGTCTCCGACAGTGGAGTCCTCTTGACCGCAGCTGGCCTCATCGATACGAAGAACGCCGTCGGCGGTACAGCTGGCGTCAACGCCGTCGCTGATGTCACCATCGGAACCGAAACCGTCACCTTCACCGGAGGCTTGATGGGCCGAGACGGTCTCACCCTGAGCGATGCTGACGGAAACGTCATCACTCTCCAACCGGGCGCTGCCGTCGCAACCCTGAACGATGCAGGCTATGTCCAAGTCGGTTCGGCGCAGTTCCAAACCGGTGGCAATGCTGGTCAACGAACTACGCTCAGCATCGGTAGCTTCCTCAGTTCGGCTCTCGACATTGACAACCTTGACCTCACCACCCCGAATGGTGTGAACGCAGCGATGGGCAAAATCGAGAACGCGATCAGCGAACTCAGCCGCAAACGAGGAGAAATTGGTTCCTTCATGCGAAACGTCTTGGAGAGCAATGTCCGGTCCCTCGGAATTGCCAAGGAGAACCTCCAAGCCACCGAATCGGCAATCCGAGACGTCGATATCGCCGATGAAATGACCAACTACACCAAGTTGCAGATTCTCCAACAAAGCGGCCTCAGCGTTCTCGCTCAGGCAAACCAAGCTCCACAGGGAGTCTTGAGTCTGCTCCGAGGTTAATGAGACACAGGCTCATAATGCGGTGAAATTTCAACCACCTTATAACGTGAAAAGACCGCCCGGGATACTCCACCCGGGCCGTCTTTTGTTTGTTTTGAGCTAGAATTTAACCAGATGGTTGTGGATCGCTATATCGCAAGTGAACTGGAGATGGTTGCTTTGGGGCGGGACCTCGCAGAACTTTTGAAGGCGGGGGATATTGTTTTGCTTTACGGAGACTTGGGGGCAGGGAAAACAACCTTAGTTCGGGGAGTGATGGAAGGTTTAGGTTGGGAGGGGGCGGTGCGGTCCCCGACGTTTAATCTGATGCAGGTCTATCCAACGCGAGTGCCAGTCGTTCATGCCGACTTGTACCGGGTGGCTTCGGCGGCGGGAATTGGGCTAGAAGAGTATTTTGACGACCACTTGGTTCTGATCGAGTGGCCAGACCGGCTAGGGGGTTGGTGGAAATTGATTTTTGTTGGAAAGTTAATGTAGCTTTTCACGGCGAAGGGCGACTGGTGACACTTGAAAGTGCATATGATCCGCGAACTATTCCAGAATTTTTGACATATCAAAATACCGGTGAAGAAGTAGAGTTTTCTCTGGAAGATGATTCTTATTGGTTTGCATCTTTGGGAATTGAGCAATTTTTGCCGGAGCTCAAGAAACGTAACATTAATCTGGGCTTGCCAGTTTTCTTAGGAGAAAGTGACGAAATGATACTTTATTCGATTGATAACGAGACGATCAATCTGAATTCATTAGAGATCGTAAAGGAATACGAAGAATTTGGATGTGTTTTCTGGATTCCCCGCGAGTGGATAGAAGTACATTCTTTGCAACAAGTTCTTTTTTTTCATGACAATACCTTCGGAGAAGTGTTTGACGGGGTGTTCGATACAAGCGAAGTATTTGCAAGTGCTCTCTCAGTTCGATTTGGCGAGCTATTACCCATGGGAGATTTGTACATTCCATTTTGTGACGCACTTCGAAAAGTAAAGACTAATCAAATATACTACATTAAATTGCATCGAGGTAATTCAATACGCATCTCTTTCGAATCAATGCTTATCGCCAAACAAAGGTGGGGGAAAGCACATTCAATCCTGTTTCAACTAATTCCCAAAAAAAATCTCGGCAAGATCACTTTGAAGCAGGGCAAACCAACTTTTAGTTAGTAGTGCCAGTAGATGTCTTCGACGCCATAGGCGCAGGTCGGAGTCAAGCTGTCTCCCTTAACTATCCACCTAGTCTCACGTCAAAAAAGTCTCAATCGCAAAAACTCTCCGAAGACTGGTAGCCTCAGATCAAATGACAGACCTCGATCGCCGCTCAACTGGATTGGCGATCTCTCTGTCTCTCCTCGCCGGATTTGTGGATGCAATCGGATTCCTCGTCACCGGTGGTTTTTTCGTCTCATTCATGACCGGAAACTCAACGCGCGTGGGGTTGGCATCGGCGAACAGGATCTGAAAGTTGTCGGACTTGGATTAGGGGTCATCCTCTGTTTCGTTACGGGAGTCGCAATTGGCACCGTCATCGCATCCCTGAGCCGCCGCCGCCAACGCTCACGAGTTCTCTTCCTTGTTGCCCTATTCCTTGCCGTTGGAGCGTTCGCGTGGGTGTTTCGTGTCCCCCACATGGGACTCGTTTTCATCGTGATGGCAATGGGTGCCGAAAACGCCGTCTTCCACCGCGATGGTGAACCGTCCATCGGATTAACCTATATGACTGGGGTCTTAGTGAAAATGGGTCAAATCATTGCCGGACTTTTCACCGGAACCCCCGATGGGAGTGGCTCAAATACTTAGGACTGTGGGTTGGGCTCATCTTCGGAGCCGCAATCGGATGCTGGGGGTACGGGTTGTGGGGCACCAACGCCCTGGCCCTCGGAATCGGGTGGGCGTTGATCCTTGCCCTCGTGGCGCGCCAGCCCGGATTCGACGACACCACGAACTCGGCTTAGTGCCGGCCCAAAACTCTAGCCCCGCAAAGCTCCCTTGCCCGGAATCACCACATCCGCCACCGCAAAGGCCCGACGAATATCCTGCAAAACAACCTTCACCCGCGAACCAACCAGATCGTGACCGTCCAAAAGCTCAACATAAAAGCCCTTATCCGTCCAACCAATGGCCTTGCCAGATCGATCTGCATGAGAAGACCGGACGTTGCACTCCAAAACCTGAGTGCGCCGGAAGCCCATGAGAGCCTCGTCAAACTCATCAATCGAGCCGCCCGTCACTTCAAATTCATCAATTTCGTAGTCAAAGTTGGCTCGCAAGTAAAGGCCCCGATGCAGCTCATGCTCAAGCTCTTCAATCGCCTCACCGTCTGCACCAATCAAATTCTCAACGACCGCCGGGTGACACTGAACATAAAACGCATTGCCCGGTTCCGCAACCCGACGCCGCATCTCACGCTCAATCCAAAGCGAAATCGTATCCACGCTTGGAATCCGCGCCCGGCCCTCACAGGTCGGACAAACCGTCGTGATCAATTCCGTCACACTCTCGCCGGTTCGTTTGCGCGTAATCTCAATCAGACCCAAACTGGAAATCTTCCCAATCCGAGTCCGTGCCCGATCACGATCAAGACCCTTCTGGAAGTGATCCATCAGCTTCTTCTTGTCGTTCTCGTCTTCCATATCAATAAAGTCAATCACAATAATTCCCCCATATCGCGCAGCCTGAGTTGACGGCAGACTTCGTCCGCTGCCTCCATGTTCGTCTTCAGAATCGTATCGTTCAGACTCTTTGTCCCAACTTGCTTTCCGGTGTTGATGTCAATTGCCGTCAAAGCCTCCATCTGGTCAATGACCAAATATCCACCTGACCGCAACCGCACATGATGCTCCATCAAGTCATCTAAGTCTTTTTCAATGTTGTAATGGTCAAAAACGGGCTCGTCCTTGTCATAAAGAACAATTTTGTCCTTGAGGTTTGGGGCAACCATGCTCGCGACCAATGAAACTTTCTCGTACTCATCGGGATCATCAATCACCAACCGATCAATTTCATCCCCAAAAACATCCCGAATCGTTCGGTAAAGCAATGTTTGATCCCGGTGAACCACGCACGGAGCCCTTAGCTTCTTTGCGGCCTCTAAGACTTGGCTCCACAACTGCTGCAAAAATTGGATGTCCGCCCTCAACTCCGCCTCGGTTCGCCCTTCACACTCCGTGCGCATGATCAAACCAAACGTCTCCGGCAGAACCTTTTCCCCGATCCGGCGCAAACGATCTCGCTCGCGACGATCTTCAACCTTGCGACTCACGCCGAGGTGACCACCCTCTGGAACCAAAACAACGTAGCGCCCCGGCAAACTGATCCGAGTCGTGACCCGCGCGCCCTTCGTCCCGCGAGGTCCTTTCGTGACCTGAACCATCAGTTCCTGACCCGGCTTGATCAGTTCCTTGATCTTGCGCCGGCGCAATTCACTGCGTTTTACACTTGCCGGACTCGTGTCGTCCCCTTCTTCCGGAACAATGTCACCGACATACAAGAACGCATTTCGCTCCAAACCAATATCCACAAACGCGGCATCCATTCCCGGCAAAACGTTCTGAACAATTCCTTTAAAGATCGATCCAACGACGCGCTCTTCTCGCTCGACACGATATTCCATGAGCTTGCCGTCTTCCAGCAATGCAATCCTGGTTTCCCGGTTCGCCGAGTTCACAACAATATCAATTTGACGGGGTCCACGGGATCGAGGTGCCGAAGAATTCGAACGAGTCGAAGGACGATCAGATGTCTTGCGAGGAGCCCGTGATCGGCTCCGTGTATTGTCATTTCTCAATGTGTTAAATTTCCTTGTCTGTGCAATCTCCCCACAGGAGATTCAAATTTCTGCAAAACCGGGGTCAATCGATCTCGGCGGAAGGTCAGAACTTCATCGCAACTAGGATCGAGCCCGCACCGGAGCAGAACCCACAGAATACCAGGCCCCATCGTTCGCCCAAAGACCAGACCCGGTAAAGTCAAATCATGCTTGACCCCCGCGTCACCGAACTCGCAGAAATGCTCTGCACCCACAGCACCGAGCTCACCGCCGACGACAATCTTCTCATCCACGCCTTCGATATCCCTGAAGAATGCATCGCCGAACTCGTCCGCGTCGCCCAATCCAAAGGGGCCGACGTCGCCCTCCGCCTCGAGTCCACCCTTGCCAAGCGACAACTCATGCACGGCATGACCGAACGAAATGCCGAACTCATCGCCGAAATTGAACTCCACGAAATGAAGCAGATGACCGCCTACATCGCTCTCCGAGGATCCGCCAATTCCAGCGAAATGAGCGACGTTCCTCGCGACATCAACACCATGTGGCAAAAAACATACGCCACGCCGGTCGTTTTTGGACAGCGCGTCCCGCACACCAAGTGGGCCGCCCTCCGCTGGCCGACTCCCTCCATGGCTCAGCAAGCAAGCCAACCCACCAGCACCTTTGAAGATTTTTACTTCCGGGTCTGCACCCTCGACTACAAAAAAATGGAGCGCGCGGCCCAACCCCTCGTTGAACTCATGAACAAAACCGACCGAGTCCGCCTTGTCGGCCCCGGTACCGATCTCAGTTTCAGCATCAAAGGTATCGGATCAGTCTCTTGCCACGGCAAACGCAACATCCCCGACGGTGAATGCTTCTCGTGCCCGGTCAAAGAATCTGTCAACGGAGTCGTCCAGTACAACACGGTCAGCCTCTACCAGGGTCAAGATTTCAAGGACATTCGCTTCGAAGTCAAAGATGGGAAAATCATCGACGCAACCGCTGGCCCAATGACCGAAGAACTCAACAACATCCTCGATACCGATGAAGGAGGTCGCTACTTCGGAGAATGGAGCCTCGGCTACAACCCTCACGTCCTCCATCCGATGCGCGACACCTTGTTCGATGAGAAAATCGCTGGATCATTCCACCTCACACCGGGCAATGCCTACACTGGCCCCGGCGGCAACGGCAACACCTCCGCCATCCACTGGGATATCGTCTGCATCCAACGCCCCGAATATGGCGGCGGGGAAGTCTGGTTCGATGACGTCCTGATCCGCAAAGACGGCCTATTTATCCTTCCCGAACTGGCCGGACTTAATCCCGATCAGCTAGGGGCTTAAACTAAAATGAGGGCCAGGTCTGTAATCTGGCCCCCATCGTGACTTTTAGTTAATATCCGCCTGAGTTACCAGAAGGAAGCTGCTGCAATCCACTATTCGCCGAATCGGGGTTAGCCGACTCGTTTTGCATTTCCGGCGGAACCGGAGTGGTACTTTGCTGAGCTTGACCCGCCGCGCCAGGCACCGGAGCAGCCGTCGACTTGACCGGCTCAGGCGGAGCCGGAGCGATCTCGCCTTGGGGCTGACATCCCATCAGTGCAATAGCAAACAAGGCCAGTCCAATAACAAGGGTTTTCTTCATTAGTTCGTCGTACCGTCAAACGGGTTGTTTGGAACAAAAGCCGCCGGATAGAATGTCGGTCCAGCGATCCAGCCTCGGATAAACGCACCCGGAGCAACCGGAATCTTTCCTTGTGCATCCAAGAATTGCCACGGCTGCTGAGCAATCAAGCGTGCGTTACCCGAAGCATTGTTTCCGCTTCCGTAAGCAATGTAACGTGCGCTCGTATCCGCCATCACATGAACCGAACCTTGCCCAAATGCGTGCCAAGACGGCCCGGCTAATTCAAATGCCATACCGTAAGCCGAACCGGATGCCGCATTCTGCGGACGACCAGCTGGATTGTAAAGGCAAGCAACTCCTTGTACGGGGCAGTTGAGGCGAGGACTCACCGCAGTAAAGCCATCATATGTGTAGGTTCCCATACCAGGCCAGATCATCGTAAGCTTACTGATCGCCGCCAAACTATCTTGGCTAATTCCCTGAAGGAATCCGTTGTAGCTCATGTTTGAACCAGCGGGAGTTCCGACTCGAGCCGATGCAAGATTACAATCTGCCAATGAGCCGGACGTGAAATTTCGCTTGTCGTTGCTCGGGTTCAGCATCCCGTAGTTCTTTCGATAAGGTTCAGTTGCATTCACCCAAACCAAGGCGGATTCTTGGCGGAGAGTCGGCAGAGATGCCGCATTGCACCAAGTAGCGGGGCTAGCAGTGTAGTTCGCCGCATTCCGGAAACTCGGTTGAACCGCTTGGGTCAAATCTGGAACCGTTCCTTGCGGGAACAAGTCATCATAATCCGCCATGTAAATGATGATTGCTGTTCCTGCTTGCTTCGATTGAGCAATGTACTGGGTTCGCTTTGCCGCGACTTTCGCCTGGGCAAATACGGGGAACAAAATCGCCGCCAAAATCGCAATAATCGCGATTACGACAAGCAGTTCGATAAGGGTGAAGGCTTTTCGCATAATTTGATTTCTCTCTTCAGTGAGTTCAGTCACACAAAACAACACATCGTTCTGTGCACTTCCATTGTAATACAACAAATCGAAAAACAAAGTCAGCACCAAAAAAACGGCTAAAATACCCGTCATGCCCCGGTTCGAAATCGACACCGACTACCTCGTCTCGTTTCTCAAAGACCTCATCAACACCCCCAGTCCAACTGGGGACACCGCCTGGGCTGTCTCGTTTGCTCAAAACGAACTCGAAACCCTCGGAGCAACCACTTTCATCACTCCCAAAGGGCCCTCGTCGCCAACTATCAAGGTCTCCAAGATGACCGACCCCGAGCCCTCACCGCCCACATCGACACCCTGGGACTCATGGTCGCCGAAATCAAATCCTCCGGACGCCTCCGCACCACCGCCCTCGGCGGCATTATGTGGCCCACTATCGAATCCGAAGGGGTAACCATTCAAACTCAATCGGGCCGGGGAATCCGTGGCAGTATGGTTTTCGAAAATGGCGCCGCTCACGTCAACAAAGAGGCTCCCATTGCCCCCCGCAACGCCAATAACCTCGAAGTCAGAATCGACGAACGAACAAGCTCAGCCGAAGAAACCCGCCTCCTTGGCATCAACGTCGGGGATTTCGTTGCTCTCGATCCCAAATTTGAAGCCTCCGAATCGGGCTATATCCGCTCCCGATTCCTCGACGATAAGGCCTGTGTCGCTTGCCTTGTCGCCGCCCTCAAAGCTCTTCACGATGCCGGAGTCAGCCCCGCCCAGCGCACCACCGTCCTCATCAGCAACTACGAAGAAGTCGGACACGGCGGCATGGACTCACTCCCCGATGACCTCCACGAATACCTCGTCCTCGACATGGCCGTCGTCGGCAACGGGCAGAACGGTGATGAATTCCACTGCTCTCTCTGCGTCAAAGATTCATCCGGCCCCTACAGCAAAGAGCTCAACCAAAAAATCGTTGACATCGCGGGACGGGCCAACATCGACCTCCGACGAGACATTTACCCCCACTACGGCAGCGACGGCAGTGCCTATTGGCAATCCGGCGGGACCGCCCGCGTCAGCCTCGTCGGCCCCGGCGTGGACACCTCCCATGGTTACGAACGCACCCACATCGACGCCCTCCGCGCTACCGCCCAACTCATCGCCGAATACCTGATCGAAGAGGATTGAATCAGAAATGCCTACCCCTCCCTGAATTACTTTTGGGAGGGGGTGGGTTCAAAACTACCGTCGGCGGCGAACTGGTTTCGGCTCCGGCTGAGGAGGCGTCAACAGATGAATCTCCACCGTGTCAAACGCATTCGTCGTCAACAAATATTTGCCATCACCCGTAAACGCAACCGGTGACCCGATATAACTCCGATTGTCAACCATCGCAACTTCCTTGTAAGCCTTTGCATCCCAAAGCCGAACCGTCCCGTCAATCGAGCTTGTCCCCACAAAGCGACCGCTCGGTGTGAACATCCCCGCCGTCACAAAGTCACCGTGACCCTTCAATCCTTGCAAACGAGCCCGCTTGACCGCGTCATAAACCGTCACCAAGCCATCACGCCCCAAAGTCACCGCCAATGTTCCTGCCCGGTTCATCGCAAAACCGTTCGCCCCCTGACCACCCGGCAAAGTCACTTTTGTCACCGTTGCCAAAGTCTTCGGTGCCAAAACTCGCCACCCTTCAGCTTGAGTACCCGTATAAACTGCCCCAGCCTTGGTGAAAAATGCCCCATAAAAATTCGCTGGCTCACCCGTGACTTTCACAACCGGGTTCCCTCCACTCACATTCCAGACACAAATCGAGTCATCTTTCCCGACCGACAAAAACTGCTTCCCATCCGCGCTGTAGGCAAGCGACTGAATCCCCCGCTGATGCCCCTTTTCTCGAGGAAATTCTCGCAACTTCTTACCGGTCTTAGCATCCCACAAGAAAATCTTTGCTTGCTCATCGCCAGTCAATACAAACTTGCCATCCGGTGAAAAAGCGGCTCCGTAAGCAGGCTGGGCGTGCCCAACCAAACTCACGCTTTGAATCTTCCCGTTCGCATCCATGATCCGCACCTGGGAATTTTCCAAACAGACAATGAACCGCGAATCAAGCGGTGAAGGAGAAATGGCGACCGCCCGAACCCCTTCCAGTGTTTTCACCCGCTTCACACTCAAGGGCGACTGCCCCAAAACCAATCCTGCAATAACCGTTGATGTAACCATCTGAATCCCTTCAAAAACCAAGACGACCCAGCAATGATAACGGTACAGCGAAACGGGCAAAAAACCCAAATTTCCTCACTTCAGCGGCTTCGGATTCTTGAATTCCTTATCCTCGTGCAAACTCCCAAACGCCCAGTCTCCTTTCCAGAGCATCTTGCGCTCCTGACCGTCGGCATACTTGAAATTTGTGCGGAAGGTCACTGGGACATAACGCTTGGTATCAACGACCAACTCCAATTCAAGATTTGGCCCCTTTGTCGACTTTGCCAAGACTCGAATAAACGGTCGTTCATCCCCCACAGGGTTCGCGTTCATCTGCGTCGTTTCAACCTCAAATCCGTTAGCCGGATCGTTCAAACCCGCAATGAAAGCCGACCAAATCCGATCACCATAACTCCAATAGCGGAACCCATCTACCGGCATCCGTTTCGCAAAATTTTCAATCTGAGCCCGGTTCATCTTGGAAGAAACCGTTGTCACCCCGATCTTGGGTAATTCTGTCCACTTCTCGCCTTCAAATTGAACACGTTTCTGACCATCGGAAGTCAACGTATTAAGCGATCCCCCAGTCTCAGGCAAGGCATACTCAATCCGAAACTTTTCCGGACTATTAATCTTAATCTTAGGATTGAATCGGAGCTGATCTCCGCGATCCACACATTCAATGCTCACTATCACATAGGCGGGTGGCAATTGCTCAAAAGCGTCGTCCATTTCCGCGCCAACCGTTCGCTTAACTGCCACCGGAGCAGGCTTTGCCTCCGCCCACTTTTCATCGTCTCGGTCAATGGTCATCTCCTCGTCGCGAGGCTCCATTTTCTTGAGGGCCGCTTCTGCCCTAGCCGCCGCCGTTTTTTCCGCCTCAGTTTTGGTCGGCTCGGTGGGAGAACTCTCCGAAGAACCTGGCGCACCTCCACCGCCCCGACTGCTCTTGCTTACTGGGGCCAAATCGCCTCCCTTCTGAGCGCAACCGACCAAGGCAACGCCGCAAACCACCACCAAGCCAAATGACAATCGATTCATCCGAATCCCAGACGGTTTCAATTCCCTTATTCGTTTCCCTTCTCTCATGATCGATAGGCCTCAGGCGGACGCAACGGGTGATCCAAATGCGCCCAATAACTCAAATCCAGCTCGGGGAACGGCGCATCTTTCACTTGGCAATCCCGCAGAAATTCGAGTTCTTCCTCGTTCAACGTCGCGCCACCATGAACACGTTCCGCCATTTCCGCCAGGCGATTGAACCGGTCAATGTGATCGGGGAACCGTGCCTCGGCATAATCCTTCGCCGAGAACGTCGAAATCAAGAACTGCCAGTCGCTTGCCTCCGCCAAAAGAAGCTCCCTCGCTGCCTGTTCTGCAATTTCTTGAGCCAATCCCGTCACCCCCAATCGAGCCAAATGCCGCATCCACTTCTGTGCGGGATAAAGCATCGCCCATGTCCAATGGTTATCCTCATTCAGCCAAACATTGTGGTAACCACCCTCGCCCCAACTTCCTTCGGGCAGATGAATCATATGCCGGGCCGGATCTTGGTCAATCACGTCCCCCCCACTGCACATTTGCAAATCGGGATCAGACGCCATCTTCATTCCAAGCTCATACAAAAATTCTGGCCCCTCCCACCACCAATGCCCGAACAATTCCGTATCGTACATCGCCACAAGCGTTCCTTCCCGATTCGCTTGACCTTTGTACTGCGCCAGCGTCCCCTTAACGATATTCACAAAATCCGCCGCGTGTTCGGCAACGAGCTCATGCGCCCGCCACGGATCATAGGGCTGCTTGGCCCCCAAATTCGACTTGTCCTCACTGATCCGCCAATACCGCAACCGACCCGGATACTGCTGCTTGTGGAATTCCAAATAGAAAGGATTCCCCGGATACCCGACGTCCCCACTCCAAACCTTCACCGTACTTTGCGGATCGCGCGCAAAAACCGTCACACCTTCTGGAATCAGATAATGCTCATATTCGCTCCGGTACTCGTCCGGCGGCGAGAACAACTCCTTGCTCCGCGAGAACAGTTCCGCCAACTGAGGGAATTTCTGCCAATAAGTCCCCAAGGGCTCTCCACCCCGAATCATATGAGAGTCAACAAAAAAGTACTCAATCCCATTCTCCGCCAAAAATTGCTCGACTCCTTTTCGATCCCAAACTGCTTCATCATCCCCTGCCGGTGCCTTCCACGAATACCCCGGTCGATAGGCGCACTCCGGCAACCAAATCCCTCTCGGATCGCTCCCAAAACGCTTCTTGTGACTCGAAACTGCCAGCTTCACTTGTGCCTGAACACTCTCGTCCGTCCCCGCCAAAGGAAAATAACCGTGCGTCGCCCCACAAGTAATCAACTCGATCAGCCCATCATCCTGAAAACTCTTAAAACTCCCCGTGATCGACCGGCCGCACTGATGCTTAAACTGAATCACCGCCTTGGTAAACCACCGCTCCCACATCGCCGCCAAGCCCGTCATCCAAAGTTCGCCCTGTGCTTCAAAAAGCTCCCGATCCTGCCGCGCAAACTCCGCCTTCTCCTCGCAATACTCGATAAATCCTTCCTGAAAAGCCGGATCATCCAACTGCTCCGCCAGAATCGGAGTCATATTCACCGTCCATCGCGGCTTCACTCCCGCCTGACGCATTCGATCCAGTGCATCCAAAAGCGGTAGATAACACTCCACCGCCGCCTCAAACAGCCAATCCGTCCCGTGAGGAGACTTGCCATGACTCAAAACATAAGGCATGTGCGAGTGCAACACGAGCATGAACCGACCGACGGGCATATCACCCTCATTCTAGCCGCAAAACCAACGCCGAATCCGACCCAAAATGGATTACAATAAAGCCGAAATGTCACTCGTCGGCAAAGTTGGTCGCAAACGCCCCCGCGCCATTGCCGCGATGTCGATCGTTTATCTCATCCTCACCATCGGCGCACTGACAACGCTCTATCCGTTCCTGACGATGCTCACGACCGGATTCAAAGGCAACACCGACCAAAACGACAACAAACTTATCCCTTCCTTCTGGAGCGATTTCGCTGAACTCGAATCCAAATATGTCGACGACAAATACGCCGGCAACGCTTCCTGGATCGCCTCCGCCGCAAACACCGACAAGGCTACTCCCGCCACCCTAGCCGAATTCGAAGAGTTCCTCGCCCAACTCCCCGCTGACCAGTGGTTAGCTGGTTTCACAACCCCATCCACCAACGTCACCTCACGACTCAACCGCGCATGGCAAGCCTGGCTCCGAACCAAGTACAAAACAGTTGAAGACGTCAACGCCGCATTCAACGAAATCAACGGGGCCTTCCAACAGGTCACCCCACCGCCCGAACGCCTCGACGATCCTGCTTGGAATCCCAAACAAGATCAAAAGTGGGCCGACTGGCTTGAATTCAAGAAAACCCTCCCCGCAGAATTCCGGATCCCCATTTCATCCCAACGCCTCTACCAAGAATTCCTCCGCACCAGATATAAAAACCAACTCGGTGACGTCCCGAAAGAGATTCCATTCCGCACTCCAGAAGGAGCAATCCCCGATTTCTCCCAAAGCCGATTGGTTAGCACAAGTAAACAACCCCAAGACCAAATTGACTTTTTCGCCTCCGCGCTCCCCAAACCGTTTCAGGAAAACGGAACGATCGAGCGCCAATGGATGAACTGGGTGGCGACCTCCAATAACCCCTCTGTAACGGCGACAGATACCCTCCCCATAGCCGCATTCGACACTCACTATCTCCGTCAGAACGAAAAGTCCATTCGCTCTGAATTCACTTGGCGCAACTACATCTATGTGCTGGACTACATCCTCCTCAATGGCCGCGCAGTCGCCAACACCATCATCTTCTGTGGCTTGATGATCCTCATTCAGCTCACCGTCAACCCCCTCGCTGCCTATGCTCTCAGTCGCTTCCCGATGAAGTCCACGGGCAAAATCCTCCTCTTCCTCCTGGCAACCATGGCTTTCCCTGCCGAAGTTGCAATGATCCCCAGCTTCCTTCTCCTTAAAGACCTCAACCTCCTCAATACCTTTGCCGCCCTCGTCCTTCCCGCCGCTGCATCTGGCTACATGATTTTCCTCCTTAAAGGCTTCTTCGACTCCCTCCCCCAAGAAATCTTTGAATCCGGACAAATTGACGGAGCTCCAGAATGGCTCATGATGCTCCGCCTCGCCTTTCCCCTCTCAAAGCCAGTCCTCGGCTACCTCGCCCTCCTCGCTTTCATGGGCTCATATGGCGCATTCATTTATGCTTTTCTGGTCGCCCAAAACCGGGAAATGTGGACCCTCATGGTCTTCATTTACCAACTTCAATTGACGGCCCCCAAAGCTATCGTTATGGCCGCTGTCACCCTCGCCGCCCTGCCAACTCTGGTCGTTTTCTTCTTTGCCCAAAATGTCATCATGCGCGGCATCGTCCTCCCCGGCGAACGTTAACCGACCCCCGACATCCGACGCACCCATCGGTAGAGTGGCTTCTCCACCCAGAAATGACAAACAAGCCCTACCACAATGACAATCCCCAGAACAACAAAGCCCTTCGAAAATTCGGGCCAACCTTTAGGGTGGAAGTAGAACTGCAAAAGCTCCTTGACCGGCCAATGAGTGATGTATATCGCGTAGCTGGCTGAACCAAAAAGCTGAACCACTGGCCAAGAAAGAACCCGGTTCGTTAACCCCATTTGACCATGCCCGGCAACAATCGAAAGGCAAATTAATGGGCAAAGCAACGCAGTCACAAGGGACGGAGGGAGCGGAGGAGTAGGCAGAGTTACCAGCAGCACAACTCCAATCATAAAGGCCGCATAGATCGCATCAGCGTGGGTTTCAGTCCATTTCGACAGCCCCCCTCTGCGCGCGAGAACTCCCATATAGATTCCAACCAGAAAAACGGGCACAAACAGCGGCGGACCAAAGTGACCCAAGCCATATCCCACCGGTCTCCACCAGTCATCTCCATAAATCTGAGCTATCCCCAAACCCAACTGGATGACCCCATAGGTACCCATCGAGAAGTAGAGGCCCCGAAGCAAAGTGGTTCGGTCTTGCCGAGCAATCCGAGGAAAGATAAATGGAAAAAGAGAGTAAAAATCAATTCCGCCGTCAATGTCCAAGCGGGAACATTGCTCCGGAAAAGCGAATTAAATGCCCATCCATCCGTCGAAAACCCAAGCGATCCTATCACAGTGTGTTCGGTGAAAGGCATCGGAACGGTTCCCCCCCGATTTGTCCATGCTATGTGAAACCCGATCGGAACAATCAATGTGAAAAAGTAAAGAGGGACAACCCGAGCAATCCTTGCCCAAGCGTACGTCTTGAGTTCATTCGGTTGAAATCCGGATTCGCCAATGCGCTCAGAATAAACAAGACTAAGGATAAACCCCGATAGGACAAAAAAGAACACAACCGGAAGTGTTCCGTACCCCCGCAGAAACATCTGTGCCGATTCCGGGATGTTCCCAGGATGCAGGCTCTCCGTATGAACCACCACAACCCACAAAGCAGCAATCGCACGAAATCCCGCGAGCGGGCGGATAAGCTCACTTGATTGCGTGGTTCCACCCATAGGGGGCGAGAATATCACACCCCGATCAATCAATCAGCATTCCGACACTGAATCGGAGATCAGTCTGAACTTGTAAACTCACATGTCTCAACCTAAACAATCGAGCCTTGCTTCCATTTGGGGAAAGCATGCCTCAGACTTAATCCGTTGGCAAATCAGAGATTGCTTTTTCACCTTGAGTTCCAGAAACTCTAGATCAGCCTCTGGGGTCAGTTTTTCCCTCCGGAGTGTGGAAAGATTGAGGCAAGGTAGGCCCTTGATTCTGGGTGATTGACATTGTGAGCGAACTTCCCTTCCTGCTGGGGAGGGAAAGAGGGAGGGGAACGGTCACCCGTTTGAACCGGCAAACTCACGCATAAATCATACTGGCGGAAAATCCCCTCCCCACGTTTGGGGAGGGGCAGGGGTGGGGTTGATTAAGAAGGAACTATTTACTCATTTTCGCAAACTCACGCATAAACCCACCTAAAGCAACACACCCCTCCGCCGGAAAAGCATTATAAATACTCGCCCGACAGCCCTAATCGAGCGAACTTCCCTCCCCTCTGGGGAGGGATTGAGGGAGGGGAAAGGTCACCTACCCATTCGCCGACGCGAACTCACGCATAAACCCGCCCAAAGCAACACACCCTTCCGCCGGAAAGGCATTGTAAATACTCGCTCGACATCCACCAACTGAGCGGTGACCTTTCAACTCATGGAAACCTGCCGCCTTCGACTCCGCCAAAAATTTCGTCGTCAAATCTTCATCCGGCAGAGTAAACGAAATATTCATACGCGACCGATTTTGCGGCTGAGCATGAACCTTAAAGAACCCACCAGACTCATCAATTGCCGAATAAATATGCCCCGCTTTTTCATCGTTGTAGCGACCGACCGCCTCGAGCCCACCAAAATCAATCCAATGCCGGAAAACCAGGCTCATCACATAAGCCCCCCACGTATTCGGTGTGTTGTACATCCATTCGTTTTCCACCATAACCTTGTAGTCCAGCATCGGCGGCAAACCCTCCGGAATCCGCTCCAGCAAATCCTCTCGCAGCAAAACCAAGGCCACCCCGCTCGGCCCCATATTCTTTTGCGCACCCGCATAAATCATCGCGTACCGGCTGACATCAAACGGGCGACTCCCAATACAAGAACTCATATCGCAAATCCAATCCCGACCATCCGCCGGAGGATCACCCAAAAAGTCCACACCCTGAATTGTCTCGTTCATTGTGAAATGCACAAACTTCGCTTCATCCGAATAGGTCGCCAAATCATAGCCGGCGACATCATAATTCGACCCCTTTGCATCGTGGGCCAAGTGCACCGTCCCATGCAATTTCCCCGCCGAAACCGCTTTCTCGCCCCATGTCCCAGTCCGCAAGTAATCCGCTGAACCTCCATTCAAAAAGTTCATTGCCAGCATCGTGAACTGCAGACTCGCCCCACCTTGCAGGTACAACACTTTGTAGTTGTCAGGAACTCCCAAAAACTCTCGGCAATCCGCATCGGCTGCCGCCGCGATTTTCTCATAATGCTTGCCCCGGTGACTCATCTCCATCACCCCAACTCCCGAACCCTTCCAATTCAACATATTGTCTCGGGCTTCTTCCAAAACCGGAACCGGGATCACTCCCGGACCCGCCGAGAAGTTGTAAACGCGATCGTAAGGCAAGCTCATGCCTCTAGTCTAGCCAAACAGAACCCTTCTTAACCAGCCCCTTTCGCTTCTTCCACGACCGCAATCTCAACCGTTTCACCCCCTGTCGGCGCAACCCCCCGCAATGTCACTCGCCCCGTTTCTAATTCCCGCGAATGAAACAGTACCGTTCGACCATCGCGCGACCAATCCACCTGAAATCCGTCACTCCCAATCGGGCTGACCCGACTCACCCGGTTGCTTTGCCGATCCCATACCATCACCCACCTCGATTTCGACTCGTTTGCAAGTTCAATTCCTACCGCCACCTGTTTTGGAATCACCGGGCTCGGACGCACTTCAATAACCCTCGTCCCCACCGGCAATCCGTCTGATAACGCCCGCGTATCCACCCGTTGGGTAGCCGCCGTGGTCATGTCCTGAATCGACCAACTCCCCCCAAAGTTCAACCACAATCCCGATCCACGCATCTCAATCGCCGGATTCACAAGCCCCGGATTCCCGCGCACTGTCGCTATTTGAACTTCTGGACCTTTTCCCCGCAACGGAATCCGCCAAATCTCCGACTCCCCATCCCCGACAAATTCCACGACGGCAAAATTTCCTCCCCAGTCCACCGATGGCCGGCCCACCGCCGAAAACCCCGGTTTCGCCAGGTTCAAAATCTCTCTTCCGTCCCCGTCAAATCCTTTCAGTCGCGCCAATTCTCCACTCGGCACGAATAGAAAGCCACCCCATGGGATTTGGGTCACCATGCTCCCCACACCTTTCAATTCGCCGCCATCTTTTGGGCCCCTCACCCAGTAGACCTGACGCCCGCCTTCCGGGCGAACTCGCTCCACCGCAAGCGGAAAAATCCCCGCTGGTTGACTGATCACCATCGCCAAAATTCCTGTCACCACATCTCACTAGACGCACAATATCCCCCGACCGAAACAACGCTCCTGGTACCGTATGCTCATTCAAATGAACCCCCGTGCGGTCATTCTCCTGAGCGGCGGACTCGATTCCGTTACCTGCCTAGCCATCGCTCAATCGCAAGGCTTCGATCCGTACTGCCTCACAATCCAATATGGTCAGCGCCACTACATTGAGCTTGACGCCGCTCGATCTATCGCAGAAAAATTCCAAGTTACTGAACACAAAATTCTCCCGGTTGATCTCACTCTGTTCGGCGGTAGTGCTCTGACCGACAACATTGAAGTCCCCAAAGATAGCCCCACAACCGATATCCCCGTTACTTACGTCCCCGCTCGGAATACAGTGATGCTCAGCCTCGCACTTGCCTATGCGGAGACTCGCCAAGCGAACGACATTTTCGTCGGCGTCAATGCAGTAGATTACAGCGGTTACCCGGACTGCCGACCAGAATTCATTGCTGCATTCCAAAACCTCGCTCAAGTCGCGACCAAAGCCGGCGTTGAGGGGAACTCATTGACCATCCACGCACCTTTGATCCAAATGACAAAACCGGAAATCATCCAAACAGGACTTAAGCTCGGAGTTGACTATGGAATGACTCACTCCTGCTACGATCCCGTCAACGGACGCCCGTGCGAACACTGTGATTCCTGCCTGATCCGCATCAAAGCCTTCGCCGAACTCGGCATGACCGACCCCGCCCTCCTCAAATGAGCAATCTCCGTATCAGCGAAATATTTAGCAGCGTTCAAGGCGAGGGACAATTTCTCGGAGTGCCCAGCACATTTGTCCGCACCTCCGGGTGCAACCTGCGGTGCGTCTGGTGCGACACTCCCTACGCATCATGGAGCCCCGAAGGGCCGATGATGTCAATTGACCAAATCGTCTCTGAATGTCAAGATCTCAAAAACCAACATGTTGTGCTGACCGGCGGCGAACCGATGCTCTTTGATCCGATCGAAGAGCTAGCAAAACATCTTCAAGCAAAAGGTCATTTCATCACTATAGAAACCGCGGGGACGATCTCCCGTACCCTTCCCGGCTGCTTCATGAGTATCAGCCCCAAACCCGCTCATTCCGCCCCGCCCAAAGATACACCCGGGGACTGGTACCAACGCCATGAATCCACCCGATTCCAACCTGAGACCATCCGCCATCTCGTCGCCCACCACGACTACCAATTCAAATTCGTCGTGAAGCCAGAAGAACCCGGAAGCATTGAAGAAATCCAATCCATGCTCACGGCAATTGATCATACAATCCCCCCTGAGAAAATCTTCCTCATGCCCGAAGGCCGCGACCAAGCCACCCTCAACGAGCGCCTCAAGCTCCTCGTTCCCATCTGCCACAAAACGGGATACCGCCTCGCCCCACGCCTTCAAATAGATCTATTCGGAGATACTCGCGGAACTTAATAGAACTTTCCAAGGTCCCGCGAACTCAATACAATCCCCGCCATAATTCACTTCTCACCCGCATTTACCGGCGACCAAACTGACGCTTCCACAGTACGGCCCCCTCTATCCCGCGGAAATCAGTAAGGAAAATTGCCATGGCAAAGAAAGTTGCATCTGTCATCAAGTTGAACATCGACGCAGGAAAAGGAAACCCCGCTCCTCCGGTCGGACCCGCCCTCGGTCAAGCCGGGATCAACATGATGGAGTTTCTCAAAAAGTTTAACGAAATGACCGCGAAGCAAATGGGCTTCAAACTCCCAGTTGAAATCACCGTCTTCGAAGATCGATCCTACACCTTCGTCGTCAAACAACCGCTGATGAGCGCGTTGATCAAAAACGCCGTTGGTATCCCCAAAGGAAGCAGCAATCCGAGCAAAGAAGTGGCCGGTGTTCTCACACGAGAAAAGGCAATCGAAGTAGCAAAAGCCAAGATGCCTGACCTTAACACCGATGATGTTGAAGAAGCAATCAAGGTCGTTGCTGGAACCGCACGATCAATGGGCATCGACACAAACTTCTAAATTCGACAAAAAAGTCCTATCAAATATAACCAAATCCTTGCTCAAACATCCAATATGATGAAAGAGCAAGGATTTTTTTCTTCACGACAATGCGCACACCGTTCCTCGCCGCGATTCTCCTGAGTCTGGCCTGCACCGCTTTTGGCAGTCCAGACAATGAATCGTCAGGTCACGGTCAAGCCATCGCAGACGAAATTCGGGCCGCTGCCGGCACAACTATCGCCTGGATCCCTGGAGCAATGCTCGAAGACGAAGCCAAGGGCGACCTCAGTTCCTACCTGAAATTTGGCACCGACGAAATCTCTGTCGTCAAGTTGACCGGGGAACAAATCAAAACCGCGCTTGAACGATCCATCAGCCTCTATCCGACCCCCAATCCAAGCTTTCTCCAAGTCAGTGGACTCGAAATTTCGTTCTCCAAATCAGCACCCGCCGATTCACGCATTCGAACCGTGCTCGTCGATGGGGCTGAACTGAACCCCAAAGCCACTTACGAAGTCGCCATGCCCATCACAATCGCCCGAGGAGGGCTGGGCTACTTCACCGTTTGGAAGAAAACCGACATCGTCAGAACGCTCGAAAACATCACTTTAGAAACCCTTCTTAAAGGCAAGTCCGGATTTGCCCGCACTGCTCGTTGGAAACCCGTTCAATAAATCTATTTGTTTTTGAACAGGAATGCGATTACACTGTAGTGAATGATTAGTCCTGCACTTTTACTTGCAAGCCTGACAACTCTCCCAATCCAAGAAAGTCCGCCTTCAATCCAGAACGGCCTCAAGAGGATCATCGACGCGCGCACACTTCCATTTCGGGATACAAACACGTTCCTTGCCGGAGTCAACGATTTCCTCCATATTCATAGCCGGTGGTACGTCGTTCTTGATTCTCGTGACAACATCCCAGAACCCGATGGTGGAACGAGATTTCCAGAATTTTCCTATTCTCAAATGCGAACCAACTTGAATGGCCTTGGTGGTTTGATCAAAGCAAAACCTCACATTTCTCACTTCACTTTTCCCAGTCGTGCCGTTGCCCCGGGAACTCACCAAGTGGTCTTCGCCGGAATTCATGACTTCGTACGAGGAAAGTGGCAAGGCGACAACTTGGATCCTAGAACTTTCGAGCATTACCGCGAATTGCAATATGTGCACGCAACGGTCGAGTCCGGCAAATGGTTCAATCCCTATGCCGAACTCTTTGGGCAATTCAAACCAGGTGCCCGCGTGATTGAGCCCAATTGGCCCCGCGCATACGTCGAAAAAATGAACTCACTATTTGAATCTTTGCCCGTAGAACCCCCCACTGCGCCCTGATTAACGAGCACCCTTTCACCACCTCAATTCGTCCTTATCCATGCGTCAGAACCTGGTAAAATCTAGGTTCATTTCAACCTGAGTTCAGGCCCGAAAGAACGGTACCCATCCATGAGCGAAAAACCCGAAGATCAACCCATCGAGAACCAACAGGACCAAGAAGTCTCTTCTCGAGAGGCAACCGCTGAAGACAAGCTCACAAAAAAAGTCGAATCCACCTACGATGCCAGCTCAATCACTGTCCTTGAAGGACTCGAAGCTGTCCGAAAACGCCCCGGAATGTATGTCGGAGATAACGGCAAGAAAGGTCTTCACCAAATGTTCCGCGAAGCTCTCGACAACGGAGTTGACGAGGCCATGGCCGGACACGCCGACCAAATCGATGTCGTGCTCTATGCCGACGGCTCCATCTCCGTAGAGGATAACGGACGGGGCATCCCCACCGGAATGCACGAGAAAGAAGGCATCTCCGCTCTCACCGTCGTCATGACCAAACTCCACGCCGGTGGAAAGTTTGGCGATGGAGGCGGCTACAAAGTCTCCGGTGGCCTGCACGGTGTTGGAATCTCATGCACCAACGCTCTCTCAGAATGGATGATCACAACCGTCCAACAAAAAGGCGAAATCTTCCAACAGCGATTCGAAGCCGGTACGCCGGTAACAGAAGTTGAAGTCGTTGGGAAATCAAACAAAACCGGTACCAAACAACACTGGAAGCCCGACCCAACGGCCCTGACCCATGTCGAGCATGACCCCACCATCATCCGCCGCCGACTCAAAGAACTTGCTTACTTGAACCCCAGCGTGCGATTCACTTTTACCATCGAAACATCCGAAGAACCAATGGAAGAGTACTTCTTCGAGCGAGGAATCATCCAATTGGTCGAAGATGTCAATGACGCCGAAACCGTAATCCACAAGCCCATTTACTTCCACCGTGTCCGGGAAGACATGGAGCTAGAGGTCTGCCTTCAATACAACACTGGCTTCCACACCAACACCCTGGCCTATTGCAACAATATTCATCAACCAGATGGTGGGACTCACGTTTCCGGGTTTGGCCAAGCTCTCACCCGCGTGATTAACAGTTACGCTCGCAAAATGAACTTGCTCAAGGAGAAAGACCGGAACTTCACCGCCGATGATGCTGCCGAAGGGGTCACCGCCGTTATCTCACTCAAAATCCAAAATCCCAGCTACAACTCTCAGGACAAAGTCAAACTCGTGACTCCAGAAGTTCAAGGGGCCACAAACTCCCTCGTTGGGGACGGACTCGCCACATATTTGGAGGAAAACCCCGCCGTTGGCAAACGTATTGTCGAAAAAGCTCAACTTGCTCAGCAAGCCCGAGAAGCCGCTCGCAAAGCCGCCGAAGCCGTTAAGCGTTCCTCGGCAATGGAAGCGTTTGGACTGCCCGGTAAGCTCAGCGACTGTGTGAGTCGCAACGCCGCAGACTGCGAACTTTTCCTCGTTGAAGGTGACTCAGCCGGCGGAACAGTGAAGCAAGCCCGCGACCGGATGACTCAGGCTCTTCTTCCCCTCCGAGGAAAAATCCTCAACGTCGAAAGAGCACGTATTGACAAAGCTCTCGATAACGAAGAAATCAAATCTCTCATTGCTGCCCTCGGAGCAGGCGTGGACATTCATACCTCGCGCCACCAGGAAGCCGCCCTCGACGGCGAGCAACCTGCCGATGAGCAAAAGGCCAGCGAGCACTTCAATATCGAAAAGCTCCGCTACCACAAAATCATTATCATGACTGACGCGGACGTAGATGGCGAACACATCCGCACCCTCCTTCTCACGTTTTTCTATCGCTACATGAAGCCCCTGGTCACCGAAGGGTTCCTTTACTTCGCCCAACCCCCGCTTTTCGTCATCCGCGCTGGCAAGGACGAGCGATTCTATGCAATGGATGAAGAAGAACGCGATCGCATCGTCAAAGATCTCAAACGTAAAAATGTCACCGTCACCCGATTCAAAGGTCTTGGAGAAATGAACGCTGAGGAGCTTGAAGAAACTACGATGAATCCCGAACTTCGCCGCCTCATCAAAGTCGGTTACGAGAAGGAATTCGACTCCGACGTGGAGCAGATGTTCATGCGACTCATGGGTGACAAAGTCGAACCCCGACGCGATTTCATCATGTCCCACGCCAAAGACGCCGAAGACCTCGACTGGCACTACTAAAGCAACCTGACGGACGGACTAGGGTCACCCGATTAAACTCTTGTCCGTCGCCCGGCATCTCCTCTGATCATCTGCCAAAATAGCAATCGTGCCTGATTCTAAAGGAAACGTCCGCATCATCACCCTCGGATGCGCGAAAAACGAAGTCGATAGCGAAGAAATCGCTGGCGTCCTCCGTAACTCAGGACACACCGTAGACGGATCACAAACCGCCGAAGTCACTATCATCAACACCTGCGGCTTCCTTGAGTCCGCCAAACACGAATCAATTGCAGCCATCCGCCAGGCCGTCGCCGAAAAGGGAAATGGAAAAGTAATCGTTGCCGGGTGCCTCGCCCAACGCCTCGGAACCGAGCTCGCCCGCCTCGCCCCGGGAGCTGATGCTTATGTCGGGGTCGGCCAAATGGGACGATTCGACCAAGTGGTTGAGCATACGTTTTCTCATCATGAACCCTTCATCGACGTCGATCCACCTCACCACCGATGGGCTGACATCACCACCCGAGCCCGCACCGGACGACCCTGGAGTGCCTATCTCAAAGTGAGTGAAGGGTGCGATCACCGCTGTACCTTCTGCACCATTCCCAGTTTCCGTGGAGGTCACGCCAGTAAACCAATAGAGCGCGTTATCCAAGAAGCCCAACACCTTGCCCGAACGGGCTGCAAAGAAATCAACCTCATCGCCCAAGATGTCACCCAGTACGGTTATGATTTATACAAAGAATTCACCCTCCCCAAACTTCTCCACCACTTGGCGGAAGTCGACCGGATCGAATGGATCAGAATTCTCTACTTCTACCCAAATCGCCTTACTGACGAAGTCATTGATGCTATTGCCGGGCTCGACAAAGTCTGCAATTACATCGATATCCCGCTTCAACATGCTCATCCCGATACCCTCCGACGGATGAAGCGCCCCTGGGATGGTGAGCGGTATCTCAAAATCTTCGATAAGGTCCGTGTGCGAATTCCCAACGTTGCAATTCGTACCACATTTATCGTTGGTTTCCCCGGCGAAACCAATGCAGAGTTCGACTATTTGGTCGATTTTGTCCAAGAAGCCAAACTCGACCGCGTTGGAGCCTTCGAATTCTCACGAGAACCGGGAACCCCGAGCTTCGAAATGCCTGGTCAAATCAAGAAGCAACTCAAAAAGGAACGGTACGACCGACTCATGCGCGCCCAGTCCTCCATCTCACTCGCGAAAAACAAAGCACTCGTTGGACAAACCCTACAAGTCCTCATCGACGAAGCCAAAGACGGATGGATTGCGGGAAGAAGCTACCGCGATGCTCCCGAAATCGACGGATGGGTCTACGCTCAGGGCACCGCCGAACCTGGCTCGTTTGCGCAAATCCAAATCACCGAAGCCAAAGAACACGATCTCATCGGTGTCCTCGAAGGCCACACCCCCGCCCGATCACGAATGGTGCCACTCCAAATGGCCACCCGCGAACCTCTCTAATCATGTCAAAGCCGTTCAACTATTTTGTTAGATTTCTCAACGAGCACCAACCCCAGCGCAATAAGTCAAGCGAGCTCGTCTGGGGATTCGGCTGTTTCGGTATTTTTGCAAGTCTCTTTCTTCTGCCTTTTGTATGGCCCCTCGGACTATCGCTGATCGCCCTCTTTTTTCTTGGCCCCGTAATCAACGACCGACTCCACCGAAAGTACCAAGATAAAGTCATCCTCAAACCCCCTCCCGAAATTGACGAAATCTGGGAGTTGATTTTCTGGATCGGCCAGCGACGACAACTCAACGAGCGTACCCATCCCGAACTCCGCACTCTCCTCGAAGAACTCGCCGAAGATCGCCGCGCAGTCCTTGACTCTTTTCACTCTGCTCCCTGGCGCGAAAGAGCCAAGACTCCCGAGGGACAACAAACGCAACGCGATATCGAAGCCGTTCTTCAAGAAGCCCTCTATGACGCCCTTTTCATCGGGCGTCACCTCTTCCGTAGCAAAGGTCAGCGAGAAGCCACCTTTCGCCAGCGGTGCCAAGACCCCACATTTGGTGCCCACGCCCTCCAAGGAATTCGCCAGATTCGCGACGAAGTCCGCCCCCTTCGTACCTCCGCCATTGCCGCCAGCGATCAGAGCGACCTCCGCACTCAACTTGTCCGACAAAGACTCAACACTTTGGTAGAAGCAGAGCAAGAACTCGAATCAGAACTGGGCCCCCTCCCCAATGACTAAACCGCCCAAAGCGAACTCTTCGGCGCATAGCTCAATTGCTCATCCACAAACCCTACTTCAGTCCGCCGACTCAAGACAATTCCTGCCACAAATGCATCCCCCGCAACATCCCGCAAAAATCTGAGACCGGCAAAGTCTCCATCATTGATCAATTCTCGATCAACAACGTTAATGCCATAAATCTGACCATTTGGTAAACCTAATACGATTGGGACAGAATGATGCCGGGTTGATCGGAAATGCAGCACTTCATATGGCTCCTCCGCCCAACCAGCCTCCTTCACTAGCTCCATTGCAACATGCATAGCCGAGCAATTCTCATCGTGAGTTCTTGGCTGAAAATAGTTCCATACCCCCAAATCAGAAAAAGCCAACCGCGCCGTTTTCGCTGCTTTTCCATTCTGCAATGCTGACCAAGCGGGAACCGGGTGGATCAAGTAAACCGCCTGCAACAAACTAATATATCGAGACAAACTCGTAGCCGGGATTCCCGTCTCTCGGCTGATCTGGGTCACATTCTGAACCTCATAAGGAGCATTCGCCAAAACCTGTAGCAAATTGGGCAATGCGTTTAAACCCTCGATCTGAGCCAAGTCGCGCACATCGCGGTCCATCAATGCCCGCACATAGGCTTGAAACCACGCCCGTTTCCGACTATCCGAATTGCGCTTGAGCGGCTCCGGAAACCCGCCCCACGCCACACTGCTCTCCATCCCACCTTTCAATTCCCCCGCCGTCCACCGATCCAAGAACGGTCTCAGCTGACCCGACAACTCGGATTGCGAAAAAGGATACAAAGTCAGCACTTCCATCCGCCCCGCCAACGAATCGCTCAGTTTCGGCAACAACAGCACGTTCGCCGATCCCGTCAAAACAAATCGCCCCGGTCGCCGATCTGCGTCCACAACTGCCTTCACACTGCGCATCAGTTGCGGAGCCCGTTGAATTTCATCAATAATCGCGCCCTCCTTAAACGACTTCAACCACCCCTCGGGGGAAGCCAGTGCGTTACTCAACGTAAACGTATCATCAAGAGTCACATAAGGTAAATCGCAGACTCGCTGAACCAAAGTGCTTTTCCCGCATTGTCTCGGCCCCTGCACAATCACAACTGGTGTATCTGCTAACGCCTCTCGTAATCGGCCAGCAATCCCTCGCTCGACGAAATTCTCCATTTTGACTCAAAAAATATACCTCATAATGAGAAAATCCACCACTAAGTGGTGGATTTTCCACTGCGGGCCTGTGACTTTAGCGCCTTGCCGAAACCAACATATTCAACCATTTCTGGTTGCGCAAATCGTCCGTATCTACGCCCTTGTTGTTACTACTACTGTGAATAAAATACGCGCCGCCATCCTGGAAGTACCCCAAAAATATCCCCGTGTGACCAATCTTCCCGCGTTTCTTATCCCAGAAATAAAGCCGATCACCCGGTTGCAAATCTTCCAACCGGTCTATTTTCATTCCGACTTTCGCTTGCTCAGCGGCTGTCCGTGGCAAATCAACCCCGATCTTCCCAAAAAGCTGTTGAACAAACCCAGAACAGTCAATCCCCTTTGTGAGGCTATTCCCACCCCAAACATACTTCGTTCCTACATATCTAAAGCTGTAATCAAGCATTTCTTGCTTCGATTTGGGGTCACCCGTGATCCGACCACTCGAACCAACTGATCCCCTCGACTCGACACACCCGAATTCCGGCTCGCACTAAATTTGAAATCCTTTGGCAACTCGACGTCATAAGGAAGCTGTGCAACCGCCTCCTTCAAAATGTATCCCGTCCGACCATTTTGAAGCAAAACCGCCAACCACTTGTCGTACTTGGCATCATTAACAACCAAATACTGATAAGGCTTCAGACTCCAAAGAACCGTAGCCTTGGTATTCATGTTTGAATAAATTTTGGTCTCAGCGACTGACTGACCCAGCCGTCCAACCTTCACCATGTTTGGATCGCTTGGTTGATTGCCTTCATTGGTTTGAGCTTGCCCAAAAGCAAACGCACTGAGAACCAATGCCCCAACCAAAACCACGCTCCGTACCAACTGATTCATTCGCCCAACCATCCGAATCCTTATTATAGGTCCAAATTGAACCCATTTGAACCCCTATGCATTCGCCAAGACGCTCAAAAACCCAGAAATGATCGGTAGTCCCGCTTCAGAGCCGATTTTTTTGCTTGTTACGCGCTCCGGATGCGGCATCATCCCTAAGACATTTCCCCGCTCATTCAAAACTCCTGCAATGCTCTCCACCGACCCATTAAAGTTCGCTTCATCAGTTAAACCACCCGTTTCATCGCAATACCGAAAGGCCACTCGCCCATCGCCATTCAGCTTGCGCAAGGTCTCTTCGTCAGCAACAAATCGACCCTCCCCGTGTGCCACTGGAATCGGCAAAACATCTGGGCACTTTGTCGTCCATGCTGAGTCCCGATTCTCAGTTCGCAAATGAACTGTCGTGCAAACAAATCTCTGATCTATGTTCTGCACCAGTGCCCCCGGCAATATCCCCGTCTCGCAAAGGATTTGAAAGCCGTTGCACGCTCCCAAAACAGGTCGTCCCGAATCCGCCATCTCTCGAATGGCCTGCATCACTTGCGATTGGCCCGCAATCGCTCCGCATCGCAAATAATCGCCGTAAGTGAATCCACCCGGAATAAAGGCTCCATCAAATCCGTCGAGCGAACGCTCACTGTGCCAAACGTACTCGGCTTTAACCCCCAAATCACTTCGCAAGCTCCACAACGCGTCTTGGTCGCAATTCGAACCAGGGAACTGGATCACCGCAATTTTCAATCGACCACCTCAAACGTATAGTTCTCAATGACTGGGTTCGCGAGCAATTTGTCACACATCGCTTTAACCCGGGCTTCATCAAATTCGGAAACTTGTAATGTGATTGTTTTCCCGATCCGTACATCTTCGACTTCGCCAAAGCTCAAATCTTGAAGTGATTTCGCCACAGTTCGACCTGCGGAATCGAGAAGAGAAGGCTTGAGTGTGACATTGACCCGAACGGTGACCATGTCCAAAATTGTAACCGATTCAACCGAACCAGACTTAGGCGACTTGTGGTTGTTTGATCGCAACCCCTGACCGAATCCGGCTCTCAAGGGTCAACGAAAGCGTGCGCCACCTCTGTCCGTAGCGCAAAACTGTCTCTTCGGCCGAATCATGCTTTCCAGAAATGAGCGGCAGGTGTGTTCCCACCATTACCGTAATCTGTGCAACCGGATGATCGCTCATCAGTTCAAGCCGACCATCCTCAACCGTCGCTCGTATGCTCCTGCGGTTACGTTCGTATTTCGAAAGTTCCGATGGACTAAAGTTCTTCATTCCGGCTTCGCGCAGAGCCAGAAGCGTTCGTACCACCCCATTCTCAAACCCTCGTTCTGGCGCAAACGATGTCTTGAAATCAAAGCGATATACTCCATGGTGTCGCTTGACTGGCTCGATCAGGGCCTCAGCAGTTGCATTACTCGTTACCCAACCAGGAGCAAAAGCAACCGCCGGATATTCGATCAACTCATATTTTCCTTTGCGAGCCTGCGGACAAAATGGACGGGAAGTACCGAAAGCAAAGCCAGAAGTCCCCGGCTGGCGACCTTCCTTACACATTGAAGTCAACGCCCCGCTGGTCGTCGCTAAGTCATAAAATCTGGTGAGCCCAAACCAAGCTCCGTCGGCTCCTTTGATCACCGTCAGCTGATTCCCGACACTTCGCGAAAGAGCCAAATTCTGGATACGGACAGCATCAGCTGCAATCGACTGATCTTCGGGCAAGTAAAGGTGTCCGATGTCATGACCCCATTGGGTGAAGGTCTTGTAAATTTCTTTGCTCAAGCCACTTGGCAAAACCAACCAAGCCGGTCGAACGGCAAATTTTGCGACGATTCCCGCGGCCGCCTTAATTTCGCCTAAGGTCGAACCATCACATTCGATTCCAACCGTAAACGCAGAATCGGCGTTGCCAGGAAGGTGCCAGAGCAATGCGGGAGCAAGTCCCGTCTGGCCGATTGCATGCAAAGTGAGTCTGGCGAACTGATCGCGGAGAATATCCACGTGGGGAGTTAAGAATGCCGGAAATTCATCCCCATCTACCGACTCACGATCCCCCCATTCGAGCGCGATCCCGTCCTCGGCCCTCAAGAAGCCATCTTCCAAGTAGCAGCTCAAATCGTTCGGACCAATGCCATCGGATGAAACACCCCGACCTTGAACAATCAGAGCCGCCGTCTTACCCAGATGAGGTCCATAAAAGTGCAGCTGAGATCCGGTCGAAAAAAGCGGATTCCCAGCTTCATCTTGGGCTAGAACTGATCCCGGAAGCTTCCGCGCTTGCTCACCTCCAATGAAAATGCCGCCAGTGGTATCACTAGCCAAGGGTGACTCTTCTGAGTCTACAAGCTTCACTCGATTTCTGGAATATCGATCGCCCGAAGCCACAATATCAAACAGAAACTCACCATCCCAAAAGCTCCCGGTGACCAAGAGCTGAGTTGACATCCGACCGAGCCATCTTCGGACTCGCTCCTTGTTATCCAAACTGAGCTGACCATTCCCACAAAGAACAATAACATCGTATTCTCCGATCTGTTCCAGGAGTTTTTCGTCTCCAATTTCACAGACGATTCCGATCTGACGAAAAATTTCACCGTACCAATTTGAATAACAGTCCTCGCTGGCCAAAACGACCCCGACCCTTGCAAACTGCGACTGCACCATAGCTCCAACCCCATTTATCGGTAGAACGACCCTCAAAAACAAGGGACAAAATCCACCCCGGACCCGACCCGAGTTTCGCCGCTTCGGTACCTTGGGTCATCTATGAAGCTTCGAATTGGACTGCCCAAAGGCAGCTTGCAAGATGCAACCTTCGCCCTGTTCCAAAAAGCTGGCTATGATGTCAAAGTCGCCAGCCGAAGCTACCATCCAGTGATCGATGATCCCGAAATAGAACCCGTCCTTTTGAGACCCCAGGAAATCCCCCGATACCTCGAAGATGGATTGATTGATGCAGGGCTTACTGGCCTGGATTGGATTACCGATGTGGGTGCCGATGTCCAAGAAATCTGCGAGCTCCGCTATAGCAAGTTAACGTCAAACCCAATTCGGGTTGTTGTCGCTGTTCATAACGATAGCCCCTTCCAAACTGCCAAAGACCTGGAAGGCAAAACCATCGCCACCGAATATCAACGCCTGGCTCAACGATATTTCGGTGATCAAGGAATCAACGTCAAGGTCGAATTCAGCTGGGGTGCATGTGAGGTCAAAGTTCCAGACCTTGTCGAGGCAATTGTTGTGAACACAGAAACAGGTTCCAGCCTCCGCGCCCACAATCTCCGGATTATCGAAACGATCCTAACATCCACAACCAGATTCGTAGCAAATAAAACCAGTTGGGCAGACCAGACGAAGCGAGAAAAACTTGAGAACATGTCCATGCTCCTCGTCGGAGCTATGAACGCGAGCAAACTCGTCGGCCTCAAAATGAACGTCCCGCGATCCGTGGAAGATCAAGTGCGCAAAATTCTTCCAAGTCTGCAAAATCCGACGGTTTCCCCTCTCGCAGATTCCGACTGGATCGCAATGGAGGTCATCCTCAACGAGCACGAGTCGCGAGACCTGATTCCGCAACTCAAACGCGCTGGCGCAACTGGCCTTGTCGAATATCCCCTCAACAAAGTGATCTACTAACGAGGATAGAATTCCGGCTTGATAAAGCCGCCATGCCCCGGAATATTCCGGGGCATCACGATTCCATCTACAAAGTCAAGGCCATCGCCTGGCTCTGGATCGTGATTGAAATGCGTGTCGAGATCAACAAAATCGCACCAGCCACTCAGGGCGGCACTTTGGGCAATGCCAACTGCGGTTTCGCACATACAGCCGATCATCGTGCCTTTTCCGGCCCTTTTTGCGGCACGAATCACCCCTAAACCCCCCGAAATCCCCCCCGATTTCATCAATTTTAGGTTGACTCCATCGCATAATCCAGCAAAATCCACCACCTCGCGTTCAGTTCGAATACTCTCGTCCAAATAAATTGGCAACGCACACTTCCCAATCACCCTCTCCAATTCCGCCTCTTTTCCGCGTTCAATTGGCTGTTCGATGTACTCACACCCCCGCTCACTCAACCAATCAGCCATGTCCAGAGTTTCTTCCGCCGACCATCCTCCGTTCGCGTCCGCCCTCATCACGACGCCAAATGGCTGAGCCGCTTCTCGCGCCGCCTCCCAAATCCCCCGATCATGATCTCGACCCGCTGGGCTCCCCAGCTTCACCTTGAGGGCTCGACCTCCGCTAATGGAGAGAATTTTGGGCACCCTTTCAAGAACGACTTCAACGGGTTCGATGCCAATCGTCACGGTAGTTGCGGACGTGGGCTGAGGGGCTCCCAAGAGTTCAAATAAAGGCTTCCCCGCTTGCTTCGCCTTCAAATCCCAAAGCGCACAATCCAGCGCTGCGAGGGCAACCGGATCGATGTTCTGCTCAAATCCTGCCTGCCAGACCTCTTCAATACTCGCAGACTGTGCCATCTCAAAAAGATCGGCTAACACAATATCCAGTCGCTCCGCCAATTCAGGAGGTGTGCCAGTCGGGGGAGCCCCTTCACCAATTCCGACATGCTCGCCATCCGATACTTCCACAAACATGTTGCGAGTTGTCCCGCTTGTCCCTCGGCTGATCGTAAGGGGAAAAAGCTTTGGCACATCCAAGGCAAAGGTGCGGAACATAAGCGTTGACATCCCCATGATTGTAGTAGAAAATCGGCACCCATGGTAGGGGTGCCGATCAGTCATTTATTGCCCCTGAACAGGAGGCGGAGTGGTTTCTGGGGTGACAGGAGTGAAGTTCACCGAAGCAGAAATTGCCGGTGTAGATTCACTTTTTTTTGAGCCTCCCAAGTTGCCCAGCTTGTCCACCAAATCGATCCCAAAAAGCTCCTTCACTTGCTCATTGAGAGCAATCAGTTTACGCGGATCCATGCCAGAGCCATTTCCTGAGCTAGGCGAATCAATCACGGTCACCCGTTCAATCCGAGTATCACTGATCGTGTCCGTCAGCTGCTGGATGACCGGCTCAATCTTTTGCAAGATGAAAATCTCTCGCGCCTTGTCACCGGCTTCTGTCCAGCTCTTGCTCAGTTGGCGCAAGGCATCCGCACGCGCTTTTCCATCTTCAACAATGGGGGCGACGTTCGCGCGCGCTTGTTGCTCCATAGCTTCATATTCAGCCTTGGCGGGTGCAATGACATCGGCTTCAAGCTGACGTCGGACTTGCTCAATTCGAGCCGTCTGAACCATCAGCTCGGCTTTAGCTTTCGCAACCATTTGCGCAACTTGTGCTTGCTCTTCCGCCACGACGGCGGCTCGACGGCTTTGAGCATCGGCTAACAATTTGGCCGCTTCGGCTTCCGCCATCGCGATTTCAGCCGTAATCTTTGCCATCGTCTCACGCTCATAGTTCTCTGCAGAGCGGACATCCGCGTCTGCATGAGCAATCGCTTCCGCAATCCTTGCCGAACTTAAAAGCTCTGCATTTCGCGTTCGACCAATGCTGTCCAAATACTTCACATCGTCGGTAATGTTCTGAATCTTGAGGGTATCCACAACGAGCCCGAGCGAGGTCATGTCTTGCTCAACTTCAGCGACCAACTTCTCAGCAAAGAGATTCCGGTCTTCGTTCAATTCCTCTGGAGTCAATGTCGCGAGGACACCTCGGAGAGAGCCCTCCAACGTGGATTTTGCGATAGCAATAATCTCAGCCCGGCCCTTACCCAAGAATCGCTCAATCGCGTTGTTGAGCATTGGTTCATGACCGGCGATTTTGACGTTGGCAATTCCCGTAATTGAGATGGGAATCCCGCCCTTGGTGTAGGCATTGCGGGCTTCCAGGTCGATAATCATGTTGGTCAAATCGATCTGATCAACCCGCTCCAAGAACGGAGTTCGATATCCGCGACCGCCTTTGATGATGCGATACGGGAGCACACGTCCGTTCAGATTCCGATTCTTGCCACTAAAAATCAGAACTTCATTTGGCTGGCAAATGTAGATCAGTGCTTTGATGCTCACGAGGAACAACGCGGCGATCATGCCGATGAAACCAATCGCCAGTCCAATAATCAACCCGAGATCCATTACGATTTACCCTCCTCTTTCCGACCTGAAATACTGCCTTGAATATCAATTCCGACCGTATTATCTACTGCCTTGAAGACGGCATCTAGCATTCCCGGATACGCCGCGATGTAATTTTTCAGAGTTTCCCCATCGCCACTGTCAATCACGTTGAGAGAGTCAATCTTGATCTTCTGAACTCCCTTTGACGCAGTTGAAAGAATTGATTCCAAATTCTCGATCAGGCTGATTTGGAGAGCATTCGGCCCCGCTTCCTGCCAAGCTCCGTGCATCAGCTCAAGGGCCGTGCTGAGGGCTACACCGCGTTCCCGAATCATGGCGGCTTCTCCTTTGGCTCGGTACTCTGCACTGATCTTATTTGCTTCGGCCGGGAGAACCTTATCTGCGGTCAACCGCAAGGTTTCAAGCTCGGCGCGGATTGTTTGGAGTTCTTGCTCTGCTTTCGCCCTCGCCTCACGGGCGGCGGCTATGGTTCGCTCTTCTTCGGCTTTTACTTTGGAGTCTAAATCCGCCCGGATTCGGCGGAGGTCATTTTGGAGAGCAACGAGTTTGGCGTCCACATTAGACTGCATCACTTTTGCGCGACCCATATTCTGAGCCTCCGACTCCTCGGCCCCTCTTCGGGCATCGGATTCTGCGATCTCTGCCGCTCGAATCACGTTGGCAATCGCTTTGCGTCCAGTAGCGTCGAGGTAACCCACCTCATCGCTGACGTGCAAAATCTTGAACGTATCGAGATGCAGGCCAAGCTTCGTTAAATCCTGCTCCGTTTCTTGGGCCAGCTTTTCCGAGAAAGCAAGCCGGTCTTCATTCACTTGCTCGGGAGTTAGGCTAGAGATGACTCCGCGCAGGTGGCCTTCCAGGGTCTCTTTTCCGACTCGTCGAATCTCGTTGACATCCCGATTCAAAAATCGCTCAATAGCGTTATTAATGAACTTCTTGTCGCTGCTCACTTTTACATTGGCAATCGCCTCAACATTCATTGCGATGCCGCCGCTTGAATATGCGTTGCGCACGGTAATCGGAACTTCCATTGTATTCAAGCTCATCTTTTCGACATCTTGGATAATTGGAAGCGACCATGCCTTTCCACCGAAGTACGTTTCATATCCCCGGCCCTTACCGGAAATCACGAGGACTTCATTCGGTGGTGCGATGCGCAGAAAGGAGCGCACCAGCCATGCGAAGAAAATGAGCAGGAAGAGAACCGCTCCGGCCCCAATTCCAGCGCCTACGACAACATTGCTTAAGGTTTCCATTTGTTTCCTAACTATTTAAGTACTGTTCTGACTGGGCCACGGTTACGGTTGACCCTTCCACAGAAACAATCACGACTTCGTCTCCGGACCGAATCTGATGACCTTCCATTGGAATGGCCAACAAATCGATCGATTCATCCTTAACTTCAACTCGGATTTTGCCCGGGTTGTTATCGGCGGGGCTTACAAGAACTTTGGCGATCACTCCCACAAAATCTCCATCCGAAATAGAGTGGCTGATCTGATTGCGAATCAGAATGCGCATGATCGTGGCCGCGGCAGTCCCAACGACTAAACCAACTCCTAAAGCCGCAAACATTCGGATTGGCTCAGAACTGATCTTCAAAAAAGTGAGAAGTGTTCCAAATCCTCCGAATCCTCCAAAAAAGTATGTCCAGAATCTCAAGCTAAAAAAGGGAAGCCAAAAATCTCCGGAATGGGCGACATCATGTGCTTCCAAACCATGGTCAGAGCCAACATCGTGTGAAACATCGGCATCGTGGCTCAAATCGCCATGACCATCCCCCATTCCCCCGATTGCTGAAAAGATAATCAGCCCCAGTCCAATGATCCCCGTGATAACGTAAAGTGTGAGCATTGCGTTTGCTTTCTGCCGATTCTACGGAATTCACTCCAACTCGGTTTTGTTCCTTTTGGCTTCAGCAACACAATCTTAACTCAAATTCCACATGATTGACACTCATTGCCACCTCAATGATCAAGAAGCTTTCCCCAACCCAGATTTAGCTATTCGGGAAGCGATCGAAGCTGGAGTCGAGAAACTCATCGTCGTTGGTATTGACGAGGATTGGAGTCGCATCGCTATTGAGATTGCCGAGAAGCACCGTGAAGTCTACGCAGTTGTGGGATGGCACCCTACTTCAGCCGCTAAATACGACTCGAGCAAGCTCAAGGCCATCGAAGTGTTAGCTGCTCACCCAAAAGCAGTTGCGATTGGCGAAATTGGGTACGACTTTCATTGGGATTTCTCCACTCCCAAGCAGCAATATGATTGCCTCATTGACCATCTTGATCTTGCAAATGCGCTCAACATGCCTGTTGTATTTCATTGCCGTGAAGCATATTCCGCGCTTCTTGACGTTCTCGAATCAAGGCCGATCCAGCCTTATTTGTTTCATTGTTTTGCCGGAACAGAAGACGACCTCAGCCGGGCATTGGCACTCGACTCAATCTTTGGCGTTGATGGTCCGGTGACTTACAACAAAGCCGATGATTTACGAAGGCTCTTACCAAAGATCGGACTCAATCGACTCGTCCTAGAGACCGACGCTCCGTGGCTTAGCCCTGTACCGTTCCGAGGAAAGCCAAACCACCCCAAATATCTTGGCTATATCAGAGATCGCGTTGCCGAGGTTTTTGGAGTTTCACCTGATACAGTTGGGCAGGCAACTACTCAAGTGGCTCAAGACTTTTTCCGAATCTAAATCACCAGCCGCCGGTATCAGGAATTGGCTCAGATGTCGGATCCGGAGTTGTTGATTCTGGAGTGTCTGGAAGTTCAGGAATCTCTTCGTAGGTGTCTCCGGCTGCTTCCGGCGTGAAATAGTCAGGTCGCTTCTGAACTTCGCTATTTGAATCCGGCTTCTTCCGGTCGTCTTCCGTTACATCAACTTTGACTTTGACGCTATCAAACTTGCCTTTCGGTTTTGCCGGCTCTTGTTCTCGGGGCAAAACTTCCGCCGCGTCTCCAATAATTTCCTTGACCGGTTCAACGCGAGCTTGAAAGGCCGCGTTGTTACCGATTTGCGGCCCGAGCCCGAAGTAGCCAACTGCCACCATTCCGGCAGGTACACAAAGCCACTTTGTCACGAAGGTCAAGAACGATGAAGCCATAATTTTCCTACCGCTCGGCTTGGGACCAGCGGCAATGAGGTTTCCCTACCTGCTATTTTGACCAACGTTTCACCAAACTGAAGGATTCCTGCACATGAAAATTACTGAGGACTTTGTCAATCTGCTGTCTCCGACCGTGCGGGCAGAGTCGATGCCCCTGAATGCACCGAACTGTTACCCCTATGTTCCCCTCATTCTTGAGGAGCAAATTTCTGAAGTCCAAATTCCGCTCATCTGGATGAGCAATGAACTCACACAACTTGCAATTGCACCTTCTCTCGGGGGAAGAATCCTGGCTCTCAGGGATTTACGAACGGATACAGACATCATCGCAATTCCTGATCAACTCCCGCTCCGTCCTGGTGGCATCCGTGGGGTCGAATTACCGTTTGGAATTGAGTTTCTTGCTGGAGTCGAGCGTTTAGACTCGCTCGCCCACGTTGACTATCGAATCAAAGAATCTGGAGGCAAAGATGGCAAGATCGCGGTTTTCCTCCATTCTTGGGTTGGAGACTTGAGCTGGCACGGAGTGATAACGCTTGCTCCTCACCGCGCTGGAATCGTAGTGGAACAGCGCATCCAGAACCGACGATGGCAATCTTTGCCAGCCCGGTCTGGAATCAAAATCTGGTGCCAAGACGCTTCTGATTCATTTGGGCTCTCCGTTATTGATTCTCAAAACCGTTTTATTGTTCAAGAGTCCGGGGAATTCTCTACAATGCCAAAAAGCGGCAGGCTCGCAGGTCATCGCATGGATGAATGGCGTGTAGAAATTCTGCCGTACTCGAATCTGTCTACATGCATTGCAGCTTCGTCCCAACTTTCGGTCGGTTTATCGGATTCTGAGCTTGCCATCCAGGCTCACGAAGATATTGAAGGAGCAAAGGTTTTTCTTTCCGTTGATGGACAAACCCTAGAATCTCAACTCACTCTTTCACCTGGCGCGCCCGTTTCGTTCTCGGTCACAGAATTTTCCGGAAAAATTGAAGGGGTCGTTGTTCGAGACGCAAGCAAGCAACAGATTCTCACTTGGCCGAATAAGAGGCAAGTCGAAACACAACCCTGGGTTGATTTTCCGCACGAAATTCTTGATCAACTCACCCTCTCTGAAAACTTTGATCGGCAAGTGTTTCGCCATATCCCTGGCGCTGAAGCTTTTGGGCTACAGAACCAGGCTTTCCTTACAAAATCAGCCGAAGAAGCCGACGACCTGATGGAACGGTATCTTGCTTACCTTGCTGATGATGCCTTGGGCTGGTGGCTCAAAGCCTCCCTTCGTCGAGAACACGGGCAAGAACCTCAGGATTCGGACATCGAATTGCCAAACGCTCACTACCTGGCTCCTCTCGAGCCACTTCTCAAAGCCGAGGCATTTTTGAATACGCCCCAAGCCGCAGGCAAAGAGCCAAATCCTCTGCTAGCTTCTATCGCCGCGCAACCAGAAATTGCTTCGGGTGTTGTCGGTACATACCTTCAGAATCGTTTGCTCTTAGGCATGGCTCGGCTTGCCGACGAACTTCTGAGGCATCAGGAGAACGCAATCATCAGGTTGCTGCTTGCCTACGCACTGCTCAACCGACCAGGCATGGAGGCAACAGCCGCGGAACATGTTGCTTTCGCTGAAAAGGAACCGTGGTTACCTCCATTTCCAAGCCGCAAAATTGAAGTATCAGCCGTGGCGACTTTGTCAAATCGATTTCCTCAGGCTGATCGGCTCAATCAACTGAACAAGCTCGTTAAATCGAGTGATGCGAATGAGTAGCTTGGTGCGAAGCTGGTTGCAAATCCAACGTCACCGAAACCTCTGCGGCAAGTGTCATCCCTTCTATGCGACTCACGTGAACGGACTTCAGCTCAGGGTTTTGAAGGAGTCGGTTCAAGTAGATTGCCAACTCTTCCACTTCCTCACGAGTCAATATGATATCCACATCATTTAGGGCTCGTCCGCTTTCAAAATCCCGAATCTTCATTGAGTCACCTCGTACCAACCAGTATCGGAAAAGACGTTTATTAGTTCCGAATGTTCTACAAATCGGGTCTAGATGGACTCGACAGCTTGAATCCATCGACCGTCCGGATCCTTAAAAGTAATGCAATCTGGCGAACCATCCGGAGTACCGAAGTCCACACGTTGCCGTTTGAGTGATTCAGATAATTCTTCTAGATCACTACAATATATGACTAATGCTTGTCCAGACCTTGAATAGTCTGCATGTACGCGCACGGCGTTCCCTGGACGAAGCAGTATTTCGAACCCATCTGACCTCAGCCACACGTATTGGCCACCCTGCACTTCGGTGACCTCAAACCCCAGAGAATCGACATAAAACGCTTGAGTTTTGTCGCAATTCTTGCAAAAAAGCTCAATGTGCCCTAGCCTCATACGAAGGGTTATTACGGGCTAGTTGAATCTAAGAAGTTCCATAAAATACATTGAGTCAGGAAGAACAGGTCTCCTGACTCAATTTCTTTACAATGCCGAACGAACGACGATCTAGCCTTGTACGAGGGCAAATGTCTCTTTGAGAGCCGCTGCACTCTTCAGAAGAAGCTCTCGCTCAGAATCAGTTACAGCTGGTTCGTAGATATCAACGACTCCGTGCCGACCAACCACCGTTGGCAACGAAAGGGAAATGTCTGAAATCCCTAATTTCCCTGTCTGTGCCGCACTCACTGGAAGCAACTTGTGGTTATCAAGGGCAATCGCTTCAACCACTTCTTTGATTGACACACCAACTGCTCGCCCTGCTCCACCCTTTTGGGCAATAACGGTCGCACCAGATTTCTTCGTTGATTCAAAAATTTGAGATCCCAATTCCGAAGTGAATCCAGGAATAGAGTGCATGCTCACACCATTGATCGTTGCGCTGCTCCAAATTGGAACCATGGAATCACCATGCTCACCCAAGATCAGCGCTTTCACATCGGCCGCTCCAACCTTGAAGTGATCTGCGAGCAAACTTCGGAAGCGTGCCGTATCCAAAACTGTCCCCAATCCGAGAACTTGACCCGCAGGAACCAACCCTGCTTGGACAGTCAAGTGGGTCAAAATGTCAACCGGGTTCGACACAACCAGGATAGTGGCTCCATCATTCAGCTTAACATTCTTCAAATTGTCCAGAATCCCATTAAACAAACCAACGTTTCGGTTGATCAAATCCAATCGACTTTCGTCGGGTTTGCGTCGCAGTCCCGCCGTAATGACAACACAGTCGCTCCCGTCTACTACACCGTAATCACCACTCGTGATCACTTGGTTGTTAAGCAGGCTTGAGCCGTGTCGAAGATCAAGCGCTTCACCAGCCGCCAAGTCCTCATTTACGTCGTTGAGAGCAATCTCTTTAACAATTCCACCGAGTTGAAGGGCGAATGCCGCGTCTGAACCGACTCGACCACCGCCACCTATAATGCTGACCTTCATAGCGCTAATTGAATTATGTTCGTGAGGTGACTTGAAAGCCCGGGACGAACCGCCCCCGTACCTAGTTCAAATCCCAAATATAACTCTTAAGGTCAAAAATGAACCCCGACCACTCCGGTCGCACATCACAACCATTGCGTATTGACTTCGGATTCATTGCCTTGACATGACCGTCCGCGAAAGCAATTGTGATCTTCGTTTTGAACCACGGGAATAAGCCTCCAGAAACACTTTGCCAAGGCTCATGTTTAGTCGTCCAAACATCGCCTCCGAGATAAAGTTGATTGTTGTTTTTCCCCGGTAAGCCAAAACTGTCAATAACTTGCTCACTGACCGAGACAAACCGACATGGCGGTCGAATCAAGTAGTTGCCGCCCCCAGACGGCACTCCGTTCTTAACTTCCCATGCTGATTCTCCAAAAATCAATGTTTCGGATGGAGCTTGAATCGAGGAACTTGACCGAGGATCAATTGTCCAGGAAGCTCCCTGGCGAAAGATCGGCGAAAAGTAAGCGTAGTTGTATCCAAAATTAGAGCGTTGCGACAATTGGTAGTAACGCGCCGACGGATCATTGGGAGTTAAATCGGGATCCATCAAACTCAGTTGAGACGGTCGGGTTGAATCTATCGGGCAAAAGAACTGTTCAATACCCCTCGTATACGGCATGAGCGACTGCACCCAAGTCCGATCATTTCCGGAATGTGCCGATTCTTCGGTGTTTTGGCGAGCCAACATCGCGTATCCGTCGTAATCGTCTGTGTAAATCTGAACCGCTAAATTAACTTTTCGGGCTGAATCGATCCAGGCGTACTGATGCGCCCGCAGTTTCGCTTGCGAAAAAACAGGAAGAATAATTGCCGCAATCGTGGCAATTATTGCAATCACCACCAAAAGCTCAATTAAGCTGAATCCGCGCTTTGGGTTCATTCCGATCCCCGTTCGTACAACCCCTATAATATATCAGATCGTCCCTTTCCACCAGAAAAAAATGCGTGAACAGTTCCGATTTGTTGAAATCCTATCGAGCCGTACCAATCTCGGAGGCTCGCGTGACATTGAAGCGTGAGCGGCAATCCGTACTGATCAGCCAATCGCAAGGCGCTTCCAACAAATTTGTTGCCGAGTCCATTTCCTCGAAGATCCTTTCTAACACATAAGTTGTACAAGCCCACCCCTCTTTTGGATCGGCTCAACATCATCGCCGCATCTGGTTCAGAAATAGAGCCTGAATAGACTAGATCACTTACCGAAAGTGCAGTACTTCGGGCGACGAGAGATCGCGAATTCGATGGAGAAAACGGAAAAAACTGCTCAGCCATAAAGTTTCCGATTCTCATACGGGAATCGGCATCGGTGGCTGCCTCAATGCGCAGAGTGTCGGAACCAGGGGATCTGTTCCCCATAAGGCAAAGACATTGCCGAAGTGAGAAGCCATTGTCCAGGAGAGCATTTCGTAGCCCGGCCGGTTCATCACCAGGCATAACAAAAACCCAAAGCCCGTCCTTGGTCTGAGATTCAGATTTCAGCTCACGGGCCAAAACATCAGGGTCCCGGCGTGAATCAAATTCGCCCGCAAAATGACAAAACGAGAGCGGCCAAGAACCGCGTACTCGGGTGTACCCTTCCCGCTTTTCAAACTCCGTTTCTGGGAGTGCTTGAGCAAGTGAATAGTAAGTTTGAAGCACGTTCTCACGCGCAACTTCCGTGAGTTGATCTAAAAGATGGTGCTCCATACCAATCCAGGAGACGTTCCAGACCGCGAAAACATTGCACCTAAAGATACGCCATTGCCAAGTTGAAAGCCAAAATAGCCCCGGAGTCCGCGCGGTGTGATATACCCAGCCAAAAAAATGTCCGCTCGCTCATTTGATCTCCAGATGTCAAGTCCAGCCCCAAGATTCAGTCCAGTAGTTGTATCCATCATCACACTGAACCTGATCGTAGGTGAATAGAATTTATCTGGCGCATTAAATCGACGACCCCGCAGGGAAGAATCAAAAAACGATGCTATTGATCGAACGAGTCGATCTTTGACGAGGAATCCTCCGTAGTGACCCGTCTCGAGGAGCAGAAATTCAGGATTGCCTAGAGCCGCTTGGAGTTTCAAACTCGATTCGAGCGGTACGACGTTGTCGTGGCGAGCACTGATCAAATAAGTCGGACGGGTATCCGACGGATTTAGAAAGTTTAAGGGCTCAATTGGAGCAAGTGCAAGCTTGAGCTTTTCTTCTGTCCAACCTTCATCACTCAAAATTTTTCGCTGGACGGTTGTTCGTGACGAGTTCAAAAGGAGGTAGGACAAGTCGGCTCCACCGAGCATAAAACTGGCCGCTGTGATTCGTGGTTCCACCGCAAAAGTGAGACTGCTAACAATCGCTCCGAGACTTGTTCCGGTCAAACCGATTGCATTGGAACTGAATTCAGAACGTGACTGAATCCAATCTACCGTTCGGCGAACGTCAGAAACGGATTGGAGCATCGTTTGGAGAAGCCGATTGGGGTCGGGAACGATGGCGAGCTCGCCACTTCGGTACCCATCGGGTGTCCTCGTCAAGTGGAACGGTAATGGCACTATGACCGAGGCAATGCCACGATCCGCTAGCTCGCGGGCCGTGTCTCTTTCCAAAAGATTATCGGTCGCCCCCCAAAAGTGGAGCAAGATCACGACGGGTGGACGTCCAAATGTTGATGCAGGTAAAAACACCTGAAGTTCAATTGAGTCATTTTTTGGGAAATCCGTTTGAACCGCAGACGGAAAAGTCATTCGATACTCAGAGAACAGTTCCGTTCGCCCGACCTGACGCCATTCACCAAATTCAATGCGCTCAGGTGCGACCCGAACGTCGGCTACTTGAGGAAACGCGATTTGCATTACCATGAGAACAAGAATGAAAATGATTGCCCTAGCTTTTATCGCTCTTTTCACTACAACTGCCTTTCCCGATGCAAGTAGTTTAGACAATGCCGCCGCTGTTTCGCTTGGCGCGGTTGGGTTGAGTCGCCAATCGGCAATTTTTGACCCAGTTGCAATGAGCTATTACCGCACTGGTCAGTTGGAAAATCCGGTTATAACGGCCCTATCAGCCAATCCCTGGCACGTTCCGGTCGCCATGGGAGTAGTCCAACGCGATGCTACTCTGAGTGCCAATCAACCTCACAAGCTGGCGGCCGTTATGTCTCGTTTGAGCCCGTATGGCTCTCGCCGTGATCTGCTAGGTGACCCCTCATCCGCAATCTTGTCTCGAAACCCTAGTGGTGATTCGCTCGCGGTCGTTATTCAAAAATATCGCGACGCCGGCCTGATTACCAAAGAGCCTCAATCGCAAGGATTGGTGCCCGACGATCTCAAAAGAGCTGTTGCCACTCTGCTAGATGCAATTTTTTCGCAACGAAGACTATACGATACGACATTTCCAGACCCCGACGATCTAGCAGAACTGAAGAGATTAACTAAGTCGGAAGCGTTCAATGGCAGCGACCCCAAATCATTTGGTCGATGGTTGAATCTGGCGAGAGACACGGATTTAAATTATCTAGGCGCGGCGAGTCAAGATCTTGTCGCCACTGCAAATGCAGTTCGGGGGTTAATCCAGTCTGCTCAGGCGATTGGACAGTTTGAATGGAGAATGGGCACCAAATGGGGCGATGTAGTTATCCAGGATAGTCGTCAGCAGACGACGAACCTCAAGAACATTCTAGCTGTCATCGATTCGGGTGGGAACGATACCTATTTGGAAGGTAGTGACAGTTGGTGCTCCATTCTCATTGACGGGGCGGGTAACGATTCGTACTTGAGCGCTGCTGGCTATGCAGGAAAACTCGTGCGCGATGCAGAATCGAGGAAAAATCTCCGACTTGCAAGTGGGCCGGGAAGAGCATTCTTCAGCGTGAGTGTGTTAATTGATGAATCCGGTGACGACCTCTATCGCTCAGCCGGACAAGCCTTTGGATCGGCCACATTTGGATTTAGTTACGGATTGGATGTTCAAGGAAAAGATGTCTACGATACTTACTCCAATTCACTGGGATTCGGATTCTTCGGTATAGGAATCCAAGACGATCTTGCGGGTGATGATGAGTACCGCACGTTCACTCAAAGCCAAGGGTGTGGGATGACGGCAGGAGTCGGACTCCTCATTGATCGGGGGGGTAACGATCAGTACCACGCAGAGGACAAAGTTATCGACTTTCCTTCGCCTCAGTCCGCTGAGCACAATGTTTCAATGAGTCAGGGTGCAGGTTACGGACTCAGGTTTGATTACCTTTTTGGCAACAGTCTGGCGGGAGGTTTTGGGGCGTTATTTGACCTCGGAGGTGCTGATTTTTACTCGGCTGGAGTATTTTCTCAAGGAGTCGGTTACTGGATGGGAATGGGGGTGCTTTGGGATCGAGAAGGCGACGACCGATATGATTCAATTTGGTATGGGCAAGGAGCAGGGGCTCACTTTGGGATTGGGTTTTTGGAAGACGAAGAGGGAGATGATGATTTCAAAGGGCTAATGAACATGACCCAAGGGGCGGGTCATGACTTTTCGTTAGGATTGTTTGTTGATCATGCGGGAAATGACAAATATTCTTCGGGAAGCTTGGCATTAGGGGCAGGAAATGCGAATGGCTTTGGTGCATTTTTTGACTTGGTTGGTAACGACCAGTACCAAGTTTCAGGCTCAAATCAGTTCGGAAAAGCGGTTGAATCGCCAGAAGGCTCGCTCAGAAAGTACGCTCTAACCCTTGGGATTTTCAATGATGGGGGTGGAAATGATCAGTATTTGGGCGATTCTGGGGTGAGAAATGGGGCAAAAAGAGTGCTTGGAGAGAACTCTCGGGGGGCTCTCGGTGTTTTTTGGGATCAATGATTCCTCCCAAGTGTAAGATAGGCTCTATATGATTCCTGTCCGCGACAACCTTTTGCGGAAAAATCCTGCGATCATCGTTTGGACGCTGGTCGCGCTTAATGTTCTCATTTACCTTTGGGATCGCAACGGAGGACTGTTTGGTCCAAACATCGGTTTCGCCGACTTGGCGATGCGTCCAAGCCAGGTTCTACTGTTCATGAGTCCAAAAGGCGATCCGATAGAGCTCGCCAAAGTTTTCACGAGTCTCTTTCTTCATGGCAACTTGATGCACCTCGTCGGAAACGTATTGTTTTTGGCAGCATTTGGGCCATCGGTTGAAGAAGCACTGAAATCTCCTCGATTTGCCCTGTACTATCTTTTTTGGGGGCTATTTGCGGCGGCGGCACATATATTCGTCAATCCGACTTCTGATATCCCTACAGTCGGGGCATCGGGGGCGATTGGAGGCGTTCTCGGAGCATATTTTCTCCTCTTTCCGGGCGCTCAGATCAGGGTCGTGATTCCCCCCTTCTTCTTTCTTCCTTTCTCGGTGACGAGTTGGATGCTGCTCGTCATTTGGTTTCTGTGGCAAATTTTTATTCCCCAAGCCGGGGTAGCAAATTGGGCACACGTCGGAGGGTTCTTAGCGGGAATGGTCACAATCCTCGTGATTGGCGGAAGAAAGTCTGTCTTGGCTGAAGCGGAATTGGAGGAAGATGAAGATTTTGAAGACGACTAAGTGGACTTGGTGGGTAACCGCTTCAATTCTATTGTCGACGGTCGCGAGTTTGATCGCGATTTATCCGAGATACGAAGCCGAGTGGAGTAACCGAGCAGTTGGTCTGGCGGTAGAAGCCGACGTTGTAAGTGATCTTGCGGCAAGTCAGGGCCTTACGCTGGCTGAAGGATTGGCTCAGCTCAAAGATGCTGGTGTCAATGTTCTATCAGTCAATGAACGAACCGCAGGTGAGCTTCTCAGCAATGGAGTCCTTGCCTTAAAGCCGGTTGCAAATGGTTCGTATCGGTTGCTCGGAAACCAAACTGACCAAGAACTTGTCCGCCGAGCGTTTGAAGTTCGCTATGGCGCGTCGAATACTGCTGGAAATGAAGTCCTCTATACGGATCCGACTCGTCTGCGAAGCCTCACCATTGGTTTGAGCCCGAATGACGTGATTGCTGCCCAGTCTTCGGGACTTCCGATTCTCGCGCGGGTCGGAAATCCGACGGGAACAAATCATCGCTATGTTATCGAAACTATTCGGGCGTTAGCTCGCGACGGCGTGAAGTATCTTTTGCCCCTCGGCGATCAAGCCCTGGGAAATCCGAGTTTGCTTGTACAAACCGGAGATGCCCTCAAAGTCAACAAGATCGCATATACAACTGCTGAATTTTCAAAAACCGTTGGCGATTCAGTCATGGGGTCGAAGTTTCCCGAAAATACAATTCGACTCCATGCGGCTCAGGCCGCTGAGTTGGTTCGCATGTCCAAACCCGCGATCATAGAGCGATATTCAAAAGCAGCCCGGGAACGGAATATCCGAATCCTACTCGTCCGTCCAGCGATCACGGCAAGTGATTCTCCCCTCGATGACTTTGCTGACCTTGTGAAGGGGATTCGGAATCAAATTCAAATTGATGGCTTGACTGTCAAAGAGCCTCGCTCCTTCGTTGCTCCAGTTCCAATTCAGGCGGCGCAGTGGATGATCGGAATTTTCTTGCTGCCCGCACTCTTCTTCGGTATTTCCAAGTCGTTTATGCTTCTCAGATTGAAATCCCCTGAATTAATCGGTTTGTTAGGGGCACTTGGGATTGCTGGCGGCATCTTCATCCCATCACTGAGGGAAATTTCGGCACTCGCCATCACCATTTTGCTTCCCGTGATCGGTGCCCTTTGGTATTTGGAAAACCCCCAACGACCAGTCGCTTCGAGTTTCCTCGGATTTTCTGCCATTAGTTTGGCGGGTGGACTACCAGTAGCGGGGCTGCTTGTGGGGTTGCCGTACATGCTCGGTCAGAACATCTTCACCGGGGTCAAAGTCTCAGTCTTCTTGCCAATTTTTATTGTTGGCGTGTTGCTCTTAGGGCAAGTCTTTCAATTGAAGACGGTGATGAAACAGCCGATTGTTTGGGGTTCCGCACTCCTCACGATTTTCAGTATCGGTGTACTTGGGTTCATGTATCTCCGGACTGGTAACGACAATCCGGCGGCAGTCAGCGGACTAGAACTCCAGTTTCGAGATATTTTGGATCGCGTTTTAGGAGTTCGCCCCCGAACAAAGGAGTTCATGATCGGACACCCGGCAATGATTGTCGGAATGGCCTTGTTTTCTCTCGGCGCGTCGAAAGACCGATTGAAAATCGCAGGTGCGGGGTTAATCGTGGTCGGTATGATCGGACAAACCAGTATTGTTAACACCCTCTGTCACCTCCACACTCCAATCCATTTGAACTTATTAAGGATCGGGATCGGGATTCTCTTCGGGTGTATACTTGGGGGCCTGGGCTGGTTGATTGTGGGCAAATCTTTGAAACAATCAACTGGGGAAGAGAACTGAATTCAATGGCAAAACTGCTCCTTGCAGGATATTTTGGTGCGGGCAATTTGGGCGATGACGCGATCCTGAAAGGTTTTACAACCGGGATCGAAGGGCTTGGCTTCGAGTATCAATCTCTCTGCGGATCACCAGAGCGACTGATGCGCAATATGGGAATCAAAGGCATTGGTAAAACAGATTTTCCCGCCGTGAAAAATGCCATTGCTGAATGTGATGCCCTCGTTTTCCCTGGCGGAAGTGTTTTCCAAGATGTGACGTCAATTCGGAGCGTTGCATATTACGCAAATCTTGTTAAAGAAGCGAAGAAAGCTAATAAAAAAGTGGTGATGCTTGCTCAGGGCATTGGTCCATTGAATCGCTTTATGGGTAAGCGGTTGGCAACGGGTGCATTTTCTGCCGCCGATATGATAACAGTTCGAGATCCGAGCAGCGTGAGCGCCCTCCGATCGCTCGGAGTTAAACACACACCAAAAGTCACTGCGGATATGGCGTTTCTTTTGCCTCCCGTTGTCGCGGATGAATCAGAACGAGCATTTGGAGTTGCGGGCATGAAAACAGTTGGGGTCTCTGTTCGGCCCTACGGAAAAGACAAGAGTAAAGCCGTTGTCCAAGCCTTTGCTGATCTCACTCGACTTCTCAGCCAGAACAATTTTGTGCCTGTATTGATGCCGATGGATGCAGAAGAAGACGTCGCAATTGTGGACGCAATCGCAAAGATTCATGGCGGCAAGGTGCCGGATATTCGCAACTTGAACACCCCAGCCCAATTCCAACAGCGAGTTGGGCGGATGGAAGCAGTGATTGCGATGAGGCTCCATGCGGGAATTTTGGCGACGACGATGGGAATTCCGCCTATGATGGTGAGTTATGACCCGAAAGTGACGGCGTTTGCGAACGTCCTTGGGTTGCCAACCCCTCCGAGTATTGATGGAGCAACGGGTGAGCGACTCTTTGCTCAGTTCCAGTCATTCATGCGTGATCGAGATCCCCATGCGAAAACGGTTGAGAAGAAACGAGAAGAATTACGCACCGCCGCGGAAGGGAATATTCAAGCACTGCGAGATTGCCTTGGTGTCTAAGCCCACACTTGTTCTTGCGGGACTCGCCTTAGTGTCGGCTGGCTTTGCTCAGTCCGAGGCAATCGAATACACCAAGAAAAAGATTATTGATCGGATTAAGCTGTTTGGAGAACGGAGGGTCACCGTTCACTTCCGCGAGGTAAACGGTGACCGTCAAGCATATAACGTTACAAACGACGGTGGCTTTGGTGATCGCAGGATCACTGACCTCGGATACTTACGAGCAGAAGGCAGAGACGTACTTGGTTGGCTCAATTTTGATGCGAATATCCAAGATTCGCGGTTTATTGACCCGCAAGCGTCGAGGTATCGATTATGGTTTGACAACCGTATGTGGTCAGCTGAATACGGCGATATTCGAGCTGGAGTACCAACCCGGAACCGGTTTGTCACTTTTGGAAACTCGGTGAACGGACTATCGGCAGGTTATAAGAGTAAAGGATTTCAGGCGGGAATCATTCGGACAGAAGCTCGGGGTGAGCCTCGATCCGTTTCCTTTCAAGGAACCAATTCAGCTGGCCCTTATTATCTTCAAAGCAGCCAGATCATTCGCGGGAGTGAACGGGTGGAGGTTGATGGTGTCCTGCAATCTTTGGGCAACGACTACACGATTGACTACGATCTGGGCGCAATCACTTTCTTGAACCGGCAAACCTTGGAAAGCAAGATCATTTCGCCAACAAGCACCATTGTCGCGACATACGAGTCATTTAACTTCTCGGGTGCGGCAGGTCGATTAGAGGGTGCAGCACTCAGCTATGACTTTGGCGCGGCAGGTCGGATTGGCCTCACTGGGGCGAGGCAAGTCACCGGTAATTCGGGGGGCTCTCAACCCGTTTGGAGAAATTCCAGGGTTTTGGGCCGCCCAGTACGCCTTATTTCTTGCAATTTCGCCCTCTCTTAACCGAACCAGTTGTGATCCGAGTAGATGGAGTTTTGCAGACTCAAAACGTCGATTGGCGATTCGACAACGACAATCCGAGCATTTTTTACTTCAACCGCTTTATGCCAGCTTCGTCGAACATCGACGTGCTTTACACGCCGACTCCGACCGGGAATGTGACTGGGGATCGCGAGGTTGTTGGGATTGATTATTCGATCAATTTTGGCGGAACAGGGAATTTAACATACGCTCAAGCATTCGGCAGAGAGACGAATACACCTACTCCAAGGAGCGGAACAGCGCGTAGCTTGAACGGTCGGTACAGCGTTGGACCATGGTCGCTGGCAAGTAACTATCGTGATATTCCGGCTGATTTCGTGAGTACATCATCCGCAACTTTGAACCGGAATGAACGAGTTTTAGATTGGCGACTCGGATTGAAAGCAGGGAAAAATGGCCAGTTCAATTTCAACAACTCGAATTCGAGCATTTTAACGTTCAATTCGAGCAATTCGACATTTCAGAACACCCGGTTTGTTCGGACTTCAGCGGACTATACGCTGGGGGTTGATCCGTCAGTCGGGTGGCCACTCACGCTGACTGCAGGACGGAACGAAACGGACACAGGCATTTCTCGAAATCAGATTGATACAGTAGGTGTTTCTACAAGCCGTGTTCTAGGTGGATTGACAACGAGCCTGTCGCTAGATGAACAAAGGGTTTCGGGCTCACAATCCGCTCAGGTCACCAACGCCCGGATTCAGACATCTTATCGCGCAGGTTCGGAATGGGATTTTAGTTTGGGTTACGGTTTGAACCAAATCCGGAGTGGGGGCCAATCGGGTCAAGGGCGAGATTTGCTTGGGGCTATCAATTACCGTCCGACGGACGATTTCTCCGCTCGGCTGAGTTTGTCTGAGTACGACTCGGGATCGGTTTCGTCCATTCCTGGCTTAAATACAGGATTCGGCGCGGGATACGATGGGAACGGGTTTACATCGGGAACGGGGACAACGTTCACGGGTGGCGCAACCAACGGGCAGAATACTTCCCTCAGTTTGAGGTGGCAAGCGAACGAGCGACTTGGGCTACGAGCTAGTGGGTTGATCTATCGATCTTTCGGAAGTGTTTCGAGCAACACGCGCACCGAAAGCGCCAGCTTTGGGATGGATTACGATTTGGGAGGAGGCCACTTTTTGGGGGGTGATTTGAACTTGAGCACGACGACATTTGGGGTTTCGAGCCTCAAAAGTACAGCAACCAATGCAACGGGTTTTATCAGTGGTGGATTTGGGAAACTGGCTTATCGGAGCAGCGCGAGTGTTTTGCTATCGGGGGGAATAGTCAATTTGCCCAAGACAATGTCTCATTTGATTTATTTATGGATTACAAATTGGGGCAGAGGCAAAAGCTCGGTTTGTCGGCCAATTATGGAAATGTCACGGGATACTTGCCTCAGAGTCAGCTTGATCTGAGCTTGGTGTACCAGTATCAACTTTGGGAGAGCTTGGCGCTGAATGTCCGGTACCGGTTCGCGAACAATCGCAACAGCGATCCGTTCCTGTCCAGTGGGGCGTACCGTGCCAACACTTTGGATTTTGAGTTTGCGTTCAATTTTGGTCGGTAACGCTGGGGTTCTATCAATCGTTTATAGGGTGGAGTGATTTTGCAATGAAATTTGGACTGAATGCACTGCTTTTCTTGGTCGTTGGATCGTTGGGAGTTGGGCTTGTTGGATGCGGAGGAGACCAGGGGCCTAAGACTTCAACCGTCACCGGTTCCGTGCTCGACAAAGCGTTTAATCCTCTTCGCGATGCGACCGTTGAATCGAATCGGGTTCGAACCCAGACCACGTCAACGGGAGCTTTTGCGTTAGAAAACCTTCCAGCGGGGGATGTCGAGGTCGTTGCCGAAGCATTTGTGAACGGCACCAAGTACGTTGGGCGAACAACAATTTTCAATTTGACGGATACCCAGCAAAACAATGTGAATGTAATCGTTGCGCCTGAGAACGAGGTGGGCGTATTGCGTGGTACCGTGCGCGACCGCCAAGGATTTCTACTGCAAGGAGCGAGCGTTTTTGCTTATGTCGGATCTGGTTCAAGTATCCGTGCCGTGACGAATGATAGTGGTGAGTATGTCATGCGCGACGTCCCGCCAGGGGCGATGACCCTGAGCGCGACTGGTCGCGGGTTTAGAAGTGACCAAACAGGATTTACGCTTGGTGTTCGGCAAGATCGAACAGTCAATTTTGTTTTGGGCGATCCTGGACTCCCGTCGATGAATCCCCCCGCGGTAACCTATGCCTATACGTACACCTCGCATCCTGATGCAACTCGAGGAGAAAATGGCAATGCACTGGCTTGGGCAAAGTCAAAATTTGGCGGATCGGAAGCTCTTCCTCAAGCCACAACTCGAGCATTGCGGTCGGATATGATCGTCGAGGCAAACTTTGGATGGAATGTGATTCGTTTCCCCGATTTACTTGGGTTCAACGTTTATCGGGGATTCGGGGCATCTGGCTCGGTCAGTGCGATTGACCTTTCATTTGACCCTCTGGCGGACTATTACGTCGATATAGGTTTGGAGCCCTTCACGACCTATAGCTACGCGTTCTCGACCGTTGCGACGCTCTATCCTGATTTCAATAATTCCGAAAGTAACCTCAGCAATCGAATCGTGTTGGATACCCTGGGTTTGCTCAATATCAATGCAGTTAGCTCTGGTCCGAGGTTTAGCTGGCAGGGCGGTTCCGGAGCCACCGAGTACGAAGTCTATGTCTTCGACCGATTCCCAACGGGCGGAACATCCGAAATTTTCGTCCGGGCTGGTCTGACGGGGCTTGCGTACGTGTACGATGGCCCTCCTCTTCAAAATGGAAGGACATACTATTACATCGTTCTGGGAATCGCGAACGGCGCAGAAAGCCGAACGATTAGCCAGATTGGAACGTTCGTTCCTTAGAGCACTCATGATGATTGGAAAGACATTGAGGGCGACTTTGGTCGCCCTTCTTCTTGGGGGATTGATCCCAAGCGCATTTGCTACGGATCTGTTTGTTGACGTGAGTCAAGCGCGCAGTACCGATGAATATGGGGTTTTAGCAGAAAATGCGGTTCGTAACTATAACAATCGCATGGCAATATTGAGCCGTCAACGGCTTGATCTTGAAGAATCAAATGTCACGTTTTCGATGCCCACGCGGGTTATTTTGATGCAGAACGGGCGCGCGCTACCGGTTCGAAGTCGCTCTGCAACCCGAGGTCCGGAGGCAAACGATATCACTCTCCAGTTTGAATCTAGTGGTACCCGCGCCTTTCCTGCCGACTATCGCACACAGCTTGAAAATACATTCTCTGCGGCAAAATCCGCGATGAATGGAGTCTTCGGGACTCCTTACATGGGAGGTGTGGTTCGCGTTCTGAACTACGATGCAGACATTCCGGCCCGGCAAGCCGTCTCCGGTGGGTTTTACATTCCAAATGGCGTGAACGGTCCGGAGATCAGGTTCCCGGTCTATCTGAGCGCGACAAGCGCGGGCGTCAACTTCATCCACACTCTTCTTCTTGCTTATATGGGTGACCGTCAGTATGCATTCGATGCCTATTCGGAAGGTTTTGTTCGAGCGGCAACCATGAGGGTCTCCCGAGTTCCCGGAGCCATTCCAAATTCAACAGCCAGCTCCGTTGAACAAACTCTGGACAGTTTATATGACAATAGTCGCGGATACGACTGGAGTAACTATCCCGGTTTGGGTGCGCCGACTTTCATCGCGCCCAATTTGCTGACCGCTCCGCTCCCAGCGGGCGGAAGTACGGGAGGTATCTACCTGCTCCGATACAAAATGGCGGGTACCGCCTGGGCTAAGGTTCTCACCCAGTATCCCGGTTTCATTCCTTTATTCAATCAATACTACCAATTGAATCCGGCGATTTATCAAACAGAATCTGGTCTCTTGAGCCTGGGTCAAGGAATACTCGACATTCTCGCCGGTAGCTCAAATGCGACAATTGAGGGGCTCTCTTTTGCCGAGTGGGCGCAGCGTCAATCCATTTTGGATCCCAGCCGAGGGGCGGGACTGAAGATTGTTCCCGAAGCATTTCCATTTGATGCAACACCCGCTTCAAGCGACTTCGGCGTTTTTGGAGTTATTCTCAACGCCTTCCGAACAGACAGCTTCGGGAATGAAACGCTCCTGAACGGAACGAGTTATCCGATCTACTGGCGGAGTGACTTCTCTCGCTTCTTTACTTCGGCTCAAGATGATGTGATTCCGCTCAACGGTGGCTATGGCTCCGTTGTTCCGAACTTCTTGGCGGATGAAGGCAATAATTCCATCTACCGCGTTGCGGTTGACCTGCCCTTCCAAGGGAAAAATGTTCGGCTCTATTTGCCAGCGGGGGCGTACTCAACCGGGGCAAACCCCAGTCCAAACAACTTTTATGGGACACTCGTCGGTTTTGACGCCAATCCGTCGGGTCTCCAAATACGGCTGACCTATTCCGGAGGTTCGGTTGTGTTCCCAGTCATCGGTCGGGCATTCGGCGGAACGATCACGAACCCCAATTTTGCCCTCGAACAGCAAGTGACGTTAGAGGTTCGTAACTCGACGAATCAGCAAGTTCTCCAAACAACCTTGATCAACAAAGGACGTGGTGACCTCGCCGTTGATTTACGGTCAGCAGGTTCATTTTCAACCTATTCGGCTAATTTGCTGGCACGAATGCAAGGCTTTTCGACTCCGATTGAGCCTTACCGAACCGATCCATCAACGGTGACCGGAATCGCCCCATCGGCGCTTCTTTTTGCAAGATGGAACCCATTTAACGGTCGATATATTCTCTTTCCGGATGAAGGCGAATCGAGGCAGGGTCTCGGCTACTTCATGCGACCAGGTGCAAACACTTCGGTTTCGATCCGAGGCCGAACCAGTGAAGCAACGCCTATGGCGGTCAGTTTGTTGCCGGGTTGGAATTTGATATCGGTGCCCGGATCAACCGCTGTTTCACCCACCGACTTGCTCGTCACAACAACCACTCAAGCCATCTCGACTTGGACTCAGTCCATCAATGTGACAGTGGGTTCAACTGTCTTTGGGTTTTCACCTGATCCTGTCAATCCCGATTTGGGAACACTTGTCCCGGTCACATCTTTGGTTCCTGGGCAGGCATATTTCATGCGCGCACTTTCCAATGAAGGTGCAGTCGTGATTTTTGGTTCAAGTACAAGGGGCCGAGGGATCGCGGGTGGGCAGTTCCGAACGGAATCAGTCGCACCGACTCGAAACCCATGGAATCGTTGGTTCCCCGCCGTCACCCCGTGGCGAAATCGATTAGAATTTGGATCGGATCGTGGGCACTATTCAGTCATCGAAATTGGGCAGAACTCAGGTGCATCGGTCGGTGCGGATGCGCAGGACGAACCATTGCCGTCAGGTCCCGGAGGATTCCAATCAGCAATCATGAACGGTTCTCCTCTCTATCGAGATATTCGACCCCTTCAGCGGATGACGCCTTACACCGTTAAACTAGTCGGATTGATTCCGGGCCAGCGGTATTCGGTTCGCTCCACGGCTTTGGTTGGCTCGACGACTTTCTCGATTAATTGGTCGAGTGGAGCAACAAATTTGGTACCCGGCGGAACGTTCTGGTTCACGGCCCCGGCAACGGAAATGACTATGAGTTGGTTGAATCGATGAATCGTTGGCTGATTGGACTGGTCGTCTTGGCGATTGCCGTCATACTCGGCTGTGGCGGAGGTGGTGGTGGAACTGCTGCGGGCAATATCGACGTTGTGGGCAATGTTGTTTTGATTGAAACGGGCTCTTCTCCCACGCCTCCGGCAACCGTTCGGATCGGGGATGTCTCAGCCTTGACTGACCAGATTGATGGATATTTCAGCTTGACCGTCCCGGCAGGTTCCAGCCAGTTGACGGTGACTTACACACCTACGGGTGGGTCTCCTATTGTGCGAACATTCTCAATTCCTTCGAGTAGCTCCGACGTTGACCTGGGTGACCTTTATATTGGGGCGGAAGAAGTTACGGTTTCCGGGCGATTGCTCGATTCAACAAGTGCTGCTCCGGTTGCGGGTGGAACGGTGAGGATTGGCGGCAGATTTGCTACTTCTGGTGCGGATGGTCGATTCTCGGTGACTCAAGTTGCATTTTCGTCAAGCACGTTGAGTGTTTTTCTTGGCCTCCAAGGAACAGTTGAGCGCGCAAGCTACTTCACTTCTTTCTTCAATCCACCTTCTGGCCCGACAAGCGGAATTGTTGACGTTGGCACAATATCAATGGTGCCAACGGGGAGTACCACTCCGCCACCGCTCCCGACGAATGTGAGTGGTTCCATAACCAATGGCGGGGCTGGGGCGACAGTTCGAGTAATGGATGGAACATCGATCATCAGAACCGGAACAGCGGACGGGCTTGGAGCATTCAAATTTTGGGTTCCGGCGGGCACTTACACTGTCACGGCTACCCTTGGTGCCCAAAGTGGCACAACCAACTTGGTAGTTCCAAACGTCAATTCATTGACCAGTGTTCAAATTACGCTCAATTAAAGCAGACGCCCTGAGCTGGGGCGGATGGATTGCATTCCTTGCGGCAACGTTTGGGGCATGGCAGTTCGTTGAAGGAGTCATCGAGCGCGATGCACTCGCGGGATTTCGTGATCAAGAGGTTGGTCTGTCCGAACAAGATGGCGTATTGATTAAGGATTTTCAAATCAAGTCGTACCTGGGTGATCGCTTGGTCACCGAAGCCCTAGTTGCGGATGCTCGCATTTTTTCTGATCGGAGCACGATCGAACTCAAGAAGATCACAGGTGGAAAATTCTATGATCGAGAAAATGGGGAGTATCAATTTGAGGCGGGTGAAGCCGAATACGGCACCTATTCCAAATCACTTTTGGCAAAAAGCGGGGTTCGGATCAAGAACAAGCGTATTGACTTGAAGTCAGCCGGCTTTCTTTATGACCATGCTGGACAGATTGTTGCTGTTAATGGAGCGGTCACGGGGAAACTTGAAGGAGGCAATTTGACCAGTCAGGATGTGACGATCCTCCTCAAAACTAACGAGATCCAAACAGGGTTGATCACTTGGGTGGGGCCGGTTGCCGTCCAAGGCCAAGCACGAACGCCGTGGAAAGTTGAAGCGAAACGTTCTAGCATCAAGAACGACATCATGACTTACACCGATGCTCGGGGCGAAGATAAGGACACGATTGTCACCGCTGATAAAATGGTCTATGACCGTAAGAATGATATTGTAACGGCCGAGGGCAATGTCACTTACTTTGGAGTCGATGCCAATATCAAATGCGACAAAGCTGTCATTGAGCGGAAGATCGGCAAAGCAACCCTCACAGGGCGCATTGTCGATATGTTGATCAAGCCGGAAGATTCCGCCCCCAAAGAGACGGGAATTCCACCAGTTGTGCCCTTGGTTCCTGAATCAATTGCCCAGACCAGACCCCGTCCCAGTGGGTCGAGCGATAATCCCGAGCGATCGTCGGAAAACCTTCGCCAGTACCCGATAGTGATGACGGCAGGGCAAGTTGAATATTGGTACCGGAAAGGTGAGAGAAAAGCAATTTTGACCCTGCAGCCCTTTGCTCGGCAAGACTTGGGAGGAATGAGATGGCGAGAAGTCACAGCCCACCGTGCGGAGTACGACGGAGAGAAGGACGTCTTGGTGCTCCGGTCAGCTAACGGGCAATTGGTGAGATTGAGAAATTCAATTGGAGATGATATGACGGCTACTTTCCTCCAGGTCTCGACCAAGAAAGGCGAAGACGACATGGAAGCGGAGAATCTGAAGGGGACGGTGATGATTGATGAAAACGAGTTGCCCGAGCGTCCTGGTGGAGGGACGGGTGGGGGCGGTTCTACAGGAACAACGGGTTCGACGGGCGGAGGGGGGCTTTCTGGCCCGATTCGTCGGTAGTCGGAACCCTTGCTGGCCTCAAAACGTGATAGGTTAGGATTAGTTCACAACTCTATGGCGTCCAGCAAACTCAAACGCGATTTCCCGTATGCGGCGGGATACATCGACCACAACCATAGTAACCCCATCATGGATCGCCTTTCGGCGGTGAAAAATCTGGGTTGTCTTGCGTCGGGGGTTGGGGCTCCCGTAGTTGCAATGGGCGTCTGGATGATTGGGGCGCGATTTATGGGGCCACCGGCAGGATTTGTTGCGTTTGCTTCGTTTTTCGCCGCGCTCATTGCGCTTTATAGTTACGGTACAAAAGTTGGAACCCAATCCGCTAAAAAGGCGACCCCGGAAGAGCGTTTGATCGACGAAGCGTATGGGGTCATCATGGAGCTCCGCAAATTGGATCGGGAGCGGAAATTGCCTAAACACATGGATCCGGTTGCGATGCAACTGATTGAAGCTTCCGCTTACCACTGGAGCCGCGTTCACCGCGCATTTGATGATGGTCGGTGGAATACCAGTGAGATTCCTGAACATTGGACAGCTTTGCGAGAGCGGGCCAGCCAGGCCGCCGATCTTGCGATGGCGGAGTTGATCATTCTTTGTCGCCAATGCATTGGGGAGCCGCTAAAAAATCGCAAAGACGATTTTCAGTCTGTAATTGATGATTTTGCTGGGTTAGAGATTGAAGACGCTCTGCGGGGTTTGGCAAAAGTCACGGCAACGCATCCCAAGGAATATCGATTTTCCAGTTCTCAGACACCTTTGATTTTTGACCAGGCGCGAGGTTTGGCTGAGCAACTCAAGTCGCTTGCCGACGAGGTGGAAGAATCGACGCGCATCGCAAAGACGGATATTCCGGAGCTTCGTACTAGTTTGGGGCGGGAGTCAATTGATTCACTTCTTTCTGATCTCCGGCATATAAAACGGGCGGAAGTTGAACTTCACGAAGAGCAACGATCCGATTAGCCCATGTCTGGCGCGAATCGATTCTGTTCGACGTCCCATCTACAAGGATATGGTGATATGAGCACAAATGGGGGAGGTGATCAGATAAAAGCCGTCGTGATGGCTGGCGGAGAAGGGAGCCGACTGCGACCGATCACCGTGAACCTACCCAAGCCGCTAGTTCCGATTGCGAACCGGCCAATCATGTGGCATATTGTTCAGCTTTTGAAACAGCACGGCGTCAGCGATATTGTCACAACCCTGCACTACTTGGCGGATGAGATCCAAACAACTTTTGGAGATGGTTCCGAACTTGGGGTGAATATCACCCACTCACTGGAGGATATTCCACTAGGAACTGCCGGAAGTGTGAAGCAAGCGGAAGTTTTGTTGCGTGATTCCACATTTATCATCATTAGCGGCGACGCCTTAACTGATTGTGATTTGACGGATGCGCTTAGATTTCACCGCGAAAAGGGAAGTATCGCGACATTAGTTTTGTCAAGAGTGCCGAATCCCCGTGAATTTGGCATCGTGATGACAAAGCCGGACGGAAGGATTGATCGATTTTTGGAAAAGCCGGATTGGGGCGAGGTGTTCAGCGATACGGTGAATACGGGCATCTACATCTTAGAGCCTGAAGTTTTTGATTTGATTGAATCCAGGACAAAAGCGGATTGGAGTCAGGATGTGTTTCCGCAGTTATTGGCAAAAGATGCTCCGATGTTTGGCTACGTTATGGATGGATATTGGTGCGATGTCGGAACTTTGGAGCAGTACCGAGAAGCCCAGGATGACTTTCTGAACGGAAAAACTAAGCTTGATGTTCCGGGTGAGATGATTGAGCCGGGGGTTTGGATTGGTGAAAATTCGATCATTGATGAATCTGCGGTCCTGAAAAAGCCTGTTTGCATTGGAAGCAATGTTCGGATTAAACGCGGAGCAAAAATTGGCCCTGGTGCAGTTATTGGTGACAGCTGCTTGATCGAAGAACGTGCGTCTATCCGGCGAAGTGTCATGTGGGATCGAAGTTACGCAGGAATTGATACAGAAATCGTCGGCGCAATTGTGGGCTCTCGGGTGACGATTAAGCGAGATAGCCGCCTTCAAGATGGATCTGTCATCGGCGACCGAACCCTCATTGATGTCGGAAGTACGATTCGGTCAAAAGTTAAGATCTGGCCTGACAAGGTGATCGAACGAGGTTCAACGGTGACGATGTCACTTGTCGTTGGTAATCGGTGGCGGGGGGCTCTCTTCCGCGATCTTGGGGTTGCGGGACTGAGCAATATTGAGCTAACGCCGGATTTTGCAACGCGGCTTGGACTTGCCTTTGGTTCGACTTTGGGAGAAGGCAAGGAGGTTTTGGTGGTTCGGGACAGTGCGCGCAGCAGTCGGATGTTAAAGCGGAGCCTCATGGGGGCTCTTCTCAGTACAGGCTGTCAGGTGACAGACATGCATGGGCAGCCAATGCCCGTGTTCCGCCATGCTTTGGGGCAGTCATCAGCTGTGGCGGGGATAAGCGTCCGAAAATCACCAGGAAATAACCGTTTGAGCTTGATCGAGTGCTTAGATGAACGGGGGGCTTATCTAGACCGAAATAAAGAGCGCAAAATTGAAGCGACTTTTTTCCGAGAAGATTTTCACCGTACCGATCCGGATCGGCTGGGGATGATTGAGGATGCTGACCAACCAGTTGAACAATACTCCAGAAGTCTGCTCAAGCTGCTTCCAAAGAACGTCGGCGAGCGCAGACCAAAAATCGTGGTGGATTATGGATATAGTTCGGTCAGTCCGATTTTCCCAGGAATTCTCGGCAAGGCAGGAATTGATGCTCTAGCTTTGAACGCCTATAACGATGCTCGATCAGCCCCGCGGAAGCCGTCAGAGATCAATGATCACTTAGCGAACTTGCAGCAAATTGTGGCCAACGTACAGTGCGAACTGGGGGTTTTGATGCTAAACGAGGGTGAGAATGTCATTGTTGTTGATGACCAAGGGCTTGTCCTGAGTGGGAACACCCTCTTTGCCGCAATGTCGCAACTGATGGCAGAATTTGGTCACGTGGGAAAGATTGCGATGAGTGTGACAGCTCCGAAGCGATTGGAAGAACTCCTAATGCGGCAAGGAGCCGAAGTTGTACGCTGTAAATCTGGAATTCGAGACTTGATGGCCGCGAGCGTGAGCGATTCCATATCCTTAGCGGGAAATGACGAAGGTGGGTTTATTTTCCCTGCTTTTCATGCGGGATTTGATGGTCTACTCAGTACGGTACTGCTTTCTAAGTACTTACAACTCGAAGAAAGAAAATTGAGTGAAGTGGTCGCCGATCTCCCCGATTTCCACCTCGCTTTTCAATCAGTAGACTGCCCATGGGAAGCGAAGGGTGGTGTCATGAGGCAACTGGGAGAACTTAATCCCCCCAACCAAAAGGTTGAGCTTATTGAGGGAATTCGTTTTTATGACGAACAATCTTGGGTGCTCATTTTGCCAGACGGGTATGAACCTTCATTCCATGTCTACGCTGAAAGTCATTCTCTGCTTGAAAGCCAATCTCTCGTTCGTGAATACTCCGAGAAAGTGAGGGAGTTTCAAAAATCTAGTCCGTGATCTTCAATCTCCTTTTAGCATTCGTGTTGACAGATCGTTCCGGTTCAATCAAAATTCAAGAGCCTTCGGCATTTACGCCAACGGCGCGGGTGACCAACCGGAAAGGAAATCGACAGGGAACTGTGCTTGTTTTGATGTACCACCGGACGGGGCCAGAAGAAAAGTACATGGTACGGTCCCGAAAGAACTTCAAGGCTGATCTGGAGCGGCTCTATCGGCTGGGCTATCGCCCGGTCACCTTGGCCGAATATGGCTCGAACAGAATGAAGTTGCCGCGTGGATCATCGCCGGTTGTTTTGACTTTTGATGACTCTGATCCGAGCCAGTTCTCGCTGAAATCCGACGGTACAACCGATCCGAATTCGATGGTCGGAATATGGCGCAGTTTTGAGAAAAAGCACCCTGATTTTCCGGTCAAGGGGACATTTTTTGTACTACCGAACGGTCCGTTTGGTCGACAGAAAGATGCGGCAAAGAAGCTCAATCTGCTGAAAAAATGGGGATCAGAAATAGGTTCTCATACGATGACCCACCGCTCCCTTAATAAAATTACTGATTCCGAAGTCTCCGTTGAGTTTGGCAAGAGCTTTGAATATGTGAGAAAGCTCGGGTTCACTCCCGATTCCCTGGCATTGCCGTATGGAGTCTTGCCCAAGAATCGTGATCTTCTCAAGTCGGCTCACTATGGTGGTAAGAATTATCGGTACAGTAACGTCGTCTTAGCTGGTTCGGAACCAGCACCTTCGCCACTGAGCAAAAGTTTCAATCCACTCCGAATCCCCCGAGTGAAAGCGTACGATGGGGAAATGGGAATCAACTGGTGGCTGGATTTCAACAAGAAACATCCGACTAAAACTTATGTGCAACCATGATTGAACCTACAGAACCCACTGCACCTCGCTTGACTCTCAAAGAGATCAAGGCGAATCCTAAGATCATGACGATGATTGATGGAGCCAACGAGCTGTTGAACAGCATGGGTTACACCGAGCATGGTCACCGCCATGTTGGGATTGTCAGCGGAATCACCAAGCACATCATGGAGAAATTGGGGATGCCGGAACGGGAAATCGAGCTTGCCCAAATCGCCGCCTATCTGCATGATATTGGTAACGTGATCAACCGGCACGATCACCCGATTAGCGGGGCGGGATTGGCATTCACCCTTTTGAGTGAAATGGGTATGCCAATGGAAGAGATTGCGCCGATCTTAGGCGCGATTGGGAATCACGAAGAATTGGCAGGGACTCCGATCAGTGTGATGTCAGCGGCAGTGATTGTTGCGGACAAAAGCGATGTTCATCGATCTCGCGTTCAGAACCCCATGATGGAGACTTTTGATATCCACGACCGTGTCAACTATGCCGTCACAAAGTCGCGAGTAGAGATGGATGATGAGACAAAGACAATTCAACTGGTCTTAGAAATTGACACTCACTTTGCTTCGGTAATGGAGTATTTCGAGATATTTTTAAGTCGGATGGTCATGTGCCGGAAGGCGTCCAAGCTGTTTGGATACAACTTCTCTTTGGTCACAAACGGAACAAGCTTAGAATAGAGAATCCCCAGCCCTTGCATTTAGGGTTGGGGATTCTGTGAGTTGATCAGTTCTTGATCGTGAGCTTTTTGCCGTCTCGATCAATTGTGATAGAAATCTCATCGTCTCCTTTGGGGTTACCGAGAAGTTCCCTTTGGACAGGAGTCAGGTCAGATAATTTGAGGTGACCTTGTTTTTCCATCAGCTTCCACTGGTCGGAGGTGATTGACTTGATGAGATCATCGATCCGCTTGAGCTCGATTCGAGTTGCTGCTCCGACTTCTTTGCGAATCTTCTCTTCGAGTCCCTTCAATTCTCCTTCGTTGATTTCGATTTTGACTTTGGAAAGGGCCTTTTCGACCTCTTCCATGGCTTTGTCCATTTCCTTGCGCTGCTGTTCGGAAAGTCCTTTGAACTCAAAATTCATCTTCTCAAGTTCTTTCAGATTCTTGAGTTCGCTCAATCCTTGAAGCTCTTTCATCTCCTCGAAATCGAAATCTAATCCGTCCATTCCGTTGAAGGTGAAGCCAAATGGCATTCCGTCGCGGAGGATCCAGACGTTGCCTTCTTTAAATGCGGCGAGGTCGAGAGCTTGGGCAATGGCTTTGGCCGCTTCGTCCGATGAGAGGCCCTTGAGATTGACTTCAAACTTCTTGTTCGGATCAACTTTTGTGGTTTCAACAATGAACTTGGTGTCCTGTTCTTTGAGGTAGTTGATCATCTCTCCGGCTGACATTGACTGCGGTGCCGGAGCGGGAAGTGGCGCATTCGTCTCGGCGACGGCTTTGTTCTGAGCGACGGCGACGCCGAGGGCCCCACCAATGAGGATGGTTCCGGCGAGAGCGGATGTGAAGCGTTTGTTCATAATCTGAAGGACTTCTCCTGAGTTGAGTTACCGTTGAGGGTAGTCAGAGGTTCCGTAATTTTTTGAGGGTTGGGTCCCAGAGGCGCGGCAGGTATCCTTCCGTTCGCTTTGCCTCCTTGTGCCCAGTGCACCCCAAGCTAAGCGAAAGACCAAAAGGAGCAATCTTTATTCAATGGACAAGCGAAATTACGAAGCCTTCTACATCGTGCCTTCTAGCCTTAACGACGGCGAGGTTCAGGATGTAGCCAACCACTTTAAGGAAATCGTCGAAAAGAACGGCGGTGAAGTTGAATCGGCTGCCAAATGGGATAAGCGCAAATTGGCGTATGAAATCAACGGACACCGAGACGGCAACTACGTCTTGATGAAATTTAGTGCCCCGGCGACGGTTCCCAACGAGTTGAACCGGTTGATGCGGATCAACGATTCGGTTATTCGTCACCGCATTGACAAGTTGGAAAACTGAGTAAGCTAGCACCATGAGCGTGAATAGCGTCGTACTCATTGGACGACTCACTCGGGATCCGGATGTCCGAACAACGACATCAGGCAAGCAGGTCGCCAGTTTCAGCATTGCCGTTGATCGTCGGTTTAAGGGCCAGGACGGGACGGATGTTGACTTTTTCCGGATAACGGCTTGGGGCAACTCGGCGGACTTTGTCGGAAAGTATTTGGGCAAAGGTCGGTTGGTTGCCGTTGAAGGGAGACTTCAGACCAGCAAATACAACGACAAAGACGGAAATCCCCGAGAATCGGTTGAAGTTGTCGCGGAAAGTGTTCAAGGTCTTGACCGACCCCGAGAAGGTGGCGAATCTGGAGGCGGCGGATATGCACCCAGCCAGCAGTCAGCTCCGGCCGCGGACGAGTATGATCCATTCGCTGACTAAATGAGTCATCTTGACGACAAAGATTTTCTCCATCGGAATGATCCGATGGAGATGTCGGTTCTTACTCATGGATTTTTGAATCAATGTCAAGAAGCGTTGTCGATTGCTCGCGCTGTTTCGTTGAATGAAAATCTGAGAGGCAAACGGAATATTGTCGTCACGGGGCTTGGGGGGAGTGCGGCGGGAGGAGACTTATTGACGGCTCTGTTGGCGGATCAAGGCACAGTGCCGGGCTCGGTCAATCGTGAGTACACAATGCCGTCGTTTGTTGATGCTGATACTCTAGTCTTCGCTGCAAGCTACTCGGGTAACACTGAAGAAACTCTGAGCGCTTACCAGGATGCCAAGGCACGAGGGGCGGCGATTATTGTTGTTTCGAGCGGGGGTCAACTCAGTCAGTGGGCAGTCGAAGCCGGTTATTCCGTGATCTCAGTTCCGGGTGGACAGCCGCCACGGACGGCGTTGGGATATATGTTTATGCCGCTGGTTGTTGCATGTGAGCAGTTGGGGTATCTGCCCGACCAGAATTTTGAAGATGTCTTTTCGGCGACTGAATCGGTTGCTTTGACCTGCGGGTTTGAACAGCCGGAGGCGGCGAATCCGGCGAAGAAACTTGCTCAAGCACTATCGGGCAAACTCGCAACGATTTATGGTGCTGGGGGCTGGCAATATGCTTTGGCGCAGCGATGGCGCGGGCAAATCAACGAAAATTCTAAGGAAATGGTTGTGACCCACTTCTTTCCGGAACTTTGCCACAACGAGATTTTGGGTTGGGAAGGCTCCCATGAGCAAGGGGTTGATGAGTGGGTTTCGGTTGTACTTTGGGGCGGTGATGAGAGCCAGCGGATTCGGGATCGGATTGCAATCACGCGGCGACTGATCGGAAAAGCGACCTCGTTCTTGGATGTAACGGCGATGGGTTCAACTCGGCTGGCCCAGATGCTCAGTTTGGCGCATTTCGGTGACTGGGTTTCGCTTTATCTGGCGGCACTCGCGGGTCGCGACCCCGGGCGCATGGTCGCGATAGATCAGTTAAAAGAAGAACTTAGTCGGCTCGACTGAGTTCTTCGATTTTAGATTCCAAGGCGGCTTGTTTAGTCGCGATGCTCCGGAGATACAGCCACAGGCCGAACCATACGAGGAGAGGCGGAATCGCCGCGATGAGTTTCGAGATTTCCATGATTTTCTAGTTTGCGGGCGAGGAGTTCGGTGCGAACTCGGAGTTTGAAAACGACGATGGCAATGATAGCGAGCAGGATGAGGCTTCCGTATAGGCCGACGCTGTAGTAGATGTCCATCTGACCTTCTACGATCGTATTGCTGGGGTGAAACGATTGTTGCTGAACCGCTTTGAGACGCGGATAGACAAACGTGAGAAAAATTGATGGCAGTATTGCGGCAAGGGCATAAGAAGCAGTGTTCCGATCACGGCGAATAGGGTCCGGAAATGCAGCGCGCAGGGCTAGCAGTCCACCATAGATGAAAAGGACGATGAGAAAGGACACTTGTCTGGGATCACCGTGCCAATACTCGCCCCACATTATTTTGCTGAACAGGATCCCCGTAACCATGGTCAAAGCGGCAAAGAGGCTGCCGAGTTCAACTGCAGAATGGAGCTTGGTTGCGGAAGTATCGTTATAATTTTTGAGAACCTTGAACCCGTGCCAGGCCGATGCGATCAAGAATCCGGAGCAGATCATCGCGCAAGGAACGTGCGTGAACATGATCCTGGCCATGGTTGGATCGCGGAAAAGTTGGGCATCCGGTACAAGCATTGTGCCGATCAGCATGAGCCCCATGGCGATTCCGAGTACGGCGAACCAAGCTGATTTCATGGCTTGACCTCATTATGTTGACCAGTAGGGGCTTGGATCGGGTCCTTACGTTCGTTCCAGAGAGTTCGGGCGAGGTTTGGCCCGATGGCTAGGGGCGCGATGCCGTACATCAGAAGGGCAACAATAGCTTGCCAGCCTCCCTCTAATGATCCAACTCCGAACGAAACCCGGAGAGCGGAAATCCCGAGGAAAATGAATGGGAAAAGCAATGGAAGAGCAATGACGGTGGAAAGAATCCATCGGTTTTGGGCGGTAATGACAATCGAACTCGTCAGTGAGAGCACATTCGCAACCGCTAGTCCGAGAAGGGGAATTGTGAGCCAATAATGAATTGGGCTGACGATCGGCAATGGGATGATGCCTGCGAAAAGGACGCCAAGAACGAGAGCAGTGATGAATTGCTGGAGCCCGGCGAAAAGTGCCTTGCCGAGCCAAAGAGCATCGAGCGACCCCCACTGTCGTACAAGGTCAAATGTGCCTTGCTCTTCTTCAGCCAGAAAAAGTCGAGGGACAGCCTGAAGGGCACTGAAAAGGATCACGATAGTGAAAAGCCCACCAGCCATTTCGGCGGTCGGTCGCTGGGTGCCTGTGACAAACATAATGGACGCCATTGCCATCGCACCGAACAAGAACGAAAGGTAGAGCCCTTGGGGATTGCGAATTTCACTGCGCCATTCCTTACGAAGGCACGCCCGCCAGGCACGATTAAAGGGTGAGGGCATGGGTGGCCCACCTCGCATCTGCTTCATCGTTGGACGCGTAGATTACGGCCCCCGGAAACACTTCCATAATTGAATTGATCAGATCGCGCCCTGATTGATCAAGGGCCGCGGTGGGTTCATCGAGAATCAGCAAAGATGGATTCTGTTGGAGGGCGAGGGCGATCTTGAGCCGAGATCGCATCCCGGTACTAAATGTTCGGCAGGGCTTGTTGGCTTGGTCAGCAAGACCGACTTGAGTTAAAAGAGCCTCAGATTTTGGATCACAATTCCGGAGATCGGCGGAGAGCTCCAGATGTTCAATGGCGTTGAGGGCTGGGTAGAGATTCTGATCGAGAGCGGCATATCCAATTGCTTCGGGCACGACGAATGTTCCTTCTCGCGGGATCATGAGGCCAACTAGGCACTTTAATAGAGTGGATTTACCGCTGCCGTTTCGGCCCTGAATGAGGAGCCGGTCACCAGAATTCAAGTCAAAGGCAACATGGCGGAACAGCCACCCTTGATCGAACCGGTGACCCAAATTGTCCACTTGAGCGATCATCCTTGCCTCCACGGAATGAGCTCATAAGACTGGAGTGAACCGTCCCAGACGTAGTTCCCCATGAACCGAGCGTGGGATCCCGTTTGACAAATGGCGGTTTTGCCAATGATTTCGGGCTCTGCCAGAACGGAATGGGAATGTCCACCCAAGATCAGATCAATTTCTGGGCAGGCCTCGGCGAGTCGACGGTCTTGAGTCAGGCCGATGTGCGATAAGCAAATGAGAAGGTCAACCTGGGGTCGAATTTTTTGAGCCTGGGCCTGTGCGGCAGGGATTGGTTGTGTCCAGAGAAATTGACTCGTGTGACGGCTGGTCATTCGGTCGGTAACCATGGGCACCATAACACCGAAGACGCCGATCTTGATGCCGTTTTGCTCCAATAGAAGTTCATTTTGAAGGAAAAGGGTTCCATCTCGCCGGAACCAGTTTGAGCAAAGAATGGGATGACTCGCTCCAGACAACTTAGTTTGGACTACGGAGTTGAGAATGTGTGATTCTCGGTTCCCTGGAACGGTTGCGGTTACGCCAGCTTTTTGGAGAAGGGGCCAGACTGGGTCTGGTTTAAGAGGAACGGCGAGGTTTCCGGATTTGATGCTGTCGCCGCAATCAAAATAAAGATCACAATTTTCACGCAAAGTGACAAGCTGCGGCAGAGAATCTTCTGTGAGTTTGCCGTGGAAGTCGTTTGTGTGAAGGATTTTTATGGCCAAGATGTGGCCCCAAGGGTTAGTTTGGAAAAATGCGGGTCGCCATCACGTCCAGAATGAGCATCAAAGCCATGAATGAACCGCCGAGGGTAAGAACTATCTTGTACATTTGGTCATCGAAACTGGCCTTCCCTTTGAAGTTGGTGCGGACACCGCCGCCGCCACCGGACATGGCGTCGCCTTTACCGGTGAAGAAAATGATCGCCGAGAAGGAGATACCGATGAGAGCGGCAATCACGAGAAGAATGTTGTAGAAGGTTTCCACTGATCGAATGACCTCGAATTCATAAGATTACCTTCCAGTAGTCAGGGATAGGAAGGACTGCAAGAATCTGATAGACCACAAGGGCCGCCCCCATCGATCCGGCGATGGCGTGAAGCATTCCGGTTTGCCAGATTCGGACGGGGATTGATACTTGAGTGTTTGATCCCGTTTGGTAATTGGCGAGTAGTTCTCTTCCGGCTTTGATTCCCGCTTCGAGTTGCTTTTTACTTGGCGGTTGAGTTGTGAATTCACGTTGGACGAATGCGCCCAGAGGTCGGAATAGAAACATCGTTGCAAGCAGCGCAATGAGAAATCTGACATCGGATTGGGGAATAAAGGGAGTTTCAGAAATGCTGAGGAACAGCCCGGCGGCAACGGCAATATTAGTTCCACAACGTGGATGAACGCGAGGCATTCGGGAAACCGTGTCGGGTTCTAATGGTTCGCTCTGCTCGATCGCGTGGACAACCATGTGTTCTGCCGCATGGTAGCCGCTTAGGGGTTGAAATCGAAGTAGGAGGAGGAAGAATAGGAGTCCCATGCCGTAGTGAATGGCGGTGTACCAATCGGTAACCCGAATATCAACGGGGACGAACCATGACACCACAAGGGCGAGATAGCTCCCAAGCAAAAACGTGAGAAACATAATCGCTCCGGTGCCCAGGATCTGCCAGGAATTAGCGCCTCCGGTAACGCCTCCACCCAAGAGCCTGACGCCGAACGGTGTCGCAAGGCCGCCGACAAGCTTAGGGCGAGCGTATCGATCGTTCGAAGCGATAAGACGCGATGCAGTGATGACCCCCAAAACTCGCGCTTGATCATCTATAACGGCAAGGGTTGAAACATTGCCGGCCTCCATTGCTCGAAGGGCTTCGGAAGCAGAAGCGCGGTTGGAAATGGCCGGGGTCTGCCGCATGACCTGATCAGCGGGAGCGTTGAGTTCGCGACCTTGGCTCAGGCTCGTGAGAATGTCATGCTCAAAAATCAGGCCGATATAGAGACCGTCTCTGGTCACGGGGATCGCTGGAACACCGTAATCAATCAGCATTGTGCTGACAGCGGCGAGGCTGTTGCCGTGATCAGCGGATTCAATTCCGACCATAAGATGGCCGACATAGGCTTGATGGATTTCCACGTTTAAGCCTGAGTTTCTGCGCGTTTTTTAATTGCTCCGAGAACGCCTTCCATGTTTTTGACCACGAGGCCATAGATCACTTTTCCGACAAGGGGGCCAAGTCCGGGCACCGAATATTCGTAGTCAAGTACGGAGTCAAACCGAGTACCGTCATCTTCAGCGGTGAATTGCCATGATCCGACCATTTTGTCGTAGTCCCCTTTGACCTGGGTAAAAGTGCACGTATTGGTGTCGTGATTCCAAACATCCTCTTGCGTCCAGCGCACTTTGAGATTGAACGCGGGGACTCGGCCGACCCAGTCAGAAACAACCGTCGTTTCGGTTTCGCTGGTGACTTCGAGTGAGTCGACGTCCTCCATAAACTCGGGAAATGAGCGATTATCACGCGCGATTGCGTAGACTTTATCGAGCGGAGCATTGATCCAAACGGACGTTTTGACGTTGGGCATAGCGTTGTGGGTTGGTAGGCTCCGATTGGGAGTGGCTGGAGTGTACCAGCCGACTTTTGGAATGGCGCTCATTGAGAACGAGTTGAAAACTGATACGATGAAGGCACTGGTGCTCCAGGCTCCGGGGTGCTTGGAATATTGTTCGGTGCCCGTTCCGATCCCTGGTCCGGGAGATATTGTGATCCGAGTTCGAGCGGCAACAACTTGCGGGACAGATCTCAAAGCGTTTTTGAGAGGACATCCTCAGATTCCCATGCCAGGAGTTTTTGGTCATGAGTACAGTGGGACGGTTGTTGCAGTGGGTAACGGAGCTCCGTTCGCTGTTGGAGACGACATCATGGGGGTTCACTCTGCGCCCTGTCAAGAGTGTCGTTGGTGCGTGAATGATCAAGAAAACCTTTGTGAATCGATCATGGCGACAAAAGTATTGGGGACATACGCCGAATTTTTGTTGATTCCCGAGCGGATAGCTCGCACGAATGTTTTCCCGAAACCAGATAGTTTGAGTTTTGAGCAGGCTTCGCTGCTAGAACCGCTGGCCTGCGTTGCTCAAGGGGTGATGAGGATTCAGCCGAAGCCCCAAATGGAGGTTTTGGTGATTGGACCGGGGGCAATTGGGTTGATGTTCGTTGCGGCTCTGAAGCGGGCTGGTGTCCAGAGCATCACTTTGGCTGGTCGCAATGTGAATCGGCTTGAAGTTGGCGAAAAGCTCGGAGCAAAAAGTTTGCCGCTTGATCAGGTTCAGGGGCAGTTTGATTTGGTGGTTGAGTGCACTGGGAATGTTGAAATTTGGGAGAAGTCGCTTGAATTTGCTCGCCGCGGGGGGAGCTTAGTGCTTTTTGGAGGGTGCAAAGCCGGGACTCAAGTTCGGTTTGATACGCAGCGATTGCATTACGATGACATCTCGGTGATTTCGCCATTTCACTTTGGAACACGGGCGGTCAAGATGGCGCGGAGCTGGTTGTTGCATCCTGAATTTGATTTATCGCCGCTGTTTTCGGGTGATCGAGATTTGGCGGACGGCGAGATGGTGTTTCGAGACTTGGAGCAAGGGCGGGGAATCAAGTATGTCTTCCATCCGTGAGGGCATGATGCGAGCGGCGAGATTCCATTCCGGCGGGGAGATTCGGATTGATGAAGTTCCGATCCCTCAGTGCCCGCATGGTGGCATTTTGGTTCAGAGTTTGGCTTCGGGGCTTTGCTCGGGTGAACTGATGGGGTGGTACATGGAGCGCAAGGCAGCGAGTGGTCCCCATGTTTTGGGTCATGAAGTTTGTGGTGTTGTGGTTGAATCCCAGGATGATCGGTTTCCGGTTGGGATTCAGGTTTCACCCCATCATCATGCACCGTGTTTTGAGTGCGAAGTGTGCCGAAAAGGTCAGTTTGTCCACTGTGAAACGTGGCGAACGACAAAGCTTGATCCGGGGGGAATGTCCGAATACTTCGGGGTTTCTCGGGAGCTTTTGGGAGACTGTAGGGTCACAGATGGGCTTGATCACGTCACGGCAACGCTGGTGGAGCCTCTTGCTTGTGTGGCAAAACAGCTTCGACGGTTGGGGTACCAGGAAGGTGAGAAGTCTGCGGTGATCGGACTCGGGGTTATGGGATTGCTTCATACACTCATGATGCCGGGAAGTGTCGCATTTGAGCGCAATCAAGGGCGGATTGACTGGTCAGTCAACAGTGGAGTGAATGCTCGATTGCCCGACACAAGCGAGAAATTTGATGTGATTGTGGTTTGTCCCGGCTCAGAGGAAGCGTTTGAGTTCGCCCTCTCGATTGCAAATCCGGGAGCGAGGATTGGGCTTTTCGCTCCGCTTCCGCCGGGAAAACTCGGGTTTGACTTTGAACGGGCTTACATGCAGGACTTGATCTTGGTCAATAGTTACAGTTGTGGCCCGAACGATACGGAAGTTGCACTGAACTGGCTGAAGTCGGGGAGAATTCGGGGTGAACACGTGGTCAGTCACCGGATTTCACTGAGTAACCTCCCGGAGGCGTATGAACAGATGAAGAGAGGGGACATTTTGAAGCCAGTGGTGATGTTTGGATGATTGAGAAAGGAGTTGGGCTTGAGTGGCCAGGGGTTGAAAAAACGACTTATAAGAATGAAGAAGGACAATGGCAGGATGTGAGTCGCAGAGTTCTTTTTAGCTCTGAGGACAGTAAGTTTGAAACTCGCTATTTTGAAATCGAACCAGGCGGATATACGTCGCACGAAAAGCATCAGCACGAGCATTGTGTGGTAGTTATGCGCGGGTCGGGGAGAGTCTTGCTTGATGGGACTTGGCAAGAATTGGGTCACGGGGATGTTGTTCATGTTGGCCCGTTGGTTCCCCACCAGTTTATGAATCAATCGAGCGAGCCGTTCGGAATTTTGTGCATCGTTGACAAAGATCGCGACCGACCTATTCTCTTGGGGAACGAATTTGAACCTTAAACGTCTTGTATGGTGAGCTAATACGACAATGCTTTCACTCTTGGCCTCAGTGGCCCTTCTCACAGCTTCGGTTCCCGCTCGGCCCGTCAGTCATTCTTGTGATCTGTGCGCCAGTCGGCCCGCTTTTGTGGAAGATATTCTTCTTTCAATTCAAGAAAAGGAAGTTGATCCGCAAGAAACGAAGAAAAGAGAAGAGGCCGAGAAACGGCTCAAGGATGATATTCAACGTGATATTGAGCTCGGTAAGCAGGCTGAGGAGGAGATTGATAAACAGCTCAAAGCAAGTACCGATCTCGATGCGACGGCTCGCCTTCAGGCGATTGGAGCCGAGATTGCGGAAATTGCCAACCAAGATGCAGTGAGTGTTTTGTGGGGCGATCAGCGCCATAGTACATTTGAGTACAAATTCAAACTCGTCCAAGGAGAAGATGTCAATGCCTTTTCGTTGCCAGGCGGAACGATTTACTTCTTTGAAGGGTTGCTTAAATTCGCTGAATCAGATGATGAGCTTGCGGGGGTTGTTGCGCACGAAATTTCTCATGCGGCATTTCGACATGTCGCGACATTGCAACGGGAACAAGCGAAATTCAGTTTGGCGACACTCCCATTAGTGATCGCGGCCGCAATGTCGGGCGGGAATCGCGATGCGGTCAACGCGCTGATGGCGGCTCAGCTTGTCGGAGCGGGGGTTTCGAGTGGATGGAGTGTCCAAGCCGAAACTTCGGCCGATTACGGGGGAATTCAGTATCTGCGGAAGAGTCGCTACAACCCGGTTGGTGTTTTGACTTTTATGGAGCGACTTGGATACCGAGAACGCTTGAGCCCCCAGATTGATTGGGGGATTTATCGCACTCACCCGCCAACCAATGAACGAGCACAATTCATCATTCGCTCTCTCAACGAGTTTGGAGTGCCGATCAAACGAAGCTCGACTACCACCTCCCTCTCGGCCCGATCAATCCCTGGATCAGATGGGAGCTATACCATTTGGTTCGGAGATCACTCGATTGCAACTTACCGAGGTGAAGGAGCTAAGGATCGCGCGGCGCGAAGCGTGATTCGACTCAATTCGTTCTTGGATGCCGTTCCTCAAATGTTTCAGATGACGACTGACGGTGACGCTATTTTAGGAAATGGGCGAGCGTTGATAGAGCTTGGAAGTACTGATCTCGCTGAGGGTGAATCGGTAGAGAAAGAGCGGGATGATGCCTTAGTCTCTTTGCGAAGAGTTATTTCTGAACTGAATATGCGTTTGTGGCGGATTTAGAGAGCTTTTTGAAGAGCCTTGTTGCCGCTTCGATCACTCGGAGTCCGGTTTCTCGACCGTTGAACGAGAGGGTCGCTTCATAGCCTCCGCGATCGTAGTCTTCGGGGCTGAGGATGTAGCCGATCCAGCCATTGCAGTGACTCACAACTACACCTTGAAATCCAGCTTGCTCAGCGCGGGCCCTGATGATTCGTTCAATGTCATTCGTCGGCTCACCAGGGATGCCGACGATGGCGACACGCCCAACGAGAGCAACTGTGATCTTTGCTTCTGGGGGAGCGAATCGGCTCACGGCGATTGTCGCAAGTGCTTCGTTGACTCCGTTCTGCTTTGCAAATTCGGGGTGGGGCTTGGGTGGGTCGAGTTTTATTGGCTCGGTCGCAAATGCAAGGTTCTCGCTGATTTTTGAACCACCTGAAACATATTTCAAGAGTGCCGTGGCAACGCCTTCTGCCTTCGGCTGACCCTGTGCTTGATCAAAGTTGGGGCTGGCATTTCCTATCGCACCAGGGAAAACAAGAGCATTGGTGCGACGCATGTATTCGCCGGGCCAATCTCCATTTGTTTTTCGGTTGTCTGCATCTAAACAAGTCGCGTGAGCGCCAAAAATTGTGAGGAGAGGCTGATCGTTTTGACCATGAATGACATAGAGGATATTGCTTACACTCGATTTCGGCCTTCTGGAGCGGGCAAGGTTCGTGCCCCAGTTGCTGATATTGAGATTTGTGGGGATGGGCTTGGACTGCTCGGCTTTGGCGATTCCGCCCGCAATCCGGAGGGCGTACCAATCGAGCCACTCCCGCTTGAAAGGTGCAATCCCCGGGATTCGGAATTTCATTCTCTCGTTCAGCATCTGCGTATCGGGCGCGGAATGGGTGTGTGTTGCAACAAGAAAAACAGGAGTGTTGGGGAGCCGTCTTTGGACTTCATAGTGAAGGCTTTCGGGGACAGTCAGGCCCTCAAAACTGACAAATGCCACTTTTTGCGTCCCTAGTGAAATGATCAGGGTTCGAGCGAAGAGTTCTTGTCCGCCGGGATCGGCAATGTGGTCGCCGCGTTCGGTGTATCCACCCAAGGGAAGTAGTTCCGGTGGGGTCAATGCCTGGGTATAGGTTTGGATGTTGAATTGGGGAGGAGCAAGAAGGGGGAAAAGGAATGCGAGCATTCGGGTTAGGTTTAGTTTACGGCTTTGGAAGGGTCGGAAAGAGGTGTGAGTGCTAAAATTGAGCTATGAGTTTCTCAATTCGGCTTGCGAATGACGAGGCAACGGTTGAACCAGGTTCGAGCGTGCCAGTTGCATTTGAGATTGTCAATGCAGGTGCGAAAGAGGAAGAGTTTGAAATTTCAATGGAGGGCCTTGACCCAGAGTGGGCGGCGATTCCTGTGCCTACGCTGTGGGTTCAATCAGGGGAGACCAAGGTAGAGCGCATTTTTATCAAGCCTCCCCGAGAATCAGAAAGCAAAGCGGGAATCTATCCCTTTGTCATCCGAGTTCGATCTTTGGACACTGGGGAGTCAAAGACTGTTCAGAGTTCCTTGGCGGTCAATTCGTTCAGCCATGTTTCGATCGAGGCAAATCCAAAAAGGGGAACCGTGACTTCCATGAGTCGTGAAACTGCTTTTGAGGTCTCCGTGATCAATTTGGGGAATACTGAAGAGAATCTGCAACTCTTTGCTAGTGATGTTGACGATCTGATTGCATTTGAGTTTGAGCAGAATCAGATCACGCTTGGGCCGGGGCAACAACGTTTGATTCCGATGGCGGGAACCGCGACAAAGGTGAAAGCCTTACAGTCAATGGCGATTGCTCCCGTCACGATTAGCACTCGGAGCACGGATAATCCAGCGGTAGCAGCGAACTGTCAGGTTCATGTTGAAGTGCGGCCGATTGTTTCCCCTGGGCCACTGATTGCTGTCTTGGCTATATTGGTGGTTCTCGTTGGCTGGATTTTGAGTATTCCCAAGCCGCCCGAGATTGTTAGTTACTCGGTTCAACCCAGAACGATTACAGTCGGTGATCCGGTGACGCTGGTTTGGGATTCGAGCCATGCGAATTCGGTCACGATCACTGCGGGAGGAGCTTTAAACGAGCGGCTCCCTGCGGACGGAGAATTGACTTTTTCACCTGAGGCGGCGGGGGACTATACGATCGAATTTGTTGCAGTCTCAGGAAAAGTAAAGAGTAAGCCCATTGTTGTGACGGTCACAGTTGAGGAGCCACCAGTGATGCCGGAAGCGAAGATACTGGCCTTCGCGGCGAACCAAAAGGAGATCCCATTGGGATCCTCGGTTGTCTTCAACTACCGCTTGAATGATGCGGCGGTCTATGCTTATTTAGAGCCGATTGGGCAAATTGATCCGAAGGCGACAAGTATCCAAGTTCCATCTCCGCCGGATGATCTGCCGGGCAAGGGAGTCAAGACGATGGAATACACCCTTATTGTTCGCAATTCTGCAGGACAGGAAGTGAAGGAGAAAATTACGGTCAAATTTGTGAAGGACTCTAAGGCACAAATCGGTCGTTTTTCTGGTGATCCGCTGGAGGTCGATCCGCTGATCGGCAGAACGACTCTCCGGTGGCAGGTCACCGGGGCGGCCCGCTTGACTCTGACTTACGGTGACCGTACGGACGAGCTGACGACAATGGATGATCGGCGCGACTTTATCGTGTCCGAAGATACGGTTTTCACTTTAACCGCCGTTGATGATCAAGGATTGGAAACGAAAAAAACTCTAACCGTCAAAGTCAAAAAGGAAGAAGAGCCAAACCCTCCAACTGTTGATCCGGATGGTGGAACTACGGGAGAACCTACAGGTTCGACAACCGGTGCAACGGGAAATTCGACGGGGGCAACAACTGGTGGAACCAGTCGGCCCGGCGGGAATCGCTAGGGGTGTAGGATTGGGGCATGGCCCGTGCCCTGATCAGTGTGACCGATAAGAGTGGCGTAGTTGACTTCGCCCAGCGACTTGTTTCGCTGGGTTTTGACATTCTGAGTACGGGCGGAACGGCAAAAGCTCTACGTGAAGCAGGCATTGCGGTCACTGATGTCGCTGACATCACGGGCTTTCCTGAGATGTTGGATGGCCGAGTGAAGACTCTCCATCCGATGGTTCACGGAGGAATTTTGGGTGATCGGCGATTGGAGTCACACCTCACACAGATGGATCAAGCGGGCATTGTCGGAATTGACTTGGTTTGTGTGAATCTCTATGCATTTGAAAAAACGGTCACCGGTGATCATGATTTGGACGAGGCAATTGAGTCGATTGACATTGGTGGACCGGCAATGGTTCGGGCGGCCGCCAAGAATTTTCATAATGTGACGATCGTTGTTGATCCGGCGGACTACGACCGTGTCGGGGACGCCCTGAGTGCAGGAAGTATCAATGCTCTCCGGATGGAATTAAGTGCGGCAGCCTTCCGTCACACTGCTTATTACGATTCTGTTATTGCCCGATATCTTAGTGAAGCGGCAGGGGTTGACCCGCTTTCTGGAACAGTGACGATGGGCGTTCGAAAACAACTCGCGATGCGGTACGGCGAGAATCCGCATCAGGTCGCGGGGCTGTATGTTGATCCATTAGCAAAAAATGGGATTGCCCAAGCAGAACAGCTTTGGGGTAAAGAGCTAAGTTACAACAACTTGCTTGATGCGGATGGGGCTTGGGAATTGGTCATGGATTTGGTGCCCAACTCCTGCGCAATCATCAAGCACGGGAATCCTTGTGGAGCCGCAGAAATGGGCTCGATGGCTGAGAGCTACAGTGCGGCTAAATCGAGTGATCCCATTTCTGCATTTGGTGGGATAGCGGCTTTTCATGGGGTGATTGATTTGGCGGCTGCGGAAGCGATGACTCAGCCCAATAACTTCTTGGAGGTGGTCATCGGACTTGGGTTTACCAATGAGGCGATTGAGGTTTTTAAGAATCGGAAAGGGTGGGGCCAGAATGTTCGATTGCTCGTTGCATCTGCGTCTCCTACCGAGTCTTATCTCACTGTTCGGTCGATTCGCGGGGGCGTTTTGATTCAGGGATCAGATGAGGATCCTGGACATGAGTGGCAAGTCGTGACGAAACGTCAGCCTTCGGACAACGAACTTGCGGCGATGAAATTGGCTTGGCGGATGATTCCTCATGTAAAGAGTAATGCAATTGTGCTGACGGATGATCGGCAGTTGCTTGGGGTTGGTGCGGGCCAGATGAATCGGGTTCAGTCGGTTCGGTTGGCTTTGGAGCAAGCAGGTGAGACGGCACCGCGATGTGCCTTGGGAAGCGATGCTTTCTTTCCCTTCCCCGATAGCATTGAGACTGCAGCCGCAGCCGGGGTCAAGGCAGTGATTCAGCCAGGTGGCAGTGTCAAGGATGACGAGGTCATCGCGCGGGCCGACGAGTTGGGAATCACTATGGTTCTGACAGGTACGCGGCACTTCCGACATTAAATTTGGGAGTTCGGTATCCTTTGGCTTGCAGGTTGCATCAAAGATGATGCTTCTTCGTGCTAAACTGAAGGAACCGTCAGGAGTCAACTTTGAAGGACCAAACCAATTTGATCGTCGTCATCGTGGCCATCGTTTTTATGATTGGCTTTTCGCTTGCATTTGCGCTAACGCAGCGCAAGCCGGTCGCATTGACGGCTCCGGCGGCGGTTCCCCTCACCGAGGTTCAGCCGGCTGAAGGAGCAGTCGTCTATGCAAATGCCCTGCCGAATGCTGGTAGTGCGGCTGCCGGTGCGGGCGGTGGTGGCGCAGCAGCAGGCGGACCAGCTAGCGGTCGACGGGGCCCGGTGGGAATCCAATCTTCTGGGAACTAAACTGGATAGTTTGATTTTCAGGTGAGCTCCCAATATCCGAATAGTTGGTTGAAGTCTTTGACCTCGCGGTTTCGTCGAGACATTGGCATTGATCTTGGTACAGCAAATACTCTCGTTCATTTAGCTGGACGGGGTGTTATCATTCGGGAGCCCAGCGTAGTTGCGATTGATCGCGACACAGGCAAAGTTTATGCTGTTGGTGAAGAAGCCAAGCGGATGCTGGGACGGACTCCGGCTAACATCATTGCAATCCGCCCTTTGAAGGATGGAGTCATCGCGGATTTTGACCAGACTTTGGCGATGCTCAAGCATTTCATCAAGAAGGCTAGTCGTGGAATGACGCTCCAAACAACCGTTGTCGTTGGGATTCCGAGCGGTGTAACTGAAGTTGAGCGTGATGCTGTGCTCGATGCGGCTAGGAAAGCGGGGGCACATAAGTCTTATGTTATTGAAGAGCCGATGGCGGCTGCGATTGGGGCAGGGTTGCCCATTGAGGAACCTGTTGGGTCAATGATCGTTGATATTGGCGGTGGAACGACCGAAGTTGCGGTCATATCGCTTGCGGGGATAGTCCATAGTCGGTCTGTACGGACAGCTGGGGATGAAATTGATGATGCGATTGGAGCTTACGTCAGGCGCGCATATAACCTGTTTATCGGTGAGAGAACGGCAGAGCAGATTAAGATTGAAATTGGGTCGGCCTATCCGCTGGAGGAAGAACTCACGATGTCGATCAAGGGGCGTGACTTGATCTCTGGCTTGCCCCGACAAGCAGAAATCACTAGCGTTGAGATTCGAGATGCCATTCATGAGCCCATTCATGAGATCGTTGAAGCAGTCAAGCTCACATTGGAAGCAACTCCGCCCGAACTTGCGGCAGACTGCATGAATACCGGAATTGTAATCGCGGGAGGCGGGGCATTGATTCGAGGCCTTGACCGGTTGATCTCACAGGAGACGGGGATGCCCGTATTAATTGCTCGTGATCCACTGAGTTGTGTAGCGATCGGAACGGGTCGTATGCTAGATTTGTTGAATGAGAATCCGGCGATTCGTCGGATGCTGGAGAACGCATCGAGAGGCTAAACGATCCCCCGCGGCGCGAATGGATCTGGCTCATTGTCTTATTGGTGGTGAGCGTTGCGCTTGGAACTTTGCAAAATCGATTACGAAATGCAGGGGTAGTTGATCCTGTTTCTGGCTTAGCTCGGTCGTTCATCATGCCGATGGTGATCAGAACATATGGATTTTCTCAGGGTTTTGACCGTTTCTTTGCTGGCATCGGAGACGCAGAACGCCTGAAGACAGAAAATTTGGCACTTCGACAACAGCTTGTCGCCGCTCAGGTTTATATTGATTCAGCCGAGCGGATGGAGGAGCAAATTGTTGATTTGAGAGAAAAGCTGAATCTCAATACAATTGGAAGAAGCAGGGTCAATGCCGATATTGTTCACTACGTTCCTTACGACAACCGTATCACTCTCAACCGTGGTTCTCAAGACGGTATCAAGCCAAATCTTCCTGTTGTTACACCAAATGGTTTACTCGCTTTGGTGAGTACGGTTTCAGAAAGAACATGTCAGGCGGTTTTGCTGACCTCAAGTGGTGTAAGAATTGGTTGTATTGCGCGATCACCCATTCCTGTTCCTGGATTGGCAAAAGGGCAACGAAGCGACAGATTGGTCATGGATGTGTTTGAAGATGTGGACATTGCCCCAGGCACTGAAGTGATTACAACAGGATACAGTGAATTCATTCCGAGAGGAATACGCATTGGTTTTGTTTCAGAGTACTTTAACGATCGCGAATATGGGGTGAGACGCGCCTACATTCTGCCATCCAGTCAAATAGGGATGACAAAAGAGGTGGCAATCCTGAAGTGAGGCAAGCCTTATCGGTTATTGGAGCAATTTTGATGCTGGTCGTTGCGACAGTCTTTCAGGCGGGGTTCTTGGATCGGTATCTCATTCTGGGGGCGCAGATCAACTTGCCGCTTGTAGTTGCGTTATCGCTGGCCCTTGTTTCGCGACCAGCAGCGGGCGGAGCGTTGGGCCTCTTGAGCGGAATTTTAACCGGGGCGATCTCGGGAGCTTCATTGACACACTATGCGGTGAGTCGGGTCTTGGCGGGATATTTTGTTGGAACGAGAAGTGAGTCAGAGCCTTCAGTTTGGGGTGGAGCGGGTTGGGTTGCTCTGGGAACCCTGATCGCTCAAATGGTTTTGATTATCTTGGCCCCACCTTCACCACTTGGGCCTGCGATTGGGGCTACAATTCTGACGGCGGTCTACAACGGCGTAGTTGCCTTACCGGTGTTCGCATTGGTGGTAAGACTGTTCCAGCCCAAGGTGGTTTGACAAGAATGAGCGAGTACGACGTACAGGCAATGGCGCGAAAGCAGCTGGAACACGCTGCAGGTTATCTTGATCTTGATGAGGGTTTGATAGAGGTTCTGGGGCGACCTAAGCGCGCTCTGGTCGTCAATTTCCCCGTTGTTATGGACAGTGGCGAAGTTGTGTGCTTCGAGGGATACCGTGTTCAGCACAACCAGAGTCGAGGACCAACGAAGGGGGGAATTCGGTACCACCCGGATGTTGATCTTGGTGAAACAACCGCCCTCGCGATGTGGATGACCTGGAAATGCGCAGTTGTTAATATTCCTTACGGCGGAGCCAAAGGGGGAGTTAAGTGCAACGTTAAGGAGTTGAGTAATCGGGAACTTGAAAAACTCACTCGTCGGTTTACTTCTGAAATTAGTTCCATCATCGGAGAGCGGAGTGACATTCCGGCACCGGATGTAGGAACAAGTGCCAAAGTCATGAGCTGGATCATGGATACCTATTCCATGCAGGCGGGCTACACGGTTCCAGGTGTGGTCACCGGGAAACCAATTGAGCTTGGTGGATCAGAAGGACGAGTTGAGGCGACAGGTCGAGGCGTGATTGTTTGCACTGAGGAAGCTTGCCACAACAACAATATGAGCCTAGAGGGTTCTAAAGTTGTTGTTCAGGGCTTTGGCAACGTCGGTTCCGTGGCAGCACGATTGGCAGAGCAAAAGGGTGCAAAAGTCATTGCGATCAGCGATACGAGCGGTGCGATTTTCAATGCTAATGGATTGCCGATTCAAGACCTTTACGACAAGTATTCCGGAGTTGATGGAGGCATTCAAAATTATAAAGAATGCGACAACATTTCGAATGCTGAACTCCTAGCACTGGACTGCGATATCCTGATTCCGGCGGCGATCCAAGCTCAGATTACTGACAAGAACGCTGATGCCGTCAAAGCCAAAATTGTTGTGGAGGGCGCAAATGGTCCGACCACTTTGGAAGCAGACAAAATCCTACACGACAAGGGTGTTTTGGTTGTTCCGGACATCTTGGCAAACGCCGGCGGGGTTGTGTGTTCATACTTCGAATGGGTTCAGGACTTGCAGAACTTCTTCTGGGAAGAGGATCAGGTCAACGAACGACTCTCGCGGATTATGCGCCACAGCTATGGTGCGGTAGCGCATACGATGCGCGAGCACAATACCGACATGCGCACAGCTGCCATGATTATCGGTGTCAAGCGAGTTGCGGAAGCAACTGTGATGCGCGGAATCTTCCCTTAAAGGGACAGCCGGGGCTTGAGTGCCGCCAAAACGTCTTGGAAGACTTCTTCCGGACTTTGGGCGGCATTTATTTTTTGCCATCGTGCTGGTTCGCGAAGAGATTCGCTCAAAAACCCATTTCTGACCTTTTGATGAAATTCGAGAGATTCGTTGTCTAAGCGATCTTTAGAAGTTTGTCGCCCGAGTCCAATTTCAGGATCAAGATCAAGGAGGATGATTAAATCTGGTCGAAGATTTTGTGTGGCTTGGAGATTGGCTTCTCGAAGAAAGTTCAAATCGAGTCCACGGGCATAGCCCTGATACACGATGGTGGAGTCAGCGTGACGATCACACAGGACTATTTGTCCTTCAGCTAATGCGGGCTTAATGATGGTTTGAACGTGATTAGCGCGATCTGCCAGGAAGAGGAACAGTTCGCTGAGCGCGGGCATTTCTCCTTCTTCAAGGAGGAGTGTGCGAATTGATCGTCCGAGATCACCCGCGCCGGGTTCCCGAGTTGTGAGTACAGGGTAATTGTTCGCTTCAAGTTCGGATTTGAGTCGGGATATGAGGGTGGATTTGCCGGCACCTTCGGGGCCTTCGAAGCTGATGAACACGGGGTGATGTTACTCGGATACAATGAAGTGGTGGTGGAAGACTCGGCGAGAATTGAAAAGGCTTTGGCGGAGTTGATTGGAGCTGATTCAATTTTGGGGGGTGAAGCCGTTCGCCGCGTTTATTCGAGTGATGCCTATACGGTTGAACGCAATGCGCCAGTTGTTGTTGTTGTTCCGCAATCGACCGAAGACGTTGCTTTGGTGGTCAAGTGGTGCTTTGAGAATGAGATTCCGATCACACCACGGGGCGCGGGAACAGGGCTGAGCGGAGGGGCGATGCCCGCTTTGGGTGGAGTTGTGATCAGCACCAAGAAGTTGACCAATATTTTGTCTTTCTCGATTGAGGAGGAGTGGCTCCACGCACAGGCGGGGATTGCAAACTTAAAACTGAGCAAAGCGGTTCAACCATTTGGATATCATTTTGCTCCCGACCCGAGTAGCCAGAGCGTTTCCACGCTTGGCGGCAATATTGCGATGAATTCGGGGGGGCCTCACACGCTTAAATACGGAGTCACGGCTCAGCATGTGCTGGGAGTCAAAATGGTGTCCGCCCGTGGGGAGGTCGTTCAGCTTGGAGGGCCATGTGGTGGCGATGAGGATCTGCTCAGTTTGGTCGTTGGCAGTGAAGGAACAGTTGGAATTGTTACGGAAGCCTGGGTCAAGTTAACGAAAAATCCTCAGGAAGTGGCAACGGCTACTTTATGCTTCCGTTCGGTTGTTGAGGCTTCAAAGTGTGTTGGGGCAATGGTGCGGAGTGGCGTGACGCCAGCCGCCCTGGAGATGATGGACGCAAACGTTTTGTCTGCAGTGAAGGCGGGGTTTGAACTGGAGTATCCCGAGGGGACGGCGGCGATGCTTTTGGTCGAGACGGATGGAGTTAGCGGCATCGCCTTGCGGGAGCTGGAGGAAATGATCCAGATTGGACGCGACGGAGGCGCGATCGAGGTGCGGGTAGCGGGTGATGAGCAAGCGCGAGCAAAACTGTGGACAGCGCGGAAGAAAGGGGTTGGTGCCCTCGGACGATTGGCTCCGACCGTGGTGACACACGATGGCGTTATTCCGCCAAGTCGGTTGCCGGAAATGTTAGAAACGGTTTACCGAGTTGCTGAGGAAGAAGGGATCGGTGTGGCGAACATTTTTCATGCCGGAGACGGGAATTTACACCCCATCTTTTACTTTGATGAACGGGAGGAGGGAAAAGTTGAAGCAGTTATTCGGGCCGGGGAGAAAATCATTGAGAAGTGTTTGGAGTTGGGGGGTTCGGTAACGGGAGAGCACGGAGTGGGCGTGGAAAAAGCAGATCTGCTACGCACAATGTTTGACTCATTAACCCTTGAGGTTCATGGAAAGATGCGGGGGGTTTTTGAAGCTGGTGAGGGTTGCAATCCCTGCAAGATCATCCCAGATGCGAAGGGTTGCATTGAACACAAGATGAGGTGGCGAGGAGCCGCAACATGAGGGTTTCGGGGTTTGGAACGGGAGCAGTTTGGTTGCCTGAATGCACAGACATTCATCGAATTGAAGATTTTGACCAAGTGGTTGACTACCGGCCCGACGACCTGGTTGTCCGAGTGGGATCTCGTGTGCGTTTGGATGATCTGACAGAGCTTTTGGCGCTAGACGGGCTGTGCATGCCCATTGTGAGGAATCGGGGTTGGCTGGGTTATCCTGGTGAAACGGTCGGAGGTTTGGTTGGATTGGGGCTTCCTCACTTTCATCAAGAGTCGGTTGGTGCAATCCGTGACTGGGTGATTGGGATGAAGATGCGGTTGGCTTCCGGCGAAATTGTAACTTCTGGGGCAGGGGTGGTCAAAAGTGTGGCAGGATTTGACTTGCATCGCATGATGGTTGGTTCACGGGGTTCGCTCGCCGAAATCCTGGAAATTGGCTTTCGACTGAGTCCCCTTGCATCGAAGCCCAGAGAACATGAGTTACCAATATTTGATGGGCCGACGTGGATTCATCGTGTCCCGAAGGGGTTCGCCGCGGATTATGGAATCATGGATGCATCGGGACGATGGATTTGGTCTGATCGTAAACTAGACATTCCACCTTCTGGTTGGGGTTTGGGGCCAGGCGGAGTCCGATTTGGAATAGTTGATCCCATTTCGGCGCGGTATCGTCAAAATTTAAAAAATACACTCGACCCCAATGGAGTATGGACAGAGGGATGGAAGCAATAACTCACGAATTGGAGGTAGCGGAGGAGTTTTTGGTCAACCACGTTGCACCGAGGGCGAATTTGATCGATGGAGATGTTGAGGAACTGCGGGTCGCGCTCAAGGGTTTGCGTGATCGGAAATTAATGGCGCTGCGTCGACCGGCGGAGTTTGGGGGTCCGGAATTGGATGAAACTTCCTTTCGGATGTTTCAAGAGGCAGTAGCGCGTCGAAGCGGATCTCTCGCATTCTTGCAAACACAGCACCAAAGTGCAGTGAGCATGATTTCGAAGTGGGGTTCAGGTGAATTGAAGCAGGATTACCTGCCGAGAATGGCGGATGATCACTTGGTGGGAATTGGCTTTAGCCAACTCAGGCGACCAGGGGAACCCATCATGCGGGCGAGAGAAGTTGATGGGGGATATCGGCTGGATGGATTAGTGCCATGGGTTACGGGGCATTCGTTTTATCAAGAATTTTTAATCGGAGCAGCTTTGCCGAGTGGGGATTCCGTTTTTGGCATTGTTCCGTTTATCGATTCAGAGCAACATGGCGGTGCGATCACGTTTCAGGGCCCGATGCGGCTGGCGGCAATGGAAAGTCCACAAACTATGGAGGCCACATTAACCAATTGGTTACTTCCGGCTGATCGGGTTGCTTTCATAAAGCCCGCAGGTTGGCTCGCGAATAACGACATGATAAACGTGACCCTCCAAGCTTGGTTCGCCTTGGGATGCGCACGAGCAGGATTGGATATCGTTCACCAAGCGTACGGACATCGAGGGGCGTTATTCATTCATGAGGCATGGGTCGCACTCGATGAAGAGCTGGGTCGTTGCCGAGAGAAGATACTGGAGAATGAGGAAGACTTGGAATCACGACTCCGCGCCCGGGCTTGGGCAATTGACTTGGCGGCTCGATGCGCCCATGCTGGAGTTGTTGCTTCTTCTGGTGCAGCGAATAGTATTCACCACGCCGCACAAAGAGTTTATCGTGAAGCATTGGTCTACACCGTGAGCGCACAAACTCAAGATATTATGGAAGCGTCGCTTAACCGCTTGGTTAGCCGAGGTACAGTTTGACTGTGAAGGCGCACGTTTCGGTTTTGGTTGCATTGCTGCTCTTGGTTCCGGCTGAGGTAATAGCAGATCGATTGATCACGACTCCCCAGGGCCGAAAAGTTCCGGAAGGCGTTGTCAAGCTTGAACTCCTTTCAACTCCGAGCCGCGATATTGCCTTTGGTTGGATCGGATATGGTTTGACTCAGAACTTTGAGATTGAAATCTCCGGTGAGAGCATTGATTCAGACAAGATCACGCCAGGATTGAATATCAGTTATAACTATCTGAGTCCAATCACTGACATTGCGCCCGGGATTAGTTTCGGGGTTCTGGACGTCACTGATCAGACCCGGGGGGAGATTGCGGCTTATGCGGCGATTAGTTACTATTTTGGAAATTGGGGCGATTTGAACCAAAATGTTCCGACGATATTGACGGTTGGCGGGTGGAGTCGGGATGGAGGAGGCATTTTCTACAGTGTTTCGTTGCCTTTCTCACAAGAGTTTCGACTGATTGGGGAGGCGGATCGGAACTCGGTCACGGCGGGAGTCGAGATTGTGCCTTTTCAGGGGGCATCGCTTAAGTATTTGTTCCGCGAGGGCGATCCAACAGTTGGGTTTAGCTTTCAGCGTCGGTTTTAGGTAGTTCAAGATGCAGGCCTGTTTCCTCAGCGGCGGCAAGTAACCTTTTGGTTAGTTCTTGAACGAAAAGGTTGCGGTTTTCTCTTTCGTTTGACGAAACTGCGACCTCTTCATAGCTGAATGGGTGCCCGAACGAGACGACGAGTTTAGCTCGTTTGGGAATGGCTTGTCCCTTTGGGAGCATTCTCTGGGTACCGTTGATACCAACGGGAACGATCATTGCGCCACTTTTTTTGGCAATCATGGCTAATCCGAGTTGAATGCTGCCTAGGGTTTTGCCATCACCTCGAGTTCCTTCGGGGAAAATCAGAACGCCATTCCCGAGTTTCAATTGGTCCAGAGTGAGTCGAACAGCGGCAGTATCGCCTTCTCCTCGACTTACCGGAAATGCTCCAACGCTGCGGATGAAGTACTTGAGAGGAAAGAAGAACAGTTCTTTCTTTGCCATGAATCGCAGAGGGCGGGGGCAGGCGGCCCCCATGAGAGGTGGGTCGGCGGTGCTGAAATGGATCGGAGCGATGAGAATCGGTCCAGATTGCGGGACTCTGTCGGCATTGATCACGCGGACTCCGCCTAGGCTTCCATAGACGACATATCGGAAGAACCAGGCGACGAATCGGTACCAGGGATTCGGGCGTTGCATCGGGGGAAATTATGGCTGGTTTTGGGGGTTGATCTGGATTGGGCCTGTTGTGAATACCGCAAGATTTACTCTTTGTGATTTTTTCTTGTTCACTTAGACTATGCCTATGGCACTTGTGGCAAAGCATTTCCTTAAGAAGGGGGATTCATCGGACTTAGTTGATCGAATGGCCAAGAATGTTTTGCAATTAGCGGAGTTGCTCGTTTTGGACGTAAAGCAGGGTTCATCCAGTCAAGACATCCAGCGCAGGTTGAGTTCGATGACGGGTGCAATGATTCAGCTCGAGGGGTATTTGGAGTCACCTGAGCATGAAAAGAGGATCACTTAGCTTGCGGTTAGTTGAACAATTTTGACTATGTGGCATCTTGACCCCTTTATTGATAATTGCACTATGTCGGATGTTCATATTTTCCAAAGAGCAATCCACCGAGAAACACGGCAAATCCACGACCAAGCGGTTCTTTTGGTTTTGGATCTGAATCGAGGTGTGGATTGCATTGAGCTCCAAAATCGACTCGATTGCATTGTTGGTGCGGTGCTCCAACTGCAGAGCGAGTTGCGATCTTTGGAAGACTCAGGCTTAACTCTCAGGATTATTGATCATGAGTTGAAGAATCGGGCGTGCCAGAAGTGTCTCTTGCAGCCCGGTGAACAACGAAAATTGGGTTAGGGCTTCTTGAATAAGGAGATCGCTTTGTCTTTTTGGTCTTTGTGGATGACGATCGGATCGGGATAGTTGGGGGGTGTTTCGAGGGTTCGGGTGCCGTCCGGCTGGAACGGCCAGTGGATACTCTGGTTGTCAAACGTGGTGAGTTCGGGTACCCATTCTCGGATGAATGTGCCTTGTGGATCAAACTTTGCACTTTGGAGGATGGGGTTGAAAATGCGGAAGTAAGGCTGGGCATCGGCTCCCGTTGAAGCAGACCATTGCCACCCGCCGTTATTTGAGGCGAGCTCGAAATCCAGTAGATTTTCGGCGAAGTATTGTTCACCCAATCGCCAATCGATGAGCAGATCTTTCGTGAGAAACATGGCGACGACCATGCGGAGCCGATTATGCATCCACCCGGTGGCGTTGAAGCACCGCATCGCGGCATCAACGAGGGGATAGCCAGTCTGACCGGCTTTCCATACTTCGAAATGGCTGGGGTCGCCCGGCCAGTTGATATCGTTTGTAGATGGTTGGAATGTTTTGCCTTCTCCGAGTTCCTGGAAGTTTGCAAGGAGCATGTGATAGAACTCTCGCCAAATCAGTTCTGTCTCCCATTTGGTTGATGCTAGCTGAGATTGAGCGGCGCGAAAGCACTCGCGGATACTGATCGTGCCGAATCGGAGATGGACACTAAGGCCACTTGTACCCTCTTTTGCCGGATCGTTCCTATTGTGAGAGTAGTCAGAGATTTTCGGAAGAAAGTCGTGGAGTCGTTGAAGTGCCGCGTCTTCACCAGGGGCTAGCCAGATCTCTGTCGGGTGGAATCCGATTTCTGTTAACTTGTGGTTGCCGATCCGGCCGGTTTTGAATTGGCTAGGTGGTTTGATTTTGGTGAGATCAGGAGTTCGCTCGCTGAAGTCGCGAGGGGTTATTGAGTTTCGCCAAGCGCGAGAATAAGGGGTGAAAACTCGGTAGGGGGTGCCGTCATCTTTGAGTATCTCCCTTTTTTCGCGGATAAGGTGGTCGAGAACGGTGACGAATCTACTTTGCAGTTTGGTCCGAACGGATTGATCCCGTGTGATTGCGTAAGGATCGTCATCATGGGCAGCGATGACAGTGTCGACCTTGAGTTCGTCCGCAAGTTGGGGAATGAGGTCAATTGGATCGCCGTGAAGGGTTATGAGGCAGCTGGTTTTACGCTGAATTTCTTCGAGAGATTGGTGAATGAATTGAAGGCGGCGGTCGTGTTTGTTGGTAAGTTGATCGAGGATATTTGTGTCGTAGACGAAAGCGATGTGGACGGTTTCGTGGGTTGCAGTCGCTTGGGCAAGGGCGGTGTGGTCACGGAGCCGGAGGTCGCGGCGAAGCCAAACGAGGGCGGTTTTGGGCACGATGGATTCTACGAAATGAATCTGTCGAATGTTATGACTTAGCCCTAACCAGTCGCTTAGACATCACTGGCAAGGATAATCGCATCGGCGACTTCCTTCATTGACTTGCGGGCGTTCATGGACTGGGTTTGAATTCGGCGATAGGCTTCTGCTTCGTCGAGACTGTGTTCGCGCATCAGAATTCCCTTTGCCTTTTCAATTGCACGCCGGGCTTCGAGACGTTCGCTGAGGTCGGAGATTTCCTTACTTAACGCGATGTTTGATTCAAATCGACTTCGCGCAACTTCGATCGCGGGGGTGAGATCACTGGGCTTGAACGGTTTGACGAGATAACCGAAGACACCTGCTTCTTTGGCCCGATTGATGAGTTCTTGGTCACTATATGCGGTGAGAAGAACGACTGGAGCGATTCCTGCTTCGGCGACTTGGGTTGCCGCATCTATGCCGTCGAGATTTGGCATTTTGACGTCAAACAAACAGACATCAGGGGTTTCTGATTTTGCCAAATTGACCGCCACGAGCCCATCTTCGGCTTCGGCAGCCACCTCATAGCCGAGACTCTCAAGCATTTGTCGGAGGTCAAGACGAATAATCGGATCATCGTCCGCAATCAAAACACGCATCATTTGCACCTTGGTTTTCCATGGAAACGACACATCATCGTGGCGCAACAGAACTAAAATTGTACCGACTTTGGGGTAGCGATGGGGATAAACTTCCCAGTGTGAACAAACTGCTGACACAGTTGCTTGACGGAATGGTGAATTATGCGGGGCTTTTCCCGCCGGCGAAACTCGAGCTAGAGGCAGCCCTCGCCGAGTTTGTCGGGCTAAAAGATGACCGGAGTTGGATGGTGGATTTATTTGTTTGTCCGAGCAACAAACTTCAAGATTTGGATGCGTTGTGTCGGCGAAAAGGGATTGAGGGTTTTGGAGTTTCCGTCATTGGAAATCCGTTGGAGGAGCCAGACAAGACCATGGCGAGCCTTGAGCGTGATATCCAGAGGATGGAAGGGTGTGTAAACCTTGAATTTGGGGCATATGAAGTAAAGGTTTCGGCCCATGAAGACGGGCCAATCCATAGAGCGTTGAAGGCGATTGATCGGGCTGGTTTGGGAGATTTAGTTGATGATGTATATGTTGAATTTGCTTGGAATTCTCATTTGGAGGATTCTTTGCATGATCTGGCGGCGGTGAATCCCAATTTTGGTGCGAAGGCGCGGACGGGTGGGGTGACAGCGGATCTCTTCCCCTCTGTCGCAGATGTGGCTCATTTCATTCATACGGCGGTGAGCATTGAAATTCCGTTCAAGATGACGGCGGGTTTGCATGACCCTTTGCGTCACTTGGATGCAGATCTCGGGGTTCATCGGCACGGCTTTTTGAATATTTGCTTGGCGAGTGCCTTTGCCTTGGCGGGTGATATTCCGACTTCCGAAATTGAGCGAATTTTGATGATTGAAGATGGAAAGCTGATTAAGTTGACGGATGATCGGATTGCTGTGGGCGCGAATGAATTGTCGGATCAAGACATCGAGTTGTTCCAAGACTGGTTTGGTGGATTTGGCAGCTGTAGCGTGGATGAGCCGGTAGACGGATTGAAAAAGCTGGGATACTGGTGACCATGACACCGTTCGTTGTTCCGGCAGATGCGCGATCTTGGATAGAAGTTGCTTCCGATTCTGATTTTCCGATCCAGAACTTGCCCTTTGCCGTGGCGGTTCACAAGGGACGAGGTGAAGGAATGGTCTGCGCAATCGGGGAATTTGCCTTGGACTTGCCTGTGCTTATGGAAACGGGGTTGCTAGACGAGGAGGAGTTTCCTTGGCTGGACGGATTTTTGGGTCTTGATAAAGAATCCCTTTCGGCGTTGCGCAAACGGATCTTTGAGTTGTTGGTTGACGGTTCAACCGAGTTGAAGGACAACACCAAGTTGCGCAAGACGGCGGTGTTGGATCGAAAGAATCTGGTGCTTACGGTTCCAATTCCGCCGACATCCTTTATTGACTTCTATTCTGGAATCGAACATGCGAGTAATGTTGGAAAGATGTTCCGACCGGATATGGCTCCTTTGTTGCCGAATTATCGGCACTTGCCAGTCGGTTACAACGGTCGGAGTTCTAGCGTTGTAGCGAGCGGAACGAAGATCATTCGGCCAAAAGGTCAAACGAAAGGGGCAGATGATGAAATGCCGACCTATGGACCAACCAAAGAGATGGATTTTGAGTTAGAAATGGGTTTTTATATTGCCGAAGGGAACGAGATGGGCAAGCGAATCAACTGCAAAGCGGCTGAAGAGCACGTTCTGGGGATGGTTATTGTTAATGATTGGTCAGCGAGAGACATTCAACGCTGGGAATATCAACCACTTGGCCCATTCTTGAGCAAATCATTTGCGACTTCGGTTTCACCGTGGTTGGTGACAATGGACGCACTAGAGCCGTTCCGAATTGAGGGGATGGAGCAAGACCCAGAAGTGCTCCCTCACCTCAGGAGGCAGGGTCAGCAGCACTTTGATATTGCTTTGGAGGTTTTGTTGAATGGCGAAAGAATCTGTGAAAGTAATACGATGCACTTATACTGGTCGATGAGCCAGCAGATTGCCCACCAAACGAGCAATGGAACGCCGATTGAGTTTGGTGATTTGTATGCGAGTGGAACGATATCTGGGCCAGAGCCCGGAAGTTATGGATCGATGCTTGAGTTGACATGGCGCGGGACAAAGCCGATCGAACTCGCCGGAGGAGGATCGCGGACATTCTTGGAGGATGGTGACGTCTTAACAATGCGTGCTTTTGCCCAGGGTGATGGGTTCCGAGTTGGCTTTGGCGAGTGTTTAGGAGAAATTTTGCCGGCGGTGAACTGATGCGGATTTTTGCTGGAGAATCCATCGTTGTCGTGGTTGATGTTCAACCTAAATTCATGTCCGGTTGTTTGGAATATGAAAAGACGCTGGGGCGCATCAAGTTCCTTGTCGAATGCGCGAGAGAACTCGATGTGCCGGTTGTTGCAACCGTCCAGTACCCGGAGCGGATGGGAGGCACGGAAGAAGAGTTGGACAACATGATTGAAGGTCCAGCTTTGGCGAAGATGGCGTTTTCTTGCTGTGGCAATCCTGATTTCTTGCGGCGGATCAAAGACGCCGGGGCGCAGCAAGTCATTCTAGTGGGATGTGAAACCCACATTTGTGTTTGCCAGACGGCACTCGACTTGTTGGCCTCGGGATACGAAGTGTTCTTAGCGATGGACGGGGTGACCAGTCGCTCGGCGGAGGCATATAAACTGGCGGTGAAGCGGTTGCGCGACGCGGGGGCATGGGTTTGCCATACGGAAAGTGTGGTTTATGAATGGCTTGGTGAGGCTGGGACGGACGAATTCAAGACGATTCTCCAAATCGTTAAGAAGTATCCGCTGTCGTAGCTATTCAATGACAAGTTTCGTGAAATCACCAATTTCAAGCAGGAGTTCTTCCACCATTTGAAGGAGTGTCAGATTGCGCGCTCTGACCGTCAAGTCTTCATCATTGATCATCGTTGACTCGAAGAAATTATGAATCGCGTCTTTGAGAGGGAGCCTCTCAGAAACGGCCTGGTGCAGTGCTTGCCCCTCTGGCGTGAGTTCATTAGGTTTGATGATCGCTTTTGCGAGTTCGCCCTTGGACCGTGCTGCGGATAGGATGTTAAGAGGGCGAGTGTATGTCTGCACTGTATCTGGCGATTGTTTGATGTCAGCCAGCAGTTGGGTACGGGCAAGGTATTCGCGTGGACGTGATATTTGGTGCCAGTGACCACTCAATGCTGCGGCGGCGTGAACATCGTGTTCGACATTCGGCAGAAGTGCTTCATATCGACCTCGGAATAGGTCGGCAAGGGCTTCTTCTGTCTTGGAAAGATCGAGAGAAATGCTCTGATTTTTATACTGCTCGGTCGCTTTTTCGATCAGCATCTTGATGTCTAAGTGAGCGTCAGTCAACCATGAGCCTTGAATGATAAAGCTGGCAGCGCGGCGGAGGCCAAATGGGTCGCTGGAGCCTTTGGGCACGAGTCCAAGACCGAGGAATCCGGCGAGTTTGTCGAGTTGGTCGGCCAAAAGAAGGGCAACTCCCAACCGATTTTCATCGGAGAGAGAATCAGGAAGCGCGTATTGTGAACCAATTGCTTGAGCAACCGCCTCGGGCATTCCTTCGCGCCGCGCATATTCGCCGCCGATGATTCCCTGAAGGCTGCTCAGCTCGCTGACGAGACCTGTACTGAGGTCTGCTTTGGCATAGAGTCCGGCTTGAAATGCATCGTCCTTATTGATCCCACCTAATGCTTGATTGACTTCAACCGTTAGGTGAGCGATACGATCGGCACGCTGGCGGACTGTTCCCAATTTCTCTTGGAAGAGCATTTGTTCGGTATCAGATAGGAAATCATCGAGCGTTCGCTTTTGGTCCTCTCGGTAAAAGAACTGAGCATCATTAAATCGGGCGTTTAAAACCCATTCGTTGCCGGCTTTGACCTTTGCTTCGTCGCCATTATTGCGGATTGATATGAACTTGTTGAGAATCTTTCCTGATCGGTCGCGAACCGGGAAGAACCGCTCGTGTTTGGCCATCGCGGTTACGAGAACCGGATCAGGGAGAGCAAGGAATGATTCGGCAAAGGTGCCTTCGTGGGCGGTGGGCCACTCGGTGAGATGGACATTTTCGTTGACTAATGCTTCGGGGAGATCAGGGGATCCACTAGCAACGGACTGGGCTTGGGCGACGATCCGCTTGCGTCGCTCAGCGGGATCGGGTTCGACAAAATGTTCGCGGAGGAGGGCGAGGTGGTTGTCCCAGGAGTTGGGGATGAATTCATGGGGGGCCATAAAGCGATGGCCGCGGGATGTGAGACCCGAAGCGACTCCAAACAGTTCGAAGTGAACTGGTTCCTCGCCAAGGAGAGCAAGAATCCAGCGGATCGGGCGGACGAATCGGGCTTTTTCGAGTCCCCAGCGCATGGTTTTATCAAATTTGAGAGACTTAACAGCTTCGGGGAGGAGCTCAGCGAGCAAGTCACTGGTGGATTGCCCCGGAATAGATTTGGTGATCCAAACATATCCATCTTTTGTTACTGCGCTCTTGGGAGAAACACCTTGACCACGGCAGAAGCCTTCAAGGGCTTTGGTGGGATTTCCATCGGCATCAAAAGCGGCTTCTGCACGCGGACCACGGGCTTCTTCTTCGCGGTCGAGTTGTCTCTCTGGGAGGTCGGTAACGCTGACGATCAGTCTTCGAGGAGTGCCAAGAGCGGCGGAGCCCGAGAAAGAAAGCCCTGCTTCGGTGAGTCGGATTGTGATTTGGTCACGAAGATCGGCGGTGGCTCGATCAACGGCTGACGCGGGCATTTCTTCACATCCCAGCTCAAAAAGCAGATTTGGCATTGAAATTTGAGTGTACCGCCCATAAAATTGACTCATTCGTTTGACCTGAGCCGTCTCGTCAAGTAGAATGAGGGCGCCCAAGGCAATTGGGCTTTCCTGAATTACGGAAGAGCAAACCATGAAGCAACTGACTCTGCTAGCAGCGATTGGCCTTGGGGCAATCAGCTCAGCCCAAGTGAACTACCTCACGCCGCCGTCAAACATTTCGTTCCGACTCGGCTACGTCTATCCGGTTGACTCGGTGATGCGAGACATCGCTCCGAGTTTCATCGGGTTTGGCGTTGACATTCCGGTTGACTTTAAGTTGACTGAAGACGCCGTCACTGTGTTGTCCTTCGACTGGATGGGCAAATCCGGTTCCGGAGCAAAAGGCAACGCTTTCCCGATCCTTTTGAACCAACGATTCTACGTTGGCGATGAAGCGGTTCGACGAAGCTACTTCCAAGCAGGCGTTGGGGTCGCAATTGTTGACCTGACCAACACGAAGACGGTTTTGGCCGCTCGAGTTGGATACGGCATGGAATTCGGCGACGCTTTGTTCGGCGAAATCAACTTCAACTACAGCGACGCTGCGAACGGAGCCCGCGCAACCGCGCTTGGTTTCTACGTCGGCTACCGATTCTAAAAAACCTTTAGCATCAGAACTCCCGTTTGATCAAGTTCAAACGGGAGTTCTGTTTTTTTGCCTAGACAGGAATTTGCTGTACGGCAGCAAGGATTTGGTCGTCGGAATACCGCTTGACGCCTTCCCGGCTCAGTTCTGCGACAACAGGTAAATGACGGCGGACGCCACTCGTTGCACTGTCCATATCCGCTGCGAGTTCTAATAGTGTAACGGCGTCGACCAGAACTTCTTCGCGAGGCCTGGTTGACCAAGGGCCTTTTGTTCGAGCGATGTACTCAAAGACACCTCTGATTCGCTCTGAACCAGAACCCGCGGCGGCGTAATCGGCACCCATGAACCGAGCGCCGGCTGTATCGAAGAAATAGACACCAAATTTGTCGGCACGCTTGTCATATGATGCGGCAATGGGAAGAAATACTCCGCCTTGCATCGCGATCTCTAAATTGCCCGCCAATGCTCGGGAAATCTCCATCAGCTTTCCTTCTGCGGAGATTTCGAATTGGTTGAGGCGCTCGTAGTACTTGAATGCGTGCTTGAGGTACCGGCAGACCTCGATGCTCCGCGCATAGGCTCCTGAAATCGCGACTACGGTTTCGTCATCGAGAATTTCAATTTTCTCTGCGCCTTCATACATGATGAGGTTGCCCATCGTGGCGCGGCGGTCGGCTACGATTAAGCACCCTTCGTTGTATCTCAACGCAATAACTGTTGTGCCATGAACGTGGTCGGGCGGCACAGGCTGGGGACGAAAGCCGACTAGATCGGCAAAGTCTTGGATTGGGGTCTTATTCATTGACCAGATCGTTGGCGATACTTTTTCGCTTGGTCAGGATCAATATTTTTCATGCGCTTGAGAAGTTCATTGGGAGCGGTCGGACGTTCGATATCTGGCTTGGACGGGCCACCGTCGTCACCGAGCTTGCGCTGGGGTTCGGATGGCATGGGTGCTTGTTTTCGATCGGCGTAAATCATTGGGAGAGCCTTCGGGTGAGTTCTTCGATTGATTCTACGTCAAGGAGGCCCTGTTCGTACCAGAGACTTGGATCGAGGGTGATCGATTCTCCTGATTTGAGGCGGATTTGGCCCCAGGAGAGAGTTTCGATCTGCTCTGGAAAATTCTGGATAAATGCCGCACGGGCGACTGCTCGGGAACCATTGGGGGGTAAGCCATGAGCTGATGGATGAACGTCGTTCCCGCAGAGAAGTCCCGCACTTGATAGGCCATAGTACAGGCCGTCTTCTCGGTCGAGAAGGTGATATTGGAGGTCGAGGGCTTGCATTGCTGACTGCTCCCACTGACCTTCTGAATCGGCGAATTGATTGAGAAGCCAGAGCTTAGCCGCCCAGTCGACATGGGGCCAGAAGTTATCGGGGTTGGAGTGCCGGGCTTCAAGGAGAGTTCGGGTTTCCGATAGCAATTCAAGAATTTCAGGATCGGCGATTTCTGCGTGATCTGCAGCATCACAGTAGGATTCCAGGATTTGGCGGGGGGTTGTCCAAGATCGGGCTTCTAGTTCAACTCGACCTTCCCCAACTGCATCACGACTCACAAGTTGGAAAGAAGTAACGGGGTCAGGGATTTCCCATTGGGGGACACGATCTTGGTCGAGGAGAATCAATGCAAGTTTGACGAGTCCGACTTTGCGGCGCGTGCAGCCAGGATGCATGTTGCTATCGCCCGAGATCACATGAAGGCGACGCCACTTGCTAGAATCAGCATGGGGCTCGTCGCGTGTATTGAAAACAGGGCGGCGAGAAAGGGTTTCGACATTCATCGGCTCGACAAAGAAGTCAGCGCGTTGAGTGATTTGGAATTTGACTGGACCCTTGGATTCGGAGCCCACCTTTCCCGCCCCGGTGAGCACTTGGCGGGCAATGAGCATGGGGATTATGGCTCGGGCGAGATCGTTAAATTCATGCTTGCGGGGAGTGAGATAGCTCTCGTGAGTTCCCCATGAGGCACCATGGAAGTCGGTGTTGTTTTTGTAGACTTGGACTTCTCGGTTCAGCTTTTGGCTCAGGGCCCGTGCCGCATTGAGAACAACTTGGTCTCCGAGTTGTTCGTGGGCGACCAGATCCGCCAGGCTCCAGGATTCAGGGGTGGCGTATTCGGGATGACCATGATCGTTATAAAATCGGGCCCCGTTTGGGAGGGCTCGGTCTGATCTTTCTTCGGCCGCAGGCGGACGGGATCGTCCTCCGTCAAACTCAGCATCTTGAGCGTCAAAAGTCAGATGGTTGACTTGAAACCCGCGCATGTCTCGGCGAGGGTTTTCGGATTGGTAATCCCACATAAGAAGACCTTCATCCGGTGAGTGACGGACGAAGGCCATGCTGTCATCAGCTTGATTGGTAACGTCTCGACCCTCGATGGTGAAACCGTATTCGGTATCAATACCAGCGAGGATCGAACGTGTTTGTTTATCGGGAGTAAACGACGAAGACACCAGTGGCAGCTAGGCTACCCGGCGCACCCGTGAGGGTGTAGTCGCCATCTTTGGTCGTGCCAGCGGTGATGGTCAGATTGCTGAGCGTTCCGGTGAATCCACCTGTTCGACTTCCGGCATCGACGTTAGCTTGGCTGATTGGCCAGAGCGTAACAGTGCCCGTCGTTGCTCCGATGGTCACTTCGCCGAAGTAAAGCTCGGTGAACGTGTTCCCTGAGCGAACGTAGGCAACGGCCATCTGGGGTTGTCCGGGGCGGCTGGTCGGGAAGACCACAATTCCGGAAGTACCCATGTTGGTGATCACGCTGTTGACGTCGCGCCACGTGCCCTGGAGGGCGGTGATTCGAACGACTGCGGGCGGGATTACGGATGGATCTGGCTCAAGAACGTTGTAGGTTCCAGGTGCGACGCCATCCGGAAGTTGAACCGGGTTGGTCGTAACGCCCGACTCGATGAAGTTCGGACTGAACAAGTCGAAGGAGCCATCGAAACCAGCAGAGCGGGAGATACCCATCGCATCACCAGAGATCATGAATTTGTCGGCTGCGCCTCCTGATGCCATTCCAGGTCGGGTTGCGACGCTCGAAATGTCGAAGGAAATCATGTCACTCAAGAACCCTTGAATACGGTTTGCACCTGTGAGCGCATTCTCGAAATCGAATTCGTTCTGATCAAATGTCGGTCGGTCGAACAAGAAGTCAAAGCCAAGTGCGGCGTTGTTCAAGAAGACTTGGACAGTGCTCTCTCGTCCCGGAACCACTGGGACTTCGACGGGAATATTTTGGAGCGGGAAAGAGCCATTGAAAATTTGATTCAACGATCCGTCCAATTGCTCTTCAAACATTTTGGTCATGTCGAAGCTCAAGAACTGATAACTTTTGCCCAGGCTTGAGCCCATGTCTTGGGAGAAGCTGAATTTGTTGGTCGTGTAGCCGTCGAGTTGGACGTTGATGCCATCGGTTGAACCAATGAAGTCGGTGGGGATGATATCAGTCCCGCCGATTCTCATCCGGAATCCGTTGAGCTGCGCATAGAGCGAGCCGGGGATTCGTCGCCCTTGACCGGAGAGAATGGATACTCTGACTTCGGCTCGGTTGGACGGAAGGGTCACGGTCGGAACGGACCGGGTTACGCCGGTGGTTCCAGTTGTTGCGGTTGTCCCAGTTGTGCCACTAGTTCCAGTTGTTCCGGTTGTTGCACCTCCAGATGTGCTGGCGGTATTTCCAACGCCCCCAGCGCAGCCTACGACAAAGGCACCCGCTACGAAGGGAATCCACCACTTTTTAAAAGCAAAATCCTGCATTCACTCACTCACTGTTGCTGACTTGGGCGCACGGGAGCCTGACGACCTCTATGCGCTCGTTGCCAGAGCGTACACCAAACGACGGCTAGAATGCGCGACTTCGTTCAGAATCGTAACAATTTGTCACGATTTAAGAGGAGAGTTAGGTAATTTTTGACGCCTGGCTGGATGCAGTCGCCATTGCCTGTGCAATTTTTGATAGTGCGTGATCGTTAAGACCAATCCCTGGAATGAGCGATGGATGCAGTTTGTTGCAGGCATTTGCGAATCCGAGGGTGCAGCCAACTTGATGGGCCACGTTGCTACACACTCGCACTGACGCAGTGATCAAATCGTTTGTTTCATCGGGAGAGTGGTGATTGGACGCAGATTTCCAAGAGTTATCTGGAGATGTTGCGGCCATGAGAAAAACTGCTCCGGCATCCTCGTGGGTGAACCCAAATTCGTTTCGCTCTAAATCTTCCAGAAAAGAGCTCGATCCAGGCAAAACATTCTGAAATGTCTTGTAACTATCGGGGAAAGAATTTGCCAGAACTGGGATTCCAATATTATGGAAAAGACCTGCCACGATGAATTGGTGCTTGGGAAGGTCGAGGAATTCTGCGATGCTTGCGCAACCAGCAGCGGTAGCAAATGAGTGGCGCAAAAACTCCCGTAGACTGAGGCCGGACTGGTTCAATAGCGGCCTCGATATAGTTTCAAGCCCTGCCTTTATCGTAAGTTCCCAAGTAGTTTCTTGATCGATTGCACTAAACGCTTGTCGCAGGTCTGGGAATTCAATTGGCTCTTCGGTATAGATGCCTGCCTTCAAACCATTCTTGATTGTTGTCTCGAATTCTGGGGTTGGGACAACCAATCGTGTGATCATTACTGGGGAAATCAATTCGTTGTTGATAATTGTGCTGAGTTTTGACACAGTTGAAAATACGACCTTATGATCGAGAGCTTTGAAGACAACGCTCCGCAATGCAGATTCGTTTTGCCGGCTACTTGTACAAGTTGAGACCATAAAGCTGTTCCCCAGAATCATATTTGGTTGCATTTGGAAGAAGTTGACCCGGTTGCGGTAAAGTGCGCAATTTTCAGGTTGGTAGAATATGGGGCAATGAAACGTCATGGTTTGGTAGATTTGAACGAGGCGGTTCAAAATCCGGGCAAACGATTGGCGTTTGACATCGAAACGGATTTGGACGAAGAGGAAGATATCGATTTGTTGGCACCGCTGGCAGGCTGGATTGAAGCTGTCAGCACAGGTAACGCGCTGATTGTTGAAGCTGAATTCAAAACAAGGGTTGTAGTGGAATGTGCCCGCTGTGGAGAACCGCTGGAATACGATGTTGAATTCCGTATGGACGATGATTTCCCCGTAAAGGGCATCCCAAGCTGTTACGCTTCGGACGGTTACGCAGAAGTTGTGTGCGATGAGGCTTATCCGTTGTTTGACAAGAACGGATTGATTCTGGACTCTTACTGCCGACAGGGGTTGCTCGTGAATTATCCGACCCAGCCGCTTTGCAGTGGAAGTTGGGATACTTCTTGTCCAAAGACCGTCTCGACAGATTCGTTAGAATCAAATGGAGGGCACCCCGCGATGCAAGTCTTAGAACAGTTCCGGAGTACACAAGATTGAGAATTGCGCTTGATGCCATGGGGGGCGATCATGCCCCTGAACCCATCGTAGCGGGTGCGGTTTCGGCAGCCCCTTTAATTGATGGTGAAATTCTGCTTGTGGGGATTCCAGAAGAAATCAACAAGTTCTTGCCTGGATCGGTACCAAAAAATATCCGCGTGATCCCGGCAAGCCAAGTAATTGACATGGACGAAACGCCAACAACGGCATTACGCCAGAAGAAGGATTCTTCGATTTCCGTTTCGGCTCGACTTGTTAAAGAAGGAGAAGCGGACGCAATGGTTTCGGCGGGGAATACAGGGGCGTGCACAGCGGCGGCTTTGCTCGCTTGGCGACAGATTGAGGGAATCCATCGGCCGGCGATTGCGACAGTCTTTCCTTGTCAACACGGCCGATTTTTGCTACTTGATGCTGGGGCTTCACCGGACGTTGACCCGGAGCACATGGTGGAATTTGCGATCATGGGCAGAGCCTATGCTGAACAGGTGATGGGGAGAAAGCAAGCGACAGCTCACCTTTTGAATATCGGAGAAGAGCCAGCCAAAGGCAACGCCTTTGCCAAAGCTGCCTACGGCTTGCTTTCGGAGAATGCTTGGTTTGCCGGGAACATCGAGGGGAAGGACATCTTTAAGAAACCAGTCGATGTTGTGGTTTGCGATGCATTTGTTGGGAATATCTTGTTAAAAGCTTGCGAAGGTGTAGCGGAATTCATCATGGATGAGATTCGTGCGGCTGTGCCTCAGGGTCCGGCAAAGGCACTCTTTTTGCCCATGAAGAACGCCTTGCGCCCGCTCAAAGATAAGATGGACTACGCTGAGTATGGGGGTTCGCCACTCCTCGGCTTGAACGGTATTTGCATTATTAGTCATGGACGCAGCAACGCAAAAGCGATTCATAATGCGCTCATGAATGCAGCCAAGTGTGTTGAAGCGGACGTGGTTGGAACAACTCGGGAACGGGTTGCGCATCAATTGTCAGGAACTCAAGCAGAATGATTCGATCGGTAATAACGGGAATGGGGCATGGAGTGCCCAACAAAATCATGACCAACTTCGATCTGGAAAAGATCGTTGACACGAACGATGAGTGGATTCATTCTCGAACGGGGATTCGAGAGCGTCGGGTGTGCGCAGAGGACGAATTAGCGTCTGATCTTTCGATTAAAGCGGCGAACGAGGCAATTGCGGCAGCAGGGATCTCGGCGGCGGATCTTGATTTCGTCATTGTAGCGACCGTAAGTGGTGATTTTGTTTTTCCATCAGTTGCTTGTTTGGTTCAAGACAAGATTGGGGCTCAGTGCGCAGCGTTTGACCTTGGAGCAGCCTGTGCGGGTTTTATTTACAGTCTCTCCGTCGCAGACGGATTGATTCGATCTGGTCAGGCAAAGCATATTTTGGTGGTTGGGGTTGATACCTTAACAAAGTATGTAGATTGGTCGGATCGTTCGACTTGCGTTTTGTTTGGAGATGCTGCAGGGGCGGCGGTGATTTCGGCAACCGAGGGCACAGACCGCGGGGTTTTGGAAACTGTGCTTTTCAGCGATGGATCGGGAGGATTCCACATCTCCATGCTGAGCGGTCGCACGAAATATCCCCCATTTATGCCACTTGAAGAGCAGGAATCGCCTTACCTTTATATGAACGGGAGCGAGACATATCGTTTTGCCGTAAATGCCCTGGGTGACGCTTGCAGCAAGGTGCTAGAAAAGGCCGGAATGACAGCGGAAGATGTGTCCCTATTTGTTCCCCACCAAGCGAATGTGCGCATTATTGAGAGCGCAGCGAAGAAGATTGGGCTCGATTCGGACAAGGTTTTCTTGAACATTGAAAAGTACGGGAATACTTCGGCGGGCTCGATCCCGTTAGCCTTGTTTGAAGCGGAGCGGGATGGGCGGCTTAAGCCCGGCGATATCGTTTTGACCGTGGGCTTTGGGGCAGGATTGGTCTGGGGCGCTAACTTGATTCGGTGGTAGGCGCCCCAAACGCTCTCACCCGGAGCGACGAAGGCGGCTACTGAGGAGTTTGGTGCGGTCGCGGTACTTGTTGACCGTCCGCCGAGCAACCGAAACCCCTTTATCTTCGAGCATTTGAGCGATACGTTCATCACTGAGGGGGCTCGAAGGATTCTCGGATTCCAAAATTTCTTCGATCATTTTTTGGATTCGAAGAGCTGGCTTGAAGAAGACCTCAAAGTTAACCGTATCGCCGTTGACGATTTGCACGAACTTGCCGGCGGTTGCTCGGCTGATGGTGCTCTCGTGGACGTTGAGGTCTTTGGCGACTTGGCTCCGGGTGAGGGGGACTAGGAACCGATACTCGCCAGTTCGGACGAATCCGCCTTGATTTTCGACGAGATATTTGCCGATCCGGGCGAGTTGTTGACGACGCTGAGTCAGAGCATCGATGAAACGGTGGGCGCGATCAACAAATTCGTTGAGGTGGCGCACTTCGGCAGGATCAGCGCGGCGTACTTTTTTGAGCTTGGATTGTCGCTTTTCGTATTCTGGATTGACGCGGAGATGGATAGGAGACGCTCCAGGAACTTCAATGAGATACCCGGCTTCTTCAAGCGTGATGATGATGTCAGGCTGGGCGGGAATTGTTTTATGTTTTGTAGTGCCTGATGAGTTGTGCCGCGAAAATGATTCGCCAGGAAATGGATTGAGTCCGAGGATAACCTCAAAAGCGTCTTCGGCAGTGTTTTCGTCGATGCTGTAGATGCGGCAGATTGCTCGTTTATCTCGGGCAACAAGCTCTTCCCAGTTCTTTTTAAGGATGATTCGAGCAAGTCTTTCAGCATCGGTGTCGGCGGAACGGAGTTGAAGAGTGAGACAGTCGCGGAGATCAAGAGCACCAACACCGGCGGGCTCACAAGTGCGGAGCTTTTCGAGAACGGCTTCGGCTTCTTCAAGGCTCGTTTGGCAGTCTAGGGCGGCATCTTCCACGGTGCAAGTGAGATAGCCTCTGTCATTTACGGAACCAACAAAGTAGGTCACCAAGTCTTGCTGGTGTTCTTCGACTTGGACACGCATTTGGCCAAGGAGGTGGTCCCAGAGCGAATCGTTGGACGAAGCGAGATCGAGCCAGTCCACATCGGGGGAGTCATTGGGGAGGCTCCGTTGCACTTCACGGTCGGTGCTTCCAGGTTTCAGTTCTTGGGGGGCAACAGACTGAAGAATCTCTTCGATGCTAATGGAGTCCTCAAAATCATCCATCCGTTCAAGGGCTGGGTTTTCCATGAGTTCGGATTGGATGAGCTGTTCGAGTTCAATTCCCGATAGCTGGAGCATATGGCTTCCGAGGACGACCTTGGGGTCAACCCTTTGGGTTTGGCTTTGCCGAGTGCCAGTTCTTTGTCGTAGTCCGTTACGCATGATTCGTCTCCCCTTCCTGGGGGGCCTGGGGATGATGATTGGCCTGAAACTTGCGGGGGGTTATCCGAACAGTTGCTAGGATTTTTGGAGATGATCGAATTGGCACGGTTGAAATAGCCGTTAGAATAGGAGCGATGTTTACGGGATTGGTTCAGGCGTGCCCAGCAGTTGTGGAGCGTGAAGGGATGCGGCTCAAGGTGTCTGTTCCGGAGCTCGACAGTCCGCTGGAACTCGGGGAAAGTGTTGCAATTAACGGTGTGTGTTTGACAGTGATTTCTTGCGGTGATGCGGTCGGATTTGATGTTTCAGAAGAGACATTTGCCCGGACTTCGTTAGGTGATCTTGTGGTTGGAGACCGAGTCAATTGGGAACGCGCGATGCGACCGATGGATCGTTTCGGGGGGCATATTGTTCAAGGGCATGTTGATCAAGTGGGCTCGGTCATCGGAATTGAAGAGTTGGCGGGGAGTTGGACATTTCGCTTTGAAGTGGGGATCGATGGAGATCGATATTTGATTGATAAGGGTTCGGTGACGATTCAGGGGGTTTCTTTGACGGTGGTTTCACCACAGGCGGGTCAGTTTGAAGTTGCGGTTATCCCTCACACGTTTGATGTGACTACGCTTGGATCACTCTCGGTAGGATCGAGAGTGAACGTTGAATTTGACGTGCTCGCCAAGCACGTCGAAAAACTCTTGAGCGCACGAAGCTGAGTTACTTTTTCCGCATGGAGTCAATCAGGTCGGCGTATTTTTCCTTGACAACTTTTCGGCGGACTTTCATGCTCGGGGTGAGTTCACCGTCGTCTACGCTAAATGCTTTTGGCACGAGAACGTGTCGGCGAACACGCTCGTAGTCGGCGACGGTTTTGTTTGTTTTTTCTATTTCGGCCCGGATAAGGTTACGGACATCTTCCCGCTCGACAATCTTGGCGGTGTCGGTCTCGGTGACGCCCTGTGATTTAAGCCAAGTTTGAATTCGATCAAATTCCGGAATAATGAGAGCCACGCAGTGCTCCATTCCATCGCCAAGGAGCATGGCTTCGGCGATGAATTCGCTCTCTTTGAGTTTGTTTTCGACGGGTTGGGGGGCGACATTCTTGCCGTTGCCGAGGACAAGAAGATCTTTCTTCCGATCCGTGATTTTGATAAATTCTCCCTCCCATTCTCCGATATCGCCGGTGTGGAACCAGCCTTCGGCGTCGATAGCTTCCTTGGTTGCTTCCGGGAGGTTGTAATACCCGGCCATGACGGAATTCCCTCGGATAAGAATTTCACCATCTGTTGCAATTGTCATTTCCACACCCGAGATGGGGCGACCGACTGTCCAAGGTTTGTTTGCACCAGGAAGATTGACGGAACTTGCAGCAGTGGTTTCGGTGAGTCCGTAACCTTGGAGAACTTCGACGTTTAAGGCGCGGAAAAATTCACTCGTGTGCGGGGGAAGGGCGGCACCGCCGCTTACAAAGAATCTGAGGCTTCCGCCCGTTCTTTCGCGAATTTTTGAACCCACAATTTTGTCAAGCAATCCAGCCAAAGGGGCTGGTTTGCCCTGGTTTTTGGCGGTGCCTTGGCTCAGGGCGAGTTGGAACAGTTTTTGGCGGATTGGGGGAGCTTTGGCAACACCGTCGAGGATTTTCGCCCGCATGCTCTCGAGGAATCGAGGAACACAGAGGACGACGGTGGGTTTGACTTTCGCCATGTCACTGCCAATGGTGGTGAGGCCATTTGCATAGGCGATGGTTGCGCCTAAGCTCACAGGGACAAAGTGTCCGGCATACCGCTCAAAAACGTGGGCGAGGGGTAGCCAACTCAGGAAGATATCGGTTTCACTGAGAGGGAGCGATTCGGTGACATGAGCGTTCATGTGAGTGAAGTTGAGTTGGGTCAACATGACACCTTTGGGTTGACCAGTTGTTCCGCTCGTGTAGATCAAAGTGGCCAGTTCTGATGGTTGAATATCCTCCGCTAGCTGGTTGATTTGCTCTCGAGTTAGGGTACTCCCAGAGGCATAAGCGGGATAAAAGTCACCTTCTCCTTCATTCCAGACGTAGGTTGGACATTCGAGCTTGCTTGCTTGCTTCTTATCACTACAGAGGGCAAATTTAACCTGCGCGTCATTGGCGATGTACTGGGCTTGGTCTGGAGGCAGCGTTGGGTAGATGGGGACGCTCGTAATTCCGAGCATTTGGCATGCCCAATCGGCGAGAGCCCAATCGAATGATGTTTCTCCGATGATGGCGACCCGGTCTCCGCGCTCGGCCCCGAGGGCCTGGATCGCCTGTGCCCGTTCAAAGACAAGTTGTTCGAATTCAGAATAAGTGAAAGACCTGAACTCCTTGCCGCTGGGCACCATATGACTAACTTTGGACGGGAATTTCTGGACGGAGAGTTGGAGTTGGGCCGCCAGCGACTTTGCCGGTTGAATGTTGGACATAAACTTTCGTTATTGTACGTTTTGGTTATGGTTATGGTGCCAAGTAAGACAAAAATTTGGGGATAGATTGACGATTGAGGGAGTTCGTGCGTCAAAGGAGGCGATGGTTCCGGTTTTTTTGGCTCTTGGGATGAATGGGCAGGATTTCGCAAAGTCGTTTGAACTGTATCCCGCCGTGAGCTCGGCGCCGGTGATTACTCAGGCGGACGCAGACTCCCTCAAAGCTAAATCTCTGGCAAAGGTTTTTCGCGGAGGATCTGACGACGAAGTTGCTTTGGACAATGGGGTAGTCCAATTTCGGATGAGTTTGCAGGACTTTGGTAAGCCCATTTTCTTTCACAGGAAAGCGAGCGGGAAAGAGGGAGTTGGATTGCCACCGCTCAAACTGGTGTTGAACGGTGAGAAGTTTGCCATTGGTGCGGAAAACCCTCGCTGGATACGAGTAGGAGCGAGGGGCCAACTTTTCGCCAAACCATTTGATGTGCGGCAAATTCCGCAAACGAATTATGTTTGGCCCCCGCGGGGAATGGGAGTGCGATTCATGTGGGCAAGCCGCGACTATTCGGGGTTGATGATTGAAGTCACTTATCAAATGGTGGATCGTGAGCCGCAGGTTTGCCAGAAAGTCACGGTAAGAAACGGCAGCAATTTTCCAGTGCGTATCTCAGCGATCAATCAAGGTGATTCGGGCTATCCGAGTGGAGTGTTCACGAGAGATCAACTCAATTGGTCGTTGCGGCCCAACCGGGTGGTCGAGTTACCGGATGGTTGGTTTCGGGTGGATGGGTCTGGGAAATTGGTCGTTTCTGGGCGAATGCAAGCTTTAAGTTCACTTATGCCGTGGTCGGGGTTACAGGGCCAAACTCTTGGAAGTTGGCCAGCGGAAGCGAAAAACGTGAGCGGACTGAAGCTGAAGCGCGGCGAAGTGGTCTTGATTCCGGCTGAAGCGAAAATTCCTTGGTCGGCCCCTGGGCAAGGAGACTTTGATGCCGTTCGATTGGTCATGGATGCAGCGAAGGCGTCTGGCCTTGTCCTTGGTGCGGAGGTTGACCTATCGGACATACCGGGTGAGCTTGCCGATCGCGTTGGTGGATCGGGAACACCGGTGTGTTGGCATTCGTTTGCGGGAGTGTTTTGGCGGCAAAACGTTCTTGTCAACTGGAAGCGATTGGGAATCCAAGTCATTGATCTGAAGGGAGCCTTGCCGAGTCGGTGCAGCCAAGTGGGACATGGTGAGCACCAAACGCCGGACCAAGCCGCGATAGAGAATCACCTTGCCGTTCGCGATCTCATGCGTCAAGGGCTGTCGGTTGGGATTGTCATTCGGCATCCCGATGTTACGGCTTATGGGCCAGAGAGTTGGGAGTAAAAGTCAGATCAAGCTCAATCGCTTCACCCGGAGATATGCGGTCACAAGTTGGCGAGCGAGATCTTGGGGTTCAGCTTCGAGACTATTGATTCCCGCGTTTCGAAGAGCTATTTCGGCACGCTTGCGGTCGCCGATGTACCAAAGGGCAGCGGCTTGATCGAACAGTTCTTGTTCACCAGTGACTTCGGCGTTGAGGAATTCTCGGAGTTTGGGATCTGAGACACGCACAACGTAGACGAGGTGGCGACGACGGATTTGGGCCAATGCGGTTGTCAATACGGCGGCTTGGTCTGCGTTTTCGGCATCGGTAAAAATTACGACCAGTGAACGCTTTTTCCATCGGGTAGCGAGAAAGCTAAATGCAGCGTTGTAGTTTGGCTGTACCGGTTGGGCCTGAGCGTCGTAAAGCGCTTCTAAAACTCGGGCGACTTGGGCTTTGCCCCTCCGAGGAGCGATATAGTTTTGGACGGAGTCATCAAAAAGCATCAACCCGACTTGATCCCCCGCGCGTTGCGCGGCGTGGATGAACAGGAGTGCGGTATCGAGACAGTGGTCTAACTTGCGGACACCTTCTACTTCGCCGAGCATGTGTCGCCCGACGTCAACACAGACAACAACGCCTTGGTTTGTTTCTTGCTCAAAGTTACGAACGACAAGTTTGTTCCGACGGGCGGATGCCTTCCAGTCAATTTTCCGGAAGTCGTCATCGTTGTAGTCGCGCAATGATTCGAACTCCATTCCGAGTCCCTTTTGACGGGATTGGCGCATTCCTAAGTGGTTGAGGTGTCCGGATTGTTTGAGTAGCTCAAATTCTTCAATTGCTTTGACATTGGGATAGATGCGAACGGGATTAGGCGGGAGAATTTGTTTTTCGATCTGCGCGAGCCCAAGGAGGGCCGGATAGCGAATGTATGTTCCTCGGAATTCCCATTCTCCGCGGGATGTTGGGGTGAGTCTGTACGAATGGGATTTCTTGCTCCGCCCGGAGAGTTTCAGGCGGAACTCGTTGCCTTCGGCGATTGAGTTTTCGGGGACTTCATCGCGGATTTGGATCGTAATGGGAATTTGGAGATTATTTTCGACATTGAGAGTGATTGTGTTTTTGACACGGACACTGAGGACGGGGTCAGTTTGTCGTGTGATGCGGACGACATCCCACTTTTTGGCGAGGCGTCCGGTGAGGTACCACAAGATTACGAGAAAGATATTATATGGAAGGACAAATTGCTCTAATCCAGGCGCGACCATGCCACCGAGAGCAATGAGAATGCCCAGGCCAAATGCGATCCAGAGGCGGGTGGTCGGGAGGATCATGCGGGGTCTGCCAGGTACGATGATACTTGTGAACGATCGGTATTTGGTGCTGACGCCGGAAAAGGTCGTGATTTCATATCAGCATGCGGGATATGGGGCGCGGATAGGGGCGCATCTTGTTGACCTTCTTATTGTTGGTGTGGTTTATATGATTTTTGGATTACTCCTCGGAATTGCGGGGATGATTATCACGCCAGGTTTGATTGCACTTGTGGCGGCGGTCTTTTTTACCTTCGGAATCTTTGCTTACTTCATTATCTGCGAAGCACTTTGGCAAGGTCAGACCCTCGGCAAACGGATGGTACGTATCCAGGTTGTCCATGTTGATGGAACTCCAGTGGGATGGAGAGCAGCGTTTTTCCGAAATATTCTTCGGGTCGCGGATTTCGTTCCGGGATTTTATGGGGTGGGCTTTGTGACGATGTTTTTGAATGAGCGATCCCAGCGGTTGGGCGACATTATTTCGGGGACAGTGGTGGTCCAGGCAAATGAAGTGTTACAGGGATTCACCCCTGCCCCGTACAAAGTAGGGATTCATCCTCTGGAGTATTCGGTAGGTGAGTTGGCAGGAATGACCGTTCCGGAGTATCAGGCGATTAAGCGGCTATGCGATCGTTTTCCCTTTTTGCCGATTGATGAACAACACAAAAGCATCGTTTCAATTTGGGAACCGTTCCGTGAGCGGCAGCACATTTCCCCATTGCCGAATGTGCATCCGATCTACCAAATGGAGGCGGTGGTCATGAAATTTGGACGGATGAAAAACCTTGTGTAAAACTGGAGAAAAGATGGGGATTGGCAGGGGAGGAAATGGATGGGGGAAAAGCCGGGTTCTTTTCCCCTCTTTTTCACCAGGGTTTTTCGAGGTCAATCTACGTGCACTACTTGGGTTCATTTGGATTCAAAACTTAAAGCGGTTTGTGAGAGTTTTCTGCCAGTTTCCACTCTCTACAATAATTAGTTTATTTTGTTATCAAGAGAGTTGTTTTAAAACTAGGATGGGGAAAGCCCAGTGATCTGGCTTGAGAGTCTGGGAGTTGAGGGGTATCGCAACTTGGCGACGATGCGCCTTGAATTTTCTCCGAGTATCAACATTTTTTCGGGGAAGAATGCTCAGGGGAAGACAAGTTTGTTGGAGTCAATCTACTTGCTTTCATCCAGCCAAGTCTTGAGGGGATCGCGAGACGGGGAGGCGATTCAAGATGGCTCGGAATCTGCACAGGTGCGGGGCGAGGTGGCCCCCACCGGAACTGAGTTGGGTGTTGATTTGGGGCATGGAAAGAGAAAACGGGCACTGATCAACACTTCAGGTTTGCCGAGGGCAAGTGATTTGATTGGTCGATTGCCTAGTGTGGTTTTTTGGTCGGGGGATTTGACTTTGGCAACCGGTGATCCGGCGGCCCGGCGACTGATGCTGGACACGGAGTTGAGCCAGATTTTCCCGGCTTATCTGAAAGCCTTTTCAGCTTACAAGCGGGCTTTGCAACAGCGGAACGCATTACTGAAAATGGCTCAGGAGCGGTTCGTATCCGACGAAGTTTTTGAGAGTTGGGAGGTTCAAATGGTGGCCGCCGGTGAGCAAATGCGGCATATCAGAGCAAGCTGGCTGGAAACTCTGCGCCCTTTTGCGGTGGAGACTCACGCGGCCATGGGGAGAGCCGAGACTTTGAGTTTGGAGTATGTCACCAAAGAACCGGGTGACTTGGCGATTCAGTTTGCCATGGAGCGACGGCGTGAGATCGCACGGGGAGCAACGCTCTTTGGACCGCATCGGGATGACCTGGAATTGACAATTGATGGTCGGTCTGTGCGGCTATTTGGGAGTCAGGGTCAGCAGCGGACAGCGGTCATTTCTCTCAAGATTGCGGTGATGCATGCGGCTCAAGCAACATTAGGTTTTCCACCGTTGCTCCTGCTCGATGATATCTTTAGTGACCTTGATCAGGAGCGCAGAAAGGCACTCGTTGAGGTTGCGATGGGGGCAGGTGGGCAGGTTTTTATCACTTGTACAGAAAGTGAACAAGCTGGGGATTCTTTGATTGGAGCAGCGAAAGTGTTCCGGGTACAGTCGGGGCAGGTCGAGGAAGAATGAAGCGATTGTCGGATGTTCTGGGAACGGTTTTCGCGGATGGAGATGTGCCCAATGCGGCTCGGGCGAATATGGTGATGCGTCAGTGGCCGACGGCGGTGGGTGAGATTTTGGGTCAGCATTCGGTGGCAGATCGCTATGACCACGGGGTGTTGTGGGTCGAGGCAAGTGGTTCGGCTTGGGCTCAAGAGATCCGAATGTCGCAAGGAGCGATTCTTGAACGTTTGAATGAAATGGCGGGCGAGCAGCTTTTTCGAGAAATTCGGGTTTTGCATCGATCTCGAAAGCCAGAAATGTTACGATAGTGTGAGGGAATTATGCGGGAGCAGTTGGCTCAGCGACCGATGCTTGCGCTTCTGTTCGGGATGATGTGCGGGGGTGGGCTGGTCTTTGGGAGTTGGCCTTGGGTTGCCTTTCCGTTCCTGTGTTTATTGATTTGGCGATGGAAGTTTCTGGGGTTTGGGGTCGCTGGTTTCGTGACAGGTTTTTTGCTCATGCCGCCTATTCCGGAGCTTGAAATGGAGCGAAAAGAGGTTGCGGGTAATTTGGTGGTTTCGACGGTACCGGAATACGGTCAGGATTCGAGGTTAGCTTGGGGAGAGTTTGAAGGTAAGCGATATCGGTTGATTTTGCCGGATGCAGGGGGAATTCACCGAGGTGATCGAGGGAGTTTTTCTGGAAAGATTCGCGCATTAAGCGAGGTTGCGGGTTATTCCCGGGGTTCGGTTGGGGTGATCGAGATTGAGAGATTTGAATTGGAAGATGAAGGCTTCGTCTTGTGGCGGTGGGGAGATCAGATTGCCGCTAGCTTTCGAGAATCGGCTTCTGGGGGGCTTAGTGAGCGATCTGCGGCGATTGTGCGGGGTGTTTGCTTTAATCAGACGGACGGTCTTGATCAGGACGACTGGGCGGCTTATCGGCGGTTTGGGGTGATTCACCTCCTCAGCGCGAGTGGGTTCCACGTTGTGGTCGTTGCGGGGATGCTGATGGGGCTATTCTCGCTTTTCCCGATGCCGAGAATGGTTCAGATTGGGTTAGTTTTGGGGATATTGTGTTTGTTTGCGGCGGCAGCCGGTTTCCGCCCTCCAATTTTGAGGGCAGTTTTGATGGCGGGTATCGCATTGCCGGCGTACGCTTTTCGACGGGAGGCCGATGGAGTTTCGGCAGTGGCCCTTGCGGGTGTAGTGAATTTGGTCTTAGATCCGACGGTCTTGGTGGATTTGGGATTTCAACTCTCGATGTTAACGACCTTTGGACTCGTTTGGGCAATTACTCCCCAGCGATGGGATGGATGGAAATGGGGAGTTCGTCTTGTTGCTCCGACGTTGATTGCAACTTGTGCGAGTTATCAGTTGCTGGGCTCAGTGTTTGGAGTTGTCAGTTGGGTCGGGATTATTGGGAATGTTGTGGCGGCTCCGCTCGTTGGCTTGCTGGTTATACTCAGCTTATTGGTTTGGATAGTTGAAATACTGGTCCCACCAATTGGTTCTACTCTTTGGATAGGAATTGATGGCTTGGCAAGTGTCGTCAACCGGATTGTTGAAGTAGGGGGTTCTTCTCAGGGAGCAGAGCTCGTAGTTCCGGCGTATTCGGTTGCTGGAGTGGTGGGACTGTATGGTTTGATAATTGTCATTGGAGGATGGAAAAAGTGAATCCGAGGTGGGTATTGGGTGTTTGTTTCATCCTCTTACTCGGACTTGATCTCTGGTCCCACCGCGTGGTGGACCGAGTGGACTTTCTTCAAGTGGGACAAGGTGATTCGACTTTGATTGTTCAAGATGGCACTTCTATTCTAATAGATGCTGGTCCAAAAAATGAGTACTTGGATGCGGGTGAGCGGCTCGTTTGGCCGGCACTCTGGCGCCGTGGGGTTCGACACCTGGATGCAGTGGTGATTACTCATTTTGACCGTGACCACTATGGTGGATTGGAGGCATTATTGAGGCGGACTTCAATTGATCGATTAATCTTGGTCCGACCATTTGGTATGAGTGAGGCAGAGGAGCGCTATTACACATCCTTGGGATTCAAACGAGATCAATTCGTGGTCATTTTGGATTCAGAGCGCCTCACTATTGGCCCAGTCGAACTTAATGTTACACCGGGCTCGGGCGGGGATGATAACTTAGGATCTCCTTACATCGCAGTTTCAGCAATTGGGGAAGTATTCGGATTCTCGGGGGATGCGCCAAGTTTTCTGGAGACTCAGTGGATGCGAGACGGTGTTCCTCCCGCGACGATTCTGAAGGCGGGACACCACGGCAGTGCTGATTCTACGTCGGCTTCTTGGTTGAGCTATCATCAACCGAAGCACGTCGTGTTTAGTTGTGGGCGCAATAATATTTGGGGTCACCCGGATGCCTCGGTTGTTGAGAGAAGCGATGCAATTGGAGCCAGAATTCAGCGAACAGATTGGGACGGAACTGTGTCGTTCCGCCCCAAAAAGAGTGGTGGGGTTGAGTTACTTCTTGGTGAACAGAGCTTTTCTCTGCTGGAGTTTTTCAACCGTTAGGCGAAGATTTGTAGCAGTCTCTCGCTCGCGTTCAACGATCTCGGGCTTGGCGCGCTCGGTGAAGCTTGGATTGCTGAGCCGGGCTTCAAGTTTTTCCAGTTCAGCATTTGACTTTTCAAGTTCCTTTTCTGTTCGAGCGAGTTCTTTTTCGACATCGACACCATCTAGCGGAATATGAAAATCAACCCCGGAAACTGTGGTTGTCACATGGGTTTGGCTTGGAATACCCTGCTCGATCGCGGCAAACCAAGATTGGGCTCGAATTAAATCCTCGCCTTCCCCAAGATGTCCTTGAACAAACAGTTTGGGTAGTTGTTTGATGGGCCCAAAGCCGGCATCGGCTCGCAGGGCACGAACGGACCGAGTCATTTCGATCCAATTTTCAACAAGGTTTTCTGACTCTTGGTCCAACCAATCGGATGGTATTTGCGGCCAGGATTCCTCCATCAGGTGGGGCTTCTTGTTTTCAATCGGCAACGTTGCATATACCTCTTCGGATATGAAGGGCATTGCAGGATGAAGAATCTTCAGAAAGATTGTGAGTGCTTGATTGAGAACCCATTGAGGAGCCTGCCTCTGTTCTGGATCTTGAAGGCGTACTTTCGACTGTTCGATATACCAGTCGCACAACTCGCTCCAGAAGAACTGGTAGAGAGCATGCATGCCGGACTGAATATCGTAGGACTGATAGGCTCTGCGAACGGTCTGTTCGCACCGCGCTAGGCGACTGAGGAGCCATTTGTCCAGAACCGTGAGTTGAACTTCCGCCTTTTGGTCGAAACCATCCAGATTCATGACGATGAATTTGCTGGCATTGAAGATTTTGTTGCAGAAATTACGGGCGTCTTCGGTTTTGCGGTCTGAGTAGCGGATGTCCTGGTTATAGCCAGACTGACTGAGGAGTGTGAATCTGAGGGCATCGGCTCCTTTAGAGTTGATAACATCCATTGGATCAACCCCGGTGCCGAGGCTTTTGCTCATCCTTTGCCCTCTTTCGTTCAGCACGGTTGCATGGATATAGACATCTTTGAAGGGGATATCTTGCTTAAAATAGAGCGACATCATGATCATGCGGCTCACCCAGAGGAAGATGATGTCCCGCGCGGTGATGAGGACAGAAGTTGGGAAGAACTGTTTGATGTCTTCCGTTTCTTCTGGCCAGCCGAGGGTCACGAACGGCCAGAGTCCGCTACTAAACCAAGTATCGAGGACATCTTCTTCTTGCTTGACAATTGGTTCGCGTGCTTTGATCTCTGCTTCTTGTAGGCTCATGGCGGCGATGGCGCGACCTGATTCGGTGTAGTAGATTGGGATGCGGTGGCCCCACATGAGTTGTCGGGAAATGCACCAGTCACGAATGTTGTTCATCCACTCCAAGTAAACTTCTTTGTAGCGCGGGGGTGGAATGTGATTTCGCCGGATTCTACGACTCGAATTGCATCTGAGGCGAGAGATTTTTGATCAACAAACCACTGCTCACTGGCAAGGGCTCAATGACTTCTCCGCTTCGTTGACTGATCTGAACCGCAATTTTATGATCCTCAATTTTCAGGAGAGAACCTTCGGCTTCTAGGTCAGCAATGATTACTTTCCGAGCCTCCTGGCGAGTGAGTCCGGCGTATTTGCCCCCGATTTCGCTGACTTTTCCGTCGGGTGTGAGCATGATGGGGATGGGCAGGTTGTGTCTTTGACCCACTTCGAAGTCGTTGGCGTCATGGGCGGGCGTGATTTTGACAGCCCCGGTACCAAATTCGGGATCGGGATATTCGTCGGCAATTAGGGGGATTTCGCGTTGAGACAGGGGGAGCCTAATCAACTTTCCGACGAGACCGTGGTACCGCTTGTCATCAGGATGCACGGCAACGGCTACGTCGGCAAGCATTGTTTCGGGCCGAGTCGTGGCGATGGTGATACTCCCGCTGCCATCTGAGAATGGATATAGAATGTGGTAGAGCTTGCCGTTGATTTCCTCCCGCTCTGTTTCGATGTCGCTGACGCTCGTTTGGAGGGTTGAATCCCAATTTACTACTCGAAGACCTTTGTAGATCAAGCCTTTGTCAAACCACTCGATGAAGACCTTGAGAACCGCATCTGCGTATTCGGGATCCAGTGTAAAGCGAGTTCGCGACCAGTCGAATGCGCTCCCCAAGGCCTCGGACTGCTTGAGGATTTGATTTCCACTTTCTTCGCGCCACTCCCAGACCTTAGCAACGAACTCCTCTCGGCTGAGCGAGTGGGGATTCACCCCGGACTTCTTGAGGTTTTTGGCAACGACACTTTGTGTGGCAATGCCGGCGTGGTCTTGACCAGGAAGAATGAGAACCTGCTCACCGAGCATTCGGTGGTAGCGACCAAGGAGGTCTTGGACGCTATAGCAGAGGGCATGCCCCATATGGAGGGAACCAGTGATATTTGGTGGGGGATCGTTATGCAATAGTTACTGGTCCCACCGTTTGGTTTGAAGAGTCCAGCGTTGCGCCACGACTCGTACCATTTTGATTCTACGCCCTGGGGGCTGTAGCCTTTCTGTTCTGTCATTCTGTTCTCCGCCTACCTGTCGTGTAGACTCGAGGAGTTTACCGGGGATGTTTCACGTGAAACAGGCCGACAAGAATGGGGATTGGTCCCACCATGAGGTGGACCAGGGCTTAGTGTTTCACGTGAAACTTTTCGACGCATAAATCCAGAGGATAATGCTGGCGGGCACACAGGCAAAGAGAAATGAATCGAGTCGGTCGAGGATGCCACCATGTCCGGGTAAGAAGTTCCCGGAATCTTTGATGCCAGAGCTCCGCTTGAGCGCACTTTGGAGGAGGTCGCCAGCTTGTCCTAGTGTCCCAGTTATTAGTCCAACGCCAAGAATGGCGGTCTGAGGGATTGGGTTTTGCAGGTTTTGGTTCAGGATTATCCCGATTAAGTAAGAGCTTGCAATGCAAGTAACCAAGTTGGCGGCGGCCCCTTCGACGGTCTTTTTGGGGCTGATCTTGGGGGCCAGTGGGGTCTTGCCTATGGCTTTTCCGACGAAATATGCGGCTGTGTCGCCGAGCCAGATAGGGAGGGCAACGAGGGCTAGGAGATTCGGCGAAAAGAAGCGGGTGGCGTCAGCTGATTCAGAATGGAGCCAGATGGCACAGGCAATTGGGCCGGCAAGCCAGCCAAGGGCAAGGGCATCCGTGCGGCTGGGACACTTCTTTTTGAGTCTGATGAGGATGCCGGCTGTGCCGACCAACACGGCGACGAGGGCTACTAATGGGATCGGGATTACAATTCCGGCGGTGAGGGTCAGGGCAGTTGCGGCGAGAAGAGCGAAGGTGGCGATGATTGGCTTAGTTCCGCCAAACAATGAAGTCATTTCGGAGGCAGCGACATAAATGATGGCGAAAACGAGGATGTAGAGAGGTATTTCGCTACTGGCAAGGATGACGGCGAGAGTAAGGGATCCGCCGACGAGGGCGGTTCTGACGCGTTTGTGGAGATTGGATTCCGGTGGGGCAACCCGCGCCTGATCCGTAGAGGGGTGCGGGTCGCCAGCGAATGACATTGGGAGATTATGGATTAACGATGACTTGGATTGTTGTTCGATACGGTTGTTTGAGTCCGTAGATATCAACTGCAGTCAAGGTTACGGTAAAGGTTCCATCTTTGCGGAATCTTCGCTTGACGGTCTGGCCCTCTGCGTCGGCGGAAATGCCATCGGCGGCGTCAAAATCCCAAAGGAATTTGACGGGGGTGGCTCCGGCGGAGCCAGCGGCGGCGAATGTGAATTCATCTCCGAAAGCGAGGTTGAGTTCGCGTACGTTAGGTTCGGCAAAGACTGGGGTGCCGTCCTTGATCACATTTGCTCCGCCGAGATAGATCGTTGCGGTGCTGTCGCTGCTGATCGCAATCGATTTGATCTGCTGGTTGGAGGCCGCAAATCCATTGATGGCGACAAGGGGGATGCCAACATTCATCCATCCACTGGGGTCTTTCAGTGAAGTTGTGAGGTCAAGATAGGCTTCAGCGTGTTTGCCGTCCGTTGTGGTGATCACCACTCGAATCTTCGTTGCGGCGATAGTTTGGGGAGCTGGTCCAGCTTGTCCCCCACCTGATCGTCCTCCGGAACCTGGTGCACCCAGGCCACCCATGGCTCCTCCGCCTTCGCCTTCTCCGCCTTGGGCACCACCTCGACCGCCTGCTCCTCCGCCGGCAGAAGCCGAGCCATCGGGAATATTAATGGAGAATCTGATCAAGTTTTCTTTTTGGGTAATGGCGCCGCTCAAATCAACTGGATTCGAGAACATGATTTTCCCACCTTGGAAGAAATTTCGACTTGAAATTCGGATGGAGTTACCTCCTTCTTGAACGACTTCGTCAGATTCGGCAATGGTTCCGCTGCCCCAGCCAACGAGCGACATGCCCTGGGCTTCTGCTGAGCGGGTGGGTTCATAAATTGACTGAGCCGACGCAAAAGCAGCGAGTCCGCTGATCGCGATGGCAAGGAGTTGTTTTTTCATTCGCTTGTTGTCACCTTGGATTTGTTGGTTAGCGTTGGATACGTTCAATCCTCACGGCTTGACCATCAGAGACTTTGACGTCTACTACCACTCCACAGATTACACCAGGTTGATCAGCAACTTCAAATCGAGTTGGCATTGATGTCCTGAATTTTTGGAGAATGATGCGATGATCCATCCCAATGACACTTGGGAATGGCCCACACATTCCAACATCCGTTATGTATGCGGTTCCGCCAGGAAGAATTTTTTCGTCAGCAGTTTGGATATGGGTGTGGGTTCCGACGACGGCCGAGGCTCGGCCATCGGCATGAAACCCAAAAGCGACCTTTTCGCTGGTTGCTTCGGCATGGAAATCAAAGAAGCGGTGGGGAGTTTGGATTTGTTTGTCGAGGCGGTCAAATTCAGCAAATGGGTCATCGAATCCATCCATGAAAACGCGTCCACCTATGTTGATAACAGCGAGTTCTATCCCTTTATGTTGCAAATAACAAAGACCTTTGCCCGGAGTGGATGCGGGATAATTGATGGGTCTTATAATTTTGAATTCTGTTCCAAGTAAGGGAGGATTTCCCGCTTGTTGAAGGCATGGTTTCCCAGAGTTATGCAATCAACTCCGGCTTTGAAGAGTTCGTCGGCGATCTTGGGGGTGATTCCAACCCCGGCCGCACTGTTCTCGCCGTTGACGATGAGAAATGTAGGCTGAAATTCTTGTTTGAGGAGGGGGAGTTCTTCGAGTACGGCGTCCCGACCGGGTTTTCCGACAATGTCACCAAGAAAAAGGATGCGGTATTGCTCCACGGCGGTGATGGTACTCGGATTTACCAATCTATTTGGGTGAAAAAGGCTTGGATGGCTTGCTCAATGTCTTCTTCGGTGTACCCTTTTGCGGCTAGAAATCTTGCGGCTCGAGCAATTTTTTTGGGGTCTTGCGTCAATCGAATTGACACAAACTTCTTGTTGAGGAGTTGAAGTGCTTCCGCTTGCCCCGGCGGACTCTCAATTTCGGCATCTAGTCCTCGTTTGGTAAGGTGTTCTTGAATTTTGAGGGGCCCGGAGAGTTGACTACTCAAGTGGGCTTCTAGTCGTGCTTTGAGGTTGTGGTTGTTTATGTAATTGAATTTCTTGACCTTGAGCAGAACTTCATGAACTTCTGCTTCTGAGTAGCCTTTTGAGGCGAGATAATTGGATAGTTCTGCTTCAGAGCGGTCAGCCCGCTCGAGCCACTTGAGGGCGGCTTCCCAGGCTGACCTTTGCTCATTCATGGAGATTAGTTACTCTTCGATAGAAACGAGAGCTTCGAACTCGACCGGAGCGATTGGGGTTGTTGGAAGTCCAAGGTGCCCTCTTACTTTCTGATCGATTTCGGTCATCAAAGTTGGGTTCTCCTCAAGGAAATTTTTGGCGTTATCTCGGCCCTGACCGAGCCGAGTTTCTCCGTAGTTATAGTAAGTTCCAGCGCGGTTGACAATTTCATTTTGGACGGCGAGATCGAGAATATCACCGGATGTGCTGATTCCTTTGCCAAAAATGATGTCAAATTCGGCTTGACGGAAAGGAGGCGCGACTTTGTTCTTGACAACTTTGACTTTTGTCCTGGCTCCAAAAGCTTCGGTTCCGTTCTTCAGGAACTCACCTCGGCGGACTTCCAACCGACAGCTTGCCCAGAATTTCAATGCTCTTCCTCCCGGGGTTGTTTCGGGGTTGCCGAACATCACACCGATTTTTTCGCGGATTTGGTTGATGAAAACGACAGAGGTTTTTGTTTTATTGACGACGCCGCCAATTTTTCGCATGGCTTGCGACATCATCCGAGCTTGAAGTCCGACATGGGAGTCTCCCATGTCACCTTCGATTTCAGCTTTTGGGACAAGGGCTGCGACGGAGTCAAGAACGACAATATCCATGGCTCCGCTCCGGATCATGCCTTCCATGATTTCGAGAGCTTCTTCGCCCGTGTTAGGTTGTGAGACGTAGAGTCGGTCGGTATCAACGCCGAGGACTTTTGCATATTCGAGGTCAAGGGCGTGCTCAGCATCAATGAAGAGTGCCATTCCACCAAGTTTTTGGGCTTCGGCGATAATTTGAAGGGAGACGGTGGTTTTTCCGCTGGACTCTGCTCCGTAGATCTCGATGATTCGCGAGCGGGGAATTCCACCGATACCAAGAGCGACATCGAGAGCGAGCGATCCGGTGGGAATAGCGGCGATTTTGTCGGCTTTTTGACCTCCAAGTTGCATAACGGATCCTTTCCCGAAGGATTTCTCAATCTGTTGAAGGGCGAGTTCGAGAGCTTTTTCTCGGTCTGCGTTTGGATTTTTTTCTGGGGGCACTTGAATTTTCTCCTTTGTGGTGAACATCAGTATACATAAAGGCTCATTGAAAATGTAGACGAGAAAATTATTTTAAGCAATTTTACTTGCTTTGACGTTAAATTTCGCTCAATTGAACTCACATCTGCCTATTCATGCACTATTTGGATGCAGTTTCCTGATATATTGGTGTTGGTTCACATTGGTGAATCAAAACTTTTCGCTTCGGCGAATCTTTACGGAAAGGAAAATCATGCTCAAAAACGCTCTCGTCTTCGTTGTTTTGACTGGTGTTGTAGCTTCAGCACAAGCAGTCACAATTGCTACTCACTTTGACCCAGCCGCCAACGGTTCAACGCCTTTGTTCTTTGTTAATCCCAGCACATCAGTTTCGGGAAGTTGGATGGGGACGGGCCTCACCCTTCATGTTCCAGTCGCGAATTTGACGTTCAACGATGTTAAGATGGATATGGCTTTGGTGACTGCATCGAGCCCGGGGTCTTAAACAGTGGAACTGTAAAGTTCTACACGACCAGCCTTGCAAATCCGATTTTCCAAGTTGACTTTAACTCGGCTTCCATTTTCGCACCGTTTGGATTCGGAGGAAGCTTCGTTTCGGGGCAAAATGTGACGTTCTCTGGATCGGCGGTTGCAGGCTACGTATTCGACAACGAGCAATTCTCGTTTAGCTTTGCCAATCCGGTTTCATTTGGCAACGATGGCGTGAGCTACACGGCATCATTCACTTCATCTGCAGATGTTGTTCCGGAGCCAGCGACGATGGCAGTTCTTGGGCTTGGCCTTGCGGCATTTGCCCGACGAAAGCGAAACTGAGCAACCTCAAGCTCTCAGTGAGCGGTAAAGCCAGCAGGAATCAGGTATTTCTGCTGGCTTTTTTGTTAAGGATTGTGGATTTGGGTGCATTTCGGCTTCTCAGTTGGGCACGGACCTGATAAAGTGTGGGGGTTGGTTTCCGGTTTTTTGATCGGGCCAAAGAAAGAGAGGAGCACAAATGAAGCTAAAGCAGATGCTGGTCTTAGCCAGTGCCATTTGTTTCTGTATCGTCGGCCCAAGCGGTGACGATTGCAATCCATCAGGATCCGTCATCGGGTTCCCCGACCGTGTTTTCGATTGATGTCGCCAACAGCGTCGTCAATGCAGGATGGACGAACCCCGGCTTAACACTCTCGGTACCAATTGCATCGGGTACGTACTCAAACGTCTTGATGGCGATGTCACCAGTTGCCATTCTGAGTACCAACAATGCAGGGCCGTTTACAATTCACACGCTTGGCGCAGGCGAGATTCGATATTACGATTCGGATATCAATAACCCGCTGTTCCAAATCAACTTTAGTTCAGCATCGGTTATCGAACCGGTTGCTGCTTCGGCGTCTGATTTTACGGCGAATAACGTGAGCTTTAGTGGTTCAGCAATTGCTGCCTATGCAGGATTGTTGACTTCAGAAGTTGTCAACTACTCCTTTGCAAACCCGTCGATCTTAGGAGGGGTCTCAAGCTATACGGCGAGTATGACCACCTCGGCTGAAGTTGTGCCGGAGCCGGCAACAATCGCGATCCTTGGACTCGCTGCTGCCGCCGCGGCCCGGCGACGCAACCGCCGCTAAGGCACTTTGCATCCTTGAATCTCCCCCGAATTGATGTTGGTCGATTCGGGGGTTTTCATGTTTGACGGTGCAGAAGGGGGCGTATAATGAACTCCTATGCGCAAGTGGATTGGTCTGCTGTTGATCGGACTGGCGTCGCTGTGCATGGGCCAAGGGGACATGGGCGATGGCGAACCGACTACCATTCGGATGATGGCGGCGACCTTGGGTTTGCCGGCGCCCAATGCCACCGATCCCAGGTCGTTGGCGCGGCGGGCGGTTTTTGATGAGTTCCACCGAATGCATCCGGAAGTCCGGGTGGTTAACGCTGGTGGCTTGGAGTTGCCCGGTGAGAAAGCCGAAAGTAACTTCTTGATGTCTATGGCGGGGGACACGGCTCCGGATGTTTTTTATGTGAACTTTCGGCAGTACTACAACTATATCGACCAAGGGTTTTGTCGGCCGCTTGATGATTTGATCGCCAAAGACCCCTCCGTGATGGCGTTGGTTAATCCAACGATTTTGGACATCATTAAGAGCTACGACGGGAAGATTTACTCCCTGCCATTCTTCCAGGTCGCGCAGGGGCTTTATTACCGAAAGGATCACTTTGTGGAAGCGGGGCTTGACCCAAGAAAGCCACCCAAGACTTGGGCGGAATTCTATGAATATGGGCAGAGACTTACCGAATCGGCACCTGGGCGGTCGGGTTTTGCGTTTAGTGGGAATCCCCAGGGTCAAGCTTATCACTGGATAAACCTGCTGTGGCAAGCGGGCGGCGAAGTGGTTCAGCCAACGGAGAGTGGGGTTTGGCGGGCGACGGTAGCGACTCCGGAAGGGGCGACGGCCCTAGATTTCTATCGGAAATTGACTACTGAGAAGTGGCAAAAAGATGGCAAATCGTTTGGGCCGATGGCGAGTGTCGTCACAACCTATTCGCAAGACATAGCGGCGGGGAAGGTGAGCATGTGGTTCAGTTACTCGCAAGATACGGTGCTGAGTACGAGTTCAATTCCGCCGAGCTTGATCGGAATTGCGCCGATGCCAGCGGGGCCAGCGGGAAGCTTCAATGAGATCAATGCGGGGATGTGGGCGATCAATGCCAACGTCAAAGACCCGAAAAAGCTAGAGGCGTGTTGGAAGTTTATTGAGTTCTTTGTAAGCCAAAAGGCGGCGAAGATTTCGACAGATAAGTTTGTGGACTTTGGAATGGCGAATTTGGTTAATCCGGATTTGCTACAGAAGTTTGGCTACGAAAAGCTGGTGGCGACGGTTGACCCAGGCTACATCGAGGCAAATAAGAAGCTGTTCTCGAGCGGGAAGCCGGAGCCGTACGGGCGGAATTGCGCCCAGGTTTACACAGTGTTGGACACGGCGATGGATTTGGCTCGGGTTGAGCCAGACCGACCGACGATTGACATTTTGCGGCAGGTTCAAGGGGAGATGGACCAGGTTTTACTGGGCTACACGCCCAAAGAAGTGATGCAAGTCCGCCGGACTTGGGCCTTGGGAATTCTGATTGCGGTGACGCTCATCGGTGGAGTTTTGGTCTTTCGGGCGTTTAAGAATGCGGCGAAGGAGCTGGAAATGGTGGATGATCGGTTGCCGAAAGGGGCGGATCGGGCGAGGGCGTTGCGGTTTATTGGGTGGTGTCTTGCACCGGCGGTCGTGAGTTTGCTCGTGTGGGCTTACTATCCGCTCCTGAAGGGGCTGGTGATTGCGTTTCAGGATTACCGGGTTTTGCAGGGGGCGAGTTTTGTCGGGCTCGACAATTTTATTGATGTTTTTACTCAGCCGATTTTCTGGAAGTCTCTGATGAACAGCTTTATCTATGTCGGGCTGACGATTGGGATTGGGTTCTTTTTGCCCATATTCCTGGCGATTGCGCTCAACGAGATTCCTCGATTTAAGTTGCTGTTCCGGACGGTTTTCTACTTGCCGGCGATGACGAGTCCGATTGTGATTGCGTTTTTGTGGCGGCAGATTTATGACAAGTCGGAAGTGGGGGTTTTGAATTCACTGTTGAACATTCCTTTGGAGTGGGTCTCGGCGATCCGGGGGATTGAACATGTGCCGCTGGCCTTGGACTGGCTGGGTTCGCCGGAACTGGCGATGCTGGCGGTGGTGATTCCGGGGATTTGGGCGGGGGCTGGGCCGGGTTCGATTCTGTATTTGGCGGCATTGAAGAACATTCCGGATGAGCGGTACGAAGCGGCGGATTTGGACGGGGCGAGCTGGTGGCACAAGATTCGGTTTATCACTTTCCCGGGGCTCAAGGCATTGATGCTGATCAACTTCCTTGGGGTGTTCATCGCCGGGTTTAAGGCGATGGAGAACATCTTTATTTTGACAGGAGGGGGCCAAACAGGGCTACGCGGGTGATCGGTTTGGAGGTTTGGGAGAACGCGTTTATGTTCTTGAAGTTTGGTTATGCGACGGCGGCGGCTTGGGTTTTGGGGGCGATTTTGATTGGGTTTACGATGATCCAGATCAAGCATTTGACGCGGATGAAGTTCACGGCGGCAGCGAGCAAGTAGGGGATTTGATTTGGCTTTTCAACAATTTCCCACTAATTTCTTTGGAGTTCTCGCTCTTAATCGTGTTTTGCAGGAATTGGAATGTTACAACGAACAATCGAGGAGGAAGCGATGGTATCAATCAAGTTAGCGGCAGTAGTGTTCATATTTGTTTTGTTGGGAGGTTGTACTGAACCGCTCAAAGAAAGGCCACCTCTTGTATTGCCCCAAACGCAAGTTCAGGGATATGAGTTTGTTGAGATACCGCAGGGGATATTTTTGATGGGTCACGAGTTGGCGTCTCCAATTCATGAAGTGTCACTAGATTCTTTTTGGATCATGACCAAAGAAGTGACCGAAGCCCAATATGCCGAGTTTCAGAAGGCAACAAAGAGAAAAGTTACGGGGGTCTCACAAAAACCGATTAGAGGAGTTTCGCGGATTGAAGTCGAAGAGTATTTGTCGTGGTTGAACAAGAAATCAGAGCTTCAGTTTGATTTGCCGTCTGAAGCACAGTGGGAGTATGCGGCTCGTGGTGGATTGAATCAGATGGATTTTCCTTGGGGGGCGAAATTTATCAAGGATCGCGCGGCAGTTATAGATGATCCGATAAGAGAAGTTGGGAGCTATGCTCCAAATGGTTATGGCCTTTACGACATGTGTGGAAACGTAGGAGAAATGACACGGGGCGAGTATTATCCGTATCCCGACCAGCCAGTATTGAATCCCGAGCCTCCAACGATAAACTTGAGGGCGAGTGATGCGTTTTATGTGGCGCGCGGGCTAGGAGTTGGTTCTGTATTCATGCAGGTCTGGAATCGTATAGGAAGGGAACTCGTTTCAGAAACCCCTTCGGATCCAGTTGGAATCAGATTAGTGATCAAAAATGATCCCCTGAAGATAGATAAGATGAAACCATTTGAACTAAGCAATGAAGATTGATGGCGGCGGTGAGCAAGTAGGGGATAGGTCGTCTAGGAATCCCAGGCGATAGATGTAAAGTAACGGGTCTAGGATGGCGGAGCGGATACTGATTGCGGAGGTGGGGCTCGACTCGCGGATGGCGGGGCGGAGGCAGTTTATACCTACCGGGCGACGCAGGGGGTGCGCGTTGGAGAGGCGTATATGGTACCGCTGGGGCCGAGGCAGACGGTCGGCTATGTCCTAGCAATCAAAGAGATTTTTGATCTTGAGCTTGGGTTTCCGGTGGCATCCCTCAAAGGATTAGGGGCGAAGGTGGGGAATCTGTCGCTGCCGGAAGCAGTGGTGGATTTGGTGCATGAAACGGCGAAGCAGACCCTGAGCACGGTGCCGACGTGTTTGAGTTTGGCGACGCCGCCGGGGATCAAGGATCGGCTGGTTAAGGAGTGGCGCATTGTCGAGGGCAAAGAGTGGGATGACCTCAACACGGCGCAGGAGGAGATCATGCGGTCGCTGGCGGGCGGACCCCTAGAGGAGAGCAAGACGCGTCCGATTCCGCAAGGGACGATGAACTCGCTGAAGGCACTGCGAAAGCGAGGCGCAGTGGAACTGGTGACACGGGTGAAGATGGAAACCGTGCGGGGAGATTCCGGGGGGCGGTTCCAGCTAACGGCGGACAGTGCGCAAGTGGATGCTTACATCCGCAAGCACGCTAAGAAGCGACCAGCGCAGGTGGTGACCTTGATGAGGTTGCAGGGTTCGGAGGGGGTTGCCCTAAGCAAAGAGGAGATCAAGATGCTGGGGCAGGTGAGTGATGCAACGCTCAAGGCATTGGTGAACGAGGGGCTCCTGGTGGAGCCGGAGGCGGGGGCTCACCAAATCAAAACTCCGCCGACCCCGAATGAGCATCAGCAAGCGGCGATTGATTTGATTCAGGCGGCGATTCGAGGGGAGAGGTCGGAGCAGTTTTTGCTTTATGGCATCACGGGGTCGGGGAAAACGGAGGTGTTTCTCCGGTGCGCTGAGGAGGCGTTGGGGCGAGGGAAGCAGGTGCTGTATTTGGTGCCTGAGATTGCCCTTACGGCGCAGGTGGTTGCGCAGTTGCGGGATCGGTTTGGGGATCGGGTGGCGGTTCTCCACAGCAATTTGTCACCGAGAGAGCGAATGGACAATTGGATGCGGGTGGCTAGTGGTGAGGCTCCGGTGGTTTTGGGGCCAAGGAGTGCCCTGTTTGCCCCACTATCGAACTTGGGGTTGATCGTGGTGGACGAGGAACATGAGGCGAGTTATAAGCAAGAAAATGCGCCTAGGTATCACACTAAACAGCTAGCGGTGTTTTTGGCGGAGCGGTTCGGTTGTCCGGTTGTGATGGGGAGTGCAACACCGAGCGTTGAGAGTTTTTATGCGGCTTTGAACGGGGGAATGCGGTTGTTGCGGTTGCCAGTTCGGGCGGCAAGTGCGCAGTTGCCGGAAGTGTTCATAGAGGATTTGCGGGAAGGGTACAAGGATCGGTCGGCGGGCGTCTTTTCGCCGAGGTTGAGGGAGGGGATTGAGCGGGCTTTGGGGCGGGAAGAGCAGGTGATTTTGTTCTTGAATCGGCGGGCGTTTGCGCCTTTTGTGGTGTGCCGGGATTGCGGGAAGCGATACGAGTGTCCACATTGCGCGGTCGCTTTGGCATTACACCGAAAGGACAAGAAATTGCGGTGTCATCACTGTGATTTCTCGATGCCGGCACCGGAAGTGTGTGATAGTTGTGGGGGCGAGCGGGTGAAGGCGTTCGGGATTGGGGCGGAGCGGGTTGAGGAGTCGGTGGGGACGGATTTTGAGGGAGCGAGGGTGGCGCGACTTGACCGGGACATTGCGCGTCGGAAGGGGGTTTTGGAAGATACGATTGCGCGATTCCGGACGGGCGAGCTGAACGTTTTGGTCGGGACGCAAATGGTGGCGAAGGGGCTGGACTTCCCGAATGTGACGCTGGTGGGGGTGATTGCGGCGGATATTAGTTTGTCGATTCCGGATTTTCGGGCGAGTGAGCGGACGTTCCAGCTATTGAGTCAAGTGGCGGGTCGGGCGGGACGGGGCGCGCGGGCGGGTCAGGTTGTCATTCAGACGCTTTCGCCCGATCATCCGGCGGTGGTGATGGCACAGTCGCATGACTTTGAGGGGTTTTATTCGACTTTGATTTTGGAGCGAGAGAAGGCGGGCTATCCGCCGTTCCGGCGGTTAGTGAATGTGGTGTTTACAGGGCCAGATGAGCGGGCGGTTTATGAACTTTCGGCGGTTGGGGGTCAGAAGCTGCGAAAGGTCTTGGCGGATGGAGAGGTTTTGGGGCCAGTGGATTGCCCCTTGTCAAAGCTCAGTAATTTGTATCGGCGGCACGTCTTGGTGAAGCTGGCTCCGGGGGCGGATGTTGGGCCGGTGGCGGAAGCTTTGGCGGGATTGGGGTCAGCCGAGATGCGGGTTTTGATTGATGTGGACCCGAACAATTTGGTTTGAATCGATTCAAGTGGGGTACTGAAGTGAGCCTTCCGCACAAAGTTTTTGGATTGCTGGGTCCCCGCATACGCGTGGAAGACGAGCGGACAATTTTAATAATTACGTATTGGATGACTGTGGAGTATTTATCGTCGGCGGCGGTAGCCGCCGTCGATGGGGACGTTGTAGATGTTGCGGGTGATTGACTCGGACAGTTTTTGTGAATCGACGTAGCCGGCTCGGCCATCGGAATTGGAGACGGCGGACTGGTCGCCGAGGATGGGTTCGCGGATGAAATGGAGGAGAGTTTGGTTGGGATCGATGATCGATCCCCGGCGGATTTCGGCGAGATTGGGATTGGCTTCAACAGCTTTTCCTGGGCCGAGTTCGAATGGCGTGCCGGGTTCGAGATAGCCCCGGATTTGAGATTGCCAAAGGGTTCCGTCGTCGAATTTATCAGGATAGAAGCCGTCCCAGTCGTTGCTATAGAGGATGCTGGCGTTAGAGATTCGGCGGAGTACGGCGATGGCATCAACGCTATCGACGCCGGTCATTACGGTGGATTGGGGGCCGCCGCCACGGAGACTGGAACCGAGGCCACGGCTCACGATGAGCCCCGGGATACAACAAAGGGAGATCAGGATGATTGTCGCGATAATCGCGATACTGCCTTTCGAGACTCCGGCGTTTGACGATTTCGGCCCAGCAAGGGGTGGGGTGTTCGGGGGTTGATAGGGGGATGATTCGGTTGGGGTGGACTGGGGTGCAGGCTGGGTGAATTCACGCCATTCGAAAACATCGCGGACAGGGAATGGGGTGCCGCCTTCAGCGGGAATGAGGAGGTCTTCGGCAAAAATGGTTCCTTCGCGCACGCGGTCGCGGAGGTATTCAAAACTGTAAGGGCCTTCTTGATCTTGCGATCCGGAGCGTTGGAGATAGAACACGTTGTGGTTGAGGCGAGTGTATCCTGAGGAGATGGTGCCTGATGCTGTTCTACGCCTGATTTCGAGCCGAAATTGGTCGAAAGTTGTGGTCTTGGCAGGGGCGGGGCTGAGTGCAGCAAGCGGAATTCCGACATTCCGGGGGGCAGGTGGCTACTATCAGGGTCAAGACGCGGCGAGTTTGGCTTTGCGAGAAGGGTTTACGAGTAATCCGGTTTTAGTTTGGAATTGGTATGCCATGCGGATCAGGGCGGTGAGAGGGGCCGAACCGAATGCGGGGCATCAGGCGATGGCAGAATTGGGGGGTGTAGTTTTGACCAGCAATGTTGATGATCTCTTGGATCGGGTAGGGGTTCCGGCTCTGCGGCTGCATGGGAATATTTTGGAAATGAGGGGAGTGGAATCGGGAGAAGTTTGTGAAGTGAATGATCGGGATTGGCCCGAGGAGTTTGACTATGAGACTTTGCCCAGGCTGGTAAGTGGGGAGATGGCGCGTCCGAATGTTGTTTGGTTTGGGGAATATCCGTGGCGCGCTCCTTTCGAGGTGATTGAGGGTTTAGCTGGAGATGAGGTTTTTGTAGAGGTTGGAACAAGTGGAGTGGTGAGCTATGGGTTCACGGAAGAAGCGGCTCGCAGAGGGTGTGGGGTGATCCGAGTGAATCAAGAGGCTCGGGGCGGGAATGGAATCGTGAACTGGACAGGATTAAGTGAAGAGATATTGCCAGAATTAGTTCAATTGCTGATGTGATGGGTGGTGATGGTTGTTGTGTGCCCAGGGTCGATGGTTGTTTTCAGGGGGTCATTGCCGCCGCATCCCCCAAGGATGAGTGAAAGGGTGCTGATCGCAAGGAAAAGAGTTGTGCGCTTCACGCAAGAAGTCAAAGGCAAAAAGCGGGCCAAGGGCCATTTTTAGATTTGCGCGTCGACTAATGTGAGATTGGCTGATCGGGTTTCGCCGCGTGACCAGTACTCGATTTTGAGGGTTTGCCCCGGCTTCTTGTCTGCCATAAAAACCTGATAGTCTTCGGTTGAGGACATGGGTTTGCTGTCAATTTTGGTGATGACATCGAGGGGCCGAATTCCGGCTTCCGCAGCTGGGCCTTGGTAGACCTGACTTACGATAACGCCTTGGCTGGGAGGGTCTTTTTCGGCACCTACTTGGCGGCGGAGACGATCCCGGATTTGGCTGAGACCAAGAATGCTGGAATCAGACCGAACGGCGATCCCGATACGACCGTATCGAGCGGCTCCGAATTTGAGGATTTCATCTACGACTTCTTGTACTCGGTTGACGGGGATGGCGAAACCGATCCCGATGCTGCCCTGGTCGGTAGATGCGATCATGGTGTTGATCCCAACAAGGCGACCTTGGGCATCGCAGAGGGCACCACCGGAGTTGCCTTGGTTGATGGCGGCATCAGTTTGAATGCCGTCAACAAAAATTGCGTAGTCGTCGGTTTTGAGGGGTCGGCCCTTGCTGGAGACTATTCCGACACTGACGGTTTGTTCGAATCCGAGCGGATTTCCGGCGGCGACGACCCATTGACCGACCTTAAGAGCCTCCGAATCTCCGACCGCGATCGGTGTGAGATCCTTACGCTCCACTTTGAGAACGGCGATATCGGAACGGGGGTCGGTGCCAATGACTTTGGCTTCAGATGTTTCTCCGTCGCTGAACTTGACGATTATTCGGTCGGCCATCCGACGCCCTCCGGAAGTGACGACGTGATTATTGGTGACGATGTGTCCCGATTTGCTGAGGACGACTCCTGAGCCTGAACCAGAGGGCTGGACGAATCGCTCACCGAACCAGTTTTCTCCTTCGGCAAGGGTTGTGATACTGACGATACTCGGGAGGATCTGCTCAGCAGCGGCGGTGAAATCGGGGAGGGCCTTGGCTGCGTTTTGAACGGCGAGGGTTGGGGCCGAATTGGTATTGACGATGATAGGGGATTTGGAATTGACCGCACCGAGATTGGCAAAGTTAAACGCGAGGAGACTGGCGGCAAATACAGTGCCGAACAATCCGAGACCGACGAGGATGACGCTTCCGGCTTTCATAATGGTAGGTGCCCTATGGATGATTACGTTTAGGCAGGGATTGGGTGTCAGATTTTTTTGATACCGGGGCTTTGTTACCTATTGAGGTGGGCTTGCATCGCGGCTCGGGCTTCTTCATTTGTGGGTTTGTAGCCGAGATTTTGGCGATTTGTGTAGACGATTTCGTCGCCGTGTTTGACTTCAAGGATTCCGTGATCGCCTTTGATGTACTCGGTTTCGAGATTGAATTCGGTGAGAAAGAGTTCCGCCAACCTGGCGGCGTGAGGCATGTAGTTTCAGCGGACGCAATATTCGATAGTGAGTTTGTTCATGGCCCTATTTTGGCAGGTTTCATCCCCACTGCGAGCTGCGATTGCAACGTAGAATTAAGTCATGGTGAAGCCGCTCCCGATTGTTGTTGGAATTTTGACGGTTGGTTTAGTCGGTGTGTCTCTTGTAATCATGAATCGGGAACCAATGGCGGTCGGGGTTGAGAGCAATTCGTACAACATCCAAGAGGTACCACGGCATCCCGTGACCAAAGAAATGGAGGTCAACGCGGAATCCTTTATTGGTAAAAAAGGGCCAGAATTTTCATTGGTGGATAGTGAGGGGATTGAGATGGGTTCAAGTGGTTTGATAGGTGGTCAACCATCGGTTTTGGTGATGACTAAAGATGGATGTCCATGCTCAATTGAATCTCAACCCTTTTGGACCAGTATGTCGCTGTACTACGGGCCAGCAGTGAAGTTTTTTGGGATTATTGATGTCGATGCTAAAGGGGGGAAGAAGTTCAAGACGGACTTCATGGTGCCATATCCGATTCTTTCGAGTACCGATGACAAAGTATTTCGAGCTTTTGGTGCGAAGCAATCAGTTTACGTTTATCTTTTTGACCGAGAGGGTGTGATTCAGAAGGTTTGGCCGGGTTACAGCAGGGCAATGCTTACGGAGTTGAACAAACTCTTGAGTGAAATGACGGGGAAAGAATCCGAGCCTACCGATTTCAAAATGGTGCCGGAGAAGATGACCAGTGGATGTTTCTTCTTCCAGCCAGTGGGAACGGATAAGCCAGCTTGGTGAACTTTAGTGCAACGAGGTTGAACTAGGGATTGACGTGTTGGGTTAGACTTGCCCGATGAATCGGGGGACTTGGCCACTCATCGTTGCGGTGGGATTGGATCTGGCGGGTTTCACGATGATTATTCCGGATATTCAGCTTCGGGCGGAGGCGTTTTTGGAGCGGGAAAATTGGCAGTTGCCACCGTTCTTGTCGGTTGGGGTTTTGATTGGATTTATATTGTCGAGCATGTTCATAGTGCAGTTTTTTGTCAGTCCGATATGGGGAGCCAAGAGTGATGTTTGGGGCCGAAAGCGGGTGTTCTTGGGCTGTACATTACTGAGCGCTCTGAGCATGGGGATTTATGCCATCGCATGGTCAAGTCCAATTTTGCTTTTGAGTCGTATCCTTGCGGGTCTGGGAGGTGCGAATGTTGCGGTTGCCCAAGCGAGTATTGCGGATGGTTCGAGGGAGGAGGTCAGGACGGCAGCCCTCGGGAAGATGAGTGCGGCGCAGAGCGTTGGTTTGATTTGTGGGCCAGCGATTGGTGGTTTTGTGGCGGAGTATCTGGGGTCTCAGTGGGTGGGATGGATTGGTATGGGAATGTCCTTGACGGGGGCTTTTTTGGTGTGGAGGTTTGGTCACTTCGGCCGGGCGGCAGAAGTCGGGACTCGGCGGAAGTTTGGGTTTGGCCCTCTGGTTAGGGAGTTTCCTAGGTTGCTGCCGCTCGTTGTATTGGCGGGCGCGGCTTGGTTTTCCCTCTCCGCTTTGGAGGGGACATTTGCTCGGCTCTTGGATCAGACTTGGAGTTATGGACAGAGAGAATTTGGGATGCTTTTTAGCTTTGAGGCAGTGATTGGTTTGGTGATTCAAGCGGTGGTTTTGGGGGTGATTATCAAATATGTAAAAGATCCGGTTTTGTTGGTCGGTTCATATTTGCTACAAGGGATCGGTTTGGCAATGACCCCGTTTGCGCCAGGCTTGTCCGGGTTGTTTTTGGCGAGTTTTCTTTATGCAGTGGGGACGAGCGTGGCCAATCCTACGGTTAATGGGCTGTGCAGTAAGGCGGTGAGTGAGGATCGGCAAGGCGAGGTTTTTGGGGTTATCCAATCGGCACGGAGTGTTGGGTTTATGCTTGGTCCGCTCGTGGGGGGAGCCCTCTTCGATTTTTGGTCACCGCTGCCATATTTGTTTGCGGGTGGCATTTGTGTTTTGGTTGCGTTCATGGCTCCGCTGGCCCTGCCCAGGGCGGCTAAACTGGAGGCATGACGAACCCTTATTTGATTCCGGCACTTGAAGCGTCACCTCAGACAATTGAGCGAATCGTCATGGCGATTGACCCATCAGATTGGGATCGGGTCACAGATGAGGATCGGTTTAGCTTTCGGGAGGCGGTCGCGCACATGGCAGATTGGGAGCCGATCATGCGGGGGCGAATTGAGCTTGCTCTCCGGGAGCCAGGGGCAACGATAACACCGCTCGACGAAGAAGCCAGAGCGGTCGAAATGAACTACGCTGAGAGTGATCCGGTGGAAGAAGCGCAAAAATTTTCGGATGAGCGGCGAATCACTGTGGATTTGGTTAAGAGCATTGAGGATTTTACAGTGGGGGTGAATCACCCACAGATTGGCGAACTCACGGTGGGTGATCTGTGCATGATTCTGGTGGGGCACGACAGTTACCATGTCGAACATTTCTCACAATACTTGGTGGATTCGAGGACTGATGAAAGAGGTTGACGCGTCTTAGGTTTAGATTTTGAGTTTGAAGCGAGTCAAAGACGCGGTTTGGCGCGGTTTTTTGGGAGTTGGGCGGCTTTTGGTCGCTTGGATCCCGGCTTTGATATTGCTCTTTATGTCCGGGCTTTATCTCTTTGGGTGCTTGGAGGTTTTGGCGGCTCCTGGGACGGGTTTTGATTTCACTTACATGGGTCGAAACGGTGCAGTGCGTCTGAAGTCGGAGAGCTATTCAATTGATCCGGTCACCCAAAGTGTTGAGGCGTACGAGGTTGCCGTTCTTGGTTTGAATGGTGAGGAAATTGGGCGAGTTAAAAAGGTTCGGGTTCAAAGACTTGCGGGAACAGTTCAGGTTCAGCTCTTAGATGTGGATGCTACGATTCGACGGCGTACGGATGGTTCATTTACGGCATTTGACTTGCTCCCACCCGATGACCCTAACGCGGTGCCCCAACCGATTTTCGTGACCCTGAACCGAGCCAGAGTCAGGCTGATTGATGAGAGTCAGAGTCCGCAATTGGTCGATGAGTTTGTACTACGGAATGTGGATTTTTCGACCGACGGAATGCTCAACGTCATTGCCTCGGATCTGGAATGGGGAAATACGCTTTCTTCACGTCTTGGTGGGCAAATCGATTTGGAAAATCGCTATCGAATTGACCTGACAGAGATGCGGCTGAACCTGCGGCAAGCTCGCCCGACTTTGGAGCGGTGGTTACCGAAAGAGCTTGTAACTGAACTGAAGCCGTGGCAAGCTGAATCGCTCAGTGCCGAAGGCAATTTGGTGTTGTCGGGCGATGCAAAAGGACTCGGAGATTATCGAGGAAGTTTGGCGGTCACGGGTGTGGGGGTGAGGCACCCTGATTTCCTTGATCGGTCTGCGGTCACGGCAAAAATCGATCTGTACCCAGGGGCAATGGATTTGTCGGCAAGAGTCGCCGGAGTTGGTCAGAGTTTGACTTGGGACGGGCCAATCAGTTGGAAAGACAAATTTGCGGCATCGGGGAAGTTGCGGGTCGAAGTGAGCCGTCCGGCGACTTTGTGGCCAGTTGTCCGGCGGGCGATCCCTAGAGATGTGGGGTTTGAGCGAGGCGTGTTTGATGGTTCGGCATCGATCCTGAACGAGAAGTTTTCATTCAACGGGAACTGGACATTGGGAGATTTGCGATTTGCGGGGGAATCGGCGCAGAAGTTGGGTGGCAACGTGATCGCTAATTCGGAAGTCGTGAGCGTCGTGGTGGACAAGGCAGTTTGGCGAGGGACACCGGTGAGTGGTTGGGTGACAGAGAATTTCCGCGGAAACTTTGTCACGGGAATTCTGCTGACAGACGGTGATCGGTTGGTGCGGTTGGAATTTCCGTTTGAATCAGGCAAGGTCGTCGTGGCAGGCAGAAGTCAGGCTTTGATTTCGGGAACGCCGGCGAAACCGGAAGTGATGGTTGATTTGACGGGTGTGGCAAATCTGAACCTATCGGACAGAGATGTTTTGCTGGGAGATGTTGATGGGAGGGTGCTTTGGAAGAATAATGTCGCCCAAGTAGAACGAGGCGTTTTGAGTGGGCCGACAGGCACAGCGAGTCTAACCGGCCGAATCTTGACTGATTCGCAGACGCTTGATTTGGAAGTTGATCTGGCAGGAATGGACTTATCGGCTTGGCAAGATCAAGTCCGGGGGTTGGTTACGGATCGGGCCGGATCACGGGAAGGGTAGCAGAACCAATTGTTATGATTGATTCGACGGTTCTGGATGTTTCGGTCGGAGAAGTTTCGATTCCGAAAGGAACGGCGACTCTGATTTATTCGGGTAACCAAGTGACAGCGAGAGATTTAAATGTCGCTTATGGTCTGGGAGCGATTACGGGAAATGTCCAGTTGGAGTTGGATAGTCAACGGTTGACTGGGCTTTTGCGTGGCAACGATCTGTTTGTAGCTGATTTGGTTCCTCAATTACCCATCGTCGGGAAGATTGGGGCGGAAGAGGTGACGCTCTCGGGAACGATTTCAGAACCATTGCTATCGGGCCGGATGACGGGACGGGACATCCTTGTTGAAGGAGTTGAGCTTGCAGGGGTTGTCGCTGATCTCAAGGTAAACGGAAGCCAGGTGCAGTTTGAGAATGCGGTCGCTAAAATTGGAGCTGGGACAGTATCAGCAAGCGGCATGGTTGGAATCGCATCGGGCACCGGGAGGGTGGAATTTGCAATAGAGAATTTACCGTTAGACAAATTGCCCGTTGATCAGGAGTTAGTTGAGCTTGCGGGGGAGGTGGACGGCGAGGGGATTTTTGAAACAGATGCGACGGGGGCGTGGGTTGGCAGTTCAACTCTTCGATTTGAGGGAACTGAGGTCAACGACTTTGATGCTGGTTCAGGTGTTTTGCAAGTCGGGATTCGCGACGGCTTGGTCACGCTAAGCGGTGGTTTGAGCTCCTTGCAAGGATTGGTTGAGGTGCCAGAAGCAATCTATGGGTTGGAATCTGGGGATGTAAGAGGGGAGCTTTGGGTTACCAATTTGGAGGTTGCCGGGGTGTTGCGGGCGGCAAGTCGTCAGATTCGATTGCCGGATATTCAAAGTGAGCGGGTGGTGCGAGATTTGGAAGGACTGGTTTCAGCAGAAATTGCCTTCAATAAATCTGGCGAAGATTGGCGGGTTGATGTACGAAGTTTGGTTGGGCAGAAGTTTGAGTCGCTCGGAAGGCAGTTGGGGAATATTGAGTTGCAGGGGGTGGGGTCGGCAAACGAAGTGACGCTGGCAAAACTGGAATGGCGTATTCCGGCAGAAGAAGACGGGCGGGAATCGCTTGCAACGATTAAGGGAGATTGGAAGAGAAGTGAAGAATCAGATTTCGTCTCCATAACCGGACGATTTGTAGAATTTGATCCCTATGTACTATCACTTTTGGCTGAGGATGTACCGGAGTTTCATGCCGATGTGAATGCTGACTTTATTGTTGAGGGGGACACCAAGAACTTGGTTGGCCAGGCGAGTGCGGAGGTTTCGGGGGTCCAGATTAGAGGGGAGGAGGGCAGACTTATTGACTTGCCTATTGAAGCTAATCTGAGCGGGATTGAATTTGCGAACGACCAGTTTGATATTTTGGGGAAATTGAAGTTCCGAGGAATTGAAGGAGATTTGGTGGTAATGATCCCCTCTCCGCTTTAGCCGAGAATCCTTCCGGTCAGGCAACGGCTGATTTGAATCTAGGACGTAGAGATCTCAAGCTATTTTCGGAGTATTTGACGGGGGTTAATCTGGAACGGAGCGAGGGGGTAGTTTCCGGGCGATTTGGGGTGGCAGGGGATCGAGATGGGTTTAAGCTTTCTGGTTCAGCAAGCTTTTTGGGGTCGGACGGAGGGGGCGGACGGTTGGCAATTGATGGAACAGACTTAGCCCTCCAGAACGCCAAGATGACGGTTGAGTTGACGGAATCGGCGGTCAAGGTTTCTGGTTCGGCAGATGGATCGCTTGGGGGAACAATTGCCGTTGTTGCTGATCTTAATTTGCAGAAGTTTTTACAGGGAGACTTTACGTTAGATGCCCTGATGGATGCATCATTTGATGGGACGTCGTTGAAATTTGATCGATTTGCGTTTGCAGAAAAGATCCGATTGGCGAATCCCGCCGCGCGGGCTGGCGAACCAGCTTTCTTTGAAGCAACTAGCCCCACTACGGGAACGTTGAGTGGAGAGGTTCGGCTGGCAGGGTCTGTTGGTGAACCTGTGATCCAAGGTGGGTTGACGGGGCAAAACTTAAATGTCACTCTGCCGCCTGCTTTTCCGGAAGGTGGTGGTTCGGGTGAGCTCGCAATCAACCCCCGGTTTGACAATTTTAGACTGGAAGCGCTTCCAGGTTCTCAGCTCAATGTTTCGCTTGTAAATATGCGTTTGAATGGGGCGACGGTCTTGAATGGATCACTTTCGGCGCTTGAAATCCGGGCACCTTTTACGGTTGAATCGGGAAGTTTGACATTGCCTTCGAGCCGCGTCAATTTGGAAGAGGGGACAGTTTTGGTCACATCTGGTTTTGGCGGTGAGGCGCGGGCGGAAATTGACTTGTCAGGTTGGACGGTCGTCACAGCGAGAAGATCGGGTGGGGAATATCAGACTTATCGATTAAATTTGCAAGTTCAGGGTAACTTATTGAATCCAGAGGGTGTACGAATCAATGGCACTTCTGATCCGCCAGATTTGTCAATTGAAGAGATTCGAGCGATTGTTGGTCAGCGCGATTTCATTGAGTCGTTGATTGGTTCAGCCTTGGGGACTGATCGCAGTCAACTTACGGGCAGTATTTTCTCGTTGGCGATTCCGACCCTGACGCAAGGGTGGACGACAAGCCTGGCGCGGGCTTTGGATTTGGACTATTTGGCATTGGATTACAATCCGTTCGATGGTGCGATTGCACGGGGGGGGCGAGAAATGTCGCGTGGATTGTATTTGGAAGCATCGCGACAGATCACGCAACAGGGGAATGACCCGCTGAAATTTGAGCTGAGACTCAGCTACCGTCCTCCTTCGCGTGATCCCTTCCTATCTCGTGCTCGGTTCAATATTTCAACTACGGAAACGTTGCCTTGGAAGGTGGGCGTGACCTGGACAACCCGTTTTTAGGGGAAGGTTTGTTGATAAGTCCCTACTGCGATATAACGCGACGGAGACACATCCGTCTAAACTAGCAATCAGAACAGGTAGAGGGCACACTTGACGCAAAGATTCATTTCATTAATAGCATTGGTTGCGCTGGCCGGGGCAGCTATGGCGCAGACCACGAGAACGGTGCGTACCGTTACGATTGAGGGTTTAAAGAACGTAAACGATATTGGCATTCAGGGAGTGATGCGGCTGAAGACAGGCCAACCCGTTGACCAGGCGGCAATTGTCCGAGATGAGGAAGAAATTTTCAATCTCGGATTTTTTAGTTCCGTCCAGATATTGCGACGGGATGTTGGGGATACAGAAGCAGACTTGGTTGTCCAGATTAAGGAGTATCCGCTCATCAAGGAAATCCGGATCGAGGGGAATACGATCTTCAAAGATGAAGATTTGTTGCCTTTGATTGAAGAACAGCAAGAGTTGGGTCAGATTTGGAATAACAACAAGGCGCAGGTCATCACGACAGCCATTCGAAAGAAGTACTCAGATAAGGGGTACATCATCAACTTCGAACAATTCGGGCCGCTGGCGGAATCGGAAGGCACGCTGAACGTAAAGATTTTGGAATCGGTGGTTGGCGATATCACCTTGAACGGATTGAGCCGAACTAAGCCGGAGACAATTCGACGGGTGATGAAAACAAGACCAGGCGAGCCGTTTAACATTCAGAAAATCACTCGAGATATGGAGGAGCTTTACTACACGTATTGGTTTGAAGATGTCGGAGGGCGCCAAGACGTTGGTGCTCGCCCCGAAGTGGTTGATCTGACACTGAACTTTAAGGAAGCACGAACCGCAATTTTGAATGCGGGGGTTGCGCTTGACCCGCAGAGTCGTTTGGTGGGAACGGCGAGCTTCACGGAAAACAACTTCCGGGGCATGGGTCAGACGCTTGGTCTGGAACTTGAAATGGCGACGGTTGGAGGCGGTCCGAGCGCTCGGGTTGCGTTCTCCAATCGGTTTATGGATGCAATTGGCACCTCGATGTCGGCGAGCATTTACAGTCGAGTTGTGTACAACTTTACGGGCAACGGGTTCTTGGGATCGAGTGGCGACACGGAAGATTCTTTTGACGAGCGACAAACGGGCTTTGAGCTTCGTTTCGGTCGTGAATTAACAGAAACAACGCGGGCATCAGTTGGTTTGACCGCGAAGTCAACCAAAACGATTACATTGCGCACGACGACAACTGAAGACTTTGTTCAGCAGGATGGTGACCTCATCATGCTGAATTTGAGCGGCGAAATTACAACAGCAGCCCCGTCAGTTGAGCCGGTGCAAGGACAGTCATTGAGGCTGACTTTGGAACCCGGTTACAGCAACATTACCAAGATTGGTGGCAATGTAGCGAAGTTCTCTGATACGTTGGGGAGTTCCACATTCCTTCGGAGTACAGTTTCCTTCCGCAAGTACTGGTCGGATCAGCCGGAATTGGCGCCAGATGAGACAGTTGAAATTGGATTGTCAAAGCCGCGACCGGTCTTGGCTTTCAAAGCGGAGTATGGCTACATCACGGGGACGGTTCCGTTCTTCGAGCAGTTGTTCGTTGGTGGTACCAATTCCCTGCGGGGTTACCCAAATCAGAGGTTCTGGGGAAGTAACTCGTTTGTCACGACCTTGGAATATCGCTATCCAATCCAGAAGTCATTCAACCTCGTTGGATTTGTGGACTACGGTGGAGCTTGGGGTGGCTACGGTCAGCTTCGAGATTTTGAACAGACGCAGAACGCAGATTTGCGATTGGGTTATGGGGTTGGACTTGGTTTCCGAACACCGCTTGGTCCGATCCGGATTGAATTCGCCTTTGATGATAAAGGCAAGGGACGCACTCACTTTACAGTGGGGACGAGTTTCTAAGTGAGTTGAGAGTAAGAAAATGAACAACAAGTTGAACAAATTGGGTTGGGTTGCGGCGGGTGCGCTTGCGGTGACCATGATGTTTAGTGGCTTTCAGGCAAATGGAAGCAAGATGGCGACGGTTGACATGCAGCGCATTCTCGATGAATCTCGCGCGGGCAAAAAGGTCTTTGATGACTTGACGAATGAAGTCAATTTGCGCCAGGGCTTGTTGGAATTTCTGAATACCAACAAGATTGTTACGGCTGATCAAGCAAATCAACTGCGCACTTTGACTCTGAAGCCTGCGGCAACTCAGGCAGACAAGGATGCGGCAGAGAAATTGAAATCGGATATTCGGGCAGAGAACAAGAAGTTTAATGATCTGATGGTCAAAGCGACTTTGACGGATGCAGAACGGGCTTCATTTAATGAAATGAACAGCCGGCGCCAGAATACGGACAACTTGCTGCAACAGTGGAGCAACGAGTTTTCGCAAGACATCACGAATATGCGCGAAGACAAGTTGGCTTCGGTTTTGCAGAAGTCACGGGCGGCGGTGACGGCGGTCGGTAAGAAGGAAGGCTATACGATCATCTTCCCGACAACGGTGGCGGTTTACGCGGCGAACGACATCACGGATGCGGCAATCAAGGCCGTTGATGAAACTCCGTAACCCACTTGGCTTGCTGATCATTTTCGGGTTTGGGGGCTGTGCGCCAGCTCCCAAACCCGTTCGGTTAGATTTGGAACTGTTTGATATTGGAGTTGTTGCCCGGTCAGCTCAACTTTCGGCGAACAGAGTTTCGGTTCGCCAAGATTTGCGGGCTACCTTGCCAGGTCGGGCTTCTCGATTGTTGGAAGAGCGTGAAGGGCTTGCCCTGTGGGAAAAAGCTAAGTTGACTCTGGCGGAAAATCGGGCGAAGAGTCTGGAGCGGTTACGGGCGGATTTGGAAAGAAAATACTTGGGGGAATCTCGTGCGGAGGCAATTGCCAAGGAGCGTGAGGCAAGGATTCGCAATGATGAGGATTGGGCGACAACTTTAGAGCGAGTCCGTTTGTTGATGGAGCAATTCGCGGGGGAAAAGACGGAGTTGTCAGCAGATTTGGCGGGGATCATTGGTTTTCCGGATCGGGGACAGAAGGTTCAGAAGCGTTCGGGGGCGGATGTGTATTTTGAGTTGCGCGAGAAGAAAGTCGCGGATTTGCGAAAGCGTTTGTCAGAGATTGACGCTGAGTTTCAGAAAGAAGTCGGAGTTGTTCTAGCCGAGTATCGTTCGAGGGTTGTTAGTCGAGCGGCTGAACTGGCGGATCTTGACTTGGCGGGTGATTTGGCGGCGATTGGCCGGGCAGAAGCGGAAGCTAATGCGGCGATACGATCAGTTATCGGGCAAGTGGATGCGACGATCCCCCAGCTTTTGAAACGGCTGGACGCGTTGCCCGCGGAATCCATCGCCGGGAAGCGACCAGAAGAGGTCAGTGTGGTGCGCGAACAAGTTGAGTGGGAAGAGGGACTGAGCCGGGAGGATTTGGAAAAATATGCCATGGTCTTTTTGAAGTCGCGAGGCTATGAGCGGTCGGAAAGAGCCGATGCGGTTGACGTTACGGAGGAGTTTGGAGAATGGCTAAATCGAACCTTGGCTACACGCTGAAACAGTTGGCAGAAATGGTGGGGGGCGAACTAGAGGGTCCCGAAGATTTGTTGATTACTCGACCCGTGCCGGCGCATTCCGATGACCCAGCGGGGATTACATTTGCAGAAAGTGACAAGTATTTAGGCAAGGCCTTGGCGGGTTCAGTGGGAGCCGTGATTGTTCCAGCGGAGACGGGGTCATCTCATAAGCCCATGATTCGGGTGGCAAGTCCACGGTTAGCATTTGGGATGGTTCTTCACGCGTTTGCGAAGCCTATGCCGGCCCGGGGGATCCACCCGACGGCAGTTGTTTCAGATTCCGCAAATGTTGATCCGACTGCGAGCATCGGGGCATACGCGGTAGTCGAAGATGGGGCAACGATTGGAGGAGGAACGAACATCTTGGCCCATGCGTATATCGGCCCTGATTGCCATGTTGGCGCGAACTGCATGATCTTTTCTCATGTCACTTTGGTGCAAGACGTCCAAGTTGGAGATGGGTGCCGGATTCATGCGGGCGCGGTTTTGGGGGCGGATGGTTTTGGTTTTTATTGGGATGGATCAAAACAGCAAAAGGTGCCGCAAGTTGGAGGGGTAATTATTGGGAAAAATGTAGAAATAGGTGCGCATACTTGTATTGATCGGGCGACATGTGGCGATACGATTATTCAAGATGGAGTGAAGCTTGACAACTTGGTTCAGATTGGTCATAACACGGTCGTGGGGTCGCACACGGTGATGGCGGCACAGGTTGGAACCTCGGGAAGTGTGGTGATCGGGGAGAAAAATGTCTTTGGTGGGCAAGCGGCTTTGAGTGATCATGTTAAAACTGGAGACAACATGATCTTCGGTGGTCGCTCGGGGGTTATTGGGGATATGGATCAGCCAGGGGAGTATTTTGGATTGCCACCCGTTCCGCTTTCGACGGCGATGCGGGTGATGGCTTTGCAGGCTCGTTTGCCCGAACTTTATAAACGAATGCGTGAAATGGAGCGGCAAATTGAGGAGCTAAAAAATGGTTCGTAGTTATCCAAGGTTGACGGTTGAGAATGTTGCCGAATTGGAGGGGCCAGGATTGCACTCTGGAATGGCTTGTCGCGTGCGGATTCATCCGGGGCGGCAAGGGTTTCGCTTTTTGACTGATTCAGCTTGGATTGATGCGATCCCAGAGAACGTGACAGATACTTCCCGTTGCACCCGGTTAGGAGACGTTTCTACCGTCGAACATGTTTTGAGCGCGCTGGCGGGAATGGGGGTTACGGATGCCGACATTGAGGTTTCGGGGGGCGAACTTCCGGCTGCGGATGGTTGCGCCGAGCCGTTTGTTCGGGCGATTTTGGGGGCGCGATTCCAGGATGTCGGGCAGATCGAAGTGGAAGGACCCTTCGCCCGAGTTTTTTCGCAGGAGCTGCCCTCAAAGTACGCGGTTGGAACGGGGGAAGGTTGGTGGCGCGCAGCCTATGTTCGGGAGGGGGAATTTGTTGGTAGGCAGGAGTACGAGTTTCAGTGGTCAGCGGAGCGGTATTCCTTAGAAGTTGCTCCGGCACGGACATTTGTTTTGGAAAGTGAACTTGCGTTCGCACAAGCAGCGGGATTGGGCCGAGGGTTAGATGGGGATTCGTGTTTGGTTGTTGGATCAGCAGGTTACGGGAATACGGCTCGGTTTGACGATGAACCTTCGCGACATAAGCTGCTCGATCTAATCGGTGATTTGGCGTTGGCCGGGGTTCCGGTCGCGCATTTGGATGTTGTTGCGGAATTCACGGGCCATACCCTCAATGTTGCGGTCGCGAAGAAACTGCGGGATTCAGTCAAAGTTTCTCGCAGTTAAGTGGCGAGAACCCGTTCGGCAAGCACAAGCGCAGCGTAGTCGTCGATTGCATCGGGGGGGACTTGAAGGGTGGCGGGAAGGAGTTTGCGGAGTCCCTTGCGTGGATTGTGCTCCCAGTAGCGTTCGCGAGCTTCCATCGTGGTGTCCTTTTCATCAATCACAAGAATGCCGATGCTTGGCATTTCTTCCCTAAGCGATTCGACGAGCGTTCGCGACCGAGTGCCATTGCCGACGACAATCAAAGAGAAATTGTGCTGTTGGTGGAGCTCCATCGCGCGCGCCGGAACTTTATCGGGGGCTAGAATGGCGTGCCAAATCATATGGATATCGTCGTGCTCATCGCGGTGGACGAGGGCCAATCCGCATTTTGCACTTCCGGGATCGATGGCTAAGAGAGTTTTCTCACCTAACATGGTTGCGATAACGATTTTGCCGGATTTTGCGGATGATTTGCTAGGGTAACGATTCCGGTTACGGGCGGAGTCGGAAAGTGACGCTGACTTTATCGACCGAGTAGATGTCTTTGGAGGCAAGAAATTGGATTCGGGCGGGGCGGCCGTACTCTTTGACTTCCAGAATGATCTCGAAGATTCGGTCGGTGTCCAGCTCACCGAATGGTCGAGCAGATCCAGTTGCGGGGATGACGTTGTTCTTGACGAGAACTTCGGGGAGATCGTTTTCGAGTGCCTTGTTGATTGTTTCGGCGATTTCGCCGTACGATTTGCGCCCGTCAACTTGGATGGTGAAGATCACTTCGTTGGCTTCGAAGGCAAGAATGTTGTCATACGCCTCGATCGCGATAGGGACGAATTCGTCTTGGAACGTATTGAGGCTGGCGATGGCGCGGACGACTTTGGGGCGAGTGAGTCCGGCAAGGTTTTGGATCAGGGCGAGTTGTTGATCTTCGGGGGAGACGGGTTTGCCTTGGAGAGCAGAAATTACGAGGCCCGCGTATTCTCCTTCTTCCGTCTTTCCGGCACCTCGGAGGTCTGCCTGATTGCGAGTATCTCGCATGAACTTCGCAACAAAATCTCGGGATTCAGGGAGGCTCATTCCGGAGGGGGCTACGGAACGGCTTACTTCGTCACCCACCGCATAGATCATCGCATTTTTGCGGCTAATGGCACTCTTGAGAAGCAAATTGGGAGTGTCGAGTCGGAATCTTTCAAGTGCAGCTTGTTCGCTGGCGAGGGAGTTGCGGACTTGACGGAGTTCGCGGTCGGCGTTAGCGAGGTCGGCTTGGAATTTGGTCAGTCGCTCATTAAAACTTGCTTCGGCTTGGCGGCTGGCGGCTTTGAGTTGATCGTATTCATTGCCGACAGATTCGAGTTCCTTTTGAATATCTCGGAGTCCTCGTTCTAGTTTGAGGGCTTCTTGGGTGAGACGGAAATTCTCATTTTGAATATCTGCGTTGTCGCCGGTGAGGCGCCCTTTTTCTCCTTGGGCGACCTTGATTTGCTGGTCGAGTTGTTTGCGTTCGGTTTGGACTTTGTTGAGTTGAAGATTAACAGATTTGAATTGGCTGGTGAGGTTGCCGATCCGTCCGGATAGCTCCCGGGCTCGGTTGCCGAGGTTGGCGTTCTTGTCGGCTAGGAGTTGTTGTTGGGTTTTGACAGTGATCAGTTCGTTGGTCTTGGCGGTGACTTCTTGACCGAGTTCCGTGAGTTTTGGCTCGACGGTAGCAAGGCGGGAGTTGGCTTCTGTGAGTTTGATTTCAGCGGCGTCAAGCTGGCCCCGGGTTTGAGCGAGGCGATCGCGAGCGGCGTTGCCTTCCAGGATCCATGTGCGGATGGGTTCTGAGAATGAAAAAAGAATCAGGATTGTGAGCAAGGTGCCGAGCGCCCCGAAAATAAAGGTCATCATTGCGGCGAACTTTCGGGGGCGGAGTTTGAAGAGGGTCAGCCGCTTTTTGCCGAGTTTGCTGCCAAGGGTGTCGCCATACCAGGCGACAGTGCCGCCAGCGAGAACCATGAAGAGAAGGAACCAAAGGCTAGTGGGATCCATGATTACTGGCGGTTTTTCCTCCTGATGAGTTCTATGGCGACGATACCCCCAACGGCGACCGGGCCGAAGCTGGCGAGCCAGGCAGGAATCGCTCCATTCTGAGCGGCGATGCTCATGGTGTTAGTAACGAGCATATAGCCAAAGATGATGATGACGCTGAGCCAGAATCCAGTGGCATTTCCTGCTCGGTGACTGCGGATCCCGAGAGGGGCACCGACAAGGCCAAAAATGAGAGCGGCAAGAGGGAGGGCGAATTTGTTCCAGTAGCCGAATTCTAGGTTGATTTGTTGGGCTTTGGTGAGGGTGCCGTCATCGGACTTTTCGCGGAGGATGCGTTTAATGTCCCGGCTTGAGAAGACATCGAGGTCATCTTGGTCAGGAGCGGACATGTCCTCGGGAGATTCGGTTGGGCGAGGGACGCCTTCTGGCCATGCACCTTCAAATAGGGTGAGCTTTCCGGAGACGCGGCGGATTGCTGGATCAGTTTCACTCGGATTGATGAAGATCATTTGACCTTGACCGATGGCGCGCCATTTTTCGAGGTCATCGAATTCTAAGCGTTCGACTTCGAAGATGGAATTGGTTGCGCCGGTGTTGTCGTACGAGTAGATTTTTACACCCGAGAGGGTTCGATCAGCAAGGCTAAAATTTTCGGCGATGAGATAGCCTTTGAGTTTGCCGTCTTGGTGGATCGGTTGACTGGTTTCTTTGAGTTGGGAACTGTCGATGGTCGATTCGACTTTTTGGCGCATTGCGGAGGCTTGGAAACTGGCGGCGGGGACAACGTAATCGGTGAAAAAGTAGGTGAGGATAGAGACGAAGAGTCCGAATGCTGCTACCGGAGCCATGATTCGAATGATGCTGACTCCGCCAGCGCGAAGGGCGACAATTTCGCTGTCTCCGCTTAATCGGCCAAAGCTGAGCAGGGTGCCGAGGAGCATCGCCATGCTGAAGGTTTTAGCAAGGATTCCGGGGAGAAGAAGGAGGGTCAGTTGAATGACCATCCCGATGGGGATGCCGAGGGTGAGAAAGCGGGTGAAGGTGAAGAGGAACGAACCAGCCATGATGAGGACGGTAAAGATTGCGACCCCGAACATCCAGGGGCCGATGATTTCTCCGAGGATTAGGCGGTCAATCTTCTTCATTGGTTTCTGGTTCTGATTGATGTTCGGTTGGGGGAGCGTGTCGGTCTTTGTTAATTTGGTCGTAGCCTTGACCGAGGTAGTTTTTGCGCACGGCATCGTTGGCGCGGATGGTGGATTGGTTGCCCGTAGCGATGATCTGCCCGTCTACAAGGATGTAGTTACGGTCGGTGATGTTGAGAGTCGCGTCTACGTTGTGATCCGTGATCAGAATTCCGATGCCTTGTTTGGCGAGTCGGTCGATGATGTGTTGGAGCTCTTCGATTGTGACGGGGTCTATTCCCGTGAACGGTTCGTCGAGGAGGATGAAGTGGGGCTCGGTCGCCATGGCGCGGGCGATTTCGACCCGCCGCCGCTCGCCTCCAGAGAGGACTCCGCCGAGGCTAGAAAGGATCCTTTTGATGCTGAGTTCTTCGGCGAGTCGGTCAATGCGTTCGTCTTGGATTTTGCGTGAAAAGCCGCGGGCCTCGAGCACGAGCCGGAGGTTATCTTCGACGGTGAGGCGACGGAAGACACTGGATTCCTGGGCGAGGTAGCCGATGCCGGAGCGGGCTCGTTTGTGCATGGGCCAGCGGGTGATGGGCTTGCCGTCAAGTTCGATCTGACCAGCGGTGGGCCGAATCAGGCCGGTGATCATATAAAACGTTGTCGTTTTTCCGGCACCGTTGGGGCCGAGGAGTCCGACGATTTCGCCGGTGCTAAATTCGACGCTGACTTCGTTGACAACCCGGCGTTTTTTGTAGACTTTGACGAGGTTGGTCGCCTTTACAATCATGATTTGCCTCCGTCGGGCTTGATATTGACTTTGGTGGGGTTGCCTCGGGCACCGTACCGAGTGGGTTCCATCCGCTCGTTGACTTGGACATAGACCGTTTGACTTTCGCCGTCACTTTGGTAGTCGAGGCCGTTGCCGGTGATTTTAACGTTGCCAATGAGGAGGATTTCCCCGTTGGCGTCCATGGTCATTCGGTCTCCGGATGCGGAAAGTTCAACGGGAGAGCCGTCTTTGTCGGTACCAGTGAAGTCTATCGTCACCCGTCCCCGGAGGTTAGCGGTGGTGATGGGGCGGCCCGAGCTGGCTCTTGTAATGTTTGGGGTGGTGATCGTTCCGGCGGTTGCCTTGAGAATAACCTTTTGAGGTTGTCCAGAAGGGTTTTTGGAGTTGTTGGTGAGAGTGAAGGGGCGGGTCAGGTTGAACGTGGATGAATTGGCGGCTTGATCGAGGTCGAGGCCAGTTGTTGTGAGGGTGGAGGTGCCTTCTTGTGTGATGGTGGCGTTGACGGTTCCGCTGAGTTTGACGTTGCGGAGCTCGCGGTTTGTGTTTACCGAGCCGATGAGGGTGGCGGAGCCTCCAGCCGCAGTGATTGTGGAAGCTGGATTTTTTGAGACGATCGTGACAGCACCGGGGAAGTTCACCGTGGCGGAGGATCGATTTGCGGCTTCTGAAATGGAGATGCTGGGGCTACTGATCTGGACTTCGTCGGAAGTGCCGGGATTCTGAGTGATGTCAACCGATCCAGTGAGGTTGGCTTTCAGTAGGTACATGGTGCCATCTTTGCCGGAGCGGATTTGACCGGTTGCGCGGGTGGCGGTGAAGGCTATTTTTTGGGAGCTTGACCGACCCCGGAGAGGCTTGCCCGAGAATTCAAAATCAATGGCGTTTGTCTGGGGGTTAGCTTCAAAGAGTTGGTCGGTGATATTGTTGATTTCAAAGTCACCCGACTTTGATTTGAAGCTGATCCCCGTAGTGTTTTGGGCAACAAGGAGGGAGGCAGTGGCCACGAGAGTTAGAGAAAGCGCAAGAGTTCGGGTGGTCATTTGAATTTGTTTGGTGATCCAATTTTGCTGAGGTCGGGAGTTGCCCAGACTTCGGGCATTTTGCCGAGTTGCCAATCGGGGCTGTCTATCAGGACGTTTCCGACGGCGGCAAAGAGCTGTTTGTCATCCATCCAAGTGATTTTGTCGGCTTGGAGGGTCATTTTCTGGCTGAGAGACGTTACTTTGACGTTTTTATCGAGGACAAGTTTTTTGGACTCAGTCACGGCTTTGGCGGAGTCGGCAGTAAATGTGCTGGCAGTTTTGCCATCTGAATAAATTTCACCGGTGACTCCGGTGATGAAGAATTCATTTTCACCGTCTTCTTGGAGTCCAGCCCGGGCGGCTTCGCCTTTGATTTTCCAGGTGGGATCGCCTTGTTCGTTGTTAGCTTCGAGGGCGAGGGGTCCAGATTCGATGATCCGGCGAGGGCCTTCAGATTTTTCTGATTCGGGTGCGTTGGCGGGAGAGGTGCCATCAGCGTTCTTTGGAGTGGGGCCGGAGCAAGCGAAGAGGCTCAGTGAAAGGACGATCAGGGCGCAAGCGGTAGTGGGTTTGATGGTGTCCTCCGTGCGAATTGTCCTTTGTGCTGACCGGCGAGTTGTCCGCAGGCGGCAGCGATGTCGTGGCCTCTCTCAACGCGTTCCGTCACGTTGATTTGGTGGTATTCGAGGGTTGACCGGAATGCGTTGATGCGGGTGCGGGCGGGGCGTTGGAAGCCGTTGCCGGTATCCACCCAATTGAAGGGAATGAGGTTGACGACACAGGGAGTGCCTTTGACGAGCTTGGCGAGGGCCTCGGCTTGTTCGGGGGTGTCGTTGACTTCAGAAATGAGGAGGTATTCGATGGTGACTTTCCGTCCGGTAGCGGCGTGGTAATCGCGCATGGCGGCCCAGGTTTCGGCGACATCCCACTTGTTATTGACGGGCATGAGACGGGAGCGAATTTCGTCGATGGGACTGTGAAGCGAGAGGGCGAGGTGAATCGGGAGCTTGTGAGTTGCGAGTTCTCTGATTTGGGGGACGAGGCCAACGGTACTGACGGTGAGGTGGCGGTAGCTGAGGCCGATTTCGTCGTGGAAAATGTTGAGGGCTTTGATCACGTTTTCAACGTTGAGAAGCGGTTCGCCCATTCCCATGAAAACCACATGACTGATGCGGCGTTCGGTGAGTGATTGGAGGAGGAGGTATTGGGCGATGATTTCGCTGGCGGTGAGGTTGCGGTCGAACCCTCCCATTCCGGTGGCGCAGAACGTGCACCCCATCGGGCAACCGACTTGCGAAGAGATGCAACAGCTCACTCGCTTGGAATAGGGGAGCAGAACACATTCATAGACTTGGTTGTCGCCATTGTGAACGAGGAGCTTGTCCACTCCGTCGGTGCTGGTGCGGTGGGTGGTGACGGTGAGTGGGGAGATGACGTGGCTTTCGGCGAGCTTGTCGCGGAAGGCTTTGGGGAGGTCTTTGAGGTCGTCGAATTCGCGGGCGGCTTTTTCGTAAATCCACTTGGCGAGTTGGCGCCCACGAAAGGCTTTTTCTCCGAGTTGAACGGCGATTTGTTCAAGTTCGGGGGTTGTTTTGCCAATGAGCGGTTCGCGGTTTCCCACACGGGTAGTTTACCGGGGTGGGGTGGCTTTGACTTGGGTTGGCTGGATCATTGCGGAAGTCGAAAATTTCGACTCGAACTATTCATGAACATTTTTGCTGTGGATGAATTCTTTGAGATTGATCCTTGTATTGCCTTTGCTCAAAATGTCGCTTATGGTTCCTGTCCAAGGAAAGGTACTCGGATCGCCATTTAGGAACAGTTTGATTCGGCCTGATTTTAAGTCGGTGGCGATGCTGTATTTGGTGACGAACTTTTCATTTAGAGCGGTTGCCTTCAAGATGTTTAGAATAGTCTCCTCCGTCACAATTTTTGCTTCGGAAAGGGCACTGTAACTCGTTTTGTACCTTTGACATGTAATTGAGTTTTCGGGAGTTGTGCTCGTGCGGAAGTTGGTGCCAATCTGAAAGTCACGATGTTTACGATAAGTGACGGCACGCTGCTCGATGATCGCAGAGTTTCCTTGCGCGTCAACGAGGAACATTTGGCCGCCGGCAAGCCCTTTGAGATCGTAAGTGTCTAAGATTGCGATTGCTTCTGCAACGGTTGAGCATTCAGCCATGAGCTTGTCTGCCATCATGAATTGCGCGACTGGCTTTCCGTTAGGCTCCGGAGAGATCGGAGCGACTGAGTTGTAATCAAAGAAGAGACCCTTATTGTTGATGCCAGCTTGAGGTGCAAGTGGGTAGGCCTTGAATCCAAGAGTGAAATAGCCGTTTTTGTTTTGTTTTGGGGCTCGTGGCCAGATCCACTGGTCGGCAAAAGTGTCTATATTTTCGACATCCTCATTTGCTCCAACCCAAACACTTTCATTTGAAACGTGGGTAAAAATCGTGCACGCGAAAGCAGAAGGAGTGAGAAAGATTGTGGCGACACAAGTGAGACCAGGGAGTTTTAGACGCATGAGATCATCCCGCCATTTTTACGACTATAAGCTTAGCTCTTTCACCTCATGTCTTGAGGGTCGGGGAAGTCCCGGTAGAGGGCGGCGTGGTAGTTGGTGACGCGGGAGTAGACCTCGCGGTGGAGATGTTCGACATCGCCGGTGCGGGTGGCAGTGAGAGAGAACGCCGCGTCGAGTTGGGCGAGGTCACTCGTTTCGATGGTGATGTGGAATTCTCCGAGGGGAGCGAATCCGAAGCCGAACTTGCGACGAGAGATTCGGTAGGTTTCGATGGTTTGGTTTTGGACGTGGTGGTCGAGCCAGTTTTGGATGGCGGAAATGAGCTCTCGGTCTTTTGCACCCGGGGCGAGGTCAACCCAGATTTCGTAGAGGTTCATGGCATTATTGTAGTTTAGAATCAACCTCTCTCAGATCTCCGGGGGGCACTAAATACATCAATCGGGAGGGAATTCGGGTCGAGAATGTTTACCGTGACCTCTCCCCCAACCCCCTCTCCATTAAAACGGAGAGGGGGCTTTTTTGAACTGGGAGGTACCATTTGGGGTTGGTTATGAGTCCCCATGAATTGCGCCGGAAGTACTTGGATTTTTTCATTTCCAAGGGGCACAGTGAGCACCCGAGTGGATCGCTGATTCCGAACGATGTGACGGGGCGGTTGGATGAGTCGCTCTTGTTCAATGGGGCGGGGATGGTTCAGTTTAAGCCTTATTTCCGGGGGGTGGCGGAGCCAAGCAATAAGCGATTGACGACGGCCCAGAAGTGTTTTCGGACGGGGGACATCGAAGAAGTAGGGGACGATAGCCACCTCACGTTTTTTGAGATGCTCGGGAATTTTAGTTTTGGCGACTACTTTAAGACGCAGGCGGTTGATTATTCGTGGGAGTTCTTGACTTCAAAAGAGTGGCTGGGGCTTGATCCGACGCGGTTGTCGTTCACGGTTTTTGAGACCGATGATGAAGCGTGGGAGCGATGGGCGTTCCACTTGCGCGGGGTGGGGATTGACCCGGAAACGCGGGTTTTCCGGCTGGGCGAAGAGACGAATTATTGGCCAGCGGGGGCGTTTAGTAAGGGGCCTCCGGGGCCGTGCGGGCCGAACAGTGAGATGTTCTTTTGGACAAGCGATGAGCCAGTGCCGACGGGGGCTTATTCGCGCGAAGATTGGTTGCGCGATGACGACGCCAAGAAGTGGGTGGAGATTTGGAACGACGTGTTCATCCAGTACGAGTGGCAGGGGTCGCTGCGGGATGCGAGCCGTCCGGAGAAGGGATACGAGAAGTCGGGGATGCCGGATTTGCCGTTCCAGAGTATTGATACGGGGATGGGCTTAGAGCGGACTTCGATGGTTCTGTCGGGGTTGAAGTCGGTTTATGATACGGAGGCGTTTCAGCCGGTGTTGCGGCGGTTGGTCGAGATTTCGGGGCGCGCCTATGATGAGTCGCCGGAAGTTCAGCGGGCGATGCGGATTGTTGCTGACCACTTGCGGGGGGCGTGTTTCTGCATTGCGGATGGGGTTTTGCCGGCGAATAATGGCCGGGGATATGTGCTGCGGCGGTTGATTCGGCGGGCGGTTTTGAAGGGTGCGCGGACGCTCGGTTTTGGGGAGCTGTTCTTTTATGATTTGGCGGAGGTTTTGGTTGACCAGATGGGGGGGCATTATTCGGAGTTGGCGGATCGTCGGGCGATGATTTTGGAGACGCTTCGGAACGAGGAGGCGTTGTTCCGAAGGACGTTGGAGGCGGGGTATGAGAAACTCTTGGAAAACTTTATCGATCCATTGAAACAAGTAATCTCACCAATTTTATCGATGCACAATGAAGGCATAATCGACATCTCCCAATTTGACATTAGTGTTCAGGATTTACTTTACAGGGCTCGCAATGGAGAGTTGATCGCAGAATTTTCTGTAGGTTCATCGAATTTGCTCTCTTCAGATAATCCCCTCGAGATGCTTAACTCAATTAAAGCAACTTTCGATGACTTAATGACAAGCGATCGTTATGATGAAGCAGATCGGGAAGAGATGCAGTGGATTCAACACATCGCAAGCTCCCGGATTTCGGGCAAATTCGCGTTTCAACTTTACGACACGTTTGGCTTCCCGCTTGAAGTGACGCAGGAGATTTGTGAAGAAGCGGGGGTGACGGTGGATGTCGAGGGGTATCGGGAGGCGATGGCGGCCGCGCAGGAGCGGTCGCGAGCGGGTGCAGGGATGGACACGGTTTACGGAGGTGTCGGGGTGATCTTGTTCGCCACCGAATCTAGGCCGGAGGCGACGGAATTTTTGGGATACGGGATGACAGAGGCGGAGACAGAGATTTCCGGGGCGCATCCGGTGATGGACGAGGATGGTGCGGGGGATGAGTTCGTGGTGGCTTTGCGGGCGACGCCGTTCTATGCGGAAAGTGGCGGACAGGTCGCGGATACTGGGGTGATTGAGGGGGATGGATTCCGGATGCGGGTGCTGGATGTGACCAAGCAGGACGGAATTTTTGTGCATATGGTGCGGCTTGAAGCGGGCGAGGGAGCGAAGGGACTTGACCAAGATGCGGCGGTACGTCGGCTCAATGAGCGTTACTTCAACCAACCAGTCAAGGCGGTTGTAGACAGTGACCGACGGCGGGCGATTACCCGAAACCATACGGCGACGCACTTGATGCATGCGGCATTGCGGGAGACGCTGGGAACGCACGTCACTCAGGCGGGGTCGCTCGTGAACGATGAGGTTTTACGGTTTGACTTTACGCATGGGCGGCGATGTCGGCGGACGAACTCGCTCGGGTTGAGCAACGGGTTTACGAGCAGATATTGATGGCTCAGCCGGTGGTGACTTACCCGGATGTGCCGATTGAGGAAGCGCGGGCGATGGGGGCGATGGCGTTGTTTGGTGAGAAGTACGCGGATCGGGTGAGGGTCGTGCAGATCGGAGGGATGAGTTCGAGTGAACCTTCATTTAGCCGGGAACTTTGCGGTGGGGTCCACGTGGGTCGACGGGCGAGATTGGGCTGTTCAAAATTCAGCACGAGGCATCGGCGGCGAGCGGGGTGCGGCGGATCACGGCGGTTACGGGATTCAATGCGTTTGATTGGATGCACAGCCAACAGGAGTTGATCGGGGAAGCGGCGGCGAAGCTCAAAGCTCAGCCGCGGGATTTGGCGATGGCGGTCGAGAAAATGCTGGAAACTTTGCGCGAAGAGCGCAAGAAGCGGGAGAAGTTGGCGCAACAGGGAGCGGGGGGAAGTGCGGTCGAGGAGACGGTCATTGGTTCGATCCGATTGCGGGTTCAGAAGATGACGGATGCGGACGCGGCGGATGCGAAGTTAGCAGCGGATCGGCTGGTTGATGGGGCTCCGGATGCGGTGGCTTTGGTTGCGAACTTGGCCGACGGCAAAGTCACGTTCGTTTGTAAGGTCGGAGATGCCGCATTGAAGGCAGGGGCGAAAGCGGGGGATATCGTCCGCGAAGTGGCGAAAGTTGCGGGGGGCGGCGGAGGCGGGCGTCCGGATTTTGCGACGGCGGGGGGCGGGATGCTTCGGCGACGGATGCGGCTCTTGCGCGGGCGGCGGAGTTCTTGGCGGAGTGATTTTTGGTGAAGCGGGTTCTGCCCCACCCATTTTCCCTCCCCCGCGGGGGAGGGAGACCCTCAGCTAAATTCCGGGTCACGCTTGGAATGACGTTGGAGGAGCAATTCTTGAGCTTGAGCCATGGATAGCCCCTCCTCAGTCCTCCCCCAAAGGGGGAGGGGGAACGCAAACATCTCTCTAAATAATTCCGGTCAAGCCCGGAATGTCGTTGTAGGAGCGTTTCTTGAGCTTGAGCGATGGATAGCCCCCACCAAAGCTCTCCCCATCAGTGGAGGGAAGATAGGCTTATTTGAGCTGGATCGGGAGGACACGGATGCGGCGTTCTGGTTCTTGTCCGACGGCTTCGCTGGCGAGGCGTTGGCCTTCGACAAACTGATGTTGGTGTTTGCGGAGGCGGGCGTCTCGAGGGGGAAGCTCGACAGGTTTGTTCGACACGAGGACTTGCTTCACGGCATCGGCAGCTTCTTCGAGAGCCGTGTCGAGCCCTGAATCCTGACCGGTGTGGTGGCGCATGACTTCATCTAGTGCCCCGGAGATTTGGCTGAATGTGTTCGATTTGACGGACACAATCTGCACGTTTTTCTTGAGTTGCGCGAGCTTGCCGGGCTTTTGAGCCTGAACGGATTTGATGGCGATGACGGCGTCAGCGTTGAATACGTCGTTGGTAATCAAGGCAGGGACACGCCGCTCGCGGATCGCGCGTTCTAGTCGTGTTCGAGCTATTCCGTACGGATAAATCCGCACAGTTTTGTTGGCGGCAGGCGCTTTTTCGACAGCTTCGTGCTTTGGTTTCTCCTCGCGATGCTTGGTGCGAGTGATTTGAGCTGCAGGAACCTCGGTATCTTGCTTTTTGCTGAGGCTGGGGAAGCGTTCGTTGAACCCTGGTTCGTCGATTTCTGGCGAAAATTCCTTTTGCACGACTTCGACTTCGCCTTGCTCCGTGCGAACTCTGAGTTCGGGTCGAGGGGCGATGCCTCGGAGCATGAGGTCAACAGTTTTTTGGACCGTGTGGTGGACAGCGAGTCGGTCGAAATCAAGGAGTTCGAGGACAACATCGAATGTGGGTGGAGCTTTGCGCTCGAGAACGGTCTTTTGCGATCCTCGGCGGCGAGCTTCGTCGTCGCTCAAGGTGACAGCCTGAATTCCTCCGATGAGGTCACACAGGGCCGGGTTGAGCATGAGATTTTCAAGTGATTGACCGTGCGCAGTTGCGATGAGCTGAACCCCGCGCTCGGCGATGGTTCTTGCGGCTTGGGCCTCACTTTCGTTACCGATTTCATCGATCACGATGACTTCGGGCATATGGTTTTCGACGGCTTCGATCATTACGCCGTGTTGATCAGCGGGGTTGGGAACCTGCATGCGACGCGAGCTCCCGATTGCGGGGTGGGGGACGTCGCCGTCGCCGCCAATTTCGTTACTGGTATCAACGATGACGACCCGCTTTGTGACTTCGTCGGCGAGGACGCGGGCGACTTCGCGGAGCTTGGTGGTTTTCCCGACACCTGGTCGACCGAGGATGAGGATGGATTGGCCACTGCGGACGATGTCATCAATGATGTCAATGGTGCCTTCGAGGGCGCGGCCGACGCGGCAGGTGAGGCCGATGATGCGACCGTGGCGATTGCGGATGGCGGAAATGCGGTGCAACGTGCGTTCAATTCCGGCGCGATTATCCCCACCGAATTCGCCAATTGCTTTTTCGGTGAAGTCGATATCTTGTTCGGTGATGATTGTGCCGGGCCAGCGTTCGACGGAGCGGAGAAATCTTGCTTCGGCGGGTCGGCCGTAGTCCATAACGACTTCGACCAGGCGGTTTAAGTCAGGATGGAAATCAAGCTTTTCCCGAATTACGGGAGGCAAAATTTCCAAAAATTGCTGGAGTCCCTCAGGGAGCTTTGCCATGCGTCATCTCTTTTGACGATGAAAAGCCGTAGTTGACGTCAGAATCCTGGGATTTATTAACAGGGGGAGTTGGGGAAAGGTTAAGAACCTCGCATGATTACGGGGTGCTCATCGCCATTTTTCCTGAATTTTCAAAAATTATTGAAAACAAAGATTGGTTTTGGTAAGATGGTGCGTAGAGACAGTTGGGCATGACACCCTCCACGAAGACTCCGCCTTGGAAGGCTCAAGGCGATGAAAAGCGAGAAGCGGTTCGCGATATGTTTGCGGATATTGCGCCGACATATGATCTGGCGAATTCAATAATGTCGGCGAAGGGTCATCACCGCTGGCGAAACGAGGCCTGTGCGCTCATCGGGTTGAAGAGTGGAGATACGGTTTTGGATTTATGTTGCGGGACGGGTGATTTCTTGGTATCAGCGGAAAAGTATGTTGGTAATTCGGGTCAACTTATTGGGCTGGATTACTGTGCGCCGATGCTCGACGTTGCAGCGGGAAAGGTTCGACCCGGTACTCAGTTGATTTTGGGTGATGCGACTTTTTTGCCATTTGAACCGCAGAGATTTGATGCAGTGACCGTAGGTTGGGGACTCAGAAATGTTCCGGATTTGAATCAAACGCTGTCGGAAGTAATGCGAGTTCTGAAGCCTGGCGGGAAGTTTGTTTGCATTGATATGTCGCAGCCGGCGGGGCCGCTTGGGCCAGTGAGCCGGTGGGCATATCATGTGATGGTGCCGTTGCTGGGTCGGATTTTGCGTCAGCCAGAGGCATATGCTTATCTGCCGAAAAGTACAGAGCAGTTTTTGAGTCGCGATGAATTGAAGCGGGCCTTTGAATTGGCGGGTTTGTCCGAAGTTCAGTACAAGACTCGATTTTTTGGAAATATTGCGATCCATTGGGGAGTGAAGTTATGAAAATCAGCGGATTCTTGTCCTCGCTCAGTGAGGGATTTGAGGCTCTCAAAATCAGCCCAAAACTATTGGAAGAGACGACGGCATATATCCAGGATGTTGAGCGGGAATTGCAGTCGCAAGTGAATTCGGTCATTCCTCTCGTGGAGGAAGTCGGCCGGATTACGCTGGATGGCGGGGGAAAGCGTTTGCGTCCCGCTTTGGTATTTTTGGCGGCGCGGGCAACGGGACTCCCGTTTGAGGGATCGCGCGCAGTCCAGTTAGGCACGGCAATGGAGCTCATCCATATGGCCACGCTGATCCATGACGACGTGATTGATGATGCAGCGACTCGGCGCGGAAGACCGACGGCGTTTTCTGTCCACGGCATCACACCAAGTATTTTGGGGGGAGATGTTTTGCTTGCGAAAGCGATGCAGATACTGGCGGAAGACGGCGATTTGCGGATCATTCGGATGGTGAGCCGAGCGGTTGTGGAACTCGCAGAGGGTGAAGTTCAGGAAATTGCAGTTCGGGGTCAATTGGACTTGTCTCTTGACGACCATTTGTCGGTTTTGCGGATGAAAACGGCAAGTTTTATCGAGTGTTGTTGCCGCATTGGGGGCATGCTGACGGCATCTTCGGAAACGGCAACGGATTCACTTGGTCAATATGGACACCACTTAGGGATGGCGTTTCAGATTGTCGACGATATCTTGGACTTCCGGGGGGATTCGAGCAAAACGGGCAAGCCGATTGCGACGGACTTCATTGATGGCCAGTCCACATTGCCATTGATCTACTTGCTGACCGAGCTTTCTGCCGAGGAGCGAACTTTTGTCGGAAGTAAATTTGGAAATGGGGCTTCGGAGGAGGATTTGAAGATGATTGTTGGGTGGATGAATGATCGGAAAGCTTTGGCCAGAGCTGATCAGGATGCACGGGAGCATGCTTCGACGGCTCGGGAAAGTTTGGAAGGATTGCCGGAGTCCGATGAGCGCCGACTTCTTGCGGGCGTTACTTTTGGTGTGACTCGGCGTCAGAATTAGCCTGATGATTCGGGCGGTTTTCCTCGATTTGGATGGAACGGTTTATCGAGGGAGTGAGGCTTGCCCCGATGCGGCGAATTCAATCGCCCAACTCATAAGTCAGGGGCTTGCGGTTCGTTACATCACGAACAATTCTGGGGCACGACCAGAAGCGGTGCATGAAAAGTTGGCACGGTTGGGGATTCCTTCGGAGCCAGGTTGGGTGATGACATCGGGAATGGCGGCAGCGAAGGAAATCGCTCAGTCATTTCGGCAAATTGGAGTGATCGGGAATCCGGGGCTGACGGAGTCGATGATTGAAGCGGGATTAACTGTCGTTCCCTTCGGTGATGCGGAGGCGGTAGTGGTTGGGCTTTGCTTTGAGTTTGATTACGGTATGTTGCAGGATGCGAGCGATGCGATTCGGAATGGAGCAGCTTTTTATGCAACAAATCTTGATAAAACCTATCCGTATGACGGTGGACGATTCGCTCCAGGGCGGGTTCGCTGGTTGCGGCCGTTGTTGCCGCGAGTGGGGTCGAGCCTATAGTTGTGGGGAAACCGCAGCCTTTAATGGCTTGGCAAGTTTGTGAAGATTTGGGGGTTGAACCCCGAGAAGTCCTCTTTGTGGGGGACCGAATTGAGTCTGATCTTGATTGTGCTCGGGCGGCGGGATGCGTGCCTTGGCTTGTTCTTACGGGGGTGAGTAGCGAGATTCCGGACGGTGTTTTGGGGAGCGCAACTTTAGCCGGAGTTTTGGGTTACCTGGCAAATTCGTAGGTGAGCTTTCTTTGGGCGAGGGCAGATTCGGGAACGAGTCGGTCGCTGGGTGTGGCAGTGATCCTAAAGCCGGAGGCGGTCTTCTCGTAAGCGTAGAGTTTCTCGCCGATGACGCTCTTGCGTTGACAAGTGAATTTGCTCGGAGAATCAGTGGAGGTTGTGATTAATATGTCGAGGACTTGTCGAAGTAACTGTAACTGTTCCTCCGCGATGAGCCAGTCGATAGAAGCGGCACCTTTGGTTGCGGAGTCAAGTGTCCAGAGCTTTTTGAGAGGGAGTGCGGCGACGTCAGCACGGTCGCGCAGGCGCAGGACTCTTTCGCCGAGGAGAAGCTGTTGGCCGAGCTGGGTTTCTCCCTTGGCTTGAACCAGAGCGTCGTTCCAGAACTTGAGGATTTCGCTGGTTGCCGAGTCGATGATAAGATCATGATCGCGGCGAGATGCGGCGAAGAGTTCGCGCTGGTCAGCGGTTAATTTTTCGTACTCATCCCATGTGATGAATTGCAAGAACGCGGTTTTACGCCAGACGGGTAAGGGGTCGATCGGTTTGATTTGGTCAAGTATTGCGAGGAGAGCCTTATAGTATGAGTTTGTGTCTTGTTCGCCACGAAGGGTTTCGGTAAGCGATCTTCCGGCGGCTTCTAATGCCGACATACGGATGCGAGCGGCGGCGCGGAGGCTGCCTGGATCGTTTGAGGCGAGGATATGGTCGCTGACTCGGAATGCATCTTTAATTTGATCGAGTTCGACGCTTCGAGCGTCAAATCGCTTTTGATTTTTTTGCAGATTTATTTCGTTGGCGTCGACTACGGAAGCGAAGACAGGATATGAGGTGAAGGCTCGTTGACTGTAGTCAATCTGCCACTGGACTTCGGATTTCGTACTGGCGGATTCAAAAAGGGGAATCAGTCCGTTCAGCGCGCTTTGAATCTGTTTCCGGTCATCGGGTACGCCTTGGCCTCTGATAAAGCTGTCCCAGCGCTCATCGGTGAATTTTGGGCGCTCAGCTTGCCATAAATCGAACATACTCTTGTAATCTAGGGCGGCGTTCCGGTTGGGTTCGAGTGCACGCGGTGGTTCGAGATCTGCCCAGACGAGGGGGATTTGGTTTTCTTTGGAACGCCGAAATTCTGGTTCTAGCGTTCCAGCAGAATCCACTAGTCCACGGTAGAGGAAAAAGCCCCCGATTCCGCAAACCGCGAGGATGAGAGCGAGGGTGATGCCGCCAAAAATCCAAATGCGTTTCATGAATTTCCTCTATTGTGTAGACATAATTCTACTTTTTTCATGTAAACTGTTTGCATGGCTGCTCGATTTGACGCACTTGGCATTGTAACCGCCGACATGGCGAAGTCCTTGAAGTTTTACTCACTTCTGGGGGTACCAGTTCCGGCTCTGGACTTGAATGAAGATCATTTGGAGGCCACATTGCCGAATGGTCTGCGCTTGATGTGGGACACGGTTGACCTCGTGAAATCGATCATGCCCCATTATCAAGTGCCGACTGGTCACCGAATGGGTATGGCGTTTCTCTGTGATTCTCCCATTGATGTTGATGCAATTCACGATCAGATCGTTTCGGCCGGATACCAGAGTTCGAAGGAGCCTTGGGATGCTTTTTGGGGTCAACGGTATGCGCAGGTCGTTGACCCGGATGGCAACATCGTTGACCTGTTTGCCCCACTTTGAACCGTGAATTCGGCTGAGGCCAGTCGTCAATAGGTACGCTCGCGGGCGTGAATGAGTTGACGTGCGATGTGGTAATCGTTGGTGGCGGAACCGGGGGTACGGCCGCCGCCCTGGCCTTAGCGGAGCACAATCTCAAAGTCGTTTTGACGGAAGAAACGGATTGGATTGGTGGGCAATTGACGGCCCAAGCCGTTCCTCCGGACGAGAACCCTTGGATTGAATCAACAGGTTGCACGGCGTCGTACCGGGATTTTCGGAATCGAGTTCGAGATCACTATCGGCTCCACGAAAATCTCACATTAGAGGCCCAAGATAATCCCCGTTTGAATCCAGGGAATGGGTGGGTGAGTCACCTCTGTTTCTCGCCGGCGGTGGGGCACCGGGTGTTGTTGGATATGTTGGGTGTTGGGCACAATCCGAATTTGACCCTGCTTCTTGATTCAGCCGTTGTACAAGCGGAAGTGACAGGCGATCGAGTTGATTCTGTTCATGTTCTCAATCGGTTCACGGGAGAGCGGACAGTTATCCGGGCAAGATACTTCCTGGATGCGACAGAGTTGGGCGATTTGTTGCGGTTAACCGGGACGGAATACGCCTTGGGAGCAGAGTCTCGGGCGGAAACAGGCGAGCCGAACGCAATGGAAGGTGACGGCGAAGCGGAGAACGTTCAATCTTTCACATGGTGTGCGGCGGTAGCTTGGGAGCCTGGGGCGGATCATACGATTGAAAAGCCAGCGGAATACGACTTTTGGAGTCAATATCAGCCGCCCAACTGGCCGGATAAGCTCTTGAGTTTTAGGATGCTTCACGTCCAACGTGGCGAGGCTGTAGATTTTCCATTGTTTAGTGATCACTGGTTCAGCTTGTTTACTTATCGCCAGATTGTTGATCCCGCTCTGCACACCGATCAACGTGCCGCGGCAACGATTATGAATTGGCCCATGAATGACTTTGACCAAGGGACAGTGATTGATGTTGACCCTGCGACAGCGGCTAAGCGGTATGAATCGGCGAAGAACTTAACGAAATCAATGATGTATTGGATGCAAACGGAGCATGGCTACACGGGTTTGAGATTTGCGCCTGAACATACGGGAACCGAGGATGGTTTGGCAAAGTCAGCTTATATCCGCGAGTCGCGTAGGATCCGGGCGATGCACACGATTCGGGAGCAGGACATTGCGGCTTATACAAACTCTGGTGAAGTTGTTGCTCCTGAGATGCCGATGTCGGTGGGTATTGGTGCATACCGAATTGACCTGCACCCGAGCGCGAATGGGCGTCCGACAATTGACACTAGTACTTTGCCGTTCCAGATTCCACTTGGCTCGTTGATTCCGCTTCGTGTTAGGAATTTGTTGCCGGCTTGTAAAAATTTAGGCGTGACCCACATCACGAACGGGTGTTACCGTTTGCACCCGATTGAGTGGAATATTGGAGAAGCGGCGGGCTTGTTGGCGGCATTTTGCTTGGCTAATGATTCAGAACCACACGAAGTTGCGGGGTCTGAGGAGCGGTTTGCCTCTTTTCAGAACTGGGTTTGGCGGCGAGGAATTCTGACGGATTGGGCCCGCTTGCGACCGCTTTAGTCGGAGTTTTCGGAGTCGCTTGTAAAGGCTTCAACGGCTCGGCCGATGAGTTTCTTCTCTTGATCGGGGGCGTAGCCAGCCCAGCCGCCGATGTAGATATTTTCTTTGTTGACGAAGTAAACGTAAGGGGTGACAGGGGGATCGAGTTGTCGGAGGTATGAGCCGTCGCCAACGATTTTCCAGGTTCTTTTGGGCAAATCCTTCGCATCGAGGTGGATTTCAAGGGTTTTCACACCAAATTTCTTAAGGGCCGATTCAACTTTGGGCCAAGCGGATATGAGTTCGGCATCGGGCCTTCCTTCGGCGGTTGTCACCACGATGGCAAGACCTTTTGAATTCAGCGACTTGGTGTTGACGGCTCCCCATTTTCCAAGTTCTATTTCAGCACCGGCGGTTGGGGGGCGGAAAATTTTTGGTGAGTTTCCGGGGACATAGCCTATGGGTGGCTGATATTTCCAGTTGCTGAGATCGAAGTGGGGCCAACCGAATTTTTCGAATACGTAGCTCAGTTCGGGGTTTTGCATGGTTCCAATCCTCATCTCTCGGGGCTGACCGGTTTGATCAATCGCGCCAAAGATATCGAGGGGGCCGTTCATTGTCTCTACTGTTTGCTTGAGCCAGTCTAGCTTAACGCCATTGACGGTTTCGGTTTTTTGGAAGGCGATCCCTTTTCGTCCTTCGGGGCTCAACCAAGAAAGAAGGGCTTGAGGATAAGTTGCAAAGCCGAGGTCGGCTTCCTCCGGTGGGCTGACCATGAAATCAAATCCTGCGTATTCGTAATATTCTTTAGCGGCGTCTTGGGCGACAAATATGCGGTCTCCTTTTTGGAAAAATCGGGTTCGGCTTGGTGATGAAACTTCGAGTAACTGAGTATTTGGAAGGGTGTAGCTCCATCGGGATTTGACTGATGTGCCTCGGAAATTTGCGGTGTATTCAATGCCGCGTGATTGTGAAGAGTCCAAGAATGAGGCAAGTCGATTAACGGGATCAGCCTGATTCGCGGAAACAACCGCCAGAATTGCCGCGAACATCACTTCTTCATATTGCCACAATCTCTCATACAATTATCAGGTTCCCGGATCGCTTAACATGGCATTCCTTTGGTGAGGGAATTTCTATGGCTGAGACAAAATTCGTCATTTTCAAGATTGATTCGGAGCGGTACGGTTTGCCGATCAACCGAGTCGAGCGTATCTTGGAGAATCAAAATCCGACTCGCATTCCGCGGACGCCGAAGTTGGTGATGGGAGTTTTTGAATTGCGGGGTGAAACGCTCGCGGCGGTTGATTTACGGGCCAGGTTAGATTTTGAGCCTGATTCTGCTCCGGGGAACTATATCGTCATCAACGGCTCATTTGGTCGGGCGGCTTTGAGGGTAGACGGTGTTGATGGGATCGAGTCGTTTGCGGACGCTGAGATAGATGAAAGTCCTGCGATGCTTAAATCTTCTGATGATGCCTTTTTCAATGCGATTGGGCGCAAGAATGACCGCTTGACGGTTCTTTTGGATGCGGACTACTTGCTTCCCGAGGCAGTGGCGAAATCAGTTCAGAAAGTTAGCAAAGTCGCGGCGTAGTTTTGTATAATCTGGGGAGGCAACGTCGGAACGCCTCCCCGTCTGCGGAAAGGGCTCAGCCCCCGGATTCACAACTCCATAACACAACATGGCCTTTCGCCATTCCGATAGCAGACGACGGAAACTGAAGGAAAGACCATGCAAAAACAACTCCCGACTCGTCCTGATCTTGACCACTTGAAGCGAGAAGCTAAGGCACTCGCTCTTCCACATTCTGAGGCACTTCATTCTGTTGCCCTTTCCTACGGTTTTGCCAGTTGGCCCAAGCTCAAAGCTCGGGTTGAGGAAATCAATACGTCACGCTTGGCTCCGGAAGCATGGCTCAAGAAGGCAGACTCTTTTAAGTTTATTGCACGGCATCCTAGCCGGGATCACAACTGGTGGGTTGCTTTGGCAAATGGTGACGCAGATGTAGTATTGCGGCTCCTATCATCTGATCCCAACCTTGCTCAGATATCAGGCGGCCCTCTTGAGCGATATCCTTTGCACTATGTCAGCTGTTTGTGGGTGGATTCACAAGATGCGGCGGGCTGTGCACGGATTTTGATCGAGCATGGTGCCGATCCTAATGCGACTTATGTTCATCCGGATTATCCCAATGATCCTTTGCCTGCTTTGTGGGGAGCGGTTGGGATTAAGCATGATGCCGAGTTAACGCGGGTCTTGCTGGAGGCGGGGGCTGATCCTAACGACAATGAGAGTTTGTATCATTGTGTGGAGCACGATGAGCCAGAAATTTTGCAACTACTGATTGATCACGGGGTTGATGTCAACCGATTTAACGGCCTCGCTCGGGCATTGGATTTTGACCGGATTGTTCAAGTTGAAATGCTCTTGAACGCGGGGGCTGATCCGAATTTGAATCTTGGTCCGGAGACGATGATTCATCATGCGATTCGGAGAGGCCGAGGAATTGAGTTCATTCAGTTGTTAGTGGAAATGGGGGCTGATCTGACAAGCTTGAGTTCGGATCGCCTTAACGTGGTTGACCATGCAGCTTATCGCGGCGATTGGGAGTCGTTTGAGTTTCTTATGAGTCAAACTGGACTTTCAGGATCCGACGAGGCCACTTACGTTGCACAAGTTCGGGGTGGTCGGCCCGTTGCTACAGGTTCTCCGGGCCAGCTTTCATTGAAGGCACTCTCCCTTTTGGGACTGGCGGTTTTTAATGGGCAAAGGGAGCTAGCGTTCCGGATGCTTGCTGCGGGTTGGCCAGTTGATGCTCTGCATGATGGTTCCACACCTTTGCACAGTGCTTGCTTCATTGGGGACGAGGTGATCGTGGATCACTTCATCAAGTTGGGAGCCCCGCTAAATCCCGTTGATCATCGCTATCAATCTACTCCACTGGGGTGGGCTTTACATGGAGAGGTTCACAATCATGCCCCGCGTGGGGATTACGCACAATGTGTGAGGTTGATGGTAGAGGCGGGTTGTGTGAGGCCAAATGCGGAATGGACAATATCAGACGATATGAAGGACGTCTTGCTGGAATTAGATTATCTGGATTGAGAACCTAGTTCGGCGTGATCCATTCAGCCATTTCCTCGGGCGAAATTTTGGTGAACGTCGGCTTTTCTTGAGCGGACAAGTGCTCTTCGATGATAGGGATTAACTCGGCGAGTCGGTCGGCGGTATCGGTGGTCTCCAGAAGGTACTGAAGTTGATAGGGCGGAATTTGAAGAAATTCCGCCACGACAAACGATAAAGCGATTGGTTCTTCAGGGAGTTTGACGGTGGTCACTTGCATGTTTGCATGTTCGAGAGCTTGCTCGATCAAGCTTTGCATGAGTTCGCGGGTTTTGTGGGCAAGGGCGTGAAGGCGGTTTTGTTCTTCGGGCTCATCTTCGGTGAGGTCTTCGACCATTCCGACGAGGTAGGGGAGTGTGTCTTCTATGATTCTTCGGGTGCGGAATCGGCGGCGACCTTCAATGACAATGTCCATTGTTTGATCAGCGTGGGTTTGGACGCTGAGGATGCGGCATGCGGTGCCGATGAGGTGGGGTTCGGCAGAGCCGCCGACTTCTGACCCTGTTTTGATGAGGCAAACTCCGAAGCCGGTTTCGCTGCGCAGGCAGTTCCGAATGAGTTCGATATAGCGCGGCTCGAAGATATGGATCGGCATCCGGGCATGAGGAAGGAGCACGGCGTTGAGCGGAAAGAGTGGGAGTTCTTCCAGCTGATCCAACATGGTTTTAGTATAGCAAGCAAGAAGTGGGAAAAACCTAGTGGGACTTCGGAGGGATTTTTAACACTGACCGGGCACAAAGTCCACGTAGGTAGGGTCGAACAGAAACGATCAAATTGAGCTTGGCGCGGGAAGGGTATTCTGAGGTTTCGCGTTTGGGCTCTGATCAGGGAGCTTTAATCGTTGTGAGCAGTAACACCATGGGAACGTTTGAATCGGAAGATTTGCAGAAGAAGCTGCAGGAGTTGACATACCAGCTTGAGCAGCTACGCAAAGAGAACGACGAACTGAAGGGGTCAGGGGAGAAATCAGAGGCGAAGCCGCAAGACATTAAGGCTACGCCGGTTGAAAGTGGGGTTGAAGTTGCAAGCATTCAAGAGGGTGACGTCACCCTCCGGCGACTCGTGCAGCGAATTGCGATGATTTTGCAAGCTGAGAAAATTGTTATTATGTTTTATGAATCGGAAGCAGGAGAATTGGTAGCGATTCCGCCAGCGTATGGCCTGGACGACGATAAATTGTCTCACTTCCGAGTTCGGGCTACACAAGGGATTTCGGGCGAAGTGTTCCGCGAAGGGGTTCCGGCGGTATTTCACGATGCAACCAGCGACGACCGGACGAGCAAAGACTTGGTCGCTTTTCTGCATGTTTCAAACGGGGTAACGGTTCCGCTGGTCATCGAGAAGCGAGATGAGGAGAACCGCGTTGTCGACCGGAAAACAATCGGGGTTTTGCACGCTTTCAATAAGCGACACGGCGAAGATTTTAACGATGAAGATGTCCGACTGTTGGAGCGGATGGCCAAGAACGTGGGTTCGATTATTGCGAACCTTCAGCTTTACAAAGCGGTCATGCGCGAGAACGAGGAGCTTCTCCAGACCTTTGAATCCTTGACGAGCGGTTTGGTTCTCGTCACACCGGAAGGCAAGATCACTCAGATGAATGCCTCGGCGCGCGCGATTTTCTCTCAAGAAGGCGAGGTTGTCGGTAAGCATTACGAAGAAGTTGCTCTCAACGAACAACTCCGCGCGTTTATGAAGTCGGGGATGGAGGGTGAAGAGCCGACTCCGATTGACATTGAAATTGAAATCAAACACACTCTGCGGGACTATCAAGTTCAGGGAGCGCAGGTTCGCAACGAAGATGGCAAGCAACTCGGATATGTGATGATCATCAATGACATCACGGATCAGAAAAACCTGGACAAGATGAAGAGTTCTTTCGTCGCGATGGCTTCACACGAATTGCGGACACCACTCACGGCAATCAAAGGCTTTTCCAGCACATTGCTTGATGGAGTTGATCATGAGCTTTATGGGCCGGAAGATCAGAAGGAATTTTTGGGGATTATCGTCGGTGAATGTGACCGTTTGCGCCGCTTGATTGATGACTTGTTGAATACGGCCCGGATTGAATCTGGCGAGAGCCTCACGCCTAATTACACTGAATTTGAATTGGTTCCGCTATTGGAGAAGGTCGTTCGAGTTCAGAATCAGGCATCAACACGGCATGACGTCAAGCTGGTTTTGCATGATGAGATGCCGGCCACGATTGTCGGCGATGATGATAAGTTTGATCAGATATTGACGAACTTGCTGAACAACGCAATCAAGTATTCGCCGGAAGGGGGCGATGTGGTTGTCCACGCTTATTTGGAAGGGGATGACATGGTCAAATTCGGAGTGGAAGACCAAGGCATCGGGATCCCGAAAGAACATTTGGGCAAAGTTTTTGAGCGGTTTCATCGCGTGAACAACGACGACAACCGGAAGATCTATGGAACGGGTCTGGGCCTGTTCTTGGTCAAGCACTTGGTTGAACAGGTTCACATGGGTGAAATTTGGGCGGAGTCGGAAGTCGGCAAAGGATCGACGTTCTTGTTCAAGATGCCGAAACGGCTTGACATTGAAGAGGCTAAGGCAGCCAACGGCTAGTGCCTGTTGCCGCAGTAGTTTTTGATTTTGACGGGCTCTTGGTTGACACTGAGACGCCGGAGTTTGATGCGTGGAGCCAGGTTTTTCAGGAAGCTGGCTCCATTTTGAATATGAATGAGTGGGCAAAATGCGTCGGCGGGGGGAATCCCCCTTGGCGAGTTGACGAGCACTTGGCAGAGTTAGTCCACGGTGTTGATCTCGATTGGGCGCGAAGGCGGGCGCATGAGTTGCGGGATGCCGTTCTGATCAATATTGGCTGGCAGCCGGGGGCAGTTGAGTTATTCGACTTTCTGGACAGAGAAGGAATCAAGTACGGAATTGCATCGAGTTCGCGGAGTTTGTGGGTTGACGGATTTTGCAAAATTTTGGGGCGCGCGATCGGTTCCCGATGATTCGCACTTGGGACATGGTGGGGCGCAAAAAACCCGATCCACTTCTCTACCTTTCCGCTTGCGAGGCACTCGGGGTTGACCCATCGGTCTCGGTGGCGTTTGAAGATTCGCCGAACGGCGTTTTGGCGGCAAAGCGTGCGGGAATGACGGCGGTCGCGGTTCCCAATTCGGTCACGCAGCAATTCGATTTATCGTTAGCGGATTATCAATTGACATCCTTGGCGGAGGCGAATTTAGAGTTCTTTAAAAATATAGCGTCCTCGTTCGTTTGAGCGAGGACGCTATTGACTCTGCTAGTTTATGCTTTTTCGATGCGGATCGTGCCTTTGTCGGTTTTGATCCATCGGAGCTTGGCGGCATCACAGATGACGTCCAGTGCATATTTGAGGCTGGTATCGATGAGGAATGCGTCCAGTTTGTAGTTGGGGACGCTTTCATCTACTTCAATTTTGATTCCGGTTTGCCGAGTGAATTCTTCGAAGACTTTCCGGATTGGGGTCACGCTGTAACGAGTGGTGAGCCGTTTTTGCAGATCAGTTTCCGTGAGCATCTTGGACTCAGCCGGTTTGGAGTCCGTTGGTTTTGGTTCCGTGGGTTTTACTTCCGGCTTGTTTTGGGGTGCAGGGTTGGGCTTTGCTTCAACGGGTTTGGTCGTTTTGCGATTCTTACCGATGTAGTAGACGCCGTTTTTGAATTCGTAACCGATCTCCGCGTTTTGCGTGACGATGCTGAGAGCTTGCTCAAAACTCACTTTTTCAAGGTGAAGGTAGAGCACCCATCTGACGCCCGCATCGAGGACAAAATTGTGTCCGGTTTGGCGAAAAAGGTCGTAGAGGACGCTGCGAACATCGTCGCCTTTACTTGTGATGCTGACTATTGTGCCTTCGGTTTTGACCGACGTGCTGGCTGATTCATCGACGATGGGGTTTCCCCATGCCGTAGCGGCAATGAGGAGCGCGGCGATTGGGGTGATGATTTTCATGGGTTTTGTTCTCTCTTAATTTTTGATGGGCTTTCCATTCTCGTCGTAAACTGTGATTCCGCCTCCCGAGGGTTTTTTGGCGGGAGTTGATTTTGGTTTTGATGTGGTCGTTCGAGGTCTTGAAGCTGTTCGTGGCTTTGTCGTTGACTTCGTTGCGGGCTTTGCCGGGGGTTTGGCGGCTGGATTCGGAGCTGTTTTTGGGGCTGAGTGGGAATCTGTTTTGGTTTCGGTTTTTGTGGGTGGTTTTTGGGGGATTTGCCACCAGCAATGATCAGTTCTGAGTCATCGATTGTTGGTTTGCCGGGGACGCGAGGGTCGTTGACTTCTTCAAACTTGGGCGTCTTGGGATTTGCATCGGTGTGAGATTCGGTCTTGTGTTCATCGGTTTTGGTATGGGTCTCTTCCCCGCCGTGATCGGGTTGAACTTCATCCGCAGTTGCATGTGGATCTGTTGATTCCGCTGCATGGTGTTCCTCGGAGCTATGGTCTTCGGAGCTACTTTCCTCTGAACTGTGCTCTTCTTCTCCGTGAGACTCTTTGGTCTCCTTTTCATCCGTCTTTTCGGCGGGTTCGGTGTAGGAGGCAGCGGCTCCGGCGGCGGCTTTAGGGCCGAGCAAAGCGGAAGGATTACGAAGAATGGTGCTCATTGCGATCAGGGTCGCGGCAAGAGCGAGAGAAAGGAAAAGAACTTTAGGGCTTTTGAGAACGGCCATGCCGGGCCCGGTCGGTGGAGCGTATTGGGTGCGGTAACTGGCTTGCATAAGAGCTTCGCCCGCTCCGGCAGTCACGAATCCGCTGGCGGTTGCGGGCTGGGTTGCGAGTTTGCCCATCCATCCGGCGAGACCTTTGACGGGGGCGGGTCCGTCGAGGACTTCTTCGATGTTTGCGTGTTCGTTATTGAGAATAGCTTGGCATGAGGGGCATGCCTTGAGATGCCGCTCGAGATCGTCGAGCAGATTCTGCGGGAGGTTGTCCCCATCCAGATACCGCTTCATGAGCACGGTTGCGATCTGGCACTCGATATTTTGAACCGCCATTTTTAATCCTGTTTGTGAGCTTTGAACCTGAGGTCAGAAAGCTCCTACTGGGATTGTCGGCAAAGATTCTGGCGACTTGAGGGCTTATTCGTAAGAAGCACTGAGACGCCAGACGCGAAGAATTTTGTCCAGCCCACCAGCGGCTAGATATTTGCCATGGGGGAGAAGGCGATACAAGAAATTGGTTGGTGGCTTGCTTCGATTTGGCCGTGACCGATCCCTCGGCGGACATCCCAGAGGCCAACTCCACCATCCCGGCTAGCAGTTCCGAGGAGCCACGATCGGGGATGAAATGCCATTGCTTCGATTGGGCGGGTGTGCCCATAGAATGTTTTGATGAGGCTGAGGTCGCTCAGTTTGAATATTCGGATACTGAGGTCAACGGCGGCGACGGCGAGGTATTTGTTATTGGGGCTGAAGGCGATGGATGTGACGGTGCTGATGACCCGATTGATGACACTGATTTCACGTCCAGACCGGGGATCCCACAGCCGGACGGTGCTGTCAGCACTTCCGGTAGCGAGCATTCCGGAATCAGACCTCCAGGCGAGAGCGGTGACAGCTTCTTCGTGGCTGAACGTCGAGACTTGGTTAAATCCGTCGGATGTTCGGGCGATGTGGACGGATCGGTTGACGGTGCCGTAGGCGAGTGATTTTCCATCGGGAGATGGGGTGACGCTGCAAACCCAGCTTTTTGGTGTTTGTCTCCAGGAATTAGGGCGTTCGGGGCCGAGTGTCCAACAGCTTAGTATTTGTTCAGTTGAACCGGCGGCTACGATACGTTGTTCGCCAGGGATGCTGATGGCGTTGACAACTCCGCCTTCAAATCTATGGCGTCGCATTGGTTTCTCGATCCTTTTGTCCCACCAGATGACTTCGTTATCGAAGGATGACGAGACCATTCTTCCGGTTGTAGGTTCGAATCCGATTCCGTAAACTGGGGTGTTGTGTTGGCGAAGTCGCCGGTAGATTTCGGCTTCGACGGCAGTGGGGCGGGATGATTCTCGCTGACGGGATTCTCGTTCGGCAGTCGTGTAACCGAGGCTAGAGTCGTATTGATTGCGGCGGAGCGGATCGCTGAGAACTTCAAAGGCGACGTTGATTTCGGCCATCCGGTCATGGGCGTCTTGGGAAGTATTGACGTCGGGGTGATATTCCCGGGCGAGCTTGTGATAGGCTTCGCGTACTTGCTTGGCGTTTGCGTGTTGGGATATTCCGAGAGTCTCGTAGAGAGTGGGCAAGGGGAGTCCTTATTATGAAGTTTGGGTTAGGGTGTGCCTGGGAGTCTGGTGAGATTCTGGGGCACAATAGGTTCAGGGGTTGACCCTGTTTACGTCGTGAAACCGATCAGCATTGTGATGCCGGGAAATCCGGCTCAGGGGAATTACCGCGGTCCGGGTTGGGCCGAGTGGTCGCTGGGTTTTTTGTGTACGGTTTTGGCGGCTACTCAACTTCGATCAATCTTGACAACGCCTGATCCTCAGACAGCACTGAGTTACTACTATCAGGAACCGTGGGTGAGGAATTTCCATGTTGCGGGTTTGACAATTGACTTGTTGGTTGTTTTGGTTGTTGCGACTTGGATCTTTGCTTGGAAGAAGGCGGAGATTTGGATGGTGGTTTTGATGGCTCTCTGCTTATCTGGTTTTGTGGTGAGCTGGGCGGAGTTGTTAAGAGCGGTTGCTCCCGACCCGACGCGGGTTTACATATTGGAAGGTCTGCCGTTTGGAGTGATCAACAACAAGGGGATTTTGGGGGCGAGTGTTTTTGCCGGGTTCTTTGCGATGAAGATGCCGCTCGGAACAATTGACGGGGTGGCGAGAGTGTTGCTCCGGTTAGTGCTGTGGGTGGGGATATTTGGAGTGCAATGGATGCTTTTTGAACAAATGGTGAAACAGGTATGAGTGAAACGGACGAGATTGTTGAGAGGATTCCGAATACGGATACGAAGTTGACGAAGGCGTTTTTCTTAGCGTTTTTTCTGTTGTTCCCGATATCGGGGATCATGATTTTTGGTTCGATGGTCATGCGAAGTTGGAGCGGGAGTCGAAAGAATTCGCTGTTGCGACGGTCATTCCGCTGATGAAAGATTGGGACACTACAGAACTGATGGGATTAGGGACGCCGGAGTTTGCGGACTTAGTGCGGGGAGGGGGTTTGGATGACGACATTGCGGCGTTTGGGGACTTGACTTCGGCAACGGATGTGGATGCAGACAAAACGCGGGCGCGAGAGGAAGACGATCAGGGTGTGATCTATGCGGAGATTGATTTTGATGGGAAATTTGAGAAAGGTAATGGGCGAGTCCATATGACGGTGACCCGGTTGAGTTTGAATCAGGATTGGATGGTTGAGTCGTTGGAAATCAAACCGAAGGCGGCGGTGGTCCATAAGTGAAAGTCTATATTTCTGCTGACATAGAGGGATGTACGGGGGTTGTGACTTGGAAGCAGTGTGGGGCGCCGGATGGCACGCATCCGGATTGGGCCTTTGCGCGTCGGATGATGACGCACGACGTGAATGCGGCGATCCGAGGGGCGAGGGCAGGGGGAGCCACCGAGATCGTAGTCAAGGATTCTCACAATGTTTCCTTGAATTTGCTCATCGATGAGCTGGAGCCTGGGGTTGAGTTGATTTCGGGCAGTCGGCCTGGTCCTGATGGAATGATGGAAGGGATTGACGATTCGTTTGACCGATGCTTTCTCGTTGGTTATCATGGGATGGCGGGAACCCAGGATGGAGTGATGGAGCACACGATTAGTGGTCGGGTACACCGATTGTGGGTGAACGGGGTCGAGACGGGGGAGATGGGGTTGTCAGCATTTGCGGCGGGGCAATATGGAGTGCCGCTGGTGTTTGCATCGAGCGATGATAAGGGCTGTGCGGAGGCGGCGGGACTGGTTCCGGGAATCGAGACGGCGGTGACTAAGTTTGGGATGGGTCGATTCATGGCTCGGTTGCGCCATCCTTCGGTGGTGGGCTCTGAGATTGAGGCGGGAGCTCAGCGCGCGATGGGGTTGGACTTGGCCCCCGTGGTTTGTGCTGGGGTTGCGGCGGTTCGGATTGAGTTCAATCGGGGTGAGGAGGTTGATCAAGCTTCCGAACTAGCGGGTTGGAGTCGGGTTGGGAACTATGTGATTGAGCAGGAGTTCAGGGATTGGGCGTTGGCGCATGTGGGGATTCGCCGAGCGATTAGTTTTGCGGGGATGTGATCTGAGACAAGAGCGGTAGTCCATACAGCAGCATAAAAGCGGCGGTGAGGATGATGTAGTTGTAGATGGCGTGCCACGCTGTGGAGAGGCGGGTGCCGCCTTTCGTGTAAACGTAGCTCAACCAAAGCCCGGGGACAATGAGGGCAAGGCAAAAGGCAATTGGGACTCCAACGATGGCGTGGATGAATCCGAATTTGATGCTTTTGACAATGGCTTGGGGGACAGAGCGGATGCGGTGGCGGAAGACTTCTTCTTCCCGTTTTGCGAGCCGCGGGATGTTCAGTGCGAGCAGGGGGAAGAAAATCAGGGCGAATATTGGGATTTTGATTCCGGCGGTCATAAGGTTGGTGGCTTGGGCATCGGGTTGGGCGGGGTTTTGGAGAAGGTAGAGCCAAGTCCAGCGGGCGACCGGGCCGAGTTGATAGATGAGTAAGCCGATCGTGAACGTGATGGCGATGAGGACAAATGAGCCAAGAATAGCGGCGACCCAGCGGTATTTTTTGAGGGTGCGGAAGGCGGAGAAGTCCTTTTTGAGTTGGCCTTCGCGAAGGTAGCGGGCCATGTCTACGGTGATGTAGGCAGTGAAAAGGACGGTAACGATGTCGGTGAGCGACACGGGTTATTCTTCGGGGTGGTTGGGTATCCAGCTCAGGGCACCGGAGGGGCATTTCTCGACTTGAGCTTTGATTTGTTCGGTGGTGGCTTGGTCAATTTTGATCCATGGTCGGTCGCGGGGTTGGAAGACTTGAGGAAGGCCGAGAGCGCACACGGCGGAGTGGGTGCAGAGTTTTGGTTGCCAGACGATGGTGATTTCGTCGTTGGAATAGGTGTGGGTTTCTTTCGACATGGGCCTAGTTTACGACAATATCTCTGGGTTAGTTTGGACGTCTGCGATGTTCATAACCCACCCCCTCCCTAAACGAATTTAGGGAGGGGGAGGCTTTTGCTGGTCAATGGTTAATCGCCGGGAGTAGAGGCTTCTTTTTTCTTGGGAAGGACGTCGTCGCCGAGGATGAATCGGGCGACGGTGTTCTGATTGATTTTGTACTTGCGCGGACGAGGTGACAGAGCGCGGACGTCCACTTTCTCGCTGAAATCGAACGTGGGGCCGGACTCGTTCCAAGTGGCTTTGGTGGTGCAGAGCCACTTGTCATCATCTCGCTCGGGGTGTCAAGTTTGAAGTGGGCACCGCGTGATTCGTCTCGGGCGATGGCTCCGCCGACGATGGCTTTGCTCATTTCGATCATATGCTTGAGAGTGCGGGTGTAGGGGACCGCTTGGTTCGCCCAGTTTCCAGCATCCAGGAGGTTGCACTGATCGGCTCGAACGGTGAGCTCGTCGAGTTTGGCGCGCGCGCCCTCGAGTTCACTTTGCAGACGCCAAATACCGCAATAGTTCCACATTGTTTCGCTGAGTTCGGCCCCGAGTTGGTAGGGGTTTTCGGAACCTTTGCTGACCTTGAGGCCATCGTATTCGGCTTGGCGGAACTTGCGGGCATCTTCGGCGAGGGTGCTGGAGAGGTCTTCGTGACCGACGTCGAGATTCCGGAGGTAAGCGAGGACACCTTGGGCGGCTAGTTCGCCACCGGTGAGACAGGTGAGGAGAGCGTTGGCACCCAGGCGGTTGGCACCGTGGTATTGGTATTCGCACTCTCCAGCAGCGTAGAGTCCGGGGATGTTGGTTTGTTGGTTGCGCGGGGAGTCGATATCGAGGCCGATGTCGTTCCCGGTGGTTTCGTAATCCACCCAGAGACCGCCCATTGTGTAGTGGACAGCGGGATAGATGCGCATCGGATTGTCGATGGGGTCCTCGCGCATGAACTTTTCGTAAATTTCGAGAACGCCGCCCAGCTTGTCGCGGATGAGATCCTTGGACATGCCTTTTTTGTGGTGCAAGTGGGTGATGTCGAGGAAGACTTGCTGGCGACCTTTGAAGCCCATGCCTTTGCGGCAGACGCAGTAGATGATGAAGCTGACGAGGTCGCGGCTGAGGAGATTGCCATATACGGGATCGAGTTCTTCGCAGAAATACCAGCGGTCGGATTCAGGGATGTCGAACGGTTTGCGGCTGTCGTTGACGTCACGGGGAACCCAGAGTCGTCCGCCTTCCCCGCGAACGGATTCGGACATGAGTCGGCACTTGTCTTCACCGGGGACAGCCGTGGGGTGGATTTGGACCATTTCCGGGTTGCCGTAGACGGCTCCTTGTTCGTAGCAAATGCTGACAGGTGATCCGGTATTGATGATGGAATTGGTGGAGCGTCCAAAGACGACGCCATTTCCGCCCGTGGCGAGGACGGTTGCATCGGCGGTGAACGATTCGATCTTCATTGTGCGCAGGTCTTGGGCGACAACTCCCCGGCAGATACCTTTTTCGTCTTTGATGAGGCCGATGAATTCCCATCCTTCGTACTTTTCGACTTGGCGGTTGGATTCGTAGCGGCGGACTTGTTCATCCAGGGCGTAGAGGAGTTGTTGTCCCGTGGTGGCTCCGGCATAAGCGGTGCGGTGCTTGAGGGTGCCACCGAAACGGCGGAAGCTAAGAAGGCCTTCGGCGGTGCGGTTGAAGGGAACGCCCATTCGGTCGAGGAGATAGATGATGGCGGGTGCACGTTCAGCCATCCGCATGACTGGAGGTTGGTGATTGAGGAAGTCGCCACCAGTGATGGTGTCTTCAAAATGGAGGTAGGGGCTATCGCCTTCGCCACGGAGGTTGACGGCACCATTGATTCCGCCTTGGGCGCAGACACTGTGGCTGCGTTTGACCGGGACGATCGAGAAGAGTTTGACTTTGTGTCCGGCTTCTGCGAGCTTCATGGTGGTCATGAGGCCGGCGAGTCCTCCGCCAACGACGATTACAGTTTTTCGGCTGCCATAGTGACTTCTTCTCGGTTCTAAGCGACTTGGAATAGGTTCGTTTCCGAGGTGAGGCGAGTGTACCTATTCTGGGGTTGTTGGGCCTTTTGGGGTCGGACGTTCATTCTTACTGGTGACGCGTTTAAGCGGGAATGGAGCATGGAATCTGGTTGTTTTGCGAAGGTGATGGGGTTTTTGGTTAAGAATGGCGGAAAATTTTTGCACTTCCGCCGTATCATGGGGATGGCTGTTCCGGATCAGTTTTGCTCTCCCCTTACTGGTTTCGGGCAGCCCTTTATTTCTCGGAACTTCGCTGATGTTACATATTGTAATACTTGGATATGGTGAGTTCGTTGATTGCGTTCAGTTGTCTTTTGGCTCCGGTTGATGTCCAGGAGATCATGCTGGTTTTGAATAAAGCTGAGGATACGGTTTCTTTGGTTGACACGGTCAAGCAAGTCGAGATTAAGCGAGTGCCGACGGGTCACGGCCCGAATGAGGTGATGGTTTCGCCAGGTGGACAATGGGCAACGATCGCAAATATGGGGAATCAGCGGGCGGATAAGACGATTACGGTTTTGCGGATGCCGGGGGGTGACGTCGCGCGAACAATTGATCTTGGCAGTTTTGCGCGGCCGCACGGGATGGCGTTTTTGGATCATTCCCGGATGGTGGTGACCACCCACGAAGTGGATGCTTTGCATATTGTTGATGTTGAGAAGGGGGTGATCGAGAAGTCGATAGTTTCTCCGTTTAAGGGTCTGCATATGGTGGTTTTGTCTCCGGATAAGAAAATGGCTTATGGCAGCTGCGTCTTTGCGAACAAGGCGGTTGCGTTTGATTTGGTCAAAGGCGAAGTGGCTTGGGCGGTTGATTGTGGACTTCGGGCGGAGGGGATTTCGATTTCTCCGGACGGAAAGACTCTGGCAGTGGGAAATATGGGGGCGGATACGGTTTCGATTATCGATGTGGCGAGCCGTAAGGTGACGAAGACTTTGAGCGGGATGCCCCAGCCGATCCGAACGTTCTTTGTTGATGGCGGGTCGCGTCTTTTGGTTTCCTCGGCGGGGACGGGGGAGGTTGTGGTTTTTGATACGGAAACTTGGGAAGAGAAGAAGCGGATCGTGATGGAGAAATTGCCGGGAATGGCGGGTGACGACCGCCATCCGCCGATGAACTATGCCCTGAGCCGAGACGGAAAGCGAGTTTTTGTGGTCGTGGTTTCGGCGGACTTGGTGGCAGAGATTGACTTGGCAAGTCTCGCAGTCGTGAAGACATATAAGACAGGTAAGTTGCCGGACGGGATCGCAGTTTGGACGGCAGAGAGGTAGATTTTCTACCTCTCCTTTCTAACTTTTTTACTTTGTCCGGGCGAGGTAGGCGTAAGCGTTGTGGGCGTGGATGGACTCTTCGTTTTCCACTTCGATGCTGTACTGGGTGATGCGGTCGTCGGAGTCAAATTTGAGGGCGACTTCGCGCACCATGTCTTCCACAAAACGCGGGTTTTCGTACGCCTTTTCCGTGACGAATTTTTCGTCTGGTCGTTTGAGGACAGGATAGAGAGCACAAGAGGCGGAGCCTTCAATCATCTCGATGATTTCTTCTAGCCAGACGTGGTCGTTGGTTTTGACCCGAACGCTAACCCATCCGCGTTGGTTGTGGGCTCCGTACTTGCTGATTTCTTTGCTGCAGGGGCAGAGGGTGGCGACGGGGACTTTCATGAAGAGAGTGACGTCGAATGAGCCGTTGATTTGGGCATCAAAGCCGCAATCGAACTGCATCATTCCCGACTTGCCGGTGACGGGAGCTTTTTTCTCCATGAAGAAGGGGAATTCGACGACGACGTGGGCTTTTTCAGCTTTGAGTCGTTCGCGCATGCGATTGAGCATGGTCGGGAGAGCTTGGACAGAGATTTCTTTGCCGGTGTCGTTGAGGACTTCCAGGAATCGGCTCATGTGGGTGCCTTTGAATTCACTGGGGAGGTCTACGGTGAGGGTGAAGTCGCCGATGGTGTGTTGCCGTTCGTTGGCTCGGTCGAGAACGACGATGGGGAATTTGACTTTGCGCACACCGACTTTGTCAATGGCGATATTGCGCTGATCTGGTGTTTTTTGTATATCGGGGAGGGTGGTGGCGTTATCGCCGGGGAGTTCCATGTTCATTCTCGTGTCCAACATTGCGAATCAATCCTACGATGATATATCATCGCACAATGATGCTTTACGAACGGATTGGTTTGAGAGTTCGCAAAATTTCATTAACATTATAATAAACGCTCTATTTGAGTGGGTCGTTGCGAGCCTTAGATTCTTAGCCCGGAGAAGGTGGATTCGAGGAGTTCGAGGGTGTGGAGCACTCGGATCGGTCGGTCTGATTCCTGGTTGGCTTGCTCGATCCAGGACTGGCAACCGGGGTTCCCGGTGACCACAATTTGAGCCTGAGTTTGGGCGATATTGGCCCATTTTCGGTTGAGCAACTCGCGGGCTTTGGCGGGTTGGAAGACGTTGTAGGTGCCAGCAGATCCGCAGCATAGATCGGCTTCGGCAAGGGGTGCAAGGGTGATGCCAGGGATGGATTGGAGCAGGTCTTTGGGGGTTTGTGAGATTTTTTGACCATGAACGAGGTGGCAGGCTTCGTGGTAGGTCACAGTGATGTTTTTTAGCTTTGAAGTGGTTTCAAGAAGTGATGTGAGGCCGTTGTCGGCGAGGAATGTTGTGGCGTCGTGAGCACGGTGGGCGAAGTGCCCCAGGTTCTCACCGATGAGTGAGCCGTACTCTTTGATCGTGCTTCCGCATCCAGCGGAGTTGATGATCACAGGGAGGTCATCTGACATGGCAGCGGCGAGGGCTTGGGCGCGAGATTCGGCTTCGGGGAGGTACCCAGCGTGGGCTTGGAGGGCACCGCAGCATCCGGCATTGGATTCCCGAACAGTGAATCCAACTCGGCGGAGAAGTCGGCGGGTGGCTTCGTGAACTCCGGGATAGAGGACGCGCATGACGCAACCTTCGAGGAGGTAGACCTCGCCGATGACCGGGGGGAGTTCCTCGACGGGAATCGGGGGCCAAGGATTGAGTTCCGGGAGGGTGGGCGCGTTGGCTTCGGCGGGTTGACCACTGAGGAGTTTTGAAATGAAAGATGGGGGTTTTTTGCCAGGGAGGAGTCCGCCGAGGGCGAACTGGAGCCGGGCAAGTTTGTGGTTGCTGATTGTGTTGATCAGAGTTTTTTGGTAAGGGTTGCCGTGTTTGGATTGGGATTCGGAGCGAGCGAGTTCGAGGATTTTGCCGTATTGGACTCCGGAGGGGCAGGCGGTTTCACAGGCGCGGCATCCGAGGCATGTATCGAGGGCTTGGTGGGTGGACTCATCCCAGGATTTGGTTTGGTCGGCTTCTCGGGCGAGGGTGATTCTGCCCCGGGGGGATTGGGATTCATCGCCAGTGATGAGGAAAGTGGGGCAGGATTCGAGGCAGAAGCCGCAGCGAATGCACTGGGAGGTGAGGTCGCTGAGCTTAGACATTGACCGCAGTTTACTCGGGCTTACTTTTTGATGGAGTTAAGGAAGTCGAGGAGTTCTTTGGCTTCTTCGCCGCCTTTCTCGGCGTGGCGGATCAGGGTGATGCCATGGGGGCCTTTGCAGTTGATCATTTCGGGATAGCGGGTGAGGATCGGTTTAACGATTTCGGTGTGACCGAGCATGGTGTGGACGAAAAGATCAGTGCGGGCACCTTGCGCGATGAGATAGGTGGCGATTTCTCGGTGTCCGATGTGTCCGGCGGCCCCGATTGCGGATTCAAAGTCGCCGTTTGTCCAATCCCAGACGGCATTGAGGAGGGTGGGGTGCTCGGTGAGAAGTTCTTTGACTTTGTCGAATTGACCATGAGCGACGGCGACGAATTCTTGGACAAGGTTGGCGGGCAGGGCGGGTTTGCGGTCTTGGGATTCGGTCGAAGTTGTCATGATGGCGAGTGAGTTTGTGGTCAAGGCACTGGTCGTGAGTGCGCCGAGGGATGTTCCGAGGAGTTGGCGTCGGGAGATTTGCATGGGGTTAGGATACACGGGATGGTCGTTGGTTGGTTCCGGTTTTCGGGGGTTGGTAAAATTGGGTTGTGGCCCCGTAGCTCAGTGGATAGAGCAGTAGCCTTCTAAGCTATTGGCCGGCAGTTCGAATCTGCCCGGGGTCGCCAAGAGTTCTGACATATGCGTAATTTCAGGCCAGAGACCAGTCGGGATTCTTCAGAGCCTCCGTCTCCGCGCCTCTCTGCTGACTTGTTTTGGGTTTTTGCGGCAGTTGTCATTTCGACAATTTTGGCCCTTTTGGTTGCAATTTTCGGGAAGCCGCCCTATGTGTTTTACGCCAATCTGAAGTTAGGTTGTGTGGTATCAGGCTTTTCTCTGATCGCTTGGCTAGTTTATACTCGCGCTAAGGTTCAGATCATTTCTTTACCGATCTTCGTTGTTGCCGCAACGCATGGCTTTGCTGCTAAGTCGAGGGAGGACTGGTTGGTTTGGAATTGGTTGGCGCTTGGACTTTGGACATTTGCGTTAGGGTGGATTTGGTATGGAAGAAAGATACAGGGAGCACTTAAGTGTGAGAAATCAAATTGGTAGAGGTTGCTTGATAGCACTTCTTGGGGTGGTATCGTCGTTTAATATCACAACTTTTCTGACGGGAGAAAATCAACTTACATTTAAGTATACTCCTATTTTACAAGGATTAATTGCTCTTTTTCTTGCTTTGTATCTTAGTTTCACTTATGCGAAAATGTGGAGACAAATTTTACTTGTAATGGCGGTGTACTTAACGTTGTCTGTGTTTGCATTCACGGAACTTTCTCAGCACTTTTTGTATTCTGGCTTAAATTCCTTTTCTCGCGCACTGCTTGCAATATTGTCGTTTTATTGTCTTTTTAAACTTGAAGAGAGCGGCAAATCCCACTTTCGGCATGTTGTTATCGTGTCATGCGCATTGGTGATTCCATTATCCATCGCTGCAGGATATTTTTCTAGCCAGGCATACTTAAATCAGTTTAGAGGAAATTTATCTTCCCTCACAAGTGGTGTTGTGACAGATTTTTACAACGGATTTCGTAGTAGAGATGATGGTGAAGGAGGCTCAATTACTGTTATCTATGAAGTAGCGGGGGATGAGCATGAACTAACACATGTTTTTCCCGACATGATGAATTTTGATGATAAAATAATTGGAAAGCAATTTAAAGTTAGATTTTTAAAGGCATATCCAGAAGAAGCGATTTTGGATGCTTATTTTCCAGACGATGGTAATTTAGCATTTCAAAACTACTTTTTTCGAGATGGAGCGGGTAACTTGATCTTCTCAATAATTTTTCTTGTGGCACTCTATTATGCCAGGCTTGAATATCTTCGTACAGCGCCTGTTAAGCATAGAGTAGAGACTGCAGAGCCTGAAGGTGAATAGGTGATAGAGATGTGGGTTAAACTTTTGGAGTTGTTGCGTCAACTGGTATGGGGTTCTGATTTAAGAAAGTGGTTCTTGAAGAGTGGGCTTTGGGTCAACCGTTCCTCATTTTATTGGGGAAGGTGTTGAGCAAAATAGACGAATTGGGCTGATGGAGTATCGCACACTGGTTTCATCGGTGCCCTCTTCCTTGGTGAGTGAGATTCCGGGTCAAGCCCGGAATGACGACGGGGGGTTTGTTTGACCCATCCCCTCCAACCTCCCCTTCCCTAAAGGAATTTAGGGAAGGGGAGGCTTTTGAGAAAGGACACTTATGGGATGGGTGGCAAGTTAACCGACAAGGAAGTCGGCGGTTTTGGCGGGAGTGCGGTTGGTTTGGCTGTCGGTGAAGAGGAGGGGATGGTAGGGGTGGACGGAGTGGGCGATGAAGGCGGGGTAGTCCTCGCGGCGTTGGATTTCGCCGATGACGGTGGCGAACCGGGAGAGGATGATGCTGTGTCCGTACTTTTGGTAGGTGTCGTCGAAGCAGGTGACATTCATGAGTCCGGTTTCGTCTTCGAGGTCAAAGAACACAACGCGTTTGCCTGAGGGTGTGGGAGGCATGCGGAGGCGGATCGGGTTGCCAACGATGAACGCTTTGGCACCGTGAGGGAGTTGGCGGGCCTGGGACGCGGTGATCCCGCCTTTGGTTTGAATGCGGGCGCGTTCGTAGGCAAGAAGGTGTTGGTGGATATCAAGGCCAAGGACGTTGCGTTCGGACAGAAGCCGTTCGGCCGGGTTCAGGTCGGGGATATCGGTGGGGATGGGGGGTTCGGGGTGGGCAAAGGGAAGGGTGTGGGCGGATTCTAGGATGGTGCGGGCATGTTGGAAGGCAGCGTTGATTGACCAGAGCATGGCGCGGCGGTGGAGGTGGAGGGAATCGAGGGCACCGCAGAGGATGAGTTGTTCGAGTTCGTCGCGGCGGGGGCGGATGCGGGTGACGAAATCGAAGAAAGAGGTGAAGGGTCGGGGGGATTCGATGATGCGGTGGAGGGTTTGGCGGGAGAGGCCATGGACGAGGCCAAGGTCGAGGCGGATTCCGCCGCGAGGGATGATGAGGGTGGGGTCATCGGCGCGGATGTCTTCGACCAGCACATGGTCGTGACTGAGGTTGACATCAACGGGGAGGACTTGGAGACCACGGATGCGGGCTTCGTTGACAAGGGTTGCGGGGCCGTAGTATCCGGCGGGTTGGGCATCGAGGAGGGCGGCGAAGTATTCAGCGGGGAAGTTTTGCTGGCAATAGACGGAGCGGGCGGAAATTTCGGCGAAGGCGAGAGCGTGTCCTTGGGCGAATCCGTAGCCTTTGAATCCGATGATGAGTTGGAGGACTTCTTCGGCGATTTCGGGGGTGTGACCTCGCTCGATGATTCGTCGGCGGAGGGAATCGGCGATGGTTTCGCCGTAGTTGTGGTGGCGTTTTTCGTGAATTTTTTCGCGGGTTTCTTCGGCTTCGCCGCCGGAGTATCCGACAAAGTGTTCGAGGAGTTGGTCGATTTGTTCTTGGAAGACGACGATGCCGTAGGTGTCGCCAACGATTCGTTCAAGTCCGGGATCCGAGAGAGAATATTTTTCTCCGTTGCGGCGGGCGATGAGGGTGTTGAGTTTGACGGCTCCTCCAACTCCGGGGCGTATACCGGCTTGGACGAGGCTGGCGTCCTTGAGGTTTTGGGTGCGGATTCGGGCATGGGCTTGGGTCATGGCGGGGGAAGCGGATTGGGGGATGCCGACGGTTTGGTGGGAGCGCATTGCCGCGTAGATGGTGGGATCATCGGTTTCGAGTTTGCTGACCCGGAAGGTTGGGTCGGATTGGCGGAGGCGGGACTCGGTGCCAGAAAGGACATCCTGACCGCGCAGGCAGAGGATGTCGAATTTGACATAGCAGTGTTTGGCGGATCGTTTGTCCCATTGGATGATGCGGAGGTAGGAGTCTTGATCGTCCCCTGACCCAGACCACATGACAGGGACGGTATCGGCGATGGGGGATTGGCTGATGACGACTCCAGAGGAGTGGGCGCGCATGTTACGGGGGACATCTTGGAGATTTTCGGCGAGTTTGAACACCCATTGGAAGCGTTCACGGGAGATTTTGGAATCGCGGAGTTCGGGGCGTTTTTGGAGGGCCTCGTAGAGGCTTTCGGGATTGACGCTGCCGTGGACTTTTTTGGCGAGGAATCCGATGAGGGGGTCAGGGAGGGCGAGAGCTTTGCCAACTTCGCGGATGATGCCTCGGACGCGGTAAGAGCCAATGGCGGCAACCGTAGCGACGTGATCTTTGCCGTATTTGTGGATGAGGTAGTTGCGGACGTCGTCGCGGCGTTTCGCTTCAAAATCGATGTCGATATCGGGTTGTTTAGTGCCATCCGGGGGGAGAAACCGCTCGAAGTGGAGGTTATGAGTGAAGGCATCGATGCGGCTGAATCCGAGGCAGAAGGCAACGGCGGCATCCACGACAGAGCCTCGTCCGCTGAATTGGATGTTCTTTTCACTGGCCCATTGGCACATGTCCCAGGCGACGAGGAAATGGTTGGCGTAGCCGAGGGAGATGATGCGATCAAGTTCACGGTTGATTCGGGCTTTGAGGGGTGGGGTGACATTGCGGTGCCATTCGTGCATGCCGGCGTAGGTGACTTCGCGAAGCATCTGGTTGGGGTTATCGGTGACGGGGGGGAGTTCGGTGCGACCGGGAAGGACGTTGTCTTCGCATAGATCGGCGATGAGGAGGGTGTTGGCGATGAGATCAGGCGCATCTTGATAGAGGGTGTGCATTTCTGGACTGGTGCGGAAATAGCGTTCGGCATTGAGGGCACGGAGGGGGGGGAGGATGGGCAGGGGCTGGGATTCGTGGCGACGGGGTTTTCGGCCGATGATTTCGTCGACGAGGGAAAGGGTTTCGGAACAGGCAAGAATGTCTTGCGCGGGGAAATGTTGGGGACGGCGATGGGTGATGGGGTAGGCGGCAACGCACTTGAGGTTGTGGTGAGCGGCGAGTTCGCGGAGGCGGGGTTCGGTTTCGCGCTCCCAGGGGAGGAAAGTGCGCTCGATTTCGATAAAGAGGTTTTGCGGGCCGTAGAGGGATTTCAGTTTTTGAATGAGGGCGTTTGCAGATGAGTAATCGCGGCGGATGAGGAGGCGGTCGAGTGGGCCGATACTGCCCCGGTGAGGCAGACGAGGTCTTGGTTGTAGGTTTGGAGGCGATGCCAGGTGGCGAGGGGGTGGAGTCTTGGTTCGCCGAGGTGGCAATCGGTGATGAGTCGGGAGAGGTTTTTGTAGCCGAGGGGGGTTTTTGCAATCAGGACGATGTCACCGCCTTCGGGGAGTTCAAAGCTCGCGCCGATGAGGGGTTTGATGCCTTGCTTGGCGCATTCTTTGGCGAGCTCGTAGGCTCCGGTGAGGGAGAAACGGTCAACGAGGGCAACGGCGGGGAGCCCGGCGATGGCGGCAAGGCGGGGGATTTCGTTGGCGAGGAGAACACTTCTGCCGAAGCTGTATCCGCTCAAGGTATGGAGGGGGATGTAGGGGGTGTCGGCGATGAGTTTGGGTTGGAGAGTGGCGGTTTCTTTGATGTGGCCCATGGCGACGCCGACGGTTTCGTCACGGCGTTTGCGGGGGCGGATGGAATAGTCTTCCTTATGATTTTCGTGCGGTTGGTACCGCTTGAGTTGGGTGGGTCGGGCGAGGATGGGGAGGGTGGTGGTGGATTCACGACGAATGTTTTTGTGGTCGAGGTAGCGAGTGATTTCGATGGGGGGTTCGCATTCCCACCATTTGCCGGTTTGTCGCCAGCGGGCAAGGATTTTGTTAGTGCCATCCGGTGACACGTTTCCACTCCTTGAGGACTTGGGCGTTATAGGCGAGTTCGATCTGGCTCGCGATTTGGATTTTTCCTGAGCCGAGGGTGGCTTCAATTCTCTTGAGGGCAGGATTCAGGTTTGCGGTGGTGCGGGATTGAATGAGTTGGGTTTGGCGGCGGGTGGCGGGGGTTAGGTTGAGGAGCTGGATACGAAGGGATTCCACGGGTTCGGCGATGGAGATGGTTTGGAGAGATTGACGCAGCGAGATAAGGAGTTGAGTTGCGGTGGATTCGGCTTTGATGAGGGGGCGGTGGACTTGGCTCCGTTGTCCAGATTCAAAGGTCAGGGTGAGGGCGGTGGCTTGGGGTTGGAGGTCGTGGCGGTGGAGGTGAGCGGCGAGATCGCGACAGAGTTCGGCGAGGGCTTGGTCAATTTCGTAAGCGTTTTCGGTCAGTCCGAGGGGTTTGGTTCGACTGATGAGGGGGCTGGGGTAGTTGGGCTTGATGGGATCACGGAGGGTGCCGTGAGCGGCTTGATGGATGAGCATTCCGCGTTTGGGGAATTGTGATTCGAGGCGCGGGAGGGGGGTGGATTGAACTTGGTGGATACGATCGAGTCCGAGCTGGTGTAGCCGGGTGCGGTCTTCGGGGGGGAGGATGGTGAGGGCGGTGATGGGTTTTGGGGCGAGGTAATCCTTTGGGTTGGTTACGGCGGTGATGGGCAGAAGGTGGGCGGAAAGGAGAGTTGGATCGCAAAGTTGGGCGGATTCGCGGGCGAGCCAGCAAGCGGGCGCGATCCCAGCGAGGAGGGGGAGTTGGAGGGATCGGTGGAGTTCGCCGAGGAGTTGGCCGGCGATATCGAGAGGTTCAGGATGGGGGGTGAGATCGACGAAACCTTCACCGGGGAGGGTGGCTTGGATGTGATCGCTGAATTTGAGGCAAGGGTGGAGGAGTTGCGCGATGCATGGTCTGAATTGATCCGGATCGAGGGGGAGGATTTGGGCTTCACCACGGAGGATGAGTTTTGCTTCTTTGAGAGTCATTCCGATGGTAACGTGCTTTGCGGCGGCAAGGGGGTTGATGTCCCAGACTCGATCTTGGTGGTGGATGAGGCAAGGGAGGGGCCGCTCGGGGTTTTGGGGAACCGAGTTGGCGAGGAGGCCAATGGCGCGGAGGTACAGGAAATACTGCACAAGTGTCTACTAATATACTTGGTCCTTGGGGCAGTTTCGAGAAGTTTTGGGCGTAAATTTTCGCAAGTAATGCCCCAGTAATGGGGGGTTGATATTCTGGTTTTATGGCAAATCGGGCATCTCTATCGACGGCAGTCGCATTTTTTGTGAGCTTTGCGCTCGTTGGTTGTGCGGGACTCTTTGGCGGATCTGGAGGCGGTGGCGGGTCAACAGGAACAACAGGGACGACAGGAACGAGTGGAGCAGCGGGTTCGGCTTTAGTTCAGGTTGTTTTACCAAACGGAATGGCACCAGCAGAAGCACTCGTCGTCACGGCGGGTGGATCGGTGCTCGTAACTGGCGGGGAACAGTCGCTCGCGGTAGTTGGTAACACAGAGACATTGGTCACAATCATTGAGGCAAGTTCAGGTCGATTGATTAGCTTGGGACTTGTAAAATCTGGGGGTACGGGTGAAGTTTTGGACAGCACGGATGCGGCACTTGGCTTGTTGCATCTTGGCTTAGGATTGTTTGAAGAAACAGGCAGTCGGCGCAGCGAATTGCTTGATCAAGTCCGAGGGTCGGCGGCGGTAGCGACGTTGGCAGGGGTGATTGCGACAGAGTGGCAGACGAACCGATTTGCGCTGGATCAGCCGTCGCCGGGATTGAGGTCGGCTTTGCAGACGGCGTTGTCGACAATTGGGAACGGGGTTTTGCGTTCGAGAACTGAGACGAAGCAGATTGATACACACCGAGTTCCCGAGGGAAGAGGAAGAGACGTTGGTTTGCAGGCGGGAATCTATGCGGCAATCGGGGAGAACGTTCCCACTCGACTCCCGCTTTTGCCGATTCAGCATCAGATTAATAATGAAGCGACCAACGGCTATAAGTTGCTGAGCAATACAACAACTCCTTCAAGTTTGATCACGGTTAACTTCATCAACGGTGCTTATCAGGTGTTTGATGGTCCGCGCACCGTAGACTTTTTGGGGGAGGACAGCTCAACTGACTTTAGGCTCAGCGAGGTTGTCTATTTGGAAGTTCCGGAGGGTCAGGATGAAGAATCCTATCGAGCCTTTTCGCTCAGTGGCTCTTTTGCGACTCAAATATCTGAAATTGACCAGGGAACACTTTATCAGGTGTTCCAGCCAACCTTGGATCAAGAACGAGCGAAGTTGCGGCAGATGGCATTGATGAGAATTTTTGGGGAGATGGTTCTGGATGCCGCGGGTGTGCCCGAAGTCAAATACACCCGTGAGAACTTGGCAGCAATGATTGAGTCATTGAAGCTTGCAGGGGGGTGATCAGTATGGGAGTGGAAGCATCTACTCAGCCAGGAGATGCTCTTGGGATTTTGGACGACATGCTGGGGGCGATGGCGGCGAATGACGATGTGACGTTGCGGGCAATGCAGGGAGTTAAGTTGATTGCAGGTGAGGCGGGGCCGATTTATCTCACTCCAGAGAGTTTGAATGCGGGGCGGCTCAGGGCGATTCGAGCGGTATTGGCTCTTTACAACACGATTGGGATTTCTGAAACATTGGGAGATTATTCTGTGAAAGTTACGGATTTGTTCCGAACGCCACCGGTCACTTTTAATGATGTTCGGGCGTTTCGAGCGGACGTTGATTTTGATCCGGCGGTTGATACCTTCATTCCGGGAGATGCTCTTGTGACCTTTCTCCGGGTCACGGGAGCACAGCCCGGAGACCAGTTTGTTTACCGTTACAAAGTAGATGCAGGAATGGGGATTACCTTGAATTCTGCGAATTCGACAGGAACGGAGATTGAATCGAACAGTGATCGGTTGCAAATTCGGACTTCGGGGAGTACCTCGGATGAGGTGGTGATTCGGGGCGAGGCTTTGAAACGAAATGAGCAAAATCAGCTGGTTTCGGTGGGGGTAGCCATAGGGGTTTACCGACAGACGGGAGAGATTCGGTTTAGGATGCTGGAGACGGATGGCGAGAATGGGTTCAAGCATCTTTCATTTCAGGATGAGATTTTGAAGGAGTCCACAGGTCGAAACCGCTGGAAAGGGGGGCGATATCGGCTAGCGACATTCCGAAACGGTTTGTTCTGGGGAAGCACAAACTTCACGATTCCAGAATATGTTGGACGACCATTTAGTCGAAACTTGTGGATTCGGAATTATCCAGCAAAGCAGATAAAAGACAATGACGGCACGTTTGGCACAGCGGGAGTGGGAATCTATGACCTTGGGGATCGGTTCTTGATTTTGAGAGCCTATGCTGACCTTCCGGCCGGAACGACGCCGAATTACGGGGCAATTTTAAGCAGTTGGAATGATCTCATCACGAATCCGGGATCGCTTGGTCCGCATACGGCATATTTGAGGCGACTCGGCGACTAGGATTGGAGGTGTTCGAGGATACGGTTGAGGTTGACTTTTGGGTCCTCCTCTCCCGACAAATTGAGGTCGGCGTGGATTTGGCTCGGGGCGATGTGCTTTTCGAATCCGGGGATGGCGGAGGCTTGGTAGTACGCAAGGATTTGCTCGGGGGTGCCTTTCTTGTTGGCTAAATCGCGGGTGAGGCGTCTTTGCTCGCGGATTTTTGGAGGGCAGGTTATGAAGACTTTGATGTTGGCGAGGGTGCGGAGTTCGGGATAGGTGAGGGCGAAATGACCTTCGATGATTTTGGGGGCGGGGTTTTGGTTGATGTGGGCGAGGGCGAGCGGGAGGTCAATTGTTTCGGGGTGATTGCAGTCGAATAGTTGTTGGTTGTTGAGGGTGATGTGGGGGGCGGTGGGGTCGTCTCGCCGAAAGAATTGGTCGAGGGAGATGAGGGGGATATTGAGTTCGGTGGCGAGGAGTTGGGCGAGCGTGGTTTTGCCGGAGCATGAACCGCCGCCGATGAGGATAATCATCGGGTTAGATTATGGTGGCATTGAGTGTGGCGAATCCCCCTTCTGATCATTAAAGTGCTGTCGGAAAGGGGATGGACAATCGAGAGTTTAGGCTTTTCTGCGTCGGCGGAGGAGCGGGATCAGTCCGAGTCCGATGAGCATGGTTGCAGGCTCGGGGACAGCGTTGAACTCGACCATATCGAAGTTCATTTGAGAACCGTTCCCTTTCACCATCGCAAGGGTAATTTGCTGACCGAGAAGAGGATCGCCTTGAGCAGCCGTATAGCTGATTGCTATTGGGGTAAAGGAGTTTGCAGAAACGGAGGCGATATTGAAAAACTGCTCGGCCAAAACGGTCCCGCCAGTAACAAGTCCATTGGCCTGGATTGTTCCGCCGGCAATCATCCTGAATGTAAAGGAACTTGCAAAGCCGTCGCCTCTTCGTCCGGCCATGAGTGAAGCGGTCTGTTGGCCCACTTGGACAGTATCAGAGAGTTGCTGGGCGGCACCGGGTCCATTACCATAGCCAATATTGAGCCCATCGGGTGCAACTATGTTGAATTGACCTCCTGAAGGAAGTCGCCAGACACCCGTGAGTCCAGTCCAGCCGGGAATTGGAACACTCTGAGTGAACACTCCCGGGGAGTTTATCGCAGGATTTTCGAAAGAGCCATTTATGACTCCAGCTTGGGCAGAAACGGCAGCGGCAAGCACACACAGTGATGCAATCTTCTTCATTTTTTCCTCTTCGAGTCAAATCAACTCAATACATCCAGTATAGAGGATTGCCTGGACAATTACTAGATGGCCCGAAAATTTTCGACCATTTATGAGGCACTTTATCGGGATAGCCTTCTTCATTGCTGATCGAGGCGCCGGATAGTTCGTAAGAGGTGGAATGAGGATCGCAGCGGTGGCGGGGGTTTTGATGGCAGGGAGTTTGGGCTTGGCGGAATCGCAAAGTAGCCCGTGGAAAGTGGATGTTGAACTCGGTTCGATGCGGGTGGGGTTGAATGACGTGCGGATTCGGGGGGATGCGGGGACAAAGTTTGATTTCCGGGATTTGACGGGTTCATCGTTGAATACATTTCGGTTTGAAATAACATCGGAGCGGGAGACGGGGCCGGGGTATCGGTTTCTTTATGCACCGCTTGTGGCATCGGGTTCTGGGTTCTTGGATTCAGCGGTGAATTTCAATGGCCAAAATTTTGCGGCGGGGGTGGCGACGGAGGGGCGGTATCAGTTCAACAGTTACCGGGCAACGTGGCGGAATCGGTGGAAGCAGGGGCCGAATTCCGATTGGCGGGTGGGGTTTACGCTGAAAGTGCGGGATGCGGAGGTTCGCGTTTCGCAGGGCAGTGTGTCGGAGTCAGATAAGAACGTTGGCTTGGTGCCGCTGTTGCATATTTATGGCGAAGAACGGCTCTCGGATCGGTGGCGGTTTACGTTTGATTTTGATGGTTTGGCGGCGCCTCAGGGTCGAGCCTTTGATGTCTCGGGGCGGTTGGGGTATTTGGTTTCGCCGGGGTCGGAGGTTTATTTGGGGCTGCGGGTTTTGGAGGGGGGCGTCGATAATGACCGGGTGTTTAACTTCTTTTTGCAGTCGTCGGTGGTTTTGGGGTGGAGCGGTCGGTTTTGATTGGCTAAGTTGGAATCAACCCCTCCCTGCCCTCCCCAAGCTTGGGGAGGGAAACCAACCGACCTCTGCTATCCCTTCAGGCCGCTAGTGGCGATGCCTTGGATGAACTGTTTTTGGGTGAAGAAGAACAGGATGATGACGGGGGCGACAACCATGGTGGAAGCAGCCATTTGGAGGTGGATTGGGGCACCGCCGGCTTGGGAGCGGAAGGCTTGAAGTCCGATGGCAAGGGTCCAAGTCTCTTGTTGCTGGAGGTAGAGGAGGGGGGCGAGGAAGTCGTTCCACGTACCCATAAAGCTGAACAAAGCTACGACGGCGAGAGCGGGCTTGGTCAGGGGGAGGATGACCTTGCTGTAGATGCCCCACTCGCTGCAACCGTCGATCTTGGCAGCTTCGGAAAGTTCCATTGGGATACTGCGATAGAACTGGCGGAGGAGGAAGATGTTGAATGCGCCAGCGAACCAAGCGGGGATCCAAAGGGGACGAAATGTGCCGACCCAGCCGAAATCTTTGAAGAGGCCGAAAAGGGGAACCATGAGAACCGGGAAGGGAACCATCATAGTGGCGAGGGTGATGGCGAAGGCGAGGTCTCGACCGGGCCATTTGAGGCGAGCGAAGGAGTAGGCGACGATTGAGTTGCTGATGACGGTGCCGGTCACCGCCAGGATACAGACGATCAGGCTGTTTCGGGCGTAGATGAGCATTGGGGCGACGCCGCCGAGCTGATCTTTGCCGTATTCCCACGCTTCTTTGTAGTTGCCGCCCATGAAGGGATCAGGGATCCAGACCGGAGGAAAGACGGACGCTTGTTCGACGGTTTTAAAACTGGTGGAGATCATCCAGACAAGGGGAATCAAGAATACGATGGACAGGAGGCCGAGGACGAGATGAATCGCGCCGACGCTGAGCAGGTTTTGTTGAGAAAGGGTGCGTTTGGCCATGGTCAGTTCGATTCGTAGTGGACTTTCTTATCCATGAATTTGATTGCGGTGAGGGTGAGCACAAGGATGATCAGGAACATGATCCAGCCCATTGCGCTGGCGTAGCCCATGCGGTTATCGCGGAAGGCGGCATCGTAAATGTACACGCTGTAGAAGTAGGTGCTGCGTTCGGGTGCTCCACCAGGGAACATGATGTACGGCTGGGTGAAGACTTGGAATGATCCGATGATCGCCATGACCACGTTGAACATGATCACCGGGCTGAGCATAGGAATTGTGATTTGGAAGGTTTTGCGGAGGGGAGATGCGCCATCAAGATCAGCGGCTTCATATAGAGCGATGGGCACTTGTTGTAGTCCGGCGAGGTAGATAACCATCGCGTGACCGACTCCCCAGGCGGACATGACGATAAGAATGTTTTTGGCGAGATTTACATCGCCGAGCCAGTTGGGTCTGATGCCGAAGATGGGTTCGATGATGGCGTTGATGATGCCCGCTTCGCCGTTGAAGAGCCAGAGCCAGAGGATGGCGAGAGGTACGGCAGGAACAAGTGCGGGAAGGAAGAAGAAGGTGCGGTAGAACGCTTGGCCTTTGACTTTGGTGTTGAGGAGCATCGCGAGGGAGATGGCGATGACGGTGCTCACAGGGACGGCGATGAAGGCATAGTAGAACGTATTGCCGAGGCTCTTCCAGAAAAGTTCGTCGCGGAAGATGTCGGCGAAGTTTTCAAATCCGATCCAGACGGGCGGGGTGAGGATGGTGTATTCGGTGAAGCTGTTGTAGAAGGCTTTGAGGAGTGGGAAGAGGAGGAAGACCGCAAATCCAATGAGCCAAGGGGCGGCAAACAGGAGGCCAGCCTTAGTTTGGTTGGTGAGGTGTCCTGGCTTATTCATTTAGTTGTTGTCCTCACTGGTTTTCTCGGGGTAAATCCCAAGAGCACGTTCTCGCCGGATGACTTTGTCAAGAAGGGGTTGCATTTTCGCATCAACGTCTTTCATGGCTTGCTCGGCGGTTTTTGAACCACTGTTGATGCTTTGAGTTGCGGTTCGAATTTCGTCACCCCACTGGGCCCAGATTGGAGTTTTGGGGGGAGCGATTGCGTTTTCAGAAAATGCTAGGGATTGGAACAATTTGATGTGGGGATTGGGGTGATTTTCAAGGAAGCCGGGGCTGGTTTTGGCGAGGGGGGAGTTTTTCTTTTGCCCGAGGCAAAGCATCTCCATGCCTTTTTGGCTCTGGACGAACTTGATGAACTCAAAGGCTTCTTTGGGGTGTTTGGCTCCGCGCGGAATGACGAGGATATCGAGATCGAGAACAGTTGAATTTGCGAGTTCTGGTCGGTCGGCGGGGTACGGAAATGGGGCAGCAGAATAGTTGAGTTCTGGTTTGAATGTGGTAATAAAGTTGTGCATCCAAACGCCTTGGAGTACAGCGGCGACTTTGCTATCCATGAAAGCATTTTGTGGGGATTTGAAGGTTCCAAATCCTTCTTGGAAGCTTGAAACGGTGGCTGATCCGTATCTTTGGGAGTAGGAACCCATCCACTCGTAGGCACGGATGTTTTCGGGTGTAGCCATGGTGATTTTGGTTTCACCATCCCAGAGTTTGCCGCCGAAGAATCCGGGCCAGGCGAAAGGCCACCAGCCGGGTTCGGTGGGGAGGAATCCCATGGATTTGAGGCTGTCCCCGTCCTTGCGTCCGATGACTTTATCCATCGCGTCGAGGTCTTCGAGAGTTTTGGGTGGCTCATCGAAACCTGCCGCTTTGAGCATGTCCACGTTGTAGTGAAGGGCGGTGCTTGCGGGAGTAGCGGGAAGGCACCAGAGTTGACCTCGGTAAGTGCAGAAATCGTAATAAGCTGGAATGTATTGATCTCGGTTGATGCCAGCCTCGGCGGCGAATTCATCGAGGGGGATAACTGCATTGTTATATGCGTATTGAGCTACGTTCCCACCGAACAGTCCGGCGATATCGGGGGGGATTCCGCCGCTGGTGGCGAGGAGAGTTTTTTGGGTGATGTTGGGGACGCTCAGGACTTCGACGAAGATTTTGTCTTGGCTGTTGTTAAATTCATTAACGACGGCGCGCATGGCATCAAATTCGAAGTCGCTCCATTTTTCCCAGTAAGTGACCACGACCCGCCCATCCGCTCTGGCGGGTTTTTGAATACTGGTTTCGCTTGTGACGGCGGCCCAGGCGATGGCGGCTACGCCGATCACAGTGAGAACTGGGGTCAAATTCATGCCGAAGAGTGTTAGATTAGCACGGGGTGGCACATTTTTGCCCTGGTTGAGGGGTGATAAAAGTAGCTAAAATCGCGGTTGTGGTTTTGGAAGGGGCTTTGCCCTACATTTTGACGGCACTTGCCGGGTTTGGTGCGGCGGCAGTGAATGCGGTGGCAGGGGGTGGAACCCTCATTTCATTTTCAACCTTGCTGGCAGTTGGCTTGCCAGATCGAATTGCAAATGCAACAAATTCGGTGGCATTGTGGCCGGGCTCGGCGACGGGCGCGCTGGGCTTTCACAAATACTTTGGCGAGACAAAGTCACAGTTGATTTCTTTGCTCCCGCCGACGATTGCGGGTTCGGTTCTTGGTTCGCTCTTTTTGGTTATTACAAGTGATGCGGCCTTTAAGACAATCATCCCATTTCTTATATTGGGGGCGACGTTGCTTTTGGCGTTTCAGAAGCGCATCAAGAACTGGTCGGCTGTATCTGGGTTTAGGTTAAAAGCGTGGCAAGTTGCGGTATTGCAATTTTTGGTGTCTTTCTACGGTGGATTTTTTGGGGCGGGGATTGGGATTATGATGCTGGCGGTGATGTCTCTTTATGAAGGATTGGATATGCATCGGTTGAATTCGTTGAAGAATTGGCTTGCGGTGGTTATCAACTTTGGTGCAGGTGCGGTGCTCTTCTCAAAAGGATTGGTTGATGTGGGATTTGCGGGTGCACTGATGCTCGGGGCAGCGTTTGGAGGCTATGCGAGTGCATCGTTAGCCCAAAAAGTTGATTCTGAGAAACTGCGCATTGCGGTTGTGGTCTATGGGTTGATCATGGTTGGGTATATGTTTTGGAGGTTATGGGCGTGACCGAAAAGTGGGGGCTGGTGATTCCGGCGGGGGGATTGGTAAAAGATCCATTGGCAACGGCTCTGGGGACGCCAAGAAAGGCCCTGGCGATGATCGGGGGGAAGACTTGCGTTGAAAGAACCCTTCATGCGGCTCGCGAGGCGGGATTTGAGCGAATTGCGGTGGTGAGTGGTGAGGATGTGCGCGAAGTGATTGGGGATGATTGCTTTATTGAAGAGCGCGGCGGTCAGATTGCCAATGCGGCGGCAGGTGTTGAGGCACTGGCGGAGTGCGAGTGGATATTGTTTATGCCGGCTGATACTCCTTTCTTGCATGCAGAGGCGATCAATCATTTCGTTCAGTCAGTTGAGGCGAAGTTAGGCGACGCGGGGGCTAATTGGTTTGCGGCGGGCTTGTGCCCTTATTCAGCTTTTTTGGAAGTGCTGCCTGGCTTTGAACATCCTCACATTAAGCTCACGGATGGTGACTACATGAGCGGGGCATTTTATGCGACAAGTCGCGAGGGATTTTTGAATTGCGCGAAGAAATTTGAAGGGTTCTCTCACAATCGAAAGTCTCAATTTCGCATGTTGATGCAGATCGGGATTGTGCCGATGGTGAAGTATTTGTTTCACCGAATGAGCCTGGCGGAAGGGGAAGCCGTTTTGGGGCGGTTTTTTGAGGGATCGGCGATTGTGGTGACGGACTGTGATCCGTGGTCAATGGCGGACATTGACACGGTTGATGAGTATCAGCGGTTGGTTAACGAAGCTGATCCAGGCAAGAAAGTGTAGCGACAAGGGCTCCGGCGGCTTCTCGGCCTTTGTTGCCAAGTTTGAGTCCGGCTCTCTCAAGGGCTTGTTCTTGGGTTTCAGGGGTAAGGATGCCCCAGGTGATGGGCTTGCCGGTTTCCATTTGGAGTCGCATGAGGGCTGACCCCACATCTCCGGCGAGAAGTTGAGCGTGAGTCGTGGCTCCTTGGAGGATGCAACCGAGGGCAATGACTCCGTCGTGGTTATCCAGGAGTTGTTGGGCGATGACGGGGATTTCCCAGGTTCCGGGGACTTGGACAACGGTGACTTCGGGGTTTCCGCTGGACTCTAGGGTTGAAAGGGCCCCTTCGAGAAGAGCGTTCGTGATCAGTTCGTTCCATTGGCTGACGACGATGCCGATGCGTTTTCCTTTAGCATCGGAGTTGCCTTGAATCCGGTTCATCTTGCTTTGAAGTATGGGCGATTTTTGGTGATGCATGAGGGGGCCGGGTTACGATAGAAGTTGCGGGAGTACACTCGTCTTCGGTTTTGAGTGCGGGATGATTGATAAGCTGACAGATATTGAGAGGAAGTTTGAGGGCGTGCAGGAGCGCTTGATGGATCCAGCGGTGGCGAGTAACCCAGCCGAGATGAAATCGTTGGGAAAGACTCGAGCGGAACTTGAGCCAGTGGTTGTGGTTATTCGCGAATACAAGTCGGTTGTTCAGCAGATTGCGGAGGCAGAGGAGTTGTTAAACGACTCTGAAATGAGGGAGTTTGCCAATGAAGAATTGGATAAATTGAGGCCGCTGGTTCCAGGTTTGGAGGCTCAGCTGAAGGTTTTATTGTTGCCGAAAGATGTGAATGATGATAAGAGTGTGATTATTGAGATTCGTCCCGCGGCGGGGGGTGACGAGGCGGGATTGTTTGCGGCTGAGTTATTCCGAATGTACACGCGGTATGCGGAGCGGATGAGCTGGAAATATGACGTGATTGAGTTTGAGGAGACGGGGATTGGGGGAGCGAGCCGGGTGGTTTTTTCGATTGATAAAGAAGGGGCTTATTCTCAGTTGAAACATGAATCGGGAGTTCACCGAGTTCAGCGAGTGCCGGCGACCGAGACAGGGGGACGAATTCACACGAGTACGGCAACGGTGGCGGTGATGCCGGAAGCTGAAGAAGCTGAGATCGAAATCAAGGCTGAAGATATTGAAGTTTCAACGTTTCGGAGTTCGAGCGCGGGGGGGCAGCACATGCAGAAAAACGAGACGGCGATTCGGATCGTGCATAAGCCAAGTGGGGTAGTGGTGACTTGCCAGGATGAGCGGAGTCAACAGCAGAACAAGTTGCGGGCCATGAGCGTTTTGCGAACGAAATTGTATGAGATGGAGCAGGAGCGAATTGCGAGTGAACGGGGCGAACTGCGGCGCGGGCAGATTGGGAGTGGAGATCGGAGTGAGAAAATCCGTACATACAACTTTCCTCAAGATCGCTTAACGGATCACCGGATTGGGTTGACTTTGCACTCTCTCCCGATGATTATGGATGGGGATATCCAGCGGGTTCTAGATGCTTTGGTACAAGAGCACCAAGCCCGGCTTTTGGCGGAAGACGACGGTAACTAGTAAAGGAGGTACTTTGCCTTTAGCAATTTGAACTGATTGAGTTCGAATTGCCAAGAGGCGATGATTTCTTCGGGGGTTTTGCCGAATTCGAGGTCGTTTTGGAGGCGTTTGGTTCCGGCGAGTTTGGTGATCCAGTTGTTGTTGAAGAACCGCAGGCGGTCGATGCCCTTTGATTGGTGGTAGAAGGCATGGACGAGGTGGATACCGAGTTCGACCGGTTGGACTTTGCTGGGGTCAGTGACGGTGATTTCGATGCCGTGAACTAATTTATCTTTGAATCGAGGGCTGGCGGACATGCCTGGGATTGATCGGGAGTGAAGGAGACAGAAGAGAAATCTATACCGGGGATATTTTTGGAATTGAGGGTTTGGGCGAGCTTTTCGGCGTTGATGTACGGGGCTCCGAGCTTGAGGAACGGTTCAGTGGTGCCCCGGCCTTCGGAGGCGTGGATGGCTTCAAAGAGGCAGGTTCCTGGGTAGAGGAGGGCGGTTTCGAAATCGGGAATGTTGGGGCTGGGTTTGATCCAGGGTTGACCGGCGGCGGTTTGATTGCGGTTCCAGTTTTCGAGTTTGGCGACTTGGAGATCAAGGTTTTGGAGGCCAGGAAGCCACGCTTCGCCTTTGATCATTTTGGCGAGCTCGCCGATCGTGAGGCCGTATTGGATGGGGATTGGATATTGCCCGACGAAGGATGCGTGGGCAGGTTCGAGGACGTAGCCTGACACTTTGGTTCCGCCGAGGGGGTTGGGTCGGTCGAGGACGAGGAAGGGAATTTTGGCTTCAGCGGCGGCTTGCATGCAGAGGCCGAGCGTGCTGATGTAGGTGTAGAACCGGGCCCCGATGTCCTGAATGTCATAGACAAGGATGTCGAGGTTTTTGAGGTGTTCCTGTTTGGGTTTTTGGGTTTGACCATACAGGCTGAAGATGGGGACGCCAGTTTTGGGATCGGTTTCATCGGTGATTTTTGCGCCAGCATCGGCGAGACCGCGAAGTCCATGTTCGGGGCCGAAAAGGGCGGTTAGTTTGATTTTGGGGTTGGCGTGGAGGATGTCGATGAGATGGGTGTCGCCGACCATGGCGGTGTGATTGGTGACTAGGCCGACGCGTTTGTTTTCGAGGGGTTGAAAATTGGTTTGGTGCATGACTTGGGCGCCGGTGAGGGTTTGGGGGATAAGGGCGAGGAGGAGGGGGATCACGGGTTGGCTTAAGTGTACTGGTCGGCTCAGTACACGTGGAGTGTTTGCCTCGCGATATACGGGGATTTCGGGATTTGGAGACGGAGCGGGGAAAGTTTTCGTCTTAAAGTTAAATACGAACCGTGGCGATAACCGAAATTGATGAGCTGGTAACAGCCGAATGTGAGCGAAAGGCGGGGCGCCCCCGTTGCGCGAAGGCCCATGTGAAGATCCTGGAGGCGGGACTTGAGGAGGTCGGTACGCATGGCTATGAGGCGATGACGATGGAGGCGATTGCGCATCGTGCGGGGGTGAGCAAGGCGACGATTTATCGCAGATGGGGGTCGAAAGCTGAACTGATGCTCGATGCTATGCAGGTGGCCAGTTGTGGGATGCTTGGGTTTGTGCGGACCGGAACCTTGCGGGGTGACCTGGAGAACCAAATGCGGGCTTTGGTGCAGTTTTTGAATGGGGAGCGGAGTTCGGCGATTCGGGCAGTGATTGCGGCGGTCCAGAGTGACTGTGAGCTGGCAGGGCGGTTTCGTGAGGTGTGGACGGAAAAGCGACGAGCGGCGTTTGATGGGATTTTCGCAGAGGCGGTGGAGCGAGGCGAGATCGCGGGCGATGCGGATTTTGAGCTCTTGATTGATTTGGTTTGGGGGCCGATTTACTACCGATTTGTGAGCAACTTTGAGGTGATCGAGGGGTGCATGGTGGGCCGGGTTTTGGATAAGGTTTTGCCGGTTTTTGTGAAGTGATTTATCCGACCGCCCAGGCGTATTGGTTTGGCCAAATGGGGTCAACATTGAGTGATTTAGCGGCTTCGTGGGCCCAGTAGGGGGTGCGGAGAAGTTCGCGGCCGATGAAGACCATATCGGCGCGTCTGCCGGAGATGATGGCTTCGGCTTGGTGGGCGTTGGTGATGCTGCCCACGGCTCCGGTCGGGATGTTTGCGCCGTGTTTGATCGCTTCGGCGAGGTGGACTTGGTAGCCGGGGCCGACGGGGATGTCGGCATTGGCGGTGGAGCCGCCACTGCTGACGTCAACGAAATCGAGGCCGAGAGGCATGAGGGTTTTGGTGAGTTCAATACTGTCTTCGATTGTCCATCCGCCTTCGACCCAATCGGTGCCAGAGATGCGCATCATCAGGGGTTTTTCTTCCGGGAAAACGGCGCGGCAGGCGGTAACGATTTCCCGGTGGAGTCGAGTGCGATTTTCGAACGATCCGCCGTACTCGTCGGTGCGGTGGTTGCTGATTGGGCTGAGGAACTGGTGGAGGAGGTAGCCGTGGGCGGAATGGAGTTCAACAATTTGGAATCCAGCTTCGTGGGAGCGGCGGGTGGCTTCGCTGAAGGCAGTGATGATGTTTTGGACTTCGTCCTTAGACATTGCGTGGGGGATGGGGGTGTCATCGCGGAAGGGGACTGCCGAGGGGGCGTCCTTTTTGTTCCAGCCGCCATCGGATTCGGGGATGTAGCCGCGGACTTCTGACCAGGGGCGGTAGGTTCCGGCTTTGCGTCCGGCATGGGCGATCTGGATAGCACTGGCGGCACCCATGCTGTGGATGGCTTCGGTGACAGGTTTGAGGGGCCGATGTGGTCGTCGGACCAGATGCCGAGGTCTTGGGGGGAGATTCGGCCTTCGGGGAGGACGGCGGTGGCTTCGGTCATCACGAGGCCGCATCCTCCGGCGGCGCGGCTGGCGAGGTGGTGGATATGCCAGGAGGTGGCGAGGCCGTCTTTGGCTTCGCAGGAATAGGTGCACATGGGGGAGAGGGCAATGCGGTTGCGGAGGGTGAGGGAACGCAGAGTGAGGGGGGAGAAGAGGAGACTCATTGAGCGGTTTTGATCCGGGAGTCGGAGAATGTGAGGGGGTTGTTTTGTTCGAAGTATTCGATCAAAGCTTCGAGGTCTACGAACCCTGTATCGATCCGTTGGCCTTTTGCGTTCTTAAGAATTTCGTGACCATCACCGCCACCAGATGTGAAGTTGCTGAATGTTACTTTATACGATTTTGTTGGGTCGATGGGTGTTCCGTTGAACGTGGCTGAGATTAGCTTATCTCCTTCAATTGTGTAAACAAATCCTCGCGATGGAAGAAGCATTCCGCCGCGATTGACCCCGTGTTGGATGGCACCAAGGAGTTCTTGGCCTGTGAGGGTGAGCACGACGAGTTGATTGCCGAACGGGCAGACTTCGGCAAGTTGACCGTAGGTGACAGTTCCGGCGGCGAGGGGAGCGCGGACTCCGCCTGAATTCCAGAATGCGATTTGGGCACCGAGCTTGGCGGTTTTTGCAAGGGCGGCGTCGGCGATGACGTAACCCATGGTGGGCTCGACGCCAGGAGTCATGCGTTGAGCGAGGTCGGTTTTGAGCTCGGCAACGGGCTTTTTCATCATGGCTTCGATGGGTTTTTTGAATGCGGCGAGCATAGTGGCGACGTAGGGGTTTTCGGGCCATGTGTCATCCACCAGAATGGGGTTGCCGCGCCAGGACTGAGCGATGCCCTTGGGGTCGAAGGTGACCTCGATTTCGCCGACAACCTTGCCCCATTCCCAGGCTTGGACGATGAGGGTGGGGTTGCCGTTGGCGTCTTTGGTGACGGTGGGGTATTCGCCGCGAGAGTCGGCGATGTCGGGGACGTTGAGGGTGCCAAGAAGGGTGTGGGAGTGTCCGCCGACGACGAGGTCAATGTGGCGGAATTTCGGGGCCATAGCGGTGTCGAGGCTGAACCCGCCGTGGCTGAGAAGGATAATTTTGTTGATGCCCTGTTTGGTGAGGTTATCGACTTCGGCTTGAATGGATTTTTGGTAATCGAGGACGGCGACTCCGGGAACGGGAAGGATCATTTCGAGGAGGTTGTCGGGAACAGAGGCGACGATGCCGATTTTTTGTCCAGAGACTTCAATGACGGCTGATTTCTTGATGGCCTGGGCGAGGTCGGGGAGTTTGCTGACGTCGAGGTTGGTGGCGATGACGGGGAATCGGGCGAGGTTGGCGAAGGTGATGAGAGGCTGGACACCCCGGTCGAATTCGTGATTTCCGACGGCCATGGCTTGGTAGCCGATGAGATTCATGAACGAGAGGTCAGCAAGGCCTTCGTACTCGTTGAAATAGAGGGTGCCTTGGAATACATCACCGGCGTTGAGGATGAGGGGATTGATCGCTTTTTCGCGGCGGTTGATCAGGATAGAAGCCTGGCGGGCGTATCCGCCGATGGATTTTCCTCGGACAGTGACGGGTTCGACATGGGCGTGGAGGTCGTTGGTGTGAAGAACGGTGAGGGTGAAGTTCTCGGCAGGGGGATTTTGCTGAGCGGAGGCGATGGTGCTGGCGAGGAGGGCACCAAAAAGGAGTGAGGCAAGCCGTTTCACGATGAGGTTGGTATACCCGCGTAATTTTATGGGCGGGTGAAATTCGCAGGATTTGCCCTTTAGTTTCAGGTTTTTAGCCCGAAAAGTTGAAGTAGATCATGATGGTTGAGCTTGTTGTACGGCTTTTGCTGGCGGCTACGGTCACAGTTACGGGACTGGCATTGAAGATGCCAGCCGGGGATCTCGGGTGGCAGGCCGGGGTGACCTATGCAGCGGTTGCGTTTGGGATTTATGTTCTGGACGGTTTGAAACGGCGCAACTCCGGGATCGCAGGGTTTGTGGCGGTGTTTGATGCGGTTTTTATCGCGGTGATTTTGAGTTCGTTGGGTCAGCTGGATCGGTACGGGTTTTTGGTTTTGGCACCCATGATGTGGGCGACGGGTCGTTATTCATCGGATGCGGCAGCTATGGCGCCTTTGGTTGCGGCAACGGTGATGGTGTGTTCGAATTTCTTTGGCGGTGCGGGTTTTACTCTGCCCGTAATGCTTCATACGATTGGAATCTTAGTCGTTGGGCTTTTGACAAATCAGGCGAAAGTGGTTGTAAGGGAGAAAGAAGTAGAGATTGAGGTTTCTAAAGAGATATTGGTGGAGAGTGAGGAGTCGATCCGGATGAAGGAAAGTTACAACTCATTAAAATCTCATATTGCGGAGCTTGAGCAGTCAACCAAGCGAGAGCGGCTGGGGATGAAGCTTTGGGCGGCGGCGAATAATGGACAAGAATCACCGATTCTTGCGATGGCAGGGAAGATTAAGGATGATTCTGCTTTGGAGGGAGTGGCAATCTATACGCTGGACGGACCTGATCGGCGGTTTGTCGTCAGTGCCGTGAGTGGCAAAGTGCCGGAGAAAATTCGGGACTCGGCTTTGATGATTGGCAAAGGCCTGAGTGAGGCGCAGATCATTGACCGTCTGGAGCGACAGCTTATGGAACTTCGCGACCCGGAACGAGCGGTCAAGGCTCGTGCATTAGTTATTAAGCATGAAGGAAAGCCGACGGGCTGCTTGGCGCTATTCGATATGCAAGGTTTGGCGGTGAATGAGGCGGTTTTGAATACCAAGCCAGTGATGGATTACATGGGGGGATTGGTTCACCAGGCAGTCAAGAAAGACGACGAGGTTCGACGTCTCCGTGAGGCGGAAGTGCTTTATGGGGTTGCTTCAGTGACGATTGGGGCGGAGAGTCAGCAGAATCTGATTTCGCGAGTAGTGCGGGAGATTGGCGAAGTGATCCAGCTTGACCATTTGGCGGCTTATATGGTGGATGGGGAAGATGCTCAGGTGGTGACAACGGTTGGAGCAAGTCACCGCATCATGGAGCACCTTTCGTTTGCGTACGGGCCAGGGATGAGCGGGTGGACGATGACGGGGCACCCAGAAGTGATCATTCCGGATGCTCTGGATGATGATCGGATTGATCGTGCGGCGGCGCTGAAGAATCGAGTTGGGAGTTTGGCTCTGTTGCCGATCTTGGATGGAGACAAGGCACTTGGATTTGTTACGGCGACGACTCACCGGGTTGGAGGGGTTGATCGGGCGCGATTGGAGACATTGCGGGCTGTGGTAGCTGAGTTGAGTCAGGCGATTGTTCGACAAGATTTGACTCATGAAAAGCCTCTCGGAGTGATGACGCCAGCGGAGTTTTTCGGAATGGTTCGTAAAGGAGGAGCCGGACACTTTGTTTACTTTGATTTGCCGGGTCGGGAAGTTGTGGCGAAGGAGTTTGGTCGTCCGGCGGTGGATGCAGCAATGCGGAAATTGACCCATCGGTTGCGGAGCAAATTGCCGAGTGCAGGGGGAATGTGCCGTCGTGACGAAGGCGATTTTGTGGCGTACCTTTCGGGGCAGACCGATGATGCGGCTCAGAAATGGGCTAATGAAACGGCGGCGACCTTGAACGGATTGGAATTGCGAACACCGGACGGTCGGCACAAATTGGGCTTGATGATACGGGCGAAAGTCGCGCCGTTCTCCCCGCAAAAACCCCAGGTTTCTCAGGAGAGTGCGGCTTGAAACTGAACTTTGGCATGATTGCCAGCACCAGAGGGGGGGCAAGTTGGGTTAAAGTAGATCAACGATGGTCTCCCGTTCACCCACGGTGTGGGGGTGTTTGGTGAGGTCATCGTGTGAATTACCGGCTGGACGTGCGGGACGAACTATCGCCCGTGATCTGATTGGGCAAGAGAGGTCTATGACAGCAATGATTCAATCTTTTGATTGGGAGGGAACCTTGGAGGTCTGCAACGAGATGCTCCGGGATGACCCTGACCACTTGGGTGCCTTGGAGATGCTTGCAAAAGCACAATGGCTTGGTGGTCATTATAAGGAAGTGATTCACACGACGAATCACCTTTTACGCTTGAATCCGCACGAGCCGGGATATCGGTACACCCGCGGGATGGCTTATCTCTCGATGGGTCAGCTCCGTCGATCGGCAGACGATTTGCGCATGGCTTTTGCCCAGAGTTCCAATCCTGCGTTCCGGGCACAGGTTTCCTGTGCGTTGGATGCAGTGGAGCTTTGGCTTGCGGAAGAGCCGGCGTCGGTTGCTCGGTATGGTGAGTTTGCGGGATTAGGGCAGAGCTCTGGTTCGATGACAAGCCTGCGGGTTCATTGAGACGATCTGAAATCAAATAAGCCCCTTGCTCGGAGCAAGGGGCTTATTTTTGTAAGTGCGTTTAGATTGGTTTAGAGGACGACAGCTGCGTCGTTGCCCTTCTTGCTCGGGCATCCGCCACAATCTTCCTTTTCGGAAGCAGCCATTGCTTTGCTTTCGGGGCATGAACCGCAATCTTCTTTCGCTACGGCCATTGCCTTCTTATCGGGGCAAGATCCACAGTCTTCCTTTCTGTCAGCAGTGGACACCAAAGTTCCCTCTTTCAAATCAGAAGTCACGTTGGGAGCGGTCATCGAACTAGCAGCAATAGCGAGGCCCACGAGGGCGACAGCAGCAATGGCGGGAGCAAGGAATTTCTTCATAGTTGCCTCATTTATCTTATCACAACTCGGAGAAGTTGCTTGAAGTTCCAACTTTTTTTACTTTTTGAGAGCATCGGCCGGAGCGGTTGATTCCCAAGCGAAGTCGGGGTTTCCGAAGTGGCCGTTTTTAGCGGTTGGTAAGTAGATCGGTCGGCGCAGATCGAGGTGCTTGATAATGCCTTGGGGGGACATATCAAAAGTGTCTCGGATGCGTTTGGCGATGATTTCAAGGTCTTCGGTTTCTGTCCCAAACGTTTCGATATTGATGCTGACGGGTTGAGCGACGCCAATTGCATAGGCGAGGCCGATGACCACTCGGTCTGCGAGTCCAGCGGCAACAACACATTTGGCAATATGGCGAGCCATGTAGGCGGCAGATCGGTCAACTTTGGTGGGGTCTTTACCGGAGAAGGCTCCGCCGCCGTGTGGGCACATACCGCCGTAAGTATCGACAATGATTTTCCGCCCGGTAAGACCGGTGTCGCCATCTGGGCCACCCGTAACGAACCGTCCGGTTGGGTTAATGTGGTAGGTGATTTCGTCGGGGGTGTATTGGGTGAATTTGTCAAGGACCGGCGTGATGATTTCTCGTTTGACAATTTCGTTGATTTCGTGTTCGATTTCTGGACTGTGTTGCTGGCTCAGTACGACGGTGTCGATTTTCAGTGGTTTATTGTCTTCGTATACAACTGAGACTTGGCTCTTTGCATCGGGTCTCAGGCCGAGGCTTGGGTGAGCGCGGCGAACTTCGGCGGATTGACGGGTCAATGCGTGAGCAAGGGAAATTGGGAGGGGCATCAATTCTGGCGTTTCGGTGCACGCCATGCCGAACATCATTCCTTGGTCACCGGCACCACCGGTATCAACGCCTTGGGCGATGTCGCGGGATTGTTCGTGGATGGCGACCATAACGCCGCATGCTCCGCCATCGATACCAACGGCGGTGTTGTTGTAGCCGACGTCTTTGATTGTTTTGCGGACAAGTTGAGCAACATCTACATAAGCTTTGTGAGTTGAAAGTTCTCCGCTAATGACGGCAAATCCGTGACCAACCAGCGTTTCGATCGCGACTCGCGCCATGCTGTCTTGTTCGAGAACCGCGTCGAGAATGGTGTCAGAAATTTGGTCGGCGAGCTTATCGGGATGGCCTTCGCTGACACTTTCGGACGTGTAGATGTGACGGTATGCCATTTTTGGGGTGAAGTGAGGATACCAACAGGGGGTGAGGTGGTGGGGGTCCCCAAATTGAGTCGCGTTTCATGACGGTTATGCGGTATCTGTGAGAAATGGCGGCGAACAAGTTTTTAAAGGGAGCACTTGGTCACTGGGCAGGTGAATCGAAGCTCCATTTGAGTTGGCTGGAAGACGAAACTAGACGGGTGCAGAAAGGGCCAAGCGAGTTACACGTTGATTTGGACGAGTCCGGGGCGTTTGCAACTGTTACTTATTGGTGGACTTATGAGGGAAAGAAGCAAGAGGGCGTCATGACCGTGGTATGCGACGAAAAGCGAAAGAAGTGCTTTTTAGGGTGGGTTGATGCTTGGCATATGAACTACGATTTGATGCGGTTTGAGGGGGAATTGAAAGACGATTCGGTTGGCGGGTTTGGCAAGTATTTTGTGGGAGAAGGGGAGCCAGAATGGGGTTGGACAATTGAGATTGTGGATGCGGGTCAGCAGTTGAAGATGCGGATGGAGAATGTCACTCCGGGCGGGGAAAAAGAGTGGGCGGTTGAAGCGATCTATTCTCGGGCTTAAAATTTGAACCTAAGCGGGTCAAAACCTGAAGTTTATTGTGAGGTTTTGGCCCTTGGGTTGCTGGTAAATGTACCGAAGACCATATCAGGATGCAAAGAGGTCTTTATTCAGCGGCTGCCGGAATGGTGATTGCCGACAAGTGGATGTCCACGATCAGTAATAACTTGGCAAACGCATCGACAACGGCATTTAAGCGAGATTCTCTTATTTTTCAAGAAGGTATGGAGCGGATGATGACTCAGCCCGGGAATTCGAGTGAAAAAGTGGGCGGACTCGGTGCCGGTCCGGCAGAGGCAGGCTTTTACACCGACTGGAGTGCGGGGCAACTGAGCCCAACGGGGAACCTGTTCGATTTTGCAATTGAAAACGATCAAGCGGCATTCAAAGTGATTACGCCGCGAGGAGAGCTCTTTAGTCGCACAGGGGTTTTGGCACTTGGCCCCAATTCGGAGCTTGTGAATTCAGGTGGTGGGGTTGTGTTGGATCGATCAGGCGTACCGATCATTGTTCCTCCGGGTGAGTTGAGCATTGCTCAGGATGGAACGGTAGCGGTTGATGGGCGACGTATTGCCCAGATCGGCATTTACACCGGGGAGTTTAAGAAGGTTGGGGATGGGATGTTTGAGGCAAATGATGCGACCGAGCTTGACCCAAGCCAAGTGCGCATTCGACAAGGATTTATTGAAACGAGCAATGTCAACACGGTCCAAGAGATGATCTCGATGATCAAGCTCAACCGAGCGTTTGAGATGGCTCAGAAATCGGCACAAAGCCAAGACGAATCGACGGAACGGTTAATCGGAATCCTCCAAGGCCGCTAAGACACTGGACAGCCCGACATGATGTTGGGTTGAAGTGGAGCTTGGCTCATGAATTGAGCTGGGCATGGCAATGGAAGGCGACGGTGAACCACTGACAACAGACAGGAAAGCACACCGCCCTTATGATGAGAGCACTAAATACAGCAGGTACCGGAATGGTATCGCAACAAATGAACTTGGACGTCATTGCCAACAACTTGGCAAACGTGAATACCACGGCTTTTAAGAGCCAGCGGGCCGAGTTCCAAGACTTGATGTACCAGAACATGCGGGCATCGGGAGCGGCGACGGGTGGTGATACTCGATTGCCTCAGTCCTCTCAGATCGGTTTGGGTTCGCGATTTTCGGCCTCGGCGACCAATTTTGTGATGGGTTCGCTTTTGGCAACCGGAGGGGTGACTGACGTTGCGATTAACGGAGGCGGTTTCTTCCAGATTCAGATGCCGGGTGGCGAAACGGCTTATACCCGTGATGGCAGCTTTAAAACTGATGCAAACGGTTTGATCGTTACGAGCGATGGTTACCAGTTGATCCCCAACATGACGGTTCCGCCGGGGGCGCGGGCACTCACGATTTCGCCGGAAGGCTTTGTCAGTGCGATTTTGCCAGGAAATAACGATCCGACGGAATTGGGACAGATTCAGCTTGCGACGTTTACGAACGCGGCGGGCTTGACACGGGCGGGTCAAAACCTCTACTTGGCAGGAGGCGCGAGCGGTGAGCCGCAGATTGTCACTCCGGGTCAAGAAGGTACGGGGACTTTGCAGCAGAACTTCTTGGAGGGTTCGAACGTGCAGATTGTCGAGGAGATGGTCAAGATGATTACGGCTCAGCGGGCCTATGAAATCAACTCTAAGGCAATTCAGACATCGGACGACATGCTGTCGATTTTGAACAACTTGAAGAGGTAATTCCTGATGATTTCATTGCTCTGCACTCTCTTGATTGGGTTGTCGGCTCCATCGGCTATCCAGGTCGACGGCGAAGGCTATCTGAGATTTGCCAAAGATGGCTCGGTCATTTATGCCAAGCATGTATCGCTCGAATGGCGCGAAGGTTTGATCGTGAGTCAGGACGGTGATCCGGTTTGGCCGAAGATCAAGGCGGAAAGCGAGCCGAAGTCGATCGAAGTGGATCTGCGGGGCCGAGTTCTGCTTGGTTATTCCAATGAGGTTATTGAAGCTGGTCGTCTAGTATTGGCACTTTTCCCTGATGATGTTCGACCAGTTGAGAGTGGTCGCTATCTGAAGATTTTTGGCGATGCAGAGTTGAAGGAACCGGGTGAGGGCCTTGCGGGGGTGATTCGACCTTGGACGGGGTCTATCTCTTCGACTCCAGAGCCAGAGCGCAGTTTTATTAAAGTTTATGAGACGGAAGTTGAAGTTCCGGTGAAGAGTAGAGAAGATTCTGTGGTGGCGATTCAGCGGAGTCAGAAGACTGATCACGTTGGTGATTCTGAATGGATTGCAACGGGGGGAATTGAGATTGCTTTTCCTGATGAATCAGAAGTGAGTGGCAACTTCATGACCCTTGGAGATGTGGCAGATATCTTCTGTGCACCGGACTTGAAGGTGCGTTTGGCGGCAGTTGATCTTGGTAACTCTCCAGTATTTGGCGTTCCGAGGCAGATTGATCGGACTTGGATTTTGGGTCGGCTCAAGGCGGCAGGATTTGCACCAGCTACGGTTCGAGTTGTCGGGCCAGTACGACTCACCATTAAGCGGGTTGGGCAGTCAATCACTCAGCAGATGTTTGTAGATGCGGCGGTTCGAGAAATTGCAACGCAGTATCCCGGCTTTGAACCTGAATCGACAAAACCGGTGCCGGACTTGGATGTTCCAGTTGGCGAAATACAGCTTGTTGCCGAGCGGGTTGCGAAGTCGGGTTCGACATTGATGGTCACGGTAGCGGCGTTTGTGGATGGTAAGCGAATCAACTCTCGGAATCTCACTTTTACAAACAGTGTTGTGCCTTTGAGTTTGGCGGTTGGAGATACGGTTTCGGTGTCTTTTTTAAGTGGTGCGGTTGTGATTGAAACGACAGGGCAAATCAAGAAGGTGGATCGAGTGAAGGGTGAAGTGACAGTTCAAATATCGACGGGGAAGCAGGTTGTGGGGACGCTGAACAAGCAAGGAAAGATTGAGGTTCGACTATGAGAAATTGGAGTTTAGTGATTGCGCTCGCATTGATGAGTTGGTCCTTTGGGGCAGAAGCTGATCAAAGCAAGAACGGAAATGGGAAGGAGAATGCAGGTTCGATTTATGAAGGATCGCTTAAGAATCCCTACATTGATGATGTTGCTCGGGCCAAGGGAGACATTTTGATGATCGTTATTGATGAGCAGGCGGTAAGCAGTCTGTCCGCGAATACGACAACGGCGAAAGCGGATAGCACGTCGGTGGAGCCAAATATCTTGACGGGGTTCTTAACCCAGCTTTTGGGGCCACTGAGCAATAGTTCTTCAAGCACGACAAGTGGGAACGGATCGACAAATCAGAATTCGCGGATGACGGCGAAGATGAGTGCGGTTGTGAAGGAGGTTTTGCCGAATGGGACGCTGATTATTGAGGGCCGGCGGACTCTCGTGACCAACAAAGACACCCAGACTTTTGTGTTGAGCGGGGCGATTCGGCAGCGGGACATCATGCCGGACAACACGATTGAGAGTTCAAAGATTGCCGAGGCGGAGATCAAGATGGAAGGAAAGGGTCAGATTAGCGAGCGGCAGCGCAAGGGAATTCTCACGACGATTTTGGATTGGTTGTTCTAATGAAAACGGTAGCATGGAAAGTATTGGCGGTCGGATTGTTGCTGGGAGTATGGGGTTTGGCCCATGCTCAGACAGGCGGTGCAGTTCCCGAGAACGAAGCGGCGGCGATTGCTCAGCGGAAACAGCAAGAAGAGGCACAGAAGCGTCGAGAGCTTGCGATTCGGAATGCAGAGACGAACGGTATTCCGGTGGAGATCGCGGCGATTGGTGGATTCCGAGGGGCGCGCTCGAATACGATTTTGGGCTATGGACTGGTTGTGGGATTGAATGGAACGGGCGATTCAAAGCAGGTTCCAGCGACCACTACAGCTTTGGCGAATGCTTTGACCCGATGGGGAACGCTGGTTGATCCGACAAAGTTTACGGCAAAGAACATTGCGATTGTCTCAGTTACAGCTGAGTTGCCGCCATTCGCTGCTCCGGGTCGGAAAATTGACATTACGGTTCAAAGCATTGGAGATGCTAAGAGCTTGGAGGGGGGTGTTTTGTTGCCCACTCCTCTTGGGACGATGGTGGATTCAACAATTGCGTTTGCGATTGCGAGTGGATCGGTCAGCATCGGCGGATTCAATGCAGGCAACTCTGGAAGTTCTGTGCGGATGAACCACCCAACAGTTGGTCGCGTTCCGAACGGTGGCGACATTCAGCGTGGGGTTGATACCCAATTCGTTTTTGGGGAAGGGGTGATCTATTTGGACTTGGATCAGCCCGACTTTACGACAGCTCAGCGGGTGCGGGATGCGATTGCGAAGAGTTTCCCGAGTTTGGGCGTAACGGCGATTGATGCGGTGACGATTGCGATCCAGATGCCGAGTCCTGATTTGGCGGTGGATGTGATTAGCCAAGTTCAGAAGTTGGAAGTTTTTGCGAACACGGAGCCGACGGTCATCATCAATGAACGGACGGGGACGATCGTGGTGGGTGGCAATGTGCGGCTCGGACCGGCTCTGATTGCCCACGGTGCCCTGAGGGTAACGATTGATAGTGAGTTCGTGACGAGTCAGCCGTTGCCGCTCAGTCAAGGTTCAACGACCGTGACGCCAGTAACTCAGACCAATGCAGGCGAGGCACCTCCGCAAGTCGTCGTCGTTGCACCGAATGCAACGTTGGATGACCTCGCGAAGATCTTCCAAGCGATGGATGTGAGCGCTCGGGACATTATTGCGATTATTCAGGCGTTGAGTCAGCAAGGAGCTTTGAAGGCACGGGTGAAGATTCAATGATGCCAGCGGGTGTGAAGCCGATTCAGGCAGATTTTGTCCGTGACTTGCAGAACCAGATGAACCACAAACTGGGTCCGCGAGGAAGTGAGATTCGGGCTCGGCTGGAGAAAGTTTATGACGGCTTGATGACGGACGGCAAGTTTGACGTTGCGAAGCTGCCGGACGATGCTCGAGCAGAACTGAAGAAATTAGAAAAGGCGAGCGAGCAGTTTGAGTCGTTCTTTGTGAAGAAGTTGCTGACCCAGATGCGGGCGACAAGTTTTGCTCCGGAGAAAGATCAGATGATGGAGTTCGCCAAAGATACGATGGATCAAGCCGTGGCAGATGAGACGGCTCGGGGGCAGGGGAGTTTGGGAATTGCACGACAAGTTTTCTTATCGCAGGCGGTGCGGGTCGTTCAGGAGAACGCAGCCGTTCCGAAGCAATGACATTGACATGAAATGAACTGGGAAAAAATCCATGACCAAAACAGACACTAAACAACTCGAGAAACTTTGGAACGCCTGGCTGGTGAAGTCAGATGAGGTTGTCGCTTTGCTCCACCAGCAAACGGCAGCTTTGACGATGCGTCAGGTTGAACGGCTAGAAGAATTGCAACCTGAACTTGATCGGCAGATGGACGAGATGACGATCATTGATACGAATGCGGCGACGTGCGCCAAAGGGCTGGCCGAAGAATATGGTTGTGAACCGAATCTTCGAAGTCTGGTGACCGTGCTTGAAAAAGCCGATGCGCAACGCGTTCAAGCCCTTGCCAACAAAGTCATCGTGGCGGGACGAAACATCCAGCGGGTGATTGACAAGAACAAGGCTTTGATTGAAAACGAGCTGGAATATGTCAATGGCACTCTCACGGTGATCGTTTCGGAAACTCAGAAGGCGGATGGCCCCTATTCTCCGCGACGTTCCCAGGCAAATGTACTGATGAATCAGGCAGCCTGATACCGACAATTCTACTAGGAGATAAAAATGGCCGGTCCATTCCTTGGTATGAATATGTCGTCGCTCTCACTGAGAAACTATCAGCGGGCGATGGACACGATTGGGCACAACATCGCGAATGTGAATACTCGTGGGTATTCGCGTCAGACGGTGGACTTCTCGACGCTCCAACCTTTGAACTTCTATACAAAAGGGTGGAAGTCAGTTGGTCAAGGTGCGGTTTTGAGTTCGATCAATCGGATTCGGGACGGATACCTTGATGTGAGCCAGGGAAATGCTCTGAGCCAGCAAGGAAAATATTCGGCGACGGCAATGAATCTGAAGCGGATAGACGCGATCTATGGCGAGCCGAGTGACAAAGGGATTAACCAAGCCCTTGATCGGTTTTTCAATTCGTGGTCGGGGCTAGGGTCGAATCCGAATGACGCTGCGGCGCGGCTCGAAGTGCGACTAAGTGGTCAGGTTTTGACTGATCGCGTTCGGAATCGGTTTAACGACTTTCAGCAGCTTGAAGCGACCCAGACTCAGCAAATCACGGGGACGATTGACCGGATCAACGGGTTGGCGGATCAGATTGCTTCGCTGAATGCGCAGATCACACAAGCGGTCGCGAGCAACGGGATGCCGAACGACTTGATGGATCAGCGAGATTTGGCAGTTGCTGACCTGAGCAAGCTAGTTAACGTTCGGAAAGAGACGTTTCCAGATGGATCGTATGCGGTTTATGCGGCCGGGCACACTCTGGTTCAAGGAGATGCAGTACGACCATTTCCGACAACTTTTGATGCGACAACGGGTTCGGTCACAGATGGCGTCATTTCTTATCCGATCCGGGGTGGGGAGCTTGCTGGTCACTTATCCGGTTTGAACGAGACCCGCAATCAAATGGCTAACTTGAATTCGCTTGCGAATGAGCTTCGGACCCAGGTTAATACGCTTCATGCAAGTGGGATCAATAAGCAAGGCAACACGGGGATTAATTTCTTCCAGGATGTTTTGGTACCTCCCCAGACGGGGGCGGTTGATTTTCGATTGAGCGATGAAGTTTTGGCGAGTGCGGATGCGATTGTTTCAGGATTGACTGGCGCGGCGGGTGATGGCTCGATTGCTCAGCAACTCGGAGAAATGCGAGATTTGGCGGTTACGAACTTGGGCGGTAAGTCGTTCCGAGGCTTTTTCTCTGATGTTGTGACAAGGGTTGCTTCGGATGCGAACTACGCGATGAATGCAGCCGACACAGAAACAGCGGTTTTGGGGCAGATCGAACAGCAAATGCAGGCGGTGAGCGGGGTGAGCATTGATGATGAAATGGCGAATTTGCTGAAGATGCAGCGGTCTTATCAAGCGGCGGCGCGGGCGATGTCCATTTTTAACGAGGTCAGTCAGGATCTGATCAATCTGGGTCGGTGATGGAGGATTAAGCAATGAGGATTAGCACTGGTTATCAATTCGACACTTACACTGGTTCAATTCGGACGGCGCAAGAAGCTTACTTTAAGGTTCAGAAGCAGATTTCGAGCGGGAAACGATTTGAGTCTGCGCATGAAGATCCATTGGCGACGAAGCTGACCATCAATTCTCGGCATTTGAAGGCTCGTTTTGACCAGTTTGAGAAGAACTTGCGGGGGGCCAAGGATTACATGGGGAATAGTGAGCGAGGGCTCACGGAGATTGGTGATTTGCTGAGCAAGGCGAATGTCTTGGCGATCCAAGGAGCGTCGAGCTCGATTGATGCGAATGCGGCACAAAGCTTGGCTCAGCAAGTTGCTTCATTGCAGGAAAAGTTGGTTCGATCGGCGAACATGCAAGGGTCGCAGGGGCAGTATATTTTTGCGGGACATCAGTCGGAAACTTTGCCCTTCACGGCATTGGGCGGCGTGATGAGCTATGCAGGTGACGCCAATGTGATCCGGGCTGAGGTGCGGAGTGGTGAGTATATGCCGATTAATCTCCCTGGGGTTTCCACGGTTTTCACCGATATTTACGACAAGCTTGAGACGCTGAAAACGAACATTCAAAACCAGAATGTTGTTGCGATCAGTGATGAGAGCTTGGCGGACATCAAGAGTTTGCGCGATCAGATTACGGGTTTGCGTGCCGAAGTTGGATCTCGGATGCAGACGATTGAGAGTTTGAGCGCGGAGAATACACGGAGGATTGACGACTTTTCGAAGGAAATTTCTGACCACGAGGATGTGGATTTGGCGGAGGCGTTTGTGCGGTATCAGCAGTCTGAGACGGCTTATACAGCGGCGATGCAAATTGCAAGCCAGGGCATGCGCCTGAGCTTGATGGACTTTATGAGATGATGACCAGTAACGCGATTGAGACAACGCGCTTTGGATCGGTGGAATTTGACGTTCAGGATGTCGTCAGTTTCCGCGGTGGGTTGCTTGGCTTCCCGGATGCAGAGCGTTTCATTGTTCTTCAGCATAAGGAAGGGAGTCCTTTTTGCTGGCTGCAGAGTGTGCAGCTGGGGGACTTGGCCTTTTTGGTCATTGATCCGGCGCACTATGTCCCGACTTATGCGCCAGAGATGCCAAGTGAAGTGGCATCAGAATTGGAACTGAGCGAAGATTCGGCCCGACTCGTCTATACTATCGTTACGATTCCAAAGGGTGACCCCGAGGGGATGACGCTGAATTTGGCGGGTCCGCTTTTGGTGAACTTGGACAACCGTATGGCGAAGCAGGTGGTGGTGGAAGATCATCGTTACCCGATTCGATACAAGGTTTTTGAGGAATCGAAGCAGGGGCAACCGGCTGCGTAGTTGATACGCGGCCAGCGCCAAGGAGGGCAACTATGCTGGTATTGACACGAAAAGTCAACCAAAGTATCGTGATCGGCGACGGAGTCGAGGTCGTGGTACTTGAGGTTCGAGGTGAACAGGTTCGGATTGGGATCAAGGCGCCTCGGGATGTGGCGGTTCACCGGAAAGAGATTTACGAGCAGATTCAGGAAGAGAACGTTTCGGCTTCGGGGACGGACGTTGGGGATGTTCCGGACTAAGAGTTTTGTCGGTATATTGAGCGATGGTCTCGGCTTTCCTTGGATTGGGGTTTCTCTTGGATCAGATGCCGAAAATTGATGTAGGCAAATCTAAAGTGGTTCTCACGATTAATGAAACCAGCCTCGATGTATTTGTATATAAACCAAAGGATTTTGGTGGTGATCGGATGATTATTGTTTGTCACGGCACTCTCCGGAATGCCGAGGATTACCGCGATCATTCCGTGGCAATGGGTGATCGGTTTGGGGCGCTGATTGTTGCGCCGAGGTTTGACAGTGAACGATTCCCAACTTGGAGGTACCAGCGCGGCGGCTTGCTGGATGCCGAAGGAAAATTGGCAAGTTCGGAGGCGTGGACTTATGCTTTTATCCCGAAGATTGCGGAAGTAATCAAGCAAATGGAAGGTCAAGCGGCGATGAAGCATTGGTTGATTGGTCATTCAGCGGGCGGTCAATTTTTGGTTCGGGCGGCCGCATTTCAGAACACAGGTGCGGAGCGCATTGTCGCGGCGAATGCTGGCTCGCAGCTTTTTGCCCACCGGGATGCTCCTTTCGGTTATGGATTTGGGAAATTACCCGAGTCGCTGAGTTCAGATGAGCAAATCCGACGGTATCTCGCCGCTCCGCTTACTCTTTATGTTGGAACAGCGGACAATAAGCCGGACGAGTATTTTGATGATAGCGAAGAAGCAATGAAGCAGGGTGGAGGCCGGTATCAACGCAACAAGGCGTCGTTTGAATACGGAAAAAAGTTGGCTGCCGAGCGCGGTTGGGATTTTAAGTGGCGGATAGTTGAGGCTCCAGACGTTGGACATGATCACGAGCAGATGTTTAACCATGCTGCTTGTGAGCAGGCACTTTTCGGAGATTAGTTCGGCTTCGGTTGTTCCCCCCAATTCCAGAGGCGTTGGACGTTGGTTTCGTGCATTTCGTTGGCGTCGGGGGTTTCGACAATGATGGGAGTGTTTGTGAATCTTGAGTCGTGGACGAGGCACCGGAAGGCGGTTTCGCCGATTTCGCCTTCGCCGAGGTGGTTGTGGCGATCAACCCGGGTGCCGAGAGCCTTCTTGCTGTCATTGCAGTGGATGACTTTGATGCGATCGCACCCGATGAGGCGGTCGAATTCGGCGAAGGTGGCTTCGTAGGTTTCGGGAGTGCGAATGTCGTAGCCGGCGGCGAATACGTGGCAGGTATCAAGGCAGATCGCGAGGTTTCCGGGGTTGCCTGTGAGTTCGAGGATTTGGGCGAGATGCTCGAATTTGTAATTCAGAGATGAGCCTTGTCCGGCGGTGGTTTCCATGAGAAGGGTGACGCCAGCGGGGATTTCTTGGAGGAGTTCTTTGGTTTGCTGGGCGACTTTTTGGATTCCGATTTCTTCGCCTTGTTTCATGTGGGCTCCCATGTGGCTGACCACAAACGGGATGCCGAGGGTGGCACAGCGGGTGAGTTCCCGGGTGAGGGCTTCTCGGGACATTGCGGCTTTCTCGGGTTCGGGCGCGCATAGATTGATGAGGTAGCTGTCGTGGCTGACGAGAGCTTGGGGGTTAAGGTCGGTTTCCTGGATGGCCGCCTGGAGTTGTTCAGGGGCGTCTTCGGCAAGGGGTTTGGATTGCCACTGCTGGGGAGAGGATGTGAAGACTTGGATTGCGGTGCACCCGATGGCTTTGCCCCGGCGGATGGCATCGGGGAGGCTTTTTCCGGTGGGCATGTGGGCGCCGATGAGGGTTGCGGGCATCGTTTTTGTCCTTGTGTTGTACGCTTGATGTGAGTTGGTTTGTCAACCCCACCCCTGCCCCTCCCCAATCCCCGCCGTAGCGAGGACAAGACTTGGGGAGGGGATTGCGGCACATGAGTTTACACGTGGAACAAATGACCTGCACCCCCCGGATTCTCTCCCTAACAGAAGTCAGGTAGGGAACGGTGAGCAAATTGTTTCAATGAGTTTGAGGACAGGTGTTCTAGTGTGGAGTTCCAGCCAGGGTTCGTGCCCGCATTGGTCGAGTTCAATATACTTGAGCTGGGGAATATAGGGGAGAAGGTCGTCGCGGATTGATTCGCCCGGATGAGGGTCTTGAGCACCTTGAATGAGAGTGACAGGGCAAGTGATTGCGGTAAATCGGTTGGGTTCTATCTTTTCTTGTTGGAGGCGCATGACATCACTCCAGGTTTCGGAGTGGCCAATTGGATCCCACTTGGTGATGTGATCTGGAAAGGGGTCGGGAATCGGGTCGTACGCTTGGATCTTCGTGGCGTATTCGCCATAATTTCGGAAAGCTAACTCATGTTCGTCGGGAGTTTTAGCCTCTTGAATTGCTTGCTTGAGCAGGGCTTTCATTTGGGGATCAATGCGGAGGGCGATCCGTCGTTCGTATTCTTGGCGAGACTCCAAGGAGTAGGTTCCGCAGCCGACAAGAATGAGTTGGCGGCAAAGGTGCGGGTAGCTTGCGGCGAACGACAAAGTGAGCATGGCTCCCCATGAATGACCGAGGATGTTTGCGGGCTCTGAAATAATTTCGCGCATGTCGGCGATGTGCTGGTCGACGCTAAGGGGACTTCACCTGAGTACCGCTGGAGAATTTCGCGAGAATTGAGGTGTTCAGGGAGGGAGTTGTTTAGACCATGAAGCGAGCCTTGGGCGCCAGGGCCACCATGAATGAGGTAGAGATTTGCGTTTGTGGATTCTGGAAAGAGAGAGAGGCGTATGGCCATTGCCTTCCTATTTTAAGCGAATGCGGTTTCGACCCACCCCCACCAACCTCCCCCTCCCTAGTGGCACTAGGGAGGGGGAGGCTTTTTGATCGATCTCTTGATTGGGGAGATTCCGGGTCACGCCCGGAATGACGATTTGAGAGAGATGTTGAAACGGTAAGATGGGAGGTGAGATGGGCGAATTATTGGCTTGCTTTAAGGCATACGACGTGCGGGGGATTGTGCCGGATGAATTGAACCCGGATGTGGCGTACGCTATTGGTCGGGCTTACGGGCGATACACCGGAGCGAAGTCCGTCTGTGTGGGTTATGACATTCGACTAAGCGGGCCAGAACTTGGGGACGCGTTGGCGAAGGGGCTGAACGAAGAGGGGTGTGACGTGATTGATCTTGGGATGGTGGGTACGGAGATGGTTTATTTTGCGACCGCCCACTACGGTTATGACGGAGGTGTGATGATTACGGCAAGCCACAACCCGCCGGAATATAATGGAATGAAAATGGTGCGGCAAGAAAGCCGACCGATTAGCGGGGATACGGGGCTAAATGATATTGAGCGGTTGACTCAGGAGTTTTTGGATGGTCAGCACGAGAACGGAGCGGGGGGCGGTTCGGTTCGGAAGCTGGACTGCTATGCAGATTTTGTTCAGCATTTGCTGAAGGTTTGTCCTGCGGAAGAATTGCGCGACTTCAAGGTTTTGGCGAGTCCGGGGAATGGTGCGGCAGGGATTGCCATGGAAGCACTGATGCCTCACTTGCCGTTGAACGTGACGCGGATGATGTTTGAGCCGGATGGAGAATTTCCGAACGGGGTTCCTAATCCGATTTTGGAAGAATCGCGGGCTCCGGTGGAAGAGGAGATGCGGCGGAACAAATATGATCTGGGGATTGCCTGGGATGGCGATTATGATCGCTGTTTTCTTTTGGATGAAAACGGGATGTTTATTGAGGGTTACTATATTGTTGGGCTTTTGGCGCAAGCGATTTTGGTGGACAATCCGGGGGCGACGATTATTTATGACCCTCGATTGATGTGGAACACGCAGGAGATCGTGGCGGCTTCGGGCGGGAAGGCGGTGATGTGCAAGAGTGGTCACGCTTTTATTAAGGAACGGATGCGAGCCGAGAATGCCGTCTATGGTGGCGAGATGAGTGCACACCATTACTTCCGCGATCATTGGTATTGCGACAGCGGGATGATCCCGATGCTTCTCGTTTTGAAATTGATGAAGAAGACGGGCAAGACGTTGGGCGAGCTTGTCGGGGCGATGATTGAGAAATTCCCTTGCTCGGGTGAAGTGAATAGCAAGGTGGCAAGTGTGCCGGACGTGTTGGCGCGGGTTGAGGCGGCCTATCCGGGGGTGAGATTGACCGGACGGATGGATTGAGTATTGAATATCCGGAGTGGCGGTTCAATCTAAGGGGCAGTAATACTGAGCCGGTGATCCGGTTGAACGTCGAGACTCGGGGTGATCGGGGCTTGATGGAAGCGAAGACGGCGGAGCTTTTGAGTCTGATTCGCGCTTAAATGGGCGATTTTCGGGTCCTTTTGCCTAGTAATCTTGACAGGGGCCCTCGGCTTGCGTTTGGTGGGGGTCATAATTGCAGTTGGTAGAGCTTGCCTCTGCCAACATGAGACGCAAATTGGACGCGTCGCCAAGCTGAGGGCAAAGAGGCTTGGTTCTCACAGGGAACTTAAGGAAAGTTGTGAGAATAAGCTCAACGCCTGACTGATTGAGTGGCTCTTTTGATTTGAATCTCGTGTTAATGGAGAAACAAAAAACCATGAATAAAACACTGAAGCTCGCAATGAGCGCAGTCTTGGGCGTGGCGATGGTAACCCCAGCGCTTGCACAAGATCAATTTCCGGATGTTCCGGAAAACCATTGGGCGTACCAAGCCTTGGTTAACTTGAAAGACAAGGTTCTTTTCGGTTACCCGGATGGATTCTTCCGCGGTCCGCGCATGACCTCCCGCTACGAGTTGGCAGTTGCCCTCGACAAGATGTGGAAGCTCATGATGGCTCAATTCGATGGCGTCAACTCAAAGATCGCTGCTGTTGAAGCAAAGATCGGTCAAGGTGGCTCCGATGCTGGCCTCGCCAAGCAAGTTGCTGATCTCCGAAAGGATGTTGATGCAATGAAGAATTGGGGCAGCGCAATCAACGACATGAAGAAGTTAACGGCTGAATTCGAGCCGCAATTGAAGCAACTCGGCGTTGACGTTAATGCAATGAAGGGCCAAATGTCCGACATGGAAGAGCGATTGACCGCGTTGGAAAACAAGACCACCGCGATCAAGATTGGCGCAGAAGTCAACTTGCTCGTTCTTGGCGGCCACAGCAAAGATGGCAACTTCGGTGTGACCCGAGACGGTCGCGTCGTTGGTCAAGGTGCTGGTTCCTATGCTGGTGCACCGGTTGGAATCGACAAGGATCTTGATATCTTCCACGAAGCTTATGTCACCCTCGAAGGCGGCAAAGATGGCGAACCGAAGTGGGACGCAGTTCTTCTCGTCGGCAACCTTTTCGAAGGTCTTGGCGGTTTGAACGGTAACGCTGGTGGAACCAACTTCAACGATAACACCGACACCGCAATTGGTTTCGGTCGATTCGCAGTGACTTTCAACAGCGCATTGGCTGGTCAAGGCTTCAAAGCTGAAATCGGTCGCGTTGGTCACAAGATCAGCCCGTACTTGTTCCAACGAACGAGCTTCACCAAGGACTACTACCAACAAGCATGGCGCGACAATGGCGAGTTCATCTTTGATGGTGGAATCCTCGATTTCATGTTCGGCAACGTTGAACTCACCGTTTTCGGTGGTCGCAACAGCAACCGCAACTTGAACCTCACTGGTGCAAACGCTGACATCAACCCGATTGCCTTTGGCAACGGAACCGTTGACCGAACCCTCGGTGTTCAGTTGGCATTCCCGCTCAACGACATGGGTGGAATCAACCTTGCTTACCTGTGGCACGACAGCGATACTTTGATCGCTGACGCAAATGCAGCTCAAGCAGGCAACCAACCGGCAAACCGATTGAACGTCTACGGTGCAAATGCTGACCTCAAGTTCGGCAACATCCAGTTCTACGGTGCGTTCTCGCAATCCGTGTTGGGTGAAAACACCACCAGCGCACTCGACGATGACAACACCGCATGGGATGTCTCGCTCGGCTACACTGGTTCCAACTTTGGTGTCAAGGCTGGATACAAGACCATCGAGCAAAACTTCATTGCTGCTGGTGACTGGGGTCGCATCGGTACCTGGTACAACCCGACCAACGTCGAAGGCTTCAACGCCATGGTTTACTTCACGCCGAGCAGCGATCTTAAGATCCACGCTAACTACGAGCAACTTGAAGGCAACCAAAACGGCGGCGGCGTGTTGAACACGAACGACGACGTGACGAGCCTCAAGATTGGTGTTGACTACAAGCTCAACAGCTTCCTTGACCTCGGCCTCAGCTACGAAGACGTGAAGTGGGACTTCAACGGTGTTGGTAACGATCCGTTCCAACGCTGGTACACGTTGATGCTCGGTTACAACCTCAGCAGCAACAGCAAGTTGATGTTCACCTACAGCTACAGCGATGTAGACGGCAAGGGCATTGCTCTGCCGGGCATGCCGGGCAACGGCAAGTTCCAAGGTGGCCTCTTCGGCACCCAACTCAAGATCAGCTTCTAAGCTGGACTTCAGTTGAACTTGAAAATCGCCTCGATCTTCGGATCGGGGCGATTTTTTTGTCACTCTGACGATCATTGATCGTCCTTATAGATACAGGGTATGGAAATGAAACAAGTTCGATCACGGCGAATGAGTGTGCGCCCCAACTTTCGGGTGCTCTTGGTTGCGGGGGCGATGCTTGGATTGGTCGGCCTCGGCTTTGGTCAAGTTAAGGAGATTATCAAGATTTTAGGGGTTGGTGCGGCAGTGAAGCAGTTCGGGCCCGACATCAACAGAGCCATCAATGGTTTGACCAGTCACAAGGATACGGATCAGTCTTACACGAAAGTTGTTCCGATCATTACGATTGGGATCAACACTCGGGGGGCAATTGGTGCAGCTCAGGTGATGGGAGCTAAGAAGAACGTTGATAAGGTGAAGTCGGTGGCTTCGCCGGAAACTGGTCTGTTTGGTGACGAGATTCGCGTTCGGGCATTGATCCCGGTTGCAACGGATAACCCGACGGATGCCAAGAATCTGAAAGCAGTGGATGGTGTCGGGGTCAGCGGCATTGTTGACTTGAAGTTGTAAGAAACAGCGGAACGATCGGGGTCGATTGATGAGTCTAACCTTTTGAGCGAAGGTTTGACTGATGAAACGATCCCGATTTTCTTTGATGATTGCAGTTGGCGTGGTGGGTTTAGGTGCGGCGTTGGCGATCGCCCAGACTTCGAAAACCTCAACAAGCCAGAGTCAGTCCGGGTCTGGTTCGAGTTCGGCGAAGGCCACAGCGTCTGCATCGGCTTCGGGTGGAGCATCTGCTTCAGGGGGTGCGAGCGGGGGTCAATCAGCATCCTCAATCGCTACTGGATCAACTGTTGAATTGGTCAAGGGGCAGGTTTACTTGGTACGTTGGCTTCCAGTTTTGAATGCTCGGAACACCCAATCGGTGGTTTCGGCGCACAAGCAGTTTGTGAAAGAGCGGGGAGCTGATCTGGGGGTTTTGATGGATGGTGCGATTGGGGGAGATGAGCCGGGGCTGCTCTCGATTGTTCAGGGTCAGTTTGTGCGCGATTTCGTGAGCCAATCCCCGCTGACCAAAGGTCAAGCGGCCACTTTCCAAGTGATTCCCTACTCCATTGACTATTCCAGAGTGGGAGTTATGAAGGATATGGTTAAAGCGGAGCCGAAAGAAGAAGGCAAGAAATCTGGTGACGGGGGCTAGTGGTTCTTTGACCAGGTAAGTCTGCGAGGAAGAGGAACTTGTTATGTATTTGTGACAGGTTGGGGTGTATTGTTAACAAGTGATGAACAGTGCTTTGAATTTGCGGATGGTTTTGGTTCTGGGGGTAGCTTCAGTTGCCGTCGCGGCTTCGGCGCTTGACCGAGTGTTTACGTTTGGGGACAGCCTGAGCGATACAGGGAATACGTTTAACGCATCATTTGGCCTTGCGGGTGGTCCTCCGTATTGGAATGGTCGGTTCAGCAACGGGCCGGTTTGGGTCGAAGGATTTTCGGCGGATATTGGCGGTGCGGCGGTAGCCCATCGGCTCGGGGGAACCAACTATGCGTACGGCGGAGCCGAGGCCAATACGGGATCAGCCCTCTCGACGCTTTTGGTACCTAACGTGGGGACACAAATTGGTTTGTGGCAAGCAGCGGGCAATACATTCAGTGCGACGGATTTGGTGGTTCTTTGGGCTGGAGGAAATGATTTTGTGACGGCGAATTCGACTAACCCCTTGGGAGTGGCGGCGAACATGGCGACCCACATGAACACGCTCTACGGATTGGGGGCGCGCAACTTTGTTTTGCCGAATCTGCCGATGCTGGGATACATTCCTCGGTATGTTGGAACGGCGAACGAGGCTGTCTTTAACGCTCGAACGGTGACGTTTAACACTGCCCTCGCTGGTCATGCGGCGGATTTACGTGCTCGACCAGGGGCGAAGGTTTTGAAATCGATGTTGCTGGTCTTTTTGATGAAGTGCGGCTGAATCCGGCGACTTATGGATTCAGCAATGTGACGCAAGGGTTTTTGGATGCGGGTGGGAACGTGAACGACTATATGTTCTTTGACGACATCCACCCTACGGCGGCGGTGCATGAGATTTTGCGTCAGTCGGCGACGGAGGCGGTTCCGGAGCCAGTTTCGATGGTGGGTTTTGGGGTTTTGGCTCTCGTAATTGCACGACGCCGATCTCGGTGTTCGTGATTCTTGGTTAAATCTTATTCCGGAAGAGTTCTTGCTCTTCCGGAATTGATTATTTGGTGGTTCCTCTTCTAGCGGTTTAGCTGAGGGGTGCCGTCGCTGTTCAGGTTCATTGGTTTGCCATTGATCTTGATTTCGAGTGAAGTCAATTCGCGGTCATAGAGTTGCCAGGCGTTGCCATCTTCGCCGTTGACATCGAAATACCAGTGGTCGGTATAGATGGATGTGCTTTCGAGGTTGATGGTTTTGCCTTTTTCGCCAAGCTGGCCTTCTTCATCGACGAATGTGTCTTTGAGAGTTTCGACGAATCGTGCGATGGAGAGACGTCGGCCGGAAATGAACTCGGTGATTTTGCCTTCGATTTTTGATGATGCAGGGTGGTTGCTTTTGCTGAACCCACCAATTGTTTCGCCAGCACCAATTTCATCTAAATAAGAGTCAAAGTTGCCGAAATCATCGGTTGATGGATCGGCGGGAAGGCTTATAGCGTTGATGAAAGAAAACTGCTCGTGAAGGATATCGATTGCGGGACTTGCATCCTCTTCATAAATGGCTTTGTGAAGGACTTTGTAGTTGGCTTCGATGGTTTTTCGATGAGCTTCGGCTTCCTTGGGCTCGTAGGTTTTGATCTGGGGCGTTGCTTGGGAAGCGGCAATGGTGATTGCCACAAGTGACGCAGCGAGAGAGCCGATTGAAGTTAGTTTCACTTTGCTACTTTAGACGATGTTAAGAAGGTTTGTCTATATTTGAGTTCAAATTTCACGTTAGAACTGATCGGACATGAACATTTGGGGGACATCGGGGAAGTTGCGGGTCATTACGAGTAGCTCTTGGGATTCGGATTTGAGAGGGATGCCGAGGAGTTTTGTCATTGACCGGAGGCCGTACCACTCACCGCCGGGCATGAGGGGCCAGGATTCGGGTTTTTCAGAGAATATCGCCTCTCGACAGAGATTTGTTTCGCTGGCGATGTAGCCTCCTGGGGCGGGATATGACTCTCGGTAGACGAATTGCCAATACCGCCATCGGCGGGAATCGCGGAGCAGTCTCATGCGATTTTGATTAGCCCATGCGGCATAAAGTTGCTCTAATTGAACACTTGAGAGAGTTGGAGTATAAGGTAATTGGCAGGGAGAGTTGATCGGGCCCTTGATCACGTGATCTACGATCTGGAAGCCACACCGGGAATAGAGGGTGGCGTGGTGGGCGAAAAGGATGGCATGGGGTTCGCCATGACGGTCGGCGTGGTCAAGTACAGCTTCGAGAAGTTTTTGACCGTGGCCACGATTCTGGTGGGATTTTTTGGTTCCGACTCCGGCGATTCCGATCGCGTTACCAAATCCGAATTGAAGAGGGGTTGTTGTAAGAATGGAAACCATCTGACCATTTTCGTAAAGGGCCCACTTTCGGCGGAGATCAAAGAATGGTTCGCTATAGAAGACGGTTGATGCTCGGGAGTGATCAAGTTCAAAGATTTCGCACAAAAGCTGTAGGAATTGAGGGGCTTCGCCTTCGGTGATGCAACGGACTTCAATCATGGACTAGATTATCGAGGAGAAAGATTTACAGTGACTTCGACCTGCTGGGTATCAAGAGTGATCCCTGCCGGAGCAGTGAGTCGAAGGGTGAACGTTTTGGTAGCTTTCAAGTTGTTCACTTTGAGTTCCTCTGTTTCGATCGTTGTCATAGTTGAAATTTGTTCCGATTCTCCTGTGATCCTGATTCGGGATGGTTTTACCGTAATTTCTTCAACTTTGTATCCAGGAGCAGGTGAACCAATCCAGTCGACGATGACGGGGACTTCACGGGTAGCGGCGGCGGCGGAGAATGAAGCGGCAACGGAGACACGGGTTGGGTCGGACAGGGTACTGGGGACGGGCTTGTTGTTTTTGTCGAGAATTTCGACGGGAACTGAAATGGATTGTCCTGGTTGAAGTCGGGTGAGATCGACTGTGACTCGGAGTTTGGAAACTTGTTTGATATAACTCTCGGGTCCAAAGACTTCTACTTCGCTAGGGGTGGCAATTGTTTCGCCGAGGACAAGATCATTGCGAGGGGTGCCGGTGGTGAGGATCTCAACCCGCCCATTTTGTCGAAGGACTCGTTCACAGGTCACGCGGATTGTGGTGGTTCGCGGTCGGAATTCAAGATTAAGGTCAGCAGGCGCGCGCAAAAGGACGGGAAGGTTAAATTGCCCAGGTTTCGCATTCTCGGCATTCAGGAATGCTTCAACTTTGGTTGTGTCGAGTTTATCGAGGTCGATCAGCGCACCGGAGGCGACGATTGTAATGTTATCGGTGGAGGGGAAGATTGCCAGCTCTTCAGACTTCCCTTCGACTCTGAGAGGGATGATGAATTCGCGTTCGCGACCCGGTTCGAACATCGGTTGAACTTGGAACCAGAGCACAACGGCGATTACAAAGCTCGCGAGAAGGAGCTTGATGTCTTCTTTGTTCAAGATGCTTCCTCCTGAGTTGTCGCTTTCTTGCGGAGAAACTTGGTTCGATCAGGTTTTTGGACGATGAGTTCTTGACGGAGACGGGCGGCGAGGTCTTCTTGATCAGCGAGTAGGACGAGCTCGCCATCAATAGCGAGTTGGACCGTGCCGCGTTCTTCGGAGACGATGACGACAACGGCGTCTGATTGTTCGGAGACTCCGATTCCGGCACGGTGCCTCATGTGATACTTGTCGCCGATTGTGATCGATTCACTCATCGGGAGGCGGCAGGCGGCAGCGAGCACTTCTTTATTGCGGACAATAACGGCTCCGTCATGAAGGGGATTTCCTTCATAGAAAATTGCTCCGAGGAGCGGAGCGGTGACATCAGCGTGAACGGGAACTCCATTGGCGGCAATGTCATCGAGCCGGTTGCTGCGTTCGATAACTATGAGGGCTCCCGTGCGGTCGTCCGCCATTTCTCCGGCGGCTTCGGCGATTTGGTCAATGACTTGCTCTTCAAGTGATGTTTCACCGCCGATCAGCCGACCAGACCACAGTCCGAGACGCGCAAACCCATCAATTGCCTGGCGGAGTTCGGGAAGGAAAAGGATCACGAGAGCAACTGGGGCGAGAACGGTTGCTTTGTCAAGAATCCAATGCAGCGTCCGAAGACCGAGGTACTCGCTGAGCGCCAATGCAGCAACAAATACGCCCAGTCCCAGGATGACTCGCCATGCACGGGTGCCGCGCACAAGTTTTAGCAAGCGGTAAGTGAGATACGTGACGAGGAGGATATCGATCACGTGCACTAATCCGCGCCAAGAAGGGTCGAGCAGGATGCCCAGGCGGCTGAAAATGACGTCCACGGGGTGTCTATGAGTTTAACACCGAGTTGGCCCGAATTGAATGTTTATTTGGGGTCAAAATGAATCTGTGGACGAAGAGATGGCGAAGGAGAGGAGTTTGGACGATGTCCGCAGAGACATTGATCAAGTTGATGCCGAGCTCATTGGACTTTTGGAGCGTCGCGTCACTTTGGCCCGAGAAGTTGGAGCGATTAAAGGGATGGACAATCGTCCCTTCTTTACCCCGGAGCGAGAACGACAAATCTATGACAGGTTAGAGGCGCGGGGTGGTCAGCACCTGACAGGGCAACAGCTCATCGCGATATTTCGGGAAGTTATTTCTGCGGCTAGGGCGGCGGAAAAGCCTTTGCAAGTTGCTTTTTGGGGTCCAGAAGGAACGTTTAGTCACCAAGCGGCGATTGCGGCTTTTGGACGGAGTGTGGCTCAGGTTCCGGTATTCAATATCCGCGAAGTGTTTCAGGCAGTTGAGCGAGAGCAGGCGGATTATGGGGTTGTTCCGATTGAAAATTCGGTTGCAGGGGTTGTTCCAGAGACTCTTGATATGTTCGCTCAAAGTGCGGTGAAGATTGTTAGCGAGACGTTTTTGGATATTCATCATCACTTAGGATCGATAGCGGGTTCTCTTGCGGAGATTGAGCGGGTTTATGCAGGGCCACAGCCCTCGGCGCAGTGCCGCGATTGGCTCCGCGATCATTTGCCGCAGGTGGAGATTGTGGATACCGTTCCGACCGCCGAAGCAGCGAAAAAAGCGGCTGCAGATCCTCGCGGGGCAGCTATCGTTAATGCGGTGTCGTTGGAGTTATACGGATTGAGGGCGTTGGCTGAGCACATTCAGGATCATGCAAACAATCGGACCCGGTTTGTTGTTCTTGGATTTAATGAGCCAGCTCCGAGCGGGAATGACAAGACGTCTTTGATGTTTAAGTTAAAGAATAGGCGCGGAGAGTTGTACAGAGTATTGGGTTGTTTTGTTGAAAATGAAGTCAACTTGACGATGATTGAATCGCGGCCCGATCCACGGGACACGTTCCAGTATGTGTTTTACATGGATATGGATGGTCACAGAACCGAGCAGAACGTGATGCGGGCGATCAACGACTTGCGAAGCGTCGCGATTGAGACGGTGATTTTGGGGAGCTACCCGAGTTACGATCCGGGGATTCAGACGATTTAGGAGTTGGAACCTTCGTCAGTATCTGGAAGTTTAACGTAGCGACAAGTTTTGTCAAGTCTTCGTTGATCGGGAGGGATGAAGGCATTTCTGAGGGCTTGGAGGGCTTCGACTCGCTCATTGGGGGTTCTTGCGGCGTTCATTCGGAGGAATTCTTGGTGAGCTTCTTCGGGGGTGACAACTTTTGCTCGCTTTTCCACACCCACATTTTACCTTTTGAGTTGGTGGAGCCAAGCTTCGGTTTCTTGTGGGTGAGGGAAATGAAGATAAATTTTGGAGGGGTCTGGATTTTGGAATAGGTTGAGCATTTGTTGGCGGTGGCGGCGGTGTACGCGAAAGTTCCAGAAGACGAGAGCGTTCTTGGCGAAAAATGCTTGGCGAAATGTCTCGGTGCTGTGACCCCAGAGAATGTTTTTTTGGAGGCATCGGCGAAATGTCCGGCTGATCTGTCTTCGGTATGTTAACCAAAAGGGGTAGTCGAGCCAGATGATTGTATCGGCACTGGGGTCGATGAGATGGCGACATCGGGAATAGTTGCCACAAATTATCCAGTTGGGGTTTTGAGCGACGACTGCAACTTTAGAGAGAAATTCTTCGTCGGTGGACTCTTGCCAATTGGGTCGCCAAAAAAGCTCATCGAGCTCCGTGTGAGGAATCTGAAGGAGTTCTGATAGAGTGGTGGCGAGGGTTGTTTTGCCGCTTCCGCTGAGGCCTCGAATAGCGATGCGCTGACCAGGTTCTAGGAAGCTCACTCCAGTATTTTATATCCCTTCGATTTTGAAAAGTTCCCCGTCAAAAGTTGTGACAATATCAGTGACTTGGTTTTGATCGGCGAAATCTCCGCCGTCGTCAATGCGATCTGCACCAGTGGAGTAGATGCGAAATCCTTTTTCCATGCGCTGATAGATGAATACATCGCGAGTGTAAGGATCGGAATCTTGGAAATTGATTTCGCTGAGTGATTTGGGGAAGTTCCCGGTGAGATGGAAGTGAGCGATCACTTCACCAACGGGTTTGGCAAGAGCGTATCGAACTTCAAGTGCGGCAGCGAGGTTGATTCGGTCAACATTCCATTCGGCAATGGCGGAAGGGATTACCCGACTCGGGCTCCTTTGACCGCTGAAAGCGGAAAGGGTTTCGACGTAGGCATCGCGGATTGCGATGGTGTCGGGGTAGCTGGCTTCGGCTTCAGATATGGCATTTGTCCAGAATTCGGACATCCGGATAGTGGCGGCGCGCTGGAATGTTTCGTTCTTGATTGAGAGCTTTGTACCGCTAAACATGCGATCTTTGAACGAGTTTGCTTGGCTGAGAACGTAGGTTGTTCTCATGGCTTCGCCTTCCAGATTACGGATGATATTGGGTTGAGTTTTCCGGTTGGCGATGAAGGAGTGGTATTTTGAATAAGCGTCTGTGCGTCGTCCGAATCGGTAGAGAATTTCTTGGGCGGCGGTGAGAGCTTGGGTTTCGAGATTGACGTGGGTTACTGTGCCATCGAGGCCAGCGTCGCGGGAGATGTGGGCGGCCAATTTTCGCAGTGTTTCCAGGTGTTGAAATGCTACGTCAATGTTGTTGATTCTTGCCTCCGCGAGAGCCGCGGCACATAAGAGGCGTCCAAACTGAATGGTCGTATGATAGTGCGGTTCGATGAGCTCGGTGTTGCCCGTCCAGTCCCGCTCAAAGTGACTATCTTTGCAAGCGGCAACATTGCGGAGCTTGGCGAGAAACGGCTGGGCTTTGACAAAGGCCTGGGCTTGCTTTGGGTCGTTTCCTTCGACCGATGTCGCGAAGAGGCGGACCTGGGCAACTATGAGATTACGGTCAGATTCGGGGAGAGCCTCCCATTCTTTGGCGACGGCAAGAAACGGAATAGTCGCGTCGTCCGATTTTTTGAGCTCAACAAATCGGGCGAAATCGGATGGGGTGACGGGAATGTCGATGCCTTGGCCCTGTTCGATTTTGGATTCAAATTGGGCGCTTGTTTGATAGAGATCGGTGTAGAGCCAGTAAGCAAATCCAGCTACGGCAAGAATGGGGATTGACGTGAGGACATAGATGCCAATGACAATGCCTCGTTTGTTGCTCCACACGTGATGATCTGCCTTGGGATGCTCGATCCCAGGTGAATTTTTGGGAGATTGGCGGGGATTCTTTAGGGTTTTGAGCCTAAGGCTTTCAGTAGTTTGGGAGCGATTCGGCGGAGACAGACACAACTCTCCAACGTGGTTCGGGGACAAAAAGCCATTTGAATCCGGTCTCTTTTTTGAGTTCAATGGTGACTTTGGGAATGGTTTGATTGATGTCAAGTCCCATGTAATTGAGTTGGACATCGACCGGGGTTTGGACGGTAGCAGTTTCGCCTTTGATATTGGCTTTGGTTTCGATGATTGTGATTTTTGGTTTGGCGTTGTGAATGACTTTGGAAATGTCGTAGGTGCTGGTTGCTTCGCCGCCGTATGTAAAAGATTTGCTGAGATAGCGAAGGACGTCGCTCGGTTCACCTTTCGCGGCGGCGGCGGTGGAGTCGCGAAGAGCGGCGGTGATGAGGTCTTGATCTTTGGGGGCGAGAAGGTATCCGCTGACGAGGAGGCTGATCAAGGCGAGAATCGGGAGGGCGAGGAGAGCCTTCTTCATGGGATTAGATACGTTTGTAATGGGATGTTTGTTTAAGTTTCCTTTTGGTCACCCTATCGCCCTACAGATCGGATGAGAAGAGAACCGGACTATTTATTAATATTGTTCAAGATGCCGATCGTTTGTTTGACATCGAGAGCCATTTGAGCTTTGAGGGCATCGAGAGAGTCGAATTTGAGCTCGTCGCGGAGGCGATGGTGGAAATCAAGCTCGATCACTTGTCCGTAGAGGGAATCGCCGGGGTAGTCGAGGAGGAAGGCTTCAATCGTGGGATGAGTTCCTTGGACGGTGGGGCGGGTTCCGATGCTTGTAGCAGCAACGAAAGTGCCGAACGGAGTATGGGCCCGGCAGGCGTAGATACCATGCGGAAGCGAGCAAAGTTGGGCAGAGCGGGCGAGATTGGCGGTGGGATAGCCGAGGGTTCGACCGAGCTGCTGCCCGCCGACTATGGGGGCTTTGATTTGGAAGGGTCGACCAAGGAGGGAGTGAGCGAGTTCACAATTCCCGGATTGAATAGCCTGGCGGATCTGAGATGAACTGACACGCGTTTCGTTAACTGTAACCGGAGGGAGAACATGAGTTTCAATTCTGGCTTGAAGCCATTCGGGAGTGCCTTGTCGCTGGTGTCCGAAAGCGAAATCGTGCCCGATGACCATGGCTTCGGCGTGCAGAGTGTTTTTGAGGATCGTTTGATAAAACTGTTCGGCGGGGCAGTTCGCAAGATGTTTATCGAACGGGAGAATAACGGTCAGTGATACGCCGAGTGTTTTGATGAGTTCGAGGTTTTGGTCGAGAGTATTGATGGCAGGTGGGGCGTGATTGGGGGCAAGAATCTCGGCGGGGTGTCGGTCGAAAGTCAGGACAACGCTTGGAAGATTCCGGGATTGGGCGAGGGCAACGGTTTGCTTGATCAGGGCCTGGTGACCGAGATGGACACCGTCAAATGTGCCGATGCAGACAACTGCGGCGGGCCATTCCGGGTGGATGTGGTCGGCACCGAAGTGAATGAGCATTGCGTCGTTGATTGTACTAGGATGAACCTGACGCGGGTAGGTTGAGGTCACTCGGATAAACGAGGAACATCTGGGCGTTAATTCATGAATGCCCGTATCTGTCACGAGACACTAATCATTGCGAATGTCATGATGATCTTTGTGAACCGAAAGTTGAGTAGAGGCCGTACGAATTTTATTATGAAGACAAAACCATTGATTGTGGGATGCGTTGTGCTAGGTATGACGACGCTCGCATTGCTTTTCGGGATGGTCTTGGTCAATCAGGTCGGATCCGTTCCAGCAAATGTTCAGTCGATCGAGGTTGAGGGTAATCGGTGGAGCTATGTTTTTTCGAAACCTGATGGGAAAGCAAAGGGATTGATTCTTGCGATGCATGGTGGGGGCGGATCGGGGCCGCAGTTTGATGAGAGTGCGCAATGGAGTCAGAAGGCGACGGCGGCGGGATTTGCGGTTGTGTTGCCGACGGGGTTACCGTCCCGACCGGCGTTGCCAGGGAATTTTCGAACCAATCCTCAAGTCTGGAATTCAGGGCAATTGAATTCGAGATCTCCCAGAACGAAGATCGATGACCTTGCGGCATTGGAGCAGATATTGAGTCGGTGCCAGGCAGAGTTGGGGGATGTTCCGCTTTTTCTAACGGGTCATTCGAACGGGGCAGGCATGAGTTTCCGAGTTGCGCGGGAGTGGCCGGATAAAGTGACGGCGATGGGGATGATGAGTGGGAATTTGCACACCACTACCGGTGAACCTGGCAAGAAGCCGATCCCGACCCTTTGGATCGTGGGCGAGAAGGATCCTTTGACGCCGTTTGCGGGGGGAACGACGAAGATGGAAGTTTGGGGGACGGAAAAGGAGAACCGACCGGTTTTGGAGACTGCGGCGGAATGGGCGAAATGGAATGGTTTTGCTGGCGAAGTCGCTCGGAGCGAGGGTAAGCAAGGAGTGAGAGAGTATCGGTACGGGAACGTTGTTTGGGTTTGGGAGTGTTTGGGTCATGGTCATGCCTGGCCGGGCGGCAAGAAGGATGAGCTTCCGGAATCGATCATGGGGCCGGACGTGACGCAAGTTGATGCGACGAGTGAGATCGTGAAGTTTTTTGCGGAGCATTTGGGGAAGTAGGAAATTTGAAAGGGTTCGCGTTCGAAACGGAATAAAGATCCGTACGACGGAACGGTGGATCTGATGAGCGATTTGGTCAAGTTTTTTGGTGAACTGATGAGTTTTAGTTGGACAGAGATTTGATCGAGTTTTTATGGGTTGCCTCACCCCCAACCCCCTCTCCATTAAAACGGAGAGGGGACTTGGCTTCTCGGGTCCCGGGGGTGGCGTAGGATAGAATTGAGCTTATGGCCCAGCGCCTTCCTGAGTGGTTAACAATCCGATTGCCGCGTCCTGACACGATCAATGAAGTGCAGGCGATGATGCGGGGGAAGAACTTGCACACGGTGTGCGAGAGTGCGCGGTGTCCGAATTTGCCGGAATGTTGGAGCAAGAAGACGGCGACGTTTATGATCTTGGGGGATACCTGTACGCGGAGTTGTGGGTTCTGCGCGATCAAGGTTGGGAAAGGGTTGGAAGTTGATCCGTTTGAGCCGTTGAACGTGGCGAAGGCGACCAAAGAACTCGGGCTGAAGCACGTTGTGGTCACGAGTGTTGCGCGGGATGACTTGAAGGATCAGGGGGCAGGGCAGTTTGCGAAAACGATTTCCGCATTACACCGGGAATTGCCGGATGTGATTGTTGAGATTTTGACGCCGGACTTTAAGGGGAACGAGGAGTGCATTCGAACAGTTTGTGCGGCAGAGCCAGAGATTTATAACCACAACATTGAGACAGTGGAGCGGTTGCACACGATTGTCCGGCCTCAGGCGAAGTATCCCCGGACGATGCGGGTTTTGGAGATGGTGAAGGAGATTGACCCCAAGATTTATACGAAATCGGGGTTGATGCTGGGGCTTGGGGAGACCAAGGACGAGGTTGTGCGGACGTTGGAGGATTTGCGGCGGATTGGGGTGGACGCGATCACGATTGGTCAGTATCTGCGACCAACGATGAAGCACTTGCCGGTGCATGAGTACATTCACCCGGACGTTTTTAAGGAGTATGAGGTGATTGGCGAGGAGATGGGATTTGCATTTGTGGCGAGCGGTCCGTTTATTCGGAGTTCTTATAACGCGATTGCGTTTAGTGAGAAGGTGATGGGTGAGCGTTTGGCGCGGGCGGGTTATGTTGCGCCTTCGGCTTCGGGTGGTTTGCGGGTTTTGCAGTAGTTTATTGATGCGAGAGCTGTATTCAACCCCACTCCTGCTCCCTTGATCAGGGCCCGAGAGCCCAATCAGGAGGTGGGATGTTTTCAAATTTGTTGGGGTTGAGGTCGGCGATGAGTTGGGGCTTACCGTTTGGGAAGTCTCGCCAAGCGTAGAGGCAGCCTTTATCCTCATAGACGAGGCGGCCGGAGTTGTCGATGTCAATGAAGTTGAACCCACCGGGTCTCGGTCCTATTTCAAGCTTTATTTGACCCAGATGGTCTTTAACATGTGCATTGACCGTTAAATTTGAGCGCTCGAACCAAATTTGGCCTATTTGACAAATTTTTAAATAGGTGTAATCCCAACTGTCGCTGTGACGGTCTACACGGCCCCAACCTCTGCGTAAAAATCTTCGATCAAAATTTAATAACCTGGCATTATCTGCTAGATCAACAACTTCATCTGGAATGATCCATTCGATTTGATGCATCATAGAAGCATTGGTTGAACTGATTGTAAATGTCCCATGAAAATATGTCTCCCAAGTCGCCAATGCCGAAAAATAAGGTGGACGCGACACGGAAATCCACATCGGCATTCCTATCGATTTATTGTGTTTTGATCTTGAATCCCCGAGTGGTGAAAAATCACTCGCAGAAATTATCACAAATTGTCCATCATCGGTAACATCACAGCATTGAGGGCTAATGTCGGCTTTCATCCACTGACCTGGGGTGATGACATCGGTATCGAAGTCCCAGATGAGCATTTGAGTATGATCGCGTGGACCTTTCCGGATGACTATGGCTTTGTTTGCTTTGACTGCAGTGAGGGCATCAATTCGACAATGAGAAGTGACCACTTAGTAGGAGTTTACTTCCATGACCACTTGATGGTGATCGCGGTTTCACAAGTGTTACTTTGATCAGGGCCCGAGAGCCCAATCAGGAGGTGGGATGTTTTCGAATATGTTTGGGTTGAGATCGGCGATGAGTTGGGGCTTACCGTTTGGAAAGTCTCGCCAAGCGAAGAGGCAGCCTTTATCCGCATAGACGAGGCGTCCGGAGTTGTCGACGTCGATCCAAATAGGCTTGTCCGGGCCAGGGTTTAGTGTCAAAATCGGGTTAGTCAGTGAATCTACTAGCGTAACTGTTCTTACCATTTGGTGAGATTTGCTCATAAATATCTGATATTGTGCGGTTGCAACTCCAAAGGCTTTTTGAAGTGAAACTGTTGACTTGCCGGCGCGATATCGAGATTTCCAATCAGTTTCTGAAGCGTCAAATGTCAGGTGCCATCCTTGGGCAGCGAGAGCAGCTTGATAGCGGTCATGAGTGATTCGATTTGCGAGTTCAAGCACTTCAGGTGGTAGTTTGTTTACTTTCAGGTTTGTTTCGGGTTTGGCAAGAGGCTCCCAAATGTAACCTGTTGAATGCCACAATCCGATTGCAGTGAAGAATGGTGGTTTGGAGACAGCAATCCACCGATTCATGTTTTTTTCGGCTCTACGAGAAGCTCGCTTGTAATCGTACGCTTCATATGCGATGTATCTCGCGTCGTCGGAAACGACGATTGTGTCCGTTTCGACCTTTGCTCTTAACCATTGACCTTCTTCGATATGGTCGTTGGTTAAATCCCAAAGTAGCATTTGGCAATATCGGCTGGGGCCGCGTCGAAAAATGACGGCTGAATTTGCTTTGCGGGCGATGACACCAGATATTCGGCAAAATTCGTCGGACATGGATTTTTGGTGAACTCCGCTTAAGAATCTATGATCGACTTGGCTTGCTTGAGGAGCTTTTCAAGTTCGGGGAGGTTGAGTTTGGTGATGGATTTGGTGCGGATACAGCTTTTGCCGATGGAGGCGACGCCGAGTTTGTCCTTGGCTTGTTCGGGGAGCATCCCATTTTCGTCGCTAGGGATGATGTACACGCTGAGTCCGGTTTTGTTGGCGGAGAGGCCGATGTGGAACCATTCGCCGGAGCAGGCTTTGGATGAGCCTTGGTAGGAGTAGCGGCCCCAACCCATGATGCCTTTGGTTTCCCACTGTTCCCAGTCGGGGACGATGCTCGTGATGAGGTCGTGGAGTTGCTGGATTTCTTGGCGTTTTTGGGGGTCGATTTTGTCGATGATGGCCTGGTGGGCGGGGGATGTCATGGGTGAATTATTACTGAAGTTTTGGTTGTGAGAGTTTCCTTTTTGACCTGTATGTCTAGTGGAGAGACTGTGCACTGGTTAGAAACCAGTGCCACCCGAGTTGATCTTCTGGGTGACGCTTGGAGTGCCGGATTCCTGTGTTGGTTACAACCCCACCCTACCCTCCCCAAACTTGGGGAGGGAATTGGCACCAAAGTCGGGATTCTGGGTCGCGCCCCGAATGACGATGATTTGGTGCCTCCGGCCTTTTGGATTTGGGACTGGGTTCCCGCCTGCGCGGGAAAGACGAAGCGAGAATTTTGAGGTGGTGCGTGGAATGGAGATATGCTCTGGTGAGAAGACAGTGCAACCCGAACTGAGATTCCGGGTCATGCCTGGATTGAAGCAGTTTGAATGACCTATCCCCACCAACCTCCCCCTCCATAGTGGCACTAGTGAGGGGGAGGCTTTCCTAAACTATTCGGTTCGGGGGTCGCGGAAGAATTTGACGTGGGTGTCCAGGAAGAGGCGGTTGCGGCCGCCGAAGTGGATGGCTTTTCCGCGTTTGGCGGCGGGGATGGAGGGGACAGTGCGGGGGAAATAGGGGTCAACGGCGAGTTCGACATCGCTTTGGCCTTCGGGGATGCCGATGAAGGGGCTGGCCGCAGTTTGGAGGTCGGCGACGAGTTGTTCGGGGGATTTACCCCAACCGTTGTCGAGGGGGACGGGGTCAGCGATTTGATCGAATCGCCAAAACCAGTAATTGACGCCGTTTTGGGTGATCTGGGGATCGGCTTTGAATAGACCCTCGGTGCTGGGGCAGGTGAATGTGCCCTTGGCTTTGTAGGGACTCAAGGGTTCGTTGATCCAACCGCCACGGGGATCCGATGGGGGCCAGTTTGTCCATGGGCGGTAGCCGCCTTCGCTGGTGGATTTGAGGTCGCGTCGGTCGGGAAGGTGGTCGTCATAATCGCCGACGTAGAGGGTGAATGCCATGCCGATTTGACGAAGATTGGACGTGCAGGTTGTTTTTTTGGCAGATTCTTTCGCGCGGGCGAACACAGGGAACAGGATTGCGGCAAGGATCGCTATGATGGCGATAACCACAAGAAGTTCGATGAGAGTGAAGGCGGATTTTTGCACGCGCACTTTAGTTTACGCTTGAATTGAAGAATTGGGCCCGCTTGTCATGACAAGCGGCTTTGGTGCATTGAATTGTTATCGGGTGTAGGACATATCCATGACGGGCGACCATTGATCAGCCATCTTGATGCGGAGTCGGAAGTCATAAGAGCGAGCGCCGGATTTTCGGTATACGATTTTGAAAATTGCTGGCGGTACACCGGGGGCGATGGTCATCGGATCACTCCACAGGACGAGGTATTCGCCTTCGAATTTCCCTTTGCAGTTGAGCGGTTGTTGGGTCATGTTGTCGAACCACGCTCCTTCATACTTTTGGCTCATCGTATTGTAGGTGAGCATGAATCGGCCGTTCATTTTTGGGGTGCCGGGCATGGTGTAGTCGGCATTCATGCTGAGCCAATGTCCGAATTCCATGCGGCCTTGCGACGAGCCAGTGGTCTTAACAATGTTGCCTGCTTGGTCGTGGCTGGTGCCTTTTCCTCGGTAGTTCCCGGTGAGGAACTTGATCGCATCAAGTTCGGCTTTGGGGAAGGGTGGGGTCATGGAGTCTTGAGTGCCGAGGAGCACGAGGGCGAGGGCGGTGGTTGTGATCATGTCAATTTCCGTTTGGGGGTATTGATGGATATTATAACGTCTTCGATAGTGGGATAGTTGGCTTTGTTTGACCCACCCCCTCCAACCTCCCCCTCCCTAAAAGAATTTAGGGAGGGGGAGGCTTTCAATTGATACGAGGGGTGAAGTCCGTTTCGGGGGTTACGCGAGCGCAGTAGCCGGCCATGATTTGGGCGCAGTGTTCGACATCGGTGAGGCTCAGGAGTTCGCAAGGGGTGTGCATGTAGCGAAGGGGGACTCCGATCAGGCCAGTGGCCATTCCTGATCCGGCGATCTGCATTGCGTTGGCATCGGTGCCGGTTCCACCGGGCTCGGCGGCGATTTGGTAGGGAATCTTCTCCTCGTCACCGGTTTCTCTGAGCATTTGGAAGACGATCGGGTTGATATTTGCGCCTCGGGTTATTGATGGCCCTTTGCCGATATCGGTTGCGCCGTACTTGGTTTGGCTGAGGCCGGGGTGGTCGATGGCAAAATCAACGTCGATGGCGAGACCGGATTGGGCGCCGAGGGACTGGGCGGCGGTGCGGGCACCGCGGAGGCCGATCTCTTCTTGGACAGTTGCGACGGCATAGACACCGACGTCTTTGTGGAGCCGACCGGATTCTTTGAGTTGGCGGAGGGCTTCGACGACGCAAAATGAGCCGACGCGGTTATCGAATCCGCGGGCGACGGCACGGTCGCCGAGGAGGGCTTGGAACTCCCATTGGTAAGTGGCAACGTCGCCGATACCGACGTATTTCATGGCTTCTTCTTTTGAAGATGCACCGATGTCTATGTACATATCGGACATATCCGGGCGTTTGTCTTTTTCACCGTTTTCGAGGAGGTGGATTGGTTTTCGTCCGATGACTCCGGGGATGCGTTCAGTGCCGTGGACGAACACCCGGTTGCCGAGGGGAACCATAGTGTCGTGTCCGCCGATGCCCCGAAAATAAAGGAAACCTTTGTCGTCGATGTAATGGATTTGGAAGCCGATTTCGTCCATGTGGCCGGCGAGCATGATTTTGTGCTCGGCTTGGGGGTTGAGGATGGCGTAAACGTTGCCGTGCGTATCAGTGCGGATTTCGTCGGCGAAGGGTTTGGCGTAGTCGCGATAGACCTGAGCGGCGCGCTCTTCGTAGCCAGAGGGGGAGGGGGTGTTGCAGAGGGTTTGGAGGAATTCGAGGGATTCGGGGCGCATGGTTTAACGTTCTCTTGACGTACGGACGGGGCTCCATGCGGTTTTGAGGCTGATACCGACAGCAATTAGGGAAAAAACTGTCCAGAGGGTGGCCCAGACTATGTCGGGGATGAATGTGGTTTGTTGGAGGATTTGGGCGTCGGAGTGGGTGTCCGATGTGGCGGAGATGTTGAGGAGGATGAGGAGGGCTTGGAAAGCGGTGAGGGACATCTGGACGCCGAGAAATTGGGTGACGACTTTGAGAGTGTCGCCTTTGGTTTTGAGGGCGAGGAGCCAAAGGGCGGGGATCCAGAGAATAGCTGAAATTACTCCGACGGCGTCGCCGCGAATGAAGAGGAAGAGGCTGAGTCCGAGAACGATGGCGAGGGCTTTGAGGGCGGTTTGAGCGGATTTTTCGGTGCGTCCGGCGAGGATGAGGGCGGCTCCGAGGAGAGCGGTTCCGGGGTATCCGGCGCTGGCGATGAGGAGGATGCTGCCTCCGGCGACGGGGGTCACGCCGCTGCCATCGGCATAAACGTGGATGTAGTCGGCGATTCCTCCGGTGGCGACCGCCATGAGTGCGTGGGCGAGTTCGTGGAAGTGGGTGTTGAGGTAAGTGAGGGGGATGGTGAGATAGCGGACGACGGGGACGGCCCAGAGGATGATGCTGGCGGCAGAGGCGAGGAGGAGGAGTTTTTGGGCTTTGGTCACCGGAGTCTTGGTTTTACTACGGCGGAGGGGTGGATTGGGTTTGTTTGAGTGTGACTACCATTTATTGTAAGCGGTGCCGTTGGAGCCGATTTCGGTACTGTTGATGTAGATCGCGTGTTTGCCTTGGTTGAAGGAGTTGTAGGCGTAGGGTTGTTTGAAGATGGGATCGGGGCCGACGCGGGCGATGTACGGGCCGCGCCACTTGGTCGGGTCGAGCGGGGCTTCGGGCCAGCCTTGGCCCATTTGGTTGCGGATTCGGCCCTGGACGGGGGGAGTTGCACTGGCGAGATCGGTTGGAGTGAGGGGGACAAGGCCGGTGTCGAGGTACATGAGTTCCATGGCTTTGCGGACGGCGGTGATGTCGGCAAGAGCGGCGCGTTCGCGGGCTTTGAGTGCGGTTCGATCGAGGCTGATTACGATGCCGCTGGTGACGGAGCCGACGATGCTGACAGTGATCAGGGTTTCGATGAGGGTGTAAGCGCGGCGTTTCATCGGATTGTTACCATGTGTTGTATGGGGTGCCGTCGGAGCTGAGAGCCGAACTGTTGATCCAGATGGGGGAGTCGTTGGTGGCTTTGGCGATTCCTGAGTTCCAAGCGAATGCTCGGTTATGGATGTTGTCGTTTGGGATCTGGTTGATGTATGGGCCGCGCCAGGTTCCGGCGGGGATTGGGACTAGGGGCCAGCCGCGCCCGGTTCCCAAATCGAGATAGCCATGGGAGGGTGGGGTTGCGTTGGTGAGATCGGTGAGGCTGCGGGGGCCGATGCCTCCGGTGTCGTTCTTGCAGGCTTGGTAAGCACGGCGTACGGCTTCGAGGTCGGCGCGGAGTTTGGCTTCTTGGGTTTGGATTCGGGCTTTGTGGAGGGTGGGCCAAACGACAGTCATGAGCATGCCGATGATGCTCATGGTGATGAGGGATTCGATGAGGGTGAAGCCGCTTTTTGCCCGCATGGATACGGGGGTTGTTCCGGGTTTCTGAGTTTGGGGGTTAGGTGCTTTTGCGGGGGTTTTGGGTGAGAGATTCAAGTCGTTTCATTGTTTGATCAACTGGAGCACCTTCAGTTTCCAGCCAGTTCTTGATTTTTTTGAGATCAACAATGTTATTGCGGATGATTCCTGCGGCTGCAGAAAGTGCCGAGATATCGTTCCAATAGAGATACGAAGCGAGTCGATCGCAAACTGAGTCTTCTGGATGCAGGATGTGAAGCAGTTGTGCTCCTTTTTGCAATGTGTTCCAAGAGCCAATGTGTGTCTCGCCCACCATGATTTCGCCGGCGATAAAGTCTAGGGTGATTGGGGACTCATTGTGAAAGTACGTTGCCGAGGGACCAACTTTGTAGCCCATAGAGGTCAGAAGTTCAATACTCCTTGATCCGGTATTGGCGAATCGGATCATGAAGTCGAGATCGCGAGACTGATAAGCCTCAGGAGCATAAACAGTGGCCGCACTTCCGCCTGTGAGAACGATCGTTTTGCCAATCGAGCTGAATTCCGAACACACTATGAATGCAATTTCTTCAAGAGTGCTGTTTTTTGTAATTTTCTTCAAAGTTTTTTGCCTGTTCGACGAGGACGTTTTCGCTTTTGCGCCGCACATTGGAGGATATCTGGACGAGACAGAAGGAGCTTTTCAAGAAGCTGTTCGAGTTCATTTCGTGCAAAAAATCTGGGATTGAATTCAATCATTCGTTGTCGTCCGACGGTTTTGAGCACGATTACTCCATCGGCTTCGAAGTTTTTTATTTGGTTTAGGACAGTGGTGTATCCCAGGCTGGTTATTTCAGCCAGCTCTCTTTTGTAAGTCGTCTTGAGAACATAGATCAGTAACAGGAGATCGGTCGCTGATTGTCCACCGAAGATGGAGGTTCCCGGCTGATCAGAGAGTTTGGACTTTGCCTTCACAGGTGTATTCTGACATGATATTCACTAAAATTTAGTTAGTAATGACTAAATATTAGTGAATAGTTTTTGGTTTAGGTCGAACCGACGTAAAGGTCGGTGACAATATTGTCTTGAATGAGAATGAAAGTGAATTTGTTCGGAGCCAGCTCGTAATACCAAACGACGTCGCCCGAGTAATTGCTCCTTGGTTTTGGGTACCAGTCCAGATTCTTCGATCTGATTCGCTTGTGGAATTCCTGGCTAGTGAGTATTCTTTTTGGAGTGCCCAAACTCTTCTCAACCTCACGCGTACTCATTCCAACGAGTTCAAGTAATAGGTGCTCCTTTGGGCTGTAGTATGTGAAGCGGTATCCCCAATATATCAAGGCAAGACAAGTCAGTACGACGGCAACCCATCGAATCACGACCACTCCCTTGCGGCCTCCATCTCTTTTTGATCCTCCCATGTTAGGGGTGAACGATCAATTCGATTTTGGTGTTCCTAATTACCAACCTCGGGTGGCGAGTTGTTCGGATTCGGGGAGAGTGGAGCAGTTGATGCCGACCATGGCTTCGCCGAGGTTTTTGCTGATTTCGGCAAGTTTCTTGGGTTCTTTGTAGAACAGCACCGATTCCACAATTGCGCGGGCGCGCTTGGCGGGGTCGCCGCTCTTGAAGATTCCGCTACCAACGAAGACGGTTTCGGCACCGAGCTGCATCATGAGAGCGGCGTCGGCCGGAGTGGCGATGCCACCAGCAGAGAAATTGGGGACGGGGAGTTTGCCGGTGCGGTGGACTTCTTGAATGAGGTCGAGGGGGGCTTGGTGATCTTTTGCCAGGACGAAGAGTTCATCTTCTCGCGCGTTTTGGACGGTGCGGATTTCGCTGAGGATGGTGCGCATATGGCGAACGGCTTCGATGACGTCACCGGTTCCGGCTTCACCTTTGGTGCGGATCATTGCGGCACCTTCAGCGCATCGGCGCAGGGCTTCACCGAGGTTTCGGGCTCCGCAAACGAAGGGGACAGTGAAGGCGTGCTTGTCAACGTGGTTGGCGTGGTCGGCAGGGGTGAGGACTTCGCTTTCGTCAATAAAGTCAATTTCCAGAGCTTCGAGGATTTGCGCTTCTACGAAGTGACCGATGCGGCATTTGGCCATCACGGGGATGGAAACAGTTTCTTTGATGCCGAGGATCATTTCGGGGTCGGACATGCGGGCGACTCCGCCATCTTTGCGGATGTCGGCGGGGACTCTTTCGAGAGCCATGACGGCGACGGCTCCGGCATCTTCAGCGATGCGGGCTTGTTCGGGGTTGACAACATCCATGATGACGCCACCTTTGAGCATTTCGGCGAGGCCGACTTTTTCTCGCCAGGTTTTGGTGGTGGGGATGAGGGTGGTGTTGCCGTTGTTATTCATTGTTTTTGAGTCCAACTGAGGGGAAAGAAGCGGAAAAAATCTTCCGAATCTTTAGTGTACATCTGCTTGAGTCTACGAGTCAGGACTGGGCAAATGTCAGGATAATGGGACTGATTTGAACGAACGTCAACTTGCTGTGCTGGCGGAGGCGGAACACCTGCCGACGACGGCGAAGAATATCGGAAAGCTAGGAGATAAGTATTCGCCGGAGTACTCGCGGTGGGCGTTTGGACAATGGGAGTTGCGTCGGAAGTCGGTGGAGAAATTCCCCCGAGGGATGTCGATGCAGTTCACCAGGGCAGGGCTGGAGATGGCGACGCATTCACGGATTGCGGCCTACCATGCTTCGCTCTTCCCGGTGGGGGCGGAGGTTCTGGACGCAACTTGTGGGATTGGATCAGACTTGGTGGCTTTAGCGGCACGGGGGCCGGTCATCGGGGTGGATTTGGAGCGTGAGCATCTGGACTGTGCGCGATTTAATTTGACAGTTTTTGGATTTGCCGGGAAAGTTGCCCGAGGGGATGCGCTGGAGGTTTTGGCTAAGGGGTGGGATTATGTTTATTGCGATCCGGGTCGGCGAGATGATTCTCAGCGCGTGATTAATCCGGAGGATTATCTGCCGCCAGTTTGGGATGTTGTGGATTCTATTCGGGGGTGCAAGAAGGCGGTGATCAAGCTCTCGCCGATGCTTCGAGATGAGTTTTTGCAGAGTTTGGGAGGGGATATTGAGTTTGTGAGCTATGGCCGCGAGTGCCGGGAGGCGTTGATGATTTTCCCAGGTGGAGGGCAGGTTGCGGCGGTCCATATTGAAAGTGGGGAGCGGGCGTTGGCAACTCCTTTGCCGAGGAATGACGAGGAGCCTTCGGGGTACTTGTTTGAGGCTGATCCGGCCCTGATTCGGGCTCATGCGCTCGGGATTTTTGGGATGGCGGGGGTGGGGGATTCCAATGGTTATTTGACGGGAGACAAGTGGGTGGAATCGCCTTGGCTTCGTGGATATGAAGTTTTGTGGTGTGGCCCTTGGCGGATCCGCATGGTGAAGGAGGCGCTTTTGGAAGGGAATTGGCGGGTGGATGCGGTGAAGAAGCGGGGGGTGCAGATTGAACCGACGACGGTGATTCGGCAGGTGGAGCTGGGGGGTGGGCGTCCGGTTCAGCTTGTCTTGTATCCGGTGGGGCAGAAGGTTTGCGCGGCTTTGGTTCGGCGGATTGATTAGGGGTGACGAGGGGCGGGAGGGTTCGACTTGGTCGAACCCGGGGGCTAGGCCTTGGGCCTCGTCACCCCTCTCTCAACACATCTCCGACAATCTGTTGGATTATGATCATGTCAGCTTGGGTGAGGTTGTGGCCCGCGCCGATCATTTTGAGGTCGACGGTCGCGTTTGCTCTGGTGAACTTTTCAGCGAGTTGATGGGATTGTTCGGGAGGGCAGATCGGGTCGGCTTCCCCAGCGTTGATTTGGATGGTCGTGCCAGTGAGATCGAGAGTTTCGATGGCAGTGGGGAGGTACATCGGGCGGAGAAGGATGGCTTTGTTGAGAGGAAAGGTGTTGGTGAGGAGGAGGTTGGCGGCGATGTTAGCTCCGTTGCTGTAGCCGAGGGCGATGGTCTCACGGTTTTCAAGTTCGGGACGAGTCTTGAGCCAGTCGGCGAGTTCTTGGGTGCGGAAGGCGAGGTCTTCGAAATCGAGTTGACCTTCGGCGAACCGGGCAAAGTAGCGGTTCATCCCGTGTTCTTGGACTTTTCCCCGGACACCAAAAATGCCAACGCCAGGAGCGAGGTCATTTAGGAGTTCGGTGAATTGATGTTCGTCGCCGCCAGTGCCGTGAAAGGCAAGGACGATGGGCTTGAATGGATCGCCGGGGGAGTGGAAGTAAAGGAAATTGCTCATGTCAGTTCGGGAATTTTGCTCCGGTGAAAGATTCGAAGGAGGGCAGGTTTTTGATGACGTTTGCGCGGTCTTCCTCGAGCCATGGGGGGAGGACGAGGTGGGTACCGAGCGTTTCGATGGGTTCGTTGTAGGTCATGCCTGGGGGTCGGTGGCGATTTCATAAAGGATTCCGCCGGGTTCCCGGAAGTAGATGCTGTGGAAATAGTTGCGGTCAATGAACTCCGTGGGTCGCATTCCGGCAGTGACGAATTTTTCGCGCCATGCGGCGTGATCGGCGTCGTCTTCGGCTCGGAAAGCAACGTGGTGGACGATTCCGGTTCCCATTCGACCGATTTGGACTTGGGATTGGGTGAGTTCGACGGTGTTGGCGAGGGGGGCGGGGCTTCGGAAGAGTTTGATTTGGTTTTCTTCGGCTACTAAGAAATAGCCCATGGTTTCGGTGAGGAGTCGTTCGGTGCTATCGGGTCTCACTGATGCGAGCTGGACACCGTGGAAGCCGTGGATGGCGACTTCGGCGGGGGTGTTGTCCCAGGCGACTTGAGGGTTTGGGGTTTCAATGGACTCAACGAGCTCGATTTGGAAGCCGTCGTGGTCTTGGAACCGCAGGAGGGGAAGGCCGAAGCGTTCTTCGGTGGTGAAGGGGACACCGGCATCGGAAAGGCGGGTGATCCAGTAGGCGGATGCGTTCTTGGGGATGGCAAATGAGAAGGACGTGGCTTGGCCGAGGCCAATGGTTCCTTGGGGGCTTTGGGGCCAGGGGAAGAAGGTGATCAGGGTGCCGGGGGAGCCTTGCGGATCGCCGTAATAAAGGTGGTAGGTGCTGGGGTCGTCGTAGTTGATCGTGACTTTGACGAGGCGGAGGCCGAGGATTCCGGAGTAGAAATTGACATTGCGTTGGGGGTCACTGGACATGGCAGTGACATGGTGGATGCCTTGGATTCGGTCGGTCATGGTTTGTAATACGAAACGAAACGTTTCACTGTTCGGAAGGGGTTGGGACTATATGATTGGCAGTCGCCGGATCGAAACTCTGCGATCGGTTACCGAGATCGCTGAACCCATGGTGATTGTTTCTTGATGGGTGAGAAGGACGGGCACAAGTAGTTTTGCGATTTCCGGAGCCTTTTGACCTTGAGTGCGAAGACGGATTATGGTGATGTTTGATATTGAATTTCGCGCCAGGATTGAATGAAAATCTGAATCAAACGTGACTATTGCGTCAAATTTTCCGATAGCTTTTGAAATGATTTCATTATCAGAAGCACTTTGCAGATTGACTTGAGAGGTATGAGTTGCTTGGAATCCGTGCTCATTCAATATTTGCGATAGGGATAATGGGATTCCTTGGTCAAGAAGAATTCGCATTAGGAAGCGAATTGAGTCTCGTACGTTTCGTCGGCGAGAGATGCCGCAGCGTAGCCGAGGGCTTGTTGAATATCGTCTTCCGTGAGGTCGGGATATTCAGCGAAAAGCTCGGATCGGTCGGGGTATGTTGCGACGATCTCGAGAACCCGGCGAACGGTGATCCTCATGCCTCTGATGCACGGCTGACCATTCATCATGGTTGGGTCGAGAGTGATTCGGTCAAAGGCCATACGGTGATTATACGATTGAACCGTAAATTTTGTGCATGATTGGTTCGAGCTACAGGTGCAGCTAAGTGATCTTGCACCGGATTTAGCCAAAGAGCTGTGCTTAGACTTGGATTCCGGGTCACGCCCGGAATGACGGGATGTGGAAGCGGGGGGAATTGAACCAATTGGGCGAGATGAACCTTATCTTGCATATGAAGACGAGACAAGGTTCACCAGGTTTTGCCTACACATCAAAGGTGATGCCTTGAGCGAGGGCGGGACGGTCTTGACCAAAATAGGTGGTGCTAGTTTGGCGTCGCATGTAGAACTTCCAGGAGTCGGAGCCGGATTCGCGGCCGCCGCCGGTTTCTTTTTCGCCACCGAAGGCACCGCCGATTTCGGCACCGGAGGTGCCGATGTTGACGTTGGCGATGCCGCAGTCGCTATGGCGTTTGAAGAATTCGGCTTCGCGGACGTCGGTGGTCATGATCGCGCTGCTGAGGCCCTGGGGCACGGAGTTGTGCATGGCCATGGCCTGGGCGAGGTCTGAATAGGGGATGAGGTAGGTGAGCGGCGCGAATGTTTCGGTGTGGATGACTTCGGGATGATCGCTGAGCCTAACAAGGCACGGGTGGGCATAGTATCCGCCGGATTCGGAGAGGAGTTGTTGTCCTCCGACGATTTCCTGGGCATGAGGTCGAATGCGTTCGATCGCGGATTGCATGTTGTCGAAGGCTTCTTGATCGATGACGGGGCCGACGAGGGTGGTGCTTTCGAGCGGATTGCCGACTTTGGATGATCCGATCTGCTGGTAGGCAGATTTGAGAGTTTCAAAGACTTTGTCGATGATTGACTCGTGGACAAAAACGCGGCGGGTGGTGGTGCATCGTTGCCCGGCGGTGCCAACGCTGCCGAAGAGGATGCTGGGGATGGCCACGGCGAGGTCGGCAGATGGGGTGACGATGATCGCGTTGTTGCCGCCGAGTTCGAGGAGTGAACGTCCAAATCGGGCGGCGACTTTGGGGCCGACGATGCTGCCCATTCGGGTTGAGCCGGTGGCGGAGATCAGGGGAATGCGGTGGTCTTCGACCATTTGATTGCCGCCTTTTGCGTCACCAATGAAGATTTGGCTCAGACCCTCGGGGGCTTCGGGGAAATCTTTGAGGACTTCGTTGAGGATGTTTTGAACTGCAATGGCAGTGAGGGGAGTTTTTTCGGAGGGCTTCCAGATGGTGCTGTCGCCGCAGACGAAGGCGAGGGCGGCGTTCCATGACCAGACGGCGACGGGAAAATTGAATGCGCTGATGATGCCGACTGGCCCGAGCGGGAGCCAGTTTTCTTGCATGGTGTGGTTGGGGCGTTCGGATTGGATGGTCAGGCCGTAGAGTTGGCGGCTGAGACCGACGGCAAAGTCACAGATGTCGATCATTTCTTGGACTTCGCCGCGCCCTTCTTCAATAATCTTGCCGCATTCGAGGGTGACGAGTTGGCTGAGGTCTTCTTTGTATTCTCGGAGCTTGTTGCCGAGGAGTCGGACGAGCTCACCACGGCGAGGGGCGGGGACCTCGCGCCAAGCGAGGAAGGCGGCTTGAGATTTGGCGATGATAGCTTCGATTTCTTCGGGGGTGTTGAATCGGAGGGTGACGAGAGTTGAGCCATCGATGGGGGTGGTGACGGTGAGGTCACTGCCTTGGAATTCGGCAAGGTTGGGAATAAGTTTGGTGACGACGGTGTCGAATTGGCTCATGGTTGATAGTTTACGGGGTTGGCGCGAGGACGCCCGGGCGTTGTGGCCCGGGCGTCCTTGTTCGTTTTTGTGCTTTGAACTTACTTCTTTCGTCGCTTGAGGGCGGCGAGGGCCGCAAGTCCGAGGACGGTCATGGTTGCGGGTTCGGGAACGGCTTCGACTTGAACGTTGTCGATGAGTCCGAACTGAAGGGCAATGCTATTGTTGTCAGTTGATGAACCGGCATTGATATCGGTTTGGGCAAAGAAGATGTTGTTGCCGGGGAGGGCTGCACCCGTTACCGTCCCATGGAGATTGCCGTCAACAAACCAAGTTACGGTATTGCCAACTTTGAGGATCTCCCACGAACGCCACGCGAAGCCGGCTGCACCAGCACTCGTAGCTCCTGTTTGACCAGGGAACAGCGCAAGTTGAGCGGCGGGAGCGGAAGCCCCTCCGTAAAGTGCAGTCCAATAAGCATTGTTGCTATTGTTGGAGCCAGCTGCGGTTCCTGAGGCATAGAATCCAGTGGACGTGGCAGCAACTGATGCACTCCCGTTGTACACCCGGTAGTCGACGGTCGAACCACCATCTCCGGTCATTCCGAACGCGGTTCCATTAACAGCAGATCCAGGAACTTGAATTGTTGTGCCTGAAACGCCAATCCCAGCCATAGTTACATGGGTTGAGCCGCTCCCACCCGCACCAAGCGGACCATGGTAATTCTGCCATGCATGGAATTTCAGACGGTAGTCGCCATTCAAAGTCAGTCCCAGAGGTGAAACGCTTGCACCGTAGAGTGCAGTACCGGTCGGGTTTGGCGTTCCGATGATGTTCGCTTGAAGCCTTAAGCCTCGAGTGGTTGAAGAACCGGGTGCCGCGCTGATACCGACGGTTGAGTAATCAAAAAAGAAGTCTGCAGCATTACCTTGATCACCTTGCGCTGCCGTATCACCTGTGACGTTCGTAAAGAAATTCCAGTTTGACGTGGTGTCGGTATCAAAGTCGTTGCTGTAGAGGGTTTGGGCTGAGCTGAGAGCCGCGAGGAGGGTGAGGGCACCCATTGATGAAATCAATTTCATGTTGTCTTCTCCGAAAAGCAGGGCGAACACTACGTTCGATCCAATGAATCTCTAGTATTCCTGCTTTTTTCTTCTGATTTCAGCCATCCGCCAAAACAGGCAAAAATACTGTCACTCTCGGGATTCTTTGAGAACGACGGCCGTCAACGCTGGAGCGGGGAATTGGTTGTTCCAGAAGGCTTGCATTGTGAAGACGCCATCGGTGGCAAGTCGGAGGCTCCAGTTCCCGGCGGGCAGGGGCATCGGGTGATCCTGACGGGTGCCGTTGAGGAGGACAATAAGGTCGCCATCCTGAGATTTGAGCCTGTAAGCGACGGTGCCTTCGGGGGACGGGATGAATGTGAGATTTTTGCGGACTGCTTCGGCGGTGGTGTGGCGGAAGGCTGATTCAGTTCGGCGAAGTTCAATGAGGGCTTTGACCGTTCGGGCAGTGTTTTCCCACTCTCCCATCCGTTGCCAGTCGAACTGGTTGGCTTCATCGCCCGCGTTGTAAGAGTTGTGGTTTCCGCCTTTTGTCCGCCCCATTTCTGGGCCACCTTCCAAGAAAGGCACGCCTTGGCTGAGCAGGGGAATCGCGGTTGCAAGGGTGAGGGCGCGGTGTTGGAGTGCTTTGTCGGCACCAGGGAGGGTAAGGGTGATCTTGTCTAGCAGGGTGAGGTTGTCATGGGCAGAGACGTAGTTGATGGTTTCGATCGGCTCATGGGCGAAGGAGTTGATCGAACCTTGGATTCCTTCACGGATCGCATTCGTGTCGCCTTGACCAGTCATAAAACCGAGATCGGGGCCGTCGAGTCCGCCACGGATGGCGTTGCGGAAATTGTCGTTGAAGACAGCCACACCCATTCCCCGCTGGGCTCCTTTGGCGAATCGCGTTGGTCCGCCACCTGTCCAGGGTTCGCCATAGATGACGGCGTCGGGTCGAACCTTTTTCATTGCTTCGGCCCAGTCGCGAACTGAATCCGGAGTGAACATCCCGATCAGGTCAAAGCGATAGCCGTCCAGTTTGTATTCACGGAGCCAGTAGATGAGGCTTTCGCGGACATACTTGCGCACCATGGGCCGCTCGTCGTGCAGCGCGTTTCCGACTCCAGATTCGTTGAGCAGTTCGCCCGCATCGTTGGTGCGGAACCAGAAGTAGGGAACGGTCTGGTCAAATGCGGAGCGGGGACCGTTGGTGGGGACGGTGTGGTTGTAAACGACATCGAGGACTACGCGCAGGTTTGCTTGATGAAGCGCGTGGATCATCTGTTTGGTTTCGCGAATAGTGGTTATGGGGTCAGCGGGGTTGGTGCTGTATTGTTCTTCGGGGACATTGAACAAGGTGGTTTCGTATCCCCAGTTGTAGTTTTGGCTGTGATCGGGATTGAAGTTTTGGAATGGGAGGATGTGGATATCAGTTACGCCTAGCCATTTGAGGTAGTCAATGCCGGTGGGAAGGGAACCGCTCTTCGTACCTGTTTGGGTGAATCCGAGGTACTTTCCTCGCCATTCGGGTTTGATGCCGCTGGCCGGATCGACAGTGAAATCCCGGACGTGGAGTTCGTAGATGATGCTCTCGGTTTTTGGTCGAGTGAGTTTTGGGAGGTGGCGGGACCAACCGACCGGATCGGTGCGGCGCATATCCACAACCATGCTGAGGCCGCTGAGTTGGGTTGCCGCGGGGGCATAGATGTCGGCGGCGGTACGGGTTTGACCGTAACTACGAAAAGCGTAATAGTAAGTTTGACCGTGGAGGTCGCCAGGAACTTCGATGTACCAGACTCCGGCGGTGCCCCGGCGCATGGGGAATGACTTTTTGAGACTTGGGAAGACGATTTGGGCGGAAGTGCTGGGCGGTGACCAGACTTTGAAGGTGGTTCTGGCGCGAGTGTATGTGGGGCCGAGATCGGTTTTGCTGTAATAGAAAGCGGGGTCGACGAGGACATTGCGCAGGACGACGGTGTGGTCGCCGAGGGTGAGAGGCCGGAGGAGTTCTTGGTTGGTTAGGGGCCGGGGGAGAGTGAGAGCAATGGTGCGGATTTTTTGCTTTGCACCATCGGGGTCTTGGTTGGCCCGGCGGGCGTTTGTGGGCGGCTTGACTTGGTCGGGGTTGTTGATGGAATCGTAAAAAGTGTTGTCATTGAAGTTGACTACGAACTTGACGGGTGCCTCGGGAGCGGGGACGACAAGCCGGATGTTTTGCCCGTCTTTGGTGAAGTTAGAGCCGTAGTTTTCGGCCCAGGAGCCGCCGCGGGCGATTTTGAATTCGTAAGTTCCGCCGGGGATAAAGATGCTGAGTTCGTAGATTCCGGGGCTGACTTGGGTCATGCGGGTGGTGTCGTCGTTTGGATCCCATGAGTTGCCGCCGAGAGCAGGGGCGATGGTGCCGGGAAGGACGACTTTGTCGGGGGTGGCGGGGGACGTTGGCTTCTTGGCGTATTCGGTGACTTCGAGTTTGATCGGGGTGATCCTTTGCTTGCCGACTTTGAGAATGTAGTCTTCGGGTTTGGCGGTTTCGCTCGGTGTGGGTAGGGCGAGGCGAATTTCGGTTCGGGAGTCGAGGAATGCGGGATTGGGGATGCGCGGATCGGCAGAAAGTATTGGGGTTAGGAGAACGGCAATAAGACCGAAGCAGGGCATGCGCATAAGAAGAGTTTACGATGTTTTTTGGCTGATGATTACGTATTCACAGAATTTATTGCAGACGTGTGGTGTATGGTTGGTTCATGCGAGCTCAAGATTTTATTGCCGACGAAACGATGCGGGCCATGGATGATTTGATCCTCACTGTCACCAAGATGCCGGAAGGAAAATCTGATTGGAGTCCTCTCGATTTGGGGCGGGATGCGAGGGATCAGGTTGCGGAATGTGCATTGATTGGGGCATCGATGGTGGACGTCATTCGAGATCGAAAGATGCCTGAATTCACGCCGGAATTTATGGAGCAGTACGAAACGATGAAAGCGGGTTTGGGATTGGAAGAAGCAGTTGGGATGTTGCGGGAGAAGACCCGCGAAGTATGCGAATTGATTCGAGAGTTTCCTGACTCTGATTTAGGGAGTGAGATAACTTTCTGGGGACCAGATCCTTGGAAGATGGTCAGAGTATTGAACTACCATAACTCAAATGTGAGTTATCACACGGGGCAGGTGAATTACATTCAAACCCTGTATGGCGACACCGAGATGGGTTAAGATTTGGGCATGGGCGGTGTGTCGCGGGGGAGGCAGTTCGGTTAGCGCGGCAATCGGTTTTGGTGGGGGTGGTGACGAACGGTGTGTTGGCCTTGGTGAAGGGGCTTGCTGGAGTTCTTGGGCATTCTCAAGCCCTGGTCGCGGATGCGGTTGAATCTGGCTCCGATGTTTTGAGTTCGCTGATTGTTTTTGCAGGTCTCAAGGTAGCGTCAGAGGCACCGAGTGAGAAACACCCTTATGGGCGGGGCCGGGCGGAACCGATGGCGGCGCTTGTGGTTGCGGTGGCTTTGCTGGGAGCGGCGGTTGCGATCGTGATTTCCAGTGTACGAGAGATCGTGACACCGCATCTGGCTCCGGCACCATTCACTTTGGCGGTACTGGTTGGAGTTGTGGTGGTGAAGGAAGGGTTGTTTCGATTTGCCTTGCGGCGGGGTCAGGAGTCGCGGAGTTTGGCGGTGGAGGCAGACGCATGGCACCACCGGAGCGATGCGATCACTTCGGCGGCGGCGTTTGTTGGTATTTCAATTGCATTGATTGGGGGACGGGGATGGGAAGCAGCAGATGACTGGGCGGCTTTGCTTGCGGCGGGGGTTTTGGCGTTCAATGCGTGGCATTTGATGCGCCCGGCTTTGGCAGAACTGACGGACGCGGCCCCGGATGAGGCTTTGGTGAAAGAGATTCGGGAGGTGGCTTATTCGATTACCGGGGTCAAGGGAACCCATCGGTGCTGGGTGCGCAAATTGGGGCTTGACTATTTTGTGGATTTGGACATTCTGGTGGATGGAGGTTTGAGTGTGAGGGAGGGGCATGACTTGGCGCATCGGGTTCATGACGCGGTGACAGAGCGCATGCCGTTTGTTCGAAAAGTGATGGTTCATGTGGAGCCAGAGGATGAGTTCGGCAGATTCCAGATGGATTGGGAGAAGGAATAAGGGTTACTTTTTGCCGATGAATTTGAGTTTGCGAAAGGTGAAATAAATTCCGATTCCTAGGAATGTCATTAAGCCGATAGCGAACGGATATCCATAAAGCCATTTGAGTTCTGGAATGTATTGAAAGTTCATGCCGTAGATTCCAGCGATCAAGGCAGCGGCCATCAAGATGGTACTGATGACGGTGAGAGTTCGCATGATCTCGTTCAAGTGGTTGCTGGTGACGCTCAATTGAACATCCATCAAGCCGGTTACAAGATCGCGGCTGAGATCCACGTTTTCAGAAAGGCGAAGGCTGTGATTATAGATGTCTTGGAATTCGGGCAGTTCGGATGGGCTAACAACAGGTTGTCCATTTCGAATCAGGGAGTTAATGTTTTCACGAATAGGCGAGATGTTCTTGCGGAGGAATAGGAGTTCTCGTTTGATGCCAATGAGTCGTGAAAGATCAGTCGAAGAGCTACTGAAAATTTGCTCTTCTATCGAGTCTAGTTCGTCGTTAATGTAGTCAACAGCAGGAAAGAAGGTATCCAAAGTGAGGTCTAGGATTCCGTGCAATAGTCTTCCCGATGTCGCTCCAATTGAGATAGGGTCTTGTTTCCATTGGTTGAACAGACTTTTAATCTCGGAGAGTTCTAAATTGGAAACTGTGATGATGCAATTTGGGATGGCGAAGATAGCGATCGGGTGGTATTCGACTCCATCTCGGCAATGCGGTAGAGTCGTTAAGAGGGCTAATCCTTCTGGTCGAGATTCGATGCCAATACGATTGTACTTTTCAGTGAAGTCAGCGAGTGTGAGGGGGAATCGGTTTAATACGGGTTCAAAAATTGGATTTGATAGTTCCGTGGGATCTGATAATGCTATCCATGTGAGCCCATTTGATGGAGGCGGCTCATGAGGCTCATATGCAGTCATGCCGCCCTTTGGATCAAACGTTGCGCCGAGGAATTGGGTTGTTTCGGCCATGCTCATACTTTGGCGGGAACGTGTGGGAATCGAACCCACCCAGCGCCCTAAGACGCCGCTCACGGTTTTGAAGACCGGGGGCCACACCAGCAACCATCCGCTCCCGAAGGAGCTTGTAGTTTAGCCGATTGGGACTGGGGAATCCTTTTGTGTGCGTTATGCTTTCTGCTGAATAGAGGGAAAGTGATGACAGTTGAATGGAAAGGCGGAATGGCGTTTGAGTCGAAGGGAGAGAACGGTCAGATTTTGCGGATGGACGCTCATCCGGAACATGGCGGAGAAGATTCTGGCGTTTCTCCGGTGGAAGCGTTGCTTTCGGCGGCGGCGGCATGCTCAGCGATGGATGTGATTTCGATTCTGCGAAAGAAACAGCAAACGGTGAACAGTTATCGAATTGAAGTGAGCGGAGAGCGGGCTCCGGAGGGAGAATGGCCCCGGCCGTTTTTGTCGATCACGATCAAGCACATCGTTTCGGGCGAGAATTTGGACGAAGCGGCTCTAGCGCGATCGGTTCAACTCAGTGATGAAAAGTATTGCGCAGTGATTGCGACGTTGCGAGCTGCACCACAGGTCGAATCGATTTTTGAGATTGATTAAAAAAAATGAGCCTCCTCGGGTTTACCGGGGAGGCCTATTTGGTGTTACTCTATTTCTAGTTTCCAGTCCGGAACGGGTTAATACCGATTCGGTCGAAGATGAAGAAAACGTTGGCGATAGAGTTGATGATTTCGAAATCGACGTTGCCAGAATCGGGAACGTAGACAAGGTCGCCGGGCTTCATGATGATGTTTTGGGCGGGATCCTTACCGCTTTCAAAATCGATGAGATTGGCTTCGATAACAAGGAAGTCGGAAGGACGACCGGGGAGAGGTCGGAAAACTTGAATTTTAGAGAGCCGGGATCGGCGTTCAATCTTGCCCGCCGTGGCTATGATCTCACTTAGCTTCATTTGCTCCCGATAAGTTACAGGACCTTCTTGTCGGACACGACCGGCAACGACGATGCGGCTGTCAGTTTCTTCGGGGACTTGGAGAAGATCACCGTCTTCCACAGAATAGTTTTGACTTGCATCTCCAGTTAGCAGTGCGCGGAGGTCGATCGGGATGCGCTCGCCACTTGATTTTTTTACCAAATAGGCTTTACTTAGATCGGCTCGTCCATCTGTGCTCGTACCTCCTGCAGCGCTCAAGAGGTCGAGGACGCGGTCGTTGGGGCGAATATCGTAAATTCCGGGCCGACCGACAAATCCGTTCACGCTGGCTTTGAGTCGGCGATATTCTCGGATGGTGACCGAGACGATGGGGTCGTTCAGCTTGAGGCGGTCAACATATGCCGCGGTGAGGTCAGCTTCTAATTCTTTGATTGTTTTGCCGCCCGCTTTGATGACTCCGAGGAACGGGGCAGAGATATTGCCGTCCGGACCGACCGGAACCACGGCGTTGATTTCTTGAACGCGATAGACTTGAATAGTAATCACGTCTTCGGGTTGAAGACGGTAGGTTTCGGTACTGATTTGGGAGGGTGCAACCGCAGCGATAGCAGTTACTCCGATCAGGATGGTTAGAAGTCGTTTCATTTGCGTGAACTTGATCACGGATTTCTCCTCAGAATTCCGCTTAGTATAGCTTAATTATTCCAGTTCCCGGTGTTTTCTTGAGCCCTCAATCACGATTGTGAATTCGCCTTTGGCGGGGACGTCTTTTTCGGTAGGGATGTGGGGGAACGTTTGACGGTAGATTTGCTCGTTGAGTTTTGTGAGTTCTCGGGCTATGACGTAGCGACGCGGGCCGAGAGTTTCGGCGATGAGGGCGAGGGTTTTGGTGAAACGGTGGGGGCTTTCGAAGAAGACCAGGGTAAAGCTTGAGTCTACGAATGGTTCTAGGAGTTTTTTGACGGGGCCGGGTTTACGGGGGAGGAAGCCGAGGAACGCGTATCTTTGGGCAAAGAATCCTGAAGCCGAAAGGGCGGTAGTTACTGCACTGGGGCCAGGAATCGGAGTAACGGTGAGGTCTGCATCCAAGCACAGATCAACGAGGATCGAGCCAGGATCGGAGATTGCGGGAGTGCCGGCGTCGGTGAGAATTGCCAGGGTTTCTCCGGCGGCGACTCGGTCTCGGAAGGTAGCAATTTTTGTGGCGTGAGTGTGCTCGTTGAGCGTACTCATGGGCTTTGAGATTTCAAGGCGTTGGAGGAGTTTGCCAGTGATGCGGGTGTCTTCAGCTAGGATCAGGTCTGATCCGGCAATGACATCTCGCAGGCGTTGCGAGATGTCATTGAGGTTGCCGATGGGGCCAGCCACGACGTACAGCTGACCGGCATTCATGCTTTAGTTTCCGCCGGATTCGGGCTTGGGGTCAGCCGGAGCTTTGTCATTTTCGGGGACAAGTTCTTTATCGAGCTCTGCAGCGGCCTTCTTTTGCTCTTCTTCAAAAGCCTTTTGGTCGGCGATGGCTTGGTTGCGTTCGGTTTGCCATCGTTCAAGCTCTTTTTCGATGGCTTGGATACCGTCTTCGGGCCAAGTTTTTTCGGCTTTTGCCTGGACGACGAGCTTTGTGATTCGATCGTTAATTGCTTCACCCGTTGCTTCGTAATCTCCGTTGTTCTCGGCAGCTGTCAGCAAGTAGTTGTAAGCGTCTTCCTTTCGATCCGCTTTGATGAGATCTTCGACAAATCGCAAGCGGAAGTCGTTATCTTCAAAGAACTGGAGCATGTTGTTTGCGCTCTCGATTCGATCGTCGATGAGTTCTTTTTGCTTCTCGGCGTCGGCTTGACCGTAGAGCGATTCGACTACGATGAATTCGGTCGCAGCGATCAAACCGGGATAGTTGCTGCTGACCACTTCGCCGGATCGGATTTCAGCGAGTTTGCCTTCGAGATATTCAGTCAGTTTTGCTTTATCACTGACCATGGCTTGATCGCTCATGTCGGTGAAAATCTTGAAGGCGATTTCGAGTCCTTTATCCGCAAAAGTTGGTTTGAGAGCTTCGGTTTTGGCTTCGATATCCTTTTGGTATTGCTGGTTTGCTCGGGTTTGGCGAGCGTTTTGGAGGAGAAGGGCCTTGTTCTTTTCGAATTCTGGTGGCACGTTGGGCTTGACTGCATTCAGCTTATAAACTGTTGGGGATCCGCCGTACATCACGACGTCGCTGACGTCACCGACTTTCATACTTTTGAGGCTTGCCAATTCGGGACTCGATTCGAGGAGACCGACGGTGAGATTGATTGACTTCTCTTCATTTGCGGCATTCGGGGCGTACTCCTTTTGAAGAGCGGCGAAGTCGGCACCAGATTTGGCTTTTTCTGCAGCTTCGGTGGCTTTGTCTTCGCGGGCGGTCAGATCTTGGTTAAGGTCATCGAATCGGATGACGCTGAAGGCAAATTCGTTGAATGAGGCTTTGAGGTCGTCTTCGGTGTATTGAACGGATTCGTTGTACTTTTGTTTGAGAAGTTCCGGGGTGAGTGCGGAGACGATTTTAGATTTGGTTTCCGGGTCTTTGTATTGCTTAACAACTTCGGCGGTTTGTTCGGCAACGGCTTCGTCAATTGACTTGCCACCGAGTTGTTGCTTGACAATTTCGTTTGCCTCGGCTTCTGTAGCGTCTGGTTTGATCAATCCATTCATCATGAGTTGAGCGCGGACTTGCTCATATGACTGCTGTACGGCGACTTTTGCGGTTGCTTCGATGTTGGTGTCTGTGATTGCGACACCTTTTTCTGCGGCAAGGGCGGAAGTCGCGGCATCGTTGATGATTGCTTGGATTGCGGTGACATGGTTCCCAAGATCGCCAGCCGGAGTGCCGGAACTCATCATCTGGTTTTGGGCGATTTGGGTGACTCGGTCGTTAAATTGTTGGACTGTAATGTCCTTTTCACCGATTGAGAAGGCGATAGCGGTTTCGGGGGCGTTTGGATTTTGCGGTGCAGGGGACAGGCTGGAGGCGACCATGCCAATTGCGAGGGCGGCACCGATTACGACAAGGACGGCTTGACATCCTTTCTTTTCCATGGCTTGGCGGATTGATATGATGGACAACTTGATTGGCTCCTGCTTTTTGAAACGCTATTTTGGCACTTGTTGGTTTCCTGGCCCTGGTTCGGGCCTTGACATGTAGACAGATAATGTGAATAATAGGAAATGTCTGGCAGACAGAAGGATATGTCTGCAGGTGAAAAACTTATGGCAAAGGGACTGACGACTCGGCAGGAAGAGATTCTGCGTTACGTGGTGGATTATCAAACGGAGAATGGGTATCCGCCTTCGATCCGGGAGATTGGGGCTCGGTTTGGGATCGGCTCTTTGCGCGGAGTGACGGTTCACCTTGATGCCTTGGAGAAGAAGGGTTATATCGAGCGGGCGAATACGCCTCGATCTATCAAGGTGATTCACCCGGCATTTCAGAATTCGGTCAATGTGACGATGTTGCCGCTTTTGGGCTCAATCGCGGCGGGGGCACCGATCTTGGCAGAGCAGTATGTTGAGGATATGATTCCGGTTCCGAGTGAAATGGTGCGGACAATTGCGAATGCGTTTGTGCTTCGGGTTAAGGGAGATTCAATGACTGGGGAGGGAATCAATCCCCGTGATCTGGTCGTAATCAAGCCTCAAGAAACGGCGTCACACGGTGAGTTGGTTGCGGTTTTGGTAGACGATGAAGCGACGGTGAAGCGGATGCATAAGGTTGGTGGTGAAATCAAACTGATGCCGAGCAATCCGGCTTACGAACCCATCCCGATTGGGCCAGAGGATAATGCGCGGGTGATTGGCCGAGTTGTTGGCTTAATGCGTGATTATCAGGGCATGGCTTTTTAGGGGCCGCTGACGTATTGCACACGGGTCACGAGTTGGTCGTTGACCCGGTGCTCCTGGCGATAGATGCCCTTACGGGGACGAAGCCATGTACTCACGGATTGGTTTTTCCCCTGTGTTTGAAGTGTGAGTTCTCCGACTTGAAGCTCAAATTCCGTTCCGTCAATTGTTTCTTTTAATTTTGCCGAGCGGAGAGTGGCAGTAGCGTTGGACGAGGATCCGGCGGTTCGGATTGTGCCTTTCCATTTCAGCTCTTGACCGTCGGGAAGAGGTGAGTACAGGGGGAGGGGGGGGAAGAATTCTGAATTGGCAAAACGGCCGGCGACAAGTTCATTTCCTTGCCAGGCGAGGGTTGTTGTGCCGGCAGGGGAAAGGAGGACATAGCCCGTGTTCCGACCGACGTTAGTTTTTTCGGTGATTTTGATTTCCTCAACTCTTTTGGAAAGGCCAGAGGAAACTTGATACGTCCATGTGTTGCCGACTTCCAGGGGCATGAGCTGATTGGTTTTTGCGCATCCGCTCATGAGCAGGCAAATAATTATTAATGAGAACAGTGAGCGGTTCAGATTTCCTCCAGCTTTGCGAGTGATTGAACCATTTTTTTGATACCGACTGCACCGGGGAATGCGACGGTGACTTCGGCGTCGTTCTTGAGGGGGGCACATGACACGACGATGCCGATTCCGAACTTTCGGTGATTGACTTTTTGGCCAACTCGGAAAGGAGGATCCCAAGATGGGGTGGCTTTGGGTTGTTCTGTAATTGCATATCCACCTGATCGAAGTGGTTCGAGGCGGGGGGCGGAGCTGACGACGGACATGGACGTTTCCATAGTTGTTCCGGGCATCTGGTCAATGATTTCACGGGGAAGATCATCGATGAATCGCGACCGTGGGTTGAAATTGGCTTGGCCGTACTGTGATCGGCGTCGCGCGTAGGTGAGATAGAGGGCCTTTCTTGCGCGGGTCATTCCCACGTAGCACAGACGTCGTTCTTCTTCGAGTTCTGTATCGTTGCCTAGTGCCCGGGAGTGTGGGAAGATGCCTTCTTCGAGCCCCATGAGGAAGACGACAGGGAATTCGAGTCCTTTGGAGGAGTGGAGGGTCATGAGTTTGACGCCATCGCCATCTTCTTTCATGGAGTCGATATCGCTGACGAGGGCCACTGTTTCTAGGAATTGCCCGAGATTGTGATCTTGGTTTGGATCACTATCGAACTGGGCGGTGACATTGATCAGTTCTTGAAGGTTGTCGAGGCGGTTCTGTGCATCCTCGGTTCTTTCGGCGCGGAGTTCATCAAGGTATCCGCTTTGCTGCATCACATGTTTTAGGATGGGGGTGACTGCTCCGGTTTCGAGCATTTCACGAGCATCTTCGATTGTCTTGCGGTAGTTCCGGATTCCTTGGAGGGGTTTCTTCTGGAGTTCTTGCTCAAACTGCGGGTTGGTGAACGCCTCGTAAAGTGTGATGTTGTGGTGATCGGCAAAGGCTTGGGCTTTTTGGAATGCGGTCGGTCCGATTCCTCGAGTTGGGGTGTTGATTGTTCTGCGGAGGGAGACTTCATCGGCGGGGTTCCAGACGACGCGGAGGTAACCGATCATATCTTTGATTTCTTTGCGATCGTAGAATCTCTGTCCACCAACGAGGATGTGGGGGATTTGGTGGGTGAGGAAGGCTTCTTCTATGACTCGGGATTGGGCGTTTGTGCGATAAAGAATGGCGAAGTCGCCGTAGGTGTGACGCCCGGTGCGGATTTCGTGGTTGATGCGGTCGACGACAAGACGGGCTTCGTCGTGCTCGGTCCCGGTTTCGCCAATTTGGATGAGTTCGCCAGAGTCATTTGAGGTCCACAGCTTTTTGTCATTGCGCCCCCGGTTGTGCTTGACGACGGAATATGCGCCGCTCAAGATGTTTTGGGTTGAACGATAGTTTTGGTCGAGAGTGACCAATGTGGCTTTCGGGTGATCGAGGGTGAACCGCATCATGAGCCCGACATCGGCCCCGCGCCAGGCGTAAATGGACTGGTCGTCGTCGCCGACGACGGTGAGGTTTTTGTTTTTGCCAGCAAGGAGATCGGCGAGGCGGTATTGGGTGAAGTTGACGTCTTGGTACTCGTCGACGAGGACGTGGAGAAACTTTTCTTGGTACTTTTCTCGGACGGATTCGGATTCTTCGAGAAGGCGGACGGCTTTGAAGAGGAGATCATCGAAGTCCAACGAGTTGGCGTTTTGAAGTCGTCGTTGGTAGTCTTTGTAGATTCCGGCGACGGTTCGTTCGAAGAATGAACTAGCGCGGTCCGCGTATTTTTCGGGAGTGAGCATTTGCTCTTTGGCGCGGGAGATTTCGGAAAGTACTCCTCGCGGCTGGATAGCTTTGTCGTCGAATCCCCGTGATTTGATCAAGTCTTTGATGAGTGAGAGTTGTTCGGAATCGTCGTAGACGACGAAATTGCGATCTATGCCGATGGCGGTTCCGTCCATGCGGAGGATTCGGGCGCAGAGGGCGTGGAATGTGCCCATCCAGATATCTTTGGCATTGGGTCCGACGAGGTTCTCGATTCGCTCGCGCATTTCCTTTGCGGCCTTATTAGTGAACGTTACGGCGAGGATTCTGTACGGTGGGCAACCTTCGCCGATGAGTCGAGCGATTCTATATGTGATGACCCTTGTTTTTCCTGACCCAGCTCCGGCGACGATCATGAGGGGGCCGCCGGGGTGTTCGACGGCTTCTCTTTGTTGCGGGTTGAGGGATTCGAGATCGAGGGAAATAGTGGACATGGGTCACCTATGATTGTGCTCGATTTTTGTTGCGGTCGGGGGTAGAATTTTCCCCGTTTGGGACGCGAAGTTTTTGTCGGTCAGATTGTAACGTCTGGGGACTTGGCCTGCGTCTGAGACGTAAGATAACGTGTGCGCGCGGTGATTGTTGGCTCGTTGCGTACCGGAGATTGCTTGATGAACAGATTATTCGCAGCAGCGTTGGCAACCGTCTTGGTTGCGGGGGCATTGGCTCAGGGCACCTTTACAATCCGCCGCCCAGTTGATGGCTCAAAGGTTCGTGAGACCGTAAAGGTTCGAATTCCCAAGAACAGTATTCCGGAAGGGGGATACATTGGAATTTTGGTGAACGGGAAGTTCTTGGAAGCAGTCGTGCCGGACGTTGAGGGCGATGACTACGTTTACAATTTGAATACGAAGGAGCGGAGGCTTGCGGATGGGCCACTGACTGTGGAAGCAGTTTTGTACTTCTATACTCAAGGTGCTCCGATGGTTTTGAACCGATCGAGCGTTAACGTGACGCTTGATAACTCGGAGAGTTTGATCAACCGAAATCCGGACGGGTTCAGTTTGCGGTATCGGTTCACCCCAGGCCGAGAATACACATACAATCGAAGTCAACAATCAGTTGTTTCGGTCGTGACACAAGCTCAAGCACAATTGGGCTCGCGTGCGGCAGAAATCGCTTCGCCACCAATTAACGTACGCTATTTGATTGCTCACCACAACAATTACGGGAACGAAGGTTTAATCCGCATTCAAGCATTGCCGGAAAAGGGCAAGGATTACGCGTGGCTGAACGTTGTTGGCGCGACGGAGCCGCAGCGATACCGCGACTTTGAAATGCACCCGATTTTCATGCGTATCACGAACACGGGGCGGGAAGTATTCACCTCGTTGCCGACGTTCTTCCCATGGGAAGGTGGCAGTGTGGATGCCCGCACGGATCTCTTCGCGCTGTTCCCACCGCCAATCCTGCCCTCACGCAAAGTTGCGGTTGGGGATTCCTGGCAAGCAGCGATTCCACTTGCACAGTTAGACTTGGACAAACGGCATGAGCAAGATAAGTATGTCGCAAACCAAGTTGCTCGGGGCACGCTTGAATCTGTTGAATGGGAGCAAGGAATTCCATGCGCGAAAATCCGAACGGAATTGAGTTTGGGAGCTGACGATCTTCGTGGTCTCAACAGCCTTGATGGTGTCGAAGGAGAAACACAAAATTTGAAGATTGAATCCATTCAATGGTTCGCATTGGATCGTGGAATTCTGATCCGAGAAGAACTGCGCCAAACGTCTGAACAGATTGTTGAGGTCGGCGGTTCAGGCGGGGGTGGAGGAAATGGTGGTGGTGCTGCCGGCGGCCCGCCGACAGGGCGAGGTGGTCGGGGCGGTCCAGTCGGCCCTGGTGGTGCCAGCATTGGGCCGGGAACTCTTGCTGATGCCTCAAGCAGAATTGATCTCTACACGATGGGTGGTCCCTCATTTAACATGAGGAAGAGCTTGAACCAAGCAACTCGGGATGGCGGAGGTCAAGACAATGGTGGAGCCGCGGGTGTGCCGCCGGCAGATGGCGGTGGATTCGGTGGCGGTGGATCTGCTCCGGGTGGCTCCGTTGGCGTGAAGATGATTCTTCGACAACAATCACGAGTCATCACGATTTTGGAGCGGTAAGCCCAGGTTCTGGAATCAAAATCGCCAATAATATGAGTCATGGCGCAACGCCTTGATCAGCAAGATGGAAGCTCATCGGATCGATCCGATGAGCTTCGTCTCACTTTGGGAGAGCATCTTGAGGAGTTGAGGGTTCGCCTGTTCAGAATTGTATTGGTGATTGCTATCGGAATGGTTGCCGGGTGGTGGCTCGTGACCCCGGTTTATGACCATATCTTTTTGATGGTCAAGAAGTCTTTGCCCGAGGGGTTCAAATTTTCTGCGGCTTGGAGTAGTTTGCCGGAAGCATTCTTCTTCCAGCTCAAAATGGCGTTGACATTGGGGTTAGTTATTACTATTCCGCTGACGGTTATGCAGATTTGGGGGTTCATAAAACCTGGGCTGCGTCCCCATGAGCAGAAGCCGCTGCAAGTGGTTGTGCCATTCTCGGTGGCGTTATTTGCTTTGGGTGGGTTCTTGGGTTATATGATTTTGCCCATAACGTTCCGGTGGTTTGCGGAAATGTCCCAGGGCTTTAAGGGGGCGGAGGTTATACAGAATCCGGCAGATATCGTTTTGTTTAGTTCTAAGATGATTCTTGCGTTTGGTGTTGGATTTCAGTTGCCGCTGATCGTATTCTTTTTGACCAAACTGGGAATTATCACTCCGCAAGCAGTAACACGGTACTGGAGACAGGCTTCGGTGGGTGTGTTTGTGGCGACGGCAGTTATTACCCCTTCTGGTGACATTTTCTCATTGACTTTGATGGGTGTTCCGCTATTGATTTTGACTTTTGGAAGTATTGCGGCGGCGCGGCTCACAATGAAAGGTCGAGATTCCGATGCGGAAGTTTTGAACGCGCTAGACTAGGAGTATGGATGCGCGGCGGATCGGGCAGATATTGCGAGATCGGCCTGTTCATGCGACGCTCATTTCTTCGCGGTCGGCAGAGTGGGCGGACATGCCTGCCGTTGTGCCAGATGAATTGAAGAGGTGGCTGACTGACCGAGGTATTGATCGGCTCTACTCCCACCAAGCTGAGGCAGTGGATCGCTCGTCTCAAGGCGAAGATTTGATGGTTTTAACGGGTACAGGGAGCGGTAAATCGCTCTGCTATGTGATCCCTGCGTTGAAGGCTTGCTTGGAAGAGCCAGCAGCTAGGTGTCTTTTTCTCTTTCCGACGAAGGCACTGGCCCAGGATCAGCTGGGGAAATTGATGGAGTTGGTGCCAGGGGATTCCGTGCTCTGTGCGACTTATGATGGAGATACAGAACGATCTGGCCGGTCGGCGATCCGAAGACAAGCGAACATCATCCTGACGAATCCTGATATGGTTCATATCGGCCTTCTTCCTGGTCATGAGAATTGGCTCCGGTTTTTGAAGAATTTGCGCTTGATTGTGATTGATGAAGCGCACGTTTACCGCGGAGCATTTGGAGGGCATTTCGGATGGGTTTTGCGGCGATTGCTCCGGCTTTGTGAGTGGCATGGGAGCAGGCCACAGATTATTGCTTGTTCCGCCACCACGAGTAATGCGGCTCAACATTTTTTCGACTTAACGGGTCGGGATTGTGGATTGATTGAGCGTGATGGGTCACCCCAAGGTGAGAAACAGGTTGTGGTCGTCGAAGCCGTTGATGATGAGGTGAGTGAGGCACGGAGCCCGAACTCCGAGACGGCGGAACTTCTGGCGGAGGCTGTGAACCATGGAGTCAAAACGATGGTGTTTTGTCGATCCAGGACGGGAGTGGAATTGGTATTGCGGGCGGGGCGCAATGAGTTAGAAAAGATTGGAGGGGATGCAGGTTGGATTGATGCTTACCGCGGGGGATATACACCAAAAGAACGGCGAGACATTGAGAAGAGGCTGTTTTCGGGGTCACTCCGAGGGATTGCAACAACGAACGCGATGGAGCTTGGAGTTGATGTCGGGGGATTGGATTTAGTGATTCTGAATGGGTATCCGGGAAGCCGGGCAAGTTTTTGGCAACAGGCAGGTCGGGCGGGACGAGCGGGGCGAGGGGGGATGGCGTTGATGCTAGCTCATGCTGATCCGTTGGAGCAGTTTTTGGCTCGGCGAATTAACTTGCTCGCGGGTGAGCCGGAGCCATCTCTGGCGAGTGTGCGCAATCTTCTGATTGCCGCCCGGCAGATTAAGTGTGCTCTCCATGAACGTCCTATGACGTGGGGGGACATTGAGAAGTGGGACGCGCGCTCGGTCGTAGATGGGTTGATTGAGGCAGGTGAGGCGAAAGAATCGGCGGGGATGATCTTCTTCCCGGCGCACCGATCACCGGCGTCGGAAGTGAATATCAGGACGGCGGATGGAGAGTCCGTCCAGCTTTTTGCTCATGGTGAACCTTTGGGAGATATGGAAAAGTGGCGGGCGATGCAAGGGGCGCATATGGGGGCGGTTCATTTGCATCGGGGTGAAAGTTATATCGTTGAGCGAGTGGACTGGACGGAGGGGGTCGCTGAACTTAATAGGTTTGAAGGGGATTATTACACTCAGGCGATTGTCCAGAGCGTGATTGAATCTCAGGCGGTGCTGGAGAAGGATGATCGTGGGGACTGTGCAGCGAGTTTGGAGGCGGTGAGTGTCACGACCCTTGTGACTGGCTACAGGAAAATGAGCTTGCGGGGGAATGCGATCCTTTCTGAAGAAGAGTTGGAGCCGATGAGCCGGACGATTGATACGGTGGCGATGCGGCTAGGGATGGCATGGGGACTGGTGCCGGGATTTGACCTGGGAGTGGACAAGGCAACGGGAGGGATTCACGGATTAGAGCACGCTTTGGGGGCAGTGGCTCCGTTGGTTGCGGGTTGTGATCGGCGGGATATGGGTTCGAGTTGGTACGTTTTGGCGCCGGACACAATGGAGCCAGCGGTGTTTCTCTATGACGTTGCACCGGGGGGGCTGGGTTTAGTGGAGCAGTGTTATCGAGAGCGCGGAATGCTATTGAACCGGGCGAAGGAGTTAGTAGAAGCTTGCGGATGCGGGGAAGGTTGCCCGCTGTGTATTTATTCGGCTTTGTGTGAGTGTCGTAACGATAGCTTGCATAAAGGGATGACCTTGGAACTGCTGAGGGCATGGACGGTCAGCCTGGGTCAGCTTGGTTGAGTCGGTATATTTGAGGCTTCCATGTTGATTTTGATGAAAGTGGGGGCGAGCGATGCCCAGATTGACCAGGTTTGCTCGATTATTCAAAATCGGGGAATTGAGCCGCTGATTTTGCCGGGTGAGCCTCGGCGGGCGGTCGGGATTCCGGCGAGTTTGTCTCACGACCAGCGTGTGGACTTGGAATCGGTTTTGGGGCGGCTAGATTTTGTTAGTAAGATTACGCAGACTTCGAGTCCATTCAAATTGGCGGGAATGGAGTTTCATCCGGAGAAGACGGTTGTCCGGGCGGGGAATGTTGAATTTGGATCGGGAAAATTTGTCGTTATCGGGGGACCTTGCTCGGTTGAGAGCTATGAGCAGTTCCGCAAATCGGCTGACCAGGTGAAAGCGGCGGGAGCAACGATGTTGCGCGGCGGGGCTTTTAAGCCTCGGACCTCACCTTACTCGTTCCAGGGTTTGCAGGAGGAAGGGCTTGAGATTATGAAGCGAGTTTCTGAGGAAACTGGGCTTGCGACGATTACTGAAGTCATGTCTGCGGACAAGGTTGAGATTGTGGCGGAGCATACGGATATGTTGCAGATTGGGGCTAGAAGTATGCAAAATTTCCCGCTATTGATTGAGGCGGGGAAGAGTGGCAAGCCGGTGTTCTTGAAGCGGGGGCCATCAGCGACGATCGATGAGTTTTTGCTGGCGAGTGAGTATGTTCTGAACCAGGGGAACCCGAACGTTGTGCTTTGTGAGCGAGGGATTTTGGCAATGGACAAGACTTATATGCGCAATGTATTGGACTTGAACGCAGTGCCAGTTTTGAAGGAGTTGACGCACTTGCCGGTTGTGGTTGATCCGAGTCACGGGACGGGAGTGGCGTCGTTGGTGGCACCGATGGCCAAGGCGGCAGTCGTGGCAGGGGCGGACGGGGTGATGATCGAGATGCATCCTGATCCGAACGAGGCTTTAAGCGATGGCTCCCAGGCATTGGATACGGAGCAGTTTTCGGCTTTGGTGAATGAGCTTCGGGGTCTGGCGGAATACTGCGGGCTTAGAATTTAAGATTGGCTTGATTCTCGATTCGTTTCGGGCGGTCTTTCCAGATTACCGATGAATCGCCGCGGACGATTGCTGTTCCAAATGGGGTTTCGATCATTCCCATTATTGTTTGGGTGATGTTTTCGATTTCTGATACATTTTGACCATTCATGAGATATGTAAATCCGTTGGTTAGCGACTTATTTTTGAGGTAGGGATGAACGGATCCTTGCCAGTCATTGGCGAGGGGTAAGTGATCGTCGTAGTCTGCCGTGTAGATCATTATTCCGGTTCCGACCTGTTTGGCGCGGGACATTGTTTCCCGTTTGACAGTTTCTTTGGCAAGTTCAGTTAAATCAGGGAGGGAGATATTGACGAGATCAGCGAGGAAAAGGCCGGAGCGGTCTGTGTAGTAAACAAATTTTCCATCGAATGTTGACTTCCCATCAAGTCCGTCGCGGGCGATGATGAGAGGCTTGAGATTCTCAGTTGTTGATGGTTGCTCGTCCGACCACCTTCGCCGAAATATGGAGGGATCGCCAATCGCAACAGATTCGCCGGGGATTACCTCGTAGGGTGGTTCTTGATACGGAATTTTGAAGCCCTGAGGCATTTCGGTGAGTTGACCATTCTGAAGGTTAACTTCGAATTGGGTTCGATCAATATTTACATACAGATTTGAAGCGGAAGAATTTACGAAGTACTGAGGAATTTTTCCAAATCTGAAAGTTCTGGTTCCCGTGTTCTGTAACGAAAGTACATGGAGAATAAGATTTTCATTGGCGTCTTGGTCTGTATAGACGACAACATTCTGAGTGGGGATAAACCGGGGATAGCTAGAATCAAACTCAAATTTTGGCGGAATGAATTGGCGTCGCTGGCCGGATTCGGGCGAAATCAAAAGGTTGATGATCTGATCATTTTGTTCAACTGAGAGATAGAGGTCTTGGCTGCCTACTGGGAAAGAGCAGTCCAATATTTTTGCTGGAACATCCATTATTTTCTTCAATGTGCCGGATCGGAAGTGATAAGTGTAGATGGCTTGAGTCGGGCCGATGTTGAGGGCGGAGAAGCCTTTTTCTGAATGACCAGGAATTGTTCGATGGGCGGAGGTGTCGCCGACGAAGCTAATGTATTGGGAGTCTGATCGAACTGATACTCCGGCGACAGCACCGTAAAAGACCTGTTTGGGGGGCATGACATATACCGCCTTGCTCTTTGAGTAAAAGATATTAGGAAGAGTTAGCGTTTTGATGTAGTCGAGTTCAGTATCGGATTGAGCCAGTGCGAGCTGAGGTACAGCGATGAAGAGGGCAAGGAGGGTCGAAATTTTCATGGGCGTATCACTTGAGGGGTTGCTCCGTCTATTCTATAGATTATGACGGTTTGCGGTTTGATTTTCGTTGCGGTGAACGCGGGGGTTTTGGCACCGGCGGATGAATACAGCTTGCGATGGATGCCAAATAAGGGGGATGCTTCGGAGTTTACGTTTGGAATGGAGACGCCGGGGGCGGAGCCGAAGTATGTTGTCTCGGCGCGGTTGAAGCAAGTTGTGGATTCGGTTTCGGGCGAGGGATACCGGACGAAGACTACGAATTTGGGGACAGATATTCGCATGGGGGCGGACGAGATGCGCGATGCACGCAAGACCGAAACTATGGTTGATTTTAATGCGCGAGGAATGGTGAAGGGGTTTGTGGGGTTAAAAGATACGGAAGCCAGGGATGCGTGGAGTTTGGGCCGAGTTCGGAGCTTTGTTGCACCGGAACAGGCGGTCGCAGTCGGGGGCGGATGGCAGGTTGTTTATCCAGAGCGGGGCAAGATTCCGGGGGTTCGTTTGAGCTACACATTGCGCTCGGTTACCGACGGGCGGGCTACGGTGGAGATGGTGGTTGCAGGGAATGACCGGGAGCGTCCGGAAATGGGGCGCGGAACCTGGGTCATTGATGCCAAGACGGGTCAGTGGATTGCCATGGATGCCACGATCCGGGGCTTGATCAATGATGGAAAGACAACGGTATCGGTAAGTTTGCGGCGTTAGGGATTTTCGCTGAGCTGATCCAGAAGCCACAGTGCGCAGCTGAGTTTGGATTTGCGACCGGATTGGAAGGATTTGCCGTTTGCGAGGATCAATGTGAGTTCGTTCTCGTCGCTTTGGAATCCGATTTGGGGGTTAGAAATGTCGTTAAGTGCGATGGCGGAGACGCCTTTGCGATGCATCTTTTCTACGGCGTAGGCGGGGTCTTGGGTGGGTTCGGCAGCGAATGCGACGACGCGCTTGGTGGGGTTTTGCTGGGCTAATGTGGCGATGATGTCGGGATTGGGGACGAGCGTGAGGGTGAGGTCTTCTTCTGATCGCCGGATTTTGGTTGGGCTTGGGTTGGCGGGGCGGTAATCAGAGACGGCGGCGAGGCCGATGATCCAGTCGGCTTTTGGTGCTTGCTCATGTGCGGCGGCGAGCATTTGTTCGGCGGTACGAACGTGGATGGTGGTGGCATTTGCGGGATCGGGGAGACTTGTTGGGCCAGATATGAGGATAACCTCGGCACCCATCAGTTGAGCCGCACGAGCCATGGCGAGGCCCATTTTGCCGGAGGATCGATTTGTCAGGAAACGGACGGAATCGATGGATTCTTGGGTCGGTCCGGAGGTGATGAGGATGGTTTTTCCGGTGAGGGATTGTCGTCGGGCGAGAATTGACTCGGCGGAAGCGATGATCTCGGCGTTCGGGGCGAGTTTTCCTTGACCGGTTTCTCCGGAAGCGACATCGCCCTCGGCGGGTTCGATGAAAAATGCGCCTTGGGATTGGAGTTTGTGAATACTTGCTTGGGTTTCGGGATGGGTGTACATCACCGGGTTCATGGCGGGGGCGATGAGGAGGGGAACTTGAGCGGCAAGAATAAGGGTCGTGAGCATGTCATCGCCGATGCCTTGAGCAAGTTTATTGAGGGTGTTGGCGGTGGCGGGAGCGAGGAGAATCAGGTCGGCTTGCCGCGCCCAGTCGATGTGCGCCATTCGGCCCCGGATGGGTTCTTCGAATGTATCGGTGAGGCAGGGGTTGCCGGTGAGGGTCTCAAAGAGGACGGGGGTGACGAATTTCGCGGCAGAATCGGTGAGGCAGACGCGGACGGTATGTCCTGCCCGCATGAGATCGCGAGCGAGGTCACAAGCGCGGTAAGCAGAAATGCTTCCGCTTACTCCGAGGACGATGTTTGACATGCTTCCTCCACGATGGTCATGATTTCTTGGACGCAGTCATCTACGTTGTGGTTGATGACTTGATGTTGGTAGTGGGGGGCTTGGGCGAGTTCAAATTCGGCGTTCTTGATGCGTTCGGCGAGTTTTTCGGGGGATTCGGTGCCTCGGTTTTTGAGGCGGCTGATGAGTTCTTCAGTTGACGGAGGGAGGAGGAAGATACTGAGGATTTCAGGGTGATCGGGCATGACCTGGAGGGCGCCTTGAACATCTATTTTTAGGATGGCTTTTTTTCCTTGTTTGACCATGTCGCGGAGGGTTTTGAGAGGGGTGGCGTAGAAGTTACCGTGGACTTCTTTGTATTCTAGGAAATGTCCAGAAGCAGCGAGAGATTCAAACGTTGAGCGGGTGACAAAGTGGTAAGAGTGTCCATTCTCTTCGCCGGGACGGGGCGGACGGGTGGTAAAGGCTACTACGCGATGGACGGATGGATCGAGCTGTTGCCAGCGGTCGATGATTGTGTCTTTGCCAACCCCCGAAGGGCCGCTGAGAATAATAGCGATGCCGTTCATGTTTTTTTGAGGAGGTCAATGAGTCGAGCGGCGATGCGCATGGGGTCGTGGCGGACGTAGTCGGATTCTGACATGAAGTTGCCAGGAACGGGTCGGTAACCCATTTGCTTGATCCGATCAGCGTCGGGGATGACGAGTTCTTGGTTGGAGGCTTGGTATTTTTCGACGAGGTCAATGTGGGGAGTTGCGGTGTTGATGAGAACGTAATCGAAAACACGATTGGGAACGTTTGCTTGAAGAGCGACGACGTGTTCGGCGGCGGTGAGCTTGTCGCTTTCGCCCGCTTGGGTCATGACATTGCATATGTAAACTTTGAGAGCGTCCGATTCAAGGATTGCTTCGGCGATTCCGGGTACGAGAAGATTGGGGACGATGCTGGTGTAAACGCTTCCTGGGCCAATGCAGATGAGATCGGCTTCGCGGATGGCTTCGATGGCACTTTCGTGGGGACGGGGGTGGGCGGGGTTGAGATAGATGCGCTGGATTTTGAGGTGAGATTCAACGATTGTGGTTTCGCCCTCGAGGGTGGAGCCATCTTCCATGAGGGCGCGGAGGGTGACATTGTCGGTCGTGGAGGGGATGACGCGTCCACGGATGGCGAGGACTTCGGAGGCGAGTTGGAGGGCTTCGTCGAAGTCTCCCCCGGCTTGTTCGACAAATCCGGCGAGGAGGAGGTTGCCAATGCTGTGTCCGCTGAGAGCTCCAGTGCCGGCGGAGAATCGGTACTGGAAGAGGTCGGTCATTCGCTTTTCGGCATCGGCGAGGGCGACAAGGCAGTTCCGAAGGTCACCGGGAGGGATGATGCCCATTTCTTGGGTGAGTCGTCCGGATGATCCGCCGTCATCGGTGACGGTGACGATGGCGGTGATGTTGGAACTGTATTGCTTGAGGCCCCGAAGGAGGGTCGAGAGTCCAGTTCCACCGCCGATGGCGACGATGCGGGGGCCACGGGCGAGTTGTTGACGTTTGAGATAGCCCGAGACAAGGGCGTTTTTGCCAGGAGTTGCGGCGACTGAACCGAGTCGGCGGAAGAACCCCCGCGTTCCGCGCCATACGCTGTAGCCTCCGATGGCCATGAGGATTCCTCCAACGAGGTGGGTGACTTGGCGACCATCAGGTTGGCCTGAGATTTGGGAGGCGATGTTATCCCAAGTGACGCCGACATTGTTGAAAAGAGCTTGCAGGACGTACTGGAAGCTCATGTGAATTCCGAGGAGGAGTACGAGAAAGCCTCCCGCGGCGAGAAGGACGTAGCGGAAGAGGTCGGCGGTTGGCAGAAGCCAGTTTTGAAGCCGTCTAGTCTTTTTCTTTGCTATCATCCGGGATGAAGACTCCGAGGACGGCACTGATCGCCGAGACAAGAATGGAGCCAACAAAGGCGGCGAGGAATCCTTCTACTTTGTAGCCGAGGCCGAGACTTCCGACAGCCCAGAACAGGGCGGCATTGATCACGAGGGCGAAGAGGCCAAGGGTGAGACAGTTGAGGGGCAGTGCGATGAGCTTGAGAAGTTTGCCTAGCGTTGCATTGACGATGGCGAGGAAAGCGCTTCCGACAAACAACGTCATGATTCCCTGGGTTGTGAGATCGATTGTGATGCCATTGGGGATGACGAGATTGACCAAGAAGCTGGCCCCAATGAAGGCGACGACAAGGATGATCCAGCGGATGAGGAGCTTTTTCATGTGCGATCCAGCTTTATTTTAGCTGGTATAGGGGTGAGAGGGGAGGGAGGGGATTTGGCATACTGTGGAGAAGGTTTTTGAAGTGAACGCGCAGACCCCCATGTTGCAACAGTATTTCCGGGCGAAAGAGGCACATCCGGGCGTATTGATGGCGATGCGGGTGGGGGATTTTTACGAGTTCTATGGAGAAGATGCGGAAACGGCGGCGAGACTTCTTGAGATTACTTTGACGGGTCGGGAGGATGGAAAGAATGGCCGCATTTCGATGGCAGGGGTGCCGTTTCATTCGGTGGAGAAATATTTGGCGCAACTTGTTCGGCTGGGACAGAAGGTGGCACTTTGCGACCAAGTTGAGGATCCGAAAAAGGCCAAGGGGTTGGTTCGCCGAGAAGTTACGCGAGTTTTGACGGCGGGGACGTTGATGGAAGAGTCTATGTTGACTCCGGGGAGCAACAATTTTCTTGCGGCATTGTGTTTGGTGAACGGGAAGGCAGGGATCGCGACTTTGGATTCTTCGACCGGAGAGTTTATGGTCACGGAAATTGATGGGGATCGGGTGGGAGAGCGGGTTTTGCAGGAGTTGGCGCGTTTGATGCCGGCGGAAGTGCTCTTTTCCCCTAAGATGGCAGTTGGAATTGAGGAGACGGCGGCGAATGGACTGGGTTTGATCGCGACAGAGCGAGATGGAGTGGATGCGAGAAAGGCCGAGCGACTTTTGAAAGATCAGTTCGAGGTTGTTCAGTTGGGTGGTTTTGGGATTGATGATCGTCCGGGAGCAGCGGTGGCGGCGGGGATGGTTTTGGATTATGCGCGGACAAACGGAGTTGGGCTCTCGCATGTTTCGGGGTTGGCTTATTACTCTACTGATGGGTTTATGCAGCTTGATCCGAGCACCCGTCGAAGTTTGGAATTGACTCAGAATTTGGGGGATGGAGGGCGGAGAAATACGTTGCTCAGTGTTCTTGATGGGACGGTGACGACGATGGGAGCCCGGCTATTGCGGCGGTGGATTGAGCAACCGCTCTTGGATTTGGGGATGATTCGCGCGCGGAACGAATCGGTGGAGCGGTTTGGTGGGCACGTTTTAGTGAGGGCGGATTTGCGGGCGGGATTGAAGCGGCTCTGCGATATTGAGCGGTCGGTGAGCCGGTGTGCGACGGGGCTTGCGACACCCAGGGATTTGCTTGGTTTGCGGGATTCGCTAGAAGCGCTGCCGGCGATTGAGGACGCAGTTCGACGGGTCGCGTTGGGGCATTTGAAAGTTCTGAAAAACGACTTTGATCGGCATGAAGAGTTGGCGGAGCAATTGAGGAAGGGGGTGGCGGATTCGGCACCTGTTTCGGCGAGGGACGGCGGGGTGATTCGGGAAGGGTTTGACCTGGAGCTCGATGCTTTACGCCAGCTTTCCCGGGATGGGAAGGGGTATATCGCTCGGCTTGAGGCAAAAGAACGGGCAGCAACGGGGTTAGAAAAACTCAAAGTGGGTTACAACTCGGTCTTTGGTTACTACTTAGAAGTGAGTCGGGCGATGGCGGACAAAGTTCCCGATCACTACATTCGGAAGCAGACTTTGGCGAATGCGGAGCGATACATTACGGCAGAACTCAAGGAGCATGAGTCGGCGGTTTTGGGGGCAGAGGAGAAAGCGGATGAATTGGAGTTTGAGATTTTCTGCCGATTGCGGGACTTGGTTGCGGCACATGGGCCAGCTCTTTTGAAGACGGCGCGAGTGATTGCCGAGTTTGACTGTTTATGTGGGCTGGCGGAAGTTGCACTCGACCGGGGGTATGTGAAGCCCGATTTGGTAGACGAAGACGTCTTTGAAGTGAGATCGGGGCGGCATCCGGTGGTGGATGCGGGGGTTGGCACATTTGTTCCGAATGACTTGGACTTAGGTGATGAAACCAGGCTCATCGTATTGACCGGTCCGAATATGAGCGGGAAATCAACGTTTCTTCGTCAGGCGGCTTTGATTGTGGTGATGGCGCAGATTGGTAGTTTTGTTCCAGCGGCGAGCTGTCGCCTAGGGTTGTGTGATCGGGTGTTTACGCGGATCGGGGCGAAGGATGAGATTGCGCTCGGTCAAAGTACGTTTATGGTGGAGATGGTTGAGAGTGCCAATATTTTGAATAACGCAACTGATCGGAGTTTGGTGGTTTTGGATGAGGTCGGTCGGGGGACTTCGACGTTTGATGGACTAGCGATTGCCTGGGCGATGGTGGAATATTTAGCGCGGACGCGAGCTAAGACATTGTTTGCTACGCACTATCATCAGATCAATCAGATTGCGGAACAGACGCCGGGGGTCGCTAACTTTCGGGTTGCGGTGGAGGAACGTGGGGATCAGATCGTTTGGGCACATAAGGTTTTACCGGGGGGGACGGATCGGAGCTATGGACTCCATGTGGCGAAAATGGCGGGGGTGCCACCAAGTGTGGTTCGGCGAGCGGGGGAGGTTTTGAATTCTTTGGAAGGGCGTGAGGATCGGGTGGAGGTTCCGGTGAGTTTGCAACGGATGCAGCTTTCGCTCTTTGAGGAGCAACCGCACGCGGTTGTCGAGGCACTTAAAGAATTGGATGTGAATGCGCTTTCACCGCTGGAGGCATTGATGAAACTGGATGAGTGGAAACGCTCTTTGAACTAGAATTTAGAGATTACGGTCGAGGGGTTTAGCATGGGCGATTGTTCCGGTAGCGCGCATTTGGTCGAGGGCTTTGGCTTGGGTGTCGGCGATAACGTTTTGGAGGCCGACGAGGGTGTTGCGGGCTTCCCCGAGAGCGCGACGGGCACGGTCGGAAGCGTGAGGGCCGTTTTCGGCTAAATTTTGGAGGTCGGCAAGGACTCCGTTCGGGCCAGCGACATGGAGTTGAAGGATGTGGATTGCTTGACGTACGAGGGAAGGATCTTTTGATTTTTGGGGAGCGTGAAATGCGTTTGCCCCATACGCGGCGATGGCGCGTTGGGATTCGGTGGGGATGGTTTTGTTATAGATGTTTGCGGGCTGGAGGCGGATGATGGCTTCGCCACCCGCTTCGGCATGGGAAACGATTTCTTGGGCGGCACCAACGGCACCTTTGAGGAGTCGCTGGTTATTCTTGTTGCTGGCGGGGCCATAACCAGAGACGCCGTCCACGGTTCCGTCAATGAGGTCGGTCAGTTGATGGAGGGTGGATTGGGCGACATCGAGACGTTCCTTGATCCGGAGGTAGTCCGGGCTGAATTCGGGGATGGGGCCGGGCCCGGCGCCGCCAGCGGAAATTCCGGCTTCTTGGTGACGCTGGGAATGGCTCTCCGAGCCGGGACGTTGGCTGGCGGGGGACTCTGAAACTTGGGTGGCGCGAACAGCTTGGAGCTGCGCGATTGCAGGGTGGTGAATGGCGTGAGAGGCAGGGATTTGTTCGTGGTTGAGGTGAGTGTTCATGGGTCAAGCAATGGGTGAGAGAATCCAGTGATCCTCTGGTTTGCTTGTTCCTGATTGGGGTGAGGGCGATTTAGGTAGGGGTGCGGGGATTTGGTTACTGAATGTGGCGGACATCGGCCCAAAACTCGGGGACGGGCTTTTTGAGCCCACGGAGGATCGTGATGGGGGCGGTTGCTTCTTCGGGGACAGCGTATCGCTCGTTGAGTCGGGCGACTTCTTCGGCAGAATTAAATGCGTCCCGAATCTCGGGCGTTAGTGCGCCGACGACGATCAGAGTTTGGCCATCCCAATCGCCGGGTCCCCACAACCAGAATTCGTTGTGACGCCCGATGACTTTGAGGTTTGGTTCGGCCTGATTGAAAAACCAAACGGCAGACGATTCGCCGTAGTTCATACCGAAGATGGGTGTCCGGTTCCGTTCTTCTTCGGGGAGGGTGAGCCAGATTTCGCGGGCGGTGGCGGCCATTGCCGGCCATCCAAACATATCAGCATGGCCTTGGAGGGGTGATTTTTTACCGCGTTCGGCGGCGGGGACCTCTACGTCGGACTTTGAGACGATCTGTTCAAAGAGCGGGGGCGGGAGAATGGGAAGAGCCATGCAGAGGCAGAAGATGCTCGATGGAATCAGGGCTCCAACAAATGTGGAGCGAGTCCATTTGAGTTCTTTGAACAATTGACTCAGGTAGATGGCTCCAAGGGGAACGACGAAGATGTAGGCGGGCGCAGGGTAGTTTTCTCGGCTCCTCATGCTGAGGAGAAGCACGGTGATGACGAGGATATAGGTGAGAGCATAGGGGCGCCAATGAGGATTTTTGATTCCGGCGTAGATGCCGAGAATCCAGAGGATTGCGAGGATTGGATTTGTGACGACGACCTGAACCCCGAGGATCATCCAAGGGGGTTGAGGCACCATTTTGAACTGGGTGGCATTGCGGACGAATTCTTGGGTGATCCAGTTGTGTTCTTGTTGCCAGGCAAAGTGGGGGGCAAAAATGAGAAACGCGAGAAGGATGCCGACCCAGGGCTCATATGACTTGAGTTCAATTCGGCGGGATGAGAGGAGGGTTGAAAGTCCGAGCCCCGCAACGAGCCAGAGTCCGCTGAGTTTGTTGAGGAGGGCAAGTCCGCAGAATAGCCCGACGATGATCCAGAGTTTTCGGGATTCGGGGTGAGAGGCTTTGAGCCACGCAAGAACGGCGGCGGCCCAGAGGGCAATATCGAGGCCGTTCATGGAATAGAGGTGGGTCACGACGGCAAAAACAGGCGTCAGACTGGCGAAAAGGCAAGCTAGAGTTTGGGCGGTTTTTTTGCCGCCGAGGTGAGCGGTGATAAGTCCGTACAAGATTACGATTGCGATGTGGGATAGGAATCCAGGCAATCGGACGGCCCAAAGTTCGGTGCCGAACAGGGATGTGAACCCTTTGAGAACGAAGACAGATAGGGGAGGGTGGTCAACATAGCCCCAGGCGAGGCGATTCGCGCAGGCGAGGTAATACAGTTCGTCACGAAAATAGCCGTGGGCTTGGATACAGATGAGGTGGACGAAAAACGACAGGGCAGCGCAAGCGAGAATGATGCGCCATGCGGGGGTTTGGGGTTCATGGGGAGTCGGCGGTGACGGCACCATGTTGCGGATAAGGTGATATACCTGGATTAGTTGCGCGGAGAAGGGCCGAGTTTGAGCGGTTCAGTCTGTATCTTGTACAATATGGAGTGCGTTAACCGCTCTTACATGGCAGATCGACAGGCTTACCGGTCCGTGTTCATCTCGGACATCCATATTGGGGCAGTGGGGTCTCAAAGTGATGAGGCGTTGCGATTTTTAGAGTCGTTTGAATGTGAGTACTTGTATTTGGTGGGGGATATTATTGACGGTTGGGTTGGACGTAAAGACCGCAAATGGGGGCCGCAGGCGACGGGGATTATTCGAGAGATTTTGGCCCACGGAAATCGGGGTGCGGTTGTTCGGTACACGCCGGGAAATCATGATGCGTTTATGCGGAGGATCCACGGAGTGCAGTTGGGGAACTTGGATATCGAGCCGAGTTTTCTTCACGAGACGGTGGATGGGAAGGACTTGCTTGTTGTTCACGGGGATATCTTTGACCGGAGCTGTACGAAGTATCAGCCGCTCGCTTTTGTAGGTGCTTGGGCTTATGAAGTGCTGGGTATGGCAAATGCAAGTCTGAACAAGAAACGGAGCAGGGATGGCAAGGGTCCGATTGACTTTACGACGGTGACCAAGAAGGGGATCAAGAAGTTTATTGGCAAGGCGACACATTACGAATCGCTTGTTGGGAATTATGCGCGGGAGGCGGGCTTTGATGGGGTGGTCTGCGGGCATGTTCACCGTCCGCAAATTGTCACCGAAGAAGACGGATTTGTATATGTTAATACTGGTGACTTTGTTGAGAACTGCACGGCAGTTGTTGAACATTTTGATGGTCGGCTTGAGCTTTTGCGAATGGGGCCGGAGAAAATTGAGCGGGGAAGCAATTGGGAGGCGTTGAAACGGCTTGCGGCTGGTTCAACCAAATAGTTGAGAGTTCGCGATGATGGAATTGCTTGAAAAGCTTGGGCTACGGCAGTTCCACCTTTTTGTTTCTCGGAAAGCTGGTGAGGAGCCTTTGCCGAGTTTGAGTGAGGCCAAAGAGTCGGGGGGTATTCGGCAGATCAAATTGAGGAGTTGCGGTCTGCGACGCGATATTTTGGCCAAGCGAACTTTTGGCGATTAGTTTTTCACCTGCCCGTTCTACTGATGTTTTGGCGATTCGACGGCTACTGGGGTGCGGGGCTATTTTTGGCTTTAGTGCTGTTTCATACAAGTCTGATCGTATTGGAGGCATACAAAGCCAGCGTGATTCATCGATTGCGACCAGGTGATTCAATTACCGAGGTGATTCAGATTGTGCGCAGCGAGACTTGGGAGAGTGGTGGTTTTCACCAAAAGGTTGGGAAACAGATCGAGTTTATCGTTGGTTGGGAATGCTTTGGTTTAAGATGTTAGTGGAGTATGTGATCAACGGATTGCGATTGACACCCGAGCAGAGGGCGGCGGGGATGGAAGTTGAATATGTTGGTACGAAAGCGGAGGATGTAATTCGATTTGAGAATACTTCGCGAGTGAGCGAACTTACACATTTCTCGATGGCATTGACGGGGGTATTCCCTGTTTTCTTTGCGGTTTGGCACGAGCTTTGGCTTGCGGTGCCATTCACGATATTGGTGTTTTATGCGGATTTGGGGTGTGCGCTCTTGCAGCGGTTAAACCGACGCAGGATTTGGCCATTGGTGAAGCGGTTCCGGAAACAGTCGGAGCGGCGGGAGCAGGCGGTTGGATAATCCAAAGCTCTTGATTCTTTCGGCGAGTACGGGGAATGGCCACATGTCGGCGGCGTTTGCAATTGCGGCGGAGGCTGAGCGAGCAGGATTGGAAGCGGTCGTTGTGGATGTAATGGATGTGACCCCGGATGCCTTTACGAGTTGGTATCGCGGGGGTTATGAGAAGCTAGTCAAGGATCGCCCTGAACTTTGGGGACATTTGTACAAGAGTTCCGACCGACCTTTATTTAACTATGGTTTTCAAACAGTCTTGGACTTTACTTTCACAAGTAAGATTCGTAAGTTGATTGCGGATATGCGTCCGGATTGGGTGGTTTGCACGCACAGTTTGCCACAGCCGAGGCTTGTTCCTTTGCGGCGTGAGTTTGGGTTCCGGATGGGGATTGTTGTTACGGATTTGTATGTTCACCGCATGTGGCTCCGGGGACGTCCGGATGCGTTTTTTGTGCCTCAAGAATGGACGAAGGAGGTTTTACGTCGCCGTAAACCGAGGCTTGGTGCACACTGTGTTGTGACGGGTATTCCGATTCATCCGGTTTTTGGTGAGCGGAAATTTGAACGGAGTTGGGGCGGAGAAAAATGGGCAGTGGTGTCGAGTGGGGGGATTGGTGGGGGGCCGCTGACTGATGCGGTGAAAGTTATGTTGGAATCTGGATGGCGGGTTCGGGTTGTTGCAGGACGCAATCAAGCCGCTTTTGACTCGTTGACGACCGTTTTTGGGGGTGATGATCGGGTGGTGGTTTTGGGGCATATTGATGCAGCAAAGATGGCGGAATTAATGCAGACTTCCCACCTTTTGGTGAGTAAACCGGGTGGGTTGACGACCTTTGAGAGTTTAGCGAGTGGGATTCCATTTTGTGTGTATTGGCCATTTCTGATTCCAGGTCAGGAAGAGGGAAATGCGACGTTTCTGCGCGACATTGGGGCGGGGGTGATTGCTCACAATTTGGATGAACTTCGGTCTGCTTTGGGGAAATTGGACGACAAAAGGCTCAAGGCAATGTCAGCGGCGGGGTTGGAGCAAGCTTTGCCCGATGCGGCGGCTAAAATCGTTCAGGCTTTGCGCGAACTTTAAGATTTTTCGATACAAATGTCGCGGTACTTAGCGGCGAGGGTGTAGCCATGGCGGTCGAAAAAGTCACCCATGAGCCGGACAAATGTTCCGCCGATGAATAGGAACTCGATCGCCATGATGAGGGCTCCGGCGGGGGTGTTTTTGGCGAGGCCGGGGTTGATCCATGTCAGAACGCTATACAGAGGTGTGAGAATGATGTAGTTGAGGAGGCTAAAGCCAATTGCGATCGGGAGAGCGGCGCGATGGACGGGCCACATATCTTTTTGAAGTTGGAGGAATTGGTGAGCGGGGTCTTTGTGAAACCGGTTGTAGATTTTTTTGTTGTCGGCCCACCATCCGATCTGAAAAGCGATTCCGGTGATGAGGAAGCAGAGGGGTGGTGTTGAGTAGAGCCCGATGAGGGGGTTTCCGGTTCGGAATTGGAGGATGCCGCCGATGACGATTCCGATGAGATTTGTCCAACCGGTGGCGAAGAAAACGCCCATCATTTTGCCTCGGAAAATGTCGGGAAGTTCGTCGGCGGTAGCGGCGCCTTCATTGAGAGCTTTTCGGCGTTCGAGTGCGGCTTTGGTTGCGGCGAGGTCTTCTTTGAGCCGGCGGGCGTGGTATCGGATTGAGAATAGGTCGGCGACGGCACGAAGGGGTGTTCGCTTTATGGGGTGTTGTGCCTTTGAATCTGAGGTTTGCTCGGGAGGCATAAGGTTAGGCGGGCGAGCCGGGGGGATGTTACCCACGTTAAGTGATTACGCGGTAACTAGATTTTTGGTTGAAATATGCATCAGGTGGCCCAGAAAATGAGTAGATTAGAGGCATGAGTTTGCGGCGAAATTGGACATTTGTTGGAGTTGCGGGAGCTTTGGCCATGGGAACGGTGGCTTGTGTCCAGGCAACGGGGAGTCAGGATGATCCGATAAAGGCGGGCGGTGGAGGCGATTTGTCGGTTGTTGCCGAGGGAGGAGTCCAGGGGAAGGTTGAGCCAACCGGTGTTCCGAAGGCGGAGCCGAATTGGAAAGAAGAAGTCTTGATGACGGGGTTCAATACTCCTTGGGGATTGGCGTTTTTGCCGGATGGTCGAATGCTTGTAACTGAGCGAGCGGGGCGGCTCCTGATTGTCGACCCTAAAACCGGAGCCAAGACGGAAGTCTCTGGGCTGCCGGAGACAATTGAAGTTGGGCAAGGGGGGTTGATGGATGTGGTTTTGCATCCGAAGTTTGCGCAAAACGGGCTGGTTTACATGACGACGGTTCAGGGGACACGACAAGGGAATTACACAGTTTTGGCGCGGGGCAAGTTGGTCGGGAATCAGCTCCAAAATGCTGAAGTGATCTTCAAGCCTAATTTTGCTAAGCCCGGAGGGCAGCACTTTGGTTCTCGGATTGTCTGGATGGCTGATGGAACGCTTTTGATGAGTATTGGGGATGGTGGAAACCCGCCATCGGCGATCAATGGCCGGTTGACTCGCCACCATGTTCAGGATTTGGGAAGTCATATCGGCAAAGTGTTGCGCTTGGATGAGAATGGCAAGGCACCGAAGAACAACCCGTTCGTGGGGAAAGAGGGGCATTGCCGGAAATCTACAGTTTGGGTCACCGCAATATTCAAGGTATGGCGCGTGATCCTAAGTCGGGCCGAGTTTATGCGAATGAGCACGGTGCGCGGGGCGGTGACGAAGTGAACGTGATCGCGGCGGGCAAGAACTACGGTTGGCCGGAAGCGACATTTAGCTTTGAATACTCAGGGCCGAAGATTTCTGATCATACTTCCTTGCCAGGAATGGTTGATCCGCTCGTAGCTTGGACGCCCTGTCCGGCACCTTGCGGGATGGCATTCTATTCCGGAGACAAGTATCCGAAGTGGAAGGGTGATGTCTTCAGTGGCGGACTGGCGGGTCAGGATGTGCGCCGGGTTGATCTGGACGATCAGGGTCGAGTTCTGGGATCACTCAGTTGAACATGGGTTCTCGGGTTCGAGATGTTCGGCAGGGGCCAGATGGTTTTCTTTATGTTTTGACCGAAGGGGCGAACGCCCGCTTGTCGCGGATTGTGGTCAATTGATTTTGGTGATGTCCGGGCAACTGTTGTTGCAGTTGTCCGGAATCCTGTGAAAATTGCGGTTAATTATTGGATTTGTGGATGAATTATTCCAAAATTTGTTTGATTTGATGGACGAGATACGATATTCTTTAGATTGTACATCCTCGACATTGAGGGTGTGGTGTTGACATGCTTGCAAAAATCGGACAAAAAATTTTGGCGTTGATGGTGATTTCTATCCTCGCTGTAACCTGCCAAGCCCAGCAGTCACAAGCGGTAAAGTTGCATAAGCATTTTTCGCTCGCGGCATTTGGTTCGGGATCTGGAAATGACTGCTGGGGTTATGTAAGCCCTTCTGGTCGCGAATACGCGATTATGGGTTTGAACAATAAGGTGGCCTTTGTTGAGATCACTGATCCAGCAAACTCTGTGATTGTTGGTTCGGTTCCTCACACTGCCAGTTTGTGGGGGAGTGTCAAGGTCTACAATGGCGTTGTTTATGCTGTAACGGAAGCTACCGGTACTGGCATCCAGGTGATTGACATTCGCGATATTGACAATGGAGTCATTACATTGGTGCGGACAATAGCGAGCCCCGGTCGGACTCATAACGTCGTGATGGATGACGAGAACGGATTCTTGTATACGGTAGGTTCTAGGAATGGGACAGGCACAACAATGTGCTTCGATCTAACCGATCCGACCAATCCGGTTCAAGTTGGTCCGGCGAGTATGACGACCAACTACCATCACGATGCTCAGATAGTTACTTATGACTCTGGCCCGTTTGCTGGCAAGCAGATTTGGTACGGATTTAGCGAGAATCGTGGGATCGACATTTACGACATGACGAACAAAAACAATCCGGTCATGATCAAGCGAGTCATTTATCCCAACATGGGTTATTGTCACCAGGGTTGGTTGAGCCACGATAAGAAGTATCTTTACGTTGACGACGAATTCGACGAAAGCAACCTCCAGGTTCCAACTCGGTCTCTGATTTTCAATGTCGAAGATCCCCTGAATGCTTACTATGTAGGTTCATTCACTACGGGGTTGTTGGCGATTGACCATAACCAGTATGTGGATGATGGATTTGTATTCCAGGCCAACTATCGCAGTGGTCTGAGAGTCTTTGAAGTCGGTGACAACCCAATATCTCCGATTCAAACTGGCTGGTACGACACCTTTTTGGCAGATGATAACCGCGGATATGACGGAGCTTGGAGTTGCTATCCGTTCTTTCCCAGTGGGACAGTTTTGGTCAGTGACATCAACACAGGTCTTTACATTTTGGATGTTACGGAAGCAACAACTCGACGAAAGCCAGCTGCGGATTTCTCGCTTCTGCGAGCTTCTGTAGTCAGCGGCAATTTGGCATCTTTGGAAGCGTCAGACGGAAACGAGCTTCGACTATCAGAAGTTGGTGGGTCGAGTCCAGACGGAAGTGCCGCAGGAATTGAAACGTCGGCCAATGCGTTTGACTCATCACCTGATCGAATTGAAGTCAAGGTCGTTTCAAGAGCGGCATCGGGAGGATATCGCCAGCGTATTCGGGTGTTCAATTGGACGACGAATAGCTACGATGAATTCAGCTCTGAGCCGTTCCAGCTGGCGTCAACGACGCGAACGGTCGTCATTGCGAATCAGGCAAATCGTTATGTGCAACCAGGAACGAATGCGGTCAAGGTGCAAATCAAGTGGTTTGCGGATGTGCGGACTGTAGCTCGTCTCCAGGCAGGTATTGACGAAGTGAGCTTTAAGTTCGTCCGTTAACGAGGACGGCTAATCAGGAGGTGCATTTCGCACACCTCATCTTCCCAACGGGGTCCCGAGACGACAGTCTCCGGATCCCGGAATTCGTTCATTGAGCATCGATCATCGTTGTAATAGGTGAAATCAAACGCCAACTTTGCTTTGGCGGAAAGCATAATTGGCTTCGCGAACTGATAGTTACCTGTCCAAAATGGGTTCCATCGATCAAGTTTTAGAAGTTTCTTCGTCTTTTGGTTTTGTTCGGTAACGGTTGCGCTTACGACTCCACAGTAAAAGCGCGCTTTTGGAATGATCCCGATCAAAGTTGCTGGCTGGGTCAGGGATTTTCCAAGTGTGATAACAGGAGCTTCGTTGGCGGGGATCTTAAAGTCAGAGTTTCGGAAGGTTAAAATTTCGGCGGCGTTTGACTGGGGTTGGGGGTCACTGTGAGGTTGAGGGCAAAGTTAGTTGACTGGGAACGACCTGACGGTTGGATTTTACTGGCAACGATAAGCATTGAACCTTTGGGGAGGGTAAAGCTCGTTTTTGGGGGAAGTTTCCAGGATGGGAAGCCAGGTGCCCATGAACCTAGGGGAACAATGGTTGGGGAAGAAATGAGAACGTTGGGATTTTCGGGGATCAGGAGTGGGTCGGTACCGGGCTGAGCGAGATAGAACTGAGCACTGCGGACGACGCGGGGATTTTCTGGAGTGAGGCTAAGGGCAGTGAGGTGAGTTGGGTTCGAGATAGGGAAAATCTCGGTTTGCCAATACATGACACCTTCGGCACGAGAGGGTTTTGGACTTTTGGGATTGAGGGTGAGCGTTGGTCGAGTAGTGGATTCGGTGGGACGGGCGATTGGAGTCAGGAGTGGTTTTCCTTCGGGAGTTCCGGCGCGGATATAGCTTTGGATGGTGACGAGTTCTTCGTCGGTGAGGGGCGGGGCGGTGGCGATTGGACCGAAATCGGATGAGCTGTGGGTGGGGGGCATATTCCGACTGAGGGTTTGAATGCGTATGAGCTCGATATGCTGATTGAATTTGCGGTAAGTGGTGAAGTCAAATGGTCCAATTCCGCCAGGGCCATGGCAAGGGAGGCACTTTTTTTGAATGATGGGGGCGATATTTTCGGCGAAATTTGGACTCGGGGGAGAGCTTTGGGATGGGGTGAATGCGGCAACCGTCAGCAGAGCGGTCGAAGCCGCGGCGGGAATAACGGCTTTGGTGAGCATAGAGATAGTTTACCTTTTGAGACTTTTGCTGTACACTTGAGTCGTGACAGGCTGGCTACTGGGTGTGATTCTTGCGGTGGGAGCTGATGAGCTTCCGGTTAATCCGATTGAGCTGGGAGCAGGGTTGAACTTGGCGGGTGACGTGGCTCAACTCAAAATGGGTGAAAACCGGGCCCACGTTTTAGTTTTTGTTACTGACCAATGTCCGATTGCAAACCGCTATGCACCGGAGATTCAGCGGATTGAGGCGGAATACGGTAAGAAAGGAGTTGGCTTTTCTTTGGTTTATCTTGGATCACCCAAATATGCTCCGGAGTACCGCAAGCACTGGAAGGAATTTGGATATCAGATTCCGGGATTCATGGATCCGGAGTTGAAGTGGGTGAAGGCGACGGGGGTAACGGTGACGCCAGAAGTTGTGGTGTTTGATGCTGGGTGGCGAATGAAGTACCGAGGCCGGATTGATAATCAAAATGTGGAGCATGGCAAGGTGCGGGAAGGTTATCGGCGAGACCTTCGGGTGGCCCTTGATGAGATCCTAGCGGGACTATCTGTGAGTCAGCCGACAACGGCTGCGATTGGTTGCATTATTCCGCGTGGTTGATTCCTAGAAGTATCTTTGCAGGCATTCTGGGATCGGTTCGCAAGCAGAGCGATGAGGGGGATCCGGCTCTGTTTCTGCAGGGTTGCCGGTGAAGTCGAAGGGGTCGTCTTTTGCGGCGAAAAGCCAGTAGTTGGGCAGGATTTCGACGGCGGCAAAGAAGTGGGAGGTGCCTTTGACGCGGATTTCATAGATGCCTGCTTCAAGCGTGACGTCCCGACCGGGGCCGAGAATTTCTGTGGATATCCCGACAGCTTTCCAAGGGTATGCCCAGAGATTGATGCCGCGAAAGATGATGGGGCGGCGATTGTAATTGAATCTGAAGTGTTGCCAGCGGTTGTTCATAGAGCTATCACTTCAATGATAAAGGAAATTTAACAGGTTTTGATGATTTTTTTGAACTTTTTGGGGAACTGCCGCAGGGGTTTTCCACTTTGGTTGGGCATGAGTGGACAGAAAATGAACTCGTTTGGATTCAAGAAGATTGCGGCGTTCGGTGCGCTTGCAGTGGTGGGCACGGCGGCAATTGCGGGCGTTCAAGCGATGGTTCCGCAGAAAGCAGAAGACGCGAAGCCGATTCCGGTTAGCTCGATGATTCCTGATTCAGCTTTGGTTTCGTTGGAAGGAAAAGCGACTACGGCAAAGAAAGTTTCGATGGGAAAGCCGACGGTTTTCGTTTTCTATCGAGGAGGGTGGTGCCCGTTCTGCAACCGTCATCTTGCAGCCTTGGCTAAGTCGCATAAAGAACTTATGGAGTTGGGTTTCCAGTTGGTGGCAGTGACCCCGGACTCACCGGAAGAATTGAAGAAAACACTCGGTAAGGAGAAGTTGGATTATCAGTTACTCTCGGATTCCAGTGCGGCAACAATGAAAGCGTTTGGCGTGGCGTTTGAAGTTGATGAGAAGACGGTGACGATGTACAAAGAGAATTACAAGATTGATCTTGAGAAGACAGCGGGAGGTCAGACTCACCACATTTTGCCAGTGCCTTCCGTTTTCATTGCGGATGCTTCGGGCAAGATTGGATATGTTCATTTCAATCCGGATTATCGCGTTCGATTGACTTCCGAAGAGTTGATGATGGCCGCGAAGAAGATCGCGGCTCAGTAACTTGTCCGCAAATGGTGGTCCTGTCTCGCATTTCGATCGGGCCCCCATTGTTTTTGATTAGGGCGTCATGATGGGGTTATGGCAAGGGAATTTGGAATTTATACAGAATTCATCACTTTGGGGCAGTTGGTCAAAGCTTTGGGGATGATTGGTAACGGGGGGGAGATCAAGATGTTTTTGGCGGAGACAGAGGTTTTTGTGAATGGGGAGGTTGATCAGCGGCGCGGGCGGAAGATTAGGGTTGGAGATCAAGTGGTGATTGGGGGGGAGGAGATTTTGGTAACTAGCCGGGATTAGAGTGTTTTTCTCCAGTTATCGAAATTCTGGATGACTTCGGGAGGTGTTTGTTTCCAGTGGACATTGTTTACTGCGCCCCACAGAGCATAGAACATCAGCTTGGAGACTTGATTTTGACGAGTTTTGAGTTCGAACCAGACAGCGTGCAGGTCGGCCCCACACAGTTCGCCGTAGTTGGTGATTTCAAGTTCTCGGAGCCACCCGCCGGTTAGGTTGCTCAGATTAAAGAGCTCTTCGACGGGAGTTTGATCGGTTGGCGGCATTGTGCGACCGGGCATTCATTTCGTCCTACGTTTTTCTCCTTGCTTGGATTTTAGAAGAATGGATGTTGGTCAAACGTTCTTTGAGAGCGGTCTTGACTGGTTGAGACATAGAGAGTCCGATGGCGCGGCGGTAACTTTCGCCAGCGGCATCAGGCTGATTGTTCTTAGCTTGAAAAAATCCAAGCGCGGCGTGGTAATAAGGACTTGCGATGAGATCGGTTAAGGTGGCAAGCTGGGTGAGGGCCGCTTCGGGGCTGTGGGCTGTTCCAAGGGCGATAGCGTGGGAGAGGCGGGCGTTAGGGCTCGGAAATGCGTTCACTAACTGTTCATGCCAACTCAGAATTTCTTCGGCTGGAGCGTTGCGAGAGATGGCGGCAGCCAGTCCAGCTTCGAGATGATATTGGGTGATGTAGGTGGTTTGGAATGCTTGCTCTAAAGACTGGAATCCGAGTTGGATTTGGTGTTGATCATACTGAGCGGGGTCTTGGTCGGCGAGAAAAACTGGTTGATTGTCAGTGGTTATTCGCGCAGGAAATCGGCTGATGTTGAAGTGGATAAGGGCCTTGAGGGCATGGACTTCGGGGAACTCTTCTTGAGTGAGTAAGGCGAGCTGGGCGATGAGGATAAGAGCTTGGCGGGCAAGATCGGGGCGGATGTGGTCTGGCCCCCGGGCGGTTTCGTACCCTTCGGTGAAGAGGAGGTAGAGGGTTTTGAGGATTGCGTTTATTGATTCAGCAGTTGGTTGGGTGGTGAGATCGGCGGGGTTTAGTTTTGATTTGGCACGGGAAATTCGACGTTGGATGGCTTCTTCGGACTGATGGAAGAGGCGGGCGATTTCGGCAGAGTTGAGTCCACCGAGGGTGCGAAGCATAAGGCAGATTTGATCTTGGTAGCTTAGTTTGGGGGAGCAAAGAAGGAAGAACAAGTGGAGCTCGTCGGGGCCCTTTGCTTCGCTGGTTGGGAGATCGGAGTCTAGTGCTTCGAGGCGAATTTTGTGGCGGAGTTGGTCAATGAGTCGTCGCTCGGCGGTGGTTATGAGCCAACCAGTGGGATTTTTGGGCGTTCCGTGATGGGGCCAAGATTGGTGGGCGGTGATGAACGCATCTTGGGTTGCATCGAGGATGTCGTCGAGGTGATTGGGTCCAAACTTCCGCACTAAGTGGGCGGTGATTTTGCCGTGTTCGGTGCGGAAGTTTGGGGTGTCCATTTGGCTCTTTACTGACCGTAGTCCATTTGTTCTCGGACTTCGACGGTTGCTCCATGAGCAAGACCCGGGCAATCTCGGGCGATTGCAAGAGCTTCATTAAGGTTTTCGGCGGTGATGAAATAGAATCCACCGACGAGTTCTTTGGCGAGGATGTGGGGGCCGTCGGTGACATGCTGATCCGCACCTGTCCCCTGGATAGTGTGGCCGTTCATGCTCAGTCCTTCTCCAGCGAGGAGACGGCCCTCGTTGCGGAGGCGTTCTGAGTAGGCCATGTATTTGGCCATGCTGGCTTGCATTTGCTCGGGCGTGAGATTTTCCCAGGTCTTTTCGGCTTCTGGCGAGTTGAAGATCGTGATCAAGTAGTTTTTCATTTTTGTGTTTCCGGTTGTATTGTGAGCGGTTGCTCGATAGTGTGTCGTTGGAGATGCATCGATACCGACAAAGATTTGAGATTTTTTTGTAAATGAACAGGTTGTCATTCGTGAGGCTTCGGATTTGGACCGTATTGCGTGGTTGGTTAGGCAGAGCTATTGGCTGGAGATTGAGTAAATCGTGGAGAGGTTTTGGTCGTCTATTGAGTAGGAGTTGGATATGTTGGTCATGAGTTTGGCGTTGATGATTTTGGGGCAGGCAGGGGGTGAGGTCACGGCGAGCCGGGTGGACATGGGGATTCGGTTGCGGGTAATGGATGCGGCCTGGGTGAAGGCAGATGCGGCGAAAAAGAAGCAGGCGATGCCGCTGGTTAATCGGGCGGTGATGGGGTTCTTTTCTGGTCAGTTTGGGCCAGTGTGTCAGCAACTTGATCAGGCAACAGCGATTTTGGAAGGTCGGACTCCGAGAGCAGGTGAGGAGTTAATTTTTCGGGTGAAGCCCCAGATTTATGAGCCGGGGGAAACGGTTGAGGTGACGATAGCTCGGGCTTATGCGGGGGCGGGTTCGCTCACGTTGAAGTGGGAGGGTCAGGAGTTTATGGTTCCGGCAAGTGGGGCGGTAGTGCGCCAAGTGAAAACGCAGGATCGGGCAATTGCGATGATTTATCCCCCCTTTCATGAATCTGTGCGCGGGACGGAGAATTTTTCGGTAGGGGATGTCCAATTTGATAGTGGTTCGGCGTGGCTCGTTGGGGCAAAAGATTGGGGATCAAAGGGAGCACCGGCGATTGGTATCAAGCAGGGGCTTGCAAGGGTTGCGCATCCACATTGGAACGAGGTTGCGCGTCAACTTTCGGCGGGTCGACTCGGGGGTTTAGAATCTCCGTTCACGGTTGCGGATGCAGCGGCACGGGCGGAGTCCACGGTTCCGGAAGTTCAGAAAGATTTGATGCCCGTTTATGCCCGGTGGGAAAGCACGGTGATCCGGGTGAGCGGAGGGTCTGGCCCGTTCGATAAACCGTCGAAGTACAAGCGGGTTTTAATTGCGCTTCACGGGGCAGGGGGGAGCGAGAATATGTTCCCAGAAAGCTATGGAGCGGGAGGATTCATTGATCGAGCGGTCAAGGATGGGTGGTTGGTGCTTTCTCCACGAGCTTCGGGCAATGCGGTCAGTGATTGCCGGGCGTGGCTGGCGGCTCAGGGAGTCAAGATGGAAAAGCTGGTGATCGCTGGTCATTCGATGGGGGGCGGCTTGGCTCTGGGAGCGGCAGCGGATGATGTTGACGCGATAGTGGTTTTTGCGCCAGCGGGGGGCAAGATGCCGGAAGGGATTCCCGTTTTTGTGGGTCTGGGGGCGGGAGAGATGGCGATGCTGAAGGGTACGGTCGAGGCGCTTGGGAAGCAGGCGACGGAGTTTAAGACATATGAGAATGCGGAGCATTTGATGGTTGTGGCGGAGGGGATGGATGATGCGTGGAAGTTTGTTCGGCGGGTGACGGGGGATTAACTAGTTTATATTCGCCAAGAGTAGTCGGGAATCGCCACTAAGTTTGACTGGTGGGTGGATCGCGTGTATCGTAGCAGTATGGCACTCAAGGTGTTGCTCCCGGCGTTGTTGTTGATGGGTTTTGCAGGTTCATATGTTGACCCGGGCGGGGCATTTGCGTGCACAGTTCCACAAGGGTGGTCGGCGGCGAAAACGGACCTTGGGGATGGGCTCTTCTTGACGGAGGTGACCGATCCTGACGATGAGAAAGCGGCGAATGTGACCTTGTTTGTGCAGAATTCGCCAAGTGATATTGATGCGAGTCAGCATGGCGGGATTCATGATGCTTTCGTTGGATTTTTGACTCAGGTTTTAGGTGAAGACGGGACGGTCCGGAGCCAAAAGCGGAGCGAAGTCACGTTTGATGGACGGAAGGCGGCGCGGGTTGATATGACCTATACCGATGAGGACGGGGTGAGCTTGGCGGGGCGGATTACAGTCGTGGTTGGGAAGCGGAATGCGTTGGCGGTGATTGCTTCTTGGCGGACGGGGGACGCGAAGGGGATGAAGCTGGCGACGGAGGTTGAGAATAGTGTCGCGATTGAGTCGCGTACTCCGAGATCGGGTGGCAGTTCGGGGTCAGGTTTGTTTAGCCAGGCTTCGATTGCGGGGGCGGCGCAGCAGATGAAAGGGAATTTTAAGCGTCAGCCGATGGGGGCGGTCATTGTGAAAGGTGAGCCGCCGTTGACTTATGGAAGTGTGGCGAATTTTGTGACGGTGATTGAGGTGTTGTTTGATATTCAGTTCACGGAGACTGAGTTCTTGGCGACGCAGGAGCGATTTGTTGAGTTCTATTCCAAGGCAGATGCGGAAGGGAAACGCATATTGGCAAACCAAGGCGCCGAGCTTTTGAAGACTTTAACGACGGGGACTCAGGCCGAACGGGATCAGAGCCGGGCGGAGGGTAAGGCAGTTTTTGAGAATGCGTTTCGGAACGGATCGGAGATGGGAATTGGGTATGCGCAGGTGATGTGGGATGCGATTACTCGCCGAACCAATCAGATGGGGACGACAACGGCCAAGCCTGCGAAGGATGGCTGGGATCAGCAGATCAGTGAGGGAGACATTGATGCGACGATGGAGATGTTGATCTTTATGTGGGTGGCGAGCGGCCGACCGACTGACGAAGTGACTTCGGAGGCGGTAATGACGATTCGAGCGGGGATTATTCAAGGGTTACCTGGATTTGATCCGCAACTCCAAATGCTGATTGCGAATGCGCCGAAAATTTATGCAGGGATTCGGCAGCAATGGGCGGGGGCTTCCGCACAACAACGCCTTGCAATGGCTCAACAGTTTGAGGCGGCGCTAACGGAGTGGGGAATTGGTGGTGGAGGCGGCGGCGGCTTTGAGCAGTCGGGTGGAGGCGGTGGCGGCGATGGCGAGTACGGAATGAATGCTCAGATCGCCATGAATACGGCCTGGAATTCGGCGAAGACTTGGTCGACGACAAGCGGTGGGTAGAGAGATTTTGTAAGGGCATTGTTTTTGGGAGGGTGAAAACCCTCCCTTTTTTTGAATTCTTCAAGAAAAGTATATGAATAATTCATGAAATGTCTTAGAGTCGTTTTGCCATATTGATTCTTCTCACTATTGCCCTTATAGTTGTAGTTATGAGAAAGATTTTTGGCGCGGGATTAATGATTGGATTTGCCGGACTTGCGATTGGTCTTGAATTGAATACAGAGCAAGAGGCAAATGTAAAGAAGCCGTTTGATCCACCGAAATACTCGCAAATGTCGTTCTCGCGCTTTGTTTTTGACTTTGGGAGTCAAAGGATGTTCTATGTTCGTTCATCAGCGGATGTAGCGAGCGAGAACTTTGAAATTTACTCGCGAGGAAGTCAGCTTCACGTTGAATTGATTGGCATTCCTGCGGAAGCGGTAGTGAAGTTGAAATATGTCGTTGGAGGTGACGACAAATCGGCCCAATTTGTTGAGTGGCAGCAGACTAAAAGTGGTCCAGGTTTGAGTCGGCTCGCGGTTGCAACGGCCGATGATGTTTTGATTGGATTTGCTAGCGATTCGGCTCGAAGTCAGTTGCGACCACTTATTGATGCGCTGAATATTCAAATTGATGCTCGACTCCTCAAGAAAGGTGTCGATTCACCAGTTGAGGATCAAGCGATTGTCTCAGCGGTTGGCAAAATTGAGGAGTTGCTGATTGGCCTGGAGCGTTCGGGTGGTCAGCGGACGTTATTGGAGTCCCAGGGAATATATGAGGCGATCAATCGAGTGAAGGTCTCTTTGAAGGGGGTGTTGGATGGCTTGCCAAGTATGAAATCCACGGCGAGCAACAAGGTCTTGACGATTTCAAATATTGACTTTGATGGTCGGCTGACAGTTGAAGTCATGCCTAAGGGTGAAGGTGCGAAATTGGTGACGGCCTCTTTGCCGATTTTGGTAGCACGAAAGCCGGGAATTGTTACAAATCTGTCTACGGGAGTTAATTTTATTGTGAGTCCGAGACAAACGTATTCGACGGCAACAACAACGGTTAACAATGTCTCAGCGAGCAGGATTGTCTCCCAGCGAAATTCGATTGAGGTGTTGCCAAGTTTGCAGGGAAACATTCATGTTGTTCTGGAAGATGACAATGCTGAAAAGTTTACATTTCTGACTCAAATTTTAACAATTGGATTGTATGACAGGAGGCGGCACCGAATCGGGTTTTCAATTAGTCCGGGCTTGGAGAGTCGAGAAGGCGAAGAACTGAGTGGCTCTCTCTCACTTGGGGTTAGCTGGTTTCTAGATCGAGACCTCAAGATGGCGGTTCAATACGGCATTCTGTTCCGGCGAGAAGAGGAGTTGTTCGGAGGATTTAGGGTTGGGGATGGGGCACCGACGGTGCCCTTTACTCGATCTGTGATTCGGCCATCGTTCTTTATGGGATTTAGTTATTCGTTTGGGAGTTGAACGGTGCTATGGGATTGACCCACCCCCTCCAACCTCCCCCTCCTTAAAAGAGTTTAGGGAGGGGGAGGTGAAGGCGAAATCACAGAACTTTTAGTTCGATGTTGCGAAATTGGATCGGGTGGGATTCGGATTGGAGGGAAATTGTTCCACTGGTGATTTCGAGTGAGTCGGTGGGGAGGATGCGCTTGACGTCGGCGTCTTTGGGATCAAAGACGAGGTGTTGGTAGCGGTAGACCTCTTGTCCGTTAATGCGATGGATGATATGATGACCGTTGACTTCGAGTTCGGCTTTGACCCATTGTTCTCCTTCTAAGCTCGGGCCGCCGACTTCGATCACGTGTTGACGGATGGTCTTGGCGTCTTTGAGGATGTGGGTGCCGGGGGTGCACAGGTTGCCGGTTCCGCGAGTTTGACCGGGGTCCGCACCAAGGAACTGGAATTCTCCACTGACGGGGAATGATTGGCCGAGAGTCATTGTGTCTGCGGTTTGACCGTGGTACATGATCCCGCTGTTTTTGTACGCCCACCCGGGCCACCGGGGCATTGGGTGCCGATGAATCGGTATTCAAGGCGGAGGATGTAGTTTTTGAGTTTGGATTTGTAAAAGAGGTGACCGAATTTGTCTTGAAAGCCGTTTTTGTAGCCGTCGTAGGATACGGTGATTGAGCCGTCTTGGATCCGAAAAGTGTTGGCGAAGTTTTCGCCGAGAGGGTGACCAGTTACTTTGGGGGTCCAGCCGGAGAAGTCTTTGCCGTTGAAAATGGGTTGGAATCCGGTTTGGACGGTAGAAACGAGAGCGGCGGAGAAAATGGCGGCGATCATTTTTGTTCTCGCCGGAATCATACTAGATTGCACGATGGCGAGGGTTTTGATTGTGAGCGGAGGTTGGGAAGGGCACAATCCCCACGGGGTTGCGGATTTGCTTAAGGTATGGCTTGAAGAAAGAGGAGCGCACGTTGAATGCGCGCGTGAGATTGATGATTTTCGGAGAGCGAGGGACTTTGATGTGGTGGTGCCGAACTGGACCATGGGCGAGATTCCGGCAGAAGTGGCTGCAGAATTGGTTGCGGCAGTAGGTGAAGGGGTGGGACTCGCAGGAGTCCACGGGGGGATGGGCGATGCATTCCGCAGTTGCACGGAATATCAGTTTGTGGTGGGAGGGCAGTTCGTAGCGCACCCTGGTCCGGGGGATCGGCAGTATCAAGTTTCTGTCGAGTCAGGTTGGGAGTTGACCGAGGGGTTGGAGGATTTTGAGGTTCGGAGTGAGAAGTACTACTTGCATGTTGACCCGGCGATTCAGGTTTTGGCGTGGACGGAGTTTGAAGATTTTGGCGGGGTGAGGATGCCGGTGGCATGGACTAAGAAGTGGGGGAAAGGGTTAGTTTTTTACTGTTCGATTGGACATGATTTGGCGGCGTTGAGCTTGCCGATGGTGAAGGAACTGGTTACGCGGGGAATTTTGTGGGCTAGTCGAGCGGGAGATCCCTTGCAAGGAATACGGCTGAGGTGAGATGATGGAACAGATGAAAATTGGTGTGATTGGGTGCGGGAATATCAGTCCAGCTTATATGGATATTTCTCCGCGGATGCTGGGGATTGAGATTGTGGCGGGGGCGGATCGGATCCATGAGCGGGCGGTTGGGGCAGCGGAGAAGTTTGGGATTCGGGCGGTTTCGGTTGCTGAATTGCTCGGAGATTCCGAAATTGATGTTGTTTTGAATTTGACTGATCCGGTGGAGCATGCAGGGATTATGCGGGCGGGGATTGCGGCGAGGAAGCATGTTTATGGAGAGAAGCCGCTGGCGGTTAAGCGAGAAGAAGGACGGGAGATATTGGACTTGGCGACGGCGGAGGGAGTGCGGGTGGGTTGTGCCCCTGATACTTTTTTGGGCGCGGGTTACCAGACGGTTCGGGCGGCGATTGAAGAAGGGATGATCGGTAAGCCGACATCGTTCACGGCGTTTATGCTCAGTGCGGGCGTCGAGGCTTGGCATCCGAATCCGTTTTTCTTTTATGAAGAGGGAGCGGGGCCGATGTTTGATATGGGGCCGTATTACATCACGGCTTTGGTTCACCTGTTTGGGCCGGTACGTCGGGTTTTTGGGACAACGTCCAAGGCTTTGGAGGAGCGGATGATTACTTCGGAGCCTCATGCCGGGAAGGTTGCGCCGGTCAAGGTGCCGACTCATGTTCAGTGTTTGCTGGAAATGGAGAGCGGGGTGGTCGGCACGCTGGTGACGAGCTTTGATGTGCGGGCGCACACTTTGCCGAATATCCAGGTTTATGGGACGGAGGGGAGTTTGAATTGTCCTGATCCGAATACATTTGGGGGTGAGATTCGACTTGGGCGAGGTGATGAGTGGGTGGATGTTCCGCTACGGTTTGCGAATCGGGAGAATTCTCGCTCGATTGGGCTGGCTGATATGGCGGCGGGGATTCGGTCCGGTCGGGCGCACCGAGCGAGTGGAGAGTTGGCATTTCATGCATTGGAGGTCATGCATGCCGCGCATGAGTCTTCTGTTTCTGGATCGGCGGTGTTGATAGAGAGTGGGGTACAGCCAGCTCGGTTGCCGGATGGTCTGGCGGATGGGGAGGTGGACTAAAGTTTGCGGAAGGAGTAGATTTGAAAGTTGGGGCACCGGAATTCGTAGGGATATTGGGGATCAGTTTGTGGGGGGAGGGGTTCGAGAAATTGGGTGAGGACGAACGATTTCTGGAGAAATAAGTTCAGGATGTAGGAGAGAGGGCGGTGGTAGTTCGTGACGCGGATATTGCGCCATTCGAGATCCAATCCGAAGTGTTCCATGTAGCGATCCACATGGCGGTAAAGCTTGTTGCCGTTCTCGTCTTTGACCCAGCCGGGGGTGGTTGAGGCGAGGTTGCTAATTGTGACGACAAAGAATTCTCCGCCGGGCCGGAGCAGTCGAGAGATTTCTTGGCTGGCGGCTTCGAGGTCTGGGATGTCGATGATGCTGAGATAGCTGAGGATTAGGTCGAAATGGTGGTCGGGGAGGGGGATGGATTCGGCGTGGGCGAGGATGTAGGTTGAATCGGGGTCTTGGGATCTGGCGTGGTCAATGAATTCGGGGGTGGGGTCAATTCCCGTAGCGATTGCGCCTTTGGATTTGAGGATTCGGGCGTACCGGCCTTCGCCGCAGCCGAGATCGAGAACAGATTTGTTCTGGAGATTGGGGAGGATTGTTTCGAGAGCGGGGTCGAGGATGGTGCGGCGCGACCAGTCACCGGTTTGGCCCTGGTCGGTGATCCAGGCTTGGGCGGAGGATCGCCATTTTTCGAGGGAGGATTCGGGCATTTGATTCATGAGTGGCGTATTATAGATTCATGTCGGTATTGGCGTTTTCGTTGATGTGTGGGGTGATGGTGGGGCAGGATTATGACCTCACGGAAGAGCAGGTCGAGGTGATGTTTGACCGGGCGATGCGGCAAGCGGACGGGACGGAATTCCGACAGGTGATGCATCCGGACGAGGTGAAAGGGGTGAGCGCGGCGGTCTGCGCCAAGTTTTTGACAACCTTTGTCGGGCCATGGTACAAGGGGCCGAGCATCCAAGTGAAAAGCGGGGTGCGGGTGCCCTGGAGTTCGGGGGCGTGTGATTTGGAGATTCAGTTTCGCCAGGAAGGGGGGATCACTTACATGGCGGTGAACGATCGGGAGTTTGTGTTCCGGACTCCGGTGGTTCAGGTGGGTAGCGGAGCGAAATCGAGTGTGGGTTTTGCGGATATTTTGTTTGGGATTGCGGCGGAGAGGTCGATTGAGGAGCCAACTCGGCTCGCGAAGATGAAGCGGGCTCAGAAGTTGGTCGAGGGGTACATCGCGACGACTAAAAAGATGGGGATTAAGGGATCGATTGATTCGGACACGGGGAAATGGGTGACTTGGGAAACGGTGATTGCGGAGTCGAGAGCGGAGGTGAAGAAGGCGGAGGGCGGAGGATAGAGATTTACTTTTTGACAAAAAAATCCCCTTGCTGATAGAGCAAGGGGATTTTTTGTTGCTGGTTTGTTACCAGCGGTCGTCGCGATCTCGTCCGCCGCGTCCACCGCGGTCACGATCGCCGCCACGTCCACCGCCGCCGCCGTAACCACCACCGCCGCCGCTTCCGCCGCCTCGGTTGTAGCCACCGCCACCACCGCCGCCGTAACCACCGCCACCGCCGCCGCGTGATTCGCGGGGTCGGTCTTCTCGGGGCTTAGCTTCGTTGACGCGGATATTTCGGCCTTTGAAGTCTTGCTCGTTGGTGGCATCAATTGCGGCTTGCATTTGATCTTCGTCCACGTCCACGAATCCGAATCCTCGGTCGGGGATGATGCGGGCGTTGGTTCCACCGTAGGCTCCGTAATGAGCTTCGAGCTGAGTATTTGTAGCTGAGAACGGAAGGTTCCCAACGAATAGGGTTTTGACTGCCATGTTTTTGACTCGCTGGTTTAGCGTTTGTTTCGGGTCTGTTTCTTTCGGGTCAGGGGAATCTAAGGGTCATTCCCAAAATTATCGCCTCACCAGGAATCCGGACATCGAACGGTTCTATTATGGTCTAGTTTTGTGGAAACGGTATGGGTGGGACGGAATTTGGCCGCAACGGGGATGGTCCTAGCGATTTTGCGAGCACCGGATTTGAGTTCAATTTCAGGCTAAAACTTTGAATATATGGAGGTCGTTTTTTTTGGGACTCGGTTGACAGTCCTTTTTTAGCGTGGTACATTTCCATCGCTGTGACAGGCATACAACCTAAATAGTGTTATTGTCGGCTCCTTGAAGTGCGGCGATGGCACAGAGAAGAAACGACGAATTTGGAGCGGGATTATCCCCACTAGCTCCCTGACTCATTAAATGCGTGTGGGCCGGATGCCTTGGGTTATCGTTGATACCGAGAAAGTACCCAAGTTGCAAGTGACTTGCCTACCGCCTGAACCATTCACTTTGGAATCGTACTCGCGAGCCGGAGCTTTTGGCTTACCTTAGAAACTCACGGGGCCTGATCATACGGGTCTCTGGGAAAGAATAGCCAGATGCGTCCCCTTGTTCGCGAGTTCGTTCCAACGGTTCGATGACGAAAATTTGAGATTGCGGGCCGAAGCTTTTGGCTTATCACCTATAACGTGAGAGGTCGCTGGTTCGAATCCAGCCTTTCGCCTTCCGGGGCGAAGGTAGCTCAGTGGTTAGAGCACTTGGCCAAGGCAACCCTTGTCTGCAATCCCGACTCATCCCTACAACGACAACAATTGAAGATTTGACTTCCGGGCCGGATGTTTGGGTTATCCCTCCTATCCTAGTTGCCCACTTTGGGTGTCTTCGCTGGAAAGAGCGACCAACGCGCTGCGTTGAGGCGAGTGGATCGCGGACGGGCAACTTTTCCCAGGCCAAGCCTTGTCCGGAAGTCGTTACAAAACGCCTTTCTTGCGGGCCGAAGCTCTGGCTTATCGGTAAGAGGCCCTTTTGGGTTTACCTAGTTCAAATCTAGGGGGCGTTGGCTTTGCCAATGTTTACGCCATGGCGCCACTTGCCCGCGAGACTGAAATCAGACTGGAAAACACAAGGAGAAAAAAGAAATGAAATACACACAACTCTTCCAATCGAATAAGACCCGTCAAAATCGAGCTATTGCAGGTTCTGGTCAGACCAAGAACCATGCAGGTGGCTTTGGATGGGCGGTTGATCGATGGGAACTCGTTGACCGTTTCTTGATCCTTGGGAGCGAGACAGGTACTTATTACGTTGGGGCCATGGCCTTGACGGAGATGAACGCCCAGAACGTGATCGAGGCAATCAAGGAAGATGGTTTGCGGTTAGTATCGCGAATCATTGAGGTCAGCACGAAAAATCTGGCACCGAAGAACGATGCGGCGATTTTTGCTCTTGCGTTGGCGACAACGTACGGGGATGAGCCGACTCGGAAGGCAGCCTATGTTGCCGTACCGCTCGTATGCCGAACTGGAACGCACTTGTTTGCATTTGCTTCAGCTTGTGACTCTCTCCGAGGATGGGGTCGCGGATTGCGGAAGGCAATTGGAAATTGGTACAACTCGCAATCTGCGGAGGCCTTGGCTTACGGATTGATCAAGTATCAGTCTCGGAATGGTTGGAGTCACCGTGACTTGCTGCGGCTCGCTCACCCGGTAGCGGTGTCGGACGAGCACAATGCTTTGTTCAAGTGGGCAACGGCTAAGGAGTTGAATCTGGAGATTCCGATTGTTCGGGCGGCGATGGCTTTACACCAAGTGACTGATCTTGCGGAAGCGTGTCGTTTGATTCGCGAGAATCGGATACCGCGAGAAGCTGTTCCGACAGAATGGTTGACTGAGCCGCTGGTTTGGGAAGCTTTGTTGGATGATATGCCATTGACGGCGATGCTGCGAAATTTGGGAAATCTTTCCAAGCTTGGCGTGTTGCGTAAGGGCATCCTTTCGGGGTACTCGAACGGAGTTGAAACGGTTGTTTCGGCGCTTGAGAACCCGATGCGGTTGCGGAAGTCGCGGATTCACCCGATCACCATTTTGGCGGCTTTGAACACTTATTCGAGCGGGCGAGGGTTCCGGGGAACTGGAACGTGGAAGCCGGTTCAAAGAGTGGTTGATGCGCTTGACCGTGCGTTTTACGACTCGTTCGAGAACGTGGAATCAGCGGGCCGACGCTTGGTGCTGGGGCTTGACGTTTCGGGATCGATGTGCGGAACGTCGGTTGCGGGAATTGCCGGGCTGGACTGCCGAAAGGCTTGTGCGGCGATGGCTCTCGTGACTTCGGCTCAAGAAGAATCGGTTACGCATATCGCTTTTGACACGAAAGCGTATGAACTGAAGTTGAATCGTTCAATGCGATTGGATCACGTAGTCGGGATTCTTGAGAAGACCGGAGGCGGAGGAACGGACTGTGCGGCTCCGATCCACTTTGCGCTGAAGCGGAAGTTGGCGGTGGACGCGTTTGTGATCTACACAGACTCAGAAACCTGGTACGGAAGTCAGCATCCGGCGCAAGCGATGAAGGAGTACCGAAGCAAGTTAAATCCTCGGGCGAAGTTGATTGTTGTCGCAATGGCTTCTTCGAGGTCAACAATTGGAGATCCGGGTGATCCGCTCACACTCAATGTAGTGGGATTTGATGCTTCGGTTCCGAGTTTGATTCGCCAGTTTCTGGCGGACTAACGGTCATAAGTTGCTCTTCTTTCTTTTAGGGAAAGGAGAGCAACTTTGAATTTTTAAGTATTGAAGTTGGTGCGGGTTTGCTTAGTTTGCTGCGATGCGGCGGTAGGCTTCACGGAAGCTGATTTTCTCTGTTTGAACGAGAGCAAATGCGGCTTCGGCGGCGTGGATTCCGGGGTCAGTTATTTGAGCCGCTCGGTCGGTGTCGAAGGTGATTCGTGTCAGAGCGTAGGCGGTGATTTGGAGGGTTTGTTGGGTGCGGTCAATGAGTCGGAAGAGAGGTTCTTTGATCAGTTGAAGGTCGCGGTGGTAGCCAGAGGACATCTTGAGGGTTATGTTCTGGATGGCTTGGAGTTCGGCGGGAGCCTGGGCGGAGTGGCCCCGGATGAGTTCGAAGACATCGGGATTGCGCTTTTGGGGCATGATGCTTGACCCGGTCGTGATGTCATCGGCAAGGGTGACGAGGGCAAATTCTTGGGAGTTATAGAGACAGAGATCGGCGGCGAGTCGGCCGAGATCTTGCATGATGAGGCACAGGCTGAACGCGAGGGCGGATTCAGCTTTTCCTCGACTGAGTTGTGGGGCGGTGACGGGTTCGTGGGTTTGGTTGAATCCGAGTTTTTTGGTAGTGGATTCACGGTCAAGGGTGAGCCCGGGGGTGCCGTAGCCTGCGGCAGACCCGAGGGGGTTGAGTATGACGAGGTGATCGGCGGCGGCAAATGAGTTGAGAGAATGATTGAGCTCGGCAACGTATCCATCAGCCCATAGAGATACAGATGAGGGCATGGCTTGTTGGAGGTGGGTGTATCCAGGGATTTTGATCTCGCCTTGGTTGTGGGCGAGCTCTATCAGACTTGCCACGGCCTCTTTTGTGTAGGAATGAATATCGGCAATAACTTGACGGTAATAGAGTCGGAGGGCAGTGAGAACTTGGTCGTTGCGGGATCGTCCGAGGTGAATCTTGCCGCCGAGGCCGCCGAGCTTTTGGGTGAGGTGGTTTTCGATGGCGGTGTGGCAGTCCTCTTCTTGTATAGAGATTTGGATGTCTTCGCTTCGGAGTTCTTCGAGGGCTCGGGTGAGTTTTTCGACTTCTTCTGGGGTGAGGTGGTTTTGTTCGCCAAGCATTTGGGCGTGGGCGACGCTGGCAGTAATGTCGTAGGGGATAAGGCGTTGGTCGAGGAGGGGGTCGTTGCCAACGGTAAAGGCGAGGATTTGGTCGTTGATGGGTTGGCCTTTGTCCCAGAGGCGAGTCGTTTTGTTCATGATAGGAATTCCTTGATGATTTGGTCGTAGGCTTGTGCCCCGGCGATGAGTTCGGAAGCGAGGATAAATTCGTCGGCAGTATGGGATCGGGCAGAGACACCAGGACCGAATTTGACGGCATTGAACCCAGTGAAGTGGACTTGATCCGACATCGTGCGGCTGGCGAAGGTTTTGGACTGTGGGTGGAGGGATTGTATTGTCCGGATGATTCGGGCTTCGGGGTTGCAAGCGAAAGGCGTGAGCCGTTGGGATCGAACTTCAATTTCGGAGGTGAGAGTTTCTTCAAGGAGAGCGATGATTTCAGCGTGGGTTTCGATAGGAACGGTTCGGATATCGAAGCTGGCTCGGGCTTCGCCAGGGATCTGATTTCGGGCTTCGGCTCCCGTCAAGGTGGTCGGTTGGATGGTGGGTTGACCAAGTTCGGCGTGAGGGGTGAGGGTGATGTTTTGGAGCTTGACGAGGTCACGGGCAAGAGTGAAAATGGGATTCGTTTTGCCACTCGGGTCGGCGTTAGCGGCGTGGCTGGCTTGGCCCTTTGCGACGAGGTCCAGGAGGAGAAGTCCGCGTTGGACGGTGCCGATTTGGAGTTCGGAAGGTTCGCCGACGATGATGGCTTCCGGGTGCCAGTTCTGTTCATCGCGGAGGATCGGCCAAGCAAATTCGGTGCCTTGACCACCGGTTTCTTCTTCGGGACTGAGGAGGAGGGCCAGTCCGGGGGTTGATTTGTTGGCGATGAAGGCGGTGATCATGGCGGCAACACATCCTTTTGCGTCGTTGGATCCGAGGCCGAAGATGATGTCGTTCTCTTGAGTGGGTTCCCAGGGAGGTCGCGTCCACGCATCGTTGGGGGCACGGTGTCGAGGTGGGAATTGAGGAGAAGTCGTGTTTCGTCGCTGGTCTGGGCGATGATGTTGTTGCCGATTCGAGTTGGGGTTATGCCGTTTTGTGTGAGGTAGGAGAAGACGAAGTCAGCGATTTCTGTTTCGCTGTGGGAAACGGAAGGGATCGCGATGAGATCGCGGTGGAGGGCGAGGAGGTTAGTCACAGGGTGGTATCCCCCTGACACAGTTGATCGCTTACTTGAGACTTGGTTAGGATTAAGGAGGTGCCTTTGGCACTCTCTCTCGGGACTGGGTTCCCGCCTACCCGAAAATGAAGCGCTTCCATAGCTGAGATGAGCGATCGGGAGAACGTCAAAGAGTGTCTCATCGACCTGACGGGGAACATTCGGTTCAAAGTAATTAAACTAGTCATTGAGGATCAGGGTACCGCAGCCCTCATTGGTGAAAACTTCGGTGAGGATGCTGTCAGGGAACTGGTAGCTGATGACGTGAACGCGCTCGACACCGTTTTCCAGAGCGGTGCGAATGGCTTTGGATTTGGGGAGCATACCGGTCGAGATTATTCCGCTCCGATGCAGTTGATCGAGCTCGGAAAGGGTGAGTTGGGAGATCAGAGAGTTTTGATCTCCGGGATCGCTCAGGATGCCCCGGGGAGTTGTGACCAGAATGAGCTTGGTAGCTCCAAGAGCCAGGGCGATTTGGGCGGCGACGTCATCGGCATTGATGTTGAGGATTTGGCCTTCTGAATCGGCGGAGATGGGGCTCATGAAAGGGATCGTTTGATTGGCAATCAGGTTTTTGAGCGGTTTACAGTTGACGGTTTGAATGTCTCCAACTTGACCGAAATCCTTAGTGCCTTGGCTGGTTTTGACGGGTGGGCGTTTAGTGGATTGAATGATTCCGTGATCGATCCCGGAGAGGCCAATTGCGGGTAGATTTTGCCGGCGGGCGGCGGCGAGCAGTGTGGCTTGAGCGAGCCCGTTGATCGCCATGATTGTGGATTCGAGGGCTTCTGGGGTCGTGACCCGGCGACCGTCAATGAATGTTGGCTCTTGTCCTAAGGTCTTGGCGAGTTGAGTGGCTTGCGGGGCGCCACCGTGAACGAGGGCAATTTGGATTCCAAGTTGGTGGAGGACGGCGATTTGCTCGATGAGGCTGGCGAGGTGGGACGGGTGCCCAAGGGCCTCGCCGCCACATTTCAAGACAAAGAGTTTGCCACGGTAATGTTCGAGATAGGGCAAGGCGTGGCGGAGGGCTTGGACGGTGGTGGATTGCATGTCAGTTGATCAGGTTTGTGAGGATTGCCTTTTGAGCGTGAAGTCGATTTTCGGCTTGATGGATGACGACAGAGCGAGGACCATCGAGAATTTCGTCGGCGACTTTGACGTTGCGACGTACGGGCAGGCAGTGCATGAATTTGGCGTCGGGCTCTGCGGTTTGGAACCAGGATTCGGCGACGCACCAGTTACGGAGGTCTTTCCGGAGGAGCATCTCAGCTTCCGGATTGCCGTAGTTTTGGGGGGCAACCCACGATTTGCAGTAGAGAACATCGGCGTTTTTGAGTGATTCGGCGGGGGTATGGGTGTGGCGGATGGACTTTGCGCCGAGGGTTTTGGCTTCGGCGATGAGTTCATCGGGGATAGGGTGAGATTTGGGGGAGTGGATCGTGATATTCATTCCTCGGAGGGAGGCCATGGAAAGGGCAGCGCGGGGTACAGCGTAGGAGAGAGGTTTAGGATGCCATGCCCAGCTGAGGACGAAGTTGCCGTCTGACGGGATGTTGAGTTCATCGAGGGTTTGCCAATCGGCGAGGGCTTGGCACGGGTGATCGCTGGCGGATTCCATGTTGATGAGAGGTTTGGGGGAGAGGTCGGCAAACTTGTGCATGAGGCCGTCGGCGAGATCTTCTTTGAGATTGATTTGATTGGCGAACGAACGGATGCCAAGAATGTCGCAATAAGAGGCAAGAACGGGGATAGCTTCGCTGATATGTTCGACTTCGGAGCCATCCATCACGACGCCGTCACGGGTTTCGAGAGTCCAGGTTCCGGTGCCTGGTTGAATCACGACGCTGGTTCCGCCCATTTGCCCGATTCCCGACTGGAAGCTGGCAAGGGTGCGGAGGCTGGGATTCATGAAGAGGAGGCCGATCACTTTTCCTTTGAGGGTGTCGTTTATGGGGTTGGCTTTGAGTTCGCGGGCGAGATTGACCAGGCTCTGAATTTGATCGCGGGGGAGATTTCGGAGGGAGAGGAAGTCGTTCATGAATTTATATCCAGCCGGGAGTGGCGTTGAGCAAGCCCTCAGTTTCTTCGAGGCTAAAGAGGCGGTTCATCCACTGGACGGCACCTCCGGCAGCACCTTTCACGAGATTGTCGATGATGCCAGTCGTGACGAGTTGTCGGCCCTGGACAGCGATCCCGATTTGGCAGCGATTTGAGCCGACAATGGATTTGAGCTCGGGCATCTTGGAGCCGACACGGATGAATGGAGATGGCTCAAAGAATTTTTGGAGTTGGGCGATGACGGCTTCGGAGTCGGAGTTTGATTTGAGGGTTGCGAAAATTGTCGCGTGGATACCTCGTGCGAACGGTCCAGAGTGGGGAACGAAAGTGACTTGCGCGTTGGGCTCCCAGGGGGCGACGAGATTTTCCATTTCTGGTTTGTGGCGGTGATTGAGGGGTTGGTAAGCCCACATCGAGCTTTGGCGGTGCGGGTGGTGGGTGCCTGCTCCGGGTTGGCGTCCGGCACCGGTTGATCCGGTGACGGCAGAGACGTTGACATGGGGTTCGATGAGGTCACATGCAAAGAGTCCCGCGAGGGGAAGAGTGACGCATGTTGTGAAACAACCAGGGTGAGCTATGTGGGTGTCGGGAGTTGATGGGGTTATGTCCGGGAGGGCACATGTAAATGAGCTGAGGAGTTCTGGTGCGGGATGAGGTTTGCCATAGACTGCTTCGTATTCGTCGGATGTACGGTAACGAAAATCAGCGGAGACGTCCACGATTTGGGCGTTCGTTTTGGACTGCTGGAGCAGGTTTTGGATGAAGGCGGCGGTTTCACCGTGGGGAAGGGCAGAGAAAATTGCGGTTTGGCGTTTTGAGGCGAGGAGATTGGAGATTTGGTCGAGCGATTTAAAGGTCAAGTCTCCGGCGGGGCCGATGAGGTGAGGGAAGATTTCGTCAATCCGGTTTCCGGCTTGGGAAGTGCTGATTGCGGCTTCGATGCGGAAGCTGGGATGATTCAGAAGAAGTCCGATGATTTCGGCGGCGACGTAGCCGGTGCTGCCGAGGACGATTGTGGGGATGTGTTTAGACATGAGTTTTTGGGGTGAGAGTTTTGGCCAGAAGATCGACAATCTCAATGGGGTTGTGGCGAGCGTTCAGCCCGGGGATTTGTGTTTCACGGAAAATGACTTCGCTTCCGGCGGTGTTGTCGGTGGCGGGTCCGGTAATGAGAGTGGGCGTGATCTGGTGTCGGCGGTTAAGAAGTTCGACTGCGCCCCACGCCCCGACAGGGTCGGAAGCGGCGAGGACGATACTGGTGAGGGATGCGGCGATTTGGGAATCGTTCAGAATTGCGGCGACTCCATATTCGCCGAGAAGTCCATCGCCGAGTTCGAGGATGATGACATCTGGAGTTGACTGAGCGAGTTTGTTGATAAGGGTTTTTGTGAGGTTTGCACCGTTAGAGGCTTGGGTTGTGACGATGCCAAGGTCAGTGAAAATAGCGACCTCAGTGGCTCCGGCATCTTCCATAGCAAGGATGTCGCGACGAAGGGAAACGCCTGTGGTTTTGGCGGCAGAAACTTTGAGGCCCCGGCGGACGAGTTGTTGGATGATGGTGAGGCAAGCTTCAGTTTTGCCGGAATTCATGCAAGTGCCGATGACGGCGATGATGGGGGGGAGATTGTTTTGAAGTTTGGATTGGAGCTGGGGGGCGTTGGTAGCGATGTTGGCGGGAACGCCTTGGCGGGAGTTGAGGGTGGGGAAGCTGAGAATGCTCCCGAGGAGTTCACATTGGTGAGGCGGTCCGACGAGTGGTGAATGGCTGGTGCAAATGCCGAGGACGCCGCCCATATTGAGGAGGTTAATCGTGTCGCCAGTTTTGAGGGCTCTGGGGATGTGTCCGGCGTAGCCCTGGAGGGCATTGCGATGCCCCAGTGCTCCGGCGATGATATCGCCCTGCTTGAGGATGGACATTCTTCCTGTCGTGAGCTCGAGGGCATTGTAAGTTGCCTTGTTTGTGAGAACACGGACGGCGACAATGTCGCCTTCTTGACAGGGGTAAGTGTCGCTGATTCGGACATCTCGGCGGAGAGCGGCATTCTGGGTGACGCTAGCGATTTTGTCGAGGATGAGAGCCCTCATGGGTTCACCCCGGGATTGGCACGCGCGTGAAGAATTCCCGCAAGGCCGTAGAGCCGGGCGAATCCTTTGGCGTCTTCGGGGGTCCACTCTCCCACGGCTTCGCCATAGACGGCGCGCGAAGCGGCGTGGAGAGAATAAGGGCTAGTAACTCCAGATACAAATGAATGTCCAGGGTGGAGGGCGATGTGAACATCGCCACTGACAGACTTCTGGGATTCGGTGAAGAGTGATTCAGCCATTCGTGAAGCTGGCTCGGTGAAGAGTCCTTCGTGAACCCATTCGCCATAGAGAGCGGCGACTTGATCTTTGAGGGCGATTTGGCGCTTGGTGAGGGTGAGCTTTTCCAGTTCTCGGTGGGCTTGGACGAGGACGGTTGCGGCGGGAGCCTCGAATGCGACACGGCCCTTGATCCCGAGGATGGTTTCACCGAGATGGATTCCTCGACCGATGCCGAATTTTGCGACGGTTTGATCGAGCTTTGTGATGAGGGTAACAGGGTCAAGCGGGATTGAGTTGAGGTGAGTGGGAATGCCGTGGGTGAAGGTGATGGTGAGAGATTCAGGAGGTTGAGTCTGGACGAAGGCGTTTTTGGTGCGTAGCCACTGGTCTTCGGGGATTGTGAATTCTGTTCCGGTTGTTTCTTCTCCGCCGATGGTCACGCCCCATAGCCCGGAGTTGACGCTGTAAGCCGCTTTATTGGCAGGGAAATCGAGGTTGTTGGCTTTGAGTAGGGCGAGTTGGTCGGGGCGAGACGGGGCTTGGTCACGGACGGGGGCAAGAATATTAAGATTTGGGGCGAGGGTGCGTAGGGCGATTTCGAATCGGATTTGATCGTTTCCGGCGGCAGTGCAGCCGTGGGCGACGGCTTCGGCACCGATCTGGGTGGCGATTTTGGCGGTTTCGCGGGCTTGGAGGGAGCGTTCGGCTCCGACGCAGAGGGGATAAAGATTTCCACGGAGGACATTCCCGGCGATGAGGTGGCGGAGAATTTCATCAAAGAACATTTGGGCGGCAGGGACGGTGATGTGTTTGATGGCACCAAGGTGTTGACTACGCAGTTCGATTTCTTTTAGTTCATCAGGTGAAAATCCTCCGACGTCGACGGTTACGGTGGTGACTTCATAACCTTGGGACTTGAGCACGGGGATGCACCAACAGGTATCCAATCCACCGGAGAAAGCGAGGGCGATCTGGGGTTGGCTCATTTACTCGCTCCGTAAGTGGTGAGCCCGAGGGCTTTGAGGATTACAGGGTGATCCGTGTGCTGGGCAGTAGCGATGAAAATTGTGTCATCACCGGATATCGTTCCGATGATTTGGCTGAGTTTGAGCTGGTCGATTTTTAGACCGATGAGGGGTGCCGCGCCGATTGCGGTCTTGAGTACGAGGAGATTTGGACCGGCGGGGGTTGCTTGGAGAATGCCGAGTTGTTGAATGGCGTTGGTTTCGGGGAGGACATAAAATCCACCGGATTTATTGATGCGGAGATCGGTGAGATCGCGGCTCACGCTGGATTGGGTAACGGAGTAGCCAAGGTTGGTCAGGGATTTGATCAATTCCTCTTGATTGGGGATGGAGGTTTCGGCGATGATGTTGCGGATGGCATCAAGTCGGGCTTCCCGGGAGTCGTTCATGACGCATATTATGCATGATAAATACAAAATATGCAATAGATGGGCCCGAAGGATGGAAGGAGATATGATGGGTTATGGTTCCGATTGACGTTTGCCGAGCGATGCCAAAGGTGGAATTGCATGTCCATTTGGAGGGGTCGATTCGTCCGGAGACGGTGCTGAGGCTGGCGGAGCGGCATGGGGTTTCCCTTCCGGCGGATTCAGTTGAGGGGCTCCGGGAGTGGTATTCGTTTCGAGATTTTCGGCATTTTGTTGAGATTTATGTGGCGGTGAGCGGGTGTGTTCGTACGCCGGAGGATATTGAGTTTGTTGCGCGAGAGTTCCTGGTCGGTCAGGCGGAGCAGAACATTATTTGGAGCGAAGTGACTTACACCGCGGCGACGATTGAGAAGCTGGCGGGGGTTCCCTGGGATGAGCAGATTGATGCTTTGAACCGGGCTATGGCTTGGGGGAAGGAGGAACTAGGGGTCGAGATGGGGCTGATTCTTGATATTGTTCGGGAGGATGACATTGAATCGGGGATGCGGACGGCGGAGCGGGCGGTGGGAAGCCGCGACCGGGGAGTGGTTGCGCTCGGGCTTTCAGGGGTCGAGGGGAAGGACTTGGCTAGGCATTTGAAGCCAGCATTTGATTTGGCGCGGGAGTCGGGGTTGCCGATTGTTCCTCACGCCGGGGAGACGCAAGGGGCACATTCGATTTGGGAAGCATTGGAGTTGACGAGCTGCCAGCGAATCGGGCACGGGATTCGCTGTTTGGAAGATGGGGAGTTGGTGAAGGAGTTAAGGAAACGGGGGATGGTATTGGAAGTTTGTCCTTCTTCCAATGTTTGTCTGACAGGAATTCCAGCGATTGAGGCTCACCCGATCGGAGAAATCTTTGAGATGGGGGTCGCAGTTACGATCAATAGTGATGATCCGCCGATGTTCGGGACGACTTTGAGTGATGAGTTCGCCCGGTGTTCGGCGGCGTTTGGGTGGGATGCGGAGGTTTTGCGGGGGATGGTTCGGACGGCGGCGGCGGCGTCTTTCTGTCCGGATCAGGTGGGGTTGATGGGGCAAATTTGAGTCAATAACAGCTACTCGCTTGGACTGATTGCGTGGGCTTTTAATGAGAGTAAGTCGTTAGGGCAAATTGTCTTAAAATATGATTTCTACGAAAGAGCTATTCCCAGCGCCGAAGAGCTTCGGGAAACCCACCTGGAATTGTCTCAAAGGGGGCTCGCTCAATTGAAACGTGGGATTCCGGCGATGTCGCTAGTTGGCATGACCGTGTTCCCAAGTGAACAGATGGCTAATCCTGAACGATTTAATAGAATTGCAGAATCTATTCGTCAGTTTCCCATTTCCTGTGATCCTGAAACCTGGGAAGTCACGGACGAAGATATCAATCGTGCAATGAGACGTTGGGTTCTCTAAGTTTTGCTTTCCATTCTTACCGAGGTCACAAATCACTTTGTCAATGGTGCGAACATTGCTTAATTTCAATCACATTTTAGTCAGCAATAGATCAGATGAACTGAGTTAGTTGCCGGATGGCTTCATCTTTTCTTCATCCATTTCTTTTTTCACTTGTTCGCGTTGCCATGCCCAATCAATGGATGGGTGGAATTTTTCAGGGAATTGGATAAGCCAGCGTTGCTTTCGGATGACGTAGTTATGGGGGTCGAGCTTGAGGGCCTGATTGAGGAGTTTGAGGGCTTCTGATTTGTTATTTCGTTGGATTGCGATGGTGGCGAGAGATGCGAGAGGTTTGGGAGATTTGGGGAGCAGAGCTCGAGCTTGTTCGAGGTGGGGTTTGGCTTCTTCGAGGCGGTTTTGTCCGATGAGGGTTTGGCCAAGGCGGAGGTGGAGGTCCCCATCATTGGGGGAGTGGGCTAGGGCAATTTCTAAGGTGGCAAGAGCGGTGTTGATCATAGAAGAGCTACTTTGGGCCTCAATTGGGCTTTCACACAGAGTAGTTCAATTTTGGGTTGGGAAGTTGGAATTGCACGGTCGAACTTTCGTGGTGGGGATTTAGTAGACTGGATTGAGATGCCGGAATTGCCAGAAGTTGAGCGCGTGAGGAAGATTTTTGATCGAGTTTTGACGGGGAAGGTCATTGCGGAAGTGGAGGTTGTGCCGGATGAGATTGTTTTGAAGGGGGTTGATCCGGAGGCGTTTTTGTCGCAGTTGAGTGGGGCGACGGTGACGGGTACGGGACGCAAGGGCAAGTATTGGTGGTTGGAATTGGGGGATCGGGGGTGCATGTTTGGTCATTTGGGGATGGCCGGATGGGTGCGCGAAGTGGGGATGGATACGGTGAGGATTCGAGAGCAAGGCAACGCGCCTTTGGACGATGAGGCAGGACGACCGAGATTCTTGAAATTGAGATTGCGGGCGGATGATGGACGGGAAGTGGTGATGACAGATGGACGCCGGCTGGCGCGGTTGTGGCAAGGATCATCGGCAGCAAGCGATGAGAAAGTTACTGCTTTAGGCAGAGATAGTTATACTGATTTGGCCTCTGTTGATGAGTTATTTACAATGCTGAAAAAACGGAAGGCTCCGATGAAGGCGATACTGCTTGACCAAAGGGCGTTTTGCGGGGTTGGGAATTGGATTGCGGATGAGGTGCTTTATCATGCGGGGATCGCTCCTAAACGGCTGGGGAGTTCGTTGAGTTTGGGCGAAGTGAAAGTTTTGCGCGAAAAGCTCTGGTGGATCCTCGATGTTGCAGTCCAAGCAGACGCGGATAAGGATAAGCTTCCTCAAGATTGGCTATTTCATTCAAGATGGGGTGGGGGCAAGGGGAGGAGTTTTTCCATGGGGAGCAGTTGATTCGGGAGCAGGTTGGAGGTCGGACCACGGCGTGGGTGCCAGGTCGGCAAAAGTGATCAGATGAGTTATGGATTGAGTCCAATTCACTGGACAGTTCGGGTGAGGTCGGCGGAAGACGGATCAATGGTCGCACCGCTTCGGGGGGAAGAGTTGCGTGTTCGAGAGGCGGTGAGTTTTGATGGAAAAGGGGAGATTCCGAGCGCATTGGAGCAGTTTTTTTCAAGTTACGGCGCAGACTTGGTGGCGGGAATGTTGCGGATTCTACGGGCTCAGCGGATGGAGGTTTTCTCGGTTGAGGCGGTTGTCAGCGGGGAGCTTGAGAATGCAATGGTGCATTTGGGGGTTGTGGGTGAGGAGGGTTCGCCGAGGATTCGGGCCATGTCGATCACCATTTATGTGAGTGCGGACGGGGCGGTTGGTGACTTGGAGGAAGTCGTTGATGTTGCGTTTGAGCGATCCCCGTTGCACCAGACATTGAAAGATTCGGTGGATATTTCACGTCGGACGGTGATTTCTTAATTGTTGAGCGAGATTTAGGGAACGTGATAGGGGTAGGGTTCGTTTTGGCAAGTGTGCCGATTGATCGGTGAGGAAAATTTGAACGATGTATGCCCTGAATGATGCTGAGCGAAGTGCGATTGAGAAGTTGGAAGCGATTGCGGCGGAGAAGATTGCGCCGTTTGCAGTGGATGTTGACGAGAATGGTCGGTTTCCGGCCGAGGCGATGGGGGCTTTGGCGGAGAATGGATATTGGGGGTTGACGGTTCCGACGGAATTTGGGGGGATGGGATTTGGGCTGAGTGCAGTAGCGGCGGCGGTTGATACGGTTGCGCAAAAGGACGCGAGCACGGCGATGGTTTATTTGATGCACCTTTGCGGGGTGGCGGCTTACAACGCAGCGGGGGATAAATTTGCTGATCAGTTGAAGGCAGCGGCGGCGGGCAAGCACCTTTCGACATTGGCGTGGAGTGAGCGGGGAAGCCGGAGCCACTTTTGGGCACCGATGAGCCAGGAAGAGGTTGATGGAGACGCGGTTTTTCTGAATGGAATAAAGAGTTGGGTTACGAGTGCGGGGATTGCGAATGGATATGTGGCGACCACCCGGGCGGCGGGGAGTGAGAATCCGATGGCAGTTTCGCTTTATGTGATCTCAGATGAGGATGCGGGATTTACGATTGAGAAGCCGTGGAATGCGATGGGGATGCGGGGGAATATGAGTGCGCCGATGGTCATGGAGCGGGTTTCGGTCAGTGGGGATCGGCGGATTGGTGAAGCTGGGACGGCGATGGACGTGATGATGGGTGCGGTTTTGCCAGTCTTTGCGATTGGGAATTCGGCGTGTTCGATTGGGGTTGCGGAGGGGGCAGTGGCAGCGACGCAGCAGCATTTGTTGAATTCCAAACTTCAGCATTTGGATCAGTCGTTGGCGGACTTACCGAATTTGCGGGAGCGATTGGCGCGAATGCGGATCAAAACTGATCAGGCGCGGGCTTACCTGGCGGCAACGATTGGGAAAGCGACAAGCGGCGACCCGGCGGCGATGCTGATGGTTTTGGGTACGAAGGCGCAGGCGGCAGAGGCGGCAATTGAGGTGACCGACCTGGGGATGCGGGCTTGTGGCGGAGCGGCTTTTAGTAAGCATTTGGGAATTGAGCGCAATTTCCGGGATGCCCGGGCGATGACCGTGATGGCTCCGACGAGCGATGTGTTGCACGATTTTGTGGGCAAGGCACTTCTCGGGATGGAGCTTTTTGGCTGATGGCGAAAATGGAGCCAATTCAGCTGGGGGCGGTTGCTTACGATGCCAAAGTTGTTGTGATTTGGGACATTATCCGGGAGTACTTTGATGATCAGGGTTGTCCCTTGGATTACACGCTTTATACGAACTACGAGCGGCTGATTGATTCGCTGGCGGCAGGACAGGTGGAGATAGCTTGGAATTCACCGCTGGCTTGGCTTGACCAGGTTCGGCGCGTTGGAAGTGGTTGTCGGGCGATTGCGATGCGCGATACCGACCAGGATCGGTGTTCACATATTGTGGTTCGGTCAGATTCTGGAATTGAATCAGTTGAAGATTTGCGAGGAAAAGTTGTTGGATTTGGGGCGAAAGATTCTCCGCAGGCGACTTTGATTCCCGGCGGGCTCCTGTTGAGGGCTGGTCTTTCGGAGGGAGCGGATTACACGGGTAAGCGATTTGATGTCCTGCTGGGCAAGCATGGTGACCACATCGGTGGGGAGCGGGATGCGCTGGAGGCCCTCGTCGCGGGCGAGGTCGATGCGAGTTGTACCCTGGATTTGAACTGGCAGCTATGGTCAAGTGACGGAACTGCTGACCCGGACAAGATCAAGGTTTTGGCGACGACGGATCGGTTTGATCATTGCGTTTTTGGTGTGCGAGAAGACTTTGATGCGACGCGCGAAGGGGCGTTCTTGGAGTGTTTGCATTCAATGAGCTACGACAATCCGGATCATCGAGAAATGATGGACATGGAGGGACTTAAAGAATGGAAGCAGGGCCGAGTTTCCGGATTTGGGGCACTTTCTGAGGCGGTAGATCGGCTTGAATACTGGAATTAATCTGCCACTTTTTCCGGTGACAATGGTTGGGAGTTGGCCGCGCACGCGTGAGCTTTTGAATGCCCAACGGAGGAAACAGTTGGGCTGGCTTTCAGTTGAGGATTTTGAGCGTGAGGCGGACGATGCGGTTGTGGCTTGCGTGCGTGCCCAAGAGGAAGTTGGAGTTGACATCGTCACAGATGGTGAGCAGAGGCGAGATAATTTTTACAGCTTTGTTACTGAGAAATTGGACGGTACTCGCTTGATGACTTTGGCGGAGATGCTTGATTTGGTGGAAGACAGGGCGGGGTTTGAGGAATTGTTACAGCGGCTTGACGTGCCATCGACAGCGATCAAAAATCCGACCTGTATTGGAAAGATTAGTCGGAGATCACCTTTGGCGGTGCATGAGGCTAAGTTCTTGAAGTCAATTACTGACCATGCGGTTAAGATTCCCTTGCCGGGGCCCTATTTGCTGACACGGGCGATGTGGGTGCCAGAAGAGACGGGGAAAATTTACGATTCCAAAGAACACTTGAGTGAAGATGTAGTCAGGATTTTGGGAGAAGAGTTGCGCGAATTGGCGGAGATTGGCGTTGAATTCGTGCAATTTGATGAGCCAGTTTTGACAGAGCTGGTTTTCACTCAAGGACAGACACGTACCTTTATGTGTGCGGCGCTTGCGGCGAGGAAGGATCCGGCAGAAGAGTTGGAGTTTGCGGTTGATTTGATGAACCAAGTGGTTGATAATGCGCCGGATGGGATGAGGGTCGGTATGCATGTTTGCCGAGGGAATTGGAGTACCCGGGAGGAAACATTGTTGAAAGGCCATTACCGTCCACTCAAGCCTTATTTTGAGCGGATGCGGGTGAAGCAGTTGGTTCTGGAATATGCGACTCCGAGGGCAGGTGATCTCATGGGATTTGAAGGCCGGGAAATTGGGCTCGGGGTCGTGAATCCGAGGACGCCCGATGTCGAATCGGTTGATGAGATCGTAGCGCGGATCGAAGAGGCGTTGCAATTCTGGGAAGCGAAGGATGTGTTTTTAAACCCGGATTGTGGCTTCGCGACGTTCAGTGAGCGAGAGATGAACGGGCATGAGATTGCCACGCAGAAGATGGCGGCGATTGTGGGGGCGGCGCGGATAATGAGAGACAGGCTGACTTAATTGGGTGCAGGAGTACCCTCAGTGATTGTGGGGTAGAAAACCTCACTTACGATGGCGTTTTGTTGAAGTTTAGATGCGTATAATTGTAATCCAATTTGCTCCTCATTACCGAACTGAAATTGGACGCAATTGGTGAGATATCGGGCAACGAGTTCGGGTTCCCAGCCTGAGGATTTGATCGCGAAGGGGTAGCTTTCTTCCACCGGATGGTTGAGGACGGATTGAAGGAGGTTTGCAAGTTCTGGATCAATGGGGCGATGGCTTGTCCAGAGAGCCCAAACGAAGGGGAGATTATAGTTATCTGTCCAGGCTTGACCGAGGTCGAGGACGCGCGCGCCGGGCGACTGAGCGGTGAGGCCGTTATCGCCGATGATGATGGCAGCGTCACAGACGTCTAGCATGACCTCTAGATCGGGGGGAAAGGCCATGCAGTTGGGCCTTGATCCGTAGCCTTCGCGGAGAATGATCTGAGCGAGGGCGTTACTGGTCATCGAGCTTTGGTCCAAAGCGAGGGTTTGGATCATTCCGAAAGGAACTCGGCTGAAGAGGCGCACGCTTTCGACAGGGCCGTTGCTGCCGATGCAGACTTTGTCGACGATGTGAGCTCCGGGAGTGCGGAGAGCGTCGATGCTGGAGACGAGCATGGCGTCGATTTCTCCGGTCTGGTGCCGAGCTGGGAGTTGGCTCGGGACATCGAAAATGACTTCGATGGGCCTGTTCTCGTCCTCTACGAATGGCCAGATGAGAGGGGCGGCGTTGACATAGGGGACGCATCCGACGCGGAACTTGGCCATTGCTTGATACTACGATCCGGGAGTGGAGTTTGGTTTTTTGGCAACACAAACGACGGATGAGCCCCACGGGAGATTGACCAGTTGGAATAGCTTGCCTTCGGTGCGCATGAGCGACTTGAGAGCTTGATTTGTTGAGGTGCTGAATTGGGGAAGTGTTACTTTTGGCTCACGTTTGTTGAATTTATCGGCAAGGCGTCGGAGGATGACGGCAGGGAATAGAAAGAAGACGGAGTAGCTGAGTTTTTCGACCTGAAAGCCCTGATTGATGAGAAGAGATTTGACTTGTCGGCGGGTATAGCGCCTTTGGTGCATGAGGGCGATGTCGTGCGGCCCCCAGAGCCATGCGAATGCAGGAACATTCATGACAAAAACACCGCCAGGTTTGAGGGTGCGGAAAATTTCGGCGACGGCGGATTCGTGATCGGGAACGTGCTCAATGGTATCGAGGCTGACAACCGCATCGAAGAGATTATCCACGAATGGGAGTTGTTCAGCGTTAGCATAGACCAAATGGTTGAGGCCCCGGTCATGGGAAAAGGTGAGGGCATCGTGACTGAGGTCGATGCCTACGGCGTTGCCCCTTGATTCGAGTTCTGAGAGAACTGCGCCGGTTCCGCATCCCACATCGAGGATGGTCGCGTTTTGGGTTTTTGCGTGGGTGTCCAGGAGAGCAAGCGCGAGTTCGCGACGGGAGACAAACCACCAGTAGTCGTCTTCGAAGGAACGCATCTTTCGATATTCTTCAGGATTCATCGTGCTTTTGGAGCCGGCGGGTTTTGCCCCATGCTCGGATCTTGAGGAGGTCGCGGAGCATCCTTGGGCCATCGCGGAGGAGGACGACTTTGCTGCCTTCTTGGTGGGACCAGCGGATTGGGACTTCCGCGATTTGATAGCCGAGGTCTCGGGCGATGATCAGGCTCTCGAAATCGAATCCAAATCCGTTTAACTTACATCGAGAAAAAATATCTTTTGCGACATCATTTCGGAAAATTTTGAATCCGCATTGGGTGTCATCGATTCCTTTTACGGCAAGGAGTTGGACGGCCTTATTGAATGCTCGGCCGAGCATTTCGCGGTACCAGGGTTGGCGGATTTCGAGTTTAGAATCCTTAAGTGGGCGGGAGCCAATAGCGATAGATTTTGAATCGGAGATTGCGGCTTCGAGTTTAGTGAGTTCTTCGATAGGGGCAGCTAAGTCGGCGTCGGAGAAAAGGATGTAATCCGCTTCGATTTCGAGCATTCCTCGGCGGACGGCGTACCCCTTGCCTCGGTTGGGAGAATAGGCTAGAAGGGAGAAGTTGGGGTTGCTCTCGGCAAAAGATTCGACCACTTGGTTAGTATTGTCTTGGCTGCCATCGCTGATGACGGTGACGCTCCATGTCTTGGGGTAGCTGGAGAGATATTCGGCGATCCGAGCCAGGGTGGGGCCGATTCGTTCTGCTTCGTTATAGGCCGGGATAATCACGGCGAGATGGGGGCGATCCAAGACTCGGGGAGTCTACCTCTGGGTGGGTCGGGAATATGAATCAAGGACGCCTTGAAGCGCGCCTTTGGATTGGGTCTCGGTCATTCGGGTGAGGTGGTTTTGAAAATCGGCGTCGAACGGGCTTCGCTTTTCGATGAGGAAGAGGTTATTGAGTCCGCGATTGGGGCTGATCTTGACATCGCCGTTGAAATAAAGCATGGTTGAGCCGCCGCCATCAAGGGCGACCGCGTCGACAGCACCTTGAGCCTTCATAGCCTTGCCGAAAGTTGTAAGGGTCACTTTTTCTCGGGTGGCGAGGAGAATGATCTTGCCGGATTCAGTGAGTCCGACACCGGTGCGAGCGGCTGATCCTGAAATTGCGGGGTCGCGAAAGCCTTGGGCGCGGGGATTGGGGGCGATTGTGCCTTTATCCACGACACGGACTCCGCCACGGAGCGCGTAGCGATAGCCGAGGTAGTCGAATGGCTTTTGGACTTGCGCATTGACGATGCTGACGTTGCCATACCAGTCAACGGCAATAATTGACCCTCGGTATCCAGTGGCTTTAAGTTGACCATTCACGAGGACATCGGCTACGGGCTTTTGGTTTTCGTAGGCGAAGAAGGTTCCGGTGATAGCGGCAACGGGTTGGGATTTGCCGAGCATGCCCCAGATATTGGTCAGGCGTGGGGAAAGCTGAGTTGTGGCGGTGATATTGGGATTCTTGATATCCGCTACTACGGCGTGGAAACCGTTGCCGCCTTCGTTGAAGGTGAAGTGCGCGGCGGCTCCCCCGGCTGCGGTTGACATTGCAAAGCAGGCGGACGAGGCCAGGGTTCCAACGAGAAAGGGAATCAATCGCACGGGGATATGATACTGATTATCGGACCAAAGTCCAAGTTTTTTGTGATAATTTTCGCCAGGTTCAGTTGAATCTGGAAATTTTAGTCACTATTCCTGGCCCTAAAGTAGATGGGTCTGACAGGGAACTTTTATCAGTATTTTGGCGTTTCTCCCGAGTTTCGCTTGACAGACCAAGGCGTTTTGAAGTTAGATGGGGTCAGACGCAATGGCTTCAGATGTTGATCGCCGGGCGGATGGGAACGGAAACGACGCGGTTCCATTTAGCGACACTCGACTTGAAAACGCAAAAGAAAGATTTGCAAAGGGTTCGCTTTATCTATTGGTTGCAACTGTTTTTGTTGTGCTGTTCGGGGCATTTGTTCGGGCTTCTCTCAGTGGTGATGGCTGCGGAACAAGTTGGCCAATGTGTGATGGTGGGGTCTTGCCCATTGGGGCTCAGCTCAAGACTTACATAGAGCTTTCTCACCGCGCGACGAGTGGTTTGCTTTTGTTGGGCGTGCTGGGGATGATGATTTGGTCTTTTCGACTGTTCCCTAAGGGGTCGCCGGTTCGGAAGGCGTCGATAGGGGCTCTCGCGTTTACTTTGGTTTCAGCGGCGATTGGGGCGATATTGGTTTTATTCAGCTTGGTTGTTGAAGACAAGTCAACAGCTCGGGCAGTGACGATGCCGCTTCACTTGATGAACACCTTTGCTTTGATGGGGGCACTCGCTTTAATGGCTCACTTTGCGCGGGGTGGTCGGGTGCCGAGTTTTGCGAATCAAGGTGGGATGGGTTCGGCGTTTAAGTGGACGCTTGGTTTGTTCTTTTTGCTGGGGATGACGGGGGCGGTTTCGGCGATGGGGAAGACAGCTTTCCACGCGGAACTTGCGATGGCGAATTCCTTTATGGATCGTGTGAATATGCACCTGGGAGATTCTGCGCATCCTGTCCTCAGAGGAGGGGTTTTGCACCCGCTTTTGGCGATGGCGGCGGGTTTGGTATTGCTGTTCACTGCGCGGCTGGCGATGGAGCGGCGCGAGAAAAATGAAGAGGTTCAGCGGTGGGGGAATTGGACGATTTGGCTTTATGTTGTCCAGATGGCGTTTGGGACAATGAATTTGGTCATGAGCGCACCGGTGTGGATGCAGATCACTCACCTTGCGATTGCATTGGCGAACTGGATGGCTTTGGTCATGCTGGCGGTGCATTCGATGCCTAAAGGGATGGATGTTGTCCACGCAGTCGTTGAGGAGCCAGAAGTGGAAAAGCTTCCGCTTAAGGAATTGATCAAGGCGTACGTTGCGCTCACGAAGCCGCGAGTAATTTCGTTGTTGCTCTTTACTACGGTAGCGGCGATGTTTATCGGGGCGCGGGGGGCTCCTTCGTTCTTGCTGATTGTGATTGTTTGCTTGGGTGGTTATATGTCGGCAGGGGCGGCGAATACGTTCAATATGCTGGTTGAAAAGGATCTGGATGAGGCAATGGAGCGGACTTCGAAGCGTCCGACTTTGACTCATGCAGTTTCGGATAAGGCGGCGGGAATTTTCGCGGCGAGTTTGGCAGTGCTTTCGACGGCTCTCCTCTGGTTTGGCGCGCATCCGCTTGCGGCGGTGATGGCTCTTTGCGGGTTGCTTTGCTATGTGTTTGTTTACACGCTGTGGCTGAAGCGGCGGACGTGGCAGAACATCGTGATTGGTGGTGCGGCGGGGGCCTTTCCGCCTCTGGTGGGATACGCGGCGGTGACCGGTGAGTTAAGCCCGTATGCTTGGTTCCTATTTGCTTTGATCTTCACTTGGACGCCGGTTCACTTTTGGGCTTTGGCAATCTTGATCAAAGATGATTACGCGAAGGCAGGGGTTCCGATGTTGCCGGTGGTGAAAGGTGATCGTGTTACTGTGATGCAGATCGGACTGTATGCCGTTATTACGGTTTTGCTTTGTCTGATTCCACTCGTTCAAGGGCAAGCGGGTTGGATTTATGGGATCGGGGCGGGTCTTTTGAACCTAGGGTTGTTGTCGCAATGTGCGGGTTTGTGGAAGCGGATGGATCGGGAGCACGCACGGGGGGTTTTCAAGTACTCCATGGTTTATTTGGCGTTGATATTTGTCGTGATCGCAGTGGATCGGGTGTGGACGATATGAAATCAGGACAAAACATTCCAGTTTCCCGGGCGGAAAAACCGGGTGTGAACATGCAAAACTACGGAGGTCAATTCACCTATGGCACAGATCTTTAAGCCCTACGCAAATTCGATTGCGAGTGCGTCGCTGCTGATTGCAGCGGGTGCACCGCTTGTACTTCTCGTATCGGGTTCATTGATTACACGATCACCGGCAAACACGAAGGCGACGGTGCCGATTGATCAGCCCGTGCCGTTTAGTCACAAGCACCACGTTAAGGAGCTTGGGATTGATTGTCGCTATTGCCACACGACGGTTGAAGAGCAAGCTCACGCGAGTGTTCCGGCGACCGAGGTGTGCATGAGTTGCCACTCGCAGATTTGGACTAACTCGCCGATGATCGAGCCGGTTCGGAATAGTTACGCGACGGGTAAGCCGATCGAATGGACGAAGGTCAACGCGGTTCCCGACTTTGTTTACTTTGATCACTCGATTCACATCAAGCGGGGAATTAGCTGTAATACCTGCCACGGGGCGGTGCAAGAAATGGCGATTACTTGGAAGGGCAAGCCGTTCAGTATGGCTTGGTGTTTGGATTGCCACAAGAATCCGGAGAAGTACATGATTGATGTCAAGGCTTCGGGTTCGGAATCGCACGGCGATGCGCCGGCAGGCGACCACGGCGATGATCACGGTCATGAAGGTGACCACGCGAACGTTTTGAGTCCGCGCGAGCAGATTTTTGAGCTTTATCGCAAGATTGCGGCGGGTGAGAAGCTCACGGATACCGAGTGGCGCATCAGTAAGGGCCACACGCAGCATTTGCCGAACGACAAGATTCACGAGGGATACAAGTTGATGCAGGAGCGAGGCGTGAATGTCTCGCAGCTCACGGACTGCTGGGTGTGTCACCGCTAATTGGAGATTTGAGGAAGGAATTTAACCGACGACATGGGTAAGTCAAGCGAAAAGAAGAACGGATCGAATGTGACCTTTTACAAAGGATTAGAGCATTTCGAAACACCTGAGGTAGTTGAGCCTTGGGCGGCGGACGAATTTCCTGATCGGGAGAGCTTGAAAGGGCTTCCTCGACGGGACGTTTTGAAGTTGATGGGAGCGGCGGCGGCACTCGCGGGGTTGACGGGATGTCGGTATCAGCCAGCTCGAAAAATTATTCCGTTTGTTCAGCAACCAGAAGGGGCGGAAGCTGGCTTGCGGAAGCAGTTTGCGACGGCGGGAATGAAGGATGGCTATTCAGTCGGTTTGGTTGCTGACCAGGTTGATGGTCGCCCGGTGAGAGTGGATGGTAATCCGCTTCACAGTGCGAGTTTGGGTTCGATTGACTCTAAGCTTTCGGCAGAAATTCTGAATCTATATGATCCTGATCGCTTGAAGAATCCAACGTTCAAGGGTACTCCGGTGGGTTGGAATGACGCCTTGATCAAGATTGAAGAAGCGATGCGGGCTACAGAAAAGGGTGCAGGAATTGCGGTCCTTTCGGGGGCAGTCAATTCTCCAAGCGTGGCACGGCTTGCGGGCGAAATGAAGAAGATTTGGCCGCAGATGCAATGGTTCCAGTACGAGGCAGTGAACCATGATGCGGCGCGGGAAGCAGCCCGATTGGCCCTCGGCGGAAATTTCGTTCCGGTTTATGATTTCACCAAGGCAGATGTCGTTGTTTCGCTGGATTCAGATGTTCTGTACTCTGGCCCGATGTCGATTCGATATAGTCGAGATTTTGCGACACGCCGTGTGCCTAATAGCTCGATGAGTCGGGTCTACGCGTTTGAGAGTCATCCGCAGACGACTGGTTTGGCTTCAGATCACCGGTTCCGGGTTAAGCCAAGTGAGATGCTAGCGATTGTTCAGGCGATTGCAAGTGCGCTTGGAGTGCCGGGTGCGGCAAGTTCGACTTTGCCGAGTACGGTTGAAAAGAAGGCGATTGATGCGGTCGTGGAAGATTTGCGAAAAGCTGGTGCGCGAAGTGCTCTCGTTGCTGGATCGCATTTGCCAGCGGCGGTTCAGGCGGCAGTAATTGCCGTCAATCAGTTTTTGAGCGGCGGCGCGGGTGAAGCGGTGAAGTTCATCGTTGATCCGCAACCGGTTCCGGCGGATCACGGCAAAGATATTGAGAACTTGGTGACGGCGATGAATGCCAATCAGGTTTCAATTTTGCTCGTTCTTGGCGGGAATCCGGTTTATGATTTGCCGCCTGCGGTGAATTTTGTGGAAGCGCTTGGAAAGGTGACGATGAAGGCTCATTTGAGCAGTCACAAGTGCGAGTCATCGAAGTACATGGATTACGTGCTTCCGGAAACACACTTCTTGGAAGCTTGGGGTGACGGGGTCGCGATGGACGGCACAGTCACGATCACTCAACCCATCATAGAGCCGATCTACGAGGGTCGGTCGGCATTGCACGTGCTTGATAAGCTCATAGGTGACACGGCGATCCCGCTGGAAATTGTCAAGCGAACCGCTGAGCTATCAGGTGGGGGAAATTGGAATGAAATTTTGGCGCGGGGCTTTTACGGTGCGCCGGCACCAGCGGCAACTGTTTCGGTGACGGAGAATCTTCTCGGTTCGCTGAATACGGGCCAAGCAAGCGGGATTGAGATGTTGATTCTTCCGGATCCAATGATTGGAGACGGTCGGTACGCAAACAACATGTGGCTCCAGGAAACCCCGAAGCCGGTAACGAATTTGACTTGGGATAACGCGCTGCTCATGAGCGCGGCGACGGCGAAGAAGCTCGGAATTTTGGCTCCGAATGAGCGCAAGGTTGCGGGTGTCATTCCGTTCTATGGTAAGGCGGATATGGCAGAGGTCACGGTCGGCAACCAGAAGTTGGAGGTTCCGGTCTGGGTGAATCTTGGTCAGGCGGACGATGTAGTTGTCCTTCACATGGGTTACGGTCGAACCGTCGCGGGAGATTTTGGTACGGCGAAGGGCGAAAAGATGGGTGGTGGGTTCAATGCGAATCTACTCCGGCCTTCAACGAATGGTCACTGGGTGAGCGGGGTTGAGGTGAAGAAAACCGGCAAGGAATATGTCCTGGCGAATGTTCAGCACCACAACACGATTGATGTCTCCCAGGTTGATAAAGACCGCGAAGTGGTCAAGATTACGACTTTGAAGGAGCTTGAGGAGGGGCATCCGTTTGGGAAGCACCACCACGAGCACGCGGGTTATGATCGCGATTGGAACGAGTTTGGCGAAGGCAAGAAGATGAGCCTTTACCCAGGAACGGATTTCAAAGACGATGCTAAAGATAACTACCAGTGGGCAATGACAATTGACCTTGGGCTTTGTACGGGTTGCAATGCTTGTGTGACCGCTTGCCAGGCCGAGAACAACATTCCGACGGTTGGCAAGGAGCAGGTCATGAAGGGCCGGGAGATGCACTGGATTCGGGTTGACCGGTATTACAAAGGCACCGGAAACAGCTTGGATAAAGACAATCCGCCGATTTTGGTTCAGCCAGTGACATGTATGCACTGCGAACAAGCACCATGTGAGCCGGTTTGTCCGGTTGCGGCGACGGTTCATAGCCACGAAGGTTTGAATCAGATGGTTTACAACCGGTGCGTTGGAACTCGGTACTGCTCGAACAACTGCCCGTACAAAGTGCGGCGGTTTAACTTCTTCCACTTCAGCCAGCGCGCGGATAATGTTCCGGTCTTGAAGATGTTGCAGAACCCGGATGTCACGGTTCGTTACCGTGGGGTCATGGAGAAATGCACCTACTGCGTTCAGCGAATCAACCACAAGCGCATTGAAGCGAAGCGGGATGATCGGCAGATTGCGGATGGTGAAGTGGTGACGGCCTGCCAGGCGGCTTGTCCGAGCGGCGCGATCATTTTTGGTGATATGCGCAAGAAGGAGAACGCGGTGGCGGTGAGTCGAAGTGATAAACGGAATTACTTGATGCTTGAGGAATTGAACACTCGACCACGGACGACTTACTTGAGTCGGGTCACGAATCCCCATCCGAGCCTTGTGCAGGAGGAGGCCCACTAATGGCGAATAACCCACCCGTTGATAAGGAACTGCTGGTTGGACACCACACCAATGCGTCGCTTGATGCAACGATCGGCGATATCATCCTGAACCCGGCGACGCACAACGAGCCGGCGATCAAGACTCCGATTAAGGGGTTCATGACGAGCCCTTGGCAAATCGCATTTGGTCTTGGGTTCTTGTTGCTCAACGTCTTGTTGCTCTCGATCGTGATGCTCGTTTGGAACGGGATCGGGGTCTGGGGCAATAACCAGCCGGTTGGTTGGGGATTTGACATTATCAACTTCGTTTGGTGGATTGGTATTGGTCACGCGGGAACGCTGATTTCAGCAGTTCTTTTGTTGTTGCGGCAGAAATGGCGCAACTCGATTAACCGATTTGCGGAGGCGATGACGATTTTTGCCGTCATGTGCGCGGGGATTTATCCGCTGTTGCACACGGGGCGACCTTGGGTTGCTTACTGGTTGATGCCTTATCCGAACTGGCTGGCGATGTGGCCGCAGTTTCGCAGTCCGTTGGTTTGGGACGTTTTTGCGGTTTCAACCTACGCGACGGTTTCGATCTTGTTCTGGTTTGTCGGTTTGATTCCAGACTTTGCGACGCTTCGAGATCGCGCGAAGAGCAAGTTTGCTCAGGTGGCCTTTGGGGCGGTGAGTTTGGGATGGCGCGGGAGTGCGAAGCATTGGCACCGGTACGAGCACGCTTCGATCATCTTGGCGGGTCTCTCGACACCGCTGGTTTTGTCCGTTCACACAGTCGTTAGCTTCGACTTTGCGATGGGGATTGTCCCCGGTTGGAATGTCACGATCTTCCCGCCTTACTTTGTTGCGGGTGCGGTCTTTGCGGGCTTTGCAATGGTTTTGACTTTTGCGATTCCGCTTCGCAAGTGGTACAAGCTGGAAAGTCTGATTACGATGAAGCACATTGACTGGATGGCGAAAGTCATGCTGGCGACGGGTTTGATCGTTTTCTACGGCTACATCATGGAGGTGTTTTATGCTTGGTACAGCGGGGTGCCAGCCGAAATGGCGTTGCTTTACAACCGCTATAACCTGTTCGATTCGCCATACAGTTGGGCGTTCTGGACATTGATCATCACCAACGGAATCATTCCTCAACTCATGTGGGTGCCGAAGTATCGCCAAAATATGAAGATTCTCTTGGTGGTTACGACGAGTATTTCGATTGGGATGTGGTTTGAGCGGTACGTCATTATTCCGATCTCGTTGACCCGGGATTATGTTCCGGGTTCGTTTGGCTTCTATTCGCCGACACTCTGGGACATTGCAATGTTTGCGGGGACGATTGGATTGTTCCTCTTCCTGATGTTCCTCTTCATTCGGTTCTTGCCCATGATCAACATCTTTGAAATGAAAGAGTTGCTCCACCAGATGGAGCACGACGACAAGCACAGTCACGATCACAAGGAAAACGGGAAGCTTGCAACAACGGCGCAGGAGGGTGCAGAGTAATGAGTCACGTACGCGATACATCGCCCAAGCCGTACGGAGTGGTGGCGGAGTTTGATAACTCCGATGCGCTTTTGGAAGCGGCAGAGAAAGTGAAGGCCGCAGGTTACCGCGATCTTGATGCTTACACGCCTATTCCGGTTCACGGACTGACGGATGTGTTGGAATGGAAAGATGACAAGCTCGGTTGGGTAGTGTTTTTCCACGGGATTGCGGGATTTGCGGCGGGTTACTTCTTGCAATGGTGGACAAGTCAAGGTCTTCCGGTCAGTAATACGGCTTTGCAGGTGAATGGATTGTTGCCTTATCCGATGAATGTTGGGGGTAAGCCGGAATTCAGTATCCCGGCTTTCTTCCCGCCGGCTTATGAGCTGACGATTTTGCTGGCAGCGTTTGGCGCGGTCTTTGGAATGATCGCCTTCAACGGGTTGCCTAAGCCTCACCATCCGGTCTTCAATGCGGCGTGTATGAACCGGGCAAGTTCTGACCGCTATGTGCTTTGCGTTGAGGCAACGGATCCGCGATATGACGAGGATGAAATTGTGGAATTGATGAACGGTTTGGGTTCGCTTTCGGTCGAGCGCGTGAAGACCTCGGAGGGCTACTAATGAAACTGGGATGGATTGCGCTGGCAGGGACAACGGTCTTTTTGGGTGGTTGTCACTTGGATATGTACATTCAGCCGAAGATCAAGGCTCAGGGCGAAAACAAGATGTTCGCCGATGGGGCAGGGACTCGATTGCCAGTCAAGGGAACGATTGAGTTTGGAAAGCCGAAACTCGACACTGAGTATTACACCGGATATCAGGCTGATGGGAAGTTGCTTCGTGAGATGCCGATCCAGGTTGATGAAGCAGTAATGAAGCGTGGCAAAGAGCGGTACGACATTTATTGCCAGCATTGCCATGGAGCGGCGGGTGATGGTGCAGGAATGATCGCTCAGCGGGGATTTGCGTTGGCACGACCGGTTGGGAATTACCACACGGATCGCTTGCGCGAGATGCCAGTTGGTCACTTTTTTGATGTGATCACTAATGGCTACGGAACGATGTATGGTCATGCGAGCCGGATTAAGCCGGATGACCGATGGGCGATTGTGGCTTACATCCGTGCCTTGCAAGTGAGTCAAGGAGCTACCGTGGATCAACTCGATTCGGCGAGCAAAGAAGCACTTGGGGTGAGCGGGCCGGAAGGTTCGGGGCCACTCTTTGTACCGAAGGCGACGACTCCAACGGTGGTTGCTAACCCAGGGCCAGTGGAAGGAACAACGATCCCGCAAAAAACTAATGTGGAGGGTGGAGAATGAGCGAAATGATTGATGCGAAGCCGAATAAGATCGGCGCGCAATATGGAATGGTTGGTGGGGCACTGCTGATTGGTGGTGGGGCACTCACGGCTATGGGGCTGAGCGGTGGATTCGATGTGAATACATTCGCGCCGTCTTTCATGCTCGGGGCGATGTTCTGGATCATGATGTCCATGGGTTGTATGGGATTGATGTTGCTGTTCCATGTGACCCGAGGTCGCTGGGGAACGCCGCTTCTTCGGGTTTTTGAATCAGGGGCGAGTCCGATCAACTTGACATTCTGTTTTGCTTTGGTGATGGTGGCTTGGTTTGTGTTCAAAATTCCTCTTTACGGAATGTGGATCAATGTTGAACCGACGGACATGATCATTCTTAATAAGCAGGCTTATCTGAATGAGACAGCTTGGGTGATTCGCCAGCCGATTTACTTTGCGATTTTGATCGCTTTGAGCTGGCGGCTGATGAGCTGGACGCGGTTGGAAGAGAAGACCGGAGACAAGAAATACAATGATTACCGCAACAACTTGGCGGCACCGGGGATTCTGATCTTCATCTTGGTGATGACGTTCTTTATCACCGACTTCTTGATGTCGATTGATGCGCACTGGTTCAGCACAGTTTGGGGCTTCCTGTTCACGGTGGGCTCGGCACTGAGCGCGATGAGTCTTGCGGTTGCAGTTGTGGTCGCGAATAAAGATAAGGCTCCCTTCGCGGGCAAAGTTGACAACTTGATGACCAAGGATTTTGGGAACTTGTTGCTGATGCTCACGATGCTTTGGGCTTATCTCAGCTTCAGTCAGATGCTGATTATCTGGTCTGGGAACCTGAAAGAGTTCATTCCTTACTACTTGAAGCGAATCGTGGGGGGCTACAGCACCCTCGGAACAGTTCTCGTCATCATGCAGTTCTTCGGGCCGTTCTTGCTTCTCCTTTCGCCGAAATTGAAGCGAACGAGTTGGCTTTTGGTACCTACGGCGCTCCTGATCTTCGGGGTTCGGTTTGTCGAGATGTTCTGGCTGGTGATGCCATATTTCCGGAAGACCATGACGGTGAACCCGGCGGATTTTGGAATGCTTTGCTTGATCGGGGGGATTTGGTTCTTGATTTCAAGCTTTGGGATGCGAGGAGCGGCTCTGGTAGTTGATGCGCATCCTTACCAACACGCGGAATTGAAGGAGGCTAGTGCACATGTCTGATCATCACGATAACCCGCTCGATGAGCGCGACCTTGACTTGCTGGAGGAGATGGGCTATGAGCCGAGCGATGAGCCAGCGGCGAGTCCGGTTGGACGCTACACAGCCTATTTCTTTGCATTCTTTGCACTCATGGTCGCGGTTTCGTTTGGCTTCTTGCAGGTGGTGGGCCGTATTGAGGGATTTGATATCAAGCAAAACCGTGAGCGGCAGATCATGCCGCCGAAAGGGACCCCGTTGTTGCAGAGCAACGTGACCGCGCAGGGGGACATGGTTCAGATTCGGAAAGATGAAGTTGCGAAGCTGTCGGGCTATGCACCCATTCCCGAAGAGGGACGCTACAAGATTCCCGTAGAGAAAGCTATGGAGATCGTGGTCGAGCGCGGTTTGCCGACGAAAGCGGGGGCGGAAGTGCCCAAGGTGATGAAGTGAGATTTTTGAGTGCTTTGATGGCGGTCGTTGCGCTCGCGGGGGTTGCTTCGGCACAGTTTTATAATCCGCCGAGCCGAGACGTTGCTCCGGGGACGGGCCGAATACCTTCGGCGGCTCCAAGTTCGATTCGGATTGACCAGCGGTTGAACGCGGTGATTTCTCCGGATTGGCAGTTTGTGGACGAGGATGCTCAGCCGGTCACGACGGGCGATTTGATTAATGAGCGTCCAGTGATGCTGATTTTGTTGTTCTACAAGTGTACGGGGATTTGCGCGACCGAAATGGAAAGTTTGAAGAAGGTCGTTCGGGGCATGAAAAAGGATGACGCGGGAGAGCTTTACGATCTCGTTGTTGTTTCGATTGACCCAACGGAAACTCCGGAAATGGCGAAGCAGAAAAAAGCGGAGCTGATGGAGAGCTACAAGCGACCGGGAACTGAGGGTGGCATCCACTTTTTGACTGGAGATGCGAAAAATATTGATGGATTGGCGGATGAGGTTGGTTTCCGGTTTTATCGTGACCCAGAAAATGGGAATATCACTCACCCGGCGGGGATGATGATTGTTTCTCCTCAGAGGCGATTGATCCGCTACTTTGTGAGTGACACCTTTGAGGCGAAGCCGACTTTGCTCGCCTTGAAAGATGCGCGAGATGAGCGAGTTGGTCTGAAGGATGACCGCCCGTTCTTCTTGGCTTGTGTGAATGTTGATCCGTTGACGGGTCGGCGTTCGCTGAACGTTTTGAATGTCGTCCGAGTCGCGGGTGTGGCCACGGTTCTGGCATTGGCATTCTGGATTATCTCGATGAATCGAAGCTCGAAGAAGGAAGAAATGGACGTCACGACTGAGGAGGGTGAAGCCTAATGGGTTGGGGGCCTTTCCAGTACGGGGTTCAACCGGAGGCGGCATCTGCGCATGCGCCTTACTATGATGCGCTGTTTATCACCATCACGTTGCTATTGCTGCTGTTTACAGTTGGAACAGTAGCGGCAATCATCTTCTTCGTAACGAAATATCGCCGAGGGACTAAGGTTGATCGGAAAAATGTGATTACTCACCACACAGGATTGGAGCTGATCTGGATGGGAGTTCCGCTTGTGCTTGCTTTGGGAATGTTTGCTTGGAGCGCGCGCAACTTTATCTCGGTGAGAACGATGCCTGATCCGGCAGAATCGACAGAAATTTTCTGTATCGGTAAGAAATGGATGTGGCACTTCCAACACATGAATGGAGTTCGTGAGAACAACGAACTGACCGTTGTGGTTGGTCAACCGGTGAAGATCACGATGATTAGCCAGGATGTTATCCATGCGCTGTATCTACCGGAGATGCGGGCTCAGTACCACGTTGTACCGGGTCGCTATACAGATTTGCAATTCACGCCAACAAAGCCAGGCAAGTACAAAATTTTGTGTGCAATGCACTGTGGCACGCAGCACTCAGAAATGGTCGGACAGCTTTACGTTTTGACCCCGACGGAATATGCCGAGTGGTTGGAGAAAGGTGGTAACCGTTATAAAACCAAGCCGACGACAGTTGCCGAAGCGGGCAAACAGATTTGGCAAGAAAAGCAATGTGCGAATTGTCACACGGGCGTTGACAATCCAAGGGCACCGAGCTTGGCAGGAATTTTTGGTAAGGAACGGGTCTTTACCGATGGAACGAAGCGAAAAGCGGATCGGGATTACATTCGCGAGTCTATCAAGATGCCGCACAACATGATTACAAAGGGTTATGAAAACACGATGCCAGTTTACGGCGGAACCATTACGGAACCACAAGTGCTGGCGTTGATTGAATATATCAAAACCTTGACACCGAGTACGGGCGACTTTGAGCGCCAAGACATTGTGAATTCGATTCCGGGAACGAACCGTGACAACAGCAATGTTGATGTCGCGAACCAGGGTCAGAGTGCAGGGAATGCACAATTTAGATCAGCGGAGGACAAGCGATGAGCGCAACTCTCATTGACAACGCAACAGCAGAACAACCAAGAAACGATCGTAACTACTTGAACGCCGACCACACGCTGAAGTCGTGGCTTTTGACGGTCGACCACAAACGGATTGGGATTTTGTATCTCATCGCGGTTACGATTTTCTTCTTCATTGGGGCAGTTGCGGCCGCAATGATTCGTTATGAGTTGACATCTCCGCACGGGATTTTGCTGAGTAGCGAGGTTTATAACAAAACGTTCTCGGCTCACGGAATTTATATGGTCTTCCAGTTCTTGGTTGTTGCCATTCCGGCGGTGCTTGGGAACTTCTTGATCCCCCTGATGATCGGGGCGCGAGACATGGCGTTTCCTCGTTTGAACTTGCTGAGTTGGTATATGTTCATGACGGGTGGATTGCTGATTACTCTCTCGTTCATCTTGGGAGGGGTTGATGCGGGTTGGACATTCTACGTTCCGCTTTCGACGCTTTCGGAGACACAAATCAGTTTGTGCTTGGTGGGAATCTTCATCACTGGTTTCAGCTCGATCTTCACGGCAGTGAACTTCATTGCGACGATCCATAAGATGCGGGCACCGGGGATGACTTGGTATCGATTGCCGCTTTACATTTGGTCACACTATTCAACGGCGATTGTTATCCTCTTGGGTACGCCAGTTGTCGCGATCACTTTGTTCCTTGTGGTTGTTGAGCGAGGCTTTGGATTCGGAATCTTCTCGCCTGAGCTTGGGGGTGATCCGGTGTTGTTCCAGCACTTGTTCTGGTTCTATTCGCACCCGGCGGTTTATATCATGATCTTGCCGGCGTTCGGAGTTATTAGTGAGATCATCACTTGCTTCAGCCGCCGACCGATCTTTGGTTATCGATTCATTGCGTATTCATCAGTGGCGATTGCATTCCTTGGGTTCTTGGTCTGGGGACACCACATGTTCCTATCCAGCCAATCGGTTTTGCAGGGCTTGATCTTCTCGATCATCACTTGGATTTTGGCGGTGCCATCGGCGATCAAGGTGTTCAACTGGACGACGACGATGTACAAGGGGTCGATCCACTTTAGTACGCCGATGCTTTATGCGCTTGGATTCATGGGACTGTTCTTGATTGGTGGTTTGACCGGGTTGCACTTGGCATCCATTGATACGGACGTTCACCTGACAGGTACCTACTTCATCGTTGCTCACTTCCACTACGTTATGGTTGGTGGAACGATCATGGGTTACTTGGGAGGGATTCACTTCTGGTTCCCTAAGATGTTTGGTCGAACATATAGTGAGATGTGGGGCCGGATTAGCGCGATGATCGTATTCGTCGGGTTCAACTTGACGTTCTTCCCGCAGTTCATAGTTGGTTATCTTGGGATGCCTCGACGGTATCACTACTACTACTTCGCACCGGAGTGGCAGTTCTATCACATCCTTTCAACGGCGGGTTCAACGGTGCTCGGGATTGGATTCTTGTTGCCGGGGATTTATCTCACCTATGCCATCTTCAAAGGAAAGAAGGCTGGTCCGAATCCTTGGGGTGCCAAAGGATTGGAATGGGAGCAAGCAGGCTCACCGCCAATCACGGAGAACTTTGAAAAGCCGGTTTTGGTTCTGGAAGATCCTTACAATTACAATCCGGAAGAAGATTCGAAGATGTACGAGCACGAAGTGGAAAGCGCAGATATGCTGGGAGGACGCAAGTAAATGAGTGGTCACGCACACGCACAGGGTGACGGCCCGGAGGTTTACTTCCAGTACGAAGATATTGATCAGCAACAGGAAAGCTACGTCGTTGGGATGTGGGCGTTCTTGATGACAGAGGTCATGTTCTTTGGAGCGTTGTTCTTGATCTACACGTTGTATCGGTGGAAATTCCACGATACGTTCTTTTTGGCTCATGAGCAGCTGAACTGGAAGATGGGCGGTTTGAATACGGCGGTCTTGTTGTTCAGCTCGGTGATGGTCGCTTTTGCGGTTCATTTTGCACAGAAAGGTAAGAAGACGGCCCAGCTCATTTGCCTCGGGATGACATTGATGTGTGCCTTCGGGTTCTTGGTGATCAAGTCATTTGAATACGGGGCGAAGGGTGACCACAAGTTGTATCCGAATTACACCTTTGAGTACGGAGCCCACGATAAGGATCATAAAGTTGAGAGTTGGTGGGATGATAACTTGCCAGCCTTCATGCACATTGAGAAAAAAGAGCAGCATGGCGACCCGAAAAACGCGAAGTTGTTCTACAGCATCTATTTCACGATGACGGGATTGCACGGATTGCACGTTGTGATTGGGATTATTGCGATTACGTCGCTCATGGTGCTGATCATTATCAAGTCACCACTGATAACGGATTATGTGCCCACTGAGCTTGTTGGGCTTTACTGGCACTTTGTGGACTTGGTGTGGATATTCTTGTATCCACTCTTCTATTTGATACCGAGGTAACGAGATGGCAGGACACGATCATTCAGAATTGACAAAGGGCGGGGCGCATCCGCACCACGTATTGCCTCAGGGCATGATCTTCCTGATCGCAGGAGGGTTGTTTGCGGGGATGGCAGCAACTATTGGCGCGGCGTTCATGATTCCAGAACCATTGCATAGCAACACGTTCTTTATGCAGTCGCTCGCGCTTGCCATTGCGATCTTTAAGGCCTGCCTGGTGGTTTACTTCTATATGGGGGTAAAGTTTGGCACCCGGCTGGTGAAGATATTTGCCTACGGAGGTTTCATTTGGTTCTTCACGCTGTTCATCATGATGGCGGACTATACATCTCGACCAATGGAGCCAGTTCCAGGTTGGGAAACGGTACCGAGTTCAGCATTGCCGCGGAACACGGTTGAAGATCCGGAATAAGACATTTTTACCAACTGGCGGAAAAGGGGTCGGTGCTGGGAAGCCGGCCCCACTAATTTTTTAATGGAGAGGTTTTTGCTGATTTGAAAGTGTGCGGAGTTCTGATTCGACCCATGTTAGAAATTCTTCACGAGAATCGGCTTTTGTGAATTTTCGTGGAGTGCCCCAAGTTGCAGTGAGCCACGAGAATGCAAATTTTGGTGTCACTCGGGGGTGAGGCATCAAGCGGTTTGTACCTTGGAGTCCAACGCAGATGCAGGTGACTTCTGTGCGGCGGACAATGAGGTTGGCTCCGGGCAAAATGTCAATCAAATTTCCATCGGGGGAGAGTTGGCCTTCGGGAAAGATGCAGACGGCGTGGCCCTCACCGATGAGGTCAATTGCCCGGCGAATCGCTTCAGTATCGGCGGCAGACTGGGTTACGGGGAATGCACGCCAGTGGCGGAGGAGAGAGCCGATGAATGTCCAGTTGAACAGGTCTCGGCGGGCCATGAAGTGGATCAGGCGTGGGCAAGAATATTGGACAAGTACGGGGTCGGTGTTCGAGATGTGGTTGGCTAAGATGAGCAGCGGGCCGCTTTTGGGGACGAATTTTTGAGCGCGGCGGCGCATTGGTGCGAAAAAGAAGAGAAAGAGAAGCCAAAACCAAGCGCGAATGAACGGGTATGCGATTTTGATGAGGGGGGAGTGGTGGTTCATTGGCTGGTGAGGAGATTGTAGATGGCTTCGGGTAGGCGATATGTTCTTGTTCGAGAACGCGGGCGGCGAGGGTTTCGGGGGAGTCATCGGAGAAAACAGGGCAAATTCGTTGGTGGAGGATGGCTCCTTCGTCATACCGTTCGCTGACGAAATGAACGGTACACCCGCTTGTCTCGGCTCCGGCAGCGAGGACAGCGCGGTGAACATGGATGCCGTACATGCCTTTGCCGCCGAAACTGGGGAGGAGGGCGGGGTGGATGTTGAGGATGCGATCCGGAAAGGCCTGGATGATTTCTAGGGGAAGGAGAGTCATGTATCCGGCGAGGCAGATGAGCTGGATTTTATGGTCTTGGAGGGTCTGTAAGAGGGCTTTGGCGTAGTTGGGGTCTTTGGGGGAGATGGTGAGAGTCGGCTTATTGAGAGACTCGGCGGTTTCGGCGGCGGGGGTGTTTTCGGTTGGGGTGATGACGAGGGCGACTTGGGCGGGGAAATTGGCTTCTTGGGTGGCGCGGATGATGGCGGCCATGTTGGAGCCTCGGCCCTTTGATCCGGTGAGGATGGCGATTTTGGTCTGGCTCATTTGTGTTTGAGAGGTTACTCAAAAAGAAACCCCCCGGCCTTGGGGCCAGGGGGTTTGGTTCTCGGAAAGAGAGGGTTTCTCTTTACTTCTTGCGTCGTCGGAGGGCAGCGGCTGCGGCCACGCCGAGGACAACCATGGTTGCTGGTTCGGGAACGGCTTCAACCGCGTATCGACCACCTTCGAGGTCAAGCTTGACAAGATAGTCACCAGCAGCGGCAGCGTTGTAAGCAATGTTGTTGCCACTGTCGCCAAAGTTTTCCTTGATTGTGATACTCCAGTCGCCGACTTTGCGGAAAACGAGATCGTTGTTTCCAGCTGCCAAAGTGACAACGCCTTGAAGAACTCCGCCGACATTGGTGAGCGATGCGATTGGAGCTGAGAATCCGTTCGGGCTGCCCATCAATTCGTAGCTGTAGTCGAGTCCACTCAAACCGAGTCGTCGGATGTTGGGGCTCCAACCATCGTTCGGGGTGGCAACGTTGTGGAAGATGGCGGTTATGGATCCGTTTGCGTTAGCTGTTGCAGCAACATCTTGGAACGGAGCACCGGACTGAATACTGTAGTCACTGTTCGCAGCAAGGAAAGTGTACTTTTGACCTGCGGTGAGTCCAGTTGCGGTCGCCGTGTAGATGTTGGAACCAGCAAATGTTTCGGTCATAGCGAGCGACGTGTCGTATCCGTTGAAACTTCCTCGAAGGAAGAATTGAGCTTGAGCGGAAGAGGCTGCGCCGAGAACGACGAGGCTCAAAGCCAAGGTAAGGGTTTTGTTCATAGTTTTGTCTTCTCCTGAAGCAAACCGCGATAGAAAGTTCCTCTCCATCGAGGTGATGCAAATCTGCAACACTGATATCGTATCACCGATTGGTCGTGAGAACAAGGGGTTTTGGCGAGTAAAAATACTGGTTTGCATACGTATTCACGGTTCAACGGGGATTTGAACCTGTATTGTTGCGGGGAGTACACGGGTGATATAACTGATGGGTTGGGACCTTTAGAGGTTTAGCCCTGATTCTTTAACCATGCGGTGCGCCAGAGGTGGATGTCGGACTCGGACGGGAGGGGTTGGGGGATGCGGGATTTGAGATCAGGGAGCGGACTATGTGGAGTAGTGATCAGGGTTTGGTACGTGTAGGCGACGGTGGCAAGTTCAAGACTGAGGCAGTTGTCGTGGCCGTGTTCGATTGAGAATTTCAGTGACTTTTGGAAACGAATCGGATCGAGATGGTGGAACCGGTAAAGGTGAGTGCGGCCCATCCAGCCAAACTTCGGATCATTGTTATCTGTTCCGGGGACTCGGGCGAGGCCGAAGCATGGGTGGTCGAACTTTTGATCAGGTGACCAGGAGGTGTTGAAATAGTCTTCGGTTCCGGTGCCGTGGAGCCCAGGCCAAGGCTCGCCGTCGATGAGGATCATGTCGTCGCCCTCGCCGTACCACATGGGGCCGGGATTGTTCACATAGTAGTTGAGTCCGATCAGGTGGCCTTGTCCTTGGGTTTCTAAGATGAGGTAGTTGTCTTGGTCGGTTGGGTGGTTGCCGTATGGGCGGAGGAGAAACCACTCGTTTTCGTCACGTTCGGCGTTTTCGGGTTCGGTGAGTTCTTGGTTAAAGAATGCATGGAAGTATCCGGTGTTTTTTGGGATTGGGGATTCTTCATTATCGACATAGTAATAAAGCCTTTCGACAGGGAAATCGAGTGATTGGTTGATGACTTCAATTTTCGCGTGAGAATGGAAGGGCATGGGGAAGTAGCAAACGAGGGCACGTCCGTTTTGGGGAGCGCATGCCAGAAAAGGGGAAGAAAAGTTGTAGGTAAGGCCCCAGCCGTTACCGAAAAAATCGCCGATGGGGCACTCGACGCTGGGAAATTCGTGGTTGTCCCATGTCATGCGGAGGACGAGGTTGCGGCGGTAGTTTGTATCTTTGGAGTCGACGGTGATCCAAATGTGTTGGATCACTCCGCTGGTTTGGACATCAAGGAGGGTGTGCGAATCGTCCGGGCCGAACGTGACGAAATCGAGGTTCCCTCCGGAGCGGTCGTAGCTGGAAGATCGGCGCGATTTGCCGTTTGTGATTTGGGTGAGGGATTGCCAGCTTTGCATGGCTCTATTTTAGTGTCATTTGGTAACTGCCGTCCCAGTCAGGCTCGGGTGGAGTTTTGATGAATTTTATACAGCGAGCGTGGATGACTGATGCGGGGCCATCCTTGGGATGCGCGGCAAGGATTTCTTCGTAAGCGGTGGCGGCTTCGGCGAATTTTCGATTTTGATAGAGGGCGAAGGCTTGGTTGCTGAGTTCGGCAAGACGGATTGTTTCGGGGCGGGCGGCTTCGCGAGTATCGAGGGGTTCGTAGACGTGTTCGGCTTCGAAGCGACCGAAGACGGAAACTGAGTCAACGAGTCGCCAGACGAAGTGGGGTTCGGCTTCGAGGAATGTGGTGTGGCTGGCGAGAATGTGGGTTTGATAGAACTTGTTGAGCCCTTGGAGGCGACTGGCAAGGTTGACGCTGTCCCCGATGACGGTGTAGGTCATCCGCTTTTTACTTCCGACGTTGCCGACAATGACGTCACCGGTGGCGACTCCGAAGCTTGCGTTGAGGGCGGGGATGTTATTTTGGCGGAGTTCGATATGCAATACGCTGATCGCTTTGAGGCTTTCGAGGGCGGCACGAATGGCTGAGGTTGCATGATCGGTCGTGAGGGTCGGGGCACCCCAAAAAGCCATGACATCGTCTCCGTTGAATTTATCAAGGGTGCCGCCTTGGTCGAGGACGACATCACTGAGGACGTCGAGATATTCGGCAAGAATTTCGACGAGGTCTTCGGGGGCGAGTTCGTGGCTAAGGCGGGTGAATCCCACCATATCGCCAAAGTATGTGGTGATATGGCGGCGCTCGCCACCGAGTTTGGCTTCTTGTCCGCTAGCGATGAGAGATCGGGCGTAATCGGCGGGAACGAGTTTTTCCATTGATCGGAGGCCGGCTTTCAGCGTTTCAAAACTTTGGCTCAGTTCATCGATTTCAGCAATGTGGGTGTGCTGGGGTTCGGATTCTTCCCATTCAAACCGCTTGATTTTGGCGGTTTCTTCGACCAGGAGCTTGAGAGGTTGAACGACGCGCTGGCTGAGAAGGAGGGCGACAATTGCTCCGGCGGCAAGCGCGAGGGCAGAAAAGGTGAGGAAGAAGAGATTGGTTTCTCGGCTCCAATTGAGAAAATCGGATTGGGGAAGGACGACGGCAAGTACCCAAGGTGGTCGGTTGGGGCCAGCAATGCGACGAAAGCCAAGGAAATAGGTCTCGTTTTGGTAGTTGAATTTGGCGATCCGGGTGTCGGTTTCTTGGAATCGTGGGAGGTCTTCGACTTGTTTGGCGACGGCGCGAAGACGGAGGTCGTCGAGTTCTTCGATTCGGACAAGCCGAGGGCCGGAATTGTCGGCAGTCATCAAACGCTGGGGTTGGGGGTCGGCGATGATTTTGCTGCGGTCGCCGACGACTTCAATGAGGGTGGGAAATCCGTTTGGGCTGACGCGAATGGTCTGGAGGAATCTGGAGAGATCCGTGAGGGTGATTGAGATGCTGACGACGCCGAGGAACTTGCCTTCGGCATCCGTGATTGGGGCCGAGCAGGTTGTGCCGAGGGCGGGGCCGGTGGGGAGATTACTGAGGACGTCGGCGGTTGTCCAGGTGACTCTTTTATCTCTTTTTGCTTGGATATATGAAGTCAGGTTGCGAGGGTCTTGAATGTTGTTTGAGTCGGATTCGACAAGAGTGAGGCGGTCTCCAAAGGGGACGAAGTTGTTGCGGATTTTTGCGCCGGAAGCAGTGAGTTGAGTGATGCGGATACTGGTTCCTCCGCTCGCAGTTTGGGAGACTTGGAGGTACTCGCCCGTTCGATCTAGGGAGATGGAGATTGCGGCAAACTGAGGTTTGACGCGGATGAGTTCGGTGACTTGGACAGCGAGGTCTGGGAATCGGCTGGAATTGAGGGAACGGTTTCCGGGGGATGCGAACGTGGGTCGGGTGAGTCCGCTGACGATTTTGGCTTGGCTTTCGGTGTCGTCAAGGAGGGCATTAACGCGTTGGTCGATCAGGTTGCTGGTTTGAACAATGACCCGCTCTGAGAGTTCGTTTGCGGTTTTTCCGACTTGGTAGGAAGTGTATACGGCCGCAACACCAAGGGCAATGACGAGCACGATGGTGAATCGGATGAGGAGCGCGTTGCGAAAAGACCAGGTCATTCAGTAGCTAGTCGCGACTGAGTTCGGTTTGGAACAGAGTGGCAACGATTAAGAACGATTCTGACACAGGGTAGGTTGCCCAGACTTGGAATTGTTCGGGATTGGAGTCGGCAAGGATGCGAAGGGCGCCGGGTTCATTACCCGATGAATAGGATTCAAGGGCTTCGGCAAATTCAGAACTGCGCCGGGTCAGGGGGCGGAATTTGCGGAGGATTTCGGTGTCGCGGGAGACTTCTTCGAGGGCCAGGAATCGGTAAAACTCCCGGTCAAGGTCGAACAGTTTGGCGGCTCCGAGGAGGCATCTTCGACGTTTGGTTTCGCTGATGGCGTTTTGAGCTGACCTCAGGATCAGAGGGAGGTCGGCGGGGTTGCCGATTGTGCCGAGGGCATAGGCGACTTCACTGAGAGCCTCATCTTGATACCAGTCCAAGCTGGTGCGCAGGCTGGGAGCGAGTTCGGCGATTTTGAGTTCGCTGACTGCTTCGGCGGCGGCGGTTCGGACGCTGGGGTGTTGCTCGAGGAGGGCGTCTTCGTAGAGAGTTGGGTCGGTGGCTTCAAGACTTCTCAGGGCTTGAAGTGCGGCACGCCGGATATCGGGATCGCCGGGTTGGGTTGCGGCCCCCCGGAGGGATTCAATTGCGGTGGGGTCACCAATTCGGCCGAGGGCTTTTGCGGCGGCGCGTCTCACAATACTGCTGGGATTCTGGAGGCTTTCCGTGAGGAATGGGATGGCCACGGGTTGACCGCAATCTCCCAGGGCTTCGATGGTTTCTTCTTCGATGAGATCGGGGTGGGCTCGGGCGTGGTCGAGGAGGGCTTCAGCGGCGGGAAGGCTGCGGAGGCGACCAAGGGCGATAGCGGCTTCGCGGCGGACTCGAGGAGTTGGGTCAAAGAGGGCGTCGTGGAGTTCACTTGTTCCGAGGGACATTTTGGATTCGCCCATGGATCGGATGGCTTGCTCGCGGGTGGATTCGTCGGATCCTTTGCGGATTGAACGGAGGGCGGTGAATGATTTGGGGCGGACTCCGGTGAGTTGACGGAGTGTTTCGGAGAAGCCTTCGGATCGTTCTTCGTGAACAGGTTTGAGGAGGAAAATGGCGACTACCCTGAGGATGCCGACGATGAGGAATGCGACCTTATAGGCATTAGCGGCACCGATGGGTTCCCGGAGAAAGTTGACGGTAGCAGAACCGAGAAGGGGGGAGAGTCCCATGGAAATTGCGGCGATGGTGAGAGCGGCGGCGAGATAGTTGGCCCGATTCTGAGGGGTGGACGTGGCGAGATAGAGGTTCATTTGGGTGACGCCGACGCCGGACCAGAAAATACCGGTGAAGATGTGACCGACAAAGAGGATGGCGGTGTTGGTAACGGCATAGTTGGGATCGGGGATACAGATCATCCATTGGAGCGGGCCAGTGGCGAGGCCGATCATCATGAGGATGAGGAGGGGTTTGTTGCCGTAGCGGTCGGCAAGGAATCCCCAGATGCGGACGGTGGCGATGGTGCCGATGGCGAACGAAACGCCAGTGAGCTGAAGATAAAGGAAGGGGAGTTTGAGGCTTTCGAAGGCGAAGGCTGAGAACAGGTTACCGGCGAATCCTTGGGAGGCGGTGAAGACGACAACGAAGGCCATGATTTGGCGGAAGTTTTTGTCGCGCAGGGGTTCGCGGATGACCTCGACCATGTTGCGGAAATCGGGCTTAACGACTTCTTCCCGGGTGGAATCGGACATGCGATTGTAAAAGAACAGGCTGACCATGGCGCATATCCAGCCGAGGCCAAAAATGATGGTGTAGCCGATATGCTCGTTGGGTTGGCCTTTGAAGACGTCAAGGAGTCGGGCTCCGATTAGGCCGACGACCATCCCTGTGATGGTGGAGATGAGGGTCCGCTGGCTGAAATACCATCCGCGGGCGCGTTCGGGGACGATTTTCCCGATCCATTCGTTATAAATGGGGTTAACGAAGTTTTGGCAGAACGCGGCGATGCCTAGACAAAGAAGGAGAATTGCCAGGCGGATTTGATCCGGAAGGGGGATGAGGGGCAAGAAAATTAAAGGGAGGAAGAAGAGTCGCCAGAGAAATCCGCCAGTAGCGACATATTTTTTGAAACTTGCAGCCCCACGCCCCAGGACAGCCCCGGGGATTTGCATGAGCCCCATGAGAGCGGGGACGGCACCGAGTAGCCCGATGGCGAAGTCACCGCCGCCGAGGTGCTGGATGAAGCCGACCATGAGTGATCCACCAAAGAGGGTGACGAATGCGGTGGCAAAGGCGACATCGAGGTTGGCGACGCGGAGGGTATTCAGGGCTTCGAGCCTTGATGAAGTCGCCATATAATGATTGTGATGGTTTGGGGTTGTTTGGTGGGGCTTTTTGGGGGTTGCTGACAGTTAAGTTTTTGAGGTCGTACCTTTACTTATGTTGACAAGCATATTGACGATGGTAGTGATGATGAGCGGTCAGGAGCTGAAAGGTCCGAGCGACGCGAAGTTGGTTGATTTGGGTGATGGGTATGTGCGGGTTGAGACAGCGAGTTACACCCTTGAAGTTCCGAAAGAGTGGAAGGTGACTCCGGAGACTCGTTGGGGACAGCGAAAGATCTCGCCGGCGGACGGAGGGGAGCTTGGCGCGATGACAGCGCCCCCGAGTCAGCAGAGCTGGGATCAGCTTTATGACACTGCCCTTTATTTCATTTTGCGTGATGGAGACGGGGGCAAGCCGACGAAGTATGAGATTGTGAAGACCAAGCGGGGATATGAAGCGGCTTCGTTTAGCATTATAGATAGGGAAGGATTTGCGAAGGAGCGGTACATGATGGTGAAGCATCCGGAGAAGGGGCTGCTGGCACTGAGTGTGGCGATACCGAACAAGGATGATGAGAAGCAGTGGGCGGCTCACTTTAAGCGGATGGTGGATTCGGCGGAATTTAAGTAAGGAGCCCTCGAAAAAGTTGAAGTCGGGTCGTCCCTATTCAAAAGGGGCGGCCTGTTTTTTTTGAAAGGTGGGGAGTGGTGGGCCATATGCGGGCCACTTATGGTCTTTTCATGGAGGGATATGCGGTTAGAGTTGAGTCTCAATAGTGAGATGGTCAGGGTTAATTTGGGAATGGTCTAGGTCGCTTGATGGGGGCAGACAGAGCTAATACAGCTTAAAGGACGGGATTGTGGACAGAAAAGGTGCCTTTTTTCGCGAAATAGTCCGGGACCTGTTGACTCTGGTGGGGGGACCGCCTATAATTTCACTCGCCCCTCTTGAAGGAGCAAGCAAATTGAAAGCTCAATAACAGTGAAGACGCAGCATTCAGTAGCAACAGATCAAGATTCGTTTTGATCTCGAGCAGCATGCAAAAACTCTCCACAGAGAATTTGTGTGTCCTGTAAAAAAACAATTCAGAAAGCCATTGGCTTCTCTGCAAGAAAAAACATTTTCTTCGGAGAGTTTGATCATGGCTCAGGACGAACGCTGGCGGCGTGCCTAAAACATGCAAGTCGAACGAGATCTTCGGATCTAGTGGCGAACGGCGGAGTAATACATGAGCAACGTGCCCTTATGCCTGGGATATACAGAGGAAACTCTGGGCAATACCGGATGTGGCTATCTTTCGGCATCGAGAGATAACTAAACGGATTTATTCGCATAGGGAGCGGCTCATGACCCATCAGGTAGTTGGTAGGGTAATGGCCTACCAAGCCGACGACGGGTAGCGGGTCTGAGAGGATGATCCGCCCGAGTGGGACTGAGACACGGCCCACACACCTACGGGTGGCAGCAGTTGGGAATCTTGCACAATGAGGGAAACCTTGATGCAGCGACGCCGCGTGGACGATGAAGGGTTTAGGCCTGTAAAGTCCTTTTACCAGGAAAGACTTAGGACGGTACCTGGTGAATAAGCTCCGGCTAACTACGTGCCAGCAGCCGCGGTAATACGTAGGGAGCAAGCGTTGTCCGGATTTACTGGGCGTAAAGGGCGCGTAGGCGGTCTGTTAAGTGTGGTGTGAAATCTCCAGGGCTCAACCCGGAAACTGCACCGCATACTGGCAGACTGGAGGAAGGTAGAGGTAAGTAGAATTCCCGGTGTAACGGTGACATGTGTAGATATCGGGAGGAATACCAATAGCGAAGGCAGCTTACTGGGCCTTTCCTGACGCTGAGGCGCGAAAGCGTGGGTAGCAAACAGAATTAGATACTCTGGTAGTCCACGCCCTAAACGATGGATACTAGGCGTCAAGGGTATCGACCCCCTTGGTGCCGCAGCTAACGCATTAAGTATCCCGCCTGGGGAGTACGACCGCAAGGTTGAAACTCAAATGAATTGACGGGACCCCGCACAAGCGGTGGAGCATGTGGTTTAATTCGATACTAACCGAAGAACCTTACCCAGGCTTGACATCGATCGTAAGCCCCTGAAAGGGGGCCCTCTACCCACAAGGTAGACGTGAAGACACCTGTTGCATGGCTGTCGTCAGCTCGTGCCGTGAGGTGTTTGGTTAAGTCCAGCAACGAGCGCAACCCTCGTCCTTTGTTGCCAGCGATTAAAGTCGGGAACTCGAAGGAGACCGCCGGTGTAAACCGGAGGAAGGTGGGGATGACGTCAAGTCAGCATGGCGGTTACGCCTGGGGCTACACACATGCTACAATGGGTGAAACAAAGGGCAGCGATACCGCGAGGTGGAGCTAATCCCAAAAATACACCCTCAGTTCAGATTGTAGTCTGCAACTCGACTACATGAAGGCGGAATCGCTAGTAAACGCAGGTCAGCTATACTGCGTTGAATACGTTCCCGGGGTTTGTACACACCGCCCGTCAAGTGATCTGAATCGTCTGCACCCGAAGTCCGTGGCCTAACCGTAAGGAGGGAGCGGCCGAAGGTGCGGGGGGTAAGGAGCACTAAGTCGTAACAAGGTACCCGTACCGGAAGGTGTGGGTGGATCACCTCCTTAAAGAGTAAGAACTGTGAGCCTCAAGTTTAGGCTCGCACATACACTCAGGTCGACTGCGCTTCACTGAGCTTTCATTAGCCCGAATCAAGAAATTGATTCGGGCTATTTGTGTTTTTTGTTAAGGTTTTTCGGAGACTTGACAATCAGGGGGGGGGGGGCGGTAATTTGGTTACATGAGGAAAAGATTATTGCCTTCATTGTTCGTCGCTACAACTCTCGCCGCCAGCTCGGTGTCTTTAGCTGGATGGACGGAAATTTGGTATGAACTTGCCAACGGTCAGATTGTAATCACAGATTATCGCCATCCAAACACTTCTGGCTCTACTCAAATTGTTAGCGGTACTTCCTATGTTTACTTGGATGGCAGTGTGACGGAAAATTCTTGGACTACGGGACAAATCAACTCCTCACCCATTTGGCGAGCGGGTTTTGAAACGCTTTATGAGTTTCAGGATGACGTCCACGGTGCCTATTATGCTAATATTTCAGTACCAAACGGCTATCGAATGCAAATAGATCACGTTGTTATCACGGCAATAGGTGAGAATACTTGGGAGTACTACGACGGCGTCTATGGCACTTTCACTCGTTGGCTCAATTCTGAGTCATATGGGGGACATAATATCTTCCTGGTGCCAAATCCGTGACACGCACATATCGATCTCTGATATTGATTTCATGTCTCACTCTTGCTTGCACATGCTTTGCCCAAGAGGGGATTTTGATCGTTTCTGATCATAGTGATCTGGATTTGCGGTCAATGAAAGCTCAGCTTGAACACTATGATGATTTCTCAAAGCTTGTCTCCGAGAACTTTTTGGTAAGAATGGAAATTAAAGGTCGAACATACCTGTGGAGCAGGGAAGTTTTTGATGAAGAAAGGCTCCTGAAATCCAAAGAACTTCTGAAGATGTATGCTGACGGAGGGTTCAGAGAGGGAAGTGTGCAGCCTCTGGATGAGGTTCTTCCTCTGATTCGGAACACCCTCGGAGTTTCTGTCGCCCGTCATGGGGTAACTGTGGCTGATCTGGCATCTGCTGATTCTGTGCTTGGTCTAACCAAAGAGGTCACCCTTAAACGTGGGGACGGCATGATTGTGTCTATTCTAGTTCCTGTGAAGAATCCGCTGGAATACGATGCGCTAAAGCCCGTGGAAGTCACGGGCTCGGCCGTAGGAAATAGTTCTCCAGAGCGGATGGTCGAGGATTTCCTTTCGCCCATTGATGGAATCAAATATGTTCGCTTTAGAGATTCAAGAAGTGTTATTTCCACTCGACGACTTTTGAGTGATTTTTATGATTACGTTGCAGAGGTTGGCGACCGACTAGAGTCTGAGATTTGGCAACTTAGTGCTGTAGTCGACTTTAAACTGAATGAGGATTTCAAAAAATTACCGATAGCGCAGCGACTAACGGAATCTGAATCTCGATTGCTGAGAGATAGGTTTGAGAATCGGTATAAGAATCTACGATTTGATGACTTTGAAATTATGGATGTCCGGAATACTCCTTACGTTGGACTAAAGTTCGTCGGCAAGAAAAACGGGAATATCACACCAATATCGGCAACAATGATTCAGTTTGACTGGAGTCCCAGACAGTCCTCTTCGAATTCTCAGTTGCCGCCATGGAGCTTTAACTAGGCAAGTCTTGAACTGCTGGAACGGTGGTTGATTGTCATATCGAGGATTGTCATGCGAGGAGGGAGTTCTGGTTTGGCGATTCGCTCGATGAGCCACGCCCACGACTTTTCGACAATTGCTTCTATCGGCTGGTGGATTGAGGAGATTGGGATTTGAAAGTCGGCGGCTTCGGGATAGTCGCCGGTGCCGATTATCATTGTTTGGTCGGGGATTTTGATTCCGAGTTCAAGCAGGGCACGGGCAGCACCGATGGCGATGGTGTCGCTAAAACAGAACAGGGCGTCAAACGAGTTCTCTTTGAGTTGAGGCATCAAGTTTTCTTTGACTTCACTTGAGGTGTCGCCTTGGGTGGGAATGAAGAACTTTTCGTAGCCCGCAGATTCCATTGCTTCGGTGTAGCCTTTGCGACGGCGTTCCCGGGGGAAATCGGACAGAATCCAATCAGGAGTGATGTGGGCGATGCGCCGGGCACCTCGTTCGATGAGGTCATAAACCGCGCGTTTTGCTGCTCCATCAAGATCCCACGAGACCGAGTCGCTGTAGGGGACTTGCTCGAAACCGAGGATGGAAATCGGGATATGGTCGTTCCCTTTGATCTTGCGGAATTCCAGGATGGCTTTGCCTGAGTCGATGCTGATGATGCCATCAACCGGATAGAGAGTCGGGGGCTTGCCTCCTTCGACGAGGGCGTCGTTGCGTTGGAGGCAATTGACCATGAGATCGTAGCCGTCGCGTTTGGCGAATTCACTGATGAGCTTGAGGTAGCGCATATAAGTGACAATCGGTCGATCAACAGGCATCCAGACGCTGATGAGATTGGTTTTGCCGCCGCGGATTGCTTGAGCGTGGCGGTTGGGTTGATAGCCGACTTTTTCGGCAGCGGCTCGGACTCGGGCTCTTGTCGTTTCGGGAAGTGAGACTTTGGTGTTACCGCTCAGTACGTGGCTGACGGTTTGAATGGAGACCCCGGCGGCTTTGGCGACATCTTTGAGAGTAATACGGTTCGGTTTTTTTGCTTCGGCCACGGCTTATTAAGGGGGATGTTACTTCTTTTGGCAATTGGGCTGGCCTAAAGAGGTTGGGACCAGCCTTGCACCATTCTTAAATTTCAGAAATAATTGAAATATGGGACTACCAACGATGAAAGAGCTTGGTTCTGATCTTCTGCTGACGACTGCTTTTCAGCGGTGGCAACCTGTTCCGATGCCTTATCTCTTCATGGTTGGGTTTATGGTGAGTTGGCACCTTGGGTGGTTCTGGTTAAGCTTTTTGTGTTTGGTTTTCGTCTTCTCCGCATGTTCGACTTCGACGCATGATGTCGTTCATCGGTCATTGGGGCATTCGGCGAGAGCGACGGAGTGGTTGTTGTTTTTGCTTGGCATGCCGATTTTGGAGAGTGGTCATGCGTACCGGGCCACCCACCTTGCTCATCACCAGCGATTTCCAAGGCACGATGATCCGGAAGGGGAGGCGGCTCATCAACCCATGTGGAAGGTATTGATGACGGGGCCAGTGTTTTTACCTCGGCTTTGGATTTGGGCTTGGCGTGCAAATCATGATCGGGCTGATCAACGACGGTGGCTCATTTTAGAAGCGCTTTTGCCCATACTCGGGATCGGATTGGGATTGGTACTGTTCCCTTGGACAGATTCGGTTTTGGCCTATGCCTTGATTGTTTTAGTGAGCTCATGGTTTTATCCTTTGTTTGCGGTGTACCTACCTCATCGGCATTTTGAAGAAGGGTTACCCATTCGGCAATCGTGGACGGTTCGAGGCAGGTTGATTCCACAGATGTTCTTGCCTCTGGCTTACCATTTGGAGCATCACCTTTATCCGCTCGTGCCTTCGCACAATTTGCCAATTTTGGCGCAGAGATTGCAGCCGTGGCTTGATGAAGCGGGCGTAAAACCGGTTCGGGTGCTGTGATGGGGCTGATCGGAATGACAGGTACAACGGAGCAGGAACTTTGAGAAACGACTTACCGATTGATGACATCCGGATTCGGCAGACGCGGCCATTGATTCAGCCGGCGATTCTGACGGAGGAGATTGTGCGAACACCCGAGCATTCGGTGAGAATTGCGGGTTGGCGCAACGATGTTGAGGCGGTGATTCGGGGGATGATCAGCGGCTATTGGTGATTGCAGGGCCGTGCAGTATTCATGATCCGGAGGCGGCTTTGGAGTTCGCTGAGCAGTTGCGAGGTCTCGGTGAGCGCTATTCGGACGACTTGCTGATTGTGATGCGGGCATATTTTGAAAAACCGAGGACGGTGGGGGTTGGAAGGGGTTGATCAATGATCCGGAGCTTGACGGTACCCATAAGATCAACAAGGGATTGCGCTTGGCGCGAGGGTTCTTGCGAGATTTGGCGGAGCTCGGGATTGCGGCGGGGACGGAATTTTTGGATACGACAGTTCCGCAGCATATTGCGGATTTGGTGAGCTGGGGGGCGATTGGGGCGAGAACGGTGGAGAGTCAGACGCACCGGGAATTGGCGAGCGGGCTTTCTATGCCGATTGGGTTCAAGAATGCAACGGATGGTCGGATCCAGCCGGCGGTTGATGCGGTTTTGGCGGCGGCGCGGAGTCATTGGTTCCCTTCGACAACAAAGGAGGGGGTTGCGGCTCTTTCGGAAACGACCGGGAACGAGTCGTGTCATATTATTTTGCGGGGTGGGCAATCGGGGCCGAATTTTGAGCCGTTCCACATTGCCGAGGCATGTGAGCGGTTGCGGGCGGTTGACCGTAGACCGAGCGTCATGGTGGACTGCTCGCATGGGAATTCGGGCAAAGATCATGCTCGGCAGCCAGTGGTGAATGAGGCGATTGCGCGACAGATTGAGGAAGGTGGAGCAAAGATTTTTGGGGTGATGATTGAGGCGTTTTTGGTGGCGGGGAGGCAAGAGTATTCGCCGGATGGGGGAATGGTGAGCGGTCAGAGCATTACGGATGCGTGTGTGGATTTGGCGACGTGCGAAGCAATGTTGGAGCGATTAGCGCAAGCACGAGCGAAAGTCATCGCATAGTTTGATATAGTATTCGTTACGATGAAAGTTGAATTACGACCGGATTTTGAAGTGACGGATGAATCGTGCCGGGCGGCGACGGGAAAGACCTTTGCGGAGTGGTTTGATTGGATTGATTCTGGAGAAGGAGGAGCAGGGCGGCGAAATGTTGTGAATGCGATTTACGATGCGACGGGTCGAGGTGCGGATGTGTGGTGGCCGACGACGATCTGGGTGGAATATGAGGCGGCGAAGGGGATCGTGAAGAAAGATGGGCTGGCGGAGGGATACAACATTTGCTGCACGAAGACGATTTCCGCACCGGTGGAGATTGTGTATTTTGCTTTGGCGGGAACGGCGAAAGAAGGGAATGAGTATTCTGATCCGGAAGGAAACTCCGGGACTTGGTTACGGTTAAGACCAGGGAAGGATGTGCGATTGCAGTGGAGGACGGCGGGAATCGAGAATGAGACGTTGATGGATTGCGCTTTGGCGGACAAAGGAAAGGGGAAGACGGGGGTGGTTTTGAATCATCAGAGAATCCAGACTCGGGCGGAGGCCGATGGATTGAGGCGGGCTTGGGGGCAGTTTTTGGACGAACTAAAGTCGGGACTTGAAGATTAGGTTCTGAAGAAACCTAGAACGACGGGAACAAGCCACGATCCGAGAATGCCAATGATGACAATCCAAATCATGATTTGGCATCCGGGAATTGCTGCGGATCGCGAATTGGTGGTGAGGATTCCGAGCATGTTGCCGCGGCCCTGAGCGAGAAGGGCATCACTTTCTTGAAGCTGTTCTTGATGGGTTGAAGCGGCAAGAGATTGACCACAGTTCGAACAGGCGGGGCCGGTGTTTGTTTCGCCACAGATGCAGAGCCAAGGATCGCCCATCTGGTGATTTTACGAGAATTTTGGGACCTGCGTGCAACTCTACTTCGTTTTTGCTGTAATATCATTGTGATATCGCATTGATATCGGGACTGCAAGCAATGAATGAAAAAGAGATTCGAGTTCTGCCGGGGATGCCGATGTTGTTTTTGGCGTTGGCGGGCTTTGGCGGAATGATTTGGTCGTTTGTCCAAGCGGAGCAACAGAACAATGGTTTATTCGCATTGGGTGGTGTGGTCATCTTGATCGCGTGGATTTTGATGATCAGTGGGTTCTTTGTAATTGAGCCAAACGGGAGTAAAGTTTTGTTGCTCTTTGGAAAATATGTCGGCACAGTGAAGGACGACGGATTCCACTGGGCGAATCCGTTTTATTCCAAGCGGAATTTGAGTTTGCGGGTACGAACATTGAACGGTGATCAGTTGAAGGTCAATGACCTGAGTGGTAACCCGATTGAGATTGCAATTGTTTTGGTTTGGAAAGTTGTTGATACGCACTCGGCAAGTTTTGCGGTTGATGACTATGAGAATTATGTTCGGCTTCAGTGCGAGACGGCTCTGCGCCATTCCGCGAGTAGCTATCCCTATGATGCAGAGGATCACGAGCCGAGTTTGCGACAGAATGCAGAAGAAGTCAGCGAGCACATTCGACAGGAGTTGCAGGGCAAGCTCATATTGGCGGGTGTTGACGTTCTTGAGACAAAGATTGCTCATCTGGCCTATGCTCCGGAGATTGCGGGGGCGATGCTCCGCCGACAGCAGGCTCATGCGGTGATTGCAGCCCGACAGAAAATCGTCGATGGTGCCGTCGGGATGGTTGAGATGGCATTGGAGCGAATGGATCGGGAGAAGATGATTAATTTGGATGATGAGCGGAAGGCGCAGATGGTGAGCAACTTGATGGTTGTTTTGTGCAGCGAGCACGCAGCGGCTCCGGTTGTCAACGCAGGTTCCCTCTATTGAGCTAATGGCAGATAAGAAGGCGTTCCCACTCCGGATTTCGGCGGAGGTCTATGCGGCGGTTCAACGACTGGCCGACGCAGAACTTCGGAGTGTGAACGTCCAGATGGAGGTTCTTTTGCGAGAGGCGCTCAAGAGGCGGGGGGTAGATGTGAGGGGAGAAGAGAAGTAGAGGTCTTTTCTCATAGTTTTGAGCAGGACATAATAGAACTATGGCTTCGCTGAACTACATGACTGTGCCCGACATGATGTGGGTGAATTTGGAGATTATGAAATCGCCACAGCCGTGGAACTACGCAACGCTGGAGGAAGCGGTTTTTTTACAGTACAGCTATGGGGCGAGTGCGGACTTGGTAGGGCAGGCGGCGCAGTTCTTGGCGGAGTTTCCGGGCAAGCGGTCATTTAAGTCTGGGAACGAGGCCACTGCGTTTGTGGGGTTTGTGGCCTTTTTGGTGATTAATGGGAAGGATTTGCACCTGGACGATGCGGCCGCAGCGGACTGGGCGCGGGGCGTTTGGGAAGACGGGACTGTGGACGGAGCGCGGGCGAAGATTGAAGTGTTGCTGGAAGAGCATGAGTTGCACACCCATCACGGCACTCCGGACGTACGAGGAACACTGCGGGCGGTTTTGGCGCGATTTCCAGAGACGGTGAAGATTTTGCGCGAAACAGGCTACACGGCGGCTTTGGTTTAGGGGTTTAGCCGAGGTACCGGGCGGGTACGCCGCCCCAGGTTTCGCCGGGGGGGAGGTCTTCGATAAGGGTTGCTCCGGCGGCGAGGGTTGATTCTTTGTTCACCGTGATGTTTGGAATGATGGTTGACCCGGCCCCGATGAGGGCTTGATCGTGGACAGTGATTCCTCCGCAAAGCGTGGCACCGGGAGAGATGTGGACGTAGTTTCCGATGGTGCAGTCGTGGTTGATGGTTGCTCCGCTGTTAATGATGGTATGGGAGCCGATGGTTGAATCGGCTTCGATGATTGCGCCGGCACAGACGAGGGTTCCGGGCCCAAGGGTCACTCCGGGGGCGATAATCGCGGACGGGTGAACGAGGGTGGCAAAGGCGTTGAGTTCCTTTTCGGCGAGTTGCTGGCGGATTTCATTGTTGCCGATGGCGATGAGGTTTTCGGCGTCGGAACGGTAGGGGTTTGATTTGAATATGGGGAGGTTGAAGAGGGTTTGGTGGGGGGAGTGGGGATCGAGGAAGCCGATGACTTCTCTTTGGCTCGCGATGGCGACGGTATATGCGACCTTGGCGTGTCCGCCGGCGCCGTGGATGAGGATAGGAGCCATTGCTGTAGTGAGATTATGGATTGTTTTTGGACTGGGTTACGTCCAGCTCGGAAAGCTGTTGTACGCCCAGCTCCACAAAATTTTCCGACTTTTTGGAGGGAGATTTTGAACTTGGAGCGGGAGACGAGAATCGAACTCGCTACATTCAGCTTGGGAAGCTGACGTTCTACCAGTGAACTACTCCCGCATGAGGATGAGTTGATTGTACGCCAAACACGGCGGTAAGTGGGGAGAGCAGATTAGAAAAATTGGAGCGGGAGACGAGAATCGAACTCGCATAGCCAGCTTGGAAGGCTGGAGCTTTACCACTAAGCTACTCCCGCTTGTTGGGTTTATGATACCTGAGGGGGTGGGTTTTGGGGTCTGGGACGTGGGTGGGGCGAGAATTCTGAACCTCACCCCCAACCCCCTCTCCATTAAAACGGAGAGGGGGCATAAAGCTACGACTGAACTCACGCTTACCCTCTCCGCATTCGCGAGAACACGGGCCCCTCCATTAAATCGGAGAGGAGGCTTAAAGTTAAGACTGACCTCACCCCGACTCTCCTCGCACTCTTATTTAGTAGGGATATGGGCTGTGGAGTTGGGCTTTCAATCTGGATCCCTGCCTACGCAGGGAACCTTGAGTGTCAGTTTGAGCCATTTGAGGATTAGAAGCTAAAGGACAAGGCCCAGGTTCCGTACCGGCCAGCTTGGGTGCCGAGGGTGGCTGTGATGTGAGCAGGCCCAACGCGACCAATGTCGTAGGCGAGCATTTGATTCCAGTGGAAAGTGTCGTACTCGAGCAAAGCGCGGAGGCGGGGGTGATGAGGGTGGATGCGGAGCCGAAAACGCCTCGGAACCGGGTGTTGCCATAGCCGAGACTGATGAAGGTACCGGGCTGGTATTCATATGTTCCGACAACATAGGGGCTGCGGGACGAGCGGTTATCACCGGGGTTGCCGAATCCGGACGTTCCACCGGAGCCGCTGACGTCCATTATGCCAATGCCAAAAGTGACGGGGCCGGATTGTTCGGGAGTGAAGTGGGCGGAGCCGATATTGTCGAGTTCGCTGGAGAGGAGAGTGAACCCGTAGCTGAAGTTGCCGATGCCTTTAAGCCGGGTACCGATTTGGAGAACGCCAGTGCCGTTAGCAGAGGTGGTCGCGCCGAAGGAACTTTCGGCGAATCCGAGGGAGAGGTCATTGGAAACAAAGGTGCCGCTGAGAACCCAGTGCCAGTCGCTGAGAGCGTAGGCAATGGGTGTAGAGTAGCTGAATGCGCCACGAAAATCTGGATGGCCCTGGCGATTGATCCCAAAGGCCTGTCCGGGGAGTCCATTGAGGTTGCGAAGGGAAGGGTACTGACCTTCTCGATAGAACCCTTGCTGGGCGAAACAGGTTCCACAAGTAAGGATTCCGACCAGGAGAGTGAGGATTCTCGATTTCATAGCTTCACTAAGGTTACCGTTTCAGCGGATTTTGCTATAAGAACTGCTATCATGATGGGGAATTCCTGATGGCGGTGCATTTGGCGTGAAGAAGATATTGGCGGTGACCTATGGTGCAGGTCATGCGAATATGGTCATTCCGGTTGCACTGCGATTGCAAGAATTGGGATACGAGGTTGTGGTTTTGGCTTTGACGACAGCCTGGGGGCCAGTAAGTCGCGCAGGTTTGCAGACGATAGGGTTCCGTGATTTTGTGCAAGGTGATGCGTCTATATTGGATTTGGGACGGGAGCTTGTCGGTACCGTTGAGGCACACTCTGACGTTCATCCAGAAGAGACTCTAGCCTATTTGGGTTTGAGTTACAAATGTTTGGAAGCTCAGTTGGGGGTCGAAGGGGCTCGGGAAGCCTATGAGCAGAAAGGGAGGCAGGCGTTTCTTCCGGTTGAAATCTTGAACCGGGTGTTTGATGAGCTGCAACCTGATCTGATTCTTGCGACAAATAGCCCGAGGGCGGAGCGGGCAGCGGTTTTGGTTGCGAAGGAGCGTCACATTCCGGCGGTTGTGGTTGTGGATTTAATGCCGCAGAGCGAAGTCGAATGGTTACGCGACCCGGGTTATGGGAATGTTGTCTGTGTTTTGAGTGAGGGGGTTAAGCAAAGACTTATCGATGCCGGACGACCTGAGTCGGAGGTGGTTGTGACAGGAAATGCCGCTTTTGATGAGTTGTTTTTGATGGACGAGAAAGCCGAAAGAGCGGCTTGGAGGAGAAAGTTTGGATTTAGCGAAGAGGATCGAGTTTTGCTCTTTGCCTCACAGCCAGATCGGTACCAATACCTTGGGACGACAATTGGTACTCAACTTGTTGAATTTGGAAAGGCTTGCGGATGGAACGTAGTGGTACGACCGCATCCAAACGAGCAGTTTGATCCGGGTGGTTTGCCCTGTGGCACACCAGTAAGCGACCGCGATGATTCTCTGTGGGGAGCCCTCGCAGGTTGTGATGCGTGCGTGGTTGTGAGCTCAAGCGTTGGGTTACAAGCGGCGATATTGGGTAAGCCGATGGTGACTTTGGATATTCCAGTGTTCGCTGATCCAGCTCCTTTTGCGACGATGGGGATTGGCCGGGTTGCTCAGACAGTAAAGGGAGTATTTGATGTTTTGGGATCGGAACTTGACTTTGGTAGTTTCGAAAGTGGGCCGGCGACGATGCGGGTTGTTCGGGTGGTTGAGTCGTTGCTGGAGGGGCGCTAGTTCATGAAGCGCTTCTTGGGGGCAGGAGTTTGGCTTTTTGCAGGGATTATGTTAGGTCGGATTTTGGGCTTGGTTCGGGATGTCATCATTGGGAATCAATTTGGGGTGGGCGTTGAGGCAGATCGTGCAGTTTTCGTGATTACGATTCCGGATGTGATGATCAATATTTTGATCGGCGGGGCCATGGGAGCGGCTTTGATTCCGGAGTTCAAACGCCGGAATGCGGAAGAAAATTGGGCGTTGCTCCGGCAAGCATCAGGATTGGTCTTGGTCATTGTCGGGATAGTAACCGCGGCTTTGATTCTCTCGGCTGAGTGGTTGACTCGGACGCTGGTTTCTGGGTTGCCGAAGGATGCTATTCCGGGTACGGCGAAATTGGTGATGGTCGCTTTGCTGGCGGTTCCAATTACGGCGGTCTCGGCGGTGGTGCGGGCGAGACTGCAGGGTGAAGAGAGGTTCGCGGTGCCGTCGTTGGCGGGTTTTTTCTATAACTTGATGATTGTTGCGGGGCTTGTTTTTGCAAGTGGGATTGGGAATTTGACGGGGCTGGCGGTTGCGGCGGTTTTGGGGGCGGGGTTGAGCTTGTTGATGCAGGTTTGGGATGCATGGCGATTTCGCGCATCGGGGGTGAAGGCTCGGCAAATTGAGTGGGGGTTGGTCGGGAGGTTTTGGGGGCGTTGGTTGCGGGGATGATGATCTTGATTGTCCCGGTTGCGTTGCGGGGGTTTGCATCGGCAAATGGGGTGGGGGGCCAGACGACGGCTTATCTTGCTTCTAAATTGGTTGAACTTCCGATGGGGACGCTTTTAAGTGTGGTGAGCATTGCGATGTTTCCGGCGGTTGCGGCGGCATTGGCGAAAGAAGATGGTTTTGAAGAAGCTCGAGATTTTGCGCGGCAAGGAATCGGGGTGATCTTGGCTTTATCAGTTCCGATTACTTTAGGGATGGGATTCTTCGCGCAAGGCTTTGCGGATTTGCTTTATCGGCACGGAGAAATGACGCTTAAGGATGCCCGGCTGATTGCTCAGATGGGTGCGATCATGATGGTGGGATTGATTCCTCAAGCTGTAAACACAATGTTTCTCGCGATTTTTAATGGATATCGTGATATGTGGACGCCGTTTTGGATCAGCTTGGTTGGGCTTGCGGCGTTCTTAGGGTTTGGATTTGCGGGTGTCATTGACCTGATGAGCTTGGCGTGGCTTTATTCGGGATTTCATTGGGTGGTTATGCTCGGGCTTTTGTGCTTGCTGGGAGTTCGCCACAAGATGTGGCTAGTTGATGCTTTTGTGGGGGGGCAGGCTCTGATCCGGTCAGGAGCGACAGTCGGGGTCTTTGGGGTTTGCTTTGTTGGGTTGCAAAAGGTTAATGTGTTTCAAATGTCGCCCATTCTGGTTGTGCTTCTGGCGATTGGGGCGGGTGGATTCGCGATGATCGGAGGGCTGATGGTTGATGGGGAGATTCGGGGGAAGGTGAAGGGAGTAATCTTGCGCAAGATGGGGCGAAGTTGATGCGGCTTTACTTGATAACGGCGGATCCGGCGATGGCGCGGATGGCGGTGGGGGCGGGAGTTGATCGGATTTTTGTTGATCTGGAGATTCACGGAAAGGTCGAGCGGCAAGGGCACAAAGATACGGTGATCAGCAGGCATTCGCTGGATGATGTGCGAGCGGTTCGGGAAGTTGTGGATATGAGCCAGTTGATGGTTCGGGTGAATCCTTGGCATGAAGAGTCGCCGGAAGAAATTGAAGCGGTCATTAGCGCTGGAGCGGGGGCGGTGATGTTGCCGATGTTCCGCCATGCGGACGAAGTGGCAGCATGTACTTCTTGCGTTGGGGATCGTTGCGTGAAAGTCGGTTTGTGTGAGACTTCGGCGGGTTTGGCGAGGTTAGATTCGATTTTGGCGGATGGTGGTTTGGATGAAATTCACTTTGGGCTGAATGATTTGCATCTTGATATGGGGCTTGATTTTCTGTTTGAGGTTTTGGCGGGGGGCTCATCGATTTGGCAGCGGGCAAGTCGCTTGAGCAAAGCGTTTCGTTTGGATTTGGTGGAGTTGCTCGGGTGGGGGGAGGTGATTTGCCAGCGCGCTTGATCATGGGCGAACATGAGCGGTTGGGCAGTGAAGCAGTCATTCTGAGCCGGGCTTTTACAGGCGGGGTGAAAACACTGGATGAGATGCCGCCGGAGCTTGACTTTGCTCGCGAAGTTGAGTTGGTTCGAGAGTGTCTGGACGATTTAGCTCAACGGGATGATGATCAGCGGGAGGCGGATCGGAAGGAGTTAGGCGAGAGAACGCGGATGATTGCGGATAGGATTCGGAGGGGTGGGTGAAGCGGATTTTCGACCTCGCAGTTAGCATTGTTTTGTTAATTTCTTGTGGCCAATCTTGTTGATACTCGGAATTTGGATTGCGCTGAATTCACCCGGTGGTGCGATTTATCGACAAAAACGTGTTGGACTGGGGGGCAGAGTGTTTGAGGTCTATAAATTCCGGAGCATGGTATCGGATGCAGATAAGATTGGGGGCTATTCTACTACAGATGGAGATAGTCGTATTACGGCACCTGGGCGTTTGATTCGGAAAGCGTCGCTTGATGAGTTACCTCAGCTTTGGAATGTGATTAAGGGTGACATGAGTTTGGTCGGGCCCCGGCCGGACACTCCGATGCAGGAAGAAAACTACTCTCCCGAAGAGTGGGCCAAGCGTTGCTCGGTTCGTCCAGGGATTACCGGATTGGCGCAGGCGACTCTACGCAGTGCGGCGACTCCGGAAGAGCGCACACGACTTGACCTCGAGTACGTTGAAGGAGCGGGGCTTGGCTTGGACTTGAAGGTACTGGGATTGACAGTTCGACAGGTACTCTTTCGCGGAGGCAATTGAGCGATGTGCGGCATTCAGGGGTTTTTTGATCGCGGGGTAATGTCTCGGCGGATTTGTGTGGGGTTATGGGGCATGCATTCGGCACAGGGGCCCGGATGATGCGGGAGTTTTTGTAGGTTCGAATGCGGCGATCGGGAATATGCGTTTGTCGATTATTGATTTAGCGAGTGGGCATCAGCCGATGGTTTCATCTTGTGGTCAAGTTGCTTTGGTGCAGAACGGAGAAATTTATAACTACTTGGAGTTGCGAAATGACCTGAAGGAGCTTGGGTGTAAGTTTGATACGAATAGTGATACGGAAGTGCTTCTTCAAGGGTATATGACCTGGGGTTTGGATTTGTTCATCGTCTCACGGGGATGTTTGGGATTGCGATTTGGGATGAGCGGTCGGGGGAATTGCACATCATTCGGGATGCGCTGGGCGTTAAACCGATGTTTCTGTGTGAGTTGGGAGACCGAGTTTTCTTTGGAAGTGAGATCAAAGCGATTTTAGCGGCAGGGGTTGACCGCAAAGTTTCGGATGAGGCTCTTCATCACTTTTTGAGTTATGGTTATGTTCCTCCGCCATATACATTGTTTCAGGGTATTCGACACTTGATGCCTGGTTGGGGGGCAACGATTTCTGATGCTGGGGTATCGGAATGGCAGTGGTGGAAGCCGACGGAAACGGAGCAACGGTCGATCGGAGAGTCCGAGTTTTGTGATCAGTTTGTGGGTCTTTTAGAGGATTCGGTTCGGCTCCGGATGAGAAGTGATGTTTCTTTTGGTGCGTTTTTGAGTGGTGGGCTTGATTCCAGTTCGGTCGTAGGGTTGATGGGTCGGTTTACGGATCAACCGGTGAAGACATTTTCAATTGGGTTTCATGACGAGCGATTTGATGAATCCATGTGGGGACGGATGGCAAGTGAGCGTTTTGGAACCGACCATCACGTGGAGTTCGTTGGCCCAGAGATCGTGCACAAATGGGTTAGAGCGGTTTATCACTGCGACCAGCCGCACAGTGATGTGAGCTTTTTGCCAACCATGCGATTGAGCGAGTTGGCGGTTCAGCACGTCAAGATGGTCCTCACTGGTGATGGAGGTGACGAGCTGTTTGGAGGGTACACGAAATATACAGGTTATTTTGCAAAAAATGGCTTAAATCAGCCCCTCGAAGAATTCGTAGCGGGTTATCACAAGCATATCACGTTGTTCTCTGAGGATGAAAAGCATGGACTTTATTCGGGCACTCAGTCGGCAAAAGTAAAGGACTTGAATTCTATTGACGTGTCGCGGCATTGGCTTGAGCAGGTGCCCCATTTTGATCGAATTAGCCAAGCCTTGTGGCTTGATATTGCACTTTTGCTGCCTGGAAACAATCTGGTGAAACCTGATCGGATGGCGATGGCGGTTTCGCTCGAGGCGAGAGATCCGTTTTTGGATAAACATTTGGCAGAGTTTGCTTTGAGTGTTCCGGGGATCTGAAGGTTCGCGGTGATGTCACCCGTTATGGTTACAAGAAAGCGGTTCGGGAGTTACTTGGTGATGAACTCACTTATCGGGACAAACGGATGTTCACAGTGCCGATTGGGGAGTGGTTCAAAGATGTTTTGTCTGGGTTCACGAAAGGGTTACTTCATTCTGATCGGTTTATGCAGCGGGGGCTTTTTGAACCTGAAGTAGTGAGCCGAATGCTGGAAGAGCATGAGTCGGGGGTAGTTGATCACACACGTCAAATTCGATTGCTTCTGGCATTGGAGATTTGGTTCCGGCTATTCATTGATCGAAATGAATTGGAAGCTCATTTGCCTGAAGAAGCTCTGATCGTCTAATTCTTATCGGATTTGGAGGATGGGGGTGATATGCTAAAATTGCTTGTATGGCGGATGAGCCGGGCCGAGATGAAATTGATGTCGCAGAGCTTTTGAGTTCTCGGTTCTGGAACTGGAAATCAGCTTTAGGTGGGGCGGTTCTATTCGGGGTTGTTGGGCTGGGCGTTCACATTATTGCTCCGCCAAAATATCGCGCAGAGATGACTTTAGTATTCCCCGCTTCAGCGAAAGCGGAATTGAGTGTTTTGACCGGGGCAATTGACGGATCTGATGTTTCGGGGATTAGTTACGTGGCGGGGTTGCTCTCGACACGGTCGGCATTGGAGGCGATTGGTGAGGTTGCCAAAATGAAGCCATTGGATGTCCGAAAAGCAATGACGGTAGAGGCAGACCCGGTTTCGCGTCAGTTGCGGGTGGGGTTCGTGGGTGATAGTGTGGATCAGGCTTTGGCTTCTCTGAAACGCGCGGAGTCATTTGTTGATACCGCGAACAGCCAAGTTTCGACGGGAGCGAGTGCGAACCGGATGGTGGGTTTGATCAAGCGGATGGAAGAAAAGGGGAAAGAAGTAGATGATTTGGAAGCTCAACTCCTGGACGCGCTTGAGACATCCGACACTGTTCCAACCAAAGAAGACGAGTACACAGGGGGAACCTATTTGGCACAGCTTCAGCGAGTTCAGTTTGAGCTGAGCTCGGTTAAGGAAGAGATTGCAGAGGTTCAGAAGTCCGCCGCCCGAATTGGATCAGCGAGTTCGGTTGGTCTGCCGACCGGTCTTGAAGAGGAGAAGGTGTGGCGCGAGAAATTGGCGGGAGCTCAAGTTGAGTTTGATGCGGCTAAGGCGAAGTATCAGCCAGGAACTTCTCAGTATCGTGAAGCAAGAGACAAACTTGAGGACGCGCAAAAGAATTTGCGTACTCGCATAACAAACTATGTAAAGAGTGTACAGAGTGGAGCGAATGCGGAGACTGCGGATTTATTGGGTCGAAAAGTTGTTTTGGAGTTCCAAGCGGATGATTTGCGGAAAAAGGCAATCGCGGCACCGGAAGAGGCTTCTCGGTTTCGAGAGTTGTTGAACAAGATTGAGCTTGAGCGAAAGGCATATATGCTGATTCGGGAACAGTTTGATACTGAGCAGCTGAAGGTTTCAACGGCGGTTCCAGATTGGGTTGCGATTGACGATCCGTACATTCTTGACAAGCCAGTTAATAAATCGTTACTGACCAACGTGGCAATTCCAGGTTTTGCAGGCGGACTCTTCGGCTTGCTCATTGGAACTCGCCGGAAGCGAAGTTAAAATGGCGAAGCGTGTGACAATCCACGAGCGTGATATTTGGCCAGCATTGCTCGGAATTTTTGTCTCTCTGGTTTACTTTGCGGTGATTTTTTTTGGCGTTAAGGAGTATTCGCTCTGGCAGCAGATTTTAGATTTGGGTTGGGCGAATCCGCTTGAATTGATCAGGTCGTTTCATCCCCATGCGCTCCGATTGCTCGTTGTGTTTCCATTCCTCTTTGTGAGCGAACTTACGGATATCGCCGCCGACCGTTTGTTTTCAGTTGCCGTACCAATTTTTATGATTGTTAGTTCTTGGCTCTGCGCGCGCGTATTGGCGCATTTTGTAGCCGGCAATAGTAAGCGGGTTTGGCAGGTATATCTGTTAACTGCATTGCCGCTCTTTGGATTGAGTTTTATCATGAATGGGAGAATTGCGTTTGCAATTTTGGGTTTGTCGGTTCTGACTTATTGCCTGATTTTTTCGTTTACTGTCTCAGCATGGACTCATCGGCCGAATCCAATTTGGATTATTGTTGGGTTGCTTTTGACTTCGGTTTCGAGTGGTGCACTTGTGGTTGGTTTCTTGTTTTTGGCGATTACGAGCTTTGGGTGGGCTTTTCGAACATGGCCAAGACTATCGCGCTGGCTCTTGTTCAAATTGTTCTTTTCGATTCTAGGATTGGCTTTTGTTTCTCCGATTTTTATAGCAGGCTTGATCAAGAACATTCGGTTTTACGGCGGATTTGTCGAGATGTTGCGGCACGGCGCAGGCAAGGTTCTGCCGGCGGATCCGGTTTTGGCGATCTTGACAAGTTTGAGTTTTGTTGCGTTCGCATTAGTTGCTAGTACATGGGTATTGAAGGGAATTCGGCGTGGGAGTCCGGAGACGATTATTGGTTTGGCTTGTCTGCTTGGGATAGCGGGTGGTGCATTTGGATTTTCGACACTTGCATCGGCAGTCCCGATTTACTTCCTTTCGTTCTACATTTGGTTTTTTAGAAAGAATGGAGTTAGCGTTTCGCCTAAAGTGATAAAAACTGCTTGAGGATTGCTAGACCAGCGGGGCCGGATTTCTCAGGGTGAAATTGGGTGCCAAAGATGTTGTCTTTTTTGACGGCGGCAACGATCTCATGTCCATCGTAGTCAGTTAGGGCTAGAATGTGGGCCGGGTTATCTGGGACAACGCTGAAGCTGTGGACAAAATAAAATCGGTCGTCTTTGGTTGTTTGGGAAAGGATTGTGTTTGACCAGGGCTGACCCTCGGATAGGGATGTCCAACCGATGTGAGGGCGTTTTCTGACCTCACCCGAATCCGTTCGGTTTGGAATTTCTTGAACGGTTCCGGGGATGAGATTGAGTCCGGAGTGTTGTCCGAATTCGTAGCTTGTGGTCATCAGCATTTGCATTCCCACACAAATACCAAGGAACGGACGGTCAGTGGCGATATGTTCCTTGATTGCATCGTTGAAGTGGAGGCGATGGAGTTCAGTAATACAGCTACCGAATGCTCCCACGCCGGGGACAACGAGCCGATCCGAGTTCTTTGCTTCATTGGGGTGGTGGATGACCCGGATGTTGGCACCACAGACCTCCAGAGCGCGCCGAACGCTGAATAGATTTCCGGTTCCGTAGTCGATCAGTGTAAGGTTCAAGCTGCACTCTCGCTTTGGGCTTCTTTGACGGAGTTTTTCAGTTGAGCTACGGAGAATTTGTTGTAGTGAAGGGCATGAGCGACTGCTATTGCATCCGCTCTTCCCTGTGAAACAGCCACTTTTGCATCGTCTAGGGAGCCGAGGCCCCCGCTGAGGATGACCGGGACTTCAACTACGTTTGTCACGGCGCGGCAAAGTTCGAGGTCGAATCCTTTTTGGGTGCCTTCTTGGTCGACGCTAGTTAGCAGGATTTCGCCGACTCCCAGTTCGACGGCTTCTTGAACCCACTCAATGACGTCACGATTTGTGTGTTCTCGTCCGTTGTCGGTGAAGGCAGTCCATTTGCCTGCGGTAGTTGATTTTGCTTCGATGCTGAGAACCATGCATTGACTGCCGAACCGCTCGCTGATTTGGCGGATCAGGTCAGGATTTCTAACAGCCGCGGTATTGATCGCGACTTTATCGGCACCCGACTGGAGAAGAGTTGCAGCGTTCTCGACAGTACGAATTCCGCCGCCAACGGTGAGCGGTACGAAGATGTTTTCGGCGGTTTTGCGGAGAAGGTCTTCGAGGGAATTTCGGTCGTAGAGACTTGCGACGATATCCATGTAACAGATTTCGTCAATTCCTTGGGCGTAATAACTTTCTACAAACGGCTGAGGGTCTCCCAGTTTGCGTAGACCTTCGAGCTGAATCCCTTTTATGAGATTTGGGCTCTTGATATCGAGTCGGGCGATTACGCGAACGTCACGCATAGTTTATTGATAGCTGGCAGACAGAGCCTCGGTTTCGAAGATGGTTTTTCGGAGTTTCCAGACGCCATTTTCATGTTTCCAAAGGTGTGGTGACCGGAAGGAGTCAGCGAGATTGTCGTAATAAGCTCGATCCATGATGGGTTGCTCGAACATTTTTGATGCTTCGGGAAATTCTTTTTCCGGAAGGCTGAGATAGGCGAAGATTTCGTCGGCAAATCGCTCGGGGAATTCACCATCGAATTTCTTGACGAGGGCGACTCCTTCTTCTCGTTCGATATCTTGAGATCGGATTTCTTGAGCAGCGTCATAGGTTGCTCGACCGATACCAAATTTAGTATAGGTGGTGTGGTAGTGGAAGTCGTCAATGCGGTCGTCGATTGAATTGTATTTACTGTAGGTTCCTGGTGTTCGCTCAGGTGAAGCTTCGAAGCCGCCATGTTCGACGCTGTAGTAGTAGCAGCTCTGGGGGTGCCATTTGAGATAGTAGCCGGTGTAATGGACTTCGACCTTTTTCTTTTCAAGCTCTTCCGGATCGGCGGGGAGGTACGGATTGAGATCGGCAAGGTCGAATCCGAAATAGTCGATGAGGTCTTGGACACTGGTTCCACCAATATAAATTTCTGAGTTATCCTGATCGGCAAAGTAGGAATAGTCTCGCTTGGCCGTTGTTGTATCGGCAATTGGATTGCCATATTCGGCTTCGTTTTCACCATAAAAGACAAGGGGAAGATTGAAAAGTGCAGCCATTTTTGGTGCGAGCAGCTTTTGACCGAAGATGAACGGCTGGAAGGGGTGGAACAGGTTTTCGACTGCAAGTCTGGTTAGAAGCCGGTGGGCGCGACCGTTCGGTGTACAGAGGTAGTTATCGAATCCGGCATGGATCCACTTTTGGAAATTGCGCCAGCCCCATTCTGTGTAGACGTGGGGTGCCCAGGTTACTGTGAGAGGGTGCATCCCATATTTCTCTTTGAGAATGTGAGCAGCATAAAAGCTATCTTTGCCGCCTGATCCTGGAATGAGGCAGTCGTAGGAGCCATCGGTCTTACGGAAGCGGTCGCAGAGGTCGATGAGTTCCTTTTCTCGGAGATCCCAGTCGATTCGCCCGTCGTGCTTTTGTTCGGCCAGTCGGCATGCATCACAAATCCCCTCATCATCGAAGTTGATGGTAACTTTTTTACTTTCTTTGGTGTGCTTGAATTCGACGGCAGAGTTTGGCCTTTGATTGGAGATGACGCATCGGCGACAGAACTTTATTTCTTGGGGAAGACCGTAATAAGTTTCAAGTTGACCTTCGGGCTTATCGTACTTCGTGTAGTCAATTTCTCGGCGAGCGGGGTACTTCTTAGCCATGCAGTTCCTTATGGGGTGTAACGCTAACTATTTTACTTGGTTGACGGCTAATTTGAGTTGGGCCGCAACTTGCTCGGCCTGGGACTTTGAAAGGTTCACAGAGCAAGGAAGACTCAAACAGCGATTTTGTAATAATTCAGAAATTGGGCATTTCCTGCTATTCAGCGTTCTGTATGCAGGTGAAAGATGCATTGGCTGCCACAGTGGGCGGGTTTGAATTTTTTTTCCGGCTAAGAATTCATTAATTGATTTCCAATTGTTGTTGAGTAAACGAATTGTGTAAAGCCACCGCGCAGAGGTTCCATAGGGTGGCTCCGGCATGAGTTGGATGCCGGGATGATCGCTGAGAAGTTCGGTGTACCAGGAGGTGATCTCTTGTTTCTTGGCAAGGAACTCAGGGAGTTGTTCGAGTTGTGCGACACCAACTGCGGCAAGGAGATTGACGAGGCGGTAATTGTAGCCGATTTCATCGTGGATGAACTCGATGGGCTCGATTTTTGCCGTAGTGGTGAGGTGTTTTGCTTTTTGGGCAAGTTCGGGATTGTTGGTTGTGATCATTCCTCCGCCGCCGGTGGTGATGAGTTTGTTACCGTTAAAGCTAAAGGCGGCCATATCCCCCAATGAGCCAACGGGGTGGCCCTTGTAAGTTGCGCCGAGGGATTCGGTTGCATCTTCGATGACTGCAAGATTGAACTCCTTTGCTAGGGTGAGAATTGGATCCATATTAACGGGATTGCCGAGGATGTGGACGGGCATGATGGCTTTAACCCGCTGTCCGGTTGACTTGTGGATTGTTTCGCCATTGATGAATTGACATTCGTTTCTGAGATAGGATTCGATTTCTGCGGGGTCGATCTGCCAATAATCTGGCTCGGCATCAATAAACACGGGGGTTGCTCCTGCGTGCGAGATGCTGTTGGCGGATGCGATGAATGTGAGATTGCTGACAAGCACTTGGTCGCCGGGTTTGACTCCGCAAGTGACAAGAGCAATGTGAAGAGCGGCAGTCCCATTGACGCACGCGACAGCGTGAGAAGTTTTAGTGACTTGAGCAAAGTCCTCTTCAAATTGGTTGACATAACTCCCGACACTGCTGACCCATCCGGTATCGAGGCAATCCTTGACGTATTTCCATTCGTTCCCGGCGATATAGGGAACCGAAAGGGGGATGAACTCTTGATCGTTTGACATGGGTTTAGACGGCGTAAATCTCTGGTCTGTATTTGGCAAGGTGGTTGCCCATCCACTCGATTGTTTCGACGAGGCCGTCTTCGAGAGTGACGCGAGGAGTCCAGCCGAGAAGTTCTTGGGCTTTTTCGGCGGAGCCGAGGAGGCGTTCAACTTCGGAGTTTTCGGGGCGGACGCGCTGGGAATCAATGATGATTTCGATCGGTTTGTCCATGAGTTTGGCGATGAGATGAGCGAGGTCACCGATGCTGATTTCGCGGTTACTCCCCAGGTTGATTGTTTGACCGATGGCGGCGGTTGGTTCAGCGGCGGCGAGGAAGCCTTCGACAGTGTTACTTACGAAGTTGAGATCACGGGTTGGGGTGACTGACCCGAGCTTGACGGCTTCGCCCTTGTAAAGCTGGCTGATGATGGTTGGGATGACGGCGCGGGCGGATTGTCGGGGGCCGAAGGTGTTGAATGGCCGGATGGTCACGACGGGGACATTGAAGCTGAGATAGAAACTTTCAGCGATTTTGTCGGCGCCAATCTTGGATGCGCTGTACGGGGATTGGCCTTGGAGGGGGTGTTCTTCGGTGATCGGGACGGTGATGGCGGTGCCATATGTTTCGGAAGTGCTGGTGTGAATAATGCGCTCGGTACCAAGGGAACGAGCGGCATTAACGACGTTCATTGTGCCTTCGATATTGGTGCGGATGTAACTGCGAGGCGCGGAATAGCTGTAAGGGATTGCAATGAGGGCAGCAAGATGGAAAACGATGTCTTGTCCAGTCATGGCCTCGACGACTGATTCGTTGTCGCCGATGTCCCCTGCATGGATGCGCATTTGGTTGGCGAGCGGTGATTCGTCGAGCCAGCCCCATCGTCCGGGTCCGTTGTATCGAACGAAGCTGGTGACATCTGCGCCGCGTCGGACGAGTTCTTCGGCGAGATGGCTTCCGATGAAGCCTCCGGCTCCGGTGACGAGGACGCGCTTGCCATTCCAGTTCATGCCTGTTATTTAAGCATGAATGAAGATCAATCAGACCAGGCCTTCGGCGGCGTCTTGTTGGGCTTGGTTGTAGTCGTCAATATGACCGATGTCGAGCCAGTATTCTGTGACGGGGAAGGTGGCGACGCGGCGTCCATTTTCGAGGAGGCGATCGACGAGTTGCGTCATGTCGAGTTTTCCTTCTGATCCCAGATAGTCAAATGCGGCGGGACTGAGGAGATAGATCCCAGCGTTTACGAAATGCGTTTGAGTTGGCTTTTCGACCAGGTTGGTGAGCATGGGGCCGTCAGATTCGACCACACCATAGGGAATATAGACTTCGTATGGGCGGACAGCGAGAGTGAGGTCGGCTTGGTGCTCGGTGTGATAGTTGGTCATATGCCGGAAATCAATTCCGGTGAGGATGTCACCATTCATTACTAAAAGTGGACCTTCGGGACGGGGAATCATGCGGAGGGCACCGGCCGTTCCGAGCGGAGTTTCCTCGTGGACATAGCTCATGTTGACGCCGAAATCTGATCCATCACCGAAGTGCTCTTGGATCACTTCAGGCATATAGTGCGTTGTAACGCTGACCCCGCTAATGCCGGAAACACTGAGTTGACCGATGATCCGCTCCAGAAGTGGACGGTCGCCTACGGGGAGCATGGGTTTTGGGAGGTCTTCGGTCAGCGGTCGAAGCCGAGTGCCGAATCCACCCGCCATAACCACGGCGTTGACAGGGGGTTTTTCGCTGAGAAGAAGATCATCGAGAAGAATGATGTCCACCACTCGAAAATCGTGATCCACCAGGGGAAGCTGACGGATGTGGTCGCGGAGCATGAGTTGGCGCATTTGCGCAGGAGATTCGCTTTGGTGGGCGACAGTTGGTTCGCGACCAGGGAAATCTCGCTCGAATTCGGCGACGGTTGAATCTATTGAATGACCGGCGAGGATGGCGCGGCGAATATCCCCGTCGGTGATGGCCCGTTTGAGGCGATCTTCGCTATCGGTGACAAGGGCGATACCGGCAACATTATCGTTGATTTTCCGGAGAACATCCCGGAGGGTATGGCTTTCGTGGCAAATAAATTTTCCTAGTTCAGTTTGTCGAAGCATGTCGTGTCCCTAATTTGAGCGGTGTGACTCAACGGCGTAGGCATCGACCTTGTTGCCCTTAATGTTAGTCGCACAGGTTAGACGTCTTGTTCCCCTCTTATTATTGCTTGGGAATAGAACGATTTCTTAATATAATCGGGCGAAAGCTCTATTGATGCCAAAGTCTTAACAATTCTCTGGGCCGCTTGGCCATCTCCGTAGATATTTGGCTTTGTGAACTTGTCTGTATCAAAGGCTTTTTGAAGTGCTTTTTCGATTTCAATTTGGGACGTGCCGCAGTTTATGACGTTCCCCGATTGGGCCCTGCCTTGCTGACGATTACCGATATTGACTACGGGGAGTCCGAAACTGGCGGCTTCGATGATTCCACTGCTGCTATTTCCGGCCATGTACTGGGCGTTTTTCATTGCCGTGAGATAGAGGCGGGCGCCAAGATTTTCGACAGTGATGAGGTGGGGGAAATCGGACGCAATCTCTTTGATGGCTTGGCGGACAGCGAGACCGCCAGTATCGGCATTTGGCATTGTGAGAAGAACCGGAAGAGTCTGAATTTGGAGAGCGCGGAGGAAATTCTGGGCTTGAATTTTAGCATCGGTTGGCTCAGTTGTGACAGGGTGGAACGTAGCGATGATGTACGGTGGTGTGAGTTCTTTTGGAAGGTGGGATTGGAGTTCCTCGAATGTGGGCGGATTGGAGTTTAAGATGCGATCAAGTCCCGGTGCACCGGAGACGAAGACGCGCGAAGGATTCTCACCCATTTGGATGATTCTATTAGCATGGTCTTGATTGCTGGCGAAGTGGAGATGGCTGAGTTTTGTGAGGGAGTGGCGGAATACATTGTCGATGGCACCAGTGGTTTCTTCGCCTCCGTGAATGTGGGCAACGGGGATGAGGTGAGGAACTGCCGCAAGGCCAGCGGCATGCATCTCGTACCGGTCGCCGAGGAGGAGAAGGATGTCGGGTTTGAGGTCTTGATATGCCTTGCTGAACAGCGGGATTCCGGTAGCGGTCGCGATGTTGACGGAGTGGGGATCGTCGAGTTCCTGGGTCATTTCGACAGTTGCGGCGACCGGATAACCATCGGCGCGGATTTGGTCGATCGTGGATCCGAAGCGGGGGCTGAGATGGGCGGCGGCGGCAATGACTTGTAGGTCGACATCGGGGTGCTTGAGGATCTCGTCAAAGATAGGAATGTAAAGTCCATAGTCGCTGCGGGCAACGGTGACGGCGGCAATTTTCCGTTTCATTGGAGATCAGATTCCTGGAGGATGTGGTCTTTGGGGAGGTTCAATTTGAGCTTTCTATTGACAAGATATGGTAGCTCACTGGGGGGAAATCCGGTTCCTGGTCGGCGGAGAATGAGGTCGCTCGAAGTGAGCAAGTGACCAGCGGGTAGATCGCGAGCAAGGACGACTGATCGACGGGCGATCAGGGCGGTTTTTCTTTCGGCTTCGGTGGGCTGTTTGATGCCGTTACCAAATGCACTTTCTACATCTCGGATTTGACTCACCATTTGGTGGATTTCTTGTGGACAGAGAGATGCTTGGTGATCGGGGCCGGGAAGAGATTTATCGAGCGTGAAGTGCTTCTCGATACAACTTGCCCCCATGGCTACGGCGGCGATGGGGATGTGAATCCCGAGGGTGTGATCGCTGAGGCCGACCGGAACTTGGAATCGTTCGCGCATGACTTGCATGGCTCGAAGGTTGACGGTGGCCGGATCTGCCGGGTAGTCACTTACACAATGCAGGAGTTGAAACTGAGTGTTTCCGACGGAGCGGATGGCTTCCACCGCTTGGTGGACTTCATCAAGGGTTGCCATGCCGGTACTGAGAATAACGAGCTTCTGCTTTTGGGCGATGTGGCGGATCAGCGGGTGGTTGGTGAGTTCGCCAGATGGGATTTTGAATGTGGTCATTCCAAGGCTTTCGAGTTCATCGGCGGATTTTTCATCGAATGGTGTGGACATGAATTCGATCCCGTTTTTTTGACAGTGATCGAACAGGACTTGGAAATCTGTCATTGTGAGTTCGAGTGCTTTGAGCATTTCGAACTGCGACTGATTTTCTCCGGTTGCGCGCTTTTGATAGTCGGCTTTTGGAGCAGTGGATGTGACGAGGTCTTCGGCGCGAAATGTTTGGAATTTGACGGCGTCGGCTTTGGCGGAGGCGGCGACTTCAATCAGTTCGAGGGCTTTTGCGAGGGAGCCGTTATGATTGACGCCCGCTTCGGCAATGATGAAGGTTCGGTTATTGATCATTGTGGTTTCCAAAGTAGGTTTTGGGCGAGAAGTTCTTCGGCTCGGTTGAAGTCTTCAGGGGTGTCGATGAGAGCAAGATTTGGATTTGACATGGGGGAGAGGATCAGCTTTTCTGAAGTTCGCCAATTGTCGGTCGATTGAACGAAGGGTGACCGCCATAAATAGTATTGGCCATTGATACGGTAAACGGGCGGCAAATCTTGTCTGCGGGCGTAGTTTTTACCATCAGAGCACAGGTCTTGCAGATAACCATTTGGTTGATGAACAGCGTACCAGAGGGGATTGTGCTCGTATTCCGAGACGCTGATAACTCCATCGGCAGATTTGTCGTCGGTTAAGGCTTGAATTGCTGCCATGATGTCAAGCGGTGTACGCCCGATGGCGGTGGGGTCGAGGAGGAGGATGCTCTGGTAGTCAACTCCGTAATGCTCTCGTGCGGAACTCAGTGCATGCTGAATAACGGGCCACATTGGGGCGGTATCAGTTGCGAGGTGAGGCGGGCGGAGGAACGGAGTTTCGGCACCCATTGAGTTGGCGGCGGCGGCGATTTCTTGTGATTCGGTCGAGACGATGACTTTAGCGATAGCGGGAATAGATTGAGCAAGTTTGATTGCGTGGCCGATGAGGGGGATGTCACCTAGGATTTTGAGATTTTTGCCGGGCAGCCCCTTGCTCCCACCACGAGCGGGGATGACGGCGAGAATAGGGTGGGGTTGTGCCATTCGTTCCAGTTGTGAGGGTACCGCTTGGGGGTGGAAATTTAAATCCTATTGGGCTTTCGGGTGGGCTTTGGTATCCTGGTAGTTATGGCAGGAGCTTCGGCACTCCTTTTGGTTGCATTGATGACGGGGCAGGCAGCTCCGGTGGCGAAGATTCAAGTTGGGGACAAGTTGCGCGTGGTTGTGACGGAAGATGACCGGTACAACGGGGAATATGTTGTTTTGGATGATGGATCTCTGACCGGAGTCGGGTTCGGTCGGCTTGTTGTGGCGGGGAAAACGGTTGAAGAAACGCGCATTCTGTTGCGGAATCAATTCCTGAAGATACTTAGGTCGCCGACGGTTTCCTTGGTTATTGTTGAACAGAAGCCAAAGTTTGTTTTTGTGACGAGCTTGGTCGGGGTTGCGCCGGGACCGATTCCTTTTGAACCGGAATTGGATATTCGGCGGGCAGTTTCGGGAGTTTCCTTACCGGTTAATTCTCAGGAATTCGAGGTTAGGTTGTTCCGTGATGGAAATTTGGTTGGACGAGAGTCGCTTGAGCGAGTTTTGAAGGGAGTGGGTGACTTTGGATCAACTAAATTGAAGCCGAATGATGTCGTGACTTTGGCAGAGGTTGTCAAACATCGCATTTATGTGGGAGGGCGAGTTTTGCGCCCGGGTGAGTTTCAGGTTTTAGAGGGGACGGATGCGTTGCAAGCGTTGGCATTGGCGGGAGGGACGACTGAATCGGCATTGGGTGAGATTGAATATTCGATTGAGGTGCGGAGGGGAACAAATGTTTTTGAGGTGAGCGACGATCCAAAACAACCTCGGTTCACGCTTGAGGCGGGTGATACTGTTTTGGTCTCAATTCCGGAGCGGATTAGAGTCAGCATTGGGGGTGAAGTTGGGGCGGCAGGTCAGCAGACACTCAGGAAAGGCTCTGACTTGTTCACGGCGATCCAGCGGGCCGGGGGTGTACGCGCCGATGGATCCCTGGCGGATGTTTTGGTGATTCGGGGTCAAGAGAGTTTTTTGGTTGATCTTTCACTGTTCCAAACGGGTTCAAACATTCAGGCATTTCCGGTTGAGGATGGGGATTTGATCTTTGTCCGGCGGAATGAAAGGCGGTTCTTAGTGGTTGGGAATGTTGCCCGACCCCGACCTGTGCCCATGTTGGTGGGTCGGGAATACCGGCTGGCAGATGCGGTAACGGAAGCGGGTGGTCCGGATGCGCAGGGAACAACTCAGAGAGTTTATGTCGGGCGGCGAGGCGAGAGCGGAAAAGTTGAAGTTAAAGAGTACCAATTGGCGGCGTTCCTGAAGGATGGGGACATGAGTCAGAATCCTGAGATATTGCCAGGCGATATTGTGCTCGTCGGAGAACGGCGCGGGCTTACGATTGGTCAAGTGAGTTCGCTTTTGTCGAGTGCTCTTTTGATTGATTCGCTTTTCAGGAGATAATTTGATCGCTCACGACAATCTTTTCCAAAAGAACTGGCAGCGCCCGGCGGTGCGACGTTTGATTTTGGATATGGGATGGGTTTTGTGCGCAGGGATTTTTGGTGCGCTGTTCGTGCAGATGCCTAGCTCTTTGTGGTCCGTTCATTTGGCGGGGGTTGTAATTACGGCGTTTTGCGCGGGGCTTCTTCAGAACTATTTGCAATTATTCCGACTTCGGAAATTTCCGGTAGCGATTCGGGAGTGGCGCCTCATGTGGCTTCATGCCTTGGGTGTTTTTGGGATTGCTACATTAATGGGGGTGGCATTCCGGTTTGATGCGCCGCTTGGATTCGGGGTTGTAACGGGTTTATTGGCAACAGCAGTGATGATATGGGATCGTTACCAACGAGGGCTTGTTGCGCAGTTGGACACAGATTCGGTTGAAATAGTCAAGGAGGGAAAGCGGGCACTTTTGATCGGGGCGGGGTCGGCGGCGGAAATGCTTTTGGCCGAATTTGAGCGACAACGGCCCCATGTTACGGTGGTTGGTTTACTCGATGATGATGCGGAGAAAGTCGGGAGTTTGCTCCACGGGAAGCCAGTATTAGGGGGAATTGATCAGCTGAGAGAGATCGTTCCGAAGGAGCAGATAGATGAGGTCATTCTTGCGATACCGAGTTTGGATCGGATAGGGCAGCAGCGGATTTTAGGTCTGTGTGAGGGAGTGGGAGCGAAGCTTTGGATGATGCCCTCGATTTCGCGTCAGTTGGCGGAAGCAGGGCATGGGTTGCCCAAATTGCGCGAAGTTGCGCCGGAAGAGATGTTGCGTCGAGATTCGATTGAGACAGATATGTCGGTAGCGGCAGGGTATGTCTGTGATCGGGTGATTTTGATTACCGGCGGCGGGGGAAGTATTGGGAGTGAACTGGCGCGCCAGATTGCAACTCTGAGGCCGAAGCAGATTGTGTTGCTTGGCAAAGGGGAGAACTCAATTTTTGAATCAGAGCAAGAGTTGCGGTCAGGAGGTTTTGGGTCGGTTGTTCCGGTGATTGGCGATGTACGGGATCGGGCGACGATGGATCGGGTGATGGGGGAGTACGGCCCGGAAGTCGTTTTTCACGCGGCGGCACATAAGCACGTTCCGCTCATGGAACGGGTTCCGATTGAAGCAGTTCGGAACAACATTTTTGGTACGTTGAACGTTGCCCAGGCGGCGATGGCGGCGGGAGTCAAGAAGTTCATATTGATTTCGACAGACAAGGCAGTCAACCCGACCAACGTCATGGGGGCGACGAAAAGGGCGGCGGAAATTGTGATCATGGCACTGGCTGGTCGCTCTCAGACTCAGTTTGCCGCGGTGCGGTTTGGGAATGTTTTGGGGAGCCGTGGAAGCTTGATTCCGATTTTGAAAAAACAGATTGCGAAGGGAGGGCCAGTCACGATTACGGACGAGAGGATGACCCGGTTTTTTATGACGATTCCGGAGGCGGCACAGTTGGTGATTCAAGCGGGATCGCATGGTGGAGCGGGAGAAATTTTTATTCTTGATATGGGTGAACCGGTGAAGATTGTTGATGTTGTCCGGGGGTTGTTGAAGCTGTACGGTTTGGAAGAAGGGAAGGATATTGAGGTTGAGTTCATTGGAGCCCGCCCGGGGGAGAAGATTCATGAAGAATTGAGCTGGGAGAGCGAAGATTTGGAGCGGATTGATGGGGGAAAAGTTTTGCGCTTGAAGTCGCTTGATCGGGTGGGTTGGGAGATTTTGGAAGGGCGATTACTGGAATTGGGTCGGCTTTGTGAGGTGGGTGATGGGGAAGCGGTTCGTCAGGAATTGATGGAGTTGGTTGAGGGGTCGCCAGAGAAAGCGGTGGGTGGAGATCGGGGATGGCCGAGTGAGCGGACACGATAGGGAATCTGGTCATGGTGAGGTGTCAGGGGCGAAGTGCCCGGATATTTGGGACGGACGGTTTTGTTATGGTTGAGAAAGGTAGGTTAGAAATCTATGCTCTCCGCCGATCCTGATTCCGGCACCATTTCGGGTCAAAAAATTCTTGCTGAGCTTCCGGCTGATTTGACGGAAGAGGGGCGTTATGGCGAGCGAGTTGTTCAGGTTTCGGCGGATACGGTTCGAGTATTGGATGGGGCGGGAGCGACGCTTGTTTCGGTACCGATTGCAGATTTGGAGTCGGCTCGGAATGATTCTTTGGTGAGTGGTGGTCGTCTCATTTTGCGTACGAAAGCCCACGAAGATCTTGTTGTGGCTTACTATTCTTTAACCCATGCTCAACAATTTGGAGAATTAGCCAGGGTATTGAACAGCTGGCGAAAGGGAATTCGCTCGATATCAAGCTGTCATTGGAGAAATTGCGATGTGACAAGTGTGGGAAACTGCTGCCGGAGCGGGATGGGGTTTGTCCGAGTTGTATCAACCGAGGCAAGACAATGCTCCGATTGGGTGGGTTTTTGGGTCCATACAAATCCCGTGTTGTGTTGCTGCTAGGAATGGCGGCAGTTTCGACTTTGCTTGCATTGGTGCCGCCGACGATCCAGGGTGAGGCCCTCGATCGGTTCAACAAGGGGACTCTGACGACCGAGCAGCTCTATCCATTTATCGGATTGTGGGTGGTGGTTTTGGTCGCGATGGCGGTCTTCCAGATTCTCAATGGTCGGTTGATGACGTTTTTGGGGGCGCACTTGGCGAGTGATTTGCGGACAACGACTTATCGAGCGATCGAGCACCTGCAGATGACTTATTTCGACAAGAAGCCAGTGGGGGCGATTGCGAGCCGGGTTACTCAAGATACAGATCGGGTTTGGTTTTTCCTTGTTGACGGATTGCCGTTTATCATCATCAATGGCATGATGCTTCTGGCAGTCGCGGTAATGATTTTTAGTGTGAATTGGATGCTGGCGATTGCGGTTTTGATGCCGATTCCGCTTGTTGCTTTGATCTCAATGAAGGTTTGGCGGAGGATTTCGAACCTGTTTTTCCGGGTGAGTCAGAAAATGGCTCGGGTGCATATGCACCTGAACGAGAGCTTGATGGGGATTCGGGTTGTGAAGGCTTTTGCGAAGGAAGATGACGAATTTTCTCGCTTCGAGACGCGGAGTCAAGAGTTGCGGAATGCGCACGTTCGGGCGGATCAGACTTGGCATACGGCTTTTGGTGTGATGACGCTTTGTGTAACTTTGGGGACGGTCATTCACTGGGCGATTGGGGGAACCATGATGCTGAATAATCAGCTTTCGTTGGGTGATTTTTACCGAGTCCAGATGTACTTGGGGATGGTTTATGGTCCGTTGCAGTGGTTTGCGAGTGTGAACAACTGGTTTAGCCGGGCAATGGCGGGGGCGGAGCGGATTTTTGAAATTCTTGACATGACGGCGGAACCGACCGGGATTGGGGCGATTGAAAAGAAGATCGAGGGCCGAGTGGAGTTCCGGGATGTGCGGTTTGGATATGACAAATCGAATCCGGTTATCAACGGAGTGAGTTTTGATGTGAAGCCGGGCGAGATGATCGGTCTAGTTGGACATTCGGGGCAGGAAAATCAACGACGATTAACTTGGTCAGTCGGTTTTATGAGCCTGATCAAGGTCAAATTGTGATTGACGGAGTTGATTACCGAGAGCTTGATTTGCGGAGCTATCGGAATCAGATTGGGATTGTTTTGCAGGAGCCGTTCTTGTTTGCGGGGACGATTGCGGAGAACATTAAGTATGGGAATCCGGAAGCGTCATTTGAGGAAGTTGTTGCGGCGGCTCGGGCGGCGAACGCTCACGATTTCATTTTGGATAAGTCGGACGGATACGATACGGTGGTCGGTGAGCGAGGGGCGAAGCTCAGCGGCGGGCAAAAGCAACGAATCTCGATTGCGAGAGCAATTTTGCATGATCCGAAAATTTTGATTCTGGATGAGGCGACATCGAGCGTGGACGTTGAGACGGAACGTAAGATTCAGGAAGCGATTTTGAACTTGGTCAAGGGGCGGACTACGTTTGCGATCGCTCACCGGCTTTCGACTCTGCGGAATGCGGATCGCTTGTTTGTGATGGATCGGGGGAAAGTGGTTGAGGAAGGAACCCACGAGGAGCTGATGGAGAAGAAGGGCAAGTTTTATGATCTTGTTCAGACACAAAGTGCGGTGAACGAAATTATTGGGATTGGAGCAGTTTGATGGAAGAAATGAAGCTGTTTTATGCGCCGGAGGGCCGGCTGAGGTTGACAAAAGGGAACCGGAGCTATACCGATGTTAAGTTGGCTTGGGCATCTCCATTGAGTTTTCCGGATCGTTACCTAGCGTTTATGAATGGGAAGGGGCATGAGATTTTCATGGTCACTGATCCTCGGGCGGAACTACCGACCGATGTTTGGGAAGTCGCAATGCGGGAAATCCAGCGGAGGTATCTGAATGGAGTTATTGAGAAAATTGTGGACGCGAAGACAGAATTTGGCTCAACTTACTGGAAGGTTTTGACAGACCGGGGACAGAAGGAATTTATTACTCAGAGCTTGAGCGAGAACGCCCAGTGGTTGTCTCCGACGTATCTGCTTTTGGCAGATGTGGATGGGAACCGGTACGAGATTCAGAACACTGAGGTTTTGGATGAGCGGAGTCGGGCCCTTTTGACGGTGACGGTTTAAGAGCTATGGCGGTTTTAACGGGACTGGATGTTTGTGTGCAAGATGGGTTTGCCCGATTTGCGGGTAAGTCGATGGCAGTGGTTTGTCACCAGGCGAGTATCGCAAAGGATTGCCGTCACCTGCTGGATCATTTGTTACCGTTTCATAAGTCGGGGGCGTTGAAGATTGCGGCGTGTTTTGGGCCTCAGCACGGGATTTGGGGCACACGCAGGACAACATGATTGAGTGGGAGGGGTACACCGATCCCAGGACTGGGTTGCCTTTCTATTCTTTGTACGGTGAGCATCGGAAACCGAGTGCGGCGATGCTGGCGGGAGTTGAAGAGTTGATTTTTGACGTCCAGGATGTGGGCGCGCGGTACTACACGTTCATTTGGACTTTGGCTCATTGCATGGAAGCGTGTGCGGAGCTTGGGATTCCGGTGACGATTCTTGATCGGCCGAATCCGATTGGGGGTGATCGGGTCGAGGGCCCGGGGCATGATATGGCGTTTAAGAGTTTTGTGGGGTTGTATTCGTTGCCGGTGCGGCACGGGATGACGGTCGGTGAAATTGGGCTTTATTTGCGGGATACCTACATACCTGGTTGTGAAGTGAATGTGGTGGCGATGGAGGGGTGGCAGAGGGCGATGAAGTTCCGACACACGGGGTTGCATTGGGGGATGCCGAGTCCGAATATGCCGGGTGAAGCGACGGCGTTGGTTTATCCGGGGCAGTGTTTGGTTGAAGGAACGAAATTGAGTGAGGGACGTGGGACAACGCGGCCGTTTGAGTTTTTTGGAGCACCTTTCATTGATGCGTGGGAGCTTTGTGATGCGGTGAATGGGCTAGGTTTGGAAGGTGTTTTGCTTCGGCCGGTGCATTTTGAGCCGACGTTCCAGAAATGGAAAGGAGAGATTTGTGGGGGCGGGTTTATCCATGTTTTAGACGAGGATGCTTTTGAACCGGTTTTGACGACGATGGCGATTTTGGGGGAGATTCGTCGGCTTTATGGGGAGAGATTTGAGTGGCAGGACGGGCCTTATGAGTACGAGTATGAGAAGTTGGCGATTGATATTTTGGCGGGGGGGACGGGGGTTCGGGAGATGGTTGATCGAGGGGCTTTGGTGGGAGACATGCGGGATTGGATTGATGAGAGTTCGGCGGGATTACGGCGGGCGTGCCGGGAATATTATTTGTATCGTTAGTCCTATCTAGTTGTACATTGTGGGTTGATTTTGAATTTATGGGGGAAATCTTAATCAATTTAGACCCAGGGTAGTTGAACATCAAGGGGGTGTTTTGTAGACTAATACTCGTACGTCCGGGACTTACCGGAAGGAATCATTCACCATGCGAAAGGCGTTCACCCTCATCGAACTTTTGGTCGTGATTGCGATTATTGCAATCTTGGCCGCGATCCTCTTCCCGGTTTTTGCTCAAGCAAAAGTCGCAGCAAAGAAGACAGTTGCGATTAGCAATCAGAAGCAAATCAGTACGAGCATGTTGCTTTACATTGGCGACTATGACGATCAATATCCGCGACGATCGGGTTGCGAAGCTGGTTCATCTTTGAACCCAGCACTCAACGTAGCAGGTCAGATTCGCTGTCCGGCTTCGCAAGGCGGGAATGCGCCGGGTTTCGCTCATAGCATGACTTGGCAGGCTTGGCAAAAGTATCCGTTGCCGTACATGAAGAATGTTCAGATATTTGAGCATCCTCTTCGCATTAAAGACGCTAATGAGTGGAGCAACAACGGTCAAATTTTGAACGCATTTGCGATCAACTTGGCACTCACTGGTTTTTCTACTGCGGCGGCAACATCAGTTCCTTGGACGGGCGGATCCCAGACTTCAATTCCGAATGTTTCTTCGGCATGGTTGTTTGCTGAGCTTCCACACAGTTATGGAGCTCCGGGGGCTACTTTGAACGTTAGCCCAATTCCGAATCCTCAAACGGTTTATCCCATGGCAGTCCGAGAATATTGGCGAGCAATTTTCTTGAAGAATGCTGGCGGATGTACGACCACCGAAGAAGTTGATCCGGTTGGTGCCCCGGCAGGTGGAGTTGTCCTTGGTATGGCTGATGGTTCAGCAAAGTTTTACCAAGTTAAGAAATTCTTGGCTGAAACTCCGACAATCGCTGAATACATTCCGGGAGCAGTTCTTCCTGGTCCGATGGGTGCCAACTGCCGTGCCGTTCGAAGCATTTACAACTACACGGGCGGACCAGCGGTACCGAACTTGAACATCAACTACCCGCTGTGGGCGTTGGGTCAATAATGAAAGCACGTTGGTTCGTTCTCATGGTACTCATCGGTTCAGTAATGGTTGGATGCAGTACGGGTGAGGTTGATTCGGCGGACGTGGAGGACTGGAAGAACCAGGGTCTCTCGAAAGAGGAACAGGAATCGATGCCTGATCCGAACGCTGATCGATAAGGCGTTGCTTTAGCAGAATAACGAGAGGTCGCATGACCTCTCGTTATTTCTTTGTGGGGAAAACCTGGTTGAAATACTTTACGAATGTGCCTTTTTCTTAACATTCGATTAAGGATAGTCAGGTCTGCTCTGGGTGTATGGCGGGAGATTGTGCTCGCCGACGGAAACGATTATGCGAAAAGCGTTCACCCTCATTGAATTGCTCGTCGTGATTGCGATCATCGCAATCTTGGCGGCGATTTTGTTCCCAGTCTTTGCGAAGGCGAAAGAAGCAGCAAAGAAGACCCAAGGTCTTGCCCAAATGAAGCAGGTTGGTACTTCCCAACACATTTATTTGGCGGACTATGACGACGTTCTGTACCTTTACCGAACGAATGATCCGAACCCGGACTACGTGAAATGTGTTGCGTCCGGACGAACCAACTGTAACACTAACTTTGGGATTTAAACCCAGACCAAAACGTTCTGGAACCAATTGCTACGCCCCTATACCAAGAACGAAGGGATTTTCAAATCACCGGGGCAGTCGAATGCTTGGGTTGGCGAAGATTTGAGCGGTGCGAACCAAGAGCCTCCTTTCCGAAGCTACGGTGGACAAAACTCTATGGCTTCCAACACGGCGATTTTTGAATCGGACGGAACGGGTGGATCGATGCCGCACACCGCGATTGCCGACGTTGCAAATACATTGGTTATCGTTGATGCGAGTTACTACAACGTGTTGCCGCGATTCGATGGCAACTTGCGACGATTCAACGGTTTGACCGCTTGGACGGTTCCTTGTACGAGCAGTAGCCGATCACGCTATTGGAAGAACCTTGGTAACAGCTACTTGTTCCGATGGAACGGTGCGCCGAATGAGCCGAGCGATGCTGAAGCCGAAAAGCTGATTGATCAGCGATACAGCGGAACTTTGGTTGTTATTCACGCAGACAGCCACGCGAAAACGACTCCTTCTAAGAAAGTCATGTGGGATCTTCGGGACAACCCGAACAACTCCATGTGGGATCCTTGGAAGGCGGGCATGTCCGCTTGTCCGTAAGGATGAGTTTGCTCTGAAACAGTTGGTCTCCGAACATTGTTCGGAGACCAACTTCATTTAGTTTGGTGATTTCGTTATTTTTGCTACAATAGGGGGACGATGAAGCTCGTGGTTTGTGTGGTTCATAACAGAGATCGGAACCGGGTGACGGACGAGATGGTTCGGCTGGGGTTTAAGTTCACGGTGATTGGGTCGAGCGGAGGGTTTTTGCGGGAGGGGAATACGACGATGCTGATTGGGGTTGAAGAGGAGAAGCTTGTGGAATTGCAGGAGGTTGTGCAGGCAAACTGTGAACAGCGTGAACAGATGGTGAACGTGGCGCCGTTTGATTCGGGATCGCCGGGGGGATTTTTGCCGACACCAGTCAAAGTTCCAGTAGGGGGAGCGGTTATGTTTGTGATGAATGTGGAGGAATTTCACCGCTTCTGATGGAGTTGATTGACCGGATTGAAGCGGGGGGAGTTGACCCTCAGGCTTTGCTCATCTATGGAGCGGACGAGGCTCAGTTAGGTCGGTATGCGGATCGATTGATTCGGCATTGGTTGGGGGTTGATGGGGATCGGGATTTGAGCCGGCATGTGGATTATCAATTGATTGAACCTTGGGGGTCGGGGAGACAGATCAAAACTGAAGCGGTTCACCCGGTCAAAAATTCGGAGGAAGAGGGGAAATTTTTGGGGATTCCGATGATCGTTTTTTATCGGACACGACCAATGATGGCGCGGAACAAAGTGGTGTGGATTCGGCAGGCGGAGAGGATGAATGGTTCAGCTTCAAATGCACTCTTGAAGACTTTAGAAGAGTTGCCCAGTCACGCCCGTGTCGTTTTGACAACTTCGGCTTTTGCGCAAGTTTTGCCTACGATTCGGTCGCGGTGTTTGTGTGTCGCAGCGGGATTTGAAGGATGGGGCGGGGCCGAACCGGAATCCGAAATGGAACGGATTTGGGCGAAGAATGGGGGTGATCTGGCTCGGATTCGGGCGGTTCCGGAGGAGATTGAGACTTTATGGATGATTTTGGAGGCGATTGACCGAACACCTCGGGGGGCGGCGGTGCGGTTGGGAGAACAGCTAGCGAGCCTGGCCAAGGGAGTTTCGGATAGCTTGGGGATTCCGGCAAGGGAGTCGCAGGTCTTTTTGGTGGAGTTGATCGCGCGATGGGTTTTTGCTAAACGACCAGAATGGGCGGATATTGGGGCGGAATGCCACTTGATCGCCCGGGAGATTTCGGGTTATTCTCAGGCCCAATTAGGCTTTGATACCCTTTTTGGCATGATGTTGGCGAAAACGTTGGAACCGGTGGGAGCGGGTGAGAGGTAAAGGATGAAACAAGGAGTTGTTGGAGTGATTGTGTCCTGGGTGAAACCAAAAGCAGGCGATGCGGAATCGCGGAGGCCGTTGTTTGAAAAGTTGATGGCGAATAGCTATCAGCAGGCTTTTCAGATGGCTTATCGTTTCACCTCAAACCGAGCTGAGGCAGAAGATTTGTTGCAAGAAACTTACATCCGGGCTTACCGTTACTTCCACCGATATGATGAGGCGTTGCCGTTCACGGCGTGGCTTCATCGGATCATGACGAATTTGCACATTGACAATGTGCGCCGTACGAGTCGGCTCAAGACAGTCAGTATTGACCAGCCGGTTGGGGAAAGTAGTTCGGCTTGGGATCTTGAAGATTCTGATGCGGCGCGAGGCGATCAGAAAATTGATGACACCTTAGGGGAACCGTTGCAGAGGGCGTTGCAAGCGATGACTCCAGATTTCCGGATGGCCGTTGTGCTGGCGGATGTGGAAGGCTTGAGCTACGAAGAAATCGCGACGATTATGGACACTTCGGTTGGGACTGTGCGATCAAGGATTCATCGAGGACGTAAGCAGATTCGGGAGCATTTGGAGCATTTGTCGGGAGTTGAGCACCAAGGAGTAACGGAATGAATAGTTGTTTTCGAGTGAAGAATTTGCTTTCGGCGTATTTGGATCGTGAATTGACGGGCGAGGAAATGCTCTTGGTTCGTGATCACGTTGGTCAGTGTGCGGAATGTTCGGCGGAGTTTGAAGAGCTGCGGTGGGTGAAGTCTTCGTTACTTACGATGCCGACGGTCGAGCCGTCCGACGATTTGTTAGACCGAGTGAAAGGGGCAGTTTTTGCCGATGTCGCTCCGGTGCCGGTGGCGGAGACTCGGCGGAAGTCGATTGCCACGATTGGCATGGCGGCGGCAATGTTGTTTTTGGTTTTTGCGGTGATGCGCTGGGTCGAAGTGCAAGGCCAATCACCGATCGTGGCGGGTGACCGGAGTGATTTTGCTCAGGGGCAAGACACGGTTGTTGATATGCGTGGATCATATTCTCCGGGATCTCCGGTGATGTTGGTCAGCGCGCCCGAGTAGTACGGTATACGTGTTCTCATTGATCAGGTGCAGGATGGTAGCGGCATTTTTGGGGTTTGGATTCTTTGCGCTTTCGAGCGGTGAAGATTTTTCCAAAGTGCTTCGTCCGGTGCTGACCGAGTCGTTTGACCTTTCAGCGGAAATGCTTGTGCGTTCTGACGGATGGGATTCGGAGAGTTCGCTTGTGAAAGTGACCGTGGTTCGGAACAAGGGAATGAAGATCAGCCATATCCATCCGAGCTCGATGCAAGGGATTTCGATTTTGGATAATGGGCGCGAGAACCAGTACTATTCGGCAGATGATAATTTGCTTAGGACGAGGCGCTCATTCTTTACGTTTTGGCCAACTCCAGATGAAATGTATCGGAAAGCAGTTCGGAATTATGATTTTCGGGAAGTTGGTCGGGGAACTCGTCTTGGTCACTCGGTGGTGATGATTGAAGCCAAGGCGAAGGATTCCGCGATGGGGAAGACGAAGTTTACAGTAGGGCGGTCAGTTCCCGTAGCCTTCGAAGTTGAGAATTTTCGGGGCAGCCAGTCGGTCAAGACTTGGCGAGTGATGGAGCTTGACCTTGGCGCAGATGATGAATTTGACATCAAGCTATCTGTTCCTTCTTCGGCGAAGCGTGAGAAATTGTTTGGCCCGATGGAGATAAAGGATATCAAGTTTGCGACGGGCAAATTGGGCTTTACTCCGACGGTGCCGACCAAATTGCCTTCTGGATTTGAAATCTACGCTAAGCAACTAGTCGGGCGAGAGTCGGATCCTTTCTTTGCGGCACGATTAACTGATGGCCTGACAATGGTGCACGTCTACTTGTGGCAATACAAGAAGGGAGCGGTTCCGCAGCGGTCGGAAATCAAGGCCGAAGCTATTGATAAGGCTAAGGACGTGGCAATTGGATTTGTGGGTGACGTGCCAGATACGGTCAAAAAGGGACTTGTGCGGTCCTTTTTGAGCCGAACAGAATAGGCCCTGGGAACGGGTCGGAGTGATTGGAAGTTAGTTAGAGATACCGAGTCAATCGAGGAAACAGAAGATGATTACAAAAAAACCGATCTTGATGATTGCATTAGCCGCCGTGGTTGCGGTTGGCGGGTTTGCTTTGGCACTCAACAATTCGCCAGCAAATGCGGGCAAGAGCTTGATGCTTGGATTGGGGAACAAGGCTCCGGTTTCTATGCCAGTCAATTATGCTCCGGAGGCAAAAGCAACCAAAGCCGGAATGGCAATGCTGGAAGAGCTTGATTCTACTTTTGCAGGAATTTCTGAACAGGCATCGCTAGGGGTTGTGAGTATTCAGAGCGGACAAGGCGCCAGCGGTTCAGGATTTGTTTATCGAACGGATGGATGGATCGTGACAAACGACCATGTCGTTGGAAATTCAGACACCGTTCAAGTTGCCTTACCCGACGGTCGAACTGTTCCGGGCAAAGTGATCAAGAGTGGAGATGCTCAAATTGACTTGGCGGTTGTCAAGATAGACGCTGATGGTTTGACGGCACTTCCGCTTGCTGACAGTAATTTGGTGCGGGTTGGTCAATTCACGATTGCCGTTGGTTCTCCATTCGGGTTGGATGATACAGTTACGGTGGGGCACGTCAGTGCGCTTGGTCGGGGAAGTACGGTAAATGATCCGAACTCGATGACGGCGCGAGGGTATTCAGGTTTGATCCAGACCGATGCTTCGATCAATCCTGGCAACAGTGGTGGACCGCTGCTCAACATCCATGGCGAAGTAATCGGGGTGAATTCCACGATTGTTTCGACGACGGCGGCAAGTGCGGGGATTGGTTTCTCCATTCCGAGCAATGTTGTTCGTGCGGTTGCGGATGAGTTGATCGAAACAGGAAAGTTTGATCGTGGTGTGCTGGGTGCGTTCATTCGTGAATTGAAGCCGATTGAAAAAACTGAGTTTAAGGCTCCGGGTGGGGCAATGATTGACGATGTTGTAGCGGGGACCCCAGCCGCTGAGGCGGGTTTGGTCGCAAAAGACGTGATTGTGAGTTTAAATGGGAAAGAAGTTCCGACCGAGCTCGCTTTGCGAATCAAGCTGTACGAAGCATCGCCAGGCCAGTCTGTCCAAGTTGGCTACATTCGAGATGGTGTTCGAAAGCAGACATCTTTGAAGTTGGCGGAGCCAGAGCAGCCTCAGCAACTTGGCATGATGGGTCAGCCAGGACAGGGCAATATGCAAGAGTTTCCGTTTGACCGATTATTTGGCGACCAGGGTCAGGCTCCCCAGATGCCAGATGGGCCGGTCCGGCTTGGTCTTGGTGTTCGCGAAGTTGATGCCACGCTTCGGAGTCAGTTCAAATTGCCGGCAGAATCAAAGGGTGTTGTCGTGATGTCCATTGATGAGAATAGCTTCGGTGCCCAAGTCGGGGCGAAGCAAGGCGACTTGCTGGTTGAGTTGAACGGCGAAGCGGTCACGAAAGTCGGCGATTTGCGAACGATTCTGGAGGACGTGAACTGGGGCGACCGAGTCACCGTGGTTCTGGAGCGATTCGAAGATGGAAAGATGTCACGTTTGACTCAAACTCGGCGGATTCGCTAGTTCGATTTTGTGCTTGCGGTCTAGGGGCCGGGGTTTTCCCCGGCCCTTAATTTTTTGCAGTGGTGCAATCTTGACAGGTTCCGGCGACTTCAACCCGGATGCGGCGTGTGTGGAATCCACGGGCGTCAGCTTGCTCTTGGAGGTCATTGGTTGCGCAAGTGGGCATGGGCAGCTCAGTCACGCTCCCACATTCGTCGCAGACGAGGTGTTCGGTCTGTTGGTCGTCCTGGCAAGTGGCAGTGCACAACATGAATCCTTGCTGGCTGGGGATGTAATGGACAATGCCGAGTTCTTGGAACGCAGCGAGGGTGCGATAGATGCTGACGACGTTGACTTTTGACCCGGAGGACGTCATTTTTTCGTGAAGTTGGTAGACACCAATTGGTCGGTCAATGAGTTTGAGGGCATTGATGATGTCGATTCTGGGCTGGGTGAGCCGGAGACCAGAGGCTTTTATTCGGTCAATGAAGTCGTGATTCATGGGAATTCAGGGCGGAATTAGGCTAATTTTGAACGTTTTTCGGGGAATTTTGATGATTCCGGGCTTTTTTTTGGTTTATGTCTTGCACGTTAGGTTCACCTTAGTTCAAACTACGCTCACTTTGGGCTGAAAAATGCCGAATCGCTTTGATTCAATTTTTCGTCCGAAGAGAAACAACCCAAGTTCAAAAATTGGTTTGGAAGGAAGAAATGCAATTCTACGATCTGAAAACCCGATCTCACGTTGACGTTCCGGAAGGGGACATCCGCAAGACCAAAATGATTCGCAAGACAAAGAACGGCGAGCAGGTGCGCTACGCTCTCAAGGCGACTTACAACGGAAGCACTTTGTTCAAATTTGTGAATGAAGCGACTTTCAAGTCGATGGATGTGCCTGAAGTCTAAGCGACTGATTGGCTGAAGAATTTCATTGTGCTGGTCAATTTCTTTGTGAAATTGACCAGCTTTTATTTTGTGGTTGAACATTGCGGCTCGAAATTGCGTTCTTGCGTGGCATGGCATTAATCAGTGATCGCGACCGCACAGCTCATTTGTTGCGTAGATTTGGTTTGGGGGCTAGTGAGGCCGAGGTTGAGTATTACGGCGCCGGTGGGTGGCGAAATGCTGTTGACCGGTTATTGGCATGTGAATCGATTGACGAGCCGGTTAGATATACGGAGGAGTTTTTGAAGGATCAAGAGGGGCGCATGCCACCGAATCCTATTCAAACCCAGACGATGCTTTATGCTTGGCTTTTAACGACGAATCGTCCTCTTCAAGCGAAGATGACGGTTTTTTGGCACGATCACTTTGCGACCAGTAGTGAGAAAGTGAGCAATGGCCCGGCGATGTATAAGCACTGGAATACATTGTGGGAGGGGGCATTGGGGAAATTTGAAGATTTGCTCCTTTCGGTCAGTAAAGATCCGGCGATGCTGTATTGGTTGGACAATATTGAGAATGTCAGGGGGCGTGCTAACGAGAACTTTGCGCGGGAAGTGATGGAACTCTTTACTTTGGGCGTTGACCACTATACGGAAGAGGACATTCAGGAAGCAGCGAGAGCTTTTACGGGTTGGAGTTATGGGTTTCAGTTCAATACCAATAGTCGAGTGCTCCCGAATCGGGGACAAGTTCCTCGGTTGAATTCGGTTTATGTTCTTGACGAGCGGAGCCACGACAACGAGGAGAAGACTTTCTTTGGGAAAAAGGCGAATTGGAATGGAGATGGGATTATCAAAGAGCTCTGTGGGATGTCGCGGACGGCATTCTATTTGACGGAGAAAATGTGGGAGTTTTTTGCTTATGCTAAACCGGAGAAATCCCTGATTGAAAAGCATGCAACGGCATTTTTGAGGAGTGGATTGGATATAAAAGTTGCTCTTCGTGGGATTATGATGGACGAGGAGTTCTACTCATCTAAAGCAGAGCGGACGATTGTCAAGAATCCGATTGATTTTTGTATTCCTACGATGCGTCAGTTAGGGGTGGGGGCGTCTTTGGCTCCGGCGATCAAGGATTACACGCATACTTCGGGGATTACGACTCGAGCGCGGTTGCTGGTTGCTCGGGAAACACATAAATCGACCGAAGCGATGGGGATGGCCTTACTCCTTCCGCCAGACGTTGCAGGATGGCCGACCCAATTGCAGTGGGTGAGTACGGCGACGATGGTGGAGCGGATCAAATGGAGCGAAAAGGTATTTGGGGGGAGAGGAACATCGCTCGTGACGGTTCCGGTTATTGCTCCAATTGGAGCGACGAGTCGGGAAGTGGTTTCCAAGATGTTGAGCGTGTTTGATGCGCGATTGCCGCAAGAGAAAGTTGACACTTTAGTGGCGGGAGCCGACCGCATCTTGAACGGAGGTCGAGTTTCTCGAACAAACGGGTCTCAGGTTGCGGTTGAGGTCGCCAAGTTGTTATTTAGTACGCCAGAGTTTCAATTTATGTAAACAATTCTGAAAGTTTGCCGTCAATTCAGAAGGAGGAGATGATTTTTATGCAATCACGGGAAGAAGTGGAGTTAGTGAAGCACTTGCTTCGCCGGTTTGGTCTGGGGGCGAGCGAAGCAGAGGTTGAGTTTTACGGACGGGGAGGATATGAGAAAGCAGTTGATCGGCTGTTAAAGAGCGCGGATCACGACGAGCCGGTTACTTTTGGAATTGAATTTTTGCAGAACAACGATGGAAACGTAGTTGGGGCGCCGCAACGGGCTCAGGCGGTTTGGTACGCCGAACAGCTTGTGACCAACCGGCCGCTTGTTTATAAGATGGCGATGTTTTGGCATGATCACTTTGCGACCAGTGCGCAGAAAGTGAGCAATGGATCGACGATGCTGCGGCATTTACACTTGTTGCGTGATCAGGGGTTGGGTTATTTTGGTGAACTTTTGATGGCGGTCAGCAAAGATCCGGCGATGCTCTATTGGCTGGACAATATCGAGAATGTTAAGGGGAAAGCTAATGAGAATTTTGCGCGGGAGATTATGGAGTTATTTACTCTGGGGGTGGGGAACTATACGGAGAAAGATATTCAGGAAGCAGCGCGTTCGTTCACGGGTTGGACATATGCTCAGCGAAGAGGGAATCGTTTGGTGCCAACTCGCCAGCAAGTTCCTGGACCGCAGACGGAGTTCTATTTGGATGCGCCGAAACACGACGATGGCACTAAGGTTATTTTTGGCAATAGTGGGGAATGGTCGGGTGAGGATGTTGTCGGGATGTTGGTTTCCAATCCGCGAACGGCGCAATACCTGACGGAAAAGATGCTCAAATGGTTTGTAGAGCCAAACCCGAGTAAAGCGACGATTGAAAAGTTTGCCCAAATCTTTCGTAAGAGCAATTTGAATGTCAAGGAATTGGTGAAGGCGATCATGCTTTCGGATGAATTCAAAGCCGAGCGGGTGCGGCGGACAATTCTCAAGAATCCGTATGATTTCACGATTCCGATGGCGCGCGAGATTGGAATGGGGGCCGCAATGATCCGGGCTTTTGAAGCGGCGGGTGATGTCTCCGCGAATGGGGAAGAAACTGAGCGGAAGCGGAGAGGGATCGTGGTGGCGGGTTTTGAGATTCGCCGAGCGACTTCGATCATGGGGATGGACTTGATGTTTCCGCCGGACGTTGCGGGTTGGGGTTATGGAGTTGAATGGATTTCCACTTCGACCATGGTTGCACGTATGGACTATGGGGAAGAGTTGTTCACTCGATATGCCCGGGCTTTGCCGAACTTCACGACTTTTGGTGCAGATGGACGACCAGAGAGCTTGGTTCAGAATCTAGTCAAGGCATTGGATTGTCAACTTCCGGCTGAAAAAGTCGAGCAACTCACCGCGGCGGCGAGGAAAGTGAGCGGCGGTCGAGTGACTCAGCGGAATGCGAACACGACTTGCGGTGCGGTGAGCAAACTTATTTCTGCGACCCCTGAATTCCAGTTTATGTGAGTCTGACTCAGGTTCATTTTGGGGCGGTAGACTTGGCTTTCTGATGACGATTGACGAGCAGATTGCGATATTGCGCCGGGGGACGACGGATATCTATGGCGAGGATGATCTGCGGACAAAATTGGCGAGCGGAAAGAAGCTCCGGGTGAAGCTGGGGGTTGACCCGACGGCGGCGCATGTGACGCTCGGATGGGGCGTGGTTTTGCGAAAGCTCCGGGATTTTCAGAAGTTGGGGCATACGGCGTGTTTGATCATCGGGGACTTTACGGCGATGATTGGTGACCCAAGCGGGAAGAGTAAGACCCGCAAACAGTTGACCCGGGAGGAAGTTCAGGCGAACGTGGATGCGGTTTCAAGCCAGATTTACAAGATTCTTGATCCTGAACTCACGGAGATTTATTACAACAAGGATTGGCTGGGGAAAATGAGTTTTGAGGATGTGATTCGGCTCTGCTCCCGATACACGGTTGCAAGGATCATGGAACGAGATGATTTCACCAAACGGTGGGAAGCGCACCAGCCGATTGCGATGCACGAAATTTTGTATCCGTTGTGTCAGGGGATGGACTCAGTTGAACTCAAGGCAGACGTCGAGCTTGGGGGAAATGACCAGATGTTCAACAATTTGGTGGGGCGGACTTTGATGGAGCAGTACGGTCTTGATCCGCAGGTGGTGATTCTGTCACCGCTTTTAGTGGGGACAGATGGTAAGGAGAAGATGTCGCAGAGTTTGGGGAATTATGTGAGCGTTGTGGATACACCGAATGATATGTTTGGAAAAACGATGTCGATTCCGGATGAGTTGATTTTGAATTGGTTTGAGCTTTGTACGGATGTGCCGATGGATGAAGCGCGGGCAATGGTTGAACCGGGGAAAAATCCCCGCGATGCCAAGGTGCGTTTGGCCAAAGAGATTGTTGCTCTCTACCATTCGGTCGAGGATGCGAATGCGGCGGAGCAGTTCTTTGTGGAGACGTTTAGTCAGAAAAAGCAGGTGACGGATGCGCCGGAGTTTGTGATTGATCGGGAGGCGTTTTCGGGTGGCGGATTCGGTGGAGGTTTACCGGTGGCTTACTTGGTGACTCTGGTGGGCGGGGCGGATTCACGCGGGTCAGCGAAGAAGCTGATTCAGGCGGGAGCGGTTTCGTTGGATGGTGAGAGAGTGGCTGATTTGGCTGCCTCTTTTGGGGCGGCAGAACTGGACGGGAAAATTCTTCGGGTTGGGAAGAAGCTGTTTGTGAAATTGGTCGTGAAATAGGAATTCATTTTTGCAGACAATTAGGGTCAAATTTAGAATCAGATATGGATCCCGGATCAAGTCCGGGATGAGGCATTAGTAGGGTCCTAGTTGATCTCAACCCCCGGACTTCATTTGTCGTCAAACGGATAACGATGGAAAAAATTCCAGCAGTAGCGAAGTCAACCATTCCGTGGGCGGGGATATTGAATATCCTGGCGGCGGTGGTTTATGGGGCTTCACCAATTGACTTGATCCCGGATGTGATCATCTTGTTGGGTTGGGTTGACGATGCGGTTGCGGTGCCGATGTTCTTGGCATTTGCGGTGCTTGGCTTTATGAAGCATAAGCGAGCGATGCGCACGCAAGGAGCGAAGCCGCAGGTTGTTGATGTGGTGGCGCGTGAGCCGCAGATTCCAAACAGCTACTAATTAAACATGTTGTTGGCGAAGGCCTCCGGGTTGAAATCCTGGAGGTCTTCGGCTTTTTCGCCGACACCGATGAGCTTGATCGGGATTCCGAATTTATCATAAATGCCGATGAGGGCGCCACCTCGAGCGGTGCCATCGAGCTTAGTGAGAACGAGGCCGGTGACACCCGTTGCGGCAGAGAATTCCTCAGCTTGACGGATGGCGTTTTGGCCTGTATTGGCATCCAGGACAAGGAGGGTTTCGTCGGCTTTGCGTCCAATGCCTTTTTCGACGACTTTTGCGATTTTGGCCAGTTCGTTCATCAGGTTGGCTTTATTGTGCTGGCGACCGGCGGTATCGGCGAGGACGTAGTCGGCACCCCGGGCTTTTGCGGCTTGGATGGCATCAAAAATGACGGCAGCGGGATCAGATCCGGGTTGGCCCTTGACAATATCGGCTCCGGATCGCTCAGCCCAGATTTCGAGTTGTTCGATGGCGGCGGCGCGAAATGTATCGCCGGTTGCGAGGATGACTTTTCGGCCCTCTTTGGTGAGGCGAGTGGCGAGTTTGCCGATGGACGTGGTTTTGCCGACACCATTTACCCCGACAAAGAGATAGACGCAGGGAGGGAAATTGCGGAAGAGGAGAGATTCTCCGGGTTGGGAGAATCGGGCGCGAATTGACTCTTTGAGTCGTTCTTTAATGGCTTCGGGGGTTTTGACTTTTTCTTCGCGGACAGATTGGCGGAGCTCGTTGAGGATTTCGGTTGTGGTGGTGATGCTGGTATCGGCGGCGAGGAGGGCTTCCTCGAGTTCTTCGTAGAGGTCTTCATCAATGACGCCGCGCCCGAGGAGTCGGTCGACGTTGTTCATGAATCCCTTAAACATCTTGTTTTGAGTATGGCAGGGTAGAGCGGGTGGTCTTGGTGTTAGTCGAATCTGGTGTTTAGCTAGTTTCGCCTTTCACCCCACCCCTTCCCCTCCCCATCTGGGGAGGGGTGAACCCGCTCATGGCGGTCAAAGTGCGCCGGATCGCTATATGTCATTGCAGATATCTTGCGGGGCTAGCAATTTTAATGAGGGATGTGGAAAACTATGGAGGTAACGGCGATTGGGCTGTTTCCCCGCTAGGATGGCGGGTTTGAACTTGGATCACGGATGAGATACCTGAGCCTCTTTTCGGGGGCACTCGGACTCGACTTGGGCTTAGAGCGGGCTGGTTGGCAGTGCGTGGGCGTGAGCGAGATTGACAAACAAGCATGCGCGACGATTCGAGCGAATCGTCCAGGGTTACGGTTGTTTGAGGGGGATGTTCGGGAGCTTTCGGCTTTCCGAGTTTGTCAAGAACTGGGAATTGGCGTGGGTGAGCTGGATGCGGTGGTGGGGGGTCCGCCCTGCCAGGCGTTTTCGACGGCGGGGAAACGGCAAGGATTGAACGACGAGCGGGGGAATGTGTTTTTGCACTTTGTAGAGTTGGCGTTAGATTTGCGTCCCCGGGTGGTGCTGATTGAGAACGTTCGGGGGTTGCTCAGTGCGCCGCTTGTTCACCGTCCGCATGAAGAAAGGGGGGCGGGCTTCCCATCTTTGAGTGATGCGGAGGAGCGGGGTGGGGCGTTGAAGGAGATTTTGGGGCGATTTGAACGGGCAGGGTACGGAGTCAGTTTTCGACTTTATGACACGAGTTTGTATGGAGTGCCTCAGGTGCGGGAACGGTTGGTGATTGTAGCGGAGCGGGATGGTCGGGTGATGCCGCCTGTGCCGACGGTTCCAGGAGTTGTGACTCTGCGCGAGGCTCTGGCGGGACTTGCGGATCAGCATGAATTTGTGCCGCTTCGAAGTCGGGTAGTGCCGTTTCTTCCGTTCGTTGGGCCGGGGGAAAATTGGCGCGCGCTCGCACCCGAAATGGCGGAAGCGGCGATGGGAGGGGCGTTTTTGAGTGGTGGTGGGCGCACAGGATTCTTGCGACGATTGGCATGGGATAAGCCATCGCCGACTCTACTGACGTTGCCGAATATGCCGGCAACGCTTTTGGGGCATCCCGAAGAGCTGCGCCCTTTGAGTGTTCAGGAGTATATGAGGATTCAGACTTTTCCGGATGACTGGGTTGTGTGTGGGAAGGTGGCGGATCAGTATCGGCAGGTGGGGAACGCGGTGCCGGTGGAGTTTGCGAGGCGGGTTGGGGAGCATGTCGCGGGTTGGCTTGCAGGGAAACGGGTTCGGGGGGCTTCGGTTGCGACGAGTCGGTACCGAGGGACGGACGAGGTGGGTTGGTCGGCAGCGGTTGGGGGTTAGTGTTTTAGTAGGAAGTTCAGCCAGCCCATGTAGATCATTAGGTTACACAAGGTATGGCCGATTATTGCGGGCCAGATTGATTCAAATACTTTGCGACTGATGGCCATTGAAATACCAAAGATGAAGATTGGGAAGAGCGAGGCCCATCCTTGATAGATGTGATAGCTTGAAAAGAGAGCGGCAGAGATTACGATTCCAAAGACGGGAGAATTGAGAAGTATTGGTAGGTGAGTATCGATAAATCCGCGAAAGCTGATCTCTTCGACCAACGAGTTGAGTACGAGGCTTAAGACCAATCCAGGAAGAATTGGGAAGATTCCGGGATTGAAAAGGTCGTTGCCATCAGGTTGAGGCAGGAACTTTGACAGGACGATGAACTGGAGTGTTCGAGCAAAAAATTCGGCGATTAACGCAAAGAAGCACGTTGCTACTCCGAATCCAAAGTGCTGCCATTTTAGTCGATCAAGTCCGAATTGAGCGGCTGTCCACTTACCGTTGTAAGCAATGTAAAGGAGGGCGATTGCGGTTGGAAAATTGGCGATTATTGAGGCAAAGCTATTGTCAAAGGGGGTTGAGGGATAGTAGTTGGTCGCGTTATAAACATTTGACAGCCAAGCGGGAACAAAGCAAAGGCAAAGAGCCACTGCGACTTGTATCCAGCGGGCTCTTGTAACTTCATCAGGCTCGGAACGGAACTCCTTTCTTTGGTCAAGAAGCTCGTCTTCAAGTTCCATACGCGACCAATTTGCCTATGAAACCTTGACGGGGAGTTTGCTCAGAAGATGAGTGACGACGTCGGCAGCAGAATAGCTTGTTTTGTCTCCGGGGAGGAAGTCGGTGATCTTGATCAGGTCGTTTCCGGATGTGACCAGGGTTGGTTCGATCGCGCCATCTTTGCGGATTTGGGGCATTCCGATGGTGCCATAGAGGCCGTTGCAGACGCACATTCGGCCGACGGTTTCTTCGAGTTTGCCGCCTTTTTTGAGGTAATCCTCGACGGGTTCGGAGGGGCACCGGTAGCCGAGGGTGCCGTCGTCTTTGCGGTAAGGAGTGCGGAGATAGCCGAGGTCGCAGATTCGATTTCGCTTTTTGTAGGTGGAGATTTCGCTGAGAGTGCCTTTGACTTGGGCGACTTTGAAGGGGAATCCGGTGGGAGATGCCGAGGCGTTGGTGTGGACGCTCATGTTGCCCGCCTTGACGTCGTTGATAATTTGCTGTTTGAGGGTGGGTTCGATACCGCTTTCGTTGCAGAACGCGAAGGCAGTTCCGACTTGGATGCCACACGCTCCGGCTTCGAGAGCTTCGTTGAGTCGTTCGGGTTGACCATAGGCTCCGGCGAGCCAGAAGGGGACGCCGAGTTCGGCGATTTGGGCGAGATCAACTTCGTCTTTGGGGCCGTAAATGGGTTCGTTGTTTTCGTCGAGAACCATGGGGCCGCGTGGAGGAGCGTTGTGCCCTCCGGCGAGGGGGAATTCAACGATGAGACCGTCAACAGGCGGGGTGCATTTCTTGACCATCTGCAGAGCGAGGATGTTGCTGCTGATGATGGCGAGAAATTTGGGTCGCTTGAGTTTGCTGATGCCCCATTCGGCAATGGCTTTGGGGTCAAAGGTGTGATAAAAGGCTTCGTTGTCGGGATTGTCATCCACGTTGATGCGGTATTTGGTTTCCTTCATTTCCGCCAAAGAATCGAGGGCGGCGGGGATTTGACGGGGGATTCCGGCACCCATGAGGACGAAATCAACTTCGGCGAGCATGGCTCCGAAGAGCGAAGCGAGGTGGGGGATTTGGATTTTTTCGAGAAGATTGATGCCGATAGGGGCGGAGTGATCGCGTTTGGCGAGCCAGACTTCAACGAAATTGGCGACGATGGCGAGTTCGAACCATGCTTTGCCGGGTTCGTTGTTGGGGAGGGGTCGGGAGAGAAACGGTTTGCTGGGGTCGCGGTCGGCGCGGAAGTATTTGTCCCAGACCCGTTTGGCCATGTCTTGCAGGGGGAATGCTGCAAAAGCGTCTTTGAGTTCGCCGGTGGGATCACCCATTTGAAGTCGGCGTGAGAGAACCGCATCCACTCCGGTTCCGGAGATGACACCCATGTTGCCTGTTTTGCCTACTGCTCGGGCAAGGGTGTAGTTGCTGACGGCGACGCCCATGCCGCCTTGGATGATCATGGGAAAGTTGGGCATTTTTACAGAGGATACTCGGTTTGGGCCGCCAGATGAAGGGTAGAAGTGGGGATAAAGAATATTCACGGTAAGTATAGGTTCTTTGCCCTTTGCTTACTCTCTGACGAAGGGGACATTTTGGTACTAAAAAACCCCCGTTGCCGAGTTGGTCATCGGGGGTTTTGTTCTGTTGGCTTTTATTTGCGTTTGCGGCGGGCGATGGCGGCAGCGGCGAGTCCGAGGACGGCGAGGGTTGCCGGCTCGGGGATGGCTTCGGTTTCAACCCGGGTGAGGGTGATATCGTTGCCGTTGGGCAGACCTGTTCCAAGGACGATGAGTCGCACGTTGGCAAGATTCGCTGTTCCAGTCAGGGATGCAAAGTTAAAGAAAATGCTTCCATTTCCGACAGCAGCATTTTGGAGAGTTGAAAAACTCGAAGCAAGTGTGTTGTCAAAAATTTGCAGGAAGAGGCCAGTTGATCCCTGATCGTTGTTGATGTAATCAACCCGAAGTCCAGCTTCGTTTGAGAAATTGACGGAACTCAGTCCGACAAAGTCATTTGCGAAGACGTTGCCGGCTCCTGATGCCGGAACGGTTAGGGCTCCACCCCATGCGAGTGTTGCTTGACCATTCACACCTGATCCCGCTTCGATGAACATGTTGCCGGGGGCGGCCGCATTGACATCGGTTGCGATGGGTCGGTTGAGTGGATTCGAGTTGAAGATGTGGTTTACAAACCGGTGACCGCCGATAGAGTTGGCGGAGACGGTGTTGTAGTAAGCACCCGTTGTGGTCGTGGCTCCGGCGAAACCGGAGGTGAAATCGTCAATCAAAATCGCGTGAGCACTGCCAGCCAGTACACCCGCGAGAAGCACCAATGTTCCTCTACGCATGTGAATTTTAAACCTCAGGCCCAAGTATATCAGAGAGGGTTGTGGTTGTGTTAAGGGTGGGGGATTTGCGGGGGAAACTGGTACTTTTGCGAGGTTGTCAAGATGACTTCTCTAACCGTTTGCTCAATGGACAACCCCACCCTTAATCCCTCCCCAAACTTGGGGAGGGAATGAAGCAACCTACATCTAACTTACTCAGCGACTTTAAGGACGCTGAGGAAGGCTTCTTGGGGGACTTCGATGCTGCCGATGTTCTTCATGCGCTTTTTCCCTTTCTTTTGTTTTTCCAGGAGTTTGCGTTTGCGGCTGACGTCGCCGCCGTAGCACTTGGCGATGACGTTTTTGCGGAACGGTTTGATGACGTCGGCGGAGATGATCTTGGCCCCGATAGCGGCTTGAATTTTGACTTCGAACTGCTGCCGGGGGACGACTTTACGGAGTTGTTCGACGATGGCTTTTCCGCGTTGGTAGCTGAATGAGCGGTTGACGATGAAACTGAGGGCGTCAACGGGATCGCCATTGAGGAGGATGTCCACTTTGACGAGGTCACTTTGTTCGTAGCCGGCGAATTCGTAATCGAAGCTCGCGTAGCCTTTGGTGGAAGATTTGAGTTTGTCGAAGAAATCGAGGAGGATTTCGCCGAGGGGGAGGGTGTAGGTCAGCATGGCCCGGGTGGGGGTGAGGTACTCGGTTTTGCGGTAGACGCCGCGCCGCTCTTGGCAGAGGTTCATGACAGGACCGACGTAATCGTTGGGCACCATGATGACGCTGGTGACGACGGGTTCTTCGATGCTGGCGATGTGGTTGCTTGGGGGGAGTTCGCTGGGATTTGAGATGTAGAGGACTTCGCCGTCAGTTTTGTAGACGTGGTAATCCACGCTGGGGGCGGTGAGGATAAGGTCGAGATCGAATTCTCGTTCCAATCGCTCGCGCATGATATCCATGTGGAGGAGGCCAAGGAATCCGCAGCGGAATCCGAATCCGAGGGCGGCGGATGTTTCGGGTTCGTATTCTAGGGAAGCGTCGTTGAGCTGAAGTTTTTGGATCGCGTCGCGGAGGTCTTCGTATTGATCGGAATCGGTGGGATAGAGTCCGCAGTAGACCATTGATTTGGCTTTGCGGTAGCCAGGGAGGGCTTGAGTGGCGGGGGTGACTCCGTTGGTGATGGTGTCGCCGACGCTTGCATCGCCGATGGTCTTGATGGCGGCAGTGATGAATCCGACTTCACCGCAGTTGAGATCGAGTCCACGTTCGAGCCGGGGGCGGAAGACGCCAACCTCGTCCACATCGAAGGTTTTGCCGGTAGACATCATTTGGATTTTGTCGCCGGGTTTGACTGATCCATCCATGACACGGCAGTAAGCAACGGCGCCTTGGTAGGTGTCGAAGTGGCTATCAAAGATGAGGGCTCGGAGGGGGGCGTTGGCGTCGCCTTTTGGGGCGGGAACCCGTTCGACGACGGCTTCGAGAATGTCTTGGATGCCGAGTCCGGTCTTTGCGGAGCAAGGGATGGCTTCGGAGCCATCAATCATGAGGGTGTTTTCGATTTCGTCTCGGGCCATCTCGGGATCGGCGTGGGGCAGATCCATCTTGTTGATCACGGGGACGATGGTGAGATTTTGGGTCATCGCCATGTTCGCGTTGGCGATGGTTTGGGCTTCGACCCCTTGGGTGGCGTCTACGATCAGAATTGCGCCTTCGCAAGCATCGAGGGCGCGAGATACTTCGTAAGTGAAATCAACGTGGCCGGGCGTATCGATGAGATTAAATTGATAGGTTTCGCCGTTTTTGGCGGTGTACTCCATGCGCACGGCGGTCATCTTGATGGTGATTCCGCGCTCGCGTTCGAGTTCCATGGTGTCGAGCATTTGCTCTTGGGCGGTTCCTCGCACGGCTCCGCAGAACTCAAGGATCCGGTCGGCAAGGGTTGATTTGCCGTGATCGATGTGAGCAATGATGCAGAAGTTCCGGATGTGCGATTGATCCATGGAGGTCGGTTTGAACCTAATGGATTCTACTCGTTTGGGTTGGATTGGTTCGGCAGTGGCCTAGGGGGCTGACCTAGTCGTTTTTCGCACCGGCGTCGATCCATTGAGCAACGAGTTCGATCTTGTCGTCGGGGAGTTTTCCGGCGGGGGGCATGATGTCAACACCGTCGCCAGTCATGGCTTTGATCATGAGGCTGCTGGATGAATCGCCGGGCTTTATGATCGCGCCGTGCTCTCCGGAGGTGGTCAGGAGTTCATAGGAGGACATGTCTATGCCTTCTTTAGCCTTTGGGCCGCTATGGCAACCGAGACAGTTCGCTTGGATTAGAGGGTTGATGTCTTCTTTAAATGAGACGGTGACGGTTTGAAGACCGGGTTCGACGCGGGGCTCTTGGGTGGATTCAGCGGACTGTTCGGCTTTGGGGGTTGATGGTTCTGGCTCAGGGGTTTGGGATGAGCAAGCGATCAAGAAAATGCCAAGGGCCAAAACGGGAACTGCCACACGTTTCATGTGCGGCAGTTTATCCGAATCGTTATGGATTTTAGTTGTTCTTTGCGCCTTGGTCAATCCAATCGGCGATAATTTTGATTTCTGATTCTGAGACAGAACGTCGTCCGGGAGGCATTTTTGTTCCTCCGGGTTGGTTTTTGACGGATCGGATGATGACACTTTCGGCACTCTTTTCTGGCTTCACTACTTTCGAGTACTTGGAGCCCTTCATGATGTTGTCGTAGTTATCGACTTTGAGCCCGTGGCTGGATTTTTCGCCCGCGTGACAGTTGTAGCAATACTTTTTGAGGACGGGGGTGACGTCCTTCTTGAAGCTGACTTCTTTGGTTTGGGCTTGGGCGGGGGTGAGGATGCCTACACCGAGGACGGCGGTACTGGCGATCAAAACGAGAGCGAGCTTCATAACTGCGAGTATAAACGACGGAACGGATCATATGGTTCACAAAAAATTCGAGGATCATAAAATGATCCTCGAATTCAAGTTTTTACTGAAGAAGCTTAGAAAACGTGTTCGATGGTTTTCTTGATTCGGATGTCGATCCCGCGCTTGTGAAGGGCAGCGAGGAAGTCGGTTCCGGTCATGGCATTTTCGTATCGGACGGCACCTTTGGCGACGCGACCGTTGACAACTTCTTGTGCGATGATTGATGTGCTGAACCCGGTCAATCGCTCCATGGATGTGAATCCGGTTTCGGGATCTTGCTTGTCGAAGATGTCGACTTGGATGCGAGTGGGTTCGCCGTTGGTGGTTCCGATGCCGACGCCACGGACGGCGCAGAGATCCTGGTCGACGAATTTATCCAGTTCTGGGCCGAATACGGTGTTGAAGACATCTTTGGGGACGACTTCAGTGCCGCGAACGTTGACCTTGCTCTCGTTCCAGAATCCGAAATCTTTGAAGATTTTCATCCGTTCGCAGTGACCGGGGAATCGAATCGTTTTGTATTCGTAGTTGGTTACTTTGCCTTGCAAGGTGTACGGCGCGGTTGATGTTCCACCGGACGTAACAAAAGCTTCCATATCGCCGAGCTGGTCGATGTGAAGGTCTTCGAGCTCTGTGAGGGTGGGGACTTTTTCGATTTGGCCTTCTCGAAGGACGATGGCTTCGTAGTCGTACTCGGTAACTAAGCCCTCGACGTTAAAGGTGAGTTTGTAGTTGAATGGGGGCTTGGGATTTTGGGGCAAGACACCGCAGTACATTTTCGCGGAATCACATTTGTCCATGTTCTCGATGAGATAGAGTCCGACGTTGTTCACCAATCCAGGGGCGAGTCCAGTGTCGGGGACGAGGGTGATTTCGGCATCTTTGGCTTGGGCATCAAGCTCCAAGGTTTGCATGGTGATATCGGTGTTTCCGCCGAGATCAACCATGTCGGTGATGGTTTCAATCGCGATTTTTGCGATTTGGGGGTGCATCCAATAGGGCACACAAGAAATGACGATATCCGCTTCGTGGAGGAAAGTTCGCAGCGAATCTGGGTTCAGGGCGTCAACTTGGGCGGCGGAGCAGACATCTTTGCCGGTGAGTCTGTTGACACGGGCGGCGGCCTTTTCGGCTTGTTCGAGGCTCATGTCGCCCATGATGATCTTGGGATCTTCGGCGAATTTAGCGAGATCGTAGGCGGCAGCTGTGCCTTGCATTCCGGAGCCGAGGATGGCGTAAGTGTTTTGCATAAAGTTGTGTTCCTTGAGGGTGCGCCGTTGCATGCCAAGGGGTGCGGGCGGCTTACGTTTGTGACGGCAGTAGGTTACCTACCGGGTTAGGGGGATGGCTCGGTTGTGTAGGGCGAATTACGGGACCCGAGATGGGCATCTGGCGGACGGGTACTATTCGCGAGCGTGGGAGGCTGGTGCGCTAGCCGATTTAAGAACCACGGAGGCTGACATGGCTAATAAAGTTAAAAAGAAGAATGCGCATTCTCAGCGCTATTTGGAACTCACGAAAGGTCTGGACCTTGACACGATGCACACGATTGAAGATGCAATCGCGGCAGTGAAAAGTAAGGCGAGCGCAAAGTTTGACGAGACGGTTGACATTGCGATCAAGCTTGGGATTGATTCTCGCAAGAGCGACCAAAACGTGCGGGGCATCACTAATTTGCCGCACGGTACTGGTAAGAAGAAAACGGTTGCGGTTTTGGCGAAAGGTGATGCGGCAAAGGAAGCTGAAGCAGCTGGCGCCGATTTCATTGGTGACGAAGATTTGATCAAGAAAATCCAAGATGGTTGGAAGGACTTTGATGTCATGGTTGCTTCCGACGATATGGCTCCGCAGATCGGGAAAATTGGTCGCTTCCTTGGCCCCAAGACTCCGAACAAGAAGAATGGCACGGTGACCAATGCGGTTGGTCAAGCGGTCAAAGAAATTAAATCTGCAGCGCGGGTTGAGTATCGAATTGACAAGGCGGGTGTGGTTCATGTTCCGGTTGGGAAGGTCAGCTTTAGCAACGAACAGTTGAAGGAAAACGTGGTCACGTTGCTGGATGCGGTCATCAAGGCTAAGCCGAGCAGCAGTAAGGGCCGGTTCTTGCAAACATTGACGATGAGCAGCACGATGGGTCCAGGATTCAAGTTGGATCCTATTCAAGCAGGCAAAGACTCCGGTCACTAATCCGGCTTTCTTGAATTGACATATCCCCTGGCTCTGCGAGCCGGGGGATTTCTATTTATCCAGTTGGGCGGCGAGACGGACGATGTCGCGCCAGCGTTCTTTGAGATCAGCGGCGAGGGGAGTATTTGATCGAGCTTGCTCGACGAGCCGGAGGTCAACCTCGGCAATGATGATTTGTTCGCCGAAGTTTTTGGCTTGGACGAGGCAATCTCCCAGGGGGCTAACGATTTGGGAGCCGCCGGTCAGGCCTTTGCCGCCCTCAAATCCGGCGAGCATGGCCATGGCGCAGAAAACGCCGTGCTCGGCGCAGAGGCTTTGGATCATGTTGTCATATCGGATTAAGTTGCCGGGTTTGTCCGATTGAAACTCTCGGGCGGGGCTGGCGGAGTGGACGACGATAAGCTCGGCTCCGGCAACGGTGAGAAGAGTGGGGAGGATTGAATGCCATATGTCTTCACAGATGAGCAGACCGATCCTTCCGAATCGGGTTTCAACAATGCCCAGTTCGGCACCTGGCTCGTGGAATCGGTGTTCATCGAAGACTCCGTATGTGGGGAGGAAGAACTTTCGGTAGTTGTGGAGGAGGGTGGCCTGGTTATTTTCTAATGTGATGTAGGCGGCAGAATTGTAGGGTCGCATGGAGCTTGACTCGAAATAGCCGATAGCTATGTCAAGCACTTTGGGGAGGTTTTGGAGGCGTTGACTGAGGTGATCTGTAAGCAGTTGGGGAGTGAGAGCGAGAGAGTTGACTCCGCCTTCCAATACATATCCGGTGGGGGCGGATTCGGGCAGGACGACAAGGTCGGCGCCTTCTTCGGCGGCTTGGCGAATAGATTCAGCCAAATGGTTAAGTGTGCCGCTCAGGTCACCTTTGATCGGTTTGGTTTGAAGACACGCAACCTGGAATTGATCAATGCGAACTGGCATTAATGGGAGTTTACCGATTAAGGAGCGGGGTGGAGCCGGACGTTGTGTTGTGCGTAATCGCTCCGGGGAAGGGGCTTAAGGAGGAGTTGGGTGAGGAGACTGTTCTTTGCCTTCGAATTCGGTGGGCGAATGCCGAGAATCAGGCGGGATTCTGCGCGAGTGCAGGCAACATACAGGAGCCGCATCTTCTCGGCCATTTCGGCTTGGTGGAGACGATCTTTGAGCTGATCGTGAATCACATTTTTGCCCTTGAATTTGGTGAAAGCGGATTGGTTACGAAAGTCGGTAATGATGTCCTGGCTTCGTTTGAAGTCGTTTAGGTCGTGACCATGGACGATGACGTTGGGGAATTCTAGCCCCTTTGATTTGTGGATTGTCATGAGGCGGACAACTTCGGCGTCAGGATCGTGGAGAGGGGCGAGGGGTTCGCGCTGAGCGACGGCTTGGAGATGCCGGAAGCGGTCGGCGAGTTGGAGGGGGGTGAGTTCGGGATTTCTGGTTGCAAGCACGAGCAGTTTTCGGGCATTGGCGATATTTTGTTCACCTCCGGTTTTGGAGCCAAGGTTGGCGAGATAGGGAGAGCGCTTGAGGGCTTGATTGATAATTTCGTAGGCGCTGAATCGGTCGCAAAAAGCGCGGATTTCAGTGAACCAACTCAGAAATTCTTGAATCTTGGATTTGTCAGAATCGAGAGGGTATTCAAATTCAGCCAAGTGGTCGAAGATATTTTGAGATTGGCCAAGAAGAATGATGGAGTCAAGACTGAGGCCAACATAGGGACTATGCAAGAGGCAGGCGAGGTAGTAATCACTGGTGGGGTGGACGCAGCAAGTGAGGAGATTGGCCATGTCGCGAGCTTCCATTCGCGTGAAGAGGGAATCGGTGGTGCCAGCGGCTTCGGTGGGGATTTCTTTTGCGGTGAGCAGGGATTGGATTTGTCCCAAGGCGCGTCGGCCTTGGGTCAGGATCACGATGTCTTGAAGCCTTGTCCCTTCTTTGATCATTTGGTGGACGAAGTTCGCAGTTCGGGATGCCGCGGTCGCGGACTCCGATTCGAGGAGTTCGACTCCATTGAAATCAAGGGGATTGGTCGGCGCGTGCTTTCCGGGGTTCATCGGGTCGTATTGGTTGCCCCACTGGTTGTGGAAGAGGTGGTTGACGAAATTGATGATGCCAGGTTGGGAGCGGTAATTCAGTTCGAGTTTGATTGTGTTCTCGTCAATTTGTCGTTCAAATTCTTGGAGGGCGGAGCCACGGAAACCGTAGATGGATTGCTTTTGATCGCCTACGCTGAGGGAGTGGTTGAGACTGAGCGACTTGAGGAACCGGAATTGGTTGTGATTTGCGTCTTGAGATTCATCAAGAAGGATGACCTGGAACTGTTGGCGAATTCTTGACGCAAGCGTGGGATTTTCATCCAAGAGGTTGAGGGCGCGCTGCTCCAGCATTGAGAAATCGAGTTGACTTCTCTTGGCAAGTTCGGTCTCGTAGTTTTGCCACGTTTGAACAGCGAGGCGCATGAGACCGAGGAAGAGATCGACTTCGACATCTAGCTGGTTACCGACGAGGTGTTCTTTTGAAGGCTTGGGGTAGTGCTGGGCTTTGGCTCCTATGGTCAGAGTTGGGTCGGTTGGCCAGGCAGGATCATTCATGATTCTGGCAACCATTAGGTTGACTTGCTCAATCGTAGTGAACGACTCCTCTAGTTCTAGGTGAGTCAGCCCTTGACTTCTCGCGGGCTGGATGATGTCGTGGACGACTTGGGAGCGAAGGAGGGTATCGAGGTCGAGAATGCCTTTCCAGCGGCGCTTTCCGGCAGTTTGCTGGCGGTATTTTTTGACTTCGGGCTGATCAGCTTCGGGTTGGGTGAGGGCTAATCGGAGTGAGAGATCCCAGAGGCGATCGGCTTCTGATTCTGAGACGATTTCAAAATCTGGGTTGAGACCTGACCATACGGAATTCTCGCGGAGTATGCGTTCATAAAAGCTGTGAATGGTTTGGATCGGGCCGGTTTCAGCTTCTTGGGCAGCATCGTAAAGTTCACGATCGCGGAGGATGCGGCAAATGCGCTGCTTCATGCTTGCGGCGGCGCGGTATGTGTAGGTGACGGCGAGGATTTGGCTGGGTGAAAATCCATGCTCGGTGACGTACCTGAGGTATCGCTGGACGATGACTTCAGTTTTCCCTGCTCCCGCACTCGCGACAATCACCAAATGGTTGAGAGGGCTGGCTATTGCTTGAGACTGCTGAGGATTCCAAGTGTGGCTCATGGCTGAGCCTCATCGAATATGGACTGGATTTCACCGAATTCGTTGTGGGTACGGCAGAGGTCGCCGAGTGAACAACGGGCGCAGTGGTCGCCATTTTGGGGGATGGCGGTGGCTTGGCGGATTGCGGTTTGGGCCCGCTTGATTTCGGATTGCAGAGAGTCAAGAATTGATGAGGACTGGTATTCGGGATTTTTGGATTCGAGGGGCGAGTGGAAAATCGAAGTGCCGTAAGTTGAGCTGGCGAGCCAGTCAATTTTTGCTTTTTTGGTCAGGAGGGCACGATCCCCTTCGAGCGAATCTACGAGAACGGCAACGTTGTCTTGGTTTTGACGGTCGAGAGCGTAGAGCATGAGCGTTGACAAGAGAGCGTTTTCGATATCGTCTTTGTTGGAAAGGTAGCGAGGGATGTATCCGCTGTAGAGGAATCCGATTTTGTTCGGTCCTTTTTGGTAGAGAGCATCCAGGTGAAACTTGAGTTGAATGTTGGGGTCGCCTTTGAGTTCAGAACGAGGAACGAAGTTATCAACCTTTTGATAAGACTCTAGGTTTAAGAGTTGGCGGGATTCGAATTCACGCGTGATCCAGCCCTGAACGACTCGATCAATTGTGTCTTGGTAGAGGATTTGCTCCCATTCGTCGAGACGGTGAAGATGTTCTTCGAGCTCCGACTTGGCGAGGGCCATGAGGGTTTCTCGGGCGGCAGTTGCGGAAGGTTGGTGGATCAGTTGAGCTTTTTTTGGAAGTGTTCTCATGATGGCGATAGGAAGGCTCCGGTCGGGAGCTTTGTATGTCACCTGATGGTTGAAAACTGATCGGAATGGGCAGGCGGCGGCTTGAGCGAGTTGCTGAATCGAGATAGCTTTGGTGAAGTCTGGTCGGGCGACGGCTTGACCGACTTCGGTTGTGAGTTCAGGAGGTGTGAATTCCGTGCGGGGGGAATCTAAAGCATCGCGTAGCGTTCGGTCGGGCCAGGTTTGGCAGTCAGGCGCAGGGGGTGTAAGTTCTGATCTCTTGAATGTGTGGGAGCGTGTGGGGATGAGAGATTTCACTTCTTCCAAGTAGAAAGTGGCGATGTTGTCGCGTTCCTCGCCGGCATCGGCATGGGAGAAGGTGATGGTTTGTTGAGCGGACGCAGCTAGAGTGGTGAAGAGGGCGCGTTCGCGAGCGGAAGTAATAGTCGAATAAGGAAGGGTTGGGTGGTCGGGGAATGATTCATTGAGGATTTGGCGGTCGAAATCGTCAAGTACGGGATCTTGGCGTCGGCGGCGTGGGAGAGTTCCTTCGAGCATTTGGAGGCAGAAAACGTGCTCAAATCCGACCAATTGGTTGGGGTTGGTACACAGGCGGATATGTCCGGGGTCGGCTTCCCAGATTACGACTTCTTCTTTCCATATTGTTTCAGCGAGGGAAACGAAGTGGGGTAAGTCAATGGTGAAATCGTTGTTGTAAGATAAAGCGGCGTCGCGGAGTGTGCGTTGCATGACGGTCCAGGCATGTTGGTCTCGTCGAATCGCGGTGGTTGGCCCTGAGATTGCGTTGTCCAGAATTGGCGTTTCTGACCAAATGGTGTGGATAATCTCAGCCCAGTAGCTGAGGGTTTTTGGGGATTCAGATGCATTTTTGCGCCATTCCAAAAGGTGGTTGATCCATTTATATTCCGGGTTCTCTGCAAGGACTTCAATGAGTTCGCTCCAAGGTTCGGGATTGTTGGCTTGGATCGCGTAAAGAGATTTGACGAGGTCGTCGTAGTCTTGAGAAGGAATCCCGAAATAGCTATTGCCAAATGCAAATCGGAGATTGCGGATATCCGGGCTGGCGAAAGCACGGAGGAGTTCGAGAGTGGCGGCAACAAACCCATTGGAGTGCAGGGGGGCGGAACGAGTCCCGGTGAGGGGGAGGCCGAACCGTTCTGCGGCGGTGTTCAGGAGGGGAATGGTATCGGTGGCTCCCCGAATGAAGATGCCAATTTGACCGGGCTCAGTTCCGGCTCGGAGAAGTGATTGAATCTCCCGCACGATCCATTCGCATTCGCTGAGCATATCGCCCATTGTGAAGTGAGTTGCGGTGACGGGGCAATCTGGAATTTGACGAGACGGACGATGGAATAGATGTTGTGTCCAGATTTCGTTTTGGGAAAGCTCGGCTGTCCAGTCAGTCACTTCTCCAAGTTGATCTGCCCAACTGAGTTCGTACTGAAAGGGAGAATTTTCGCCTGGCCACGCTGCGATGATGCAGTCCACTCGAATGCCCTGTGAGGCAACCCATTGAATCCACTGGTCATATATGGGGCTGCGATCGCCGGAAATGAGGACGATGAGATGTCGAAAAGTGAAATGGCGAGGTTCGTTTTGGCTGATGCAAAATTCGGCTCTCTCGGATGCAAATTCTCGGCCATGGGTGTGACATTGGGCTTCGTAAATTTCGATTAGTTCGGCGAGGGAATTGAACCGCTCGGCGGAGATGGGATCGGTGGTTTTTTCGGCGGATTGGCGGAGATCATCGGGGCGGAATCCGTGGTAGCGCAGTTCGGTCAGGGTTCGGGCGAGGTTTTTGGCGAGTCCGAGAGAGAAGGCGGCGGCGGACAGTACGTTGTCGAAATGAAGTTCGCTGGCAGAGCGTTGGATGAGATGAAAGCTTTGGGGGCCGGTGAGGCGCGGAAAGCCAGTATCTCCGCACATGGCGGCGAATCTGCCCACGCATGAGCCAAAGGGAAGATATTCTTCGACTTCTCGGTCACCGAGCATTTGCTTAGCGCTGTGGAGGGCACTGTCCTCAAGGGCGGTGACGACAGTTTCGTGAGTTACAAGTTTATTGAGGGCGGCACGGAGGCCCGCGCCTCCGGGAGGCACGATGACCACCTGAGGTCTTCGATCTGCCATAGTTGAATAATCATTATGCCTTCGGAACGGAAGCGGGTTTGGAGTTTGGGGCGGCAAATTCCGGGAAATTTGATTCCGGTTCTGCTTTCGTTTCCGCTTTTGGGGTTATCGGTCCAGGAGATCGTTCGATTTGGCGTCACCCCGAAGGGGATTTTGCTCGGGCTAGCCTTTTTTGTAGTCGGGTGGATGGGGGTGAATTTTCTGGGGTTGTTCGGCAATCGGGGGTTGCGCCATGCCATCGAGATGCGTTTCAAGGATGAGTACGAGTACGACAAGTCTGAGCGATTTTTTGCCGGGTTCAGTCGCCCCGGGAAGTACGGATTACTTGACCCGCACGAGGATTTAGGATTCTTAGTGTTTCGGGATGAAGAGCTGGAGTTTTTTGGGGAGGTTCATCACGTATCCTTGCCTTATTCGGCGATCAAAGGGGTGGGTAAGCGGGCAAATATCCATTCTCTTTTGGGTTTGGGGGGGTGGGTGGCGGTTGATGCGGAAGTAGGGGGAAAGTTGGTGCGTCTTCAGGTGGAACCCCGGGTCAAGGCTACACACTGGGGCAATTCTCGATTGCGGAAGGAGTGGATTAGTAAGATTGCTGAGAAAATTGTACGTTGAGATTTTGATCAGGTGACCCCAGTAAAAATGCGGATGAATTTTTTAGATTTTGACTGCAAAAACCTCAAGTAGTCCCCGATAGAAATACTGGGCAAGAGGATTGAACTTGTCCGGAGTGTTCATGAATAGGTTCCTGAGGAAGACAGCTGATCGATCTGCGCGTGACTTGACGAAAGAGTACACGCTCCGAACGGTTGGTTCACCATTTACTGTTCAGATTCAGGAAGGATTGTCGCATCAGCGTGAACACAGGCTCCATATGGCAGAGCCAATATATGAAAAGGTATTGGCAACGGATCCGGAAAATCCTGATGCTTTATTTTTACTCTCGACGGTTCGCTTGGGTCATAAGGAATATGAGGAGGCGGTTAGCCTTCTTCAGCGATTGACATCGGCTCATCCTGAATATGCGGAGGCTTGGTCGAATCTGGGTTCGGCACTCACGGGCGCAGGGAAGCCAGAAGAGGCGATGGATGCATTCCACCGAGCGTTAGATTTGAATCCATCGCTGAGTGATACTCATTATCATCTCGCCCAGCTCTATGCTTCGCTCAAAGAGTGGATGAATGCGGCGCAATATTTCCGAAAGGCAGTCGGATTTGATCCTTCACATGCTCAGGCGTATACCGAGCTGGCTAAATGTCATTACAAGTTGGGTGAATTTGAAGAAGCGATGTCGGCTTGCCACTCGGCTTTGATGATCAACAAGAATTACGTTCCGGCGTACAACGTTTTGGGTAAGTCTCTGGCGGCTTTGGGGCAGATTTCCCACGCAGAGGAGACGTTCCGGACTGCGATTCGACTTGATCCGCGCCATGCGGAAGCATATTCGAACATGGGTCGCGTTTTTCTTGACCTTGGCAAGCCAGCGCAAGCACTCGAAGCCTGTATTCAAGCGACTCAGCTTGACGACAGTTTAGCTTCGGCCCACTGTAATCGAGGAGAGGCTTTGCGGCGCCTCGGTCGGCTTGATGAGGCCATGCAGAGTTTGCAACGGGCAATTTATGCGGATGACTCGATTGCTGAGGCTCATAACGGCTTGGGCTTGGTCTACTTAGATTCGAGCATGGTGGAAGAGGCCGTGAAGTGCTTTACCCGAGCAATTGAAATCAAGCCCGGCTACCGGAAAGCTTCTAGCAATATTGTCCATGCGTTGAGCTGTAGCGCGATTGCGGGACCGGAAGCGGTGAAGAATGCGGCGGAAAATTGGTCACGGAGTTATGCATTTTCAGAATTTGGGGCGGCGGCACGACCGACTCAAATTCGGCGATTGGGCTTTTTGATTGGTCGGGTCGAGGAGACTCCAGAGGGATATTGGTTGGAGGCCCTATTGGCGGGGCGTCATCCGGGGCGATGCGAGGTTTTTGTATATTCCAACGACGCTTCAAAAGGTGGTCATCAGGAGCGAATTCGGAATCTGTGCACACATTTGAGGTCACTCGTTGGTGTTGATGACTTGACAGCGACGGCAATTATTCAAGAAGATAAGATTGATTGTTTAGTTGACTTGACTGGTCATGGATCGGGTGGACGACTTGGTGCGATTGTGAACCATGCGGCTCCAATGCAGGTTACGGTTCCAACGGCTTTGACGACATCGGGAGTTGGGGCGATGGATGCGTTCGTCGCGGATGGTCAATACTTGCCATCTGGCAGCGATGAATGGTTTACGGAAAAGGTCTTGCGGCTCCCAAGGACAATTTTTGGGTTTGTTCAGCCGGAAGTTGAAACTCCGCTTTCGGTGCCACCGGTCTCTAAGGGCGAACCGTTTACATTTGGAAGTTTTTGCCGGACTCGGAAGCTGAACAAGCAGGTCATCGAGACATGGGCGGAGATTTTGCGGCAGACACAGGGTTCTCGACTCATGATGAAGAGTCGGACTTTGGCGAGTGGGAGTTTGCGGCGTCAGTATCTGGCTTGGTTTAAGGCGATGGATATTGATACGGATCGGATTGTGTTCCGCCAGAACACGACTCGGGTGGCGCATTATGCGAGCTTTAATCAGGTTGACTTGTGTTTGGATTCGTTCCCAGCGACGGGGATGATGACAACCTTGGAATCGCTTTGGATGGGAGTACCGGTTGTGACGATGGCTCAAGATAGCTTTACGAGTGGTCCGGTACGGTCCATTCTCAACGCGGTTGGACATCAGGATTGGATTTGCCAGAATGTTGAGGACTACATTGCTTCGGCGGTGCGCTGGACCCATTCGGTCGAAGGGCTGGAGAAGATGCGGAGTGCTTTGCGGAAGCAGGTGATTTTGAGCCCGATTTGTGACACCACAGAGTTATTCCGTGACTTTGTAGATGTTCTTGAAGATCAACTCTAAGATTGATTAGTGTGAAACGTGAGAAGGGCTCCCACCTCGTGGGAGCCCTTCTTGGTGTCTTACTCTCGTCCGGACTATCGGAGGAGGGAGAGGACGGCTTGCGGGCCGGAGTTGGCTTGAGCAAGCATCGAGATACCGGATTGTTGGAGAATTTGCAACTTGGTGTAGTTGGTCATTTCTGCAGCAACATCGATTTCTCGGATTGTGCTTTCGGTTGCAGCGAGGTTTTCTCGAGCAATTCCGAGGCTCCGGACGTTCGATTCGAGTGTGTTCTTCATGAACGAACCGATCCGACCTCGACTGTCGGCGACAGATGCGATTGCGCTGTCGATTGCACCCAATGCCGTGCTCATGTCGGTTCCGGTGATGTTGGTGGACGTTGAGTTGAGACCCAATGCACCAGCACTGAAGTTACCGAGGGAGAGGCTTGCGGTTTGACCAGCGTTTGCACCGATTTGGAAGTCAGACGATCCTCGTTTGACATATCCAACACCTGTGTTTGCACCAGCGACGTTTCCACCAGCAGTCAGCGAGATGCTGTTACCGTCAGCGTCTTTGAGGTTGAGACCTTTACCGCTGTCGAAAGTAACAGTTGCACCATCGAATGTAACAGTTGCTTCTGCATCCACACCGCTGTCGGTGAGTGAACCACCACCAGTGACGAGCAATCCGTTTGCGTCGACGACTGTAACGTTGGCATCTGCACCATACTCGATTGAGCTGAAGCTCACGACGTTACCCGCACCGACTTCGGCGGTAACGCCTGTTTCGGAGGACTTGTCGTTGATTGATTGGATCAATTGATCTCGAGTCGTACCGGCTGAAACCGTGAATTGGGTTCCATTGACCGTAAACGAACCGGCACTTGCGACTTCGGTTGCACCAGTTGCATAGGCAACGGTACCGAGTGCAGTTGCTCGTTGACCAGCAGTTGTCACGTTGATGTCAACTGCACCGTCGTTGGCAATTGCGGCACCATTGAACTGACCGGTGAAGCTCACTTTGCTGACGTCAGCGGACTTGATGACGCTGGATTGGGTACCAGCCGTTCCATTCAACAATTTCTTGGAACCAAATGCAGTGTTACCGGCAATTCGGTCGATGGAGGACATGATACTGTTCAACTGAGTTTGGTTAGCTTGCTTTTGCGTATCGTCAAGCGTTCCATTACCGTTGGCAACGGCGAGTGAACGAGCATCGCGGAGAAGTCGGTTGACTTCATCAAGACCACCCTCGGCGGTTTTGGCGAAGTTCATAGCGTCCTGGTTGTTTCGCAGGGCTTGATCCATGCTACTGAGCTGCGCTCGGTAGCTTTCTGAGGCGATCAATCCACTTGGGTCGTCAGCACCGCTATTGATGCGGAGACCCGTAGCGAGTCGAGTCGTGGCTTTGTTGATCTCCATCCCGGTGGAACCGAGGTTGCGGAGTGCGTTCATTGCATTGACGTTGGTGTTGATTCGAAATGACATGTTGTTTTCTTCCGTGAATCCAAGAGTGGATTGGCGTCCCGTTTCCGGTTGGTCATCCTGACCGCTCGCCTGGGGAGATATTTGCCAGGTCTGGGAGGGAGCCACGCTGGCAGAATTACTGGGGTGAAAAAAGACTGGCGGATTTACTAGCTAGTTATTTTGCGGGGGTGTTAAAGGGGATTTGAGTTGCGTAGACTGGGATGTGATGAAGAAATTGGCGGTAGTCGCGGCGCAACAAAAACGGGAGATTTACGAGGCTCTGCGACGAGGTGACGGGCCGCCCTTTGGCAAATTTGATGCGGAAGTGCTGCGATCTGGCCGGGAGAAAGGGGAAGTGCAGATGGGGACGACGACTTTTTCCCCCGACCGAATTGTTTACGAGTTTCTGTTTCAAGATCGGAATGGGTCGGCAGTTATATTGAGTGTGTCAATTGAGCCGGAAGAAAGAATTGTCTATATGCCGGTACCCAAGTGGGTTGTGGAGAACATCTGGCAAGGAGATGTTACGGGGACTTTTGTATTTGAGGCAGAAGCGCGGGATTTGATGGATGATTTGGCGACAAGTTTGACGCCGGTTGGGAATGAACCTTTGTTTAAGGCGAGGGCGGCGATTGGTAAAGACTAGACGGGCTTTCCGGCAGAAAGGCAGGCGGCACGTTTGTCACGGAAAGCTTTGAGAAGGTATAGCCCGCAAGCCGTATCGGCGACGATGATGGCGGTTCCTTCTAGGATGAACCCATTGAACTGTGAGATTGGGACAAGAATCAGAAGGACGACGATGGCCTGGATGAGTCCGCCGATGGATGCCGCTTTGAACATACCGAGTGCAATTGCGTAGTATTGCCACCAAGTCATAAATGTGGCCGCGATGATAGCGCCGCCGAGGAATAGGCATTCGATTGGGCCAACTCGATAATCGCCTCGGCTGACAAGATTAAGTACGAGTGGCCCGAGAGTTCCTGCGATAACGAGTCCAGTGGGGGCGGCAATGAGGAGGAGTTTTCGGAGTTTTGCGGTGGTTCGGTCGATGTAGTTCCAGTCGTGTTCTTGATATGCGTTGCTGACTGTGATCGAAGTGGATTCAATGATCATTTGTGAAATGCTCACAATCACGCTCATCCAGATGAGGAACGTTCCAGCTTGACCAACGACCACTTGGGAACTCGCAAGAAATCCGGCGGCAATGATGGGGATTTGCCGAGCGAAAAGGGCGCCTATGGATGACCCAGTCTGGGCCATGTTGTCACGAAAGATTTGGACTGCTTCAGCTCGATCACATTCGGCTAAGGAATGCCTGAGGTATTGGCGATCTTGATAAAGCAGTTTGATCAAGAGGGTGGTTTGAGCCAATGCAGGCGTTGCCGTCATCACGGCAAATGTCCAGACTACAGATTTCGTTGAGAGGATCACAATTGGGGCGAGGATAGCGGCCAAAAGATAGCTTGTCGCCATGGCGAGTCTGATCTTATGGACTTCCATGTAGCCCTTGTACATGTTAATGGCTGCGTTCTGGAATGTGGAAAGAAGGGTTAGTCCGGCAAGGATGAATAGTCCGATGCGGAGGCTATCTTCGTGCCTTGAGAGGTTCGCGCCAAAAATTGCCTCCATCGGGGCAAAGGGGGCAATGAGGAGCAATGCTAACGCGAGGATTGAACTGCTGGCAAGGCAGGCAAAATATGATGAAGCATAGAGTCGTCTTTCTTCTGAGTGGTTTGGCTCGATCGCAAACTTCGCGACTTTGAAGGTAACGGCAGGGCCGAAACCTAAGTTGAAGGTGTTGATCAGGGTCACCAAGCTCATGAGGGCGATATATGCGGGATAACTATCGACGAGATGAGTTTGAGCTAGCGGAATGACGAGTAAGGGGGTGAGTGCTCCGAATACCTTTGAGACAATACTTGAGGTGATTGAAGACTTAACCCGGCTTTTCCGGAGTTCCTGCGCATCGGCAATTCTTTGAACCGATAGCTCAATTGAATTGCTGGATTCAATTGAGTTGGGATTTGACATGGATTTGCACTCGCGATGATGAGGAATCGCTGGTCAAATTATTGGTTCAAATTGTGAAAACGCAAGGACTGACCAGGATGAATCTGAATAGGTAGGATTGAGCTTGTGAGAACGATCCTTTCAACGTGGAAAAGACCGGGCAAAGCGGCGATAGAGGCGGCGGTTGCGAACAGTTTGGCGGGGGGTGGGCTATTGGATTGCTTGGAGGCCGGGTTGACGGTTGCAGAGGCTGATCCAGACTTCATTGCCATTGGCAAAGGGAGTTTGCCAAATTCCGAAGGGGTTTTGGAACTTGATGCGAGTGTGATGGTTGGTGAGGGTCTTTCTGCAGGGGCGGTGTGTGCGGTTCAAGATTTGTTGCCAATGGTGAGCTTGGCTCGGATGGTTATGGAGCGTACTGATCACGTGATGCTTGCGGGCGACCAGGCCCGGCGGTTTGGGATTGAGCAAGGGATGGTTCCTCAGGATTTGATGACCGACGAAGCGCGCAGACGTTATCAGGATTTCTTGGATAACAAACAATCGGCAATGGCATACGTTCACTCGGTGGAGGATCAGCCACCTTGTGATACGGTGACGATGTTGGCGCGGGAGAATGGGAAATTCGTAGCGGCGAGTTCGACGAGTGGGATGCCATTTAAGAGGCCAGGTCGAGTTGGAGATTCTCCGATTGTTGGAGCGGGAATCTATGCGGATGACGAAGCAGGATGCGCCGGGGCAACGGGGCTGGGCGAGGCACTTTGGCGAGTATCGGCGAGTTCAAAAGTTGTCGAGCTCATGCGAAAAGGGGCTGCGGCGGAAGAGGCGTGCCAGGATGTCGTCGAGTTCCTTATCAAACGTGTGCCGAAGTCGAGGGAATATCAGTGTGTTGTCTTGGCCCTTGATCGGATGGGGAATTATGGTGCGGCAATTACTCACGGTCAGTATGAAATGTATATTGCGGAAGGTGAGAACATCACTTACCGGGAGTACCACGGGATTGTGTAGGTTTGAATGGCGCAGTTAATCGGTACGGCGGGGCACGTTGATCATGGCAAGACGACCTTGATCAAAGCTTTGACGGGGGTTGATACGGATCGGCTCCCGGAAGAAAAGAAACGCGGTTTAACGATTGATATTGGGTTTGCGGCGATCGAGTTACCGGGGATTGGGAAGATTTCGATTGTGGATGTGCCGGGGCATGAGCGGTTCATTGGGAATATGCTCGTCGGGGCATTGGGGATGGATGTAGTTCTGCTGTGTGTGGCGGCTGACCAGGGGGTAATGCCGCAGACAGTTGAACATTTTGCTGTTGTTAAGCTGTTGCCAGTTGATAAGCTGGTGGTGGCCTTGACTCGATCCGATTTGGCGGACGAAGATACGGTGGAATTAGCCTCTATGCAAGTGCGAGAATTGCTGGAGGGATCGCGGTTTGAGGGGGCGCGGATTGTGCCGGTATCCGCTATAACGGGTGCGGGATTGGAAGAATTGAAGGGTGAGTTAGGCAGGCTCTTGGGTGAGAAAGGGGTTGAAAAGGCCGGGAAGTGGTATCTGCCGGTGGATCGAGTGTTTTCGAGGCCAGGGCACGGAACAGTTGTGACGGGAACTCTGGCGCGGGGTCAATTGAAAGTTGGGGAGCCATGTGTTGTGTTGCCGTCTGGCGAGAAAACAAGGGCGAAGGGAATGCACTCTCACGGTCAGTCGGCGGGGGAAGTTGTGGCGGGGATGAGAGTCGCGCTCAATTTGGCGGGGGTTGATCTGGACGAAATGGAGAGGGGGTATGTCGTGTCAGAGGCGGGGGGTTGTTTTGCGACGGAGCTTTTTGATGGGCGCATTGACTGGGTGGAGAAGCCCAAGCATGGCTCGCGTATTCGGATTAGTATTGGGGCGGACGAAGTGATTGGGAAGGTCTTCCACAACGATCACGATCCGACACTTGAGCAGTTTCGTTGTGAACGGGTGACTGTGGTGGCAAAGGATCAGCCAATGATTGTGCGGAGCTATTCGCCCGTGCGAGTATTGGGAGGAGGGAAAGTTTTGATTCCGGAGGCAAGAAAGCGGAGGAAAAATGCCTTTGCGGGAGAAGCGGCAGCAAGAAGCGGAAGTGATTTGGTGCAGGTGGTTCATTCGGCTCCGCTTGGGATAATGTCGGGTGAGATTGCGCGGTTGTTGGGGGAGAGTGTGCAGACGATCGGAGATGAGATTGAGCGGTCGAAGAATGCGGGTGAGATTTTGGGATTTGCAGGGCTTTGGTTTACGGGTGAGAACTTTCGGTCGGCGACAGATCGGTTCGTGGTGGCCCTAAACGAGTTGCATCGGCAGAACCCAGCGAAGTCGCTTTTGCCTCGGGAACAGGTGGCAAAACTTGCCGATGTTCCGTGGCGGGGGAAAGCCCTGGATCGGCTTGTTTCGTACTGGATTCACGACGGGGTGATGCGGGGGGATGGGACGAACATTGCCTCGGCCGAGCATCGTCCGGAGCTTTCAGCGCGGCAACGGAGTTTGCTGGATCGGGTGAAGGTGGTTTTGGATTCGGGTGGAGTGAGCCCGGCGGCGGCGCATGTGATTGCGGATGGATTGAATGTGCCGAAGCAAGCGGTGGAAGAGATATTGCGGGTGGGGGTTGATGCGGGTGAATTGGTCCGGGTGGAGGAGGGGATTTACTATTCAGAGGCGATCTTGCGGCAGTTGCGGGAACGGCTCCTGGCGGAGTATGCGGGAAAGCGGTTTTCGGCGGCGGAGTTTAAGGAGTTTTTTGAGACGAGTCGGAAGTTTGCGATTCCGTTGTTGGAGTGGTTTGATGCGGTGGGGGTGACTTTGCGTCAGGGTGACGCGCGGGTTGTACGATGAGGAGGAATGATCACCTCACCCCCTGACCTCCTCTCCATTAAAACGGAGAGGGGGAATCGAGAAGGCATACACCGGAATGACGACTCAACGCTGCTCAAATAAGCGTTTTGAGGGCGTCGGCGAGGGTCGGTTGTTTGACCGTGATGGTGCGGATGGGGCCGTATCCGTGGGTGAGGAGTTTGGCGGCGAGGGATTGGCCACGGTGAGTAGTGAATACAATCCGACCGGGGGATTTCTTGATGCTGATCGCGAACGGTTCGACGAGTGCAGCGACGGTTGAGTTGTCGTCGCATTCGATGATGAATTCGGCGGGTTTGGTGCGGGCGATGAGTTCGGAAATGGAGCCGGCAAAGACCATGGACTGCTCTTTGACGAGGATGAGTTGGTCGGCCTGCTCGGCGAGAGGGGGCTGATGTGTGGCGAACAGGTAGGACTTACCGAGTTCGAGGTCGTCCAATATCACCCGAAGTGTGCGGTCAAGGATCCACGGGTCGAGGAGATCGAGGAGGCCATCAATGAGGGTGATGCCGGATTCGGGGATGAGCCCTTCGATGAGGGTACAGGCGATCATCTGGGACTGGCTCAGCCGGACGACGGGTTGCTCGCGTACATCGGTCAGGCCGAGGGCATTGAGGACAATGATGGTGCGCTGGTTATCTTTTGTGGATTGAGCGGACCGCGCGAGGGACAAGGGAGTTGCCCGGCGAGGAAAGATAGGGTCGCCGCAGAAGTGGATTGTGACTTCTGAAGTGAATTTGCCGTCAGCGGGTTTGGCGGCCCCGGCGATGACTTCCAAGAGGTGGGACTTGCCCCCGCCCGCCGGGCCCATGATGGCGATCAGCTCGCCGGACTGAATTTCGATGCTCAGGCTCTTTGCCTTGGCGCGGAGCTGGATTCGGTCGAGGACGGCGAGGGGCGTGGCCATTTAGAGAATCATCAATTCTTTGGGGAAGAGGGTGAGGATTTCGGGGTCGCCGTCGGTGACGAGGACGTCATCTTCGATGCGGAGACCGCCAAATCCTTCGATGTAGACACCCGGTTCGACGGTGAAGACCATTCCTGGCTCGATGGATTGATCGACCGTTGAACTGAGTCCCCCGGGATCGTGCACATCGAGCCCGAGTCCATGTCCGAGTCCGTGGGTGAAGTATTGATTGAGGTCAATTTCATCCAGGATTTCCCGAGCAAGGGCATCGATTTCCTTGCCGTTGGCCCCTGGCTTGAGGGCGGCGCAACAGGCGATTTCGGATTTGAGAACTTGGTTATAAATCTCTTGGTGGCGATCGGAGGCTTTACCGACGACGAACGTTCGGGTGATGTCGCTGCAGTAGCCGTCGAGTTTTCCGCCGCAGTCGATGGTTACGAAGTCGCCGATTTCGAGTTTGCGTTCGGATGGAGTTGCATGGGGCCGCGCGGAATTGGGTCCGCTTGCGACGATGGGATCAAAGGCGATTTCGGCACCGTTTCGGCGGTAGAAGAACTCGATATCGAGGCTGATGTCGTATTCTGTGATTCCGGGTTGGATCATGCGGACGACGTTTTCCATGCAGGCATCGGCGAGTTTGCAGGCGGCTCGGATGCGGTTGACTTCGTCTGCGGTTTTGACTTTGCGAAGATCGCGGATGAGGTCGGGGGATTCGATCCATGTGAAGTCACTGAGCTTTTCTGTCCGGGCTTTCCAAGCGGAATAGGAGGTTGAGCCTTCAAACGCAATTTCTTGGGCTTGGAATTTAGTTGCCACTTCTGCGATGAGATCGTCCAGTGTGCGCGGGCGTTGGTAAATTGTGATTTCGTGGTCGGTGACTTCTGACCGGGACCAAAGATCGTAACGAGCATCGGTCACAAAGCCGGCATGGTTTTGGGTGACGAGGGCAATCCCGCTGGAGCCGGTGAATCCGGTGAGCCACCGGAGATTCACGTTATCGGTCACGAGGAGGGCGGGGATGGAGGCTTGCTCCATAGCTTGGCGAAGGCGATTGAGACTGCTCATTGAAATTTCTGGATGAGTGATTTATGCGGACGGATTTTCGAGATTGACGAGGGCACGGAGAGCGAGGCTATAGCCGATGGAGCCGAGTCCAGTGATTTGACCGACGGTGACGGGAGCAATGACGGATTCTCGGCGGAATTCCTCGCGAGCATGGACGTTGCTGAGATGAACTTCGACGACTGGCGAGCGAACAGAGGCAAGGGCATCACGGAGAGCGATACTGTAGTGGGTGAATGCGCCGGGGTTGATGACGATTGCGTCGGCCCACTTTCGGTTTTCCTGAATGGTGTCGATGAGGACGCCTTCATGGTTGGATTGAAGAATTCGGACTTCTACACCGAGTTCTTTGGCTGAAGCTTGGATTTCGTCGTCAATTTCGGCGAGAGGTTTTTTGCCGTACAGTTCGGGTTCTCGGAAGCCAGTGAGGTTGAGATTGGGGCCGTGGAGGACGAGGATTTTCATGATGATGTTTTGTCGGTCTTTGTTGGGCTTGGGGTTAAGCCTTCCTTAATGACGAGGTGAGGAATTCCGTCGATGATGGGGTATTCGCGGAGACAATTGGAGCAGGTGAAGTGGCTTTTTGATTTGGTCAGTTTTGGCCGAGTTTCGCAAGCGGGACAAGCCACGATTTGGCTGAGAAAATCGTTATCCACGAAAGACCTCATCGTAGGCTTCCATTGTGAGCTCGGCGGTCTTTTTCCAGGAGAAGTCGTTGACCCTTCTTAATCCGCGCTCAATCATGCTTTGTAATTTACCGGAATCGTCGTTGAGAGAATTGAGGGCTTCTGCCCATGTTTGGGGATTGTAGTCGGGGCAGATTGTGGCGCAGCCGGCGGCAACCTCAGGAATTGCTCCGCCTGTTCCGGTGATGACCGGGGTTTGGGAGGCGAAGGCCTCTAAAAGGGGAATGCCGAATCCTTCATGGAGTGAAGGGAGGAGGAAGCAATCGGCGGCGGCATAGAGATTCCTCATTGTGAGGTCATCCACGTAGCCGAGATGGGTTGAATTGGGAAGGATAGGGTCGCCCGGACCACAGGTGACAAGGCGGTGGGTGTTGGCGAGCTGCGAAAATTGGAAGGCTTGCGCGGCGAGGGACGTGTTCTTCCTAGCCCATGCCGAAGTGATGCAAAACACAAACGGTTGTCCGATGTTGAGCTGGGATCGGGCTTGTTCTTTTGGTTGAGGTTGAAAGTTTGGGCCGAGGGCGTTGTAGGTGACGATCGTTTTTGGTTCAGCCTGAGGAATATGATAAATTATTTCTTGGTGAGAAGTTTCGGAAACGGTCAGGACTTTTTTCGCTCGGGCGATTGTTTTGGGGATTTGGGTGGTGAGGAGAATACGATCTTTAAGCTTGTACCAATCGGGGTTGACGAAGAAGCTGACGTCGTGGATTGTTGTGATGGCGGGGGTTTGGGCGAACGGACTGACGTTGTATTGCGTGTGGAGGACATTTGCCTTGATTTCAGCGGCGGCTTGGGGGAACGCTTTGAGGTTCCACAGCCGACGATTTTTTGCCGGGATGTGGTGCCAGGTGAATTTGGGATGGAGGTCGTAATTGAGGGGAGCTTGATCGGGGGCAAAGAGGTGAAATTCGGCGTTGGTTTCTATTAGGGAGAGTCCGTAAAGAAGTCCTCGCCAGTAGCTTGTGTCGCCGGTGTTTTGGGTGCCGATGAGGGAGGCATCAATGGCGATGATGGGCTTGGACATAGGGGATTTAGTTGGAATGGCCCGTTTTATGCGACCGGGAACGATTACAATACCGTCTAACGTTGAAATCATTTAAGGAACCAGGACAATGAAGACAAGAAAATCTGGAGCGATGTGGGGGGTGGTTCTCACCCTCGTTATTGGACTCGCGTTCTTTTTGAACGCCACAAACTTTTTGACAAAGCCGCTTTTGCCCGAGGCACCGAAGCAGGCTGAGAACAGACCATCAGTTTCTGAAACGATACGAAGACCCAGTTGGCCAACCAAGTTCGGAGTCGGCGAGGTGGCCAAGAGGGAGAGGACATGCCAACCGACGGGATTCCGGCTAAGACGGCTTTGTTCAAGCCAAAACAGCAAACGTACGTTCCTCAATATAATGAGACATCCACGTCATCGCAGTGGGATAACGACGAGAACATTGTCAAGCAGAAAGCAGAAGAAGTTAAAGAAGAACGCGGATTTTAGAATTCGTTTAGTTGACCGGGCGAGCATAAGTTCGCCCGGTCATTTTGTTTTTAGTGATTTCGATTTCGACACTGAATAGGTTTGAGAGGCTTTGGGCATCTAGGGTGGTTTGGGTTTGCGTGAGGGCCTGTTCGCCGTTTTTGAAGGCAACTACTGAATCTGCGATTTGGGTGCCAAAGGCTATGTCGTGGGTGGTCAGTATGATTATTCTATTTTGACTGATCGTTTGAAGGGTTTCGAGGAGATTTTGTCGAGTTTTGAGGTCAACATGGGCGGTTGGTTCGTCGAGGAGAAGCAGGGTTGGATTTTGAGCGATTGCCCGGGCAATCAGAGTTTTTTGGCGTTCTCCGCCGCTCAGTTCGTGGATGAACCGGGATTGAAGGTGAGAAATTTGGAGAGTTTCTAGGGCCTCGCCTGCTCTTGAGTGGTCAGCGGGTGATTCTTCGCGGTGAGTGCTGTGGGGAAGGCATCCCATGAGTACGGTCTCTTTGACGGTGAAATGGAATGGGACTTGTTCGATTTGAGGGACTAGAGCGACGACCTTGGCGCGCTCGGCAGGCGTTGTGTGAAGGAGGTCGAGGTTGCCGAGAGTGGCTGTTCCGGAGGTGGGTGTTTCGCCGAGTATGGATCGGAGGCAAGATGTTTTTCCGGAGCCGTTTTCGCCGAGGATCGTGACAATTTGGTTGGGTTGGGCGGAAAACGAAATCGGGCCGAGGGTGAAGTAGGGATTGATTTCGGCGGTGAGGTTTCGAACGTTGAGCATTCTCGATTAATGGCTTGTTATGGTAGTGCCTCTCTTAACCCCTCCCCTTCCCCTCCCCATTTCATTGGGGAGGGGAAGGGGAGGAGCATTGATTTGAGCATGGTGTTGCGGTGTTTTTCAGGGTGGGCATGACTATTTGCTTTTAGTCGAATGTGTCAGACATGATGCCGCTGGTGAAGGCTTCGTACATTGTTGCGTATGGGCCGTTGGCAGCGATGAGGGCGTCGTGAGTGCCGGTTTCGAGAACTTCGCCCCGGCGAATCACGAGTATTTTTGTAGCTCGGGCAGCTGTCGTCAGACGGTGGGCGATGAAGAGAGTTGTGCGTTGCTCCATGACTTCTTCGATGGCGGCGGTGACGACTTTTTCGCTCATTGGGTCGAGGTTGGAAGTAGCTTCATCGAGGATAAGAACTTTTGGATTTTGACAAGGGCGCGTGCGATAGCGAGGCGTTGAAGTTCGCCACCGCTGAGCCTCACTCCGCGCTCGCCGAGGGCGGTTTCGAGCCCTTCGGGTGAGTTTTCGATAAATGGCTTGGCATTTGCCATCGCGATGGCTTGTTCGAGTTCTTGGTCAGTGGCTTCGATCCGCCCGAGTTTGAGGTTATCGCGGATTGTGCCAGCGAAGAGGAACGTTTGCTGGGGGACAACGCCGAATTGGGCGCGGAGCCAATTGACCTTGAGGTCTTGGTAGGGGATTCCGTCGAACGTTATTTGACCGGATGTGGGTTCATAGAAACGAAGGACGAGATCGGCGATGGTTGATTTTCCGGAGCCAGAGGGACCGACGAGGGCCAGGGATTCGCCGGGGTTGAGGGTGAAGGAGACGTCTTTGAGAGCGGCTGTGCCATCGGGGTAGTTGAAGGTCACGTTCTGGAATTCAATCTTGCCGATGGGGTTTTCGATAGTTTGGGCGTTGGGGGATTCTTCGCGCTCGTCAGGGATATCGAGGATTTGGACGTGGATGCGGTCAACGGCGGCTTGGACTTGGTTATACGTACTGCTGACGTTTGTGATGGATTTGAAGCCTTGGTTGACAATATCGAGGGCTTGGACGATGACGATTATGTCGGCAATGGCGAGGATATCGGCTTTGGCGAGGTGGCCGCAGACGTACATGATGATCGCGATGGCGACGGCGCCCAGCAGTTCAACGGTCGGGCGGAGAGAAGCAATTCGCCGCGCTCCGGTTAATTGAGATTCATATTGTCGTTCGGCGGATTCGTCGAAGATGCCACGCATGTGCTCCTCGGCGGAGAAGGACTTGATGATTCTGGCGCCACTTAAGGCTTCTTGACTGAGGGCGGTAACGCTGGCGAGGTTCTCTTGGATTTCGGTTTGAGCGGACTTGATGCGCTTGCCCGTCCGGTTGACGACGAAGGCAAGGAGCGGGACGAAGAGGAGAGCGATTGCGCCGAGTACGGGCTGCATGTAGAACACAAATGCAAGGGCTCCGATGGCTTTGATCGGGCCATCAATCGAGTCGCGGATAACCATGACGGCGGATTGGTAGACGCCGACATCGTTGCTGACGATGGATTGGATTTCGCCGGTGCGCTTGTTGTTGAAGTACGCGACGGGGAGCCGCATGAGTTTTTCGAAGAGGCGTTGGCGGAGGTCGGTGGCGAGGCGGTTGGAGGCTTTGCTAAGGTAGTAGACCTGACCTCGGGTGAAGACGTACTTGAGGGCAAAAAGGAGGACGACGCCGAGACAGGCGATGGCGAGGGTGCGCAGGGCGTTGTCTTGCCGGAGCTTGATTTGATCTTTAGATTCTTGGTTTTGGAGTTGTTGTTTGGTTTTTTGGATTTCTTGGGAAAGGGCTGCGGGGTTGAGGTTGGTTTTTGCCGCGACCTCTTCAATTTGAGCCGGGGTGAGGTCGAGGTTGTTGCTGGTTTTTCGGGCGCGCTCGATGGCTTCGCTGAGTTCCTTGTTGTCGGCTTGGAGGGCTTCGGCGATGGGGGCGGCTTGTTTCTCGGTGAGTTTGAGGGATTCTTGGGAGATTCGGGTGACGGCGGCATCTTCGATGGCGGTGAGGGCGGTGAGGGTGAGTCGGAGGGTGGCGATGGTGAGGAGGGATGTGATGATAACGCAGGCGAGGCCCTTGAGAATGGTTTTGCGTTGCCGTTTGAGTTCGGCAGTGATGCGGGGATCGAGTCGGGGGAGTTGGGGCATCCGGTTTGGTTTGTTCTGGGGAGGATACCGGTCGGGGCAGGAGTTGGAGTGGTCAGGTTTTCAAACCTTTTGCTCCAACCCGCGAAAGACATGCTGTTTGAGATGAGAGCTTTGAACAACCCAAGGTGCCTCCTCAGTGAAGTCTATTCCTGCTCAAGCCTTGGAGTTGTACTCACCAAATCTGAAGAGATCAGAAGTCAGCGGAGCCCGGAGCGCGGTGGAAGGGGATGACGTCGCGGATGTTCTTCATGCCGGTGAGGTACATGATGAGGCGTTCGAAGCCGAGGCCGAAGCCAGCGTGGGGGGCGGAGCCGAACTTACGGAGGTCGAGGTACCACCAATAGGCTTCTTTGGGGAGGCCAAGTTCATCAATGCGGGCTTCGAGAACATCAAGTCGGTCTTCCCGTTGGGAGCCGCCGATGAGTTCGCCGATTCGGGGGACGAGGACATCCATGGCGCGGACGGTTTTGTTGTCGTCGTTGCGGTACATGTAGAAGGCTTTGATGTCTTTGGGGTAGTCGGTAACGATGGTGGGGCGGCCGATTTTCTTTTCCGTGATCCAGCGTTCGTGCTCGGATTGGAGATCGCTGCCCCATTCGACAGGGAATTCGAAGGTTTCGCCGGAATTGACGAGCATGTTGATGGCATCGGTGTAGGTGATGCGCTCGAACGGGGATTCGGCGACGTGGTTCAGCGTTTCCAAGAGAGTGGGCTCAATGCGTTGATTGAAGAAATTCAGGTCATCGGCGCATGTATCGAGGACGTGCTGAATGATTTCTTTGACGAATTCTTCAGCGCAATCCATGTCGCCGTGGATGTCGCAGAAGGCCATTTCGGGTTCGATCATCCAGAATTCGCTGAGGTGGCGCACGGAGTGGCTGTTTTCGGCGCGGAAAGTGGGGCCGAAGGTGTAGCAATTCGTGAGACCGAGGGCATGAGTTTCGACGTTGAGCTGGCCGGAGACGGTGAGGAAGGCGGGTTTGCCGAAGAAGTCGTTGGCGGGGTCGGTGTCTTTGAGGCGGAATTGAGGGCCTTCGGGGCCATGTTCGGCTTCGAGGAGGGTGCTGACGGCGAACATTGCGCCGGCGCCTTCGGCATCGGAGGCGGTGATGATGGGGGTGTGAATCCAGTTGAATCCGCGTGAATCGAAGAAGTTGTGAACCGCTTGGGCGGCTTGATTGCGAACGCGCATGACGGCTCCGAATGTATTGCCGCGAACCCGGAGGTGGGCGATTTCGCGGAGGAATTCTAGGGATGCGCCTTTCTTTTGGAGGGGGTAGGTTGTGGGATCGGCTTGACCGTAAATGGTGACCGCAGTGGCTTTGAGCTCGACGGATTGACCTTGGCCGGGGCTTTCGACAAGGTCTCCGGCAAACATCACACAGGAACCAGTGGTGATTTGCTTGAGGGTCTCCTCAGGAATGGTGCCGGCTTCAATCACGATTTGGAAGTCGTTGAAGCATGAACCGTCGCTGAGCTGGACGAAGGAAACGCCTTTGCTGTCGCGGCGAGTTTTGACCCAACCGTAAGCTTCGACGGTTTGTCCGGGGGTCATTTGAAAGAGGTCTTTGAGGTACTGCCTTCGGTAGTTCATGCGATGGGTATGAGTTTACTTGGGATGAAGGAGGCAGACTTGGTCCAAGGTGCCTTCACTCTTATTGTCATCTAGAATTCATTTTTTAACATCGTTTTGAATCTGATCAGCCGTTATCCTAGTTCCAACTTCACTTTTTAACCCCTCCCTAAATCCCTCCCCATTTGATTGGGGAGGGTGGGTGCTTATGCTACTAGCCGGGCTTTGAGGCTGAATACGGCAACGAAACTGTTTGATCGGAGTAGGATAGAGACGGAATGGTTACACCTTACGATTGGCAGGAGAACATTGGGCATCGAGCGCGGTATGTCGAGTCGCGATTGGAGGGGGGAATTCCGGTCGCGGTTGCTTCGATTCCGGATGGAATATTGATGGCGACTTTTCGGTACCAGTCAAGCAAGATCTTTGAGGTTTATGATCGGATTGCGTATTCGGCAATTGGGATTCAGAGTGATATAGAAGCGGTCCGAGTGGCGGCGGTGGAGTTTTGCCATCAGGAAGGGTATCGGCGCAGCGAGGATGATGTGACCATTCAGCGGGTTGCGACCCATTTGAGCCAGCCGATTAAACGGGCTTTTGGTGACATGCAAAGTTCGCCCATGGTGGTTCGATCACTTTTTGCAGAATTGGGGGATTCAATTGAGCACGATAAAGTGTTCATGATTGATTACGATGGGGATTACCGGGTTTGGCGTGATAAGTTCTTCCTTGCGGGGTCGGATGAGGCGGTTAAAGCCATGGTCGATGCGGTTGCGGGGGTTGACTTTGCGGTTGCGAAACAAGAGGATGCTCTGGCCCAATTGCGAGAAGCGGTCGTCAAGGGAATGGATCCGGATGGGAGCAAGGCCAAAGCGGGAGAGTTACCCGAGTTGATTTTTGAAGCGGCAATTATGAGGCGTGACCCAAAATGGACGAGGAAGTTTGCTCGGATCAGCGGGTCAATCGATTAAGATAGCATTAAGGAATTGGTGATGGCGGCAAACTCTTGGGTCATGCGTATCGTGACATTTGTACTGGCGGGATGGGTGCTTGCGAGTTGTGCGGGGACAGGAAGTTCCGCTTTGGACAATCAACCGGGGACGCGATTCAATTCAGCGGGAACAAATGGCGGTCGGGGGGCGACTGCGACGACTGTCCAAGAACTCAAACCAGTCCGGGCTTCGGAATCAGTGCCAAATGATGCCGACGATCCAGCGATTTGGGTGAATCGGATTGATCCGGCGAAAAGTTTGATTCTGGGTACGGATAAGATTGAGGAGAAGGGGGGCTGTACGTTTTTGGATTGGATGGAAAGATAGTTGAGAAAGTGACGCCGATTGACCGGCCCAACAATGTTGATGTTGACTATGACTTCCAATTAGGGGATAAGAAAGTTGATTTGGCGGTATTGACCGAGCGGAAGGCCGGTAAGTTGCGGATTTTCGCGATTGACCAATCGAGCGGGAAATTGACTGATGTGGGAGGCAATACGGCAATCTTGGGTGAAGCAGAGGGAGACGCTCGGGAGCCCATGGGGATTTCACTTTATCGAGAGGGAGAGGGGGAGATGTATGCGATTGTTGCGCCGAAATCGGGAGGGAAAACGAATTACTTGGCTCAGTATCGCCTTGTTGCGAATGCCGGGAAGATTGACCTGAAATTGGTGCGACGGTTTGGGAATTTCTCTGGTCTGACGAAGGAAGGAGAGGGGGAAATTGAAGCGATCGTGGTTGATGATGCGATGGGGATCGTTTACTACTCCGATGAGCTCGCAGGGATTCGGAAGTATTGGGCTGACCCGGCGAAGGGCGGGGCGGAGTTGGCGTTTTTTGGACGCGATAAGTACGTCGGGGATCGGGAAGGATTGGCGATTTATGAAACGGGTGAGGGCGAGGGATTCCTTCTCAGTGTTGATCAGATTGAAAAGAAATCTCGAATTTTTGTCTATTCACGAAGTCGAACCAGCGAGACTGACTGGTCTAATAAGGCTTTGCGGGTGATTGAAACGCCGGCGGATTCGACCGATGGGATGGAGGCGGTCAATCGTGATTTGGGGCCAGATTTTCCTGAGGGAATTGTGGTGATGATGGACTCAATCAACAAGCGCTTTTTGATTTTCGACTGGCGAGACATTGCAGGCCGGATTACGGTTCGGTAATGCAGCGAACCGGGGCGAGTTCTCCCAAGTTAGTTCCGGCTGATGTCTTGGCGAATTTGAATTCGGGCCAGGATGAAACGGTTAACCTTTCCGAGACTTTGGCAATGGACTTCTCGGCTCTCTGGATGGCGGTTATCGGCGGGGAATGTGATGGCTTAGCGGCTGGCGGAGTGACCGGGCGCATGGCGGCGGCAGGATCGGCGATGGGAGAGCGGTGGGCGGAGTTTCGAGATCACCAGTCGGATACCGTTCGGGGTGGGCTTGTTACGCTCGGGTAGCGGTTGGTGGGGATTTGATTGGGGTGTTGCAGGATTTGAAGCCGTTTGCGGCTGATCCCCATTTTGGTGTTCGGGAATGGGTTTGGTTGGCGGCTCGAGGGCGGGTGATTGGTGAGCTTGACCTAGCGATTGAAAAACTGACTAATTGGTCCTTTGATTCTGATCCCAATATCCGGCGGTTTGCGAGTGAAGTGACTCGGCCCAGAGGGGTGTGGTGTGCGCATATTCCGGCTTTGAAGTTGGAGCCTTGGCGAGGGTTGCCCATTTTGGAGCCTTTGCGGGAAGATGGGTCGCGGTATGTTCAGGATTCGGTTGCGAATTGGCTGAACGATGCGGGGAAGAGCCAGCCAGAGTGGGTTCGTGGACTGGTTGCGGATTGGGGTGAACTTGGGGTTGCTGATCGGATAGCGAAGCGAGCAATGCGATCTCTTTCAGAATAGTGGAACTCGAAAGTTATTACATATTGTAATATATTTTTATGGGATCAAAAACAGTTGTGCAAAAGCTTTTCTTCGGCTTCTTGGTTGGAGCAAGTGTGATCTTTTTGGTGTTTCGGCTGCTTGGTAGTTGAAGAGGTTATCGGGCGGCGGCCCGCTGCCGCAAGTGCCCGATCAGGAGAGCGATATCGGAAGGTCGGACGCCGGGGATGCGTCCGGCTTGTCCGATCGTAGCGGGTTGGATTCTTGTGAGTTTCTCGGTACTTTCAAAGCTCAGGCTCTTGATGCTGCCATAGTCAAAGTTAAGGGGGATCACTAGGCTTTCGAGCTTCTCGGCGGCTTCGATTTCTTCAAGCTGGCGCTTGAGGTAGCCGTCGTAAACGGATTGGATTTCGATTTGCTCGCGGACTTCGTGGCGGAGACGGTTATCGGGGGTCTGGGTAAGGATGGGGGTCGGGATGTTGAGGTCATTGGTTACTCGTTCGAGATGAGCGAGGGACATATTTGGTCGTTTGAGGATGTCGAAAAGTGTAGCTTTGTTCTTAATGATGCCGATTTCGTACTTTTCGAGGCGCGGGTTTTCTGCCTCGAAGATATAGGTTGAATCAAGTTCGACACGCGTTTGGGAAAGGAGTTGGAGCTTGCGGTCCAGGCGATCCTGGCGTTCTGGACTGGCAAGTCCAATTTCTGAACTGAGGGGGGTAAGGCGTTGGTCGGCGTTGTCGTGGCGGAGGAAGAGTCGGTGTTCGGCTCGGGCGGTGAGCATTCGGTAGGGGTCATCTACGCCTTTCGTGACGAGGTCATCGATCATTACACCGATGAAGCTGTTGTTGCGAGGGAAAATGATTTCTGACTGATCGGTCGCAAAACGGGCGGCATTGATTCCGGCAACGATGCCTTGTCCGGCGGCTTCTTCGTAGCCGGACGTTCCATTGATCTGCCCGGCAAGGAAGAGTCCGGGGAGAAGTTTGGACATGAGGGTCGGGCGGAGCTGGAGGGGATCCGCCATGTCGTATTCAACGGCGTAACCTGGGCGGATCATATGCACGTTTTCGAGGCCAGGAATTGTTCGGAGAGCGGCGAGTTGAACTTCGCCGGGCATCGAACTGCTAAATCCTTGGACATATATGGACTCATCGTTCCACATTTCTTGTTCGAGGAAAATAGGGTGGGAATCTTTGCCAGCGAATCGCACGACTTTGTCTTCAATGGATGGGCAGTAGCGTGGTCCGACACCTTCGATTTGGCCGCTGAACATTGCAGATTCACCCAGGCGGTCGCGGAGGATGTCGTGGGTCACTCGCGATGTGTGGGTTTGCCAGGTAGGGAGAAGGGGCTGAGTCTCAAACGTTTTGTCATGGAGGAACGACATTGGCCCGGCCTCGGGCTCGGAAGGCATGACGAGGGTCTTGGATAAATCTAGACTGCTCAGTGCAATTCTGGGTGTGGTACCAGTTTTGAACCTGCGTTGGCGAATTCCTAGGTCACGGAGGAAATCAGAAAGATTTGAGACTGCTTGGTCTCCTTGACGGGCAGCGACGGTCTTGGTTTTGCCTTCGTGGCAAAGGCCATTGAGGAACGTACCGGTGGTAATAACGACGGATCGGCAATTGATGATTATGGACTGATCGGTTCCGTTGGGGAGAACTTCGACTCCCGTGATTGTTTCGCCCTGGGTGACTACCGTGAGGACTTGACCCTCGAGAAGTGTGAGGTTTGTTTGGTCCTTGAAGACCCTTTGCATGAATTCGGGGTAGGCGTTCTTGCAGACTTGGGCGCGGAGGGTTTGAACGGCGGGGCCCTTTCCGGTTCCGACCCGGCGGTTGTGGGTTAGGGTGTAGTCGGTTGTGACGGCCATTTGTCCGCCAAGGGCATCGACTTCGCGAGCAATATGCCCTTTAGCGGGGCCACCAATGCTGCAGTTGCACGGGAGATGGCCGATTCTGTCGGCACGGAGAGTCACGCACAGAGTGCTGACGCCGATTCTCGCAGAGGCGAGAGCGGCTTCAATTCCGGCGTGTCCGGCACCGACAACGATGACGTCAAAGTTTTGCACTGCTCTGATATTGTGACAGTTTGCGATCACCTCTCCGTGCCCCTTTCCTGGTCGGAGCTCGGCGATCGCATTTACTGGGACATTCGAGAGTGGCTTCGTTAGTCGCGCTCGTACGCGGGAATGAAGCGATCCACGTTGTGCATGCCCGGGTAGGGGCGGTTGGCGAGTGTTTGGGAGAATCGATGGAACTTGGCGTGGGAGTCGCCGAATCCGTAGTTTGCTCCTTCAGAGAACGCGGTTTGGAAAATTCGCTCTTCAAACCAATTTTCTGGCCCATCTCCTTCATCGCCGAAATATTGGGTTGGATCATCCCATGAAACGTCGTCGGAGGGCCACGGGTGGTAATCGGAATCTTCAGTTTCTTGGGTGCGGAGGGCGATCATGACTTGACCAGCGATGTCGCTGAATTGGGTCAAAGAAACACTGTGGGCAAAAACGCCATTGATGAGGTAGTCAGTCGGCAGTTCATCCGGGGTGGAGTTGAGGGCGGGAGACCGGAATATTTGGCGGTTCTTGACGTAAGGGTAGAGGGGTTCGAACCAATCGTAGTCTTCGGGCTCGTTCTTTTCCATGCTTCGATCATCGTAGTCGGCAGCGTAAAGCTGAATTGCGGTTCCGATCTGCTTGATGTTGCTGAGGTCTTGGGTTTTCTTGGCGGCTTCTTTGGCTTTGGCAAAAACGGGGAAAAGGATCGCGGCGAGGATCGCGATGATGGCAATCACGACCAGGAGTTCGATGAGGGTGAATGCTCGAGTTTTCATTGAGGTGGCTCTAGTTTAATGCAATGTTAACGCAATATTGTTCCAGTAAGGTCCCGTTTTTGAAATAAAGTTGCTCTATTACTGCAATTCTGTTGCGTTTACTGTGTATTATTGCAATATGATTGCATTAAGGAGAAGGGGGACTTCGGGTTTTACTTTGATTGAGTTGCTGGTCGTGATTGCAATCATCGCGATTTTGGCGGCAATTTTGTTCCCGGTTTTTGCTTCGGCAAAAGTTGCGGCGAAGAAAACCCAGTGTATGAGCAACATGCGTCAGATTGGGTTAGCGCTGACTCTGTATGCAGATGATTATGATGGGGAGTTTCCCACATCATCACATACGTCGCCGACGGATTCTTCTGGTTCCTGGATCAATCAATTGAAGCCTTATACGGGCAAGGTTGATGAGATTCGCATTTGTCCGGTTGATCCGAATGCGAATCGTCGCAGGTTATTGGGGGGAACAAGTTACACGCTCAACGAGTGGATTGTTGTTCCTGGCCCAGGGGCGATCACGAATTTGGATCAACTTCCGCGACCGACCGATACAATTACGACTTTCATCATTAGTGATCGGCAGGGAGCGAGCTGGCAGCAAGACCACACGCACTCTCGGGGATGGTTTACCGGCAATCCGACACTCACTTGGCGGAGGATTTTGGCGGATATTCAGCCTGATCGATTCCGTCAGGGTGTGGGAAGCGGTTTTGTAGGACGGACAGAAGGGACGGCGAACTATCTTTTTGCCGACACCCACGTCAAGAGTTGGCCAGCGGGCAAAGTCAAAGGGTTTGCAGATTCGCAGACAGACTTTGCCAAACCGCCGACAGATTAAACGATTTTCTTGCGGAGACCCTCTGCAAGATTAAAACAGGAAAGGACTATGAAACGAAACTTATTGATGGTTGCTCTAGCGAGTATGGTTGCGGGTTAGGCGTTTGGCTTTAGCACGATCTTGACGACAGAGCACGCGGACATTGGTGTTGGCTATGAAGGCGGAGTTTGGGATTTGCATTTGCACGATGAAGACAATGATGTAGAACTGGAAGCAGACGATACTTTGGTCTTTGTTGGCCCTGATGCTCGGGTGGCTCAGCCGGGCGGTGCAACTTGGAACTTCTTGGGAGCGGGTGCAGGCAATGACGTCTGGATTCTGCCGCAATCGCAGAACAATAATCTCGTTTTTCTTGGAGTTGCGGGCGAAGAGATTGAACCCAACGTGTTCGATGGCAATGCGGTGAATTTGTTCCTGAGCGCAGTTCGACCAGGGAGTGGCACGGGTCACTTCTCGATCTACAACACCGATTCGTTCGGTAGCCCCACGGTGAGAATGTCAACGTTTGGTGGGATTTCGGCGGCAGATGTTCTTCCGGTTCCAGTTGGTGGGCATGCACATTACAACTTTGCCTTTACGGGTACGGGGATTTGGGAAGTTGACCTGTTTGCCCAGGGGCTTATTGGCGGTGACCTGGTGACCAGTGATGTTCAAACCTACTACTTTGGTGTTGAAGCGGTTCCGGAACCGGCTACGATGACGGTTTTGGCAGCAGCGGGCCTTGCAGCTTTTCTTCGTAAGCAAAGAAAATAGGGTTCCTAAGGGGGCCTTATGGAGTGGAGGTCGGGGTGGATGCCCCGGCCTTTCTTCACAATAGGGGCTGTGATGGCAGAGACGGTAGACGTGACGATTATTGGTGGGGGGCCGGTGGGATTGTTTGGGGCGTTTTATGCGGGATTGCGGGGAATGAAGGTTCGGATTATTGACTCCCTGCCAGATTTGGGTGGGCAGTTGACGGCTTTGTATCCGGAGAAATATGTTTACGATATGCCGGGCTTCCCGGAAGTATTGGCGAAGGATTTGGCGGCTAATTTGGTCGAACAGGCGGGGCGGTTTGGGCCAGATATTGTTTTGGGGCGGGTTGCGGAGACTTTAGAGCGAAAGGGGGATGATTGGTGCGTGATTACGGGAGATGGCACGGAGTGGCCGACGAAGACGGTGGTCATCAGTGCGGGGGCGGGGGCGTTTTCACCGACGAAGATCGGAGTTGATCGGGAAGAAGAATTTGAGGGGAAAGGTTTGAGCTATGGGGTTCGGGATAAAGGGATTTTTAAGGGTAAGCGGTGCGTTGTGGTGGGGGGCGGGGATTCGGCTTTTGATTGGGCAGTCGCGTTGCACCCGGATGCAGCTTCGATGAAGTTGGTGCACCGGAATGATCGGTTCCGCGCGCATGATGAGACAGTAAACCAACTCAAGGCAACGGATGCAGAGATTTGTTTGTGGTCTCAGGTTGTGGAGTTGCACGGGAACGGGGTTTTGACAGGGGTTACTTTGGAAAATTCTCAGACCAAGGAACGGCGCGAGGTCGAGTGTGATGCGTTGATCGTGAATATTGGGTTTAAGTCCTCGCTGGGGCCGCTCAAGGATTGGGGATTGACAATTGAGAAGAATCAGATTGTTGTGGATCATCTGTATCAGACCAATTTGCCGGGGGTATTTGCGGTGGGGGATGTGTGTTCGTTTGACGGGAAGTTGAAGCTGATTGCGACGGGGGTTGGAGAAGCGGCGACGGCGGTTTGTATAGCGAAGACGATGATTGATCCTTCGGCGAAGTTGTTCCCGGGGCATAGTTCGGATATGGATTTAGGGAAGTAGGGTTCTTCGCGTTCAACCCCTCCCTGACACTCCCCAACTTGGGGAGGGAAATGACGATGATTGATCCTTCGGCGAAGTTGTTCCCGGGGCATAGTTCGGACATGGATTTGGGGAAGTAGGGTTCTTCGCGTTCAACCCCTCCCTGACCCTCCCCAACTTGGGGAGGGAAATGACAGCTTCTAGCGTCAATTTCATGAATATTCACAGTATTGTTACGGGATTTTATTGCCGGATTGGCCCACAGAAGCGGTTTATGTTGTCCCACCGTAATACAGTTTGGGAAGGTTGCGAAGGCAACATACGGACCTGATTGGTTTGAGAGGAGTGCAATGAATATACGATTGATGATTGGCACCATGGTGGGTGCATTGGCCTTGACGAGTCAAGCGGTTGCGGCAACTTTGACTTTTGACCTCAACACGGTGGTTTCCAGTGATACACCGGGCGGGACAGCTCCTTGGGCGAATGCAGTTTTCACAGATGTTGCGGCGAATACGGTTGATTTGGTGGTTACCCACAATTCAGGGAGTCAGGCTGGCCAGTTCATTAGTTTGCTCAGATTGAATGTGGATGCGTCCGTTACTGGAGTTTCGGCGAATGCAATTGGGGGCAAGGTCGCTACTTTCAACGGTTCAAGCTTTGGGCAAGCGACGGATACCGGAAGGACTTTTGATTTCTCGATTGACTTCAAGACGACTAATGCGGGAAGTGGGGCGGGTCGGTTATTGCCGGGAGATTCAGTAACGATCCGGTTGACGGGTACGGGGCTCGATGCACTTGATTTCGATGAGTTTTCAGTTGGCGGTACGCCTTTGCGCGCTTTGATGCATATTCAGAATACGCCGGGTCAAGCGGGTTCGGGCAAGGTTACGGAATCGGTTCCGGAGCCAGCGACGATGCTTGTTCTGAGTGGGATTGCGGCTTTGGTTGCGGCTCGCAAGAAGCGAATCTAAGAAGCATTCCTCACATGCAGACCCCTGCACGGATTTGTGCAGGGGTCTGCATTTTTGTTATAGTTATTCGCCTTCGGTTTTGCTCGAAGTGGCACCACCGGGGGCACCTTGGTAGTCGCCTTCTTTCACGGCGCGTCCGTCGGCAGCGTTGCCTTCGTTGGCGCACCCTATGAGGGTAAGGACGATCGCCAAGCTGGTAGTCAATAGGATCAGCCTCTTCATTTGATCAGAATCCGACTCCGGCATCATTGCTTCCACGACCTGCGGGACAGACACCAGTTGTACTCACTTCAGGTCGGGTTTTTGCTCCAACGAAGTAAGCGGCATAGAGGTTGTTTGCCCCCGTTCCGGCTACTGCGTCCCCGCCCTTGACGAGCTTGGAGTACTTGCCGTGTCCGTCGGCGAAGGCGAAGTTAGCGCCACCGGAGTAGCCTCCGCCTTCGATACCACCCCAGAACTCATAGCCCCACGCAAATGCGGTTCCGTTGGATACGTTCCAGTGGAGGTCAACTGTATTTCCGTTGATTCGGCAAGTGCTCCAGCTGTACCAGTTTGCGCTAGGGCCCATCAATACGGTTTCGGCAACGAGCGGGATCGCCGTTTGGGAAACTGAGTTCGGATTACCGGCAGGATCATCACTTTGTGAGATCAAGTGATTGTAGTGGTAAGTGACTCGGTAAGTCGGCGAAGTTGTGTCGGTTGCACTGGTTGCGCCTGGGCGCCAGTAGCCGTTGTCAAGGTAGAGCGTTTGGGTGTTGGAGGCGTCCGCCATCATTTGTCGGTTTTTGATGTACGGTTGCATTCGGTCGGCCCAGTGGGGTCCGCGGAGGCCGCCGCCTTCGAACGATGCTGGAACGACGATGAAGTTGTCATCGTAGTCCGAGGCGTAGATCAGGTTTGCCGTAGCATGCTGCCGGAATTGGGAGAGGTCGTTGGTTTTCTTAGCGGCTTCTTTGGCCTTGGCGAAAACGGGGAAGAGGATTGCGGCAAGGATTGCGATGATCGCAATAACCACGAGCAATTCAATGAGGGTGAATGCAGTTCGTTTCATTTGTACTTAGTTGTCCAATGAGGTGAGCAAAGACATCATCTTGGCTCAATATAATCATACAGCCTAGAGGTTCCCATTCGTTCGATATGATTGAAATTTTCTTTGGCGGAAATTGGTTGTGTTATGAATGATGTTCGGCTATCGGAGAATTTCTTTCCATGCGCGTTGGGGCGGAGACACCCAAGAGTTCGAGGGCGGCCCGGAGAGCGGTTCGGGTGGCTTCGCAGAGAGCAAGGCGGGCATGGCTCAGCTCGGGCTGATCGGGTTGGATCACGCGGCAGGAATCGTAAAAGCTGTGGTAGGTTCGCGCCAGTTCGATGGCGTAGGTGGTGAGTCGGTTGACGCTGTAATCCTCGGCGGTGCGGGCGACTTCGTTTTGGAGGTCGCAGATTTTGAGGATCAGGGCGAGTTCTTTAGGGTGTTGTAGCAGGTGGAGGGCGCGTGACCTCAGCCCCAACCCTATCTCCATTGAAGCGGAGTGGGGGCTTTCGATGACCTCACCCCCCGGCCCCCTCTCCACTGACGCAGAGAGGGGGAGACTTGCGCTGGCTTTATCGATCACGCTGCAGATGCGGGCGTGGGCGTATTGGACATAGAACACGGGGTTTTCGTCGGACTGCTTGGTGGCGAGTTCGAGATCGAAATCCATCGCGGTGTCGTGGTGACGCATAAGGTAGAAGAACCGGGCGACGTCGGAGCCAGCTTGTTGTTTTTCTTCGGTTATGCCGTCGGGTTTGAGGGTTTCGCCAATTTCGTTGATCAGGTCGATGAGAGCGTAAATGTTGCCGTCGCGTTTGCGCATGGGGGCGGGTTTGCCGTCTTTGAGGAAGCGGACGATTTGGAAGATTTGGACTTCGAGGTGGTCTTTTGCCCAAGCGAGGGCGGCTTGGCACTGGTTGCGCTCTTCGACGGAGGAGTAGATGAGGGCTTCGTGCTCGGTGAGGGGTTCGGGGTTGTCGAGGGGAGTGACTTGGTCGCTGAACATGGCGGCGACAACGGCGGTGAGTCGAGCGATGTAGCCGTGGTGGTCGGGTCCGAGAACGGTGATGAGCTTGTCGGCGTTGGTGGGGCGGTTGAATTTGTCTTTGTGGTAGGCGACGTCGCTGGCGATATAGGTGAGGCGACCGTCGGCGCGTTTGAGGACGCGGTCTTGGTCGTCGCCGAACTTGGTTGATCGGAGCCAGATGGTTTTTGTTTCTTGCCCCTCCCTGAGTCCCTCCCCAGCGGGGAGGGGGGAATCGGAATCACTGGTTTCTCCGTTGCCACCCGAAAGTTGAATTTCAACCCCTCCCCTGCCCCCCCCAGGCTTGGGGGGGGAACTTCCTCATCATTGGTTTTTTCTTCGTCGTTGGGTTGTGCTTCTTTGAGGACTTCTTTGATTTGTCCGCCTTTGGCGAAAACGACTTTGGTGCGCGTGAGCTCGTCGTCGGCTACTTGGGTTGTGAGGAGGTGTTGGAGTTCTTGTTCGACAACGCCGGAATCGTGGAGGGATTGTTCGGAGAACCAGGTGTCGAATTCAACATTAAACCTAGTTAGAGCATTACCTTGAATGTGTGTCATTGCTGACTGAGCCAATTCTTGATACAGCGAGACTGGTAAGTCTGCTATAGCGAGCGACTTTTGCTCCGCAAAGCGCAATACTTCATTGATAACAGTTCGTCTCCTATTAATTAAGTAGCGTTTGCTCTCAGGCCAATCAGTTTCTTCAATGTGTCTTAATTCGGAAGAGTATGTCCACGGTCGAAAATATGTGTTTAGTTCAGGAATTTCTTCATGCCAATATTGAAGATAAACAGCAACATCTTGGACATAGTCGCCTTTGTAGCCGTTGTCGGGGACGGGGCGGCCCTCGATAATGGCTTTGACCGATTCGGCGAAGAGGCGCATTTGTTCGGAGTTGACGCCGTCGTTGATGTAGTACTCGCGGTGGACGGTGTTTCCGGCGGCTTCGAGGACATTGCAGAGAGCGGAGCCGAAGGCAGCGCCGCGGCCGGAGCCGATAGTAATCGGGCCGTTGGGGTTGACGGAGACGAATTCGACGTTGATTTTTTGGGGGTTGTCGTTCTTGGGTTTGTAGAAGTCGCCGGGGTTTTCGAGGACATCGGTCAGGAATTGTGCGGCCCAGGCGGGGTTGAGGCGGAAATTGATGAAGCCGGGACCGGCGATTTCGGCGGAGAGGATGGGGGGGTGCTCAGGACCAAGGGGTCTGCCGGAGGATGCTTGGGAGTTTGTGCCCCATCCCTTCCCCTCCCTTAATCCCTCCCCCGAGGGGAGGGGGGGCGAGAATCACTGGTTTCACTGTTGCTACAAGGTTGTTCTTGGTCAACCCCGCCCTGACCCTCCCCAATCTTGGGGAGGGAAAGTTGAGCGTCGAGGATGGCGGGGAGGAGGGTTTCGGCGAGGGCGCGGGGGTTGGTTCGGGCAGTTTTGGAGGCGACGAGACAGAAGTTTGTGGCGAAATCGCCATGGTCGGCTTGCTTCGGCGGCTCAATTTCGATGGGTATTGACTTGATTGAAGGGTCAATTACTTGTTTTTCCACCAATTCATCAATGGCTTTTGAAATGAGCTGAATGAGGGCGTCGCGTACCAAAACAGCTTCAATTATGGGGGGTTCCGGGGGGTGGGCGAACGTTAAGACCCAGAGAAAGAGTCAAGAAAGTACGGTTGCCCCTTTCTTATTCAGGTCGTTTTGTGAATAAAATAGGGGATGTGCCTGAGAGTTCCGCAGTTTTGGGAATGAGCGGTGGAGCGAGCGGGCAGTTGATGACGGCGACTGAAGTACGAGCAGTCGCGGTTATTAGATTTCACGGGCACGTGGACCGAGGACACGAAACGAATGGCAATTGAACGCAAACCGATGGCCAAGTACCTTGTTGACAAGGGGTACTTGAAACCTGACCAGCTTGATGAAGCGATGAAGGTGCAAGAGCAGACCAAGAATCCGAATTTGGGGAAGATTCTTGTGGATTTGGGGATGGTGGGTGAGCGCGAGGTCACGGAGGCTCAGGCGCAGGAAGCAGGATTCCCATTTGTTGACCTGGACAACGTTGCGCTGGAAAGTAGTGCCGTCAACGTTGTTCCGGATCGAATTGCGAAACAGCACAATGTTGTTCCGGTACGAAAAGATGGAACGATGCTTTGGGTCGCGATGAGCAATCCGAACAACTTGGAAGCGATTGATGCGGTTCGGTTCGCGAGTGGTTGCATTGTTAAGCCAGCGGTTGCGGTTCCGGGGGCGATTGAGGACGCAATCAAAAAGTATTACGGAGCGGGTGAGAGTGCGGCAGCAGAGGCTCCGAAGAACGGGGCAACAAAGACGGCGGCGCAAGAGAAGCGGGACAACGCGACTGGGATTTCGGCATTGGTCGCCCAGGCCCAGGTGACGCGTGATGCGGACATGGGGGCGATGCCGGCGGAAAAAGGCGAGGATGACGGAGCAGAACTGGCAGACCAGGCACCGATCATCAAGCTGGCAAACGCCGTTATTCAAACCGGGATTATTGACCGCGCTTCGGACATCCACGTTGAGCCTCAAGAGCGCAACGTCCGGGTTCGGTACCGAATTGACGGGGTTTTGATGGAGGCGATGACGGTTCCGAAGAACCTTCAGGCACCGATGATCAGCCGCTTGAAGATCATGGCGGAAATGAATATCGCCGAGCGGCGGGTTCCACAGGACGGTCGGATTGAAGTTCGGCACCAGGGTAAGGAATTTGACTTGCGGGTCAGCTCGATCCCGACACCGTTTGGTGAAAAGATCGTTATGCGGATTTTGGATAAGGGCAACGCGATGATTGGCCTTTCCAAGCTGGGCTTTACCGAAGCGAACCAGGCCGAAATCGAAGAATTGATTTCTCAGCCGAACGGGATGTTCCTTTGTACGGGTCCGACAGGTTCCGGAAAGACGACCACGCAGTATTCGGTTTTGAACATGCTCAACAGTGTTGAGCGCAACATTATCACGGTTGAAGACCCGGTTGAGTATCAGCTTGGCGGTTTGGCCCAGGTTCAGGTGAACAAGAAGGCTGGTTTGACCTTTGGTACAGCTCTGCGGGCATTCCTTCGACAAGACCCTGACATTATCATGGTTGGTGAAATGCGGGACCTTGAAACAGCGGAAATTGCAATTGAAGCTTCGCTTACGGGTCACTTGGTTTTGTCCACGCTTCACACGAACGATGCTCCTTCGGCTACTCTCCGGATGATTGACATGGGGGTTGAGCCTTATTTGATTTCGGCAACTGTGGTTGGCGTTTTGGCCCAACGGCTTGGACGACGCATTGACCCGAATAACAAGGAGCCGTATGAGGTTCGCGAAATTGACTTGCGCCGATTTGGATTCCAAGTGAAGGATCCAGAGGCGCTTGTGACGCTTTACCGGGGTATTCCGCACGAGGACAACCGAATGACAGGCTTTAAGGGTCGGACAGGTTTCCACGAATTGATGGTGATGAACGGAGAGATTGCGGAAATGGTTGTCCGGCGTTCTCCGCTCAACGACATTAAAGCGGCAGCGAAAGCGAATGGTATGAAAGAGTTGCGCGAAGACGGTTTGGAGAAGGTTCTGCTTGGTCAGACGACTCCGGACGAAGTCATGCGCGTTGTCTTCACGGCTGGTTTCTAAAATTGGTCGGAACGCAATTGAACAAATTTGAATTAACACGACGTCAAACGAAAAATAAGTAACACATGGAAAACAATCCTTCAATGCAATCTGGAATGACTCCGCCGCCGGCGATGACCCCGCCTGCGGGGGCCCCACCGTCAATGGGCGAGCCGCCTCGCGGTGAGGAGAAAAAGGTTGGTGCGCCGCGCGGAATGGACGATTTGCACATTGATGAGCTGTTGCACATCATGGTTGATCGGAACTGCTCTGACCTTCACCTTTGTGTGGACAGCGAGCCGGTGATTCGGGAAGATGGTGGATTAAAGCGTTTGAACTATGAAAAAGCAACGCCTCAGGTTTGCCAGCGGATGCTTTATGAAATTATTTCTGACGACAATGTGACGAAGTTTGAGCAGACGAAAGAGCTTGACTTCTCCTATGCATTGCCGAATCCTCCGCACCTCCGTGAGCAGGGTAAGGGTCCGGTTCGAGCCCGATTCCGGGTGAATATGTACCGTGACCGTGGAAGTGTGGCTGCGGCGTTCCGTTTGATTTCAAGTTCAATCCCGACGGTTGAACAGTTGAATCTTCCGCCGCTCTTGAAGACGCTTTCAGAAAAGCCACGTGGTTTGGTGTTGGTGACGGGTCCGACGGGTTCGGGCAAGTCGACATCGCTTGCGGCGATGATCAACCATATCAACATGAACTTCGCGCACCACATTATTACGATTGAAGACCCAATCGAATATTTGCACGTGCACAAGAGTTGCGTGATTAACCAGCGTGAGTTGGGTCAGGACACTTTGAGCTTTAGCAATGCGCTCCGGGCCAGTTTGCGGGAAGACCCGGATATCTTGCTCGTTGGTGAAATGCGCGACCGCGAAACAATTCAGCTGGCGATTACGGCGGCGGAAACGGGGCACTTGGTTTTTGCCACGCTCCACACGAATAACGCGGCAGAATCCATTGACCGAATTATTGACGTTTTCCCTCCGGGTCAGCAAGAGCAGATTCGGGTTCAGCTATCGAACAACTTGATTGCGATTATTTCTCAACAATTGCTTCCGAGGGCGAGTGGGCCGGGTCGGATTCCGACGAATGAGATCATGATCGCCACCCCGGCGATCCGAAACTTGATCCGGGAAAATAAGTCGCACCAGATTCCGTCTATGATTCAGACGGGTCATGCTCATGGGATGATGAGTATGGATCAGTGCTTGCGCGACCAATATATGAAAGGCTTGATTACGCTTGAGGACGCAATGTCGCGTTGTCAGAACGTTGAGGAATTGAAGAAGATGATTAACCTGGGCGGCCCAGGCGGTCAAGGCGAGTCAGGCGGCCCGCCACGGAGGTAAATGAACCATGTCAGTCTACAGCTACACATTCCGCGATCCCAGCGGCGGACTTCAGAAGGGAACGGCGGAAGCTGAATCTGAAGAGAATTTGAGGGCCCGTTTCCAGGAGCAGGGCCTTGAAATTGTCGAAGTGACAATGATTAAGAAAGGGAACCTGAAGAAGGCCCGTTCTTACGGAAAAGTCAAGCTGATTAAGTTGTCGCTCTTCTGTCGTCAGTTTTCGACGATGGTAGACGCGGGGGTTTCCTTGGTTCGTTGTCTGGACGTTTTGAGCCGTCAGACCGAGGATCCGAAGCTGAAAAAGATTCTAATCGACATTGGCGAGCGGGTTGAGGGTGGTGAATCCTTGAGCCGAGCGATGCAGCGTCACCCACGGACGTTCAACAACCTGTTTATTGGTTTGATTCGTGCGGGTGAAATTGGCGGGGTCTTGGAAGAGGCTTTACAGCGACTTTCTCAGTTCTTGGAATCGGACGTCAACCTTCGGCGTAAGGTCAAGGCCGCTTTGACATATCCGTTGATCGTTGTTTTGGCGGCGGTTGGGATTGTTGTCCTGTTGATGGTTGTCGTTGTTCCTCAGTTCACGGACATCTTTAAGGACCTTGGATTGAAGGATAGTGAGTTTCCGGCGGCGACGAAGTTCTTGATGGATTTGTCGGACAACATGGTTGTGAACTGGCACATCTTTTTGATCGTGGGTGCGGCGATTTATGCTGGATTCAAGCTGTTCTCATCGACTCGGTTTGGTCGCCGGGTTGTTGACCGAATTAAATTGAAGATTCCAGTTTTTGGCCCGCTTCACCTGAAGGTGTGCATGGCGCGGTTTAGCCGGACGATGGGTACGCTTTTGACCTCCGGGGTTCCGATTTTGCAGGCGATGGAAACGGTTGCGGGCACGGTCGGCAACTCGATCATGTCGGATGCGGTTTTGGATGCTCGAGCACGGATTCGAGAAGGGGATCGGATTGGCGATCCTTTGGAAGCGAGTCGCTTGTTCCCGCCGATGGTTGTTCACATGATCGGAGTTGGTGAAGAGTCAGGTTCGCTTGACTACATGCTCCAGAAGATTGCGGACTTCTATGAAGCAGAAGTTGAGGCGACATTGCAGTCATTGACATCTGCTCTTGAGCCGATCTTGATTGTCTTCCTTGGGGTGGTCGTTGGATTCATTGTTTTTGCGATGTTTGCACCACTTTTGAAGGTTGTTGAGGGTCTTTCGAGCGGCGGCGCAGAAGAATAATTGTCGTCAGTTGATTATCAGAGTGGGTTGAGCATAATTGCTCAACCCACTTTGTTTTGTTTGAGGTGGTCCGAACTGGAGTGAACCTGGTATCTTGCGGATTGGCACGGATGCCAAGGAAGTAAAGAGAGTGTTCCCCGCTTGGACTTGGATCGTTGGGTTTTGGTTTGGCGCAGCGATTGGCAGTTTTTTAAACGTGGTGATCTATCGAATGCCGCGGGGGATTTCGATTTATAAACCCAAGAATAGCTATTGTCCGAGTTGTGACAAGCAGTTGACTCCGGCGGAATTGGTGCCGCTCTTGAGTTGGGCTTTTCAGAAGGGGAGGTGTCAATGTGGGAAGAATAAGATTGGGGCTCGGTACTTTATTGTTGAACTGATCACGGGGGGATTATTCGGGGTGATTTGGTATCAGCAGTTAGTTTTGCAGCCGGCGGGACTTTATAGTCCGCTCAACGTGATCAATGCGGTGGGATTCTGTCTTTTTGCGGCGGCATTGGTTGCCGCTATCTTTACGGATTTGGCGCATTACATCATTCCAGACCAAATCAACGCGTTTATGTTTGTGGTTGGGGTGGGAATGAACATTGCGATGGTGTTTTTTGGGTTACCGGAAGCATGGTTGTGGGGGATGCCGAGTTCGATTTCGGGGGCATTAACAGGTGTGGGAGTATTGTGGGGAATTGCATTTTTGGGGCGCGTGATGTTCCGAAAAGATGCCATGGGGCATGGTGACATCAAGATGGCGCGGGGAATTGGGGCGGTTCTGTTGCCGATTGGAGCGGGGATGAGTTTTGCGATGGCGGTGGCTTTGGGGGCGGTGATTGGGGGATTGCAGGTTGCCTTGATGCGCAGAAAGCCAGCGCCAGTTGAAGCGGAGGAGGAGCATTATGAGCCAGAGAGTATTGGGTCGCTTCTTAAGTGCGGGTTGGGATATGTTTTACTCATGGATATTTTTGGATTGATTTGGCCTCGGGTGTACGAATGGTGGTTTGGGGAGAATCCTTACTCAATGGAAGAGTTTGAGGAGGAGCCTGAGGTAGAACATACGATGATTCCGTTTGGCCCTTATTTGGCGGCCGGAGCATTGGCGGTGATTTTGTTCGCGCCGGTGCTTTATGGTTGGCTGGATCAGTACATCCAATCTTTGGGGCTTGAATGAGGACAACGGAACAAAGGGAAATCAGGTTGAGTCACACAAGACAGACCGGAGTACGCCATGAGGAACGGCCAACGCGCATTTACATTACTTGAGTTGCTGACAGTTATTGCGATCATTGCAATTTTGTCGGCGATTATCGTGCCTGTGTTTTCACGGGTGAAGGACAATTCTTACCGAAGCCAAGACATTGCGAACATGAATTCGCTTCGATCCGCGTTGGCTTTGTACCGGGAGGATCAGGGGGCATATCCTCCGGCACTCTTGGGTTATGTGACCCTTTATGCCAGTGGCCCGAACGCGGGGAATGTGATTCCGGCGAGCGAGTTGAAAGGATTTTTGGCACCGAAGCGGGTTCCGCTTTCGGCGATGACTCCTTCGTATGTCCGGGCGAGTTCGACGGCAACGGTCAATGCAGTATTCCCAGAGCCGGATGCGACGGCGATAGGCAACGGCGCTCAACTTGACTTGAACGGAGATGGTGCGATCACAGCGACAGACGACGTTGCAGGCGTCAGGCAGGCTTTTGGGCCAGCTGATGGTGCAGTTTGTTGGGATCCTTCGATCAATGCGATTGCCGCGGGGGCGCGATGCGGTGGTGTGACTTTGAACGATCCAACTGATCCGAGGGCGCGGTTGTTCTATTCAATTTCGGGATATGACGTGGCGAGCGTGCCGGTGGCGGGTGGCGGAACTCGAAATGAGTTGCGGTACACGCGTTTCTGGACGAACTTTGCCATTGGATCTGGGGCCGGCTTTGGTAGTGGGAATGAGAATGATGACCCGCGTCAGCTCGGCTATACCAATCCGCCCGATGAAACGGTGGTGACGTGGAACAGCAATTTCCGCGAATACACGACTCCAGGCGTTCCGGGTGCGGTTCGACGAGACATTGTTCTCTTGCTGAGCGGTGCCGCGCGGCCTTGGGATAGTAAGCAGCTTTTTGACCGAGCTTGGCGACAGAAGGCGAATTAAATCGCCTCGGAGTGGCAGCGAGCCGGACTGACGGACGAAACGAATTGAGATTGATTTGAGAAAGGACATGGTACGAGTGAAAATGAATCGACGCACAGTGAAGGGAGCCTCTTTGATCGAGGTTTTGACTGTGATCGTGGTGTTCTTGGTGGGGATTCTTGCGGTAGTGCAAGTGTTCCCTCCGGGATTGCAGGTTTTGCGAACGAATCGGGCGCAAACGCAAGCGATTTCTTTGGCGCGAGCAAAGGTTCAGCAGGTGCTGGGTCAGTCGGCGCAGTTGCCAGAGAGAATTGTTGCCGGAACTTTCAATGCGGCGGGTACGGTTTTCATCCTTTCTCAAACCGATCCGAATTCACTGACGCCGCCGGTTGATCCGGTATCCAATGTCGGTGAAGTTGATGCAAGCGGTCAGGTGATCGTAGCTGGGAATCCGGTTGGTCACTGGTCTAAGCTCACGGGGCCAAATAAAATCACGCGGATTATCGGGGAAGGTCGTCCCATTTCACAACCAACGTTTGTGAATGGAATTCGGGGTAGCCGGATGCAATTGATGTTTGCGCCGATTTTCTATCTGCACGATGCTGGGGCGAACCGTTCGGCGGGTCAAGTGTTGCAGGTTTACGGCAATGACTTGCGCCGCGCAACAGCCAATCTGGATGATCAAATTCCGGATACGGCGGCTGCCCTGTATGACACGGATGTGTTCTACTTCAACGCAGGTGAAGATGCGACGAATCCGGCAGAAGTTCCGGCGGCGTTTTTGAATCAAGATCAGATCGTCGTGGGTGCTTTGCAAGATACGGTTGCGGCGACTTTGATTCCCCATGCATACCGCGTGTCGATGAGTTTTATCTTCAACGATGGAGTCAATCAGCGAGTTGTTGAAGCGATTTTCACAGCTGCCCCGGGCAACCCTTACTTTGCGACGCAAGGCAATTATTCGGTGATTTCGATTCCGGAGCTGGTTGCGGCGGGTGGGTTTACGGTCGCGGGCTATCGCGGCGTTGAGATCGGCAGTTTGCGGGTTCAGCGAATTTTTAGCGAAGTTCCTTCTACCGGCACATTCAATCAGGATGATCCTTACCAATTTATCCCTTGGAATCACGCTTATGGAACGTTGATGTTGAATCCAGCAGGTGCGAATTATCGGGTGAGTGACATTGATGGTAACTCGACTCCGCTGGTGGCGCGTGTGGATTATTCGGTTTACGATTGGCGGATCATGCAGGACGACTTCTCGATTCCTCGTCCAGTTGCGGGCACATTCAGCCCGAACGTCAAGCTTTTGGTGAACTCGATCAAGCCGGGCAGTGGTTCGTCGGCAGACGGTACGAATTTTGGTGGGATTGGTCTTGCGACAGATGTGTTCATGCAAGTTCCGACTCTGGCCGGGCCGCTGGCTCAGCAAGATTTTGTCTTGATGGACTTGCAGACCGGTGGTTTTATCCTGGGGAATGACCAAGCGACGGGAAGTCCGTACTTTGTGGACAAATCGAACGGCAATGTGCAGTTCCGCGACACGGACACGTCGGATGGATTTGCAATTACTGGTCGGATTGCGTTGCCAGATGGAACGTTCCAAGGGTTCACGGACTCTGGTCCGGTTGAATTGGCGGGCCGTTCAGTTCGGGGGATGTACATCCCGAGTAGCGAACTCGCGACTCAAGTCTTGAAGGCATCAGCATCATACAACGTGGTTTATCCGAGTGCGCCGAACCAGTTGGTGGCGGGTCAGTGCTACGAAGGGGCGAGTGCAGGTTGGGGTCAACCGAACCGGCTTTACTTCCCGCTGATTGATCGTGGTCAGAAGGTGACGATTGGTGAACTTTGGCTTGCGGGCCCATCTGCTCCGGTGGTGCGAGATCGGGATTTGAAGATCAGTGGGGTTGAGCAGTTCGCGGGGGTTTCAGTTGCTTATGCTGAGATTCCTGGCGGCAACACCTTCGATTCTAGTCGGAACGGATATGCGGTTCGGCGAGTGAACGGGGCTTCGATTAAGGTGCGTTCGTTCTACAACCCGGATACGTTTACTTTGGGTGGATCGACGACAACGAATTTTGACAACTTGCGTCGGTGGATTGAGCGATACAACACGACGACGACCGAGACCTTTGATGCGGGAGGAAACTACTAATGGCCAAGCGAGTGATGAAACGAGCGTTTACGCTGATTGAGTTGATCGTGGTGATCGCGATCACCAGTATTTTGCTGGGGCTGATCATCATCCCGGTCGTTCAGAGTTTCAACATCACGCGAGCGGCCCAGGGATTTGCGAATGCGCAAGACGTGGCGCGGCGAGTGGTTTCGCAGATTGAGCGGGAGGTTTCTAACAGTGCAGGCGTTCGAGACAATGCGGGCCAAAAAGGTGTGCTTTATGTGACTTTGCCGGATTCGACGGGGGCACAAGTTGCTTTGCCGATGAGCTATGTGAAACTCGACATTCAAGCTCCAGCGCAGGGTGACCCAGCGAGCCGGGTTGGAACAGGATTTATTGATCCAGATACGGGGAAAGTTGACCCGACCTTGGAGACCAGTAAAGGTCAGATGCAGATTCCGGGTGTTCCGGGGACGACGATTGTGCGGTACTTCATCGCGCGGCGCGATCCTTTTGCACCTTATAACAACCCTTGGGTCCAATACAACCGACCGGGCGGGGGTCGCTGGCTTCCGGCAAACTCACAACAGGACAATCTTTATGTACTGATGCGTGCGGAAGTTGAGCCGTACGTTTATCAGACGATTGCGGGCGTCCCGACGCGGGTTGTGAATTCCAGCTTTTTCATTGATCTTGACCGGGATGCTGATCCCAATACGAGTGGGCCGCTTTTTGATGATCCAGTCTTTACGGATCCTTTGGCGCGCAACCTCCTTGGTGGCGGGCCAGCTTTGCCGTATGTAACGGGTCAGGCTTACGATCCGGCGGATCGGGACGAGATGGTTCGGAACTGGATGAACAAGGCGACGATTGTCACCGAGGTCAGCCGGTACGACATGATCATGCCGGTATTTAATAAGGCGAACAACACAGTTCAGTTTGATGGGGTGAACCCGATTGTTGTGCCGCTCATTCGGTTCCAGCCGACGCGGATGAATACGGAAGCGGCGGAAGCGCAGCTTGCGGTTCGACCGAACGAAGAGACGGACAATTCGGAAAAGATGGGTCCGGCAACGTATAAGACTCAGCTCGGTGCATGGTCGGATGCGCAGATGCGGATTTGGCCGAGTACCTATCCGGCGGTGTTCGGGCCGCTGAATCAGAGCGCGGGTGCCGTTCGAGGTCCAGCTCTTCCGGCGGCGAATACGCTCATCATGCAACCCAATGCGGCAGGTGAGAATGCGATCTTTGGCGGCGCGGGTGAGTACTTCAACGTGGATCGGTATCGCAGTTTGAAAGGTCAAGGGGCAGATTATCCGTTCACTCGGTCGTTGAACCTTGCAGTTCTGGCAGCGAGCCCAGCGGCGCGGCAAGAATTTATTGCGCTAGTTCCGAACCCCACGGTAGGAACGATTGATGCAGGATTTGACATTCGGGATTATGGAGTCGATGCAGGAGTTGCATTTGACGCACGGGTTCCGAGTAATCAGACAACTGATCCGGGAGTGGAAGTAGGCGTAACGGTCACACCAGCGAATCCGGCTTATACGGCTGGTCCGGCTTGGCACACTTTTGCAGGCGTAAACGAGCAATACGCCCGGTTGTGGCATCAATGGGATTCGCTGTGGCCGAATCCGGCTCTGGCACCAGCTCGTGATGATCTGGCGAATGGTGTGAAGCGGTTTATTGACCTTCGAACCTTGCCGATGGCTGGTCCAAGCGCAGAACCGAGTCCGTTGACACCGGGGCTGTTCCCTCGAATCAACATTGTGCCGGGGAGCGAGGTGGTTTATGGGCCGGATCAAAATCCGGGGCCGAACTACGGACAGATTGTTCGCTATAGCCGAGTGCCGAATATTGATTCGGTTCCGGTTGGGCCGAACCAGTACAAGATCAACTATACGGATCGGAAAGAGCCGAACTGGGCGGCGGATTTTGGATTTGCCGGTGTGAATTTTGACAAGTCGTTCTATGACGGTACAGATTTCTTGTCGGGAGTATTGCAGGCTCGATACCGTGCGGGATACATGGAGTTGAATTCTCGATACGGTGAGCCGATTCCTGGTGACGATGCGATCCTTCCTTTGGCGACACCGAAGCCGAACGGGAACATTTATGTCTCGTATCGCTTCCAATTTACTGAGCCGAACGATGTTGTGTCGGTTGACTATGGGTCTTCGGAGTTGATGGAGGTCGTGTTGACGATCCGCAATTATCCGCAGACATCGATTCCGAATCCTCAGATGGTGACGGTGCGTGGTTCCGCGGCGGTGCGAAACAAGCTGCGGTGATAGGAGAATGGCGATGTACGAGATGAAAATGAGTTCAACGAAGCGGTCCCGGCGATCGGGTCAGACGCTAGTGATTGCGATCTTGGTTCTGGGTGTTCTCCTGATTTTGGGAATTGCGTTTGCCGGGATTATCAGTCGGAATATTACGGAAACCGGTCGATCTGCGCGGCGGACGGTTGCAAGTGATTTGGCAACAGCCGGGATTAAGTACGCGCACAATCAGATGCTGAATTCGGCCTCGGGTGCGGACTGGCGTCCGGACGCGACGGCACTCACGGCGGTTGGCGGGGTCACGAAAGATCCAGATGCGAGTTTCTTGCGACCGGGTAGCGGTTTTCCGGTTGAAATTGATCCGGTGAATCGTCCGGGATTTTTCATTACTGACCTGGGCGGCCCAGACTACTTGGGAGCTTATTCCCGGGTTGGATTCGACCGGGGTCGAGCTTTGGTTCGAGTGCGGTACTCACCTTCGGCGTATGACCAGTTCAGCGCGGCAACGGGTGCCTTGCGCGAGCTTGGCCGGGCCAAGGGCCATATCGTCATTGAGTCGGTGGGCCGAGCCGGGGCGCTTGACGACCAGGGGAGAATTGACCCAAGTCAGTTGTTGACGGAAAGTTTGCGCGTTACGGGGTTTGCGAATGGGAATGCGGTTCGAGATGGTGTTGGTCAGCTCAAGGCGGCAAACAACACGATCACGAATAGCCGGACAATGATTGCATTTGCATCGGTTGGGTTCTTGGAATCGGGTCGGTTTATCTCGAACATCTACGAATTGAATCGTCCGGCAGAAATTGGATTCCCAACGGCGGGCGGAGCGGGTCTGTTTACTGATCAAACGAACGTTGGGGCTCGATATGAGGGCGTTAACGTTGCGACGGGGATCAATTTTGGTTCAAACAATTCGGGTGCGAGTTCTATTCCGGTTGACCAAGGTCGCTGGGATCTGTTGCCGGGTGGGGCGAGCATTTATTCCAATGCGCCGCTTGAAGTCCACGGTGTGAATCGCTTGGTGATTAACCGTAGTCTGGGCGAGAATGTCACGGCGGTTGGTGGAATTAAGCCGGCGAATAGCTCGGCGGAATTGATTCTGAGCCTGTTTAAGTTGAACAACGCAACCGGAAACTGGGACGAGCTGAATACGGGAGCGGGTGACCCGGTGACTTCGCCAGTGACGCTTACGGGTAACCAGATGAGCAGCGATAATCCGAATTACACGACCGTTTCAGGTGTTTTGCAAGATGGTCGAGATGCTCAGGATGCTCAAGGATATATCCGGACGACAAAGCGGAAGGATCCTCCTTCGATTACCGCCACTAATCCGCAGAACGGGTTGAACCGTTATTTGGAATTGACTCAGCGAACAGGTCGTTTGAATGCGGCGGGTGATTTGATTGGTCAGTTTGGGCACGGAGAAGGCGTTTATGTTGATAGCAACGAACGAGGGAACCGTCGTGGTTCTGACGCTGGAAAAGGTTTTGACCCGCAAAAGTCGATGCCGAATGACTGGTTGAATCCGAACAATGCAACGAGTCAGGGATGGCAGGGGCCTTACTACATTCCGAACGCTCCTCACGTTCAGCTTTTGCCGGATGGCTTTGAGATTCGCCGGGACAACCGCAGTGAAAAGGCGTTCTGGGTTGATCCGAACGGTGCGAGTTCGGGCTCAACGTACGCTCGGTATTGGGTGCGCAACGTTGGCGGAGTGAACTTCATCGTGAATAACATTGCGAATCCGGCGTTTGATCCGCTCACGGGGAACTTTGCGACGGAAGGTCAGATTTTCAACGGCGTTCTGATGTTTGAAGGAGATGTCCGCGTTCGCGGGGTGATTCCGACAGATCAGCAGCTGACTCTGGTTTCCATGGGTTCGATTTACGTTGAAGGAAGCATTACCAAGGGTGTTTTTGAGCCTTGGGCGGGTGCAATGCTCACGCGACCGAGTCGGTCAATGCTTGCGCTCCTTGCTAAGGATTATGTGACAGTAAACACGACGATGTTCTTTGGTCCGAAAGTGGGCGAGAGTCCGCGACCGAAATCCACGAATCCGGTTCCGAATACGCCGAACCCGATTGAGCTTGATCCGAGTACGGACATTGTCATGAGTACCGAATTCGTACTCAACCCGGTTGGAAACAATCCGAGCACGTGGCAACCGTTTGCTACGGGTTATGCGGCGGCGGACGGGACGGGAGTCTTGCCGAGCTGGATGATTGCTTCGGTAAGTGGCGATGACAATGGGCCGGCATTCTTGGGGCTGGAAATCAGCTCACAAGTATTCCGTGATCCGACTCCGGCGACGGGGAGCTATTTGTTCCCGACGGATATGAACTTCTTCTTGAATTCCGTCTTGACGAATGGAGCGGCGGCGGCCTATCCGGCTCCAGTTCCAACAAACATTCCTGAATATGGATTGACCGATCCGACGGTGAATGCTTATCCGAAATTTGAAAGCTGGGCGATGCCGATTTTCAATCCAACTGCGGGGGCATTCGCGGCTTACAATCCGCTTGCACGGAAGCTTGAAGCAACGGGCGCGAATCCGTTTGGCGGATTTGACCTGGCGACGCAACACCCGACCGACTTCCGATTCTTCTTGAATCCGGTGGGGGCTCAACCCTCGAAGAATGTCTTGATGGCGCGAACGGCGATCACCCCGGCAGATGTGCGGATTGAAGCTGTAATGTACGCGCAGAATGGATCGTTCTTTGTGATTCCTGGCCAGTGGTTCAACACGAATCCGGATGACTTGCGGACGAGTTTTGAGCAGAATTACACGCCAGCTGACAATACGGATGACTTGGCGACCGCGGCTCTGGATTACGGCGGAGGAGTGAACCTTGATACGGCTCAACAACGTCGATATGAGCGGTATGGTGCATCGCCGGAGATGCCGTTCTACGGTGAACCTTTGGCGGTCCGGATTTCGATCATTGGATCGATTGCGGAGAACATGCCGGCGCCGATGAGTATGCAAGCTGAATGGTTGAAGAAATGGGGCTGGATGCCGCGACGAATTGGCGGTACAGGCCGAGTCTTGCCGACGGCTCATGTGCCGGGTGGTGTCTTGGCGGGCCAGTTGACCGTTCCGAACATGATTTTGAATTACGACCCGGTGCTGGCGACAGCGGCGGTTCCGCAAAATGACACGCCAACAGCTCCGCTGGAGGCAATTCGACTGGATTCGGTTGGGCGAATTTTGCCTCCGGCTCCCCGACTTCCGGTTAGCCCGACATTGGCTTACTTTGGAGACATAAACCCGTGAAATTGACTCGCATAATTCCCATTGGTGCTTTAGTAGCCTGCGCAATTGCTGCGCAGGCCCAGCCCGTTACTTACTCGACCGATACGGTGTCGATCAAGGCCGGGGTGGTTGTGCTTCGGGATCCGGCGGGGACGATTATTCCTTCTAATGCTCCACACGTTTGGAGTGTTTTGGACGGTGACCGGGCAGTCAAGCCGGCTGATTGGCGGTTTGATTCTGGTGGTGGAAACGGTGTTTTTACCCAAGATGCTGCAACTATTTATCCGGGAACTCCCGGCGATCCGATCAACAAAACTTATGCTCCTTATTGGATGGTTGACCTCCGAAGTGAGACAAGCGACAGTTTGGCGCGCTATGACGTTTTACTTTTGAGCGTGAACGGAGTTATCTCGATTTCCTCGGAAGGTCGGGAGAAGTTGCGCCGGTTCGTTGACAAGGGTGGTTTGCTTTGGGTTGATTTCGTTGGTGGTGGGGCAGATGTTGATCTGATGAATAACTTCCCGGTTCCTGTAACGCGGACATTTGGGAATGCCTTTTTGAATTTGAATCAGTTTCATCCGCTCACACTCGGGCCGAATCGGATATCGCTCGCAGATGCATATGCTTTGACCGATGGCGCGAGTAATGTCACGGCAAGCCCCGTGAACTTTGGTGCGACACCAGCGGCGACGATTGCGCGAGGCGTTGAGCTTGACTCATTTAAGCTTGAAACGGTGATTGGTTCCAACGGTAATACGGTTGTTGGTTTTTCTCAGATTGGAGATGGTTTTGTCCTGCTGACAACACGGGGAACGAGCGCGATTTTAAACGGTAATCGGGTGGGCGCTCCCAATACAGACGTGATTTCAAGCAGGGGTCGTCGGGATGCGGCTTATTTTGCTTCGGCGAAGCTGGTTTTGAACGCTCTCGAAGCGCGGTCACGGTTTGCTTCGGCCCAGAGTGGCGCGCGTGGATCGAGTGCGACAGCAGTAACGGTTTCGATGCCGGCGATTCGGCGGCTCCAGGCTCCGGCTTTTGCGGGTTCCAAAGGGACACCGATCTTGGCGAATGGTCGCTTGATTACGAGTGTGGGGGGGACGCTTTTCGTTTATGATGCGAATACGGATACTGATTTGGATCGTGATGGGAACGATGACGACGGGTTTGTTGATCCGGTGGGGACAGCGTATGACCGAGTATGGTCGAGTGCGTCTTTGGGGACGATCTCTGAGCCGACTTATGTTGAGGTTCCGGGCTCCCCGATCGCAGAACAGGTTTGGGTGCAGTCTCTTGATGGCCGGTTGCATGGATTTAATTTGAACCAGACTGTGGGTACGGGAGTAACGCCGTTTGTGAGCATCACTCCTCCGGCAGGTGGGCCAGGGGTTCAGCCGAAGGTCTTTGCGCCGACTTATCACGAAGGCGTGCTGTACGTTGCCGATGCGGGGACGCTCAATGAAGGTCGCCTGTGGATGGTGAATCCGAAGATGGCGGCGGAAGGCGCAGGTGATGAGTCTCGCAATATTGATGACGATGGAAATACGCTCGGGAATTACTTCTGGAGCGGTGCGGGCGCAGGAACTTATCGTTTGCCCGGTGCGAGCCCATCAGTGGCTTATATCCCGATTCAAGACTCGTCGGGTGGCCTTGACTTGGTTGCCTACATTGGCACTGATCGGCAGTCTTCGACAAACACTCCGGCTGGATTGACAAGTGTATATTTGGGAGCCCGTGGAGAAGTTCCTTCCAATGTGAACCTTGCGGGGGCGGCGATCAATTTGACCACTCGTGCTGCTCAAAACGCCTTGCGGCTTTCCACGGTGACGGGAGATCGCTCACCTCGGGGGCTAAAAGTTCAGTTTTTGAATGCATCGGGCGTTCCGTTTGACCAAGGTTTTGTCAATACGAATTTCACGGGCGTCGTCCTTCAGCCGACGAATGGTGTGATCCAATTGCAGCTCTCGGCGGCGGGTTCGGCATCGGGAATTGACTGGGAAAACGACATTAATTATCGAATTGATTACATGATTGATTGGACCAATGGCGTTAATCCTATGGCGGCACAAGTGAGAGGGAACATTTTTGTTCAGGACTCTTCGGTGCCTCAGCTTGACTTGCGGTCAGCGCCAGCGGTGGCAGCGAGTGGGAATGTCGGGCTCATTGTTGGTTCGGCAATCGGTGGGTCGTTCTACAACTTCCTTGAATTTGGGCGAGGAGAGTTCCTGGTTAAGTCTCGATTTGAATTCCATTCTCGGATTAACAATCTTGGAGCTTTGGGCTCCTCGGCGGGTTATCCTGCGGCATTTGCCGATGAAGATGACCTGGTTCGATTGATTCCATTTTTGAATCGAGAGATGATCAACTTTAATCCGCAAGGCCTTGCGACAGCGGGTGACGCATTCTACGTTGCGGTGAATTCAACAAAGTCCTTTGGTGGATTCGGAGTGCCAACGGGAGTGGTCGTGAGCCTGGAAGCATCGCCAGATGATCCAGAATTTATTGCGGAAGTCGGCAGTGGTCAGAACCAAGGACTGCTGTTGAAGCAACCGGATATGTCGCGAAGCGGCTATGTAGCGAATCCTGGCTTGTTCAGTACTTTGGGTTCGAATGCGTTTTCGATTGAACCGATTCCGAATTCAACGCGGTCACGGGTGAGATTGCGGACTCTCGCTTCGGCAACTCGCGGGCCATTGAATTCGTGCCTCTCGAACAATCTTCCGGTTATCGTTTCGCGAGATGGTCAAACGGACACGATTTACGAGCCGGAGGCTCCGCTTGCTTCGGGTGGATTCTTCCCGGGTGCGGCGTCGGGCCGATGGAGCCACGTCAATTTCTACACAGTAGCTAATGGCTACCGCATTGACCAGGGGCCGGTTGTTGCCGGGGAGCGAATGGTGATTGCCGGAGCGAGTGCGCTGCCGTCACTGATTCTGAACGGATTTAGCGGGATTCCCACTTTTGATGGATTGCTTATTGGGGCGGATCGTCGGATTAGCCCAGACGACACTCATTTGGTGAGTACCAGTGCGCGGCCCTGGGTGAGTCAGCTTTACAATGTTCGAGTCAATGGGCCGGTCACGGTGAATGACTTTAGCAATGTGACGCCAGCGAAGTCGATTCGATGGCCTCAGTTGAAGGGAGTGACCTCGGGTGAAGATTTCCGAATTCGACTTTTGCAAGCCGCTTTGCTCGGTGAGCCGCAGATTTTTGGACTTGCGGTGGGTGAAGGTGCGATTGCGGTCACGTCTGATGTGAACACGACGGTCTTTGAGCGCAGTGATTTCTTGATTGCTGATGCAGGGCGGATCGGGCGATTTGACCCGGTTGGTAACCCCCTGTGGGCGTTAGAAAATACGGGTGAAGTGAATGCCAATCAACCGAGTGTTGCCGAGCGACCGCGCCGGATGAGTGCGCCGAATCGGGTTTATCCGGACGGAAACAACGGCTATGTCTTTGCTGATCCGGGCAATAACCTCGTGGCTCGAATTGATGCTAGCGGTCGAGAATTGCGGGCGGTTCAGCGATTGCGATTCCACCCTGACCGAGCGATCAACGGTTTGCCGCAGAATTCTTCGAACCAACTGCGCAATCCACAAGATGTTCAGTTCTGGACGACATTTGTTTCAGCGGCGGATGTGAATACATTCTTCCCGACTGAAAGCGGCTACAGAACGATTACGGACGAGCGTTGGGATAACTGGTTGATTGCTGATGCGGGGAACAACCGAGTTGTGCAGGTCATTGACCGCTATACGCTCGATGCACAGGGCCGAGTGACGGGAGTTGTTCAATACCAAGGCGGATTGGATAGCGAAGCAGGCTTGACTCCGGCGCAAAGCATTGTGTGGTGGCATTCGCCGGAAGAGTTTAGTGGTAAGCGTTACGCATATAACACGATCAGCCGGGCGACGGTTGATGTGGGCGGAACACCACGAACGGCCTATGCGATGGGCTTTAACAATGTTCAGCCATCGGCGAAGACGTTTGGTTTAGATACGAATCCGGGAGCCCGTACAGATAATCCGAGCGGTTTTGGTGGGGTCGTGATTTATGATGGTCCCCAGACGAAGGTCATCAATGAATTCACGGTTCCGGCTTTGCCTGCGAATGTACTGATGTCGGTATCGGCCGGGAGTTATTCGTTCTTGTCGCAAGCTAGGGCAGAGCGGACGTTGAATGTCAGCGGATTGACTTCGGTGAGTGTGCGCTACATCGATTTGGGCGCGGGACCGGTATTGACGGCGATGCTTTCGACTGACCGGGGTGTGTATGAAGTCGTAGAGAATACGATCTTGAACCGCTGGGAGGTGCGATGGATGTTGCCAGTTGAGGTTTATGAATTCATGCGCCGACCGATTGGGTCAGCGGGGCCATTTGTGATTGGTCAGCTTGGACAGAATCCTGAAGGATTCCGACCGATGCACGCCCGTCGCTTGGAATCTGGTGACGTCTTGGTTGTCAATGGCTATGCGGGCACAAAGAAGAACAACGAGCCGTTTGCTGGCGAAGTCGTGGTGATTGATGGATCGATTGGAGCCGTTGCGGATCCTCGACAGCCGAGCTACAGCGTGACTCGTGCGAATCTTGGGTTCAACGCATTGAGCATTTTGTTTGAATTACCGCCGGTGCAAGGCATTCGCGGTATTTCCCGACCAGTATTTGCGGAGAGACAGTAAGTGAAGAAGGTAATTCCCATGGAGAAGACCAGTAAACGGACGAAATTGTGGTCGATGACCGGAGCGATTGCTTTGGCGGCGGTCATCGGAGGCGTGGCATATGCCCAGGATTTCCGAACGTTTGCGGGGAGCAACGAGCGCGCAGGGAGGAGTACGCCTCAACCAGCGGTGGCGGTTCCGGAAACGACTTGGGGCAACGCGGGTCGGGGCTTCTTGCGGTGGTGGGATCCGATTTTTGAAACCGGTAATGAAGTTGATAATGATGACCCGGATGCGGGGACTTCGCTCGGGGTGTTTGTTGACCCGGCGAACGGAGACTTTACTCTGGCGGGTGGGTATCTCCAGCTCAACATCGCTCAGGCTCCTTATCGGTACGCGGTGACTTCGACAACCGGTGGGAATGACGGTCCGAATCCACAAGTTGGGGCAACTGCGGCTTTCACCTGGACTCTGGATAACCTTGGGGCGGGGAACGAATTTGACGTTGAAGTCAACTTGCCGATCGGTCCGACGGACATTGATACTTCGATCAATGATGATTTGCGCTTTACGCCAGCGTTTCAGCTTTACGGGGTTGAAGATGCGAATGGTACACGCTTCTTCTGGGTTGATATGCGGGCTCAAGCGGGTGGTTATGCACCGCTGGGCGATACCTCTACGGCCCCATTCGTTGCACGGCCAGCACTTGGAGGATCGGTTGTAGTTACGCTTTACAACGTTCACCGACGGAATGACTTTGGAACCTTGATTGACAATACGGATCAGCCGGGTCAGGATGTTGTTTATGCTGATGCGGTGAAGGCGGTTGGTCAGAGTCCCAGCTCAGCGGGTACTTATGTGGCTTCGCCCGTGGTTGGTGAGCTGACCGAACCCAGACTTGATGCTCAACCAACAGTTTTTGACCAGCGTGTGGTCTCGGCCCGGAATGAGCCTGTTTTTGTTGGTGCGTTGAACAAGGAGTTTCGTTTTGGGGTTCTGAGTTCGTTTACCCACAATGGTCAAGTTGTGGATGCAGGTGAGCCTTTGCGCCGAAACATGGTGTGGAGTTGGCCGGCGGTTCGACCATTTAATTTGAATCAATCTGAGACGGATCGCTACGCGATTGAGCGACAGAACTGGATTTCTGGAGGTGTCAATCCGGCTTATCCGAGGAACTTGATTTTCCGACAAAGTGATAACTTGAGCGCGGGGACGTCAATCGGCGCAGGATTTATTGACGATAATACGTTCAACTCGGTTGGTCCGAACTATGCGATCATTCCGGCGACGGCGGCTCCGACGAGCTTTGTGGAGTGGGAACCGGTTGCGAATCCGGGGACTTACTTCATCGAGGTTCATTTGCCGAATAACGACGGGCCAAATGATTTGGCGCGCACGGTTACCTACCAGATTTTGCAAGGTGGAGCGGTCGTGGCGACTCGTACGATCAACCAAGCAAGCTTTAACAACTGGATTCGATTGCCGAACCAGCCGGACGGCTTTGCTCATACAGTTTTGAATCCCTTGACAGTTCGTGTGCTGAGCTCCGGCGATGGAAACGATGTTGCAAACAATCGGTCAGTTTATGCGGATGCGATTCGGTTCGTGGGTGATGCTGATTTGGGAATTACCTCGACTCCGGTTCAGACCGTCGCGACCGTTGGCGGAAACGTCATTGACGTGATTTTGGCGGCGCGGGAGAACGGTTCGATTGTGGCGATGGAAGCCCACGGGGACGAAGTCACCGGAACCGCTCCGAATGTCCTTTGGACATACCCAAGCCAAGACCCGGATGCTGACCCGAACTCCGCTCTGGCAGAAGACGGTGGAATTGCCGAAATGCCTCCGGGATTTGGAATGAGTTCCGCGTTGGTGAGTGATGCCACGGGTTCAGACGTTGCCTATATTGGTGGTTTGAACGACCGGGTTTATGCGCTCGATATGAATGGTCGCGGCGATGGTACGACGCAACGTCGATGGACATGGCCCGCAGACTATGATCCGAGCAATCCGACGACGCCGATGTCCCTTTCTGGGATCGGTAAGATTGTTGGTTCCGTGGCCCTGGCGGATGTTGCAGGGACTCCGGCGATCATTGTTGCTACGGATGCTGGTCGAATTTTTGCAATTGATGCGGCTGGTAATGGTGCGACCCGCACGACGAACATTTTGTGGCAGTACCCGGCGGCGATTGATCCTCCACTTGGCGCGATGACAACGACTCCGGTTGTTGCTTTTGGTCGGGTTTACGTTGGAACGGACGATGTTGATGGGTCGGGTATTCAAGGCATGGTTGCGCTTGATGAAGACACGGGTCTTCTCGATTGGCAACGGTCTGAGAGGGCAGACAACGTTACGCCGTTCGGTCGGATTTCTGGTTCCCCAGCGGCAGTGGAAGCACCGATAGTTGTGAATGACTCCCTCTACATGGTTGATGGAGGTGGATTCATCACAAGCCTCAATGCGGCAACGGGGGCGATTCAGTGGCAAGAATTTTCAGTGACCAGTGGAAGTTCGACCGGGGTTCGGTTCGCTTACATGCGCACATTCAATCCGGCGGGAACATTCATTGATAATGCGGTGCCAACGGTGCTTGTTTCGAGTACGCAGGGTGCGTTGCTTGGTTACTATGCGGACGGCTCGCTCAATATCAATGGCAATCGCCGGAACTGGGGTTACTTCCTGGAAGGTGAAGATGGTCAGCCGCAACTGGCAAGTTTGGCGGTCGGGGGTTGGCCGAATGCGGCGGGTCTCCTGGCGAATCGAACGCATATTTATGCGGCGGATGCAGGCGGGATTCTGTATGCCTTTTCGAGCGAAGACGATTTCAATGCGGTACCGCCTTTGACTCCGGGCTTGCCGCCGGGAAGTCAATCAGCAAATCCGAATGATCCTGATCAGACGTTGCTAAACGACATGATTCAGCAAGATGACGTTGTGCTCTTGTCACCCGAAGATTACGAAGCTTTGGAGCAAGCTGCGCAAGCGGGCACGGTCACATACGGTGATTTGACCACGTACCAGGCGAATCAGATTCAACGGCGCAACTTTGAGCATGGTGAGACGCTCCACATTTTGGTGAAGGATATCCATGCGACGACCGTTGTTGAAACGGCTGGGTACTCCATTCAATCGGGATTGGTTGGTAACGGAACGCCATCACGAAGAGGCACGGTTTCGGCGGTTCGGGATGCTTCGGGTGGACCATCTCCGGAAGAAAGCGGCTATGCCTTCTTCAAGTTGCCGATTTCGCCAACCGGAGGCGGTTCCGCGACGGCTGGTGACCTCAATGTTGAAGTGCGAGCTATTCAGCAGCGCGTTCGCGGTGATGTCCAAACGCTCGCTTTGCCGACCGTTCCACCGCCGTTTGTATCTTCAATTCGAGTAGCGTTGCCGCTTGGTTTGCAGTTCCGCGATTCAGGTGGGGTTGTCATTAACCAAGCGGGGGTCACAACTGATCCAGCGAATATCTTGGTCAGCCAGAACTTGGCTCCGGGATATACCGGAGGCGCGACGCCGTTCAACAAATGGACGAATGCGTTTGTTGATCCGGGTGCGGGACTTGGTGTTCCAGGCGGACGATTTAGTTCACGAGTAAACGGCCCTGATCCGGTTTCACACAACTCAATTGGGGTTTCAGCAATGGAAGTTGTTGACCGCTCATTGATGGTTCTCCTCAATCGGTCAACGGTTGGACTGACAGGCGTTCGAGTTCAGGCCAATGACATGGTTTGGCAACCGGCGAGCAACTCGGTTCCGACAAATGCGGCACAAGCCGGGGTTTATAAGCCATTGCCGGCCGCTTATGCGGGATTTGAGGACTTCCCCACCAGTTTCCCGAACATCAGTCAGGACTATCCTGATATGAATCGGGGTGGATTGCAGATCGCGAAGTCGCTTGGCGGAGATACAGAAAATCCGCTCTTTGGTGGAGTTCGATTGGTTCCGCCAACATTTACGGCTTTGGATCGGTCAACTTACAACACGAGATTGGGTTATGAGGCGGGCCTTGGTCGAGCACTCCGACCGACGATCTTCAGTATGCGAATGGCGATTCCTCAGTATCAACCTGCTACCCAAACGGGAGGAACTCGCCCATTCGGTTACGTTGCTGAAAACATTGTCTACATTGATTCTGGCGAGGCTGGATTCTCTGATTCTGACTCCGCACGTCGGTTCACGATGGCAGCGAATGTTGCGCCGGATGAGAACATTGTCACGACTACAAGGACGGTTGACTTGGGCTCGATTCCGGGGGGTGGTGGTCACTACAACTCGGGAACAGGCAACGCGGTTTATCCGGGTCAGTTCAACAGTTTTGCGCCGTTCAATGCAGGATTCTTGGACCCGAATGCTCCGCAATTCCAAAACGTGACGGGCTTTAACGAAGGCAACGTCAACTTGCTCAACGTACGGGTGAGTCGGCGATTGGCAGAATTGGTCAATCCATTCAACCAAGTTGAACGCCCGCTTGAGCTTTTCGCTCCGGCTGAGCATGAATTGGCTTGGTTTGATGCGGCGAATACGTTGTTCAGTGACCTTGATCCGGCCCTGAGCCCAACGAATCGGGCGGGAATTGATCCTGCGGGGGCGATTGCTCTGCAAAAACCACGTCCGGGCGACCCAGCTCCAACTCGGCTTTCGACGAATCCTCGGCGACGTCAAAACAGCAATTTGAATGTTGCTTCGGGCACGCTGATTGCGAACACCACGGCCTTCCCGGCAGGTGATCCTTTTGTTGGAATTGCGGTTCCGCTTGGGGCTCCGGTGGGCTCGTATGTCCGCGATATTTTCCTCTTTGAGGATACGATTGCGGGATCGGCAGATTACGGCGCGAATTTCCCAACCTTGGGCTTCCAAGTAGGGGCATCAGGATTGGTTCCGGAGGCTTACACTGATCCGGCGATTTCCCTTAAGTTCAACGTGCGTGAGACGCGGGTTACGACTCGACCGACAGCGAAGACGCAGTCGATCTTTGAGAATATTCCGGTAGCTGATCCAGGGTTTGATTGGTCGAACCGACAGCCTACGCTTGCGGTGACCGATGAAGGTGATAAGGTCATCGCCTTTAGTTCGAACCGTTTGGGCGTCGGAGGAAGCTCAATATTTGCTCGAGGTAGAACGGCGGCGGATGGTTCAGTGCCGAGTGTTTGGAGGATTCACTTTGCCGGTTCTACGGCTGGGTTAACCCCATTTGGCCCGTCCCAAAGCCCGCTAGCAGCGAACCTTTCTCGGACAGTGCCGACAGCAACTTGGATTGAGCCTGCCACTACTTTGCCCGCCGTTAACGAATGGACCAATTGGTTCGCGGTTAATGCAGGTGAATCGCTCACCGGGCCGACGGATGAAAGTTCCGCTCGGTTCTTGTATCCGACATTCTCTGGACACGGAGCTGTTGACCCAATTGATGTTGCAACACCAACACGGGCTGGTCAGGCTCGCCGATTCATGGCCTTTGTTGGTGAAACAACTAAACGCGATCGAACAGGCAACGTTGTTCCATTGAGTCAGCTGATGCTTGTTGACCTTCAAATTTCTGCGGGAGTGCCGACTCGTCTGCCATCAGGTCCACTTAATGGGATTTACCCATTGGCGACGGATCCGACCTCCAAAAAAGGAAAGCCATCAATTATCCAACAAGGATCAAGTGTGGCGGCGTTCTATCCGGCTCAGTCATCTGGTCGAACAGAAATTTACTCGGCGGTGTTCAATGGAGCGACATGGAACGGAGTTCAGTCGCTGGGTGTTGGCGCAACTTTTGAAGAAATCTCTGGCATATCTGCGAGTGCGCGTCGGGTTCCGCTTGGAATTTCGGCAAGTGGTACAGCGGTTGAAATGTTCTTCACGGGTCAGGTACGCGGTCGGCAGAACTCAGAAGCCTACATGGGTCAGTTGCCAGTTGCAGTAAATGGAATGCCAGTTGCCAATCAAGCATGGAACATTTTTGAAGACCGGTTTGATCGATTGGAATACGATGCAACAACGGGCATGTATTGGGCTCCGGGCGTGGATTTTGCGATGGGACGAGCGGATGTTGATAACTTCCAGCTCTTCCTTGTTGACCCTCGAACAGGTGCTCTCAGCCGACTAATCAACAATGATACGGCAGTTCCGGCGGATATGCGAGAGCGGCTGATTGACCGAGAAACCCGAGAAATGGTTTTCGGCAGTCCACGAGGCGGCAAAGTCTATGTAGATGCACGACGGGGTTCGGTCCGGCTATCGGGAACGGTGCTGGGGCGGAACAGTCAAGTCTTTATCGCTTATTCGCCGAAATTTATTCGGGTGAGTGGGGCGACGACAGCGTTCCGAACTGGTTCTGGTTTGATTGCGACTGCGAATGCGAGTGCCGGACTGAACTACCGAGGTGCGTCAGTTGTGTTTGACGACCGCTTGCTCGGAGTTTTTGACAACGGAGTTCCATCGCGAAGGTTGAGAGAGGATATGAACTTTTGGGTGAATTCCTTTGGAACACCCATTGCACCACCAAGTAATCCATTGCCCGCGAATCTGTTGCGTCAGGATCGGTTCTATGCAGCGTTTGGTCGTAGTTCGAATGATGGCTCTGCTGCGGCACGGCCCGTGATGAGTTCGCTTCGGTTTGGAATTCACTTGCCAATGCCGATTGCGGTTAATTCAGACACATCGGCAGTTGGACTCAATATAACAGGGTTGACTGGATCGGGATCGAATGTGGTTCAGATTGACCCGGTTGGTGGAAAGATCTACATGCAAGCTGAAGAAGAAGGAACAGTTGTAACGGTGACTTACACGGGCATTGATGCAAATGGCCAGTTTGTCTTCAATCAGCAAGTTCAAGCACGTGTTGGATTGATTATTGAGCAAGGTGAGCAGCTGGTGCCGATTGAACAGATCGGCCAGGAGGGCGATCTGTCGATTACGATGGATCGGCTTGAAACAAACAATGTTTCTCTGACCGAGCGACGACCGCCGCTGATCTGGATGGTATGGAGCTCGACTCGGGCGGGTGCGCAGGACATTTACATGCAAACTCTTGCTCCCAAGACGGCCCCGAGAATCTCCCGACGTCCGTAATTTTGGGTAAGAGCTCAGCAAAGCCCTGGATCATATGATCCGGGGCTTTTTATTCTTTAATATGCTGGCTGATTTGTAACCATTGGGGAGCGGGGTTTCGTCTTGATTTAAGTCGAGTTCTTCCGAATGTGTTGACTCTCGGCGCGTCCGAGTGCTAAGATCATTTGGCTTAGAGGGCACAGCGGGTTTCCGTTATGGCGAAAAGACTGAACAGCGTTTTGGGAATTGACATCGGCAGCCAGTCGGTGAAGGTGGCGGAAATCCGTCTGCAGGGCAACCAACCGACGATTACTGCGTTGGGGATGGCTCCGGTGCCGGAAGGCGCAGTTGATCACGTGGGGATCAACGATCCGGATCAGTTGGTTTCGATTGTGAAGCAAGCGATTATGGAATCAGGGTCTTCTGAATCCAATGCGGTGGTTTCGCTCAATGGTCAGGGTTCAGTATTGGTTCGACCGCTTGAAGTGCCGAACATGAGTGAGAGTGAATTGAAAGACCATATGGCCTGGGAGTTCACTCGGAACATTCCTTTTGCAGAAAGCACAGTTGAGACAGATTTCAAAGCTTATCCCTTGGCTGACCCGGCATCTCAGAACTTGGATGTCGTGATGGCGATTGCGACTCGTTCGGGAGTTGACATGAACGTTGATATTTTGAAGCGTTCGGGTAAGAAAGCAGCGGCACTTGATGTTGAGCCACTGAGTTTGCTTCGGCTTCTTGATGTGGGGTATGCGCAAGAGGCGGGGAACAAGACGATTTGCGTAGCTGAAATTGGTCACAAGACCACTTCGATCAACATTTACAAGAATGAGCGTTTGCTGTTCTCGCGAACGGTTCCGGTGGGTGGAGAGATGTTCACCCGGGCGATTGCGGACTCGCGGAGTCTGTCATTTGCGGATGCACAGCAGGCGAAGCATGAGCAACTCGTGTTGCCCGAAGATGCGGCCCCGGCTCCTTCATTCAATCCTTTTGCAGGAGCAGCTCCAGTTCAGAGCTACAACCCGTTTGCTGATCCGAGTGAACAGACGATGGCGAGCGATGCTCCCGCGCCGGCGACTCCGGCTCCGGTAGAAGAAAATCCTTTGTATGCGGCAGTTGCGCCTGCACTAGACGAATTGGTCTCAGAGTTGCGCCGCAGTGTGGATTATTACAAGAACAAGGGCGGTGATGTGGATATGATGATGATCACGGGCGGCTCGGCTCAGATGAAGAATCTGGACAAGTTCTTGACTTCAGCGGTTGGAATGACGGTTGAACGGATGGACCCCTTCCGAAATGTGAACATGAGTTTGAAGAGTGGCGATCCGGCACGGCTGGAGGAAACGAAGAGTTCCTTCGCGATGGCGATTGGAAATGGGATGCACATTGGCTTTTGAGGCAGTTGACTGAATGAAACTTAACTTACTTCCACAAAGCGTATCGAAAGCGGGGGCCGCGAAGGGAATGATCTTCGTTGCGCTTCTCCTTGCGGTACTTGGGATTTTGGCGGGCGTCGGACTGACTTTGATGTCAGAGGGTGCGCTTGCAACTGCCAAGGCCGATGCCGAGGCCAAGATGCAACGAGCAGTTGATGCGAAAGCAACGGCAGATCATGCGGACAAGCAAATTGCTGAAGCGGCGATCATTAACCGAAGCCAAGCTCTCTCCGAAGCAATGATTGCGCACAACCGCACATACGTTGATCTTTATGCGGATGTGTTGAAGCATGTTCCAGCTTATTATCGAATTGATTCCATCTCGGCGGTTCCAGCGAGTCCACAGCAAACGACAGTGACTCTGAACGGCTACTTGGAAACTTTTCGACAGTATGCTGATTTATCCGTTGCATTGTGGAAAATTCCTGATGCGGTTGCAGTAAGTCGAGCGGGCTACCAGCTTGACCGGGCTTCGGTTCCGAACTTGACCGAAGCAGATCAAACTGGCCTTCCGGTGAAACCGGGCCAAACTCCATTGCCAACTGATCCGCTAGATCGGATGGAGGCAATGATTGCCCGAGCAGCGGGTGAGCCTCGCGGATTTTTGAATCAAGGCAACTTTGGTGCTGTTGAAGGCGTGCGGCAAGCGATGCCGGGTTATAAGCAGGTCACAATGACAGTGACTTTGGCGCGGAATGTTCAAACGCCAGACCCGCGGTCAACGATTGCGGGAGCGGGTGCGGCTGGTGCTGCGTCAGTAGCTCCGAACGGTTTTGGTGGAGTTCCAGGTGGCGGAGCGGCTCCAGGGCCGGGGACGCCGAGAACAGGGGCTGGTGGCCCGGATGCGGACGGGGGGAAATAAGACAGTGAAATTATCACCACTTGCAATTTTGATGATCGGGTTGATGTTCGGGGTCATTGGGTTGACTTACGGACTCTTCCAGCGATTCTTGCCGAATATGAACGACGCTCGGCTTTACTCCGAATGGGGTGAAAAGCTTGATGCTGAAGGAGGGAAGCTTCCTCAAGCAGTCAAGCGTGTTGAAACTGCGCAGGCAAAAGTCAAGGAAATTAACGATAAATGGGATCAGACGGTGCGAGTCAAAACTCCTCCGGCAAGTGTTTCGGCCGGTGGCGTAAACGTTGCGGTCAACCCTTATCAGCTGACAGTTGATTCACTGTTGTTCCGAGATAACGTTCAGTCGGCGGTTAACCGCCAGGTGAAAGCTGGTGGCGTAACAGTTGTGACAGGGCCTTTGGTTCCGGCGCCGACAGATGATCCAGAAACGATCATGTCGAGCTACTACAACTATCCCAATACTCCTTATCCGGTCGCTATTTTCGACATGGGTCAAGTGGAAGTGCGGGGGACGTTCTCACAAATTGCCGAGAATATTCGGGCCTGGAGTCGTATGCCGAACTATCTTGCGGTTGCGGATGGCTTGGTCATAACGGGTACAGCACCACAGTTGACAGCACGTTATAACGTAACGTTGGTCGCTTTTGTGCGAGGTAAGAAAATTTCGCCGACAATTCAGATGGCGCGAGACAAAGCTGTTGCGGGTGCGGCGGCTGCGGCGGGAGTTGCTCCTGGTGGAGTTCCGGCTCTTGGTGCACCCGGCGGTGTTCCAGCGACTGACAGCCGAGGTGGCGGCCGTGGTCGGGATGAAGAGGATTGATGATGAAGGATATGCTCAAGCTGATTTCATTGGTCGCAATTGCCTTCGTGGTTGCGGGATGTGATACCGAAGCCCGACCAGGGCCAAGTGCAAAGACGGGGGCGATTGATCCCAAGGTTCGAGAACTTTACATGCCTGATGCGCAGGCAGGGGTTTCAGTTCCTTCGGACATGGCTTATGCAGATATGGATTCCGTATTTGATATTGCTCAGAGAAAGAACTGGTCATCGCGGCGATCGGATGCCTTTAGCCTGCTAGCGGCTGAGCGTCGATTTGATCAGGAGCAAATGCTGGAGCGCCTCTTGAATGAATCAGGTGGGTTTTCACAAGAATTTGAATTTCCAGATGAATCAGGTCAGGCAGATACTCGACCCCAACAATTTCCGACTCCGGCTTGGCGTCTGGCGGGAATTGTTGTGAGCGAAGGTGCAGTCATTGCATTGCTTGATCAGGGCGGGTCGGTCGACACAATTGTTCCTGGCCAACCAGTATCAGGAACTGAATGGCGATGTGTATCCATTGACACGGAAAAGGCAGTTTTTAGACGAGATTCTAATCGGGTTCCGTCGGAGATTGTTGTGCCGCTACAGGCAGGACTGCCTGGTCAGTTGGGTGGCGGAAACGCACCTACGGGTGGGCCAGCAGGTGGTCGAAGCGGGGGGAATGATCCCCGTGGTGGCGGTGGACGTGGCCCGGATGATGAGGGCGACAAATAGGGTTGAAGATTGAAATTGAGTGCGAAAACAAGTAAGAAACAGGTATCGTTGAGGAACGCAAGAACATGAAAACAAAAGTTGCAGCAGCATTGACATTTGCACTTGCCTTGGGGCTCTTTGTGGCACCGGCGCAGGTCAAGGCTCAGGATGATCCCAACAACATCATCATCGAGTCGATTGAGTTGGATCAGGCAGACATTCGGGACGCACTCAAGGTGCTTTTCCGATCCACATCTTTGAACTACACGGTTGCTCCTGATGTTCAAGGAGTTGTTACGGTCTCGTTGAAGAACGTTCAGTTTAAGACTGCATTGCGAGGGATTCTTTCCCAGGTTGATGCAACATGGCGCGAAGAAGGCAACATTTTCAATATCATTCGCAAGCCGGATCCTACTGCAGCGACGAACACGACTCCCGACTTTGGAACTCAAAACCAAGCGGCTGAGTTCTTCCCACCGATCATTCTGTTGAATGATCCGCAAATGATTCTGGACATTTTGCTCGACCAGGCGACCTTTGGTTCTGAGCCCGAAAGAAGTTCTGTCCCGGCCTTTGGTGGCGGCGGCGGCGGCTTCGGCGGGAACGGAGGCGGTGGCTTTGGTGGTAACGGTGGAGGCGGCTTTGGCGGTGGAAGCGGTGGCTTCGGCGGCGGTGGCCTCGGCGGTGGAGGAAATGGCGGCGGCGGCTTCGGCGGCGGCGGCTTTGGCGGTGGTGGCTTCTAAAGCCATTGATGGTCCTGAGGAGGAACACATAATGAAGAAAGGAATTTTCACAAAGTCGGTTTTGACACTCAGCTTGGGTGCGGTTGCAGCATTGTCTTTTGCCCAAAGCTCAGCACTCGATACGAAGGTTGATCTTTACTTGAAAGATGCTGATCTTTTGACAGCAACTCGTTTGCTCTCGCAGCAAACTGGACTGCAGTTTGTTATTAGCAATCAAAATGCTGGTGAGTTCAAGAAGATCAATTTGTCTCTGGATGATGTTTCAGCGGAAACAGCAATCAAGTATCTCTGCCAAGCCGCAGGTGGCTATGCTGAGCGAAACGAAGATGGAGTCTTCGTGATCTACTTCGGTACGAAGCGCGAAGCTTTACCCCTCAATGCTCAGGTTGATAACGATCGGCTCATCATTCGGGAAATTAAGGTTCAGCAAGCTGACCCAAGAGATATCATCGATCTTTTGGTTGATGGAGCGGTCAAGAATCCGGATCGAGTCTTTGAAGAAATGTGGGATCTGGCCCGACGGTCAAATCCGCAGAGCATGGACAGTTCGACTTTTGGTGCTCCCTCCGATTTTATCAATCGGAATCGCTTGAGCAACGAAAATCGTTCCTTTGGGGCCATTAATGATTCACCCTCAAATGATGGAGGACTGCAATTGCCGGGTGGTTCGGCGGGTCAGCGGGGAGCTGGCGGCGGTGGCGGCGGCGGCGGCGGCGGCGGTGCTTTAGGCGGCGGTGGACAAGCTGGCGGAGGGCAAAATGGAGGAGGACTCGGTGGCGGTCAGCAAGGTGGCGGTGCATCGGTCGCAGGTGCTAACGCAGGTGGTCAAGGTTTGCTTCCGGCGGGAACTACCGATCTTACATACAACCCGGCGACAAACGAATTGATTTTCCGGGGCACGAGCCAGGCCTACCAAGAATTGCTTGACATCTTGAGCCGAATTGACAAGGCTCCGAAGCAAGTTACGGTCAAAGTAGAATTCGTGACGACGACTCGAAGCATTGACAAGAGTCTTGGTATTGACTGGAACTACGAGCGCGGTGGAGTGTTTGCTGGAGTTGCACCGGGTCGATTTGCAAACGCAACCGATCCTGTCTTCTTGAACTACGCAACTGGTAACGTTTCAATGCGACTCCGAGCATTGCTTTCGGATGGCGACGGTCGAGTCGTCACTGCACCGATCGTTCGAACACTGAATAACCAAACAGCCGTCATGACGGCAGGAACCCAAACGTTCATCTTTGTGACCAACAACGTTGTTTCTGGCAACGGCGTTACAAACACGACGACGGTTCCGATTCCGCTGAACTTGAACTCAACCTTGGCAGTTCGACCTCGGATCAATGGTGACAACACGATCACTATGACCTTGTCGCCGACGATCACGAATATCACTGGTTTCCGAACCAGTCCGGATGGTCAGCAGTTCCCCGAAACTGCGTTCCAAACGATCAACGTTGCGATGCGAGTTAAGGACGGAGAAACAGTTGCGCTTGGTGGATTGACCACTAAGCAAGATTCCTACAACCAAAATCGGATTCCGCTTTTGAGCGACTTGCCGGTTATTGGCCAGTTGTTCCGAAAGAAAGAATCCCGACAAAGTTCTTCTGAACTCATCATCTTCGTTACTCCGAAGATTGTTGACGAAGGAACGCCGGGCTTCGGAATTCCGTAGGCTCGAAGGACGGTCAAAACGGGCAGCGGCGACCTTTGGTTGCCGCTGCTTTTTTATCGGATTTATGAAGATGGAATCAGTAATCCTGATTGGAATGATGGGCAGTGGTAAGAGCACGGTTGGTCGGGCACTTGCTGATTTGCTTGGAGTGCCGTTTCAAGATACGGATATGATGCTTGAACACAGGCTTGGTCGACCGATTCCACAGTTGTTTGAACTTTATGGTGAAGAAGCGTTTCGATACCATGAAACTTCGATTTTGAAGAATATGGATTTGGAGGGACGCGTGCTAGCCACGGGTGGGGGGATTGTTTTGCGACCAGAGAATTGGGTTGAATTCGCCCGTCTCGGTCGGAGTGTTTTCCTCGATGTTCCAGTTGAGCTTTTGGAAGCTCGTCTCGATCAATCGAGTCGCAAGAGACCTCTGTTGCAGACAGATAATTGGGAAACAAAGTTGCGTGATCTTTATGCTTCTCGGCGTCCCCTGTATGAGCAGGCAGACGTCCGCGTTGAGGTAGATGAGCAGCCGATTGAAGTGATTGCGGAGAGAATCCGGGTGGCTCTCGATGGACATTAAAGTTGGAGGAGCATCCGGATATGATGTTCGCTTTTTGTCGAGTGATGCAACATGGGATGGAATAAACCGCTCCGGGGTCGTCATCACAGACTCGAATCTGCACTCCATTTATAAGGATTGCTTTTCAACTGAAAGTCTCGTTGTGATTGAGGCCGGAGAATCGAGCAAATCTTCAGAGGTCTACCTTTCCGTAGTCGATCAAGTTTTGTCCTTAGGCTTGAAAAGAAACGGCGTTGTCTGGGCGGTTGGTGGTGGGGTCGTGGGAGATTTAGCGGGGTTTGTTGCAGCGACGGTTCACCGAGGAGTTGAATTTGTGCAGGTCCCGACTTCGCTTTTAGCAATGGTTGATAGTTCGGTGGGAGGGAAGGTGGGGATTGACCTTAGGCACGGAAAGAACCTGCTGGGTGCATTTCATAACCCAAAGGAAGTTCGGCTGAGCACTGATTTTCTGAATACGTTGCCGCCGGAACATTTTACGAACGGAATGGCGGAGGTCATCAAATACAGTTGGATTTGGGATGTTGCTCTTCTCGACAGGCTCAAAGCTGAGCGATTGACGTTAGAATCCAGCGATCTTCGAGAAGTGGTGGCGCGCTGTGTTTCGATCAAGCGGGACGTAGTTGAGGCTGATTTTGGGGAAAAAAGCGGAATTAGGGCAATCTTGAACTTTGGGCATACGGTTGGTCATGCCCTCGAAACACTTGATGGATACACCGAGTTGCTTCACGGCGAGGCAATTGCGATGGGGATGGTCGCAGAGGCGGCCATTGCTTATCGAGCCGGTATTTCGCAAATAGATCCGCTTGAAGTGGCCGAAGTTTTTGACCTCTATGGGTTACCTGTGCGACCGAAGGGTCAGGTTGATTTGAATCTCCTCGTTGATTTGATGATGGGGGATAAGAAGAATATTGGCGATGGACTGAGTCTGAGTCTGGTAACAGTACCGGGCGAGTGTAAACTATGCCACGGCGTTGAACCAGACATGGTTCAGTCGGTTTTGGCGGACTTATGGACTTGATGCGATTGGTCGTGGCGAGCGTGACGGGATTGTTGCTCGTTGGAGGTTACTTAGCATCGTTGTCGGCATATTTTGGGGGAACGGCGGCAGAGTATTCGGCGAGGATCGAATCGTCTCCCGTTCCAATGCTTTCGCTAGTTCTGTTACTTGCGGTTGTGGGGTTGGCATTTGTGCCAAGCAAAGAGGATGATCCGTCTGAGGAAGAAGCATGATTGGTCAAGAGATCGGAGGCAAGTATAAGCTCGTTGAAGAAGTTGGGTCGGACGCGCTCTACGATCTCTATAAATCAACGGAGAAGGGCACGGATAAGAATTTTTTCGTAAGAGGTATTTCTGGCACTGAGCCGAGAAACGACAATTTTGTTCGGGAAGTGAATGCTCTGATTGTGCGGTTGAAGTCGGTGAATCATCCGGGAGTGGAGCGATTGGAGTTGGCTCAGCAGGAGTCGAATGGGTTCTATATTGTCTCAGCTTACAGCCCTGGATCGGTTTTGGAGTCCAGATTGCGGCGGCTATCGAGTTTGAGTGTGCCGGCAGCCGTATCTATGGCGATTGAATTGTGTGAAGGGTTGAAGGCTCTCCATGGTGCGGATATTGTTCACGGAGATATTTCGCCGAGGACAGTTTTGTCGACGAGTAATGATGGAGCGAAGCTTTTGCTCCCGGGAATGTGGCGGGCTTATGGCCAGGATGGAAGTCTTGCGGTCGCGGTTCATGGCCAGATGGCTCCTTACTTAGCTCCGGAAGTATCGGCAGGGGATATGCCGACGGCACAGAGCGATCTATATGCGCTAGGGGTTTTGATGTGGCAGGTTTTGGTTGGACGCTCGCCCTATTTTGCAGATGGGGCACAGGCGATGGCGGCGAAGCATGCGAATGATCCGTATCCATCTCTTCGACTGGTCGCGGCAACGGTGCCGATGGCTTTGGACGAGATCATTAAGAAATGTATGGATAAAAATCCGAGGCGACGGTATGGGTCGGCTCAGGATTTGCTGAATGATCTGAAAGCGGTCCAGGACGCATTGAGGTTTGGCAAGAAGATCAATTGGCCGATTCAGGGATCGGTGAGTACGGAAGAAGCGGAATCGGTCGCGCCCGCGCTCAACGCAGTTGATGGGGAACCGCAAGATACACCAAAAGTGAAGAAGAAAAAGGAGAAGGTTAAGAAGGATCAGGAGAAGTCAGATGGTATGCCAGTGTGGTTGGCGTGGCTGTTCTACTTGATATTGATTGTCTTCTTGGGATTTGTTGGAAGTTGGATTTTCTTTAACTCCCAGAAGCCCGAGACGTTGGCTGTACCTAATATTGCGGACAAACAGATTGCAGAAGCCAGAGAAGAACTTTCTAACTTGGGATTGGTTCTGCGGGAGGGGCGACGGGAGGAGAGCGAGACACATGCAGAGGGAGCCGTTATCTCAACGATTCCGGCGGCTGGCGAGGAGATTCGGAAGGGATCGAAAGTCGAAGCGGTTGTCAGCAAAGGGTCTAGATTTGTTGAGATTCCAGATTTTCGGGGCAGAACAGTTGAAGACGCTCGGCGACTTGCCGGCACCTTAAACCTTGAACTGAACGATACAGATATTGAGTTGGTTCGTGATCGGGAATTAGAAGAAGGGTTGATTGTTTCTCAGGTTCCGGAAGCAAGAAAGAAAGTTGAACGATTTACTAGAATCCGGCTGAAGGTGAGCAATGGGAATCGGAGCGTGGGGAATGTGCGGAGCAAGGATTGGCACACCAATCGAGTCAAGTTCACGATTCCGGATGATGTGGGCCGGGATGTTGTGGTGCGGATTGACGTTACGGACGATCAAGGCACCAAAACACTGTTTGAGCAAGTGATGATTGCCGGACAAGAAGTGGACGAGAGAGTGCGATGGGTTGGTGATGAGCTTTTGATCCGAGTGTTTTTTGATGGTGAGCTTGTCGAACAGATGACGGCTAAACCAGAGGAAGAAAAGGAAGAGGAGTGATGGAGGTCAAAATTTGCCCATCAATATTGAGTTGCGATCCGGCGGGATTCCTGAATCCGGTGGTAAAGATGGAAGCAGGAGGAGCGGATTGGATCCATTTGGATGTGATGGACGGGCAGTTTGTGCCGCCGATTACGTTTGGTGCGGATTTGGCAAAGAGTTTAGGGGGGCAGGTTCAAATTCCGTTGGAAGCTCACCTGATGACTCTGACACCGGAGAATCACTTTGATGCTTTTATCGAAGCGGGGTGTAAGCGAATCATCTTCCATGCCGAAGTTGCGCCCCATGCGCATCGGCTGTGCCAGGAGTTGAGAGGACGAGGAATCCAAGCTGGGGTTGCAATCAATCCGGGAACGTCGGTGGCGGTTTTGGAACCGCTTTATGATGTTATGGACTTGGCCTTAGTGATGACGGTGAACCCGGGTTGGGGAGGTCAGAAGTTTATTGAGAGTTGTTTGGATAAGGTTGCGGCGATCAGATTGGCTCGGCCTCAATTGCGAATTCAGGTTGATGGAGGGGTTGATCCAACGACGATTCGCGGACTTTGGAAATCAGGGGCAACAGATTTTGTTACTGGAAGCTACCTGATGAGGGCGAATTCTATTTCCGAAGGTATAGCAGAGCTGAGGCGGGAATGCGTCTAAAAACTTTTACGACTGGGTTGATGATATTTGGGGTGGCGTTGTTGTGCGGGATTCCGTTCATGATGCAGCGGCAACCGCCCAAGGGGTCAAGCGAGCGAGAATTGGCGGTTTATGCGTTGCAATTTGGAACCTATACCCTCACGATTTTTGCAGTGATGATCACCGCGATTGTCTGCGCACTTTTGGTTTTGCGGCAGACGACGCGGAACCTCAAGGAAGAAGCTGAACGGAATATGAAGACGTTTGTAGAGGGGAGTTTGACTGATCATAAGGAGCAAGATTTTAGTTTGAAGGATCAGCGGGAAGAGAGTGATGGTTTGAAAGCTGATCTTCCTGTAAACCCCGAGGATTGGCCGGAGGAAGACGACGTCCCGCGAAGCTGATATCCAGTTTATGGCGCGGGCGATTGAGCTAGCGCGAGGGGGATTTCCGGCACCGAATCCCAGGGTTGGGTGTGTTTTAGTTCGTGACGGGGTCGTGATTGGGGAGGGATTTCATGACCATGCAGGGGGACCACATGCAGAAGTTGTCGCATTATCCCAATGTGATTCTGCGAGGGGGGCAACTGCTTATGTCACTTTGGAACCGTGCAATCATACGGGGCGGACTGGCCCTTGTTCTGTGGCATTGATTGAGGCGGGGGTGAGTCGGGTGGTTTTTGCCGTTCGCGATCCATTTGAGAAGGCAAGGGGAGGTGCGGGGGCGCTTTTGGCAGCGGGGATTGAAGTTGATACCGGGGTACTTGAGGAAGAAGCTAGGGCAATGAATCACCAGTTCTTGTACTCGGTGGAGTTCAAGAAGCCTTATGTCACTTTGAAGGCAGCGATCACCAGGGATGGATTTTTGGCAAGACCCGACGGGACCAGCCAGTGGATTAGCTCGGAAGAAGCGCGGCTGGACGCTCATCGATTACGGGCGGAGCGGGGGAGCGTTTTGGTCGGGCGAGGAACGGTTTTGGCGGACAATCCCCGATTGACAGCGCGAATTCCGGGTGTGGTGAATCAGCCGCTCCGAGTCATTGTTGACCCTTGGCACCGGTTGACGGGCCAGGAGCGAGTGTTTGATGATTCCGCTGAGACACTCTGGTTAGATCAATTTCACGGGGCGAATTTGAGTCCGGATGGGATATTGAAAATTTTGGATGAGCGAGGAGTTCGCGGCGTTTTGGTGGAAGGCGGAGCGGACACATTGCGGCGGTTTTTGACTTTGGGGGTTGGAAATGAGTTGGTGCTTTATGTTGGTGACATGGAGTTTGGAGAAGGATTAGTATGGGATGGGGGCTGGGGTGGTCTGGACGGGTTGAAACTAATTGATCGAACGATGTTCGGAACTACCGAGCGGCGGACTTATCAACTTTAAGATTTTTGGGACCCGGGAACATGAGGATGGGGGAAGAGTCTTACTGAATGTAAGAAGGTTTTTCTTTCTCCCAAAACCCCAATAGCCCGGTTTCCGCGCCCTCGGAGCCGGGCACTTGAATTTTAGAGATTGAGGAAATATCGGTGGAGTTGAGTGTCGGTTGTCAGCTCGGGATGGAAGCTGGTACCAAGGATTTTGTTGTGTTGCACGGCGACAATTTGGTCATTGAACGTGGAAAGTACCTGGACTTCGGGGCCGTGTTCGGTGACGATGGGAGCGCGGATGAAAACGGCTTCAATTGGGTCAACTAAGCCGACGACGGCGAGTTTCGTCTCGAAGCTGTGGACTTGGGCTCCGAAAGCGTTCCGGCGGACGGTGATGTTGAGAAGGTTGAGGGAAAATTGCTCGCGGTTTTCGACCGTGCGGGCGAGCATGATCATCCCCATGCACGTTCCCCAGATCGGCATTCCTTGGTGGGCGCGCTCGACAATAGTTTGATCGAGACCGGTGTGTTGCATCAGAAGTCCGACGGTTGTTGATTCTCCGCCGGGAATGATCAAGCGGTCTACTTGAGAAAGGTCTTTGGGAGTCCGGACTTCATAGATTTGGTCGGCGGGGTGCCCAGCGCGGATAAGGGACTCAATATGCTTTTGGAAACTGCCTTGGATGGCAAGAACGCCGACTTGGGGTGCCATAGAATTTCTGAGAGTGTACGGGGGTGTGAGGTTGAGGTCTTGAGGCTTTTGAGCGAGTTGGGGCTAGTAGAATGGGGAGGTGAAGAATTTGCCGATTGAAATTTGGGGTGTTCCCTTTGACTTTTGCGGGAGGATCTATGGTAGTCGGCTTGGGCCGGGTGCTTTGCGGCTCAAGCAGATTCGCAAAACGCTCGTTGATTTGGGATATGAAGTCACTCCGATGGGGGATGTTGTAGAGCTTGATTTTGAGTTGCCGGTGGATTATGAGTCGAAGATGGAAGCTGCGGTCGATTGTTACCTCAAACTCGCGGCGGCGACGGAGGAATCGGTGCGGCGGGGGGCGGTGCCAGTGGTTTTGGGTGGAGACCACAGTTTGTCGTTTGGCTCGGTGAGTGGGGCATTGCGGGCGGCGGGTCGAGATGATGTGGCGGTTTTGTGGATTGACGCGCATATGGATTTGAATACTCCGGGCACGAGTGGGAGCGGAAACTTTCATGGGATGCCAGTTGCCGGGCTGCTGAGGTTGCCGTCCGGATCCCCGGTTCGGGATTCGGGGGCGGAAGTTGTTTGGGATCGAATTTTGAAGGAGGTTGTACCGGCAGAGGGATTGCGGAGCGATCGAATTGGGTGGTTGGGCTTGCGAGATGTTGACGCGGGGGAGATTCAGCATTACGGCGAACTGGGGCTTGAAACGGCTTGGACGATGCAAGAAGTTGATCATTTGGGAATTCCAGCGGTTCTCAAGGAGATTGATGATTGGTTGAGAAAATCGGGGGCGAAGAAGCTGTGGTTGAGCTTTGATGTTGATTCGCTTGATCCGGTCTTGGCACCGGGAACCGGTACGGCGGTTCGGGGTGGTTTGACCTATCGGGAGGGGCATTTGCTCGCGGAGATGCTTTACCAAATGGTCACTCGGACGAGCTCTGACTATCAGTTGTTGGGAGTTGATTTGGTGGAAGTGAACCCCATGGAGGATATTGGTTCCAACACGGCGATTGCGGCGGTGGAGTGGATCGCATCGCTTTTTGGCAAGCGAACAATGGGGGTTCGAGGGAGATGAGTGAGGCAATTGGTCGCGTTTTGCGGGAAGAAGGGGAGGCGTTGATCGCGAAGGCTTCGGCGGTGGAGCGTGAGTTCAACTTGATGATGGAGTGGATTTTGGGATGTCGGGGGCGACTTGTGACTTGCGGGATTGGGAAGAGTGGCCATATTGCAGCGAAAGCGGCGGCGACGTTCGCGAGTACGGGGACGCCTTCGTTCTTTTTGCATGCGGCGGAGGCGGTTCATGGCGACCTGGGGATGGTGACGGAGCATGATGTCGTTCTTGCTTATACGTATTCGGGAGAGACCGACGAAGTTGTTCGGCTTTTTCCAAGTTTCCGGCAGATCGGAGCACGCAGTGCGGTGATGACGGGTCGGCCGGGAAGTTCGGCAGGACGAGCGGCGGATCTGGTCTTGAATGTTGGGGTGGAGCGTGAGGCTTGTCCGAATAACTTGGCGCCAACGACTTCGACGACGATGATGCTGGCGATGAGCGACGCGCTCGCGGTGGCGGTTATGGAAGAACGCAAGTTCACGAGTGAGGACTTTGCGAAGTTCCATCCGGCGGGGGCTTTGGGTCGGCGACTCTTGCTGACGGTGGGCGATGTGATGCGTCAGGGTGAGGACTTGGCGGTGGTTGGGCTTGAGACTTCAGTTGTGGAGTTGATGCGGGTGATCACATCGGCAGGAGCGGGCGGGGCTTGTGTTGTGGGAGAGTCGGGTGAGCTGTTGGGGTTTGTTTCGGACGGGGACTTGCGGCGGTGGATTGTGGATGGACATTCGGTGATGGCGGGGACAGCTCGCGAGTTGATGAGTTCGGGCGGTCCAACTTGTGAGCCGGGGTTGTTGGCGATTGATGCGCTTGAGGCGTTTCAGAATTATCCGGCGAAGATTGGGGAGATGCCAGTTGTGGCGGATGGTCGGGTGGTGGGGTTATTGGTTTTGAAGGATTTGCTGCGGAGTGGGATTGTGTAATGGATGGCAGTCGATCGGAGACTTTTACAGAGGAAGTTTTACGATTGTGGTCTGCTTGGCCCGATATTCCTGAAAGTGTCATGGAGTGGTACAGAAGTGGGGCAGTTGATAATGATCCTGGTGTTGCAGAGAGAATTATGCAACTGAGTTCTGTGAAAGCTTCGGGCATTGAATACTGGCTCATTATAGGATGTGAGAAGTACGCTATGTACCGAATTATTGGATGTTTTTGTTACCAATGTGCTCGACTTATTGACTGCGAAGTATGGGTTGATTTAGCCTGGGGGGATTGCCTACTCCAGGAGCTTTCGGTTCCGAAAAGCCATGATCCAGAATTGACTCGCGACTTAACGTGGCCGGGCCATCTAGAATGGCAAAGCAGATTAACTAACCTGATTAGTATTTTGTCGACATACCAGTTACGACTTTTTCTTGAAATTTTGGAAGCACTCTTGGATAGGCTCGAATCTAGAGCGCCACAAATCAACGATTCTTTTATGAACGAAACTCTAGACTTGGAAATTCATCGTGCAATTTATACGATTCGGAAAGTTAAAAAATTATGAACAAAAATGCCCCCAAAAACTAATTTTGGGGGCGCGGTAGTGGTTTAGCGTTTTTAAGCTGACACTTGCTCAGCGTAGACGCTGATGCGGCGTTTGTTCTTGGGGCCTTCGAACTTGACTTGACCATCGATTTTGGCGAAGATGGTGTGGTCGTTGCCGATGCCGACGTTTGCGCCGGGGTGGAACTTGGTGCCGCGTTGTCGAACGATGATCATGCCGGGTTTGACGACTTCGCCGCCGAACCGCTTGACGCCGAGGCGGTTGGAGTTGCTATCGCGACCGTTTTTGGATGAGCCTTGCCCTTTCTTATGTGCCATTGATTACTTACCTGCTGCGACTTCGGTGATACGAAGGATGGTTTGAGGTTGTCGGTGGCCCCAGCGCTTGCGCTGATTCTTCTTGGCCTTATAGTTGAAAGCGTTGATTTTCTTGGCTTTGCCTTGGCGAACGATGGTTGCCTTGACAGTTGCGCCTTTGACGAATGGGCTGCCGATGGAGACTTTGTCACCATTGCAGACCATAACTACTTCGCTCAGCTCGACGGCATCGCCGGCTTCGCCTTCGAGCTTTTCGACGATGATGGTTTCGTCTTTTGCAGCTCGATACTGTTTTCCACCCGTTTTGACAATTGCGTACATGATCCAATTTCCTCCGAGGTCAATTCTCCTCAGACGTGAAGTCGCGAACAGGAATTATGGCAGGGGTTTTGAAGTCGGGGCAAGGTCCGGGGAGTTTCGGCGGGGAATTGGGGTCCTTTGGGCTGAGAAATCATCGGGATTAAGCTGCTTTGGGGATTCGATCCGGGCTGGAGACTTGGTTACGACCGTTATGTTTGGATGCATACAGAGCTTGGTCGGCGATTTTCAGAATCCGTTCGGGGTGGGTGCCGTGGGTGGGGCCGCAAGCGTAGCCCATTGATGCAGTGATCGGTTTTTGTTCGCCGTTTGGGGCAGTGAAAACGACGTGACGAATATGGTCGAGGGCGGATAAGGCGATGATTTCGGTAGTTTGCTCATCGGCACCGGGGAGGATGAGGGTGAATTCTTCGCCACCATATCTGGCGGCAAGGCCTTTTTCGCCGACTGCTTTTTGGAGGGCTTTTCCAACTCGAATGAGAACATCGTCTCCGGCATCGTGTCCATAGGTTTCGTTGAAGAGTCGAAAGTGATCTACGTCCACCATGACGACTCCGACACGGGAGCGATGACGGCGGACTTCATCGCACTGTTCAGCGAGGAAATCCTGAAGGGTTCGGTGGTTGCTCAGCCCGGTGAGGGGATCGGTTGTGGCGAGGGTTTCGACGTTTTCGAAGAGCTGAGCCGAGCGGATGACGAGAGAAAGTTGTTCGGCGATGGTGATGTGGAGATCGCGTTCGTGGAGAAACCGGTCGCGCTCGCGGGGGCCAAAGAGCTCAATGAAGCCGAGTTTGTCTTGATCAACTTGGAGGGGTAGGAGAGCGCGGAGGCATGTGTCCCAAATTTCCCAGGTGGCGACGGTTGTGGCATTAGCGGGGGTTTGGCTGAGTGGGATGTTGGTTCGACCAGGGCGTTCCTGGGCGGTGGCGACGTTGGTGAGTTTGCCGTTGATGTTGAGCCAGACCCGAACAGCAAGGAGGTCGAGGGCTCCGCGAATGCTGTGAGCCGCATGAAGAGAGGTTGGTGCGGTGGTGTGATGGAGCTTGAATGCCGTACCGATGCGCTTGAGGACGAGAGATTCTCGTTCGGCGGATTCGAGTTGGTTGATGCGCGACGTGATGGCCAGGCGGAACTCTTCCTCTTCAGGCGAATCGAAAGGGAGTTTTCGCCACTCGATAATATGATTTATGAGAGAGGGAGGTACCGATTCCATTCTCTGGAATTATTGGCGGAAGGAAGCCCGGTTCTTAGTGGTTTGGGAGCAGTTTTTAGAACGATTTGATGGGAATAATCGTCAGCTTAGAGGTGAAATCATTTTCTTGGAGTCGAGGACTGCTGAACGGCCTCTTGGTGGCGGGGATTGGAATTCTGTTGGGTTGTGGAGGGGGAGGGGGTGGAGTTTCAGGGGATTCTTCGAATCGGGCGCCCGGTCAGTGCTCGGTCGCGACAGGATTGGGGAATGTGAGTTATCAAACCCTTTGGGGAAGCGCCCCGGCAAATGCGAGCCAGGTTATTCAAATCATTGATGCGGACGGGTTTGTTCTGCGATCAGATTCGGTGAACCGAAACGGGACTTTGTCGAGTGATGTGACGTTGACGAATTTGGCCGCGGGGGTTCATGTTTTGAAGGCGACGATCTATAACCAGGCGAATGCGGCAGGAGGGGCAATTGGGGAATTGACTCAGGTCGTTGATCTGTGTTCGGGGGGAACGGCGGGAACGACGTTTACCGCGACTTCACGATATGGGATTGCGCCTACCGAATTGAAAGTTGTGCCAGGATCTGGTTCGGTCAAGGAGCAATCCATTACTCAATTCGTGAGCACCGGACTGAACGGTGGTCAGGCGGTTTTCTTACCGGTCGGTGATTTGAGGTGGTCGGTGGTTGGAGGAATTGGGACGGTCGGTGCGACGACGGGACAATTCACGGCGACCACGGTTGGGTCAGGAGAAGTGAGGGCTGCTTCTACCGCGCACAGCTTGTCCAAGTCAGCAGTTGTTGATGTCACTCAGCGGACGACGACGCAGGGTAAGTGGACAGTTCTGGTTTATTTGAATGCGGCCAATGATTTGTTTTCGTTTAGTACGCTCAATGTGAACCAGATGGAGCAGGTCGCTGGGAACCCGGATGTGCGGTTTGTGGTTCAGTGGAAGCAATCAAAATCGGCTTTTGGCGGGTCTAGTTTTGATGGTGTGCGGCGGTACTTGGTGAAGCCAGACACGACTTCAGCAATTGCGAGCGAGCTCGTTCAGAACAACATTCGCGATGCGAATGGAAATGCCCTGGACATGGGGAGCACTCAGACGCTAGCGGATTTCATCGAGTGGGGCAAGGAGAATTATCCCGCAGATCGGTACGTTTTGATTCTTTGGAATCACGGCAACGGTTGGAAACGGAGCACGGAGGGTCTCACCACTCGAGCGTTTAGTTATGATGATCAGTACGGGACCTCCATTAAGAGTTGGGAAACCGATGCGGCGTTGGCGGGGAATCACTTTGACATCATTGCTTGGGATGCGAGTTTGATGCAGATGATGGAGGTGGCGTACGAAGTCCGTGGATTTGCAGATTATGTAGTCGGGAGCGAAGAGAGCCCTCCGGGAGAAGGGTATCCGTATCACTTGATTTTCGACGAATTCCGAGATAATCCGAACGCATCGAGTTTGAACTTGGCGCGGGCATTTGTGGACGGAATGCAGGAACAAGCTCAGCCAGGGAATCTTTATCAATTTAGGAAAATCACGCAGAGCGTTGTGTCTTCGAGTCAGTTGAATAACGTCGCCACGTCGCTTTCGGCGTTGGCGGATCAGTTGATTACGCATCGGCTGGCGATTGCGGGGCAGATTCAGACAATTCGAAACACCGCTCAGAGCTATTCTCCGGCTTCAACGCGGGTCTATCGAGACATTGTTGACGTGTGTTTCCGATTGGAAGGAGATTTGACGATTCCTCAATCGGTCAGGACGGCAGCGAGCAATGTTCGGACGGCAATCGCCCAGGCGGTGGTTTATGAATACAGTAACGCGGAATCGCCGAACAGTCATGGTCTGTCCATAGACTTTTCTGATACTTCGACCTATGCGACGTTCCGGACGGATTATGAACGGATGAAGCTGGCTCAGGACACGAGTTGGAATGAGTGGTTGGGGCTTGCACCTTAACTTCTAAAGGCGAAAACTTTTAGTAAAGGCGTAAAGTTAATCGGGGCCATCGCAAGCGATGGCCCTGGGCTGGAGGGTTGCTATTCAGACCACGGGAGGAGGGCATCCCCCGGATCTGATTGGGGCTTTCTGGCGACCCTTCCCTTGCGGGAGGGCTGATTGGGTTGTTCCGGTTTTCTGTGGTTGGGTAGCTGGTGGGTTTGCGAGGGCAAGAGAAAGCGAGGGTTTTTGCGGTTGCAGTTTTGCGGGGAAATGGGCGGGGACCCGGTGCATTGGGGACCTTATGAAAGATGGATGAAGGGTGTGTGGCATAATGTTGGTTCGATTCCCGAGTGGGATCAGGATCGTTTGATGAGCGAATTTGACAAAGAAAATATGGATGGCGCTGCGGACGGAATGTCCGTGGACATGTCGGAGGGCCGCAATGATGGTCGCACCCGACCCCGTCGCCGTCGCAAAGTTAGCTTCTTGACTCTGAACAAAGTTGAGTCGGTGGACTATAAAGATGTGGCGACGTTGCAGAAGTTTATCAGCGAGCGAGGCAAGATTTTGGCCGCTCGCCAGACCGGAAACACGGCGAAGCAACAGCGGATGATTTCTAACGCGATCAAGAGTGCGCGAGAGATGGCTTTGTTGCCGTTCGTTGTTCGGGAAGCAGTTGATACCGGCCCGCGACGCCGATCAATGGGCGACTCACGAGAACCGCGAGAGAATCGTGAACCGCGCGAGTCAAAGCAAACTGAAGAAGCTGGCGAATAACCGCAGGATCGATTGAGTGGAAATCCCGGCATAATTTGTCCGGGGATTTTTATTGTTTTTGAGTGAACCGGATTCCGATGGCGAAGTCAGCGCCGGTTGTGATTCCCCGATTCAGATTGAACCAACCGATATCGCCGTCTTCGCTGATCCAATATGTCCAGGTTCCAGCTTTGGTGGCTTGACTGAGGCCGAGTGAGATGATTCGATTGGGCTGATCGAGGAAGGGTTCGTTATTTTGAACTGCAGCGGTTTCTGCGGTGAGCTGGAGAATCCAAGCTTGGCGCTCGGTTATTCGATAAGCAAGAGCCAGGTTGTAGCTGGCTATCCATGGACGAGTGGCTGTCCAGCCAGAGCTTGGCGATTGATAGATGAGACTTGCTTGCGCAGTGAAATCGTATCGAGGAGTTAGGGACCAAGTTTGCTCGCCGGAAAGGGCAATGTCGAGACCGCCGGAGCCCAGAAGTTGTCCAGGATTTCCGGTTGGGAGTTTGATACTGATTTGCGGGGAACCGGGCAACCGGAATCGGTACCCAGTGGTGAGATCGCCGAAGTTAGTGCCAGGGGAGGGACGGGTGCCGTCGTGCAGGATATAGCGGTTTCGTCCGTAAGGAGTGATTTCGCGATTGGGGGCGGAGTGGTTGACAACATTTTGGTGCCAGAGGTCGATGAAGGAATCGAGGAGTCCCCCGCCTCGGTGAATGAGGGGGATTGAAACGAGCCATTCGCCTTGTTCGGTTGCTTGGCGGTAAAGATATCGGAGCCGCCACGTTTCGCCATCTTCGCGGATCGTTTGGTTCACTCGGAACTCATTTTCGACAGCAAGGAGCCAGCTCGTTTGGTTGTGACCGGGCCTGAGAAGGGGTCCGAGGGGAGAGGGCGCAGATAGGCTTGATTGATGGAACGAGTGTTTTGTATGGGAAGGATTTTTTCAGGCTGGGACTTTTCGAAGTCGTTTTGAGAAAAGGGAACTGCCCCAGCGGCGCAAGCTGTAATCACTGTTAGAATTACTGGGAGGAATTTCATGTTTTTGAATTTTGTCAATTTTAACCTATTCTTGACAAAAAAGTACCCATGTATGAAAAGTATGATTTTGTATACTTTGCCGAGGTTAACATGGGAATCAACTTTGATGAGTGCTTTTACGGCTCCGTAACAGTGGGTGAACGGGGCAGATTGTTATTCCGGCGGAGGCGCGGGAGGAGTTGGGGATCAAGCCGGGGGACAAGCTTTTGGTGATGCGTGATCCGGTTCATCCAGGGTTGATGGTTTGTTCGTTTGGGGTGATGAATGAGTTTTTGGAAGAGATCAAGTCGAGGATTATGAAAGCGGAACAAAGCGAGCCCTACGAGGCACCGGAGGAAAAATAAGAGATGCTGGGATTCTATTTGACATTAGCGGTGGTCTTGGGGGGGCAGGAAGCTCCCACGATGACTTTGGACGAGGCACTCGCCATTGCTGAGGCGCAGGCCTTTGAATTGCGAGTTGCGGAGAGCAATATTGCGGAAGCACGGTCGAATCGGCGAGTTGCCGAGGCAGCACTTGGGCCGGGAGCGACGCTATCGGGGACAACTCAGTGGTCAAATACGGTCACGCCAGGAGCGTTTGGTCAAAATGGTTCAAATGTCACGAATACGATTAATTTGGGGTTTCGCAGATCATTGATATTTCGCGAGTTGTCACGCTCCGGCTCGATGCGGCGACGTTGAATGTGAAAGTCAATGAGTTTGCGAAAGAAACCGTGCGGAACGATCTGAGGAGTCAAGTTCGGACGAAGTATTTGTCGGTCTTGCAGGCGCAGGAGTTCTTTGACATACAAAGTGCGGCGGTTGTTTCGGCGGAAAAGAGACTTGCGGATGCGCAGATTCGGTTCAATGCAGAGGCGATTCCAAAGTTTGATGTGTTGCGACTGGAATCTGACTTGAAGCGGTTGCAGCAAGCAAAAATTCAAGCCGAAGGGAATTTGCGAATCGCGAAGCAAGATTTGAACAATTTGTTGGCGCGACCGATTGAGACGGAATTTACTCCGGTTCCAGTTGAGAATGATCCGCAGATGTTGCGGGAAACGGCGATCTATGTGAGGGGTTCACTTTTGAATCGACCTGAACTCAAACGAGCCGAAGCAGGGATCGAGGCTTTGGCGAAAAACCGAGAAGCGGAACAGCGCGCAGCTTTGCCAACTTTGACGCTATCGGCGGGGCATACGGAGATTATTGATCCGGGGTTTGGTCAGCCAGAGCGGCAAACCAGTGCGAGTGCTACGGTCAGCGTTCCGATTGTGACGAGTGGGGCGATTAAGGCGAATACACAGCGAGCACGGGAACAAGAAGAGCGGGCGAAGATTTTGCTTCAGCAGGTTCAGTTAGCAGTTGCGTTTGAAGTTCGCGTTGCGGTGACGCAATACGAGACGGCATTTGCGAGTTATGAATCAGCCAAGTCGAATCGAATTTTGGCAGAAGAGGCCTTGCGGCTCGCCCAACTTCGTTATGACGAGGAGGTTGGAATTTTGCTGGACGTGATTGTTGGCCAGCAGGATTTAGTTTCGGCTCAGTCAGCCGAAGTAGCAGCGTTGTACCAGCTTAGGGCGGCATATGTGGCGCTTCAGAAGGCGGTTGGTGTGGACGATTTGGCGAATTTGCCGGAAGCGACTCCGGCACCAGCGGAAGGCGAAAACAAGGAGGAAGGACAGTGAGAAATTGGGCAATTGGATTGGTGGCGGGAGTGAGCGTTTTGGCTCTTTCCGGATGTGTCGATCGCGCGGGTCAGGAACAAGCCGAAAAGGTGGAGAAAATTGTAACTGATCAGACGACTGCAGTTAAGGTGAAGACGGTCAGTTCAGTTGATGCACCGAGAACACTTGAATTGACGGGCTCTGTTGTGACGGATGACGATGTTCAAGTGAGCGTCAAGTCACCGGGTCGGCTGATCGCAGTTTATGTAAAGGAAGGCGCAACGGTTTCAGCCGGCCAAGTGATTGCAGTTCAAGAGGGTCAAGAAGCCCAGGCTCGGTTGAGTCAGGCGATGGCGAACGTGCGATCAGCAAATGCGACACTGAGCCAAGCTCAACGGGACGCACGAGTGACCCCGGAGCGAAGCACAGCGGCGGTTAGGGCGAGCGAAGCCAGAGTTCGGCAAGCGAAGGCAGCTTTGGCAAAAGCGCAAAACGGTTCGAGAAGTGAAGAAAAGGCTCAAGCTAAGGCAAACGTTGACCGGGCAAAAAGTGACTTGGAGTTTGCGCGAAAGAACTTGGAGCGATCTAAGCGATTAGAGGCGGAAGGAGCCATTTCAAAAGCCCAGTTGGAGGTTGATCAGAACCGATTTGACAATGCGCAAGCTGGCTATACCAGTGCGGTTGAGCAGTACAACTTGATTTTGGAAGTGACGCGGCCTGAGGACATTGATCAGTTGCGAGAACAGGTTCGGCAAGCGGAGGAGCAGTTGAATTTGGATCGGGCGAATAAGAAGCTTGATCCGGCAGCTCAGGATCGGGTTGATGCGGCTCGGGCTCAAGTTTCGGCGGCCCAAGATGCGGTGAGCTTGGCGCGGATCGCGGTGGATGACTTGAAAGTGATTGCGCCAATGAGCGGGAAGATCAGTGGTCAGCCACTTCAACCGGGGACAGTGGTTTCGCCGGGGGTTCCGGTTGCGCGATTGGTGGGGACGAATGGGATTTTCTTTGAAGCTGAAGTGCCGGAGAAAGATATTGCAGACATCGCTCCGGGAATGGTGGTTGACGCTTCTGTTGATGCGCTTGGTGATGTGGCGTTGAGTGGCACGGTCGTTTCGGTCAGCCCGTCGGCGAGTGATTTGGGACGGTTGTTCAAGGTTCGAGTTTCGATCAATGAAGCTGCGGGCAAGGTGAAACCAGGCATGTTTGTCCGGGGACATTGAAGCTGGGCACGCTACGAGATGTTTTTGTTGTGCCAAATACGGCGGTTCAGCGGGATGGACAGAACATTTCTGTTTTCATTGCGATGCGAGAGACTGTGGATGGCGAAAGCAAAATGGTTGCCCGAAAGAAGGCGGTTACGGTGATCCGAACAGAAGCAGATGTCGCAATCGTGGATGGCTTGGAGAATGGGGAGCAATTGGTCACAAGTGGACAGTCGACGTTATTTGACGGGGCAGCAATTCGGATCGACGATGGTACGGAAAAGAAGCCGGAAGTCGAACCGAGTAAAGCTGAGGTTGAAGCTGAGTAGGTTCGATTGAGAGATTTGCGAAGCGAACAAAGATAGTAAAGGCACAGACGAATGGGTTTAACTAAAACAGCAATTACGCGACCAGTCTTCATTTTGATGTTGATGCTGGCCTCTATCCTCGGAGGATGGATTGCGTTTAACAGTATGCGGGTGGAGTTGAACCCGGACGTCAACTTTGGTGTTGTCACGGTGACGACGGTTTATCCGGGGGCTGGCCCGGACGAAATCAACACTTTGATCAGTAAGAAGATCGAAGATGCGGTTACGGGGATTGCGAATGTCCAGGAAGTGACCTCGGTGAGCCAGGAAGGCTTTTCTAATGTTGTTGTTCAGTTCGTTATTGGCTCGGATATTCAGGTTGGTCTGAACGAAGTTCGGACAAAGGTTGATTCGGTTGTCTCACAGTTGCCAAGAGAAGCTGAGCGTCCTTTGATTGATAAATTTGACTCGGCAAGTGACCCGGTATTGACTATGGCGCTTCGGTCGAAGGGGTTGAGTAATCGGCAGCTGCGCGATTTGGCGGATAACCAGCTCAAGGATAAGATTGCGCGGGTGAAGGGGGTCGCTCAAGTTTCGGTCTTGGGAGGGGATGAACGAGAGATTCAGGTTCAGCTGAAGCGCGATGCGTTGCTGCGATATGGGCTTGGAGTTTCAGATGTTCAGCGCGCGGTAACGGCGGCGGCGCTGAACGTACCCGCGGGCCGGATTGTCGCAGGGGAAGAAGAGTTTACGGTTCGGGTTTTGGGTGAATTTGAATCGGTCGAAGCGCTTGAAAATATGTATTTGACGATATCTGATCCTCAACAGCGGGCTCCGAGTAAGCAAGTTCGGCTGGGGGATGTGGCAACGGTCATTGACGCGAACAAGGAACTCCGAGAGAGTAGCCGGGTGAACGGGGATGACTCGGTTGTTTTGATTGTTCAGAAGTCGCAGGAAGGGAATGCGGTTGAGATTAGCAAAGCAATTCGTGAAGCTAGTCCGGACTTTGGCGGAAAGAGCCTTTTGGAATCGTTGCAAGAACAATATGGGATTGAGTTTATCGTAACGCTGGATACGTCGGTTCAGATTGTTGAAAGTTTGCTCGACTTGAACATCGCGATTTTCTTTGGGATTTTCTTGGTGGGGATTGTCATTTGGATGTTCCTGCACAACATTCGGGGACTTTGATTGTCAGTATTTCGATCCCGGTTTGTTTGGCGGCAACTTTGATTGCTCTATGGGTGTTCGGCTTCACTATCAACAACTTGTCGATGCTGGCGTTGAGTTTGGCGATTGGGGTTTTGGTTGATGACTCAATCGTTGTTATTGAGAACATTTATCGGCACCTCAAGATGGGTGAAAATCCGGTTGAGGCGGCGATCAATGGACGGGCGGAGATTGGGCTTGCGGCGATTGCGATCACGATGGCCGACGTTGTTGTTTTCCTCCCAATTGGATTTATGGGCGGGGTTGTTGGTCAGTTCTTCCGACCGCTCGGGATTGGTTATGCGATTGCGGTTCTGTTCTCGCTGTTTGTTTCGTTTACGATTACTCCGATGCTCGCGGCGCGTTGGTACCGGCAGGGTGAGAACTGGGAAGAGCCAGAGGGGCGATTCGCGAAGTGGTTTGAGCACCAGTTCGAGAAATTTGGAAACGGTTACCGAAAGATCTTGAGGGTCAGTTTGAATAACAAGTGGTACTTCTTCGGGGGAGGCTTTGCGGTTCTGGTGGCAATGTTTACGTTCATCGGAGGTGGCTTTGCTCCGGATCGTGCGACGGCTCTGAAATCTGGCATGGGAATGATGCCGATGATTGTCGGGATAGGTGCTTTGATTTTTATTGGGAACTTGATTGTCACCCGGAAACCCCGCTTTTCGATATTGCTGGGGATGGCAGGGTTTGCGGCACTGTTTATTGCAGCTCCGCTGGTTGGTCAGGCTTTTGGAGCTTGGAAAAAAGAGGATGTCTTTAAGTTCCAGTTTGTGCCTGAAAGTGATGGTGGTCAGGTTCAGTTGAACGTGGAATTGCCGGCGGGGACGACCTTGGAAGCGACGAGGGATGCGGTCGCGCAGGTTGAAAAGATCGTGATGGCGCATCCTCAGGTGGAGTTTACGGTGAGCCAATTAGGACGGCAATCGGGCGGATTTGCGGCGAGTACGAGTGGAACGCAGTACGCACAGATCACGGCGACACTTCGAGAAAAGGAAGCGTTGCTGGATAACATCATGTTCTGGGTCAAGCACGAGGGCGAGATGCGTCCGGCGAGTGTGAGTAGTCAGGATGTTGTTGCGGATTTGATTCAATCGGTGGGCAAAGTACCGGGGGTCAAAGTGAACATCACCGAGGCAGGAGGCTTTGGTTTTGGGGCGGCGATTCAGCTGGCATTTAAGTCGAACGACCGAGAACTCTTGCAGCGGACAGCGTCGGATATCCGAGACCGATTGGCGGCGGGGGCGATTGATGGGGTTATTTCGCCGGAGATGTCGAGTAAGCCAGGGAAGCCTGAGCTAAGGGCCTTGCCAGATCGGGCACGAATGGCGGCGGCAAATGTTTCGGTTCAGGAACTCGGTGGAGCGTTGCGAACGCTTTATGAAGGGGATGACACGGCAAAGTTCCGAGTTGCGGGTGAAGAGTACGACATTCGGGTGATGCTTGACCTTGAAGATCGGAACAATCCTGAGTTGCTTCGGTCGGTGCCAGTGACTTTCCGGGAGGGTCAGCCCATTTTCTTGGATGAAGTGGCGACAATTGATCGGGGTGTTGGTTTGGACAAGATTGAGCGCCGTGATCGTGAGGAGGTCATTCAGGTCAACGCGGACTTGCTGCCTGGGTTTGCGGCGGGATCGGTTCAGGCGAATATTGACGCTTGGATTGCCGAAGAAAAGTTGCTGCCAGAGGGAGTGACGATTCGGGCTCTTGGCCAGGCGGATGCTCAGCAGCGGGAAACAGTCTTCCTGTTTGGCGCGCTGGGGCTCGGTTTGATCTTGGTTTACATGATCCTTGCGTCACTCTTCAACAACTTGCTTTATCCGTTCATTGTTCAGCTCGCACAGCCGCAGGCGATGGTTGGGGCGATTTTGGCCCTCGTAATTACGGATAAACCGCTCAACATTGTTGGCTTCATCGGGATTATCGCATTGGTTGGTTTGGTCGGGAAGAATGCGATCTTGCTGGTTGACTATGCGAATACTTTGCGCGAGCGGGGGTATGACCGGGTCGAGGCTTTGATTGAGTCTGGTGGGACTCGAATTCGTCCGATTTTGATGACGACAATTGCATTGATCGCAGGGATGTTGCCAGTTGCGCTGGCGATTGGTCGTGGTTCGGAGTTCCGGGAGACGATTGGGATTACGATTATTGGAGGGACATTGCTTTCAACGGTCTTGACGCTCCTCGTTATCCCTTGTTCGTACTTGATCTTTGACGAGTTCTCAGATCGCTTGGGTCGGTTCTTGCGGCGGTTTAACGGCGGTGGATCAACTTCGACTGAGTCTGATCATCATTCGGAAGAGTTGCCGACGATGTAATTGATCGTTTTGAACTGAGGGGCTTTTGGGCTGCCCCCTCCTGAGTCCCCGGTTCAAGCCCGGGGCAGGCTCTCCACCAGAGGGGGAGCGGGGCGCATCCATATTCCAACAAGGTTCTAAAATGCCCTCTTCTAAGTCCCTGGTTCTTGCCCAGGGCAGGCTCTCGCCCATAGGGGGAGGGAGATAGTCCTCGTTTGAATTTGAACCTAGTTCAAGTTGTTAACGAAGATTCGTCTTATTCAAAGGTGAGAGTGAGGGTGGGGCGGGTGGATTTTTCGCTGTTGGTGCTGTAGAACTTGTAGATCAGGGATTCGCCGGCTTCGTCGGGAGTGAGAGCACTGGTGAGAGCGAAGGCGAGTTCTTTGGATTGTGACTTTTGGGCTTCGGCGAGGATTTTTTCGAACGAGTCTTTCTTTGCGAGAAGGTTGATGGTGACTTTGCTCGGGCCTTCGGCATTGCTGTAGAGGGTTACGGGGTTTGTGGCGATCAGGGAATCCAGGGAGGGTTTGATCGAAGCGGCTTGGTCAAGGGAGAAGTTTTCTTCTTCAAATTTCGAAGAAACTGAGCGGACTTCGATGGGATACTTTTTCCCGAGGGCTTCGTCGATATTGGGATTGGGGACGAAGTAGAGATCGAGGGTCGCGGATGTGAGCTTGGTGTTGGGGAGTTTGCTTATATCAAACTTCATGACTGACCATGATCCAGCTTCGCCGGCATCGGGATCGGCTACGGATTTGGAGTTTGTGCCCCAGCAGCGAAGGAAGGGGTCTGAGGTTTGGTCGGCGGCGAATTTGTATACCCAGACGTCGTCGGTCGGGTTGAGGATTATGGTTTGGGCGGCGACGAGGAGGGTGAGCGCGGTGATCATGCGCTTATTTTGACGGGTTTTTGGTGTGGGGGTTTTGACTGGGATGATGGTGGGTTGCGTGTTTTGAACTTTGAGGTGAATTGACGTTGGTTTTTCTGATGAGATTTGAGGTGATCTCTGAAGAAATGTGGACTTAGACTTGCCCCCTCCTAAGTCCTCCCCCGGAGGGGGAGGGGGGCGACTGACCTTTCGTCAAGCTCCTCAAGTTCGCCCGCATTTCATTTCCCGGTTCAAGCATGGGGCCGGCTATTTCCATATTTGGGGACAAGGGGGTGCGGAATTTGAATCTACGGCAATTCCCGAAACGGATATACGGTTTAGATTCAAAATGAAGTGGTGACGCATGCGCTCAGAGTCTTGGAATGGGATCGGGTGCGCGGGGAGCTCTCCGCGCATTGCGAATCGCCATTGGGTCAGGCTCTGGCGGAGGGGCTACTGCCCAGTTATGACAGGGGGGAGGTTGCGGAAAGGCTGGCGAAAACTCGCGATGCGTCGAAACTTTTTGAGACCGAGTTACCGGGACTGAGGGGGCTCTATGATGTCGGGGAATTGGTGGGATTGGCGGCGAAGGGGGCGGTATTGGAGGGGTCAATTTTGGCGAAAGTGGGCCAGAGTATCCGAACAGTTGACCGCGCGAGGAAAGCGGTTTTGGGGTTTGGAGGTGATATTCCCGTTTTTCGAGCTGAGGCGGAATTGATCCCGGATATGGGGTGGCTAGGGGCAAAGCTAGGCGAATGTTTTGATTTGGACGGAGAAATGCTGGACGCGGCGAGTCCGGCTTTGGCTCTGGCGCGGGCAAAGATAGGGAAGTGCCTCCAACGGATTCAGACTCAGATTCAAAGGTTTACAAGCGGGCCCACGCGGGAGTATCTGAGCGATACGGTGGTGACACAGCGGAACGGTCGGTATGTGTTACCCGTGAAGAGTGAGCATCGGGGCAAAGTCAAGGGAATTGTTCACGATTCAAGCGCTAGTGGTTTGACGGTTTTTATTGAGCCGGAAGCCGTGGTTGAGGCGGGGAATCAACTGCGGCAAGCGGAAGCAGAAGAGAAAGCCGAGATCAAGCGGATTTTGAAAGAGTTGAGCGGGGAGGTTGGTCAGCACAGCCAAGCCATTCGGATGGGGATGGATATCGGGGCGGGGTTTGATTTAGTATTTGGGATGGTTCGGTTGGGGAGCGCACAGAACGGAACAATTGTCGAGCTTGTTGACGGAGTGGGTCTGAAGGTTTCGCAAGGACGGCACCCGCTACTTGATCCGAAGATTGCGGTGCCATTGAGCTTGACGATTGGGCTTGGCGGGCCAAGCATTCTGATTACGGGCCCGAATACGGGTGGGAAAACGATCGCGATCAAGACAGTGGGTTTGTTCGCGGCGATGGCGCAGAGCGGGATGATGATTCCAGCGGGGATGCGAAGCTCGGGGTGTTTACTCAGATATGGGCGGATATTGGAGATGAACAGTCACTTGAGCAGAATCTTTCGACTTTTAGTGGTCACATTAAAAACATTGCCCGGGCTTTGAGTGGGCTGAAGAAAGGGGCATTAGTGTTGCTTGATGAAGCAGGAGCGGGTACGGATCCGGATGAGGGAGCGGCCTTGGCGGCAGCCTTGCTGGATGCGTTTTTGGATGGGGGGGCGGTGGTGATGGCGAGTACGCACTACGGCGAGTTAAAGCTGTTTGCCAGTGACCATGCGAAGCTCGTTAATGCTTCGATGGAGTTTGATTTGAAGTCGCTCGCGCCGACTTATCGGTTTTTGCCAGGGACGCCGGGGAGTTCTCATGCGTTCAAGATCGCGGGAAGATACGGAGTTCCAAAGGACGTGATCGAGCGCGCGGAGCACGGATTTAGCCAGCAAGAGCGGGATGTCGCACGGATGATTGAGCAACTTGAGAATGCTCAACGCAGGGCACATAAAGCGCAAAGTGAAGCGGATAAGTTGGCGGCCCGCCTCAAGAGAGTTGAAGAAGAAGCAGAAAGGAAGATTGAGCAGGCAGAGGCAGCGCGTCGGAGAGTCGGGGAGCGAGCAAGTTCGGAGTTGGATGAGTTGCTCCGGCAGATTCGGATTGAAGCGGATCAGGTTTTTGAACGAGTCAAGAAAGAGAAATCTCAGGAGTCGATTAATGCGGCGCGGAACGAGATTCGGTCAATCAATTCGGCGGCAGGAGAACTCAGTCGTGAGATTCGACCAGAGGAAAAGGTGGTTGATTCGGGTATCGCCGTTCGGAAGGGAGTCAAAGTTCGGATCAAGAATCTGAATATGACGGGAGTTGTGACGGATGATCCTCGACACGGGAAAGTGGTCGTGATGGTCGGGGCGATTCGGATGGATGTTGATTTGAAGCAAGTTGTGCCGCTTGAGGCTCCACAACCGGTTGTTCAGAAAAAGTCTAAGGGGAGTTCCCGGATGGCGACGCGAATGAGGCTGGAGAAAGCGACGAAGATCAGCCGGGAATTGAATATTCGCCAGTTGAGGTTTGAAGAAGCGGAAGAGAAGCTCGATCAGTTCTTGGATGATGCGATTGTCGCGGGGGTTGATGAAGTGCGGATTGTGCATGGCAAAGGAGGCGGGGTCTTGCGAAAATTGACTCATGACATGCTTCGGCGTCACTCGCAGATTGTGAGTTTTGAAGAGGCGGATGCGGATAGTGGGGGGCAGGGGGCGACGGTGGCTCGGCTACAATAAGGCTTGATGGCACCGAAAGATTTGGTTGATGCGGCGCGGGCGGTTCGAGCGAACGCTTATGCGCCTTATTCCGTCTATTCGGTGGGTGCGGCGGTTCGAGGCGCGGATGGAGCCATTTACTCTGGATGCAACGTGGAAAACGTAAGCTTTGGTCTCTGCATGTGTGCGGAACGGGTTGCGATCGGACAGATGGTGGCGGCGGGATGTCGCCGGATTCGAGAAGTCGCAGTTGTCACTCGTGATGCGGGAAGTCCGTGCGGGATGTGCCGCCAGACGCTTGCAGAATTCACCGATGAACCGGAACGAGTGATGATTTGGCTCGTCGGAGAAGGTGGTACAGAGCGGAAATTTACGTTGGCGGAGTTGATTCCGGCGACATTCCGAGCGTCACTGGGACAGGATTGATAAGGAAAAACGTGAAAGATACAAACAAGTTGGTCAGGTGGATTGCAGCGTTTGTTGCGATTGTGGTTGTTTTGGGTTGTGGTGGGGGCGGTGGTGGAACCGGAGGTTCTGGTTCGACTTCTGGCGGCTTGGGTGGGGGAGCGAAGCCAGCCGCAGGGCAATACTTGGAATTTTTCCGAAGTGGAAGTTTGGTTGACCCGCTCAACTTGAATGTTGGGGATATCGTTACGGTTCAGTATGTGAACTATGACCAGTTGGGAGTGCGTACGGCACTTGCGGTCACGAACTGGGGATTGACGGGTTCTGGCGCGGGGAGCGCGGTGACCTTGACGAACACTGGAGTCATGCAGGTCATTAGTCGCCCGACTGGATTTTTGAACCTGACGGCGACGGCAACCGTGATTGGTCAGCCGAAAACTTTGAATCAGGACGTTTTTGTTTCGCCGGCGACGAATACACGGGTTTCGGGTCGGCTTTTGGCTAATACGTCGAACGTTGCGGTTGGTGGAGTTCAGTTCGAATTTGTTGACAATGGTGGGAACGTTGTTGGAGCGGCGATCACGGGCTATGATGGTCGGTTTACGGGAGTTGTTGGAAACAACGCAACTCGCCTGAGGTTGAAGCCGCAAACGGTTTCTGCACTCTACTTCGCGGCAATTAAGTACCAGAACGTGGACTATGCAGTGACGGGGAATGCCTGCTTGTTGACGCTTCCGGGACTGGTCGCGGGAGGGTCGGTGAGTTTTCCGTCCAATATCTTCTTGCCGCGTCAGCAAGATGGGCCGCCGCCACCGCCATCTGGCTGTAACTGAGCTTTGCGTAATAGGCCCGGGGCGTTGGTAACGCTCCGGGCTTTTTTGCGTCTGAAGCTCACCCCAAATGAAGATTATAGATGGGATTCCTGTATATGGTGAAGTTGATTTCAGCGCATTTGCTCAGATCAAAAATGCAGAGGAGACAGGCGCGGCGCGCCTGGCTTTGATGGGGGATCATCATGTCGGTTATGGGGTTCCGATTGGGGGAGTTGTGGCGTATCACGAATTTGTTTCTCCGAGCGGGGTGGGATATGACATTGCTTGTGGGAACAAGGCGGTGTTGACAGATGCGCGGGCCGAGAACGTTCGGCAGAAGATCCGCGAGATCATGGACGATGTTCAGAGGATCATTAGTTTTGGGGTTGGCCGGGTGAACAATGAGGAAGTGGATCACGAGTTGTTTGATGATCCGCTTTGGGAAGCGAACTCGGTGATGAAGTCACTCAAGGAGAAAGCGCGCGCGCAACTCGGTACGGTTGGGAGCGGGAACCACTATGTCAACATCATGGTGGATGAGCTTGATCGGGTTTGGGTGGGAGTCCACTTTGGCTCCCGGGGTTTGGGGCATGGGATTGCAAGTTACTACATTGACCAGGCGAAGCGGATTGGAAATGATCGGCACTTTATCACTTGGTTGCACGACCGTTCGGATGTTGGGCAGGAGTACATTGCTTGCATGGAGCTTGCTGGTCGTTATGCCTATGCGGGCCGGGACTGGGTTTGTGCCCGAGTAGCGAAAATTCTCGGAGCAAAGATTCAGGATGAGATTCATAACCACCACAACTTTGCATGGCGGGAGGAGCATGGTGGTGAGAGTTATTGGGTTGTTCGGAAGGGAGCCACTCCGGCATTTCCGGGCCAGCGAGGTTTTGTTGGGGCAACGATGGCGGAGCCTTCGGTGATTTTGGAAGGAATTGATTCAGAGAATTCTCGTGCTTCGCTTTATTCGACGGTTCACGGGGCGGGTCGGGTGATGAGCCGAACGAAAGCTAAAGGAAACAAGAAAAAAGGAGTCGAAGGAATGGTTCGGCTGGATGCGATGGAGAATTGGGTGCGCAAGGCGAATGTTGAATTGCGGGGCGGGGATTTGGATGAAGCCCCTCAGTGCTATAAGCGACTCGATGAAGTTTTGGCTCACCACGAGGGAACTGTTCGGGTGGTGCATACCTTGACGCCAGTTGGGGTGGCCATGGCGGGTCGGGATGTTTTTGATCCGTACAAAGATTGAGGGATTGACGTAAACTAGAGCTATGTCGGAGAAGCATCCTTTGGATCAAAGCCATTTGGGGCCTTATGTGATGACCGAAGCAGAAAAGCGTTTGGTTGAGGAGGCTTTGGTCAGTCTAGACAGGGATGGGGGGGTGCCATTTGATGAAGCTGTTAGAGAAATTAGAGAGGATTATTTGGTTTGGAAGAAGAATCGCACCAAAGGCGCATGATTACTGTCGCGTCAGGCTCAAGATGATTTGCGCTGGGTTTATTATTCGACTGCTGACACATGGGGAATAAATCAGGCCGAAAAATACATCTCCTTAATGAAAGAATCCTTTGAGATTCTGAGAGACTTTCCTGGAATTGGTTCTGCAACGATTCTAGGTGAGAATGTACTTGTTTACTTATTTAAGGTTGGTGGAAGCAGATGGAGTCATGGTCACAAGGTTTTTTATCGGATTCATCGTGATTACGATTTATTCTCAGAGTCGTCCACACAGGGATCGAGTTGACTACGATTGATGGTGATCTTGCGGAATAGCAACACGTAGTCATCCTTGATTTGCTGGGGTTTCCGGTGTTGGTTCAGGCACTGAAGAGTAGCTCACTGAAACCTGGATGTGATCGGGCGAAGTAGAATGAGTGAAGATTTTGAGTACAGAGCAGTTTGAAGATGAGTCTGGTTTGAGAGGGGCGATGGTCGCGTCTCAGCCGGGTTCGATGTCGGAAGAAGAAATTCAGCAGATGATCGTTTTGGCGTCGCGGTTGCGAGAGCAAGCGGGCGGTGAACTGGATGATGATGCGCTGATGGCAGTGAGCGAGGCGACGGGCGCGCCACTGGATTACATCCGGCTGGCGGTGCGCAGTGTTCCGGAAACTCAGCGCAAACGTTCGTTCTTTGAGCAGCTCCGGCAGTCGTTTTTGGCGTTTGATCCAGATACACGTCGACTGGTAGCGGGGGCGGTTTTGGGGATGGGTGCGGGCTTTATGGCGTTTTGGAGCCGAGCTTTGCCCGGAGGTGATTCCAGTGGTTTCTTTTCGTTGTTCTCAACTTTATTCATTCTGGCAGGGCTTTACAATGCGACGGTTTCGCGAAACATCAAAACGGCGATAGGTTCGGGTGCGCTTTTGGGGTTGGTTTCCCAGATTACATTGGCCTTGTTTGCTTTGTTTGATGGGTTGTTTACGCTGGTTGCGGCCCGAGGGAGTTCACCTCCGGCGATGATTGGATTAACGCTGGCGGGAGCTTTGGTAGGGGGATTGGGATTTGAATTGCTGTCGAAGAATCGCAAGCGGCTAGGTCTTGGCGATCCGGCGGCGGAGCGTCATCAGTTGTTGACCCAGCTTCTCGAGATTCAAAGTAAATTGAAAGAAGACGAGAAGTTCGTTACGTTCATTAGTGTGGATGCGGTGGGTTCAACCCGGATGAAGACTGAGAATGATCAGGTTGCGGTGGAATATACACTGAACGAATATCATCAATTTATTGAGCAGATTACGCTGAAGAATGGGGGAAAGATTCACTCCACGGCGGGGGATGGGGTGACGTGTGTTTTCGAAGATCCCAAAGATGCAGTTACGGCCGGGAAGGCCATGCAGGCGGGGTTATTTGAGTTCAACGCCTATCGCAACAAACTGAAATCTCCGTTGGTCTTGCGTGCGGCGGTTCATACTGGCCCAGTTTTGGCGCCAGGTCGGGAGTCCACAGCGGTGAACTTTGCTCATGTCATTGATGTTGCGGCGCATTTGCAGAAAGTTGCGGAGCCAGGGACGCTTGCCGTCAGTTCTGCTACGGCGATTTATGTTGGCGGACTAAACGCAATTGGTTCGGAAAGGATCATGGCTGAGGACGTGACAGCCGCGGTTTGGCGTCCGAGGTCGAGTATGCAAAACTTTGCTCCGGGCAGTATCGTGCCGCCGGTTCCAATGAAACGCAATTAATTTGGCTCAGGCTCGATGGTGATATCGGGTTCGAGACCGTTTCCACGGGATTCGCCGCCATCGTCCCGACCATCCGGGCCGACGCTGTAGATTTTGAATTCACGCTCGGCGCGCTGATACGGAAATGGCTTACCCGTGTACGGATCGGTGCTCGCTTCGGGAGGCAGGTTTGTGAAATCGAGAGGGGCTTTTCCAGTCGTCTTTCCGGCGGCGGTGGCCAGGCATGTTAAGGCAAAGAGGCGACTTCGGGCGATGTGTCGGTCACGGGCTTCGAGAAATGTAAGTACGGGCTCGAATAAGTGCTGGCTAAAGCGCTTCCACGGACGTTCTCCGGAAAGAGTAATGGATTTTCGTTCGTTGGCGGGTTGATCGGCGACCGATTGAGCTTGATCAGAGAATAGTTTGGCTTCGGCGGCAAAATCGGTGAAGAACTGTGGTCGATCTTGCGGTCGGAGCCCGCGCAGGTAGTCGATGGCGGGGGCGGCTTGCTTGTAAAAAGCAGTGGTCAAGAGGCCATAATCTTGAGTTTTGTGGGCATCTTGTACGAATTGAACACCCATCAGCATGTTCTTGTATTCATTGTTGATTGTTTCGGATGGCGGTGCGGCTTCATCCAGGCTGGCGAGGATGCTATTGCCAATTCGGGTGAGCGACCCGGCATCGAGTTTGTCCAGGAGGGGGGCGGCTTGTTGGCGGGCGTTCGACGCGATCCAGTAGCCGAGCATTGCATCTTGGACATCACCGTGGGTGAGATGATCGGCGATGCGGTGGGCGGTGATGATGGGAGTTACAGCTTGGCTGGCAGAATTGGAAGACGCCGCTTTTTTTATTTGTATTCCAATTCCGCGACCAATTGCGGTTAGGCCTTCATGTTCTAGGCGCGGCTTGAAGGGATCATGCGGAACGAACTCGGCGTTGCAGGGGAGCGAGCTTGCGCGAGTTGCGATGCTGATGGAATTCTGAACCCGGGACAGATAGCTTGACTCTTCGACATCGCGGAGGTCAGCTTGGTTTGAGAATTTTTCAGTGGCTCGTCGGGCGAGGTTGGCGGCGAGGAAGTATTCGTCCCACGCATTTCCGGAATTTGGTCGGGGCTGAAAAGGTTCTGGAGTCTCGGCGAAAGTTTGCCAAGGGATTTCTTTTTGGGGTTGGCAAGCGGGGAGAGTGACGGAAATCAGGCCCAATCCTAGGCATATTTGACCGAATGAAATCCTTTTCATGTTCGTTAATTTACCGCCGTGCTAACCTACGGACGGTGCAAACGGGCCGCAAGGATTTAACTGAAATGAAAGGTGTGATTTTGGCAGCAGGAAAGGGGAGTCGACTTTATCCGGTAACGAAGGTGATTCCGAAGCCTCTCCTGCCGATTGCGAACAAGCCGACGCTTGAATATGCGTTTGATCAGCTCAAGGGATGCGGGATCAACGAGGTTTGCGTCGTGGTGGGCGAGAACGAAGGCGTGATGCGAGATGCGCTGGGCGACGGGAGTCAATTTGGCTTGAGCTTGAGTTATGTGCGGCAGAATGATCCGAAGGGGCTGGCTCATGCGGTTGGGTTTGCGAAAGAGTTTGTTGGGGGAGATGATTTTGTTTTGTACTTGGGGGATGCGATTTACGATCAGCCTTTGGCTCCATTCGTTGAGCAGTTTCAGAATAGCGGAGCGGCGAATTTGAATTTGGTGAAGGAAGTGGAAGACCCGCGGCGCTTTGGAGTCGCGAATGTTGAGGATGGACGAATTGTCAAGTTGGTTGAAAAGCCAGCCGAGCCTGAGTCTAATTTAGCGATGGCGGGGATGTATGTGTTTGGGCCGCAGATTTGGGATGTTCTTCCGGATTTGCAACCGAGCGGACGGGGGGAATATGAGATCACGGATGCCATCCAGATGTTGGTGGATCGGGGCGAGGTTGTTGTTCCTGGAGTTTATGAAGGAAGTTGGTTTGATACGGGGACGTTGGATTCGTTCTTGGCGACCACGCAGTTCCTCACGGGTTCTGGTCAGTTGGTTGACGAATCGGCGGAGGTTGATGCGGAGTTGGTGGGGTGCGTCGTGATTGGCCCTGGGGTTCGAGTAAGGGCGAAGCGAATTGAGGATTCGGTGATCTTGGCAGACGCGGTTGTGGAAGTGGATGGGGCGATTTCGGGGTCTTTGATAGCAGGAGAGGTCACCCGTTCGGGTGACCTCTTAGACGTGATCCTTCACGGATCTATGGAGTAATTATTCGCCTTCTTCAGCCGGAGCTTCGGTCTTCGTTTCTTCGGCTGGTGCTTCGGCGGCGGGTGCGCAACCAACGAATACGTTGAGGCCGATCAAGGCGAGGAAGATGAGGGAAAGAGTTTTTGCTTTCATCATCAACCAGTTTACGCATTTTTGCGGGGAAATGAGCATTATTTTTTCGATTTATTTTGTAGGCAATGCAACGGAAGTTGGCGCGAACGTGTTAGAGTTCAAAGATATGGCTTTTTTGCGGCACATTCGAGCGATGGTGGTGGGGCTTGGATTGGCGGCAGTTGGATTCAGTTTTGGGCAGAAGACAGATAATTTGACTGTAAGTTATGCTCCGGTTTGGGATGGTTTGGGATTAGGCTCGGAGGTCGTTCCAGTTCGATTGACTCTGGAGAACACAGGAAAACCTGAGATTGTTGAGGTGAAGTGGACGGCGGGGGAGAACCAGATATCAACTTTTTTCGAGATGCCGACAGGATCAAAGAAAGAGAGGGTGATATATTTGAATCAGGCTCTTTATGGAGGTTCTGAAGTTCGCGTTCGGCGGGGCTTGGTTGAATCGAATTTGTCAATTGAGTTAGGAAGCGAGGGTATTGGGGAAGGGCAGAGAATTGGATTGATCACAGATTCTCTCGGGTTGCGTACGTTTTTGAAAAGTGATCGAAAGAATCAGTTTCAGGGCAAAAATTGGGAGGGAGGATTCTTGGTTGCGGCAGTGAGCCCCGATAACGCTCCGGACCGTTCGGTTGGTTACAGTGAATTTGACTTGTTGGTTCTGGGGGAGGGATCGGAGCGACTGAGTGATGCTTCGGTCGCGGCGATCCAGAGAGCGGTTTTGGGGGGAGTGAACTTGGTTGTCCCAGGCGGGTCAATCCAACCGCTTTTGAGTGACTCGCGGTGGGAGAAGTTTTTGCCAGTAAAAGGTTCGGGCCAGGTGGGAATGGTTGCAGCGAGCAGAGAAGTTTTTGGTCAGTTTTCTAATTCGGTGCCGGGTGCGACCCCGATGTTGAGAGTCAAACCGAAGATTTTGGCGGAAGTTTTGGGGCGGGAAGATGCTCCGGTCGTAGTGCGGCACTCGGTTGGAGTTGGGGCGGTCACTTTCTTGGCGTTTGATCCGTTTTTTCCAGCTTGGCGCGAATGGGATGGTCGGTATGCGCTTTTCTATGAGCTCCTCCAGTGGCAACCTAGGGCCGATGTGCGAATGAATTTGATCGGGGACGATTATGGATATATCAATGAGCCTTCGGCATCGGTCTTTGGAGTTGAAATGCCGAGTTCGGGCCGCATCAGCTTGGTTTTATTAGCTTATTTTCTGCTGGTAGTGCCGGTGAATTTTTTGGTTTTACGGAAACTCAAGCGAGGCGAATTGGCTTGGTTGACGGCGCCATTGATTGCGGTTGGGGCGGCGGGAATTCTTTTTGCTTTTGCGGGCCGATTGTATTCAGCCGAGGCATCTCGCTATTCGACGGGGGCGTGGATTGGTAGTGATGGTTCGACAACGGGGCAGTTTGAAGGTTCTCAGCAGTTGTTCTTCCCAGGAACGGGAGCTTATGATCTTGGTTTGCAAGGTGTAGAGTCAATTGAGTCGTCAGGATGGGCTGAGCGAGATATGTTTGGTCAGGTGAGATCGACCAATCAGTTTTTAGACATGGATGGAGTGGTTGCCCCCGATTTGAGGTCTCCAATTTGTCTTTCCGTGAGTTCTCGTTTGTTCAGTCGAAGGATTCCCCAGGGGCATTAGCTGACCTTCGTATTGAAGGAAGCAAAGTGGTTGGCAGGATTACGAATCGGTTTGAGAGTCGGATTGAAGGTTTGCAAATTTCGGTTGGGGCACCGCAGACGGATCTGGGTGGTTTGGATCCTGGGCAGTCGGTTGTGGTTTCGGTTCCGATTGACTTGACCAAGGCACGAGGATTGGGGATTGCCATCCGGGGTGAGATTGACGGTGCAGGATTTGGAAGTAACTTTGGTAAGGCGGTCGGGGAAGATGGAGTTAAGTTTTACTATTCCATTTTGGGGGTTGGGGAATGAACTTCATTGAGCGGTTGATTCCGGAAAAGGTTGTGTTTTATGAGGTGAGGCAGCAGACTCGCCGCTTGTTGTCGGGAGCGACCAAAGGAGGACAGATTGCCGTAGCGATTGTGATTTTGGGTGCATTCTTCGTGGTCTGTTATTCGATTTTACAGATTGCCTATGATTTTCCGATTGAGATTTTCCCGTTTGCTTTGGTGGGAGTGTTTTCGCTTATTCTGCCGCCGGTTGTGAGCGGAACGATTTCGGGCGAACTCCAGAAGCGGAGCTTAGAAGGGATATTGGCGGCTCCGCTTAGCTCATTTCAAATTGTCAAAGCGAAGGGATTAAGAGGGGTTATTCCGGTTTTATCAATTGTGGCTTTGATGCTGATTTTGTTCCTCGTCGTAGCAGTTGCAAAATTGAGTGTTGGTTGGCAAGAGAATGACAGTTTTGTGCCGTTCTGGTTTTCACTTCCGCTCGCGACTTTGGGGGCTTTGATTTACGCATACGGACTGACGGGCATGGTGCTGGCGGTTTCGGCGGTGACCAGGACAACGACGGCGAGTTTGATTTCGAGTTACGGATTGATTTTTGGAGTCTATGTGGTTCTGCCAGGGATTGTATTGCCGTTGGCGAGTGCGATCACTGATAGCAATGAGCTCGTTCGGTATCTGTTTGCCTTTCAGCCTTATGGATTCTCAACGTTTACGATCACGGCGGATATTTGGAGAGATTTGTACGGAGTTGCGGTTGGGGTGTGCCTTGCAGGCGGAATTGCATTGCAATTGGCGGCGGGTTTTTTTGGGATGTTGTTTGCGGCAGACAGGATTGAGAGTTTGCGTCGGCGTGGCGTGTCTACGGTTGGGAAGGGATAGAAATGCTGAAGGTTGAATCACTTGATAAGCGGTACGGGCAGTTTCAGGCGGTGAACAATGTGAGTTTCACATTGGAGCCGGGCCAAATCATGGGATTTATTGGATCCAACGGCGCAGGGAAGACGACAACGATCAAGATGTTGGCGACGCTTTTGGAGCCGACAAGCGGTCGGGCAGAGCTCAACGGGCGTGTGATTGACTCGAACGACTTGGAAGTGCGAAAGCAGATTGGCTACATGCCCGACTTTTTTGGGCTCTATGAAGACATTAAAGTTTGGGAGTATCTGGATATGTTTGCGACGCTCTATGGGGTGCCGTCGGAGGATCGCGGTCGGGTCATTGATGAAGTCTTAGAGCTGACTGATTTAGGGTTTAAGAAAGATGCATTTGCGCAAAGCTTGAGCCGAGGGATGCAGCAAAGGCTTTGCTTGGCCAGATGTTTGGTTCACAATCCGAGTCTTTTGCTTTTGGATGAACCGGCGAGTGGACTTGACCCCCGGGCGCGATCGGAACTCAAGGAGTTGATCGGCGAGTTGGGACGCATGGGGAAGATCGTGATTGTGAGCTCTCACATCTTGCCGGAATTAGCGGACTTTTCGACGGTTGTTGGGATTATTGAGCAGGGCAATCTTTTGGCATTTGGAAGCGTGAAAGACGTTGTCCGCTCAATGACGCCAGCGAAGAAAGTTCAGGTTCGGCTTCTGGAAAAAGGAGCAGAGGCGAGCATGTGGTTGCACGGCAAAGCTCATGTGAGCGGAACAGAGTTTGTGAATCCGAACGAGTTGCGGTTTGACTTTACGGGTCAACCCGAGGATCAGGCGGAATTGCTTCGAGCGTTGATTAATGAAGGATTCCCAGTTGTCGAATATCTTGATGAAGAAGCGAATTTGGAAGACCTGTTCATGCGGGTGACGAAGGGGGCATTGAACTAGATGACCGGTTGGTTGGCAGAGCAGGGCCGGATTTATTTCCGGAATGCGAATTCGGTGAAGGATTACCGGATTCAATTGCGGTCAACCAAAACAGCTTGGTATTGGGCGATTTATTTGGGTGTTTTAGTTCTGGTTGCGATTTCTAACTACGGGGCGATTGAAAATTCTGCTTGGAATCGTTCGGCTTCTGGAGTGCAGTCGTCTTTGACGACTTACTACCAAGTTGTCTCCGGTTTTATTCATGCGGCGATTTTGTTGATTGCACCGATGCTAGCGGCTTCGGCGATTGTTTCGGAGTATGAGCTTCAGTCAATGGATTTGGTGAAATGCTCGCCGACATCGTCAAAGTATTTCTTCGTTGGAAAGTATTTGGCGGTGATGCGGCAGGTTGGTTTGTTGCTGTTTTTGGCATTGCCCATTGCGGCGGTTGGTGTGACATTGGGGGGCGCAACGTGGGCGGAGATTTTTGAGCAGTTTGGATATATGTATATGCAAGCGGGATTGGCAACGGCGATTGCGGTACCGCTGGCGGTTTCGACGAAGACGGTCATTCGGACGGTGTTTGGCTACTTTGGCGTCATGTTTGGTTTTTCTTTTCTCTTGATGATCTTGGCTTTACTTTCGATGGGAGCGGGCTTTACGGTTGTTCCTCCATTCGTTGGTTTGATTCCGTTTGCCTCAGCTTTTTCGGTTGGTAAGTCGTTACCGATTTTTGGGGTTGAGATTCCGAATTGGGTGTCAGCGGGCATGTTGACGGCGATTTTCGTGAAAGTTCTGCTCTTGGGGGCAGGTTCAGCGATGACGCGGGCAGGGTCAGAAGAGACCTTGAGTTTGCGGTTGCATGGACTTTTGCTTGTGGGAATGCTAGCGGCGATCATTGGCTGGAGTTATGGATCTTTGCCGCCGATGCCGACAGGTCAGACTGAACGATTGACGGCGTTGTTTGTGGCTCTATGCTTGCCGGCGTATCTGGTCGCGGGATTGGCATTGGCAGTTGCGGCGCACGGACGAACAGAGGAGCGCAAGTTTTTTGCCGATCGGCTTTTTGTATTCCGGGATACTTGGCGGGGTCGCCCCAGTGGAGCAATTGGCTTTTTGTTGATCACTACGGTGATGATGGCGGCGGCATCGATTTTGCCGTTTGAACTGATGGGCCGGATTCGCAACTTGGAGATTGCGCTTTCAGTCGGTTGGATTTTAGGCTTTGTTTTGTTCTCCTTCGCGCTGGTTTGGCTTGTTTCGACAAGTTTTGATGATGCGGTTGCAAGCCGGAGAGCGGTAACGGGTTTTGGATTTCTGATTGGAGCGTCACCCATGGCTCTGGGTGTGGCCTTGCAATATTTCTGGAATCAACTTGATGTTCCTTGGGGTTTGAGGCTGAATCCGTTCATTCCGTACGCGGAGGCTTACGAAATGATGGGGGCTAAGATTTTGGTTTTGATGGTCTTGGGTGCTTTGTTGCTTTGGTGGGGTGAGAAGCGTCGTAAAAAGAACCTAGATATGATGCGGAGTCGGGGCCAGAAGGTAGATCGAGATGAAATTGTTGGATCAGCAACTTAAGCGTTTTGGGCGCAGAATTCGATTCGTTCGTTTGTGGCGAGGGGCTTGGCTCGGTTTGCTTGCCGGAGCGTGCCTTGCGATGGTTGGGGTTGGTTTAGATTATGTTTTGGTCGTGAATTTCCCGGCTCTGTGGGGGGCAATTTTAGCGGGAGTTGGGCTTGTTGTGGGGGGAGCGATTGGATTTGTTCTCCCCGTTTCTGAACTTGCGGTTGCGCGGAGTGTTGATCGGCGAGCAGGGCTTGAGGATCGGGCGGCTACGGCGTTCCACAAGCAGGGGAGTGGAGAGTTTTTTGAAGAAGATTTGGAGCGAGATGCGGAGATGTCACTTGATCGCGTTGAAGCTAAGGCGATCTATCCGTTCCGTTTTGGGGCACAGCAGATGGGGGCGTGCCTGGCATTGGCGCTTTTGGTTACGGGGATTTATGTTGCAGAGAACGATCTTTTGCTCACCGACGCGCAGAAAGCGGCAAAAGGGGAGCCTAAATCCGTAGCGGCTCAAGTAGAGCGAGTGGCCAAGAACTTGGAAATCGAAGGGGGCGCACCTGACCGAGCGGCAGAGAAAAAACTCGCGGCGGAACTCAGAAAGTTTGGGCGGGAGTTGGAGCGAGGGAAATTGGATCGGGAGGAGGCGATGCAGAAGGCAGAGAAGCTGGCGCAAGACGCCAAGCGGCTTTCGGAACAGCGGTTGGAAAAGGCAGGAGAGAAGATGGAGCAGATCCAAGCTCGGGCGATGCAGGAGAAGTTCGAGGAAGCGGGGGGTGACCTGGGGAAGCTCGCGGATTTGAAACTCGATTCGATGGAGATGGAGATGATGCGTGATTTGATGCAGCAATCGGGGGCTGACCAGATGCGGGGAGATCAGATTGACGATCAGATGATGACGGCTCTTGGGGCAGACCAGACGACGAGCGAACTGATGCGCATGAGTGAGGCGCAGAAGGAGCGATTGGCGGAAGTGATGGCTCGGGCCAAGCAAGAAGCGGAGCAGCAGTTAAGCGAAGGTGGGCTTTCGGATAGTGAGCGAAAGGCTTTGGAACAGCAGATGGAAGCGATGGAGAACCTTGCTCAGAAATTGGAGATGAGCGAGGATGTTAAGAAGGCGCTTGAAGAACTGCAGAACATGGCGGAGTTTAAGGAGATGCAGGAGCTGATGAAGCAAATGCAGCAGGCTCAACAGCAGATGCAACAAGGGGAACCGATGACGGAAGAGCAGATGAAGCAGATGCAAGAGCAGATGGAGCAGTTGGCGGAGATGATGAAAGATCCGGCAGCGCGGGAGGCGATGCGCCAGGCGATGAAAGAGATGATGGAGCAGATGCGCCAAGGCAATATGAACCTGGAGCAAATGCAACAGATGATGCAAATGTTGGGAATGGGTGGTACCGACGGTCAGGGTGGAACCCAAGGTGGTCAATACATGGGCGAAGGTGAGAACGAGAAACGTGATGATCCGATGGAACTGGAGGGGAAAGGAAAGGTCACAGCGGTTCGCGGGGATCGAGATGAGAAACGAGGGAACGATTCCTTTAGTGAAATCAAAGCGCCAACGATGTTGGGAAGCCGGACCAGTGTGCCGTACAAAGAGGCTTTGCCTGGTTACAAGAAGTCAGCTGAATCGGCGGTGAGCAACAACAAAGTGAAAGGGAAGCACCGGGAGAGAGTGAAGGAATATTTTGAGCAGTTGTCGGGAGGAGGAAATTAAGCAATGAAAGGACTAGAGGCAGCGGAGTGGTTCAGAAATACATGGACATCTTTGCGGAGTGAGATTGGCAAGGTTGTCGTTGGACAGGATGATGTTGTGGAGGGAGTTCTGGTCGCATTGGCGGCGAACGGTCACGTTTTGCTTGAGGGGATGCCGGGACTGGGGAAGACGCTTTTGATCCGCACGATGGCGCAGGCGGTGGATTTGGACTTTTCGAGAATTCAATTCACGCCAGACATGATGCCAGCGGATGTGACCGGGACGAACGTTTTTACCCAAGCTGGGGGATTTGAATTCCGACGCGGTCCAGTATTTGCGCATTTTGTTTTAGCGGATGAGATCAACCGGGCGACACCGAAAACGCAAAGTTCGTTGCTGGAAGCGATGCAAGAGCGTCAGGTGACGGTCGGAGGAAAAGTCCACCATTTGGATGAGCCGTTCATGGTGATGGCAACTCAAAACCCGGTGGAGCAGGAGGGAACCTACCCTCTTCCGGAAGCTCAGCTTGACCGGTTTTTCTTTAAGCTCTTGGTGCCTTATCCTAGTAAAGCAGTGCTTGCAGAGGTTGTGAACCGCACAACTCAAGGGGAGATGGCGCAGGTTCAGCGCGTGGCCAGCGCGGAAGACTTGATCCGAGCGCGACAGATCACTCGCGAGGTCAGTGTGAGTCCTGAGGTTTTGGATTACGCTCTCTCGATTATTGTTGCGAGTCATCCGGATAGTGAATCAGCGGCGACCATGGCGAAGAAGTATGTGCGTTATGGCTCCTCTCCACGAGGTGCACAAGCGATCATTACGGCGGGCAAAGTCTTTGCGATGTTGGAGGGTCGGTTCAACGTGAGTAAGGAAAATGTAGTGAAAGCGGCCAAGCCCGTTCTGCGGCATAGACTGATCATGAATTATGAATCTGAAGCGGATGGCGTCACGGCTGACCAAGTGGTTGATGGCATTGTTGAGATGGTTAATGCGGGCGACAAAGACCCGATCAAAGTGTGAGTGAACAGACCCTGACTCCGCTTCTTGACATCCGTGATGTACGGGTACTGGAGCGGTTGCGTCTGAAGCCACGAAAGTCTTTTACGGGTCGGGTACGAGGTGAGCGTTTGGCGAAAGAGAAAGGGGTTTCGCTCGAATTCAAAGATTATCGGGAGTATGCGGATGGGGATGATTTGCGGCATTTGGACTGGAATGTTCTGGCTCGATTGGGGGTTCCAATTGTCAAGACATACCAGGACGAAGAGGACTTGCCTGTTTACCTTTTGGTTGATTGTTCTAAGAGCATGGATTACGGTGAACCAGGAAAGGGGGGAGCAGTTAAGCGACTTGGGGCGGCTTTTGGGGTGGTAGCGAGTCGGGCGGGTGATTCTGTCATGGGGATGTCTTTGAATGACGGGGTGAACCGGACCCGATTCTTGAGAGGTCGGCGGGGAACGGTGCAGTTGATGGGGTGGTTGGAGAGCTTACGAATGGACGGAGTTCGTCCGGTTTCGTATCACCTTAAACAAGCGGCGAAATTGATGTCTCGCACGGGTTTGGCGGTGGTTTTGACAGACGGTATGGATCAGAGCCTTGGGGGTTCGCTTGCCCAATTGACGGCGGCGGGGCATGAGATTTGGGTTGTCCAAGTGTTGTCGCCGTTTGAGCTAGATCCGGGGATTGAAGGGGATTTGCGCTTGATTGATGCGGAGAGTGGTGCGGCGGTTGAGATCACGGCAAATGGTCCGACTTTGGCGGAGTATCGAAAGAACTTGGCGTTGCACAATTCCTTGATTGAAGAAACGGTCAAGCGGTACGGGGGGCGATACGCTTTAGTGGGGAGCGACGCGGGGGTCAGTCAGATTTTTGGGGAGATATTCAAGAAAGGTGGCTGGGTGGAATGAGCTTTCAGTCACCTCAGAGTTTGTTGTGGTTTTTGCCGGTTGGGGGGTTCATTTTGGCGTTGTATTTGTTACGTTTGCGCCGACGTGATTTCGTGATTCCGGCGAGCTTCTTGTGGCCTGAGCGAGAGGATGAGGTGCGAGCCAATTCGCTTTTTCAGAAGTTGAAATTTAATTGGCTGTGGGTTTTGCAGTTGGTGGCATTGGCGTTTTTGGTCATGGGGTTGGCTAGGTGGCAAATGCGTCAGGAAAATGTCCAGGGTTTAACGACGGTTTTGATTGTCGATGGAAGTGCGAGTATGGGAGCGACGGACGTCGCCCCGGATCGGTTTGGGGTAGCGGTGAAGCGGGCGGAGGAGTTGATTGCGGCGATGAAGCCGGGGGATCAGATGGCACTAATTGAGGCGGGGGCATCGCCGAGGGTCGTGACGGGTTTGGCGAATGATCCGGCTAGGTTGAAGCAAGGGGCTGAGAGCTTGAGGCGCGGTGATGCTCCGGGTGATTTGGGTGAAAGTTTGCGGCTTGCAATGGCTTTGGTGGGGCGTGATGCCACCTCTCGGATAGTTGTTTTGAGCGATGGGGTTTTTGAGCCTGTAGGTGAGGTGAGCCGGGGAAAATCGGAGATTGTTTTTGAGCCGATTGGGAAATCGGGTGCGAACTTGGCGGTCACTGCCCTAGGAACATCGGAGACGCCGAAGGGTTTACAGGCTTATGTGGGGGTCAAGAATTTTGGGTCTGAAGCCGCCCAAACACCTTTGACGGTTTATGCGGATGACCGGGCAATTTTTTCGGCTGAGGTTGAAGTTCCGGCGGGGGGAACGGTAGGACGAACCGTTGCTGTTCCAGGTGATGTTTCGGTTGTTCGGGCGCGGGTGAGTGAAGGTGGGTTTCTGTCAGCAGATGATGAGCGGATGGTTCCGGGTGATCCATCGGGTTCGTTGCGCGTGTTGCTTGTGACACGGGGGAATCTATTTTTGGAGACGGGGCTGAATTTGGATGCACGAGTTGTTTTGGACAAAGCAGCGACGGTGCCGAATTCTGAATTGGTTGGTAATGGAGGTGCGGGCAATTATGATTTGGTAATTTTTGACTCGGTGCCGGAGGTTGCGGTTAAAGCTCCTATGACGGTGACTTTTGGAGTCGGTGGGAAGAACACGGCGGCGGAGGTGGGGGCAAAGTTGGGAACTCCGGACGTGATTTCTGTTGAGGAGACGGGGGTATTGGAGGGAGTGAGTTTTGAAGGGGTCTATTTAGCCAACGTTTACGCGGCAAAGCCGAAGGCGGGGTCGCGGGTGTTGGCTCAGAATTCTCAGGGGGCGCTCGTTGTGCAGCGAGATGCGCCGAAACGACAGCTTTACTTCGCATTTGACTTGCTGGATGGCGATTTTCCGCTGAGCGTGAGTTTTCCTATATTGTTGGGGAATCTTGTTGACTTGGCGGTAGGCGAGCGGCAGCGCGGGTTTTCGACGTTGGTGACAGGGCAAACGATCGGTATTCCGGGGCGTGATGGAGAAGTGCTTGTGGTGAAAGGTCCGGCGGAGACGGAGTCGGTCAGGGCGTTGAACGGTCGGTTCACCTTGAGAGGATTTGACCGAGTTGGTCGCTATTCGGTTGGAGAGGGAGAAGATGTCCGGGAATATTTGGTGAATATGACCTCGGAGCGGGAATCAGAGATTGCGCCGGTTTCGGAGTTTGCGATTGCGGGGGGTGAGGCTGTCCAAACGAAGCCGATGGAGCGATTTGCGGACTTGTGGAAGCCGTTGATTGCTTTGATGATGGGAGTTTTGGTTTTGGAGTGGCTAGTTTTTATGAGGCGGTCATGATATGAGATTTATAGAGCCGATTTGGGGTTTGTTGTTCATTCCGCTCATTGTGGGATTGGTCATGAGCTGGAGCCGAGTTCATGGAATGGTTCCGGTGCGGAAAGCAATTGCGATTGGGCTACGATTTTTGCTTTTGGGTGCGCTTATTGGTGCGCTCATGGGGCCGCAGTCGGTGCGTCCGAATCGGGGAATGACGACGCTATTCGTGGTGGATCGGTCGGACAGTATTGGCGAGAAAGACCGAAAGAAGCAGATTGACTTTGTGAATGAAGCAATGCGGGGAATGGGGGAGGATGATCGTGTGGGAATTGTCGCATTCGGCGGTGTTCCGGCGATGGAAGCAGCACCGGGTGGTCGTCGCCCATTTAACGAAGTTGAATCGGTCGTTGATGGTTCGGCGAGTGATTTGGGGGCAGCGTTGCGGTTGGCGATGGCGAGTTTTCCGAGCGGAAAGAGTCGGCGCATCGTGGTTTTGAGTGATGGGAACGAGACGAAAGGTGATGCTTTGGGGGCAATTGAGAGTATCGCGGCCGAAGGAGTTGCGGTTGATATTGTTCCGCTCGGATTGGACAAGGGGCGTGCGGAAGCGGCGATATTGGAGTTGAGTGCGCCGAGTGAACAGTCGGCTGATCAGCCTTTTGAGATTCGAGCGGTGGTTGAATCATCGGTGGCACAGTCTGGGCGGCTCGTGATCGAACGGAATGGCGAAGCGGTTTCTGAAGTTCCGGTCAGTATTCCAGCAGGGACTTCGACGGTTGTGGTCAACCAGGAGTTGAAAGATCCTGGGTTTTATCGTTATCGAGCATTTTTGGAGGTGCCGGAGGATTCAGACAATCGGAATAACTTGGGGGCTGCGTTTGTGGCGGTAAAGGGTCGGCCCAAGATTTTGCTGATTCAAGGAGACACTTCGAAACGAGAATTGGCCACGGCATTGAGCGAGCAAGGGATAACGGTTCAGCTGGGTGGGGCAAGTATGATGCCAGCCCGACCGGAGGATTTGCAGGTTTATGACGCGGTGATCTTGAATGATTTTAACGCTTCTTTGACTACTGATCTACAAATGCGGATGCTTCGAAATGCGGTTCGGGATAGTGGGATCGGCTTGATGATGATTGGGGGTGAGGATAGTTTTCTGCCCGGAGGATGGTACGGAACTCCGGTGGCTGAAGCTCTCCCAGTTGATTTGAATATCCGGCAGAGAAAAGTATTTCCGAATACTTCGGTGTTGATTGTGGTGGATACCAGCGGGAGTATGTCGATGAATATCGGAGGGGTGACCAAGCTCCAGATGGCGGCAAATGCGGCGGTTTTGACGACCGATCTCCTGGGGCCAACTGATCGGCTCGGGGTGGCAGGGAGTGGCAGTCGAGTGGACTATGTTGCTCCGATTGCGGAGCTGAAAGACAAGGGGGCGGTCAAGAGTAAAGTTCGGCTGTTGAAGGATGGTGGAGGGGGGATTTTTGCGGAGCCGTCGGTGAAGTTTGCCCAGGAGAAATTGGGGCAGGAAGATACGCGGGTTCGGCACTTCATTTTGGTGGCGGATGGTGCGGACTGTGACCAACACGGTACGAGTCTTGCGATTGCGGCAGCAATGAAAGCGGACAAGATTACGGTGTCAACAGTAGCGATTGGGGACGGGAAGGATGTTCCGTTTTTGAAGAATCTGGCTGCAGTCGGGGGCGGACGACATTACTTTGTGGATGACGCCAAGAAGTTGCCGCAGATTTTCACTCAGGATGTGAGCTTGATGTCGAGGTCAGCGATTGAGGAGGGTGCGTTCACTCCCAAGGTGATTGGGGGCGATGAAGTGACTAGGGGACTCGACGGTTTTCCGGCATTGATGGCTTACTGTTTGACGGAGGCTCGTCCTTTGGCGCGGGTGACGATGCGAACTCAGAAAGATGATCCGCTTCTGGCGAGTTGGCAGTATGGCCTTGGTCGCTCGATGGCGTTTACGAGTGATGCTCAGAACCGGTGGGCGAGTGAGTGGGTTCGATGGGGAGGATTTGGACAGTTTTGGGCACAAGCGGTGCGGACTTTGACGCGGAAAGCGGCGGTGAATAATTACGATTTGCAAGTTTCACCAGAAGGGGGGAAAGGGGTGATCCGACTCCAGGCACGTGATCGCAGTGGGAATCCGCTGACACAAGATTCTTTGGAAGTTCGGGTGAGCGATCCGGCGGGGAATTCACAGAAAGCAGTTCTGACCCAGGAGGCACCGGGGGTGTTTTTGGGAGATTTTGACGCGAGCGAGGTAGGAAGTTATATTGTTTCAGTGGTTGAGCCGGGGGGACAAGGTGAGGCGCGGGTTGCGAGCAACGGTTTTTCGATACCTTATCCTCCAGAGTATCGGAGTTCGATGACGAATTTGCCGTTATTGGAAGGATTGGCGAGTGTCACAGGAGGGAAGATATTAGAAGGAGGTCAGGAGGCTATGCGGGAGATCGCGAACCGGGGCGAAAGCGTGGCGGACTTGTGGCGCTTGTTCCTTTTGGCGGCTTTGTTCTTGTTACCTTTGGATGTTTTGGTGCGGCGGGTTGTGGTTCCGCTGCCTGCTTTTGGACGGAAGCGGGCCGAAGACGAGGAGCCTGTCAAAGCTTCGGTTTCTCGGATTGATGGTTTGGCTAATCGAGCTCCGGTCATGCGCACACGGAGAGCAAAAAGGGAAAAAACAGTCGAGAAGGCTGAGCCGATTTCCACGGCTGGGAGTTTGTTGGCGGCGAAGAAAAAACGTCAAGATCACTCTTCGGAAGAAAACGATTGATTGACCTGAAGGTCGAGGATTTAGTGCCGATAATCTCACCAGGTTCTTTAGGTTTTGAACCTGACAATAACGATTATGCCGGCGCGGAAGAAGAAAGAATCGGTTGAGGAGGTACAGCAAGTGGAGAAACGAACGCGTTCTCCTAAGGCAAAAGTTGTTGTTCCGGCTGAGCCTGTCGTAGCTGAAGTGACAACCGTGGCGGTTCCGGCAGATGTTTTGACCCAATTGATGGCGCAGATTCAGACGCTGACCGCGGAAGTGGGCGAATTGCGGACGCAAGTTGTAGCTCCCGTAGTTCAAGAGGTTATTGCTCAGCCTGAATCGGAATGTGTAAATGATTCGGATTTAAGTTATGGTTTGGGTGAGCTGACTCAGGAAGAGATTGACCTGGCAAACGATCATCCGGATTTGATGCCTGATGATTTTTGGCAACCAGAGTTGGATGAAGAGGTGGTGGAAATACCTTCCCTGAACGTTCCTCGATTTGAAGAGAAGCATCCGGGGCTGCTGGCAGAAGTTGCCCAATTTAACGCGACGGAGGCTACAGGGATGAGTCTTGAGGTGACGCAAGAAGAGATTGATCTTGCGTCGGAACATCCGGATGAGATGCCGGCTGATTTTTATGCGAACGACTCTGATGACGAGTACGTTGAGCAGGCGGTTGATTCTGATGAGATTGAAGCGCAGTTCCCGGGCTTGATTGGAGCGATCGAAGCCTTTAATTTGGAAGACGACGAAGAAGATGCGTCGCTAACGCCGGAAGAATCCGGGGCGTTGTTGAGTGGATTTGACGAAGTCATGTCGGAAGTGGTCGAGGAAGAGCAAACCGAAGTGAGTGCGAACATTGACGTGAGCGCACCTGTTTCAGCAGTCGATTTAGCAGCGATTCCAGATGATGGCGAACTATCGGCGGATCAGATTGCGGCGATGTTTGCTGGGGAGGTTACTGAGGTTTCGGTTCAGGATTTAGCCGCGATTCCAGATGATGGCGAGTTATCGGCTGATCAGATTGCGGCGATGTTCGCGGGGCGGATGGGGTTGGGACTGTTGCTCCAGAATCTATAGTGGCCGAAGCAGAGGCAATTGAACTTTCTGATGATGAGATTGCGGCGGCCATCGAGATGGGGGCAGTCGAAGAAAAACCGGAAGAACCTGAGATTGAAGATGATTTTGACCTTGATTCATTGACGGAAGAAGATCTGGTTGCGCTTGTGCGCGGAAATATTGATGCTCAAGCTGAAGCACTCGATGCGGCAGCGGAGGCTAAAGCAGCTGAGGAAGCAGAGGCGGCAAACCGCGCTGATAGCGTCATGTCAGCCGCAGAGATTGCGGCTCTTCTTGATACTCCGGATGAGCCAGGTGAAGTCGTTCCGAGCTCGTCGTCGGCGATGAGTGATGAAGAGTTGCGGGCGTTGCTGGGGGCCCCGGTTGAGAAACCAGTAGCTCAAGACAAGGAGGAGAATACGGTTGGGTTTGTTGGATCAGAGCCCGCTAGTTTCACCAAGCCAAAAGCTCAAGATACGGACGGCGGCAGTGAGATTGGGGCAATCAAAGCGGTGCCGGCCCATTTTGCGGTGCGAGCGATGGCCCTGCCGATCCGATTCCAAGAAGGCAAGATTTTGTGTCAAGTTGCTGAACCGATTGATCGTGTGGCTTTGGATCGCATGAGCCAGGCGATCGGGTTTGGGATTTTGGTTGAGCCAGCACCGATTGACCAAGTCATCGCAGGATTGCGGGAAGCGTACGCCGAAGTTCAGGACTATCACGCTCGGTTTGCGGTGATGTCAGGGGCTCAGAGACGACCTAGTTTGAGAGAAAAAATGGGCGATTTGTGGAAGAAGATAGCTTAGGTGCTGGAGAGCTTTGATGAAAACGGTCGCAATTTGTAGTGGTAAAGGCGGAGTCGGTAAGACGGCGCTTGCTTGTAGTATTGCGGCAATCATTGCGGGAGATCAAAAACGTGTTCTCCTGTTTGATGGCAACTTAGGCTTGCCGAACTGTGATGTTTATTCGGGGATCGAGGTGGGTTGTACGCTTGGGCACATTGTTCGAGACGGTCGCGAATTGCGCGATGCTGTTGTGCCGACGAAAGCCGGGTTTGATCTGATTTCTGGGGGAAGTGGGTGGAAGGAGTTGGCTCAGCTTGAAGGGGCGGAGATCGATGCTTTGGTTGGGGATTTGATGGTGTTAGCGGATACATACGATCATGTTTTGATCGACTGTGCTCCGGGGGTGGGGAACCGAGTATTTCCGTTCTTGCGGGCAAGTCAGGGTTTGATGGTGGTGACGACGAGTGAGGCGGCGAGTTTGATGGACGGTTATGCTTTGCTCAAAAATGCTTGGGATGTGAATCCGAGTCTATCGGCGGGATTGGTTGTAAACCATGTTGGTTCTTCGGCCCAGGGTCGTGGAGTTGCGAGCGAGGTGCAAGGAATTGTGGGTCAATTTTTAAGCCAAGAATTGGAGTACTGGGGGTCAGTTCGACATGATTCTCTTGTTGCGCGCGCATGTGCGGAACGACGTATCTTTGCGAGTGCTTTTCCTACGGCGGGTCCGAGTCAGGATTTGGTGGATGCGGCAAATGCGATTATGGGACTTGGGGTTGAGGCTGAGGCTACAGAAGAGATTTCGATGTTGGGACGGATCAAGAGCGTTTTTGGAAAGAAGACGGAAGAGACAGAAAACAAAGCGGCTTAAGTTTGATTCTTTTGAGAATTAGTTTTGGTTGCTGATCTCGTTTTTGGGAATGATCGCTAGGGTGTTGAGTGCGCCAACGACTTGTCCGGACCGATTCATGATTGGACTGGCGAACCACTTGACGATTCTAGTTTGTTGCCCCTGTTGTAAATCTATTTCGATGGGTTGGGGGTTCATTCCCAGAAACACCATGTAGATCATGCCCTCGGCGTCATTACGGAAGATTCCTTGTCCGAGGATATCCGCCATGGGGCGATCAATGGCTTGGTGCTCGGGAAGATTGAAAAATGCTTCGCACGCTCGATTCCATTCGATCACATGGCCATGATCGTTTACGGTGAAGCATGGTAGCGGTATTTCGTAAAAAGTCGTGCGAAACCGTTCGAGGGTAGCCCCTTGAATTGATTGGTTTTGATGAAGATCGATTCGAAGAGCAGCATTTTCGGCTTGCAGTGTGGCGACTTCAGCGCGGAGTTCGGCGATTGGATCAACTTGCTTGATGGGGGAGGCAAGTGATTTTTTGTCTGGCTTTGACTTTTTGAAGAGGAATGGCAGTGTGAGGGCTAGGGATAGCCCGATCATTTGAACTTGGCCCGTGATTGCGGTTTGGAGAGTGCCCGAATCCATTTCCTTGTTTCCCTGTGAGAATTATCGGTACGCGGGTTTGGAAAATCATAATTAATTTATTGTGGTGTTGACGACAAATTTCTAATGTGAAGAAATTAGGTTGGATTTACCGATAAGCATTTGGGGCTCTGCAATTTTGCGGGTCATTGAACCAGGAACAACGATGAGAGTGTTTAAGGAACGAGTTGGAGTTCGCCTTTTGGCGGCCTTTTTGGCGGTCGGAATTGTGCCGCTTTTGATTGCCAGTTTTGTTGCAATGTCGGAAATCAACAATGCAGCAACCAAACGTGCCGGCTCATTGGAGTCCGCGGCGGAGACGGTTGTTGGTCGAATTGAACGGAACCTATTTGAACGGTATGGTGACGTCCAAGCTTTTGGATTGAACCAAGGCGTTTACGATCAGAGCCAGTGGTATGTCAAGGGGGACAAGAATAAAGTTTCCCAGATTATGAATCAGTACATGTCCACTTACACTCCCATCTACGAATTGATGATGCTTGTTGATTTGAAGGGGAATGTTGCGGCGGTGAGTACCAACGATTTTGAAGGAAATGCAGCCGATACATCTTCATTTTACGGTCAGAATTTCTCGGATTCAGATTGGTTCCAAAAAGCAAAGAATAAAGAGTTCTTGTCAACTGATGCGCTCACTGGGACCTGGGTTGATGACGCCTATATCGACGAGGATTTGAAAGGGATTTTTGGTGGTACGGGAGCATATATTGGTTACACGGCTCCGGTTTATAACACATCGGGTGAGATGATTGGGATTTGGCGGAATTACGCCCGAGTTTCGCTTGTCGAGTCGATTTTAAGTGATGCTTATGCTGAGTTGAAGAAGGGCGGGAATACCTCGGCTCGCATCGAGCTTGTCAATAATGAGGGCAAGATATTGAGTTACTATAATCCCTCGAAAGATGGGGCTGAATTCAAGCACGATTCAGCGGTTATTTTGGCGAAGCAGTTGGACGGTTCCACTGATATGGCGGCGAAAAGCGCGCTTGCCGCAAAACCAGCAAATGGATTTGGAGTTTATGAAGGAAAGCAGGTCGTGAATGGGACGTTCACTTCAATTGGAGCTTTGGGCTACGCGGGTCTTGGTTGGTCGGCGATTGTTCGAGTAGATGAATCGGAGTTTATGAGCACGGCGGCTGGGGTTCGCGGGAAGATGTTACTTCTCTCGCTGATCGTTGCAGGTTTGGTTGCAGCTTTTGCGACGTTCCTGGCTCGATCTTTGGCTCGACCGATCACAGAAATGGCTCAAGGGCTCAAATCGGTTTCGACCGGAAGCTTGGATGTTCAGATTGCACACAAGAGCGAAGATGAGCTGGGAGTGCTTGCGGAGAACTGCCGGTTCCTAATTGGTAAGTTGCAGAGCCACTCTGTTTGGACGAAACGCATTGCTAGCGGTGATTTGACCCGTGACCCGGCTTCTGAGCAAACAGATGATGAAATTGGTTCTTCGCTTGAGCTGATCGTTGAGAATTTCAGTGCGACGATTTCCGACATTCAGTCGATGAGCGCGACGATTCAGGAGATGTCAGCGGGCCTGAACGGAGCTTCTCAGAGTATCTCCGATGCGGCACAGAGCGTTGCGGAGCGGAGTACGGAAATCCTATCGACAATTCACAACACAACGAGCGGTTTGCAGGATGTTGTTAATGCTAACGATGAGCAAGCTCAGACATTGCAGCAAATTGTTGACCAAGTTCAGACCGTTGCGGAAGCAGTCGCGCAGGTAAGCGAAAAGATTGCCGAAGTTGCAGAAGCGACCTTGCATACTCATGAGTCGGCGCGAGAAGGTGGCTTGACCGTTCAGAAAACCTTGGAAGGAATGGATCTGATTCGATCTACGACTTCGGTGGTTGGAACAAAGTTGACAGATTTGAACGCGAAGTCGGAGCAAATTGACTCGATCATTGATACGATCAGTGAGATTGCCGAACAAACCAATTTGTTGGCGCTCAACGCGGCGATTGAGGCAGCAAGAGCGGGTGAGCACGGCAAGGGCTTTGCGGTGGTTGCGGAAGAAGTTCGCAAATTGGCGGAGCGCTGTAGTCTGGCGACGCAAGATATTGCTGGCCTAGTCGGCGAAATCCGAAAGTTAGTCGGTGATTCCACATCAGCCATGAAGGAAGCAGATTCGGCCGTTGACTCGGGAGCAGAGCTTTCGACCAAGACTCGCGAAGTGCTTGAGCACATTGTAGAGCAGGTTGAAGCTCTCCGGAACCCGGTTGATGAAGTTGACATGAGTGCGAAGGAAGTTCAGTCCCTGGCTTCGGCTATGCAGGTCGCGGTGACTTCGGTTGCAGAAACGACCGAGGCGAATACGGAAGCGTCTCGGACTATGGCCGATTCGGTTATGGAAGTCTCCGACAACATTGCCGATGTTTCGGCGGCCTCGCAGGAACAGATGGCTTCGACGGAAGAGTTGACGGCAAATGCGAGTGACTTGGCGGATCTCTCTTCTGAGCTAGCATTGCTGACGGATCGGTTTGAGACGGAAAAATCGAAGAAGTCGAGTGCGGCACAAGACTTGCGGCGAGCTGCTTGATATCCGATTGGCAGGGTGGTCAGCAATTTGAGCTGACCACCCTGTAAACTCTTGGATAGTGGAGATCAACGTGGATCAGTACAAGCACCTGGATTTTTTGAGAGTAACTGAAGCAGCGGCTTTGTCTGCTTCCAAGTGGGTCGGGAAAGGGAAACGCGATGAGGCGGATCTCGCAGCTTGCGAAGCGATGCGCGGTGAGCTCAATGCGATGGAGATGGACGCGACCATCGTCATCGGGGAAGGGGAGCGGGATGAAGCGCCGATGCTGTATATCGGTGAGAAGTTGGGCCAGCCGGGGGGACCAGCGATTCAGATTGCGGTTGACCCGCTTGAAGGAACCAATCTCTGTGCCAACGGTACACCGAATGCGATTGCTGTTTTGGCAGCAGCAGTTGAAGGTGAAGGGTGGTTAATGCACGCTCCGGACTGTTATATGGAGAAGTTGGTCGTTGGGCCAGAGTGCGCGGGAGTTGTGGATATTACGGTTCCGCCACGGATCAATGTGCGTTTGATGGCAAAAGCTCTGGGGAAAGACGTGGACGAGTGCATTATTGGGGTTTTGGATCGGCCCCGGCATGAGGAGTTGATTGCCGAATTGCGGGATGCGGGTTGCCGAGTGCATTTGGTGCCGGATGGTGACCTTTCCGTTGCCATTGCCGCACTTGACCCAGATTCAGGGGTTGACGGCCTCATGGGAATGGGTGGTGCTCCGGAAGGAGTGATCACAGCGGCGGCGGTTCTGTGTACGGGTGGAGAGATGCAGGCTCGGTTGAAGTTTACGATTGATGGTCAGCGGGAGCGAGCCGAGAAGATGATTGAGGGGGATATTGACCGGGTTTTCCATACAAAGGATTTGGCGAGCGGGAATGTTACTTTTGCGGCAACCGGAATTACTCCAGGCGATTTGCTCAAGGGGGTTCGGTACCGGCACGGGATGGCGTATACGGAGTCGATTGTGATGCGTAGCTCGAACTACACGATTCGGCGAATTGAGACTTCGCATCGGATTGGCTCTGGATTTGGCGATCGTCGAAGACGGCATTAGTGAGAAACCTGCTGTATAATCTAGTCTTGGGTTTTGCTTTGCACTATCCAGGAGAGATTGATGAAAACAACAGGTGTTTTGGTTTCGGTGTGCTTGGTCGTTGTGCCGATGATGGCTCACGGGATCGTTTGGCGGAATGACATTCCGGAAAGTACGGTTCTGAGTTATGGGAATTCGACTCGATTGCAAGGTGTCGGTCGGATTGCAACGGGAGGAACGGGGACGTTCTTGGGGATTGGATCTGGTGGTCAGGCTTGGGGAATTTCCGCAAAGCACGTGATCACAACTGGTCAAACCAGTACATTCAACTTTGAGGACGGGGGGAGCTATGCAATTACGCAAACTATTGGTTTTGCTGGGGTGGATATTTCAATCTTCAAGATTGCGGGTTGGAACCGGAACGTATTCACTCCGACCTTGAAAATGGATGGGATTTTTACCCTCGGGACAGAATTTGATTCTGCAGGTTATGGCGGTCACGGGCCCGAGGGTGGCGGTGGCGGCGGATGGGGGTTTGACAACAAGCGGCGCGGGATGCAAACTCGACTCCAGAATGTTCAAGACAATTTTGTGTTTGCGGGTGAAGCACAAAAAATGCTGATTGATCGATTTGATTCTCCGGCAAGTGGTCAAGCAAGAGCAGTTGAGGGGTTCGGTGCTCCGGGCGATAGTGGTTCGATGTTGCTTGATAACTCTGGTCAAATCTGGGGTGTGCTTTCGGGTGGACAATTTGAGCAATATGGGAATTTGAATTGGTATGCAGCCATTACCCCTGGAATTGCGAACCAGATTTATTCGCTGACGGGGATTGAAGCGGTGCCGGAGCCAGGAACGATGGTGCTGGCTGGATTGGGAGTAGCGGCGTTGGCCCGTCGCCGGATGAAGCGAAGCTGAATATTGAGAAATGATTTGGCCCGATCATTGAATGATCGGGCCAAATCACATCATTTGGTTTGGAGAGGAATGTTGGCGGTGGCGGCGGCACCTTTTCCATCGTACACATAGGCAAAAACCCGGAAATTGCCTGCTTTTGCGGGGAGTTTGAAAGTTGCTTGATTGGTAGTGGAGGAGACGAGCGCATCGGGGTAATCCAACGGAACTTTCTCGTCGCGCCCGGCAGTGAGATAGACCTCAGTTTCGCTTGTGAGAACCCAAGTTGTTTTGAGATTGTCATTATTGGGATCGGTGGTCTTGATGCTTGCCGTAATCGTTTGCCCGGTTTTGTAGATGTAGTTTTCTGGTGCAGGGGCGAGAGTAATTGGTGTGATTGTCGGGCTGAGGTTTGCGGGCTTTTTGCCTGTCCAGAATTCGGTCATGACATCCACGGCGGGCGTTTTGTTGCCGTCTTTAAGGAACATTCCAAACCAGGTTGAGGTGCCTTCTTGCTTGTTGCCCCAGAGGAAGACATAAGCCCCGAGGCATTTTTGAGGATTGCCTAGGACAGCGTTTTGGTAAGCGGTTCGATACATCTCAACTTTCTCGGTTGAGGTTGGTTCGACGGGGGCATTCCAGGGAGTTTTCGGTCGTTCCCAGGGGCCAAGCGGGCCGAATTCGGTGAGGATGTACGGTTTTGTTCCGCCGATTTCGGCATATCGCTTGGCCACGGAGGCGGCTCCGCCGTAGCTGTTGATGCCGATGATGTCGATATCCGGGCAGAATTTGTTGATGCTTGGGATTCGAGCTGCCCCGATTTCGGCGATGACGGTCATTGTGGGGTGGTTTGGATCGATTGTTTTTGCCATTTTGGCGATGTCGTTGACCGCTCGCCAGACGTTTGGATCGTTGGCTTCGGCGTAGCCTTCCATCTCGTTTCCGAAGGCCCACATGAGGAGGGCGGGGTGATCTTTGAACTGTTCGACGACTTTGCGGGCCATTTCAAATTGTTCTCGGACTTTGGCTTGGTCTGAGTAGTCGAAGACATCAGCATGTTGCAGCCAAATTCCGGCGGTGACTTTGATTCCTCGCTTCTGGGCTTCGTCGAGATCGCGCTGGAGATTTTCGGCACCCCATGTTCGGATGGAGTTGCCGCCCGCTTGAACGAGGAGATCGAGACCGGCACCGCCTCCAGCACCTTTCACGAAGAACGGTTTTCCTTGGACGGTGAGGGAGTATCCGGTTTCGGACTTGATGAGCCGGGTGACGTCGGGTTTGAGGAATGCGGTGGTGGCAGTCATGAGAGTGAGAGGGATGATCATGGGAAGTTTCCGAAACGTTTCGCGATATGATACAAGAGAGTTGCGTGATTTGCAAGAAGTTTTTGAATGAGGTGGACGAGTGAGTTTACTAGGGAACTCAAAAATTTTTTGAAAAAACTTGCATTTGGAGAAAAAGTTGCGTATAGTACGAGAACGCGAAACGTTTCGCGAACGAATTCACATGGCGGCAACGATCAAGGATATAGCGAAAAAGCTCAATATATCGGTCAGTACAGTCAGTTACGCGCTGAACGACGGGCCGCGGCCCGTGCCTGCGCTTGTGAAACAGCAAGTCCTTGAAACCGCTAAAGAGTTGAATTACCGTCCGAATCGACTGGCGAAGTCGATGGTGACGGGTCGAAGCAACACGATCGGGATTGTTCCGCCGGTTGTTTCGGAAAATGCATTTTTGAGTCCTTACCTCCAGCTCGCACTGAACGGGATCGTCAACAAGGCAGCGGAGTTACACCAGGACATTCTTCTTTACACTCGTTACAACTTGTCCGACCATGAGGATTTCTTGTCGGCGTTGGTTGATGGTCGGGTTGATGGGATTTTGTTCATTGCTCCTCAGATGGATCAGGCCACGATTGAGCTGGCGACGAGTTTGCATTTGCCGTGCGTTTCGGTTTCGGGAGTCCCAGTTAAGGGAGTTCTGAGCTATAGCTCGGCAAATAGTGCGGGATCCGGCAGGCGATGGATCATTTGTGGGAGTTGGGTCACCGGAAAATTGGTCACTTGGCGGGCCGACTGGATATGCAGGACGCGATTGTACGTTTGCAAGCCTATCAAGATTTTTTGAAGGAGAAGGGCTTGGCTTATCGCGAAGATTGGGTGGGGATGGGGCAATTTGTTATTGAAGGGGGCTACGAAGCCACAAAACGGATTTTGGAGCTTGAAGACCGACCAACGGCGTTGCTCTGCGCAAATGACGAAATGGCGGTAGGGGCTTTGCGGGCAGGTCATGAAGCAGAACTGAAAATGCCTGAGGAATTGAGCGTTGTTGGGTTTGATGGATCACCTTCGGCGATTCACGTTTATCCGACGCTGACGACGGTACGACAGCCGATCGGGGAGATGGGTCAGGCAGCCATGTTGGCGTTGTTTGATTTGATCGAGGGGCGGGATGCAGGGGAAAACAAAGTTTTTGAAACGGAGCTCATCGTTCGCGGCTCCACTTGTCCAATGGAGAACAAAAATGAATCATAAAAATCGAGCATTCACGCTCATCGAACTGCTGGTCGTCATTGCGATCATCGCCATCTTGGCTGCGATTCTCTTCCCGGTTTTTGCTCAGGCAAAGTCGGCGGCGAAGAATATCAAGACCGTTAGCAACATCAAGCAAGTTGGAACTGCACAACAGCTCTATCTTGGTGACTACGACGACATGTACCAGCAAGCTGGGACGATGAATGGGAACGGTGTTTCATGGGCGACTGGAGCTTGCCAGCCTTCGGTTGGTTGCCCGAGCTGGGATACCTTGCTCATGCCGTACATGAAGAATTGGGAGCTGTTCCAAAGCGATTTTGATCAGGCTCCGAAGACCTTTAGCCCGTTTGGGAACACGAAACGTAGTTTCCGAGTTGCGGCCAACGTGATTCGGGGATGGGCGGGAACGAACACTTGGAACGGTCAGGACATTGGATTCCAAACCATTAGTTCGACTGCTCTCCCTGCTCCGGCATCCACAATTGTTGTAACCGAGCAGAGAAATCCTGCTTCAGCTGACTGTACTTGGTGGGTTGGCGCAGCCTTCTACGAGTGCGGAGTTTGGTATTCGCGATCGGCTAACACCCTGTCGAACGATGATCCGGTTGCTTATGGTTCGAGCACCGGATTGTTCAAGTATGCGAGTGGGATCGACTTCTCACGAGCGAATAAGTCGAACTACGTGTTCGCGGACACTCATGTCAAGAACTTCAACAAGGGATACATCTTCCCTGGTTATGAGCAACGACTGAATACCGGCTCTCCGGTAGACACCACATTGAAGGGTGTGTGTCTTGATGCGGATCCATTCCGAATCACGGCAACCGACTGTAAGTTGCCCGAGCAATAAGAACCCTGAAGGGAGCCAGGTTTGATAAGGGTCTTGGCTCCCTTTACCACTTTTTGAGAAGAAATGAAGAAACAGATTCCGATTCCGGTTGTTGTGGGTGCTGTTGCCTTGGTTTTGGCGATTGGCATTTTTTTTGTGATGCAAGCGGGCAATCCCGGCCCAGAATTTGAAGCGGCCCCGCCAACGGGCAAAACCCCGGACTACGTTCTGCAGTCGATGACCCCAGAACAGCGGGCGAAGGTCGAGGCGCAGGAAAAAGCGGCTGGGCTGGACAAGATGGATGAGAAGCAACGGGCGGAGCAGCCTCAGCAGAACCCATACGGCGGCAAATAAAACGCAAACGATTTTAGGGCGGCTCACTTCCACTGGAAAGAAGGAGCCGCCCTTTTTGCGAGGTTAGGCGGTGGTTTGGAGGCTGGGAGCCGCGGGGAAGTCGACCACCGTACCGATGATGTGATTCATGTAGTTTGTGTTAATGTTGATGATCACGTTGGTGGCGACGTCGAGAATTTCTTGATCTGAGTAGTTGTGATCGCGGAGAGTTTGGAGATGAGCTTCCGAGATGTTGCCTCGCGATTCGTTGATTTGGATGGCGAACTGGAGTCCGGCTTGTTCTCGCGGATCTGAAGAAAGTCCTCGACGGGCTTCGAGCGTTTCCGACTCGGAGAGTCCATTCATCTTTCCGATTGTCGTGTGCGCACTGAGGCAGTAGTCGCAGCTATTTGATTCTGCTACGGCGAGGGCGATTTTTTCACGGAAGGCTGGAGAAACGGCACTGTGCTCTTGAGCAGCACCGTTTTGAAGAGTGACTTGAAGGGCGGCGGGGGAGTTGCCGAGAGCAGCATAAAGGTTGGGAACCAAGCCGAGTTTTTGCTGGACTTGGATGAGCATCGCGGAGCTGGGAGCAGGGGCGGTTTCGATCGTTGTGTTTTGGATGCGTTGCATTGTGTATTCTCGTTGAGGCTCGCTGGTCGGAGCCGTTTGAGATTGAAGACAAAGCGTTTCGGAATGGTTCCCTGAGCGGCGGGACTTTTTTTGTAACGAAGTTGAAACGCGGGGGTTGGGTTGTGCATTAGGAGAGATGGTGACGAAAGAGCAATTTGAGCGAGAGTTGGGGTCGGTGATTGACCCGGCGTTTGGGTATGCGGTGCGGTTGAGTGGGGGGAATCGTGTTGACGCGGGGGATCTATTGCAGGAAGGGGTCTTGGCGGCATACAAGGGCCGAGAGACCTTTACTCCGGGAACCAATTTTAAGGCGTGGTTCTTTAGGATTTTGACGAACAGCCTTTATCGGAAGGTTGGCAAGAAGCAGTTGGATACGGTGTCGATTGATGCTGATCCAGAGCCTTATCTTTACATGCAAGCTCGCGATGCGGGATTGAGTGGAAATGAGGATCCGGCGGAGTTGCTTTTTGACAAAATAGATGGTGCGGAAGTCTTGGCAGCCCTTGATGGATTGCCAGCTGATTTTCGCGAGGTGAGTTCGCTTTACTTCACGGGTGAAATGAGCTACGACGAAATAGCAGAGACATTGGACATTCCGGTCGGGACGGTGCGCAGCCGGTTGCATCGGGCCCGCAAGCTTTTGCAAGTTGCGCTTTGGGATGTTGCAGTTCGGCGAGGGTTAGTGGAGGATGTCAGTCATGCATGAAATGGATTGCTCGGATGCGGTTGCCAAGATGTGTGACTTTTTGGATCGGGAATTGTCGGCCGAGGAGATCGCTATGGTGGAGCGTCATTTGGCTGAATGCGGCGGTTGCCGGAACGCGTTCCGGTGGGAAGGTTCGGTGATTTCGCTTATGAAGCAGTGTGCGCAAGAAAAGGCCCCGGAGGGATTGATTGGTCGGCTGATGGACGGCTTGGATTAGTTGTTGACACTTCTAAGGTCGTTGCGGCGGGATTTGATGCTGGTATTATGGGGTGAGTTGCTCGGTTAGCTCAGTGGTAGAGCACTTCGTTCACACCGAAGGGGTCACTGGTTCAAATCCTGTACCGAGCACCAATTCTTAGTGTAATTATTATTGCTGAGTTGTTCTTTTGAGGATTAATGAGAATTTTGCTTTCAGGTTTTGGGCTTTGACCGATGCTCCCAGAGGAACGGTGAAGGGGTAGTCCTTCGTCATGTCGATTTGGACTTGTCCTTCTTTGAATGAGCCGGTGATGCGGAAAAACTGATCGGGCTGATTGAGGCCGTGGATCATCTCAAATTCCAGTGCGTCTTCCTCTTCCAGGATTGGTTTTTTATCCGTCCAAGACTTTGGGCCTTTGAGGAATTCTCGCTTGAACGAGGTGAAAACGGTGCCGTAGTACCGCGGGCTTTCAAATGTGAACGTGTTCTTCTTGAAATCGAGTTGGAGGATCGCGGCGGCGACTTTTCCTTTTGCGAATCGACTTTCTGATCCCTTTTTTGGTACTTGGTAAAGGTAAGTGTCGCCCCGGATTTGGTTTTCTGCGAACATGGGGCCGTATACGTAGATCCGATCGTTCATGCGGATGTCGATTTCTTCTTTTGTTTCTCCGACCCAAGTTTCGTATCGCTGTTCATTGCGACTTTCCTCACTCCGGGCGAGCCCCGCTCCGCGAAAAGTTCTGGAGAGGATGATTTTGCCTTTAGCTTCTCGATTGATGTCCCACTCTCCCCAATTGGGTTTTGGTCCGGTTGCTTTACCTTTGCCGGTGATACTGAATACAAACTCACCTGACCATATTTCTTTTGGAGCGAGTAGGGCGGGGAGGAGAGCAACGGTGGCTACGCAGAACATTCCTCATTTTAGCGAAGGAAAAGAGATGGTGGTTGATTTTTTCTCATGCCACCTCTTTTTGAGTTCAGTAGAGGGTTGAGCTCACTTACCTAGCAGGTTGGTTGTATAGGCAATTCCGAAGCGGTGGGTTCGGGGGAGCTTGAGTCATTCGGGAAGTAGATTCTTCCATCAAACGACCAATTTTTTGTAAAGTTGTAGTCGAATCGGGCGCCGGTCATACCGAGGCTTCCGGTGAGATGTTCAAGTGTGAACCTGAGTTCACGATTTGGCCCAAAAAACCTTCGGAATGCTATAAATCCTTGTCCTTCGTTTGCATCGATGAATCCAGATTGGATTTCGAAATCAGAGAAGTCTTTGACGGCACCGAAATAGGCTTGTGTATCGTTACCGATCCTTGTTGCTCCGACGGCAAACCGGATTTTTTCTTCGGGAAGGATGAGATGAGAGTATTTAAGTCCAAGTCGTACTTCTTCACCGGCATTTGCCGTAAAGGCGACTTCAAAACCCGGGTGAACACCGTAAACGGCCTGGTAGTTGATGCGGTATCGGCTGTCGAGAGCGGTATCGCGCGATGTTTGGCGATATTGAAACGTAAACTGACCATGGCGTTGGGCTTTCATGCTCGGCGAAACTACGAGGGTTGATGCTTGGGCTCCGGCAATCACGGCGGCAGTTGCAATTAAGGCGACAAGCGCAGTTCGTAGTTTCATAGCGCTCAGTATAGAAGGCCCGATACAGAAATGTTAAGGCTTTGTTGTGGAATTGTTAAGAACTTTTTCACTTTGGCTTTTTATTGCGAAGTTACGGTTGAGCTAAACGCCAGCTCCGTTTTCGACAAGAGCTTTGAATGTCCCTTTTTCGAGGTTGTAGACGGCGGCGGATTGGCCTTCATAGTAGTTGGCGGTTACGATGACTTCGTATTTGCCATCGCCGTTGAGGTCGGCGATTGACTTGAGGTGAGTGATTTGGATGGGATCGTTGAACTCACCTTCGGGGTTGTTTGTAAAGAAGAAAATGGGTTCTGTGACAGCTTTGCCGTTTTTGATGTGGCGGATCAAGGTGCAGCTCATTTCATACTTTTTGGACTCAAAGTCGTACACGCCGTTGAATCCCTTGGACTGAGCTTCGATGAGGACTTCTTCTTTTCCATCACCGTCAAGGTCGACTCGGATGATTGAGTTGATTTCAACTTCGAATTTTGGAGTTGCTTTGAGCTGGGCTTTTGCAAATTCTTTGACGACGAGAAGGTAGTCAGCTTGGGCGGGATTGACGATTTGGATTGCTCGGGGGTACTTGGGTCTTGGTCCCGACCAGAGGACTGGTGCGCCGGATGATGATTCAATGAAATTGGCTTCGACGCCTTCGACAAATGGGACTTCGTAGATCAGGCGGTTTTCGGTAACGCGACCAATGTCGAGGGAGAAGGCGGTGAAGGGATTGGGGAAGTTTTGTTTGCCTTGGAGGGCGGCCCACTTTTTGTTTGCGTAGGTTGCAAAAGCGAGGTTTTCGACAAAGAGAGTAGGAGTTGTAAGGGGTTTTGCTTGTTGCTGGAAGGCGATAGCGGCGAGCGTAGTGGTAAGAATCATCTGAGGATAATTTACTCGATGCAGTAAAAAAAAAGCCCTGCGGTGGATCATTCACCGCAGGGCGTGTCGGACTCCCCTTAGTTGATTTGGGGGGTGATTTCGTCGATTGAGTAAGTAAAGCTCACTGGAGCGGCACCTCGTCGTCGGACGGGCATGTACGCTTGAAGGCGAACTTTTACTTCTTGTGTCGTGGCGTCTACGTATTGAGCCAAAGTGAGCTTGGATACGTTGACGGTGAGTTTGCCATCGATTGTTCCGAGTCGAGTACTGCTGAGAGTATCCCACTTTCCGGTAACCGTGTTGTACGCGGTGACGAATTGGGTGGCTCCCGCAAGATTGCTTGCGGATTCGATATCGAGCTTCATTGAGTTGATATCGAGATTGGTTCGAGGAGAGTCGAGGACGAACTCGACGACAGCATATTCGCCCCGTCCAGAAACACCAGCTGAGTTGATGGTGACTCGATTGTCGTCGGAATCACCGACAGAGGTTAGATCTCCGCCAGTCCAAGTTCCCATGATGACGGTCATTGATTTAAATGCGGTCGGGCCAACAGGGGCACCAAGAGCATTGCTGAGATTGACTCGCTTTCCACCGGGGATCGTTGACGTGAGTGATGGAACTTCATCGCTCGTTGCAATCAAGTGATCCAAAGCTTCACGTGCAGTCATCGAGGGGAATTTGCCTCGAATGACGGCGACGACGCCAGCAGCGAGCGGGGTTGCCATGGAGGTTCCTGACTGATTGCCGTATGCATTCCCAAGCAGGGTTGACATGATGTTGCTTCCAGGAGCACCGACTTCGATTTTGGATCCCCAGTTGGAGAAGCCACTTCGATTATCGTTTTGATCAGTTGAGGCGACGAAGATCAAATTGTCAGTGAGATCGCGCATTGCCATTCGCGGCGGGTTTTGTTGATTGTTGTTTCCAGCCGAGTTGAGATAAACAACATCGGCGGCACCAGCGCGTTGAACAGCTTGGAGCAGATTTTGGTTCCAGCCATCAATGTTGTAGCTGACGGTGATGACGTTGGCTCCATTTTGCCATGCATAGTCAATCGCTTTGGCGAGGTCTGACATCCAGCTGCCTTGACCTGCATAGTGGCGCATGGCCATGATCTTGACGGTCGGGCCGACTCCGGAGATGCCTTTGCCGTTGTTATGAGCACCAGCGGTAATCCCAGCGACGTGGGTTCCGTGTGATGCTCCGCCAACGGGTCGGGGATTATTGTCGTTTGATGCGGTGTCCCAGCCGAAAATGTCATCGACAAATCCGTTCATGTCGTCATCGATTCCGTTATTTGGGATTTCATTCGGGTTTTGCCACATTGCAGGGGCAAGATCTTCATGGTCGATGTCTACGCCATCGTCACAGACAGCAACGACTGTTTCTTGAACTCCGGTGAATTTGTCCCACGCTTCAGGAGCGTCGATATCGGCATCAGGAACACCCCCAGTTTGTCCGGTGTTGTTCAGATGCCATTGTTGAGCGTATCGCGGATCGTTGGGAGTGAAATCGGGGGTGATTTGCACGTCGAGTTCAGCGAAGTTGACGGCAGGATTGTTTGAGAGTTCGCGAACGAACGCATCAGCGGTTAATCCAGCATTGATGTGCTGACCATTGAGCTCCAGCCGAGTGAAGTAGGCGTTTGATCGGCTCTCATTGATTTGGAGGCCGTAGCGTTGAACCAAGCTCTTGCGGAAGGTTTGCGACGCTGAATTTTTGAACGAAACGATGAGGTGAGTTTTCGATGTAATGATTTCGTTCGTCGGGTTGACACGATTGAAGCCATTCCCACCAAATGTTTGGGCTGATGCGATGCTCGCGAGGACAATTCCTGCGGCAATGATCAGGGGGCGGAAGCGCAACTGAGTGCGCAAATGCGACGTTTTCATGATTTTTGTCACTTGCAAGTGGATTTTGTCCCGAATTTTCGGGAACAGTTAGATTTAAGATGGCATATTTTGGGCTCAAAGTTCACCCTTTCTTGAAAATTGTTCAACGTTGTTTTATTTAGTCTTGAGTTGGTGGAGAATATCGGCGAGGTGTCGGGGATGAGTTGTGTGGGCTCCGGCATCGGTGCCCGCGTAGCTCCAAACGTGCCAATTGCCTTTGGCAAAGGTGCGTAGGAGAGGGTAACTGGGGTCTTGAGAAGCGGAAAGTTCTGGGTTGGCGGGTTGCATTTCGCCCTGGTTTTTTTGGACGAGGGCGCTGGCAACTTCCCACGTTCCGGCATAGGAATCCGGGGTGATTTCGGATGTAGTCATTACAAATGTTAGCTCTTTTTTGACTGCTCGATCTATGACAGGTTGCCAAACATTCAAATGCTCGGGAAGGATTGTTCGAGTAGCGGGGTCTGAGAATCCGGCGTAGCTCGAGTCGCAAAGGATGATCGTCCTGATTTGAGCTAGGATTGATTGGTCTTGAATTAGAATGCGGACAGCTCCGTAGCCAGCGGAGAAGCTGGTGAAGTTCAGAGAGGAGATTGGGCGTTCGGTAATTTTGATTGTGTAGTCTAAAAATGGCTTGAGCGCACATTTTTGACTGAATGGTCTAGCGTATGTCGTAGATCCTTGTCCTAGGTTGAAAATGAGTACAGGATGGGAAAAATTTGCTCTTTGATATTCCTGAACGACGAACCATTCTGCGGTGTGGAAGTGGATCCAGAGTTGCTCTAAATTCGTGGCTGACGACGAATCAGGGATGAACAGGGTTGCCTTGATTTCTCCTTGGATAATTTCATGTGTTTGCCCACCGGTTATTTGGGTTGGGGGGCCGATCTCGCGGACTGACATTACGGGCGGGACAATTGTCTGGACAAGGAAGGCGGCGACGAGCACGTTTTTATTTTAGTCAAGGTGAAGCTTGATCAGGTGGTTGCCGAATATTTCAGCTATGCAATTAGAGATATCGAAGGCGACATTGCTTTCGGCTTTGAGTATGGCTTTGGATTTGGTGGAAGGGCAGCCCGAGGGGCATGCCGTTCGGAGTTGTGCCCTCGCTTTACGGATTGGCGTAGAAATGGGGCTGTCAGGTGCTGAGTTGGAGTCGCTGTTCTATGCGGCAATTTTGAAAGACAGTGGCTGCTCCAACAACTCGGTTAGGATTCACAAGATTTTTGGCGGGGATGAGATTCTGTCGAAACGTGGGGTCAAGGTGGTGGACTGGGCTTCGCCGCTTGAGAATGTCAAGTATGGTCTGAGTGTCACGGAGCCTGGGCAGCCTTGGTCGGTGAGATTGAAGCGTATTTTGTCAAATTTAGGGCCACCCCAAAAGATCATGCACGAAGTGACGGAAGCTCGGTGTACACGGGGGGCGTTCATCGCACGGAAGCTCGGGTTTGATGAATCGGTCGCCTTAGGGATTCATGGTTTGGATGAGCACTGGGATGGTAAGGGTTCGCCATTTGGGGTCAAGGGGGATTCAATTCCGGTTATTGCTCGGATTATCTGCTTTGCTCAGTCGATGGAAGTGTTTTGGGCAACTTATGGGAAAGGAGCGGCTTATGAGATGGCCGAGAGTCGGAGTGGGCGGTGGTTTGATCCGGAGTTAGTCCGAGTTTCGAGGTCGATCGAGTCTGATGATAGATTTTGGAACGGACTTGCGGGAATGACTTTTGAAAGCGTTGTCCCCGAAGGTATGCGGTCGGCGGCAGTGGATGCGGATATTGATGCGGTTTGTGAAGCGTTCGCGATGATAATTGATGCGAAGTCATCGTTCACGGCTGAACATTCGACGAGGGTGGCGGAATTCGCCGTGCTGATTGGGCGTGAACTTGGATTTAACTCTGAGCGATTGCGGCTCTTGCGCCGGGCGGGTTTGTTGCATGATATTGGAAAGCTTGGAGTTTCGAGCGGTATTTTGGAGAAGCCGGGCAAGTTGGATGATGCTGAGTTTGCGGTGATTCGGAGTCACCCGAAACTCAGCTTTGAGGTTTTGCGGCGGGTCAATGGATTTGACGAAATTGCGGCGATTGCTTCAGCGCACCATGAGCGGTTGGATGGTCGGGGTTATTGGCAGGGATTGGGTGCGGAACAGTTGAGCTTAGACATGAGGATTATGACGGTTGCAGATGTGTTTGATGCGCTGTCGGCAAAGCGGCCTTATCGGGATGCTTTGCCGTTTGAGGCGTGCGTGGAGATTATGGAAAAGGACTCCGGATCGGCATTTGATCCGGAGTGTTTGGCGGCGTTGTGGTCGGCCCAGAATCGAGTTTCGGTTGCCGCTTAAAAGGCTCTGACGTTTTGGATTGAGTTGGCGGTATCTGCAATTGCCTGGCGCCCTGTGCCATCCGGAAGGACAGTGTAAATGTCCTGGTCGAGTGCGAGTTCAGTTGTGAAGATGACCAGCGAACCGTCCCGTGAGAAAATTGGGCGAATCTCATTAGCATTGTCTGAGCTGAGAGCGGTTTTGTTGGCTCCATTTGCGTCCATGATCCAGATATCACCAGCCGTTGTCATCGAAACTTCGCTGAAGACGATTTTTGATCCATTGGGGCTCCACTCGGGATTTCCTTGCGTGTTGGTTCCTGATGTGAGAACTACTTGACTGGTTCCGTTGAGGTTCATTGTGCAGATATTAACCCCGCATTGGTAAAGAATCTTTGATCCATCCGGACTCAGTCGAGGAGATGTATCCATGGTCGTGCTCGGCGTCAAGTTAACAGTGTTAAGTGCGTTGCTGGAGACGGAGAAAATGTCCGCATCAGTATCTGAATTACAGAAGATAATACGGGAGCCGTTTGAATTGAATCTGGCATCGAATTTGTCGGCGCCAGAATTTGTGAGCTTGACGATTGACCCTCCGGCAAAGTTCATGGTGTAGAGATTGGGGTTTCCGTCCCGGCGGCTCAGGAAAAGAATTCGTCGGTTTTGGCGATCAACATCGAGGAGAGTGTCTTCGGTTGAATTGTTGGTGAGGGTCGTGTATGAAGAGTCTGAAATGGTAATGATGCCGATTTCAGCAGTGGTTCCTGAACCGGTGCCGACGACAACTTGGGATCCGTCTCCGGAAGGTATCCCGGCGACGAATTGATTGCCGGCTTGACTCGTCGTGATTTGAGTCTTGTTCGTGCCGTCAGGATTAATTGTGAAAATCTCAAAATTGCTTGTTTCATTAGATGCGTAATAAATTTTGTTTAGGGTTGCCGTTTGAACGCCACCTGCTCCCCCTCCGCAGCCGAGGATGATGGCGATTGCGATTGCCCCGATGGTGTAATTGATAGATTTTGCTTTCATGGCTTTGCGCTAGTGTAACCGAAATTTTTGCCTGGATCGGCATGTGACCGGACATAGCACTTTGCCAAGCAAAATTGCTGGGTTTGAGCTCCGAACCTGAACAGAATCTGAACGCGTCTTGAACCTTTCTTGGTGGCGGATATCGTGGTTACGTCAGCTTAGTCTGACTTTTTTGGAGAAGAAATGAACAGGTTGCTCAGTTTTGGAATTGGAGTCGGAGCGATTGCGATAGCGCAATCTGCTCTGGCCGTGAACGTTTTTGGCTTGACGGATCGAGACCAGTTGGTCAGTTTTGACTCGTTATCCCCTATGCAGTTGAACCAATCGGTATTCATCAGCGGGTTGATGAGTAACGAGTCCTTGGTGGGGATTGATTTTCGACCCTCAAATGGACGGCTCTATGGACTGGGATCATTTGGAAATGTTTACACGCTGAACACGCAGACGGGTGCGGCTACTTTTCAAAACTCTTTGTTCAATCAGGCAAATGGTCAGGCTCTATCTCTTTCTGGGAGTGAGTTTGGGATTGACTTCAATCCGGCTGCAGATCGGTTGCGTGTGGTGAGTAACCAGGGTCAGAACCTGAGGATCAATGTGGATTCTGGACTGACTTTTGTTGACGGAATGCTAAATCAAGGTTCCGGAACTCCCCACATTGTGGGAACAGCCTATACAAACAACGATACCAATCCGGCGACGGGGACAACTCAATACACGGTTGATTCGATGTCGGACGTGCTCAACATTCAAAATCCGCCTAATTCTGGAACTCAGGTTTTGGTTGGTTCGCTTGGTTTTGACGTTACGGCTTTGGGAGATATTGACATCTTGACCGATGGAGCATTGAACACCATGTATGGAGTGTTTCAGCTTCCGAATGCGGCGGGCTCGCAGTTTGGAATGGTGAATCTTTCGACAGGTTCGCTGAGCTTGCTGGGATCAGTTGGGAGTGCGCAGTCGAATAGTTCGATTGCGCTGCGAGGCTTGGCGGTCGAGGCGGTTCCGGAGCCAGCGACGATGACCGTTCTTGGGATTGCGGCACTGGCGGCTTTTGCTCGAAAGCGGCGCGCCTAAAGATATTTTTGTCTGACTCTCATTTGGGAGAGGCACTGAGTGTGCCTCTCCGCTTTTTTTATGAACTTGAACGGTTCAAGATTCGGTTCTGTTGGATTGAGATCGAATTGATCGGAAAGAACTCAGGTTCATTCTATGCGAAAGAGGATTGTGTCTTTGGGAGTTGGTGAGTTAGACCCAAGTACTGGCGCGGCGGAAAATTTTGTAAGTGATTGGACGGCGGAGGTGGGCAAAAACAAAGTTTGGGTAGCCCGCCATGAAGTCGAGCTCGTAGTCATCTGGTTGGGCAATGAGGACAAGGGGAGTGGTGTTTGCTGTGGGGTGATCCATTTTCGCTTCGGCAAATTTCTCATAGCCGGCGATTTTGTGGGGTTTGTCGAGAGTTGCGATGAGATCGACAAAGAGGAGGTCGGCGTCGGTGCACGCTTCGAGGGCCGGGGGCCAGGTGTCAAAGATCAGGAGTTCGTCGTCGGGTTGGAATGCGCCTTCGGTTGCCTTGACAACTTCGGGGTCTTTTGAGACAAGGACGAACTTCATATCTTGACTATAGAAGACGTGGAGGTCTAGTTGCAACGGTTCAGGAATTGGGTTTGGGGGAAGAATTTTGGGGAAAAGTGCGCGAGAAACCGCGGGAGGACTTGCAAGCCATCATTTATTAGTGATATTATTTTTGTTATATACGGAACCATCCGTGATATGAGGCGCATTATGGAGAACATGGTCACTGACGATCGAGGCGAACTATCCCCGCAGATTTATGCGGAATTTGAGCGGATGCGCGAGCGGACTGAGCGCCGAGCTTATTCGATGGCGTTGCAATTGACGCGTAATGCATCGGATGCGCAAGATCTGTTGCAAGAGACTTATGTTAAGGCGTGGAAGGGCTTTAACAGCTACATGCCGGGTCGTCCGTTCTTGAACTGGTTGCTCAGGATTATGCAGCGCGCCTATTTGGATGATCGTCGTCGAGACAATCCGATTCGCAAGGCTGATTCGCTGAATAGTATGGTGAGCCCGAGTGATGGAGAGATCCAAGAGATACCGATTCCCGATGATGCTTTGCAGGCGGATGAGGAACTAATGATGGAGGAGTTCTCGGCGGAGTTGAAATCTGCCTTGAGCGAATTGCCGACGGTCTACCGCGAAGCGATTTACTATTGCGATATCAAGGAGATGAGTTACCAGGATATTGCGGATTTGCAGGGAACGACGGTTGGAACTGTTCGTTCGCGCATTCACCGGGGCCGCAAATTGCTCCGTGATGTGGTGATTCGGAAAGGGATTGTCCGCCCATCGGTTCGCCGCCTCGGCTAACGAGATTTTCATTCGTTTCCGAACAAATAGATTGCTTGCCGGGTTTCGCCAACCCGGCAAATTTTTTAGGTTTTGGGGTGAGCAACTGGAGTCTCAGTGCCGACAATTGAACTGCGATGCGTGTAGGTTCCAATGGAAGTGTTCCGGTTATCCGACCGACGGAAGATGTGGCCCGACTGCAACACCAGGCTAAGGTTTTGAAGAAAGCTCTAGATGGTCAGAAGGAATCGGCGACTGAACTCCTCAAAATGCTAGAGCCAAAGGGCAAGATTGTCGATATCCAGGCTTAGGGCGGGTATCTTGCTCCCTTGGTGAAAGATAAATCTCCGTCAAGTCCGGTTTGGTGGAAGAACACATTTTTTGTGTTTGGTTTTGCTTTGTTGGGTCTTGCAGTTTTAGGTCTGATTCGGGGCGAAGCAGTGATTCGTGATCCGGGTCAGAAATTTGAGACGGGCCTTGTTTTGTTTTATTTGGTTGGTGGAATTGCGATGCTGGTCAACGGCTGGTTGACTCATCAACAGGCATTACAGACTTACAGTGAGTATGTGGAGTCCCGCCCGAGGGGGACCGAGAAGCCGACGGGAGCGTCGGAATAAGTTAGGAACAACAAATGGTTAAGTGCGATTGCGGAAAAGAGATTGAACACATGCCGAATTGGTTTGCGACAATCAATGTTCAGAAGGTTTGTAACAACTGTCCGAACCGAGAGCTTCGGAACATTAGTGAAATCAAGCTCGACGAAAATGGCGTCGAGATTAAGCCGGAACCCCGGCGATAGACTAGGCGGCGGATCGTTGGCGTTCGCCGATGATACGTTCAATCATGATGAGACTCGGAGTCAACTTGGCTCCGAGTTTCTTTTTGCATGCCATTCTCAGATCGGTATCACTGAGAATTGACCAGTCGTTGACCTCAACACGGGCAAGGATTTTGTCGCCACTTGTCCAAACATCTGCGTTAAGAACGCCGTGGATTGTTTGGAGATAGTCCCGAGTTCGGCTGATTTCGGGCTCTTGGTGTTCGACGACCTGGAGTTGCACTCTTTGGTTATCGGAGTGATTTTAGGATTCTGAACCCCTTATGATTGCTTGATATTGAGAATATGAATCGATATCGGTTCCGATATCGGCGGCATTGGTAATCACGGCTTTGGCGGGTGATTTGAGAAACTTTCCGACGGTTTTTTCGAGGGCTGGAATTGGTGTTGCGCGGGGAATGAGTTTGGTAGCAAGGATGAGGGCCAGGGTTTTTATTCCGGCAATCTGGCCGAGTTTGATTGGGGATTTACGGGCATCGTACGATTTTTGAATAATGGGAAGGGCGGCTTGGAAGGCAGAAATTTCGATGAGACAGAGGTTTCCTCCGGTGAAGAGGCCCTCGCGGAGTTTTAGGCTTGTGCGGGGGAGTTCGGGGAATTCTTTTTGGCAGAGTTCGAGGGGAATGATGGGATAGTTCCATCCGGCATCGGGATCGGTGTTTGAGAGGAACTGGCGGATCGATTCTGCTTTCAGGAAGGGAGGTCGGCGGTGATGAGCAGAAAGTGCGACGACTTGACGAGACTCGCCCCGGTTTGGAGGGATGCGACGAAAGACTTTCCGCCGGGAGCTTGTCGAAAGTTGGGTCGCTCCGGGCCGCCGATGACGATGGGATCGGTGAATTCGGATGCGACTGAGTGGACATGATCCAGGAAGGTTGAGCCGCGCCAGGGTAATTCGGACGTTGACGTGACACCCAGCTTTTCTTGGGTTTCTTGGTCGGCTTTGCCGCCAGCTAGGATGACAATGTCGTGCATAGCGATTCTTCGCGGGTTAAAGTATGGCAGAGGAAGAGTTCGCCGAGATTTTCTGATTCGAGGTAAGGGAGGGCTTTTTCAGCTGCTGATTCGGTGGGGAACACGCCAAAAACGGCTGAGCCCGATCCAGTCATCAGCGCGTTGGACGCTCCGTGAACTTGGAGGCGATCGGCGATGTCACTGCAAATGCAGGGTGCAACTCGCTCGAAATCATTGTAGTAGGTGTCGAAGTGTTCTGGAAAGGGCTTGGCGGGCCGTGTGGCTTGGTCAAGTTTCTTGTATGCGAGGGGGGTGGGCATCCCTTCAGAGGGTTTGACCACGACGAGGTGTTGTTTTGGTCGGTCGAGCAGTGGCGTGATTATTTCGCCATAGCCTTCAACTTGGGCAAAACCTCCGGTTAGAAAGTAGGGAACATCGGCTCCGACAGCGAAGGCGATTTCTCGGGCAAATTGAGTGGTAACGAATTCGGGATTGATGTGGTTGAGGCAGCGAAGAAGGGCCGCGGCGTTGGATGAGCCGCCACCGAGTCCGGCTTCGTTTGGGATGATTTTGGTGAGCGTGATGCGGAGTGGAGCGATGGGCACAAGCTCCCGGGCAAGTCGAAGGGTTTTCGTGAGGGTGTTGTTTTCGGGAAGGTTGGTCCAATTGCAGATAAGCTCATCTTTTCCGGAGGGAGAATCCTGAATTTGGAGGTGATCAGCGAGGGAAATAGATTGGAAGTAAGACCGGATTGGATGGAAATTGCTGTGATCGGGGGGGTCAACAGCGAGAAAAGTATTGATTTTTGCCGGGCTTATGGTTGCGCAGATCATTGTTCCGAGTTGTCGATTTTTTGGCGGGCTCGATCAGGAATTGGGGGAGGGTTTTGGGGTTGCTCAAGCTGAGGGCGGGGGAGTCTGATTCGCTTCGGAGGGTGTGGATTGTCTCGGTGAACGGCATGAGTTCGATTTCATCGAGGGCTTTGTCTATGCTGGCGAATTGCATTTTTGCTTCTGCGACAATGTTGAGAAATTCTTTTGTTTCAGCTTCGGGCGAGCGGCCGGAGAGACTGTAATTCAGCAGACGGATTCTGAGGGTGTCGAGGGTTGTGCTGAAAACCACGGCTTGGGCTTCAGCTCGTTCGACCCCACCGATCGCTTGCTTGAAGTGCTGGGTGTATTCGGCGATATTGCGGTCGGCAACTTTGTACAGTTCTTGGGCTTGGCTGTCGTCAACGGTTCGTTCGTGAGCGATTGATCTTGGCGAGACAAGGGCTTCGGATTGTTGGATTTCCCGTAGGACGAGATCGGCACGGCGGATTGCTCGGTAGATATCGGGCATTGTGCGATCAACAGTTCTTTCGAGTTCGGAAAGCTCAGCGAATTTGTTTTTGCGGGATTTTTGTAGGGCGGCGCGGAGTTTTTCGTGGCGTTGGTTGCATTCTTTCCAGAGATAGCGAAACCGTTCGTGGTGGAATCGTTTGGGGATTGATCGTTGAAATGCGGTGAACAGGGCGTATCCAATCAATCCTCCGGCAACGGGGAAAGTCCATATCGGACTACCGAAAGGGTTGCTTGAAATGAGCCAGGCCAGGAATCCGATAAAGAGGATGGACGCGACGCAACGAAACCCAAGGATTTCGACGAATAGCACTTTGAGGTCGCGTCGTCGGATGTCGTCCATGGGAGTCCTTACGGTTTAGAGGATGGGGGGGCGGCGGTAGTCCCGTCCGAAAGCTTGTTCTATGGCGTAGCTGGCTTGAAGGATTTTTTCGTCGGACATGACGGGCCCGGTGAGTTGGAATCCGACGGGGAGGTCATAGGCGAGGCCGCATGGGATGCTGATGCTGGGGAATCCACCCATGTTGGCGGGAATTGTGCAGAGGTCGAGGGCTTTGAGGGCCATTTGATCGGTGATGCCTCCGAGTTTGGGAGCAACGATGGGGCTGGTCGGGGAGATGATGAAATCGAGGTCTTGGTAGGCGCGCTCGAATTCGGCGGTCATGAGTCCGCGTACCTGTTGAGCGCGATGGTAATAGGCGTCATAGTAGCCGCTACTGAGGGCGTACGTGCCGACCATGATTCGGAGTTTGACCTCGGGGCCGAAGAGCTCGCCGCGGGTGGCGGAGAATGATTCGATGTGGCCCTCTTTTTCGATTCGGGGGCCAAACCGGACTCCGTCGAAACGCGCGAGGTTTGAACTGGCTTCGGCGGGGGCAATGATGTAGTAAGTTGTAACTCCGTAGTTGATGCTGGGGAGAGATAGACGCTTGATTTCGGCACCTTCCCGGGCAAGGTTGTCGCAAGCGAGTTCAAAGACTTCGCGGACCTGAGGATCGATTTCGGGGCCAAAAAGCTCTTCGGGGATTCCGAGTCGGAGTCCTCGTAATGAGCCAGCTTTGAGATCCGAAATGTTGATTTGGGAATCTTTGAGGCTGGTGGAATCGAGCGGGTCGTGTCCCGAGATTGCGTTGGCGAGGAGGGCTGCGTCTTCAACGTTTTTGGCAAACGGACCGATTTGATCGAGTGAAGAAGCGAAGGCGACGAGGCCGTAGCGTGAGACTCGGCCGTATGTTGGTTTGAATCCGACAACTCCGCAAAGAGCAGCGGGGAATCGGATTGACCCACCAGTATCGCTCCCGAGGCTGAGGGGGGCGAGTTCGGCAGAGACGGCAACGGCAGAGCCTCCTGAAGAGCCACCGGGTGCTCGCTCGGTGTCCCAAGGGTTGTGAACAGGGCCGAAGGCACTGTTCTCGTTGGTTGTGCCCATCGCGAATTCGTCCAAGTTCGTTTTTCCGATGGAAATTGCGCCGATGTCATCGAGCTTTTGGACAGATGTAGCGGTGAACGGAGGGATGTAATTTTCCAGGATGCGGCTTGCGCAAGTGGTCTTGATGTTTCGCGTGCTGAGGTTATCTTTAAGCGCGATGGGAATACCGCAGAGAGGATGGTGGTCGCCGGAGTCGATTTTGGATTGGGCTTGATCGGCTTGGACAATGGCTTGATCTGAGTTGACGGTGAGGAACGCGTTGTAGTGTGAGTCTTCCTTGGCGATTCTGTCGAGGAAGGATTGGGTGACTTCGCGAGCGGAAACCTCTTTGGCGCGGAGTTTGGCGGCGATTTCAGCGGCGGTGAGTTGGTTGATCAATGGAGAATCCTTGGGTTTTGCGGGTTATTCTTCGATGATGGTTGGGACAATGAAGAGGCCGGCTTTCGTATCGGCGGAGTTACGGAGGGCTTCTTCGCGGGGAAGGGGCTGATGGGCGATATCGCGAGCGAAGACGTTTTGCATTGCGACGGCGTGGGGTTTTGGAGCGACGCCGCTCACGTCGAGGTTTTGGATATCTTCGAAGTGACCGAGGAGGGAGTTGAGCTGGCCCTGGAAGCTGAGGAGTTCGGTTTCGGAGAGTTGAAGTCGGGCGAGATTGGCGACATGGCGCACCTCGTCGAGCGAAATTGACATGGGTTCAGTATAGCCTCTGACATAATGGAGGAAGTATGTCCGTATGGGGTCGCAGGGGAACTTATGGCGCGACGGTCACGGTGGTGACGGTTTGGATCCTTTTGTCGGCTTTGGCCCACTTTGGGCGCCCATTTATTGATCAGAAGGCAAATGACGATTTGGCGACTTCTCGATCTGATTTTATGCGGGCGGGTCAGTTCCAGCGGGTGAAGTGGCGGGTTTGGGGGGATGATGTCGTTTTGGAGGCTCGGCGAACGGACAAGCCGCTCTTTCTCTTTGTTGGGCATATTTGGGGAGACAAGCGCCAGCAGTTTGATCGTTTGTTTGAAGTGCCGGAAGTTGCGGAGTTTATGAACCAAGAGTTTGTTTGTGTGCGGGTTGATTCTTTGGCGAAACCGATATGGCGGGGGGGCCGGCGCCGCTGGCGCGGCGGAGTCGCGGTGATGGAATTGATCTCTATGTTGCGGTTTTTAGTCCGGATGGTCAGATGGTGGCTTTGCCGGACATGCAAGGTTTGGTTTCGCTAGGTGACTCAAAGTTTTTGGGTTTTTTAAGAACTGTTCTGAATGAGCAAAAGCTCGAAACAAACCTGATGCGATCGGAGGCGAAAAGAGAAGCGGATGCGATGAGGGGGGGAATTTCTTCAGCGGGAAGTGAGATGGACGGATATGGTCAGCTTGTCGGACTGCAGATACAGTCTCCGACACGGCTCTTGCCATATGAGTACGAGTTTATGCTTGATTTGGGTCGGCAGCAGCAAGTCGAGGAGAGTGTTGGGGAAGTTTTGGTATCACCGGAGGCGAACGTTTTGGGGGGAGGATTTTTTGAACGGTGGAAGCCCGGTTACCAGGAGATAGAGTTTTATCAGTCGGGGTTTACGAATGCAGGGATGTTGCGGGTTTTGGCGAGGTTGGCATCGGTTTCCCGGAGTGATGCGATCCTTGCGGCGGCGCGATGGCAGTTTCGGTTTGTGGCGGATCGATTTGCGGTTTCGGGGGCGTCGGCGAGTGATGCAGCGGAATGGGAATTAGCCCGGCGATCCAAGTTCTATTCGATTCCTCGGGATAAGCTCCGAGATGATTATCCTGAGTCCATTCAGTATTTGGCGCGGAAGGAACTTGGATTGGGGGATCAGGGCCGATTACAGGCATTGCCCCGATTTTTGACGCTTGCGGATTGGCTTGGTGCGAATGACCAGGAGTTTGAGGAACTGAGGGATGCCTTGCGAGAGAAGCTTCCGGATCGACGGGAAGTGCAAGGAGTGATGGTTTCGTTTGAAGCTCAGGCGGAGGCGGTGGAATCCATGCTGTTGGCGGCTCGATTTATTGGGGATGAGGAGCTTGAGGAAGAGAGTTTGGCGGCATTTGCTGAACTCAGGGGTCGGATGAGAGCGGGGGTTGATGATGTCGCGGCTACATCGGATGCTGATGTGGAAATTGAAGCTGGGTTATCGACGTATCTCGCTTATTCGGCGGCGGCTTGGGAAGCGATGCTCCTGACGGGCGATGAGGAGATTGGATGGGATGGCGCTCGGGTTTTGAATCGGGCAGTATTTCTGTTTCGAGATGAGTCTCAGTCGATGTGGCCGGGTCGGATTTCGAGTTTGCCACTTGTTTGGCGCGAGGTGATGTCACCGCCGATTTTGGACGGGAGTGTTCGGTCGGGGATGGGTCAATTTATTCGCCTGTGTGATGTTTATGCGGCTTGGAATGGGTCGAAGAGTTTTCGAGGATCGTTGATCCGGGCGCGGGATAAGGCTTACAACCAAACGAGTTGGGTGATGGATGAGGGGATTTTTGGAGTTGGGACGTTGGGGCGTGGGGTTCGGCAAGTCAACCGGGGGGTTGCGATTGGGGTGAGCGGGGATGTGGATTGGGCGTTTTGGGAAAAGAGTTTTCCGGGGGTGCCTTTGGTTCGATTGGAAGATAAGGGTGAGCCGGGATTCTGGGTTTATGTTCGCGGGGAGTGGGAGGGGCCGGTGGGGATGAATCGGGTTGAGGAGTTGACGCGTTAGGGCCTGTTTTTGGGTGGGATTTTAGGTTAGAATGATCGTTGCTCGGAGAGGTCGCATAGTTGGTCTAGTGCGCCGCACTCGAAATGCGGTGTAGGGCAACCTACCGTGGGTTCGAATCCCACCCTCTCCGCCATTGTTATTCGCTGGTTTTTGGTGTGAAATTGAGGCAGACGCTGTTGATGCAGTAGCGCTGGCCGGAAGGGGTCTGGGGGGCGTCTTGGAAGACGTGGCCGAGGTGGGAGCCGCATGATTTGCAGAGGACTTCGACGCGGTGCATTCCGTGGGAGAAGTCTTCTTTGTATTCGACCGCTTGTTGGTGGGCGGCGAAGAAGCTGGGCCAGCCGCATCCGGAGTCGAATTTGGTTCCGGATTCAAAAAGGAGGATGCCACAGGCTCGGCAGTGGTATTCGCCTTCGCCTTTGAAGTCCCAGTATTCACCGGTGAAGGGGCGTTCAGTTCCGTGGTTGCGGAGGACTTGGTACTCGTCGGGGGTGAGTTGTTCGCGCCACTCTTCGGGGGATTTTTCGACGGGGTACTTTTTGTCGGTCATCTGGTTTGTTTGACGTCTTGGTTGGAGGGATTGTTAGCGGGGAGTTTTTTGTTCGGGGCGGAGCCGATCCGCCGGCGGATCGGCGAGGGCTTGGCCTCGGGCCGAACAAAAAATGGTTTGAAAAGTCTCAATGACTTACCTCACCCCCTAACCCCCTCTCCATAAAAACGGAGAGGGGGATTTGATTCCGTCCGTTAATACGGAGAGGGGACCGGGATGATTATCGCGAGAGTCGGGCGTTGACTGCGTCCCAGTCGATGACTTGCATGTAGGCATCGATGTACTTGAGACGGGCAGTTTGGAAGTCCAGGAAGTAGGCGTGCTCGTACACGTCCATGGCGAGGAGAAGGGTGTGGTTCCAAGTGGGGAAGGTGTCTTGGGCATCGCCAATGTAGGTGTGGACTCGCTGCTCGTCGTGATCATAGCCCAGGAATACCCAGCCACGGCCCGCCATTCCGGTGGATTTCCAGTCAGCTTCCCAATGCTCAAAGCTGCCATAGGCTTCTTTGATAAGGGTGGCGACATCGCCGCTTGCGGGGCCACCGTTTCCGCCGATGGTGTCGAAGTAGACGTTGTGGTTGATAAATCCGCCATAGGCAAATGCGTAGTTGACCTTGAGCGCGCGCATCGGGCTGTAGATTTGGTTGGCCTTGGCGGGGTCGGTATCGATTTCGTGAAGGGCTTTGCGGATCTCGTTGGTTTTGTTGGCGTAGCCTTTCCAGAGTCCGAGGTGGGCGTCGTGGGTGGCTTTGCTGATTCCGACGGATTCGGTGTTATAGACTTTTGAGGGGAGGGATTCGGGGACGACAACGAGTTTTGGTTCCATAGTTCTGCCTTTGTTTTTACCTGCACATGGCTGTGCGGCGAGTTACATTTAGGTAGTACGAGGGCTGGGAATTGGTTGTGCCGGGGGTAGGTCGAATCTGGAGAGTTTTGTCATGTATTTGACTTGTGAAAAAAAGCAAGCAATTTTGCAATTTTGGGTTGGATATGAAGCTCCGACTGTGTAACCTAGAACTATGGATGAATACTCACTCCACGCTTTGCAGTCTGGTCCGAAGATCGTTGAGCGAATCCTTCGGGTTTTTCCACATGACCGGTTAGATGATCGGATTGACAGTGATCGCTTTACGGCTCGCGAAGTCGTTTCTCATTTGGCGGATTATGAGCAGACGGTGTTGGATCGAATTCGGGTTGCGAATACCAATCCTGGTCGGGCGGTTCCGGATTATGATGCGGACGAACATGCGAATGCGCATCACTTTGGAGAGAAAGAAGTTTTCCATGAAGCCGAGGTTTATGAGAGTCGGCGTGGGATGACGATTGACTATTTGAACGAATTGGAGTCCAGCGACTACAGCAAGACATTTGTGTGGAATGGTAAGGAGATTTCGATTGCCGATTATCTCTGCCATGTTCTCAAGCATGATTTGAATCATCTTGAGCAGATTTCGAGTTACCTGGCAACCGAAGCGGCGACTTTGACTTGAGTTGCTGAAGATTAAAATTGAAAAAGCCCTTTCACTGTAAGTGAAGGGGCTTTTTTGGTTTTCTTTGGGGTTTAGTTGCGCTTTCGTCGTCGAGCGGCAGCTGCGGCGGCGGCACCGAGAACGATCATCGTTGCTGGTTCGGGGACGGCTTCGACACTATCGAGAGCAATGTCTCCGCTGATTCCGGTATCGAACTTGATGACGAGTTGGTCGACGTCGCTGAAGTTGATGCCTGCAAATTCAGAAAAGCTGAATGATGTCATGAACGGGGTGTTGACGCTGTTGCCAGGAATGGGTTTGGTCACGGAACTGAACACACCGCCGTTGCTGGAGCTTGACCGAACGGACATCATTACGGTGCCCGGGGTGTCGCTGCTCAGGAAGTTCAATTTGAACGCGTTTTCTCCGCTGAAGTTGAAGTTGAGGTCTTGGAACGAAGTTCCGGCTCCGCTGGCTTGGAAACCGTAGCCCAGTTCACCCATGGCATTGACACCCGATTGGGAACTCAAAGCATAGGCGCCGTTTTGGATGTTGGTTTGGAGTTCGAGGCCGAAGGGATTGGTTTCAACCATCATAGATGAGTATCGATCTCCGCCGAGCATTGAGCCAGTTTGGAAGGCGAGGTCGCTTCCTCCGGTGATGGTTTTGTTGTAGATTCCGGTTGAGTAATTGTCGATGAGTACGGTTGCCTGAGCCGCCCCAGCAACGAAAATCGCGCCGATGATGAATTGGATTCGCATGATTTCTGTTCCTTTGAAATGGGCGGTGTAGCCCTCTCTGGTGGATTAGGTTCGGGCAGGTGTCGTGCCAAGCGGTTGAGACAAAAAAATTCTAGTAGGTTTACAAGAAAAATTGGGCTCAAGAAACTCTTGAGCCCAATTGCAAACAGAGGATCGGCTGACTTACTTGCGTCGTCGTCGAGCGGCAGCAGCAAGGGCAGCACTAGCGAGTACGACCATAGTCGCCGGTTCGGGGACGGCTTCGATTGAATCGACGGCGACATCACCCGTGTTGGACGTATAGAAGTCAACGTAGATTTGATCAATGTTGCTGAAGTTCACGCCAGCAAATTCGCTGAAGTTGAACACGGTTGATTCTGGAATGTTGATTGAACTGCCGGTCAGTGTTTTGCTCACAGCAACGAAGTTGTTGGGCGAACTTCGGACTTGGAAGACGATTGTGAGGTCCCCGTCTCGGCTGAGGGTGTTGACTCGGAATGCGGTTTCTCCTGAGAAATCGAAGTTCAAGTCATCCCATGCTGTGTTGCTCGGCCCGGTGAGGTTGAGCCCGTAGTTGACGGAGCTTACGCCGAGAACGCCGGATTGGCTGTTGATGGTGAGAGCACCCATAGCGGTGTCGACGCTGAGTCCGAGACCGAATGCGTTTGACAATACTTCCATGTAGACGATCCGATCGCCGCCGAGCATAGTTCCGTTTTGGCTGGTGTAGCTTGTCCCGGATGTGATTGTATTGTTGACTGCTCCGGTTGAGAAGTCATCAATCATCACGTAAGCGTTTGCGACACCTGCGGCAAGAATGGCACTGGCGGATAAACCAAGGGTGAGGATTTTGTTCATTTTTTTGTTCTCAAGCTGAGTTCGTAATGTTACGAATTTCGCTTTCGCCGCGCTACCAGAGCGGCTGCACCAAGACCCAAAGCGATCATGGATGCGGGTTCAGGAACGGCCTCGAAGGAATCAATGACGATATCTCCACTTGCCGATGTATTGATCACCATGGAAATTGCATCAACGTCGGAGAAGTCAACTCCACCGAAATCGCTGAAGTTGATTGTGATGGACTGGTTCATCATGATCATTCCCGGGGCTACGTTGTAGACGGAAGAATTGACGAACGAGCCAGAATTTGATCGAACTCCGAGTTGGATCGTAGCGGGGAGGTCGTTGCTCAAAATGTTGATTTTGAAAGCACTGAATCCGGAAAGATTTGCACTGAGGTCGGTACCGACTCCGGCGTTTCCATTGGAGTCTACGCCCCAAGCAATTTCTGATCCTGCGTCAACGAGCGTCTTGCTGTCGCTGGCAAAAATGCCGTTCACGATAATGTTCGAGTGAGTCAATCCGAGCGGGTTCGAATCAATAAAGTGATCCGTGTATCGGAAGCCACCAGGTACGGTTGCGGCGGTGTAGGTAGCACCCATTCCTGACGTGATTGCGTTATTAATGTTGCCATCAACGAAGTCATCCAGGATCAGTGCATGAGCGGTGGATCCAACGACCAAAAAGGCCACGATTGCAAATGTTTTTATTTAGTTTTTCCTCTGCTAGAAAGCAGCTACCGCACAATTGCGGCAGATCAAGCAAAGTATAGATGGTTCGGCTCCCAAATGGAAGGTCCCAAGCCCTCTGGCTCAAAGATCAAGTAGGAATACCGGGTTTTGAGTTCATTTGGGAACAAAAAAACGGCTCAATTGGAGAAATTGAGCCGTATCTAGTTTCGATCTGCAACCAATGTTTACAGATTCTTTACATTCGGTTTACTGAACTCGGGAGGCTAGGCGACCAAAAGCATCGGCACCTGCGTAACGAGCGGCCATTCCCAGCTCTTCTTCGATCCGGAGGAGCTCGTTGTATTTTGCGACTCGGTCAGTGCGGTTTGGAGCACCGGTTTTGATTTGTCCGCAGTTGGTGGCAACAGCGAGGTGAGCAATGGTGACGTCTTCGGTTTCGCCCGAGCGGTGGCTCATAACGCTTGTGTAGCGGGCGCGGTCGGCCATGCGGACGGCAGCGAGAGTTTCGCTGAGCGAGCCGATCTGATTCACTTTGATCAGAATGCTGTTGGCGGTTCCGGATGCAATGCCTCGGCTGAGTCGCTCGACGTTGGTGACGAAGAGGTCATCGCCTACGAGTTGGACTTTGTTGCCGATTGCGTCGGTCACGCCTTTCCACGAATCCCAGTCGTCTTCGGCAATTCCGTCTTCGATGGAGATGAGGGGATACTTTTCGGCAAGCTCGGCGAGGTAAGCGACCTGCTCCGGTCCGGTCAGTTTCTTTCCGTTCTTGTAGTTGTAAGTGCCGCCTTCGTAGAATTCGGTCGCGGCGGCGTCAATTCCAAGCCAGACTTGTTTGCCGGGCTCGTACCCTGCTTTTTGGATTGATTCGAGGATGTAGTCGAATGCGAGTTCTTGGGATTCGAGGTTGGGGGCGAATCCGCCTTCATCGCCGTACCCGGTTCCGAGGCCCTTTGACTTGAGAACGGCTTTGAGGCTGTGGAAGATTTCGCAACCGCATTGGAGGGCTTCAGAGAAAGTATCGAAGTTGATGGGAAGGACCATGAACTCTTGGAAGTCAACGTTGGAGTCTGCGTGTTGGCCCCGTTGAGGATGTTTAGCATGGGGACAGGAAGCGTTCTTGCACTGACTCCGCCGACATATTTGTAGAGTGGGAGTTCAGCGGACATCGCGGATGCTTTGGCGATGGCCATGGAAACGCCGAGGATGGCATTTGCGCCGAGATTGCCTTTATTGGATGATCCGTCCAGTTGCAACAGGAGGGCATCAATGCCTTCTTGATCAGTGGATTCAAAGTCGACGAGTGCAGGGGCGATTCGCTCGTTCACGTTTTCGACGGCATTGAGCACACCTTTTCCCATGAATCTTGATTTGTCGCCATCTCTTAGTTCAACGGCTTCAAATGCTCCGGTACTTGCTCCGGAAGGGACGGCAGCCCGGCCCATTGCTCCGTCTTCCAGGATGACATCGACTTCGACGGTGGGGTTGCCCCGGGAGTCAATGATCTCTCGGGCGGTGATTTCTAGGATGGATGACATGACAGCCAAGATTTTACAGGTTTGACGGTGATTGGGTTGGGTTGATAGTGGGCCAAGGGAACTGAGGCATGGGTAAGATGCGAAGAGAAGATATGATTGGCCGCGAAAGCTACTTCTGGCACAAGCTGCACTCCTTGACCGGAATGATCCCGACCGGGTTCTACTTGGTTCAGCATTTGACGTTGAATTCGTTTGCGCTTGGGGGGCCAGAGAAATTTAATGGAGTCATTCAGTTTTTTGAAGGGATGCCGAAGCATTTCCTCTATTTTTTGAAGTTTGGGGTGATTTGGCCGGCCCTGATTTTCCATGCGGTCTACGGTTTGTTCATCATTGCTCGGAGCGAGGGGAACTACAGTAAGGCTTCGATGAAGTTTCGTGAGAATAAGTACTACACCTTGCAGCGGTGGAGTGGGATTTTTGCATTTGTATTTTTGGCTTACCACTTGGCGACGACTTCGGTTCTCGGAATGGTCAAAGGGGCAGAAAGCACGATTTATTATGAGAACTGGGCGGACAAGCTTGCGGCTCCATTTGGGTTGCACCTTGTGCTGTTGTTCTATGTTCTTGGCGTTCTGGCGAGTTCCTATCACTTTGCCTACGGGGTCTGGAACTTCTCAATTCGGTGGGGGATTGCGATCAGCGATTCTGCTCAGCAGAAGGTTGCGAAGCTCAGTCAAGGGCTTTTTGTTGCGGTCAGCGCCATCGGAATTTTGGCTCTCTTCGGGTTTTTCAATCCGGTTTTGGAATCGAAGGGGCACAGTAAGGGTGCGGTCAATGTTGAGCAGTCGTTGGATATTCCTTCGAAGCCAGTGAGTCGATAAAGCTCACAAGTGGGGTCGCCGTTCGGGAGCGACTTCTTTGAAGGTCGGCAATCCTTGGTCTTTTGGACTGAGTTGAGGGTCATTGATTGGCCAAGGAATGTTGAAAAGGGGATCGTTGTAGATGATTCCGGCGTCTTGTTCAGCCCGGTACGGCGCAGTGCATTTATAGGCGACGAGGGCGGTCTCTGAAAGGACAGCAAACCCGTGGGCGAATCCTTCCGGGATATAGAGAGCGTTGCGATTTTGATCGTTCAGGGTTTCGGCGTGCCAATGTCCGAATGTTGGTGATCCTTCGCGGATGTCGAGAGCTACATCCCAGATTTCGCCTTGGATGCAGTGTACGAGCTTGCCTTGGGGGAGGGGCCACTGGTAGTGGAGACCACGGAGGACTCCTTTGCGGCTAAAGCTCATGTTGTCTTGAACAAATACGTGAGGGAAGTTCTGAGCAGCGAGTTTTTCGGTGTTGTAGGTTTCTAGGAAAAAGCCACGGTCATCGCCAAAAATTTGAGGCTGGATGAGAACGACGCCAGGGATTGGGGTTTCGGTGACTTTCATTTGAGGAGTTTGAGGAGGTATTGGCCGTAGGGATTTTTTGCCATTGATTCGCCCAGGCTTTGGAGTTGTCCGGCATTGATATGACCCATGCGGAAGCAAATTTCTTCGATATTGGCGACCATGAGGCCCTGTCGTGTTTCAACGGCGTGGACGAAGTTGGCGGCTTGAAGCATTGATTCGGCGGTTCCGGTATCGAGCCATGCGAATCCGCGCCCAAATGTTGTGACGTTGAGGGTGCCTTGCTCGAGGTAGACCCGATTGAGGTCAGTGATTTCGAGTTCTCCTCGGGCGGAGGGCTTGAGATTTTTTGCGAATTCAACAACTTGGTTGTCGTAAAAATAGAGCCCAGTCACTGCGAAGTTTGACTTGGGGTGCGCGGGTTTCTCTTCGAGGGTTTCGGCTTGGCCCTCGGCGTTGAAACTGACGACACCGTAGGCGGTTGGGTCATCAACTTGGTAGGCAAAAACGGTTGCGCCTTGGTCTCTCGATGTGGCTTCGCGGACTAGGCCAGTGAGGTTTTGACCGTAGAAAATATTGTCGCCGAGGACGAGGGCGGAGGGATTATCTCCGATGAACTGATCTCCAATAATGAACGCTTGAGCGAGTCCATCGGGTGACGGTTGCACCGCGTATTGAAGGTTGATTCCCCACTGCGAGCCGTCGCCGAGAAGTCTCTGGAAGGCTTCTTGCTCATGAGGGGTAGTGATGATGAGGACGTCTTTGATCCCGGCAAGGAGCAACACGCTGAGCGGGTAGTAGATCATCGGTTTGCTATAAACCGGAATGAGCTGTTTGCTGATGCCTCGAGTGATGGGGTGAAGGCGTGACCCGGAGCCGCCGGCGAGAATGATGCCTTTGCGATTCACTTAGTTTGATTCTCCTTGGTAGTGCTCGTTGATCCACTTGAGATACTCACCCGATTTGACCGCTTCGATCCAATTTGGATTTTCGGAGTACCACTTGACGGTTTGGTGGAGTCCTTCTTCAAATGATTGGGAGGGTTGCCAGCCGAGCTCATTCTTTATTTTGGTGGTGTCGATTGCGTAGCGGAAATCGTGACCGGGGCGGTCGGTTACAAATGTGATTTGATCTTGGATTTTTTCAACCGGCTGGTTGGAGATTTCGGCTACCGCTTGGCAAATTCCATGAACGACTTGGAGGTTTGTGCGTTCGGCATTGCCACCGATGTTGAAGGTTTCCCCTACTGGCCCATCGGTCATTACTCGGAAAATTGCTTCAGCATGGTCGCCCACGAAGAGCCAATCGCGGATGTTTTCGCCTTTGCCGTAGACGGGAAGTGGCTTTCCGGCGAGGGCGTTGAGGGACATGACGGGAATGAGTTTTTCAGGGAATTGGTATGGGCCGTAGTTATTGCTGCAGTTGGTGATTTTGGTTGGGAGGCCGTAGGTGTGGTTCCATGCTCTGACCATGTGGTCGGAAGATGCTTTGCTTGCACTGTAGGGCGAGTTCGGGGAGTAAGGGGTTGTTTCCTCGAACATTCCGGTTTCGCCGAGTTCTCCATAAACTTCGTCGGTGCTGACGTGGTGGAAGACTTTGTCGCTGAGGTTGTCTCCCCAAACTTGGCGGGCGGCTTCCAGGAGATTGAAGGTTCCGATTACGTTTGAGTTTAGAAAGTCGCGAGGGTATTTGATTGAGCGGTCGACGTGGGTTTCGGCAGCAAAGTGGACAATGTGGGTTGGTTGAAATCCTTCTACGGCGTTGGTTACTTCGAGATCGTTTGCGAGATTGATGTGAGCGAAATCGTAGTTTTCTCGGTCTGCAATTGATTGGAGGGAAAGGGGATTTCCGGCGTAGGTGAGGGCATCGAGGTTGAGGAACTGTACATCGGGGAGTTGGGGGACATATTTGAGGAGGAAATTCGCGCCGATGAAGCCGCATCCGCCGGTGACCAGGATTCGCATATGGATTTCAACAGATTACCTGGGGGGTTGCGTGCCCTCAATTTTGTGGGGTTGATCGAAAGTTGGCTTGAATTCCTCGAGCAAGTATTGCGATTGCGACCAATTCGCTAAAAATTATTGCAAGGGCCATCCCTGTGATTCCCAGTTGAGGCAACAGTACAATTGCGGTCAGGGTTCCCACGATTGCCTGGACGACGCCAGCTTTTGCATTGAGTCGGTACTCTTTGCAAGCTGCTGATGTTGAAAACGATAGTCCAAGGATCGAGGAAGTTGTCGCAGCTAAGAGCAGCAAAGCAAAATGCAGCGATGTGAGTGAGTATTGACTGGGGAAGAGAGCCTTATGAAGAAGTGGACCGACCAGGAGTGCGGCGGGAATTCCAATTGAAAGTGCCACGAGCACATACTTTGCTAATTTTTGGAGAATACGCTTGGCCCACGCGAGATCGTGATTAGTTATGGCAGTGGCAATGGCAGGAGTGAGACTAACCGTCACGAGGGTCAGAATATTGAGGATGGGATTGAGCCAGCTGATAAAAAGTGATGCAGTTCCAATGTTGTTTGAGCTTGCAGAATAGAAGCCAATGAGCAGAACCGGAAGAGCTCTGGTTGTCAGAGTGCCCATGGTTCCAATGGAAAAAAGACAATTGTTCAGGAGAAGTCTAACCGAATTTGAAAGGCTGACTTTGTTTAGGCGTGGTCTGATATGAGGTTTGTCGATCAAGAAAAACCTGAGTGAGTGAAGTACGGTTATGGTTGGATGGGTGAGAGCCACGGTGAAAAGATAGATTGCGGGCGACTTGAGAACAGTAACGGCGAAGATTGAGACAATGAGGACAGCCGATTGAATTAGGATATTTGCTTGAGCATTTTTGTGTTCTTGTAGGTATCCGGTATTGAGTTGTTGAGCCAGTGAAGACGGTCCATTCAACAGGATTCCTACGGCAATCAATACAGTACCGAGGGTCAGCATGGCCTGTTGGTCTTGCAAGCTACGACCGTAAATTGAATTTTGGCCAAGCAAGAAGTACGCTCCGATGAAAATGAGGGCAGTCAGAACTGAACTAAAAATGTAAGCCAGAAATGCTTGTCCAATAGTAAGGCATTCTTGATCCTCGTTTGGGGATTCGGTGAATCTGCTGAGTTCCATGGCTGCGGCGGGGCCGACGCCGAGATTGAATGTTTGGAAGGTGGAGAGGAGGGCGAGGATTGCGGCGAAGGCATTAAATGTGGGTCCGAATTCACGAGTGGCGAGAGGGAGAACGACAAGAAGGATGATTACAGACGGGAATTTGGTCCAGACTGATGTTTTTATGGTCTTGAGGACACTCGCTTTACGGTTTGCGCGGTGATCAGCTTGCGTGAGTTCGGGATTTGATTCTTCGAGGGGGGGATGCAAGTTGAACCTTTGCCGGAGAATTTCCGATTTGGCATTTTACCTTGGGGAACGGATGCCCTGAACCTGGACGGATTACTGGAAGATGCGTTGAGCGAGGCTGTAGTAGAGAGGGATGCCGATGCTGAGATTGAAGGGGAAGGTGATGCCTACAGCGGCGGTGAGGTAGAAGCTGGGATTGGCTTGGGGAAGCGCAACTCGGACGGCGGCGGGAGCAGCGATATAGCTCGCGGATGCGCTGAGGACAGCGAGAACAGTTGATCCGCCGAGGCCAAGGCCACAAATTTTTCCGACGAAGAGTCCGGTGATTCCGAGGACGACGGGGGCGATGATGCCGAGGCCGACGATGAACCAGCCGACTTTTTTGACTTCGGACAGACGGGCAACCGCGAGGAGTCCCATATCGAGCATAAAGATGCAGAGGGCACCTTGGAAAGGTTGCTTGAAGAAAGGTTCGACGGTTTCGTAGCCTCGGTGTCCGGTGAGGGCGCCGATCGCCATCCCTCCGGCGAGAAGGAGAATTGATTTGCCAGTGACGATTTCTTTGAGAGCTTCGGTGAGATTGCCTTCGGCTTGGCTGGCTTTCTTTACGAGGAGGAGGGCGATGACGATGCCGGGGATTTCCATGACGGCGACCAGGGCGGGGCTAAAGAGGGGATATTCGACTTTGAGCGTATCGAGAAAGGTGAGACAGGCGATGAATGTGACGGCGGAAACGCTTCCGTAGTGGGCGGCAAGGGCGGCGGCGTTGGGGTGGTCGAGTTTGCCGATCGAGCGACAGACGGTGAAGATGACGATGGGGATGAGTGATCCGAGGAGGACGGTTCCGATGAGGGGGAGGGCGATTTGGGCAAGGGTGACATCGCTGAGAGCGACGCCGCCTTTCAATCCGACGGCGAGGAGGAGATAGATACTGAGGGCGGTGTAGGCGCCGTTGGGGAGTTTGAGATCGCTATGAAAGAATTGGGCGATGGCTCCGAGGACGAAGCAGAGGACCATCGGGCTGATGAGGTTGAGTCTGACGAGTTCGAGGGCGTCCATTTGGAGTTGCTTGGGGGAAGGGACGCGGGAAGGGGACGGTAGGATTTTTTGTGGGTCGAATTGTAGCGGTTGAAATTAGGTGAAAAAAACTATTGGGCGAGTGCGTATGCACTCGCCCAATATTCTCATATCCCTTCTGTAGGGACTGATTGAGCCTTTTTAGCTAGCTTTTTTGAGGTTTTGGGTGCGCCATTGTTGGACTTGTTGGGCGAGGGCGCGGATATCTTGGGATGCTTTGGCATCGGGGGTTTGGACGACGACAAGCTCGCGTTTGCGGGTGGCGAGGGCGGCCATTTGGTCGAATCGAACTGAGCCGAGATATTCCACTTTTTTGTGGAGGTAGCTCCAAATGATTTTCTCGAACATTTTGAAGAGCTTTTGGCCTTCGTGGGCGGTGGCTTGGTTGAAAACGACGTGGATGCGGGCATCGGGTCGTCGTCGAAAGATGGTTTTTGCGGTGGCGTAAGCGTCGGTGATGCTGGTGGGATCAGGGCTTGCAACCAGGATGATTTCGTCACTGAGTTTTAGGAAGCTGAGGACGCGGTTTTCGAGTCCAGCGGCGCAGTCAAAGATCAGAAAATCGGTGGATTTGCTGAGGTCAGCGAGTTGGCTGAAAAATAGGTTGAGCTTTTTGGGGCCGGCGCGCATGAGGGAAGGGACGGCACTGGCTCCGGTAATGGCTTTGATCCCTCCGGGGGCGTCGGCGAGGATTTCGGACAGAGTTTTTTGCTCGGCGACGACATGTTGGAGGTTGAATTCGGGGGTGATTCCGAGGGCGATGTCCAGGTTAGCGAGTTGGAGATCGGCGTCGAATACGGTGGTTTTGGCCCCAGTTTCGGCGAGGGCGGCGGCGAGGTTTGCGGAGAAGCTGGTTTTTCCGACTCCGCCTTTTCCACTGGTGATTGCGATGGTGAGCATTTCTTTGTGTTTGTCCTTAAAATTTAGTCTTGGAATGTGTCCCAGATACTTTCGGAGCCGGTTCCGGCGATTGCGGCGAGGAGTTCACGGCGGTCGGTTTGTTCGTGGACTTTGGTGGGTCGGGATTTTTTGGTGGGAGCGGCTTTGGTTTTGGGCTTTTCGGGAGCGGCTGATTCGACAGTGAGCGGAGCAGATTTCTTTGCGGTTGGCATCGCGTAGTTTTGTGCGATGGCATCAAAGATTTCGCCTGGTCCGGCGATTGAAATGTGGAGTCGTTTGCCGAGGGCTTTGGTCAGGTAGTCGGTGCCTTCGATATCGAGGGGATCGCAGATGGCGCAATGGAATTCTGTCGCGGTGACTTTGAGGGGAAGGATGAGTCGGCTGAGGGCAAACGTTGGGCTGACGAGGCGAAGAGCGGTTTCGGATGGTTTGACTTCGCTCAGTTCGCAGATTGGAAGGTCGTATTGTCGGGAGAGGCATTCGACAACTTGGCGTTCGGTGATGTATCCGAGTGAGATGAGAACTTCACCGAATCGCTGTTTGGATTCTTTTTGAAGGCGGAGGGCTTCGTCTCGTTGCTGTTCGCTGATGACTTTGTTTTCGACCATCCAGTCTCCGACGCGTTGGTATTGACTCATGTTTATCTGCCCCTGACAATTGGGTTTGCCTGGTAGAAGTATTGGCTTTTTGATGCTGAAACTTCACAGTGAACTTGAGGGGAAAAGTGTTATTTGTTTTTCGGCGGAGGTGTTGGTAAGATGGTGGGTAGGACAAACAGGTTTGAGACGGACATTTTTGGTCAGTCGGCCTGAGGAGAACAAATGATTTCACGCGTTTCATGCTTACGCTCGGATGGTTTCCGAGCGGCGATTTGTGGAGGGTTGCTAGCTCTGGGAGTGATCGGGTTTGCGCAAACCCGGAGTACCTTGGTGCAAAAGGATTTTCCTTTTGTGGATCCGTTTGAGCGGGTGGGCAAGTTTGATTATGCAAAGAATCATTTAGTGGTTTCGTTTATGCCAGGGGTGAGCGATTCGGCAAAGGTCGCTCTTGCTCAACAGATCGGGTTGAAAATTTCAGTGGAAGATTCGGGCAACTACTTTGTCGTAGTTGAGATTCCGGAAAGGGCGAAGCGGTCGGGGATGACGGTGGAGAGTGCGGTGCGGTACTTCAACCAAATGCCTTCGGTTCGATATGCGGAGTTTGATGTTGCAATTGAGCCGGACTTTATGCCGAACGATCCGAGCTTTGGGAATTTGTACGGTTTGCATAACACCGGTCAGAGTTCCGGCAAAGTTGATGCGGACATGGATGTGCCGGAAGCATGGGATGTGACGGGAGTTGGTAACCCGGTGGTGATTGCGGTTTGTGATGATGGAGTGGATTGGGGTCACCCTGATTTGGCGGCAAACATTTGGTCGAACACCGACGAGATTGCGGCGAACGGGATTGATGACGACGGGAATGGATTCATTGACGATACGCGGGGATGGGATTTTTCGGCGGGTGATAATAACCCGGCACCGGGAGGATCGGATGCTCACGGGACTCACGTTGCCGGTACGGTGGGTGCGGTCAACAACAATGGAATCGGAATCACAGGTGCAGGGCGCAACAACAAAATCATGCCGCTTCGGATGTACGGAACCGGAAGTTCGGCTTGGATGTCCCACTTGGCGAATGCGATTGATTACGCTTGGCAAAACGGGGCAGAGGTAATTAGTGTTAGCTACAACATTGATGGCTTTACCAATGCTTTGGTTGAGGCGATTCAGCGGGCAGATGCGGCAGATGTGATCTATTGCAACTCGGCAGGGAACAACAATCAGCTGAACCCGGCGCGTGCGGCGATCCGCGATTTGGCGAGCAATGTGATTTTTGTGGCGGCTTCGGATCGGAATGATAACCGCGCTTCGTTTAGCAACTATGGAGTCAAGATTGAAATTTTTGCGGCGGGTGTTGATGTTTATTCGACTTTGCCGGGGAATACATACGGAAACAATTCTGGAACTTCAATGGCGACGCCGAATGTCGCTTCGGTTCTTGGCGTGATGCGGGCACTCTTGCCCGCACTGACGGATCGTCAAATTCTTGATCGCTTGATTGGGACGGCGGATTCAGTTGCATCTTTGGCGAGCTTTATCCCGGGTGGTAAGCGTGCAAATTTGAACAGCGCGCTTGAGACTGATTTGGTGCCGCCCTCGGCGGTTGCTGGTTTGGCAGTTTTGCGGCGAGCGCAAACGGTTGCGGAGATTGAATTCCGAACGTCGGGTGACGATGGAATGACTGGCGCGGCTGATGGCTATGACGTGCGGGTCAGCAACTCGATGATTACTGAAGCGAATTTTGGGGCGGCGCAACCGGTTTCAGTTTCGGTTCCAAATTTGCCAGCGGGTCAACTAGTTCGGGCTCAACCCAGGGGGATGTGGCCCGGCGGTACGATTTATCTGGCGGTGCGAGCGCGGGATAATATGGGGAACAATTCTCCGATTTCAGTTCTCGGCCCATTCAATTTGAAGTCAAGCGCCTGGTCTGATCGGGTGGAAGGAGTTGCTCAATTCAGTTCGAGTGATGGCTGGGCAACGACAACTGAAAAGGCGTTCTCGGGCAGTAGAAGCTGGACAGACTCTCCGGGAGGAAGCTACGGAAACAATGCGAACCGCATTCTGACGCAGAATTCTGCGGTAACGGTTGGTGGTTTGGTTGGCGTGAGCTTCTGGGCGGATCTTGATCTGGAAAGTAATGCTGACTTCTTGGTTCTGGAGTATTCGATCAATGGTGGAGCTTGGACGTTGGCGAACCGGTGGAGTGGCCTTAGCAGCTGGGCTAACTACTCGGCTGTTATTCCTTCGGCTGCGAATGATTCGGTTCGGATTCGGTTCCGCATGACTTCGAACGCCTCGGTTGTCCGGAATGGCATTTATCTGGACGACATTGCGATTGTTGGTTTGTCCGAAGTGATGCGGGATACGGTTGAAGGGGCAGTGAATTTCAATGCAACTGCACCTTGGGCGCGGACGACTGCTTCGTTTGTGTCGCCGACACAAAGTTGGACGGATTCTCCAGCGGGCAATTATGTTGACAACCTCAACATTTCGTTGACCGGGAATACGAACTACTCAACGGCAGGCATTGCCGGAGCAAACCTGACGTTCCAAACTCGGTATGACCTTGAGACCAATTACGACTACCTTTACACCGAAGTGTCAACGGATAGTGGAACTACTTGGACTTCGCTTGGTCGATTGAATGGCTTGCAAGCGGCCTTTGCGGCTCAGAGTTATGCACTACCGGGAGCAGATTCGGTGCGATTCCGATTCCGCCTGACAACAGATGGATCGGTTGTACGCGATGGGGTTTATATTGACGACATGGTGATCAGTGGTGAGCCATGGGAAAATCTTCGGATGGCATCGTTCACATTGCGGTTGGAGCGATGGCGTGGATTGGTGATCAATCAGGTTCTGGGAGTGGAGATTCTTCAACCAGGCACGAACACTTTGCTGGAGCAGATGTCGGTTCCGGCTCAGACGGGCTTCATTCGATCTGAGGTTTTAATGAGGTTCGTGGCACCGGCCCAAGGTATTGCCGACGTTCGATTTACGCTTCCGGGCTACTTGAAGCGAAGGGCGCAAAATGTGAATTTGGCGACGGTTCAGCCGGGTGACTTCCTGTTGACGATGATTGCGGGTGATGCGGATGGTGACAACGATGTGGATGCAAATGATGTCACTTACATCCAAGCTCGAATCGGAGCAGTTCCGGGTGACCCGAGCTATGTCAGATCAGCGGATATTGATGGCAACAATCTGATCAACTTCTGGGATATTCAGGCAACCTTGCCGAATATTGGTCTAGTCGGTCAATAAGTTAGAGAAGTTAGCTCCTCCGGTTCGGTTTGATCCCGGGGGAGCTTTTTTATGCGGCGACGAGGATATCCGGGCGAGCCGCCGTTTGGGCAATCAAATGGGTGATTTCGTCTTCAGAAAGCTCGATTGGAGTACTGGTTATGGGGTTGAGCCAAGTGGTCAAATTGTTGCCAATTGACTCGGCGATGATGATTGCGGTTTGTAGAGATTGAATAGTTTTGTCTTCGGAATCCTGGCTGATTGCAGTAGCGGCGTTGATGAAGAGAGGAGGTAGGCGGAGTGTTTCGGCGGTTCTCGGCGCCAGGTCGCTGATTGGATGCGAGAAGAGCATGGTGAATGACTGGTCGAGGGTGATTTGACCAGTTTGTGCGAATTCGTAGGTGCGCGAGAATTCTTCGGGTGAGGTGGCGGCGAGGAGAGCGAAAAGGACGTTGTGGAGAGTTCCGGCGGCGAGAAGTTCTTCGTTGGTCCAATTCCCGCGGGCAGATTGGCTTTGGGCAATGGTAACGCTGAGGTTGCTGACGAAGTTGGCGTTGCCAACGAATCGGTCGATGCGGAAGTGGGGTGTTTTGATGTTGGTTCTTGTGAGAGCGTTTGTCCATAAGGCAATGGCGAGTGCGCGCAGGGATCGGTGACCGAGGAGATTTGTGGCTTCGCGAATTGTTGAGGGTGCTTTTCCACGTCCATAAAATGCGCTTGATGCGGCACGAAAAACGCCGGCGGTGAGAGCGGGATCGGCGAGAATGTGACGCTCGATATCGGCGGGATTGGGGTCGGATTTTTCGAGAAGATTGGCGAGCTCAAGTGGAGATTCGGGAAGATGGGGGAGGTTTTCGGCGGAGCCAAATAGGTGAAGGAGTTCGTCGAATGAAGTCATGTCAATATGTGCTGAAAGCGATTCCGGTGCTGTCGTTACCAGTCATGCTGCTGCGAACGGTGCCGACGAGGTTTGCGCCAGACGATGAGAGGAAGTAAGTGAAGTCTTGATTGCTGATGGGATCTTTGGGAAGGTTGACGATGTACGGTCCGCGCCAGTCGATGGCAGTGATTGAAACGGTTGAACCGGTCCGCGATTTACCGTTGATCGGGGCAGTCGTGACAGTCAGGTCGGTCAGAGCGTTCGGGTAGGCACCCGTATCTTGGTAGAACATTTGAACGGCGGCGCGGACGACGGTGAGGTCGCTTTTGAGACTATTTTCTTTGCTTCTTTGGTAGCTTCCCATAAATTGCGGAGTCGCAACCGCAGTCAAGAGGGCCATGATTCCGACAACGGTCATCATTTCGGCAAGGGTGAAGGCAGAGTTTTTACGTCGCATAATTTTTTTACTTGATGCTCTGGTTGAGGCTGAACAGGGGCATGAGGATCGAGAGAACAAGGGCACCAACGATGGCTCCCATCACTAAGATAAACATGGGTTCGAGGAGGGAGAGGACGGCTTTCATCTTGCGTTCGGCAGACTCTTGGGATTGCTCTCCGGCGGTAATGAGCAGGGGTGCGAGTTGTCCGGATTTTTCACCGACGCTGACCAATTGAACGGTCATGGCGGGAAATGCTTTGGTCTTGGCCATTGAGTCCGCGATGGTGTCACCGTTTTCGACCCGAGACTCAACGGCACTGTAGGCTTGGGTTAAGGGGTGGTAACCGGCCACTCGTCCGGCAAATTGGATTGCCATCATGACGGGGATATTGGTTTCGAGCAGCGAACCGAACGTTTGGACTGATCGGGCAAGGGCGAGTTCTTGGAGCACCTTGCCGAACATGGGAATTCGGTAAGTTGCTGTATTAACAAAGGCTTTGACTTTGGGGAGCCGGAGGGCGTATTTTGCTCCGATTGTGAGCATAACGAGACCAAAAATGAGGCTTGTTATATTTGATTTGAGGAATTCTCCCGTCGTGAGGAGAATCTGGGTGATTGCTGGTAGCTTGACGTTGAGCCCTTCAAATGTTTTGCCGAATGTCGGCAGGATGACAATCATGAAAAGGAGCAAGGTGACGACTGAAACACCCATCAATACTGCGGGATAGACGAGGGCAGACTTGATAGAGGTCTTGGTCTTTTGTTGCTGCTCCATGAAGTGAATTGCACCGTAAATTGATTTAGCGAGGTTTCCTCCTTCATCGGCGACGGCGAGCATTTCGCAGACAACATCCGGAAAGGCGTCCGGGACATTGCGCATGGCGAGGTCAATTGATTGACCATCGAGAATACTTTGGCGGAGCTGAGCGGCTATTTGTTTGGCGGGTTCGCTGGTGGCGTGTTGGCTGATTGTGTCCAGAGATTCGATGAGATTAACGCCGCTTTTGATCATGACCGCGAGGGATCGGAGAATATCAATAATTTCGTCGGGGGAGGCTTTGGTGCGCTTATAAAAGCTGAATTGCTGTTGAGACAGATTTTCAACGGTGAGTTCGCTTCCACCTTCGACGACATAGAGCGGGGTAAGGCGTTGGGCATCGAGTTTGGCTTCAGCTGCGGAGAGGTTTGGGGCTTGGATTGCCCCTTTCATCCGTTTGCCGGAGCGATCTACGGCTTCGTATTGATAACTGATCACGATTCAAAATCCTCGGCGGCGATGACCCGGGCAACTTCTTCGACTGTGGTGAGGCCAGCTTGAGCTTTCAGAGCGGCGTCATCCATCATGGTGAGCATTCCGTTTTGGCGTGCGAATTTGCGAATTTCTGCTGCCGGGGCACCGGAGAGAAGGAGCTTTTGAATTCCGTTGGTCATTTCCATGACTTCGTAGATCCCCATTCGACCTTTGTAGCCAGTATCGGCACATTTGGGGCATCCGATGCCGCGCTTGTATTCGGCGTTGGTTGGAAGGTTGAGTTTTTCGAGAAGTTCGGGATTGGGAGAATATGGCTCGGAGCATTCTTTGCAGTTGCATCTAAGAAGTCGTTGGGCTACGCTGCAAGTGACGGAAGCACTGACAAGGAACTCTTCGATTCCCATTTCGATGAGGCGGGTGAGGGCTGCCGCGCTGTCGTTGGCGTGAAGGCTGGTGAGGACGAGGTGACCTGTGAGCGCGGCTTCGATTGAAGTTTTGGCGGTTTCTGGGTCGCGCGACTCTCCGACGAGGATCACGTCGGGGTCAGCTCGGAGAATTGCTTTGAGCCCGGCGGCGAAAGTCATGCCGGCGGCGCGATTGACGTTGGCTTGGACGATGCCGTCAATTTGGTATTCGGCGGGGTCTTCAACCGTGATGATTTGCCGGTCACCTTGGTTGACATGGTTCAGCAGTCCGTAGAGCGTTGTGGTTTTTCCGGAGCCGGTTGGACCGGTAATGAGGATCAAGCCCTGCGACTGGTCTACGGCCCAAAGAAGTCTTTGGAGGGCGGATTGATCCATGCCGATGTGGCGGATTGGCTTGATTCCGCCTTGTTTATCGAGGACACGGATTGTTATCTTTTCGCCATTTACGCTGGGGTAAGTTGCGACGCGAAAGTCGTATTCGCCTTCGGAAGTTATAAGGGAAGCCCGTCCATCTTGGGGTACGCGGCGTTCGGCGATGTCGAGACCGGAAATGACTTTGATCCGGCTGACGACGGCGCGGTGGATTTCTTTGGGGATTTCCATGATGTCGCGAATGACACCATCAATCCGGAATTTGATTTTGACGGTCTTGGACAGGGGTTGGATGTGGATATCGCTGGCGCGGAGGCGGATCGCGCGGACGACAAGTCCATTCACGAATTGGATAACGGGGCTGGAGTCAGTTTGCTCCTCGATGTTGATAATGTTTTCGGATTCATCGGTATCCGGTTCAATCTCGATTGAGTCGTCGAGCTGGACGTTGGAATTTAAGATTTGTTCGAGATCGGTGAAGGCACCAAAGACCTCAGAAATTTTGTCGGTGATGTCGGATTCAGTGGCCCAGACCGGTTCGACGCGTCGTCCCGTCTCGTCGGCGATCTCGTCGATGGCTTTGAGATCAAGGGCGTTTTGGAGAGCGACAACAACGTAATCGGTGTGGGCTTCTAAGATGATCGCGCGGAGTTTGTCGCTTAGCCGTTGAGAGATGAGACGGGCGGCTTGGCTATCGATCTTAATGTTTTTCAGATCAATGAATGGGATTCCAGTTTGAAGTCCGACACATTTGAGTTTCTGTGCGACACTGATTTTTCCTTGCCGCAAAAGTGCATCGACCACCGAGTCGTGCGAATCGACTCGGTGGACGAGGGCTTCTTGGAGTTCTTGCCGGGTGACGTACCCTTCTTCTACCAGTATTTCATTCAGTGCGCGATCAAGACTCATCCTCCATTATTGTCGGCGTAATGAAGATCATTACTTGAGAGTTGTTGCGCGTGGTCTTGCGTTTTTTGAACAACTCGCCGAGGAGGGGGATGTCGCCCAGGATTGGCACTTTTTCCCAACTTTCGATTTCTTCGTTGCGGATGAGTCCCGCTACGGCGATGGTCTCGCCGCTAGTGATCCTCATGATCGTTCGGGCTTCTCGAGTTGAGACTTGGGGGTAGCTGGCTCCATTGACATTAAGGAATCCGGTGATGGAGCTCACTTGGGGGAAGAGATTGAGAATGATCTCGCCTTCTTCCGTGATGTTTGCGCCGACTTGGAAGTAGACGCCCACTTTTTCCTCTTTGATGTCATAGATGGGGGTGTTGTTATCGGAGAGTCCGATGACGACCGGGTAGTTGATACGGTCACCGATGAGGATGTACGCGCTTTGTCCATCGAGAACGCCAAGATTGGGCTCAGCGAGTATCTTGGTATTGCCGTTCTTCTCCAGGGCTTTGATGATGCCTTGGAAAGTTTGGGGGCCTCGATCAAGGGTTTCAAAGGCGATTCCCGCGGGTGTTCGCTCCGTGAGGTTGACGTTGCCGAAGCTCCAGCTAATTCCAAGTTCTCTCATGGCGTCGTTGCTGACGTCCATGATCTGGACTTGGATGTTCACTTGGGGCCGAGGGCTGTCAATTTCTCTCAAAAGCTTGAGGGCTTCTTTAACTTGCTTTTGAGGTCCGCGCAGCATTATGGTGCGCCCGTTACCGAGTTCCGCTTGACCGGTTTGGACCCCCGCTGAGTTCCCGCCGGTTGTCCCACCTGAATTTCCTTCATTCCGGATAGAAGTGCTTGATCCGACAGTGATATCGGGCACATCGGGAGATGGGCCAACAGCAACGCCGATGGCTTCGCTTTCTTTGAGCAGTCCTTTTAGAGTTTCGACCGCTTGTCGAGCCGAGACATGAGAGACGGTGTAGGATTTGACGACGATTTCGTCGGGTAAGCCTTTGGCGAGGTTAGGGTATTGCTCAGCAAATTCCCTAGGGAAACTCGCTTCCAATACTTCAACCGTTGCCATGACGTAACTTTCGTCAATTTGCAGAAATTTGAGGTCTGTGAGCGCAGCCAGGACTCTCAAAATTTCTTCTAGCTGCATGTCACGCAGTTGGACAGTGATTTTGGGGTCTTCTTTATGAGCCAAGGTGATGTTGACATCAGTTTCTTGGCTGATCGCTCTGAGGGCGTTGGATAGCTCCCAATTTGACGCATTGAGGGTAGCCCTTCTTTGTCCGATTGGAATTGGTGCCGGAACAGGCGACTGCTGAGCAGGCGCGGGTTCGGGGGTGGGTTTGAGTTCAGCAACTATGTTTTGAACTCGTGATGAAGTAAGGCGAACGGTATTAGATCCGTCCGAGGTGACTTTCCTTGTCCCGGTTGCCTGAGTTTGAGTTAATGCCAACAAATCCGTTGTTGGCGGGGCGCTCAGCTCAGGGACCAGAACTTGCGCGAGCAAGTATCCGATTACTGTCAAGGCAACACTCCGTCTTTGCCGACGGAGAGTGTAGCACTTTTACCGGCTTTTTGTAAAGTCACGGTTTCGCTCGTAATTTTGATTATTTTCAAACCAGGTTTGATGGTTTCGCCTTCTTTGTAGGCCACGGCGGAGTTGTTACCTAAAGCAATGTATGCGGTAGGAGTTTTTGAGATAATGATAGCGGTCAATCGGACAGAATTTGGATTCTTGGGTGGTTCTGGGATTTGAGGTGTTGGACTCGCTGCGTTATCGTATTGTGGAAGAAGGTTGTCCGGATTCGAACCTGGATCATTTGAGGTTGGGTTAACGGGCGGGAAGTCTGAGAATTGGGGGTTTGACGAGTTTGGAAGTGGACTGACGTTTGGTTCTTCAGGAATTGATCCTGATATTTCTCGGGGGTTGAACGGAGCGATTTGGGGGTTTGCGGAGGTGCGTTGCGGACTTGAGCTTGTAAAACTTGGTTGAGGTTGAGTTGGAGTTGTTTGACTCATGCTCGGGTTCGTGGTTTGTGAGGGAGTTTCAGGATTTGCTATTTCCTCGAGTTGGGATCGCATTGCGAACGGATCGACAGTGAGTTTTGGGATTGTGAGTTCGGTCGATTGGGATGCGAGGGGTGAATCTGATTTTGATGGTGGCGTGGAGATTTCTATGGCTGGAGCGTTGAATTGCCCAACTCCGACTCCGAGAATTGTGACGGCGACGACTCCAGTGATGAGTCCGAATACGAGACGGGGATTTTGTGGAAGTTGCATGGATTTCCTAGATGCTTGTTCGTGCGTAAATTTCGGCACGGACGGTGAGGCTGCTTGGTTCGTTTTTGGCATTGATGTTGGCGTTGCGCCCCATTTGAATAGCGCGGATGCGAAAAGCCAGATCATCTTCGTTGAGGGCAACCAGGGCATCGTAGAGATCCTTGGTTTGGCCGGTGAGGGTGAATTCGATATCAGAGTTACTCAGTTCGGCACTTGTGCTCTCGCCGATTGTCACGGGATTTTCTGATGATGATCCAGTGATTTTTTCAAGCGTGAGGTTGTTGTTTGAGGCGACCTTAGCGACGAATTGGGAAAAGTCTCGAATTGACTGCGACATTTCACTTTCTGCAGTTCGCTTGACTGTGGGGTCTTCGTTTGCGGGTTCTTGAGTGGGCGTGAGGCTCGCTAATCGAGATAGCTCCGAGTTTACTTTTTGGTTAGTAGCAATGAGGCCCGGTAGTGAGAGGAGGACGTATCCAACCATTGCGGTTGCGCCAATGCGCACGAACAGATGGAATTGTGATTCTCTGCTGAGCTGGAAGTTCATTGAATTCCTCCGGGCGATAGTTCAAAGTTGATTCTGAGACTTGCGGACTGATTTTCTGGTTGTCGTTCGACATTAGTAAGAAAAGCCTTCATGCCGGGGTTGTTGGCGGCGAGTCGAGCAATGAATGCATGAGCTTGACCAATTTCTTGAGTTGTTGCGCTGCCACTGATTCGAACAATTTGATCGTTGGACTCGGCGTCGAGCGATTCGAGGGCAACGGTGGATTTGGTTTGAACAAGGGTATTTCCAAGTTGGATAAGGAGCTTCTCGTTTGACGCCTTAGCGTCGGTGAGTATGGCTTGAACCTCGGGGGACAGAAGTTCCTCTTCAACCGGATTCAAACTGATGATGCCGTTCAGAGGTGCATCTTCTGGATCGGCCTCACCACCATTTTCAATAATTGAAGCTTGGATATCCTCGAGCTTGGATATTGCATTTGACTGAGCGTAGTAAGTGAGCGATATGCTTGTAAAGGCAAGTACAAGAAGAGTGGCGGAGAGCGCATTCGCCCGATTTTTGCTGGAAAGAGCTTTATCGCGATCTGCCTTCCAACCGGTCAGTAGATTTGCGGTGAGTTCAAGCTGACTAAATGGCTTGGCGGATGAAGCGAAATTCTGATTCATGGTTGACCTGTTGAGATGGATTGACTTGATATGGTGCTTGGGCGAGGCCAAGAGGGACGGTAAATTGAGTGCTGGTTTTTGTGGTTTGGAGATAGGTTGGGTGGGAAAGATCGAGGGCGAGTCCGACTAGGGGGTTGAAATCATCCATTTCGATGGCGAGGAGGTCGGCAATGGCTCGGTTAAAGCCGCGGAGTTGACTGATTTTCCCGAGGACGATGAGGTGGTTGATGACTCCTTCATAACTTCTTTCTGGGTAGAGGCTTCGGAAATAGTTGAGGAGGAGCCGAAACTCCTTGACGAGGGCATTGGTTGGTTCGCCGATGTCGATAGGCTCAAAGGTTGAATTGAGGCATGAGAGAAATTGTCGGTTGAAGAACCAGGTTGTGGGGGCATAAAGAATTTCTTCGAGGGATTTCTCTGACTCACTTAGGGCGGAGTTCACGACTTCCTCGATGGCGCGACTTCCGACACGGACAGTTCGCATAAAGCTAAGTTTGCCGCTGCGGATGACGATGAAATTGGTTGATAGGGATTCGATTTGAACAATGCAGTAGTTGGCGTTGGGATCGAAATTTCCGCTGGAACGGACACCGTGGTCAACGATTCGGAGCATTGCTTGGGCTTCGACTTCGGCTGCAAGGGGGTTGAGTCCGGCTTGGTCAATGATGTCGGCGCGTTGATCAATCAGTTCTCGATTCACGCCGATGGCAAGGGATTCTTCGTTGGAGCCGCTGGGCTGGGCTACGGCGACAACAGCATGGTCACCCATCTTTGGGAACTGTTTTCGGAGACGGTAGCGGGCAACGCTGAGGAGTTCTTGTCCAGTGTCTTCGGGGAGTTTTGTCCACGAAATGAAAGCTGAGTTGTTGGGAACGGAGAAGACGGCGGGTTGACCTCGCAATTCGTTTTTGGTTACCCAGTCAGCCAGGATTTGAATGACTGATTTAGGGTCAACGAACAACCCAGTGGAGTCGATGCCCCCGGGGAGATTAAGGGTGTCCGTCAAAGTAAGAATTGGATTTGGGGATTGGCGCACTGAAGCGAGTCGCGCCGTTGAAGCTTTGAATTGGATCCCGATTTGAAGGTTTCTGTTCATGCGGCTTCGGCGTCTCCATAAATGTAATCAAGGGCTCGTTCATCGACGACCAATCGAAGGGCTTGAACCACTTCTGGGTCGAATTTTGATCCGGCTTCGATCAGGAGTTGTTTGAGGGCTTCTTTTTGGGTGAGACCGTCGCGATGGGCTCGCTTGCATCGCATGGCGTCGAATGCATCGGCGACCATGAGAATTCGAGAAGCGAGTGAGATTTCGTTATTTGTGATTTGGCTGGGATATCCGGAGCCGTCGAGTTTTTCGTGATGGGTGCGGATCAATTCGAGAATGGGGTCGGGAAGTCCAAGCTTTTTGCAAATCTCGTAGCTGATGACCTGGTGCATTTGCACCATTGCAAACTCTTCGGCGGTGAGAGCCTCGGGTTTTTGCAGTATGGATTCGGGAATGGCAATGTATCCGATATCCATCAAAGTTGCGGCAATTCGGATTTCTTCAATGGTCTCGCTGGCGAGTCCGAGTTTTTCTCCAATTTTGGCGGCGATCTGCGCGGTTCGGGCGGCGTGCTCGCGGCGATTCTGATCTTTTGATTCGATGTAAGTTGAGATCTGTTCGAGCGAGTCGATCAGCGTGGTTCGGCGGAACAGCTCGTTTTGGGCATTGGCAAGGGCCATGCTGAAGATGTGCGCGAAGTCTTCGGCAGTTGATCTGGCCGCCTCATCGAAAATCAGTGACTTTGTTTGAGAGATGAATGTCAGGGTTCCTTGAGCGGTTTCAACTGATCCATTGAGGGAGGCAGTGCTAGACCTGGCGAACAGGGGTACGGCGAGAACCGCTTCTATTTCTTGGCCAAATTCGATTTGTCCAAAAGCTTCTGAATCTGTTGAACGGACGACGATTGTTTGGCGATTAGTTTTGGCTTGCCCGGAAATTGTGGTTGGAATTGGTACTTGGTGGGGAAAGTTGAAAGTGCCACTTGGTGAATATGCGGATATGGCGGAAAGACTCCCGGGATCGTAAGGATCAATGCTGAGGGCATAGGCTCCATCGGCGCCGACGGCAAGGGTTGCTTCCCGGAGGATTTCGTTTAGGATCTCGTTGATATCGCCGGCAGATGTGGCAAGGCGAAGGCACTTGCGGAGTGGTGTTTCTCCGACAGAGTTTGCGGTTGCGGCCCTGCCGCCTTTTGGACGGAGAAAGAGTGCGCCAATTTGCCTGTTCTTCATTTGCTCGCCTGCGAATGGAGGGATTCCGGTTTGAATCTTCGGTTGAGACAGGCATTTTTAACAGGGGGTCAAAAAAATTCCCTGACAGTTGATGTCAGGGAATTGATGGACTGATCGAGACTGCTTACTTTTTCAGCAAATCTCGAATTTCAGTGAGGAGTTCCTCTTGGGTGGGGCCAGCAGGTGCGGCCTCTGGTTCGGGGGCGGGCTCTCGCATTTTGTTAACTGCTTTCACGAGCATAAAAATGACGAATGCAATGATGAGAAAGTTGATGACTCCGCCGATGAAGCTGCCGTACTTTATTGCGACGGCGGCGGTTTCGCCTTCTGCTGGCTTTAGTACGAGTTGCAAGCTATCGAAGTTGACTCCGCCGAGGAGGAGTCCGATGGGAGGCATGATGACGTCGTTGACGAGCGAGTCAACAATTTTGCCGAAGGCACCGCCAATAATGACCCCGACGGCGAGATCCATCACATTTCCTTTTGCGATGAATTCTTTGAATTCTGATGCCATTGACATGATTTTGTTTTTGTCCCAGTTGGGTTGTTAAGAAAGACGCAGGAGTTATGCCTTTCGATGTTTTTTTAGTCTTTGTTGCCGAGGAAACCTTTAGCGGCATCCATCAATCCTTCCACTGGATTGTCTTTATTGTCCCCGTTGCCCATGAGCATTGCGGGGAGTTCGGCGGCGTGTTCCTGGATGAAATTCGCGATTTTTTCAGCGGTAGCGTCGTCGATGCCCGTTTTTTCTTTGAGTAGGTTGATGAGTTGTTCCATTTCTTTTCCAGAATACATGAATTGAGAAGCGATATCTGGAAAATTTTGCTCCAGATATCGCTTAGTTGTTTGAGGAATAGTTGTTAGTGAGTAACGACTCGGTCGAGACCCTTGGCCTGCTCGACCCAGCCTTCGACCATACTTTCGCTGGGAAGGGATCGAACGAGGTTCTTTTCGGCGTTGACTTCGGTCATTTTTGCGTGGAGATTGGCGGCATTGCGCTGGCCGAGTTCAGGGACGCTATCGACTCCGGCGGCTTCAAGGAGGTCAGCGTATTCGGATCCGATGCCTTTGATTCGGGCGAGGTCGGCGCGGTTGACCCAGTTGAGGATGTGGGTTTCGGATATCCCAGTTTTTTCAGCGAGTTCTTGTCGGCCTTTTTTTGATGCACCCTGTTCGAGAAGAGCGGAATCGGTCTTGACTCCGGCGGCTTCTAGCTTTTCGCCGTATGCGGGGCCGATCCCTTCAATATCTTTGATGTTTGCCATGGGTTGTTTTCCTGAACGCTTTTGGTTCTGAGGCGGATTTTATCTGGTTTGATCTGTTAAGAGTTGGGGTTTTCGAGATAGTTGCGGAGGAAAGTTTGATAGATGGAAGTAAGGGGTGCGAGATCGGCAGACGGGATACATTCGTTGGCGGCATGGATCGTTGCGTTGATGGGGCCGAACTCGATGACGGGGATGTTTTGGAGGGCGAAGAAGCGCGCGTCAGATGTGCCTCCGGAGGTTGATGGTTTGGGGATTTGTGAGGTGTTCTCCTGGATTGATTGACTAAGGGTGTTTTGGAGATGCTGATTGTCGGTCAAAAATCCTTGGGCGGAGTCGTCCCAGATTATTGTGGGATTGAGGTTGTGCTTGAGCAACAGTTCTTCGACCGTTTGGATGACTTTTTCGTGGGGAGTTGCGGGATTGTTGCGCACGTTAAACTGGACTTTGAGTTCGCCGGGGGTGACATTGAACGTACCGACTCCGCTGTTGAGGTTTGCGATTTGGAGAGTGGTTGGAGGGAATGGTCCGTGTCCGGTGTCCCAGATGATTTGGCTGAGTTCGGTAAGGAATGGGAGGACTTGGTGGATGGGATTGATGGCGAGGTGGGCGTAGGCGGTGTGGCCTTGTTTTCCGGAAAACGTAAGGATTCCGTTGAGCGATCCACGACGCCCAACTTTGAATTCATCACCCAAATGGTTGATTGATGTAGGTTCCCCGACAAGAGCGGCAGTGGGCTTTGGGTGAATTTGATCGAGACAGTAGGGCGTGCCAAAGCGAGATGAGTCTTCTTCGTCACTGGTGAAGAGGAGGGAAATGGTGCCGGGATGATTGGGGTTTTGGGTGACGTAGTTGATCGCGGCGGTGGTCATGGCGGCGACGCCTGCTTTCATATCGGCAGTTCCGCGCCCATAGAGGTTGGCGTTTATTTCGGTCAGTTGGAAAGGGTCGGAGTTCCAGGCTTCGAGGGGGCCGGGGGGGACAACATCCACGTGACCGGAGAAGCAGATGTTTGGATTTTGGGTTCCGTGAGTGGCATAGAGGGAGCGGAGATTGTTGGCGGTGAGAATTTGGGTTTGGAAGTTGTTCTTTTGGAGGAGGTTTTCGAGAATGTCAATGGATCCGGCGTCACCGGGGGTGAGGGACGGGATTGCGATGAGGGACTCGAGGAGTTGGCGAGTGGTCATGATTGGGATTCGATGTGAGTTTTCATGCGGTCGAGGTCTTCTTGCATGGCTTTCTTGATGAACTTGGAAAGGAAGGGGCTGGCGAGTTTGGCGAGCCCGGAGATGGGGATGCCATCATTGCGGAACTCGACGTTGGTGGATTGACCTTGATCGGTGAATGTGAAGGTCATTGTTTCTTTGGATGTTGAGTCAAGACTGATCATTGTGAATGACTGATTTCCAGAAAATTCGATGATGTGGTGAGTTCCGGATGATGTTTCATCGCCTTCTTGGGTGACTTGAACCCATTTGGTGCCAAGACCGGTTCGCTCGGGGGTGACGAATGTGACTTCGATAGCGGAGTGAAGGACGCGGGCGAGTTGGTCGAAATCGGTGAAGGCGGCAAAGACCGGTTCGCGAGGTTTGTTAATGGTTGTCGTTACGATTATGTTCTTCATGGTGGATCAACTTTCTCGGAGAAGTTCGTTGATGGATGTTTTGCTTCGCGTTTGGGCGTCGACTTGTTTGACGATGATGGCGCAGGCGAGGGAATATGCACCATTTGGTGCAGGGAGGGAACCGGGGACGACGACGGAGCCAGCGGGGACGCGACCGTAGGTGATTTCGCCAGTCTGACGGTTGTAGATTCGGGTGGATTGGCCGATGAAGACGCCCATGCTGATGACCGAGTTTTCTTCGACGATGACGCCTTCGACGATTTCGGATCGGGCACCGATGAAGCAGTTGTCTTCGATGATTGTGGGGGTGGCCTGAATGGGCTCAAGGACTCCGCCGATTCCGACCCCTCCACTGAGGTGCACGTTTTTGCCGATTTGGGCACAGGAGCCGACGGTAGCCCAGGTGTCCACCATTGTGCCTTCGTCTACATAGGCACCAAGATTGACATAGCTTGGCATGAGAACGACATTTTTGGCGATGTGGGCACCGTGTCGCACCATGGCGTTGGGGACGACTCTGAATCCGGCTTGTTTGAAGTCTTGTTCAGAGTAGTTTTCAAATTTGAGGGGGACTTTGTCGAAGTAGCGGGCAGGGCCGTGTTCGACCAAATGGTTATCGTTGATACGGAAGCTGAGAAGGACGGCTTTTTTGACCCATTCGTGGGTTTGCCATGCGTTGTTGATTTTATCGGCGACTCGTATTTCGCCTTTGTCGAGTTGGTTGAGGGTGACTCCGATGGCTCCGGCGAGATCGGCGGGGTGAGAGGAGGGAGAGAATTCGGCGCGGTTTTCCCATGCTTGTTCGATCAGGGTTTGGTGGGTCATGGCTTGGGATGAGTTTGGCGGGTTTTCTGGGAGTTTGCGGGACCTGAGTGAAAGCGGTGAGGGAGGGGGAGGTATTATTTTGGGGTTAGAGCTTCGGGATGTGGCTCAGCTTGGTAGAGCGCCTTGTTCGGAACGAGGAGGTCGTAGGTTCGAATCCTATCATCCCGACCAAAAGTTTATTTATCGACTGTCTCTGATTTTTCTTGCTTTGGTTTCTTGTTTCTTTCGGAATTGCTGGCGTAGAGTTTGATTCCTCGGTTCGCGATCATTGAGCCAAATCCGGCCATGGCAACCAGGAGAAGAAGTCGGACGAGGACGGTTGTAAGAGATTCGGTAGCGGTTCCGATGTCGATAGGTTTACCGGGCTCTGCTTCCAGTCGGACGCTGGGGGGACGAGGAAGATTTGGTAGGCAAGATAAAAGGCGAAGCCGATCATGGCGACGCCGAGGACGAAGACAAGGAGGCCGATGGGAGCTGAGCCACGCCGATGGATTCCGCCTCCTTGCCGATTCATGATGCGGGGGAGGATACCGCGAAGGGGGGTGCGGATTGCTTTTATGGAGTTTCGGAGTGGTGAATGCATTTTTGGAGAGGGTTCTTATGGAGAACGATGGGTTCACCAATGTCACCCCAGTGCTCGCGGAGCTTGAGCCTTGGTTAGCCCCCTCTTAAGTTCTCCCCCAAAGGGGGAGGGAGTAAACGATAATGATTTATAGGATGAGATTCCGGGTCACGCCCGGAATGACGATGTGGGGCGTGGTGTTTCTAGAGTTAAGTTTCTTTAGTTATTGAATGGGTTCCAGCATTCGCTGGGATGACGACTTTGAGCCTTGAAGATAAGTTGCTCGTATCATGCGAGTGGAGATTCCGGGTCATGCCCGGAATGACGATGTGGGAGCCTTTCTGAGGATTTAGCCGTGGATAGCCCTCTCCTAAGTCCCCGGTTCAAGCCCGGGGCAGGCTCTCCCCCAGTGGGGGAGGGTGAAGGCAAAAATCTCCAAGAGTGATTTCGGGTTACGTCCGGAACGATGGTGTTGGAAGGGATATTAGTTTCAACTGGGTTCCAGGTTTGGTTCGTTGGTGTTGAGATTGATCATCCAGACGGCGATTGTGGGGAGGATCATGATTGCGGCGGCGATGAGGTACGGGGCGGCGGGGGAGTAGGCGTAGGCGATATTGGCGGTGAATGGGCCGATGATTCGGGCGAGTGAGCCAAGGGATTGATTGATGCCGAAGATTGATCCTCGAATGTCCGCTGGGGCGTTCTTGGAAATGATGCTGCTGAGGCTGGGTTGGGCGATGCCACTACTTGTTCCGAGGAGGATTGCTCCGACAATGATGGGCCACCAGGGGGTAACAAAGGGCATCGACGCAAGGATGGGGGCTTGAAGGAGGTAGCCGACGCGAAGGAGGTTGCGTTCGCCAAATTTTGGTTCGAGGATTCGGATCAGACCACCTTGGACAACGGCCGCGACGATCCCGACGGTGACAAGCACCATGGAAGTTTGGACTTGATTGAACTTATAGACATCTTCGCCGAGGCGGTAGTAGGTTGTTTCGAGGTGGGTGAAGGCGAAACTAGCAACGAAGAAAAGGGCGAGTAGGATGCCGAGAGTGGGAGTCATGAGGGCGTTGGTCAGAGCGCGGAAGCGGTTCTCTTTGGGACGGGCAGGTTCGTTTCCTGGGATGCGGGATTCTGGGAGATGGAGGTAGACCCAAATGAGGTTGATGAGCGCGAAGAGGGCTGAGGCAAGGCCAAGATAGAGGGGTTGTCCGTTGTTCAGTTCGATGAGGATTGAGCCAAGCGGTGGTCCGAAAATAAACCCGAGGCCGAATGCGGCACCGATGAGACCCATTGATTTGGCCCGGTCTTGATCGGTCGTGACGTCGGCGATATAGGCATAAGCGACGCCGAGATTGGCTCCGGCGAGGCCATGGAGGACCCGGGAGAGCCACAGGATGATGAGAGTTCCGCTGAATCCATAAAGGAGGCTGGCAAAGACGGCGAGAGTGCAGGTGATGAGGAGAACGGGGCGACGGCCTTTGTCGTCGGACATTTTTCCCAGCCATGGAGCGATGAGGAACTGCGCGATGCTGAAGAGGGCGATTGAGAGGCCGATGACGAAGCCTTCGGTGGTGGGATTGTGGGGGAGCCAGGTCGCAGATTCGACGAGTTCTTTTGACCGGAGTTGGACGTCGGGGATGACGGTGCCAAAGCTAAGCATATCGAGAAAAACCGTGATAAAAATGGCGGTGAGTGGCTTTTTTCCCGGCATGATATTTTCATTATGAAAGCAAAAATATTGTGGTGTAGGGATTTTTATGTATACGTATTCACGGGTTTTATGGTGTAGGATGAATCATTGCCCGACGAGGGGCGTTTTATTGAAAGTGGTTGGACTGCGCGTGAACAGAGTTGTTGTGCGAATGGTGGCGTTGTTGTCACTGGCGGTCTTGTCGTGTTTGTGCTTGGCGGCAAAGACGGAGATTACGGTTTGGGGACTGGCGATTACTCCGGATGAAAAAGGGAACGATCTGATCGTCCGCCAATTTGAGCGTGAAAATCCGGATATTAAGGTGAAGCTTTTGGGGATGGGGGCGGGGGCGATGAATCCGCAAAAGTTGATGACGGCGATTGTCGGGGGGGCTCCGCCGGATGTGATTCAGCAGGATCGGTTTACGATTTCTGACTGGGCGAGCCGGGGGGCGTTTCGACCGCTTGACGACTTGATTGAGCGAGATCGGGGCAGCGATCCGCGCACGCCAACGGCCGATCAGTACTATCCGGCGACTTGGAACGAAGCGATTTACGACGGAAAGTTGTACGGGATTCCGATTGGGGCGGATAACCGAGTTTTGTACTACAACACGGAGGTTTTTGCGGAGAAAGCGGATGAGCTGAAGGAAGCCGGGCTTGATCCGACCAGGCCGCCCAGGACTTGGAGTGAGGTGCTTGCTTATAGCAAGGTTTTGACAGAGTTCAATGCTGACGGAACGATCAAGCGTGCGGGGTTCATACCAAACGAGGGGAATTCTTGGCTTTATATGTTCGCGTTTCAGAACAATGCGAACTTCATGAGCGAGGATGGTCGGAAATGCACCTTGAATACTCCGGCGGCAGTCGAAGCACTTGATTTCATGAAGGCGGGATATGACATTTTGGGGGGGTACGAGAACACCCTCAAGTTCAAATCTGGAACGAGGGGGGGTGAAAATGATCCGTTTGCGATTGGGCAGATTGCGATGATTATCAATGGGGACTGGATGATTGCCAGTTATGCTCGTTATTCTCCGAAGGCAAAATTCTTAACGGCTCCGGCACCGGTTCCGGATGATCGCTACTACCAGCGGGGTCGATTTGCGGACGAGAAGGATAAGTTCATTACTTGGTCCGGAGGGTTTGCTTATGCGATTCCGCGAGGGGCGAGGAACGTTGAGGCGAGTTGGAAATTCATCAAATTTGTTCAGAGTTTGGAAGGGCGACAGCTTTATGCGCGGGGTCAGGCAGATTTGGAGCAGTCACGGGGGCGTCGGTTTATTCCTCGGATGGCGGCGAATATTGAGGCCAATGAATGGCTAGTGGACACTTATGCGAGCGGGAACAGCACTTACGAGTTGGCGTTACGCCAGCACGTGGATATGATGCCGTTTGCGCGGTTGCGACCGGCGACGTTTGTGGGATTGAAACTTTGGGATGAGCATGTCCGGGCGATTGAGCAGGCCTGTCGGGGGGCGCAGTCAAGTGAAGAAGCTCTGGTGAGCGGTCAGACGCGAGTTCAGCAGATTTTGGATGAATATTTTTCAAAAGAGGATTATCCTCGAGTCAACATTTTGGGCTGGGTTTTGGGAGTTTTTGGGGTGGTTGTCGCCGGACTTGTCACTTGGGTGGCGCTGTTGATTCGGCGGGGAACGGGACGAGTTTCACCACAGGAGACGCGGGCGGGTTATGCGTTCATATCGCCTTGGATAATTGGCTTTTTGGTCTTTACTTTGGGGCCAATGATTGCTTCGCTCGTTTTTGCCTTCATGAATTACGATGTATTGAATCCGGCGCACTTTGTGGGGGGAAAGAATTTTGTTGATGTGTTTGTGGTTGACCGGGATTTGCTTTTGAAAGCCCTTGGAAATGTTGCGTATCTGGCGGTGATTGGTATTCCGCTTGGTTTGACCACAGGGCTTGTTATCGCTTTGCTTTTGAACACGGGGGCGAAAGGGATTCGGTTCTATCGGACGGTTTACTATATGCCCGCTATTGCGCCGACGGTGGCTTCGACGTTTTTGTGGATGTGGATTTTGACTCCGGATAATCAACGGGGGTTGCTGAACAATTTTTGGACGAACACCATTGCCCAGTGGTTTGGCGTCAATGCCCCGGGATGGTTTACGGTTGAGCCTTGGGCGAAACCGGCCCTGATTTTGATGGGATTGTGGGGAGCGGGGGGAGCGATGATTTTGTGGCTAGCGGGATTAAAGGGGATTTCCAAGACGCTCTATGAGGCGGCAGATATTGACGGGGCATCGGGATGGCGTCAGTTTTGGAGTGTGACGTTGCCACAGCTCAGTCCGCTGGTGTTTTTTAACTCAGTCATGGGATTTATCGGCGTTCTGCAGACTTTTGATGGGGTTTATCTGATTACGAAAGGGGAGAATATGGGACCGAATGATAGCTTGGCGACTCCGGTCTATATGCTCTTTAACAACGGATTTGCTTATTTCCGGATGGGTTATGCAAGTGCGATTGCGTGGATGATTTTCTTCATTGTTGTGGCGGTGACTTTGATTCAGTTTAAGCTGGCGCCTCGGTGGGTGCATTCGGAGGTGGATAAGTGACGGCCGAAGTTCTGTTTTTGATCCTCACAGTTTGCTTGTGGGTGGGCATGGTTTTGGGATTCCGAGCAGTTTTTTTGGGGATGCGTCTCGCTGTTGGTTTGCCGGGTGTTGACCGCGCGGGAATGGTTAAGCAAATTGGGATTTCGGCGGGGATTGGTGGATTGTTGCTGTTGGTGGGATCGTTTATGCCCAAAGAGCTTGGGCGAGAAGCGGTGGGGAGCTGGTTGCCGCTGGTCTGGATTTACACGCCATTTCCGGGTTGGATGCTGTTGCTCTCGGTGTTCATGGTGGGTTCGCGGCTGATTCAAGGGAGGACGGCTTTGAATGCGGAAGAGGGTCGGGGACGGTACTTGGCGGCATTGATTTGGGCGGGGGTTGGGGTTGGCTCGTTCTTGTGGTTGCGGGGGATGGAGGGGCAGATTTCGATTCTGAGGGGGGCGATTCCGCTCCATTGGCCGGCGATTTTTGGACTTTTGGGACTGCTCGTTGCGGCGATGGTGGGGATGATTTTGGCGGAACGGACGACGGCGGCACGGGGGATTACGAAGAAAATCTCCGCTCAGTTGGGATTGCTGGCAGGGGCGGTTATTTTTAGTATCCCGTTCGTTTGGCTTTTGACCACTTCGTTTAAGGAGGAGCGGGATTTGGCGAATACGGACGGGATTGTTTGGGTGCCGCAGGTGCAGAAGACTCACGCTTTCTTGGATCCGGAAATTCCGCAGTTTGCCGCGCGATACGACGGTCGGGCAGTTAAAGTCAAAAAGGATTCGGAGGTTGCAGGCGGGAAGTGGTTGGTTGAGGTCGAGCGGCCCTATGGCTTGAGGGGGCGGAGATTTGAAGTTCCGGCAGGATCGCTCAAGGAGATTCCGCGAGATCAGCCTATTTGGAGCAGGATCGAGAATGGGACGGCTTTTACGGCGTTCACGGTGAAGGATCAGGAGGACGGGTCGCGGCTTTTGGAAGTTTTGGAGCCGGGGGACATGAAGGGCCAGCGAATCACAGTGATGCCAGAGGATGTTGAGCCAGTGCGCGAGCGCGGTTTGCGGTGGCAGAACTACTCAGACGCTTTGGAGTGGATGCCGCTGGAGACAGGGTTTGGATTGGCTTACTTGATGAATACGCTTTGGTTGGCGGGGATGAGTGTTTTGGGGACGGTTTTGAGTTGTTCAATTGTGGCTTATGGATTTGCGCGTTTGCGGTTCCCGGGGCGGGATCAGTTGTTCTTCGTGATGCTGATGACGATGATGTTGCCGGGGGCGGTGACGATGTTGCCGCAGTTCTTGATTTTCTCAAATTTGGGGTGGATGGATTCGCTCTTGCCGATTTGGGTGCCGACATTCTTTGCGGGTGCGTTTAATGTGTTTCTCTTGCGGCAATTTTTTGGGACGATCCCCATGGAGCTGGAAGAAGCGGCGCGGATTGACGGGTGTGGTTATTGGCGGACGTTTTGGCAGATCATGTTGCCGCTGGTGAAGCCAGCTCTGGCGGTGATTGCGATCTGGACGTTTATGGGGGCTTGGAACAACTTTATGGGTCCGCTGATTTATGTGAATACTCCGGCGAAGATGCCGATGAGTTATGCGATGGGTTTGTTTGCTTCGGACCGGGGGACGGATCAGGCGTTGATGATGGCGTTTGCGACGATGTCGACGATTCCGGTGCTGTTGTTGTTCTTCTTTGCGCAGAAGTATTTTATTGAGGGGGTTTCGTTAAGTGGGTTGGGTGGTCGGTGACTCGTTCGAGCCAGAACGAATCGGATCCGAGTGGCATTTCTTGAAGTCTGAGATCAATTCATTCGGAAAAATTCACCTCACCCCCTTGATCCCCCTCTCGATTGAAACGGGGAGGGGGAAAAGACTTAAAACTCGATTGAGATGGAGAGGGGGATTAGTCGACGGTGCCTTCGGGGAACCAGAGTTTGAGTTCGTTGGCGGCGGCTTCGGGATCGGAGCTGCTGTGGACGAGGTTGTCGTCAATCGTGAGGGCCATGTCGCCACGGACGGTGCCGGGTTCAGCTTCGACGGGGTTGGTGGCGCCCATCATCATTCTGATCGCTTTGGTGGCGTTGGGGCCGGTGACGGCGAGGGCGACTACCGGGCCGCTCACCAAATAATTGACAACATCGTTGAAGAAGGGGCGCTCGCGGTGCTCGGCGTAGTGAGCTTCGACGGTTTCGCGGGGGGCATTGATGAGCTTGAGACCAGTGACTTTGAGGCCGCGAAGTTCGATGCGGCGAATGATTTCACCGTTGAGGTTGCGGGCGACTCCGCCGGGCTTGATGAGAACCAGAGTTGTTTCCATGATTGATGGGAGGTTACCGGGCGAAGGGGGCGGGTTCGGGGCCTTAATACCGGGCGGCTGAAACCTCAGGAAGCGGGCTGAGTAAAGTATCTCTACTTTGGCGGTTGTCACACTCGAAAACTTAACAGTCCAGTACGGTCGGTTCACGGCTTTGCGGGATTTTTCGGTGGCAGTTCCTGAGGGGTGCGTTGGTCTTTTGGGGCCGAACGGGGCGGGGAAAACGACGATGCTCAAGACGATGCTGGGCTTCATTAAGCCAGCGGGGGGTCGTGGGGATGTTTTGGGTCTGGAAGTCGGGCGCGACGGGATGGCGATACGCCAGGCGGTGGGGTACATGCCCGAGCAGGATTGTCATATCCCGGGGATGAATGCGGTTCAGTTTGTGGCCTATGCAGGGGAGTTGGCGGGGATGCCGCGCAATCATGCGGTTCGACGAGCGCACGAGGTTTTGGAATATGCGGGTTTGGGGGAAGCGCGGTACCGGGCAATTGAGAGTTACTCGACGGGGATGAAGCAGAGAATCAAGTTTGCTCAGGCCTTGGTACATGGGCCGAAATTACTGCTGTTGGACGAGCCGACGAATGGTCTTGACCCGAAGGGTCGGCACGAAATGCTTGATTTGGTGCGGGATATTTCTCAGAACAAGGGAGTGAACGTTTTGGTTTGTTCTCACTTACTTCCGGACATTGAGCGAACTTGCGATTCGGTGGTGGTGATTGCGGGGGGGCAAATGAAATTGCAGGGGAGTGTGAGCGATTTGCGCGGATTGAACTCGAATGCGGTGGATGTCGAATTGAGGGAGAAAAGTGGAGAGTTTTTGCAAGCGGCGGCGCGGCACGGGTTTGAGCTGGTTAGCGCAAAGGGGACTTGGTATAGGTTGGCGGCGGTGGGTGGGCACGAAGAGTTGAGCAAGAAGGTTTTCTTAGCTTCACGAGAGGCGGGGGCGCAGATTCGCGGTTTGAAGCCGGGGGCGAGGAGTTTGGAAGAGGCGTTTATGGAGGCAATTGATGTCAACTAGTGGCCCGATTGCTGACCTTAGCTATCGCAATGTGACGGATTCTCCTTTGCGGAAAGGAGGAAATTGGTGGGTGATTGCACGGCAATTGATGCAACGGGTCGTTAAACTCCGGTCGTTTTGGGTTTTGACGGTTTTGAGCGGTGGACACTTCTTGATTCTTGCGGCGGTGACTTACTTCATCGATAGTTTTGCGGCGAACATGGGAGGTGCAGATTTTGCGGGACAGTTCTTTGAACAGATTGTTTGGAAGGATCAATTTCTGAATGGATTCCAGTTTGGTCACTTCCTTTTGATGGCGATTTTGCTGATGGTGGGGGCGGGGTCGATCGCCAACGACAATCGATCAAATGCGTTGCTGGTTTATTTCAGTAAGCCTTGCTCGAAGTTGGATTATCTGGTTGGAAAATTCGTTGGGATATTTTTGATGCTGGCGATTGCGATGCTGATTCCGGCGGTTTTCTTTATGTTTTACGGGGCGATGAACTTCCGCGAACATGGATTTTTGACGGATGATCCGATGATGATTCCGCGGGCTTTGGCGGGAATTTTTGCCGTGTGTGCTTTTCAGGCGAGTGTGATCTTGGGTGTGAGCTCTTTGTTTAATCAGGGGCGGCTTGCGGGGGCGACCTACGCAGGAATTTATGTTCTGAGCGGAGTTTTTGCTCAGCTCGCGCGGCTCGTCGCGGAAACACGAGATGTCGCAGGTATCCAGGGGGTTTTGGATACGATTCATTACTTATCGCTTTATGGTGCGAGTGAAGGATTGTTGAAGACAATTCTTGGAACGGATGGGAGTTTCTTTGTTCGGGACAATCAGGGAGCGGCGGAGGCAATTGTGCCGAGGCCCGATCTGTGGTTGTTATTGGTGATGGTCGTCTTGCCAGTGATTGCTTGCTGGGGATTGGCGTTGCGGAAAGTTCGAGCGGTTGAGGTGGTTTCGTGATTGAACTGACCGGGGTGAGCCGCTGGTATGGCGATGTGATTGGACTGAATGACGTGAATTGCCGGATCGGTTCGGGTGTGACAGCTTTGCTTGGTCAGAACGGGGCGGGAAAGTCCACTTTGATGAAGTTGATTACGGGTCAGATTCGTCCCACGACAGGTGAGGTTCGGGTTTTTGGAAATGATCCGTTTTCGAATACGCAAGTTTTTGAAAAGCTAGGCTATTGCCCGGACATTGATAGTTTTCCAGAGCATTTGAGCGGTCGCGAGTTTGTTTACCGGATGGGGCGGATGATGGGGTACGACCACGAAACCGGGGTTCGGCGAACAGAGGATGTTTTGCAACAGGTGGGGATGTCCGACCGGGCTGACCGCTCGGTGAAAGGCTATTCCAAGGGGATGCGCCAACGGATTAAGCTTGCTCAAGCGATTTTCCATGATCCGGATTTGTTGCTCTTGGATGAACCACTGAACGGACTCGACCCGGTGGGACGGCGAGAGTTTATGGATGTTTTGCAGGGGCTTGCGATGCGTGGAAAGGCGATTGTTGTTAGTAGCCACATTCTCTTTGAAGTGGAGCAGATGACGCGGTCCATTCTTTTGTTACATCGAGGTCGGTTGCTGGCGAGTGGGGACGTGAGCGAAATTCGAGATTTGATTGATCGGTATCCGCACAGGATCAAGATTCGGGGGGATCGGGCGAGGGAGATGGCGGGGCGTTTTGCAGAATTGCCGTTTGTTGTGAGCTTGTCAGTGAATGAGGCGCTGGACGAAGTGGAAGTCCAGACTCGGCAGGCGGGTGACTTTTATGCGGTAGTTGGTGATTTGGCGGCGGAAGGATTTGGGATTTGGGAGATTGAAAGTCCGGATAACAACTTGGAATCGGTTTATGAGTACTTGGTAGGTGCGCAATGATCGGCGTCGCATTTACGGGAGCGTTAAGAGATTTTGTCCGACCGGGTCGGATTGTGACTTGGCTTTTGATCGCGGTTGTTGTCGGGATTGTAGGGCGGATTTGGGTTGGATTTCAGCCGGGCCAAGAACTGGCGACTTATGGACAGGTCGTTGAGGTCTTAGTGTTCCGAGTCTTAGCATTAGCGGCGGCGATTTTTGGGATGCAAGTTTTGGCGGCGGAAGTCGAGCAGAAGACGATTGTGTATTTGTTGACGCGATCAATTCCCAGACCTTCGCTGTTGATCGGTCGGAGTTTGGCGAGCTTTGCGGCGGTTTTGGGGGCAAGCTGGGCGGCGTGGCTGGCTGCAGGCCTCGGAGTTCTTGGTCCGAGAGCTTTCCAGACTCCAGGTTTTTGGTGGGATGCAGTTGTGATTTTGCTCGGCGTTTTGGCTTATGGAACTCTGTTTATCTTCGTGAGTTTGGTGCTGAATAAGGCGATGATTTACTGCCTGCTGTTTGCATTTGGATGGGAAACGTTTGTGCCGAATATGCCGGGAGATTTGTATTACTTGTCGATTTATCCTTATTTGAAGTCGATTGCCGGCCATGCGGAGATTGAGCGAGAAGCCAAGGGGATGATGGATGTTTTGGCGGGTCAGGTGACAGGGATGGGGGTTCCGGTGGCGGCAAGTTGGGCAGTTTTGTTGGGGTTGGTTGTGGTTTTGGGGGGGCTAGGGGTGTGGTGGTTTGGTCAGCGGGAATACGTTCCCCGCGAAGATGTGGAATAATTATTCATCATCTCTTTCCGGTTGCAATCCTCGAAAGGTGTCGGGCCAAGCGTGGTCGTCTTTGCCTTCGCTGAAGAGCCAGGTTTTATTAAAAGCTATTTTTTCGGTGGCGGTGTTCTTGGCTTTATCGAGGCTGGCAAGGAAGACGGAATTCTTGCCAAATTTATTGTTGACGTTGTCCACAGCATGGCCTAGTTCGGCATAGTCTTTTGTTGGCTCAAAGAGTGAGGGGGTTGTTTCGGGGCCTTTTTTGAGATTGTGGAATGTAATACTGACTTTAGTTGGTTGAGAGAAGTCGCGGTCGCGCCAGAGGCGTTCGATAGTAGGAGCGAGTGAGATGGCATCTTGAGTGGGAGGGATTCGGGATTCTGCGTGCCAAGAACGTATTCTTCCGGTTACGGAAACGGTGACGTGGGTGGCCCAAACACCAGTTGCGCGGAGTCTGGCGCAGGCCTTGTGGGTGAGGCGGAGGAGGACGGCGCGAGAATCTTGGTCTGTCCGCATATCGGGAGGCAGAACGTGGGAATGTCCGAGGGTTTTGCCGGTTTCATTCTCGAACTGGACGTCATATCCCCGGAGCAGGTAGTACCACCGCTCTCCGATCACACTGCCGAAAGCTTTGGATAGTTGCTTGGGGTTTTGGCGGATCAGATCGTCGCTCGTGAATACTCCCGAGGCATTGAGCCGGGCTTGCATGCGCTTGTTGATGCCAGGGAATTCGGTTAGCTTGAGACCTTTGAGTCGGTCGGGGAGGTCTTGGGGATGGATGAAGACGAGGCCGTCGGGTTTTTGGAATTCGGTGGCGAGTTTGGCGAGCCAGGCATTGGGGGCGATTCCGATACTGCACTGCAGGCTGGGGGCGACGTGATCGCGGATGGCTTGTTTGAGCTGATGAGCGAGTCGGGTAGCGTTTTCGGGCGTTCGTTCTTCGCCGAGGAGGCGGATTCGGAGTTCGTCAATGCTACAGACTTTGTCTATCGGAAGGACGGATTCGACGGCGGCGAGAACGGCCCGATGGTAGGCTACATAAAGGGCGGGCGTTGCGGGGACAAGAATGATGTCCGGGCACATCTGTTTGGCCTCGCCAACGCGGGTGCCGGTTCTGATGCCAAACGGTTTGGCTTCGTAACTTGCGGCGATGATGGTGGCACTGTCGCCATGGGTGGGGCAAACAGCAACGGGCTTGCCGAGGAGTTCGGGGTTTTCGGCTTGTTCGACACTTGCGAAGTAAGCGTTGAGGTCAAGGAACAACCAGCGAAGTGAGCCATCGTATTTCAATGGTAGTTCCATGTCTACTATTGTAACTGGTTTTGTTGAATTTGGTGGGTCCGGGAATCCTTTGCAGGATGAGAAGGCGTAAAGTGAGGCAGAGATTATGGAAATTACTCCTCCGCCAGTTCAAATTCAGACCGGGCCGGCTCGGCAGTGGTGGACTTGGTTGGTGTTTGCGGGTCTGGCGGGTTTCTTTATTGCCACGAATATGGTGGGGATGTTTGCGATGGATTCGGGAGAAAAAGATCCGCTCGGTGAGTTGAAAACCACGGCTCCGGTGGCTTTGAAGCAATACGCAACGTTTTTGGAGCTTGGGGAAATGCTCGGTACGGATCAGCTGGATTCGACGGCTTCGACGACGTTGGTTCAGACGAGGGATCAGTTTGAGGAGAAGGTTGGTGAAAGCGATGAAGCGGCGGAATGGGTTTTGGCAATTGATACGATTTTGGGGAATGAACTCAACCAGGATGCGCTTGACCGACTGCAATTGAGCGATCAGGAGGACTCCGTGGACATGGGAGATGCTTTTGCGGGGGAGATTAGCCGTCCGCTTGCGATTGAGGGCGATGATGTACCGGCGAAAGTGGCGACTTGGAAAGTTGCGAATCCAGGTGTGACGGAGTTTCCCGTTTCGGCATTGGGAATAGCCGTGAATCCGCTGTTGTTCTTTGGATTTTTAGGATGGATGGGATTTGTTGCGATAGGGGGAGTTGTCGCTTTGGTGCTGTATGCAGGGTTAAAACTCTCGGGTGGGCTCGTTGCGAAAGGGTATCAGACGGGGTTGTCATTGCCGGAGACGGATGCTTATGGCGGTCGCATGGCGATTTACTTTGCGGCGTTCCTCCTTCTGTCAACCTTGATTGCAATTCCGGTCTTTGCCTTTCCTGATTTGAATCTCGATATGGCGGTTATGCAGGCGGTTCTCTTTGTGGTTTTGATTGGTTTGATTCCGGTTTTCTCGACGGTTTCCCTCTTTGGGTTTAAGAAAAAATTTGGCGAGATTTTGGGTGATACGAAGGGGATTTTTGGCAAGCTGGGTTGGGGTTTTGCGGGATACATGGCGAATTTTCCACTGGCGATTGGAGTGACGGTCTTGGTTTCGCCCATTGCGAAGTACTTGCCGACACCCAGCCACGAATTGATTGAACAAATAATGGGGAGTGGGCCGACATCAATGGCCTTGTTGTTCTTTATTGCGGCGGTGGGCGCACCGTTGGTTGAAGAGCCGATGTTTCGGGGGGTGCTTTTCCCGGCTTTCCAGAAGATTTTCCGAAGTCCGACAACGGCGATTGTTTTGCAGGGTGTGATCTTTGCCGTGATTCACCCGCAGGGGCCGTTGCTTTGGCCAGCGTTGGCTTGTATTGGGATGACGGCAGCGGTCTTGACTCGCCAAACAGGTTCATTGATTCCGGCAATCTTGATGCACTTCTTGCATAACGCGACGATTTTTGGATTGAACATTGTGATTCGGTGATGAAACGGATTTATCTTGACCATGCGGCGACGACTCCGATGCTTCCGGAAGTTGTGGTTGCTATGGAGCCCTGGCTCTCGGGAGGATTTGGAAATCCGAGTTCATTGCATGCGGAAGGGAGGGCAGCGAAAGCGGCGATTGATCAGTCGAGGGAGATTTTTGCGGATCGACTGGGATGCTTGTTTGGGGAGGTTGTTTTTACGAGTAGCGGGACGGAGGCGGCGAATTTGGGCGTGATCGGCGGGGCTTTGAGTGCTCGTGATCAGAACGGGAGTTGGGAGGTGATTCTGGGGGCGGCGGAACACCATTGTGTTTTGCATACGCAGAAGTTTTTGGAGTTGTTGGGATTCACGGTTTTGGTTGCGCCGGTAGATCGGGAGGCCCGTGTAGTTGTGGACTGGATCAAAGAACATGTTCGGGGAAGGACGGCATTAGTCAGCGTGATGCACGCAAATAACGAGTTGGGGACATTTAATAGTGTCGTGGAGATTGGTCGGTTTTGCCGGGAACATGCGGCGTTTTTCCATGTGGATGCGGTTCAGACTTTTCCGGGTGACTGGCGGGTGGATGACTTTGAAGCTGATCTGCTGACTTTGGCCCCGCACAAATTTTATGGGCCGAAAGGTGTTGGGGTTCTTTATGCGCGAAGCGGGGTGAAGCCGATGGCATTGATGGTTGGGGGTGGCCAGGAACGCGAGGTGAGGGCAGGGACAGAGAATACGGCGGGAATTGTGGGTGCGGGGGTTGCGGCGCGTATTTTGGGGGCTGATTTGGGATGGAAGGAGTGCATTCGAGAAGTGCGAGATTGTTTTGCGGCGGGGTTGGGAGATGGCTTTGAGTTTTCGGTTGGAGCGGGGAGTCAGGTTTTGCCCGGGCACTGCCACGTGCGTTTTCCAGGGGTGGATGCGGAACATGCTTTGATCCGATTGGATCGAGAGGGGGTGAGTGCGAGTAGTGGGGCGGCGTGTTCCAGCGGGAGTTTGGAACCTTCTCACGTTTTGGCGGCTTGTGGTTATTCCGAAAAGGAAGCTAAGGAAGGCCTTCGGTTTACCTTTGGGCGAGGGAATACTTTGGAAGAGGCAGAGCAGGGGGCGGAGATCGTCGGGCGAGTTTGCCGAGAGATTGCGGAACGGCGGGCTAAAAGCTAATTACCAGGTTTCGTGGGGCGGTTGGGTGATGAGCGTGTAATCTCTGGGATAGCCGTTCGTCTTGACTTCTGGATGGGCGGAATGCCCTTAGGTAACACATGATGACTTTAGCGACATTGGCAGCGAGTGCGGTTTTGGGTTGGACGGCGGAGCCGGAGCTGACGAAGACGAAGATTGTGGATGCTACGATTTTCAAGAATGGATCGGCGGTGACAATCCACCAAGTTACTGTGCCTAGTTCGGGTGAAGTTTTGATTGAAGAGCCACCGATAGCGGCACTGGGGACGCTGTGGATTTATGCGGGCGGGAATGCGAAGATTAGCTCAGTTGTGATGACTCAGGTCAAGGGAGAATCGGAGAGGACGATTCGACCGGATTCGATTGGGGGTGCCTTGGCATTGAATGCCGGTAAGGCAATGGAGATTATTTATTCGGAGGGAGGGGTTGTGAAGACGCTCGCGGGAACGCTTTTGGAAGTTTCTGGTTCATTGGCGATTTTCGCAGATGCGCAAGAGAAGCGCGTCTTTTTGGCTTTGGGTTCGATTTTAAGCTTTAGAGGGGATGGGGAGTTGACCTATACGCGAGTGGTGAAAGACACGACGATGGTTCCGGCTCTTCGGGTCAAAGCGACGCCAGGGGCGAAAGTAAATCTCATGGGTTTGCAGGTGGGAATGACTTGGGTGCCTGCTTATCAGGTGGATATTTCAGACAAGACTAAGTTGAAGATGGTGAGCAAGGCGACGGTTGTCAATGACCTGGGCGACTTGGATGGGGTGACGGCGCGGCTTGTGACGGGTTTTCCGAATTTGACGACGATGGGGCAGTGGGATCCACTGACGTATCTAGCCGGATATCCAGATGGGTTCTTTCGAGGAGGTGGGATGGCACCGGGGGCGGCAATGACACAGAATGCGGCACCGATGCGGCGGGAATCCGCGAGTGATTCCTCATTTGAGAGTTTTGAACCTAATGTTGGTGAGGGATTTAGTGGTGAGGATTTGTTCTTTACTCCGCTGAAGGATTTACTTTTGAAAAGAGGTGAGCGTGGTTACTACGTTCTGTTCCAAACAGAGAGTCCTTATTCTCACCTTTACACGCTCGGTTTGCCGCCGAGCAGTGCAGAAGAAGGAAACCGGGATTACTCGAGTGATGAGTTGCCGGTCTGGCATGAGATCGAATTTGATAACACGATGAAGCAGCCTTGGACAACGGGGACGGCTTTGGTGATGCAGAATGGCGAGATGCTCGGAACGGATGAGTTGAAATACACGACGCCGGGGACGAAGGCTTACTTGAAGATCAGTAAGGCGCTCGACGTTGCGGCGGATGTTCGGGAAGAGGAGGTTTCGCGGGAGCGGGGGGCGATCAAGGATCGGTTCAACAATGCCACACACGATTTGGTCACGGTTAAGGGGACGATGGAGTTGATCAACTACAAGGGATTGGAGATTCAGATGAAGATTTCCAAGCAGGTTGAAGGTGAGGTAGTTTCGGCAGAAGGTTCGGAGCGGACGTTCAAGACGGCGAAGCGGTTGAACCAGGTGAATCCGACGAGCGTGATTGAGTGGCGGCCGAAGCTGGCGAGGGGCGCGAAGCGGACTTTTGAGTACACGTACTCGGTGTATGTGAGCGCGCGCTAGTTTGCGCGAATAAAGTTCCTGCATGATGGAAGTTCATCATGCATGGCATTGTTTCTTGAAAAGCTGGATCCCCGCTTGAGCGGGGAAGACGATCGTGATTTTTGATTCACTTCACCAGGTTTGCAAGCTATTCTCTCTTGTTGAGATTCCGGGTCACGCCCGGAATGACGGCAGAGACCTTGAGTTCCACCGGCGTTACCCGTTGCACTAACTGATAGGATCGATGAGACGAGCTGGCGGCGTTTTGTTCCAACATGAAGACTTTGTTGAAGGATTCACGTTGAAATGTGACCTCACCCCCTAACCCCCTCTCCATTGAAACGGAGAGGGGGGATCGGCGACTGTGGCTTAGTCTTCGTCTTCCAGGTAGGCACCGTCGGGCATAGGGGTTTGGTATTCGGCGTTGCCGAGGACGGCTTCGACCTGCATGGGATCGACGAGGACTTCGCGGGGGCGGGGGCCGTCGCGTGGGCCAACGATGCCGCGCTCTTCCATTTGGTCGAGAAGGCGGGAGGCGCGCTGAAATCCGATGCTGAATCGGCGCTGGAGCATTGAAGTGCTGGCAGAGCCGCGCTCGACGACCCAACGGACGGCGTCATCCCAGTGCTCGTCGGAGTCGGATTGGTCGCGCATCTGGTCTTCTTTATCGCGGATGGCGACTTCGACGGGATTAATGACGTAGCTCGGTTTTTCTTGGTCTGACCAGAATTTGCAGACGTCTTCGATTTCTTTTTCGGAGACGTAGCAGCCTTGGACACGGAGTGGTTTGGTAGCGTCGATGGGGAGGAAAAGCATGTCGCCTTTGCCGATGAGGTCTTCGGCACCGACGGTATCGAGGATGGTGCGGGAGTCGATTCCGGAGCTGACAGCAAAGGAGATGCGGCTGCTGATGTTGTTCTTGATCGTTCCGGTGATGACGTCCACGCTGGGGCGTTGGGTGGCGATGATGAGGTGGATTCCGGTCGCTCGGGCAAGCTGGGCGAGGCGAGTGATACTCGTTTCGACCTCGTTGCGGCATTGGATCATGAGATCGGCGAGTTCATCTACGATGACAACGAGGTAGGGGAGGCGGTCGGCGAAAGAAGCTTTGGCGTTCCAGCCATCAATGTTGCGCACTCCGGCTTCGGAAAATTGATCGTAGCGGCGGTCCATTTCTCGGACAACAGCGCGGAGGACTCCCGCGGCCTCTTTGACATCTTTGACGACGGGGCACATGAGGTGCGGGAGGCTCTCGAAAAGGGTGAGTTCAACCCGCTTGGGGTCGATCATGACCATGCGAAGATCTTTGGGGGTCATGCGCAGGATGAGCGACATGATGATGGTGGCGAGACAGATTGATTTTCCGGAATTAGTTGCCCCGGCGACAAGGAGGTGGGGCATCCGGGTGAGGTCGGTGTATTTAGCGACTCCGGCGACGTCTTGACCGAGGGCGATGGTGAGCTTGCTGGAATTGTCGTGGAATTCCAGGCTGTCGCACATCTCGCGGAGATAGACCATCTGGCGTTGGGCGGAAGGGATTTCGAAACCGATGGCCGATTTTCCGGGGATGGGGGCTTCCACACGAACAGATTGAGCGGCGAGGGAAAGGGCGACGTTGTCGGCGAGATTCTTGATTTTGTTGACACGGATTCCAGCACCCAGGGCGACTTCGTAACGGGTGATCGTTGGGCCGTTGGCGACTTCCATGACGTTGGCTTGGATTCCGAATTGCTCGAGAGTGTCTTCGAGAATTTCGATGTTTCGCTGGACTTCTTTGGGGTCGCGCTTCTTTTTGGATTCGGGGGTGACAAGGAGATCGAGTGGGGGGAGGATGTAGCCGTCCTTTGGGGGTTTGGCTTGGGAGTTGAAGTCGAGTTCGGCTTGAGATCGGACGCGTTCGGAAGGTTCGCGGATGACGGCTTTTTGGCGTACGGGTTTTTCTGTGTCGGTTTGCTCTTCGGCGTCGGGGTTGCCGGTGAGCATGCGCAAGGTTTTGTCGCGAAGGGATTCGGGGTTGGAATCTTCAAGGGCGATTGGCTTTCGTGTTTTCGCTTTTTGGTCTTCGGGTTCGCGGAGGGTTGGGGTGATTTTGCTGAGAAGTTCGCGAAGGGGGAGATCGATGCTTAGGACAAACCCGATGGCGACCATTGCGATGATGGCGATGATTTTCCCGGTGCCTAGGAGGGATTGGAGCCCCCAGGCGACGATGGCCCCGAAGTAGCCGCCGGACGATTGCATGGCGGTGTTGGTGAAGAAATCGCCTGCTTCAGGTTTGGCAAGTCCGCCGAGGATTCCGAGGAATATGAGGGTTGCACCCCAGACGAGGTGTTGGGCGCGGGATTGGGTTTTTCCGGTGATGAGGCCGATGCCGACGCCGCCAAGAATGATCGGGACGATCCAGGCTCCGCGACCGAAGAGCAGAGAGAAGAATCCGGCAAGGGAGTCGCCGATGAGTCCGCCTTGGCGGAGAGCGAGGCCAATGAGGAGGACGAACGCGAGGGCGAGGAGGAGGATTCCGGCGATATCGGGAACGCGCTGGGATTTTTGCGGTTCCTTGGTCTTGCGGCTTCTTGCCATTGACTTAGGTTGTGTTTTGCCCATCCTTGGACTCTGCGTTCAACTGAACTTGGTTCAAGTATAGCAGAAACGGATGACTACTCACATTGATCAAGGAAGCCGACGGCGCCCATGCACATCCAGAGGGCGGTGCCGCCGTGGCTCATGAAGGGGAGCCAGAGGCCGACGACGGGGCCGAAGCTGAGGACCATGGCGAGGTTGACGATGGTGTGGAATGCGAGGACGGCGAAGAGTCCGCCCGCGACGACACGGCCCATCATGGTTTGAGCAAGAAACATTCGACGCCAGACGAAGAAAAAGAAGATGCCAAACAGAACGATGACGAGAACGGAGCCGAAGAATCCGCCTTCCTCGCCGATCACGGAGAAGATGAAGTCGGATTCCTGCTCGGGGATGACCCCGCCGGCTTTTTGTTCCCCGCGGAAGAAGCCGGTGCCAGTCGTTCCGCCTGACCCTATGGCGAGCATGGCTTGGTGTTGTTGATATCCGGCGCCTCGGGGATCGCGCTCACCGAAGACGAGTTCCTGGACTTTTTGATCGACGCGTGCGCGCATGTAATCGGGCATGAGACCGGGGGTGAACCAGGCGGCTCCGCCGAGGGCGGTGATGGCGACGAGGGTTGCGGGGAAGAACTTTCCGGGGACACCGGCTGACGTACAGCCAATTAGAGTGAGAAAGAGGAGGGCCAGGGTTGCGCCAAGATGGGGCTGGAGAAGCACGAGGCAGAGGATCGGGGCGGCATGGAGGAGGGCACCCAGGTAGGTTCCGATTTCGTGGACTTTGTCTTCTCGTTTCGCGAAGTAGGCAGCAAGGGTGATGGCGAGAATGAGCTTGGTGACCTCGGACGGCTGGAACTGCATGGGGCCAATTTCGATCCAGCGGGAGGTGATTCCACGCGATTTCCCGACGAGGATGGTTGCGACCAGGATTCCGAGATTGACGACATAGAGGAAGGGGGCGGCGGACTTGAGGAATTCGAGTTTGACTTTGTTGCAGATGTAGAAGACGACAACGCCGATGGCGGAGAAAATGAGTTGGCGAGTAGCGAAACTTGAATTGCGGTCGGAGTCGATGCTGTAAATGCTAAAAATTCCGACGATCATGAGGGCGATGGCGGAGAGGATGAGTCCCCAGTCGTGACCTCTGAGATCGGTTTTTTCGAGGAGGATGCCTTGATTACGGGCGGCGGTGGCCATGGGAGACTAGTCCGAAGACTTATTGGTTGCGGATCGTGGCTCGCGGGTTGAGCTGGCCCAGAGTTCGCGGCGGATGAGTCCTTCACCGGGTTTGAACCAGAATTTGAGTTCGCGGGCGGCGGGGTTGGCGGTTCCGCCGTAGACGAGGTCTACTTTGACGAGGAGCGCGCTGATTTTGTCATTGGGAAGGTTCAGGGGGTCGGCGGAGGTTGTGACTTTGGCGGTTGCCTTGCGGCGGGTTTTGCCGACGATGACATCACCCGCCCAATCCCATGAATCGCCGACATTCAGGGGGTACTTGATGAGGTTGATGGCGGGGTCGTACTGTTCGTGAGCGGTGGCGGAAAATGAGAAGACGTCGGAAGTTGAAAAATACTTTTCGGATTCGGCTTCGACGGGTTTGCCGCTTTCTTCAGCGTCATCAACAAGCCATTGGTAAATGATGGAGTTCTCTTTCCGAGTTTCTTTGAGGGTGACGGGGATCACGGTGCCGTTGAGGATGAGATTGGCTTCGCGAGGAGGGGCAACTTCTGGTTTCAGGTCGGCTTGCTTTTGGAAGAGCTTGGCGAGCGAGCTTACGGGCTGGGGGTTTTGATCGGGTTCGGTTTTTGATGGGGAGACCGACAATTTATCGCATCCGACCACCGCGAAGATCGAAATGAGGAGGAGAGCGGTGGTGAATTTCATAGTGATGATTTCAGGGGAGTTGAATGCGTGAGAGTTTACGCTTTCTTTTCGTTACGTTATCTCCTACTTTGCCAGTTTCTTCATATTCGACTAATCCGAGGCCTCGGGCGTAGATGGCCCGTTGTTGAGATTCGGCGATTCCCGCTGGTTCCAGATTGATGGTGTATTTGACTTTAGCTTCGATGGCGGGATAGGTTTTGTTGTTAAATTTATAGTCGCGGATGACTTTGGTTTCGCCTTCGATAATGGCGGGAGCGGGGGCGCCCATGACGTCGATAGGGCCGGAGTAGACCCAGGTTTCGGGATTACGGCCGACGGACACGATGGGATAGGCATTAACGAGAAGGGCTCCTTTTTCAACTCCGACAATGAAGACGGTTCTCCCGTCGATTTTGTAGAACGTGGAGGCGGGTGTTTGCCCTTCGACTGATGTTGTGACTTCAATTCCTTCGCCGATCACGGGTCGGATTTTTTCTTTGAGATTTGGATCGAGTTCGGTCTCGTCAATATATTTTTCGTACCGTTTGAGCTCCGATGACCCGATGATTTTTTCGATAATTGTGAATTTGCTGCGCTTCCCTTTGTGTTCGAAATCTTCGTCGTAGAACCGGATGATGCCGGGCTGGAGCGGAAAATACTCCTCGACCATCAGTTCTTGTTGGCCGAGGAGGACAAAGGTGGCGAGGGTGGTAATCATTTACTCAGCGGGCTTTTCGGCGGTTCCGCTAGCCTTTTTGAGTTGGATTTGATAAGTGTTTTTGGTTCCGTCAGTTGCGGTGTAATTGACCGTGAGCTTGACGGTTCCGATTCCGGCGGCGAAGTAGGTTTTGCCATCCACGTCTTGGCTTTTGCCTTGGGTGGTCATTTTTCCTTTCATCGAGATGACGATGCAATCGTAGGTTTGACCTCCGACGGTGATTTTTTCCGGTGCTTCGATTTTGTTGGTCGCGGTGACTTCGACATCGTTGCCGTTGGGATCTTTCAGTTTTTCTTTGATTTCCCAGGTTTTGCCCGTTTCAATTTTTGCGGGGAGGCCAAGCATTGGTGCTTCGAGGGTTTGTTCTCGAGCGGAGACGGTGTAAACACCATCTTCGCGGACTTCAATGATTTCGGTTCCCAGCTGGGCGAGGCCCTCGGATCGGTCGGTTTGATAGCGTGGTTTACCGTCAACCATACCGAGATAGATCGTCTTTTGACCGCCGGTTTGAGTGTCGGTGTTGAGCTTGACTTCGTAGGTATTTTCTTTTTCTGAGTCTAACCCGTAATACTTGAATCCTTCGTGCTTGAGGGAATCAGGAATTGGGGTTTCTTTGTCCGGTCCCTTATCTTCGGTCGTCGTCTGTGAATCGGGTTTGGTGACTGGTTTGACGTCACCGCCGTTGTTACAGGCGGTCACGGCGAAGAGGGCGGCGGAAAGAATCAGGAATTGAGTGAACCTACGCATGTCTGTGTCTTAGTGATTTTACTTGGTTCTGAAGGCTTTGAGTTTCAGAGTTGTTGTTTGGGGGGCGGGCATGTCTTCTCGTTGGATCATTTGGACGAGTCGGACAATTCCGTACTTGGGGGCAAACCAGGTTGTGATCTGCGTTCGGTACTGCTTTCCGCCGGCTTTGTAGCCGTAGACGCTTTCAACGGCGAGGGCTTCGATTTGGCCCATTGCGGTATCAACGGTTTCGATTCCCCGATTGCGGAGCATTCCTTCAATTGGGCCCTGGGTTTCCTTTCCGGTTTCGACAGACGGATAGGGTCCGGTGCCTTTGTACTTGATTTCTTCGAGGCTCTTGAAGTCGGGGGAGACGGCAAGTTGGGGCGGATTATAGGCTACGCCTTTTCGAGCGGTCGTTTGGAAAATTCCTTTAGGGCCGATTTCCCAGTCAACGACATCAGTGACTTTGTCCTTGTCGAGGACTTCAATTTTGATTTTGGTCACGTCGCCCACTTTTTGGGAATTCGATACGCGGAGGCTGAGCTCGCCTTTTGTATTGGAGTTGGAGTTTGTACTTTCGTAAGTTGATTGGGTTCCGACTGATGAAGGGAACAGTTCGGTAACGTTGGCTCCTTCGGGGAATTTTTCGACTTTGGTTGCCTCACCCACTGGGGCTGAGCCTCCTTTGTCGCCGCATCCGACAAGAGCGATTGAGGTGCAGCAAAGCGCGATGAGTGCGATTGTTTTGGTATTCATTGGTGTGTATCCTGATTCCCTTTTAATTTGTTTTTTTGAGTTCGTTGATGGTTTTGACGGCATCTTCGACAAGTCGTTTCTCTCTGAGGTCGGTCAAGTCGAGTTGACGCCCGGCGAGTTCGGTCGTAATTTTGGGCGCGGCGATGGCGATTCCATTCACAACGACGAGGAGGTTTGATCCTTGTTGATTGCGGCTGTATTTCCACAGTCGCTTCCGGCCATCTTCGGTCATATTGAGATGGACAGTGTATATCGGGTTTCCTTTTTCGTCTTTGCGTTGTGACGTGGTCGCGCTTTCGACCATGCTTTTGTTCACGAGCACAACTGCACCCTGCAAGACTTGTTCCGGTCGGCGGGCTAGGCCCGATTTTTTGCTTTCGGATATGAGACTTTCGAGGGCAGCCCGGACATTTTCCTTAGGCTGATTGCCCTTTGTGATTTTGAATGCGATTTCTTGATAGTGTCCGGTGATTTCAGCGGTTGAGGGCTCGAATTTCTTTTCAATGATCGTGCTGACTTCTTTTGAAAGAGTCGGTTGATAGGAGAGGGGGAGTTTGGCGATGAGGGTTTGAGGGGTGCCTTCTATGCTGACTTTGACCGGCACTTCGCAGATCACCTGGATTCCGTTCAAGATGGATTTCAGTCGGATTTCGGAAAGTGGTGTTCCATCCAGTTGGATATTGAGGTCTTCGGTTAGCTTTTTTTCTAGGGTAACGTCGCCGCCCAGGGCTTTTCTGAGATCGGCTTCGGTCCAGGTGGTCATGCCAGGTTGCAATTCGTCGAGATCAATTTTGTTGAGGACAGCGACGAGGCGGACAAGGGATTCTTCGTTTCCTTGGAGTGATTCGAGCAGCTCGCGCATGGGTATGCGGCGAGCGTCTGACCCTTGTTCGTTACTATCTGGGGCCTGGAATCCTTGTTGTTGGCCCTCGACTTGTACGAGTTGGGCGACGGAATTAGCAACCCGAATGCTGAATCCGAGATCGGTATTGACGGCGACGAGGGCGACTTCGTCCGGCTTTATGGGTTGTGGGTTGAAATTTTGGAGTTGAAATTCGCCAAAGCCCCAGTAAGCCCCGCCAAGAGCTGCTCCGGCGGCGGCAACGATCAGGCCAACTTTGATGGACGGTTTCATGAGGAGGACAGGGTGGTTCCTGTCTGATTGAACAGTTTACCGGGCGAGATGGTTCCGACTTAGGTTTGAAGTTCGAATAAGGACAAGAGAGTTTGGGGGTTTGTGGGCAGGTACGATGCAGGGATGCAGGTTGCGGATGTAGCGAGCCGGATTTATTCTGAAGTCGGCAAGGCGATTGTGGGTCAGAGCCGGGCTTTGGAGCAGGCACTTGTCGCCCTTTTTGCTGACGGTCACTGTTTGTTGCAAGGGGTGCCGGGGCTCGGAAAAACGTTGATGGTTCGGAGTTTTTCGCAGGCTCTGAATTTGCAATTCAAGCGGATTCAATTCACTCCGGATTTGATGCCAAGCGACGTGATTGGGACCAATATATTTGATCAACGTAGCTCTGACTTTTCACTGCGGCAAGGGCCGATTTTTACATCCATTCTGCTAGCAGACGAAATCAACCGGACTCCGCCCAAGACACAGTCGGCTTTGTTGGAGGCGATGGAAGAGCGACACGCAACGATTGACGGAATTCGGTATGCGTTGCCCAAGCCGTTTATGGTTTTTGCAACGCAGAACCCGATTGAATATGAGGGAACCTATCCCCTGCCGGAAGCTCAGCAAGACCGGTTTTTGTTTAAGATCGTGATGGATTATCCGGGGGATGAGCAGGAGATTGATGTTTTTCGGAGGTTTCATGCGGGTTTCCGGAGCCAGAATTTGGAGCAAGTTCAGATTCAGCCGGTGCTTGATTTGGAAGGATTGGAATTAGTGCGGAGTCAGGTTCGTGCAGTCAAGATGGAAGATCGGATGTTCCGATACATCTATGATATTGTTCGTTCGACTCGGAGCAGTGGAGATTTGATGGTGGGAGGATCACCGCGGGCGGGGCTGGCTTTGGTTGCAGCTTCGCAGGCTTTGGCGGCGATTCGGGGTCGCGATTATGTGATTCCGGATGACATCAAGGAGTTAGCGATGCCGGTTCTTCGTCATCGGGTTCTTATGCGGCCGGAAGCGGAGATCGAAGGCTTTGGAGTTGAGCAAGTTCTTCAGCGGTTGCTTGATGCTCAAGTTGTTCCGAGGTAAGAGGACATGATTCGCGTCTTGTTTTTGACGAGGCAGAAATTTGGGGGGGCAAGAACATTTGCAGACTCCTTAGCGGAACGATTGGAATCAGAGGGAATTGAAGTCATTACGGACACGGCGGACGATTGGATCCCGGAGAAAACGGGATGGGCGGTTGATCGGAAGGTTAGCCGACTTGTCCGAGATGCGGGGAAGGGATTTGACTTAGTTGTTGCTTGGGGGTACAGAGCGGCGTGGGCGTGTTCGGAGGCGTTTTATTTGAAAAAGCCTTGGATTTATGTTGCTTATGACACGCCGAAGACTACGCATGATCAGCTCATTGGGCGGCTGGGAGCGGCACGAACGGGGATTTGCTGTTCACGATCGACGCGTCGGATTCTGGATGATGCGGATGGGGTGAACCTGGAGGTGATCGTTCCGGGAGTGGCAGTTCCGGCGGGATTGCCAAGTAAGGATGTTGCTCGGGAGCAGATTGGGTTTACGGGTGAGCGATTGATTGTGGGGATGGGTCGGGCGGTTTATGATTCGGGGTTAGACGTTTTTGAAGATGTTGCGGAGATGATCAGCGATGAGATTCCGGGTACGGAGAGTTGGGTTCTGACAGAGCCAGGCAAGCGAAAATTTGAGCATTCGAAAGTAGTGAAGGAGGTTGACCCGTGGGTTTTGATTCAAGCGGCGGACGTTGTTTTCTGTCCGGATCGGCGGGCGGGGTTCAAGATGGCAGTGGCGATGGGGATGGCGTTGGGGAAACCGGTGATGGCGCGCGAATTGTCTTCGTTGAGGGAGATGGGGGTGCCGGATGTGAGCATGGAATTTTTTGAGAATGATGGGGACGCATACTACCAACTCCTGGATTTGATTTCGGCTCCGGTTTATCAGGAAAGTTTGGGGATGGCGGCTCGGGCAAGAGCGGAAGATTATTTGGCTCTTGATCGATGCGTGCAGGAATATGCGCGGATGATTCGGGACGTTTTGACTCGGCGGTAATGGTTAGAGATGGTTGGACGTTAAACTCACTGTACGGTGAGACCACGGATGGTGGTAACGGAGGACGAGCCAGGGATGGCTCCACTGTATTTTTATGGGGATTTGCAATCCTGGTATCTTTTGGGGTGGATGTTTTGAGGTTTATTGCCTTGATGTTAAACATTCCAATTTCACGGAAGAAGCACCCTCATGACGACACTCTTGGTATCTTGCCTCCTCGCCACACAAACAACGGGCGTTAGCAACGTGGTTGACCACGGTCCGCAATCTCAGCACGATGCGGTGATGGAAGTGGCAACGATGGTAAACACGGCTCTTTGGGCACCAGATAAGACAGCGCGTGGGTTCTCGCTGCGGTCGATTGAGATGGCGAAAGTTCCGGCGGGATTTTCGGGATTGGGTGAGCGCCATGCGGTTCGGATGCGGTTTATCAATAAGCACACGACGACGGCGTTTGATATTTATCAGGTTCCGACCGCGAAGTCGGTCAATGCGTCAAAGCACATGGAATGGCTTTTGAAAGGTGGCTACTTTGAGGGTGGTGTGAGCCACTTGGACACCTTTGTTTCGATGAAGCGCGGGGATATGGATATTGCTTTTGTGGGTGGTTTGGTGAGTGAGCCGAGTGCGAAAGAGCTTTTGTCGCGGTTGGTTTCGGTTAAGCCGGATCCAGCGGCGCGGCGGAACTAGGATTACTCAGTTCTGCTTGGACGATTTTGCCCTGGGGTCGAGTGGTTGCGACCCTGGGGCATATTTTATTCTGGACGAATTGCGTACACGGAGTGTCGTTGGTTGTTGGGGGAACGGGCTCCGAAGTTTGGATATGGGTTAGAGCATCTTGGTTTATTAGGAGTAACCCCCCCTCCAATCCGTCCTCCAACTTGGGGAGGGAAATTCGGATGGGCGCTTTCCTGCTCCCGTTCCCGGAGTCTAGGCAGATTTAAATGCTGGGAAGTAATCATCCCAGGCAGCAGAATAGGTTAAGAGGTCGGCTAACGGAGCCGATTTAAGATGCTGTAGTGGTTTGGTTTGGAGAGTTATGTTATCAATCATTTCTACTTGGGAAAAAGTGTGGCTTCAATTTCTTTCAGTAAATTGATGACTTCCGCAGCAGACTCAGCAAAAGCTACTTTTGCCCTTTCTTGATCGGCTGCTATCCATGCAATTACCTTGTCAAGCAACGCCTTCTTGGCGGTCTTCTTCTCCCTCTTATTCATTACGAACGCTTGCTTCGCTTCCTCATGAAACTGTAGCGGATAATACATCTCAAAATTGAGCTCGTTAAAATGACGAAACCGGTTCTCATCCCATTTTGGACAATATTTGTCTTTTAGTTGGGAAACAACATCAATTCCGGTCTTGTCGCCATCTACAAAAACCCAAGCCTTGTTGAAATAGATTTCTCCTAGATGAGCGAACAAGAAAAGCCGATGAAAGTCGTTGAATTGGGGCTCCACTCCTGAAGCGCCGTTAGCGGCGACTGTTTGAATCTGGCCCTGTAAACCTGGTATAAACCAAGGGATTAGAAAGTCACGCACGATTCTTTCGGCAGAAGATTCTTCGAAGAAGAGCCATGCACTGTACACATCGAAGTCTGCAAGCTCATAACCCAGCTCTGCAAGAAGTGTCTGTCTTGAATCTACGTCATTTCCTACTGAAGTGATGCTGGAGGTTGGGATACCGTCAACAATTTTCTGGGAGACATTCAGGATTCCTGTGTCCGGCAACGATCCTAGGTGACGCACGACAATATTTGAATGAGTAGATATTACAAACTGATTTGAGCGAAGTTTAGCGGACTCAGCAATTAGATCCAATAGTTGTTTGAGGGCTCTTGGATGCAAATCATTCTCCACTTCTTCGATTAAGAAGAGTTTATTTTTTGCTGTAAGAAGTCGCGCAATCAATGCGGCAATCTGAGCAACGCCAGACCCCATAGACTCAATTCTGATTGTAGTGTCACCATCAACGCGAAGGCCAGGTATTTTGCCGTGTGTAGATGCAAATGTGCTCAATGAAATGCCCAGTATCTTATTACAAGAGTCATCAAAGTCTTTGAATTGCGGATGTGCCGGTTCTCTCAGCTGATCTATTTGAGCAGGGAGATTGCGGTAATCCAATCCTACGTTCGAAAGTTGGGACAGGCTGACTTGCTCATCATACTGCATATTGTTTCTGGTTGATAAAAAGGGAATAATAAAACAACTTGAGTATTCTGTTGGGAAATACACCCCAGTTGTACTCCCGCCAGGAGAATGTATCGCGTTATCTCTAAATGAAAAAATCCGATTACTCGATCGGCTATCTTCTGTATCTGTAAACTGAAAAATAACTTCATGTGCTGAAAATGATATTCTAGTAGGGCTGTAATTTGTTATATCATACTGAAGTCTGAGTATTGATTTAATGACCGCAGATTTTCCACTATTGTTTTTGCCAACAATGAGTGTTATTCTTGGAGATATTTCGGCAATAGTTAATTCTGGAAAGCATAAGAAATTTGCATAAGAAATCGATCTCAGAACCATGTTCAAATTTTACCTCGAAAATACTCCCTTTAACCAAATTGCAAATTCAGGAAAATTTTGCCTCTGCGGGCGATGAGATGATTTGGTGGGCGGTGAAGTTGACCCGGGGGCTATTTTAAATTCCGGATGGGATTAGTTGCTCAGGGCCTCTTTTTGGAGTTCGATGAGTTCGAGGATGCCTTTTTTGCCGAGGGCGAGCATACGGCCGAGGGTGTCCGGGCCGAAGGGATCGGATTCAGCGGTGCCTTGGATTTCGATGAATTTGCCGCTGGCGGTCATGACGATGTTCATGTCGGTTTGGGCGGTTGAATCTTCTTCGTAATTGAGGTCGAGGAGTTCTTGGCCCCGGACTACGCCGACGGAGATCGCGGCCATGGGTTCGCGCATGAGGTTTTGTTTGATCATGCGGTTGGCTTTCATCCACTCGAAGGCTTGATAGGTGGCGACATAAGCGGCGGTGATAGAAGCGGTTCGGGTGCCGCCATCGGCCATGAGGGCATCGCAGTCAATTGTGATGGTCCGTTCGCCCATGCGTTCCAGATCGATCACGCTGCGGAGGGCGCGCCCGATGAGGCGCTGAATTTCCATGGTGCGACCATTGGGGCCACCGCGCATGGCATCGCGCTGGTTGCGTTGTTTGCCGGATCGGGGGAGCATTGAGTATTCGGCGGTGACCCATCCGGAGCCTTTGCCTTTGAGCCAGCGGGGGATGTTGTCTTCGACGGTTGCCGTGACGTGCATGTGGGTATCGCCCATCTTGATGAGGCAAGAGCCTTCGGCATGTTTTGAGAATCCGGCTTCCAAGATGATGGGGCGGAGTTGGTCGTTGGCTCGTCCGTCGCTGCGCATAAGTGGATTGAGTTTACCGATTGGACAAGGCGAGGGCACAGGCGGTTGCGACAGCGGTGCTTACGCGGAGGACGCGCGGGCCGAGAGTGATGGGATTGATGATGAGCTTGGTTTCGATCGGGTCCCAGCCGCCTTCAGGTCCGACAACCAAGGTAGTGGGTTTGGTGATTTGGGGGAATGGGGTTTCGGCGCGGTCGGATTCGCTGAGGACGTACGGATTTTGGGCTTGTTCGAGGACAGTTTTGAGTTCGGGAAGGACTTGAAAGGTTGGGAGTTTGGTGCGGTAGGCGACTTCACAGGCCTCGCGAGCAATCGTTTGGAGGCGTTGGAGTTTTTTGTCGAGTTTTGCAGGTTCCCATTTGACAACGGATCGGCGAGCGGTAAAAAGGATGATGTGAGCTACGCCAAGTTCGGAAGCCATGCGAACAGAATCTTCGAGCGAATCGGGTTTGGGCAGACCGAGGGCGAGAGTGATCTCGATGGGCGACTCAGTTTGAGGATGTTGAACGTCGCTAGGGATGGCTAGTTTGCCGTCGAGGGTAGCGCGGATGACGGAACCATCTCCGGGCAAGAGGGCGACTTCGTCGCCAGAACTGAGGCGGAGGACGGAGCGAAATTTCTTAAATTCTTCTTCGGGCAGGGGGATGGGTTGGGTGGGATTGAGGTTCGGGATTTGGACAAATGCGCGGGGGAGAGCGCGAAGGGGGATCATCGGCTTTATTTTGGTCGCTTAGACACAAGAAAAGCCGGGATGGCAGAATCCCGGCTTGTGATTATGAGGGGCAGGCGAATTTACTTCTTGAGTTTCTTGCGGAGTCCAACGAGGGCGGAGAGGCCCAGAACAGACATGGTTGCGGGTTCGGGGACGGCTTCGGTGTGAACCGTGAACTTGACGCCGTCGTTGAAATAGTGGCAATCGGGATCGAAAGTGAGGGCGAATTTGCCGTCGTTCTTAACGTAATTTGTCAGGTCATCCACAAGGCCAAGTTGGGCGAAATCGAACTTGAGGTTGACGCCGCGTGCTTTTCCGCCGATGGGGTCGGTCCAGGTGCCGACGGCAACGCCTCTATTGCCAAAGTAATCGCCAGTCGCTTGGTTGTCGTAATAGGTTTTGACTCCGAGGGGAGCGGAATCGAGGAGCCGGATTTGGAGAATGTCGTTGTTTTCTTGCGTCCAGTCGTAGATGTTCTTGATTTCGAGCGTGGCGTTGGTGATGCGTTGATCGCTGGGGATGTTGAGGGCGATGCCCCAACTGACGGCATCGTAATGGTCAAGATCGTAAAGGTCTTTGTCCGCTGGCTCGAACGTGAATGATGCGGCTTGGCTGAGTGCGCTGAGGGTGAGGAGAGTTGTGAAGGCGAGAACTTTTTTCATGTTGGCTTGTGTGACCGGACGCATAAGTTGTGCCAAACCCCTTTTGGTATTTAAGTTTCATTTGACTCACTTGAGCTTTTCAGCCTGCTTGTTGGATTTCAGATTGCCCTATGGCTTTGGTTGTGTTGATTGCTTCTGAAATGCGGGAACTCTGCAGTGTAGGAAGGGCGTAATCGCGATTGAGAAAGCAATGAGATTTTCGATTTTGATTGGTACGATTGCAATGGTTGTCGCCTCGTGTTTTGGGAATGCGCGCAATCAGGATTCGAGCGAGATTGACGCATTTGTGACGTCAAAGATGGCCGAAGCCGGAATTATGGGAATTGGCGCGGCGGTTTTGGTTGATGGGAAAGTTGTTTGGTCACAGGGGTACGGCTATTCAGACTATAAGAAATCCGTGCCGTTTTCACCAGACACGATCATGAATGTTGGATCGATAGCAAAGACTTTTACCGGGGTTGCAATGATGAAAGCTGTCCAGGATGGGAAGTTATCGCTTGATGCTGACATCAATATTTATTTGCCATTCCGGGTGGTTAATCCTCGTCAACCGAACTCCAGGATTACACTTCGTCATTTGGCTACGCACACTTCTGGGATAACGGATCGTTGGGAGGTTTATTCCAAGCAGTACCACTACGGTGAAGAATCTCCGGTGTCGTTGGGGGACTTTTTGAAGGGGTATTTTGCGCCGAATGGTCGGGACTACTCAGAAGAAAACTTCAATGAAGGAAAGCCGGGTCAGCTTCGTGATTACTCAAATATTGGGGCAGCTTTGGCCGGCTATATTGTTGAAAGGGCTACAGGAATGCCGCTCAACGAGTACACCCGGAGGCACATTTTGAACCGTTGGGGTTGAAGAATACCGGTTGGTTTATGTCAGAAATTGACATGACCAGGCATTCCACTCTCTTCGTTTCTCAGAATGGGTTTACTATTCCGATTCCGAATTACAGTGGGACAACTTATCCGGATGGTGGAATTAGGACGTCAGTTTCCGACTTGTCAAAGTTTTTTGCTGTCCTGCTCAATGATGGGGAGATTGCAGGGGGGCAGCTCTTGGAGCGTAAAACGATTCAGGAGATGACTCGTTTTCAGTTTAGCGATGGGAACCGACCGGAGAATTTCCCTGCGGAGGATGGGAACTCTGGTCTTTTTTGGCGAACCAAGTTTAACGGAACTCGAATGGGGCACGGTGGAAATGATCCTGGGCTGCAAACTGAAATGCTGTGTAATTTGAGCAAAGATGTCGGGTTGATTTTGTTCATTAACACTTCCCTGAGTGGAGAAGAGGGACGTATTTCGGGAGAAATTTTTGATGAGTTTTGGAAGTTCGCAGAGTCGAAACGGAATGTCTCCCGTGAAGCCAGACAGGTTGGCGATGCAAGATGATCTTTTTAGTCAATGAACATTCAGGTTCCGAGATATGCTAGTCATAGTCGGCGTTGAACCTGGAAATAGCTCTGAGATTTCGATATTACTAAGGAGATTCAAAGAGCAAAAGGTTCTATTGCGATTTCCCGAAGGCACTAAGCAAATTTCCAATTTAACGCTGATTCGAACTATCGAAACAATAAATGCAGAAATCCATCCAGCCTCCGGCCCGAACTCGGTGTGCGAGTCCAGACATAGGTACTAGAGCCTGCGGTAGACGCGTTCGTATCCGTCACCGGATGTACGGCTGTCAACGATACTGCCGTCCTTGTGAATTTCGAAAGCGACGTCAGATTGTAAATTTGAGCTAACGGCGACTCCGTTCACTTCCTCTGCTCGCAGCAGCAGCCTATTTGCTTCTACTTTCCGTCGTCCTTTCCATACAGTTTGTGTTCCACGTGTAGTCGTGAAGGTTCCACCATTGTCGAGGTTGAGCATTTGCTGAGGTTCGGATTGGAGTTGCTCGGCTCTTTCCTTTGTAACGGTGCCCGTATGTCGTATCTCGGCGTGATATGTTCCAGCCGGGCCGCTTGCTCCACATCCCGCAATTGTGACGAGAATGAGAGCAGCAAGAGTTGGTCTTATCATAACTCTATTGTGCCTGAAGAATTCCCAAGGATGGATAACGCATGGGAAGATTTGTGGGCTGTCGAAATTGTATATCGGATGGTTGGAAGCGGGTCCGCTCCTGGGATAGTGAAACTGACGGTGTAGACGCTCACTAAATGGTTTTTCACAACTGGATATTCTGGCTCTTTCCCCAAGGCGAGCTAAATTGGTCACGTAGTGAGGTTATCAGCTGAAAGCCTTAATTGTTTAAAAGCATGAGTTTGGAGAAAATTTTCGGAGGCGAATTGAAACGTCGGCTAGCTAATAGAGATTATTTGGTGGAGGTAAGGGGGCTCGAACCCCTGACCTCTTGCATGCCATGCAAGCGCTCTCCCAGCTGAGCTATACCCCCACTCGGGGCATTATTGTGACTGAGAACCTCGGATGGGTGCAAGTGGGATGGGGATATTGGGGTTTTGTCTCTTGTCAAGTGCTGGATTGAAAATCGTGGCGAACTTTCGCGCGTGGCGTGCGTTATGACTGTTTATGTTTGGATCGGTTCGTTCGCTCGTGCGTGGGCTTGTTGTGCTCGCGGCATTGGCTCCGCTTGTCGGCTTTGCGCAATTTAATAATGGAGAAGCGGCGGCGAAGGCCAATGCGGCTCCAGCGTTTACCGAAGAAGTCCGAGGCGAGATATTAGATGGTGTTACGTTGATTCTAAAGGAACGAGCGTTTGTTCCGGGGCTTGATTTTGCGAAGTGGGACACGCTTTTAGAAACGAACCGCGAGCAGCTTTTGAAGGTTGAAAACGAGAATTCGTTTGCAAGTGGAGTGAATCGGCTTTTGCGTGAGTTTGGCATCAGCCATGTGGGTTTGAGGACGCCACGATCGCGGGAGTTCCGGCAGACAGGTTTGACGACGGGATTGGGAGTCGGAGCACAGTTTGAAAATGGCGCTATGATTGTGCGATCAGTTGCGGAAGGTAGTCCGGCGGCGCAAGCAGGACTGAGCGTTGGCGATAAGATTGTCGAGATCAATGGGGCTGCTGTTACGGCTGAATCGCGATTGCAAGCGGGCGAGAATGAGGAGTTGAAGCTCAAGTTTATTCGGGGAGAAACGGCTCCGCGAGAGATTGCGGTGAAGGCGGGACGATATGAAGTCGTTGTCCGGGATCAGTTGAAGTGGGTTGACGACAAATTCGCGGTGATCAAGATCAATTCGTTTAGTCGCGGCTATGATCGAACGGCTCTTGACAAGATGGTTGAAGAAGCGAGCAAAGCCGAAGGAATCGTGATTGATCTGCGCAACAACGGGGGTGGGGCGGTGACGAATCTGGCCCACTTGCTGGGTTTGTTTATTGATGCCAATGAACCAGTCGGCACTTTTGTCAATCGGCAGATGATGCAAGCGTATCTGACTGAGAAGCAGGTGACGTCGGGAGATGTTAAGGAAATAGCTCAGTGGGGGCAATCAAAGTATCGCCCTCGGACTCCGGCAGTGAAGCGGTACGAAGGGAAAGTTGCGGTTTTGATCAATCGAGGATCTGCGAGTGCGAGCGAAATTTTTTCGGCGGCGATGAAGGAACTTCGGGGAGCGCATATTGTAGGTCAAGCGACCAGAGGGGCGGTTTTGGCATCGACCTATGGTCGCTTGGCGGGTGGATTTGAGCTTCAGTTTCCGGTCAGTGATTATGTGACCATCAAAGGTCAGCGGTTGGAGGGTGATCCCGTTACCCCGACGATTGAAGTGCAAGTCACGCGTGGAATCGAAGGCGATCCTGTATTGGATGCAGCAATCAAGGCATTTTTGAGTTCCCAAGGTTAACCTTTGAGACAAGTCTGATTTAGCTGCGTAGAGTGTCGTAGTGGACTCATTGCGCGTGATTTGCCTGCCCGGCTTGGGGGCTGACTGTCGTCTTTTTCAGGACGTCAGTCCGCTTTTGGCAGATCCGGTTTGTCCTGAATGGATTCCGGCAAGGGGGAAGGAGACGCTCGGGGAGTACTCGGTTGCCTTTGCGGAACGGGTTGATCTTTCGGAGCCCTTTATAGTTTTTGGGATGAGCTTTGGGGGGATGGTTGCATTGGAGGCGGCGATGCGGCAAGAAGGTTTTGCGAGACAGTGCCGGGGGATTTTGAGCGTCTCTAGTTGCCGGGACAAGACGGCGATTGATAATGCATTCAAGAAGAGGGCTCAGCTTTTGGCGTATTTGCCGGACAGTTTGCTGCGACTTGGGTTGGTGACTTTTAGTGAGCGGTTTTCGCCGCATGATTCGCTTGAAAATCGGCAAAGGATGCTTTTGCGGGCGATGGCGAATGAGTGTGACTTGACGTTCTTCCGGTGGGCGGTGCAGGCTTGTGCGGGTTGGGATCGATTGCCATGGGATGGAGATCAAACAGATGTTCCCTATTGGCAAGTCCATGGAAAGAATGACGATGTTATTCCGATTCCGTTGGGCCATGCGGATGAAACTTGGGAGGACGCAGGTCACCTCCTGAATTACACGCATCCGGAGCAGATTGCCCAAGCTCTGGAACGGATGGCAGAGGCTGTCGGTGGGCGCGCTCTCGCGCTTGATCGAGTTAGTAATTAATTGCGCTTTGGAATCTCGCAAGTGGCAGGGATGCCAAGAATGCGGCTGATCTTGAGGCGGTTATTTGCGACAATTCGATAGATGATCCGAGCGATCCATATTCCGGGTGGGATGCGGAAAATTTGCAAGGGGCTCCACGGTTTGAGGGTGCAGTAAACGGTTAGGGCAGCGTCGGCTCCTCCAAGAGTTTTGTTTTGGTTAACGAGGATGACTTCGCGTTGAGATTGGGATTTTAGTGATTCGGTAAGCGCATGATACGCTACGGCCGGGATGTAATCAAATTGGTGTTTTGAATCGCGCTTTTTGAGTTGGTTGATTGAGAATTGGCAGAAGCCGCAGTCTCCGTCGTAGAGTAGGGTGGGTTTCTCCGGCACGATTTTTCTTTTCTACGTCGAATTATGAGCAATGCGCAGAGCTTGGTTGATTTGAAGCAGGGTTTTTTGGAGTTGAAGAGCGGATTCCTGGCGGAGGTCGAGGGCTCCTTCGAGGGATATGGGGGTGAGTTGGATTGGTTGGCCGGGGCGAAGTTGGGCTAGGGTTGGGAGGTCAGCTTCGATGATTGTGCCGATTTTTGGGTACCCGCCGAGGGTAGGGCCATCGGGGCCGTGGATCAGGAGTTGATTGTCGGGTGTGATTTGGATTGCGCCGTGAGTTGAGGGTTCGGAGCGAAGGTTGGGCGTGAGGTGGTTCCAGAAGTGAGAGCCAGTATTTGCGGACGCAGGCTCGGGCGGGTTTTCTGGGTTAATTTTGCTTGTGTCTTGGCGACCCCCTCCTAAGTCCTCCCCCAGGGGGGAGGGGGGCGAATTTTGAGTCAGGGCTAAATCTAGGTTGATCTCCCCATCCCTGCCCTCCGGTCTCCCCAGCAGGGTAGGGAGGAACAACTTTTGAGGTTGTGGTTTCAATCTGGTTTCCCCCTCCAAAGTCCCCGGATCGAGTCCGGGGCAAGCTCTCGCTGAGATGGAGAGTTTCTATGCTCAAACGAGTGCCAATGCGAGAAATCGAGGGGGTTGTTCGGCTGTTGATTTGCGGAGCGTTTTCGATGATGGGTATGTAGCGGATCGTCTCTATAGGTGGTGAGATGAGGTCAGGGTCAAGGATGATAGCGCGTGAACCATGATTGTTTGATCTTGCCAATGATTTGCCTGTTGAAATCGGAGTTGGGAGGCGAGATGGTGAATCGAGTCCTGACCAGGACAAGTAGATACGGAAGCCTGATTTGGGGGCATGGATGGTGAGGGGCGTGTCGGGCGAAGCGGTTATCAGGCCGAGGCACATTGTTGGGTGATGCGGAATGCTGGCGGAATTCCGAGGTGCGGCGATGGCGATTTGAATGGGGCAATCGGTGACGAGAGTTATTGGGGTGGTGAGTTCGAGGACGGTCTGGTTTTGGGATAGGTGCGAAACGAGTCTGGCGAGGAGGGGATCGGCGGGGCCGCCGGGGGGAACGCCTTGACGACGGAGGTTAGGAATAGTAGGGGGACGATGAAATTGCCGCCGTAGGTTTGGGTGACCGTGATCATTTTGGTGCGATGGTGTAGCCGCCCGATTCTAGGGCGGAGCGGACTTTGGTGAGGAGTTCTGGGGCGTTGGGATTGTCGCCGTGGACGCAGAGAGAGTCACAGGTTTCGGCGAGGCGGAGGGCTTGGTCGATTGCTTCTTGTGGGTCGTGGATGATGGCTTCGGGGTTGCTGCGGGGGAGGAGTCGGTGGTTGTTGTCGTATCGGCGGTCGATGAATCCTTCTCGGATGAACTTGACAGAAGTTGCTTTGCTGTTGATTTCGTGTGGAGTATCAGCGAGCCCGAGAAGAGGCAGTTGGGTCGAAAATAGGATGTCTTGCAGTAGGAGCCAACTGGTGTAACAGGGTTCTTCGTCCGTTTGCCACATTGTCGATGACTCGGTGTAAAACGCACCGTGTGGTTTGATATATCTGGCCTGAGGAACAGACAGGATTTGTGTTTCAAGGGAACTTAGAATTTCGAGGGGGGTGAGATCGAGTTCGGAGATTGATCGGCGGCCGAAGTGTTCGGGGTCTGGATAGCCGGGGTGGGCACCGATCCGAATGCCGAGTCGGAGACAAGAAATGACGGTAGCACGAGTGATTTCGGGGGAGCCGGCGTGGGCACCACAACAGATGTTGGCACTGCTGATTAAAGGGAGAATTTCCTGCTCGTGGGGCATGCCTTCGCCGAGGTCAGCGTTGAGGTCGATGATTTTCATAAGCGTTTATTTTTGAGTTCTTGAAACTGGGAATTGGTGATCGGTTGGAATTGGATTTTGTCACCGACTTGAAGTGGGAAGTAGCTTGAGTCGGGGTCGACAAGGGTGAGGGGGGTCTGGGCGATCAAGTTCCAACCGCCAGGTCGGGCTAAGGGATAAATACAGCATTGATCGCCAGTGATGCCGATCGAACCGGGCTCTACGGCGGTTCGGGGAGTTGATTTTCGGGGGAGGTTTTGAAGGGGTTGAGGGAGTCCGGCGAGGTAGGGGAATCCGGGGCAAAATCCGATGGCTTCGACGGTGTAGATTGTGTGGCTATGGATTTGGATGAGTTCTTCGATTGTAAGATTTAGGGTATAGGCGACGGCTTCGATGTCGGGGCCGTTGTAGACGGCGGGGATTAGCTTCAATGAAGGGTCTTCGCTTTTGCTTGCATGTGCGGATGGAGATTGGGGCAAGTTTTCCAAATTAAAGTCAGAATTAGTTGTGTGTGAGTTTGGGGTTTCATTTTTTATTCCCCCTCCTAAGTCCTTCCCCAGAGGGGTAGGGGGGGCGCTTTCTAAATCAGGGCTAAATCTGGTTTGGTCTCCCCACCCCTTCCCCTCCCCATCAGGGGAGGGAAGAAAGACTTTTGAGGTAGTTGGTTCAATCTGATGTCCCCCTCCTAAGTCCTCCCCCAAAGGGGGAGGGGGGCACTTTCTAAATTAGGGTCAAACATTTGATCTCCCAACTCCTTCTCCACTGAAACAGAGTTGGGTGAATTGTTAGGTACGAAATCTCGCAACGCCAAGGTGTCAAAGTCGTTTGGGTCAAAATACAGGGCGAGTTGGTTGAAGGCGGGGACGGCTTCGATGAGACCGGGTGGTGGAGTTTGATTGAGAGAATTGGCAATCGGGGCAGGGTCGGTGGATAACTCTTTGAAAATGATGCAGGATTCGCTGAGTCTGATCACACGCATGGGGCTATGATACGCGGAAATGGCGCAGGATGAGTTGAGGGTGAGTTTGAGGTTGTCGGTGGGGGAGGGCGGGCAGGTTCCGGCTTATGCGACGGAAGAAGCAGCAGGGATGGATTTGCGCAGCACCCATGCAGTGACGCTGCAACCGATGGAGCGAGCACTTGTTAAAACTGGTTTGCGGGCAGCAATTCCGAGAGGATATGAGGGTCAGGTTCGACCCCGGAGCGGTCTGGCTTTGAAACAAGGAATCACCTGTTTGAACTCACCAGGAACGATCGATAGCGATTATCGCGGAGAAATTGGGGTGATTTTGATCAATTTGAGTGATTCCGTCGTCCAATTGGATTCAGGTGAGCGAATTGCACAGCTCGTGATTTGCCCGATTGCTCGGGCTGAGATCAAAGTGGTGGATTCGCTGGACGAAACGGAACGAGGAGAAGGCGGTTTTGGCAGTACAGGGCTCAAGTGAATATAAGATCAGTTGTCCGCGATGCTTTGCGGTGATTGCGGCGGCGAACGACTTTTGTCCGGAGTGTGGTTACACGATGGGAAAAGGAGAGGGATCGGATACTGAGGTTTATCAGGACTTGGCGCAGGCAAATTTGAGCCGGATGCGCGGAGACAAGCAGGCGGCAATTGATCAGTGTCTGAAGATTTTGCGGGCGTTTCCAAACAATGTGACTGCACACTCGCTGCTCGGTGAGATTTATCTGGAACACGGGGAGTTAACCCAGGCCAAGGAGTGGTTTGAGATGGCCCTTGACTTGGATCCTAAGGCGGTTCGAGAAAAGCAGATGCTGGATCGAGTGACACAGGATTTGGCGCGAAAAGATCACCAAGCTTCAGTTGAGACCCTAGAAGTCAAACCCAAGAGTGGCCTGACTTTGCTCTGGGCGACCATGGTTGGTTTGATTCTTTTGGTGGGCATTGCAAGCTTCTTTGTCGGGCAAAATGCGGGGAAGAAATCGGAGAAAGTGGCAGAGCAGGCTCCGGCTGAGCCGATCCGAATTCCGGCATCTGAACAAGCAGCAGTGACGCCAACAACGGAACCAGCGCAAAGTCCGCCAGCTCCTGCACCTTCGGTGGTCAATGCGGCAGATGATGCGGAAGCGGTTCAAGTCATTTTTGCCAAGGCTCAGAAGGGGGCGATCATTCAGACAATTTTGGTCAATCCAGCTCAAGAGGAAGTGGTTTTGACCGCGGTTGCCGAGGCGGATGTGCCGTTTGAGACGACGGCTTTGATGCTGGCGGGCGATGTTTTTGTTGGCCGTCCGGCGACGAAGATCGCGACGGTTCGGATCATCGGTAGCTCTGGGCGAGTGTCATTTGTGGGATCGGTTGAACGGTCGGCTTATGACGAAGTTCAGGGGCTTTCGGGAGGTGATACGCCGGTGGATGAACTGGGAGTCAAGGCGTTTCCGAACGCTTGGCATTTGGATGCTTCGACTCGACCTGGGAGTGCCGTTGAGCCGCCGGATACTGGTGAGTGAGTTTTTTAATTTTGTCCGGCACCTTGCATGGCTAGATATGGGACTGGATCATTTTCGATGTAGAAGAATAGCGAGGTGACCTCACCCCCTAGCCCCCTCTCCATTGATACGGAGAGGGGGAATTCAGACGATTTTTGCTACGCATTTGCGACGGGGATTAATTACGGCAGGGGTTGGTTTTTGGCGGTGGTGAAGAGTTGGTACCAGTCTTCTCGCGAGAGTTCGATTTCGGCGGCGAGGGCGGAGTCTTTGATACGTTCGGGGTTTGTTGTTCCGATGATCGGGATGATGTGGCTTGGGTGCTTGAGAAGGAAGGAGAGAGCGATGTTTTGACGCGAGGTGTTGTACTTTTTGCTGAGATCGCCGAGTAGGGCGTGGAGTTTTGCGTTGCGGTCGCTGAATTGAGAAGGTTCGAGACTTGATGATCCAAGCCATCCTCCCGCAAGCGGTGACCAAGCCAGGGGAGTGAGGTCATGAATGAGGTGGGAATCGAGTTGACCGTCTTCAAAGGGTGCTAGGTTGTCGAGAGATATTTCGATTTGGTTGACGATCAGAGGATCGGGAAGTCCTGAATTGAGGAGATCCACCATGCTCGGTCGGAAATTGCTGACGCCGAAATATTTCACCAGTTTGCGATCGGCGAGGATCTGGAAGGCTTCGGCGATTTCCATGGGATCCATCAAGAGGTCAGGTCGGTGGAGCTGGAACAGATCAATCTGGTTGATTTTGAGGCGTTCCAGAGAGCGTTCGGCGGATTCGATGATATGGCTCTTGGAGAAATCCCAACGGTGAGGAGAATTTGGACTTGGATCGCCGCCGAAGCGAATGCCGCACTTTGTAGCGATGACGGTTTTCGATCTGAGATCCGGGGATTCGGCGAGGAGGCGTCCGTGGATCAACTCGCATAGGGTACGACCATAAATGTCTGCGTGGTCAAAAAGGGTGTATCCCGATTCGTAAGCGGCGTAGAGAGCTTGGCGGCCCATTTCTTCATGGGCGGGGGTGAAATCGGACGGGTTCCAGGTTCCGGATATCCGCATGCATCCGAAGGCAATTTGTGATACGGCGAGGGGGGATTGACCAAGGGTTTGGGTTTTCATGGCGGGCAACTGGAGTTTGGCAGGTTTTCTTATAAGTAGAATTTTGTCTATATTTTTCCGACGAGCGGTGTGTATACTATGAGCTATGGAAGTAACGAAGATTTCCTTTCCGGCGAGGCGTTACCTTGCGATCCAGCATGTTGGGGCATATCCAGAGATTGGTGGAGCATTTGACCGGCTCTTTGGGATCATTGGGCCGATGGGGATTGAGATGGTTGGGCCACCAGCGGGATTTTGGTACGACGATCCGGAGAGTAAGCCAGTCGAGGAATTGGTCAGCGATGCGGCGGTTCAGGTTGGGCTAGATTTTGAGATCGATCATCCGGAGTTGCATTTAATTGATGTACCGGAGGGCGATTTTTTGGTGTCGATTTATAGTGGCCCTTATTCAGGTTTGCCAGCGGCATGGGCTGAATTCACTCAGGCATTGGAGTTGGCGGGAGGGACAGATTGGGATTGGTGTTTTGAAGAGTATTTGAATGATCATACGGAAGTACCAGAGGCTGATCTTCAAACTCGGCTAGTCGCCTCGGCTAAAAATTCGTGAAAATGGCCCTCCCAGGTGGGAGGGCCATTTCATTCTGATATTGGTCAGACCCGGATATCGCCACGAGTGACGAACCCTTCGAAGTCGAACGTGAGGTTGGAATTGGCGGCTTTGAATTCGACCTTGATTCGATCGCGATGCGGTCGTTCCTCGCCGTTTTCGTTCGGTCCAGTGACGTCGAACACCGTGACTTTGATTCGGCCCTCGACACGCTCTAGTCGTCCATTACGGTTGACGACCAGAACTCCCGCACCTTGGAATGAGGCGCGGTCTTCACCGACTTCGAGGTTGCCGATTCGTTTGAGTTCGATCTTGACGCGTGACGGAAGATTTTGTCCGCCGACGGTCATACTGAAATTCCCTTTGACTTCTCCATTTCGGACTTGTCCAGCGCGGAATTCAAACTCAGCAGTTTGCTCTTGATTTTTGGCGACGCCTTTACCGGCAGTATGGTTGCCATGTTCGGCCTGGGCGAAAGCGAAGACGCTGACGAGGAGGCTTGCGGCGACGAGAATTGTTTTGAGACTGTTCATGGTTGTCCTTTTTGTTGGCAATTCTTGGGATTGCCTTGGTGAGTAGAGACTTAGTGTTGATGTCGGAGTTCGGCGGAGTTGTGAGATTTGTATGAGTTTTAACATGCAAAGTCATTCAAACAAAAAAATGCCGGCTCAGACTTGCGGGTCTTGAGCCGGCGATCGTTGTCGCATGCCTGTCCTTCACTACAGACTTTCTGGAACTTTGAGTTCCACGTTTTTGCGATTGAACGTTGATCGAACAGCTTTAGGGACGTTTGGTTTTTGGGTTTGTTCAGTTTTCGGCGAGTTGTTTTTTGATCCACTCATCCATCACTTCAATGACTTTAAAGTTAAAGGGTTGGCTGGGGACGGCTCGAGCGTTTTCGTAGCTGGTGGCTTTGGTGAAGCCATGGAAGGCATCGTCAATGCGGACATAGGTGGCTGATCCGGGTTTTTGGGCGTTGAGCTGGTCGCGGATCATCATGTGATCAGCTTCGGTGCTGACGTAATCCCATTGACCCCAAAGGACGAGGGTGCGGGCATTGACTTTGCTCCAGAGTTCGGGCAGGTTGAGCCCGGCGAGTTGACGCCAGAACCCAAGGGTTCGCCCCATCATCTTGGTGGGGTCCTGACCGAAGTATTCGTCAATGTATGGTTTATAGACAGGGAACTCTTCGGCGACTCGTGCGGGAGTCCAGTTATGGAGCAATACCAGAGGTTGGATGACGGCATCGGCTCGAGCACCGGCATCTTGCTCTTGGGGACTTGCACCGGCCAGTGCTTGCTGGCGACGTACATTTTCAACCCAATATTCGGTCCATGTTTTGTAGAGGGTCGAAGCAGGAATGAACCCATAGACGGGTTCTTGGCTGACGACCCAGGGGCCAAACGTTCCGCCCATACTGTGTCCGAAAAGGAAGACGCGGTCAGGATTGACGTACGGTTTGGTTTTGATGTCACGGAGGGCTTGGAGGTAGACGTCGCCTTCGGTGAAAAAGTCGGTTTCGGGGTAGGGTCCACCTTCGGCGTCGCCCATGCCGGGTTTTTCGACCCGTATGGTCACGAAATCTTGCTTAGCGAAGTGTTGGACAAATTCCTTGTATGGTCCAGATGGGCCAGAGAGGGCGTAATCCATGCTGAACTGACCGAGACCTTGCATCATGAAGAAAACGGGAAATTTACCGGCTTTTTTCGGCTTAGTGATGATGGTGCGGATGCGATTGCCGTTGCTGACGACATGGCTGTAAATCACGTCGTAGTCGGGTGAAGTTTCACGGAGTCGTTCCTTTAGGGTTAGCGTCAAGTTGACGACTTTGCCGTCTCTTTGAAGGACTACGGGGATTTTCTCGCCAGTTTTGAGCGGGGCAATTGCAGAGCCAAGCAGTTGGGGATTTTCCAGAGTGACATTGTTGAGGCTTAGGAGGATGTCACCGGGTTTGAGGTCTTTTTCAGCCGAGCCTCCGGGGACAGTTCCAGCTACGATTAGGGTTCCGGCTTGGAATTGGATGCCGAGCGCGGGTTTTCGGGGGAGTTCTCCTGATTGGATTGGAGCTGAGGAAGTTAAAGCGAGGGGCGCGATGAGGGCAGTGATCAGGGACATACCGCTTTATTACGAATTGTAATATCAGTTTGGTTCCGTTTTTGATTTTTTGTTAATCCGGTTGGCCACTCTATCCAAATAAGCTGATTCGGGCATTCGGAAGAATTTCGTGATGAAGTAATACACCCACAGGCTGACGAGGCCAAAGAAGAGGCCGAGGGCGAGAGCGGCGTACTTGTTGTCGAGGGTGGGGAACTGCTCGCTGAGGCGGAAGATGCCCCAGAAGACGGCAGTTGAAGGAATTGCGGCGACGGAGGCTTTGACGGCAGTTTTGAACAGAGGGGCCGTATTGAGGCCGGGAACTTCTTTGGCAATCGATTTGATGAGGAGAATGACGAGGGCAATTGCAGCGACAGAGCCTCCAAGGGCAAGAGCGTAAGGTGCTTGGTCGGTGGTTACGACGGCGAAGCTGATGGCGAGAAATATGGCAGTGGCGAGTGTGCCGAGAAGGATGGGCCGGAGGGTGTTCTGGATTGCGAAGAAGGCCCGCATGAGGATTGGTTGGAGACACCAGAAGGGGACTCCGATGGCGAATGCCGTGAGGAGTGGAGCCATTCGAGCGGTGTCAGCGGCAGTGAATTGACCGTGTTGGTAGACGAGGCGGATGACATCAGAACTGGCGAATATGAGGATGAAGCTGACGGGGACAGTGAGGTAGATGACGCTGCGGAGAGTTTTGATGAGTTGGTCGCGGAACATATCCATGTTCTTTTGAGCGAAAAACTGGCTGAGGGCGGGGAAAACAGCGAGGGCCATACTTTGCCCAAAGACTCCGAGAGGGGCTTGCATGAGGGTGTTGGCTTGCCGGAATGATGAGATGAAGCCGGATTCTTCGCCGTATCCCCAGCTGGAAAAGGCGACGAGGAACAGGGCGAACACACCAGGAAGAGATAGTCCAAAGACGACCGGGGCCATGAGCCGGAAAACTTTTCTTACTCCCGGGTGTTTGGTGTCGAGGCTGAATTTGTATTTGAGACCGATTGAGCGCATGGCGATGAGGGGAATCAATAGATTGCCAATGAATGCGCCAATCGTTGCCCCCCAACTCATGCCGGCGGTGGGGACGAGCATGAATTGGCTGAGAACCAGAGCACCAAATATGATGCCGATGTTGTAAATGTTTGGCCCGAGCCCGGGGACGGTGAAAATGTTGCGGCTGTATAGGGTGCCGAAAAGGATGCCACCAATGAAGAATGCAAATTGAGCAGGAAGGACGATCCGGGCCATCATCACGGCCATGGGATAGAACTCGGCGGCTTTGGTGGGATCAGTTTGAGGGGCGGTGATTTGAATAAGAAGAGGCGTGAACACCATCGCTACGGCAATGAAGATGGCCACGATGATGGACATCAGAGTGAGGACTACGGAGAAAATATGCCAAGCCTCATCTTCGCGGTCGGTGTGGAGATATTCGCTGAAGACAGGAATGAAAGCGCTACTGAGGGCACCGCCAGCGACCAAATAAAAGAGTAAGTCTGGGATGGAGAAAGCGGCAAAATAGGCGTCGGTGAGCGTGGAGTTGCCGAATTGACCGGTGATGACCGCTTCGCGGACAAGGCCGAGGATGCGCGATAGAAATATACTGGCAGCCATGATGATGCCGCCCTTGGCGATATTTGGGGTGAGGCTGTTTGAAGTTTCGGGCTTGCTCACGATTAGTTGTGGGGAAGTATAGCGTTTGGGATGGGGTGGTTCGTTCCCTGTGCGGGCCGGAGGTGGGTCGGTATGCTGAAATTGAAATGCCGAATCGTCTTGCTTTGAGTTCTTCGCCGTATTTGCGCCAGCACGCGGAGAATCCGGTGGATTGGCAGGAATGGGGCGAGGCGGCTTGGGAGGAGGCAAGGCGAGAGAACAAGCCAGTCTTTTTGAGTGTGGGTTACTCAAGTTGTCATTGGTGCCATGTTATGGCGCATGAGAGTTTTGAGGATTTGGAAGTTGCGGAGGCGTTGAATCGGGATTTTGTGTGTATTAAGCTTGACCGGGAGGAGCGACCCGATATTGATGATCTCTATATGACAGCGGTGCAATTGGCGACGGGTCGCGGAGGGTGGCCGATGTCGGTCTTTTTGACCCCGGATGCAAAGCCGTTCTTTGCGGGGACGTACTTTCCGAAAAATGGGCGGGGTGAGAATCCAGGGTTTCTGCAGATTTTGGCGGCACTTGCGGGGGCTTGGCGAGAGGAGGAAGCGGACATTCGGCGCAAGAGTGAAGAATTTGCTCAGGGGTTAAGGCAAGTCTTGGAGCGGACAATTCCACCGGTGACGGACAAGATTGATGTGGGGTTGATGGACGGGGCAGTTCGGGCGATGCGGGAAGATTTTGACGAAGTGAATGGAGGGTTTGGGGGAGCTCCCAAGTTTCCGCCTTTTGCGGCTTTGCGATTTTTGATGCGCTACATTGAAGTCCGGGCGGACTTGCCGGGGGATGCGGCGGGACTGATTGATACGGCGGTTTATATGGTGATGCGGACTCTGGAGCAGATGGCTTTGGGCGGGATTCGGGATCATGTCGGCGGTGGGTTTCACCGGTATTCAACCGACGCGCAGTGGCATTTGCCGCACTTTGAGAAGATGCTAAGCGACAACGGGCAAATGCTTTGGCTTTATGCCCGGGCAGCGCGGATGGTGGATGATGAGGATTTGAAGGGGCTGTTTGAGGAAGTGTCGGACGGGATTGTGGGATGGCTTGAACGGGAAATGAAGGTGGGGGACGTTTATGCGGCTGCACTCGACGCGGACACAGATGGAGAAGAGGGTTTGACTTATCTCTGGAAACGGGATGAGGTTTCTGATGGGGTGGCGGAAGTTTATGGGTTTGAGGAAGGAGGAAACTTTCAGGACGAGGCGACGGGGGCTTATCTGGGCTTGAATCTGTTCGCGCGCCAGTCAGTTGGCCGGCGACTGGATGATCTGGATGAGATGTTGGAGCGGCGAATGGATCGTGAACAACCGGGGCGGGACGAGAAGGGCCTGCTCGCCTGGAATGCGCTGGTGATTTCAGGGTTAGTGGAAGCGGGCCGTCTTGACCTAGCGAATCGGGTGGCGGATTTCTTTGTGAGTTATGGAGCGGAGTTACCCCACCAGTGGGTGGAGGGACATGAGTCGGTAGACGGATTCCTCGATGATTATGCCTACTTTGGCATGGCTTTAGTGGATTTGGGACGGGATGCATCTGAGGTGGTTGACCGGATGGTGGAAGAGTTTGCTGATCAGAGAGGATTCTATTTCACGGGTTGGGGGCATGAGGAATTGATTGGTCGGCAGAAGCCATTTTTGGATCAAGCGGTACCGAGCGCAAATGGGGTCGCGATTGGTTTGCTCCGGCGGGTGGGGCGCAACGATGAGGCACTTGAGCATTTAACTGCAGCATATGGCTGGGCGCAGCTGGCTCCGCAAGCGGCGGCAACAATTTTGCTTGAATGTTTGGAGCAGTTGGTCTTAGGTCGGCAAGTTGTCTCGACGGTTGCTGGGCAAGGAGTGGCGATTGAGGCTTGGTTTGATCCATTGCCGCTTCAGATGGATCCGGATGGTTGGGCTTATGCCCATTTGGTTATTCGGATTCCTGATGGTTATCATATTAACTCCAACGATCCAGGAGCTGATTGGTTGATTCCGATGACGGTGGCGGTGGATGGTGGATATGCGGAAGTCAGTTATCCGGTGAGTGAGACCGGGCAGCTTTCGGGGACGGTTGAAATTGGATTGCGGGTCCAACCGGTTGGTCAAAACGGTGTCTTTGTTGTGCGGGTTGGGTATCAAGTATGTTCGGATTCCGAATGTTATCGTCCAGATGAAATTGAGGTTAAAGGACATGTCATCGGAGTTCGTGAAGGGTAAAGTTTGGGCATGAAGGTTTTGGTTGCAGATAAGTTGGAACAATCGGCTCTTGACGGCTTGAAAGCGATTGGATGTGAGGTTGTTCAGGATGCGGACCTGAATGGGGACAGTTTGCGAGATGCGATAGAACGAGAGAAGCCAGCAGTTTTGGTCGTTCGTTCTACCAAAGTCGAAGCAGATGCGATGGGGGCGGCGGATGCTTTGACGCTCGTGATTCGGGCGGGAGCGGGGGTGAATACGATTGACATCGCGGCGGCGAGTGAGCGTGGGGTTTACGTTGCGAATTGTCCCGGGAAAAACTCGATTGCGGTAGCGGAATTGGCATTTGGGCTGATGTTGGCGGTTGACCGTTCCATTGCAGATTGTGCAGTTGATTTGCGGAATGGCAAGTGGAACAAGAAGGCATATTCGAAGGGTCGCGGACTTTATGGTTTAACCCTTGGGTTGATTGGGATGGGGAACATTGCGCAGGAGATGATTCCCCGGGCAAAAGCTTTCGGGATGAATGTTATCGCTTATTCCAGGTGGATGCAGCCGGAGGCGGCGGCGGCATTGGGGATTGCCCGGGCGGAGTCACTGGAGGATTTGGTTTCCCAGTCGGACGTCGTGAGTGTTCATACGGCTCTGAACCCTTCGACCAAAGGGATGATTTCGGCGGAGTTGATTGGCAAGATGCGACCGGGGGCAATTTTTGTGAATACTTCTCGATCGGAGGTGGTTGACCAAGCGGCGTTGCTTGAAGCCTGCCAGGCGGGGAGGATTCGGGCGGGATTGGATGTATTTGATGGTGAACCGGCGGCGGCGGAAGCGGAGTATTCCGGCCCGATGACGGATGCGAAGGGGGTTGTTTGCACTCATCATATTGGGGCATCGACGGAACAGGCACAGGAAGCTGTGGCGGCAGAGGTTGTCCGAATTGTTGCTGATTACAAGAGCACGGGAATTGTTCACAATGTTGTCAATGTGACAAAGGGTGCGGTTGCGACTCACCTTTTGGTGGTGCGCCACCAAGACAAGGTTGGGGTTCTTTCGCATGTTCTTGGTGTTCTGCGAGATGAGGGGGTGAACGTTCAGGAAATGGAGAACATTATCCTGGGTGGAGCGCAGAGCGCGATTGCTCAGATTGCTCTGGACAAAGTGGTTTCGGCTTCAGGATTGCTTGCGGTGAAAACGCACCCAGCGATCTTTGACGCGAGCATTTTTGACCTTCCGTCAAATGGTTAATAGACGTAACGGCGGTTGACCCTGGTCATGAGTCGGGTGACGATTTCATGGCTATTTGTTTCGGCGGCACGGGCGAGGGTGGGAACGCGGATGTTTTCACCGAGGAGTTCGACAGTGTCGCCGATTTGGGGGTCAGGCACGTTCGTGACATCGATCATGATTTGATCCATGCAGACAAGGCCGACTTGGGGGACGGTTTGTCCCTGAAGAAAGACCTCTGATTTATTGCTGAGGGCCCGAGGGTAACCATCGCCGTAGCCGACGCCGAGGGTTGCGATGGTTGATGGAGTTTTGGCCTTCCAGGTGCCGTTATAGGAAACGGTTTCACCTGGGGCGACTTTGCGGAGTGACGTGATGCGTGTGAACCAACGCATGACGGGAATGAGCTGATTCTGGTAGAGATTATCGGGGTCAATTCCGTATGCGTGCATGCCGACCCGGATGAGTGAATGGCGGGATTCGGGGTAGAGAGCGGTGGCGGCGGAGTTGGCGGTATGGATGAGGGTTAGGGGAGGAAGTTCGAGGTTTTCGAGCGATTGGTGGAAAGTGTTGAGCTGGGCTTTGGTTCTTTCGGGATTGGAAGAGGAATTGAGGAAATGTTGGGCGACTCCGGCGAGGAGGAGGTTGGGATGGGATTGGATTTCTCGGGTGAGCGCGGGGATTTGATCGGGCGAGCAGCCAAAGCGGTGAAGTCCCGTGTCCACCTTGAGGTGGAGGCGGGCGATTCGGTCTTGGGAGGCGGCGGTGGCCTGGTAGTGGTGAATTGCGGCGGATGATTCGACGAAGACGTCAAGATTGTAGAAGATGGCTTGTCCGGCTTCGACAGGGAGGGTGGGGGACATGACCATGATGGGGCAATCGAGACCAGAGTCGCGGAGGGCGACGCCTTCTTGGACGCTGGCGACGCACAGCCAGTCGGCTCCATTGCGGGCGGCGAACCTGCCGACGGGGACGAGGCCGTGGCCGTATGCATCGGCTTTGCAGACGAGTCCGATTTTTGGGGTTGGGCCGATGTGGTTGCGAATGACGCGAAAATTGTGCGCCATTGCGGGAAAGTTGATCTCGGCCCAGGTTCGTGGGTAGGGTTCCACGGGTTTATTTTGACTCAAAATTGGGGAACGAGTGGAAAACTGACCATCTGGACGGTTAAAATAGGACTATGCAAAAGCGACGACCAGAGATTTTGAAGACTTGTTATGACTTGGTGGGTAGCGAAGGACTGGAGAGTTTGCATGCGCGGACGGTTGCGTCGGCGATGGGGATGAACCACGCGACGATCCATTATTACTTCCCGAAGCGGATTGACCTTTTGATGGGAGTGGCGGAATTTGCGAAGGCGCAATTTGCGGGGGATCGGGAGAAGTTTTATGCTTCGTTGGGTTCGGATGCGGAAAAGCTAGAAGGGGAGCTTGCTTTGGCGGAGGCTTATTGCAAGAAGCAGAGCCGATTTGCGAAAGTTTTGCTGAGCCTTTATGCGGCGAGTGTGGAGCACGCCGAGTTGCGGAAGGAAGTTTTGGGGATTTATTTGGAGTGGGTGGCGGCGATGACGGAGGCGGTCGGCAAGGCGAAGACGAAGAAGGGGAGTCCGTTTGCTGATCCTGAGCTTTTGGCGGCGACGCTCTTTGGGTTTATGTCGGTCGCGCACTTGACGAACCAGAAGTTTGACGCGACGGCGAAGATTGACGTGGTTTTTGATTCGCTATTTGCATAAGAGAGATATTGGAGGCGACGATCGGATTCGAACCGATGCATAAAGGATTTGCAGTCCCTCCCCTTAACCACTTGGGTACGTCGCCTCGTCGGGGAGTTGAATAGTACCTGGAGGGGGTCGGGGGGTTGGCGGGTCCGGTTTGGGATGGGGAAGTGAAGTTTTTGGATTTGCGGGCTGACTGCGTATACTTATGGTGCGGATGGGCTGAGGAGGTTGACTTTGGCTCCGAGCGGGGCGGTGACGACAGTGATTTATGATGGTTCGGACTATTTGAAGGAGGAGAAGTGATGTCAGCTTCTGTTTTGTATACGAATTTTGGTGGGATGTTGGTTCATGAGGATCGTGGTGGTGTTGAGCGCACTTATGTTCATGATGAGATGGGGAATACCAGTTACCTTGTTGATTCTAATGGAGTGACTGATTCTTATGAGTACACTCCTTATGGTCAGGTGACGCATGTTGGGACGAGTGTGACTCCTTTTACGTTTATTGGCGCGCTTGGATATTTTGCTACTGGTTGGAGTCATTTGACGAGTTATGTAAGAGCGCGTTGGTATTCGAGGGTGAGTGGAGCTTGGGGTAGTGTTGATCCGATATGGCCTTGGCAGAAGGCGTATCAATACGTTGACGGAAATCCGGCGATGTACGTTGATCCGAGTGGATTAGATCGATTGTCATTTGGACAAGCTGTAAATAAAATCTTAGATATATTGGATAAGATGTCTGCTGGTCTTGATTGCTTGAAATCGATTGTAAGTGCATTTGGAACGGTCGCTGGTGGCGGTTCCCGTTCGGAAGCATGCAGAGACGCTTGCAACGATTGTTGTACTGCAGCAATAAAGTTGCTTTTTGCTATTCCATTCGCAATTCTTGGTGCATACTTAGGTGGCTATGTGGGTGGCCTCGTTGGGGCAGTACTCGGATCCCCTATTCCAGGTACTGGTACCGCCTTTGGAATAGTACTGCTGGGTGGAATCGGAACTGTCCTTGGAGGATTTCTAGGTGGTTCAGTAGGAAGTAAAATTGGGGAGTTAGTCGCTGCAAAAATTTGCCCCTCTATTTGCGACGGTCTTTGCTGTGAGAGGCGAAAAAGTCATGGTCCTTCTTTAAGAGATGTAATTGAGCGTGTCACTTCGCCTACTAGAGATGATTGGGCACGTATTTATCCTCGACTAAGATGAGCCTTCTGGGATAAGAGCAACAGCGAATTTAGGAGGATGAGATGTTTGAACAAAAGAGTGAATTAGAATTAGAACTAGAAAAGGAACTGGAGTCATTCGATCTCAATAACCACAAGGTGTTCATTATAGTAAATGCAATGATTCGTGCAATTGTCTGGGGATTAACCGCAAGTATGATGATTTTCATGGGAAGTCTTGAAATGGTGGGATTGTTTGCGTTGTTTAGCGCAGTTGGATGGCCAATCGGATTGTTATACGACCAATCAATAAAGTCAACTATGGTGAATGTAGCTATTGTCTCGCCAACGGCTTTCGCTCTCAGTTTGGCGACCGGAATTCAACATCCAGCTATTACCTTTATTGCCTTTCTTGGCATCGTATCCTTCGGTATGATTTGCACAACCAGGTTCTTTAAATTTAAAGGGGGTTTTTCTTGGAAGCAAGCTAATTTTTACGGCATGAAGATTTTCCAGCATCATCTTGGTGACTGGATTGCGAGATGAGTTGATTGAAATTGTTGTCGTTGGCCTCGTTTTTTCAAGTCGTCACCTATTCCTATGATGCGGCGGGGCGGAATGTTGCGGTCACCGATCCGCTGGGGCGGACTTCGACCTCGGTTTATGAAAACGCGGGCCGAACCATTGCCCAAGTTGCTCCCGACGGAACACGGGTCACTACGGTCTATGATGCGGCTTCCCGGGCGATTGCGTATCAAGACCAGCTAGGAAACCGAACCACCCAGAGCTATGATGCGCGGGGGCAGGTCATCACGGCGATGGATGCTCGGGGTGCGGTGACGACATTTGGTTATGATGCGATTGGTCAGCAGGTCACCGCGAGGGATGCGCGGGAAGAAATCTTGAAGAAAGAGAATTGCCTATTGTCGCGAGGAGGACTCCGGCGCACATCCAGAGGAACCAGTCGCCGAGGGTGCGGTAGATGGTGCGGGGTTGGGGAGAGTCGATAGATTGGGCGAGGGTGCCTTCGTGACCGGTTGGGAGTTTGCCGGTGATGCGGCCCCGAGAGTCAACGATCATTGACCAAGCGGTGGCTTCGGCGCGGACGATGGGTATCCCGAGTTCGGCGGCGCGGAAGGGGGTGAAAGCGGCGTGGGCGGCTTGGATGAACCCGTTCGGGCTGGCGGGGTCGAGGGTGGGAGGGCGATGAGGTCGGGCTCTCCGGCATTGGCGGTGTCGCGCATGACACCGGGGTAGCAGCTATCGAAGCAGATGTTGAGGCCGACATTGAGGGGAAGAGTTTGGACGACGATGGGGCGGGTGCCGGGAGTGATTTGGTCGGCTTCTCCGGCGAAGGGTTTGCGTTTGTGGTAGCTGCCTTGGGCTCCGGATTTGTCGATATAGACGGCTGTATTGTGGGGTTTGGGATCGTGAGAGGTGTGGAGGGTGGCGACGATGGGGAACCCGTCGGGGCGGGCGGCGAAGGATTGGATGGGGGCGATATCGTGTTCGGCGATGCTGAGTTCGGGCCAGACGGCAAGGTCGGGATTTTGGGCGACTAGGGATTCGTTGATGGGGAGGATGGATTGGCTACCGAATTGGTCGGTTTGGACTGCGCCCACGACGCGGTCGGGGGATTGGGGGGTGTGCCATCCGATGGTTGTTGAGAGCAGGGCGATGAGGGCGACGCTGGCAATGGCGGGGCGGAAGTGTTTTTGGGTTGATTCGGAAGCGAGGGCGAAGTTGCTGAGCCAGAGGAGCCAGCTGACGCCCCAGATTCCGGTGATGCTGGCGAGGGCGAGCATGGGGGTGCTGGCATATTGAGTGAGGGCGAGGTGGGCGGGGAGTTTGATGAATGTGATGCATTCCATCACGACGCCAAGGCACGCGAGAATTGCGGCGCGGCCGAGGGTGAGGTATTTTTGTTCGGCAGCGAACCCGAGCATGAGGGCGAGGACTACGCCGTAGAGTCCGAACCCGACGTAGTTCCAACTGACATCTCCGGTGGTGATGACATTGGGGGCTACCAGGGGAGTTGTGCTGATGACTGCGGCGGTCATGGCGGCAGTGATTCCGGCGATGAAGCCCGTTACAAAGCGGGTGTTTCGGAGGGTGAGGAGAAGGGGGACGAGGAATATCCATCCGAGGAAACCGAAGGATCGCGGGGGGAGGGCGAGGGCGAACATGACTCCCGCGAGGAGGGCGGCGGCGGCGATCCCCAGTAGTTTTTTCATTGTGGGGTTCAACAGGGGATCGGGTTTTTCGGTTCCCGTGGTGGGTGGCCCCTGGGGATGGGGGCTTTGGGTGGCTATAATTGTGGAGTTATCGGGGCGTAGCTCAGCTTGGTAGAGCGCGTGCTTTGGGAGCATGAGGCCGCAGGTTCGAATCCTGTCGCCCCGACCATTCAAAATAATATCCGCGATTTTTGTCTGTGCTTTACACCCGACAATATAGGCAGTTTTATTTTGAAGAAATAGTGAGTAGGCTGATTATCTGTAGTTAGGTATCTTCTCGGACGTTGCTCCTCCAGCATTATGTCAGGTCACAGTAGAATGATCCTGTGGAAATTGGGACACAGCCTAGTGGCAGGACTGCTCTACTTGGAGCTGGCTTCTCAAAGAACTTCGGTGGCTTTTTGGCGAGTGAAATGACGTCGAAGGTCTTCTTTGAGCCAGGAATCAAGTCAAATAAGCTGTTCGCCGACGCCTTACGCGAGAAATACAACTACGAGAATGCCTTGGCCCAGATTCGTAAGGAGGGCAATATAGAACAGGTGAGGCAGTTTGAAGAGGCGGTAGCGAATGTTTACAGGAAACAGAATGAACAGCTATGCAAGCCGAATTTGAATCGATTCGACTACAAATCGTTTTATAACCTTCAAAAGTTCTTTGACCGCCTCTTCCGTTCCACCTTCCACAACGATAAGAACCGATCCAGCAACCTCTTCACCCTAAATCAGGATTCGTTTTTAGAGTTTGTTATTCAAAATGCCAACGGACCAACATCCTACGGCATTCCAGGGATAAAGCAAGAATCGTGGCACTTCCAGAATGGTGGCGGGCAATTACGGCCAGATCAACAGCTCAACAAGAAAATCCTAGTTGAAGATTCTATTGATGCCGTTGACAAGATTAACTGGGCTCACGGGACGATCAACTACATCAAGCTCCACGGAAGTGCAGAGTGGAAGAACGAGGCTGGCGATCTGCTAGTGGTAGGCGGCGATAAACAAGCGTTTCTCAGCAAGTCCCCGCTTCTGACGGCTTATCAAACGGCATTCAAGTAAGTTTTGACGCAGGATGATATGATGTTGCTCGTAATCGGATATAGTTTCAGTGATCCGCATATCAACTCGATCATAAATGACGGCATTGACAATCACGGACTTCGGGTTTGGGTTTGGGACTATCTTGACTGGCCGAGTTGGGATCAATACATCAAGTGCCACGTCGATGGTCATGCCTTCCGATCAACTATTGAGCGGTACATCAATGAACCCTTCCAATCAGTATTTGGTGGCCACCCTAGTTCGACACTCGATTTTGGGGCTGATCTGAACGAGTTTTTAGGGGTTTAGTCTGCCAAAAAGGAGTCGATAGTCGGATGAAAACTATTCTTTACATCCTCGGTGTTAAACACCTGCTCGAAAGGCACGTTTATGTATACAGCAACAGAAGGCTCAATTTTCTCCCTTGCAAAAAGGGACGCTCCGCTAAAGCAAGCTTCTCGACTTGCAGGACGATCCCAAACCCAAAGTTTCAACCCCAGTTCTAACTTCTCACTAATAATTTTGTTGATATGGTCATCATTGAAACTATAGCCGATCACTAGAAGACGCGACTCTGCCCCAAGTGAATCCCTGAATTGCTTCTGAAAGGCCGTAAAAAGTGCGCTCCGGCTTACAGAGTCTTGCTTATCGCCGCCGATGATGAGCAGGTTGCCTTCCTCGTTCATCCATTCAGATGATCCATGCAGCTTGATGATACTGATCTTGCCTGTCAGATCAATGCCATCCACAAAGCTCTGATCTATGTCTCTTATCTTGATTGATTCATGGAGTTTGGGCAGAATTAAGTCTGTGGACTCCGTGTAGTGCCAGCTAGTGTTTGTCGTGGCAGCTGCAGTCTGAAAAGGTGCATGACCACTGTGTTGGAGCATTCTCTCCAAAAGTAAATCCTGGTTCAAAGTGAAGATGTATGCAGATTTCCCATTTATTTCGCCGTTCTTAAAAGGATATAGACAGCGAATGAAGTTGTTGATAGCGAAAGTCTTAATTGATCGCCGCCGATCATTGATGGTCGCATGAATGTGTTCATTCATCGTCTGATATGCTTTAAGTACAGCCGCTTCAAAAATGGGTTTATTAGGACTTTGGGAATTAAAAGGCTCTCGCATGTTTGATACGGCCCTCTCATAGTTTGGTTCCGTCGTTAGGAGCTGGCGTAGACTGTTATTGAACATAATCTTGGGATCGGACAGCAATATCTCACGAAATTCGCTCGCAAGGAACCCTCCAAAGTTCTTGGAGAATCCCGCGCCTAGCAATACTGTTCGATTTTTGAAGAGAGATCCCGACTTCATCTATTCTGAATCAGTCCCTTCTTGTTCCCTTAACTCTTTGAGTCGCTGTCTGAAAATAATGTCAAGATAACCCTCATATTCTCCTTCATCATCGAACAGCTTTTTGTAGAGTTCGCTGTTGGAATAGAAGTGATTTGTATCACCATATTCTTGAGAGCTTATGAGAAAGCAGAGTTCATACAGTTCAACTGCAAACTGGCAACACTTCAATCCTATATTACTATATCCGATCTTAGGGTCACACTTAATATCTGTAAACTGTAATAGCTCGTCACCTAACTCTAGGAGTGAGGTAGGAAGCAATGCTTTGTAATCAAACACTAGCCTAATGATGTCTCTGAAGTCCTCGAAATACATTTTAAACGCTGAATCGGTCGGATACTCGGAATTGTATGCGCCAGTTTCTAACCTAGCTGAATCCGATGCCGCCAATAACGGTACTAGCTCTACTGCTAGTTCGGCAAGGGGTTTAATCCTTTTAACACGCTGAACAGGTAATTCTCTGTTTTCACCCATTGGAATATTTTACCTTCAGCCTGATTTGGAGGGGACGCGAAATTTCCCCAAGAGTTTTGACTCCAATCATCACGCCAATCGGGTTCAACTTGATCAATCTATAGGTATAATGGTCTGTCTATTATGATTGATTGATTGATCCAAGTATCGGCGAAAGTGGCGGGCGATTCAGCAGTTACTTTTGCATCGCTACCTCGGGTGTGTGTCCAAGCGTTGCCAGTGCCACCCTTGGCAACTATTCTTTGTCGTCTTTGTCTTCGCCGGATTTGCGGGCGACGACGGTGATTGGGGTGCCGGGGAGGGGGAATTTTTTGCGAATCTGATTGGTGATGTAGCGTTGGTAGCTAAAGTGGAACAGATCGGGGTTGTTGCAGAACATGACGAATGTGGGCGGACGGCTCTGGGGTTGGGTGGCAAATTTGATGCGGAATGGCTGACCCTTGCGAGTGAGGGGCTTTTCGAACTGAGCATCTTGAACCAAACGGTTGAGAGGGCCAGTAGGGAGGCGGAAGTTCCAGCTATCTACGGCGGTGAAGACGGCTTTCATGACGCCATCCATGCCTTTTGATTCGAGAGCGCTGGTGAATCGAATGATGGCGTAGCTCATTTCGGGGAGCTCGTCGTGGATTCGGCGCATGAACTCTTTTTTGGTGTCGGTTGTTTTGCCGAGTTGCCCGGTTGGGGGTTCGATGAGATCCCATTTATTGACGGCGATGACGAGTGGTTTGCCCATGTCGAGAGACATTTTTGCGACTCGCTTGTCGCCATCGGTGAGGCCCTCTTCGCCATCGATGACGAGCAGGGCGCATTCGGCGCGTTCGAGAGCGCGTTGGGCGCGGAGCACCATATAGAATTCGATACTGCCTTGGACTTTGCCACGGCGGCGGATACCGGCGGTGTCGATGAGGCGGATTTTATGGCCCTTGAATTCGACGAGCGAGTCGATGGCATCGCGGGTTGTTCCCGGGATGTCGCTGACGATGGCGCGTTGCTCGCCGCTGAAAGCGTTAAGCATTGAAGATTTTCCGACGTTAGGGCGGCCGATGATGGCGAGGCGGAGTTCTTCGTCGGGGTTGGCTTCGGGGGCCATGTGTTTGGCGAGGCCATCGAACACGGCGGCGAGGAGTTTGTCAAAGCCTTTGTCTTGGAGGGCGGAGACGGGGAAAACTTCTTCGCCCACGCCCAGGGAATAGAATTCGGGGCTGGCGTTTACTCGGTCTTGGTTGTCGGCTTTGTTGACGACGATGAATACTGGCCGGTTGAATCCGCGCAGGTATTCAGCGAGATCCCAGTCGGCGGTGTGGACGCCATCGATGGCATCCACGACGAAGAGGACGACGTCGGCTTCAGCCATGGCGACTTCGGCTTGGGTGCGGATTTGATCCACGAGGGGATCGTCATCGCCGAAGAGGATTCCGCCAGTGTCAACGACTCGGTATTGCCAGTCTTTCCATTTGGATTCGGCATAAATACGGTCTCGGGTGACGCCCGGCGTGTCTTCGACCACGGCAAGGCGGTAGCCGATGAGTCGGTTGAACATTGTGCTTTTGCCGACGTTGGGTCGGCCGACAATGACAAGGGTGGGCAAGCGGAGAGCCATAACAGTTCCGGTGGGGGTGTCAAATTGTGACAGATTGAACGACCCGGCCCTCGGGAACAGTTCGGTAACCTTTGAACGTCGTGAGATGAGGATGCGAGAGATATCAGGGATGAGACTAGGGTTGTTGGGGTGCGTGGTTGGTTTTGCGGCGGTTGGATTGGCCGATGATGACAGGCAGGCGTTTCGAGTGAAAGAGACGCTTTGGACGTTTGAGGCGGGTTATAGCGAGGGGAAAGCGTGGATTGGCTCGGAGGATGCGCGGTTCGGTTCGATCTACCAACTCACCTATTTGAAGCCTGAACCAAGGCTCAGATTTAAGTCGAACCCCGCTCAGGCTCTCTATGGGGTGTATTTCATGCCGACTCGAGCGGCGGCGTTGGACGGAAATCCAGCGAATACGATGTACACATGGGGAGTGAAGCTGGGCGCGCGGTATTGGAACGAGTACATTCCGGGCTGGACGACATTTTTGGATTTGGGGTGGGGGGTGAGTTATGCAGAGCGGACAACTCAAGATTTGCCGAACCAGTTGAACAGCACGCCGTTTTTTGGGATTGGGGTGATGACGGAATATTTGGGTCAGGAATATGTTTTTAGTATTCGGTGGCATCATATGTCGAATGGGGCGACGAATAACGATAACCAAGGATTTAATGCGATTCAGTACAGCATTGGAGTTCGATTTTGACGCTTGCCGATAGAGAAATTTTGAATTCAGCTCTTTTGGAGTTGGAGGGTTGTGAGTTTTTGGGGCCGGTCGTGGCGGTTCACGACCGCCCGGTTTTTGAATTGGTCGAGAATCCGTTCCGAGCGCTGGCGCGGATTATCACGTTTCAGCAGCTTTCGGGGAAGGCGGCGGAGACGATTTTTGGTCGGTTTGCGGGATTGGTGGGAACGGACGCGGGGATGGCACCAGAGGATGTTTTGCGTTTTGATGTGGAGACTTTGCGAGGGGTTGGTTTGTCTCGGCAGAAGGCGACTTATATTCTGAATATTGCGGAGCGATTTCATGAGTTGGATTTGACACCAGTTCGGCTTTTTGAGATGTCGGACGATGCGGTTCGGGAGGCGTTGTTGCCGATCAAAGGGGTGGGGGCTTGGACGGTGGAGATGTTTTTGATGTTTTATTTGTGCCGGCCGGATGTTTTTTCGCCAGGGGATTTGGGTTTGCAGAAGGCGCTGGTGCCGATGATGGGGGTGGAGAAGCCGAAGGCGGTCGAAATGGTGGCGTTTACGGAGCGGTGGCGTCCTTTTCGGACGGTGGCGAGTTACTATTTGTGGCGGTCATTGGAGGATCCGGCGGTTGATAGTGGGCCTCGCAGTTCGGACTAAACAGGTTCTTGGGCGCCGGCGATGATGCGGGCGAGGGCGGTTCGGGGCATGACGCGGGGGAGCCAGGTGAGGAACCTATTCATTGTGCCGGGGATGATGATGGGGTCGCCGGACTGGATTCCGAGGTAGGCGGCGTGAGCAACTTGGTCGGCGGTCATGAATTGGCCTTGCATTAGCCTTGAACGTTGCATTTGGGCACGGTCTTGGAAGCCAGTTTTTGTGGGCCAGGGCAAAGAGCGCATACGGCAAGATGGGTCGTTCGATACTCTTCGGCGAGGGCTTCTGAGAGGCTGAGCACATAGGCTTTGCTCGCGTAATAAGCAGCCATGTGGGGTCCGGGAAAGAATGCTGCGGTGCTCGCGACATTGACGAGGCGCGAATTGGGGAATTGGAGGAGGATGGGGATGAATCGCTGGCTGAGATCGGTCAAGACTCGGACGTTGAGGTCGATCAGTCCTAGTTGGCGATCGGTTGGGATTGAATGGAACGAACCGTAGTTGGCGAACCCGGCGTTGTTGATCAGCTGATCAATCGGGGTTTGGTCGGCGGCGAGTTGGCTATTGAGTTCGGCGGTTGCACCGGGGGCGGAAAGATCGAGGGCGACTGGTTTTACGGGGATATCGTATCGCTTTTGGAGTCGGCCCGCGATTTCTTTGAGGGTGTCTTCGGAACGGGCGACGAGGATGAGGGGGTGGGAGTTCTTGGCGTAGATTTCGGCGAGGGCGAGTCCAATGCCTCCGGATGCGCCGGTGATGAGGGTGGCGGGTTTTGCCATGTCTTGAGATTATGGCTTGATTCCTTGACTGTGAGAATTCTTGATATAGAACCTAGAGTACTTGCAGTATGTTGTTGACCACTCTCGCTTGAAGTCCGTGCCATCAAGAAGCTTTTTCAGTATTATGCCAACACCCTTCAGCTTACCGTAGTTGTAGAACCTCGATTCAATCCAGAATGTCATGTTACTTGACCTTGCGTTTCCAAGTGAGTTGACTATTAGCAGAAAGTCATGATCGAGCAAATCTAGCTGCTTGCTCAAAAAGTTGAGATGGTTTCCTAAGTTACTATCACTAGGACGTTTCACCAATTCTGCCCGTACTCTTTCGTAAGAATATCTTGCATCATGTATCCATTCGTATGCGTTGGCCAAATCAATCACGTGTATACTTGACTGGCTTTGCTCGACCAGAGACTCCAAGAGGGTGATTCCCGCTGGGTCTCTTTGAGCGGAGAGCATTTTCCCTTCGAACCTCTGCACCACAGAATCGGGCAATGGTGATAAATCAAGTTTGTTGAACATATCAAAGTATTCGCTACTACTTTCAAAATAATGCAAAGCATATAGTGCTCGAATTTTCATCATCAAAGAAATTTGATCGCTAGTGTCGATGTCTTTGCAGACGTATCTATGCAGAGCGCTCAAGTACTTTGTCCGATTCTTTATATCCTTCTTGATGAAGCTGAATAGTCTGTGCATTTCATCAAAGATAATGAATGATCTCCAGGTTGTGTACTCATGGGGGTATAGACAGCGATCGTGGATTAATGAACTTTCAAAAAGCAAGTCAACAATCGACTCATCTTTTGTTTCATTTGCGAGCCCTTTAACCTCTACTAGAAACTGGTCGTAGTCCCCAGTACTCAAGAGGCTCAAAAGGTCGACGGGATACACGATTGCAAATTACGCACTACAAGGCGATTGGGTTTCAGTCAGTTAGAAACATAAATCTACTCAAACGGGGATGACTTCCACTTTTTTGGTCGCGAATTTGTGGGTGGGGGTGAGAAGGTGGACGGTGGTTTCTGCTTCCCAGATGGGAGTGTTGCGTCCAAGGAAAAAGTGAAAGACATGATAGCCGTCGTGCTTGTGGCACCAGTTGGAGGTACCAGATCCGGTTCGGATGGCGGCATGGTGTCCCGGAGGGATGCTGATGTCTTCGTTGATAACAAAGACGTTTTGGAGGCCCGGGGGATCGGAGAGGTTAGAATCGGCGATGAGAGCGTAGCCGCGCAAATTGATGCGCATGTTGCCTTGATTTTGTAGCAACACGAATTCTTGACCAATGTTTTCGTTTGGTTGAACTCCGACGATCCGAATCATTTTTGCCCTTCAGTTAGTGCCTGTAGCAACTAGGGACGGTGAGATGGACCCAAGAGTTGCCGCTGATCTTGTACTTTTACCAGGATTTTTCGGTTGGGGTCCAGTCCTTCAGAGATGATTTTCGAGGTTTTGCACCATTTTCTCCAAAGCGGTTTCCGTTTCAGCGATAAGTTTGGGGCTGATGGACGCAGTGAGGAGCTGTTCCAGCGTTTGGACATGGACGGCGACCTTTGACATTTTTCGTTTTGCTTCGGGTGTGAGTTGAAGGATTTTCTTGCGGCGGTCGGTAGGTGCCGGGGCTTGGATCAAGAGGCCTTGGCGGACGTGGGTTTGAACAGCTTCGGACAGGGTTGCAGGGGCAACGGCCAGGCGGCGGGCAATTTCGGCTTGGGATGCTTGATCCCCAGCGCCGATGACGGCGGCAAGGAGTTGGAAGGTTGTCCAGCGGATTCCGGCGGCCTTGAGTTTTGGCTCAAGGTACGCAGATTGCAGTTCGTAAAGGGTGGCCACTAGGGGCCCGAGTTGGGAATCCGACACGGGCCGAGAGTACCGCCTCTGAGTGTGGACAGATTTGGCTTTCAAGGGGTTTGTTGATTGAGGGACGGGATAATGGAGGCTAAGCGATCATGTCGATTAACGATTTCGTCATTTGATCGGATGTTTGGATCACTTTGGCCGCAAGTTGGGTTTGGAGCTGGGCCTGGTTGAGCTGAATGAGCGCGTCCGGGAGCTGCTCGGGTTGGGTGGCAACGGAATGAGCCGCGCCTGCGGCGAGCGACTGGGCTGAGTGCAGGCTTGCAAGGGCGGGGCCGATTCCGTTGATTGACATATGTTGGTTTTTCTCCTGGTTTGATCACGCGGAGATGTCGAGGCTGCTCATGACGGATTTGGCACGGGCGGCAGTCTTTGCTGCTTCGTGTTCCATCATGTCTGCCACTTTCTCGGGTGATTGTTCCGGCATCTGTGGCGCCTGTCCGCTTGTTTCCAGCATGGCGCGCTGAATTTGAGCTTCAAGGCGTTTCAGGCCGGCCAGTGTCGAAACCATTGCGGTTGTTGATGAGCTGACCATTTTGAGAACCTCTAAGGACTCTAGTTAGTGTTTGCCGTATTTGCAAGGGCGTCCCACTGTACAAGTTGCTAGATATTCTTGTTCGTAGGACAAGAATTCTGCTTCAGGTTGTGATTGCTTGCTGGCATTGATGAGATCGACGACGGTGTTCCACTGGGTTTTGGCGTGGTAGCGGACGATCTGGACAGCATAGGTTTCGCGGGCGTTTGGACCGCTGACGGGTTGATCGAGGATCATCGGCCCCATGAGCTGACCGGTTTGATTGAGATCGTCAAGCCCGAGAAGGTGTCCGAGTTCGTGGGCGATGACCTCGGTGAATTGACTGGCGGAAAGGGGGATGCGATTGTAGTGGGTCTGGATAAAGATTGTGCCGCTAATCTCGATTTCGTACCGAGAGCGGTTCCACGAGTACCGCTTTTTGAGTTCGATCAGACCCAACGCGTCGTGACCGGAGCGGGGGACTTTGTCAACAAATTGAAGAGTGAGATGGGCTTTTTTGGGATCGGAAACAAATTGGATGGGGTTGTCTTTTTCGAGGGCTTTGTCCCAGGAGTTAAGAGCATTGGTTAGACCCTGGCGGGCAGCGGGGGTAGGGGTGAGGCCGTCTGGGTCGACGGCAATTTTAACTCCATCGTTGTAGATGATTCCGTGGAGCAGGGCAAGGCTGAGTTGGTAATCGCGTTTGGTCTGGGCTTCAGTTGCTTCCTGAAGGGCCTTGACGACCGCGTTGTGGACTTCAAACGGGATTTTGGTTGTATTGGACTTGGTCTCCCAACCGGATTGGGGCGAAGTGATGAGCGCAAGGGTGAAAGGAAGGGCAGCAAACATTCCGAAGGAACCTCAGTTGATGGGGTGTTCCTTAGATGGGATGCTTGAAGCCCGGTATTTGACAGAGAGTGAGTCTTAACCTAGTGGTTTTATTGGCTCAGATCGCCAAATGGGATTGGTGAGAGAGCGAGAGCGTAGTTCAAATCGTTGAGATACTTGAGTTGGAGGTTGGCGGAGAGTTTGCGCACCGGGTCAGGATGGTGGTTGGGGCTTCCCCAGACGAATCCGGAATATCCGCCGAACGAGGGGACTTGGCACCAGTAGAATCCGGCTTTGCCGAAGGCTTTCTCGAATTGGGTCAGGATTGGGCCGGCGGAGTAGGGGCAATAGACGGGATTGTCGGCTTGGGTGACGCAGATGCCGTTCTCGGTGAGGGCTTTGGCGCAATCTTGGTAGAACGTTTCGGTGAAGAGTTGCTCGGAGAGGGATCCATCTTCTTCTTCATAGACATCGGTAGCGTCGATGTAGATCGCGTCGTATTTTTGGGGTGGGTTTTTGACGAATGCGAACGCGTCTTCGAAAAAGATGGTTGCTCTGGGGTCTTGAAATGCGCCGTTGTTGAGTTCAGGATAGTGAGTTTGGCAGGTGTCGACGACCATCTCATCAATTTCGACCATATGGATGGTGGTGAAGGATTCATGGCGACAAAGTTCTCGGAGGAGGGCACCGTCTCCACCGCCGACAATGAGAGCGGATTGGGGCTTATCCATTCCGCTGAGGGGGATGTGAGCAAAGGATTCATGGTAGGCGTGTTCGTCAAATTCGGCAAGTTGAACGTGACCGTCGAGGAAGAGCATGCGGCCGAGTTCGGTGGATTGGTAGATATCTATGGTTTGGAATGGAGACGTTGCGGAGACGATGTGCTCGGAAATCGCGACGGTCATTGTGACCTTGTCGCTTCGAATAGGGAAAGTCAGGTGTTGCACTATGGTCTATTTTGGCAGTGGTTTCACTTATGTTCCGGGAGTTTTGATTTCCAGGGGCTTTTTGGGACGAGGATGATTGACAGTGACTTGGTCGTTATAGACTCTTCTCTCGAATTTGGTGACTTTGCCCTGTTCGTTGGTGACGGGGAAGGAATAGACGGGAGTAAACGTTAACGTGGCTTCAGTTGGGCTGGGAATGATGTCGATTTCCAGATGTCCGTAATGTTTGCCGCCGTCGATCAGTTGCGAACCTCGCCAGAGTTCGGTTGAGTCAACGTGGGCAACCCACTTTCTCCAAGGGTTCAAGCGACGGGGGTCTCGGTCGGATATTGAGGAACCAAGACCGTCTCCGGCGACACCAACATCGTAGATTTGGATATCACCCAGTTGGGATCGCTCGAAGGATTCGTTGTGCCCACAAATGATGGCGGACACTCCGTACTTTTGGAAGTAGGGCGTATAAGCCCGCATGGCGAGACCGCTTTGGCCGGACGAGTCGGGAAGCGAGGTTGGGAGGGAGTGGCCCCCACTCGAATACGGGATGTGATGGAATTGCACAAGAATGATTTGTCCTTTTGATCGTGCTTCTTTGAGCTGATCCATACACCAATTCCACTGGGCTGAACCGGGGTTCAGATCGGTTAAGTTGTTGCCTGGATAGGTGGACTCGTTGATGTTCTTGTTGGTGTCGTTGTCGGTGTTGTCGGGCAGACCGTTGGATGAATCGAGGGTGATGATTGTCACCGGGCCGTAGTCTTGACGGTGATAGAAGTTCTTGTATTCGCGGACGTTGTTGGCGGGGGCATCGAAATAGGATGCGTACTTGTCTCGGGCGAGTTTGACGGCCCATGGTTCGTAACCTCCGACGCGAGCACCAAAGTTTTCCCAGTTTCCGATCGCGGGGATGAGAGGAGTTGATCCCAGGATGTCATCGAATTTTCCGGCAGTGTGGAAAAAGAACTCATCCCAGGCACGCTGATATCCACCGCCTTGGACAATGTCACCAGCGAGCATGATCAGGTTGGGTTTGGATTGACGGATGAATTTGAGGTTTTCGATGAATCCTTGGGTTTCCGTGACAAGGTAATTCTTTTGGTCAGCAGGGCGTCCGGTGGAATCGGGATGCTGAGTTCCGGTGCTCCACTCGCGATAGATATTGCGGCCGTCAGGTTCGGTTTCACAATCGGCGATGGCAACGATGCGGATTGGAGTTGCGGAATCGGCTTTTGGGGCGGTTCTGAATGAGGCAGAATAGGTGGATTTCCCCTGGGTGACAGTGTATCTCTGGGTGGTATTTGGGGTCAGATTTTTGACGATAACCTGATGTTTGTAAGGGGTTCCTGTTGCCATGTCAGGAAACTTTGATCGCTCGGCTTCTTCGATTGAGTGGTAATCAAGGATTGAGGTTTTGGTGGGGCGAGTAGTGAATTTTTGGTTGGCAACAGTGAGGGTGCCAGGCTGGTTACTATGCGAGAACCAAGTTATTGTGATGGATTGATTATGGGGAGCAAGAAGGTAAGGGGTGACTCGAAAATCGGTTTGAAGAGAGTTTTGGCTCAGGAGTAGTGTGGCAACAAGTCCGATCATTCCTTGAGCATTGCACTCAGGGTTTAACCTGGGGTTAAGTCAATGTTTGAACCTTTAGCGCGTTCGTTTGGGTCATACTGGGTAGCGATGAAGCCGAAGCTGGTCATGTTTGATATGGCAGGGACGACTGTGTTTGACCGGGGTGGCGTGGCGAAGGTGATGTCGCGAGTGTTTGGGGAGTTCGGCGCAGATATGGGGCCAGGTTCTTTTGTCACTTTGATGGGGATGCCGACGGTAACGGCGGTTAGAAATGGGATGAAACGGGCTGGTCATGAGCGGGCCGAAGAATCAGGGTTTTTGAAGGAAGTTTCCGAGAAGTTGGACGGGGCGTTGATTGAGCACTTTGAGGCGGAGGGGAACCCGGTTCCGGGGGCAATGGCGGTGTTTACGAAATTGCGTCAGGAAGGGATGTTTATCGTTTTGGATACGGGGTTGAATCGGCGGGTTGCAGATGCCGTTTTGGGCAAGCTCGGTTGGCATGGCGGGGTGATTGATTTCACGATTACTTGTGATGAGGTCAATAGGCCGAAGCCGTCACCGGACATGATTTTTGAATCAATGAAGCGGTTTGCGGTGGACAACCCGGCGCATGTAGCGAAAGTGGGAGATACACCAAACGACTTGATGATGGGGAACATTGGGGGTTGTGGCTGGGTGATCGGCGTGACGGAAGGGACACACGCGCGGGAGGCATTGATTCCTTATCCGCACACTCATTTGGTGGCAAATGTGAATGCGTTGCCCGAAATTCTATTGAGTTAGGTCGGCAATATTTCGCTCGGCCCAACCGAATGATAATGTCATTCCAGCTCCGCCCGGGCTTGCGCAAATTGTCGTTGCGTCTGACAATTGCTCTTTAAGAAGCGGTTCGGTTGGGTGTTTGGAATAGTTTCCGAGCCAGCGACTCGAGACTTGCCAAGTCTCTGATTGGATCATCTTGGCGAGGTAGCCAAGAATGAGTTGATCGGTGTGTTCTTCAGTGAACGGGGGTAAATCCAGTCCATAGGTGTGGCTATCGCCAATGGTGACTTCCGAGCTTTGGTGTTGAGAAGCCATGACATGGATTCCGCGCTTCATAAATTCTGGATAGTAATCAGAATGGTGTTGGTTGACGAGGGGAAAACTTGGGCAATCCCGGAAGCTCAGGTAGTGGCTTAGAGTGAGTCCGCCCGCGATCATTATTTGGAGTCTTGTTTCGGGCATTGGCGGCTCAATTCGTAGCATTTGGAGTTGGCATTGTTGGACACCGTGGCGAGTGAAGAAATCAGGGAAGAGAATTTTGAAATTGGCTCCCGGGCAAACGAAAATTTTGCTCGCGGAGAGATTCCGCAGATTTGTTTTGATGTCGTTGTCATCAATTTTTGTGACGGTTTCTCCGAAAGAGAAGCGAATCCCGTACTCGGTGTTAAGAAAGTTAGGGAGTTGCGCCAATGCTTCCCGAGGATTGACGCAAAGTTCGGTGGTTGAGAACAGGGCAGATTGGAGGTCGTCAGGATTCACAAGCGGAAATCTCTCGACGGTTTCCTCGGGAGATAGGATCGTTGTTGTATTTGGGTTTTGAGATTGGAACTCGTTGAGGAGCTTCGCTTCGATTGGATGCAGAGCGAGGTGGAGGCTCCCGCATGGGTCGTTGAACAAGCTGGCTTGATCGGCTACTTCCAGCCAAATTTCCCTGGAACGGAGAGCGGTGTCGCGGAGTTCTCCGGCGGGTTGGCCAATGGGCCAAACCATGCCAAAGTTGCGGATGGAGGCTCCTTGCGGTGCGGCAGTAGATTCAATGACCTCGACGCTCATACCGGCCCTTGCGGCGGCGAGGGCGTGGGCCAGACCGAGGATTCCGGAACCAATAATCACGAGATCAGGAGAAGCCATTTCGTTGGAGATTATGATCTTGATGTTAAGAAGGAATGAAAGATTGAATAATCAACGGAATGTTGCCAAAGTTGGTTGTTTTTGACATGGCGGGGACAACGGTTCACGATGCTGATTTTGTGAATCTAGCAGTGGTTCATGGGTTTGCGGCCAAGGGAGTGGAGATTGAAATAGATCACATTAATCCGTTGATGGGAATTCCCAAGCCGATTGCGATTGCCCGAGTACTTGAACAAATTGGAGACGACCGTTTTGTGGATGCTTCCTTTGTTGATGAAGTCCACGAGGTTTTTCTGGCGGAAATGTTGCGGTTTTATCATGAAGACCCCAGGGTGAGGGAGATTGATGGAGCTTCGCAGGTTTTTAGGGTTTTGCGCGAGCATGGGGTGAAGATTGCCCTGGATACGGGCTTTAGCCGTCCAATTGCGGATGTGATTTTGGATCGATTGGGCTGGGGGGAACGCGTGATTGACTACTCTGTGACTTCGGACGAAGTTGCTCGCGGTCGTCCTTATCCGGACATGATTGAGTCAGCAATGCGAGTCCTTGACGTTGACGATGCGGCTCTTGTTGCTAAAGTTGGCGACACGCCCAGTGACATGGATCAGGGCCATGCTGCAGGTTGTGGTTGGGTGATCGGAGTTTGGGAAGGAACTCACACGCGCGAGCAGCTTCTGGATTATGATCCGACGCATTTGGTGGGAAACGTTCGTCAAGTGGCGACAGATGTTTTTGGGCTTGTGATCTGATAAACGAGAGCGACCAAGAATGTCAAAACTGCCGTGATGGTAAGGGTTGTGAATGCGGCGCCCCATCCGGCGGACGTAGCGATTGAGCCGATGTACCATCCGCTTAAGATTCCGCCCATATAACCAATGCCATCAATCCAACCGCTTGCGGTTGCGCCGCCTTTGGCACCCCCCATGTCGAGACTGAGCGATCCGGCAAGGAAACTGTAGGGGCCGATCATGAGAAAGGCTATGGCGGGGATGAGGATTGGGATGAGAGAAGTGCCGGATCCGGTTGAAATCTGACTGAGAACAAAAAGGCATGCGGCGGTTGCGGCGAGTCCAATGGTGATAATTGTTGGTCGGCCCTTTGGCCCGAGTCGGTCGGATAGGATTCCGGCGATGAGGACGGAGAAGCCGCCGAAGAGATCGAACATTCCGGCATTTCGGCTCGCATCTCCTTTCGTGAGGCCGCCAATTTCTTCGAGGTAAGTAGGCGTCCAGTTATTGAACGTTTCTCGCATGAGAGTGAATCCAAATGAGAGGAGGCACACTACCCAGAAGTTGCGGTTTGTGAAGAGAGATCGGAAAATTTGACTGACGGGAAGGATTTCATTTTGCTCGGTTGATGGCTCGGGATTTGAGGATTGGTCAGGTGATTCCTTGAGGATTGCAAGGTTTGCCAGGAACATGACGATTAATCCAGCGGCGGCGATATAGAAGATTGTTCGCCATGAATAGCCGAGATCAAAGAGATATCCGTAGAGCGTCTTTGAGAGAAATGGACCAAATAGGTAGCTCAGGCTCACAATGCCCATTGCAGTTCCGAATTGGGATTTGGGAAACCAGTGTCCGGTTACTCTGACCATGCCGGGCCAGCCCATGGCCTGGGTGAAGCGGTTTGTGCTCCAAAGGAACATGAGCGCGGCGGGGCCAAGAAATGTCATCAGGACTGTGGCGATTGCTGCTCCCGCAGCACCGAACAGAAACGAATTCTTGCCGGTGAATCGGTCGGCGAATGATCCGCCAAAGAATTTTCCGGCGGCATAGAGGAGAGTTCCGACCGAGGTGATGGCTCCGAGGGTTTCTTTGGTGAATCCGACCGCGGCGAATTCTTCGATGATGGATGTGGTGGAAACGCTGAGGTTTGCTCTTGCTCCGTAGAAGGCCATGTATCCGAGCACCAAGAGTGAGAGGGTGACGATCTGACTGCGGTTGAACCGGGTTGGACTTTCCATGGCGAACCATAGAAGTTTGTTGTTTGGTGATTAAGGGAACCTTAACCTATTCATCTGATTCTCTTTGAACTACCAGCTTCCGCCACCACCGCCACCAAAGCCACCGCCGGAGAACCCTCCTCCGCCGCTGAATCCTGATCCGCCAGACCAGCCGGACGAACCTCCATCTGACCTGGATGGTGGGGCGATGCTTGACGCCATATCAGAATTGACATGGTGGAACGTGTGGTTCAGGCTGTTGTGAAAATAGTAGTAGTTCCAGAGGCTCCGGTCGTATGAGCTGTCGATGAACGATGGAGGCTCGGTCACTACACCATCGCAAATTTTGCCCCACTCGTCAACGAGATTAAAGGCGATTGCATAGGGAAGGAATTGCTCGTATTTGACTTGATCGAGATTTGTTTCTGTGAACCATTCCTTGTAGTGAGCCCGGCGCTTCATTGCTTCGTAGAACGCCAAGCATTCGTTGTGCTTGATTGCTCCGAGTCGAGTTCGAGCCGGCATGATGTTCATGAAGATGATATAGATCGGGATACATGTGATGGCACCGATAAATAGGCTTGCCGTTGTCGGCATGACGCCCAGGGTTTGAGCAAGAGAAACGAAAATCCCTCCACCGCACCAAAAGATAAGGAAGAAGAACCCAATCAGGATAGACGTCATGGTGCTTTTCACTTGATGAGGGAGAGTTCGGTAGAAGCCAAATTTGATCAATTTTTCTTCGAGCTGTTTGGCTAGTCGGGGGCCGGCGGTCGAAAGCTTGGTGTTCAGTGTTGCTATTGGTTGGCGAGCGGTGCCAGGGTTAATTACCTCCAGGAGTGACTTCTCGAACGGAGTGATATCGGTTGATGCTTGTTTTCCAGTGCTGACAATGTAGGAATCTTCAGGTTCAAACCGACCGTGAGGATTCTCGGTTTGAAATTTGAGATAGCCTTTTACGGCTAGGTTCACGATTCCGGCGGTGATGTCTCGCCCGTCAACTTTGTCATCAATGAGGACACCAGCGAATGATGGTGCAATTCCGGGAGGAGGGTCGAATCTAACGCCGGGTGGTCCGAGTTTGGGGTCGCGTCCGATGGCAAGCCAGACCACTCCTAGAATTACAGAAAGAAATACGGGGAGGAGGTAGCCCCAGTTTCGATAGACCTCTTGCTGAATTGTGATCCAGAATGGAGGCCGAGGAATGTTAGCTGCGGGGACGCCGATAACGACACTTAGAGCGTTGTAGGCGGGAATGGGCTGGGAGATTTTGCCTATGAGGCGTCCGGGTTCAGACGTGTAACTGTCGGTTCGGTCGGTAGTTGTTTTGTTATCCGGAACAGTGACAAATGTAGTGCTTCCGAGAGTGCCTCGATAGACACGAATTGGAACGGTCGTTTCCTTTCCGGTCGGGTAGTCAATCTGGAACGATCCTTTTTCGATATTGACAGGCCAGCCGGGGCCGTAGATATTCCAGTAGATTTCCGCTCGATCTTCCCACGTCGAATCGGCAGCAAACCAGTTGATTGCTCCTGATACGGTGTAATTGATCGTATATGTTAGAGTTGTTCCAGGGGAGTGGAAAACGCTTTCGCTTCCAATCCGAATCCGTGTGTCGGAGCCTTCTGAAGTAATTTTTGACTCATAGTTTGGAACTGAGATATTAGAGAGATATACACGTCTGGTTGTGCCATCGGGCAGGGTGTAGCGAGTGGGAATGTCGCGGAAGATTCCTCTGCGCAATTGGAGAAATTCGACTTGAATTGTCTCATTCACAACGACTGCGGCGGCTTTGGTAACGGTGAGTTGGACGTCGTATTTTGTGATTTTGAATCCGTCGTCCGCACTGAGAAGAGATGCAACAGCCAGAAGCGTCGCGATGAGAAGCAGTCGGATTTTGGTCACAGGGTTGCTTTTAGGGACGAGACAGGGTGGAACAGGGTTGCTCAGTTGCAAAAAAGCCCGGTGACCTATTTGTGCCACCGGGCTCCTGTTTGATAAGCTTCGCCGATGATTAGACGTGCTTTTCGAGCATGGATTTGATGTCGGCTTTTGAGCCTGCACCGACCATGCGGTCAACTTCTTTTCCGCCTTTGAATACGAGGAGGGCTGGGATGCTCATGATGTCGTATTGCATGGCGAGTTCTTGGTTGGCATCAACGTCAACTTTGAAGACCTTTGCGGTTCCGCTCATTTCTTCGGCGATTGCTTCGACGGAAGGGGTTATGGCGACGCAGGGGCCGCACCAGGTGGCCCAGAAGTCGACGAGTACGGCTTGGTCAGATTGAAGGACTTCAGCTTCAAATTTGCTTGCTTCGAGTGCGAGGTTGGCTCCCATGATTTTTCTGTTTCACTCCTAGTTTGTAATGAGTGTATCTGCTTTAAGACGTTGAGTGGGGGTTAAGTTCCTCGCGGTCCTGGTTGGGAATAATTGGGGAGAAGTTTGTAACCATTTGGCTGAGTGTTCTCGTCTGTGTGTTCGTAATCCACAAGAGGGATGGAATTCAGACCTGTGAAGAAAGCACTTATTGGAACAACGATCGCGGCGATGGCGCTTGGTTCAGCAATGGTTATTGCTCAGTCAGCCCCGCAAGCCCGCCGAGGCACAGCAGAGAACCGGTTGATTAGTGTCAGCCTATATGACACGGGCGCGAAAGTCGTCAGTCTTTACGGTTCACCGGATGAGATTTTGGGCTTGAGCGAAGGTGGCGGAGCAGCTGGTGGAGCTGGCGGTGCTGGTGGTGAAGGTGGTGGTGGTGGCTCACGCGGCGGCGGTGGAGCTAGCGGGGGAGGAAGTGGTACGCCAGGAACGATGGCACCGCCTCCACCAAGCGCATCGAATCCAGGTGATTTTCTTGTTGGCGATCCATTTGGAGACGGCAAGGAATGGAAGCAAGCGCGCGGGCCGCAAGCTACTAACGATACGGATGGAGATCCAGGTGGTCGCGGTGGTGCTCCGGGAGCTGGAGGTCGCGGTGGCAACACAGGAGATCCTGGAAGTGGCGGAGGAGCAGCAGCCGGCTCTTCAGGCAAAGTGATTTACACTCGGTGGGTGTACAAGCGCAACAACAGCCGCTATGCATTCGTCATGGACAAGTTTAACCGCGTCATTCAAATTGAAGCAATTGGGATGAAGAACAGTTCGGTCAAGACCCGACGCGGGATCACATTCGGTTCCAGCTTCGCAAGTCTGATCAAGGCATACAATGCGCCGGATAGTTACGAAGTAAGTGGTGATAACTTGGTCGTCCGCTTCCTCGTCCGAGATCGGGTTGCATTCCGATTGAGCCGATTGGTTAAGGATAAGCCCCAAGTCGTAACTGGCGTAGTTGTGGCTGCAGGTAAGACCTAAGCTCAGCGGAGGTCTGAAGAACAGAAGTGGCGGGCGATTTTGATCGTGCAAAAGATGAAATTCGTCGCCGAGCGGACTTAGTTGATCTTGTTGGTCAAAGAGTTGCGCTGAAAAAGGCGGGCAGAAACTGGAAAGGTCTCTGCCCGTTTCATGATGATAGGAACCCCAGTTTTATCGTTTCATCAGAATTTGGGCATTATCGGTGTTGGAGTTGCGGGGCCAAGGGTGATGTTTTTAATTGGGTGATGGAGACTCAGCGGGTTGACTTCATTGAGGCACTCAAAATTTTGGCGCAGCAGACCGGAGTAGATCTGCCGGAATTTCAGAAAGCTGATCAGTCAGAGTATGAGCAAATGGAGGCGGCGATGGCCGAGGCCCAGGCGTTTTTTCGCGAACAACTCCGTGAAGATTCTGAAGCACAGAAGTATTTGGTGGAAAGGGGACTTGATCCGAAAGTTGTTGATGACTGGGAACTGGGATTTGGGCCAAGTATGGGCGAAGCCTTGGCATATCGACTTAAAAAGAAAGGGATATCGCTGACCCTCGGGCAGAGCCTTTTCTTGGTTGACCAGGATGGGCGAGGTGGATTTTATGACCGATTTCGCAGTCGGTTGATGTTCCCCATTCGAGATGAACGGGGCAAACTTGTTGCTTTTGGGGGGCGAATCGTTGGACAGGGTAATCCCAAATACATAAATAGTTCGGATACTCCTCTTTATTCAAAGAGCCGGGTTCTTTTTGGGATGCATCGGGCTAAGGAGACGATTGCCAAGAATGACCAAGCAGTTTTGGTTGAGGGATACCTTGATGTGATTGCCTGTCATCGGGCGGGGGTGACCGAAGCAATTGCGAGCCTTGGGACAGCATTGGCAGATGATCATGTGCGGCTTTTGAAGCGATGGTGCAGCAAGGTTGTAGTGCTTTATGACGCTGATGACGCAGGCAAAAAAGCGGCGGATCGTGCGGCTCAGCTTTTGGTAGCGGGGGGACTGACGGTTAAGATTGCCTTAGCTCCGAAAGGTGAGGATCCCGATACGCTTTTGCGAGATCAGGGGCCGCAGGCAGTGAGACTTGCCGTGGAACATGGTGTTAGCCCGATGGATTTTCGGATGGCGATGCTCAACGAACGACTCGGGGCGGATGATGACGGTTACTGGACGGAAGTGGTTCAGGTTCTTGCGACGGCAGAAACACCCCTCGAATTGCAAAAATATTTGATTCCAGTGGCGGCACAGTATCCGGGAATCCGTGATCGTCAGGCAGCTGCAAAGGCCCTTGAGAGGATGGTTGCGGCGGAGCGAAAGAAGGCCAAATCATTGGGGGTTGCGGAAAGAGTCGAGCGGTTGCCGTTGCCGGAGCGTGAGGATCGTGCGGTTCCGTTACGAACGAGCGAATTAGTAGGGGCGGAGCGGATTATCTTTTTGAGTTTGTTTTCGTCGAGCTTGTTTGAGGAAGCGTGGCAATTTTCGGGACATGAGCCTTTGATGAAGTCGGAGATCGCAAGAAAAATAGCAAATTCTGTGAAAGCAGTTGGAATGGCGCGACCGGGATCTGAGTGGCTGCATGAAGTGACCGACGAGGAAGTGAAATTGGTTCTCCTTGATCTGGGCATGGGGGATCCAGAGCCGATTGAGCGGCGAACTTTGGAAGATGCGGTTGATCGTCTGGGGAAGGAACTTGAAGCAAGGGAAGCGCGGAAGCAAGCGGAGTTGGTTGGGAAAGGCTCAGATGACGACGCTTTGAGAGCCATTGGAGACCGGCTTCGGAAGATTAAGGGTGTAATAAAAGAGTAACTTTTTGTTTGGAATTTGGATAATTGTGGTGTATACAACAATCTAGGCACTCATTTGATTGCTCTGGGACATATCGAGTGGCAGTGGTTCACGGCGAATTTACTGGCACGAGCGCGTCTTCAAATGGATTTGCAGTTGGACATGGAGGGCCTGGCGATGCTAGTGACCGGGGGCAAGTCGACGACAGTTTGAAACTGTGGTTGGCTACGGTCGGACGTACTCCTTTGCTTACTGCCGAGCAAGAGGCTGTTTTGGCCCAAGCGATTGGCGAAGGATGTCAAGAAAGTCGGCGGAAACTGGTCGAGGCGAATTACCGATTGGTGGTTAATATAGCGAAGAAGTACTCGGGCCGGGGCATGAGCTTGGATGATTTGATCCAAGAGGGGAATATCGGGTTGATTCGGGCGGTGGAGAAGTTTGATCCGAATAAAGGGTTTCGATTTTCGACATATGCGACGTGGTGGATCCGTCAGGCGATCAGCCGGGCAATCAGTGATCAATCGCGTTTGATCAGGGTGCCCGTACATGTTGTAGAGGGTTCTATGAGAGTTCGCCGGATCGCCGCTCGTCTCTCTATGGAGCTCGGGCGCGACCCATCGTCGGATGAAGTAGCTCGCGCGGCGGATATTGAAGTCAGCAAAGTGGCAGAGATGCTGAAAATGGTTCCGGACGCAATGTCTTTGGAATCACCGCTTGCAGGGACAGACGATTCGACTTTACAGGATGTTATTCCGGATGATGATCAAGGAGGAGTTGCAATGGAGCAGGCTCATATGCGTCAGACAGTGCGCGAGGTGATGGAGATTTTGGATGATCGGGAACGTGAGGTGCTCAACCTCCGCTATGGCTTGAAAGATGGGCTCCAGTTAACGCTTGAGGAAGTAGCGAAGCAGCTAAGAATCACAAGGGAGCGGGTTCGGCAGATTGAGCAGCGGGGATTAAAGAAGCTCAAACAGTGTGATTCGGGCGTTTTGCTTGCGTAGAAGTCAGGTGTGATTATTGACAATCGTGAAATTCTTTTGAGCTCGGGTGAAAGTGTTTCATTGTGGGTTCTGGCAAGTGAAAAACCAGTCGGTTTGGTGTTTCTTCGTCATTTTGGATGAACGTTTTGCCGGAAACACGTGGCGGTGCTGCGTGAGAAAGCAGATTGGAATGTCGTTTTTGTTTGCATGGCACCGCCGGAGGAGGCGGAAAAATTTCGGTTGAAAATGGAATCTCCCCATCGGTTTGTTTGTGATCCGGGGAAGCAACTGTACGAAGTTTTTGGATTGAAGCGAGGGAGTTTAGTCCAGCTTTTTGGGCCAAATGTTTGGCGGGCGGGGGTTCGAGCGGGCAAGCATGGGGTGGGGGTTCCGGTTGGTGATCCGTTGCAGCTCTCGGGAACTTTTGTATTGAATTCATCAGGGGAGGTGACGTGGGAACATCGTGACAGGGATGCGGGGGATACGGCACCGGTTGATTCGATTGGTCAGGCACTGGGCGAAGGGTGATTACCAGCGGGGGTCGAGAAATTTTTGGATCTCGACTCTGTAGCCGTTGGGGTCGGAGATGAAGAAGTGGTGGATTTGGAATTGATCGTTGATTCGGGGTGGGGCATCGGCTTGGGCACCGTTTGCAACTAACGATTGGAAAGCGGCTTCAACATCATCGGTCACGAGAGTGATAATGATTTCATTTGGTTGATCAACTGCTTTGAGCCCGGTGCAGAATCCAATGTGGGATTCTTGAGTGATCTGAAAGATGTGACAGGAGCCTTGATCAAGGCGGAGAGGAAGGCCGAGGGTTTCTCTATAAAATTTGCTTGTAAGTACAAGGTTTTTGGTGGGAAGGAAGGTGATGCCGGCGGAGAACATAGGGAGATGATACTGAGTTCGGCATAATGAAGGTGGATGTCGGGCGGATCTTCGGAAGCTTGGAAAAAGATGGTGTTGCGCTCGATGCAGCCGCCCGCTTGGCTTGCGGCAGATGCGCCAGAAGGGGATATTGTTATTTCGAGTCGGTATCGACTTGCGCGGAATTTGGTGGGCTTTTTCTATCCACATCGGGCTGAGAATGCGGACTTGGTGGAGGTTGCCCATCGCGTGAGATCTGCGGTGGATGGGATGGCCCTTTCAACGCAATCCAATGTGACGGAGGCAGAGCGGGATTATCTTTTGGGAGCGCGGTTGATTTCGCCGGAGTTTGAGCACTCGGCTCCGGGTCGCATGGTGTTGCTCGATGAGCAGAGACTTGTCAGTATCATGGTCAATGAGGAAGATCACTTGCGGATACAAGCGGTGAGTGCGGGTTGGTCTATTCAGACAGCCGTGCGGGAGGGGGAGCGGGTAGCCGAGAATTTGGGGCGGAAACTTCCATTTCAGTACCATTCGGAATTGGGCTTTTTAACGGCGAGTCCGACCAATCTTGGGGGAGGGAAACGACGATCAGCACTGTTCCATTTGGTGGGATTGGCAACCCAGGGACGGCTTAACAGGATGATTCAGTCCATGCATCACATGGGAGTGACGACGCGGGGGTTGTTCGGTGAGTCTTCGCGAGGGGTTGCTTCGTTTGTTCAAGTTTCAGGCACTAAAATTAGTGATAGTGAATTTGTGGGGGCTTGTCAACATTTGATTCGTGAAGAGCGATTGGCTAGAGATGAAGTTTCTCGGGATGTGATTCGGGAAAAGGCAGTTAGTGCAGCAGAATTTGCGGTGATGTCGGCCCAGATGACGATGCGCGATGCGCTTCTTGTTTTGGGATATGTCCGTTGGGCAGCGGCGATGAATCTGTCCGGATTTGAGATGAATCATCGCGAGGTAGACGGATGGATCACCGAAATGGAAGTTTTTGGTACTCAAAGCGCGGAAGTTGCGGCAAGGCAGAGGGCGGACAGTTTGCGAGGGAAATTGGAAAACCTCGTTTGATGGTTTTGCGTATGAGGTTTTGACGATGGCGCAAGTGACTTACCAGCCGGCGGAAGTGATGCATTGGTTCGATACTGAATCGAAACGAACGAATGCTATGGCGAAGGCGCAAACACGGGATATTGCACGGGCGGCGAATGAAGAGGGATTGATCCCTGGATTGAAGCAAGCAGCGACAGCGGCGATCTCGATGACAAAGGGGGCCTATGGTAGCGTTGTCCAAAAGCAGGCGGAAGAAACGCGAGTTGATTTCTTTGATGCGGGATTCGAGTTTATTGATCTGACCAAACGGATCAAGGTGGATTATTCTCAGGTGCGACAGATCGTGGCGAAGGCGGGGATCGGTACCAAGTTCTGTACAACGGGGGGAGTTTGATGGTCAAGCCGGTGGCCCACTTGGTGGCGGGGAAATATCGGGTTCCGGTAGGCTGGCGGCGCAACGGGATTGAGGTTCCTTTTTTGACTTTGATTGAGGAACTGAGTGGTCGTTGCGGCGTTGAGATCATTGCGGAATGAAAGACGGATTTAAGCAACCGGTGCCGGAGGGGTGGATTGAGCAATTGTGGGCGGCGATGGCGGAGGATTTGGGGAGCGGTGATCCGACAACGGCGTTGTTTTCCGAATGGTCGACGGCAAATTACCGTATTGAGGCTCAGGCTGATGGCGTGATCTGTGGAGTGGGGATTGCGGGCTATTTACTTCAGCCAGAATCGGAAGAACCGGAAGATTGCTTTGCGGAACTTCACAAGACCGATGGTGAATTTGTTCGCGCGGGTGATGTGGTTATTACGGGTCGACTTTCACCGACGCGTTTGCTCACAAAAGAACGAACGGCGTTGAATTTCTTGATGCATTTGAGTGGAATTGCGACTTTGACGAGGCAATTTGTTGATCGGGTGTCGGAATATGATTGTCGGATTGTTGACACCAGGAAGACGACGCCGGGATTGCGGTATTTGCAGAAGTATGCGGTGCGATGCGGGGGCGGTCAGAATCACCGGATGGGCCTCTACGATGGGATTATGCTGAAAGACAATCACATTCGGGCGATTGGATCGATCAGCGAAGCGGTCAAGCGGGCTAAGGAAGTTGCCGGGCACATGGTGCTGATTGAAGTTGAATGCGAAACCCGGGAGATGGTTGACGAAGCAGTGATGGCAGGAGCGGACATCGTGATGCTGGACAACATGGATCCGTTCTTGATGGCGGAGATTGTGAAAGCATACAAAGGGAAAGTGCGACTAGAAGCAAGCGGGGGGATCACCATTGATACGGTGCGCGGTGTGGCGCAGACGGGAGTTGATGCAATTTCGGTGGGAGCCCTAACTCATTCCGCTAAGGCTCTGAGTCTGCATTTGGAAGTGGAATGAAACTGCACGTGGGAGAATTTGCGGTTTATCCGAGTGTGGCGAGCACTCAGGACATTGCCCGAGAGCGATTAGAAATCGGCGAGAATCCGCTGGTTGTTTTTTCGCATCATCAGGAGGCTGGTCGGGGGAGGTTTGGGCGAGAATGGATTTCGACATTTGGGGATTCGCTCACGATGAGTGTGGTTCTTTTAGAATATGCAGACTGCCCCCGACCTTGGTTGATCGGGATGAGCACAGCGGTTGCGGTGGCAGGGGCTATTCGCTCTCAGATTCAGTGGCCCAATGATTTGGTCATTGGTGGGAAGAAGGTGGGGGGGATTTTGACGGAGATGGTTGAACTTGAGGGCCGAAAAGTTCCGGTCGTGGGGATTGGGATCAACTTGAACCAGGTTTTGTTTCCGGCCGAGATTGCGGAGCGGGCGACGAGCTTGCGGATGGCTTTTGGCCATGAGTGGGATGCGGAGGAGTTAGGGCGGGAAGTTATCCGGAGGCTGGTGGATGCGCCGGAACCTAATGGGTGGGGGAGCTTGAACCAGCGTGGCGCTTGTTTGATGCGACGCCGGGGAAACGGTTCAAGATGGCAAACGGGGAGGTGGGGACAGCGATTGGAGTGGGTCCGGATGGTCAGCTCTTGGTGAGTGTGGACGGAGAGACGACTTCGGTGATGGCGGCAGAGGCTTTGTTTGGGCCAGATACGTTGACTTAAAGAGCTTTGAAATGAAAAAACCGGCTTACGCCGGTTGAATTCTTTTTGGAGCGGGAAAGGAGATTCGAACTCCCGACCCTCTCGTTGGCAACGAGATGCTCTACCACTGAGCTATTCCCGCTCGGGAGACAGAAATATACCCTAGGTTCTTGGTTTGTGCAACAGGCCCCACAAGTTGGGCCTAAAGGGGTTTAATGGAGCAGTGAGTTCAACTGCGATGATCACCGACAGCCTGGAGCCTTTGCTGAGAGAGGCGGCGGCGATTGCGGTGGAGTTGCGGCGGGGCCTCTTGGTTGAGCAGAAGAAGGATTCGTCGCTCGTGACGAACGTTGACCGGGCGATTGAGCAGTTTTTGAAACCGAGGCTTTTGGAGATGACTCCGGGGGCAGGGTTCTACGGGGAAGAGTACGGGCATACGGCGGGGACAGAGGCGGGTTATTGGGTGGTTGACCCAGTGGATGGGACATCGAATTTTGCGTTCGGTCAGCCGCTCTGGGGGATTACGGCGGCGTTTTTGCGCAACGGGGTGATTGAATCCGGGGCGATTTTTTTGCCGGAATTGGGTGAGATGTATTTGGCGAGCCGGGAGGGCGGGGCGTTTTTGAATGGAGAGCGGTTGGCGGATATTCCAGGCGGGGCGATTGCGGAAACCGAGCTTTTGGGCAATTCAGATAGCCAGATTCATTTTTTGGGGCAGACCCCGGGAAAGATGCGGCACATTGGGAGCTTTGTGGTGGAGAGTGCCTTTGTGGCGACCCAGCGGTACCGAGCTTTGATGACGGGGACGATTCGGCTTTATGACTGTGCGGCGGGGATATTGCTTTGCCGCGAGGCGGGAGCGGAGGTTCGTTATTTGACCGGGGATGTGTTTGACGAATCTCGGCACATGGGAGTTGAGCCGTGCGATCCGTTTTATATGGGTCCACGGGAGTCGAATTTCCCGTTTGGTGAGTTGAAATAGTCCTGGGTTAAGGAATGGTTAGGGGCTATCATTCCTGTGCGGGGTGGAGCAGTCTGGTAGCTCGTCGGGCTCATAACCCGGAGGTCGCTGGTTCAAATCCGGCCCCCGCACCCAAGCTCTCTGATCTGGTTGAGATCAGAGAGCTTTTTTGTGAGTGGTAGAGATCATTTGGGGTAGTAAGAACTATGAGTCTAGTAGCTGTTCGTAATGCAGGATGGGGTTTTGCGTAGAATGGGGAGGTATGGCAAAGTTGCATGAGTATCCGGTGACGGTGGAATGGTCGGGATCGCGCGGTGGTGCGGGGACGGTGAAAGGTGACCGGAGTGGAGTGAGCAGTCCGCTCAGCGTTCCGGAAGAATTCGGAGGGCCAGGACAGGGAACGAACCCGGAAGAGTTGCTTTCGAAGGCAGTTGCGGGGTGCTATAGCATCACCTTTGGGATTGTTGCCGAGGCACGGCGGTTGCCATTTTTGAAGATTGAAACTCATGCAGTGGGCGAAGTCGAGGAAAACGGGCCGCAGTTCACATATAAGTCCATCACGATTCGGCCGACGATCACTTTGGCGGCGGATGCGACGGACGAGCACGTTGCATTGGCAGACCAGATGGCGCACAAGGCTGATCTTTATTGCATTATCACCAATGCAGTGCGCGACAAAGTTGCGATTGCGGTTGAGCCTACGATTGTTCGCGGTTAATTGAATTTGGCGCAAGGGGGCAGGTTTAGCGTAAACTCTGCCCATGCGCAGTCCGCTTGTTGCTGGTAATTGGAAGATGAACTTGACCTCGGCGGAGGGCGAGGCACTGGTAACGGAAGTCCTGCATTTGGCGGCGGATAACTTTAAGATTGATGTTGTTGTTTGTCCGTCGTTTTTGGCGATTCCGAAGATTGCGGATGTGTGTCGTCGGTCGAGAGTTAAGCTCGGGGCGCAGAACTGTTTTTGGATGGATAAAGGAGCTTTTACGGGACAAGTCAGCCCGACTCAGTTGGCCGAGTTTCATGTTGATTACTGCATTGTCGGGCATTCGGAGACGAGAGGGAAATTTGGGAAATTAGAGATTCCGGAGTCGACGGTTGGACTTTTTTCGGAAACGAATGAGACGATCAATTTGAAATTGAAAGCGTTGTTCTACCAAGGTATGACCCCGATTCTGTGCGTTGGGGAAACCCTTGCGGAAAGAGAAGCTGGGAGTACTGATGCGGTGATTGAAGATCAACTCCGAGGAGCTTTGGCGGGAATTGAACCAGCGGAGGTGTATGGCCTGGTGGTGGCGTACGAGCCGGTTTGGGCGATTGGTACGGGAAAGGTGTGTGATGCGGCGGAAGCAGAGCGAGTTTGCGGGATGATTCGCGGTTGTTTGGGTCAGATTGCGGATGAGGAGACATCGGAGAATATCCGTATTCTTTATGGTGGTTCCGTGAAATCAGATAATGCGGCGGAGTTATTCCGAATGCCAAACATCGACGGTGGTTTGGTCGGCGGTGCGAGTATGGTTGCCAAAGACTTCTATCAGATTATTGTTGCAGCGGAATAAAATAGTGCCCCATCTCCTTTCACGGAGTTGGGGCACAGGCAATTGTTATCGGGCGCAGATCGGTTCGTTCACCGTTAGGTTGAAGCCGAGAATTCCATCTTGGACATTGACGAGATTTCTGTGCCCTAGATGCTCGAGAACGGAAATTGCAACGGGTGACCGCGTTCCGCCTTGGCAGTGCACAAAGGTTTGGCTTTCCTTCTTGAGTTTGTCTTGATTTTTTCGCAGATATCCCATGGGAATGTGAGTGCTTGCTGGGTGGTTGTGGAGGACGTATTCGCCGAGCCCACGGATATCGAGAAGGTGTCCTTGATCGATATTGCAACTTTCGGCGGGAATGCTGATCGTGCTGGTCAATTCAGATCCACTACCGCTAAAATGGGGAATCGAAGAAGGAAGGTAGTATCCCACCACTTGGTCGAGTCCAATTTGGCGAAGGTCTTTGATGGCTCGTTCAGCATCGGCTTGTGATTGGCTTATCAGGACGATTGGTTGGTCGTATGGGACGAACCAGCCAGCCCAGGTGATGAATCCTTGAGCCTGGACAGGTGCGTGGAGCGATCCGTAAATGTGTTCACCCAGATAATTGATGCTGGGTCGGACGTCGAGAATGACTCTTCCGGATGCGATGGCTGGGTCGGTCAGGAGAGTGGCTTGAGGTCGATGGGTGATGCTCGCAAATTTTTGCTTGTTTCGGGCTTTCATTTGCGCGAAATATGCCGGTGGTTCTGGTTGACCAGCGAGCACGTCCTTGACGAATTCAGATTCAACCGAATGGCGGAGTCCCCAGTTGGTGAGTTTTTCGTATCCGAGACTGCTGACGGGTGACCCGCCGAGTGATTTTCCGCATGCTGATCCGGCCCCGTGAGCGGGCCAAATGATAATGTGGTCGGGAAGTTTCTTGAATCGTTCAAGAGTTTGGAACAGTCGGCGAGCTCCCGGTTCAGCGGTTCCAGTAATTCCGGCGGCTTCCTCCAAAAGGTCAGGTCGACCGACGTCGCCGACGAAGACGAGGTCCCCGGTGAAAGCGGCAACTGGCTCGGGAGAGGTTGCTTCGTCAGTGAGTATGTGGGTGATGTGCTCCGGCGTGTGTCCGGGAGTGTGCCAGATATCGAATCTCAGGGCTCCGATTCGGATCGAATCGCCTTCTTTGAGGAGAGTGGCATTGATGGTTGCGTCATATTTCCAGTCTGCGTCGCCTTCGTCGGAAACGAGGAGTTCGGCTCCTGTGATTTCGGCGAGTTCTTGGGAGCCGCTGAGGTAATCGGCATGGATATGAGTCTCGGTAACTTTTGTGATTCGCAGTCCCTCGGCTTGGGCGGCGACGATGTATTGGTTGAGGTCTCTGTTCGGGTCGATGATGCAGGCTTCTCCAGCACCGGGGCATCCCACGAGATAGCTGGCGTGGGCGAGTTTTTCGTCATAGAATCGTTTGAGGATCATGAGTTTTGTACCTTTTGGTTGGTCGGGTTTTGACATGAGGCGGGCTTGTTCCAGGGCAGTTTAGCGAGGACAAAAGCCATGCCGCAGATATCGGTTAATCCGGCAAAAGTGAGTCCGGCGCCGACAAATGCGGCGAGTCCGTACCAGCCGGGGTTGAGGAAGTAGCCGAGGGACATTCCGGTAAGAATGAGGAGTCCGGCACCGAGGCGAACTTGGCGATCAAGCGACCATCGGGTTTGGGTGCTGGAAACTACGGGTCGGTTGGCGGATTGCCAGGCGACCGTTCCGCCATCGAGAACTTTGAGCTTTGGGTGCTGGTGTTGGATCAGTTCGCAGGTCATCCCGGCGCGGCGTCCAGATTGGCAGACGAGGACCACGTCTTCTTCGTGAAGATCCGCCAGTCGGGATTCGATTTGATCCATGGGGATGTTGATTGCGCCGGGGATGTGTCCCGCCGCGAATTCTGAGGGCCCACGGACGTCGATGAGTTGGGGCTTGGTCGGGCTTGTTTGGAGCTGGTCGAGTTGCTGAAGTGTGATGTTCATTGCGTTGTTATCAAGGGAGAGTCAATACGTCGAAAAATGGATTCTGGGGGCTGGGACTATTTGAGAATGAGTTCTTGGCTGAGCATGAAAATGCCTACGATGAGAACGAAATAGCCGAAGATCGGTTTGAGCTTTGCGGGGTTGATTTTGGACTTTGCAGATGATCCGGCAATGACTCCGGTGATCGCGACGGTGGTCAGGATGAAGGCAAAGGGGTAGTCGATTGGTTGGCCAAGGGCACCGGAAAAGCCGATGAGAGATTGGGCGGCGATGATGGCAAGTGAAGTTGGGATGGCGGTGGTGATGGAGAGGCGGAGGATTTGGGTGAGGGCGGGGACAATGAGAAAGCCGCCACCGGCTCCGAGGTAACCGGCGGTGGTGCCGACGAGGAGTCCCGCGGGGGTTGATCTGAGAAAGTCGGTTTTGGGGGACTGTTGGGTTGGCGAAGGGGATTTGTCGGGGCGGATCATGCGGATGCTGATGATCAGCATGAGGGCGGCGAAGAGAACAAGGAGGAAGGCATCTTTACTGAGGCCGAGGATTGGGTCAGGGGTGGCGGGGACGAAGAATCGGCGGGCGAGGAATGCGCCGATTCCGCTTGGGATGGCAAAGGCGATGGCGGTAGGCCAGTGGATTTCTTTTTTGGCGGGGGTGAGAGTCAGGCCGATCGCGGAGGCGAGGCCAACGACAAGGAGGGAGAGGGATGTGCTGATTTCGGCGGAGAGTCGGAACAGGTAGACGAGGACAGGGACAATGAGGATCGATCCTCCGCCTCCGAGGAGTCCGAGGACGAATCCGACGAGAAAGGTACCGATCCAGCCGAAGATTTCGAGCATGTGAAAGGACAGAGTTGTTTTTTCTCTCGAAGGATTCTTTTGGGGTGAGACGTAAGAAAGCGAGAGCCTGGGTGACTCTCGCTTTCTCGTTATTGGGCTGATTATGCTTTGCGCTTTTTGCGAAGAGCGGTGAGGGCGGCGAGACCGAGGATGGTCATGGTTGCAGGCTCGGGGACGGCTTCGGCGGTAACGTTGTCGAGGCGCGTCGTATCTCCCCCGTTCGCAATATCTGTCGAGATTCCTACGAATCTGAGGTCATTCAAGACATTTTGGATATCAGCGTTGGTTGCGAAAACAGCACTCGCTCCGTCGTTGTATTGACTGCTGTTGAAATAGAAATTGGTTGAAGTGTCAAGTGAGAATTGCCAATTTGTAAATGACGTTCCGGCAGTTACAGTGCGCTCTACGACGAGGAAATCAGTTGAAGACATGAGGACAAGCAGGGGTCTTCACCGCCATTTCCAGCTGATTGGAAATCGAAACTGAGCGTTTGACCAAAGAGAGCACCGTGACCCCCGCCCAGATTTGGCGAGAAGTGGTAGGCGTATCCGCCGTGATCAGTTCCGGCGATGTAGCCGCCGAATTCGCCACCGCCGACCATCGTTGCTGCGCCGTTGGAATTTGTATTGATATTTGCAAAACCGTCGCCAAAGTTTCCACGAGTCCAATCTTGGTTGTTATCGTCGAAGGTGAAGTTGAACCCAGCGGCTTGCGAGATTCCCGCAGCAACTACTGCAAGGGTAAACGTGATTCCTCTCATGATTGCTCTAGTTTAGCGACTTTCAAGCTCAGTTTGTCTTTATGGGCCAGGTAGTTTTGCGAGAATTCGAGAATTTATCGATTCGTTGGATTTTATGTAATGGTTATGTAATTCATGTCGGAAAGTAAGCGAGAATGGACCGAGCCATTCTCGCTTACAATTTCCTAAGCGTTGCGCTTTTTGCGAAGGGCAGCGATGGCGGCGAGGCCGAGGATGGTCATGGTTGCGGGTTCTGGGACGGCTTCGGCGGTCACCGACCAGGCGAGAACGTCATTATTGTTATCTGCTCCGCCGGTGCCTGATCCGAGACCAGCATAGACCGGATTGGCGAAGTAGCTGGAGGTATCGAGATTTGCGGAGCCCACAAGACTCAGCCCGTTTTGGGTTAGTCCGGCGAAGATATTCCAGGTTGTTGAGTTGGGGTTCCAGGTTGCGGCGAGGGCGTAATTGATGTTGTCGTCGAAGTTGTAGTTCCAGGTGAGTTCGTCTACGATATCTCCATTGCTATCGGTGGTGATGAGTTTGATATCGTTCCAGAATGTTCGGTACGAGATTGCGACCATATTGGCGATCCCTCCGATTCCGTTATCTCCACCGCCGTTGCCGATTGCAGTGGTTGAATCGCTTTGGAAAGCGAAGGCGAGGCCATCGGCACCGCTATTTGGGCCCCAGTTTCCGAGATCGGAGGTTCCGTTACCGTTGAAGACGGCGACAACGGCGAAACCGTTTGAAAGGTCTTGAAGGTTGGTGTGCCATGCGGTTGCGGTTTGACCGGAGACGTCTGCTTCGGTCATTCGGAGAACAGATCCGAAAGTCGCGGCAGTGCCGTTGAGTTGGAGATCGGCTGGGGATGAGAATTCGTTGTAGACGAAGTCGGCGTTGGCGAATGACGCGATGGCGATGATTGCCAGGGTTAGATGTGTTTTCATGGTTTGTGTCCTCTTGTTTGACTGGGGAAACCCAGCTAGGACAGTGTAAACGATGATCGTGAAATGATCGTGAAATGGATCATCAGTAGGCAATCTAGTTGGACTGGAGGGACGGCATTTGAGCACCTGCCCCACTCAGTTCAGTTGAAATGGTTGGTAAGTTTAGACCAGGACAGGTTGTTGCCAAGATGGGGCGAGGGCGCGGGCTTCGGGGGTGTTGACCATTGATTTTCCGTGCTTGATGTAGTACTCGAACTCTTCGGGGAAGACGCGGATGGCAGCGGCGACGGGCCAGGCGGCGGCGTCACCAAGTCCGCAGAAGCTACGACCATCAATTTGTTGGGTGATTTGGAGGAGGAGATCCATGTCGCCAGGTTGTCCGTTGCCCATGATAATTCGGCGGAGGATTTGCTCCATCCACTTTGTGCCTTCGCGGCAGGGGGTGCATTTTCCGCATGATTCCATGGCATAGAAATAGGCGGTGCGCCAGATGAAGCTGACGATGCAGGTGTGTTCGTTGAGGAACATACAGGCGCCGGAGCCGACCATTGATTGGACTTCGGCCATTTCTTCGTAGCCGATGATGGCTTCGCTGACGGCTTCGGCATTGATGATGGGGACGGACGAGCCGCCGGGGACGCAGGCTTTGAGTTTGCCGCCTTTCATTCCGCCGGAGAGTTCGAGGAGTTCGGTGAGGGTGGTGCCGAATTCGATTTCGTAGTTTCCGGGTTTGTTGACGTGACCGGAAACGCTGAAGAGTTTGGTTCCCCGGGAGTTTTTGGTGGATGCGCCGAGGGTGGCATACCACTCTCCGCCTTTTTCCACGATGTAAGGGGCGCAGGCGTAAGATTCAACGTTGTTGATAACGGTCGGTCGTTCAAAGAGACCGCTGATAGTGGGGAGGGGGGCGTGGGGAAATTTGAGGCGGGGCATTCCGCGTTCGCCCATGAGGGAACTCATGAGGGCGGATTCTTCGCCGCATTCGTAGGAGCCAGCACCGAGGTGGAGATAGAGGTCAAAATCGAATCCGGAGCCTTGGATGTTTTTGCCGAGGAAGCCGCCGGCGTAGGCTTCATCGATGGCTTGGCGGAGGGATCGGCAGGCGTCAACGAATTCGGCGCGGACGTAGATGTAACCGACTTCGGCTTGGGTCGCAAATGCGGCGATGGTCATCCCTTCGATCAGAACGAAGGGGGTTGTTTCCATGATTTGCTTGTCTTTGAACGTGCCGGGTTCGCCTTCGTCGGCGTTGCAAAGAACGTAGTGGGTTTGGGTTTTTTCTTTGGGGATTCCGTTCCACTTGATCCAGGTGGGGAATCCGGCACCGCCTCGTCCGCGGAGACCGGAGGCTTTGATTTCGTCGATGATGGCTTGGCGTTCCATTCGGAAGGCTTTTTCGAGCCCTTTGTATCCGCCTTTGGCTTGATAGCCTCGAAGGGTTTTGAACTCAGGGTCGTGGGAGTGTTCGAATAGAAGCTTGTATTCGGCCATCGGTTGCTTATTCTACTCGGGATAGGTGGTTTGAGTTGGCGGGCGGGGTGGGTCTGAAGGTATTGGTTGATGAGACAGCCTGGGCTCGTAGGTTCTTCACCCACGTGCTCTGGCTGTTTCTTTGTCTCTGGCTTCGGTCTGAGACAAGAAGGACTTATTCACATGAAGAAAGCATTTACATTGATTGAACTGCTGGTCGTGATTGCGATTATCGCGATTTTGGCGGCAATTTTGTTCCCGGTCTTTGCGCAAGCGAAGACAGCAGCGAAGAAGACGCAGTCTTTGAGCAACGTTAAACAGTTGGGAACCGCGACTCAAATTTATCTCGCTGATTACGATGATGTTATGCCGACAGCCTTCGGACGATTTGCGACCGGAACGTGGGCGTGGTCGAGCTGGCATGCTGTACCAGCCGACTGGAGCAACAATACGGGCGGCGTTCAGCAGTGGTCGCAAGGCTCGTTCCACAACGTGACGGCTCCGTACGTCAAGAACCTTCAAATGTTGGAATCACCTGCAGGGCAGGACTTGACGATTGCTTTCTACAACACGTTGAATGCAACACGAGTCAAGAATCCAGCGAAAGTTGGTTACGGATATAACGGCTTGCTCCACACATACTCGGCAACGGCAATCGCAAGCGTATCGACAACGCCATTGTTGACGCAAGCTGGTGGACGAGATAACGTGGTCGGATTTGACACAGGCCCATTTCCTGCGCTGTCATGCCCGACAGCGGCGAATTGCTCTTACGTTCCAACTTCCCCAACATGCGGTGGTGCAGGTTCAATTTCCTACTGGTTTACACCATACGCGTCCCAGCACATCTATGGGAATACCCAAACATGGGTGTTTGCAGACAGTAGTGCTAAGACGCGACGACTTGGTATGAACTTTGGTGCGGGAACGCGGACTGACTTTAGAACAGATCCGTTTGCAAACTATCCGACGAGCAATGGTATTTCAGCACCGTTGCTGAACTGGTATGACCAAAACTACTGCCATGCTTTCTTGTTCCGACCGGACTGGGACGGATCGACAGTTACAGGAAACCCAATCGCGGCTTACTAAGCATGAAAAACTTGCTTTGGACAGCATTGATTGGTTGCTTTGCGCTCGTTGCTCTGGTAGGTTGTAACCAGGGCGACGAGGCTCCCAAGAGCGGTTCTGCAGAAGTCGCGAAGGATCTCGAAGGAGATTCTGGCGCGGCGGCGGAAGCACGTGGGCAAGAAAAGGCGGCGGCTTCCGGGATGGATCCGAATGATCCGACTCAGCGCGGTAGCAGGTAGCGTGTAATCACGAAGGTAGGGTTGAGGCGCGACGCGATCTCCTCCCTACCTTACTCATCCATTCGATCTGAAAAAGTTCGATATTTGGGCCTAAAGTCTGATATAATGTTTTTGGAGGCAGTCGCATTTGAATGCCTTCGAGGACTTATTTCAGATGAAACGAACTGCATTCACATTGATTGAATTGCTGGTCGTGATTGCGATCATTGCGATCTTGGCGGCAATTCTATTCCCTGTTTTTGCCCAGGCAAAAACTTCGGCAAAGAAAACTCAATCTGTCAGCAACCTGAAGCAAACGGCTACGGGCTTCATGATTTACATGGCGGACTACGATGATTTGATGCCTAGTGCCTATTCTCGTCGGAACGGTACTCAGCAAGGATTGTGGGTTGGCTACGGTGGTGCTTATCCTACAGGATGGTGTAACAACGGCTTTTACCGGGATGATGAGGACTACTTCCACTGGTCGAACAGTACCGAGCCGTATCGCAAGAACCCTCAGATCACCGAGTTTGCTGGTGTTCCTACTGAAGGACGTGCCTCGTTTACGACTCAGCGAACTGGCGGGCCCCAACCGAACAAAATCTCAATGGGTATGAATGGCTTGCTCCATACGTACTCAGGAACCGCGATTGGCGATGTTTCCATTGTTCCTCTCCTTTGGCCTGCACATGGTAGCGCGAACCACACGGGTATTGCCTACTCAAGTCCTTATCTCGCATGTTTTTCGAGCACTTTGGGTTGTCGGTTCAGCCCGGGAGCCGGACCTCAAGGCCAGACGACAGGCTTGATGAGTGGAGCCATGTGGTACACGGATAACGGCGGTGACTACACCTACTGGATCTATGCCAAGGGTTACCCGATTGTTCGAACGGATTCTTCGGTAAGGAATATCCGGGTTGGTTCACCAAGCCGAACTGTTGGAAACAACAATCCATTTGGTGATCCGTTTGCGACATACGACAATGTTGGAATTGAGTGGTCGTTCTATCCATGCTATGCGCCTGGAACAACATCTGGTGTTCAGTATTGGTGCTACTTCCGACCGGATCGAGATCAATACTGAGATGTCTCGCTTGATATTAATTGCAACTTTGGTGGCCTGCTTGAGTGCGGGCCTCATCGGATGTGGTGAGAAAGAGGAACCCTATGAGCCGTCGGGTCCGACGGCATCGGACAATCCGTCTGTTGGTGCTCCAGTTGGAGCCGATGGGGCGGTTGGAACTGCAGAAGCACCAGCTCTAGGTTCTGGAAAAGGATCGGCAAATACGGCTGGAGAACGCGGCAGGTAGTTTCCTGTCAAAGAAGCTATGGCTTCCGAGTCAATGGCGACTCGGAAGCCTTCTATTTTTGACCATCTTGCAGATGGACTTTGACAATTTCGTCGGCGAGTTTGGTAACGGTTGACTCTTGGGTTTTGAGTTCAGCGAGGAGGTTGTCCACATAAGCGTGGTCGACGGGGCCATGGTATTGATCGCCGACTTGGAGAAGTGGGGCTCGATCGCAGGCGTTAAGGCATTCGACTTCGTGGAGGGTGAAGAGTCCGTCGGGGGTGGTTTCGCCGAAGTCAACTCCGAGTTTTTCTTTGAGATAATCGCCAATTCGATATGCTCCGCACATGTGGCAGGTGAGGCATGTACAGACTTCGATTATATGTTTGCCAACACTGTGAGCGGTGTTGTACATGCTATAGAACGTTGCAACGCCTTCGATCTCGGCATAAGAGCGGTTGAGCCTGTGGGCGACTTCGGCGATAGCGTTGCTGCTGAGGTATCCGCCGTATTCTCTTTGAGCGATCCAAAGGCAGGGGAGGATGCACGCTTTTTCGTTGGGGTAGTGGGTTTTGAGGGCTTCGAGCTGATCGATGGCGGTTTGGGAGAACTTGAGTTCGAGTTCTTCGGGTCGGGGTGCTTTTGGCCGTTCGTTTACGGCTCCGAGTTGAATCAGGTCGCTCATCGGTTTTCTTATTCTACTGTTTTTGAATGGGGAAGTTTTGGGCGTGGGAAAGCCCCGGAGAAATTTGTTCTTGCCGGGGCTTTTCCTACGTTTGAGTTGCTTACTTTTGCTTGCGTTTTCGTTTTGCGACGAAGGCGGCAAGGGCGAGGACGGTCATGGTCATTGGTTCGGGGACGACCTCGAAATTACTCGAGGTTGTTTGATTAGTGATTCCGTTATCGAGTTGCCACGCGGCGTCATCGAGGAACATGAGATTGGGTCCCCAACCGGAGCCAACTCCGTAGCTGAAGCCGATGATTGCAGAATTGCCGTTGACAGTGCCATTTCCTGCTTTCCATTGGTTGAGCGTTACGTTGTATCCACCGGTTGCGGTAGCCATTCCGGCTCCAAAATTCCAAACATTGGTGTTTCCGCCGAGGCCCATGAGAACCCATTGGTCGAGGGGAGCGGCTCCCCCACCGTTATAGGCAAGTTCCCAGACGAGTCCTCCGCGATCGCCGGTGGTGTTCAGGTCACCATCGGCATCAATGAGGATTCGAGCAGCGACCATTTGACCGGGATCGTTTGTGCTCGAACTATCGCGGTAGTAGCGATAGCTCATACCAACAAGGTCATTGAGTTTGCCCAGGGATCCAGTTGAAAAGTAGTTTCCACCAGATGCGACTGGGTTGACAAGGTACTCAATGTCGGACTTTGAACTTGAGCCGCCTGGTCCTTGAGTTCCTTCGAATCGGACTGAACCGTTGCCGTTGTAAGGGTTGGCGGTTGAGATTCCGACGCTGCCGTTGTTGCGAACGTTGTTATAGGCCCAACCGGTCGTTCCGACGAGTTGACCTTGGTTTGACCCTCCAGCATTGGTGAAGTTGTCGCCCGTTCCTCCGTTGTTAGAGAAAACTTGTGCGTGACCAACGACGGCAAATGCGAGCGCGAGGCCCGTGACTGTGAATTTATTCATTTGTGCTCCTGTCCAGTTGAAGGGTGAACCAACTCGGCTCAAATTCCCTACGACAACACTGTATCACAAATTGTTGTGAAGGTCAACTATTCTAGTCAAAATGATTCATTTTGGCAAGGGTGAGAAGGTTATCGAACCTCAGAAGGTAGTCAGGATAATCGGTGCCATCCACTTCGTAGTGTCCCGATCGGAATAACGTCGCGCCGAGTTTTGTGTAGAGGTTATGGGCGCGGGTGTTGGCCTGGAAGACCCCGATCATCATTCCTTGGTGGCCCTGGGATATCGCGAGCTGAGCGCATTTGGCGATGAGGGCAGTTCCGTGCCCCTGGCGGTAGTTGTTGGGGTGGACATAGAGGGCGACGAGCATATTGGGGTGGGGCCAGTTGGTTTGGATGAGGGAATTTTTAACCTCACCCCCCGGGCCCTTCTCCACTTGCGCGGAGAGGGGGGGATTCGGGTTTTTGAGATCGATCCAGTGGGCGTAGGCAACGGGAGTGTTTTCGGGTGATGTCGAAACGAAAATGTGTTCCTGATTCTTGATGCGATCTAGTTGCTTGGCGGTTTCTTCTTGGAGATTGAGTCGGGCGAGGGTTTCGGGGCGGAGGATTTTGGCGTAGGCTTCGCGCCAGGATTCGAGCTTGATGGCGGCGATATAGGGGGCGTCGGCTGCAGTTGCGGTGCGGATATGGGGTCGAGTCACGCTGGTTGCATCACTCCATTGCCGTTTTTGAATGATCGAGTAGCTTATCGGTCGATTTCGCCGAGGACGATGTCGATGGAGCCGATGATGGCGATTACGTCTGCGATCATACGACCGACGGAGAGGACTTCCAGCGATTTGAGGTTCATGAAGCTGGACGGGCGTTCGTGCCAGCGGTAGGGGCGGTTGGATCCATCGCCGATGACATAGAAGCCGAGTTCGCCTTTGGAGCCTTCGATTCCGGCATAAGCTTCTCCGGCGGGGGCGCGGAAACCTTCGGTGTAGAGTTTGAAGTGGTGGATGACCGACTCCATGCTGTTATCGAGTTCTTGGCGTGGGGGCGGGGCGATTTTTCGGTCGAGGGTGTTGTAGGGTCCTTCGGGGAGGCCATTGATTGCTTGCTCAAGGATGCGACAGGATTCCTTCATTTCGGCGATGCGGACGAGGAATCGATCGTAGACGTCGCCGACGGAGCCGACGGGGATTTCAAAATCGAAGTCTTCGTAGCTGGAATAGGGTTTGGCTTTGCGGAGGTCGAAGGGAACGCCAGAAGCGCGGGCGATTGGCCCCGAGCAACCGAGGGCGAGGGCTTCGGCGCCAGAGAGGATGCCGACATCTTGGGTTCTTTCCTTCCAGATGGGGTTGTCGACCAGGAGGTCTTCGATGACTTTGAGTTCCTTGGGGAATTCGACCAGGAATTTGCGCAGTTTGGTTTCTAGGCCGGGGGGAATGTCGCCGCGAAGTCCACCGGGGACGATCCAGGAGGGCATCATGCGCACACCGCTGAACATCTCGAACATGTCGAGAATCATTTCGCGTTGTTGCATGATGTAAAAGAAGGGGGTCATGGCGCCGAGGTCGAGGGCACCAGTTCCGAGCCAGACGCAGTGGGAGGCGATTCGGGACAGCTCGGCAAGGATAACGCGCAGGTATTGACCACGCTTGGGGACTTCGCATCCGATGAGTTTTTCGACGGCAAGGGCGTGGGCGAGGTTGTTGCCATTGGCGTTGAGATAATCCATGCGGTCGGTCATGACGACGCATTTGTGATAAGTTTGGTATTCGGCTTCTTTTTCCATCCCGGTGTGGAGGTAGCCGATGACACATTTACAGCGGACGATGGTTTCGCCTTCGAGCTCGCAGATAACACGGAGGACTCCGTGGGTGGATGGGTGTTGTGGCCCCATGTTGACGATCATCGTGTTCTCGCCGGTTTTTTCAAACACGGTTTCGGTTGAGGGGATGAAGGTCTGGCTCATTGCTCCTTGTATATTACCGTAGGCTTTGAGGCGGCTCCTATGCAAAAAGAGGCCCAACCTGGATAGGTTGGGCCTCGTTGACTTCAAACGAACAGGGTTTTAGTTCCCGTCAGGTGGGGGTGGGGTAGCTGCCGATGCTGAGTCCGACGCTCCGCCTCCGCCTGCTGCTGAGTCATCCGCGGCTTGAAGTCGCCCTTTGGTCTCTTCGCTGACTTTCTCACCGCCGAGACTTGCGTTGGCTCCGGCATCTCCCCCGGATTCAGCTGCGCATCCACCGAGAAGTGCTCCGAGAGCGAGAATGACGATAATTCCGGTCACTTGTAGTGTTCGTTTCATTTTTCTTTTAGAACCAGTTGTTGTAGTTGAAGTCAAAGTCAGGTCGGAACAAGCAGTGGTAGGCCGTTGCTGTAGTTGGTGTTTCGCGGCAAATGAAGTATGCAGTTCCAGTTCCTGATCCTGCAGCGATATTTGCCCATGGCGTCACGTAGTCGAGGACGTTGGAACTACCCGGTTGTGCAATTCGGTACCACTTTGCTGAGGTATCCGTTCTGGTGTAGATGATTCCGCCAGAGTGGACTGCAGCAGCAGCACCGCCGTTGACGTTGCCGAAGAAGCTACCGTTGGTACCGGTACCGCCGTCAGGCATAGCACCAGGGCGAAACACACAGCTTCCGGTGCCAGAGCATCGCAGTTGAGGACCGTAAGCAAATCCGCGAACGTTTTGCTTACCAGTAGCTTGCACGAACAAAGCGGTTCGGGAAACGTCGTTGACTGCCGTTTGCGAATAGGCTTGCAGCAATCCGTTGTAGGAGTAGCCGATGTTTCGCGGGGTTTTACCTGCGAGCGGGGTTCCACCATTGAACGGATCAGTGTTGGGTGCGCCAGCGGACTGAAGCATATCGTAGTTCTTCATGTACGGCTGAAGCGAGTTGCCCCATCGGGTGCCCATTCGATCAACCCACGCAGCGTTGGTGGATCGCCAGTCAGCAGGAACGTCGTGGACGATACCGGCTTGCCAGTTTGTTCCGTTCCAGTAGGTCATCAAGGGGAACAAGTCATCGTAGTCAGAAGCATAGATGATGCTTGACGTACCAGCTTGCTTCAAGTTTGAGAGCGACTGGGTTTTCTTTGCCGCTTCTTTTGCTTGTGCGAAGACAGGGAAGAGGATTGCAGCGAGGATTGCGATGATCGCGATTACGACCAGCAGTTCAATCAATGTAAATGCTTTTTTCATTTTATTTGGCTGTCTCCAGATTCGATCCCCTGAATCAGGTGATCGGAATGATTGCTCCAAGGTCTCCCTTGGATTACGTATTATGTCGAAATCTGTAAACGAAAAGTTCCCCGATTTTTCATGAAGCGGTCTCTCGGGCGAGATTTGAACGATGAATACGAATTCAAAATCTGCAAACAATCCGAGTGTACAGGTCAGTAGTGGGTCTTTTGGCGATCCAAGTGAACATTGGAAAGTTGAACCGAAGGCGTTTGATGGATCAACTTTGGTTGATCGTTAAACGACTAGCCTACGTTCTAAATCGTTGCTGGGACTCAATTTGGATAGAGTCCCAGTAATTCTTGTTTAATTGCCGTCTGAGGGTGGGGCAGGCGGCGGTGCACTATTTGTTGATGCGGCCGCGTTAGCCTCGGTTCCAGGTGTTGCGTTTGGTTGAAGTCGCTCTCGAGCTTCTTCAGACACTTCGGGAGCTGGTTCCGAGGCTGGTTCTGCTTGGGCGCATCCTCCTGCTCCAACGAGCAGGAGGAAACCCAGGACAGTTACTGCAAGTGCGCTCTTATTCAATTTCCTCATTTGATTTAGAACCAATTGTTGTAGTTGAAGTCAAAGTCGGGCCGGAAGATACAGCTGTATCCGGGAGCCGTTGCGCTGATTTGGCAGTCGTAGAACGAAGATCCGACGCCGGATGCGTTGTAGAACGCATAGGGGTCAACAAACGTGAGGTTTGGTCCGGTGTTCGGGCGAGCGAGCTGCGTAAATTTGGCACTGCTGTCTGCGCGCACATTGATTGTTCCTTGGCCGTGGACGTAAGTCGTAACGGGATTAGGGACCGCCATGCTGAATGTCGCTCCTCCCAGAGTTGCACCAAACGCGCTGGTGGGAGTCGGCAATCCACCTGGATTGAAGACACACGGATTGGTGATGACTCCGGCGCATCCGAGTTTAGGATTGCTGACGGCATACCCTTCCACATTTTGTTTGCCTAATCCGTACCAGAGCAGCGTGATGCGCGAGACTTCATTGACGGCAGTTTGGCTGTAGCCTGACATGAAACCGTTCATCGTAAGACTGTTGTTGGTCGGTGTTTTGAGACGTGCAGCACCAGTTGTTGTACTGGCAAACGTTGATTCTTTTGATGCACCGGCGGCTTCCAAGATTTGCGTGTTCTTAGTGTACGGGTAGACGTTGTTTGGATAAACACTGTTGCCTGCATCTACCCATCGTGCATTGGTTGATCTCCAATCTGCGGGTGTGTCGATGACGAAGAACGGGGTGTAGGTACCTGCAATTCCATCCACGCGGTTTGCATTGGGGAACAGGTCGTCGTAGTCTGCAGAGTAGATCAGCAATGAGGTGCCAGTTTGTTTGGCGTTGCTGAGGGATTGGGTTTTCTTTGCCGCTTCTTTTGCTTGTGCGAAGACAGGGAAGAGGATTGCCGCGAGGATTGCGATGATCGCGATTACGACCAGCAGTTCAATCAATGTGAATGCTTTTTTCATTTTATAATTGCTCCAATTGGTTTGGCGCAATTCACATGAATATCAGAGCTTCTGATGGCGGTTTGAATTCAGAAAATCTGAAAATGGAACGGCCACTTTCGCTGTGAACTCCAAGTGGTCTTGGGCCAAACGCAAAAAAAGACAGCTCACAATGGGTGCATTTTGAAAATGCGCCCATTGCTGACTGTCTCCAAAAGTCCTTACACTTAAGTTGCGAGGGAGAGTTCCTTCATTTTAAAAATTTCAACGACCTGAGATTTCGGACGAGCCGGTTGTTCCCTCGAAGCTTTCTCCGGCGTGGGGCATCTGAATATCTTCGACGGCGGGGCCTTCGGTTCCATCGTGGAAGACGACATCTTCGCCGCCGAGACCGACATCTTTGCGGAGGGGGAAGCCGACCCAATCGTCGGGGAGGAGGAATCGCTCACCTTCGACGGGCTCGTTTCCGGCGAAGATCACGCCGTAAAGGTCTTGGATTTCTCGTTCGGGGTATTCGGCGCCCAGGAAAATTTCTTTAAGAGTTGGAATTGTTTCGCCTTCGTTGACGGCGGTTTTGATGAAAAGTCGTTCGTTGAGGTGCAGACTATAGAGGTTGTAGACGACTTCGAATCGGCCTTCGATGTCGCGGGGATGTTGCCAGGTGAGGTAGTCCACTCCGACGCATTCAACGAAGTAATCGTATTTCGTTGAAGGATCGTTTTTGAGAGCTTCGACGACGGTAGGAAGGTCGGCAGGCTTGACGCAAATGTATTGATCGCCTCGGTTCTCAAATTGCTTGAGGATGAGTTTGCTGAATTTTTTGTTGAGGAGATCGAGATCGGGTCGTGAAGTTTCGGTGCTCATTTATTGGGCCTCGATAGTTTGGGGAACTGCGGGTGTGTTGACCGTGATGGGTTTGGAGTCAATCAGTTTTTCAGGGGCTAGAGATGTTGACTCATCCCACTCGATGGCACCGACCTTGATGACATACGCATCACCGATGATCCACAGAATCATGTAGATCAGCAGGGCAACGCCAGTGAAGATTTTGAAATCGAGGGGGGAGTCTTTGAAAACGGTGAGCCACGACCAGAGGAAAACGACTTCGATATCAAAGAGGACGAACAGAATTGCGACGAGATAGAATTTGATTGGAACCCGCTCGAAGGCATCACCGAGGGGGGCAACACCACACTCGTAGGGTGAAGATTTATACTTTGTAACTCGCTTTGGGCCAAGGATGTAGCTTCCAAGCACCATCACGGTGCAGATCACTGCGGCGACACCCATCATCATGAGGATTGGCAGATATTCCCCGAACATGGGATGAATGTTACCAGGCTCGGAATTGAGGCGATGTAAACTTAGTCCTGATGAGAGTTGAAGAAGCGTTGATGCGAATCATTGGCGGGGTGAATTTGACCGCAGAGGAGGCAGAGCGAGTGATGTCGAATTTGATGCTTGGGGAAGTGCATCATGGGGTGATCGGCGGATTTTTGGTGGGGATGCAGGTTAAGGGGGTCACCGGTGAAGAGCTTGCGGGATTTGCCCGGGGGATGAGGCGCCAGGCGGTTCAGTTTGATTTTGGAGTTGGCAACTTAGTAGATACTTGCGGAACAGGAGGTGGTCGGGCGACTTTTAACTTGAGTACGGGGGCAGCGATTTTGGCGGCAGCGTGCGGGGCCAAGGTGGCAAAGCATGGTAACCGGGCGGTGACGAGTAAATGTGGGAGTGCGGATGTCCTTGAGGCATTGGGGGTGCCGATTGAAGGGAATCTGGACGAGCAAAAAAAGCGGCTTGCGGATACGGGATTGGTTTTTCTTTATGCACCGAGTCATCATCCGGCAGTGCGTCATGTTGCACCGGTGCGCAAGGCTTTGGGAGTGCGTACGTACTTTAATCTATTGGGGCCGCTTGCGAACCCGGCGGGGGCGAAGCGGCAGATGATCGGCGTTTTTGATGTGAGAAATCTTGACGTTGTTGCCAAGGCATTGCAGATTTTGGGGGCGGAGCATGCTTTTGTGGTGCATGGCCAGGATGGAATGGATGAAGTTTCACCTTGCGCGGGCACTGATTATCGCGAAGTTAAGGGGTCCGAAATTTCGGCGGGAGTTTGGCGGCCGAGCGACTTTGGGATGGAAGCTTTGGCCCCGGCGGATCTGGATCATGGTGATGGGATTGCTGAGAATGCAGAAATTTTGAGAGAGGCTTTGACGGAATCAGCAAGTGTAAAAAGTGCGGCGCTCATACCGAATACGGCAGTGACTTTGGTCTTGGCAGGAGTTGCTTCTTCTGTAAGTGAAGGGGCAGATTTGGCGAGGGCGGCGGTGGCTTCCGGCGAGGCAGGGCGGTTGCTTGACCGTTTGGCGGCTCGATGACAATTTTAGAGGAGATTTTTGCGGCGAAGCGGGCGCGAGTTGCTTCGGTCAAGGGATCTGGCTTGGTGGAAATGAAGGCACGGGCCAAGGATTCTGATTCTGTACGAGGTTTTGCGGCAAAGCTGGCAGGGAGTCATCACCACCCTTCTTTGATTGCGGAAGTCAAAAGGATGAGTCCGAGTCAGGGGGTGATTCGAGAAGACTTTGATCCAGTTGGGGTGGCGCAGGCTTATCAGTCAGCGGGAGTGGATTGTTTGAGCGTTTTGACGGATGAGAGGTGGTTTGGAGGGAGTGAGGAGTATTTTCGAGCGGTGCGGTCGGCAGTGGATTTACCAATGCTGAGGAAAGACTTTACGGTGGATGAATATGATGTTTATGAAGCGCGGGCGATGGGGGCGGATGCAATTTTATTAATCGTTGCGGGGTTAGGGCGGCAGCAGCTTTCGGATTTCCAGGATCTGGCCTGGGAACTGGGGATGGATGTTTTGGTTGAAGTTCACACGATGACGGAGGCGGAGGTTGCGCTTTCGATTGGGGCGAAGATATTGGGGGTGAATAACCGGGATTTACATTCTTTTGGTGAGAATTTGGGGACGACGGAAGCGATTTTGCCGAAATTTGGGGGGGACTGTTTGCTCGTGAGTGAGAGTTCGATTCGGACACATCAAGATGTTCAGCGGGTCGGTGATGCAGGGGCACGGTCAGTTTTGATCGGTACAGCTTTTTGCCGAGAAGATGATATAGAGAGTGCGGTGCGGCGGATTATGGGGTGGGGTTAGATGTGGCGGGTGAAGGTTTGCGGGCTCACAAAATGGAGTGACGCCTTTGCGTCAGCAATTGAGGAAGCAGATGCTTGCGGATGGATTTTAGAGCCAAGTAGCGCACGTTTCGTTGGTGCGAAACCTTGGTATCTGATTGGAAGTCTAGGCGGAGTTTCAATGGTAGGTGTGATGGGAGATTATAGGGCAGGACTGTGTGTCGATGTTCTGCAACTATTTCAAGTTGTTCAGGCGTTTGGTTCTGATCAAGGAATTGGAAAACCGTGGATGCCGGTATTTCGGCCCCAAGAGGGGATGGAGGTTGAAGAGTGGTTGGCTGAAACGCAGGGGTGGGATTGGTGTTTGCTCGATCCGTTTCATGCGGGAATGGCGGGTGGGACGGGAGAGACGGTTGACTGGGATCTAGCGGCGCGATTTGTGAATGAATTTTCGGGAAAAGTTATTCTTGCGGGTGGCTTGGGGCCGGAGAACGTGCGAGAGGCGATTCGGGTTGTGAAGCCGTTTGGAGTGGATGCGAGTAGTCGCTTGGAGGTGTCTCCGGGGGTGAAAGATTTGGACAAAGTTGGGGAATATGTTCGGGAGGCGTGGGCGGGTTTGATTGAGGCGCATGGGCGGTCGCAGCAGGATTTGTGGGATGAGGCGGCGGTTTTTCGGAATAAATGGTAGTTGTTTTTGTCTACCTCACCCCCCGGCCCCCTCTCCATTGAAACGGAGAGGGGGAGATACAACTAACTCACTCCCTTAACCCTCATCTCTATTGAAACGGCTAGGGGGGAGGATATTTTTCTAGAGCATTGGGAATGAATTGGAGGAGAGTTGCGTTGATTAACGTGGCGGCGGGCGATTGGCACGTCGGTGGTGCGAGTCGTTGGTATAATCGCATCGCAATTTTCCTGGAGGCTTGCGTCCTTTGAACCTGGCAATTGAAACAAAAGATTTAACGAAAACCTACAAAACGAGTTCTGGCCCACAGAGTGTGGTTAAGAATTTGGATTTGCAGGTCGAACGTGGCGAAATTTTCGGATTTCTTGGCCCTAACGGGGCAGGAAAGACAACGACCATCAAGATCCTGCTTGGGATTATTGATTCAACCAGTGGAGAGGCCAGTGTTCTGGGCAATCCGGCAGGGGATATCGAGAGTCACAAGAAGCTGAGCTACCTACCGGAGAAGCCGTATTACTACGAGCACATGACCGGGGTTGAGATCATGCAGTTTTATGCATCGCTCTTTGGCATTAAGGATCGTGATCTTTGTGAACGATTGTTGAACCGAGTGAACCTTGGCAACGATATGAACCGACCGATCAGCCAGTATTCCAAGGGGATGCAACAGCGGATTGGATTGGCGCAGAGCCTTTTGAATGATCCGGAGCTGTTGTTCTTGGACGAGCCAACGGGTGGTCTTGACCCGATTGCGCACATTGAAATCCGGGACTTGATTTTGAAGTTCCGCGATGAGGGACGAACCGTTTTCATTAGCTCGCACGAGTTGAGCGACGTCGAGCGGATCTGTGACCGAGTGGCGATCATCAATAAGGGTGAGTTGGTTCACCAGGGTCGCTTGGATCAGTTGTTGAGCGGTGGTCGGATTGAGATCACGGCGGACAATTTGACTGAGGATGTTGCGAATAAATTCCGAGGCGATGACTTCACGGTTAGCTTTAAGAATGGACGTTTGATTGCAGACATTCCTGATTCGGCTCATCCGGGCGAAATGCTGGATGCGATCCGTGCGGCGAATGGTGACATTGTGAGCGTGATTCCGCGACGAAAGCGGCTTGAAGACTTGTTCCTTGAGTCAGTTGCTGGAGATAACGTCTTGAAGGGTCGTAAGATGAGCAAGATGACGGACGATCACAACGCGGCCGAGGCTGTGGAAGTGGCGAAGGAAGAGGGGGCGAACTAAGATGGGTGCGATTCTTTCCATTGCGAAAACGACAATTGGTGAAGCAATTCGCCGACGGGTTCTGCTGGTCATTCTTTTGGTCGGCGTTTTGTTCTTGGTCATTGCTCCGGGTCTGAGCGTTTTGTCTTTGCGACAAAATTACACAGTTCTGACGAGCTTTACGCTGGGGGTTATCCAACTCACCAGTGCGGTCATTGCGATTGTCTTGACGGTCTATCTGCTTCCGAATGAAGTGGAGAGACGGACGATCTACACCATTCTGAGTAAGCCGGTTTACCGGTGGCACTTCCTGCTTGGGAAGTATCTCGGTGCGGTTGGCGCGCTTGGCATGATGATGCTGTTGATGTCAACGGTGCTTGTATTGGTCTTCCGGATCATGCAACAACAGGCATCAATGGACGATGTTTTGCAATTGGCAACGGCACCGATCTTCTTCTTTGTCCAGATGAGTTTGCTGGCGGCGGTTGCGATGTTCTTCTCGACATTTGTTTCCCCGATCGTGAACTTCTTCTTGTCGGGTGGTGTTTATCTGGTTGGGACGTTGTTCAGTCCGGTTTTCCAAGACTTGAGTAACAACCAGACTTTGCCAGCAGCGGTGAAGGGAGCAGCGACGGTCATTCACTCGATTGTGCCAAACTTTGCTCAGTACAATATTCAGGGTGGGATTATCAACCAAGGGCCGGAGTTGCGCTCAATTGAGTTGTACTACGTGCAGATCGTGGTTTACGCGTTGTTCTACATTGCGGCGTTCTTGATTGCGGGAATGATGATTTTCGACCGTAAAGAGGTTTAAGAAGCGATGCGAATGAATCGAAGTTTGATGTTGGCGGGCCTTGCGGTCTGTATTGCGGGAGGCGCGATTGTCAACCGCATGAACTATCCGCTCTGGCAAGAGAATTTCTCGCCTCGAAAGGACAGTGACCTTCGCGGGTTAAGCGGTGATCAACTTTTGATTGCTTTGGCGGGTTTCCGCGAGATGGTCGCGGGGATCCTCTGGGTTCGCGCAGACACGTTTTTTGACGAAGGAAACTACGACGCCATTCTGCCGATTATTCGCCTGGTGACGATGCTCGACCCGAAGCAGATTGATGTTTATGCAACGGGAATGTGGCACATTGCCTATAACTTCACGGATGAGCAGAGCCGTTCTGACCGTCGGTATATTCCGTCAGCTTTGGCCCTTGGCGCAGAAGGATCGAAGAACAACGATTACACATATGAGTTGTTCTTTGAGACGGGATGGCTTTGGTATCACAAGATTGACGACGATTATTCCAACGCGGCGAAGTGGTGGGAAGAAGCAAACAAGCGGAAAGATATGCAAACCGCCCGGAAGAACATTCTGGCGATGGCATATCTGCGCGATGGCAACATGACGGGGGCAATTGAGCATTACGAAGAGCTTTGGAATGCAGCCAGCGATAACTTTGACAAGAATCCCAATGATTTCCAAGCGCGCCAGAATGTTGACACGCTTGAGGTGAACTTAGATAACTTGCTGGTTCGCCTTGCTCAGCGGGGCAACTTCGCGATTGAGAACGGTACTTACGACCAGTACGACTATGACACTCGACCGCCTTACGATGTTGGTTTTACGGCTCAGGTAACGGTTGAAGACTCCAAGATTTTGCGGGTTGAAGGGACTTGGAACGTTCAGCCAGTCGGGACTCGGGTTCGAATCGTTTTGCGCGATAAGGATAAGCCGAATTTGCGACCGGCGGCGTTGAAGTGGGATCAAGGAACTTCCGTTGATTTGGAACCGGAGAAGGACATGACCTTCATGCAGGATGGTTTGTTTGTTAAGAACCAAGCATTCTTCCGCAGAATTGACATGGCCCGCGACCCGACGATGTATCCGTTTAACTCGGACAACTATGTGATTGAGTTCTACTACAATCCACGATCGGCTCCACCGCACATTCAAGACCGATTTGGCTTTAATGGCGAGGGGATGACGGATAAGAATTACTTGAACACAGACGTCCGGGAAGGTCAGCGGGTGATTTACGCTCAGTTGGAGATTTCTCGCGATGAGTTGCTCCGCCAAGGTGAATGGGCAACGCGGACTCCGGTCAAGCGGACGATTGGATTTATTCCGACGGGCGCACGCAATACAGAAGAAGTGATCAATGTTCCGGGTCTGCGGAACGATGTGCAAGAAGGTCAGTAAGCTGATCTTTGGACTGACAAGCTGAGTGCCTTTTGGCGGCAGGGTTTGAACTCTGCCGCCGGGAGCTGTGCAGCAGGAATTTGGTGAACCCCGTCAGGGCCGGAAGGCAGCAGCGGTAAATCAAAGGACTGGGTGACACGGAATTCCCGGCACTTGGCTTTTTGTTCATTTGATTGGGGAGAGATTTGATGGGGAACGCGCGGATTTGAAGTAAAACTGAGGATGGAGTTGTGAGTTACCAGGCGCTTTTTCGCAAATATCGGAGTCAGTCGTTTGACGACTTGGTCGGGCAGGATCATGTTGTCCAGACCTTGCGGAATTCGATTGCGAAAGGGAAGATTGCGCAGGCCTATTTGTTTACTGGTCCACGGGGGACGGGGAAGACTTCGACGGCGCGACTCTTGGCTAAGGCTTTGAATTGTACGGGGGGCCGAGCACTGATCTCCCTTTTGATTGTCCGATTTGTGCAGAAATTACTGCAGGAAATTGTATGGATGTATTGGAGATGGATGCGGCGAGTGAAGCAGGGGTTGAGAAAGTTCGGGAACATATTGTTGAGGCGAGTGAATATCAGCCCGCGAATTGTCGGTACCGAGTGTTTATCATTGACGAAGTTCACGATTTAAGTGCCAAGGCGTTTGACGCTTTACTGAAGACGATTGAGGAGCCTCCGGCCCATGCAATTTTCATTCTCGCGACAACGGAGTTCCATAAGGTTCCGCCCACGATCAGAAGTCGCTGCCAGAAGTATGAGTTCCACCGGGGAAGCATTGCGAACTTGGTTAAGCAGCTGAATCATGTGATTGCGGCGGAGGGGATTGAAGCAGAACCGGCGGCAATCACGGCGATTGCGAGGTTGAGCGACGGGGGTATCGCGATTCGTTGACGTTGCTTGAGCAGGCGGTGATCACGACCGATGGGGCGTTGACCTTGGGTCATGTCTATCACCAATTGGGATTGATTTCAGATGAGGTAACGGACGAATTGCTCCAGGCGGTGGCTCGAGGGGATTTGGGGTCGGTCGTGAATCAGTTGGAGTCCATTTATCAACGGGGCCGTGACCCGTTAGCGATTTTGGAGAGCTTGATGTACCGGCTGGCGGATTTGACACGGGCGGTGCTTTCGGCGGGGACTGGTTCTGGTGATGCAGCGGTTGATGCGGCGTTAGCGGCGACGGGGGCGCGGATCGGGCAGGATTTGCTTTTGCGACTGCGGGCCGAGGTATCGGGTCGGCTTAAGGGAGTGAAGGATGTGACGATCCCTAGGGTGTGGTTGGAGGCGGAGTTATTGAAGATTGCGCTGGATTTGCGAGCACCGGTTGCGGTCGCAGTGAAACGGGAACCGGGGGTTGTTCGGGAACCCGTAAAGGCGGCGGTGGTTGAACAGAAAGTTGAGACGGTTGCGGTAGCGGCTCCAGCTGCTGAGACTGAGAGTAGCATTCCTGTTCCGACCGATTCTGATCGTGGTGGCGGGGGAGGTGAGCCACCACCAAGCGAGGTTGGCGAACAAGATGCTGGTGGCGATCCGGAGGTCAATGGGCATTGGCAAAAGGTGAGTCGAGAGATCAGTGGGATCTCAAAAACTGCGGCGATTCATTTGGCTCAGAGTCAGGGGTTAGATTTGGTTGGGAATGTTGTTCGGGTTGGTTGCAAAACGCAAGTGAATGCAGATTGGGTGAAGGGAAAGAAGCCGCTGATTCAGGCGATTCGGGAGTCGTGGCGGAAATTCACGAGTGAAGAAGCAGATTTTGAGTTTGTGGCAATGGGGAATCGGAGTAAGTCGGCCCCAACAATGGAAGGGGTTTCGGTAGAATCTCCCCTGGAAGGTGACCGGTTGGCAGAGGCCGCAAAGCGGATCTTTGGCACGGCGTCGGACGATACGGAAAACACAGCATGAAACTCCCGAAGAATTTTGGTGGACAGAGCATGGGCAACATGATGGCCCAAGCACAAGAGGCAATGGCACGGGCGCAAAACTTGGATGCGGAACTGGCCGAAGAGCGGTTTGATGTTGATAAGAATGGGGTCAAGTGCACATTCAACGGACTGGGTGAATTGCAGTCGTTGAAGATTGACAAGTCCGTCGTTGATCCCGACGATCTTGAGCTTTTGGAAGACATGATTGTTGCGGCAGTGAAGGATGGCTTTGCGAAGGCAACAGAATCTCGAGACTCAAAAGTGAAAGAGATCATGCCGAACGTGCCGGGTCTGGACAAACTCGGGTTTTAATAGGAATGCAGTTTGCCCGCCCGTTGGCGGAGTTGATTGCTCAGCTTGAGAAGTTGCCAGGTGTGGGGCCGAAATCGGCTCAGCGCTTGGCTTTTCACATTTTGCGAATGGCGGATGATGATGTCCGACGATTGAGTGAAAGTTTGCTGGTGGCGAAACGAAGTCTGCGGCTTTGCGATGTGTGCCAGAACATTAGCGAAGGGGAGCGGTGTGAGATTTGCTCTGATCCAAGACGCACAGACGATGTGATCTGTGTGGTGGGAGAAGCGAGGGATATTACGGCGATGGAGCGTCTCAATGAGTTTCGAGGGAAATACCACGTATTGCATGGGCTTTTGAACCCGATTGATGGGATTGGTCCGGAGCAATTGAAAGTGAGGGAGCTGATTCAGCGCCTTGCCAATGGTGTCTCGGAAGTGATTGTTGCAACAAATCCGACAGTGGAAGGGGATACGACGGCGTTCTATTTGGCAAAACTGATCAAGCCGTTGGAGATCAAGGTCACGCGGTTGGCCCATGGAATGCCGGTCGGCGGGGAATTGGATTATGCGGACACAGCGACCCTCTTGAGTGCACTAGAATACAGAAGGGAGATTTAGGACATGAAGATTTTCGTGATTGGTGGTGGTGGACGCGAACACGCGCTCTGTTGGAAGTTTGACCAGGAAGGGCATGAGGTTTTTTGTGCACCGGGGAATCCGGGGATTCACGAAGTGGCGCATGTTTTTCCGGTGGCGGTCAATGACCGGAAAGCGCTTTTGGATGCGGCGAACCAAGCCCAGCCCGATTTGATTGTGATTGGGCCGGAAGATCCCTTGATTGCGGGAATGGGGGATATGTTTCGGGAGCATGGGTTTGCGGTATTTGGGCCGGATCAGGCGGCGGCGCGGCTTGAAGGAAGTAAGTCGTTTAGCAAAGATATGATGAAGCGAGCGGGGATTCCTACAGCTCGCTATCAGAGTTTTAGTGATCCGGGCGCGGCGAAAGATTACGTTGCAACGGAGTACGGGGCGGGTCGCTCAGTCGTGGTGAAGGCGAGCGGTGCGGCTTTGGGGAAGGGTGTGATTCTTTGTGATTCGGTTGAAGATGCCAATTTGGCGATTGATGGGATGTTGGTGGGGATGGAATTCGGGGAAGCGGGGCGGACGATTGTGGTTGAGGAACGACTTCACGGTCAGGAATTTTCTCTTTTGACTTTGGTGAGTGGGCAAGAAATTTTGAGCCTTCCGGTGGCGCAAGACTACAAGCGAATTGGAGATGGCGATACAGGGCTGAATACGGGGGGCATGGGGACGTATTCACCCGTGGATTGGGTTTCTGAAGAGCTTGTTCGTCGGGCGGAGGATGAAGTTGTCCGGCCGATTTTGGCTTCGTTGGCTGATTTGGAAATTGGATATCGAGGAGTGTTGTTTAGTGGATTGATGGTTGTGGATGGGGACCCAATTTGCCTTGAATACAATGTGCGGTTTGGTGACCCGGAGACTCAGAGTGTGGTCCGGCGGTTGGGAGAAGGGTTCGCCGAGGCGCTCCTCGCGTGTGCCAAGGGAGAAGTGATTCCGGAGGTTCCGGTTCTGGATGAGGCAGTTTGTACGGTCGTCGTGGCGAGCGAAGGATATCCGGGGGAATATGAAAAGGGTCGGTCGGTTGAGATTGGTGAGTTGTTGGACGGGGTTGAGGTGTTCCATGCGGGGACGGCGATTGTGAACGAAGAGCTTATAACGAGTGGGGGTCGGGTGGTTGCGGTTTCGGCGACGGGAGCGGATGGTGAGGAAGCGAGGGCGAAGGCTTATGCGGGCGTTGGGGGGGTGCGGTTTGAGGGGATGGTTTACCGGAAGGATATTGGACGATAGTTCTTCAGGAACAATGAACCCACCCCCTCCAATCTCCCTCTCCCTAAACGAATTTTGGTGGGGCGAGGCTTTTTCAGGGAAGGGGGGTTTGGGAGGGATTGGCGCGGGCGAGTTTTTTGAGTTCACGTTTGGGCCAGATTCCGGCGCGGGCTTTTCGGGCTTGGTTCAGAGCCTGGATGAGGTTCCAGGTGAAAAGCACGATGAATAGTGTGAGACTGATTGCGAGGCGAATGATGATTTCTTGCCAAGTGAAGGTTTCCCAGTTGGTTTGGAAGTGGTAAACAAGTCGGGAGATGGTGACTCCGAGTCCGCCGAGCATCACGAGGAGGAGGAGGGCTTTCCAGAGAATGCCATCAACGATTTCTTGCCAGGAGTGGGCGGCGATGAACCGAGAGGTGTTGCGGTGCATAAACCACGCGATGGCGGGTACCCAGAGGGGGGTGAAGATACTGATGATATGGATCAGAGCGGCGGTGTTACGCTCGGATTGGGTGGTTTCGGGGCCGTTGGGTTGGAGGGCCATGTTTGCTCTTGAGTATGGGACTTGTTTTGGAGACAGGAGGTTGCGGGGGGCCCATGGGATGTTTGTATCTGGGTGCTTTTGTCTGGGCGAGGGCGTCGGGATGGCTGATTTTTGGGGTAACCCCTCCCGCCCTTCGGGCCACCCTCCCCAGACTTGGGGAGGGAAGTTTGAGAGCTATCGTGGGGCCAGTTTTAAGGAAGTTGGATGAGGATGGTTTGAAGGAATTGAGATGAGTTGACCTCACCCCCTAACCCCCTCTCCATTAAAACGGAGAGGGGGGATTCCGCCAACTTCTCCCTGATAGCGGTGGGGGATAATGGGGGTATCGAATCTTCACCCGTTGCCGTTTATATTCACACCCCGTTTTGTCCGAGTAAGTGCGGGTATTGCGATTTTAATAGTTATGCGATGAGCGGAGAGATTATGGAGCGGACGACGGCGACGACGGTGCGTGAGATTCGGGAGAGTCCGCATGTTGGGCGACCGGCAAAAACGATATTTGTGGGAGGTGGGACGCCCACTTACTTGCCGACTGAGCAACTGGTGGCGATATTGGAGACGGTGATGGACGTTCATCCGCCGGTGGACGGCTGCGAGATCACAAGTGAGGCGAACCCGGGGACGATTGACTTTCCGAAGTTTGAGGCGATGCGAGCGGCGGGATTTAATCGCCTGTCCCTGGGGGCGCAATCATTCCAGACGCATGATTTGATTCAACTCGGGCGGGTTCATGCGCCGACACATATTGCGGAAGCTGTACAGAAGGCGAGACGGGCGGGGTTTGACAATGTGAATCTTGATTTGATGTTTGCTTTGCCAGGTCAATCGCTGAAGGCTTGGGAGACTAATTTGGCAACGGCCCTGGCATTGGGTACTGAACATTTGAGCTTGTATTGTTTAACTATTGAGCAAAATACTCGATTTTATCGGCAGAACTTGCGGGGGATGCTGGCTTTGCCGGATGATGAGCGGCAAACGGCGATGTATGATTTGGCGGTTGAGAGGTGCGAGGCAGCGGGGCTGCAGCAGTATGAGATTTCGAATTTCGGGAAACCGGGGTGGGAGAGCCGCCACAATTTGGCTTATTGGCGGTCGGAAGAGTATTTGGCTTATGGGCCGGGGGCGGTGGGATGTTATGACCGAGAAGATGGGCGGTATCGTTTCACGAATTTGAAGCATCCCGAGGGATATTCTTCGGCGGTTGAGGAGGGCCGACCGTTGCATTTGAGAATGAGGTTCTGAGCGGGGGGGATCGGAATTTTGAGCGGATCATGATGGGGATTCGGCTCAATGAGGGTCTGGAGTTGGCGGGCGTAAATGTTGATGAAGCGGGGCTCAGGAAGGCTGTCGAGAGGGAATGGGTTGAAGTTGAAAAGGGTCGGTTGGGCTTGACAAAAAAAGGCCGCCACTTCTGTTCGGAAGTGGCGGTGTTACTGTGTCCGTAAGTTTAGATTGACTTCTTTTTTCGTCGAAGTACAAGGAGTGCGGGGAGGGCGAGTAGCGTGAGCGGCTCCGGAACGGATTCGATTTTGAGGCTGAAATAGTGCTCTCCTGATGTCTGTTGCGACCAGAGGTGGCGGGCATTGGAGTCGACGAGGGCAAGATTGCCCCAAACGAGGGTTCCGTTTTTGCCGAGGTCAGTCGGAGCGAAATAGTTCTGACCGAAACCGGTAAGGCTCAACTGCCAGTCCGTTGCATTGGTGTTAATTTGTTGGGTTTGGTTGGCGAATTTGAACGCTGTGTCGCTGAGAGACGCAGTCGCGATGAACATAGACGGGGCTCCGAAGACGTCTCGCGCTCGGACATGGAGGTAGTTGTCCACTCCGGAAGCGAGGGCAACGGTTCCACCGGCACCACCACTTTGCCAGGTTGCGGTTTGACTCGCGAAAAGGGTTCCCTGAACCGTGTCATCGGTTGAGATTTAAGCGTCGAAGAAGTCATCGGCTACGCCGTGAAATGTCAAATTTGTGGCAAAAGCGCCAACCGCTCCAAGTGTCAAGAAAGACATTGCAAGTAATCGCATTCCACGATCTTACAGGAATTGCCCCGAAATTACTAGGGGTTGCGGATTAACTTTTGATTGTGTCTATGCGGTGGGGTTTAGATGAGCCTTCCATTGTGAAGTGGCGTTGAACGGGAAGCCCTTTGTTGTCGAGCCACCAAATTTCTGTTCGGATGCCGAGTTCGCGTTTTATGCGATGAGTTTCGTAAGTCTTTCCTTTAATGGTGAGGGTTTCGTCACCTTCGTAGGTTGTTTTGATCCGGAACAGTCCGTTGAGTGGGACGAATTGGGCACTTGCCACAGTTTCACTTTTGGTTGGCAGTTGGGTGTACCACCAGAGCATTGCCTTGTTGCCCATATCTTCGGAATTGAATTCATATTGTTCCCGTTGGTTGAGCGTTTCACCGTTGTATTTGGCGGTAATCAGAGAGATTGCACCGTCTTCGGAATAGAGTTGCCAGAGACTTTCTTTCGGATTTTTGAATTCGGCCGATGCAATTACAAAATTTCCATTTCGGTCGTATTCTGATCGATAAGTCCAAGATGACTTTTGGTCATCCACTGACTTCTCTTCCCAAACCAACCCTTTGTCGGGCCGGGGAGTTCGGGTGATTGTGCAGGTGTTGACGAACTGGCCCATGCTGACTTCTTGGAGGACACGGACATCCGGGACTGGTTCATTCGACTGATTGACGAGAATTGCGGTTAGCAAGAAGGTTGAAATCATGAGCCGATTCTACATTGTTAAGGAGAATGCACCGCAAGTCGATGGGTGGGAGAGTTGAAGAGAGAGTATTCTGGCGAGGTTGCAATGGAAGTGATTCAGTCGAATGTGAATGTTGGTGATGCGGCGCACAAGGCGAACCGGGCCGTGATGGACGCGGTGATGGTGGATTACCGGAGTCGACTGTCCAAAGTGATGCAGGGGGGCGGGTCAGATGCAGTCGCGAAGCATCAAGGGCGTGGGAAACTCCTGGCAAGGGAGCGGATTGATGCACTGATTGATGCGGGGGCTCCGTTCTTGGAGTTTTCTAGCTTTGCGGCTTGGGGGATGTATGGCGATGCGGCTCCGGGGGCGGGGGTCGTTACGGGGATTGGTCGGATCCATGGGCGAGAATGCGTCATCGTAGCGAATGATGCTACGGTCAAGGGTGGCACCTATTTTCCGATTACCGTTAAGAAGCATTTGCGGGCGCAGGAGATCGCGCTGGAGAACCATTTGCCGTGCATTTATTTGGTGGATAGTGGCGGGGCATTTTTACCGTTGCAAGCCGAAGTGTTTCCGGATAAAGACCACTTTGGGCGTATTTTCTATAACCAAGCGAATTTGTCGGCGCGGGGGATTCCTCAGATTGCAGCGGTGATGGGGAGTTGTACGGCGGGGGGAGCTTATGTTCCGGCGATGAGCGACGAGACGGTCATGGTGCGCGATCAGGCGACGATTTTTTGGGAGGTCCGCCGCTGGTGAAGGCAGCGACGGGAGAGGAAGTTTCGGCAGAAGATTTGGGAGGGGCGGATGTTCACACTCGGTTGAGTGGAGTAGCGGATCACTTTGCGGAAGATGATCACCATGCGTTGGAGATTGTTCGGAATATCGTTGAGAATTTGGGGGGACGATCGAGTTTGAATTTGAGTGATCCGGTAGCGGGCGAGGATCCGATTTACCCGGTGGAGGATTTGTATTCGTTGGTGCCGGCGGACTCGAAGACGCCAATGGACATGCGGGGAATCTTGGCGAGGATCACGGACGGGAGTCGGTTCCATGAGTTCAAGTCTCGGTACGGGACGACTTTGATCTGTGGATTTGCGCGGATGCACGGGCACCAAGTTGGAATCTTGGCCAACGACGGGATTTTGTTCAGCGAGAGTGCTTTGAAGGGGGCGCATTTTATTGAGTTGTGCTGCCAGAGGCAGATTCCGATTCTGTTTTTGCAGAACATCACGGGGTTCATGGTGGGGCGGAAGTATGAGAACGAGGGGATTGCCAAGAACGGGGCGAAGTTGGTTACGGCGGTGAGTACGGCAAACGTACCGAAATTCACGGTGATTGTTGGTGGTTCTTATGGGGCGGGGAATTATGGGATGTGCGGGCGAGCTTATGGTCCACGCCAGCTTTGGATGTGGCCGAATGCACAAATATCAGTCATGGGAGGTGAACAGGCGGCAAATGTTTTGCTCACGGTGAAGATGGATCAGTTGGCAGCTTCGGGTCAAACGCTCTCGGCGGATGAGCAGGCGGAGTTCAAGGCTCCGACTTTGGCGAAGTATGCGGAGGAGGCGAGCGCTTACTATGCTTCGGCGCGGCTGTGGGACGATGGGATAATTGATCCGGTGGATACGCGGCGAGTTGTGGCTTTGGGGATTGAAGCGGCGCGGAATGCGCGGGTTGAGGAGCCAGGATTTAGCTTATTCCGGATGTAGCAAAGCAAAAATTACAATTTTGATGTAGAATATTGGCATGAGGAATTCTATTCTGCCCATTTCGCTACTTGTTTGCGCTGTCAGCTCAGGGGGCCAATTTGAACCTGAAACATTGTACAAAAGGGTGTCGCCATCAATTGTGACAGTCGAATCCGAATCTGCGAATGGAGTGTCTACTGGCACAGGTTTTTTTGTAAAGGATGATAGGCATGTTGCAACTGCATATCACGTCATTAAAGGCTCCAATAAAATCAAATTATTTGGATCAGATGGAAAAGAACTTGGAATTCAAGCTGTTGTAGTGGACGTTGAAAATGACCTTGCAATTTTGCGGCTCCGCGAAGGCTCTGGATACAAAAATCTGATACTCGTATCTCAAGATGATGTCAAAATCGGATCAAAAATATTGGTCATTGGAAACACTCTCGGATTCTTGGAAAGAAGTATTTCCGACGGCATTGTAAGTGGAATCCGGCGAATTGGAACAGGCGACTTCGTTCAGTTTACTGCCCCAGTCAGTCAGGGAAACTCTGGTGGCCCTTTACTGAATGAGCAGGGTAAAGTTTTGGGGGTAGTTACATTCTCTTTCACCGAGGGGCAGAACGTGAATATTGCAGTTTCATCAGGAAACTTAAAAACGTTGCTTTGGCGAGAATTTCAAAACTACGATGATTTTTTAAGAAGAGAGAAGGCTGTAATTGCGGATGTTAGCGAATCGAAAGGGAAAGAATCTAGTGAGAGTGCACCAAGCGCAGACTCTATTCGGGAGTACTATCAACGCTCTATGAACGGGATTTTTCGAGCACACAATTCTATGTGGATAAAGATGCAGAATTACAAGGGTGATCCCGTGCAAATTTATGATCTTCTTGATCAATTTAGGCTGGAAGTAGTCTCATCTTTGTCGAATCCGCCATTTGGTTCTAATCGGAATGAAGAGCAGTGGAAATATGTTTCAGACATGTTGAATAGCGGACTTGAATACTGTAACTCAAGAGCAAAGTACTTGATTGAGATAAACTATGGTTCAAATCGTTCGGCCCGCGATGAGGCATGGGAGAATTTGCTAACAAGCGACGGGAAATTTAATGAATCTCTGAGCATGTATTTCAAGTTCGTTTTTGGGCAGAGAGAAGTTATGAGTGTTGATCTGTTATCATTTTTGCCAGACATAATGTTTTCGCGTGGATTGCCAAATCTAGGATTTGTTCCTAATTTGCAATATCAAAACATGTGTGTTGTCGGGTGGGTGCAAAAAGATAGCTCATTTAAAGTTGGTGAGGTAATAAAGTCCGTGAGATACCCAGGTAAATCCGCTGTTGCAGTTTCAAACTGGAAGTCGCTCTACAATTTTTTTGATAAGCGAGGTGATGAGAAAGTAGTATTCTTTTCGACTAACATGAGGCAGGATTTCCCGGTTGTTATTAAGTAGACTTGATAAGTACTTAGCTTAATGCGCTTGATCTAGCTGGATTACGTTACCGTAGGCTTTAGGTGCAGCTTTAAAATGACCTTTCTATCGTTCGCTAGATTAGTTTGCTTCGATAAAGAAAATCCACTTCTTTAGTCGGGTTCTATTCATCTGTTGCAACCATTGCCTTGCGATAACTTGAGCAATGAAGCACTCCATTAATCTACCTAGTCGAGTTTGAAGGCGTAGTCGCGGGAGCCGCAGTCTTCGATGTAGCGAGCGAGGAGGTCGATGCTGGCTTGGACATCGTCTTTGTGGACAGTTTCGTTGACGGTGTGGATGTACCGAGTGGGGATGGAGAGGGTGAAGCTGGGGACTCCTCCGTTTTGGCGTTGAACGCCCCCTGCGTCTGTTCCTCCTGCAGTGAGAAGTTCGAGTTGGTATTTGATATTGTTCTTGATGGCGAGGTCTTCGAAGTGCTCAACCATTTTGGGGTGACAAATGAGGGATGAATCGAGGACTTTGATGGCGGTGCCTTCACCGAGTTTGGTGACGCAGTACTCGGCAGGGATGCCGGGGAAGTCATTGGCGAGGGTGACATCGAGGGCGACACAGAAGTTGGGCTTGAGACCGCTTCCGGCGGCCGTTGCGCCTCGGAGTCCAATTTCTTCCTGGGTTGTGGCTACGGCATAGACGTCAACATCGTGGGATTTGGCGGCCTTGACAGCTTCGATCATGACGAAGACGGCGCATCGGTCATCCATGGATTTACAAGTGTAGAGATCGCCCATGGTTTGGAAGTCTCGGTTCATGGTGACCATGTCGCCGATTCGGATTTGCGATTTGGCTTCGTCTTTGGTGAGCCCGGTGTCCACGAAGTAATCTTCCAGTTTGGGGCCGGCATTGGCTTCGGTGGGGCTGAGCATGTGCTTGGGCTTGGTGCCAAGCATAAGGAGGCCGTTGCGGGGGCCCGATTTGGCGTGCACGATGACGCGTTGGGCGGCCATCATGCGGGGGTCGAATCCGCCGAGGGGATGAATGCGGAGGAATCCGTTGTCGTCGATGTATTTGACGACGAAGCCAATTTCATCCATGTGCGCGGCGAGCATCAGTTTTTTGCCGTTTCCGGATCCTTTTTTGATGCAGATGAGGTTGCCGAGGGCGTCGGTAGTGATTTCGTCGCAGATATCTTTGAGCTCGCGGTAAACGATTCGTCGGATGAGGTCTTCTTGTCCGGGGACTCCGGCGGCTTCGGTTAGTTCTTTGAGGAGCTCTACGTTCATGAGCCCGTTTTACCTTTGACGCGCAGATTACGCAGCTTTTTTGAGGTTTTCGTACTGAGTGACCCGGTTTCGTCCGGCTTCTTTTGAGGCGTATAGGGCTTGGTCGGCGCGATCAATCAGGGTTGCTTTGTCTGGTACATCCGAATTGAACATTGCAACACCAAAGCTGGCGGTGACTTGGCGATTTGGCCAGTCTTGGTCTTCTAAGGCAATACGACACTCATCGGCGAGGTAGTACATATCTGTTTTATCGAGGCCGACACCGACGATAACGAATTCTTCTCCGCCGTATCGGGCGACGAAATGGGGTTCGGTGATGCATTGCTGCAGGGTTCGGGCAACTCCTTTGAGGACTTCATCTCCGGCGAGGTGTCCAAAATCATCATTGAAAGATTTAAATTTATCAACATCCATGAGGATGACTCCGATGGGAATTCCCGTCATGGTGGACATTTCCATTTTGTCGGAGAGGAATTCTTGGAATGTTTTATGATTTTTTAGCCCAGTGAGTCCGTCTGTGGAAGCAAGGTTGAGGAGCTTTAGGTTGGCTTCCTCGAGTTTATACTGTTGGATTTCGAGTTGGACGTTGGCCTCATTGATTTCAGCCATTTGCGTTTCGAGCTGTTTTTGAATGGCTTTTCGGTCGGTGATGTTTTGGAAGAAAACGCTCACTCCGCCGTCTTGGTTCGGATAGACCCGATAGTCATACCATTCTGCTTTGGAAGCGTTGAAGAGCTCAATGGAATCAGCTTCGCCTGATTGCCGGACTTCGTTCAGGATTTGGAGTAGCGGCTGCCAGTGGGCTTCGGAGTGACTTGCTTCAATATCTGTTCCGATTATTTCTCCCAGTTGACAACCGATGGTGTTGAGAGCGGACTGGTTGATGTAAGTGAACTGGTTGAATGGATTGAGCGAATAGAATGAGTCGTTAATGCTTTCGAGAATGTTTTTGACGCGTGTATTTGCGGCATCAAGTGCATCTTCCGCAACTTTTTGGTCAGTGATATCGAGTCCGGTGCCTCGGAATCCTTTGAGTTCGTTTTGTGAATCGAAGAACGGGACGGCGTTGAATTTTTGCCAGACTTGTTGTCCCCACTTTCCGGTTGTTCGCAGGATGAGATTTGTCACGGGCTCTCGATCTAAGACCGAGGACGCGATGAGGTTTTGAACTTCTTTGACTTGGTCTTTATTGACGAAATCGAGAGGGGAGTGGCCGAGTACATCCTCGGGGGCGTAGCCAAGCACTTGAGCAATTTTATGGCTGGCATAGGTGAATCGGAAGTCAGCGTCGACTTCCCATATGTATTCTCCAGCGGCTTCCACAACGTCTCGGAATCGGGATTCAGACTCTTCGACGAGCAATTGAGTCTGTTTTTTCTCAGTGATGTCATCTTCAATGATGACGATGTGGGTGCAGAAGCCACTTTCGCCTTTGACGGGGGAAATGGTGATACTAGACCAATATTCGGATTCATCCGGTCGGATGAGACGCAGTTCGGTTCGTCCACTGGACTGTTTGCGGATAATTTCTTTGATTTCGCTGAGAGTTTCTGAGCTTGTATCGGAAGATGTTCGGAATTCAAACGGAGTTTTTCCGATGACTGAATCGGAATCGAATAAAGTGAGTCGAGCGAATGCGGGATTGGTGAAGATGACATGCCCGCTTGCATCGAGGATTGCGACGCTGTTCATGGATTCTTTGGCAACCATGCTGAGCATTTTCAGCCGTTCTGCGTTTGCTTTTTGCTCAGTGATGTCTTTAGCGACGGTGAGAAATCCGGTGAGTTCGCCATGGGAGTTGGTCAAAGCGGAGATGCTCATACCAACGTCGACGACAGTGTCGTCAGCTTTGAGGTATTGCCACTCGGACTCTGTGGGATTCTGGGAAAGGTATTGGAACAGCTCAATGTCTGAGTCAATTTTTTCACCAGTTTGCGCTTCGAGTTCGACGTTACGTAGGAAAATTTCGGTGGGTAGGTGGAAGTCGGCGAGGCTTTTCTTGTTGATGCATTCTTCTGCAGGGAATCCGAGTATTTCTTCGGCGGCTCGGTTCATCCCGATGACTTCGCATTGCGGGTTTGACCAGATGATTGCGTATTCTGTGCTGTCGAGGACGGCTCTTTGTAGCTCGGCCATGGCGGCTATTTGGAGTTGAGTTTCGAGTTCTTCGGTGACATCAATTCCGCAGCCGATGCCACCGAGAATTGCTCCCTCTTTGTTTCGGAGAGGGAAGAATTTGAGGGCGATGGTTTTCTTTTTGTCTTTGGATGTGAATGTGTGGTTGAAGGCGATCATTTCGCCTTTCACAAAAATTGAGTCGAGGATATTGAGGACAACTTCAGGATTATCTTCGGAATGGATTGCGTTTGCGAGGGGGTGGAGAATGGCGAAGTGGGCGGGGACATCCATGACTTCGGTCATTTTTTGATTCCACTCAAAAATGGTGCCTTCGTTATCGAAAGTTGTTGCGCCTATCGGTAGACCTTCGAAGAGAGATTGGAATCGGCGGGAGGCGTGTTCTTGCATCGCCTTTTGGATTTCGGCTAGCTCGAGGGCTTCACGGAGTTCTGTCTCTTGCTCCTCGTGTTCGGCGTTTTGCTGTTGGAATTCGGCACTGCGCTCGATCAGGTCGGCATTCTCGGCGATCAGTTCTTGGAGCCTTGATTCGGATTGAGCGGCGGCTTGCAATGACTTATTAACAAGGGTATAGATGTAACTGAAAATTGGTACTAGAGCAATTGTCGCAATGATCGGAACCGCCGATTTTGAACCTAAGATGAGCGATCCAATGATAGTTAAAAGTGATATGACGAGTCCAGCCGCGCACAGGCGCAAGCTGGCTAAGTGTCCCACTTTTTTGGACTCGGTGGTTTGGATGTTCTCCGGCTCCACTGGTGGGATTATTGGTTTTCTCGATATAGAATCTCCAGAGTTGTCCATGAAATTTTTTGATGTGCCCGTGACATGGGCCGATGGGTGGCTTTGCGGAACTGATCGGCTGGTAACCTGATTGGAACGGATATGGCGGAACGAGTTGTGATTATAGGAACAGGGCCAGCGGGTTACACGGCGGCTCTTTATGCGGCGCGGGCGGATTTGAGTCCCCTGGTGTTTGCTGGTCCCGAGCCGGGCGGTCAGTTGATGATTACGACCGACGTCGAGAACTATCCGGGCTTTCCGGAGGGGGTGATGGGGCCGGAAATGATGAAGCTGTTCCGGGAGCAAGCCGAGCGATTTGGGGCCCGGGTTGAGCAAAAGACGGTTACGAAAGTTGATCTGCTCAGTTCGCCCAAGAAGATTTGGTGTGAGGATGAGCTATGGGAAGCCGAAACGGTGATTATTTCAACTGGTGCCTCCGCGAAGTGGCTTGGCTTGGAGGGTGAAGTTACGTTTGGAGGATACGGCGTGAGTGCGTGTGCGACTTGCGACGGGTTCTTCTTCCGTGGGAAGCAAGTGATAGTGGTTGGGGGTGGAGATACGGCAATGGAAGAGGCGAATTATTTGACTCGCCATGCAGATAAGGTCTTTGTGATTCACCGGCGCGATTCGTTCCGGGCGAGCAAGGTGATGCAACAGCGCGTGCTTGATAATCCTAAGATCGAGGTGATATGGAACTCGGAGATTATTGATTTCTTGGGTGATTTGGAGCCGCGCAAGAAACTCCGTGGGGTGACGTTACGAGATACTGTGACGGGGGAGACCAAGAACATGGATATTGATGGTGTGTTCATCGCGATTGGACATAAGCCAACGAGTGATCTTTTTGTTGATGTTCTGGATCATGATGAGGTCGGCTATCTGACCCATGAACCGAATTCGACGAAGACGAAAATTCCGGGTGTATTCGTTTCGGGAGATGTTGCGGACAGCGTTTATCGCCAGGCAGTTTCAGCGGCTGGGACAGGGTGTATGGCGGCAATTGATGCGGAACGGTATCTGGAGTCGCTCGGACACTAAACGTTCGACGGTTTTGGTTCGTCTATAGGGAAGGCTTATGATTGCGTCTTTGGTGGTTTTAAAAGCGGTTGCTTCGGTCTTGGTTGCACAAGAGGGGGTTCCAACTAACGCAGGGATTTTGGTGCAAATGACGGCACAGGATAATCCGAAGCAGGCACTTGAGATTTACCACTATTGGCAGCCGCTGGAATCAGTCTGGACTTCACCCTATAAGGAATGGAAATTCAGTCATATTAGTGTGGCGATGGCGCAGCCATTGCGGGCTCCGGGGCCGACCCAGCGGTTTAGGATTTTTGCACAGGGGCGAGAGTCGGAAGGGAATGATGAGCTGGGACTTGCGACAGCAAAGTATATGTTAAGGCTGTGGAACTATGTCTATTTTCGATGCGATGTTGATCACAGCCCTCGTTTTGGGCGGCTTGTGGACGTGTACCTTTGCAAGGATGGTGATCCTGGAGGAGAGCATTTCCAGATGTACAACTCTTTTGATCTGGATGAGCAAGATCGTCCGAAGCCAACGAACTTTATCAATATCTATCAGGCTTTTGCGGCGAAGCGTGGCATAACGCTTTCGCGAGAGCTGGCACATGAGTATGGTCACGCGATATTGCCGTCAGCGGGAGGATTTGAGGGGCCAGAGAGTTACGCTAATGGCGAGTTAGGGGAACGCGTTTTTCTTGGTTGGTTGCGGGATGATTTGCGCGCCGGGAAGATCAATACTTCTGACACGATGGGGACGACTCAGGCGGAGCTTGATGCTTACTATAAGCGTGATGTTGAGCCGCGAGTGAAGCAGGTTGGGCTCAAAGGGCCGAATTTTGAACTACTGAAGGGTCGAAGTGAGAAGTCGTTTTGGGAGTACGTTTCGATTGCCACTTACTTGAGCCGCATCGCGCCGACTTTGATGTACGGTCGGTTTACGAACTTGAGCACGATCGTTGCCGAGGATGCACAGACGGCGATCAAGAGTGCGGCAGAGGAGCGGACAGAGTGGGAAGTAGTTGTTCCGGCTGAATTGAAAGGTCAAGCTATCTGGATACCATTGGTGAAGGGCGCTGTAAGCGGTGCGAAAGTCGTTTCCCGCAAGGGTGATTGGGCAAAGATTCAGACAAAATCTGGTCAGAAAGTGACGGTCAAAAATCCGCCCCTGTCGCTTCAATGAAAAAGCTGAAGTAGATTCTTAACTTTTTTTGATGAATACCCTGTTGATTGCGGGGAAGATTTCCTATAACCCAACTGAGAGCACTGATCAGGTTAGTCGAAACCGCAGTGTTTTCAGGACGAAATTGGATGTCAGACATTCTGTCGCAAGATGAAATTGAAGCCCTCTTAAGTTCCCTTTCGGATGGGGACGGAGGCGGTGCTTCGTCTGGCGGCGGGTCTTCTTCAAGTAGTTCTTCGGAGCTAGCGTCGGGGGGAACGGTCTCCAGTCTGACCAAGCGGTCTCAGCGGAGCGCGGTGGCTTATGAAGTCTATGATTTCCGACGTCCGGATAAGTTTAGTAAGGAACAGCTTCGTACTCTGCAGATGCTACACGAGACATTTGGTCGTTTGGCGGGGACGAATCTTTCGGGATTGTTGCGTACTAATGTGAGCATTGATTTGATTTCACTGGAGCAGGTTCCTTATGAAGAGTATTTGCGAAGTATTTCAAGCTCGGTATTCACGATTTTTTCGATTCCGCCGCTGAGTGGGCAAGCGGCGATCGAGATGGAATTTGATTTGATTTTTACTATGATTGATAAGCTTTTGGGTGGTCCAGGTCGGACAGTCAAGCGACAGAATTTGACGGATATTGAAGAACCGCTTTTCCACCAGATTGTTGGAAAGATGTTCTTGGCGTTGAAATCAGCTTGGGAGGGTGTGGTTATTGTCAACCCGACGGTTGAAGAGATTGAGACTTCGTCTCAGTTTGTGCAGATTGCTCCGCCGAGTGACATTGTGGTCAGTATTTTGTTTGAGGTGCGAGTCGGGGAAGCGCATGGAGCACTGAGCCTTTGTATTCCTTACATGGTATTGAAACCGATTACGGCAAAGTTGAGCGCGCAAAAGTGGTTTGCGGCGACAAGTAATCGGAAACAAACAGCGGCACACAGATCCGCTTTGACGCACCAGTTGAGTGCTGCCCCGGTGGATGTTGCGATTCGGATGGGGAAAAGCCGAATCAGCGTTAAAGATTTCTTGATGCTTCGGAAGAATGACGTGATCCGGCTTGACCAAAAGGTGAAGCAGGACATGACGTTAACCGTTGCGAATCAGGACAAATTTCATGGAGTACCGAGCTTGAATGGGAACTCCATTGCTTTCCATATCAATGGAGTGAAACAGAAGGACTAACACATGGCACAACTTTCCCCTGAACTCGTCAGCAAATTTAGTAATTTGCAGTCGAACATTTGGCAAAACGTCTCGTTGGCGGTTTCGGAGGCGGCAGGAGTCGGCATTAACTTTAGTGATGCTATGACGATTGCTTCGGAGATCAGCGACTTGTATGGAGAGATGAGTAGTCCTAAGTTGATTATTCAGTTCGCGTTTGCTAACAATCCAGAGTCGAACCAGGTTGTTTTGATTTCTCAGGACACTTTGGTTGACATTTTCAATACGGTGACAGGCAAATCGGTTGATGCCGTAGATGAAAATACGATCTCCGAAATCCGGGATGCGATTGAGGCAATTGTCCAGGGACTATGCTTGGCGGCAGGGAACATTCGCAACGAAGCCATGGTTGCGAGTGGACTGAGTGTGCGGTTGCAGATTTTTAGTGTGCCGAACAATATGCAGTCAGCGGGTCAGGTTCTGCGAACGAACTTGCGAATCAGCGGTGAAGATTTGAGCGGAAGTTTGATCTGGTTGGTGGATGAGGAGACAGCTAGCATCTTTACAAATACGGAGTCGAGCTCGGCGGCCCGGCCAGGATTTTCGGTTGAAGGTGGCGGTTCCAAAGCTACGGGTTCAAGTGGTTCTTTGAGCGGACTTGAGGATTCAGGTCTTGATTTGCTTTATGATATTCCGCTTGAAGTGAGCGTCGAGTTGGGTCGAGTTCGGATGGTCGTGAAAGATGTGATTGAACTCGGTTCGGGTTCGATTGTTGAGATTGACAAGGCGGCGGGTGAGCCAGTTGACGTGATGGTGAATGGTCGGCTGGTGGCGCACGGGGAAGTTGTAGTTATTGAAGACAACTTTGGGGTGCGAATCACGGAGATTTTGAGTCCGGCCGAGCGAATGGCGAAACTGAACGAAGTGGCTTAAGGGTCAGGAGAATTTGATGCTAAAACGACTTGCTCCTGCCCTTGGCATACTTCTTGCCCCAGTATTTTTGCGGGCACAAGATTTGGGGACCAAGGCAGATATTGTGACTTCTGTTCCGCGAACACAGAGTGTGACGAGTGGTCCGCAGATGGGTCAGTTTCTGACTTTGATGGTTGCCTTGGGAATTGCCTTTGTTGCCTTAAAGTTTTGGGCTCCGAAGATGATTGGGAAATTCAACAAGCGGTTGACGACGCCCCTTGGGTCGCCGATTACTCTTGAAGAAAGTGCGAGTTTTGCAACGGGGAATTTGCAGGTGGTGACAGTTCGTGGGAAGTCTTTGCTTTTGGCGATCAGTCCCCAGGGCGTGACTTTCTTAGCTGAAGTTCCGAATAAGGCTCCGGATGATCCGGTTCCGGCGTTCTTTGAACTTCTGGATCAGCAATCGGTTGAGCCTAAGCCGCAGAAGATTGTCACCAAGGCTGTGGTTGAGATGCGGGAAGAAGAGCCAGCGGCGGTGAAGCCTGACGCTCGCGTGAAGGCCTATGGGGCATCAAGTTCAGGAGATGCTCGGGATGATTTGAAATCGCGGCTGGAGAAGCTGCAACGGATTACGAAGGGATGAGAAAGTTGCTTAGCAGACTTGCCCAGGCAACTGGTCATCCGTTGTTCCGAACCTGTTTGGTTATGGGGCTTGTCTTGATGGGGACGTTCGCTTTGGCTCAGAACGCAGGCGGTCCGGGCTCAGTGCCGGTTCCTTCGATCAATTTGGGCATTGGCGGAGAATCGGATCGGGAGCAACTTTCGACTTCGTTGCGAATTTTGGCGATGCTGACGGTTTTGAGCATCGCGCCGGCGATTTTGATCCTGACGACGGCCTTTACGCGGATTGTCATTATTTTGAGCTTTACGCGGACGGCTTTGGGAACGCAAAATATTCCACCCAACCAAGTCTTGATTGGACTCAGTTTGTTTTTGACGTTATTTGTGATGGGGCCGACTTACGAGCGGATTAACAAAGAAGCTCTTCAACCTTACATGGCGGAAGGAAGCACGATGAGCTTTGAGGTGGCGATGGAAAAGGCTCAGGCTCCGATCAAGGAGTTTATGCTCAAAAATACTTATGAAAGTGATTTGAAGATGTTTATGGACTTTAAGAATCAGACAGCGGCGACCCGGGCTGACGTTGACATCATGACTTTGATTCCGGCGTTTGTGATCAGTGAGCTCAAGACGGCGTTCATCATTGGGTTTTACATTTTCGTTCCATTCATCATCATTGATTTGATTGTTGCAAGCATCTTAATGGGGATGGGGATGATGATGATGCCTCCGGTCGTTGTCTCACTTCCGGCAAAGATTCTTGTGTTCGTTTTGGCGGATGGGTGGTCGGTTTTGGCCCGGGCGATATTAGCGGGGTACACCTAGATGGAACAGGCCGTCGTCATGGATTTGGCCCGGCAGGGCATCGTGGTGAGTTTGATGGTTTCCATGCCGATTTTGGCGGTTGCTTTGTTCTTTGGTTTGGCGGTTTCGGTTTTTCAGGCGGTCACGCAGATTCAGGAAATGACATTGACTTACTTGCCCAAGTTGGTTGGTGCGGGATTGATTATTGTTTTTATGGGAGGATGGATGCTCTCGACCCTGGTGACGTTTATGACGCACTGTTTTGATATGGCGACCCGAGTGGGGGGAGTCTAAAACTTGTCGCTCGACACGACTTTCATCTTGGGTTTCATTGCGATTTTCATTCGCTGCAGTGCGATGATGCTGGCGAGCCCGCTATACGGAGGAGCAACTCCGGTGAACATTCGGGTGATGGCAGCGGCAATCATTAGTTTGAGCTTGACGCCGGTGATCGGGCCAACATTGGAATTTAATGTCAGCAATTTGATTGAGCTTGGGATGGTGATGGGGCGGGAGGCATTGTTTGGGTTGTTGATCGGGATGTGCATGCAGTTTTTGCTGGCGGCAGTTCAGATGGCGGGGGCGATTTCCGACTTGCAGATTGGTTTGGGATCGGCGATGCTGTTTAATCCGCAGATGGGCGGTCAGACTTCGCCGCTGGGGCAGTTCAAGTTTTGGTTGGGGATGGTGATGCTCTTGGCGATGAATGCTCACCATACGATGTTTCATGCGTTTGTAGCGAGTTTTCGTTTGGAAGGGTCTCCGCTCGGGGCGGGAGGGATGGACTTTGTTACGGCGGGGACTTTGCTCTTGGGTCAGTTGTTGGTTTTGAGTATTCAGATTGCGGCTCCGATTGTGGCTGTTACTGTGGTGATTGATGTGGCGGCGGGTTTGATCAACCGGGCGGTTCCCCAGACGCAGCCGTTTTTGCTTGCTTTGCCAGCAAAGATTGGGTTGGGATTGCTTGCTTTGAGCTTGGCACTTCCGGCGTTTGTGGTTGCACTTCAGCGGGGAGTAGATATTACGTTCACCCAATTGGGAAGGATGTTGGGAGGGTAGGCGATGTCGGAACAGGCATCAGGCGAAAAGACTGAAGACCCGACCCCGAAACGTAAGCAGGATGCGCGGAAGAAGGGTCAGGTTGCTAAATCCACAGACTTGACGGGGGCGGTGACTCTTTTTGCGGCGGCGATGGCGATTCCGATTGCGATGGGGATTGTGGGCGATGGGGCGGTGCCGATGTTTGCGAAGCAGATGGGTTCGGCTCCTCGGGATCTCACTCCGAACTCGATTATGGGGTTTCTGCAAGGGATTGCGATGCCTTGGTTTATGGGGACAGTGGTTTTGATGTTGATTCTGGGGACGGTCGGGGTGGTGACGAATTTGGGGCAAGTGGGACTCTTGTTCACGACGGAGCCGATCACTCCGAAATTTGAGAAAATCAATCCGCTCAGTGGATTGAAGCGCATTTTTTCTAAGCGGGGGGCGATGGAGGGAGTGAAAGCGATTGCGAAACTGGGCGTGTTTGGCTACATCGCCTATTCAGTGATTGCTGCAGATTGGAGCAACTTGGTGGGTTTGATTTGGTTACACCCGGCTCAGGGGGCAATTGAGCTCGGGAAAATGTTGCACTCGATGCTTGTTAAGATCGCTTTGGTTTGGTTGATTATTGCGGCTCTGGATTACTTCTTCCAACGGAAGGAAACCGAGAAGCAGATCAAGATGACGAAGCAGGAGTTGAAGCAGGAAATGAAGGAGCAGGAGGGATCTCCGGAAGTGAAATCAGCTCAGTACCAAAAGCGGCGTCAGCTTTTGAAAGGGGGGATGGCGAAACAGTTAAAAGAAGCCGATGTTTTGATCACAAACCCGACCCACTTTGCGGTGGCGATTAAGTATCAGCGGAATTCCATGCATGCTCCGGTGGTTTTGGCAAAGGGGCAGGATCATTTGGCGTTAAAAATGCGGGAGATCGCGGCGGGGATTGATCTTCCGATAGTGGAGAATGTTCCTTTGGCACGGGCGCTCTATAAGCAATGTGAGGCGGGGGATTTTGTTCCTCGTGATTTGTTTGGGCCAGTGGCGGAAGTTTTGGCTTATGTTTACAAGACAGTTAAGGAGCGACGGGCAGGGTAGGGGCGCTTGCGTTCAACAGGAAAATCCCAAGTTAACCCCTCCCCTAACCCCTCCCCATTCCATTTGGGAGGGTGATTTTTACAAAGTGGATTCAGGCTTCATAGGCGAACAAGGTGGGGAGGCCGCCAGTGTGCCAGAACAGGGTTTTGGGGGGGAGTTGGTTATGGTGGGCGAGGTCGAGGAGGGCAGCGAAGGCTTTGGCGGAATAAATCGGGTCGAGAAGGATGCCCTCAGTCTGAGCGAGGGTGAGCTGGGCTTGGGTGCCGTCCGGGGATGGGACTCCGTAGCCGGGGCCGACGAAGTCTAGTGAGAAATTGATACTGGTTCTTTGGATTGGGGTTGAGACGAAGTCTTGGGCGTAGGATTCGGACAAGGAGACGAGATCGTCGAGGAGTTCGGGATCAGGGTCGGCGGATATGCCGAAGATTTTGGTATTAGTTCCGGCGAACGCATGGGCGAGACCCATGTGGGTGCTGCCGCTACTGGAAGCAGTGATGATGAGATCGAATGGCTGAGTGAGTTCTTGGGCAGCAAGGACGAAGGCGTGAACGGATGTGGGGGAGCTACCGCCAATGGGGATGCGGAAAACAGTTTCACCTTGGGCCTCAAGGTCTCGTTGGATTTGGTCGGCGTAGGATTCGAGATCATCCCACGTTCCATCGGCAAAATGGTGGCGTTGGATTTGGAATAGGGAATCGAGCTGGGGGTTACCGCCTTGGGAGAGAGTGCCGGATGGCTTTCGGTCGGGGGTTTCGTACGGGGCGTGCATTGAGGCGACGTGAGTTTTGATGCCTTGAGTGCTTGCAGCGGCCCCGAGCTGGCGAATGAAATTTGACTGAGTTGCGCCGCAAGATACGATTGCAGTTGCTTTCTTGTTGACGGCTTCGGCAAGGAGGAATTCGAGTTTGCGTCCTTTGTTGCCGCCTCCGGCGAACCCGGTGAGGTCATCGCGCTTGATCCAAATTTCGGTTCCCAGTTGGCGGCTCAGGTTGGGGAGGAAGTGGCAGGGGGTGGGAAGGATGCACAAAGGGATTCGCGGGAACATTGTGCGACAGTTTAGCTTTTGGGAGTGTGGTTTGTTCTCGTTGGGATTGTTGTGATTTTTAGGTCAAGAATGGGATTATTGAGGCCAAGTATAATTAGGAGGACACATGGGAAATCTCGAGGAAGAAAAAAGTCCACGCGGGCGTCGCATGATGTTTGGCTGTTTGGGGGTTTTGGTGGGAGTGATTGCGGCGGTGTGGATTTGGGTTGGACCGCTCTTCTTAACGGCTAAGAAGAAAGGATTCCTTGATCCGGAGATCAAGCGAAACTATGAGGGGGATTCGCTGACCAATTTGAAGGATATACATACCGCACTCATGCTTTATCAGGAGTCGGAAGGACAGTTGCCGTTTGCGGATTCTTGGATGGATGCGACCTGGCCAAGGTTGCAGACAGGGGATATGGATGAAGTACAGGCGAAGAGAAAAATGAAATCGCCAAGTTTGTGGGAAGAGAACCCGCAGGCTTATGGATATGCCTACAACGAAGCGGCTTCGGGGGTTTATTCAGATGATATTCCAGAACCTGATTTGACGCCATTAGTTTTTGACAGTCGAGATTTGACTTGGAATGCGTTTGGGAATCCGGCTCAGCTTGCGCCTGATCCGAAACGACCAGAGGGGAATTTTGCGGTTACGGTGTCGGGGAACGTTGTTAAGCTTGATTCGATTTTGAAATAAGGCCTATTTGGGTTTGGGATGGCACTCGTGTGTCACGCAGGGGCTTAGCTATACTTGCAGAGGAACGGTTCGGGGATATTTGCTCTTGGGTTGAGCAGATGTTGAACCGACTTTCAACGAAGAAAGAGAAGAACTGACATGTCCGTGATTGAACAAACCAAACCGCTTGTGAAGTTAGATTTTCTGCGCATGATGATGGTGTCGCGGGAAGGGGATCGCCGAGAAGGGATTCTGTTACGCCAGAGTAAGGGGTGGTTCCAGGTGAGTGGAATGGGTCATGAAGCCGTGGGGGCAATGGCGCACTTGCTAAATGAAGATGATTATCTCTTCCCGTATTACCGTGATCGTGGTTTGATGATGGCGCGGGGAATGACGACGAAAGAGCTTGCGTTGGCTTATTTTGCAAAGCGAGATTCGAGTAGTGGCGGTCGCCAAATGCCCGGGCACTATTCTTCGCGGAAGCTGAACGTGGGAAGCGTTTGCACGCCGACAGGCGGCGGGCTTTTGCCGGCGGCGGGCGTTGCGTGGGCCATGAAGTTGGATGGCAAAGATAACGTTGTTGTTGCTACGGTTGGGGATGCGGCGATGCGGCAGGGTGAGTTTTATGAAGCTTGGGCTTTTGCGGTTCAAGAGAAGTTGCCGTTGATTATTGCGATCGAGGATAACAAGTACGGGATTTCCACGCCGACGACAAAGTTCATGGCTTTGAATATGCCAGGGATTATTGCTACGGACTTTGTAGAGAAGGTTGACGGTCGGACAGTTGATTCGGTTTTGGAAGGTGCGGGCAAGGCAGTAGCTAAGGCGCGCAGAGGTGATGGTCCGACTTTGCTTTGGTTTGATTTGGATCGGTTGAGTAGCCATACGAGTTCGGATGATCACCGGACTTATCGTGATTTGGATGAGATTGCGGCCATGGCGGATCGAGACCCGATTAAGCTCTTGAAGGACGAGCTGATTGGGACAGGTGAATTGACGGAGGCTTCATTTGAAGCCCTTCAACAGGAAGTGATTGAGGAGGTTGATCGGGTTTATCGAGAAGCGGAATTGGCCGAAGATCCGAAGGCAGAGGAAGTGATGGATCATCTGTGGGGAGCTCCCGATGTTCCGGTTACACCTCCGATTGAGTCAGGTTCTCAGACCATGGTCGAGGCGATCAATAAAGTCTTTGACAAAGCGTTGGCGGATGATCCGGATGTGATTTTCTTTGGCGAAGACATTGAAGACCCGAAGGGAGGAGTGTTTAAGCTGACCGAAGGGCTAACGGAAAAGTACCCGAAGCAAGTCTTCAACTCACCGCTTGCAGAAGCAACGATCATTGGGGTTGCGGTCGGAATGGCGATGTATGGTAAGCGCCCGGTCTTTGAACTCCAATTTGTTGATTTCTTCTGCCCGGCATGGAACCAGATCATGAGCAACGTCAGCACTCAGCGTTGGCGTTCGTTTGGTGAATGGCCGACCACGATGACGATTTATGCTCCTTACGGAGCCTATCTGCCCGGAGGGTCGCTTTGGCATAGCCAGTCGAATGAGGCTTACTTTGCCCATACGCCTGGGCTCAAGGTCGCGATTCCTTCCACGCCAGAAGATGCGGCGGGCTTGCTTTGGACTTCGATTCACTCGGAAGATCCGTGCTTCGTTTTTGTTCCGAAGCATATTTTCCGAAAGCGGGTTCCGGTTGATTCGGTGAAGCCGCTTGGATTTGGGAAAGCGAAAGTTGTTCGAGAGGGTTCGGACGTGACCATCGTTACTTTTGGTAACACTTTGGAACTCGCACATGAAGCTGCGGAAAAGTTGGCGGGAGAGGTCAGTATTGAGGTAATTGATTTGCGATCAATCGTGCCGATGGACAAAGATTTGATTGCGCATTCGCTCGAGAAAACAGGCAGGCTGGTTGTTGTTCACGAAGATACAAAGACATGTGGATTTGGTCAGCACATCATTACTGAGATCACCTCTGATCCGGCAACGTTTGGTTTGTTGTTTAGCTCTCCGCAGTTAGTTGCTCGACCGGATGTTCATATTGGTTATAACCCGATCTATGAATATGCGGCATTGCCGAGTACGGATGATGTGATTGCGGCTTGCCGCACAGCAATGGAGTAGTCGTTTCCTCTATTTGGGCCGGGGCTGGTTACTGTAGCCCCGGCTTTTTGCTTGATTTTGGGAGTAAAGGTGGTTACACTGTTTGGTATGCGCAGTGCGATTGTCTTTGGTTCGGTTTTGGTTTTGGTTGGAGTTGCCCAGGCTCAAATCAAGATTCCGGGTGGGGGGCAGTTCCCCGACCTTAAGTTGCCATCCATTCAGGACTTGATGCGAGGGGAAGCTCCTTTAACGATGACGATTAAGGATGCACCTTTGATGGGTTGGGATGAGTTCAAGCGATTGGGAATCTCGGAGGATGCAAAGGTTTTGGGGCAAGCTGACAAGACGGCGAAAGGGACTTTCATGCTCGGAACCGGGCAGTATAAAATGTCTATTCGGTCGTTCTGTTGCCGGGGGTACACATATGGCCCAACAAAGGGGATGGGTTATTTGTTAGGTCCATGGAAGGGCTCGAAGTCGGGATTTGTCCGAGAGCTTCTCTCCAGCTATGGGCGAAATCCGAATGTTGAGCAGCGCGATGTTCAGCTCCTGATTTGGGCGGTGATTGCCCGGGTGAAGCCGCAGGACATGAATGAGGGTGCTCAGCGGGCACTGGTGCAATTAATGGGGAAAGATGGCGGGAAGTTGCTTGCCGATGGGGCTCTGGATTACTTCGCGGGGAAAGCTGCGGATGATTTGTTCCGGAAAGCCAGTAAGGAGTTGAAGCCGGTATTTGAATTTGAAAACAAGATTCGGGGGTTGCATCGGCAGGCGAATGCGACATACGAGGAGTTTGAGAGGCTCGCGGTTTTGGAACCTCAAGAGGAATTGAAATCTGAGGTTCCGCGTGGTACTTGGAACTTGGCTCCGGGAGGATATTTGATTCGGTTTGACCCTGAGGGATATTCCAAGACCAATGTTGAGGTGATTATTCCGCGCCGGGCGGAGATGGTTCGCGATGAGTTGCGCCGGGTCACCCAGATGAAGTGGGCGGACGGATTCACTATTGATTTGAAGTACACAGATGTGGAGCCGGTGGTTCTGCCTCAGGACGCGAAGATGCGCGCTTTGCAGGTGGCAGAGGTTCGCATTTCGGGGCCGGGACTCAGCGCTCCGGTCGTGAGCACGAAGACGGACTTTGTTTTGCAGGGAGTTCCCACGAAGAAGAAATCTGTGTCGGAATCGCTTTATTTGTATAAGTTTAGCTATGCAATGCTCCAAGGATGGTGGGGGTCGGCTCGTGATCGGTATGAGGATGTTCAGGAGTTGAATGACCGAATCGAAACCTATGAGGAGTGGTCGGAGCGGATGGGTCGGATTGAGCGTGGGGAGCGCCCGGAAGAGGATTTGTTTGATGGAAGTTCGATCCAGGATATGATCGAATCGCTCTTTGGGGGGACGGATGATCGGCTGGAAGTGATTGGTGATACGCACGGCCGGCTAGCGGAGCATTTGGCTCATGCGACTGGCGTAATTGGAGGATTGGGCGATGGGACAGAGGTTGATCCTTCAGATTTTCCGTTTATTCCGGCGAACGGTGGTTCTCAGAATTTGGGGGGTTCGAGCAATGTCTGGTGAAGGTTTGGGGTAACGGTCTCAAAGGAAATCAACTTGATCAACGATTTTTATCTGTTTGGGTAGATTTTTCGGCGGCTTGGAAGCTTTTCCAGATGACGTGATCGGGGTCGTTGTATTTGACTTGAGTGAAGCGAATGATGCCATACGCAAGGAACGTGACGATCATGACGATTAGGCTGGCGGTGGCGAGTTTGGTTTCGGTGCGGAGTCGGATTTGGCGAACAAAGCCGTAGATACATAGAAGTGCGCTCAGAGTGAAAAGGCCATAGATGACGGGGCCGAGCGCATTTGCCGCGAATGCGTGGGGAAGATTGCCGTGCATGGTGGCGGTCCAACTCGTCGTGAGTCCGCAGCCCGGGCAGGGGCGGTCGAACATGATAACGCTGTAGCATTTTGGGAGGCCGAGTTGGGTGTGGGTGCCGTGGCCCGCAGGATTCGGCTTAAGAATTACAGAACCGATGAATGTGACGGCGAGCCAGGTGAGGAACCAAACGAGTTGACCGGTCAGGGCGCGCCTGGAGGGTGATGGGGCAAAGAGCCAGGACTGTTCGGTCATAAGTTTGCGGTGATTTGGTCGAATACCTCGGCAGGTATGACGCATTCAGGTTGCAATGTTATTGCATTAGAGACGTTTGCAATGCCGACGACGTTGCCATCTTCGGTTAAGAGGGCAGCTTTTGGATGTTCGATAGGATTTGGGTGGTTGAACGACCGCCCGTGGCGGATATGCAAGATTTGGTCGGGGTTAAGAACCACGAACGGAAGGTGTTTGAGAGCGGATTTGACGGGGATCAAGTTGGTCGGAGTGATTTGATCGAGCGGGTATGAGTCAGTGATTTGATACGCTCCGGCTCCGGTGCGACGGAGTTCGGAAATGTGGGCTCCGCATCCGATGGCCTGTCCCAGATCGTGGGCTAATGACCGGATGTAAGTGCCACCCGAACAGACGATCGTAAAGGTTGCTTCAGTCGCAGAAACGGAGTTGACTTCATAGGAGTGAATGAAGATATGTCGTGTTTTGATAGCTATTTCTTGTCCAGATCGAGCGTATTCGTATAGTTTTTTGCCTTGGTGTTTGATTGCTGAGTAGATGGGCGGGACTTGAGCGATGCGACCAAGGAATTGGGGGAGGTGTAACTGTATTTCTTCGAGAAGGTTGGCGGGAACAGGCTTTGTTTCGGTGATTTCGCCTTCGGCATCGTAGGTGGTTGTGGATTCACCGAATTTGTATGTGACGACATACGTTTTTGGTTCGAGGTCAAGATATTGGAGGAATCGGGTTGCAGGGCCGACGGCAACAACGAGGAGGCCAGTTGCCAGGGGGTCGAGGGTGCCTGCGTGACCGATGCGGCGCGTCCCCAGCGTTTTTCGGAGTCTGGAGATGACCCCGTGCGATGAGATTCCGAGGGGTTTGTCGACTAGGAGGATGCCAAACATTGAACCATAGCCTCGACTAATTTTTCGGCGGCGACTTCAATTGTGTCGTCGCTGTGGGCACCGGATGCGTTGATATGGCCCCCGCCGCCAAATTGCTTGGCGACTTGAGTTGTGTCTATGGGGCCCTGGCTTCGAATAGAGATTTTGATGCGTCCTGAGGCGCTTTCGCGGAGAATTGCCGCCATTCGGACGGTGTCGATGGCGAGGAGTTCGTTGACGAATCCTTCGGTGTCTTCTTCGATTGCTCCCGAGTTCGTGAAGTCGGATTGGCGCAGGGTTGTGTAGGCGACTTGGTTGTCGGCGGCGAGGCGAAGGTTGCTGAGGGCTTTGCCGAACAATTTGACGGCGGGGAGGGGTTTTGTAAGATAGATTGCCTCGTTGATCGCGGTAAGTTTTGCTCCGGCTTCCAGTAGATCGGCAGCGACGTGCATGGAGTGGGGCGTTGTGTTGGGGTAGCGGAAATTGCCGGTATCGGTCAGGATTCCAACGAGAAGGAGGGTGGCGATTTCCGGGGAAATTTCAATGTTGTTGGGGAGCCAGAGGTCGGCGAGAATTGCGGCGGTTGCGGGGGATTTTGTGCTGACGATGCGGATGTCACCGGGACGCTCGTTGGGCTGGTGGTGGTCGATGATGACGAGTTTTTTGGCGGCGGCGATGGCGGGGTAAATGGTTTCGCCGATTCTGCCGATGGCTTCGAGGTCAACGACGATGGCGAGGTCGGCAGGTCTGCCGGATGGTTGGTTGGTGATTCGCTCTATTCCGGGGAGGAAGTTGAGGTACTTGGGGGCGGGGTGGTGGAACAGGACTTCGTGGGATTTGCCGAGTTGGTCAAGGACGAAACTGAATGCGAGGGCGGAGCCGAGAGCGTCTCCATCTGGATTGACATGACTCGCGAGGAGGATGTGGTTGGCGGCTTGGATTTCCGCGAGAAGACCGGGCCACATCTCGCTCAGCTGGTTGGGGGAGGCTTCGGTCACAAGGTTCAGGATACCTTGGGGCGGGTTTTCTTGACTTCGCCCCCAAACCTCTATGCATAGCGAGGACTGGCACTTCGGCTAAAACTGAGAGGGGAATTGAAATTATGACTGACCTCACCCCCAACCCCTCTCCATTAAAACGGAGAGGGGGCTTAGAGCTACGATTGATTTCAACGCCAACTTTTCCCGCCTATGCGAGGACGGACTTTCGATTAGGACAGGGAGGGGGATCTTTTTTCGGGGGATTAGCCACAATAGGAATATATGAGTGGGCAGCTTGATTTGACGAAAAGCCGGACGAAGTGGTCAAAGGCGATCATCATTAAGCGGATTTTGTGGGGGGTTGTCTGGACATTGTTTTTTCGGCCATCGCCGCGCTTGTTTTTTACGGGATGGAGGAATTTCCTGTTGAGGGCGTTTGGAGCGAAGATAGGTGCGGGGGTGAAAATTAGCAATACGGTTAAGATTTTGTACCCGTGGAATTTGGAGATGGGGGACGGGAGTTGGATTGGTTGGGATGTGGATGTGTATAACTATGCTCCAGTAAAGATAGGAAAAATGAGTGTCGTTTCACAGTATTCTTATTTGTGTACGGGGACTCATGATTATGACGATCCGCTGTTCCCACTGGTGTTTTATCCGATTACAATTGGGGATCAGGCATGGGTGGCGGCGAAGTGTTTTGTGGCTCCCGGGGTGACGATTGGAGATGGTACGATCGTAGCGAGTGGGAGCGTGGTTACGAAAGACATGCCGGAGTGGCAAATCTGTGGCGGGAATCCTTGCAAGGTGATTAAGGCTCGCCCGCCGATTCGTCAGTGATTGGCTTTCGCTGTTTTCTCAGGAGCCAATTGTGAAGTATTTGAGTCCCGCGGATTTGACTTCTTCGGCGCGGAAGAACCGGCGGCCGTCGAAGATCAGATTTCCGCGCATGAGCTGAGCGATACGATCCATGTTGAGGCGACCATACTCGGCCCATTCGGTTACGAGGATGGTGACATCGGCATCGTGAACCGTTTCTTCACCAGTTGCGGTGTAGGTGAGGTCGGGGTGGATTGCTTTGACATTGTCCATTGCGACGGGGTCGTGAGCGACAATTTCTGCGCCTTCGGCTTTAAGGATATCGATGATTTCTAGGGACTTTGCGTCGCGAATGTCATCAGTGTTGGGTTTGAAAGCGAGGCCTAGGATCGCGACGCGTTTGCCGGAGAATGAACCGAGTTCGGTACGAATACGGCTGACGAAATGGAGAACTTGATCGGTGTTGATTTTTTCGGCGGCTTTGAGCATTTCGAAGTCGAAGCCCATGGTTTCGCCGACTTTGCTGAGTCCCTGGACATCTTTGGGGAAGCATGAGCCGCCCCAACCGAGTCCGGCTTGGAGGAACTTGGGGCTGATTCGGTGGTCGAGGCCCATGCCTGCGGCGATGTCGTCCACGTTGGCGCCACTTTGCTCGCAGATGCGGCTGATGCCGTTGATGAAGCTGATTTTGACGGCAAGGAACGCGTTGCTTGCGTACTTTACAAGTTCCGCTGAGGTGCGATTGATGACGAGAATGGGGCAACGACTTCGGCTAAAAAGGCTAAGGAGTTTTGTTTCTGCACCGGGGTCGTTGACACCAATGATGATCCGGTCAGGATTTTGGGTGTCAGGGACGGCGCATCCTTCACGGAGAAATTCGGGACAACTGACGACATCATAGAGGTTGGGGTCAACGCCCATGCGGACGAGGGTTTCCTCGATGAGATTTCCGGTTCCAACGGGAACGGTTGATTTTGTAACGAGGGTGATGTGCTGTTTGATGGATCGTCCGACTTCTTGAACGACCTGCATGACTGCGGTCAGATCTGGAGTTCCGTCGGCGCTGGGAGGGGTGCCAACGGCAATGAATACGATGTCGGCGGTGGCGACGGAGTCGGAGATGCTGGTGGAAGTTTTGAGATGTCCCGTTTTGAGACCGTTTTGAATGACTTCTTCTAGGCCAGGTTCGTAGATGGGGGATTCGCCCCGATTGATGACCTCAAGTTTGGCGGGGTCGCGGTCGACGCAGGTGACATTGCTTCCTTGGTCAGCGAGGATGGCTCCGGTGACTAGGCCGACGTAGCCGGTGCCGACAACCACGACATTAAGAGTGCGATTAATCCGAGTTCGGTTGAGCGCAACTTTCTCGTCGTCACGTTGAATTTGGTGAGTGGTCTCGAAAACGGTTGAGTCAACCACTCCAGCTCCATTGAGTACGGGAACCCCGTCAAGGGTGATTTTTTTATCCAACGCTTTTTCTCCAAATGGATCAGCCATGCGCTGATCACACTGTTATTGTACGACGGATTTGAAGTGATTTCCTGTGAGGATTTGGGAGAATTTACTAGTATCGAATGAATTCAGGTAGTTTGCCGAGCTAGCGATCTTACATGTTTTGGCACGGGCTACTTTTTGTTCCTGTTCTGGTAGCCGACGATAATTGCCTCGGCGATGTTATTGGCCATTTTTTGAGCGCTGAAATTGGCATGGGTGTAGTCGTATGCGTTTTTGCTGAACTCGATTCGCTGTTGAGGATTATTCTTTGCTTCGACAAGTTTGTGGGCAAGAGCTTCGACGGAATTGGCGGGAAAGAAGTAGGCGTTTTCGCCCTCTTTGAGGGCCATGATTTCGGGTGAATGGAGTTCATCGTCGGCGCAGATCATGGGAACGCCGTACGCCATGCAGTGAATGGCATTGAGGCCAACTTGGCCAGCGGAGACGGAGATATAGGCGCGATTGAAACATGGAGCGATATCGGTTTGCTTCCAGAGGGGGCCAAGGATGTTGACACGGTGTCTATGAGGAGAAGAGTTCCGAAGTTCCTCAAGGATAGCTCGCTCGGGTCCATCGCCGATGATGGTGAGTTTTGCGTCTAGTCCGAGATGCTCGGTGGCATAGAGAAAAGCCTTGAGGAGGAGAGGGACTTTTTTAAGGGGGGTGAGGCGGCAGACCGTGACGATTTCATTTCGGTCAGCGGTGTAGGGCTCGGTAAGGGTAGCTATTTCTTCGGTTTCGATTGAATTCCAGGCGACAAAGAGTTTTTCGGCTGGGACACCGAGTTTGATCAGATCTTCTTTTCCCTGGGGGTAGTAGAGGATGGTCGAGTCAGCCCACTTTGTTTGTTTGGAATAGAACGATTTGATCCGTTCCTTAGGGCGGATTCCGTGGCCCCAGAAAGTGATCGAAGCACCTTTGCGTCGAAAAATTTTTGGGAGAATCACGGAGGTGAGGTTACGGGGGTTTAGTTCGAAAACGACGGCATCGGGATTTATTTGTTGAAAGATCGACCAAATTTTTGGTTGGATATTGATCGCTAGTTGGGAGCCAAATGCGATGTTGGGGAAGGAGATGGTTTTGATTCCCTCTGGATTTTCGACACTTTCGAGGGGCATTCCTTTTGTAGTTGTTCCGTAGGCAATTGTTACGTCAAGGCGTGGATCTTGGCTGAGAGCACGAAAGGTCGCAAGGCGGTATGGCGGCAAAATGGGTTGCTGAATCAGCACCTTGATTTTTTCTGTTGCCATGCGAGGTTTGGAAGATACCACGAGGTTATTTGGATTTTTCCTCTTTGTTAGTACGGTTTACCCTGGTAATCGTCACATTTCATTGGATTTCGATGTGATGAGATTGGCAAGTCCTTCGGAAAAGTCGGTCTGTGATTTGAATTTGAGTTCATTTTTTGCGAGAGCAGGTACGCCGAGGCTGGTGCGAATATCGCCATCTCGAGGGGAGCTGTAGGAAATTTCGCTTTTGGAACCAATGATTTGGGTTGTTAGGTCAGCGAGGTGTTTGATTGACGTTGATTCACCGGTGCATACATTAAAGGCTTGGCCTTTGATTTTGGTGGCTTGGGCGGCAGCGATGTTAGCGCGTACGACGTCGCTCACGTGGATGAAGTCACGCGTTTGGAGACCGTCACCGTGGATGGTGATTGGGAGGTTTTGCTTTGCCCTTTCGGTAAAGATGCTCATGACACCGCTATATGGAGAATCGGGGCGCTGACGGGGGCCGTAGACGTTGAAATACCGGAGGCAAACAGCCGAGAGATCGAAAAGTTGGCAGTAGTTGCGGATGTAATGCTCGCCGAGGAGCTTTTGTGACCCATAGAGGGAAATGGGGATCTGAGGAGCGTCTTCGGGAGTGGGGACGATCGGGGTGTCGCCATAAGTTGCAGCAGAAGAGCTGAATACGAGGTGCGCTTTTGAGTTTCGTGTCGCTTCGAGGACATTCATAGTGCCGGTCGCGTTGACGGCATGTGCGTGGAGGGGTTGCTCGAGCGTTTGGGCGACGTTGCTGACGGCGGCAAGGTGGAAGATCGTGTCGCAGCCTTCGGCGGCTTGGTTGAGAATAGTTTGGTCGAGGATTGAAGCTTTGATGAAGGTGATTTGGTCGCGGAACAGGTCGAGGTTGGACTCTAATCCGTTGCTCATGTCGTCGATGACGGTGACTTGAGTGTTCTGATGGAGGAGGGCTTGGACGACGTGAGATCCTATAAATCCGGCTCCGCCGGTGACGAGGGCTTTTGAACGGGGCGTCATGAACGATAATTTAAGATGGTTTTACCGTAGATTTCGAGCATGTTATTCAAGTCGCTTTGGGGAGTGTAGTGCGTTTCGTACCTTTCTCTTGCCTTAAGTGATCGTGTCTTCCACTCCGATTCGGATTCTAAAGCTAGGGTTTGGAGTAGTTCTTGGAGTTTTGCGGATTCACTTGGCTCGAAGGCATATCCGACTTTCGGTACTTCGGATATTTGAGGCATTTGCCCGTGATTCGGAACGATGGGAATTGTTCCAACAGCCATAGCCTCGATGAGGCTCAGTCCAAAAGTTTCGTAACAGTGACTTGTATTGAGAACATATTTTGCGGAACGTAAGAGGGCGGGGATTTCTGAAGGGTCAGCCCATCCAGGAAATTTGATGCTTGGATCGTCCTTAGCGATTTCTTTGAGTGATAATTCCATAGAACCGGATCCGACCATAAGCAGTTCCCAGTCCCTTGGCATTTGGTTTGCCCAAGCACTGACGGCGACTTCGGGTCCCTTTTCCGGTTGGAATCGGCCTAGAAAGACCACTCGGTTTTTTCGCGGGGTTTCGATGTAACCGGGGTCTACGGTCGAATGTGGTTTGACGAAAATTTTCTCGGCGGGGAGACCGCTCCGGATGAAAATTTCTCGCGCAAAGTCACTGAGGGCAATGTATGCATTGCATCTGTTGGTCAAAGCACCGTTCCAACGATTCACTTGCTGCATTGCAACGAGTGGCAAGGTTGCGGCGAGAGAGCCTCGGTAGCATTTGTTTTTGATTGCGGCAATGGGGAATTTGCCGACACAGTCCTGGCAAGTGCGGCTGTTGCGGAGGAGATTTGCTTCAGCGCAAGTCAGCCGAAAGTTGTGGAGCGTTTGTACAACGGGGACATTTTCCAGGTTGCAAGCTTTGTAGACGCTGGGGCTAATGTTGGCAAAGAAGTTGTGGACATGGACGATATCTGGCTTTGAATTTTGGATAGCTTTGCGGATTTTTTGGAGGGAATCGTTTGACCAGACGACGTTTTTTGCCAATTTGACTTTGGCGGTAAGTCCGGGGACATCTTTCTCGTTGTCGACAAAATACTGATCGACTTCGATGCCTGCTTTCCGGAGAATTTCTGCTTCCGCTTCGAGGACAGCGATTTCGCCGCCTGGGCTCCAAACGTAGCGGTTGTGGACTTGGAGGACTTTCTTTATTGGGGATTTTTCCATTTGCTACGGGGTTAATTGTCGGTGGAGTTTTTCCGAATGTTCATGAAGGGAGCTTTGTGGTCGTCAGTGGCTTTCTTTGCAATGAAAAAGAAGAATTGCTCAAATGTCCGTCCTATTCTGGTTGAAAACGGTCGTAGTTCTGTTGCGGAACCATCATAATCCATTTTGGTCAAACACGTCTGTGGTTCAATCCGTTCCTGCCCGAATAATTCAAGTCCGATTTGGTTCCATTCATCGGGACTGGTGTGGTTGTGTTGTTTTGGCTTTGGCCTGTATTCACACGCGTTTTTTACATTTTTCATGGTTTTCTTTGGTGATTTCTGATCAATGGTATGAAATGAGCTTGCCCGTTTATTGGCTGGAGCTTTTACAATGACTGAACGACGAATTCGTCGCCTTGTGTTTTGGCAAAATATCGCATCCCATCATCAAGCAGGAGTTCTGATAGGTCTTGCTCGTGAGTTCAATTTTGAAGTTATATGGGTAGTGGGTGAAGGGATGAGTGAGGATCGGGCGGCGATGGGCTGGCCAGAATTTGAAGATCGGGGAGTTGAACTCATAGTTGCCCCGAGTGGCGAGAAAATTGATGAGCTTTTGCACGATCGAGTTGATCATTCGCTGCACTTTGTCGGCGGAGTATTCCGAAATGCTATTGCCCGAGCTGCATTAATCCGCGGCATAGCACTGGGAGGCAACTTTATGCTTCTCAATGAAGCGCCGATGCCGGCAGATGCCGAGACATCCCGTGCATCGTTGAAAGCTCGCACAATGAATCAGTTCATGGATTGGGGTCAGATTGGGTTGCGCAGTTGGTATGGCGACGAAATTTTGGGGGCACTTTGCATCGGCAGTCTGGCAGAAAGGGCATATACCAGATTTGGATGGTTGGACAAAGTAATTCCTTACGGCTATTTCCCTCCCGGGCCCGGATGTGATTACGAACCTAAGGTTCCGGAGGGGAGTTTTAAGATATTGTATCTCGGCCAGTTCACTCACCGAAAGGGAGTTGATGTTTTGGTAGAAGGGCTTGGAAAACTGAGGACAGGTCGGTGGAATGCTAAGTTTTTCGGTGAGGGTGTGCTGCGCGATAAATGCGAGGCTATCGTCAGCCAGAGTTCGGTTAAACACAAGATAGAATTTCATAGCTACCTAAACTGGTCGGCAGCGATGGACGAGATCGCAAGTAGTGATTTGTTGATCGTTCCGAGTCGTCACGATGGTTGGGGGGCGGTGGTCGGTGAATCCATCATGCGCGGTGTTCCGGTTGTGACTACGGATCGTACAGGGAGTGCAGTCTTGCTGAAGGACAATTGGCGGGGCGGGGTTGTCAAGACGGGTGATTCTTCTGCATTGGCGGCGGAGATTGATCGGTGGGTCGCTCAAGGTCGTTTGAATCTAGAGGATCGAAAGCGGATCTATGAATGGGGGAAGAGGCTTGAGCCCGAGAATGCGGCAAGATACTTTGCGGAAGTTATTAGGTGGATTGAGGGTGGAGATCGCCCGGTAGCTCCGTGGCTTTGTGATTGAGTGTAGCGGACGGTAGACTGCTGATCAGCTATGTGCGGGATTGCAGGATATATCGGTCAGCGGAACGCGGTTGAGGTCGTTCTTGACCAGATTGAACGGTTGGAGTATCGGGGGTATGACTCGACGGGAGTTGCGTTCCAATCGCCGGAGGGGTTAAAGGTTTTGAAACGTGCGGGGAAGCTCGGTCAATTGAGAGCCGTGGTGGCGGATGAGCAGCCAGAGGCATTCGTGGCGATTGCCCATTCGCGATGGGCGACTCATGGGGCACCAAATGATCTGAATGCTCACCCACATTTTGATCAAGAAGGGACAGTGGCGGTGATTCACAACGGCATTATTGAGAATTATTTGGAAATCAAAGAAGAGTTGACGCGGGCGGGTCATGTCTTCCAGAGCGAGACAGATTCTGAAGTTGCGGCCCATGTGATTGGGTTGGAGTATGGCTCAGGGATTTCGCTTGAAGAAGCGGTTCGACGGGCGGTTGGGAAACTAGAAGGTGCATTTGGATTTGTTGTTATTTCTATGCGGGAGCCAGGGAAGATTGTTTGCTCTCGGAATGCGAGTCCGCTTGTATTGGGGTTTGGAGATGGTGAGAATTTCATTGCGAGTGACATTCCGGCCCTGTTGCCCTACACAAGACGAGTTGCGATTTTGGACAATGACATGGTTGCCTTGGTGACCAAGGACGGAATTTCTGCGATGCGTTCAGACGGTCAGGCGGTTGAGCTTGCGCCGTTTGATGTTGAGTGGGATATTGCAAGCGCGGAGAAGGGCGGTTTTGAGCACTTTATGCTCAAGGAGATTCATGAGCAGCCAGACGTTGTTCGTCAGTGTTTGGCGGGTCGTCTCGGACAAGAAGAGATGACGCTCCTAGGATTGTTTAGTGACCACGTTTGGCACGACATTGACCGGGTGAACATCATTGCGTGCGGTACGGCTTATCACGCGGGATTGATGGGTAAGACGCTCTTTGAAAAAATGTTGCGGTTGCCAACGGATGTGTATTTTTCGAGCGAATTCCGGTACAACGATCCGCTTCTGTCACCCAAGTCGTTGGCGGTATTTGTGAGCCAGAGTGGAGAGACTGCGGATAGCTTAGCGGCTTTACGATTGTGTAAGGAGCGACGGATTCGAACGCTTGGGATCGTGAATGTCGTGGGAAGCAGCATTGCCAGAGAGGTTGATCGAGTTCTCTATACGCAGGCTGGTCCTGAGGTGAGTGTTGCTTCGACTAAGGCATATGTTGCTCAGTGTTTGGTACTTTATCTTTTGGGTCTTCATATAGCACAGGTCAAGGAGATGCCGGGAGTTGACGTACGCAAGGGATTGAAGGCTGTTCGGGGGTACCCAGATGCAGTCCAAGAAGCATTGGAGCTTGAAGGAGCGATGCAGGATGCGGCGAAGAAATTCTTGGATGCGCCGTTGGTGTTTTTCTTGGGACGTGGAGCGGACGCAAACGTTGCGCTCGAGGCAGCATTGAAATTGAAAGAGGTGGCTTATGTGCCGACGCAGGAATGTCCGGCGGGAGAAATGAAACATGGCCCTCTGGCTCTGATTGAGGAAGGCACTTTGGCAGTCGTCGGAGCAACTCAGGCAAATACTCGGGATAAATTGGCGAGCAATATCAGCGAGTTGCAGGCCCGAGGTGGTCACGTGCTTGGGATTACGACGAAAGATGACGGTTTGATTCCGGGGGTGAGTGATACGGTGGCAAAGATCCCTGCGACGGGTGATTGGTACTTGGATGCGCTTCTTAGCGTCGTTCCGCTGCAGCTGTTTAGTTACTACATGGCACTGTATCGCGGATGCGAGATTGATCAACCCCGCAATTTGGCTAAATCGGTGACGGTCGAGTAAGTTTGCGGGTTAAGTTGCCCTAATTGGGCACGAATCTTGCACCGAATATATGCATCATGGGTGCATTGCGCAAGACGTCCCCGGCTGTGGTTCAACCGACGCAGATCATTGTGTTTCCGATTGACCAGGCCCGACCTGATTTAGTAGAGAAACCAAGTTTTTGGGAGCGGATGGAAGAATCTGAAGTCGGCAACTTGGTTTTGTTCGAATTGAAGATGTTTGGAATGACGGCAATCATTGCCGCGCTTATAGGTGGCGCAATTCTGGGGAGCTGGCAGGTTAAGCAAGCGGCTAACTTCGATATGAACGAAAATGTTAGCAGCTCCGCGTTTGTCGGTGGTCTTGCTGAATCGGCTTGGCAGCCGACACATTATCTGAACTAGGGCTTACTTTGCGCCCTTGCCCGTGATAACAGCCATTCCTGTTTTGACCAGGATTCGGATGTCGGTTCGAACGGAAGTGCTTTGGTAATATTCCTCGTCTTGCGCGACGCGGATATCGTATGAGGACTCACTGCGTCCGGAGCATTGCCAGAGTCCGGCGCATCCGGGCTTCATTTTAAGATAGGTTTCTAGTCCTAATCCCCTGGTTTCGATTTCTACGGGGAGAATGGGGCGAGGGCCGACGAGGCTCATTTCACCTTTCAGGACGTTGATGAGTTGGGGAAGTTCGTCGAGTGATGACTTGCGGAGGAATCTGCCGCATTTAAGAATTCTAGGGTCGTTTTCTACTTTTTCACCAGCGATGACTCGGGCAGCCATTTCCGGGTTTTCCGCGAGGATTTTCTCTGCGTTCTTGACCATGCTCCTGAATTTGAGCATGCGGAACTGTTTGCCCCCTTGCCCGATTCGGATTTGAGAGAAGAGGATTGGAGCTCCATCATCGAGAAGAATGATGAGGCTAATGAGGAGGAATACAGGGAAAAGAAGGATCAGAAGTGTGGCGGAGACAATGATATCAAAGACTCTTTTCATCCAAACGTAGGATGGGTCTTCGTAGCGGGGTTTTGGGGCAGCCGGGGCGTCGGGAATGCTGACGGCGGCGCGTGAAAAGGTGGTCTTGATTGCTTCGGGTTTTTCTTGGCTGACCTTCAATTTTTTCATCTCCTAGTCTTGATTGCTCGCAGGAGATGACTACTTACTGATATGCCCAGTTGATCAGTACCCTTTCCAACGAGTTGTAGCAATGACCACATTTGGTTCATTAGCTGAAGACAGTATAACCGGGGTTGGTCGTTCGTGTATGCCAATTCACGGACTTTTAATGACATCTGGTAACGGTGCGGGCAGAACCTAGTTGGGTTGCTGGGACTGGAGGGGTGATGATTGGCACGTGACTTGCTGACACTTTATTTTGGCGATGCTCAAGTCACAGAAAAAAGTAATCCAGGAGCAAATTCTTGATGTATCGGAAATTGTTCGGCTACATGGTCGTAGTAGGTATGAGTCCCCGGACTATGCGGTTTTGAAGCGGGGAATGGATATTGTGATTGCCGGGATTGCTCTCTTGATTTTCTTTCCGGTGTTTTTTGTTCTTGCAGCGATTGTCTTCAGCTCTGATCCCGGTCCGGTTTTTTATAAGCAAAGGCGAGTTGGACGCGGGGGGCGTGAGTTTTGGATGTATAAGTTTCGGTCGATGCGGCAGAACGCGGACGTCCTTTTGAAAGAACTTTTGGAGACTGATTCGGAAGCGAGGGCGGAATTTGAAGCGACATATAAGTTGAAGAACGATCCTCGCTTGATTCGGTTTGGGTCTGTGATGAGAAAGTTGAGCCTGGATGAATTGCCCCAACTGATCAATGTGATTCTGGGGGATATGAGTTTGGTTGGCCCTCGCCCAATTGTTGCTCCCGAGGCGATTAAGTATGGGGAAGTTTTTGAGATATATAAGCGAATGAAACCGGGTTGTGCGGGACTATGGCAGTGCAGCGGTCGGAACGACACGACCTACGATGAGCGGGTCGAACTTGACCGTCGGTATTACTTTGAGGCTTCGGTAAGGCGTGATTTCTGGGTCTTGTGGAAGACACTTCTTTCGATGATTCGGCTGAAGGGTGCTTACTGATTCGGGCCGTTGGTACCATCACTATAGTTGATCATATAGGTTTTAGGTGTTAAAGTTAACAGGTTCATTTGTTTAGGGGGGTAGTCGGGAATGGTTGGAGAGCTGCGGGCGTTTAGAATGAAAGTTTGGCCTGCAAATTGCATTGCTGAGAAGAAGGAGATATAGTAGCCTTGAGTTTGGTTACGATCTAGCAACGAAATCCCATGAGCGCGACATCGATTGAACAAGAAAAGTCCTGGCCGATGCACTTTCCGACGATGAGTTTGGATGGTGTCCTTGCTTGGATCAAGCGAAAGGAGGTCATTATTGGGTTCGTCATTGGCGCGCTGATGCTGTTCCTCTACAATGAAGTGGCGGTTCTCCTCTCTAAAGCTTGGATTGACCCAGACAGTCATTATCAGCACGGGCCGGCGATTCCTTTTGCCGTAGCGTATATTTTATGGACACGGAGGGAGAAGATTGAGAAGACACCCATCAAGCCGGTTTGGTGGTTGCTCCCAATCTTTATTGGAATCGGCGTAATTGATGTGTTTTTCTCTCTGGCTCACTTCATAGACAATGCGCACGTGAATATTTTTTATGTTGCCTTTTTGGTTTTGGTCTGCATGATTTATGGTTTTCGTAGATTTTGGGCGATGAGCCCGGCGTTGCTTTATGTGACGATGGGTTTGCCACTTTGGCACCGATTCATTGATGACAATACCAACCAGCTTCAGATATGGAGTACTAGCGGAGCCTATCAGCTGTTAGAACTGGCGGGATTTGAGCCATTGAGAACTGCCCCAACCGTTGTCCATTTGAATAACTTTGAGTTGAACATTGCGGAGGCATGTAGCGGGATGAAGTTAACTTTGGCGCTCATTGCGACGACGCTCTTTATCATGTTGGTTGCCCGGCTTCGATGGTGGGCTAACTTAATCTTGTTGGTATTGACGCTTCCATTGGCAGTGGCGATGAATTCACTTCGGATTGCGTTGATCGGAATTTTTGGTGACTCGTTTGGTCATGACGCAGGTTTTTGGTTCCATGATTACGGCAGCTACGGAACTTTGATCTTGGCCTTTTGGTTGCTTTACATTACGGCGAAAAAACTTGGGTGGAACGTATGAAAAACTTGCTGATTGCTATTGGTGCCACATGTCTGATTTTGGGTGGAGTGAAGGAACTCGGAAAACGCCCGCCGGAGAAGTTGGAAGAGACTTGGCTAACTGAAATGGTTCTTGAGTCGGTTGGAGACTATCAAGTTGCTCCGAAAGAGTTCGGATCGAAAGTCACTTACCGGATGTCCGATGAAACTTACGAAGTCTTGGATCCGATTGGTATCTCGTGCCAAATTTTTGAAAGTCCGCTCGGAAAGCGAATTGACGTTGTGATCATCGCGGGCCACACGATGCAGTCGTTTCATGACCAGCAGGTCTGCTTTAAGGCTCAGGGGTGGAATATTTTGAAGACAGAAACTCGGATGATTGAAACCGAGAGCCACGGAAAGATTCCCGCAAGTTGGATGACAATTGAGCAGCGCGGAGAGTCACCGAAGCCAGCGATGTATTTGTTCCGAACTCCGAAGGGTTTTGACAGTTACCAGGGAGCGCGTTGGGGCTTTCTTGTCAACAAGATTGAAAAGCCATTTGAGACCCAAATGGGTTATTCGTACCGATTTATTGGTCTGACTTCGGATGTTACTGATGACGAGTTGATTGATTTCGCGGCTGACTATCTTGATGAGCTAGATCGAGAAACGAACGGCGTGATGTAGTCTAAAAGCAGATCGGGGTTGACTTCTAGTGAGTCAACCCCGATCTGCTTTTGTATGTGGTTTGTTAGTTTTTGGTCAGGTGGGCTTGCTTGGCAGAGACTCGGTTGAACGCTACACCTAGGAGGTTCGGGCTCGACGCCTTGAGGATGCCTGTTGCTTCCTTGAATTCTGCTTTGGAAGCTTTACCGACTTGGGCGATCAGGATGGCTGCATCCGTAACGCTCGCGAGGCTGGGTGCATCAGCAAGTCCCGCAACGTGAGGAGCGTCGATGATGAGCATATCCGCTTCTTGGGAAAGCAGGTTGATGATTTCTTGCATCCTTGGGGAGCCGATGACTTCGGTTGCGTTTGCAGGAATTGTCCCGGCTGTGACAACATATAGTCCTTCGACGGTCGTTGCTTGCATGACGTCATTAACAGTTGCGGTTCCGAGGAGAAGGTCTCCGAGTCCTGGCTTGTCGGCGGAGCCGAACATTGTGTGCAGACTCGGGTGCCGCATGTTAGCGTCAATGAGGATTGTCCTTTGTCCGTTAAGAACGCACGCAATAGCAAGGTTTGAAGCGACGACTGACTTTCCTTCTTTGCGCAGGGTGCTTGTTACGACTAGGGAGCGAATATTGCTCTCTCGCGCGTACACTGCGATGTTCGATCTAAGAACTCGGTACGATTCGAAAGCCGCATTGTTTTGTGGGTTCGTGATGATCGGATGTTTGCTTCGGGATCTTTCGGGGATATTTGCAAGGGGGCTTAATCCAGTCAGGAGGAAAGCTTCTTCCCGAGTATTCACTCGATCTTGGGAGGAATCTCGCAGAAGTGCAAAGGCAACCGCAAGGGCCAGTCCAATAAGGGTTGCGACAGTCATATTGATCAACCAGTTTGGTTGCGACTGCTGGGCATTGACTGCTCGGGTTAGGGTAACGGTTGAACTCTTAATGGAGTTGTTTCGAAGCCGAACTCTATCGAGAAGCTCATTCATGCTTTGAATGGACTGAGAATGGAGGGCAATTTTCCGTTCAATTTCTCTTTGGACGGCGGTCAAATTTGCCAGTGAGTTCAGCCTTTGCTTGAGCGCGCTATTTTGTTGCTCGATTGCTTGGAGTCGGCTAGAGGCTGCGTCGCGGTTTACGAGTGAGTCTGAGTACGCACGCTTTGCGATGTCGTATTGCGGGTTGTTTATCTTGATGTTGGGGCGCAAAGACTTTTCAAGTTCAGTGATGAATTGGCGCTTCGTAGCGATTTGGCGGTCCAATTCCTTCACTGGTTTTGAGCTTGGAAGATAGATTTCCAGGAGTTGATCGCGGCTAATTTGCAAATTATTGAGTTGTTGCCGGTTTTCGATTAGTACTAGTTCATTGGACTGATCATTAATCTGATCACGAACCTCTGGAATCGAAGATAGATCCCTGCGTGACTGCTCTGATGCTGCAACGGCAGCACCATAAGCGGCTCTGGCTTCAGTTAGGCGCTGTTCGGAATCGGACACAAGATTGAGTCGAACTTGCACTTCGGCTGCACTGTCAACAACTTGGTTTGAATTCTTGAAATTGGTGTATTCGGCTTCAACATTTTTAAGTGCCGTTTGTTCTTCGGCAATTCGACCTTGTACGAACTGTTCGGCTCGCTCCGCTGCGTCGTTTCTGATTCTGTCAGCATAGTTCTTGAATACATCGGGATAAGTCTTGGCAAGCTGCTCAACCTGTTCGGACTTCGTTCCTTCAATCACGATGATAAAAATGTTTGAAGTTTTCTTTTGTCTAACGGATACTTTGGGGAGTGCTTCGAGCTGCTCTTGGGTTTGCGGTGTTGGAATACCGGAAGCATCTAATGCTTCCCAGAAGACATCTTGAGATTGAAGGAGTTCGACTTGGGTATCGAGTGGATAAACGGCACCTGATACAGCAAGTTCCCCAATGATGTTCTCTGGGCTAGCGGTTACTCCGTTAGGTGACGTACCTTCTACCAGGATTTCGGCGCCAGCGGCATATTTGGGGGAAGTAGCAGACTTGCTGTTACGCCGATGGCGAGGCAGGTTAAAAGAGTTGTCCAGAAAACGCCTCGATTGCGCTTGATTGAGTTAAGAAATTCAGTGAAGGTAACTGAAGTTGCCAACTCAGGCTGGGCTTGGGGTGCTTCTCTTTCCGCGGTCGTCATTTATATCTCACTCTTGCCGTTTGGGACTGTACAGGATACCTCCCCGGTACGAATACTCGGTTGAATCCTGGTGATTTGGATGTTAAAAACCCGTGATTGGGCCAGGTTTTTTGGCCAGTCTCTGAAGCTGAGACGGGATTGGGCGTTAGAATGATGGGGGATTTTGGACAAAGGCGTGACGATTTTGCGATGTGATGGGGTGGAAGGCCGTTTTGATGGGCATGTTCATCAAGTTGCTTTGTTTGATCGCGATGGGGTTTTGAACATTGATCATGGATACGTGAGCAAGGTTGAAGATTTTGAATGGGTAGAGGGAGCTCGCGAGATTTTGGATCAGTGTCGTTCGCTCGGAATGGGAATTGGAGTGATCACGAACCAATCGGGGATTGGGCGGGGTTACTATTCAGAATTAGCGTATGTTGATTTAATGGAGGCGGTATTGCCAGTTGGATTGGTTGATCTGGTTGTTTATTGTCCCCATGCTCCGGAGGCGGATTGTCCTGGTCGAAAGCCGGGGGGGCGCATGCTTGAGATGGCGCTGCGCTTTTTGAAGTTGACGGTTCGGCGGCCTTTTTTGTTGGTGACAAGGAGAGTGATCTGGGGGCAGCAAATGCGGCGGGGGTTCGAGGCATTCGCTTTTTGGGGGGTGATTTGCGTGATTTGTCTAAGAATTTAGGAATTTCTTGACTTCTTGAGCACGAGACTTGGGGAGGATGAGGATTTCGGTTTCGGTTACGACTATGGCGAGATCGTCAACGCCAAGGATATTGATTCGTTGCACGGTTGAATCGTTATAGATAATGTTTCCGGTTGATTCGATTGACTGGTTTTGGCCGAGAACGACGTTTTGGTTGGTATCGGGGTTGTAGCTTCTTTCGATGGCATCCCATGAACCGAGGTCGTCCCACTTGAAGTCGGCTTCGGTGACGAGAACACGGTCAGACTTTTCCATGAGAGCGTAATCGATGGAGATGCTGGGGAGAGTTTCAAACGTTGCATCGGCTTCCGCCTGTTGATTTTGAGCGAGTTCACCCGCCATTTTGCGAATGATCGCGGTACATTCTGGTTGGTGGGTTTCCATTTCGCTCATGAATGTGGCAAGAGTGAAGAAGAACATTCCGCTGTTCCAGAGGAAGTTCCCTTGCTTCAGAAACTCATGAGCGGTGTCGAGGTCGGGCTTTTCGCGAAAGCATGAGACTTGGTGAACCCGCTGACTTGGAGATTCTGGGCCAACTTCGACGTAGCCAAATCCGGTTTCCGGTCGATCCGGTCGGATACCGATAGTAACGATTGTGCCTTGTTTTTCAGCAGCAGTCATCGCTCGATTGACGGTGGCTTGAAACTGATCTTGGGGTTTGATTTGGTGATCTGCGGTAAGCACAGCGACAGTCAGTAGAGACCAATTTTCGGGGAATTTGGCGATGAGATTGGCGGCGACCCATGCGAGGGCCCCGGTGGTGTTGCGCTTGGCGGGCTCGGCGAGGATGTTTGATGCTTGGAGGCTCGGGAGGGTTTGGGTAGTGAGTACTTGGAGGTGGCGAGCGGTGGCAATGAAAGTGCATTTAGGGTTTGTGAGGCTGATTGCTCGGTTCGTGGCTTGCTCGATCAATGTGAGGTGGGGATCAGCCAGGCGCAAGAACTGCTTGGGTCGTGTTTTTGTGGATACGGGCCAGAATCTTTCTCCTGATCCACCAGCCATGATTACGGCAATTCTTGTATTCATTTTTTTATTGTTCCCTTGCGTTTGTAGGCTCCTTCGATCAGAGGTGAGCCAGATATGACGACTTCGTCAGGGTTTTTGAAGGAGAAAGTCGCGTTGATGGTTTGAGTGAGGTCAAGATTCGTACCGGAAGCGGCGGCGGCTTGCTGAATTTCGGGGGGAAGGCTGAGGTTTGTGATCGTTAAGCGGTTCTTTTCCGCTTTGAGGTTACCAGAGAGAATGATTGTTTGCCCCATTGCTTTGGCTTCAATTTCAATGGAGTTTGAAGTGATTGTTAGAGTTCGGCTCGCGAGAGATGTTGCGGAAGGTTCCCATTCACCGACGATGGTTGGCTCGGTTCTGCCGCATCCAGTTACAACTACGGTTAAGGTGACTATCGCAATGAGATTCTTGATGGGCGGAAGTTTCAACATATGATGAACGGCTACTGGTGAGTGTATCCTGGGTGAAGGTTAAGAACGGGGATGTTTGCAGATGAAGCTCGAGCGGAGGAACTGATCGGTCGAATATGTCGGCAGGTCAATCGTCCGATTAGAGACGTACTTTGGCGCATGTTTGAAGACTGGCCGAATGGTGATGATGGGTTAGCGAGGCTTGACCGGATTGTTGGAGCGATGAGCGGGGCGGGGGTGTTCGCTGATCTGCTTGAGGAAATGCCGGAGGTTGCGGCTTTGTTTGTGAATATGGTCTGCACGAGTCGCCATATGGCGGATATCTTGGTTCAGAATCCGGAGCTTGTAAGTTTATGTTTTGACTTGGAAGTCCTTGGGCGGAGTTGTGATCGTGGGGAGGTCATCCAGGAAGGTCAGCGATTGATAGAGAGTGCGCGGAACTATTCGCATCAGTTGGATCGCCTTCGTTTTTTGAAGCAGGAAAGGACGCTGGTTCTGGCGATGCAAGATATTGGTGGGATTTTGCCGCAGCCGGAGATTTGGCGAGGGGTGAGCGAGTTGGCGGTGGGGTTGGTTTCTTTGGCCCAAGATGTGGCTTGGAGGCAGTTTAGAGGGCAGGGCGATTTCCCGGAAGATTGCCCACTGGGGATTATTTGTATGGGTAAGTTAGGTGGGCTTGAATTGAACTATTCAAGTGACATTGACCTAGTTTTTGTTGCAAGTGATGACTTTGAAGAAGATTCAGCTCGGAAGTATTTCGAGTTGTTTCGGTCGGCGGTGGCGACTCGGATGGGGCGCGGGGACTTATATCGTGTTGATTTGCGGTTGAGGCCGTTCGGGAGTCAGGGTCCACTGGTTAGTCGAAAGTCAGCGATAGAGCGCTATTACGACCAGTATGCGGAACCGTGGGAGCATTTGGCTTTGATCCGGAGTTTTGTGATTGGGAATGGATCGGAGTGGACTGAATGGTGGAATGGCGTTCGAGATCGGTTTGCTTTTGGTGGGGTGCGAAGTGAAATGGCCTTGTCAAATTTGTTGATGATGCGAAAGCGAGCGGAAGCTGAGGCGGAAGAGTCTGACTTGAAACGCGGGGCGGGTGGGATTCGGGATATTGAGTTGAGTGTGCAGACGGCCCAGTTGGTTGCGGGCAATGATGATGTTGAATTGCGGGGTCGGGGGACAGTTGACATGCTCGCCGTTGCAATTGAGCGAGGATTACTTCCGGCTGAAATTGGGCGGGGTTTTTCTGAGCATTATCCGTTTTTGAGAATGGTTGAGCACCGGGTTCAGTTGATGGATAATCGCCAAGTTTATGCCTTGCCGGAGAATGATCTTGAGCGGGAAGTTGTGGCGCATTCTTTGGGATTTTTGCGGGCTGCGGCTTTGGAAGATGAACTTGTTGCACGGCGGAGGGAAGTTCGCCAGGGATTTAATCAGATATTCGAACCGCTTTTGGGGATTGACCGGGCGGGATGGAATCCGGAACTTGACTGGGTTTTGGATATGAAATCGGGAAGCGAATACCGCTTAGTTGTTGAGGAGAATGAGAGCAGTCGTGAGCGATTGATCACCGTATCTCGGGAAGCTCCGGCGGCGATTGGACAATTACAGCAGTCGGTGAGTGCCATGGAGCAACTTTTGAGCGGGGAGATTCAGGAGGACGTTTCAGCGACGGAGCGGTTTGAGCGATTAGTAGAGCGTTACGACCGGGAAGAGATGGCGAGAGGTTTGCGCAATGGTTGGCTCCGTGCGGTGTTTCGCGATACTCTGGGAGTGGGGGATGGGATCGGGGCAGAGTTGAGCCGACATTACGATGCGGCGATCCGAGTTTTTGCGAGTCGGTGGGGATCGGGGTCAGTGTTGGGGTTAGGGAGCTTTGCAGCGGGTGAGATGAGCCCTGGTTCGGATGCGGATATTCTTGTTTTGGTCGAGGATGGGGAGCTGGCAGCGGCGGTTGAGCGATCTGTTCAGGCAGCTTTATTGGAACTCGGGAAATTGAAAGGACTTGGGGTTCCATTTTCGGTTGATTTTCGATTGAGGCCGGAGGGACGGAATGGTCGGCTCGTGGTCACATATGATGGATTGAGAAAGTATGCGGCAACGTTTATGGACGTTTGGGAGCGGTTTGCAATGGGGCGCTGTCGGACGGTGGTTGGTGATTCGAAGGCGTTGGGCGTTGTTAATGATGTGGTGTATGGGGAGGAGTTTTCGGCGGAAGATTTTGCGGTACTCGTACATATGAAGGGGAGGATAGAGCGAGAGCGGGTGAAACCAGGGATGCAGGATCGTCATGTCAAGTTGGGGCGCGGAGGGATTGACGATATTCAGTGGTTGTTGCAACTGGGGATGTTTCGAAATCGTGAAAGGGTTATGGAGTTGGCGGAAGTGCCAGTGGGTACAGAGAGTCGCTTGCGGTTTTTGCGGGATGTTGGGTTTTTGGATTTGGTGGAATATGAGTCCTTGCGCGACGGGTGGAAGCACATGGTTCGGGTTCGGGAGAGGTTGTATTTAATGGGGATCGGGGGTGATTTGTTTCCGGAGAATCCGGACAAGTTGGCAGTTTTGGGTCGCGAGTTTGGATATGATGATCCGAACGAGGTTTTGGCGATGCACTTGGGGCACACACAACGGATTCGGGGGATTTTTGAGGCAGGTTTGGAGCGAGTTTTGCAATGATCAACGGCTGGATTCTTTTGATTGGGAGTTGGCTTTTGGGTGGGATTCCGGTGGGGGTTTTAGTAGCGAAAGCGAAGGGGGTTGATATTATGTCGGTTGGGAGTGGGAACATTGGGGCGACCAATGTTGCGCGGGTGATGGGGAAGGGGGCGGGTTTATTGGTTTTTGTTTTGGATGTGATGAAGGGTTTGGTGCCGGCGTTTTGGTTCCAGATGATTGTGGAGCGGCCGATTTTTGGATTTGGGTTTCCGAGTCAGGAGTTTGGTTTGCTTTGCGGGGGGGCGGCCATGGCGGGGCACATGGCGAGTCCGTTTTTGAAGTTCAAGGGTGGCAAAGGGATTGCGACGGGTCTGGGGATGTTGGTCGGCTCGGCTCCGCTCGTGGGGGTGATTGCTTTGAGCTCCTTTATTGTCGTTGTGGCGGCAACGAGGATTGTCAGTTTGGGGAGTGTGGTTGCAGCGGTGGTGATGGCGTTAGCGGGGATTTTCTTGACTCCTCCTCCGCTTTTTTGGGTGGTTTACGGTGCACTCGGATTTTTTGTGGTGTGGAAGCACAGGGCGAACATGCAGCGGCTGTTGAAGGGTGAGGAGCCGAAATTTAGTTTTGCTCGGAAAGATTCCGCTCAGGATGGCGGAGTTGAACCGTCTGAACAGTAGCGTTGTTGTTGTGGCATCAGATCTTGGCTTTGCTTGTGTGGCTTCCGGTGGGCGTGTGGGTTTACACGGTCATTGGCTGGTTGGTCATGGACGAAGTCGAGCCGCCGATTGGATGGGCGGCGCTTGTTGTGGGGCTTGGGTTGGGATTAGCGACCAGTTTGGCTCCGGTAAGGGAACTGTGTTGGGTGCCGTTTTTGGTTGCGGTGATCACAGTTGTGCTTGCTCCGGGGGTGATGGAAGCGTGGCGTCGGTATGAGATGTTTCGGATTGATGTTGAGAAAGCGGATGGTATTTATGAGCGGTTGCGGGTTAACCGTGGGGATGTTTATGCGATGACGAAGCTCAGTGAAGTTCTTTATGAGCGGGGAGTGATTCATCCGGCAATTGCGTTGTTGGATGGGGCTTTGAAGGGGCAACCCAAGGATTTGTTTCAGAATGAGATGAAGATTTTGGGACGATGGAGGCGTGATTTGGGGTCAGTTCCGCTGAGAACGGAAGTGGCTTGTCCCCGATGTGGGACGATCAATGGAGCAGGGGTTTTTTGTCAGCGGTGTGGGGGCGAATATTTGCTTGATTTGATGCGGCGGCGGTCAGTTGGATTTGGAGGTTGGGGCTTGGTGATGGGGGTTTGGCTGGTGCTTGCAGGCCTAGTAGCGGCGGGGCCGTTTTTGCTGACCGAAACAGCGGGGCCGGAAGTCAGACTCGGTGCAGGAATTTTGGCGATTTTAGTTGCGGTGGGTGCGTTAGGGGCTTTTGTTTGGCGGGGGGTGAGAGGGTGATTCGGAAGGTTGATAAGTATGTCTTGAAGGAGATGATCGTGCCTTTGATTGCGGGGACGCTTGTGATTGCGTTGCTCTTTATGGTCAACGAGATCATTTGGTTGTTTAAGGAGTTGGACTTGAATTCAGTTCCTCGCGGGGCGGTTCTGAAATACATCTTCTTGGCATTGCCCAAGTGGTTCTTTTTGACTTTTCCGATGGGGGTGACATTTGGGGCGAGTTTGGCTATTTCGAGGCTTGCACGGGAAGGGGAGATCACGGCGATGCGAGCGGCGGGATATTCGGTGTGGCGGATTTTACGGATGGTGGGGATTTGCGGGATGGCGTTTGCGGGGCTTAGTTTTTATAATTCCAGCCAGGTGACACCTTGGGCGGGGAAGGAGTCGGCGAAGTTGCTGCGTGAGTTTGGAGTCTTGGCGGCGATTCCGAAGTTTGAGAGGAACCAGAGTTTGAACTTGCCACCTTATGCGGCGAATTTTGGGTCAGTTGAGCAGCGGGAACAGGTGCTTTTTTTGAAAGATATTTTGTTGATTGAGCGGCCAAAGGAAGGGCAAGTTTACGTTTATTCGGCACCAACGGGGACTTATTCCAAAGGGGTTTGGACGATTCAGGATCCGGTGATTCGGGTGATTGAGGGGGAATCTTTGGTGATGGTTAACCGGGTCAAGGAGTTGGTGATTAACCAGCGGATTGTTATTGAGGACTTTTTGAGATCGGCGGAGGCGAGAGATCGTTCGACAGTGGAATTGTGGCGGGATATTCAGGATGCCAAGAAGGTCGGGGTTCAACCGAGGAACTTGGAGATTGAGTTTTACTCTCGATACGCGGTTGCGGCGACTTGCCTTGGGTTTGCGATCATGGGCGGGGTTTTGGCGTTTCGATTCCGTCGGGGTAGTGCTTTCCAAGGTTTCCTGATCAGCTTGATTATTGTGTGGATTTACTTTAATGTTCAGATTATTGCGACGGAAGTGATTGGAAGGAACGGATGGGTGACTCCGATGGCGGCAGCGTGGTTGCCAGTTGGTTTCATTGTCTTGTTTACGGCGGTGGCGAGTTGGAGGCTAGAGTGAGAAGGTTGTGGTGGTTTGGGCTCCTGGCTTGTGGGATGAGTTGGGGTCAGGGTTTGCCAGAGACTCCAGAAGGGCCGGAGCCAGCGGTGGTTTTGGGTCAATCGAATTCGCCTCAAGAGGGTGTGGATCAGCAGTTACCGCCTCCAGATTCGGGGCAAAGCAAACCGCTCAAGATTATTTCGGCAGATAAGGGCACGCGGAAAGGGAACGATGTTTTGCTGGAGGGGAATGTTGAGGTGGAGTACGAGGGTTACACCTTGAAAGCGGATCGGATTGAGGGGAACACGGAGACGCAGAAATTTGTGCTAGTGGGTGGCGCTTCGCTCAAGGGAGAGGGGGATGAGGTGACAGGGGAGACAGTGCGGGTTGATTTTAAGGAGGGAGTTTATGAAGTTGAGGGGGGAAAGGCGGTCATTGTGCCGACCCGGACGCAAGGTTTGACAACGGGTCCGTGGTACGCGACAGGTGGTAAGTCGAAATTTAGAGAGCCGCATTTCCATTTGATTGATGGAAAGATGACGCCGTGCGATTTGGAGCATCCGCACTTTGAATTTGATGCGGGGACGGTGGACTTTGAGCCGGGAAAGAAGATTGTTTTCCGGGATTTTGGGTTGGAGATTTTGGGGAAACGGGTTTTGGGATTGCCCTACCTCTATATTCCTTTGGTGGATGATCGCCCTCGGTATCTGCCGGAGTTTGGTCAGAGTGTGGACGAGGGTTACTATGTGAAATCGAGGTTTATCACGCCGCTCCGGGGGGCGGACATTTGGGAAACTCGGTTGGACTATATGTCCAAGCTGGGATTTGGGATAGGCGGGGAACTTGGATACGACACAGAGACAGTTCTTGGGGCAGTTGGGGCATACGGATTGACAGGGCGGGATGATACGCTGGTAGCAAACTGGAAGCACCAACAACGCATTGGTGCGTCTCGACTTGACCTTGATACGCGATGGCAGAAGAACAACTATTTGACGGCACCGGATAGTTCGATTTTGAATTCGCGTTTGCAGTTGACGGTGCCAAGTGCGACGGGGAGTTCGGCGATTGGATATAGCCGAAACAGCTCGGATACGGCGAATTTTGGGAGTGTTTCCCAGAACTTGAGTTTTTCTGACACGCGGCGGTTTGGTTCGACAACACGGACGAGTTTGAGTGCAACTTATTCCGACTCGCGGAGTGAAAATCAGGGCTTGGTTTTGAGCCAGAGTAAGCGTTGGGATGTGCGGTTTTTGGGGAATCAGGAGTTGCGGTCTTTCAGTGCGGACTTGCTCTATCAGCGATCCATTCCCGTGGGTGCGACCCAGAGTTTTTCGGCAGCGAGTGACCGGACTCCGCTTCTGACTTTGCGCTCAGATACGCGTCGGCTATTTGGTGAGGGGTTTGGCGGAGCTTGGCCATTTCAGTTTGAGGGAAGTGTTGGGGAGTTACGCGATCCGGGTGGTGATCCGATTACGCGGATTACGTTTGATTCGGTTTTGAACAAGAACGTTGATTTGGGGAGAGGGTTCGGGCTGGATTACAACGGACAGTACCGACAGGGGCTTTATAGTGATGATACGGCTCAGTATTTGCTCGGTTATGGGGGGAATTTGCGCTATGCGTTTCGGGGGAATTCGACTTTGCGGTTGAGTTATCGGAATCAGAAGCAACTTGGTTTTACGCCTTTGGCGATTGACCTGGCGGGCCAGAATGACGCGTTTCAATTCGGGCTTGATGTTGACCACGGGAGAGGTTGGCGGAGTACGGCTTCAACGGGTTACGACGTTTTGGCGATTGAGCGTCAGCAGACGCCGTGGCAGATTGTGACTCTGGGGACGACTTATCGGAATGGAGATCGGTTCTTCCAGTTTTCGGGGAATTACGATACATTCAATCGGAACTGGGGAGTGTTCCGGGCGGATTCTCGGTTCCGAGTTGGGGAGACGGGGATGGCGGCGAGTGTTCGTTATGATGGGAGTCGGGCGGTTTGGGGGGCGGCAAGTTTGCAGATTGATGGATTCAAGTGGGGGCAGGTGAGTACGGATGCGGTGCTGTTTTACAATGGCTATACAAAGCAGTTGGAGGCTCAGCAATATTCGATTAAATACGATTTGCACTGTACGGAGGCGGTTTTGGAGATCACGGATTTTCGCAGTGGGTTCCGGAGTGGTCGGCAGATTGCGTTCTATATTCGGATCAAGTCGTTGCCATTTGGAAGTGATTTTGGGCTCGGACGACGGGGTCAGCAGATTGGTGGGGTTGGAGGATTTGGTGGGTAGGTCCTTGAGAAAATTGCGTTATTGCAATATAATTGCATTATGAAATCGTCAATCGCTTCGGTGAGTTCGGCAGGGTTAGCTTTGCTGGCGCACGTTCCTTGTTGTGGTTCGACGGTTTTATTTGCTTTTGGGGGGATGAGCGTAACGGCGGGCTGGCTTCATGCTCTGGAGCCTTACCGGTGGTGGTTGGTTGCTTTTAGTTTGCTCAGTTTGGGGTTTGGCTTTTGGGGGGCATACAAGAAACCTCATGCTTGTCATGATTGTGGGAGTTGTGATTCGGACGTGCATGCAAAGCGGCGGGTCAAGATCGGTTCGATGTGGTTTGTGACTTGCGTTGTGGTTGGGATCACGCTTGTTGGCTTTTTGAATACTCAGAGCGGTCACGTTCACTGAATTGATTGATTTGTAACTTGTTGGCGGGGTTTGGGTGATTTGTTTGGTTAGGGATGAGACTGTTTGAGCGGATTTTTACGAAGGGATTGAATTGGAATCGGGGGAGTTCAGCGAGCTTTTTGTGGTCGCCGGGGGCGGTTCCGGTGCGGGAAGCTGATGCAACCCAGAATAGCGCGGTGATGGCTTGCGTTTTTTGGGCGATGCGCAATGCGGGGCGGGCGAGTTTTTTGATTCAAGGGTTTGACGGTGCAGAGTGGGGCCGGGTTGACCACCCATTGGGGGAGATTATGCGGCGGCCCCAGGGCATGATTGATGCGCGTGATCGGGCGAATTTGTCGGGTCGGGAATTGATCTCGGCTTTGGTTTATTCGCGCATTTTGGACGGGAATGCTTTTGCATTGAAGATTCGGAATGCGGAAGGGCGGATGATTGGATTGGAGTGGTTGCCGCATTCTTGTGTCCGGGTCGTTCCGGTGCGTGATCGTCCGAATTTGGTGGATTACTATGAGATTTTGGGATCGAGCGGTGTGGTTCGAGTTGGGCGAGAAGACATTTTGCATGATCGCGATGGGCTTGATCCGGAGCGGCCTTGCATGGGAATTTCTCGACTGAAGTCGGTCGCACGGCAGATTGCCACTGACAATCAGATTGCCGCATATAGCCAGAGTTTGTTGGGAAATCCTGTACCCAGCTTGATCGTTTCGGCAAAGGGTGATGGGGTTCGGTTGACTCAGGCGGATGCGGACTATGTGGCAGAACGGATGCGCCAGGCAACAAGCCGGGAGAATGCGGGCGGAGTAATTGTGCCGACTTTTCCGGCAGAAGTTACGCCGATTGGGTTCAAGCCGGATGATTTGGCGATTGGCCAGCTCAACCGGCTGCCAGAAGAGCGGATCACGGCAGTGCTTGGGATTCCGGCGGTTGTAGTTGGGCTCGGGGCGGGGCTTGACCGGGCGACTTACTCGAATATGGGGGAAGCGCGAGCAGCGGCGACAGAGGAATTCTTGGTTCCTTTGTGGCAAGATTTGTCCAATACTTTTACAGATCAGTTGCTGCACGAATTTGGAAGCGGGGATGATCTGCGGGTTTGGTTTGAAGAATAAGAGCTGCCCCCTTGGTGGGGGCGGCTTTTGACTTATCTAGATTTGTTAAAGTGTTCGTTGGCCTTCTTAACTAATCGGCTGTAGCGCACACGGAGAGTGCCGGAACTGATGCCCAAGGATTGGGCGATGAGATCCCACTCGAAACCGTCGGCCCTTGCGGCGGCGAGGAGGACAAGCTCGGGGAACTCCCGTTGGACTTCTTCGATGAGAATTTTGTCAAGGGGATTTGACGGTTCTCGAGCGAGTTGTTCGTCGAGTTCGGTGGTATCGATTCGACTAGCTTTCGCTCGGAAGTCAAGCACGGTGTTGCGGGCGATGAACCAGAGTCCCTCTTTGTAGTGGATCTTGCCATTTTCGACTTTATTCCATGCGGTCATTACGGCATCTTGCTCGAGGTCTTTGACGTCTTCGCCTTTGATTCCGAGACGTGAGCACCAAGTTCTGGTTGCACGGCGGACGTACTGTTCGGTGTCTTGATTCCAACGAATTTCAGAGTTATCATGTGAATAGCCCATGCCAATATAGTATCTTTATGTCTACTATTTTGTCAAGAGCAATGTCAAAAATATGGTAAAATATTGACATGGTTGACAAGTTGAAGGAATTTCGGCGTGATAAGGGGTGGACTCAGCAGGAGATGGCGGAGGAGTTGGGGGTTTCGCGGAGTTTGGTTGCGATGATGGAATCTGGTGGTGCGGAGATTGCCCCGAAGGTGATGGTTCGGCTCCGGGGACTGGGTTTTGATGGGGGTGAAGTGGGTGATCCTTTGATCCCAGCAAGTCAGCTATTGGTTCCGGTGACTTACATTGGATATATTGCGGCTAGTGATCCGGTGAATTGGACTGACCCTTTTGAGAGTGAGACGTTTGAATTTGTGCCGCCGGAGATGGGCGACCCTCGGGGGCGGTTTGCTTGTCGAATCAGTTCGGACTCGATGTATCCGCTTTTGGAGCCGCAGGATGTTTGTGTATTTCAACGGACGGATGTGCCGAGGATTGGGCACGTGATTCTCTTTCGTTCTGAAGATGGATTAGTTACAGTGAAGCAGTTGAAGCACGACGGCGAGCAGTATATTTTGTTGCCGTTGAATGCTCGCTATGACGCCTTCCCAGCGGAGGGGGCGATGCTGGGGTACCTTGTGGGGATTGTGAGGGAGCGGGGGACCCAGCGAATAACGATTTACGATTCGTCGGGAATTATCCCTTAGGTGATGGTGAGTTCTGTGCAAGTTGAGACGAGTCAAGTTCCTGCTTTCCGAGTTGGGCCAGTCGAGGTGGCGAACCCATTGGTTTTGGCACCGATGGAGGATGTTTCTAATCTTGCGTTTCGATTGATTTGTAAGCGGATTGCTGATCCGGGTTTGATGTTCACGGAATTTGTGAGTGCGATGGCGATCCACCACAACGCGGTGAAGACGTACCGAAAGATGAAGGTTCATGCGGGGGAAAAGCCGTTGGGAATCCAGATATTTGGGGGTGATCCGGCGATCATGGCGGAAACGGCGAAGGTTGCGGTGGGGTTTGGTTGTGACATTGTGGACATCAACATGGGGTGTTGGGTGCCGAAAGTTTGCAAGACCGGATCAGGAGCGGCGCTTTTGAAAGATCCTGATTTGGCAGAGGCGATTGTGCGGGCGGTTGTGAAGGCGGTTGATGTGCCGGTGACGGTGAAAGTTCGGGCGGGTTGGGATTATTCGATGTTTGCGGCACCTGATTTGGCGCGGCGCTTCCAGGATGCGGGAGCGCAAATGTTGACGCTTCATGCACGGTTTGCTAAACAGGGATTTGAAGGTGAGGCAAATTGGGATTTGATTAAGTCTTTGCGTGATGTCTTGACTATTCCATTGATTGGGAATGGCGATGTGAAGACGGCGGACGATGCAAAGCGGATGATGCGCGAAACGGGATGTGATGGGGTGATGGTGGGGCGGGCAGCGATTTCAAATCCTTGGTCGTTGGCGCGGATACAGGCTGGATTGACGGAAAGAGCTGATCCGGGTGAACCGAGTTTGCGGGAACGCGTGGAGACGGCGCTGGATCATGCGCGCATGATGGTGGCTTTTGAAGCGGAGTGTGAAAGTTGGGAGGAAGTTTGTGCTCGGCCGGATATTTCGGATTGTGAACTTCGTGGTTTACGGGCACTCAGGGGGCAATTGCCGCTTTATATCAAAGGGGCAGAAGGGGCGAGCGAAATCCGCGGACAGTTGAGTCGTGTATCGAGTTATGCAGAACTTGAAGAGTTGCTTTGGGGGTTTTTGGGAAGGTTTGAAGAATGAAATTACCGATTTCTGTTGTGATCAATACTTTTCAGGCGGAGCGGTATTTGGATTTGGTTTTGCGTTCGGTGGTTGAACATGTTGAAGAGATTGTGGTTTGTGATATGTATTCAGAAGATCGGACGGTGGAGATTGCAGAGGAGTTTGGGGCTAAGGTGGTTTATCATGAGCGGGTTGGGTATGTGGAACCAGCGCGGAAGTTTGCAGTCGATCAATCGAATCAGCCTTGGGTGTTAATCTTGGATGCGGATGAAGTTTTATCACCTGGTTTGTGGGATGAGTTTGAAAAGCTCATTGTCTGTAAGGGTGCTGATATTATTGAGTTTCACTGGTTGAACTATATGTTTGGAGCTCCCATGATCGGAGCGGAATTCGAGCCAAAGCGAGACGTTCATGGTAGGCTCTTTTTAAGGGAGGCAGTCACTCTTCACAGTGAAGTTCATCAAGGACTTCGGCCAGTAGATGGAATGCGAGTTGCGCGAGTACCTTGTAGCGATGAACTTTGTGTCCACCACTTTACCTATTTGTCTGCGGAGGATTTTGTGGGTCGAGTTAACAAGTACACGTCAGTGGAGGCGGGCCAAGTATTTGAGTCTGAAAGAATCAGCTCTGGTCGCGTTTTTCGAAAACTGGTACGAGATTTCTTCAAGAGAATGGTTATAAAAGGTGGGCGCAAGTTGGGATGGCAAGGCCTCTCGGTTTCTCTGCTGATGATGGCGAACGATGCGATGAAGTTCGCTAAAATTTTAGAACTTCAAAATGGAGCTAGTAGTGATTCTGTATTGGCAGCCCATCGCAAGATTGCGGAAGAAAAATTAAAGAATTGACGAGTAAATCTCTTCGTATCGAGTCAAAAGGGCTCTTTCGGAATATCGCTCCAGGAACCAAGCGGCTTGGGCAGGATTGTCTGACTTCTGCCAAGCGGTTTCAATTGATTTAAGGATTTGTTTGGGGAGGTTTGGATCGGGGAGTTCGGCATATTCGCCATAAATTTCATTGGCATTCCAAGAGTTGCTCAGTACGAGTGGTTTGCCCAGAGCACCGGCTTCGACGCCTGCGATTAGGAAATCTTCGAGAAGACTTGGAAGGGCGAATAACTTTGAGGCTCGGAGGAGTCCGCCGAGGTCTTGATGGGGGACTTCACCAAGGAATTTGAACCTTTCAGATTTGGGATCGACTTCTTGGGCGAGTTCGCGGCACATGTTATAGTAGGGTTGATCGCTGGGGCCGCCAGCGAAAACGATCTGATGCTGAGTGTTTTGTACCGCTCTGATTAAGTTAAGTTGGTTTTTTCGATCGAGAAAGTTGCCAACGGCAAGAATAAATTCACCGTTGATGTTGTATTTTCTTCGCATTGCTTCTTCTTGATTGAAGCCAAAGTCGGATGTGCATGTTCCGCTGGGGACGACCCGGCATTTTGGGGGATCAACGTCGAAGTATGTTTTGAGTCGCTGAGCGATGTCTTGGCTTGGAATCAAAACTCGGTTTGCGTTCTGGAGGAGTTTTCTGGTTTTGCGAGGATAGCGTTGTTCGATCGTTGCTTTTGTGCGCTTGATTTTGAGTTCGGTAGGATTTCCGGGGACGTACCAGATTGCAGAAACTACGTAGGGAATGTGCTTTTCAAGACAGAGTTGGGCGAGGCTCCAATAGTAATCGTTTGAACCAAAAAAGTGAAACAAATCGGGCCAGTCCTTCACTTCGGGCGAGAGGACTTTTACGTCGTGCCCTGATTGAACAAGGAGTCGCTTGGTGGTTTCGAGTTGAACTTCGGCGCCTCCGTGAATCAGTCCGCCGTCATATCGACCAACAAGGTGAATTTTCATAGACGGTTCTCTAGTTGCGTGGTGGCGGCGGAGATAACTTGATCGGGAGTTATGGGTGGGGTTAGGAGGATGTGGTTTGAGCCTAGGGGTGCGTACTCTGAGGGTGATTCTTTCATGAATAGGCTGACGGTGGGGGTTCCGACGGCAGCGGCGAGGTGCATGATTCCGGTGTCGTTGGTGATGAGAAGTTGGACGTTGGCGAGGATGTTTGCGGTTTCGACCCAGTTTGCGGATCCGGCGATGTCTTTTTCGGCGATTGAATTTAAGGCACCTTTTTCATCGGGGCCGCCAACGTTGATGATTTTGTAATTTTGGTCTTTGAAATGCTGAGCGGTTTCTTGAAAGTGTTTGAGGGGCCATTTTTTTGAGGTTCTGAGCCTCCGGTCATGATGGCAATTGTGGGTGGTAAGTTTAGAAATTCGCTTTCAATATTGATGTTTTCTCGGTAGTCAGTATTGATTTCGGTGAGCATCCGGGCAGAGAGATCGAAGATTTGGTGCTCGCCGGGAATTTTTGCAATGCGATGGGTGAGGAGGTCATCATGCTTGCCGCCAGTGAGTCCGATTCGAGTGGGAATTTTGAGACGGGAAGCGAGTCGGATAAATTTGTTTTGAATGTATGGGAAGAGCGCGACGTCGGGCTGAGCACGCAATAGGTGAAACCATGCGTTTTTTCGGGGAAGAATTTGGACTCCGGCAATTGGCCAAATGTGTAAAATTTCAAGACCTAAACCTGATGATATTGCAATTATTTTTGCATTTGGGAGGCCGGAGCAGAGAGACCGAAGAGTTGCTCGGTGGTTGATTGTGTCGCCGAGGGTGGGGGGCAGAAATATTACTAACGTCTTGATTTTGGCGATCTCCAGGCGATGAGACTTCTCTTGGCCCACGGATTGCACTATACATCATGGCGAGTTCAGTAAAATCGGGCTCATCAACGGAGATGGTTTTTCGCACTTTGATCTTGAAATCGGCAGGGTTGCCGGGGGTGGAGCGGCTTGTTCGTTCATCGCGGTTGTTTCGGCCGATGGTTGGTCGGTTTATTGCGGGTGAGGGACTTAAGGAGTCGATTTCTACTGCGGAAGGCTTAGCGCGGGAAGGGTTTTTTGTATCGCTTGATCTTTTGGGTGAGAATGTTGCGACGCTGGAAGAAGCCGAGGCAGGGACGCAAGCTTATTTGAACTTGCTGGACGGAATTGCGAAGTCAGAGCATAAGGACGCGATCAATATCTCGATTAAGTTGACGGCTTTGGGTTTGGATCAGGATTTGGAATTGGCAGAGGCGAATTATCGCCGTTTGCTGGAGAAGGCGGTTGGTGCGGAGACATTTATCCGTGCTGACATGGAGGGTCGCCTTATACTCAGGTGACGATTGATCTTGTGCGCTCGGCGCGCAAGGAGTTTTTTAATACAGGCACAGTGCTACAGAGTTATCTTTATCGTACGGATGGGGATTTGGAATGTTTGATTGGGGATGGGTGTCGATTGCGGATTGTCAAAGGGGCATATCTTGAATCGGAGAAGATTGCATATCCCTCCAAAGCTGATGTTGATCGGAAGTATTTGGAGCAGGCGAAAAAGCTGTTGGTGCGGGGGAGATACCCGGCGATTGCGAGCCATGATGCGGCGATTATTGACGAGCTCAAGAGGTTTGTAGCGAGCCGTGGAATTGATAGGAAAAGCTTTGAATGGCAAATGTTGCACGGAATTAGACGTGATCTGCAGCGGGAGCTGCTTGATGAGGGATTCAATGTCCGAGTTTACTTGCCTTTTGGTGAAGCCTGGTATCCGTATTTTACGCGCAGGTTGGCAGAGCGTCCAGCGAATGTGTTGTTCATCTTGAAGTCGCTTTTTGCGAAGTAGTCAGAACACGCTGAGGCGGGAATTGCCAATTTTTGAAGCAGCGAGAGCGAGGGCAATCACGCAATCGTCATGTTGGCCGGGTGGTGCCGAGTATTTGATGCCGCCACCGGGGGTTGCAATCGCTTGGAATGACTCGAGCTCCTGGGTTTGTTCAGGAATGTCGAGGAGAGACAGTTTGTTTTGTTCCAGTTTGACGGCAAGAGATTGAATTAATGGTTCTTTGCTGAGGGATGTGAAACGGAACGGAAATAAAGTGAGTCCGGCAGATTGGAGTTGTTCGACGATGGGATCGCCCAGCCCGGTGGCATCAATGACTGCAGGGGCTCGAAATTTTTGACACGCGGTGATTATCCGGGAGATGACTTGTGACCAGGTTTGGCGGCGGAAACGATCGAAATAGACTTGATATCCTTGGTCGTTCAGGATAGTTATTACTGTGAAATCTTGAACTTTTGCGAGGTCAATTCCGGCGATGTAGGTGTGGTTGGGATTTGGCTCAGAAATTGGCAGCGAGGTGATATTACGGTGAAAATTTTGAAAGATTGTGTCTTTGTTTTGGGCGAATTCAGCGAGGAATTCTTGGCGGAACGTGCGTTCGGGGAGAGTGTCTCGTGCTTCGGCTATTTCTTGGGCGCGGATGTGCGGGTTTGACGCGGTTGGCATTTGCCACGATTTGTAGTTGGGAGAGTCAGACGATTGACCTTTGAGAAAGAGTTTGTGGAAATAGTTTTGACCTTGAGGTGAGCTGAGAAACCAGGCGTCGCCGCAGAGATCGACGAGCGTTGGCCGGATAGATTCTTCAAATGCGGTTTGGAGGTTTGGAGAATGCGCGGCTTCATCAATGATCCAGAGTTTGTATTTGTAGCCTCGACCGAGGTTGATGTCGTTGAGAGTCCAAAATATGATCGTGCCACCGGTCGCGAGTTCGATTCGGTGATCTTCGTGACTAATTCGCTTGATGATCGGGCTGAGGAGGCTTTGGGCGGTGCGGAAGGGTTCGGCGAGGAGTTTGTACGATGGAGCGGCCCACGCGACGGGGTGTCCATCGAGAGCGGAATGGATGGCAAGATCGAGTCCAAGAATAGTTTTGCCCCATCGGCGCCCGCAGGCCAGAACGTTAAACCTTGACGCCTCCGATTTGACCTGTGATTGGGCAGGATGAAGACGGGGAAGTCGGATTACGGTATTGAGATTCACGGGGTGTCTTCGTAAACAACTTTGACAGTCAATTGACGTGGTTTGTCATCGCCATATTTGCGACCCTCTAGTCGCGCGGAGGCGGTTTTGAGAGCATCCATTTGGATTTTCTTCTGATCGGCTGTGAGTGTGTCGCTTCGGGAAATTTCGATAATTTGCTCCAGAAATGCTTCGCTTTGCCACATGCGAGCAACGCGGTATTGAGCGAGAAACTCTGGGTTGAATTTTGGATTGCCGGGACTGAGCCAGTTATAGACGGTTGTGAGGCTCGGCATCTTGGGGTCCGCACAAATTTCTCGTAGAGATTTGCCCTGGGCGAGCAAGTTGCAGAGTTGCTGGCGCAGGGCGTCGGTGTATCTCATTTTTAGATTTAGTCGTCGTCAAGATTAATGAATTCTTCAATGAAGTCGAGGATTGATTCAAGCATGAGGTCTCGCTTTGAGATCAATTCTTGGGGATCATCACCGAGCTTGGTGGCGTGAACTTGTAGGTCCATGATTCGAATTCCGGGAAAGATCAATGCGCCTTTGACGAATTTGCGTCCTTGGTCACGACCGAGAAGATAGGCGAGTCGTAGAGATTGCATATCGAGTCCGAGTTTTTTGAGAAATGTTTCCATGTTAGTTTTGTTTATTGAGTTCTTGGACGGCATGTGTCAGAGCCGTCAGTGTGTCTTTGAATTCTGTGAGCAAGATGACGAGTTGTTGCCGGTCGTTTGTCCAGGCTTTGATGACTTGATGCAGGAGGAATCCGGCGGCGGCGGCCCACGGGCCGTTTGCGGCAAGAGATGTGATCAGTTGTTCGTTCATAGGTTTTCGAGAGAGATGAATCCGTGTTGGTTTTTTGATTTGAGCTGCCAAAGGGTTCGGGTTCGTTTGTAGACACCGTCGCCTTCTCGGCTCCCTTGTTCGCGGTCGGTGTTGCCTTCGATCGTCCGGAAAATACCGAGTACGCTGGGGCCAAGGCATAAGCCAATGTGGCCGGTTTGGTCTTGGTTTAACCAATAAAAGAGGGCCCCTCGATGGGGTTTTTGAGTTCGACGTGTGTTTGACTTTGCCCAATTGATCCAATTCCTGACGGCGGCACAGGCACCGATGGCGGGGATAATCTTGGGATTTGATCCGGATTTGATGAGGCACCAATAGACAAAGCAGGCGCACCACGGATAGCCACCGCCCCGGCCGAGGCCAGCGACTTCTTGATATTCTTCGACTCTCTGGCCTCGGTTGGGGCCGGATTCGAGGATTCCTACTTGGGAATCAGCGTGGGCAATTGCCCTCTGGCTTATAGAGGCACTCTGGTACTGATTGTCAGTCATCCATCGTACTGGCGATTTCTGGGATTTCAATGCAGGCGCCCCCGATCATTTTCAATCTTATTCATATGCGAATGGAGGAGACAGGAGTCTTGGTAATTTCGTTACTTTGTTGCAGAGATATAGGGAAATCAGAATTTAAGTAATTAGTTATGGAGCGGAAGACGTTTTGGATTGAAAATAAGAACGACGGGCTAGGGGAGCTTGCGGATGGACTGCGAGGATATGCATCGGTAAAGAACATTGTTGATAGTTACGGTGATGTGATCTGTGATGGAGCTTATGGAGACTTGGGGAATTTGTCCGAACAGGATTTGTTGCGGTGGGGCATGACCATTCGGGCATTCCAGTTGGATATGTCACGGAAGCAAGAGAAGATCAGCGCGGGCTTTTGGTGGGAATGAAATTTCATTCGACGGCGGGGGCGCAAGCGGCGAAGACGGTTGCGGATGAACGACTTGCGGCAGGGAAGCGAGTGGGGCTGAGTATCGGATATTTGCCAAGAGTTTGGGACTTTGAAATGCGTGACGGGAGAAGGGTTCGTTTGCTGAAAGAGATTGAGTTGAAGGAGTTTAGCTTGGTGACTTTGCCAGCGGCCGTGGGGGCGGAAGCGATGGGTATTGAGAAGAGTAATCGGGCAGGGGTTGCCGATGTTTTGGAGCTTGAACGGGCTATGGACAGGGCCGGAATTGACAAAAATTGACAAGTGTGTTGCATTTTTGGTGAATGAGGGGATTAGGGAATAGGAAGCGAAATGAGCGGTACGAATCATATTGAACTAGGGCGCGAGCTGGAGAGCAAGCGGATGGCATACAAGAAGCGATGGGATGGCTACTCCACGAAGTCGTTGGTTGATGGACAAGCGGTTAAGGATATTCCGGCGAACGACCTTGAGGGTTTGCGGAAGATGATGGATGAGATCAATGATCTCAGCAAGAAGTTTGAGGTGGCTCGGGGAGCTTTTGATGCGGCGCAAGACATTGAAGTGAAGGCACGCGTGATGAACCGGCCTGTGAACCGAGTTCTGGGTGCGGCTCCGGGTGGATTGGCCAGTGACATGCTCTTGAAAAGTGCGGCTTGGCAAGGTCGAGTTGGGGGCCGTTTTGGTGATGTTGAGCTTGAACGCGCGGCCTTGGAGTATTTGGGGGTTAAGGCGACGATGACTACGGGGGCTGGATTTGCGCCGCATCAGTTTCGGGATGGTAGTGTGGTGCCGGCGATCTCTCGACCGCCGCAATTGATTGATTTGCTTCGGATTGATGTGACAGATCAGAACGCGGTTAAGTTTATGAAGCAGACGACACGGACGAATGCGGCAGCAGCGAAGGGGGAAAACGCGGCGTTTGATGAGGCAGGGATTGCTTACTCGGAGGCGACGGTCAATATTCGGAAGCTGGGGGTTTATCTTCCGGTGACTGAAGAACAGTTGGAAGATGAGCCTGGGGTTCGGGCGTTGATTGACGAGGATCTTAAGTTGATGGTTCGACAGAAGTTGGATGAGCAGGTGACGGTTGGCGATGGAACGGGGGTGAATATCCTTGGACTTTATGGTCAGACGGGTGCTTTGGCACAAGCAGCGGGGACGGATAACGCTTTTGATCAGATCATGAAGGCGATGACGAAAGTTCGCACGCAGGGGCGGGCGAAGCCGAACTTGGTGGTTTTGCATAGTGATAACTACCAAGCACTTGCTTTGACCAAAACGGCAGATGGACTTTACATCTTTGGTCATCCGGGTGATGCGCCTTTGAGCCGGATTTGGGGAGTTCAGATTGTTGCGAGCGAGGCTTTGACCGCGGGTACGGGCATGGTGATTGACACGGACTATGCGCGGATCAAAATGCGCGGTGATCTGACGGTGAGCAGTACGAATGCGCACGAGGATTACTTCACGAGTAATAAGGTGGCGATCCGGGCGAGTGTCCGGGCGGGGCTCCAGGTGTTGCGTGATCAGGCGATTTGTAAGCTAACGGGTTTGGGTAGCTAGGCTGATATGGGGTTGGTCAGGGTGGTGTTATGCGCCCTGACCCCCTACTTTTTGTGTTCTTCGGGAGGTGCATTTTATGGGAATGAATTCTTGGCCCGTGGGGGCGGATGTAACTGGTTTTTTGAATGATTCAGGGTTTGCAGATTTGCCAACCGTTGACTTTGGAGAACTTGTTGACCGAGCGGTCAGTGAGCTTGAAATGATGGTTGGTTTTGGTCCGTTTTTGGCGGGCTCCATGGCGGAATTTCGATTTGACTCGATGAGTGGGGTTGTTCTGCTTGATCGTCCGTTTGGATTGATTTCGGGAGTTGAATGTGGCGGAGAATCTGTGCAGTTCACGACTTGTCCGGAGGGAGTATTGCCAGTGCGGAAGTTGGCTTTGGCAGACAATCTTTCGGGTGCGGTGGTTGTTTCGGGGAGGCCAGGTTTTGGGGTGGAAGTGCCCGCGGATGTTTGGTATGCGGTTCGGGATTTGGCAGCGAGTTATGTGGTTGCCATGTTGGATTCCGCATCGAATGATGATGTGGAGTCAGTTAAGCAGGATTCCGTGACAATTAAGTACCGGGCGGGGATATCTCCGGCGCGATTTGCGGAGCTATTGTCAGACCGTTCGCTTGTGGTTTTTGGACGGTACCGAGTACCGGGGTTGGGGGCTTGATGGGATTGGTTTGGAAGCCGCATCAATTTCGGCTGTGGTCGCTTGTGCCGGAGATTGTCGGGGGTGTATTGGTGCGTAGCGAGTGGGATTCGGGGGCTCTCATGTCGGGATTGCTTGTGGAGAAGACGCCGAAATTTGTAATGGATGAACTCGGGATTGAAGGGAAGAATCCGGCAGTGGTTTTAATGGATTTGGATGATTGTGATTTGATTTCTGGGGGGGATCGTCTGGAGCTTGACGGGGCGTTTTATCGAGTGGTGGTTGATCCTCAGAGATTTGAAATGGGATTGGCGACGGATCATGGCAGATTGATAGTGGAGCGGCTCGACGGATGAGTTGGTCTGCGGATTTGGTTGCGGTTCGAGGGTTTGTGGTTGATGCTATCCAAGTTGTTTGGCCTGGGATTGTGGTTGCAGTTGATACGCCGGAGGGTGATTTTGGAGTGCCCTTTGCGAGGGTTGTTACCAAGGATTTGGAGTTTGAGCCGGATTCGGTTTTGGTGGATCGGCTCAAGGTCAGTTTTGAAATCATGGTGCGGCGGTCGGTGGCTTCGGGAGTTGTTTCGGAGGCTTTGTTGGCGGATGCGACAGCGTTGCGGAGTGAACTCTTGGCTTCGGGGAATCCGGCGGGGGTGGCGGAATTGCCGATGGTTCGCCGAGTTTGGATTGAGCAAGGGAGTGCGGGGGATGGTGAGTTTGATTTGAAGATGGAATTTCTGTGTGAGCTTTGTGCGGAGCGGGGGAGTAGATGGCGCGTTTGACGGGAGTTGATGTTTCGGTTTTTGATGTTGGCGGGGTCTCGGTTTTAGCGGATTTGAGGCAGGCGGAGGTGGTGTCGTCGACTCAATTTGCAGATGTGACTCCGGTAATTCTGGCGGGGGAATCCCGTGCGGCAGTCAAGCAAAGCGTTCGGATCACGAATGGCCTGATGAGTTCTAAGCCCGGTGGGGCGAAGGTGACGCATCTTGATATATCGGCACTGAGCGTGGCGGGATTGGATTATCGAACTGTCGCTGAACAAGGGGTCTTTGAAGGTCGGATGGAGATCGATGATGGTTCGGGAATTGGGGATGAGTGGGAATGGCCAGTGGTTGTTCGGAAGGATTATCGGGCTCGGCTGGAGCTGATGGTTGATTCGGCGGGTTCGGTCGCGCTCGTTGGCAAGGCTTTCGGGGGACTGGCGGGGAAGGATGTGGGGTTTTCAGTGACGATCAATGGGTCGTGGTTGCGGTGCCGATGGCGTTGGCCCGATTCGAGCACATTTTTTCGGCAGGGAAGCGGCAGAAGTGGCGTTTGGATCTCGTCGGGAGTTCGGCGGTGGGAAGTGCATATCCTACGGCACCGGTTGGATCGGGGAGTTTGCTAGCTCATGCTTTTAACAGCTCAGGAGCATCTTTGGCAGTAGTTGTTGATGCGGGAGTTGGTCAGCCGGTATTGACGGGTGGTTTCTTGATCAAGCAATTTGGTTTTCGATTTGGAAGGGGGTCGGTTGTGGATTCAACTTATGACTTTGTGAGTCAGGGAGCGGTGTCGCTCTCGTGATGGAATTCTTGAGCGGGTTGTGGGATCGCTTCTTGGGTGGACATGATGGAGATCCAGATGAAGTTGAGCCGGGAATCGGCTGGTCAGATTTCGAGGATTCTCGGCTTGATGAGGGGCTGGAGTATGGTCTGTTTGATTCTGAATATGGCTTTGTTCGTGAGGTAACCGAACGATCTGTTGATGAGAGGACTTTGGATTGGTGGGATGAACTTGAAGGGAGAGGCTTGCGAAGATGAGTTTTGAGTTGCTTGTGAACCAAGCGCAGAGGCGGTTGGCGGCGGATCGATTGACGGTGGTTGCGGGGGGATTGGAGCTGAATGGGTCGGTTTGGGAGAATACATGGATTGATCCGGTGACGAACACATTGATGCTTCGTCCTCGACCTTTGGATACCGAGTGGTATACGACGGCGATCGGGGATTACGCGAAGTTGGGGTTGGCGGATTTTGCGGTTGGCCCGGAGTGGGAAGAGCGGCTCGACCAGCATTGGGCGGGGCCTTGGTTGGCGGCAAGGGATGCGGCGAGCAATCCGGCGGCCCTCTCGAATGTGAGCTTTCCGAAGAATATGGGGCTGAGTTTTAGTTGGTTTAGTTATGGGGCGGGGGACACGTTTTTGCAGTATCAGTTGGGGTGGAATGATGTGGCCTCGGATGGTGCGGGGGTCGCTTTGCACATTTGGAGTGATGGTCGGGTTGAAGTCTTCCGGAACGGCGAGTTTGTTGATGAGGGGAAGATTTCCGGAGCGAAGTCGCGAGAGGTCAGGCGACTGCAAGTTTTTGAGGTGATGGTGATCCCAATGAGAGGTCGTGAATTATTGGTGGTTAGTCAAAGTGGAGATGGATTTAGCATTGTTTTTGGTGATATTGATCCAGATGACCCCGACCCTGAAATCACCCCTGAAGGGAAGATCTGGTTTCAGGGTGTCAGTGGGGCGACTCAAGCGCAGATTGCTCCTTTGCGATTTGCGCCGTCCGGGTTTGCGACGTCATTGAAGAGTGCATTTTTAGAAGCACCAGTTTTAGGTGAGAGCCTGGTTGAATTTGAAAATGCATTATGGTTGGGCGGGGTTCAGCCGTATTTGATTTATGGTGATCCCGGGTACGGAGCGGGAGATCAATCGGTCGAAGCGACATTGGTGGAGTGGGATGGTGTGACGGCGTTTGTGCCGGATGGAATAGCGAACGAAATTCGGGTTCGCCTTGACTTGAGTTCGACGGATAGTCGGTTTTCGCCGTTTGTTACGGGGGTGCAGCTGGGGTTTGGCGCAATGAGTGACTTGACTGATGGCTCAGCCGTTAGCGATGGGTCGGAGTTTGTTGGGAGAGCGGTACTAAGTGTTCCGGATCGCGCCTCTGGCGTTGCGTTAGATGTTCTGGTCACGGACGCCGATGGGATTGATGCTTTGTCGGGTGGGCAATTGGGAAGAGGATCATCCCAGGTGCGATTGGTTGTTGATGAGCAGACTGTTTTGGAAGGGATAGCGGGGGCGATGGAGCGGATTGCTGAATATGATTCGGTTACCGAAGGGAAATTGGAAGTTAGAGATCGGTGGGGGCTTTTAGATGGTGCGGTCTTTGCGGATCGAGTGCCTTTAGATGGGTTAAGTTTTAGTCAAGCGGTTCGGTTATTGGTCGAGAAGTCGGGGATTGATGGGAGCCGCGTTCGAGTTTCGGAATCGGGGCCGACTTTGCCATTTGCCCCGGGAGTAATGGCGGGGGAGTGGGGTCTGCTCATTGAAGCGGGTGACCGGGTCAGTGATTGGTTGAGGCGGCTCTTTGATACATTTGCGACGGGGTGGTGGTACGGATTTCGTCCGGCGGCAGATGGGAGTGGAGAGGAATTTTTTGCGGTTCCGGATTCGGAACTCAGTTTTGAATCAGCAGGCATGCTTTATCGTTCGGTATCCGAAGGAGTGGTGTATCGAAATTTGCGACGCGCGACTCTGGAGCCAGTTGCAAACGAGGTGCGAGTGACGGGAGAGGATCCGCGAACGGGTCGTCCGATGCTGAGTGTGCGGACTGATTACGAAGCGCAATCGGTGGGGGCTTTGGTTGCAGCACGGTCACCGGGGTGGAGTGGTTCAATCAAACGATTTGCTTTGGTTGATCGGGGGTTGACGAAGCAGGCGGCAGTTGATGCGAGTTGTGAAGCACTCTTTGCGGATTTGGCGAAGAAGCGGGAGCTTGTTGAATTTGAAAGTGAGATGCTCTTTCACGACGGGGGTGGTCCGATTTGGAGGGGTGATTTGGTGACGCTCGTCGGGGTTGGGGACGTGCGGATACGGTCTTTGGGAGTCGATTTTCGGTTCGAAGTAGAAGGGGGCACTTATCGTCGGGCGATTTACTGTGGGGAGTTGGTTGTATGAATTTTCGTGCGTTGGTGAGTTTGCGCAGTTTGGTTTTGGCGGCTCGGCGGGCGGGGAGAACTCGAACGGTAGTGGCCCGAGGAAGTGATGAACTGGCGAAGAAGCTGATTCGGAACGTGAAGCGGATCGGGGGGAACTGAGGTTGGCAATTTTTCGGAGCGGACGGCAGAGGCGCTTGGTGGTATCGGGGAGCTGGCAGTGTCCGATTGAGGTTGAGTATCGGTGTACCCGGAGTGGCCAGTGACACCCAATCGTCATGCTACGTTTTCTGAAAAGTGGCCGGAGTTTATTGATGTGCGGGGTTTGGGGATGAAAGCGCGGTTGCTCACAACTTCTGTGTTTTCTAGTTGGCCCACGAATTCGATCTGTACGGCGAATTTTTCAGACACTTTTTCTTTGGAGCAGGAGTTAGTCGTCGGGGATGGTTTGAGCTTTGAGACCGGGGATACGGGATCGTATTCTGCGAGCTATGCGATTGCGGATGGTTCAACGCTAGCACTTGATCCGGCGGCGACGTTTTTGTTTTACGCGGATGTTGAGGAGTGGTTTGAGGTCATAGATCCGATTGTTGATTCTGATGGTTTGGGTTTCCCGAATTTTGGAGGAGATCCGACGCCGGACTCGGTAAAGGGTCGCGGTATTCGGTTCTTTGAACGGTTAAGGCCAGGGGGCGAAATTGGAGCGACGCTGTCGGGGTTGGCTCCGCTGGATGTGAGCCTTGAGGTGAGTCAGGCGATAGCGGACGAGTATGGGGATGTTGATTACGCGCTGGATCGAAGGGGACAGATGTGGGTTGAAAATGACTCCGGGTTGATGGCGATATCAGGTTCGGTGGCGGGCGAACTGGTCCCAACTGGCTATTTTGAGGAGACAAGTGCGGGGAGTTTGGATGGTCGGACGGCATTTGTTCTGGCTCTTGAGCAAGGTTTGGGGGAAGCTGGCTCGGCATATGGTTTTGTTTGGGGGTTCCGGCGACGAAGTTTCGGTGGCGGGGTGACTTTTTTGCGGGATCAGATGTTTTGGGTGATGAGCAGAATGTGCGGTTTGAACGGCGCGCGGGATTTGTTGATGACTTGGAGGTTTCGGGATCGGGGATATTCGAGTTTGAGCAAGTGGCATGGCAAGGATTTGGGGTGATTGATGGAGTGAGTCTGCCGAGTCTGGGGTTTGATGATCGGCAAACGGTGCGGCATTGGCTCGACGGGGATCAGTTGGCGGAGAATGGCGATGAACGGGCGGACTGGCGATTGCAGTTTCGGGGCAAAGAGTGGCTGGCATTTACGGCATCGCATCCGGAATCGATGACTTTGGACGACGGCACCTCCTTGCTTGGATGGTCTGGGGTTGGAGTTGAGTTATCGATTGGGGTTGCGATAGGTGTTGGATCGGCGGGGGGATCGGTGGTTCGGAGTTTTGAGCCGGTAATCAGGCCGGAGAGTTATCGTTATTTGGAGCTTGAGGTGAGGTCAGTAGGGGCCGATGACTTGGGCTTCGGAATCGGTATTGGGGCAAAAAACTGGCTTCTGGCGACGGGGGATGACGGCATTTGGGTGACGCGAAGGATAGATTTGTGTCGTCCGGGTAACGGGGCAATGGATTGGGATGAAAAGGAATCTCGGTATCCGCTTGATGAGTTGGGTGAGGTTGTTGACTCAGATTATTGGGGGGTGAGTCGGATAGAGAATTTGTCGTTTGTTCATTTGGAAGAGGACGCGGTATATGAGATTCGAGCGATTCGATTGATCCGGGATGGGGAGGCGAAAATGAGCTTTTTACCTGCTTTTCGGAGGTGGGGTAACAGGGTGGAGGGCGAGCGGCAAGAAGTCAAGCCGCTTTTTTGGAGTGAGGTTGACGGTCGGATTGCAGACGCTTGGGGGAAGTCTCGCTTGGGCGGAAATTATGGCTGGCGCAGTATCTCTGAAGCGATCATTGATTTGCCAGAGTTGGGGTGGGTGGTGAACCCTGGGCTGGCGATCGGAGATGGTTATCACTCGAATTTGCGGGAGGCGGAACTGCTCTGGGGAGGGGGAGTTCGGCGGGATGGGTTGGTTGGGGTTGATCTTGTTGGATCGGTGGGATTATCGGTCTTTGCCGCGGCGTTGTGGGATGAAGTGATGGTGTATCCGGGGGCGGGCAATGTTTGGTCAGACGACGGTGAATTTGGAGTCCGTACCCGACTCGATACGGGGAAGATTTTGCGGGGACAAGCGTGGGGGCTTGCCCTGGATGATTCTGGTTCGTTGAGCGGAGCGTTGGCGGAACTTTTCGGAGGTACGACGCTGTGGGGGAGTGGTTCATCGGATTCTCGTGGATTCTATTTCACGGGTCTGCCGGGAGGTCAGGAAACGCGTAGCGCTGCTGTTCGAGTAGGCGGTTGGGAGTCGCCGGAGTTTTCGGTTGTCACTCGAATGAGGCATCGCCGGGCGTTGCGCGACCAGGCTAGTTCGGGAGGAGTGAGCTTTGATTGGCACCCGGCGGGGCTTGCGGTAAGGGCCTCTCTCGGTTCACTAGGGATTCGAATTTCGGTTAAGGGGAACGGAATTGCATCTCCCTACGCGACTCGAACGGTAGGTTTTTCGGCGGCAAGTTTGGCGATTCGCTGGGATCTCGGTCGCAAATTGAGGTTAGTGTTGGTCACCGAAGAGGAAGGTCAGATCAAGGAGCGGTACTCCGATGATTTGGGCGAGACGTGGAGTATGGCGACGACTTTGGCGGTGGGGAATGTGCGGTATCCGGGATTGTTTATTCATCCGGATGGACGACGTTTTGTTTATTGGATTGAGGATGGAAACGTGAATGGGGTGATTCGAGATAGAAGCGGTGCCGTACTATCAAACGTTTCGAGTGCCCGTTCGGGAGTTGGTGATGATGGATTGGCGGTTGGGGGATTGGATCAGATGGGTGGCCGGTTTGTTTTGGAATTGGTGACCGTTGAGAGTGATTTGGTCGTGAGTAGTTTGAGCACCGATGGTGTGACGTTTAGTTAAGGAAAAAAAGATAAACATGAAGAGAATCGATGGGAGTTTGGTGGGTCAGCAAGATCCGGTTTTTGATGCGTTTGCGATTACGCCCAGTGATGGGGCAGATTTAGCACAGGTGACTCGCGGTTTGTATTTGGCGGTTGGCGGGTCGCTCAAGGTGACAATGGCGGGAGGTGCGACAGTGACATTTTCTGGTTTGACTCCGGGAATTTGGCCGTTTGAAGTGGTTCGGGTTCATGCGACGGGAACAACCGCGACGGGTCTGATTGGGTTGGTTTGATGAGTCTGGGATTAGGTAATCAAACATCTATGCGATCGCGAGATACAAAGAATCCGTACGGATTTGTCTTGCCCAATTATGCTCAGGCAGTTTCCCAAGTGCGGGCCGGAGTGCGGGATGCGACGGTTATGGTTTTGGATGACTCGACGGGGAATGGCTTTGCGACTTCGCTCGCAACGACGTTGCCGGAATCGAAAGCATGGCCGAATCTGGTGGCCGAAATGATGGAAGAGGCGGGGACCCCGGCGCGATGGAGCTCGGGAAAACCAGCTTATGCATCGGCGAATCTGTACGACAGTCGGGCTACAATTTCTGGGAGTCCGTTCACGGTACCGACAGGCGGATGGGGGCCATTTTCGGGCGGATTTGCGATTGCGTGCCATCAGAACACATCGACGTCAACAAAGATTCGGTGGACGCCGGGCTTTGTGGCGGACTTGTTTGATGTGTACTATATTCAACTGAATAGTGGGACAATATCGGCGCAAGCAGCGGGCGGTTTTGTTGTCAACCAGCAGACAGGTGGGCCGGGTTCGATTCAGAAATTTACGGCTTCGGCAGCTTCGATTTCGGATTCAAATTGGGTGGAGTTATGGCGGGGTACCGCTCCGGCTTACATTGTTGGGATTGTGGCCCGGAGTTCGACACAGAAGCGAGTTCAGATTTTTAATGGTTCCATTCCGGGGGCGCGGGTTGCTGATTTCAGCCTTCCAGGTTCAGGCTGGAATTCACCGTCATTGCTCGCGGCACTCCAACCGGATTTGGTAGTGATTGGATGTGGCATCAATGAGGCGATGGCGTCTCGTCCGGTGGGGCAATTCACGGCAGATGTGGCGGCACTGGCTTCCTTCTGTCGAGGATTGGCATCGGCACCGGATGTCTTGGTGAAATCGTGTGCGCCCAGTGGCGGTGGAATTTCGCCTTTGGAAGGGCAGTATCGGGATGCCCTTATCACTTTATGCTCGGCAAATGGTTATGGATTTGTTGATGTGTTTGGGGGATTTGGTGATGCTTACACTCCGGCACTTATGGCGGATCAGTTGCATCCAAACGATGCAGGACAGGTTCGGATCGCGGAGATCATGCGGTCTGCCTTGCTGATCTAGACTTGAAGGGTGAGTGAATTGATACTTTTGAATTGTTTCGCCAGATCTTCTCGACTAAAGCTATCAATATCAGCTTTCCAAAGGTGGCGGCGGAATTTTTCGATGGGGAGATAACTTCCGGCGAGTCGTTTGAGGACTTGGCGTTTATTGGGAGCGGCACTGAGACTGGTTTTCAGGGCCGCTCTCGCCTTTTGGGGCTGATAGAAGAATGCATAGAGGCTAGTTAGATTCATCAGATTTTGGGCGTAGCCGCGTTGCCAATCGGGGGTGTGGGTGCGGAAGGAACTGATCTGGCGGTGGATCGCTTCTCGAACCCGGATTTCTTCGGCGGCCTGGCGGATTGAGAGGCGATAGGAGTTCGTATCGTGTTGCCGCCAGAATGTCAGATTCTCGGGGATGCAGCCAAATGGGCCGCGAGTTGCGGCTTCAAGGAGGGCAACCCAGTCACCAGAGTAACGGCAGGTGGTTTCGAAGCGGAGGTTTTCCCTGCGCCAAAGGACGCCGGATGCGAGTATGCGGTTCTCGTAAAGGAGCCAGGGGAGAGGGTTTTGGGGAGAATTTGTGGGCCAGTCGGCGTGGACGCTGTCATCGGGGATTTCTTGGCCCTGATCGTCGATCAGCGAACCGAGACAGTAGCTGAGCACTAAAGTTTGGTCGGCTTCAAGTTGCATAATTTGGCGTTCAAGCTTCTCGGGCGACCAAACATCGTCGCTGTTCATGATTGCGACATAAGGTGATTCGGAGAGGTCGAGTCCTCGCTGCTCGGTGCCGTAGGTGCCGAGGTTATTGGGGTTCTGATGGACTTGAAGTCGCGGCTCTGATTGGGCAATTAATCGGGCGATTTCAACTGAGTCATCGGTACTGCCGTCATCAATGAGGATGATTTGCCAATCGGTAAATGTTTGATTCTGAATAGACTCGATACATGCCGGAAGATAAGCGGCATGGTTATAGCTGGGGATGATGACGGTGACCTGGGGCATTCGCTCGGTTTGACTGTACCTTTGGAATGGAAATTTGTTCAGAATGGAGGGAATGGCGGATCAGCTCTACGACAAGGCGTTTTTTGATGAGATTACGCAAGCCAGTTACCGGGCAGCGGGGTTGATTGTGCCTCATTTGATTGAGCTTGTCGATCCTCGTTCAGTTGTTGATTTGGGATGTGGCAGGGGGGCATGGCTCAAGGCTTTTCAAGATGCCGGGGTGAGCGATGTTGCCGGATTTGATGGGGGTGAGGTTGGAGCGAGTGACTTTTTGGCGGGGGCAGATCGATTTTCGGCGTTTGACCTGCGGGGTCGTGTTGGTCTAGACCGAAAGTTTGATCTGGCCATGAGTTTGGAGACAGCAGAACATTTGCCGCCCGAAAGAGGCGAAAGCTTCGTCGAGGATTTAGTTCGGCTCGCTCCGGCGGTTTGGTTTTCGGCGGCGATTCCCCGACAGGGTGGAACGGGGCATATCAATGAGCGACCGCAGAGTTATTGGATGGAATTGTTTGGGCGATACGGATATGCGCCGATTGATGAGATTCGGAAGCGGATCTGGACCAATTTGGATGCAGGAGTTGTGTATGCTCAAAACGGAATTCTCTATGTTTCGGAGGAATTAGTTGATCAAAAGCCGAGTCTCGGTGAGTGGGCCAGGGCGACGGATCGCAGGATGATTGATGTGGTGCATCCGAAGATTTATGAGATGAAAAATTCGTACTATTTGCCAGAGGAGGCAGGGATTGCCCAGGTAGTCAAATCGTTGCCTTATGCACTGAAAGCGACGCTGAATCGCCGCAAGTGATTGATGGACTATATGCCTGTGAATTCTCATAATTCACTTTAAGTTTTCCACTCTAAACCTTCACAAAATAGTGAGAATATCGGTTTGGGAATTGGATTTGCAGGGTCGGGCGGTATGGCACTTAGACGACTTGGAGTTGTGGCCTTTATGGCAGTATTGTCGGCGCTTGGATTTAGTGGTAATGAAGTGACCACTTGGAACCAAACAGCGCTCACAACGATTCAACAGAAATCCGTGGCCCCGCCGGTGGTGACCCGGGCTCTCGCGATGCTCAGTACCGCACAGTACGACGCTTTGAACTCTATCCAGGGCGGATACAAGGGATTTGCGAGCTTTGACCAGGCAGACGCGGGAGCTTCGATGGAGGCGGCTACGGCCCAGAGTTCATACCGAATTTTGAGCACGTTGTTCCCGGATCAAGAAGCGGTTTATCGGGCGCAGTTGAATGACACCTTGGGTCGCGTTCCGGATTCGGCGAGTCGCGATGCAGGAATTGCCGCTGGTAATAAGGCGGCCAATGCGGTGATTCAGCTGCGGGCAAACGACGGAATGAACACGGGTGGCATTTATACAGGTGGAAACTTGGACGGACAATGGCGCCCGACACCCGACGGGTACAAACCGGGAGCATTGCCAAATTGGGGGAATCAGACGATGTGGGTGGCAAGCTCGGGGCTGAATACTGCGCCGGGGGCACCCCAACTCGGGTCAGCTGAATATGCCCATGCATTTAATGAAGTGAAAGCATTTGGTTCGGTGAACAGCGTTATGCGAACGCAGGATCAGACTGACATGGCTTATTTTTGGGCGGCAGGCTCGGGCACGGTGACCCCTCCGGGCATGTGGAATTTGATCGGTGGTCAGATTGCTTCCGACCGCGATATGGGCTTGATGGAAACAGCTCGTATGTTCGGGGCGATGAATGTGGCAATGGCAGATGCCGGTATCGCGGCCTGGGATGTTAAATATACAGATTCCTTTTGGCGCCCAATGACGGCGATTCACAACGCCGGAACAGATGGCAACATCTTGACTACGGAAGACGACTCGTGGGTTCCGCTTTTGGCGACACCGAACCACCCGAGTTATGTCTCTGGACACAGCACCTTTAGTTCAGCGGGGGCGGCAGCTTTGCGCGGAATATTGGGCAGTGATCAGGTTTCGGTTACGCTGACCTCAGATGGAATCACTCGGTCGTTTGCGTCGCTCTCTGATATGGCGATGGAAGCAGGAATGAGTCGCATTTACGGCGGTATTCACTTTAACTTTGACAATACAGATGGTCTCGCGTTGGGAACAGCGATTGGTGATGGTGTTCTGGCGAGCAATTTTGAGGCGGTGCCGGAGCCAGCGACGTTGGTGCTCCTCGGACTCGGCGCGTTGGCACTCAAACGTAAGAAAAAGTAGGCAACTTGGGAGAGGACAATTGATGTCCTCTCCCTGAGTCCATTACATTTTAGCGCAGTCGGCGCAGACTTTTTTGCCATCTTTTTCGACAGCATCTGCGGCCGCGATTTGCTTACCACAGGGGCAGTCGATCATGTCGGCGGTTTGCATTCCTTCACCCTTTTCGGCACAGTTGACACAGACCATTTTGCCATCCACTTCTTTCATAGCGGACTTGTCCATCTCGTGTCCGCAATCGGTGCAGGTTGCTTTTTCAGCGGTTGCGGTTGAACCGGTTTCGGCGGGCTTGGTGTCGGTAGCAGGAGCTTCGGTGGTGGAACACCCGATGATGGCAAAGCTACAGGCAACTGCAGCGACAAGGGTGAGGAGTTGGTTTTTCATAAGCAAAGTCCTTGAATGGACGTCTTAGTATAATGCGATCAAAAATTAATCAGTTCCATGTGAGTTAATCAGGTTCAAATGTAAACTTTTAGCTAGGCTTATTGGCAACATAATGCAATATCATTGCAATTTGGTTTTTGAAATAATGTTGCATTATCATGAGGAGTTGAACCGATTCGTCGGAGGGGTTGTCCCGGTCGGAGATTTGCATGAGTGTCTTCGCGGACGACAATTTTTCCGTTGACAATGACGGCGTTGAAACCAGTGGAATAAGCGTGAGGGGCGGCGTAGGTTGTGTTTTCTTTGAGACTTGCCGGATCAAATATGTTGAGGTCGGCAAAGAATCCGGGTTTGATCAAGCCGCGATTTTGGAATCGAAAGGTTTGGGCAGGGAGCGACGTCATGCGTCGAACGGCGTCTTCGAGTCGGAGATGATTCTCTTGCTGTACGTATTTTTGGAGGACTCGGACATTGTTGCCGTACCCGCGGGGGTGAGGGACTCCTGAGTTGAACTCCCGGCATGAAGCGTCGCAAGCAATCATTGTATTGGGGTGGGCCATGAATGACTTGATGTCTTGTTCATCCATCCCGTGAAAAACACCGCTCGCTCCACCGTTGAGTTGCATCCAGAAGATTGTATCAATTTGGTCATCGAGGGTTGATGTGCCAAGCCGAATCTGCGTGGCTTCAACGATCGTTTTGCCATTGAGACGTGAGTCGGCCCGGCATGAGGCGATGACGGCATAGTCGTAGTCAGTTTGCAGACGGAGGGCGAGCCGATCTTTCATGTACTTAACGATTTTCGATTTTTGTTCAGGATCGTCGAGTCGTTTTTTGAACTCAGCTGTACCTCCATCGAGAGCTGAATCAGGAATTAGAGTTGAGATGCTGGTGCTACTTGCGGTGTAGGCGTATTGATCTTGAGTGAGTTCAAGTCCTTCTCTGCGTGCTTGCTCTAATCGGCTGAGAACTTGATTTGTTTTGCCCCACATGTTTTTCCCCGAAAGTTTGATGTGCGAGTATTGGACTCGTGCGCCAGATTCTTTGCCGATGGTGATCATTTCTTCGATCGCATCAAAGATTTCGGTTCCTTCGCTTCTCATGTGGGTGGCGTATAGACCCTGGTTTTTGGCGGCGACTCGGGCCAGTTCAATGATTTCTTCAGTTTTGGAATAGGTTCCGGGGAGGTAGATCAGGCCAGTAGACAGGCCAACAGCTCCGTCTTCCATTGCTTTTTGAACCATCTCCTTCATGGATTGCAGTTCTTCAATAGTTGGCGGCCGGTCATGGTTCCCGTCCATTGCAGCCCGTCGAATTGTGTTGTGACCGATCAGAGACGCAACGTTGACGGAGACGGGGTTGCGAGTGATTTCGCTGAAGAAATTACTGATATCTTGGGCCGAGCCGCCACAGTTTCCGATGACGATTGTTGTCACGCCCATGCGGACGAAATTTTCGGCATTGGGAAGCTCGGTGACGTTCTCGGCATGGGTATGGACATCGATGAACCCGGGAGTGACAACTTTGCCTTTTGCATCAATCTCAGATTTTCCGGGCATGAGGTTGAATCCGATTTCGGCGATTCTGTCGTTAGCGATGGCAATGTCAGCTCGATATGTAGGGTTTCCAGTGCCATCAGCGATAGTTGCATTCCGAATCACAAGGTCGTATTGGATCGGGGGATTGATGGCGAAGAGCATTACTCTCAGATTACCCATCGGCCAATTCGATCAGTACTGGCACATTTTGATCGAAAGAACTACGATTGAAAATTTAGAGCGTTCGTGTTTGATGATATGTCTTTCCGAAAACAAGACTCTTAAGAAATTGATGTGTAGCGGATTCAGAGGAAGTTGGACGGGAAATGCTCCGGTGATCTGAATCAAGCACTTCCACGGCCGGACCGAAGTAGTTGCCTTGGGTTGAAACTGGCACGAGTGGCTCTGGCTGACCGAGGGTGGCGTAGACTTTTTCGAGGGAGGGGTGTTTCGGAGCAACTAAATGTGATTCATATAGCTCGATTCCAGATAATTTGTTGGCCGGGTTTTCTACAAGAATTTGAAACTGCTTGTGGACTTCTGTTAGTTCCTCGTTGGTCGGTTGAAGCTCTTGAAGCATGGCGTTTCGAGGGAGCCACTTCCACTTGAGAAGGTGGTTGATGAGGTTGACACCAGTTGCGGGAGTTGAAAGACTGAGAAGCTTAACAGTTGATTTGCTGATGATCTCAGGATGCTCGATGAGCACTTTTCGGATCACGATGCCGCCCATGCTGTGGCCGACCATGACGATATTTGGATATTCCCAAACCGAGCGATGGGGGAGTTGAGGTGTGGCTAGTTCGGTTAGGAGTGACTTTGCGGCGTCTTCGAGGTCGTAGCTCCCCGACAGGGAAGTCGTGTACCACTCGGCTTGAAAGATATCGCAGTGGTTTAATTCAGGGTCGTTTTGGATGATGGTAAACCAGTTAGAGGTTCGGGTGGACCAGGCTTTTTCGCCTTTGCTCAGAAACCCATGAACGAAGATGATCACACTGTCTTGCTTCGTGTTCCGAATCCATTTTGACTGGCGATGAGAGATCAATCGGTCAGCGGTTTCGGCAGCGATTCCCAGATAGTTGAAAATGTTTTTAAGTTTTGTGGTGATTGATCGCTTCACTTGGTGTGATTATTACGCATGGGGGATATTCAAAAAAGTGGAGCTGGCGGTAAGCCAGCTCCCAACTCAGGTTCGAGCAATTAATGGGTTAGAAAAGTTCGAATTCAAGAACTTCGGTCTTGAGTCCGCCGGCAAATCCAAAGTTGCGGAATCGGTCGGTTCCGGAGCCGCCGATTGCTTTTGCATCGAACGCCGCCGAGACGCTGGACGCGGTGAATGTGTCATTACCTTCGTCGAGGTTCACTTCAAGATTAGCGAGGGCCGTGACGTTGGTCAGGCTGACAATGTCATTTTGGGCACCTGTGCCAACAATCACGTCGAAACCGGCTTGGAGACCGGAAACGGTTACTCGATCTGCTCCTTCGTCGGTGAAAATTCCGGCAGAGATTCCTGTCAAAACGTTCGAGATATTGATGATGTCGTTGCCTTTGTCAGCATTGAGGCTGAGGCTTCCACCGATTGTGCTGGCACCGATGTTGAAGTTGTCGTTCAAATCTCCACCAAATGCTTCGAAGTTGAACCCAGAAGTAAATCGTTGAGCATTGATGACGTTTGCGCCAATTCCGAGGTCAAGAATAACATCACCAGCGGCACTTGAATCGGTGAAGACGGCTCGATCGTTGCCCTCTTCGCCCTTCAATGAGACGTTGCCTTGGCCAGCGGCGCGAGTCAAAATGAGTTGGTCGTCACCTTGTCCGCCTTCCATGCTGATGTCGCCGATATTGCCGATGGCAACAAATGCGAGTCGGTCGTTGCCGCCATCCATGAGTCCGGTCACGTTGACAAGCGATCCAGTGCGGAAGGTGACGCTCGGGAGGCCATTGACGAGAGTGCCGTTTTGTCCAATCACGCGGACGCCACCGACGATTTGGACAACGCGGACGTCGTTGCTGAAGGCATCTCCGTAGATGTTTAGGTCGTTACTCGTGAGTTCTGCGCTGACGTTGTTACCGAGGGCCACGGCTGCGACCATGCTGCTTGCAATTGTGAAGATGAGGTTTTTCATTTTTTGTTTTCCTGTCTTGTGCCCCTGCTGGGGTTGCCACATCATCAAAGGGACAAAGCATCAGCGATGAGTGACATTTGTTTTTGTAATTTTTTGTTGAGAGGTAAATTAGGTTCAATGTTCAGGCGAAATATCCAGGAAGGGAAGTGGGACGATGGCCCACTCGTGCGCCGAGCCCTGGTGAATGATGCCGATGCCTGGGCGAAAATTGTTGATCGCTATTCGAGTTATGTAATGAGTTTGTTGCGGTCGACTCGCTTGCCAGAAGCGGAGCAACCTGACGCCTTTCAGTATGTTTTTGTTGAATTGTTCAAAGCATTGCCATCGATGCAAAACCGAGACTATTTGGGTCCATGGATTCGGCAGACGACGGTTCGCCATGCAATTCGGCTCAGAAAGAAGTTAGAGAGGTTCACTGAATTGACCCATGAAGAACTCCTCATTGATGGTTCGCATGTTGACGAAGTCGAGGCATCTGAGCGAGTTCTTTTGGTTGATTTGGCTGTATCTTCACTCAAAGAGCAGTGCCAAAAGTTGATTCGTGCGTTGTTCTTTGAAGAGGAGCCGCGGAGTTATGCGGAGATTGCAGAAGAAATGGGGCTCAGTGCGGGAAGTATGGGAAATACAAGGCTTCGCTGCTTGGAAGCTCTGTCCAAGGCGCTTCGGTCGCGTGGCGTGATATGAAAGCGGAGGATTGGATTTCGGGGTTATCGGGTCGAGCCAAGCTCCCACCCGCAGCCTTGAGAACTCCGGAAACCGTTGGGCTTTTGATTCAGAATGGGATGGGGGCGATTCGCGAAGATGTTCGGCGGGCCGGAGTTCTGGCAAAAAGTGCGGAGAAACTCGCTCAGTCCCTGGGTGAACCAGTGCTTGCGGGCCAGGCTCATCGATTTGCGGGACATGTCTTTTTGCTGAGTGATCAACCGAAAGATGCGATTCTAAAATATCAAGAGGCCTTGATTCAGTTTGAATCGGATGCGGTTGAGCGGGCGAATACGGCCGTTGCGATGATTCAGGCTCTCGGTTATGTTGGGCGATATGATGATGCGGAGCGGATTGCCGGCGGGGCGATCACAACTTTTGAGGATATTGGCGATTTTTTTCGGGCGGCGAGAGTCCGAGCGAACTTTGGAAATATGTTGCATCGCCAGGACCGGCTTGAGGAAGCGATCGTTCAATTTGAGATTGCTTTTCCGACTCTCATAGAGAATGGTGCGGAAGCGGATGCGGCAATAGTTGCTCACAATTTTGCGGTTTGCCTCATGGCGCAATTGGAGTTTGATCGGGCACAAGAATTGTTTCAGAAGGCATTTGAGTTCTTCACGTCGACCGAGCAGTCGCTTTTGGCGTATGAGGTAGAGCTTAACCAGGCATACCTTTTGGGAAGAAAGGGCAATTTGTTTGAATCTCTTACGCTTTACAGAAGTTTGCTGGAGCGGCGCCCGCCGAATGCGGGATTGAAAGTAGGACACTGCTTGCTAGATCAGTCAGATTTTATGTTGAATGCGGGGCTCTTCAGCGATGCCATTCAAGCGGCTCGCGATGCAAGGGATGTCTTTGAATCAGTTGGTGCCCGGTTGGAAATTGGAAAGAGCTACCTCATAGAGTCGATTGCATCTTTGAAACGAGGTCAAGTCCAGGTCGCACGAGAACTCCTACAGGCAGCGAAAAAGCGGCTGGGGAAAGAGAGGAGTTTGAACTGGCTCGCATTGGCCGAGCTAAACGCTTCAGAAATTTTGATGCGATTAGGTCAAGTGAATAAGGCGAGATTGCACATCACTCAAGCGTTGGCCCTGGAGCCTTCGGCGGAACGGATCCCCTTGATTCGGAGGACGGCGATTCAGCTTGCGCTTGAAGCGGGTGATTACGGTGAAGCAAATGAGCTTTTGAAGGTTGATCAATCGCCGGATTTAAAAGCGGCTTTTTACCGGACGGTTCAGCTTCCCGACCCTGCCCGAGAATTTGCCCGGCAAGCTTTGTCGGAGTACGACGGGGCGCGAAGCCAGTTAGGTTCTCACGGATTGCGGCGAGCCCATGCTGTAGCAAATGAGTTGGCGCTGCGCGAGTGCTTCCGAACACTCAGCTCACCGGGTGAACGCCTTGGCGTTGTTGCGCGGCTGAAAGACCAGGGCTTGGGCGAGATGATTCGTACGAGCCGTACGGGGCAAAGGTCGTCTGATCAGCGTGAAGGAACTGGAGAAGTGGAAGCAGTTCGGACGTACAGAGAAAATTTGACTCTGACCTATGCGCCTTTGGACCAAGAGCAAACGATATCAACGATGAATGAAGGTCATGGCTTTATAGAGTTTTTTGTTGATTGCGGCACCTTGTTTGCGTTTTCAATTTCTTCGTCGGGGATTCAGGAGCATCGGCTAGGTGAGCTATCTGAATTGAGAAACTCGATTCACTTTTTCCATTTGAACCGATTGCGGAGGTCGGTGAGTGGGGAGAGACTTGTTGATAAAGCACTCCGACGAATTATGGATTTTATCGAACCCGCTTTTGGTGAGAATACGAATGTGGTTACTATCGGTCGAGACGGTCCGATTTTAACGATTCCGTTCCATGCGTTGCCCTACGGTTCGGGGTCGATGATTGATGAAGTCGCGATTGGATATGCACCCAGCTTTTCGGCTTGGCGTTCGATGCTGAGTCGAGATCGCCGGCGAGGTAAGGGAAGCGTTGTTCTGGGTTTTGCAGATGACAATGCGCCGCAAATTGCCCGAGAAGTTGAGATTGTAAGCCATTTCGCGGGAGTTACTCCTGTTCGGGAGTTCCATGCTTTGAGATCAGAAATTTCCGGTGCTCAACATATTCATATTGCAGCTCATGGGATTGTCAGGGAAGATTTGCCGCTCTTCAGCGCGATGCAGTTAGGCGAGAATCGATTTACGGTATTGGAGGTTTTACAAATGGACATGGAGGCAGATTTAGTTGTGTTGAGTGGGTGTTCGACCGGGGTTTCTCTTCTCGGTGAAGCATTTGAATCGCAAGGGTTTATTGAGGCCATGTTTGCTTCGGGTTGCCGGTCGGTAGTGGCTTCGCTGTGGGATGCGGCGGATGAGCCAGCTTTGGCGTGGATGTCGAACTTTTACCAGGGGTTACAAACACAGACGCCTTTGGCTTCGTACGCAGAAGCGTGTCGGAAAACCCGAGAGCAGTGGCCTCATCCTGGTGATTGGGCGACTTTTGCATTTACAGGATTAGATTGTGAAAAAGATGTCCTGATGTTCGATCAGGGTGTCCATGACAGATGAGAGAGACCGATGAAACCGACCTGGGAACAGATTGTTGACTATGCTCGAGGAATTGCGGCGCCGGATATTGTGTCGGCGATTGAAGCTGATCCGGATGCAATGACAAAGGCGAGCCAAATGCTTGCCGTGCATGAAGCAGGGCGAGAAGAGGCACCGGAGCTTTGGAAGCTCAGAGCAAAGGCTCTTCTGGTTGGTCAAGATCGGACGATTCCTTTGCTTTTTGGAAAGCTGATTCCTTCCCCAGCCGGCCCGACGGGACTCCGTTCAACCGCGTCTAAAGTTGATTCGTTCCGATTTGAGTTTGATGGAGCTCTCTTGGATGTTCGGACCGAGTTTGACATTCAGGCAGACAAAGTTTTTGTTGCTGGGGTTTTTGAATCCGACGAGCCAGTTGATGTTCGGGTCGGGACTGAGTCGGAATGGCTCACTTCTTGCGATGAAGATGGTCAATTCAGCTTGCATCTGGATCAGTCGCGCACTTTGCAGTTTCACGTTTTGCAAACCAACCAGATTTTCCGAGTGGAGATTCCCAATGAAAGTTAAGTCCTTGATTTTGATCGGCCTTGTTGCCGTGAGTTCCGTTGCTTCCGCCCAGTCTCGTTTCATCATGCGTTACACGGAGAGTGAGCCGTTGAGCTCATTCCTGGCGCGGTATCAGTTGAAACTGGAACGGACGGTTGCGAATCGACCGATTCATGCGGTGATTGACCCATTGCGTCGGAATCCAGCGGCGTTGATCCAGCAGATTTCGGATGAAACGGATGACGACGTTTCGATTGAGCAGGATCAAATCGTACGGCTCCCGATATTGAATTTTAGGCAGCCTGAGGTATCTGGAGAGCGGGCTTTGACGATGGCGTTCAAGAATACGAGACCAACCAACTTTTTTGGTTCGAGTCTTCCGGGGGGATTTGTCCAGCAATTGGCAGGGTACCAAACCAACGCCGTGCCTTCTTGGGGTGTTCATGGAGGTGGGTCGGGAACGGTAGCAGTGATCGATACAGGAGTTGACGGTACTCATACCTCACTCAGCCGGGTTGTGGTTTCTGGAATTGACTTGATTGATCGACGGGGGACGGGATCTGAGTTGACTGGACTTCCGACAAACATTTTGGCGATCATCAACCCAACGACCATTCCGTTGTTGCAACGGGACTTTAATCATTTGTCCAATGGTCACGCACCAGCGTGGGAAAGAAGTGTTCGGCTCAATTCGTCCTTCAGTCAGATTCCGATTGGACTGGGCCATGGGACGATGGTGGCGGGGGCCATTCACCTGGTTGCGCCGACGGCTCGTATTCTGCCGATTCGGGCGTTTGGTCAGAATGGGCAGGGCCGACTATTCCATGTGATCGAAGGAATTCACTTGGCGGAGCAACGAGGAGCGAAAGTTGTCAATCTGTCGCTGAATACTTATACTTATTCTTCGGAAATGGAGAGAACGGTCAATGATGTCTCGGATCGGGGGATTATATTGGTCGCATCCGCCGGGAATGATGGCTTGACGAATCCGCTGAGCTATCCGGCCCGGCATGAGAAAGTTACGAGTGTGGCATCTGTGGATGCTCGGAATGTTCGGAGTCGGTTTAGCAATGCCGGAGTAGATGTCACTTGGGTTGCGGCTCCGGGTGAAGGGCTTTACTTGCCATTCCCTGGTCAACGGTACGCAGGTGGATGGGGGACTTCGTTCGCGGCTCCACTGGTGTCGGGGATGGCGGCTAAGATGCTTTCTCGAAAGCCAGACGCTACTTACAGTGATCTGCAAAGTGCTTTGGGACGATCGAGTTTTAATCCGGATGTGAATCTTGGTATGGGAACGCTGAACGTTTTCAATTCAGTTGACGGGTTCTAAGGAGGATTTATTAACAAGTTGGAGCGATGAGAATCGCTCCAACTTGATGGTGTTACAATGTTTTGGACAATCATTAGGAAATTTGTAAAGATTTTTGGAACTAAGTTTCGCGCTGATGCCTTTGCAATTTGACATGAAGTTTGGCGTTGCAATTCTGGTTGGGGGTTGGCGGGGGTTTCTTTTGGATCTGCACAAGAAGAGGGTGGATCGCCTGAGCAGGGCAAGGTGTTTTGTCCGGTTTGCGTGGCGAATGGGTACGCATCGAGCACATCGGCGGCGGGGAAGGATTGGTTTGTTTCAGGGAATTCGGTTGGCGGTGCGTTGTGGTACCAGGGGGTAGATCGTTTGCAATTAGGAGTCGGCTTTCATTCGTCTTCAGAAGCTGTGCGGGGGCTGTTCTCGTACCGGTTAATTCCGAATCTTGGTCCAGATTTAGGCTTGAACATCGGCTATGGATTTCAGAACCAGGAATCAGGGGCGACGGGTGTTTCTTCGACATTGGAATGGAACCCACGGCTTGAGCGGGGATCATTGAACCTTTATGCGGGGGCGAGTCGGCAAACGGATGCTCGAAATCGGTTCATTTATGGAGCGAAGTGGAGTCCGGATGGGGTTTGGTTTTTTGGCAATCAGTTCGATGGGCGCGATCACAATCCGTTTTTTCAACGGTCGTTTGGTCACTATTCGGTGGGATTGATTTATGTTGCGGGTAAGCGTGTGAGCCTCTCGGCGGGGTATCAGTTTTGAGAACAGTAGAGGAGTTGGGAGTCCACCCCAATGATCCTATAGGATTTTAGAAATGTCTAGCCCCAAGGAGCTAAGCTCAAGGTTGTCGAGCATCGGTGTGCGAATGCATGGAGGAAATTGTTGGTGATGTTATATATCGAGTTCTTTCTTCATGATTATTATTTTTGTTACACCCATTGAGGTTCAGGGGTTGAAGTCCTTCGGTTGCGTTTAACCTGGGCGATTGCAGTCTTCAAAATGGCTTCAGGGAATTGAGTCCTTTCAGATCCGCCGGCTTTTCAAACCTTAATGACAAAAAATGAAATCAGCAGCGGTTTCCTGCTATAGTCAGCGCTTGATAGGGGGTGCTGCGACGACGAAGCTGTCGGCAGGGCACCTCGGCCACTTCAAAGGGACTCCATGCATCATTTGCGCCTCTTCCTCTCCGTTCTCAGTCTTCTTCTTCTGTTCGTGTCGGTTCACGCACAGAGTATTGATTCAAAGGTTTACTACCGCCTGACCAGCGACGCTAAGGACACAGGCACGGAAGACTGGGTTCTAGATCTAAGAGAGGATGAAGAAGGTATCAAACCGGCAATGAGGAATCCGTCTGAAGCACTCAGGCCGCTTTGGAGATTCCAGGACTTGGGCAACGGCTTCTTCCGTATGATCCACACCTCGCAGCCCAACATGTCTCTTGAGGTCGTCCAAAGCAAAGATATCCCCGATTACCGCTACATGGCGCTCCGCCCAACTGCAGATCGAACAGCCCAACAATGGAAGATATCTGGTAATGCAAACGGCTTTCGCCTGACTAATCGCTGGCAAGCGGACCAGTCTATCGAGGACGACGAAATGGGAACGAAACTCGGTAAAACTCGACAAACCGACGGCCAAGTGTGGAAATTGAACAAGACTGACATCAAGGTCGAACCTGTTCAGGCAGAGACGCCTTTGATGTTCGGGCCTGTTAACGCAAATTATGGTGACGCGGAGAGACTTGATAAAAACTTTTATTACCGTCTGCAAAGCGCCACCTACGCCCGGGATGAAAATGGCTTTCTTACAAAAGATGATCATGGATTTCTGACAGTACTCGAAGGTTGGTTGCAGCCGGGACTAGCGCAGTCCATGCAGTCTCCCGGGCAACTTTGGAGGATCGAGGACATGGGAGACCCATATTTCCGCCTGACCAACGGGTTGCTTAAGGATCAGTCTCTTAGTATTAACAAGTCCGACGGACGATTGGTACTCAGCAAGACAGAGCAGACTGGGACACAGGCTTGGGTTCCTTTCTATATTGCTGAAGCTACAGGACGAGAAGACACCTTCATCTTGGTCAATGGTGGGGGCGGGAGGCTGGAAGCGACCCAAGACCAGGATGTCGTCAAGAGACTAAGAATCACCAAAACTGAGAGAGGCGTAAGCACAATTTGGATACTGATAAAGACTGATGTCCCGGTCAAGGCGGAATTCGAGCTAACGAGCACAGCTTTCGTAAACGGTGCGGAAATCCCAGCCACCTATACGGGCAAAGATGGTATCTCCCCGCCGCTGGCTTGGAAAGGCGCACCCGCCGGAACCAAGTCGTTCATGATCCTCTGCACCGATCCTGATGCACCCAGCCCGGCAAATCCAGATCCCAATCCTTTCGTTCACTGGTTCATGCTGAACATTCCGGCCGATACAAATTATTTGTTGGCCGGGATACCTCGCCTACAACAAGTATCCACCCCCGTCGGAGCTGTCCAACTTTTTAATGGCACAGGTGAAACAGGATATATCGGACCCATGCCCCAGCGGGCAGTGGAAAGCATCGCTACTTCTTCACAATTTTCGCAATGGACCGGGTACACGTCATCGACCCCAATATGACCATAGAAGAGTTCTCCAAGATCTTGGAGAGTAGCGTTCTGGCTAAAGCAGAACTAATGGGAACCTACGAAGTTCGTGCAACATCAATGCAAGACGGTCGCCTGATGTTTAGAACCAGTCTTAACATGGCACTTCGGTCGTCTCATTGGAGCAACGTAAGCACCAAGACACTCATTCAGCCTGAACGCAGGTAGGGAAAGCGGCAGGAAAGAGAGTGATGGGTCGCCTTCAAGGCGGCCCGTTTTTATTCGCAGGCGAACGAATCAAGAATCCCCTCCGGATCTGCCTCTATTTTGAACCTTAATATCAAAAAATTGCTTCCAGAAATGGTTTCCTGCTATAGTTAGCGCTTGGTAGGGGGTTACGGCGGCGACGAAGCTGTCGGCTTGGCACCTTAGCCACTTCAAAGATTCCCCATGCTCCAAATGCGCTTCTTCCTCTCCGTTCTCAGTCTTCTTCTTCTGTTCGTGCTTGCTCACGCACAGGCTACTCCTGCAGCGGCTATTGATACAAAGTTCTATTACCGTTTGCAAAGCGGCACGACCGACTCGGAGGATCATGGGTTTCTCACCGTACTTGAAGGATGGTCGAGGCCAGCGCTTGCACAGAGGCTTGAGTCTCGCGGTCAACTTTGGAAGTTTGTGGAGGATGCTGGCGATGTTTACCGCCTGGCCAATGGCTTAGAGAGGAACAATATGGAACATGTTCTTGATTTCCATAATGACAATAAATTGATGCTACGATTCTCTTCGCAACAATATTGGATGACCCAGACATTTAAGGTTAAGCATTTTGGTGGTAGCGTCATCGGCTTGACTGATAGAAACAGTTATCGTTTTCTAGAAGCGACTGAAGACTTAGACCCCGAAAAGAGGCTCGTCATGAACCCGGCTGCTGATGTCAGGGGCCAAATGTGGGTGCTTGAAAAAACTGATATCCCGACCGGTGTCGCGGTCAAGGAAGAGTTTACGCTTTCAAGCCCGGCTTTCCAGAACGGAACAAGAATCCCCGTCGAGCATACGGGCGTCGGCGCTAACACTTCGCCCCCACTAGCTTGGAAAGGTGCGCCCGCTGGGACCAAGTCATTCATGATCATCTGCACCGATCCTGATGCACCCAGCCCCGCAAATCCAGATCCTAATCCTTTTGTGCACTGGATCATCTTGAACATTCCGGCGACTACAAACAATTTGTTGGCCGGCGTGCCAGCCTTAGAACAACTCTCCAACCCTTTGGGGGCTGTACAAGGTCCCAATGGCTTCGATAAGTTGGGATATTCCGGACCTTTGCCTCCCGCGGGCAGCGGACAGCATCGCTATATTTTCACAATTTTCGCAATGGATCGGGTTCACGTGTTGGATCCGAATCTCAGCTCGGAAGAATTTCTAAAAGTCTTAGACAGCAGCGTTCTGGCTAAGGCAGAACTGATGGGCACCTACGAGATCCCTGCATTATTAATCCATGCCAGTCGTCCAGTGTGGCAAAGAGGTCTGCCCATTGCTGGAGTACCAGAACTCACAGCGAGTTGCGCGGTATCTGCCGCCCTAAACTGCTCGAACTTGGAGCTGATTGTTGGGCGCCGCACTGCGCAGTACACGCAATAATCGAGAGTTAGAAGACTGGCTGGACGTACTCGTCCCGCCAGTCTTCAATTCGGATCGGATTCTTGTTTTCACCGTTTGCTGAGGAGTAGGAATAAGTAAATCGGAAACCGCTTGTCCGTCCGTTGACTTCGAGGTCGGAAGAAGGGTGAGCCGCTAGGTGGGTATCAATTTTTTTGGGTCTTTTGTTATGAGAATAATGGTGCCCAGGAGTTGGAACGTCCACTAGAATGAATCTAGGAGATAGTAGAAACTTCGAGTAAGAGAGGGGTTAGAGCCAGGTTAGAGTGAGTCGCTGGGCTACAAAGTGGGCGACACTATTTGACCTGGTGACTCTTTCGAATTCCAGCTTTTGATGGTTGCCAAGAGAAAGGAGCCATTAATCGTTTGAGCGAGCAAATGAAGAGCATCTGCACCATAAGCAATATTCGGGGGGATCATACCGTGAATCTGCTAACAGTATTAGAAGGTGATGCATAAACTGGGAGCCCTTGTCTTTGACAAAAGGAAGGGGCTAGTGGCGTTGACTTAAAGCTAGGATTCAAAAGGCAATTTGCTCCTGCTCACTTTGGGGAGACTGGAAAGCTCAACGGCTCTTGAAGTGAGCCTGAAGCATGATGCGGGTGGGATCGCGGTGAGGAGCGGTCTTTGCTGCCGTAAAAGAGCGGAGAGCGGGGCAACGGCGGCTTGTTTCACCGTCCTTGCCAAGGCATGAGCAAAGGCCTGCGGGGAGCGTCGCCACGCTCAAGTAGAGGGCGGCTCTTCCTTAACGTGTTGATAATGAGAAGGTTATCATAGAAAGGCGTAGGGTAAGTTCTTGCGGTTTTTGTAGCAAGAATGTGCAGTACTCGATTGAAGTCGAATGAGTCAAGGGTACCTTAGTAAATTGAGGAAGCATATTGGACTTGTGTCTAGAAACGGAGATTTCTAGTACGAGTTCCATTAGCAACATAAGGATTACAATGGCGTTCAATCTAGACAAGGAAAGCTCATCATTTTGGAAGATTTGGAAGGGTGGCACACATGCAGGAATCTGCTCTGAAATCTTGAGCAACGATGAGTTTAATACTCAAGCGGAAAGGGATATTAAAGAGACTAGCAAGCACAACGATCTTGTGGCAATGATCGTTAGAATGACGGGGCGAAGAATTGGCCAAGAAGTTGCGCGAAAAGGTGGCTCAAAGGTGACTCGTAGTATCCATAGTGATGCAGCTTCAATATTTTCAGTATTGTCGCCTGGAACAGCAGATTTGCTTTCGTCAGAGATCATTAACCACAGTCGCACTAAGGAGATTCTGGGTCGCAAGAACAGCGAAGATGTGGACGACCTGGTGCTCCTAGTTAGCAGGATGGTGGGCAGGGCCGTGGGTAAGGAACTTGGGATATCGTATGACGTAAGCGAAATCCTCAAGCTCTCAAAGCGACTGATAAAGGAAATTTTCTAGGGATACCAAGAGTGAAGAAAAAGCTTTGTATCGATCCGGGTCATGGTCTTGGGAACCGGTCTAAAGAAGTTTATGATCCAGGTGCGATTTCTGCAGGAGTATCTGAAGCTGACATTGTGTTGGCATATGGGTTAGCAATAAAATGGATCGGAAAGAGTAGAGGGATTGACGTCTTTTTGACTCGGGAGTCGGAAAATGAAGTCACTCCAGTTGGAAGGCGTGACAATTTGGCTAGCGAAGCTGGCTGTGATTTGTTCGTGAGTCTGCACTGCAATGCTGCGTCTCCCTCCGCGAATGGGACAGAGACCTTTTATCGAGATGATGAAGACAAGAAACTTGCAAAGCTGTTGAATTCGGCCGTTTTGGCTGCATTGCAGTTTCGAGACCGTGGAGTGAAGCACGAATCGAAAACCCAACACCCAAGACTATCAGTTCTGGATTTTGACGGCCCAGCTTGCCTCATCGAACTTGGATTTATTTCAAATACGAATAATCGAGAGAAGCTTCTCCTTAGATCATCTAGACTGGCTGTGGCACATGCCATTCTCGATACTCTTGAAAAGGAATATGGTCTCCAATGACTTCCGAACAGGAGTCCGGGGAAGTTGGAGTTGCTAGAGATCGTTACATAAGCCTGGTGATCCCGGGGGGCGTAGCGCTAGGCGCATACTATGCTGGCGCAATAGCACAGATTGGATTTTTTCTCGCAAAATGGGATGATTTGAGAACAAGCGGTCAGGATGATCTTCCGGCAATTCATCTTGATGTCATCAGTGGAGCGAGTGCGGGGGCTCTAACTGGCGCAATGCTGTTTCAGTTCATCGGTTCAAATTTTTATAAGACCTCTGAAATGGGTCAACCGGATGATCTCGAAAAAAGGCTAATGGTCTGGTTGCAGAATAATTTTGACGCTTGGTGTCAGGAATATCTCAATATGGAGTCCCTACTCAGTAAGGGAGTCAATCGTACGAGCATTCTCAACCCGGATCCCATTGAGGCTATCGCCGGGAAAATGATTCCCGTGATTAAGCCATCCCTCCCGTCAGGTCAAAAGCGTCTCATCTATACCTGCACATTGACAGGTGTTGACCCAGTCAACTATGAGTTGGAAATGGACGCCGCTCCTTGTGTTTTTGAAGAATCCTCAGACCGATTAGTAGATATGCTCGGAAGGACGCGTCGCGATTGGATAACATTTCGGATTCATTCGTTCCAAGATCAATATCCTTCAAGGAATCTTGTATATCGATCCGGGGATATCGTTTTCGAAGAGATCGCGAGTGACAAGGAGGGTTTTGCAGGTCGCGACAGCCTAAGCGTCCTTTGGACAAGGCTGAAGTGGAGTGCTCTAGCATCAGGAGCATTTCCTTTTGCCTGGAATCCAATTCAAATGGAACGATCTACTCGCTATTATCCGGATGTTGAGTACGGTCGTACCGGATTTCGTGAGATGAAGTATTCAGATGGCGGGATTATTGACAATATGCCGCTCGATCGCGCATGTAAAGTACTGAGAGATTATTCTCAGATGGAAGGGGGTGATCAAGCCGGACTGTTTGATAAGCGAACCTATATTTTCATCAGTACGGATTTGGCGGACAGCCAGTACCGAATTAGAACAGACCCTTCGTTGAGTAGTGGTATTGATCCGGGGAGATATCCGTTGTTTCGGCAAGGGGTGCTTGCTGGAGCACTTTTTGAATCTGTGAGAGAACAGTCATTTTTTGACGATCTCAGAGATGCTAAACGTATCAATGAGCAGTTGAAAAACCGACAGCACCTCCTTTGGCCGCAATTCGCTCGATATACGAAACTCCTCGCTCGAAAGACTCTTGTCAGCGAGTGTTCACAAATGCGGCTCGATATTTTAAACTTAATTTCGGAAGGTAAATCGAATCCTAATAAGAAGTATGTAAGGTCTAAGTACCGTTTCACTTTGAGGCAGGTAGCGTATCGAGATACAGTGCAGGAAATGGGTAGACAGCATCGAATGACAAGTGTACAATTTTTTCACCTGGTTCTTAATATTCTCCTCAATGATTTCGTGCACGGTAATGCGCAGAAACACGAATTACATGTCGCACAAATCCGAGCGACGGAGAGGCTCAATTCTCAGTTCATGGGAAACTTTGGTGGATTCATCAATGAAGACTTCATGAAGCGAGACTTTATCATTGGAATGAAGAGTGCTAGTGCATGGCTAAGTGAGTGGATTGCTGAAGAAAAACTGCATCGACTCACGGTTGCTAGTGAGCGGCATTGGAATAAGCTCACCCCAAATGCAATTCTGCCAAATCCTAACGTTCCAAATAGTTATGCTGCGTTACCATCGAAAGATCGATCTCGATTTGAGCAAAATCTGTCGGAGGCAATTGGTCGGTATTTCAAATTTGTACCTCTTATTAGAACATTGTCTCTGTGGATAGGTGTTGGATTGGTTGTTTCATCGCTACTCCTTTTCGGTTTATCGGTTACTAGGGTTTTGCCACTTCTTACGTCTGCGGGAGCCTTTGCATGGGTTTTGCTGTTAGCAATCGGCTGTGGCTTGCTACACTTATACAGAAACTACTTCAGCCAACCAGGTAGTGCGTTGCTTAAGATGCTTAACAAGGCAACGGAGCGTCAAGTTCAGACTATAGAGCAATCTGGCATGGCCGAATCATCTCTGCTTGAATAGCGACCAGAGTTTGCTGGGGAATGTTACTCCGGTGTGTAACGAATTGAGAGCCTAAAGCAGTAATATTCTGGTGTATGCCAAAGTTACCTTCAGCGATTTGTATTCACGATGACAACCTTTTTCTGAGCCACGTCATCTCGGCTTTTCAGCCTGTAGGTGAGGTATTTGTATTCGTTTCTAGACTTCCTTGGTCAGGGGAAGCAGAAAACTGGGAAGAGGCAGTCCGTATCGCGGACGAATGTGGGGCAACTGTTGTGACTGGTGACTGGGCGGATGAATCGACTCATAGAAAGTTTGCCATCGAATATCTCAAGTCGAAAGGCATGACGCATGTTCTCATCCCGGACTCGGATGAAATTCCAGAGGCTGAGCTTCTTGAGAATCTCCTCAAGATCGCAGAGGTCGGTTTAGCCGACAAGGTCAGAGTGCGGATGGCAACCTATTGGAAGACCACCGAGCACGTTGTTGTTCCGCCGGAGGAACTTGCCCCAGTATTGCTTCTCAATGTGCAGAACTGTGAGCATCGGTACATTCGTGAATTTGATGGCGGAAGTGAAATCGTGCTGGGGAGAGAGCATGGACTCCTTCATCATCTCTCGTACGTCGGGCCAGATTCCAGAATTGAAAAGAAAATCAAGGGCTGGAGCCACAAGCATGAAGTCTTGGATGCTTGGTGGAACGAGAAATGGCTCGGCTGGGACAAGGATCCCTGCACGCAAAACCTTCATCCCACCCATCCAATAGCTTTTCGGCAAATTGAGAGACGCGGTGTCCCGGAGGTTCTGGCGGGCGTTGACTCTGGTCGCGAAGTTCCTGAGCCGCCTCATCCAATCAAAAATTGGCCGAGTATTTCAATCGTTATTCCGCTTTACGGCGGGGAAGAGGATATTCGGGATTGTCTAGAGAGCCTCAAAAACTCACTTGATTTGCTGAGTGAAATTATTGTTGTTGATGATTTGAGCCCGGATAACTCAGCTCAGATCGCAGAAGAAATGGGGATCGCTCATGTGCTTCGAAGAGACAAGAACGGGGGGTTTGCGGCGGCATGCAATGATGGTTTAGCCGCAGCAAAAGGAGATGTCACGGTTTTTCTTAACAGCGATACGATTGTCCCTCGAAGTGGTCTCATTAGCCTCATCAATGGTCTCATGGAAGATGCCCGAATTGGCATGGTTGGCCCGGTTTCCAATGCTGTTGCCTACTACCAGCAAGTCAATGCGCCAGTATCAGATGCCAAGGCAATCGATGGATTTGCAACGGATTTGAGCTGGTCTAAAAAGCCCTCGGAAGCGGTCTCAATGCTCGTTGGTTTTTGTATCGCAATGCCAACCGATCTTGCGCGGCACATTGGTGGTTTTAGCCCGGAATTTGGCGCGGGAATGTATGAGGACAATGAACTGTGCTTTAGGGTTCAAGAGCTTGGATATGAACTCCATCTGATCCATTCGGCGTTCGTCTACCACAAGGGTTCAAAGTCCATTCGCCGGGCAATTGCAAACCCAAAGCGGCTGATGGACTCAAACGCTAAGGTCTTTGAAGATTTGCGGCGGGGTCAGGTGCTCTCCGGCTATGCATCTCACCTTCCGGGTGAGCGACGTGACCCGATCCGTTTTAATCCCGCTCGCCACCCAGATGCGCTTCGCCAAAGCCTTCGAGAGAAAGCGAAAGAAGCTCAGATTTCACTCTGCATGATTGTTCGGGATGAAGAACGGGTGATTAGAGATTGCCTGGGATCCACAGAGGATATTTTCACCGAGCGCATCATCGTGGATACGGGTTCCAAAGATGGAACCCTTGCTATTTTGCAAAATGAATTTGATGTCACGGTTCGGGAAATGGAATGGCCCGAGAGTTTTGCTCTGGCCCGTAACAAGAGTATTGAGGGCGCATCGGGGAAGTGGATTTTCTGGATGGATGCCGATGATGTATTGCCTTCATGGTCGGCGGAGAGGATTTTGGATGCAGCAATCACCGCGCCAGAGTGGGTGGTTGGTTTTGTTATTCCGGTTCAGTTTGTTGAAGATGAAATGGGGAATGGAACAAGGGTAGATCATGTTAAGCTCTTTCGCAATCTGCCTGGTCTCGAATTTGAGGGCCGGATTCATGAACAGATTCTGGGCTCTCTACGGAAGTCTGGTGGCGAGATTCAACGTCTTGAAGCAGTTGTTTTGCACTCTGGCTACGATACAAGTGAAACTGGACAAGCGAAAAAGCGAAAGCGAGACGATACGCTTCTTAAACTTGACTTAGCGGACCGACCTGGTCATCCCTTTGTGCTCTTTAACCTTGGCATGACGGCGCACTACAACGATGACCATGAAAAGGCCATAGATTGGTTCAATGAATGTCTCTCTGTTTCTAAAGTGGAAGAGTCACATGTCCGAAAGGTTTATGCCCTTCTGACAAATTCATTTCGGGCATTGAGAGACAACAACGTTGCTTTGAAGGTTGTTACAGATGGCCTCCTTCAATTCCCAGATGATCCCGAGCTCAAGTTTATTCGCGGAGTGATCTTGATGGAACTGAGAAAGTTTGGCGAGGCCAGAATAGACCTGGAGTCTATTCCTGAAGAAACACCAAACCACTTCGCTTCTTTTGATACTTCCATACAGGGGTACAAGAAGTTTCTCAACCTGAGTATCTGCTGCGCAGAGATGGGAGATCACGTGGGCGAGGAGCACTACCTTAGGAAAGCATCAGGACTGGCTCCTGGCTCTGTTTCGGTTGGAGTTGCCGTATTTGAGTCAGGTCTTAGGCGCCGGAGTTATGCACTTTGCGAAGAGGCACTCATGAGCCTCCTCATGCACTCACACGAACGTGAAAAGTGGGGAGAGATGGTGACTCACCTGGCGCTTGTGCAGGGGGTTGATCCATCTCAGAAGTTTGCCCAGTATCAGCGCATGTATCCGCATGATGAAGGAGTTGGGCTTGCATGGGCCCGGTATCTCCTTGAAGAGGGACGGTTGCAGGAAGCAACGCCGATTCTCTCTGCTCTCCAGTCGTCAGGGAATGCCCATTCGTTCTTTCTTGCAGGGGTTGCTTATGCCAACGCAGGATATGAAGCTGAAGCTTTGAGCCTCTGGCAAGAAACATTAAGAATTGATGAAAATCACGTTGGGGCTAAGCAAAATTTAGAAATTCTTGAAAAAGTGGAACACAGTGAGAGAATTTCTGGTTTATAGTAATTGTACGAGGGAGCAGAAATGCTCTTTTAAGTTATGACGGACGGTTTTACTGAAATAGCCCTCCAGCTTTTGCGAGACGCTCAGTTTCGCAAACGTCTTGATGTGGCGACTCATATTGGCCATGTTGGGGATGAAGGCGCAGGTGACTATGCCACGTTCGAAATCTATGCGCCGAATGGAGTGATTGAAGATATTGGTTACAAGTGTAATGGATGCCCGACAACAATGGCTTCCTGTGAAATCATTGGGACACTTTTGAGCGGTAGGGAATTGGAGGCTGCTGCTCGTGTCTCGGTTCCTGTAGTTAAGGCTATTTTGGGGAGAACGACTGAAGGTAAGGAGGCGATCCCTGAATTCGTAGTAAGAGCCATCGAGAGAATTGAATGCAAGAGGAAAGATGAAAAGGATGAACTTGTGAGATCATGAAAGCAACGCTAGGAGAATTAAATTGAGCTTGCCACCAGTATTTTCTGGCTTCGGAGGTGCAATCGCATCTCAAACAAGTGGTGGTGCACCGGGTCAGTCAGGCCAGAATGGAGGTGTTGGTGGCTCAGGAGCAGGAGGAACCGGGTTTTCCGGATCTGGTGGTCAAGGGAATGCGGTTTATGGATACTGCGTCGGAGGTGCCAGCGGCAATCTTCCGAACCCATCTTCTCCTTGTGATGCCAGTAACTTTACGCCAGCTAATCCAGTGAATTGCTTGGATGGCAACGTCGAAGTTTTAAATGAGGATGGCACTGCCAGCAAATTGAAAAACATCGCGAAGGGTGACATTATTCTCGGCATAGACTGCACTGGAGACATCGCTAATCAGACTGTCGTCAATCTAGCGCACATTGAGTCTGAGTGCCTTAGGGTGTCATTTGCAGAACACGTAATAATCTGCTCCAAGGGACACGTCTTCATAGGTGCAGGTGTCGTTGAGGTGCCTGTAATGAGTCTAAAATGTGGTGACTCGGTGTTGTCAACCGATGGATCATTGATCGAAATCATCTCTATTGAGGATATTGGGACAAGGCCAGTGGTGGCGATAGAGGTAAAGCCTCACCACATGTTTATTGCTGATGGAATCGTTCACCATAACAAAACAGCGTGTGCGATGCGGGTGGAGTACTAACTGAGAAACGATATGTCAGAAAAGAGATTTAACTTTGGAATTTCTGAGCCGAATACCCATAGTCGCGCTCCGTACCGCCCGACGCCGAACCCCATCAATGGTAGCCTAGAGATAGATCCCGAGATTTATCTGCCATCAAAAGGTATGGCACTTGAAATTGGATTCTTCTACTCATCTAGGGTGAACTCAAATGAGCCCCTCGGTCGTGGTCGAAATATGTCGGTTGCTCCATTTATAAAGGAGTCGGAGTTGCTTGGAATAAATTACTATCGCGGCGACCTTCTGATTTTTGGACTTAGTCAAATTTCAAGCTCAGGAACCGTGACCGTCTATGGCGGTGTCAGTCGCTCTGGCTTTATCAATACAATCAGCTTCGATTCCTCAACAGGACAATATGTAGAAACATATTTGGATGGTACTAAGGCTACTTTTGCTGAAATCGTTTCTGCATCTGGTAAATTTCAACCAGTCAAAGTTGAAGATTTGAATGGAAATATTCACACATACTCCTACAGCTCTACACCCGGTGAGACCGGACTTTTAAAGTCAATAGAGGTTTCTGGAGGGGACAAGGTTACATTTAGTTACTCTCCGAGTTCGCCAACGTCTCTGCTATCAAACGTGCAAGATTGGGGTGGAAGAACGTGGTCATTCTCTTATGATGCGAACAGAAATTTATCCGAATTCGAGACTCCGGAAGGGTGTACTACTCAGTATTTTTATACAACGATCAATAATATTTCGCTCGTTAGCGGTATTGAAGACCCTAGAGGCTATCGGACAACATACTCATACGACTCAAGTGCCCGAGTAACCACCATGATTGCCGGTTCGGCTACTTGGACTTGGATTTACTCTCAACCTGCAACCACTGTTGAAGTTGATCCATTTGGTGCAAGGACAACTTTTACGTATGGCGGTGCACAAGGGTCACTGTCTGCGAAAGCTACTCCAATTGGTGTCGTTTCGACTTATACATTTAACACCCTCGGACTCCTAACTAAAGAGCAAACTCAAATTGGGTTCAAGCAGAGCATGAGTTATGACTCTGCAAATAGGTTGGTAGCGTCGTCTGATGCACTGGGAAGGGTGACGAGTTATCAATATGATTCCTCAGGGAACTTGACCACAATTACAAATGCGTTAAGTAACGTTACAGTCAGAGGGTTCGATGCCAGTAGAAACATGACTTCAATTAAGGATCCACTGGGTAACTTTACAACTTTGAGCTACAATGCATCTGGTCAAGTACTGACCGTAAGAGATGCTCGTGGTTTAGTGACAACTAACTCTTACGATGGAACCGGGCGATTGCAGACTGTCATGGGGTCTGATGGAGGAGTTCAGACCTTCACTTACGATTCATTGTCTCGCGTCCTTACAAAGATGGATCCTCTTGGACGAGTGACTTCTTACGGGTATGACAATGCTGATCACATTATCTCAATGACCAATGGTGCAGGTGAGCAAACTCGGTATGTATACAACACGTGTTTGCTTGAGGCAACAGTCGATCCGCTTGGGAATAGGACATCTTATACATACGGGCGATTCGGAGAGCGCACATCCATGATGGATCCGCTTGGCAATGTAACGACATATGTGTCAGACGCAATTGGGCGGACAATCGCCGTCGTTGATCCCCTTGGTAATCGCTCGACGATGGTTTATGCGGTGAGTGGGCTTCGCGAGGCAACGGTTGATCCGCTTGGAAACCGAACAACGTATCTCTATGACAACCTGGGAAGGCAAATTGGGGTACGGAATGCGCTTGGATTTGTGAGCACCAGCTCCTATGATGCAGTTGACAATGTGGTCAGCACGGTCAATGCAGTTGGCAATGTTTCCACTTATGTTTACGATGCGCTTAATCGTCAAACGGCTTCAGTGAATCCGCTGGGTCACCGGGAGACCACAGTTTATGATGCGGCGGGCCGCGTTGTCAGCGTGAGCAATGCGCTCGGAAATGTCAGCACCTTCACCTTTAACGGAGTTGGCGCTCAGGTTACAGCGCAGGATCCCCTTGGACGAGTTTCGACAACGGTTTATTCATCCAGTTCAAACCGAGTTGAAGCTTCAGTTGATCCCATTGGGAACCGAACAACGTATTCCTATGACCTGGCGGGTCAGAAGATTAGTCAGAAAAATGCAAATGGAGGTGTCATTTCTTGGACTTACGATAATGCTGGTAGGCAAAAAGTATCCAAAACGAAATTGGGAAAATCAATACCTCGATCTATGATTCTGCAGGGCGCCAAATTGGTCTTCAAGACCCGTTAGGTCAGGTCAAGACGATGGTTTATGATGCAGCGGGGCGAATGACTGGCGAAGTGTATCAAAACGGAAATCTGAATACATTTACCTATGATGTGGTTGGTCGAATGACTTCCGTTCAAGATCGCATCGGTCAAACGACAAATACTTATGACGCAAATGGAAGACTGACAAAGCAACAACTGCCGGGTAATCGTACCTTGACGATGTCTTATGACGCCGTTGGTAACCGTAATGTCCTTCAGGAGCCTGGTGGGGGCCGGTTTACGACATCCTATGACGCGATCAATCGGCCGGTGACTATGATTAACCCGAATGGCCGTGTCATGACGATTGTCTACGATGCAGTCGGTCAGCAAACCAAGTTTACGGATAGCCAGTCGAATTTAGTGGTCACTCAAGTTTTTGGTGCCACAGGATTGCTCAACAACGCCCACCGTGCAAAGTCCGCGACGCGCGTTCTTGCTTCTACTTACACCTATGATTCGGCTGGGCGCAAGATTTTGATCGATGAACAAGGACATGAAGATAAATCTTCTATCCGAACCACGTTGGTTTATGACAATGTTGACCGGTTGACTGGTCGGCAGATCAAAGGAGGGATTGCAGGAACTTACACATATGATTCAGTGGGCAATATGACCATGAAACAGGAAGGAGGATTGCCAGTCACTATGACCTACAACTTGGCTGGTCAGATCGCTGCAATGCAGGATGGTCCAAAGGCAGTGACATTGAGCTTTGACGACAAAGGGAATATGACGACGGAGAACCGGGGCGGTGTTGTCACTCAGTTCGTTTATGACCAGGACAATAAAATGACGGCAATTGTTCATCCAGATATGACGAGAACGACGTATACTTATGGTGCGGATGGGTTGAGGAGGTTGACCTTGACTCCAAGCGGGGCGGTGACGACAGTGATTTATGATGGTTCGGACTATTTGAAGGAGGAGAAGTGATGTCAGCTTCTGTTTTGTATACGAATTTTGGTGGGATGTTGGTTCATGAGGATCGTGGTGGTGTTGAGCGTACTTATGTTCATGATGAGATGGGTAATACTCGTTACTTGTTGGATTCCTCGAATGTGACAGATACCTATAGCTATACTCCTTATGGTCAGGTGACGCATGTTGGGACGAGTGTGACTCCCTTTACGTTTATTGGCGCGCTTGGCTATTTTGCTACTGGTTGGAGTCATTTGACGAGTTATGTGAGAGCGCGTTGGTATTCGAGTGTGAGTGGCAGTTGGGGGAGTGTTGATCCGATATGGCCTTGGCAGAAGGCGTACCAGTACGTGGATGGAAATCCGACGATGTGGACAGATAAATTCGGACTACATCCTGCAATCGCGGCCTGTATTGGTGCAGGAGTTATCTCGGCAGGTACGCTACTTTTAAGTAATGTATTTGGAGGAAATGCTACTCCTGCTGACATCGCTTGTTCTTCACTCGGCAGTTGTATCAAAGCTTTTGTGCTTACGCTAATTGCACCTGTTGGGGCACTTTTAGGTTGTGTAGTTGGCGCATTAGTCGGTGCACTTACCAATGTTTTGTCGGATATTTGCAAGTGTTATTTGAACGCTGGTCGTTCAAAATGTGAGAAATGCGGCATATCGCCTTGTGATCTTTTGAGTAGTGCGGTCTTCGGTGCATTCGGGTGCGCATTGGGCAAAGTCCGAACTGGGAATGATGGATTAGATCTAGGTAATTCTTTAGTGACCTTTTTCCTTGGTCTTCTCTTTGGTTTGGTGGATAGTATTTGGGGAATTTCTTGTTCAACTATGGATCCTTCTGGAGGAATAGTGTGGTCGATGCCCAAATAGATAACGCGCAAGGGGTAATCCGAAGAGTCCGACATGTGGGTTCTAGAATTAGCGACTTGATTATTGCGGAAGACTACTGCTTTACTAAGTTGAAAGCACTTGCGGGATCATTCGGTCTTACTGGGGTATCGGTATTTGCGATCATAGCCGCAAGACCTGTGAGCTATGAAATTCTTGGCTTGTCAATTGTTGGCACCATAATATTTGGCATATTCTATTACGTCTACACTCATTCAAGGCCGAAGCGCTACTTGCTATATTATTCTACTCTAGTTGTGGCTGTCGCACTCCTTTCTGGCACTTTCCTAAATCGAGAAATACTAGCATTCAATAGTTCAGAAAAACTAATAACTGACTATGGTTTTTTGATTGTGTCCTCAGCGATAGTTGCGCTGTTTCTATTTCTAATGTTTAAATTGTGCTTTGTAAAGTCTGCGTATATTGCCGTGCTTTCACTTCAATCTTCGAATTGTAACTATGTTAACTGCGATTTTGGAAGAGTTCACTATTGTGACACAGAATTGAGGGGTTGTAATTTTGTTAGTTGCAGATTCGATGAATCCAACTTGGAATCTAGTCACTTCATGGGATGCACGTTCGAGAACTGTACTGGCCATAGTGGAGAGCACATTCGTTTATGACCAGGACAATAAAATGACGGCAATTGTTCATCCAGATATGACGAGAACGACGTATACTTATGGTGCGGATGGGTTGAGGAGGTTGACCTTGACTCCAAGCGGGGCGGTGACGACAGTGATTTATGATGGTTCGGACTATTTGAAGGAGGAGAAGTGATGTCAGCTTCTGTTTTGTATACGAATTTTGGTGGGATGTTGGTTCATGAGGATCGTGGTGGTGTTGAGCGTACTTATGTTCATGATGAGATGGGTAATACTCGTTACTTGTTGGATTCCTCGAATGTGACAGATACCTATAGCTATACTCCTTATGGTCAGGTGACGCATGTTGGGACGAGTGTGACTCCCTTTACGTTTATTGGCGCGCTTGGCTATTTTGCTACTGGTTGGAGTCATTTGACGAGTTATGTGAGAGCGCGTTGGTATTCGAGTGTGAGTGGCAGTTGGGGGAGTGTTGATCCAATATGGCCCATGGAACCTGCATATGGGTATGTGAATGGGAATCCGGCGATGAAAGCTGATCCGAGTGGGTTCATGGCCGTAGTAGCTGGACTTGCTCTTGGAATTGGTATTGGAATAACTTTACCGGCTTGGTTGATTGCAATCCTAATTGGAGCAACTCTAGCCGTGGTAGTTTGGTTACTCCTTCATGCGATCAACTTGTTGAGGAGCCTTTTGTGTAAGGCGATCAGGAAGAGAATGAAGGATACTTGTGGAGACGATACACCAGGTCGAGCAAGTGACGTTTGCGGGGATTGCACCTGGGGAGACTCATGTTCTTCATTAATGTACAAAGCAGCCGCGTGGTCTGCTTGCGCGAACTTGAGAATGTTGGAGATGATGCTTTGCTATCCGGCATCAAGTCGATCTGCAACTCATGTCGGAGAATGGCTAAATGCTACTGCAGGAGCCATAAACTGTGAACTGATATTCCTCATGAAGTGCGCAGGTATGGACGGAAGATGGCCAAACCGATGGACCCCACCATGGAAATCATTCCTGAGATAGAACAATTCCAAACTGACATTGCTATTGCAGTAGTGGATAATTTCCATGTGCAGAATGTAGTGCCTCTTAGGAACTTTATCTCAAGTTTTATGGCGATAAACCGCGATGAGTTTAATCTTGAGCAACAATGGGAAGTCAAGAATTTGCTAGTCGCGATTGTAGATTCTACTAATTGGGAAAGTGTCCTAAGCCTGTGTGGTAGGGCCCCAGTAGGATTATTGCCATCGGAAGTTTGGGCTCGTCTTTGGCCGTATCTCGTTTTAGCCGATGGGCAAACTGTGCGCAAGACTGCAGGGATACGAGAATCTAATATAATTCAACTGCGCCCTACTTTTCATTCATCAGATATGGACTTCCTTACCATTACTAGCCGGAAATTAAAGTTATTGGGAGATGTCTACAATGAAAAACAACTTGGCACTATATTGGACTATGTTTTTCTTTATGTCCTTAAGGGAGAAGTAGGTGCTAAGCAAACATTTGACTCTATGATTGTGCAATGGAGCTCGCTAAGGCCCCATTACATAGACTATTTGAAGGAGGAGAAGTGATGTCGGCGAGTGTTTTGTATACGAATTTTGGTGGGATGTTGGTTCATGAGGATCGTGGTGGTGTTGAGCGTACTTATGTTCATGATGAGATGGGTAATACTCGTTACCTGTTGGATTCCTCGAATGTGACGGATACTTATAGCTATACTCCTTATGGTCAGGTGACGCATGCAGGGACAAACGTGACTCCTTTTACGTTTATTGGCGCGCTTGGCTATTTTGCTACTGGTTGGAGTCATTTGACGAGTTATGTGAGAGCGCGTTGGTATTCGAGGGTGAGTGGGAGTTGGGGGAGTATAGATCCGCTGTGGCCTTGGCAGAAGGCGTATCAATACGTGGACGGGAATCCGGCGATGTTCGTTGATCCCAGCGGGTTGATGCCTGCAAATGTTGGAAAGTTGATTTGGGAAGTAATGAAAACTTGTGGAATTGCTCTGTTTTCATCATTGGTTGAGCCCATTCTTAGTGGAGGACTTGGAAGTCTAACTGGTAGTCGAGGCTCATTGAGTCTATGTAAAGCGGGAGGAGCTTGCCTTGGTGCTATTGCAGGACTTATCGTTGGTGCAGTTTTGACATCTTCTGGAGTTGGTTCATTCTTTGCGGGTTGTGCTGGGGCTTTCGTAGGAAGTGTGCTTGCTGATATTGTGGGGTTTCTTTGTGATGCGTTAATTCCTAAATCATCTTGTACATTTGAAGAAAATCCGCTTCCTTGTCTGCTTATAGACTCATTGCTTAGAGGGGCGATAGCATGTCTTGGCGGTGGGATAGCTGGAGGAGTGACTGATCCAGGTCAAAACACAGGATTTTATAATGGGGGCACTTGGGGGTCAGGATTGGGCCACGGTTCCCAGACAGGAACGGCCCCTGGATTTGTTGGTCCGCTCAATGAGATACGCGCTGTCTTAATTGGCCTGATCGCGGGCAAGGGTACGACGTGCTAGAAAGTGATTACGTAGTGAGGCGCCATAAGGTTATGTGTGCTGTTGTAGAACGGGTCGATGTACTGTCATTTCTGGGAGTAGTCGTCATCGCTTTGTCCTCTTATAATTTACGATTAATTTTTAATAATCGCATGAATCTGGACATTACCGCTACTTTCTTTATCGTCAGCGTATTCTTGTTGATATGGATATTCTTTGTACATTATGTTATAAGAAGAAAATTATTAGAATATATAGATAAGTGGGAAATAAGACAATTGAATCTTATGGTGGGAAGGGGGAAGGTAATCGGTAGCCTTCTGGAAAACAGAGACATCCATGGACTTGCCAAGAAGGATTTCGACGACTATTTGAAGGAGGAGAAGTGATGTCGGCGAGTGTTTTGTATACGAATTTTGGTGGGATGTTGGTTCATGAGGATCGTGGTGGTGTTGAGCGTACTTATGTTCATGATGAGATGGGTAATACTCGTTACCTGTTGGATTCCTCGAATGTGACGGATACTTATAGCTATACTCCTTATGGTCAGGTGACGCATGCAGGGACAAACGTGACTCCTTTTACGTTTATTGGCGCGCTTGGCTATTTTGCTACTGGTTGGAGTCATTTGACGAGTTATGTGAGAGCGCGTTGGTATTCGAGGGTGAGTGGGAGTTGGGGGAGTATAGATCCGCTGTGGCCTTGGCAGAAGGCGTATCAATACGTGGACGGGAATCCGGCGATGTACGTTGATCCTGATGGAAAAATCAGATCCAAATTCGACCTCTGGGATTTGGTCTTTTCCTGCGGAGGGGGCATTGCAGGAGCAATTACCGGACTTGTAGCAGGTGGTGGCGGAAATAGTAGCCTCGGTCGTTATCTATGTGAAATTAAGCATGGATGTTTGGCGAGTATTGTAGGTTGGTTTATTCAGACAATATTCGCGGCGGCCATAACACCTATCTTAGCAGCTTGCCTTGGAGGCATGGTTGCAGGTATTCTCGCCGAAGTGATGTCGTGGTACTGTGATTCTCAAAGTGGGTGCCAGAAGATTCCAAATGTTTGCGACTATATTAAGTTAGTTGGTCAGGCACTTGGCGGCTGTTTATCAGGGATTATTGGCTCTGCTCTAGGCGATATTGGACTCAAAATCGAAGCATTACTAAGAGAACTCATGGTTACGGCGGGCATAGCGGGGAGCGACATTTGTTAAAAAGTGAGCTAGGTTTTTTATCGCGATACCCGCACTATGTTACTCTTATAATTTTAGTGCCTTTGATTGCAAGTTGGGTTGTAATGATTTTATTCAAGGAGAATGCGACTCACTTGGTGCGGATCGTTGTAATTCCTGCATTTTTGATTTCAGCTGCATTGGTTGCAATTGTTCTAAGAAAATTTAATTCAACTGTAATTCGGATTCTCGATAACTTGAGCAGCAAAGTCATATCGGGGCAAGAGTTTGAGTCTTTGCTCAAATGTATTGGAAATGCTCCTTTCGTAAGCTATCGTGTTATAGAAAAGGCTTCTAAATCGTTACTGATGGAATTTGACGGATCCCTCAGAAATGAATCTAGGGGAGTGACGTTACTGCTTGAAAAGTCGACATACTTCTTTCCGTGGACTCAGAAGATCATGATTTATCGTAATGCCTTGTGGGAGAGTGTGAAAGGTCATTCAATCAATCTTCGACATAGTAGTCGTTCCGTCTTAAATCGCTGGGCGTCAACTATTGGATCGGACGAAAGCATAAAGAAATGATCTGGTCAGTGATTTATGATGGTTCGGACTATTTGAAGGAGGAGAAGTGATGTCGGCGAGTGTTTTGTATACGAATTTTGGTGGGATGTTGGTTCATGAGGATCGTGGTGGTGTTGAGCGTACTTATGTTCATGATGAGATGGGTAATACTCGTTACCTGTTGGATTCCTCGAATGTGACGGATACTTATAGCTATACTCCTTATGGTCAGGTGACGCATGCAGGGACAAACGTGACTCCTTTTACGTTTATTGGCGCGCTTGGCTATTTTGCTACTGGTTGGAGTCATTTGACGAGTTATGTGAGAGCGCGTTGGTATTCGAGGGTGAGTGGGAGTTGGGGGAGTATAGATCCGCTGTGGCCTTGGCAGAAGGCGTATCAATACGTGGACGGGAATCCGGCGATGAACAACGATCCCAGCGGAAATTGCCCGGCACTCGTCACAGGATTAGCTGGCCTTGGACTGGGAATGGGCATAGGTTGTGCAGGCGGATTCATCGGCTCAGCTCTTGGATCATTCATGAGTCCACAAGGATCCGATCCGGCATGGCTTTGCAAGGCTGGCGTCGCATGTTTTATGGCTGGTATAACTGGGGCAGTCGGCGTTGCATGCGGGCCGATTGGAGGGTGCATAGCGGGGGCTATTACGGGGCTTCTGGGTCAAGTGCTTAATAGTGTCTGTGATAATTTGGTGACCGGATGTAATAAGAACCCGTTTGCCGAATTAGGGGGTGATCCGTGCAAACTCGCAACTGCTGTTATTTCAGCTGTAATGGGGTGTATCAACGGACTTTACTTCAATGTAAGGCCGGGCGGGGTCAATCAGAATTTACTTCACGGAGGATTTCAAATCACTATGGGAAAACCAACTATGAATGGGCTGACAGTTCCTTGGGCACAGGGTCTATCTGGTGCGTTGCGCAGCTTTATCAGCAGAATCTTCGGAGCATCATGTCCACACATGTTTTGATAGAATAGTCATGAGGCACGATGATCGCACAAATAGCAACTATAATACAGTTATCCTCTTAATTTGTGCATGGGTGCTCATACTGGGTATTGGTAGTGCACAACTCATGCATCTCAATAACCTTGTTCTGGAGTCTAATGCTAGGCATTCCTTCTTCTTTCCTGCAACGAGCGTATTTTACATAATTCCAATTTACATTGGCATCTCACTAATTGAAACAAATCGAAAGATAATTGGTATCGCCACCATATTTGCACCATTTGCTATCTTTTACTTTTACGTTGTTAGACTCACTATTGCAGGAGTTTAGTGTCGGCGAATATACTTTAGGAGAAAACACTAAAGTTCTAAGGCTGCAGGATTCTCCCACTAGAACCGAATCCGCACGATTTCTTCTAGCTCCAATCTGCTGGCTCTCCTATCGTAGAGCTTCGTTGTTCTTGAGTCTGCATGATTGGCCAGTTGCTGAGCGGTTTCTAGATCACCGCCGTTGGTGAGGAACTCGGTGATCCCGGTTGCACGGAAACTGTGGTTGGAAAATACGGGTGGGATTCCGGCTTTAAGGAGTCTTCGTTTCACCATGCGAAGCGCATCACCCCTCGTCATTGATTTGCTGCTGTCCACTCCCCCGTTGCGGGGAAGGGCAGGGAAGAGGAAGTCTGAGCCTCTCAGCTGAGCATGGTCTATCCATTCATCGAGATATTCAACGAGCTTTGGATGAGCGGGAATATCTCTTTGCACTCCGCCTTTCTCTTGAAGCCTTAGCACTTGAGTGCGCCCTAAGTCCATGAGATCACTGGCGCGGAGATCGAGGGCAGCGGATACCCTGGCAAGGGAATAGCTCATTACAGCAATGAGAGCCCGGTCTCTGAGATCATTTGGTTTTGAGGGATCGAAGGAATCAAAGAGCTGGCGCATTTGCTCTGCTGATAGAGTTGGTGTTTTGCCGGTCTTCACTCGTGCTTTCTCTGCTGATAATTTTTGTCCGTGCTTTCCTTTCTCAATTTTGAATAATTTGTCTGCCACCATTCGATTCTTAGTTGAGGGAAGTACTCTTCTGAATGAGTATTGTTGAGGGATTTTAGCTGAGAAGTCCGCGACAGTCATCTGTGAACATGATTGGCCTTCCGCCATTCCACTCAATATTGGCGTGATTCTTTGTACTTGCCATTTGCCACTGCCTAAAGATCCCGAGAAGGGCCCCGAAGACGATGCCTTCATAGCCATGAGATTTTGATGGAAAGGTTCTCATTTGGATTCCAGTCTCCGTAGATTGAAGGAAGCCGATCTCAAATTCTTCTGAAACTCGCCTTAGAATTAGACTCCCAAGCGGCGGAACCGTCATTGCTTTGAATACAAGAATTGAGGCGTGGGAAAATGCGGGTTCAAGGCCACTGCCGTTGATTTGTACAAAGATGTATTTGTCATAGAAGCTTGGCAAGATAAATGGGCATGACCACCATTCATTGCTCTGTTTCACCCTCCAATTGGAATCTTGTCCTGGCGAGGTGTCAAGGAAGTGGAGGAGGACGTCAGGAACGTAATTTTCAGTTCTTTTCTCAAGATCACGCGGGTGGATAGCGTCGAACGTGAGTGGTCTCGTTGACTCCTTCCAGTTGGCTTTGGCCCATTCCCCATACTCCACCACCCATTTGGCAGACCTTTCCTCTTCAATATCCCGAATCACCGTTGCCGTGATTTTGGCGTTCAGCGATTCGGAGAGAAATTCAGCCAACTTGATCCTTGAGATCTTGGGCTTTTGGTTCATTCTCCAGTTCTTAAGTACCTGACCATTGAGCATTCGGAGGAATATACCCCGGTTAATTGTGGAAAAACCAGTAATATTATAGTACTAAAAATGGCACCATATGTGTATGAGGGCTTATCAGCGGGTTTGCGATGCGCTCGGGGTATCGGCAAAGGGGCGGTCGGTTCGGTGTAATTGTCCGGCGCACGGGGGGGATTCTCAGAGTTTAAGTGTGCGGGAGTTGCCGGACGGGAAAGTGCAGCTCACTTGTTTTAGTCAGCGATGCGAGCGGGATGCGATTTTGGCGGCGGTGGGACTCTCGTGGCAGGATTTACTCCCGGATAACACGAACCACCGGCATGGGGTGAAGCGGCGGGCGAGTAAGCCGACCGACAAGTGGACCCAGGAGCGGATCCAGGGTGAAGACGTATTTGTGAAGTGGGATTTGGTTTGCGCTTACTTGTATCTCGATGAGCAGGGGACGCTACTTTATGAAAAGCTCAGGTACCGGCCGGAGGAAAAGTACCGGAATACGCCGGAGATGGCGAAGAAGCAGAAGAGCTTTGCGTTCTCGCGGAAGGCGGCGAACGGGAATGTGATTTGGGGGATGGATGGGGGTTGGCACGAGTTCAATCCGAAGCGTCGGCGGTGGGAGTACCTGAGAAACGAGTCGCAGCACCGAGTGGATGAGAAGCCCAAAGATGGGGCAGAGTGGTTTGATGCGCCGAGGCGGGTGTTGTTTGATTTGCCGATGCTCGTGGCGGATTTGCAGAGTGGGGTGCGGGAGGTGTGGGTGTGCGAGGGTGAGCCGGATGCGGTAGTTCTCCGGCGTTCGCTTGGTGTGAGCAGTACGACGGCGGATGCGGGGGCGCATACGTGGCGGGCGGAGTATACGGAGTTTTTGGCGAAGTTCGGGACGGTGGTGATCGTGGCGGACAACGATAAGCCGGGCCTCAGCGGGGCGATCCGGAAGCGGGATGCGCTGATGGCGTTTGATCCGGCGCCGGTGGTTCGGGTGGTGGTTCCGGGCGAGGGGAAGGACGCAGAGGAGTTTTTGCTGAAAGGTGGGACTCGGGAGGGGTTCCGGGAGATTGATCCAGAGGCGGAGTTGCGTATATTGGCCGCCAAAGAATCAGGGCCGGATACCTGTCTTGAGTCTTTGACCGATTCGCCGGATTCTGATGACCAGACCCCCCCAGACCCCCCCCTCCCGGACAACGGAGGCGAGTCGTCACGGTCTTCACGCGAGCCGTTTTATTTCCACGATATGGATTTGGCGGAGGCATTTGTGGCGGAGCGGGGAGCGCGGCTGAGGTTTTGCGCGAAGTTTGGTTATTGGCTGAGGTGGACGGGGGCTTATTGGGCGGAGGATGACAAGGGGGGCGAGGCGTTTTTGACGGAGTGGCGGGGATTTGCACGGGAGCAGGAATGTGTGGGCGCGAAGATTCTGGATGAGCAGAAGTACGGCAGCGACTTTTTGAAGAAGGTGAAGACTCAGGTGGGGCGGGTGTTGAGCAGCCAGGGGGCGAGTTCGGTGGAGGGTTTGGCGAAGCGGGTGTATCCGGTGCCGGTGAGTCCGGACGAGCTGGACCAGGAGCTTGATTATTTGCCGGTGGCGAACGGGACGGTGGATTTGCGGCGGGGGATTTTGGTGCCAGCGGATCCGGCGCATTTGTTTACGGGGTGCGTGAATTTAATTTACGACGAGCAGGCGGATTGTCCGGAGTGGATCAAGTTCCTCGACGAGTCGCTGGGGAGTCCGCAGATGACGGAGTATATGCGGATGGTGGTCGGCTACTTGCTGACGGGGCGAACGAGCGAGCAGAAGTTTTGGTTTTTCTATGGTCCGCCGAGGAGCGGGAAGGGGACGTGCATTCGGATATTGCAGAAGTTGATGGGGAATTTGTCGGTGGTTTTGCAGAAGCAATTTATTATGAAGTCGAATTTCCCGGTGACGATTGCGGAGCATTGGGCGAGGGCGAAAGGGAAACGTCTCATGGTGATCAACGAGGTGGATTCTCGCGACCGGTGGGACGAGGCGAAGTTGAAAGAAGTGACCGGAGAGGATATGATCAATGCGCGGAAGCTGAATGAGAACTCTTACGATTTCTATCCGACCTTTAAGATGTTGGCGGTGGGTAATGAGAAGCCGAGGGTTCGGGGTGAGGATGATGCGTTTTGGACGCGGGTGTTGCCGGTCGAGTTTCCAAATTCGAGGGTGGGGAAGTTCCAGGATCAGAAGCTCGGGGAGACGTTGGAGCGTGAGTTGCCGGGGATTTTGCTTTGGGCGGTGAGTGGGGCGAAGGATTGGTATGCGAATGGTCTGCCAACTCCGGAAGAGGTTCAATCGCATTTAGACGAATATAAACGATCAAGTGATACGATCCGTAAGTTTTTGGTGGCGTGTACGGATTATAAAACTGGCTTCACGATTGGTGGACAAGAGTTGTTTGAAGCGTACGAGAAATACAATAAGAAAATCGGTAATAAGTTCTATTTGAATAAGAATGATTTTGGGGCAAAGTTGAAACTGAGAAGTGATGTGATTTATACGGCGACCAATAAGGGGAAGAAGTTGATGGATCACTCGTTGAAGTTCGAGGAGGAGTGGGATTTTGATGCGGAGTAGTGACGACCTGGTGACGACTATGCGAACGTTCAAAGTGACGACCTGGTGCCGACCTTGTTTGGTGATTTTAGGTTCAAGTGACGACCGTGACGACCTTGGGGGGGCTTTTATGCGGGGGCGGGGGGGCGCGCGCGCGCGTAGATGCGCGTACACGCTTGCGCGTATGCGCAAAGAACGCAAGAAAGGTCGTCACGGTCGTCACTTTGAATCTATTTGTGGGTTTTTGAGGTCGTCACCAGGTCGTCACTCTTGGTTCAGCTTAGGTCGTCACCAGGTCGTCACTTCTGTTTGTTTGGGGGTGCTTGGTGGGTAAGGCTTGGGAGCGAAACGTGGCATCTCAGATGCCCTTGGCTTCGGGGGTTATGGTGGTGAGTGACTTTGATCGGGAGTTGATGCGGGTGGGTTTGGGTTTGGAGTTTTGGTTGAGGGGTCGTCCGGATTCGGATGCGCGGCGTTCGGCGGAGATGCGGGTGGCGGAGATGCAGCGGTTTGCGTGTGAGGGTCGGGGGAAGTGTGGCGGCGCGAGCTTGCGGAGGCGACGCGGAAGGTTTTGGTCGAGGCGGGTTATTTGCCGCTTCGCCGAGTTGATGATGTGTTGATGGGTGATGCGTTGAGGGCGACGGTGAAGGAGATGTTCCCATGCAGAGAATCAGAATAGGCAAAGATGACGTTGATCGGTACTTGGAAGATTGGGGCGCGGTGGTCGCGTTCCGTCGTGATGGTGGGGTGGGGTATCCGGTGAGTGATTTTCGCTCGGGGGGTACGGCTCGGAACGGAAGTGGGTTACCGCAAAGTGCGGAGCGGTACTTGCATATCGAGCGGTTGCTGGATAGTGAGACGCCGCTGGTGCGAAAGGTCGCGGACGGCCTGTTTGTGCGGGGGATTTTGACGGTGGAGGAGTATGCGCGCCAGGTGTGCGGGAAGGATAAGGCTTGGGCGATGGGCCTTGCGTGGCTGGCGGGCGAGATGTGGCGTGATTTTCGGGGGAAGGTGCGGGTGTCGCTGGCGGAGGATGTGGATTGGTCGGTGATGGATCGGGCACGGTCGGCGGTGGCGAAGCCGGTGGCGTTGGAGTTGCCGGGTTATGGGCAGATGACAGAGGTGGATCGGCGGGCGGCGATGGCGGCGGGGTGGCGTCCGTGAGTAAGATTCTGATTCGATGCCCTCGATGCCGGAAAGAGAAAAAAGCACAAAGGGAAATAGGTGACCCTAAACGCGCCGACGTAGCCGAGATTCTTTGCCCGAGATGCTGTGACGCAACTTGTGCGCATGAACCAGAAACAAGATACTACACCTCAGATGGATGGGAAGTGCCTTGGTGGGATGCCGCGTCGGAATGATTGACCGGGCGCAGAGGGAGATGCGTTCAGGGTTGAGATTGGCGGAAAATGTTTACTCTGATTTGCCGGACGAGCGGGTGGCGGAGCGGCTGTATGAAGCAATGAACGCGTTGCAGGTGAAGGATGAGTATCATAAGGCACGAGAAGCGGTGGATGGATTGATTCAGTTGTTGGAGGCGAAGGGATGAGAGAGGTAATGGTAAACAAAAGAAGGGAGCGAGAGAAGGCAAGCGATTTGATCGGATTGCTCGTTGACCTGAAAGCGTTGCATCTGCAAATGGTCAGGGTAGAGCATAGGTTAAGCGAGCAAAGTAAAAAGTGGCCGGCTGTTAGTGGGGTGGAAGCGGTGCTTGTGGATGCTGGCGGCACGACCACGACGAATCGAATGGTCGTGGCGATGGAGAAGTTGGTGGAGTCGGTTAAAGAGGTGAAGTGACTGCGGTGGTTCAAAATGGGTCTTTTTTGCAAAAAATTGCAGAGAGGGTTGACAAGGAGTAGGTGGGGGTTGCATGATAGGTGTACGGTCATTAAAATTGTGAGTGACCGAAGAAGCCGGTGAGCCAGTTGGTTCTCCGGCTTTTTTATTGAAGCCAGGTGCATGAGAGCGTGGGCCGATTCCTATGGTGACGAGGGTCGGCCCGAACCTTTTTAAGCCGGGTGGATCCGAGAGTAGCGAGATGCCGTTTGATCGAATTTGCCTGGATGCCGGGCACGGAATGAGTAACAGGACGCCGGGCGTGTTTGATCCGGGGGCGGTTGCCGGAGGTGTGCGCGAAGCAGACGTTGCGCTCGATTGGGCGCTGGCCCCTTCAAGTACTTTCCGGTGGTCTTTCGCTAGATTGTGTAGCTGAATCTGACTTGCCGGAAATACTCGTAGGATTTCTGTCACAAATTTTGAGAGATTTAACTCGAAATTTCTCTGGTTGTAGTTATCTGCGAAATTACTACTTCACTAACTCATTTTGTTTTGGTATTTGATAAATGTAATTTCATCTTGATTAATGCATTGAGAACGGATTGAATAGTTTCCAGCTGGAACTGTTCAGGAAAGATAAGAGTGAAAAACGAAATGAGCAATAACGATCCAAAACCCATAGGTACAGATGCGCATGGGGCATGTGTCTATTTGGGCTGTTCCGATTCAATGTTTAAAGAGTTAAGAAGTCGTGGTTATATACCAGTCGTTCGCAAGAACTGGTATTCGTATGACGACCTCGACCTCGCCATGAGTCGGCTTCGCAACGAGAGAGACGAAGCAGTAAAACGAGTTCGACATGAAGCTACCTACAGCATATCCAGTCAAAAATCGCCCAGGTCTCTGGGCTGCAAAGGGGGTCGATCCGAGTACCCTAAAACGAAAGACATACTACGCAAAATGCCCTGAGGAGGCTACACGATTGGCGTATGGATCGTTCGCCAATGAGCAAGAATACAAGCTGTTCGATTTCTACAGTAGAGTCTATTTGCCGACAGTCAAGCACCGAAGTGAGAATTGGCTCAACCAAATCGCATGGACTATGGATCGCTACGTTCTCCCCAGATTTGGTGATCATGATATTCGTGAAATCAAGAGAGCGGAACTCCAGCAGTTCTTCAATGATCTGGCGGTAACTCTGAAGCCAACGACAGTTTCTAAGATGAAGATTGTTTTTTCTGGCGTGCTGCGTCTTGCGATTGCTGATGAACTTATCCAGAGTAATCCATCGGAGTTTGTTCGGCTGAGGGAGCCCCGACGGGAGGAGAAGACGGTTCTGACCCTCGATGAACTGCGCCGTCTTATTGAGGCATCACCTGAAGTTATCCGGCCATTTGTCTTGCTCACAGGATGTTGCGGGTTAAGGCGTGGCGAGGCGTTAGGCGTTACCAAAGGTGCGATAAGTCGAGGGGGCGTCTTGAGTATCCGTCAGCAAGTACAGCAACTCCGTGGTGGGGCAGTCGTATCGCCAAAGCTAAAAACAGAGAATAGCTATAGAGAAATCCCTTTACCGTCCGGATTGCTCAATCAACTACTGGGATTCAACTCAGGAAGCAGTATCTGGGTGTGCTCAGACAGCAACAGCGGTGGCTTTCTGAGGCCGACGCTCATTTTGAAAAAGCTCACTGAGGCTTGCACCATTGCGGGAGTGCCTAGAGTGTCGCCTCATGAGCTCCGCCACACATTTATATCGCTGATGGACAACGACATCGAGGCACCTCGAACTGTCGTCATGGCTCTAGCTGGTCATGCTCCGCAGTCTACGACTGATGGGTATTCGCATGTAAAAATCGAACAAAAAATTCGGTGGATGAATCGGTTTTGGGATCAGGTTTCTACAGTTTGTGTCCCAGAACAGTGGGCTACAAGGGCCTAGACGGTAGGTTCAATTGAACCAGAGCGGATTTATGGTGCCCAGGAAAGGACTCGAACCTTCACTCCCTTGCGAGAACTAGTACCTGAAACTAGCGCGTCTACCAATTCCGCCACCTGGGCACAGGGGTTTCAAATATACCCGCTTGATCACGGCACTTCGACTGAATTTTGGGGCTAGGGAAGGAGCGCGATGGTCTTGCGGTCTGGGAGGGGTTTGTCGGAATCTGCGCTCACGATGACGGCACAGATGAACTTTCCTTGAGTCGCGATATCAATCCGAGCGTGGCGTTTGTCGCTGACCTTGACATTCTCAAAAACATGAATTCCATCTATCAACTTTGCGATTGGTTTAGGTTCAGATTTAAGCCATTCTTGGTAGCCTAAGGCAGTCAGGAGGCTCTCGGCGGTGATTTGAGAGGGGTTGTCCGAATAAAGTGCGATTTCGGCGGTGGCGTACCATCCTGGTTCGGAAATGCTCCCGATATATCGTCCAGTTTGTCCATCGGAGGGGCGGACTTCGGTATTCGCTGATGCCGGTTTGTTGAGCAGAAATTTGAATGGTGCGCCAAGAAGCGTGTAGGGGCCGACGGTGCCAACGAGAGCCTTGGGTGTGTGGGTTATCGAGTCTGATTTGAGTTGAACTGATCGAACGGCTTTGATCGCGTTTGTGTAGTCATCGCCGCCATTGTAGGTCAGCCAAGTGATCTCGTACGCTTTGGATTCTGTGCTCAGGGCAGCTGACACGTGATAGGTGTTGATTGGGCGTTGGGCGACATCTCTAGTGAGGGCACTTCCGACTAATACGACCATCGGTAGCCCGTTGATTTCGGTGAGTTCGGTCTTGAAAAGTTGGCCAGAGAAGCCTTGTCGGGTGCGGTTTGCGCGGTCGTGGAGATCGCAGATGAGTTGGGGGGTGGGTTTGTTTTCGAGCTTGGTGAGGTCAGTTTCGACAATGCTGATGATTTGAGTGACGGCTCCCGAAGCGGTTTTGACCTCTGCGACCCAGGCGCGAAAGTTTGATTGTTCGGGCTGGGCTTTGAACTCATATGCAGTTTGGATGAGCAGGTCGCCGAATTGTTGAGGTGAGTTTTGGGCCAGAACCAAAGCGAAGACGAAGGGGAACACTAACTGTACAGACGTATGAGAAATCAGCTTTGCTTTTATGATTTCTCTGGGGACGGTAAGTCTTTCTCATCTGAATATTTGAAGAAAATGTTTGGCGAAAGAGTCGGACTTTGTTAAGCTGAGGTTAGGGTTCGACGCTTGCGCATAAAGCGGGGGCGCCTGACCTTCCAACGGAGGAAGAATCAGTGAAACAATACACACCCGACAAAATCAGAAACGTGGCTATTGTAGGCCACGGCGGTGCCGGCAAAACGATGCTGGTGGAACATATGCTCTTTACCGCCGGAGCGACCGACCGAGTGGGAACCGTGGAAGCGGGAAACACGCAAAGCGACTATGATCCGCTAGAGATTCGGCGGAAGATCAGCGTTAATGCAAGCGTCACACCGCTGGAATATCACGACCACAAGATTAACTTGATTGATGTTCCGGGGTTTCCCGACTTTGCCGGAGATTTGAACGCGGTGGCGGAAGTCGTTGGTTCGTTCATTTTTGTCTGCGAAGCAAAGGCGGATTTAGATGTGGGATTTGATTTGGCCTGGGAAGTTGCGGAGAAGCACGGACTTGCGAAGTGCATCTATATCAATAAACTTGAGCGGGATAATGCAGACTACGAAGGGTTGATTGATACGCTCCACCAGCGATACGGCCGGCGGATTGTGAATGTCCAGATCCCGATTGGTCGGCAAGCGACTTTCAGTGGAGTGCTTGATCTTGTCCAAATGAAAGTCTACAAGGGTAAGGATCGCGGCGAGATTGTTGAAGACATTCCCGATTCGATGCGGGCCGAAGCAGATGAGCGCCATGAGAAAATGATGGAAGCGGCGGCCGAGGGGGATGACGAACTGGCGATGAAGTTCTTGGAAGGTCAGGAACTTACTCCCGATGAGGTTGAACATGGATTGCTCGAAGGGACAAGAAAAGGTGCGGTTGTTCCGGTGTTGCTGGGTTCAGCGCATTCGGGAATTGGCGTAGCGACTTTGCTCGATCGGATCATCGGGGAGCTACCATCACCGGTTTATAAACCGATGGATATCAATGGCGTTCACTATGAGGAAGATCCGGACGGGCCGTTGATTGCGTACGTTTTCAAGACCACGGCTGACCCTTATGTTGGGAAGTTGAATTACATTCGGTTGTTCTCCGGGACGTTGAAAGCGGACGACCATGTCCTCAATACAACAACGGGCGAGATGGAGCGAGTCCATAACTTGCTGACTCCGCACGGTAAGAATCCTGAGCCGATTGACAAGGTTGTCGCTGGTGATATTTGCGTCGTCGCGAAGCTTTCGGAAACTCGAACCGGGGACACGCTCTGTAGCAAGGACAAGCCTGTCAAAATGTGGATGCCTGACTTCCCCAATCCGGTTTATCGAGTTGCGATTACGCCCGTTTCAAAGTCGGATGAAGATAAATTGGGTTCAGCTATGGAGCGTCTGCTCGATGAAGATCCTACACTTCGATACACGCGCGATGCAGAATTGCATCAAGAATTGATCGAAGGACTTGGCGATATTCATATTGATACGACGATTGAAAAATTGAAGAATCGATTTGGAGTTTCAGTTGAAACCGGGGAGGCGAAGGTGCCTTACCGTGAGACGATTCGCGGGTCGGCAAAATCGCAAGGGAAGTTCAAGCGGCAGTCGGGCGGAAAGGGCCAGTATGGCGATTGCTGGCTGGAATTGGAACCAATGCCGCCTGGTTCGGGATTTGAGTTCGTCAACAAAGTGGTTGGCGGCGCAATTCCCAAAAACTATATCCCAGCTGTGGAGAAGGGGGTGATTGAAGCCATGACAAAAGGCTCGCTCGCCGGTTATCCGGTGGTGGACATCAGAGCGACGGTTTACGATGGCAGTTATCACGATGTTGATTCTAGTGAGGCGGCGTTCAAGATGGCAGGCCAGCTTGCGTTTCGGGCGGCGACTGATCAAGCGAAACCTGTTCTGATGGAGCCGATCATGAAGGTGGAGGTGGACGTGCCGGATGAATCGGTTGGTGATGTCGTTGGTGATCTGAATACGCGTCGAGGTCATATGTCAGGAATGGAACCGTGTTCGCCCGGGAAGACCCGGATCATGGCGGAAGTACCGATGGCGACGATGATGCGGTATGCGCTTGATTTGCGTTCGTTGACGAAAGGGCGCGGGATGTTCCGTTCGGAATTTGCTCGTTATGCGGATGTCCCGGCCCATGAGGCTGAACCATTGATCAAAGCTCATGCGGCGGCGCACAGCCACGCGGAATTGCATTAGGTGCAGTCACGCCCCTGGCTCGTTTGGGTCGGGGGCACTTTTTTTATCTGAGATATCCGCGAATCGGAAGGAGGGTTGATCCCGCTTGGAGGATTCGTCCGACTGGCCCTTCGGGGAATTCCATCGCAAGAAGAGGAAGGATGGTGAAGGTCGCGGCGAAAAGGGCTAAGGTTATAAGATTGAATGGAAGGACTGTATAGAGAAATGCGGTGAGTAGACCTCCGATCAGCCCCAAGATGATCGAGGGCCATGTGTAGACGTATGGTTGGAGGCCGAAGAACCAGCCGTAGAGTAAACCGATCAGACCGAGGCTGAGGAATCGGGGCAGTTGACCGGGAAGATTGAGCTGAGAGAAGACAACGAATCCGCCGTCGGCGGCGATGGGGAACAGGATGCCGAGGGCTACGGTTTGGAGGAGGAACGGAAGATCAATGGGAACGGCAGCGACGCCAGCACGACGGTTGATTCGATTGATGAACAGCCTACCAAGGAGGGGGAGGCTTATGAATAGGGCGGCGAGAAGGATGAAGTGTTTGAGGAACGTCAAATTTTCTCTTCTCCAGATCGGGTTTGGGGGGTGCGAGTTTGCGGTTTGGTCGACGGGGCTGAACTCACTTTGTCCGATGGTGCGGGGACGGGCGATGCGATGGGGGCGGGGCCGCCCACTCGGACATCGGTTCGCTTGGGTGATTTGCCGGAACGGTAGCCGATTTTTACTTCTTCATCGTCATTTGCGAAAGGTTGACCGGGTCGCTTGAGTTCAAGGTTGACTTCCCAACCGATGGTCAACGTTTTCAGTTTTTCGGCAAGGCGTCGGAATGTTGGGACAAGTTGATCACTTTCCGAAACAGAAATAACTTCGGTCGATAGTGTGCGGAGGGCATCCAGATCGGGCGCGGGGCCTAGCGCGATCGTGATGAGGGTGATGCCACTTTCTTTGACTTTTTCTGCCAGTCCAGGGGGAACACCGCTATTGCTTTCGGTATCTCGACCATCAGTCAGGAGGACAGCGATTTTGGGGCGATCCGCAGGTTCGCCAGCCATCCACTCCACGGAATCGCCAATGACCCGATAGAGGGGGGTGCCGGAATTCTCGTTGGATTTGAGCTTGTCGAGTTCAGGCAGAACGGTGATGGGAGAGCCGAAATTTTTTAGGATGGCAGGGGGTTCGACGCGGGGGATGCGGTAACCGGGCATCGGGTTTAGACGGGGGAATGTGGCGAGAGCGACACGATCTTCACCCGAGAGGACTTCTAAGAGGGCCTTGACGGCTTCGATCCGTTTGTAATCGCGGTCGGCGGCGGGGAGCCAATCATCGTTCCATGGGCTTGGGGGAGAGGGTTGCACCATGCTGTAACTGTTGTCGAGGAGCAGCATGATGGATTTGCCTCGTTCATCTCGGGTGGTTTCGGTGATTGGGTTGACGTCGAGGATGCGGAGCGTCACGTCTTTGGTGAGACTCACGAAGCTAAGGCGGTCAATTTCCTCTTCGGGACTCGGAAATTGACTTTCCGGGTGTAAATCTTCTTGGGTTCTTCGCGGACAATTTCTGGTTTGGCTTTGCTAGAATCCTTTTTAGCAATGACTTCTGGCATCAAGACGCCTTCACGCCCGGCTTGATTGTAGATACTTGGGGATGCTCCGGCATTGACCGTGGTCACAGTAAGCAGAATGACCGCGGCGACCCCGAGGATGACGCCTCCACGAACGAGCCAGGGGTTGGGAATCATAGTTGTGTGCCTTTACTTGATATACGCCCGGTTCGATTTGGGTTTGCTGCCGAGGTTTTTGAACTCTGTAGCGACTCCGCGAATGGTGCGGAGGGCGCGGGCTCTTTGCTCTTGGGCTTTTGTGCTTTCGGGATTCACCGCATCCAGTTGAGCCATGAAGGTTTGCCAAGCATCTTGGGCATGGAGGGCAAGGGTTCGACCTTGGGCGAGGGCGACTTCGTCGTTATAGCGTTTGAGGGCGGTGAGATAGGAATCGCGCAGACGTTCTTTGTCTGGGGCTTGAGGTTCTTGTTGATGGCGCAGAATTTTGTAAGTGACGAAAAACTCGTACGCGAGAACGGTGCCAACAAAGAGGAGGGCAAGGCCGCCGGCAGCAACAACCGGATTTTGGAGCTCGCCACTCCTGGTCAATGATTCCATGTCGATCCGGAGGAATGCGAGGAGGGATCCGACAAGTGCGACTGACATAATGACGAGCAGGGCAACGGTCATTTTTCTGCCTAGCATTTGACCAGCCGTTCTGACCTCTTTGAATCCCTCGCCTGGAGATAATGAGACGATCATCATCATGATAAATCTAGTCATAAAGGTAATGCCATAACTGAGGGCGACGGCGAGGATGAGAGAAAGAGTTGTTTTGATGATGCCGTCGGTTGATTGGACGGCGCTGATGAGTGTTTCAGCTAACGGTAGGAGGAGATAGGCTTTCAGTACGATTGCCACAAAGAGGGCGAAGAATCCGCCTGTTAACTTTTTCGTGGTTGTATGACTATGGTTGAGGGCCGTCAAATAAACCTTTTCTAGCCCGATGGCGTCGGCATATTTTGGTGCTTTGACTCGGCCGCCGATGCTGCGGCAATCTTCGATGAATTCGGCGGCGCGGGCCGCGAATCCGCCATTCATTTGCTCATCCCGTTGGAGCGCCTCGTGCGAAGCGTGCCATTGCTGAGTGAGCCGAACGTAGGCTTGAAGAAATTGTTTTGCTTCCCAGACGTGTCGCGACATGAATCCCATTTGCATCATGTCGTTTTCGACCGTTGCCGCGAGTTCGTCTCGCTCGGAATCGGTGACGAGTCGGGGTTGTTCTTGGGCGAGTTGCTGTTCGGGGTTCGGGCGCGAAACGATGCGCTCTCGCACGGGCGGGACGGGGATGGCGGGCGGTCGGTCGAACGTAGTGCTCATGCTTGTTTACTCGGCGGCAGATTCGGTTGCGGCGGGGGTTGCGCTGGCGATTTGGCCTTGGATCGCACTTTTAGCTTGATCAAGTTTCGGGCCACCATTCTCCAAAGTGATATCAAAAAATTGTTTTTGGGCCTCGCCGCCTGTTCCCATCACAAATCTGTCGCGGACGACGCTGTCGAGAGTGGTGAGTTTGGTGGTTCCGTCGGCGTCGAGTCCGATGAAGACAAGGGTGGTGACATTCGGCATATCGCGAAGGACTTCGGTTTCTTTGCCAAGAACGGATTGGTCGTCTTCGAAGCCGCCATCCGTGACGAAAACGCCAATGACTTGGGCTGATCCGGCTCGGGTAGCTTGGGTTTGGAGATCACGAAATGCGACGGAAAGATTGGTTCCTTTAATACCTTTATCGTCATCATTGGTATCTTTGACATAGTCATCCATGATTCCAGTGAGGTTTGGCAGGCTCGAAACGGTGGTTGTGATTTTTTTGCACTCTTGGGAGTACCAGTGAAGTGTGACCTCGGGCGCATTGGGATAGAGGTCGAGAAGTTGCATGACCTGCTTGCTGATTTCCGGGCGGAGGTCTTTGGCGGAGCCGCTTCGATCAAGATAGACGTGCATCACAACACCATTGGTTGTGGGTTGAGTTGGGGCAAAAGTTTCTCGAGTGACTTGATCTTTGACTTGATCAACTGCTCCACATCCGGTCAGGGCGAGCACACACCCCAGGGCCAACATCCATCCAACGCGTTTCACACCCCAAGATACGCCATTTTGGGGGGTGAGTTGCACCCGCATTTGTGACAAATTCGGCGAAATCGGGGATTTTTGTCTCATGGTTGTGATGGTTTAACGATTGTTAGACGGAATTGATTCCATCGAATTGAATTTTTGGGGCCTGGTAGGATTTGAAATGTGGCGAAGGGCAAGACCATTGTGAGCAAAACCGGGGTGCGTGCGGTGCACAAGGAAATGAAAAGGAAGTACGTGGTTCGGTCGGAAATTTGTTTTTTTGCTCAGGATTGGGAGGATGGATACAACGTGGGGGGACTTTTTCGCCTGGCTGATGGGTGTGGGGCGAGCGAAATTGTTTTGACGGGGAAGACCCCCAAGCCGGAAGAGAATCCGATGATTGCTGTGACGAGTATGGGGCAGCATCGCCGGATTCGGTGGCGGTACTTTGACCGGCATGATGATGCGGTGGCTCAGCTCAAGAGTGAAGGTTGGCGTCTGGTCGCGGTGGAGATAGCGGATGGTGCAGTGGACGTGAACGATTATATTTGGCCAGAAAAAGTTTGTTTGATTTTGGGAAATGAAGGAGGGGGAGTTTATGGGAATGTTATGCACGAGTGTGATGGGTCGGTGTTTATTCCGATGTTTGGCAAGGGGCGAAGTTTGAATGTCACCAGTGCGGCGAGTGTGGTGGCTTACGCAGTAGTTTTTGGGTCATCAAAGGTAAAATAGGTGGTATGGATAAGGTGATTCGGATGGTTTCGCCGGAGGAATCTGATCGGATTACCCGAGAGCGGAATCACGCGATGACTCCGGAGGAACGGCTTGCGGTTCAGAATCGCTTGATCATGATGTACTATGGAGACAATCCACCCCGATTGGAAAGAATTCTTACAATTGCTCGTCGAGAAAAACGTTGAATTTCTCTTGATTGGCGGCCATGCAGTTGCGATTCATGGCTACCCTAGGTTCACTAGCGATCTAGATTGTTTTTTCGGAACTGCCAGAGAGAACTGTGAAAAGTTGAATCAGGTTCTCAAAGAGTTTGGGTTTGGAGCGATTGAAATTGGTAAGCTTGAGTCGAAGCCGCAGGTTTTCATGCTTGGACGGGAACCATTTAGAATTGATTTGTTAAACGATATTGATGGCGTTCAGTTTGAACAAGCCTTTGCTCGTGCCATTTTTGCTGACTTCGGCGGTATCCAACTGAGAGTAATTTCACGAGAAGACTTGATTAAAAATAAGCGGGCTTCCGGTCGAAAGAAAGACTTGGCCGATTTGGACGAACTTGGTTAATTTTCTTTGGCTTGATTCCAGAGGCTATCCCATTCTCCGGGAGTCAACTCGGTCAATGGTCGAGGCGAGAGGGATTCCATCGTCATGAACCGTTTCCGGAATCGTTCGACCATTGTACGAAGTGCGTCTTCGGGGTCGATTTTGGCCCAACGCGCGAGGTTGACAACGGTGAACAGGAGGTCGCCGAGCTCGGCGGACTGTTCTTCCGATGAGCCTTTTTCAAGTGCTTCGCGAAGCTCACCTTCTTCTTCTCGAAATTTTTCCCATACGCCGTCGATGTTGGGCCACTCGAACCCGGCACGGGCGGCTCGCTTTGAAATTTCCATTGCGAGCATGAGAGCGGGCATTGCGGAAGGTACTCCAGCTAAGGTTGATTCCGCCTTGTTCTGATCGACTTTTTCGGATCGTTTGATCGCATCCCAATTTTTGAGAACTTCTTCCGGGGTGTTGGCGGAAACATCACCAAAGACGTGAGGGTGTCGGCGGATCAGTTTTGAGTTGATCGCGTGCGTGACTTCTTCGATGCCCCATTTGCCTTCTAGCCTTTTGATTTGCGTGTGCATAAGGGGTTGGAGGAGCACATCGCCAAGCTCTTCGATCATGTCAGCTTCGTTTTTCTCGTCAATGGCTTGAATCAGCTCGTAAGATTCTTCGAGCAGATATTTCTTAAGCGATTCGTGAGTTTGGGCTTGATCCCAGGGGCATCCGCCGGGGCCGAGGAGTCGGTCTACGATGAGAACGAGCCCCGATAATCCTCCTGGGTGTTCAGTTTCTTGGGCCGGGATCACGATAGGATTTGAATTGTTAACTTCAATTGATTGGCCGTAGATGCGGTTTAGTTCGGTTTGAAGAAATAAGTGGTCAAAGTCAAAGAAAATTTGATGGGCGCGGTGGTCGATTGATAGGATCAGAGGCGAGTAGTGGACTTGATATGAGCCGGAAAGATTTCGCTCTCGAAGAAGTGATTCGACTGAATCCGGCATGACAGGGGGATACCTCATCCATGGGAGTTCTCGCTGGAGCTTTCCCACGGATGAGGAGGAGATACTTAGTTTCCGCCGGACATCATTTGTTTGATGTCTTCGTCGAATGGGCTGCCTTGGTATTCGATGCGGGCTTTTGCTCGCATCTCGGCCATCATTTTGCTCATATCATTCCGGACGGCACCACGATCGACCATGAGTTTTCGCCGGATTTTGCGCTTGAGTACGTCGTCAAGTTTGATCACTTCGGCCGGGAGAATGGCTTCAACGAAAAGCTTCAATTCGCTGGTGGAAGCCTTGAGCCATGATGTGGATTGTCCGGCTTTGAGCCCAGTGACTAGCGTCTTAACCTCACCACCGAGACTGTCTTCGGCGATGTCCCCCATTTTCCCGTCATCAAATTTCGTCGAGACATCCACGCTGTGCTCTCTGGCAACGGCTCCAAAGGCTTTCCCCGAGGCAAGTTCGGCATCGACTTTCTTCTTGAGATCATCGGAATTGACAGCAATGACTCTGAGCCGGTACCGCTTGGGAAGGGTGAAGTCCGCTTTTCGATCTTCGTAGAACCGATTGATCTGAGCATCCGCGATATTGATGCCCATTGTTACCAAGTTGAACTCGGAAAGTTGAACTTTTAGGTCGTACCGCAAGTCGGCTTGGGTGAAACCAAGCATCGTGAAAGCCTTTGAGTAGTCAGGATTTTCCGCGATTCGAGCATTGAGCTCATCGGTGATTTGCTGCTCGGTCGGGAGGACGTTCTTTTCCTTCGCGAGCTGGAGCATCAGCATTTCGTTGATGAGAGTTTGGAGGGTGATGAAGCCAGGCTGGAGAGTAATGAATTGGTTCCCGACCTGCTTACCGACTCCGGGAAGGACTTCCATTCGTTTGATGTAATTGCCGCGGAGGATCGGTTCTCCGTTGACAACAATCATCGGTTTGTCATCTTGCGCGGTGGCGAAACTGGTCAGCATCGCTACGGCGAGGGAGGCGAGTAGAAATCGTTTCATGTGAGTTGTCCTAGCATTCTGACGAGTGTCTTGGTCGAAAGAATCAGGAGGTGGGCCAGAAAGTCCGGTAGTGCCATAATCCGGCGATGGTGAGCGATCCGCGCTGGTGCCCTACGGATGGGTTAGTGCGACAGTTGGCGATTGAATTTGGTACTCCCATTTATGTTATTGATGAGGCGAGTTTTCGATCAAAAATCCGTGAGTATCGTGCATCTTTTTTGAAGTTTGATCCGGGTGGGGTTTTGACATTTGCAAGCAAAGCGAACTCGGTGGTGGGGGTTTTGAAAATCGCTCATTCGGAAGGGTGTTTGATTGATTGTGCAAGTGAAGGAGAACTGAGAGCGGCTTTGATGGCGGGCGTTCCCGCGAAAGATTGCCATCTCCACGGAAACAATAAGTCACGCTCAGAGCTTGATTTTGCAATTGAGCAAGGAATTGGTCAAATTGTCGCGGATAACCGCGAGGAGCTTGAGTTTCTTCAGGATGCCGGGGCAGGGGTTGAAGTGGTGTTGCGTCTGGCACCCGGGGTTTTGCCGGTTACCAATGAGAAGATTTCGACTGGTCAATCGGATACTAAATTCGGATTTTCGATAGTTGACGGCGATGCAGAGCGGGCGGTGGAGTTTTGTATCGATTCAGGTCTGAATTTGGTTGGTTTTCATTGCCATGTTGGGTCTCAGCTTCTTGATCCCGAGGCACAGATTGCGGCGGGGCGAATCTTGGCTAATTTTGCCCGGAGAATGCATGATCGATTTGGATTTGATTTAAAGATTTTGAATGTCGGGGGAGGGAGAGCAGTTCGGTATACCGACGAAAATCCAGTTCCGTTGGATCATTACAACGAACGGCTTGTTGGGGGGGTAAGGTCAGCGCTAGAGGGGAGTGGCTTGAACCCTGTTTTGGTTCAGGAGCCTGGGCGTTCGCTGATTGCAGAAGCGGGGGTGACGATCTACCGGGTGGGCGTAGTTAAGGATGTTGCTCGATCCGGTGGCGGGAGAAGACGATTTGTCGTTGTTGATGGGGGTCTGGCGGATAATCCTCGACCTGCATTGTACGGAGCTCGCTATGGTGTAGTTGGAGTATCGGGAGATGGTCGGCAATTGGCTGATCTGAGCCCAGCAACGGTGAGCGGGAGACATTGCGAAGTTGACCAGCTCTTTGATGATGTTGATTTGCCGAACGACCTGAGCGCGGGAGATTTTGTTGCAGTATTGACGACAGGAGCGTATTCCAGTAGCATGGCAAGCAACTATAACCGCTATCCTCGACCGATGACGGTTTTGGTGCGAGAAAATGGTGGGTTTGCGGTGTTGCAACGTGCGGAGAATTTTGAACAAATGCTGAGTCGAGAAGTATTGCCGGAGGATTTGAACTAAATGTTCGGTGATATATCCATTGAATATGTGCTGGCGGCCCTATCGGTCATTTTCTTGGCCATTGGGTTGCACGAGTATGCGCATGCAAAAGTTGCCGATCTGGCGGGCGATCCGACGCCTCGACTCCAAGGGCGAGTTACTTTGAATTTGACAAAGCACTTTGATCCGATTGGAACCATGATGATTATTTTTACAACACTAGCGGGGTTTGGGATTGGCTGGGGGAAGCCAGTTATGGTGAATCCGAGCAAAATGAAGAATCCGAAATGGGATCACGTCGCCAGCGTTGCGGCGGGACCGCTATCTAATTTGTTGCAAGCGATGGTTTTTGCGGTTGTTTTTCGGTTGGTTACAGCTACAGTTCCAGTGTTGGATCCGGACGGATTCCTCTATATTTTTCTTTTTCTGGGGGTCTTGATCAATATTTCCTTGATGCTGTTCAATCTGATTCCGTTTGGCCCGTTGGATGGCCATTGGCTCTTGGGCTACATGTTGCCGGAACCGACGCGGACAAAGTGGTTTCAGTTCAACCGTGTTCAGGGGGGAATGATCTTGTTGGGCGTGATCTTGATCGGTCAATTCACTGGAGTTAGCCTCATTGGGATGATTATTCAGACTCCGGCTACGTTCCTGCTGAAGTTTTTGCTGGGCGTTTGAGGCTTGGATCGGGCTGTTTTGGCATGAATCGGGATAATGTGGGGTTGTGAGCGAGAATAAACGGATTCTGAGTGGGATGCGAAGCACAAGCCCGAAGTTGCACATCGGGAACTATGAAGGTGCCTTGCGGAACTGGGTTCAGATGCAGGACGAGGGGTATGAGATGTTCTGCATGGTTGCGGATTGGCACGCGCTCACGACGATGGAAGGGAAGGACTCGGGGCGATTCGCACGTGAAGTGGCAAAGGATTTTATTGCCGGAGGGATTGATCCGGCGAAGTCAGCGGTATTTATACAGAGCCATGTCAAGGAGCATGCGGAGTTTCATTTGCTGTTGAGCATGATCACGCCGCTCGGATGGCTCGAGCGAAATCCTACCTACAAGGAAAAGCAAGCGGACATTCTGGGGGTGGAGCGGGAACCGTACGGCTTGCTTGGCTATCCGGTTTTGCAAACGGCGGACATCTTGCTCTATCGTCCAGTAGGGGTTCCGGTGGGTCGAGACCAAGCTCCGCATTTGGAAATCGGAAATGATATCGGTCAAAGATTCAATCGACTGTTCGATGTTGAGTTGTTTGAGCCGTACCAGTATTTGATCCCGAAGGATGAAAATCGGGCGAAGCTGCCGGGGCTGGACATGCGAAAGATGAGTAAGAGTTATGACAACTGTATTTATCTAAGCGACACTGCGGATGAGACGGCGGCAAAAATCAAGAGTGCTTTTACGACTCCTACAAAGCTTCGGAAGGAAGATCCGGGTGTCCCAGAGGGTTGTGCGGTTTGTCAGTATTTGAAGCTTTACTCGCCGGATTGGGAGCGTCAGTGGGCGGAGGATGTTGCGGGAGAGCGGGGTTGTTTTCAGAGCAAGAAGGAGTTGACGGAGGTGATCAACGAGTTTTTGCGCCCCATGCGGGAGCGGCGCGCGGCATTGGACGATGGTGCGGTTGAGGAAATTTTGATGACCGGGGCGGAGAAGGCTCGGTCGGTGGCAGCAGATACGATGGATCGGGTTCGGTCGGCGATGGGTTTGTATTAGGACGGAGTTGGCGTAGACTATGGGAATGGATCAGCAAGAAGAGTGGGTTCCGACTCCGGAGCAATTGAAACGAATTGAGCAAGGGGCAAAAGATATTCGAGAAGGCAAAGTTTATGGGGAAGAAGAAGCTCGGGTGGAAATACGGCGACGAGTTCGAGAGATGAATCGAATCGTAGACCAAGATTCCGCATAATGACCCTTTCAGCATTTGCACTTGCCGATTTGGCTGAAATTGGATTCTATACCGAGCGGGTTTGGGGGCATCGCCAATCGCTCATATATTAAGATTTTCTGTTTGACCTCATGCATTCTTTGGAGTCGAAAGAGCTTTCGGGCAAACCGCTTCGATCAGTACCCAATTGTTGGTACTACCTGGCAAGGTGGTCGGGTGCGGATCACGGACATTACATCGTCTTCGAATGGGTAGGGGAATCAATTTTCGTGAGGGCTTTGGTACATTCCGCTTCAAATTTCAAATTCTAGAATCTAGCTTCGAGTGCCGGGTTTGGTGATTTCGATTTCTCGGAGCCAGTCCGGGATTTCGTGCTCCGCCCAGGATTCGGCTTCGACTTTGTAGCTGGCAAAGAGTGGAGCGCCGAAGTTGATGTCATTGGTTGCGCGGTCGATCAGGACGCCCACACCAGCGATGTTCCCGCCGGCGAGGGTGATGGCTTGGGCGGTTTCTTGAACGCTGAGACCCGTGGTCAGGACATCATCAACAATCAGGACTCGGGCTCCTTCGGGAATTGAAGCGTTGCGGCGGATCATTTTCATTCCATCAACGCTTTCAACATATATTGCGGTTAATCCCATTTGGCGGGCAACTTCAAAGGCTATGATGATTCCGCCAGTGGTAGGTCCAGCGACGATATCAATTTGTCCGGCAAAGTGGTCAGCAATTTCTGTACAGAGAGCTGAGAGAGCTTTGGGATTTTCAAGGACTCGGAATTTTTCGAAGTAGATATTGGAGTGGCGGCCAGATGTGAGTTTGAAGTGACCTTTAAGAATAGCTCCCGAATCTTGGAGAAGCTGTTCGAGCATTTCACGATTGTTGGTCATATTTAGCCTAAGACGGAGAATGGACTGAGGTCGCGGATAATCTCGTTGTTATCGCCCAGGAGGACAATTTGGGGGTAACTGGTTCATCAGCGAGTGCGAATGCAGCGATTATAATTCGGTCGCCCTTTTCGAAAAAGTGAGCGGCTCCACCGTTAAGCCCAATCACACCTTTGGGGCCAGAAAAGGCGTAGGTTTGGATGCGGGATTTGTGATCTACGGCCCAGATGTGGACAAGCTCGCCATCTTCGATTCCGACCGCCCTGAGCAGGTCAGCATCGATTTCGATACTGCCGACATAGTCGGGATTCGCATATGTAATGCGTCCGTGGTGGAGTTTAGACTTCAACAAGGTTTTCAGTTGCATCTGCTTGTTCCGTTTCCGGTTCGGCGGCGTTTGAATCGTCCGGATTTTTCGGAGTCTTCGGTCTATTTCGACGGTAAATCGCGCCGAGCGTTCCGCCGAGGGCCATGATACCGACCCCGTACCAGACGAGAATAGTCAAGGGCTTATAGAAAATTTGAACCGGGTAGGCCGGAGTCGTATATTTGATGACTAGGGCAGCGGATTTATCGGCTGCGTTGATGCTGTCCACATAGATGCCTAGTCCCCGACCGATTTCAACTACGGGCCGCTCCATTTCGCCAGGGCCGAGGAGCTTGACGTAAGGTTTGATGACTTCTTCGCCGGCGGGGCTTGTGACGGTCAGAACAGTTGAGAATTTTGCCCCGAACGTTCCCGGTGTTCCTTCAGTTTCCATGCCTTGGTAGGAAATGAGTACTCGGTTGAACTCGGCACGCTGACCGGGCAAGAGACTGACGGGTTCGCTCCCGCCAAAATCGAGAGTGCCTTCTTCCTCGATGTGAAAAGCGCGGGCAACGACATAGAGATCATAGAGGGGCCAGGAGTGAATGTAGGGCCAGAGGAACTCTTGGGGTGAACCGTCTTGTCCAGGGATGAAATAGAGGCCGGGGGTTGCAGTGAATTGGTTTGGCCCTTTGCGGAAATTCATCCGCACTTTGTTGTTGCGGTCGGCAAAAGTTGAGGTGTAGTCCAGGAGGTCTATATCGTAGCCAAATGCTTGGATGGTTTTGGACTCGTGAACGACTCCTTCGAACTTCTGTTCTAGACCTCGGGAGAAGATCAATCCGGCGAGGGTGAGGACTACACCCAAGTGAGTGAGCATTCCCGCCGATGACAGTTTGTTCTTGCGGAAAAGCTGGATTCCTTTGGCGAGGTTTGCAAAAATTGCAAAGGAACAGACAGCAAACAGGAAAAGCACCCATGGTGTAGTCGGAATGGTGGCTTGTCCCAGAAGCAGCTCAGTTGCTTTGGTGGGATCAGCACTGCGACCGGGGAATCCGACAATAAAACTTCCGAACGCGACTTCGCGACCTCCCCACTTGAGCCACAGGAGCAAGAATCCGGTGGTTGCAATTGTTGCAGCGAGGCAATTGATGAAAAGGCTGGATTTGGATTTGAGGTCGGCTTTTCTCCATGTAAGGAAGGGGCCAATTGCCATGAGAAGGACGAGCGGGAGGAATGGAAATGCGGTTACGGTGTTATAGAGCGATTCTTCAACCACTTTGGGTGATTGGCCCTGGAGGGACTGGATGAGGGGGACACTCATGCCGAATCCGGCGATCACCCCGACAAGAATAAGGAGCCAGTTTCCGTAGGCGTAAAAGGTGTCCTTGGTGAAAAAGCCTTCAACTTTTGGTGCGGGCGGGGCGATGGTTGCCCACCATTTCTTAGTAGGGACGAGCACAGCGAGGAAACCAATGAGCGCGGCGATTCCGAGGCCGGTGAGAATCCAAAGGGCTGAGCGATCCATCTGGGCAAAACTGTGAACACTGGTGTCGCCAAGGAACCCGCTTCGCGTGAGAAACGTGCCGTATACAAATGTCAGGAATGGAGAAGCGGCAAGGGCAACGTTTCCAATGTGCCACTTGTTGCGGGCTTTTTGGACGATCATGCCGTGGACGAGAGCGGCGAGGATCAACCATGGGACGAGCGACGTGTTTTCAACTGGATCCCAGGCCCAGAAACCACCCCATCCAAGGGTTTCGTAGGCCCAGAATCCGCCCATGCAGAGGCCGACTCCGGTGAGCGAGAGAGCCACGAGAGCCCACGGGCGTACTTGATCGATCCAAGTATCGAGGTCTCGATGAAGCATGGCGGCAACTGACCATGCAAATAAAGCGGTAAGACAGCCGAAGCCGAGAAATATCGTGGGGGGGTGAATGACGACCCAATAGTTGAGAAGGCTGGGAGCCATGCCAAATCCGTCTGCAAGGTCAGTTCCTGCGGGGTTGAGTGCGAATGGAGATTCAAATGAAAGAATTCCCGCAAGAGCGGCGAGGAACAGGCTTCCGACACCGGCAAACCAGCGCTCGTACCCATTTGCTTTTCTCACCGCAAGGCTGAGGAACAGGGCGGAGCATATCGTCCAGAGGAGAAAAGAGCCCTCTTGACCTGACCAGACTCCAGCGAATTTGTACTGGAGTTCGTGATCGAGTGCGGAATGACGCTGTACATATCGGAATTGAAACTGGGAGGTGAGGAACAGGGTTAGGAGGGAAAGAAAGCCAGTGCCGAATGAAATGCTGGCTCCATGCAGTGCTTTGACCGCTATATTTTGGTTATTTCGGGCGGCAGCAACAAAGCTTGTGAAAGCGAGGATGCCCCCCAGTGCCACTAGAATGCGACCGAGCGTTCCTACCCAGGTCAGGCTGTTGACGGGAACCGGGGCAGTTTGAGCCCAGAGGGTGAAGAATTCGAAATTCATCTGATTTTAATTAAGTTCAGCTTTTGTTTTTTTGAGAGCTTTTGGATCGCTTTCGTACTTACTGGGGCACTTGGTGAGGATTTTGTGGCTCTCGAACGTTTCGCCTTTCATCCCTCCGACAGCTACAACTCGGGTCGCTTCTCCCATATTCGCCGGGGGTAATCCGTGAAAAAGGACGTTAACTGTGTCGCCGTTGTCGTCGCGCATGGCAAAACGGACTTTCTGGGTATTGATATCGACTTGAACAGTCTCCTTTAGGAGATCACCTTGGATATGTAGATTATCTGCATCGGTTTTCTTCGCCTCAGCGACGGTGACGTATGGGCTTGCATTGGAGAGCATCACAAACGCGACGGTCGAGAGGGCAATCACTCCGGCGACAATTCCGACGAGAGACTTGGCATTACTCATGGCCTTAACCTCATTGTACGTTAGGTTCAGGCAAGGCCCGAGAAAGATTTCCGCCGAGTAGGGAACAAGGCTGAGCGATGAAGCATTACATAGAGAGCGCGGGTCTGGTTGCCTGGTTTCTTGGTGAATTGGGATAAACTGGCGGAACAGATTTGAGTTGAGCGTTAAGACGTTATGAATGCACTTGCAAAATTAGCCGTGGTTGGGGGATTGCTCGCAGTGAGCGCGCCAAACTTTGCCCAAAAAGCGACACCCGAGCAGATGGGGCCATATGCAAATCGTGGTGATATGGGGATGTTCCACATGCAAACGAAACTGGGGAGCTTTAAAATGATCAACGGCGAAGGTCGAGTGGATTTCTCGTTCAAGGGCACGCTTTTGGTTTCTCATCACACAGACGGAGAGATGCGCGTCGTTTCAGGGAACTTGAGAAAGGAGTATTCCAAGAACAATCGCACCGTCTATACGGGCCAAGCGCGTGTGATCTTGACGGGCAAGTGGCGGGGTATCCAATGGTTTGGCAGTGACCTCACAGCTGTGAAATACGGAAAGGGCTTTGTACGGGTCAGCGGTGAATTCGACCGCAACATGCAGACGGGTTTTTATTGGTATGAGGATCCAGCGGCAAAAAATCCATTTCCAGCATCAAGCGTTATTAGTTTGGCGATTCCGCCACCAGAGTACGGTGCTAATCGCAACATCAAGCCGACTCCTCGCAAGGGCGGAGCAGCGGGCGGAAACTGACCTTTGCTGACCCACACCTTTTGCCACATTCCTCGGCTTGGTGCGCATACCGAAAGGGAGCTGTGGCGGTCGGGATGTAGGCATTGGGATTACTTCCTGGAACATTCGCATGAGTTTTCGACGGGCGCAGTGAGTCGCGACGAAGCAAAACGAGCGATCGAGGAGTCTACGGAAGCACTTGCTGAGCGTAACCACCAGTATTTTGCTGACTCTTTGAGCAGTAAGGAAGCTTGGCGGGCTTGGCCAGAATTTGGCGACAAGATTTTCTATCTGGATATCGAAACCGATGGTGGTCAATCGGGGGACTCCATCACAACAGTTGGACTGTACGATGGAAAGGAGTTTACTTGCTTGGTCAAAGGGCAAGATTTGGGGGACTTTCCTGACGTGATTAGCCGGGCAGGAATGCTCGTGACATTTTTTGGACAAGGCTTTGATATTCCTATGCTAAAGAAGGCTTTTCCTCTTGTGCCTTTTGATCAGATTCATCTCGATTTGTGTTTTGCGCTGAAGCGAGTTGGGGTTAGAGGTGGGCTCAAGAAAATTGAGAAGCAATTTGGGATTGCGAGAGGTGACGAGACGGACGGTTTGTCGGGAATGGATGCGATTCGGTTGTGGAGACAATATCAACGAGGGGACGATTCATCGCTTGAAACATTGATCGAGTACAACCGAGAGGACGTTGTTAATTTGGAAGTTTTGGCGGCAATTACCTACGGCAAATTGCGCGATGAAACTTTGGGAATGGCAGGATTAACTCCGGCTGATTTCGACCAACCGTCGGCACGCCTCTTCTAGCATTTCATCGTTGATTTGGTGGTGAAAAACGAACCGCATTCGCTGTGGCCCAAAAGGATATGCCCGCAGATTTTTTGACTCGCATAGTTCGGCAATCTCTGATGCCGGTTGGTCAAGGTCGAGCATAACAATGTTTGTTTCGGGTTCAGGAGATTTCCATTGGGTGTTTGTATTGATGAACTCGGAGAATTGTTTTGCCCGGGAGTGGTCTTCGTTTAATTTTGGAAATTGGTGTTTGATTGCGTAGAGCCCAGCGGCAGCAAGAAGTCCGGATTGTCGCATACCACCCCCGAGGCGCTTTCGCCATATTCTGGCTCGTTCAATGTGATAAGTAGTTCCGGCGAGGACGCTTCCGACGGGCGTACCAAGGGCTTTGCTGAGACACAGGCTGACGCTGTCAACGTGGTTTGTGAACTCGCTGATGGGCTTGTTTAAGGCGGCAGCGGCATTCCACAGTCGCGCTCCATCGAGGTGGATTCGGATGCCGAGTTCGTTTGCGGTTTGGCGAAGTTCAAAATGCTCGTTTGGACTCAGAATTGAGCCGCCGTGACGGTTATGGGTGTTCTCGAGGCAGAGTAAAGTCGTTCCGGGCGTGTGGAGGGAAGCCGCGAGGTACTTTCTTCGGATTAAGTCTGGAGTGGGGGTGCCGCGTTCGGTTTCGTAAGTGCGAATTGTGAGTCCATTGAGAACGGCGAGGGCACCGACTTCATAGTGAAGAATGTGGGCTTCGTCTTCGACCAAGATGCTGTCGCCTGGATTGGTGAGCGCGGCGATTCCAATTTGGTTGCCCATTGTGCCGCTGGGGACAAAAACGGCGGCTTCCATCGCGGTTAGATCGCAGATTTTTTGTTCCAGGGCTTGGACGGTGGGGTCATCGCCCAAGACATCGTCACCGACCGGCGCTGAGATCATTGCCTGGAGCATTTCCGGCGTTGGTTTGGTGACAGTGTCGGATCGAAGGTCAATGATCATCGTAGTTTTCTATAAAGTGCGAACAAATTCGAGGCTCAGATCCCGAATGTGGAGCCAACTTTCCATTGTGAAAGAGTGACCTTCCCCGGGGAGACTGTGATATTCCGCAGGAATGCCAGCTTGGCAGAGATGGACGTAGAGGTCTTTGCTTTGTTCTGGCGGGACAATGTCGTCGCTATCTCCATGGAAGATCAGAAATGGAGGGGCGTTTTCGTTGATATGGGTGATCGGAGATGCATCGGCGTATTTTTCTGGAAATTGGCTGTATGAGCAGTCCATAAACTGCTCGAGAAAGGACATTGAGATTGGGTATTGGGTTTCTTGGGGATTCCGAATGTCGGTGATTGGGCATATGGTAATCACCCCATTGACGTTTTCGGCGGGGTTTCCTTGGGAGTCAGATTGTTGGAGCCCAGCAATGCAACTGAGATGACCTCCGGCAGAGTTGCCAAACGCAACTAATCGCTTGGGGTCGAGGTTGAATTCTTTGGAATTCTCACGAAGGAACTTGACTGAAGTGAGCACGTCGTCGCAAGCGGCGGGAAAGGGGTGGAGAGGGGCAAGACGGTAGGCAATGCAAGCGCATGCGATGCCTTGCGAAGCAAAAAATGCGGCTTCGTCGTGAAATGAGGATTTATCGCCACTGATCCATCCGCCTCCGTGGAGCATGATGAGGGTGGGATTAAGGTCATTCCCTTCCGGGGTGAAGAGGTCCAGGAGAGCGCCTTTGGTGTTGGGGGAATAGGCGACATTGCGGTGAATCTTCACAGGGTTATTTTGGCATGGGTCAAGGGAGGGCGCGGGTAAGACTGTCGTGAGAAAGCGGTAGACATTTTGGAAATTTTTCATTGTTTTTTTCCAAAATGGTGAAATTCGTCTAGTTTTTATGTGATATTTATGTTGTCGAATCCGAACAGGAATTGGCAAAAAGGGAGAGACAAATGAATACAGAATACGTGATTGGCCTTTTCGGCCGTATCAGCGTTCGTCGTGGTGACCAACTCTTGGTCGCATTTCCGACCAAGAAGGTAGCGGAGCTATTGCTCGCGTTGGCTCTGCATCAGGGTCAACGGTTGCCTCGTAAGGATGTGATCAAGCTACTTTGGCCGGGGACAGCGGGTGGACGAGCAAGCAATCGATTGTCGGCAACGCTCTACATGCTTCGTCGGACACTTGAGACTCATTTTGGTGAAACGGCGGCGCGACTGATCCAAACAGGAGAGGGTCAGCTCTGGCTAGAGGATTCGGTTGAATCCGACTTGGGTTCGCTTGAGCGGTACTGGGTTGGTTTTCGAGATGCGACCGATGATCCTCAGCGATTGAACTTTGGAAAGTTGGTGTCCCAAAATTATTCGGGTCACTTGGGAGCGGATTTGAATGGCAAGTGGTATGAACCCATTCAATCGCTTTGGGCAAGTCGGTGGACGGAAGCGGTTCTGTCGCTGGTCTCTATAGGGTCGATTCCTCTGGATAGTGGTCTTGAGAAATTGGCAAAAGTTCAGCCAATTTTATCGGTGACACGGACAATGGTTTTGCAATACGGAGATCGCATTGGTCAGCCTGATTTGTTGACGAGTTGGAATTTTTCGGTGACAGATGAAGGGAGTCGGCGGCATTCGGGTCAATACTATTCGTTTAGCCGTGACGATGTTGGCCTGCTTGCGCGTCGTCCGACGGTGACCGCAGTTGTCGTCGAGCGATCAATTGTTCCGGCTCTCAAGACACTTGTCGACCAAGCTCAGCCCCAACTTGAATGGAGCGGAAGTTCGCAGATTTTCTGCGCCCGGAATCCGTTGTTTGCTCAGCGATTGGTGAGGAGTATTCGGCTTCATCATCCGACGGCGAGGATTTATGTTTCGACTGAGGTCGCGGACTTTGAGAATCGCGATGAGACGAGGCTGTTGAGTTGGCTGTCAATCCTTGAGCCGGGCGAAACACGAATCAACGCCGCCTCGGCGGCATTGATTGCCCAGCACGAACAAAGTGTCGTCATGGAGAGACCTTTGGGGAGTGAAGACTACCGGCTGATTTGAGGATCAGAAAAAACCTGGTAATGATGCAGAGATTAGGTTCGATTGGGCCTCCGATATTCATTGGTATCCCAGGGCTGGGAGTGAGGCAAAGGATGGCCAAACGCAACCTAAAAGTAGTTCGACTCATTGAGCCAGAGATGTGCTTGGAGTGTCGTTTTGCCAAGACGGCGGAAGTCGAATTGGCGGATGGATCAATGCAGCGTATGATCCATTGTCTCCGGCTGGACTGTGACAATTGGGATTACAGTTCAGCCGAAGCGGCAAAGTCAATCATTGACGAAGATCAAGCGGCCTAGATGCGGAACGGCTCAACACGGTTCGCGGTTATTCTTGGTTGATGCACGCGCAAGAACAAGGGCAGGATGACGTCGAGGTTTCGGGGCGCACATTAACTCGACGGAAAGTTTTGAAAGCGGCGGCGGGACTCGGAGCAGCATTTGGGGGCTATGGATTTTTGGGTGAGCCAAATTGGCTTGAAGTAACGCACACCCAGATTCCGGTGAAAGGGTTACCGAAACCATTTGAAGGATATAAGTTTGCTTTGGTGAGCGATCCGCACTGGCCGGAAGGGATTGACCAGGGATTTATGACTCGGGTTGGAGATTTAATCCAATTGGAATGTGTTAAGGCGGTGCTGGTTCCCGGTGATTTGGTCGATCAATCTAGCGGAAAAAAAGTAAGTTTAAAGGGCGTTTTTGACAATTGGACGGCACCAGATGGGCAGTTCGCGACGCTAGGGAATCACGATCATTGGTCGGGGGCTAAGCATGTTACGCAAGAACTAGCAGAGAATACTCCGCTCAAACTTTTGGACAACGAGTTTCATTTGATCGAAAAGAAAGGTTCGGCGATAGCGATTGTGGGAGTAGATGATTATACCGATGGATTTATGGATGTGGACAAGGCATTTGCAGGTTTAGATCCAGAAATTCCGAGGATTTTGATGTCGCACAATCCCGATGTTGCCCATGACATGACCGGGGACTATCGGGTGGATTTGCAGGTCAGCGGTCATATGCATGGAGGGCAGGTGAACTTGTTTGGGTGGGCACCCGTGACGCCGAGCAAATATGGCCAAACTTTCGTTCGGGGATTGGTTCAGGGGCGAAAGAACTTGGTTTATGTAACCCGGGGAATCTGCCGGACGAAGATTCATTTGCGCGTTGGATCGCGCCCAGAAGTTTCGATTATTGAGCTTGTTTCGGCGAATAGTTGATCGTTTTTCGGGCTTTAGGGTGGGGGAGCGGTTATCTTTTTGGGCTCTATCCCGTAGAATGGCGATGATGTATCGGTTCCTACTGGGCGGACTTGCGGCGTTGGTGTTGATGATTGGTTGTTCGGGAGGGGCTCCTAACGAAGAGACTTCAGTCACCATTGAGCCGGACTTGCGGGGTCAGAAAGTTGAAGGAGCGTTGAAGGTTGCTCTGCTTACCCCAGGAAATGTCAATGACAGCGGCTGGAGCGCAATTGCGAATCGCGGACTGATCGCAATCAAAGATGAACTTGGTGCAGAAACGAGTCAGCAGGTCACCAAGGACGCAGGCATAAAAGATGCGATGCGGAGCTTCGCTCAGGATGGCTATAACTTAGTCATTGGGCACGGATTTGAATACAACGATCCGGCGGTTGAAACAGCCAAAGATTTCCCTAAGACAGTGTTTGTTTCGAGCTCGGGTGGAGGATTTGGGGACAATGCGGGAGCGTTCCGGTTTTATCTTGAGGAAGGATTCTTCTTGGCGGGGATGATCGCCGGGAAAGAGTCGAAATCAGGGACGATTGCGATGATTGGTGGCCCGGACGTTCCTTCGATCCGATCAACGTTTAAGGCTTTTGAAGAGGGAGCGAAATCCGTGAACCCCTCTATTAAGGTGATTACCAAGTTCACGGGCAAGAACGATGATGTTGCGGCAGCCCAGCAAGCGACCTTGCAAGCGATTGATGAAGGGGCGGATTTCTTGATTCACCAAACAAATAATGCGGTCTCAGGATTTTTCAAAGCTTGTGAGGAGCGAAAAGTATGGTGCTTTGGAGCAAACGAAGATCAGAACGGAATGAGTCCACGGGTGGTGGGATCAGCGGTGATCAAAGCCGAAAAGCCGTTTGTCAACTTGGCAAAGCGCATTCAGGACGGATCGTACAAAGGTGGAATTGAGCTTGTCGGCATGAAGGACGGCGCGATTGACTTCATTTTCAACTCCGCGCTCATTGGTGAAATCGCACCCGAAACCAAAACTTTGGTCAGTGAGAAGCAACTCATGATGACGGAAGGAGCGTTCGCCACTCCAAAAGATGAGTTTTAAGATTAATGGTCTCGAATTCTGACTCAGGGCCTTTGCTTTCGGTTCAGTCGGTGAGCAAGGCTTATGGTTCGGTACAGGCTCTGCGGGAGATTTCCGCAGAGTTTTTTTCTGGCGAAGTTCACGCTGTATTGGGGGAGAATGGAGCGGGAAAGTCCACGTTGATGGGGATGATTGGTGGCTTTGTCGTTCCAGACTCCGGGGCTTTGGTTTTTGAGGGGTCTGAGTTGCCAGTTGGCAAGCCCTTCGAGGTAAGGGGCAAGGGGATTCGCATGGTTCACCAGCACTTTATGTTGGTTCCTCAACTTACGGTTCGGGAGAATTTTGCCTTAGTCCAATTGGAGGGTGGAGTACGGCGACTGGATGCGGATAGATTGGCACTGGACGCAGTTGAGATCAGTCGGGAGCTCGGGTGGGAAGTTAATTTGGATGCGCGGGCGGGTGATTTGCAAGTGGGGGCGCAACAGCGGGTCGAAATTTTGACAGCGTTGGCGGGGAAGGCGCGAGTGCTGATTTTGGACGAACCTACGGCAGTCTTGAGCCCGGCTGAGGTTGATGAATTGTTTGGGGTTCTGCGGGCATTGACCTCGCAAGGTGTGGCGGTGTTGTTGATTGCCCACAAGCTGAGTGAAGTCATGGCGGTAGCAGACCGGGTGACGGTCTTGCGGCGGGGAGAGTTTGTGGCTTCATGCTTGATTGGCGAAACTAGCCGGAATCAATTGGCGGAGTGGATGGTGGGGGAAATGCCCGGAGCGGCAGAGATTCGCGATCGTGAATTCGGTGAAGTGATTGTCCGGGGACATGGGATTCGAGCTATTGATGATCGGGGGGTTGAAGTGGTTTGCGGTATTGATCTGCAAGTCAGGACGGGAGAGATTTTGGGAATAGGTGGAGTGGATGGCAACGGTCAGGTGGAACTGGCCGAGGTATTGGCGGGGGTGCGGATGTTTTCGGGAACCTTGGAAGGAATCGATGAAGTGGGATACATTCCTCAAGATCGTCAGAGCGATGGACTTGCACTCGGAATGTCTATAGAGGAAAACATGCTGCTTGGTGCGATACCTAATGATGTTTTTTCTGGAGGTTTCGTTGCGCCCGGGAAGGTAAGAAATCGGGCGAATCAGTTGATTAAAGAATTTCAGATCAAAGTGGGTTCGGCAGGTGATTCAGCCGGAAGTTTGAGCGGGGGGAATCAGCAGAAGATTGTGGCGGCAAGGACATTGTCCCAAAAACCGAGGGCCGTGGTTGCGGTCAATCCGACGAGGGGTCTTGATCTCAAAGCGACCAATTATGTTCATTCGCGCTTAATCCGGGCGGCTGACGAGGGAGCAGCCGTGTTCTTGTTTTCCACGGATTTGGATGAATTGGCGGCATTGGCGGATCGTACGGTCTATATGGATCGCGGTTGCTTTACTGAAGAATTTTTGGTTGGCCCAAAGTGAAAGTTTTGATTCGATATTTGGTTTTATTTGCGGGCTTACTGTTCGTTGTGGCTCTGACGTTGGCAGCATTTGGGCTTGATGTTGTTCAAAGCATCAACTATTTGTGGCGAGGTGCGGCGGGGGATTCCGTGGCGATTGGAAGGACGCTGGTTCGGGCAACTCCGTTGACCCTTGCGGGGTTAGGAATTGTCGTTGCTTGGAGGGCGGGTATGTATAACATTGGTGGAGAAGGGCAGTACGTTTTGGGAGGAATCGGGGGGGCGATTGTTGCAAAACTATTAGTCGGAATTGCGCCGGGAGTTTTGTCGGTATTGATCATTCTTGCGGGGGCAGGATTTGGGGCATTACTGGGTGCATTTGCGGGATGGCTGCAGGTCAAGCGTGGAGTTCAGGTTGTCATTTCCACAATCCTGATGAATTTCTTGGCTCTGCTCCTTTTGGAATGGTCGCTTCGGGGTCCGCTTCAAGAATCGAAAGGTCAAACATTTGTCTCGGAAAGTTTGCCAAATGCGGTGATGCTCATGCGTCCTGACCGGCAATCGGACTTGCATGTTGGTGTTTTTGTTGCTTTGCTCGCGGTGGTTGCGGTCTGGGTGTTTCTGAAATTTACTCCCGCTGGATTCAGGTTACGAGTTGTGGGTGAATCGGCAAGCGCGGCGAGGGCAAACAAAATTGATGTCGGCAAGACTCAGATTCGGGCGATGGCTTTGAGCGGCGGGCTTTGTGGTTTGGCGGGGGTGATTGACTATGTGGGGCTTACGGGTAGGTTGGCGGATGGCTTTGCACAGAACTGGGGGTTCATTGCGATTCCTGTGGCGTTACTGGGAGGTTTAAACCCCTGGGGGACAATTGTGAGTGCAACTTACTTTGGTGGGCTTTTTGCGGGAAGCGAAGTGTTGAAGCGGTTTACGCCGATTGGAAGCTCTTTGGTTCCGGCAGTCCAAGGGCTGGCGGTGCTCGCTTTTGTCGGATTGAGTTACTGGTTGAACCAGCGGTCGGAGGCGAAGAATGGATCCGATTAGCCTGGGATTACGGATTATCCAATTTACTGCTCCGACAGCTTTTGCGGCGCTCGGCGAGACGATTGGCCAGAAAACTGGGGTTTTGAACATTGGATTAGAAGGGACAATGCTCGTGAGTGCGTATGCCGCGGTCGTTGTCAGCGGTGCGACAGGATCTGCATGGTTGGGTCTAGCCGCGGCGGTTGGTTTGGGATTGTTGCTAACGATGATTCAGGCTTATTTCACGGTTGTTTTGGCGAGCGACCAAGTGGTTGCGGGGACGGCTGTGAATTTGTTTGGACTGGGTTTGACGAGTACGCTTTTTGATCTTGGGGTTGCGGAAGGGCGAGAATATAGCGGAGTGGCGGGATTTGAGAAAATTGGAGGTGTGATTGATCCGGTTCTCGTACTGCTTCCCATTCTGGGTTTTGGAGTGTATTGGCTTCTTTTTCGGATGGAAATTGGCCTTGCCATGAGGGCAGCGGGAGAGTATCCACCTGCGGCAGAATCAGCCGGTTTTTCGGTCATTCGGTTGCGACTTTGGGGTCAAGCTTTTTGCGGGGCATTTGCTGGTCTTGCGGGGGCATATTTGACCCTTGGAATCTCGCAGAGCTTTGCGCAGAACATGACGGCGGGCCGAGGATTTATCGCGATAGCGCTCGTCACATTTGGTCGGTGGCGTCCGGGGTGGGTTTTGGCAGCGTCGGCGTTGATTGGATTTTTGGAGTGGTTGCAGTTCGCGGTGCAGGGGAAAAGTGCTTTGCCGATTCAACTGTTCTTGGCATTGCCTTACGTTGTGGCTTTGTTCGTATTGGTTTTGGTGGGCAAAGGCACCCAGCAGCCGCAGAACTTGGGGGTTCCTTTCCGTAGAAAAGGGTGAGGACTATGGGGATCGTTACACTGACTCGGAAAATTGGATTTAGTAGCGGGCATCGGTATTGGCTTGCATCACGTTCCGAACCTGAAAATCGGTCCTTGTTTGGCTGGTGGGCTTCGCCGTTTAATCATGGTCACAACTATGTGTTGTGGGTTTCGGCGCGGGGACCGGTTGATGAAAGTAACGGGATGGTTGTGAACATCAAGTGGATTGACGATGTTCTGAAGGAGCGGGTAATTGCTCGGTTTGATCAGAAGTCGATCAATGACGAAGTTGAAGGGTTTGCGGATCAGTCACCTTCGTTGGAGAATTTGCTCCTTCATTTTCGGGACGAATTGACCGGGTTGCCGGGTGGGGTTGAGACGACGCATTTGAAATTGGAGGAAACGCCCTTGCTCTACGGAGAATGGACTAAAGAGAACGACATGGTAACGATCACACGGGTTTATGAGTTTGCGGCTTCGCACCGCTTGGATGTTCCGGAATTGGGACAGGATGAGAACGTTCGGCTTTTTGGGAAGTGCAATAACCCGAATGGCCATGGACACAACTACGTTTTGGAGGTCACAGTGAGTGGCGCGATTGATTCGGTTACGGGAATGAGTGTGGATTTGGGGGCTCTGGATGCGGTGTGTGAGGAGGAAGTTGTGGGACGGTACGACCACAAGAATTTGGACTTGGACATTCCGGAATTTGCCGGTCGGAATACGACAAGTGAAGTTGTGGCGGCGGAGATCTTTGGACGTTTGGACGGTTTGGTTCCGGGTCGATTGGAACGAGTGCGGTTGTATGAGACGGCCCGGAATGTTTTTGAGGTTACAAGGGGACTGTAGGCTCGGAACCCACCCCCTCCAGCCTCCCCCTCCCTAAAGGAATTTAGGGAGGGGGAGGTTTTTTTGACGAGACAAAATTATTCCACCCAGTCGGCAATGAAGATGTTGGTTTCGCCTCGGACGGCTCCGTGGCGGTTGGTGCCCCAAACGAGCTTCTTTCCATCGCGGCTAAACATCGGGAAGCCGTCGAACTCGGGAGAAAATGTGATTTGCTTGAGGCCAGTTCCATCGGTGTTAATCAGGAACAGGTCAAATTCTCGCCCGGTGGGGTCATGGTGGTTACTGGAGAAAATGATTTGCTTGCCATTCGGGTGGATAAACGGCGCGAAGCTCGCCCGACCAAGATTGGTGACTTGGCGTTTGTTGGAGCCGTCGGCATCCATAAGCCAGACATCCATGTTGCTAGGGCGGACAAGATTTTCTTTTAGCAAAGATTGATAGGCGGTGATTTCTTCTTGGTTTTTGAATGGGGCAGAGCGGCGATAGACAATTTGCTTGCCATCCCATGAGACGAATGGGCCCCCGTCATATCCAATTTCATCGGTGAGTTTTGTGATTCCAGAGCCGTCAAGATTGGAGCGATAGATTTCAACATCGCCTTCCCAGTTTCCGGTGAAAGTCATGTAGCTGGAATCAGGAGCGATTGTTGTTTCGGCGACATAACCAGGCTTGGCGATAACGCGTTCGAGATTCTTGCCATCAGGGCGGCTGCGGTACAAGATGAAATTGGGGTTGACCATCCAAACGTAGCCTTTTGACATATCGATTGGGGGTTGTCCGCCGGGCTGAGCAAAGTGAGTGCTGCTGAAATAGACCCACTTTTCGTCGGGGCTGAAAAAGGAGCATGTTGTTCGGCCCTTTCCGGTACTGATGCGGGTGCGATTTGACCCGTCAATGTTCATCGTGTAGATTTGCTCGTCGGGGTAGTTTGGCTGGCGGGTCTGGTAGGAAAGTTTGTTGCCTTTGAGGTTGAAATAAGCTTCGGCGTTTTGCCCTCCGAAAGTGAGCTGGCGGAGATTCTTAAGATGGAGTTCACCTGATTCCGGGGCGAACGCTCGGTTTTTTGGCCACTCAGTCATCGGGGTTGCTTGTGTCGGAGCAGGCTGTGAAAGAACTGCGTGGCACAGGCATCCGAGGTGGGTGGTTGGGATAAATGCAAGTCCAGCCACGACAAGCGAAGTGATCATAAAAGCATTATCCCCGAGGCGTGAAATGTAGTCCTTGTTTGGGGTGACGGAGTTTTGACTGAAATGAGGGTGGTCGTCCCGTGACCTAGTAATTTTGCAGAGGGTGGGTGGGGGTGGGTGTGGAATGAATCATTGGGATGCTTACGGGCGACGTCTTTGTGGAAGAGGGTTTGATCACCCCCTATCAACTTCAACTTGCAGTGAATAAGCAGGTGGAGATGGGGGGCACTGAACCTATTGCCAAGGTCATGGTTGACCTTGGTTTGATCACAGAGAAAGACAAAGTTCGCTGTTCTGGTCGGATGTGGGACATTCCGTTTGCGGATTTGGCGGTTCAGGGGCCAACCCAGGAAGCTCTCCAAATTCTGACCCCCCAATTTGCCAAGCGATTTCGCGTTTTACCGTTGCGACTTGAAGAAGGGGTTCTCCATGTCGCAATGTCGAATCCGCTTGATGTGTTTGTCATTGATGAACTTTCGATGAACACAGGGCTAGACATTCAGCCTTACATTGCAGTTGAGGAAGAAATTACCGCCTCGATGGCGGAATATTATGCTTCGGATACGAGCGTCTCTCACGAACTCAGTGGGATGATGAAAGAGCTGGACGATGAAAATTCAGCTTTTGCCGCTTTGACCACAGATGAGGAAGAGGTCAACGAAGCGGATGATGCACCGGTAATTCGCTTGGCGAATTTGATTGTTAATCAAGCCGTTTCGGACAAGGCAAGTGATATTCATATTGAGCCTCGCAAAGAAGAGATTGTTGTGCGGTACCGAATTGACGGGATCATGCACGAGATTATGCGGCTCCCGAAGAAGATTAGTAATGCATTGACCAGCCGCTTTAAGATCATTGCGAACATGGATATTGCGGAAAAGCGGGCACCTCAAGATAACCGGATCAGCGCGGTCATTAATGGAAAGCCATATGACTTTCGAGTTTCGACCTTGCCGGTTGTTTACGGCGAGAAAATTGTTATGCGGGTTTTGGATAAGGGGGGTATCAATGTTGGTTTGTCTAAGTTAGGATTTCTTGAGCATAACTATAAGATGATGGAGGACTTTGCTTCCCGCAGTTACGGGATTGTCTTGGTTACTGGTCCAACAGGATCTGGGAAATCCACAACACTCTATTCACTTTTGAACCAAACCAATGATGGTTTGAAGAACATTATCACGATTGAGGATCCGGTTGAGTACGAGCTCGACTCAATCAATCAGTGCTCGGTGAATAACAAAGCGGGGATGACGTTCGCGGCAGGTTTGCGCTCAATGTTGCGGCAAGACCCGGACGTTATCATGGTTGGGGAAATGCGAGACGAGGAGACGGCGACCATCGCGATGGAAGCGGCGATGACCGGCCACTTGGTGTTCAGTACTTTGCACACAAATGACGCGCCTTCGGCACCGGGACGGCTCGTTGATATGGGAGTCGAGCCGTTCTTGATTAGTTCTTCAATTGTTGGGATTTTGGCTCAACGATTGATTCGGGTTTTGTGCCCCAACTGCAAGGAACAGTACACAGCAACCCGAGAACTTCTGCTTCGGGCGGGGCTTCCATTGCCCGAAGAGTTGGGTGCAGATACACATGGTGAGATTACGCTCTTCCGGGGGAAGGGGTGCGAGAAGTGCAAGGGGTCCGGATACAAGGGTCGTTCTGGCGTGCACGAGGTTTTGAACATGAATGATGATATCCGGGATGCATTGATCAAGGGAGCGGCGTCGCACGAAGTGCGGAAACTAGCGATTGAAGGGGGGATGAAGACTTTGCAGGAGGATGCGGTCTCGAAGATTTTGATGGGTGTCACGGACTTGGACGAAGTAATTCGAGTGATTTACTCATAGGGAAAAAATATGGCAGCACAACCACACATGGATCGAGCGTCGGCGGTGGCGCGAATATTGGCGAACAATGGTGACCTTGCGGCGTTGCCCCAGGTTGTTTTTAAGGTGATGGAAATCACGGGTACGGATCCGGCTTGTGCGGTTGCTCTGGAGAGAGCGATTGTTGTTGATCCTGGCTTCAGTGCGAAGTTGCTCGCACTCGCCAATTCCGCGCATTTTGCTTTGCCAAAAAAGGTGAGTTCGATCAAGGACGCGATTATGTTCATTGGGTTGCGGCAGGTTCGCCAGACCGCAATGGCGGTAGGGGTTTTTGATATGTTCCTAGGCAAATCTGACTCTGAAAGCCGTCGTCGTCGAGCTTGGTGGCGACACTCGGTTGACTCGGCAACAGCGGCAAAAGCGCTCGCGAAAGAGTATGGCGTTGATGAAAACTCCGCCTACACGGCGGGGCTTTTGCACTGGTTTGGACGAACGGTCTTGGATAAATCAAATCCTGGTGCTTATGAGAAAGTGATTCAGCTGCAGGATCGTGGAGTGCCGTTTTGGCAAGCAGAGGAGGCCGTTTATGGGTGTGATCACCGCGACGTGGCAATGGCGAGCGCGGCTTCTTGGGGATTCCCGGAAGAGTTGGTGAATGGGCTTGCCTACTATCGCCGGCCGGATGACCATCCGGAAGATAACCGGTTGGGGGCATTGGTTGCGATCGGGGGAGTGATTGCGGATGTGGCCTTAACGGGAAGAATTCGGAATGATGGAAGTGCGAAGGCTTTGCCGGATTGGGTCTTGCCTCACCTTGGGATTTCGGACGAACAAACCGACAAGATTATTGAGAAAGGGCTTGGGGCGATTACGGCAGGGTCGCATTTGCACTTCTAAGAAAAGGAACAGGTATGTCAGAAGAGTTTAGCTGGGACAAACACTTGACGGGTTCGACTGAACCGAGCGGATTGACACCTCCGCCGGCGGCACCGGGAGGAATGCCCCCGGTTGCAAATCCAGCCCAGCCGGCGAACACAGCTCCGCCAGTGGCATCGCCCGCTCCGACTATTCCTGATCTTGGTGGGGATATGGCTCCGATTGACTTCACTCCTTCAAGCATTGGGATTGACCATAATTCTCCCGCTCCAGTGCCTTTGGAGTTAAGGACACCCGAGAAGTTCCGTGGGAAGTTCTTTGTTGACGAGGAGATTCAAACCCCAGGATTTGAGCGTGGCGAACAGCTTGCTCCGATAGCAGGTGTCCACCTTGATGAGATTTTGCGGATGGCCCATGAGCGCAAGGCGAGTGATATTCACATCACGGCGGGATTGCCGCCGATGATGCGGCTCGATGGTGAAATCGTTGGCCTCCCCTATATGACTTTAAAGCCGGAAGATACTCAACGACTGCTTTACGAGATTCTGACAGACGATCAGATCACTAAGTTTGAATCGACAAAAGAGCTTGACTGTGGTTACACGGTTAAAGGCTTGAGTCGCTTCCGGGTCAACGTTTATCAACAGCGGCAAGCAACGGCGGCGGCGATGCGGGTCATTGCGAACCGGATTCCAACTTTTGAGGAATTGCGCCTTCCCCCGATTATTCGCGAGGTGAGTAAACGGCACTCCGGGTTGGTTTTGGTGACGGGTCCGACTGGTTCCGGTAAATCCACGACGATTGCGGCGATGATTGATGATATTAACGAGCACCGTCAGGGTCATATCATGACCATTGAAGACCCGATCGAGTATTTGCATAAGCATAAGAAGTGCATGATTAACCAGCGTGAGATGCATGAAGATACCTATAGCTTCCATGCTTCGCTGCGGGCGGTTCTGCGGGAGGACCCGGACATCATCCTGGTTGGTGAACTTCGCGACCTAGAGACGATTGAGGCGGCACTGACCTTGGCGGAAACGGGTCACCTAGTCTTCGGTACGTTGCACACGCGGAACGCTCCGAGTACGATTGACCGGATCATTGACGTTTTTCCCGCGGATCAGCAGGAGCAGATTCGGGTTCTGTTGGGGAATACGCTTGAAGCGGTTATTTCTCAGCAGTTGTTGCCCAAGCTTGGCGGGGGCCGGGTGGCGGCGCTTGAGATTATGCTCGGGATTCCGGCGATTCGGAACTTGATTCGAGAAGGGAAGACGCACCAGATGTATTCGGTTTTGGAAACGAACTCGAATATTGGGATGGTGACGATGGATCGGTCGCTCGCAGACCACTTTAAGTCGGGCCAAGTGGCTTATGAAGAGTGTGTGATGCGGTCGGTGGACAAGGATTCGTTTACTCGGCTGGCGAAAGGCGTTGCTTAGTACTGTATGAATGCTATGAAATTAGGGATCAACTCTTGTTGATCCCTAAACTTGTATTGGGGCAATTGCGATTTTGAGCACTTGTTTGGCATCGGAGACGAAGTGGGCGGTGAGTTGGGCGCGGATGTCTTCGGGAACCTCTTCCAGATAGTCTTTTTTGTTTTGTTCGGGAAGGATTACAGTTGTGACTCCGGAGCGGAAAGCGGCGAGGATTTTTTCTTTGACTCCGCCGATGGGAAGGACTTGGCCCGTCAGAGTGATTTCGCCGGTCATGGCGAGGCGTTCCTTTGTCGGTTGGTTTGTGAGAAGGCTGACCAGGGCAGTGAGCATGGTGATTCCGGCCGAGGGGCCATCTTTTGGAACGGCACCTGCGGGGACGTGGACGTGAATTTGGTTCTCTTCGAAGACTTTCGCGTCAATTTTAAGGGCTTTCGCATGGGCGCGGATGTAGCTAAGGGCGGCAGTGACAGATTCCTTCATCACGTCACCGAGTTGTCCGGTTACGGTCAACCCTTTGCCGGGAAACATACTGGCTTCGATAAACAAGATGTCCCCGCCCACAGGGGTCCAGGCAAGTCCGACGGCAACGCCGGGGACGAGTTTGCGCTCGGCAACTTCGTCGTTGAGATAGCGAGGAGCACCGAGGGCTTTTTGAATCCAACTCTTGGTGACGGTGACTTTTGCTTTGCGACCCTTGGCGAATTCAACGGTGGCTTTTCTGATTACGGAACCGATTTCGCGCTCCAAGTTGCGAACTCCTGCTTCTCTGGTGTAGTGGCGGATGAGAAAACGGAGGGCGTCTGACTTGAATTCAAGTTTTTTAGCGGTAAGGCCATGCTCTGTCAGTTGACGCGGGACAAGGTGCTCGGTAGAGATGGCAAATTTTTCGTCTTCGGTGTAGCCGCCCAGCTCAATGATTTCCATCCGGTCGCGCAGGGCGGGGGGGATGGTGTCGAGGCGGTTTGCGGTGGTGATGAAGAAAACGCGGCTGAGATCGACGGGGACGTCGAGGTAGTGATCGCGGAAGGCGTTGTTTTGTTGCGGATCAAGAACTTCGAGCATTGCCGAAGCAGGGTCACCCCGAAAATCGTTGCCGAGCTTGTCGATTTCGTCGAGGATGAAGACGGGGTTATTTGATTCGGCGCGGCGGAGTCCTTGGACGATTTGACCGGGGAGGGAGCCGATGTAAGTGCGGCGGTGACCCCGAATTTCGGCTTCATCGCGCATGCCACCGAGAGAGAGTCGGACAAATTTCCGGCCCATTGCGGTAGCGATGGATTGACCGAGAGAGGTTTTTCCGACACCGGGTGGGCCGTAAAAGCAGAGTATGGGTTGCCGGGGTGGCGAATCGGTTTTCACGAGGCGGACGGCCAAGAATTCGATGATTCTCTCTTTGATTTTGTCGAGCCCAGCGTGTTCTTTGTCGAGTATTTCTTTGACGTGGTCGAGATCGAGGTCATCTTGGGTGGATTTGCTCCAAGGGATTGAGGAGATCGTTTCTACGTAGGTTCTCGCGACGGTGTATTCCGGCGACGAGGGATTGATTCGTTGGAGGCGGTCAAGCTCTTTGAAGGCGGCCTTCTCAGCTTCGGGAGGCATTTCCGCATCCTCGATCGCTTGGCGGAGTTCGTCTAAATCTTCGCTGTAATCGTCCCCTTCGCCGAGTTCACGCTGGATAGCGCGGAGTTGTTCACGGAGATAATATTCGCGTTGATTGCGGGACAGTTCTTGGGTGACTTCGCTGTGGACTTTGGATGTGAGTTCGAGCACCCGAACTTCACGACCGAGGATGGCGAGAAGTCGACGGAGGCGGTTGGTGATATTGGTGTCGGCGAGGACGGCTTGCTTGTCTTCGATTGAGAATGGAGTGTGAGCGGCGATGAGATCCGCCATGGTGTGCGGTTCTGAAACGGATTGAGTCAGAGAGGCAAGGTCTTCTGGGAGGTTTGGAGAGAGTCTTACCGCTTGCTCGAACAAAGCGGCTACCGACCGCCGAAGCGCCTCAGTTTCTTCGACCTTTTCGGGGTCGATGGGTTCGTCTTGAAGGACTTCGATTTTGGCCCGGAGGAAGGGTGAGGACTGGACGGGCTCGGTGATACGAAATCTGGCGGTGCCTTGCACGATCATGCGGACGTTATCCGTTCCTTTCATGAGGGTGCGAATGATGACCACACAGCCAACCGGGTGAAGTTGGTCGAATCCTGGGTCGTCGGTCTCGGGATCACGTTGGGCGAGAGTTCCGACCATGCGTTGAGACGAAACAACGCTCTCATCAATGAGTTTAATGCTGGACGGTCGGCTGACGCTGAGGGGGGCGATCAGCATCGGGAAAATCACGCTATCGCGAAGAGGAAGGATGTTGAGTTCGCCGGGGATTTCTGGGGTTTTCTCGTCGCTATCGGATGTTTCGGCATCGACGGCTACGGATTCGATAACGGCATCGAGCATGTCTTGCTCGAGGGCGTCGAGATCATCGTGAAAATTTTTGGAGTTCATTCGTTAAATGCGCTTGATTGTAATCTGTTCTACGACGAGGATGGGTTCGTCGGGGGTGTCTTTGGGGATTGTGATGTTGAGGATGCCGTTTTTGTGGTGGGCTTGAATTTCTTGGAAGCGGAATTTACCTTTTGGGAGAAGGATTTCTCGGTGAAAGGGGCCTTCTTCGATTTCGAGAAGGTGGGCTTGCATTTGCTCTTCGCGGGCATACAGGTCATCGGGGCGTTGGCCTTTGATCGTGAGGGAATTGCGGTCTCTATTGATGCCGATGTGGATATTTTGGTTGGTGACTCCGGCGAGTTCGGCGCGGATGAGGAGGGCTCGGTCGGACTCGAGAACATCTATTTTGGGCATCCATCCGCGTTGGCGGACAAACTTTGGAGTTGTTATTTCCCTGCTGGCGAGGTTGGGGCCAATTTCTAGGATCCACTCTTCGACATCGCGCCGGTTCATGGTTTGATTTTACTTGGGGTTTGGGGCTGGGAGTGGGTGAGGCTAAACTGAGCCGTCGATGATTTGGACGCACAACCTCTCACCCTATATTTTCAAGATCGGGGATTTCGGACCTCGCTGGTATGGACTGGCTTATGTGATTGGTTTTTTCTTGGGTTACCAGGCGCTGAAGAAAGCATTTGTGGCGGGTAAGTTTCCGAGTTTGAAAGAAGCGGACATTGAGAATCTGATGATTGGGCTGGTGGCGGGAGTGGTGCTGGGAGGGAGGCTTGGATATTGCTTGCAGAACATGGATTTGTGGTTGAAAGATCCCTTCTATTTTTTCCACTTTAATGAGGGGGGCATGGCGTTTTTTGGTGGGCTAGCGGGAGTGGTGCTGGCCCTGGTTTTGTTCGCTTGGCGCAAGGGGATGGGGTTTGCGGCATTAGGTGACGCATGTACGATTCCGGCAGCGCTTGGTCTTGGAATTGGTCGGCTGGCGAACTTTATCAACGGGGAGTTACCGGGGAATAAAACGGATGGGAGTTGGGGGGTGATTTTCCCGCAGTTTGATCCGATTAATCCGCGGCATCCGAGTGTACTTTATGAAATGGTGACGCACATTGTTTTGGCGGGGGTGTTGATTTGGGCGGGTCGTCAGGAGTGGGCCAAGGCAAAGCCAGGGGTACTCGGGGCGATCTTTGTCCTGGTGTATGGTCTATTGCGGGTCGTTACTGAGGCGTTCCGTGAGGCTGAAACTTACTGGGGTCCGCTGACGAACGGTCAGGGGGCGAGTTTGGTGATTGCTTTGGTTGGTGGGGTGGTTTTGGTGAAGTTGCTGAACCAAAGGCCGAAAGAAACGACGGAAATTTTGTAAATTCCATTAAAAACTGGCAAGTACGGAAACTGAATGGGGGGTTTATGCGTTAGAATAAGGGACTAAAGTCCTTAAAGGCTTTACGACTTGTTGTACTCGCGATGGCAGAGCTTGCTCGACTCCTTGACGCTGTTCACTTAGCGGCGCAAAAACTGGCTTCCACGGCGGACCTTAAAATGGTTTTGCGGGAGGTGCTAAGCATTTGCGTCGAAGCGACAGGCGCAATGGGTGGATCTATTTATCTGCATGATCCGGGCAATAAGACGCTTCGTTTTCTTCATGTCTTGCCGGATGAAATTGAACGAAAGCTAGAGCGGCTTGATATTCCCGACGATTACGGGGTGGCGGGAGAGGTTTTCCAGAGCGGAAAATCTATGATGAGCGTTTATGGGAATTCGGGCGATCCTCACCGGCGCGCGATTGTTCGGCGAACGGGGGTGACGGTTGAGAATATGATCACGATTCCGTTGCAGATTGCAGGATTGAAGCCGATCGGGATTGTGCAACTTGTCAATAAAATTCACGGTGAGTTCGACGATACGGACGAAGCGGTTTTGGATACGATCAGCGATGTTGCGACTTTGGCGATCATGAACTCGAGGATGCTGGATCGGTCAACTCGGGTGGCAGCCTTGGAAGGGATGGGCCAGGCTGCGCATGATTTGGCAAATAAGGCGGGCGTTTTGGTCACGTTTTTGCCCGATTTTGAGCGGAATCTGAACGGCTTGCGGAAGGCGCTTTTGGATGCCAATGCCGGAGGCGAGGCGCAGTTCTATCTGGAGATGCTGCAAGGGACATTCGAGGATGTTTTTGCTCCGTATAGCGAACGGGTTTACCGGTATGCGAAGTTGGTTAACAACTTGGCGGCGGGTAAGCCGCTCAAGCCGCTTAAGAAGCGATGGAACTTTGCTCATGTTGTCCATGAAGCGGCCCAATATATGGAAACAAATGCGCGAAGGAGTCATGTTGAGTTGGTTTATGACTTGCAACGAGACGCTCCCGATTTTGCTTTTGATGATCTCTATGTGATTCGGATTGTTGAGAATTTGGTTGGTAACGCAATCAAAGCGGTTCATGAAACGATCACAGACGAGTGGCTCCGCGAGAATGGCGAGAATGAGAAGGCAACATTTGGCAAGGTTCGAGTTCAGTACCGGTGCGCGGCGGGGAATCACGTTTTGATTGTCAGTGATGATGGACCGGGCATGTCTCCAGGGACAATTCGCCAGATTTTGGGCGGAAGTGCCAAGTCGAATTGGGAACAGTCAACGGGGAGCGGCCTGGGGACGAAGGTCATCACCGAGTTGGTTTCGGCGCATGGAGCGAAGCTTTCGATCCGCAGTAAGTTAGGGGAAGGGTCGGTTTTTGAGGTTGACTTTGGGACGGGTGATTCGCCGGAGTCGGTTGATGCAGATGCAGATTTTGCGAAATCGCGGACCTAGTTTTCTGAATCCTTTTGTGGGGGGTGCTTCGTAAGGGGTGTTATGGAATTCCAAGGAATCCTCAATGCTTTGACAAGTGGTCCAGGAATGGTCGGTGGATTAGTCGGCTATCTGCTGGTCTGCGGAAGTCTCTTTATCATCGCTCAGCAGGAACGAGAGGAATTTGCGTGGTTTGCGTTTGTTCCAATTCTCAACCTCTTCTTGATGTGCAAAATTGGGAAAGTCAATCCTCTCCTGCTCTTGCTATTTTTCGTGCCCTGTGTTGGATTTTTGATGCTTGGCTATTTGTGGGCGAAAATTGGTGAGCCAAGAGGGAAAGCTCTTCTGGGTTGGTTGTGTGTGATTCCGTGTTGTCTCTATTTCTGTCCGTTGATTATTGCGCTGGACAAGAAGTGATCGAGTTGGCCCCCGTATGGGGGCCGCTCAATTCGGTATATTTTGGGAATGGCAATTGAACCGGTTGTGGGCGACAAGTACTTGTTTACGTGGGCGGAATTAGGAAAGCCGACCGTTGCCGCTGAGATCAAGCTCCCGGGGCTCGGGGTTTTGATATTTGATGATGCGGATGCGCACTATGCCAAGCAGATAGGGGAGAATGCGGCTTACTTTATTCGCCGGAGCCGCGTGATGGGCGAAGGGATTTACGTTGTGGTGTCCCGTCAACAACCAGCTGAGCAGTGAAGGCTGGCACGGATTTTGCTTGAACTAAAAAAAGTAGAAACCGGGGCTAAGCAGCTTGATCCTCTCCTACAGCAAATTGATCGTCGCTTTTGATTTTGATTGCTTAGCTTGTCCGGTCTCTTGGTTCGATTTAGTTATACATCAGGCGGCTGTGCCAGTGTATGGTTTTTGGATTTGATCCAGTAGTTGTGCTTGGGGATTCCCGTTTTTTTGCGGGTTGATTACAGGTCTTCGTGGCCTGCGACTTCGTAAATGCGGATGTTTGATGACTCCACAAGGGCGGCGGTTGCTTTGACAAATTCTTTGAAATGAGGCATCTCGAAATGATCCTGCAGTCCAGCGCGGGTAGTCCATTCTTCAACGAAGACGATGTGGTTCGGGTCAGTTGGATGTTGGAAGAATTCGTAGGTGATGCAAGGCTCTTCAGCTTGGGAGGGGGCCAGCATTGCGGTTGCTAGTTCAAGGTAGGCGGGAAGAGACTCGGGTTTGATATGCGCGTGGGCGACGAGGACGACCATTGGTTGGATGTTACTCGCCTTTTGGGGGGCGGGTCGGGGCGTATTTTCGCCATGCGGGGTGGTTGGCCATGCTGTCTTTCGTATCTGACTTCTCGGTACGCAACAGATATGCGGCCCGGCTGAGCATCTGGCCTGAAGCCGGGGAGGTGACGAAAAGGAAAAGTATGACGACCACCGCACGGCTGGATGCGCCGGGGGTGTCAGCGAAGTTGATTGCGACGCCGAGCATCACGAGGGCGACACCGAGGGTTGTGCCTTTTCCGATGGCTTGCATGCGGCAATAGAAATCGGGCATTCTCACAAGCCCGATTCCGGCGACCAATGTGAACAGGCAACCCAGAAGGAGCAAGGTGGAAACAATGATTTCAGTCATGGTTGAGGGCACTCCTTTCGAGATAGCGGGCAAAGGCCACGGTTCCGAGGAAGACGATGACGGCGAGAATGACGGCGACATCAAGGAATGCTGCGTTTTTGAACTCGATGCTCAGGATGCCGATGGTGCAAATAATGATGACACTGGCAAGATCTAGGCTCGCAATGCGGTCTTGGCGGTGGGGGCCCTTGAAAACTCGGTACAGAACGAACGCGAGACTTGCGGTGAGCGAAATGAGGCAAACCTGGAGAACGAAGGGCGAGATTGTCATTAGCGGAGAACCTCCAGGACTTTTCTTTCAAAGCCCTGTTTCAGCTCTTGGATGAGGGCTTCTTCGTCGTCGCAATAGATGGCGTGGATGAACAGTGTTGATTTGTCTTCGGAGACTTCCATGCTGAGAGTCCCCGGAGTCAGCGTGATGAGCGAAGCAATTAAAGTAATTTCGGCGTCGGTTTTGGCATCAAGGGGCATTGCGATGATCGCGGGTTTGATGGAAAGCCCGGGGTGAGAAGCTCCCAAGCGATTCGGATGTTGGCGATGAACAGTTCTTTGATGAAAAAGAAGAACAGGCCGATTGCTTTTGGAAAGCGAGCGACGTACCGGGATTTGTCGGTGAGTCCCTGGCGAGTCAAGATGAGAAGGACGATGTAGCCCAGAACGAACCCCCCGACCATGTTTGCCGTGGAGAAGTTGCCTTGGAGCCAGCACCAAACGACGGCGATGAGGATGTTCCAGAGAAACATCTATTGATCACCTCCATTGATTTGGAAGTACGGAGCAAATTCTTTGGCGGCACGATTTGTTAAATCGGCGATAGGGGCGGGGAAAACGCTGATTAAGAGGATGACCGCTGCCAGGAGGTAGGCAGGGAGAGCTTTTGTTGTCGGGCAGGGGGGCATCTCGGGGGCTTCGGTGACCTCAGCGCGCCAGAAAATAGTCATCCACACCTTCGCCATTGCGAGGAGGGTCAGGAAGCTCGAGAAGATGATCGAGGCAAAGAAAATGGGAGAGTCGGTTGCGGCTTGGAGGAGGCCGATTTTGGGCCAGAATCCGCTGAATGGAGGAATCCCGATCAGGCTCAAAGTTGGGATTGCCATTCCGATGGCGAGGGCGGGATATTTTGCCTGGAGTCCACCGATTTTGCGGATGTCGATTTGTCCGGTGTGCCACTGGATGATTCCCACGAAGAAGAAGAGGCACGTGATTACGAGAATGTGGTTGAGCATGTAAAAGTAAGCGGCGGCCATGCTGGCTTGGGAAGGGACGATTAAACCGAGAAGCATGAAGGCGATATGGCCGATGAGGAGATAGCCAAGAATTTTGCGAAGACTTGTGTGGGCGAGGGCTCCGATTGAGCCGATGACGATGGTCAGAACGCAGACTATGGTCAGGATTGGGAGTACGGCGGAGGCGGTGGTTGGGGCGATTGTGCCGACAAAGCGAATGATGGCGTAGATGCCGACTTTGGTGAGGAGTCCGGCGAAGAGGGCGGCGACAGCAGTCGGGGGAGTGTGATAACTGTTTGGGAGCCAGCTGAAGAATGGGAAGAGGGCGGCTTTTAACCCGAACGCGATGACGAACACGACCGTGACGAGAGCGGCGGTGCTGGGGTTGATTTGGGCGGTTCGCTCAGCCAGCTGGGCCATGTTGAGGGTGCCCGTTGCGCCGTAAATCAGGCCAAGACCAGTCAGGAATAGCATGGAGCTGAAAAGGTTTGGTATGACGTAGTTGAGGCTCCCGCGAAGCTGCTTCTTTTCTCCTCCTAAGCCGAGCAGGACAAAGCTTGAGAGGAGAATGCACTCGAACCAGACAAACATGTTGAATAGGTCGGCGGTGACGAATGCGCCCGAAATTCCTCCCAGAAGGACAAAGAAGAGAGGGTGGAATCCGAAGTTGGTTCGCTCGTCATCAATGTTGCTGTGAACGTAAATGGTGACGCACAGGCCGATAAAGCTGGCGAGGGCGACTAGGGTAGCGCTGAACAGATCGGCGCGAAATTCAATGCCGAATGGAGGAATCCATCCGGAGATGTTCTTTGTGACCAATCCAGACTGAATGACCGTTGTAAGAAGCCAAGCTCCGGCGAGGGCATGGGCTCCGCTCCCAATGATGGCGATCACTTTGCGTCCCTTTGGAACGTTCCAAAGACTGACGAGGATGGCGGCCATGAGAAGAGGGATGAGAACTACAAAAATAACGCTCACAGGGCACTCTCCGGCTCGGTTGGGTCTTGACTCAAAGGTTCGATGAGGTCTTCCACGTCGTCTGATCCGATGGCGTCATACGTTCTCCGGATGAGCATCATGCTGAAGGCTAGGACGCCGAAGCTGATCACAATTGCGGTGAGAATCAGTGCCTGACCGAGCGGGTCGGCGAAAGGTGGCTGGAGAACTTTTTCGCCTTTTGGGATGATAGGTGGTGCGCCTCTGACAAGCCGGGCGCAGGTAAAGACGACAAGGTTGGTGGCGTTGCCGAGAAGGACGAGACCGATGAGGAACTTGATCATGGTTCGCTCAAGAAGGAGATAAACCCCGGTGGTGAAGAGGATTCCGGTGAGGATGGCAACAGCAAGTTCGGTCATTCGTCCATGTCCTCCAGGAAGCTCACCGTGATGCCGATGACAACGAGATAAACGCCGATGTCAAAGATGACGGGGGTCCCGACTTTTGTTGGACCGAGGGGAGTGGGGAGCATGAACCAAATGGCTTTGAGGTAGGGCTCTCCAATGAAGAATGCGGGGATTCCACTGAGTACGGCGATGACGAGTCCGATACCAGCGATGGACTTAGGATCGAACCGCATAGCGATACGCAGTTCTTTTTTGCCGAACGCAAGCAGGATGAGGGCGAAGGAACTGGCAGCGACGAGTCCACCTGCGAATCCACCTCCCGGCTCGTTGTGCCCTCTCAGGAGGAGGAATACGCTCAGGACGAGGAGGAACGGAATGATAAACCGGCAAATTGTTTGGAGGAGGATTGACTTCATTGCTTGGTTCCTCCTGGTTTTACTTTGAGTCTTAGTAATGTGTGGACGCCGAGGGCGGCGAGGCAAAGCACGGTGATTTCACCCATCGTGTCCAGGGCACGGTAGTCCACAATGATGACGTTGACGACGTTGAGACCTTGCCCGAGAGTGTATGACGTTTCGGCGAAGTAGTGATTGATGCTGGGGAGTTGGGGGGCGGAAAGGACGGCGAGCATCAGGAAGGTCATAGCTGAACCAAATACGACCGAAACGACGGCGTTCGTCAGCTTTTGGTTTTTGGTGAGGGTGTCTTTGAACCGTGGCAGTTTAGCGAAGATTAAGACAAAGAGGACAACAGTTAGGACATCGATGAGAATTTGTGTGAGGGCGAGATCAGGGGCGGAGAAGGTGACATACGTAATTGCCATGGCGACTCCGACAATGCCAAGAACGGCAACGGCTCCTAGCCGATTGCGAATGAATAGAACGACAATTGCGGCGAGGGCCGCGAACAGGAGCAGAACGACTTCGTGGAAGAGGATGCCGGGGCCGCCGGGAAGAGCCAAGGTCAAGGGGTTTTGGATGGCGACAACTCCGAGTATCACGAGAAAAGCTCCGAAGTTGAGAATCATGTGATCACGTACTGATCGCCGCTCATAGAACGTGGTGATTCCGACGGCCGTTTGATTGGTGAGTTGATTGAGGGCGCGGAAGCTGCCTTCGAGGGTGATTGTTTTCGGTAGATTTTCTAATGCGGTGCGGATGCGAGGCCAGAAGGGATTCAGAATGAACCCGGTTACAATGGCACCGATGCTGAGGAAGAGGGGCAATTTGAATCCGTGCCATAGGGCGATGTGGTTCTTGACTTCGGAGCCATGAATTGTTGTTGCAACGTACTGGATGAATTGTTCGCCGATTGGGAGACACAAAGCGCCGACAAGGAGACCGAGGATGGCAAGAATGAGCGGAGGAATCCAGAGTCCAGGTGTGGGTGCGTGGTGGAGTTCGGCTTCTTCCGCTTGGGATTGGAAGAAGATGCGGTGGGTTAGAGTCATGGCGACGATGATGCCGCTGATGGCGCTGATGATGATGGCGATGAGGAAAGGAAGACCGGTTGCGGGATCAAATGCGGCGAGGGCGAGTTCCTTTTTGATAAAGCCTGCGAAAATGGGAATTCCGGCGAGACTCAGGCTGGCAAGTATTGCGGGCAAAGCGAGGGTGGGAATATGACGGCGCAGGTTGCCAAGTTTAAGGGCGTCTCGGGTGCCCATCGCGTGGTCGATTGACCCGGCGGTCATAAAGAGGGCGCCTTTGTAGAGAGCATGGGCAACGATCGTGTATGCGACGGCTTCAGCGGCTTCCTTTGTTCCGTGCCCGATGAGCATGACCATGAGGCCGAGTGCGCCAACAGTAGACCAGGCGAGAATGCGTTTGAGGTCGCGTTCGCCCAATGAGAGAATGCTCGCCCAAATGAGCGTTATTGCACCGATCCATGCCAGGGCGGGCTGGGGTCCGAAGAGAGGAGACAATTTGGCGAGGAGGAAGACCCCGGCCTTGACCATGGTTGCGCTGTGGAGGTATGCGCTGACGGGAGTGGGGCGGCCATCGCATTGGGGAGCCAAAAATGAAAGGGGAATTGGGCTGATTTGGTCATACACCCGATGGCGACCAGAGTAATGGCGAGAGGGCTTGCCGTCTTCCATTGGGCGAATTCAAAGGTTTGATTTTCGTTTCCGAGGAGGATAAGTCCCGCTAAAAGAATCAGCCCGCCGACGCCGGTGACGGCAAGGGCTTGGATGGCTGATTTCCGTGAGTTTTCGTACTCTCCTTTGAATCCAATCAAGAGAAAGCTGGTGATGCTGGTGATTTCCCAGAAGAGGAAAAGGGTTATGGCGTTGGCGGCACTAGCGATGCCGAGCATGGCAACCATGAAAACACTGAGAATGCTCAGAAGCCGAGGGAGTTCTTTGGGCTTCATGTATGCGCCGGCATAGATGAAGATGAGGGTGCCAATTCCGCTGATGAGTAGCCAAAAGAGGAGGCCAAGATGATCGAGCCGAAGACTGAAATCGAGTCCGACGGTTGGAACCCAGGGCCGAGAGGAAATGATCGGAAGAATCTGGAGGCTCGTGATTCCCCAAACAAAGGCACTGAGTGGGACGAGTGAAGCCAGGAGCCCAAACGACGATCCAAGGCGTCGCCCGATAGGCTGAGCCAAAGCGGCCAGGACGAGTCCTGCGATCAGAAAAATTTCAATCGTTGCCATGCCTTTGGGATGCCGGAGAGATTACCGGAGTTTAGTGATTGCTCAAGGTTCTCCCTGGGAAGATCACTCCGGGGTCGTACGATTCTTGGTGAAATAGTGCGGCACAGACCCAGGTCAATATTTTGAAAATTGAAACTTGCGAGGGGGTGTGAAACGTTGCTATGGGTATGACTAGTTCGATCTTGGCATTGGCTTTGGCTGGGGTACTGCAAGAGGAGCCGAAACTTGTGCTCAATGTGCCCGGGGCAACGCTTGGGAGTTTGGCGGGAAAGATTGGGGAACAAATGGGTTGGGATGTCCAGGTTGACCCTTCGGTTCGCAGTGAAGTTCTGGTTATTCGCACGGACGGGATGGATCCGCAGAAGACATTGGCTAAGATCGCCGAAGTAACGGGGACGAAGTGGATTTTGGATGGTAACCGGATGCTTGTTCAACCGGATTTTGATGCTCGGAACCGGGAGCGCGCCAAGAAGCGGGCGGAGAATACGCAACGGATTCTCAAAGCTAAAGGGGAATTTTTGAAGAATCTTGCAAATCCCAAAGCCACGAGCATGGAGGGAGAGGAGTTCAGCTATGAGGCGGGAACGGGTTCAAAGCTACTGGGGCAGGTTGTCCAGGGATTGGGCGATCAGGTCTTCAGCCGATTGGCTCCTGGTCAGCGCATTGTTTTGAGTACGAATCCGACGCGGATGCAACAGCCGCTCGGTAGTGTGAACGTGCAGATGGTGACGAAGTGGATTGCGGAAACAAATGAGCAGCGCAAAGCGGTCGGTCAGATTGATCCGGGTGATGATGAAGGGGTTCAGCAGATGATGGAGATGTTTGGGATGAACATGGAGGACATGGCGCCCAAACCGATCACAGAACAGCCGGAGAAAGTGGTTTTGGTTCTGGCCCGATCAGGACGGTCGGAATATACGGAGTCGGGGGTTTCGGTAACGCTCAAGGTGATTGGTCCGGGAGGGAAAACGTTGTTGAGCGAGCAGAGTGCCTTTGGTGGAGGTGGGGAGATGTTTGGCAATTTTACGATTGCGGTACCGACAATGACGACGAGTGATAATTCGGATGAAGAGCCAGCGCGGAAGCCGATGCCGGGAGATGATCTGAAGATCAAACCATCTGAGGAATATCTCTCGATTCGCAAGGCCACTACGATCAGTTTTGAGAATCCTAACGCACCGAAAGTCACTCCCGAGATCCGGCAGAAGCTGAAGGATATTGAAAATTTTGAGCCCTTGAGATTTGAATTGGGTGAGCTGTTGTGGCAAGCGGCGGAAAAAATGGATAAGCCGCTCATTGCGCTTTTGCCCGATGAAACATGGCAATTTAGTGAAAAAATTCCGGAGACAATTGGTGAAGTCCGCGACCAATTTGAGATTTACAATGTTGTCGAGAAAGAAGAGGGTGGTTTTTGGCAGGTTTTGCCGAAGGAGATTGGCTCGGCTTGGGATGGTCGAGTTGACCGAACCACTTTGGCCATGGTGATGCGAGCGGCGGACGGTCGGACGTATGTTCCACTTGACCCCCTAGCAACATTTCTTTATCAGTATCCAGATGCAACTTCAAATGATGTTGCGAATTCGCGGATTCAGGCATTCGCCCCGTTCTTGATGGGGAGCATGATGGGAATGGGTAGCGCCAATGAGCTTTACCGAGTTTATGGTGCGATGACAGCGAGTGAGCGGCAATTTGTCCGGCGAGGGGGGCAGATTTCACTTGGTCAACTCTCTGGATCAGCACGAAACGTTTTGGTCGAGATGTTCTTTGGCGCAGAGGGTCGAATCATGCCGGTGGAATTGGAGCAAGCCTTAAAGCAGGAGAACCCGACGGACATGGCCAATTCAATGTTTGGACGAGGGATGATGTTTGGTGAAATGATGAGCGGGGGCGGAGACGAACCCACTGAGCTTATGCCGACGGGGTTGCCCATGAATGGCTTTGTTGCGAGCCAAGCCTTCCAAGATAAATATGTGGTTTCCGTTGATCAACAGGGTCAACCGGTTTCAGGGATGCCGCCATTTGGTCGGTCTGAAATTGCATTCATTTCATTGCTCACGCGAAATCCGCAGTTCCTGTCGGAGACTCCGGAAGCGCAGGAATTCCTTGCTCGGATTGCGGCGGGCGACCGCACCCAGATTCACCTTGCGGTGATGATTGCGCCGAAAAAAGGAGCGCAAGGTGTTTTGAGCGACATGGGCGATCCAGATTTGAAGAACATCTTTAAGTTTTCGAACATGCCTGGTGAATTGGGCGCGAATGCAAAGGCGGATGCCGATGCGATTGCGGCTTCACCGATGGGTAAGTTCTTCCAGATGATGGGTTCCGGTGGCGGAATGGGTGGATTTGGTGGGGGCGGAACGATCAAACCTTGATTGATCTCTGAAGTAGAGGAGCCCAAAAATGTGCGCACGGTTTGTTTTTACGAATGAGCAAGCGGCATTTTTGGGTTTCAACGCGGAGATGTTATGGGATTTTGCAGGGAGTTACAATGTTGCGCCGACGGATTATTCGCTCATTGTTCGGATGGCGGAGGGAAAGCGACGGATGTGGCCGATGCGTTGGGGATTGATTCCGAGTTGGGCCAAGGACGAAGGAATCGGGATTAAATGCATTAACGCGCGGAGCGAGACGGTTTCGGAGAAACCGAGTTTTAGAGGGGCTTTGAAATATCGAAGATGCCTTGTTCCGGCAGACGGATTTTTTGAATGGCAGGGGGAGAAGGGTTACAAACAGCCGTACTTTATTCACCGTGTTGACGGCGTGGCGATGGCAATGGCGGGGCTTTGGGAGGAGTGGGAAAGCCCTTCGGGGACCGTTGAAACGTTCACGATTATCACGACGGACGCCAACCGCGAGATGAGTGATCTCCACGATCGGATGCCAGTGATTTTGGAACGTTCGGATTGGGAGCGATGGCTTGATCCGGGGTTGACGGACGGGGAGGCATTGAGGGGCTCATGGTTCCGGCGGAGGATGGAACTTTGGTGATGCATCCGGTCGGTAAAGCGGTCGGCAATCCTCGAAATGAGGGGCGGGAGTTGATTGAGCCAGTTGGGGGTTCGACTTTATTTTGAAGGACAATCACGTTAAGGGACTGGCGGGAGGTCTTAACAATCGTGTGTTATCCTTTTGGGGATAATGAAGACTGTCCTTGGCGAACTTGCCGTCGGGATGCAGACTGAGAAGACAATGACTGAGCCGCCGAATGGTTTGATGGTAGCCCAAGACGTAGACTTTTACTACGGCAATTTTCAGGCATTGAAGAAGGTTTGTTTGGAGATGCCACCTCAGAAAATCACCGCTCTGATTGGCCCTTCAGGATGTGGAAAGTCCACCTTTTTGCGCTGTCTGAACCGAATGAATGACTTGATTGATGGCACACGTTTGGAAGGGCTGGTGACGATTGACGGACATGATATTTATTCTAAAGACGTGGATGTCGTTGAACTTCGGAAGACGGTGGGGATGGTCTTCCAGAAACCGAATCCGTTCCCGATGTCGATTTTTGACAATGTGGCTTATGGGCCAAAAATTCACGGGATGAAGAAAAAGGCCGACCTTGAAGTGAAGGTCGAGGAATGTTTGACCCGTAGCTTTTTGTGGGATGAAGTAAAGGATAAGTTGCACCAAAGTGCATTGGGGCTCTCGGGCGGTCAGCAACAGCGGCTTTGTATTGCGCGGACGATTGCTGTAAACCCCGAGATCATTTTGATGGATGAGCCTTGCTCGGCTCTTGACCCGGTTGCTACGGCGAAGATCGAGGACTTGATGCTTGAATTGAAAGAGCAGTTCACGATCGTCATCGTCACGCACAATATGCAACAAGCGCAACGAGCCAGCGACACGACGGCGTTCTTTATGCTGGGTGAACTGATGGAAGTTGCTCCGACCCGAGATATATTCTTGCGTCCTAAGAACAAGCGGACGGAAGACTATATTTCCGGTCGGTTTGGTTAGGAAGTCGAACCTGTTAGGATTGCTAGTTTAGGCTAGTGATTTCGCCAGAAATGGGGATTTCTTTGAGACGTGGATGCAAACTTGAGCGTGGGTTCTATGGCTAGGCTTGCATCAGTGGGAATTGGCGAACGACTTGACTTGGTCCGGGCAGACTTTGCACGGGCAGAAGGGCGACAACCGGATGGGATCGTCCTGCTGGATCGTTCCGGTTTGATTGAATTGATGGACGCGGGTGCAACTCGGATTTTGGATTTGGATCCCCGGCGGGAATTGGGGAACGCTTGGGGAGACCGCGAGTTTGACGGGGTTCACCTCGTGATTGGGGAAGGGGCAGTCGCCATTTATGAATTCGGCGTGATTTCTGTAGAGCCAATGATCGAACGGAGGCCAACAATGAATGTTTTGGAAGAGTTGCTTCGACTTGATTCTTTGGAAGATGTGATGACCTGGCTTGGTGATTACTTTGATGATCAGAGTGATGGATTTCGCGGGGCGATTGCCTTACGCGATGAAGAGTCTATGGTGTTATGGGCAGCTTGGCCTTTGGATCAAGGAATACTGATGCCGTTGCGATTTTCGGTTACTGAGTCGCGGGCTTATCGAACAGGTCAGCGGAGCTACGGTCGGGAGTTTGAACTGGTGAGCGGGGATGATGTGACGGTTGTTCCGGTAGTGGTTGATGGGTCCGTGATGGGATTGGTGGCTTGGGAGGGTTCTCAGGGGGCGGTTGAAGAGTTTCTTCCGCACTTTGGGATGGTTTTGGGCCGGTTTATGGAGTGATTGCCCGTCCGGGGGCGGAGTCATTCCGATGGGATCGGAATGACGAGGGCTTGGCTTCGGGCCGGACGGGCTAATTTGTTTATTCGCCTTCGGTCATTTGATCCAGCGAACTTCCGGCTGACCCGGATACTCGCCGCGCTTGATCTTTGGCGGCTTGACCGACGCCACCACCTCCACCCGACCCTTGAAGGTTTTCGGTTCCGGTCACGGGTGCGATTCCGGATGCTCCAGCGGCACCACCTTGAATTTGGATTCCACCGCCTGTGCCTTCGGTCGTTGCGGGCTGTTCGGTGGTCGCAGGTTCTTCGCCTTTGACATATCCTTCTGGCTCAGCGGGGCCACAAGCAGCAAGGGCAAGTGAAGCAAGGATGGCGAGGGCGAGAATTTTTCGCATGGGAATAGTTTAGCGGTTCCTCAGGGGAATTTGCTGTTAATCGTCGTCATCGGTTCCGGGCTTGGGTGCTCCGAATCTGCGCGTGATTCCTGGATATGGGATTGACTTGCCTTTGATCGCATGCCAGATGTCTCGATTGAGGGCTTGCTCCTGCATGATGTCCAGTTGGTCTGGTTCGCTAAAATCGATGGTATCAACGCTAGGATCGGTAGCTCGGGGCGGGTTTATGGCCAGCAAATCGGTGTTCGGGGTGAGGGCGCGGTAAGGAGTTAGAATTGGAGTGTTTCGGAACGCATTGTATAGAGGCGTCGCGGCGGCATCGTGCTGAGTAAGCGGCTGGGCTCCCATGATCAGGCCAATTGTTCGGACCAGAGAAGTCGTCGTATAGTGTGTGGAATCAATCCCACGGTTACGAGTATATGGCGAGATAGCGAGGCAGACAGTTCGATGAGCGTCGACATGATCGGGCCCGTTTTGCGCATCATCTTCGACTACGAAAATTGCGAATTTGTCCCAAAGTTTGCTGTTAGAGATTGTTTCGACGATTTTTCCGAGACCTAGATCGTTTGAGGCGACACATGCTTGAGGGGTAAATGCGCCGGGGCGTGTTCCGGATGTATGATCTTCGCTGAGGGCAAGGACCATAAAATTGGGCATGGTTCCTTTTGCTTCAAATTCGCGGAACTCTTTGATGAATATATCTACAGCTTTGTAGTCTCGCTCACGATTTTTTCGCGCTTCGGCCCATGCTTCGGATTGCCGGTCTTGGGTGTGGTAGTAGTAGGTTCGATAGGACTTTTTGGCGCGGCGGATGGTATCCCAGATATAACCATTGGGTGGAACGGACAGTTTTTCTGTTAATCTGGGGGCTCCTTTACCGCTATATTGCTGCGGCCAAGTTCTTTGCATGAAATCAGGAACGTAGGCTCCTTTTGTCCAGTGATGTCCGTCGACGGAAACCTCTCCGCTGGCATAGAAATTATCGAATAGGACGTAGTCTTGAGCTAATTTCCTGTGGTTTGGCGCGATATCTTGACCGAAGAGAGTGAGTTTGGGTTCGCCATTCCCGTACGGCTTTCCGTTGCGTTTGAGGTCGCCGAAGAGTTGGTCGTAAGTGCGGTTTTCCTTGATGATATAGAGAACATGCTTGATAGGTGACGGATCGCCCGTTTTTGAGGGAATTGGATTGGAGCCGGGCTTCGGAGCTGAATTGGGGCGGTTTATATTCCCGGTCTTGTAAGCCGAAAGTTCAAGCACAGAATTTGTTGCGGCCCGGAGTTGGGCATCGTTTTGAAGTGGTGTAGTTTGAAGGGTTCCTTTCAAAAGGGTGACGATGTATGGATAGCCTTGGGGTGCGACGGGGTCAATTTTGTCAGTGTTTCCGTTTGGTCCAGTTCCGACTCCTTTCCCGCATCCGGTGATAAGTGTTCCGTCCTTGAGGCATGCAAGTGCAGAAGGATAGAGTGCAGTGGGGATGAATCCTTTGATATGGGACTGAGCCCGATTTTCGATATCGATCACACCGACGCAGTTGTTATCGCTCAGAGCAACGTAAAGTAGCTTTTGATTAGGGCTTGCAGCAAGGGCATGGGGAGTTGAACCAGCAGGGGCATCCGGCCACGGTCGTACGTTGAGTCGCTCTTCTCGTGAACCAGTATAAAGATCAAATATTTCGACCGTATCTTCGTTGCCGCAGCTTACAACCATACGATCATTCAGGAAGAGGATGTCGTTCGGGTGATCCCCGGTTGAGAAACTTCGGGTTTCGGTTAATGTTTCGGTATCTAGTTCAATGACACGATCTGACCCTTGGAGAGAGGCATAAAGCTTATGATCATGAGTTCTTAGTTGATAAGGACTTGCGGATGTCTCCAGCTGGAGGGTTTTTTCGATTTTGCCCGATTCAATGTTTATTTTTAGTATTTGGTCACTTGCGCTGGAATTAATAAAGAAATGTGTATTTGTTCGGGCTAGTCCGGAGAACCAGACCGTCCCGGGCTTGTAGTCTGGGATTTGAATTGTTGTTGTTTTTGTCGCTTGGCCCTGATCAGAAACATCGAATGTATTGATCGCATGTTGGGTTCCGCCGGTGATGCTTATGGCCCTTGAATCAGGGCTCCATGTTTGACCGATCCATCCGATGGGAAGAGACGTTTCCGATGCGATCTTGCCAGATTCTGCGGAGACGATATAGAGTCTATGGGTGCCTTGTCCAACCGCGAGAAAACTTATCCACTTGCCGTTTGGACTCTTGTCTCCTCCTGCAAGGAGGTCTCCCGTTGGAACCGATTTACCCAAGGGGTTGATTTTCCATCCACTTGGCAGTGAGACTTCTGATTTGGAGATGAGTGAAGATATTCCTGCTGCCGCCGCTGCAAATGGAACGATGACGAGAAGGATGATGAAGGGATTTTTCATTACATTTGGGTGAAAGTTTGGGGAGCAGGGTTACCTGGGAGGGTGATTGTGAGGTCTAGGTCTTTGCGTTGGAAAGGGCTGTCGATCGTTTCACCGTTGAGGGTGATGGTCAGGGTTGAGTCATCTTTCTTCTGCCAGGTGCCGAGTGTTTCTTGGGCTCCCGAAGTCAGTTTGAGTGTGCCGTCGTCTTGAATATCGAGTCCGAGATCGGAGTTCGACGTGCCGACCCAGAGGCCCGTGGGCATTGAAGTGATGTAGTCATCGGCAGGTGGAGTTTGATTGCAACCAACAAGCAGAATGGAAGCGAGAAGAAGAGCCAGGTAAGCCGGGATACGCAACATATTGTTAACGGTTCCATGCTCACATTAAGTTTCGATTAAGCGGAATGATTGCTTAATCCAACCATAATGTTTGAGATGTTTAGTGGGGTCACCCAAAGCCCTCTTAGGGCTGCTTGGGAGGCACTACAACTCATGAAAACCCGCACTTCATCTCAATTGCAACGTGGATTTACGTTGATCGAACTCTTAGTCGTGATTGCAATTATTGCAATCTTGGCGGCGATTTTGTTCCCGGTTTTTGCTCAAGCTAAATCGGCGGCAAAGAAGGCGAACTCGCTTTCTAACCAAAAGCAAATGGCTCTCGCAACTCAGATGTATGCAGGCGACTACGACGATACATTGCCCGAAACAGGTTGGGATGGACCTTGCCAGCAACCGGAGCAGAATCATGGTGGTACTTCGGCGAGTGTTGGCGATGCCTTCTGGAGCGGCGTATATGCATTCCCCTTGGCTAACCAGCCTTACATGAAGAATCTTCAGCTATTGGCTGACCCGACCGACCCGGACAAGGGTGTTTGGGGCAAAGAAGGCTCTGTCTGCTTTGAGCGACAGTTGCTTGCCTTTGGAATCCAAGGTGCTTACGACGGAATCCGATCGGTTCCTGGCGGAATGGCTCGAGTGTTCCCGGTTTCCTATGCTGGAAACTACTTCTTGGCCCGAGCTTATGACGCGCCCCGAGGTTCAACCACGGCCAAGGGTCGAGTTTTGACCCAGATTGAGAATCCGGCAAACGTTGTCTTCACGGCTGAAGTTGGATCAGCGCGATTGGCAAGCGGCGGTGTGTTTGCGGGCTGGTATGTTGCCCCGGGCTACGGTAACAACGGCAACGGAACGGGTCGCTGGGAGCGCGGAGGGCGCCACGGTGGCGGTCGAAACTGGACGTTTACGGACGGTCACGCGAAGTTTGTGAAAGATACTTCGTACACCCGAGCAAACGGAACGACGAAGCCCCAACGAGAAATCATGTGGGAGTATCAACAACGCGGAATCTATACGTTCCCCGAAACTACGGACAACAACTACTGCCCTCAAGGTGCAGCTACTTGTTCGACGCTTACTGGTCGAGCTTGGTAATCGCTCGCGCTTGAGCAAAGACCTGCGAGGGAGCGGACGCTCCCTCGCTTTTGGAGTTTATGAGATGAAAAATTCAAGTTGGATGGTGATTGGTTTGGGGCTGGTTTTGGTTGGGTGTGGGCCGAAACCTCCAGTAGAGGTTCGACCGGATATTGCAGCGGCGTACGACGAGTTTTATGATGTGGGCGGTGGGGACACAGGTGCGGCGAAAATTGCGCTCTCTAAGGCGCGAAAAGCGGATGCGGAGAATGCGTATACTGATTATTTGGAGAGCTGGATTGCATTTCGAACAAAAGACTTTGAAGGTGGCCTGGAACTTTTGCGGACTGGAAACGGACGGGAGAAATGTTTGATTTATGTGACTGAGCCGCCACCAGCGGACAACATCAAGAGTTTGGGGCGAATCCGGCAAGTGGGGTTTGAGACGAAGAATTTTAAAGAATTTAAGGAGATCGCGGAAGATGTTTTTGTTGAAGTTCGACGGATGGGGAAGCGGGTTGCGAATGCTGAACCAGTGAACAGTTTGTCGGTTTTGAACGGGACTGGGGTGATCCGCAAGAGTTACCAAAGCGAGATTGCGTATTGGACGGAAAAGAAGTCGAAGAAAGATGTTCAACGTGTTCAAGCAAAGCTAGACGAGTTTACGAAATGGTATGACAAGTTCCAGAAGGAATTGGCGAAGCACGTCGGTGACTTGATGCGAGAAGCTGGTGAAGCGGCAGGTATGACGGATGAGGAGCTTGCGGACTACGCGCAAGGGAAGCCGATCCAGGATCAGGGGAAGATTGCGAAGGCGGATGCAAAGCGGATTGAACTTTATGAAGCTGAGGTTCGGGCGTTGCGTGAATCGTTGAAAGGGATGCCGGGGTTAGAGTGACCAGAACGGAAACTTTGTAAGGGGCCAATTCGTTCGGTTGTTTATGGTCGCGTTGATTTTTGCTTGGGCAACGATGCCGGAGAATGTCACAGTTTTGGACATGGCGAATGGCTTTTCAGCGGTGGATATTGAAGGGAAGCGTGTTTCAGTAACTTCGGTGACAAGGAGAGTCGATGGACGGTTCAGGGAGTGGCGACCTGGCAAGGGCTGGTCTGAACTTGAAAGGCAAGATCGGATGTTTGACAATGTTCATCGCGGAGGAGCAACCGTTGCGCTCACGATAGAGGACGTTGATTTTTCGGATTACTCGCCGGCGTATTCACTGACTGATTTGGGGGCGTTTCAAGGAGGCGATAACTTTTCTGTCTTTTTGGAGCCTGGATTCAAGGACAGAGACTGGACAACCCTTGTCTATTCGCGCGCGAAGTGGCGTCCGGTTGGAGTTTTTTGGGCAAATGGGCAAAAGGGAGGGATCGCGGGAAAACTGAAAGATACCAAGCTCGAAATGGTGAGTAAGTATTGGACGAGTGGAGAATTTTCGAGGGATTGGACACAAATAGTCCTTGGGACTGACGAGCGATGCCTTGAATTTTCTTATTTGTATGACGGGCTTGACCGTTCGCTTGTTGATCGCCGCGTAGTATTTGTGAATCGGATGGGAGACAAGATGCGAGGTCGAGAGTTTCAAGTCGGAGTTGGTTTGGAGAAACGAATCCAGTACCGAGCGTTTGTTGACTTGAAAGCGATTGATTTTGTGGAAATTCAGGAGCGACCAGTTTTAGTTGCACGCGCAAAGGGTTTGCCTTTACAATAAATTGCGTTGTCAGCAGCTATCTCGCTAAGTTCTCGTGTAATCTAGCTCAATTCTTATGAGCAAATCAGTTTGGATTGTCTTAGGGGTGTCGGTTGTTGCACTCATGTTTGGTTGCTGTGGAGTGGTGGGTTGGTTTGGATACAGTAAAGCGCAGGAACTTGGGCGAGTTCTTGACCAGATGTCTCAGTTTGAAGGCGAGGAATACGCTTTGAACGTGCAGAACAATTTTCGAGTTTATGTGAAGGGTGGCGGGGAGTTGATGATTGAGGAGATGTGGAGAAGGAAGGGCGAGAATTTTGAGCGGTGGCGACCAGATGGGGGGTGGGAGATTATTCAAAACAAAAAGGATTTGCCGGACTTTGAGATGTGTGACGGTTATGTTTTTGGTCGGCTGGAAAATCGTGCATTGAATGACTGGGTGATTCACAGTGCACTTGGCCCGACCGAGCAGTTTGAAGATGGTCGGTTTGAAGTATGCGTAGAGTTTTTTGATCCAGATAGTGTTTATCTTGAGTTCACCGACGGGGAGTCTGTCTCCGATAGTTTCTATGAAGTCGATTCCAAGAAGAAAGGCGGTGGTTGGGCGACTTTTACTGAGTTTCAGTTTGGGAAGCCGGGGAAATTGGCGGAGCATGACTACATCTCGCCGTTCGTCGAGCGGATGAATGTTGAATGGCTCGATGGACAGGCTCAGGGCTTCTTCTTCAAGACCTCGATGTTTGACTTTACAATGCACGAAGTCCGGGCTCGGTTTGTGATGAAGGATGGCACTTCAGAAGTTGTTGAGCGGTGGCAGTTCATAGATTCAGATGGTGAGACGTGGTGGTTTTTTCCATTTGAGGGACGGGCTGAGGACGTCGCCCGGGTTGAGTCGATGGAGAGGGCTTGGAAGGAATTTCAGATTGAGGGAGTAGAGTTTGAAGTTGATTAACTTAGGGCTTAGTCTGTAGAATTCTGTCTAGGTTGTTCGTGTAGAATGTGGGGGTTGGCATGAGCAACGAGAAGATCATTGTCCGCGGGGCGCGCGAGAATAACCTGAAGAATGTCACGATTGAGATTCCGCGGGATAAGCTCGTTGTGATTACGGGTTTGAGCGGGAGTGGGAAGAGTTCGCTGGCGTTCGATACGATTTATGCCGAGGGGCAGCGGCGGTATGTGGAAAGCCTGAGTGCTTATGCACGGCAGTTTTTGGGGCAGATGGATAAGCCGGATGTAGATTCGGTGGAAGGGCTGAGCCCGGCGATTTCGATTGACCAAAAGAGCACGAGTCGGAACCCGCGCTCGACGGTGGGAACGGTCACGGAGATTTATGACTATTTGCGGATTCTTTTTGCGCGGATCGGGGTGCCTTATTCGCCGGCAACGGGGAAGCCAATTGAACGGAGTAGCCCGGAGATGGTGGTGGATGCCACGATGGGGCTGGCGGAGGGAACCAAGGTTCAAGTTCTTTCGCCGATTGTGCGAGGGCGTAAAGGGGTCTACCAAAAGGAGTTGGAGGACGTAGGGAAAGCGGGGTTTGTTCGGGTGCGGGTGGACGGGGAGATGTACGAGGTCACGGATGATATTCCGATGGATCGGTACAAGCAACACACGATTGAGGTCGTGATTGACCGATTGGTGGTGAAAGAGGGAATTGAACGGCGGCTGGCGGATTCGGTTGAGACGGCCCTGAAAATGGGGAAAGGGCTAGTGACAGTGAGCCACGAAGTTGACGGAGAGTGGGTGGATGTGCTTTTTAGTGAGTTTTATTCGTGCCCGGAAAGTGGCTTCACGATGCCGGAATTGGAGCCCCGGATGTTCTCGTTCAACTCGCCGTTTGGGGCATGCCCGGAGTGTACGGGTCTTGGGACGAAGACGGAGTTTGATGCTGATTTGTGCATTCCGGATAAGAGCAAGCCGGTGCGCGATGGAGCAATTGTTCCGTTTGTTTACAAGTCGGGAGAGGTGAAAGAGTGGTGGCCGCAGGTTCTGGACGGAGTGGGGCGGGCGATGGGGTTTGATGCGCACAAACCGGTCAGCGAGTTGACGGAAGAGCAGTATCACGCGGTCCTGCACGGTTTGAAAGAACCGGTCAAAGTGCGGATGCAATACGCGCGGTCGGAGCGGGAATTTTCGAGTAAGTGGGATGGGGTTTTGAATGTTCTGCGGAAGAAATATGAGCAGACGGAGAGCGAGTGGGTCAAGCAGGATTTGGCGCAGTACATGCGGACGAATCCTTGCCCGAGTTGCCACGGCAAGCGGCTAAAACCGGAGAGCCTTTGTGTGAAACTCGCAGATGTAGATATCAGCACGGTGACGGAAATGAGCGTGGGGGATGCGTTTGCGTTTTTTGAGGGGCTCTGGGGGCATCTGAATGATCGTCAGAAGGCGATTGGGGAGCGGGCGGTCAAGGAGATTCGGGAGCGGCTCGGATTTTGAACGATGTGGGGTTGTCGTATCTGAATTTGAGTCGGTCGGCGAATACTTTGGCGGGAGGTGAAGCCCAGCGGATTCGGCTTGCGACGCAGATTGGGAGTGGTTTGATGGGGTGTCTCTATGTGCTGGATGAGCCATCCATTGGGCTTCACCAGCGGGACAACAACAAGCTGATTGAGACGCTGATTCGTCTGCGGGATTTGGGGAATACGGTGATCGTTGTGGAGCACGACGAAGACACGATGAAGGCGGCGGATTGGCTGATTGACATCGGTCCGGCGGCGGGCGAGCATGGGGGGCGAATCGTGAACGAGGGGCCTTATGAAGAGTTTATCAAGCGAGATTCGCCGACGGCGCGGTATTTGAACGGTCTGGAGAAAATTGAGGTGCCTTTGGTGCGGCGGGAGCCGAGGTCGCGGTGTCCGCTCTTCGGGGTGGAGCCAGGGAATGGGGTGGTCAAGAAATCTCCGGCGAAGAGGGCTCCAGTGAAAAAGGCTTCGGTGAAGAAGGCTTCGGTGAAGAAGGTGAAAAAGTGAGTGAATTGAATTCGGAATTGGTGAAAGTTGCGCGGGGGCTCGGGGTTGCGATGCCGGATCAGGAGTTGATTGATGAGGGGATGGGGGATGAGGTTTTGCATGCGGGGATTCGGATTGAGTTGGAGGAGCGGTTCTTGGCGACGGGGGCAGACTTAGCGGAAGGAGAGGGGGAGCGGTTGGCGATTTTTTATGCGGGTCAGCCGGCGGAGTATGTGGTGGATGAGGTCGCGGTGACGGCGGATTGGGAGGGGAATATGGATGGGTTGGTGGCGCAGTTCGAGGGGTTTCGGGGGACGGCGTTCGGGTTGGTACCGGAAGTTTTGGCGGCGATGGGGTTGGCGAAGAAGTTTGTGATGATCGGGGAGTTTGATCGTCCGGTGCATTATCAGGTTTGGCTGGGGCCGGAGGTGGAGTAGGCGATGGCGAAGAAAAGTTGGGCGGAGAAGATGCTGAAACCGGCGGAGGTTGAGGTGAAGGTGATGGAAAAGGACATGGGGAGCTGGGGGAAGTCGGGGGATCGGCTTTTGATCCCAACGCCGGGGGTGATTCGGGATTATGTTCGGGGGATTCCGGCGGGAGAGGGGCGGTCGGTGGTCGCGATGCGGGCGGATTTGGCGCGGGAGTATGGGGCAGATGTTTGTTGCCCGCTGACGACGGGGATTTTTTTGAGGGTGGTGAGTGAGGCGGCTTTTGAGGAGGTTTCTTTGGGGGTGGATTTACGGCATGTGGCTCCGTTTTGGCGGGTTGTGGAGCCGGGTTCGGCTTTGGGGAAGAAGTTGGCGTGTGGGGTGGATTGGATTCGGGATGTTCGGGAGGGGAGGGAATTGGTGATCAATGGGGGGCAGATGACTGATCATTGGAGTTGGCGCTTGAAACTTCAAGAAGAAGGCGATGAGGTCGCGGTGCGAGTGTTAGACGGTCATGGTGAGGGCATAAAGAAAACCACTCGGAAGGTTGTTTCCGTGAATCCAAGAGTGATTTGGGTACAGATGACTTCCCTCGGTTGGGCAGAGTTTTGTTCCGTTGAGGAGTTGAGAAAACGGTTAGCTGCAAGGCTCAGAGGAGATGAAATTTGCCTAGAGAAATTTGAATCATCAATGAAAATTGCTTGTGAGGCTTCTTATGAAGATATTTGCCGAGGGGCCCCCATTGATTATGTAGCTCCTTTTTGGCGGGTGATTGAACCAGAATCTGATTTTGCAAAAGGGCTTCTCTGCGGATCCGAATGGATTTATGAAATGCGTAGAAAGGAAACTGCTCCGGAATCGGTTTGGGAGAAAGCTCACCGTATTTTAGGGTTTGATTGGCCCAGCCCAGAAGAGATTGGAAATGATCCGATTGAAATGTTGCTTGATATTCGGATTTCCCAGGGACTCTGGACTAGTTTTCGAGATGAAAAGGGTTTTGAGCTTACTGATTTTCTCAAATGGGCATTTATTTATGAAGGAAAGCCCTGGTTCGGGGTCATTCGGGACTTAACTTTTGCGTCGGACTTTGAAGGCAATGAAATGCCAATGTATGATGCGTTTGAGGATACGAAACTTAGTGGTTTTGAGTTTGCTGAATTATTTGCAGATAGTATTGGAAAACCGTTCCGGCGTATTGGGCCTTTCGATTACCCGATAAGATATGAAGTTTGGGACTTCAGTGTGGAGGCATCATGAGTGATTGGTTAGTAATAAAGAATGCGCGGGGGCATAACTTGCAAGGGGTGGATGTGGCGATTCCGCTCGGTTGCTTCACTTGCGTGACGGGGGTGAGTGGGAGTGGGAAGTCCACTTTGATCCAGGACACGATGTTCCCGAGGATGATGTATGAATTGCACGGGACGCGTGGGGTGTGGGAGCCGCACGATGAGCTGACGGGGCACGACGAGATTGACAAGGTTATTGACATTGACCAGGGGCCGATTGGGCGGACGCCGAGGAGCAACCCGGCGACTTACACGGGCACGTTTGACATGATCCGTGACCTTTTCAGCAAAACGCAGGACGCGAAGATGCGAGGCTATAAGCAGGGGCGGTTTAGTTTTAATGTGAAAGGGGGGCGGTGCGAGACGTGCCGAGGGGACGGGATTATTAAGATTGAGATGCACTTTTTGCCGGATGTTTATGTGCCGTGTGAGGTGTGCAAGGGGCGGAGGTACAACCGCGAGACTTTGGAAGTGAAGTACAAAGGGAAGTCGATTGCGGATGTTTTGGAAATGACAATTGAGGAGGCGTGCGAGTTTTTTAAGCCGATTCCGAAGATTTTCCGGAAACTGGAGACGCTGCTGCAGGTGGGTCTTGGCTACATTCGGATGGGGCAGGCGGCGACAACGCTTTCGGGAGGGGAGGCGCAGCGGGTGAAGCTTGCGACCGAACTTTCCAAGCGGTCAACGGGCCGGACGCTTTACATCTTGGATGAGCCGACGACGGGGTTGCACTTTGAGGATGTCCGGCGACTCCTGGCGGTGTTGCATCAATTGGTGGATGCGGGGAACACGGTTTTGGTGATTGAGCACAATTTGGATGTGATCAAGACGGCGGATTGGTTGATTGACATGGGTCCGGAAGGAGGCACGGGCGGGGGACGGTTGTGGGGATGGGAACGCCGGAGGAGATTGCGAAGATTCCTTCGAGCTATACAGGGCAGTATTTGGCGAAGTTGTTGTAGGGATTGAAGTGCGTCTTTTCGCCACTTTGAGTGATGTTTGTCAATCCATAGATTTGGGACGGAAGGTTGCAAGTTGTAGACATTTGTTTCATGAGGCCTTTGACTAGGGTGTAATTTAGCATCAAATACAGAGAATTTTCACGATTTTTCTCAGATCGCACAATTAGACCAGTTGAGTTGCGTAGATTAGCGCGTTATGGAGCTAGCAGGAATTCCGATTTGGATTTGGGGATGTTTCCTTGGATTCGTTTTCTTGCTTCTGGCTCTTGACTTGGGGGTTTTCCACAAAGAAGCTCACGAAGTCAAGATGAAGGAAGCCTTGACGTGGAGTGCGATTTGGATCGTAATTGCGCTGATTTTCAACGCGGGAATTTTTCTCCTTTGGGACAAAATTCAGCCGGGTAGTCAATACACGCCGAATCAGGCGGGACAGGCGTTTCTCGCGGGATATCTGGTTGAGAAGGCCCTGAGCGTAGACAATATCTTTGTCTTCTTGATGGTGTTTGGCTATTTCCAAGTTCCGGCGAAATATCAGCACCGCGTTTTGTTCTGGGGAATTGTGGGGGCGTTGTTCTTCCGTGCGATTTTCATTGCCATGGGTGCCGCGATTCTCGAAAAGTGGTTCTGGATGATGCTCGTCTTCGGAGCATTTTTGATCTTTACCGGATTGAAAATGTTGCTGGTTGCGGACAAAAAGCTTGATCCGGAGAAGAATCCGGCGGTGAAGCTTGTGCGCAAGATTTTCCCGGTAACCAATGACTACGTTGGTCAGAAGTTCTTCACTCGGATTGATGGAAAGCTTTGGGCGACACCGTTGTTCGTCGTTTTGATGATGATTGAGTTCACCGACATTGTTTTTGCGGTGGATTCCATTCCGGCGATTTTCGCAATTACGGCTGATCCGTTCATCGTGTTCACATCGAACGTTTTCGCGATCCTTGGTTTGCGGGCATTGTTCTTTGCGATTGCGGGCTTGGTCAAATTGTTTGCTTACCTGAAATATGGTTTGTCAGCGATCTTGATTTTTGTCGGTGGCAAGATGATCTATAACTACGCGGAGAAGACTTATGACTTGATTGATGGGGTCACCAAGTTCCCCGTTGGTTTGAGTCTGGGAATCATCGCGGGAATATTGGCATTGTCAATCATCGCTTCAATGCTCTTTCCGCCGAAGAATAATCCGCACGAGGTTCCGAGCGTTTCTGAAGAAACTCCGGAAGCTTAAGCTCAGTTCTTTTTGTCCTTCTTCCCTCGCCTTCAAGCATCTTGCGGGCGAGGGAATTTTGTTTATGGATTGCGACACCAGTTGAGGCCGTATCCGTACAGCCAGTCGGATGGAACCATGGCGTCGTCGGCATCAGTGAGGGGGTTGATGGTGGCGTAAGTTGCGACCATTTGAGAGGGGTCACCGACGTGAGCGTTGGGGAGGAGTTTGCCGAGAGTTGATTTGCCGTACATGACACTGTCCCAGGCGATGAACTCTCGGGTTCGCTGGTTGTAAGTGGCTTTGCCGAGAAGAGAGCCCTGGTAGGAGCCGGTATTCCATTCGGAGTCGGCTTTGACATGGAAAGTTCCTTTGAGTTCGATGTCGATGGCGTCGCCTGAGATGCTGGTGATGGTACTGGTGAGGGAGGCCTGCTTGATGTGTTCGGGCCACCAGGCGGAGCAGGCTTTTTGCATATGGTTGTGGAGAATCCAGCGTTCGAGGGCAGGCCCCTTGATGCTGACTGAGGCGTTCGCAGCGAGTTGGCGGGGGATGAACTGTTTGTATTCCGATGGCTTGAACCAGAGGCGGTCGATGCCAAAGAATTTGGGATGGCGTTCGTCGAAAGTAGTCATTCCGGGGAAGGAGTAGCCCCTCTTGGTGACGCGCAGGTCAAGGGTCCCTTTCGGTTTGGTGAATTGGTCTTGTTTGAATGTGAGGCGGTCGGTTTTTGGGTCGGGGAGTTCGGTGATGATGCGTTCGTTCACCGGAAGTTGCTTGTAGCGCGAGACAGCTTGTTTGATGAGCCGGAGGGTTTCATCGGCGTCGGGGTCGGGCCATCCGGCATTGACTCGGGCGAGGAGTTGGCCAGAGGGGGTTGCGACATAGATTCCTTGGTGGATTCCAGCGGGATTTCGGCTGAAAATTTTGGTTGTGATGCGGTGTTCCCAGTTTGATTTGTCGGGGTGCTCGTTGTAACTCACATCGTCGGCAGCGACGGGGATGAGGTTGGTGGAAACGTATTGGGCGATTTCGGGTCGAGTCCAGACGAACTGTCTGGTTTTTGCGCCATTTTGTCAGCAGTGGCCGCGCGGGTCGCCGAAATACATCCAGAGAAGGACGGGTTTATCGGCCTTTGAACCAGCGACGAGGCCGTCGAAAATTCGGGTTCGCCAGTCGAGGGATTGGAATACAGTGTCGTTCCCTTGGAGAGAAGCGTGGGCTTTGATTTGCTCAAAAGTTTGCCAAGTGAGCCGGCTCGGGGTTTGGGTTGGAGCTTGTGCGGTGAGGAGAAGGGCGGCAAGCATTAGTGACCTGATTATAGGGACGTTTCGGGATTTGGTGAAGGTTGCAGGGGGTTTTTTCGGGTCATGAAATAGTCGGGGTTTCGCTTGGGCCGGAAGGGAAAGTGAGGAAGTATTCACGGGTGATTTCAAATCCGTGGGTTTGATAGAGGCGGAGAGCGACCGTGTTTTCACTCCATACATCAATCGTGACTTCTGGGGCCGATTTGATGAGGGGGTGATCGAGGGCGAGATTGAGGAGGTGGGTGCCGATGCCTTGGCGTTGGTGAGTTTTGCGGAGGTAGATGCGGTGGATATGTTTGGGAAGACTTGGTTCGGTCGGGCCGAATTGGATGAAGCCGATGGGAAGATTTTGATCAAGGGCGAAGATGATGTGGTCTTGAATGATTGCGGATTGGATGTAGTCTGGGGTGAGGGTGGTTTTGAAATGATGGTCGAGGTCTTCGGGCGTGAGATCGGTGTATGTTTCAGCGAACGTTTCTCGAGCGAGGGTGAGGAGGGTTTCTGATTCGTCGGGAGTTGCGGGTCGGTAGGTGATCATGACTTCGAGAATCAACAATTTGTCGGAAGTTGCTCCGTGGTGAGATGCATCGGCTTAGGGTGAGGAGGAAAGTTTAACCCTTTATCGACGGGTGTGTGAATGGGTGCTCTGTTTTTCGGATGGGTTTTGCGGTTAGCTACCTTTACCTCACCCCCTGACCCCCTCTCCATTAAAACGGAGAGGGGGGATTCGACAACCCTCAAGATTCAGTGTAAAGTTGACTCGATCCCGGACAATTGGATTTGGGACAACAAAGTTCGAAAGCGAACGAGTTTGGCTAAATGGGTAAAGTTTTTTGGTCATGCGGCGGGACACGAAGTTACAGCATCTAGGCGAAGAGGTTCATCACTTGGGGGCAGTGACGCCGCCGATTTTTCAGACTTCGTTGTTCGTCCATGACACATTTGATTCTTTGCGGGGGAAGCTGGCGGACTCTTCGGCTGAGAAAGAACATTACATTTACAGTCGGGTAGGGAATCCCAATTTGACGATGGTGGAGAAAAAGCTGGCGATGCTGGAGGGGACAGAAGATGCGCTGGTGTTTGGGAGTGGGATGGCAGCGATTTCGGCAGCGATTTTGCATGGGGTGCGGGCGGGGGATCATGTTGTTTGCGTGGACACAGCTTATGGTCCAACGCGGAGTTTTTTACTGGAGTATCTGCCGGGGATTGGCGTGGAGACCACGATGGTGGTGGGAGTTGACCCCGAAGAGATCTTTAGGGCGGTTCGCGAAAATACGAAGTTGATTTATCTGGAGTCGCCGAGCAGTGTATTGTTCCGGATTCAGGATTTGGCGGTCGTGACAGGATTTGCCCGGGAGCGGGGGATATTGACTCTGATTGACAATTCCAATTGCTCGCCGATTTTTCAGAATCCGGCGGCGATGGGTGTTGATATTGTTCTGCATTCGGCGACGAAATACTTGGCGGGTCACAGTGATGTGGTCGCGGGGGCACTTTGTGCGAGTCGAGAGATTTGCCGAGCGATTGAACTCCGGGAAGGGCAGTGGCTGGGGGCGAGGTTGGCGCCGTTTGATGCTTGGTTGTTGCTGAGGGGGATGCGAACCTTGCGGCTCAGAGTGGAAGAAGCGCAGAGGGTGGGTAAAGAGCTTTTTGAGTTTTTGCGGGGGCGTGATGAAGTGGCGGAGATTTACTATTCTGGCGATCCGGAACATTCTCAGGCGGGCTTGATTGCGCGGCAACAGACGGGGCATACGTCTTTGGTGACGATCATTCCGCGGCACCAGGAAGAGGAGTGGGTACGAGCGTTCCTAGAGAACTTGGAAGTGTTCCAGATGGGGGTGAGCTGGGGTGGTTATGAGAGCTTGGCGGTGCCGATTTTTGGCAAGCCGATGGATTGGCCCGAGGAGAAATGGGCGATTCGGTTTTATGCGGGGCTAGAAGATATTGAAGATTTGAAAGAGGATATTGATCAGGCCTTTGCGGCGTTGACATAAAAAGTCCCCTTGGATGAGTGATCCAAGGGGATGTGTTCACGATTAGCTGAAGTCTTCGATTTTTGTTTTGCCGGGCATGCAGACTTCGGGGACGGGCAGTTCCATACCCCATTCGAGATTTGAGGGAACCATTCCCTTGGTTGCCAGAACTTGCTCCCGGGTGACTCGTTGGCCGGTGTAGCACGCAAAGCGTCCCATGATGGCGGCGAGAGTTGATTCTGCGACTTGGCGTCCTTCGTTGAGGACATTCCCGGATCGGATGCCGTTGATGAGGTTGCGGTGTTCGACCATGTAGGGATTTTCTTTTTCGCCATCGAATCGGTATGCGTTTTCACCCCAGATTCGGTTGGCGGCGTTTGAATTGCCTTTGGTTCCCTGAATAAACTCGCTGACGTTGCTGACCGTGCCATCTTGTTGGCGGCTGTAGCTGTGAATTCGGACTTCATCGCCCATGTCAAATTCGACCGAGAAGTGATCGTAGATGTGACCGAAGACTTCGGCAGTTCGAGTTTGGCGTCCACCGAGACCGACGGCGGCTTGAGGCACTCTTCCGGAAGCCCACATGCACACGTCAATGTTGTGGATGTGTTGTTCGACGATATGATCTCCGCTGAGCCAGGTGAAATAGAGCCAGTTGCGGAGTTGCCATTCGAGGTCAGACATCTCGGGGGTTCGGTTAACGCTCCAGAGTCCGCCTTGGTTCCAGTAGCACCGCATTGAAACGACATCACCGATTGCACCGTCTTGGATGCGCTTGATCGTCTCCAAGTATTGCGCTTCGTGGCGTCGTTGGGTACCGGCAACGATGGCAAGACCTTTTGATTTGGCGAGGTCGCTGATTTCAAAGACTTTGAGGATGCCTTCGCCATCGACGGCGACGGGTTTTTCCATGAAGACGTGTTTGCCGGCTTTGATTGCGGCCTCCAGGTGTTGGGGGCGGAAGGCGGGCGGCGTGGCGAGGATGACGTAATCCACGTCACATTGGAGAACTTTTTGGTAAGCATCTATCCCGGAGAAGAGCTGATCCTTGGGGGCTTTGAAGTTCTTTTCTCGGTATTGTTTGATGACGTCCGCCGCTTGCTGAGTGCGGTCGGCGAAGGCATCGCCCAGTGCGACGATTTCGACTCCAGGGGCAGCATCAATTGCGTTTATGGCGGCATCGCGGCCGCGTCCTCCACATCCAATAACTCCGACTTTCATGGTTTCACTTGTTTGCCCGAAGGCGAGGTTGGGCATCATTGCGGTTGCGCCGAGGGCGGCGGTTCCCGCCAGGAAATCTCGTCGTGATACGTCGCGCTTCGCCATAGTTTTGATAGTTTAACCCTAAAGGGTTGGGAGAACGCAAATTGATCTCGTAGAATGTTGATGGTGATGTTGATTTCGGAGACGGAGCGGTTGCGTCGGGACGAGGTGATTGGGCGCATTCTGGAAGATGTTCGGGCAGGGCGGACGATTTACTTGCCGGATTTTGATCGCGACGTTTCTCGCCCGAGTGATGAATTTGCGATGTTGAGTGTGGGGATTGAGGCGAATGATTACGGAGGGACGGTGGGGGAGTTTCGGTATCAATTCGAGGGCGAAGAGGATCTGCTTCATTTGATGGTTGTTCGGGAGGCAGGAGGGGAGGTTTCACCGGAGGAGGCTCAAAGTGTAGTTGACTTTTTCTATCCGGGGTTCCTGTCGCGATGATGTGGTTCAAGGCGGGGACGATGAGCCATCATTTTTATCTGGGGCATGATGTGCTTTTGGAGTACTTGGACTGATGATTATCTCGATTTTGGATTAGGCTTACACTATTACTTCAGCTTAGCATTGGCTCAACTAGGAAGTCGAAAAAATCCCATTGACCTCACCCCCTAACCCCCTCTCCATTAAAACGGAGAGGGGCATTTGGAATTCAGACTTTGGAATTGATTGAGATTCTTCTTCATAGATAATCGACAATTTTGAACTTAATCTCACGAGAAACTCATGGGATTAGCCTAGAATGAGGGGGTGCGGCTATTGGTTGTGGAAGATGATCTCGTGATTGCGAGTGAGCTTGAGAGGGCGCTTCGAAAGGCGGGGCACTCGGCGGATGTTGCCCGAGATGGCGCAACGGCCCTTGACCTGGCACAGGAAGGGAGCTACTCGGCAATTCTCTTGGACTTGATGATCCCGGCTCCGGATGGGGTGGAAGTATGTCGGAGATTGCGGTCAATGGGGGATGCGACGCCGATTTTAATGCTGACGGCTAAGGATGCGATTGAGGATCGGGTGAAGGGTTTGGATGTGGGGCAGATGACTACTTGGTTAAGCCGTTTTCGATGCAAGAATTGATGGCTCGGGTTCGCGCAATCACCCGGCGTGATGCGCAGATGAAGTCGGAGTTAATTCAGGTCGCGGATTTGGAACTTGATCCCGGATCACACACTGCGAGGCGGGCAGGAGAGGATCTGCAGTTGACAAAACGGGAATTCACTCTGCTGGAGGCCCTTGCGCGACGAACGGGTCATGTTTTGAGTCGCGAGGCGATTTGGAACGGGTTTGGCACAATTTTGAGACACAGCCGAATACAGTGAATTTTCATGTTTCATCCCTGCGGAAAAAGGTTGATCGAGAAGGGTGGGATCCGTTGATCCATACCGTTCATGGTGTGGGTTACACATTGAGACCGCCGGAGGGGGGATAGATGGCGGGGAGTTTTAAGACTCGCTTGACCTTGTGGAACATTGTCATTCTGTTTGTCTCGATGGTGGTTCTGGCGGTGTTTGTGGCGGTGGCGACTCGTCAGCAGGCGATGGTGGGGATTGATCGGGAATTGCGTGACCGTGTGTCGCCGATTATGCGAGCAGCGGAAGGGCGCGGGGAGCAGGGGGGATTTGGCGGTCAGAATATTTTTGGAGGGATGGGGGTGGACCAGATCAGGGGGGTCGGGGGCGGTGGATTGATCGTTTTCGACAGCCACCGATTCCGGAAACAGCCGACGAAGAGACAAAAAAGATAGTTGCGGTGAGGCGTCCTCGGGTTTTTGGATTGGATGGGGTTTCACTCTTGGATGCGGGGGTTGAACCGTGGGATCAAGAAATGCTCAAGGCTTCGCTGCGGGGTGAGGTGGGGTTTGTAACGGTGCAGTTTGAGGGGAAGATGTCCGGATTTTATCGGCGCCGGTGCGACGAAGAGGGGAGATTGTGGGAGTCGTGCAGTCGGGGTCAGAGTTGCGATCGATTGCGGCGTTGCAGCGGGCGCAGATGGGAGTCTTTATGGTTTTGGTACCGGCGACTTTGCTGCTGGCATCACTTGGAGCGTGGTTTTTGACTCGACGGGCATTGAAGCCGATCGAGGATTTGACGACTGCAGCGCGCGGGATTTCGGCGACGAACATGAATCAGCGCATTGTTGTTGAAGGGGATGATGAGTTTGGGGATTTAGCCGAGGAATTCAATGGGATGGTGGGGCGGCTCCATAATTCGTTTGAGAAACAACAGGCTCTATTGGAAGCGCAAAAGCAGTTCACGGCAGATGCGAGCCATGAATTGCGGACGCCATTGACACGGATCAAACTTGTGTCGAGTAGCGGTCGGGAGGAGAATCCGGGGGAGATTGGGGAGCGGTTCGGAGTGATTGAGGGCGCGGCTGATCACATGGCGGGGTTGGTGGATCAGCTTTTAACTTTGGCGCGGACAGACGGAGGAAAAGTCGAACTTAAGGCTCTGAGCGTGACGGCTGTTCTTGCGAAGGCGGTTGCTTTAACGGGTCTCGGTGAAGATGGGCGGCTGAAGTTGGAATTGAAGGACAAGCGGGCAATGATTGAGCCTGGTCTTCTGGAGCGGGCAGTTGTCAACTTGCTCAGTAATGCGGCGCGCCATACTCCGGATGACGGCGAGATTCGACTAGTGACCGAGGAACGAGATGGGCTGGTTTGGATTGAAGTTCGGGATTCGGGGGAGGGGATTCCGGCGGAGCACTTGCCGAATTTGACAAAGCGGTTTTATCGAGTTGATTCGGCCCGGGGAACGGGAACGGGTGGGACGGGGCTTGGGCTGGCGATTGTTGACCAGATTGCACGGTTGCACGGGGGGCGGTTTGAGATTTCTTCTGAAGTTGGGGTGGGGACGGTGGCCCGAATTGGGGTTTTGGTGGGGTGATTAATCTTCGCAGACGATGCGGAAGCCGACGAATTCGCCGTCGCTGAGCCACCATTTTGATTTAGGGATGTGGGCGTCGCGCATTTGCCAGTTGGGGTTGTAATCCTCGGAAAGCGTGAAGCTGAGTTTGGCAGGTTTTTCGCAAAAGTGACCGCCCTTTGTGGTTGTGGTTTTGTCGGTGCGGGTCACCCATTCGGAGGCATTGCCAAGCATGTCGTGGAGGCTCCAGGGGTTGGGTTTGAGGGTTCCGACAGGATGGGTGGTGTCGTCGGCATTGTCCCAGTGCCAAGCGATCTCGTCTCTGTTGTCTGGGACTATATCGAGCCCAGCGGCGGCGGCGTACTCCCATTCGGCTTCGGTTGGGAGTCGGAACTTCCGGCCGGTTTTTTGGGAGAGCCATTGGCAAAATGCTTCGGCGGCTTGGGCGTGAACCCCGATGGCGGGATAGCCTTTGTGTCCATAACCTCGGTCGGGTGCGCCGTACGGTTTGGAGGGTCGGGCCCTGATGACTTCGTCTTTGGCGGCGTCTTCTTGGCTGAGATCAAGGCGGTAGGCGAAGATATCGTAGATGTCCCAGGTGATTTCGGTTTGTCCGATCCAGATGGACTTGACGGGGGTTTCTTTGCCGTCTTTCCGGTGGGTTCCGGCGGGGATGCGGATCATTTTGTATTCGGCGAGGTGGCCCTCGATTTTGACGACCATGGGATCGGCGGTTTGCATGGGGGAAATGATTGCCAGGAGTCCGGCGAGGATCATAGTTTTATTGTGGCTGATTTTTGAGGGGCTGCTTTAAACTGACCTCACCCCCTGGCCCCCTCTCCATTAAAACGGAGAGGGGGAATGGCGATTTTTCCGTTTTGTGCGTGCTGTTTATGCCCAAATCAGATCGGGGCGGAGGATGATGGTTTGGTCGCGGTCGGGGCCAATGCTGAGGATGGCGGCGGGGGTGCCGGTGTACTCCTCGATGAATCGGACGTAGTTTTGGACATTAATGGGGAGGTCATCCCACGATTTAGCGCCGCTGATATCTTCTGACCAACCGGGGAGGGTTTGGTACTGCGGTTGGATTCGGCTCCATTCGTCGGTGGTGGCGGGGAGGTAATCCACAGGGCCATTTCCGAGGTCATAGGAAGTACAAACATTGAGTTCCATCACGTTGACGAGGGTGTCGAGCCGGGTGATGATGAGACCGCTCAGGGAGTTGAGCCGGGCGGAGTGGCGGAGGGCGACGAGATCAAGCCAGCCACAACGACGAGGTCGGCCGGTGGTCGTGCCATATTCGTGGCCTTGTTCGCGGATCTGGTGTCCGATTTCGTTATCTTGCTCTGTGGGGAATGGGCCCTCTCCGACGCGGGTGGCGTAGGCTTTGCAGACGCCGAGTGCGTTGTGGATGTCCCGGGGTCCGATTCCGGTGCCGAGGCATGCGCCGCCGGCGGTGGGGTGGCTGCTGGTGACATAGGGGTAGGTGCCGTGGTCGAGGTCGAGGAATGTCCCTTGTGCGCCTTCGAACAGGACACGGTCGCCCCGGCGAACGGCTTCTTGGAGAACGGATTCGGTGTCTGAGACAAACGGTTTGAGCCGCTCGGCATAGCCGCAATACTCGTCGTAGAGGTCTTCAAATTTGACAGGTTCGCCACCGAGGAGGGAAATCAGACGATTTTTGAATTCGAGGACTTGGTGGAGCCGTTCGCGGAAGATTTCGGGATTAACAAATTCACCCATGCGGATGCCAATGCGTTGGACTTTGTCGGTGTACATCGGGCCGATACCACGGGATGTCGTGCCGATCTTGTTGTCGCCCCGGGCGGCTTCTTCGAGTTGATCGACTAGGCGGTGATAGGGGAAGACGACGTGGGCGGCGGGAGAGATTTTGAGAGCACCAAGATCGGCTTGAAGTTCGCGAGTGCGATCGATTTCTTCGAGAAGGGCTTTGGGGCAGATCGCCATTCCGCCGGCGAGGATCGAGAGGGTATTGGTGTGAAGAATTCCGGCGGGGAGGAGGTGGAATTTGAATGTTTTTCCGCCTGTGATGACGGTGTGACCGGCGTTGTTGCCGCCACTGTAGCGGACAACGTAGCTGGCCTGATTCCCAAGGACGTCGACGATTTTGCCTTTGGCTTCATCGCCCCATTGCGCTCCGACGATTACGAGGGTTGACATAATTGTGTTCTCTTTTTTGCTCCGGTCGGGTGGTTCAAAAATGAAAACCGGCGGAGCTTTGATGTTGAGGTGCTTTTGGGGCACTTCACATCGAGGATCCGCCGGTTTGGTGACCGATTGCCTTATCTCGACGGGGATATTGTAGCGGAAAATTTTGGTTGTGTGGGTGGGTCTGTGAGTCTTTCTTGAGCGGCGCCCCTGGCCGTTGCTTCTTGGACTGGATCCCCGCCTCCGCGGGGAAGACTATGGAAAAAAGGTGCGAAAAATTTTGATGTTTGGGGCGTGGGTTTAGGACTGGGTCCGTGCCTATGATGAGAACCATTCATCACTTCGCCAAGGGGTCAGTCTAGGTAATCTCTCGTTATGAGCGACAACGCGGTCTACATCATTTCGGGGAAGCGGACGCCGATTGCGGCATTTCAGGGGGCGTTTTCGAGTTTGACGGCTCCGCAGCTTGGATCAGCGGCGATCCATGCGGCTTTGGAAGCCGCAGGAGTTCACCCGGAGAATGTTGATGAAGTCTTGATGGGGAACGTTTTGAGTGCGGGCATTGGTCAGGCTCCGGCGCGACAAGCGAGCAAAGGTGCGGGAATTCCGGATGGGGTGCCATGCACGACGGTGAATAAAGTTTGCGGGAGCGGGATGAAGACGCTCATGATGGCGGCCCAGGCGATCAAGTGTGGCGATGCCGACATCGTGGTTGCGGGCGGGATGGAGTCGATGACGAATACACCCTATGCATTACCGACCGCGCGGGCGGGGATGCGGATGGGGAACCAGGCAGCAGTTGATTTGATGATTGCGGATGGTCTTTGGGATCCTTATGACAATATGCACATGGGGAGTTGTGGTGACCTTTGTGCGAGTGAGAAAGGATTTAGTCGCGAGGAGCTTGATGCGTTTTCGGCGGAAAGTTACCGGAGGGCAGTTGCGGCTCAGCAAACAGGGAAGTTCCAAGATGAGATTACGGCAGTGAGCGTTCCTCAGCGGAAGGGTGACCCCGTGATTGTTACGGAAGATGAAGAACCGGGTCGAGGTCGACCAGATAAGTTGGGCGAACTGCGCCCTGCATTTAACAAGGATGGGGTGACTACGGCGGGGAATGCGAGCTCGATCAATGATGGGGCAGCGGCGATGGTTTTGGCGAGTGCGGCGGCGGTTGAGAAGTATGGATTGAAGCCGATTGGCAAGATCACGGCGTACGCTCAGCACGCGCAAGAGCCAAAGTGGTTCACCACGGCTCCGGCCCAAGCGGTTCAGAAGTTGCTGGACAAGACGGGATTGTCTGTGGACGATGTTGACTTGTTTGAAATCAACGAGGCGTTTGCGGTGGTCGCGATGACGACAGCGAAAGACGTCGGGATTCCGCATGAGAAGCTGAATGTGAACGGAGGGGCGGTTTCGATTGGTCACCCGATCGGGATGACGGGGACACGTCTGGTTTTGACGGCTTTGATGGAGCTTCACCGAACGGGTGGGAAGCGGGCGATTGCATCTCCTTGTATTGGTGGGGGCGAAGCAACGGCGATCTTAGTTGAAGTGGTCTGATTCCGGGTTCTTTTTGAAAAGACTAATACAGGATTACTGGACTGTAGTTGGCGTTAACCCCTCCCCTGGTTCATGCCCGGGGAGGTCTTGGATCTCTCCGTTTTTCATTGCGGAGTGATCAAGGCAAAGTGAAAGTTCGATGCTAACGTGAGCTGTTTGTGCCGTGATGAATTAAGGGTTCAATGCGGAAGTGGGCGACGATGGGCCAGCGGAAGAGGACGTCTTCTTCTTTAACATGGGGGCCGATGTTGTGGATGATCAAGGGGTGGCCTTTTGGTGACGAGGCGTCAGATGCGATTCCGACATGGTCTTTGTTGCCGGGGAGCTTCCAAAAGATGATATCGCCGGGTTTGATGTTTTTGGTGGATTGCTCCTTTGTCTTGGAGGGAATGGATTCGGCGTGGTTGCTGAAGTAATGGATTAGATTGGGGCAGCGGCGGTGATCAATGTTTCGGTCGGGGATGAGCATTCGGGGGTACATGCGCACTTTTGCATCCTCCTGAACAGCTTTTTGGAGGTCAATTCCGACGGGTCGGAGGGCGCGAATGATGACATCTGTGCATGCGCCTCGATTCGCTGGGACATCTCCCATCGGGTAGTCGATCTTGTAGTATGCGCCGGAGTATTGGGCGGGTTTTTCGAGTTGGGCACGGGCGGCTCGAACGATTGGGTTTTGGGCTGCAGCTTGGGCGGGTTGGGTTTTCTGGGTAATGGGTGACTGGGTTACGTTATTGCATCCGCCGATTAACACCAATGCCAGGAATACCCCGAAATCGCGGTAGCGAATTCTTGCCATATTTATCACACTCTCAAATTGTTTGATCGGTTTCCGCTTTGATACAGGCTGGGAACTTTTGATGTAACTTATCCAATATAATGGGCAAATGGTTCCGGCGTTGGTTGGATTAATGATGAGCGTGCCGCAAGAATTGAAACTGCCGCCGATGGAAACGGTGACCCTCTTGATTTTCAAAAGTGGGATTCGGCCGGAGGGGATTTCTCAGGAAGCGGTGAATGAGATGCAACAAGGGCACCTGGATAACCTCGGGCGGTTGTTCAACGAGCGCAAAGCACCGTGTGCCGGACCCTTTGCGGACGGGGGTGAGTTTCGGGGCATTGTGATTTTGCAGATGCCTAAGGACAAAGTGGCAGCGGAGTTTGAGTCTGACCCCTTTGTTAAACATGGGTTGCTCAAGCTTGAACTTTACGATTGGATGGTGCCGAAGGGTTTGTTCACTTATGAGTGGGAAGACAAGACGGGGATGATGAAGGGAACCTTGGGGTGGGTGAAATCTGGGCCGGGGGTTGAGACGTTAAAAGGAGAGGAATTGAACAAGGCGATGGCGGTGCATATCAACCACAATTTGGATTTGATGCGTTCCGGTGAAGCGGGATTAGTGGGACCGGCAGGGACGAAGAACGAATTAGGTCGTGGATTCTATTTGTTCTTGACGGATGACCAGGAGAAGATCAAGTCCATGAATGAAAAGGATCCGCTGTTGAAGTCGGGCTATTTTGTGATGGAGATGAAAACGGTTTGGATGGGTGAGGGTTTGTTTAAGAAATTGGCGCAATAGTGGTGATTGTTGGCATTGATGTTGGAGGAGTGAAGAAAGGGTTTCACGTTTCGGTGCTCGATCTTGCTGAGGGGTTTGTTGACTTGCGAAATTTTCATACTTCAGAGGGGATTGTGGATTATATGAGGGAGTTTGAAGCGTTGAAGTTGGTCGCAATTGATTGTCCGCCCCGAGCGCAGATTGGTGGGCCTCGAACCCGTTTGGCAGAGCGGCAGATCAATCAAGCAGGGTTTAAGGTTCAGTGGACGAGGCGGAGGCCGATGGAGCCGGATGAGTGGATGTTTAATGGGGAGAAGCTGTGGAAAAGTCTGGAAAAGTTGAGCCCACAGGTTCAAATGATCGAGACTTTTCCCACAATCGTGAGTAGTGAGTTGGGGGACTGTGAGCTAGTTTTGCCACTGAAGTTGTTGAAAGGGGGACAAGTTGAGCGGGCGGGGTACAAGGATTTCATTGATTCTTGTCTTTGTGCTTGGGCGGGAATGCGGTACCTCCGGGGGAGGCACGGGGATTTGGTCAGGATGGGGACGAGGTTGATGAGCTGGGCATGATTTGGTGCTGAAGGCATGGGGAAAAGTTCTGATGCTGAATTGGGAGTGATTGCGTCTGGAAGCGGTACGACAATGAGTGCCCTTGTCCAGCCGAACCCGCAGCAGATTGCCGCGGTATTTGGGGTGATTGAGCCGCCAGCGATCCACTTGGAAACGCCGGGGTTTAGCGGGCCATTGACGGCACTCTTCATCATGGTGCGGGATCACAAAGTTGATCTTCTCGGTGTGCCTTTGGGGGCAGTTTGCGAGACTTATCTGCGTTATCTTTTGGAAACTCAGGAGCCGCATTTGGAATCTCATGCGGTAGCGGTTTCGGCTCTGTGTTGGCTTTTAGAACGGAAGGCTTGGATGTTGCTCCCGGTTGAACAAGCGGAAGAGGAGCCAGAAGATCACGATATTCTGGATGAGGTTGAGCCTTATGTTCAGGAATTTTTGCCCGCGATTGACTCGTTGCTCGATCTGAAGGATGAGCGGGAGCATTTGTTCTTCCGGACAGGAGAAGCGAGTTCGCTCTATGAAATGCCGTTTGAGGCGACAAGTGTCACGACGTTTGACCTGGCGCGGGCTTTGGAGCGTGTATTGGCGCGGGCAAAGCCCGATACAGTTGAGCGTTTGGATCGGCCCCGGCGGAGCTTGAGTGAGCAGATGGTTGTGGTGTTGAGGGCTTTGAGGGATCAAGCTTTGGAGCTTGATGAATTGATTGATGTTGAGTTCACGCGGTCCGAGGTAGTCTGGTGGTTCTTGGCGTTGTTGGAGCTGATTCGGTTGGCCCAAGCGCGGGTGGTTATGGAGGACGGGACAGTGAAATTTGGAAAATATGTGCCGTTTGAGCCAGCAGAATGAGAATTGTCCAGGCTTTGGAAGCGTTGCTTTTCGTGGCAGATTCTCCGGCGACCCCTGAAGAATTGGCCAAGGCTCTGAGCGTGCCTATTTTTGAAGTGGAAGAGGGGTTGGAGAAATTGGGGGGCAAGTTGCAGCACACTTCGGCGTTGCAATTGGTGCGAATTGCGGGGGGATACCAGCTCTGCACCAAGCCAGAATTTGCGGAAGCGGTGGCGCGATTTACTCAGCCGCAGGGGAGTAAGTTGTCGCGGAGTTTGATGGAAGTTTTGGCCGTGGTTGCATATAAACAGCCCATTACTTTGGGGGAATTAGAAGAGGTGCGGGGGGTGGATAGTGGCTATGGAGTGCGTCAGCTCGTTGAGCGGCGATTGGTTTGTGAGATTGGGCGTAAATCTACGCCGGGGCGTCCGGTTTTGTATGGGACAACGCAGCAATTCTTGCACGCATTCAATTTACAGAGTTTGGAAGAGTTGCCCGTCTTGAACTTTGAATCCCAGTTGTTGCCGGAGCAAATTGGTCGCGATGTTCCGCCCGAACAACCCTCACTTTTGGATGAGGGTAGTGATGGTGAGGACGGGCCCCGCCTGGCATGACGTCCGTTCTGATCTTGGCATGGCTGGCGAAGAGTTCGACTTTTGTCGGGCAGTCGGCGATGCCGGTCGTAACGGCGGAAGCGGCGATTGCGGTTCACGCAGAATCCGGTCGGGTGTTATGGGGGCGGAATGTTGACCGTCCGATGTATCCGGCGAGTACGACCAAGCTGTTAACAACTTTGATCTTGCTGGAGGAAACGAATCCGAACGAGGTGATTGTTGCGCCCGAGGATGTGAAGTCCGTGCGGGGAAGTTCTTTGCATTTGATGCCGGGTGAGCAGATTAGTGCGGAGGGGGCGGCATATGCATTGATGCTCCGCAGTGCTAATGACGTTGGTTACGCGATTGCTCGGAAATTGGGAGGGAGTGAGGATGGCTTTGCGCGCAAGATGAATGACTATTCAGCAAAGCTCGGAATGACAAATTCGCAGTGGGTGACGCCTCATGGTTTGAATAACGATTGGCACAAGACGACCGCGCGCGATATGGCCAAGCTTGCATCTTATGCGCGAGAAAATGCCGAATTGGTAGCGATTACTTCGACTCAGAAATACACGATTCAGCGAAGCTTGAACCAAAAAGACACACTTTTGGAAACAAAGAATAAGCTATTGAAAGAGGATCCGCGCATCAAGGGGTTCAAGACGGGATATACGAATCCGGCGGGGCTTTGCTTTGTGGGTTATTGGCAGACGGGGATTGGGGATGTGGTTACTGTGGTTTTGAATAGCTGGGATTGGGCGGCGGATGAATCGGCGTTGGCGAATTGGGCGGAGAAGAGCTTTGCCGAGCGGGAGCTTTCGGCTTCGACAGAGATTTCTGTAGCAAAGGCGAAGGATGATCAGGAATTAAAAGTTCGGATGCGAGAACCCGTTCGGGCTCTGGCATCGGCAGACGATTCGGCGGGGGCGCGGTTGGATGTTGGGGGTTTGGCGGTTACGGCCCCGATTGAGGTGGGTCAGGGCATAGGGACAGGGCGTTTGGTTTTGCCGGATGGAACGGAGTTTCCGGTGGATTTGGTAGCGGAGAATTCGGTTGAGAGGTCGTTTGATTTGCAAGAGTTCTTGGGGAATCCGGTGGCAATTGTTCTCGTTTTGCTGGCGTCTGGGTTTTATTGGTATCGGCGTCGGAGTTATGAGCGGTTTGGGGTTGGGTAGCGGCTGCTTGGGTTAAACTAGCGGTTCCTATGAATAAGAAAGGTGTTTGGATATGCGAGCCTTGGGATTGGAACAGATGGTTTTTTGCTCTATGGGTCGTTGTTGGTGTCATCTCGCTGGCGATTTCACGGGTTGGTTGGCAGTTTTATCTCGGATTCATTGCGTTCGCATTTGGTTGTTTGATATTTCCCAAAGTTGTAGCCCAGGCAATCCGAACCAAAATAGGGTTCGTTTTGCTTTGTATTGTGATTTTGAGCGGTGCTATCGGGCTTGCATTGTTGGTTTGGCACTCAACCGGAGATTTGATAAGTGCGGGTATTGGATTCTGTGTGATGGTCGAGATTTTTCGTAGTAATACAGAACGATTAAAATTTGGAGAAATTCAATCGCCAGAGGTGCGGTAAACCATTGTTCTCCACTATGATGTGCGGTAATGCTTGACGGTGATCTGAGCCCATCAACCCCACCCCAAGCCCCTCCCCAAACTTTGGGGAGGGGATACCCTTTTGAGCTACGCATTCACTCATTTCAATTTATCAGTTGAGAGGTATTTTGCGGACGAGTGGGTTGTGACAAGGACTATGACCTTCACCCCCCGGCTCACTTCTCCCTAGGAGGGGGGTATCTGGGCGTAGACCTCGGGTCACGACCGGAATGACAATTGGTGGATGAGGTGGTTTGGAAATCGGGGCTACAATTGGGGGAGAGTTTTATGGCGGAAGAGCAGAGCGAAAAGGTGCGATTGCACCGATTTTTGGCGCAGTGTGGGATTGCGAGTCGTCGGAAAGCGGAGGAATTGATTGCTCAGGGGAAAGTGAGCGTGAACGGGGAAATTGTGATTGAGCAGGGGGTGAAAGTGGGGCCGGGTGATCGGGTGGAGTTTGACGGGAATCCGATTCGACCGCCGGATTTGAGACTTTATCTTTACAACAAACCGCTTGGAGTTGTGACGACAATGGAAGACGACCGGAATCGGCCAAGTGTGGGCGATCAGGTGCCGGAATCGGCAAGTGGAGTGAAGCCAGTGGGGCGACTGGACATGAATACTGAGGGGCTTATTTTTTTGACCAATGATGGCGATTTGGCGCACCGCTTGACCCACCCCCGGTTTGGTATTGAGAAGGAGTATGTTGCGGTGGTGGCCGGGATTCCGACGGAGAAGACCCTGGCGCGGTTGCGGCGAGGCGTGGTTATCGATGGGGAGAAAACCGCACCTGCGCATTGGGAGTTTATTGGTCCGGTGAAAAGTGAGAACCAGGCGAGATTGAGGATTATCTTGCACGAAGGGCGGAACCGGCAGATTCGTAAGATGGCGGAGATGGTGGGGCACCCGGTGATTTCACTTCGACGGGTTCGGATCGGGAATTTCCGAGTTAAAGGTATGGAGCAGGGGGAAATGCGGCTGATCGGTAAGAAAGATCACGAGAAGCTCCGGGCGAGTGTTGGACTTTCGTAGCGCGACGGGTTAAGGATTGTTTGGGGATGTAGAATGGTCGAATGGCTCTGAGCAAGAAGACGATTCGTGATTTGGATTTGACGGGGAAGCGGGTTTTGATGCGTTGCGATTTTAATGTTCCCCTGGATGGAGACCGGATCACGGATGACATTCGGATCACGGCAAGTTTGCCGACGATCCAATTTGCTTTAGAGGCGGGGGCAAAGGTGGTTTTGTGTTCACATTTGGGGAGACCAAATGGAGAACGCAACATGAAGTATTCGCTTGCGCCCGTTGCGAAGCGGCTTTCGGAGTTGCTGGGATTTGACGTGGTTTTGGCGGAAGACTGTATTGGCGAAGCAGCCGAGTCGGCGGTTGCTGGTTTGGATACTGGGAAGGCGGTTTTGCTGGAGAACGTCCGTTTTCACGGAGCAGAAGAAGACAATGATCCGGAATTTGCGGCTCAGTTGGCGAGGTTAGCTGATGTTTTTGTCAACGATGCGTTTGGCACCGCACACCGCGCGCATGCTTCAACTGAAGGAGTGGCGCATTTGCTTCCGGCGGTGGCGGGCTTTTTGATCGAGAAAGAGATTGACTTTTTGGGTAAGGCGGTCGAGGATCCCAAGCGACCTTTTGTGGCGATCATGGGTGGTGCGAAAGTGAAGGATAAGATTCAGGTCATTGATTCGCTTTTGCCCAAGGTTGATCAACTGGTGATTGGTGGTGGGATGGCTTATACGTTTTACAAGGCTCAGGGTTGGGAGATTGGGCAATCCTTGCTAGATGCGGATTCGATGGAGTATTGCCTCGAAGTGATGAAGACAGGCAAGATTGTTTTACCAATGGATACTGTGGTTGCCCCGACTTTTGCGGCGGATGCCCCGCCGACGGTGGTGGCGAGCAATGCCATTCCAAGCGATCAGATGGGGCTTGATATTGGACCGGAGACGGCCCAACGATTCCGAGAGATTGCGGCGGGAGCGGGAACCGTTTTATGGAACGGTCCGATGGGAGTTTTTGAGTTTGACGCGTTTGCTCATGGGACTCGCGAGGTTGCCTTGGGGTTGACGGAGTGCCAGGGAATTTCGATTGTTGGCGGAGGAGATTCTGCAGCGGCGATTGAAAAGTTTGGTTTGGCGGATCGGGTGAGCCATGTTTCAACGGGCGGTGGTGCTTCATTGGAATTTTTGGAAGGAAAAGTTCTGCCGGGGATTGCGGCACTTCTTGATGCTTGACAAAGATTGCGGATTTTTGCGCGATCGGAACTTTGATGGCTTGATTCGGCTTTAATGAGTCATGGTCATGAAATTGGTTGCTTCGACTCTGATTGGCGGTGCGATGGGATTTGGTTATTTGATGCTAATGAAAGCGGGTAACCCTGGCTGAATTACTTGCCAAGTGCCGGCGGTGCCGGTCGTTGCGGGATTGGTTTTGGGGTTGATCGCGGGATTGACAGGAAGATAAAAAAAGTGGCGGTCGTGGCCCAAGGGCTCGCCGCCTATCAGACTTCGGAATGTATCCGAGTTAAGTGCTTGCCGGGAGAAATGCTTCTTCCGGTTGTTATTGTAGGCGGGTTGATCTCGCAATCTCTATCGCTAGAAGTTGTAAATTTCTGCACATTCGCCGGTATTTGTCACTAATTTTGGGGACTTTTTTCGCGGGTAACCGTGATTTCTGAAGGCAAGATTCCGGCATCGATTAACGGTTGGATGTTGATCACCAGTCCGTTTGCGATTCCATCAGGTGTGATTCGGGCGACGGAGAGGGTATGGATTTGTCCTTGTGGCGAGTTGATCTTGTTGACGACGAAAACTCGTTCTCCGGGTTGAAAATCTTCTTTAGAGAGGTTGCCAAAAATCTCCGTAAGTTCTTCGGGAGGGATATTTGACGCTAGACTTTCCTTCCCTTTTAGTATCTCATCGGGGTTAAGGCCGAGGGTTGTGGCGGAATCAGTGATGCCTTTGCAGTTGAACGGGGCGAGGGTGTTGGCACAGTAAAGGAATGCTTCTACTTGAGTGAGGCACTCTTCAATTTTGTCGTACTTTTCCGAGTTGACCGCTTTTAGGCTTGCGGATTGAAGTTGAGCGATGAAATCTGATTCATAGCTGGAATTTCCGTTCTTGAATGAGGAGATCCTTTGGGAGAGTTTTTCGTTCTCTTTTTGAAGTGTGGTCAATTTGGATTCATATAGACTGGCGAGATAGCAGGTGACGGTCGCCGTTCGCGATTTCGTCTTATATTTTTCGCGCATTCGGCCCCAATAAGTGACGACCGTGTGGATACTGATTTCGAGTTCAGCCGCGATATCGCGGTCTGTCAGGCCCTGCATGGCCAGTTCGATGATTGTGATTTCGCGTTTTGTGAAACTAGGATGTCTCGGAATAGATCGCCCCATAAAGCCTCCTCTTCTTACTTGATTTGTGACTTGGGCGTTCGTTTTGTTAGGCAAAATTTCGGGACGTTCATGGTTATTTTATGAAAATTAGAATAAATAGGGACAGCACGTTAAAACTGATTTTGAGTATGTAGTTATTTGTTGGGACTCAATTTCGTTAAGAGCCTTAATTCTTGGGGATAACTTCTGTTGTCCTAGCGAAAGAACCTTGTGGAAAACTTGGGGGGATTCGTGTTTGGGTTCATTTTCGTGGGCGTTATATTGAGGAGGGCCGATGAATTGTCCGTATTGCAGTCATGGGGAGCAAAAGGTTTTGGATTCACGTCCCGCACGGGATGGGGATGCTATCCGTAGACGCCGGGAGTGTGAGGGGTGTGGTCGTCGGTTCACGACCTTTGAGGAGCCTGAAAAACCACGGCTTTATGTCATTAAGTCGGACGGGAGCCGGCAGTTGTTTGACCGGGAAAAGCTTCTCAATTCACTTTTGCTGGCGTGTGGGAAGCGACCAGTTACGGCAGAGCGGCTCGAGGCGGCGGTTGTGAATATCGAGCGAGATTTGATGGATGGGGCAGAACTTGAAGTGAGTTCGAGTGATATAGGGGAGAAAGCGATGGATGAGCTGTTTGAGCTCGATTCGATTGCTTATATTCGTTATTCGAGTGTTTACCGTGCCTTTGATTGTCCAGGAGATTTTGCGGAGATTGTCCGGCGGATGCAGAAAGATGCACGGAAGAAACGGGCAACTGTGGTTTGAATTCCCATCAGCAGAGGGTACTCCTTCTTCGTGTTTAGTTTTTAATGCAATAATATTGCAATAATGAAAAGCAAGCTGCCAGTGACGGTTCTTTCCGGGTTCTTGGGTGCGGGAAAGACGACTGTTTTGAACCAAGTGCTCTCGAACCGAGAAGGGATGAAGGTTGCCGTGATTGTCAATGACATGAGCGAGGTAAATATTGATGCTCAACTCGTTGCGGGAGGGAACGCGAACCTTAGCCGAACCGAGGAGAAGTTGGTCGAGATGACAAATGGTTGCATTTGTTGTACTTTGCGGGATGACTTGCTCCAGGAAGTTTCGAGACTAGCTCAGGAGGGTCGGTTCGACTATCTATTGATTGAATCAACCGGGATAAGCGAGCCGCTTCCGGTTGCAATGACCTTCACTTTTGAGGATGGACACGGGATTAGTTTGGGGGATGTTTCGCAATTGGACACGATGGTCACGGTTGTTGACGCTTTTAACTTCTTCAAGGACTTTAGCGAGGCGGAGTACATCCGGGATCGAGGTGAGAGTTTGGGTGACGAGGACGACAGAACGATTGTTGATCTTTTGGTTGATCAGATTGAATTTGCAGATGTCATTTTGGTGAGCAAGACGGACTTGGTTGATCAAGTGATGCTTGATCGTGTGATGGGAGTTATTCGGAAGCTGAACCCGGTTGCACGGTTGAAACCGATTGAGCATGGGCAGGTGCCGCTGAAAGAAATTTTGAATACAGGATTGTTTGATATGGAAAAAGCTCAGCTCAGTGCCGGGTGGCTACGAGAATTGATGAATGAGCATACGCCTGAGACGGAGGAGTATGGGATTTCGAGCTTTGTTTACCGGACACGAAAGCCATTTCACCCGGAGCGATTTTTCACATTGATTCAACAGCCCTGGCCTGGTGTAGTGCGGAGCAAGGGGTTTTTCTGGTTAGCAACGCGGATGGAGTGGATTGGAGGGTGGAGTCAGGCGGGTGGTGCATGTCGATATGAGCAAGCTGGTACTTGGTGGTCGGCGGCACCAAAAGTCTATTGGCCCGATGATGAGGAGACGCGGCTTTGGATTCATGGCTTGATGCAGGAGCCATACGGGGATCGGCGTCAGGAGATTGTTTTGATTGGGATGGGAATGGATCAGGAGGGTTTAACTCGATTGTTCGACTCTTGCTTGGTTTCCGATGAGGAATTTGCGAAAGGGCCAGACTACTGGAAGACTCTTCCTGATCCATTGGCCTGACTATTCACCGGACTTTTGCTTGACTGATGCAAGGATTTTTTTGGCAAATGCTTCGGCGTTTTTGGTTCGGGGGTCAATGACGGCAATGGCGACTTGGGCGTCATCGCGGCGGGCGAAGGCTTTGCCGAGGAGGTTGATTTGGACGCCTTGAACAATTACTTCTCCTTTGATGTCGTAGGTGGTTTGGTTGTCTTGGACTGAAGGGGTGAGGGTGAGTTTTGATTCTGCCCCTTGGACGAAGGTTGTGAGCCATTTGGTCATTGCGGCTTTGAGTTCGTCGGGGTCTTCGTAGTCCACAGAGTCGTCGGTCCAGACGGTGGCTAGCACCATTGCGGGGAATTGATCTGATTGGAGGACGACGGAATTTGCTTCAGAGCGGGGGATGTCAGTTTGAGGGAGGAAGGCGATTCCCAGATAACTTTCGAGTCCGGTATTACCAAGAGCAGAAACGCGGAAGTCGCCGGTCTCGGGATTGATATATTGAGCGGACGCAAGAATTTTTTCGAGAATAACCTGATCTCGTCGAGAGGACTCAATTTGGATGGTGTATTCAAAATTGTCGATGAAAATTTGTTGCCAGGCGTGGGCTTTGCCGCCTTGTTCATCGGTTTCGATGACGAATCCGAGTGACTCTTCGGCACCGAATTGGAATGCTTCCAGGACGGGATTTTCGTTGAGGATGGATTTGATATTTCGGCCGTAGCGATCCCGGAGTTCGCTGAAGGCTTGGGAATAGGCTTGACCGGAATTCTGTTTGGTTTCCGCGGTTGCGGGCCGGGCGATGATTGAAATCTTGACGGATTTGAAAGTTGCGGTGAGTTGGGTTTCTTCGCTGGTTTCGGTGATGGTTGGTTTGACGGGGAGATCGAGGCGGAGGCCCGACTTTCCGAGGCGATGGGTTTGCCAATCGGAGTCATCTTGGACATTGAGGAGAGCGAGAGCGAAGGTAGCGGCAAGCATTTGCTAGTTGTTTAGACGGTTAATGCCAGGCAACGTGTTGGCGCGGCCTGGCATCTTTTCGACTTTGTCGGTAATTATGAGTTACTTTGCGGCTTCAGCGCGGGCTCGCTTGGCAATATCCGCCATGATTGCTTCGCTGTAGCCTTCCCATGAGTCGACGACTTGACCTTTTTTGTTGATCATGACGAAAGCGGGGAGTCCTCGCACCTTGAAGTCGTCAGCCACTTTGTCTCCGTCATAGCCGAATGTATAAGTGTATTTGTTCTTTGACTTGTAGTCTTTGATGGACTTGACGTCTTTGGGGTCTTCTTCCATTGCACTCAGGCCAATGACGCGGACACCCTTTGCGTTTAGCTCTTTGTGAATTTTTTGCATGTGGGGGCTGGCTTTTTTGCACGGACCGCACCAGGTTGCCCAGAAATCGATGAGGACGACTTTGCCTTTAAGGTTCGCGTTTGTGAGGGTGGCCCCGTCGGTGGTTTTGATACTAAATTTGGGGGCGGTTTTGCCTTCAAGCGTTGGAGTCTGATTTTGCGCGATGGCGACAAAAGCGCTTCCAGCGATGAGAGCGGCACCAAGAAATCCGATTCGGAGTGTGTTTTTGTTCATGGTTCTGTGGACTATAACGCATGAAAAGGGATTTGAGTTCATTTGTCCCGGGAGATTGGGTTAAATCGGGGGTGATGAAGCGCTGGTTGCCTTGGTTTGTGATTCCTTTGGTGTTCAGCGTTTGGGTGTTGGTCACCAGAGCGAGCGGGTCGGGGTTGCTAGAAGATTCTGATACACGCGTGTTGCTCGCAAATATCCAGGAGCGTGGAAATCCTTGGAGTTGGTTTGCGGGGGATTGGCCCCTGTTTAACCACTTTTACCGCCCGGTATCGACCTTGGCGTTCGAGTTGGATTTAGCAATTTGGGGGAAGAATGCGGCGGGATTCGGACTTACCAATGCGATTTTGGCGGTGATTTGCATTTGGCTCTGTTTTTGGGTGGTGAGGGAGTTGACCGATCACCCTTTGACAGTGGGGATTGCGACTTTGATCTTTGGAATTGCTCACGTGAATGTTGGATTTTTGGGAATGGTTGGGGGGTGGTTTTGGGCTTTGGCGTTGCTGTGTTTGGCGGGACTTGGGCGGGGGAAGTTGCGTGATCGGTGGTGGCCGGTATTACTAGGGGTTGGAGGATGTGTCTTTTTTGCGGACTTGTTACCGGGCCAGATGGACATTTGGTATCGGGTTGTGGGGTGGTTACCGGGCCGGACGGCGAGTGTGATGACTGTCTTTGCATTGATATCGGTGGCGGCTTATGCTCGGTACGAAAGGATTGGTGCAGGGGTGCGAGAGTCTGAGCCGACGGCGATGGACTTGCCGGCGACGAAGGGGACAGTAGTTACCCAAGCTGGGAAATGGAATTGGGTTTGGCTACCGGTATCGGCTCTTGGGCTAGTTTTGGCATTGGGGAGTTATGAGCAGGCGGTCATTCTTCCCGGATTGCTGACGGGGGTTTGTATTTGGTTTGGTTTGCAGCGGCGGCGGGTTCGATGGATCAACTTGGTGTGGATGTGGGGGTTGTTGGTGGGATATTTTGTTTTGAGGGCGTCGGTTGTTCCTTCGGAGGTGAGTGGGTATCAGGATCAGCAGTTTAGGACAGGGGCGGGGCTTTACCTTGATTTGCTGAGCTATTTGTTACCAGGATTTGATACGGTGGGGCAGTTTTGGGGCAGCGTGAGCTTGGGGGCGATTGCGCTCTTGACGGCAATGCCTTGGGTTTTGGGATTTGCCATGGTGGGGAATTCGGTTTCGATGGTTGGACTTTGGGGGAGTCCCCGCCGTTGGTGGGGGCTTGGGGCTTTGTTGATGGGGTTTGTGGCTTATCTTCCGATGGCTTGGCTGAAGTTCTTCGCGCATTATCACTATTTGCCTTCGGTGTTTTACGCGCTGTTTGTGGCGGTGATGGGGCCGGTGGTTTTGGGATGGGTTGTGGAGGCGTTGAGCCCAACTCGGGTGAAAGCTCCGGTTCGAAGTTAAGAATCAAGGAAAAACGAAGGTCGTTCTGGTAAAAGGGAAGCATGAGTCGGGTTGGGCATATGGACATTCGGATCGGGACGCTGGCGAAGATGGAGGGGTGCGAGGAGTATTTGCCGCAGATCGTGGGGCATGGGTTTGAGAGTTTTCAGCTGACGAATTGGCAGAAGTTGCCGGACGGAGCGGATACGGTTGAGGGTCAGAAGGAGCTTGCAAAGCGGGCGAAAAGTGTGTTGGGGGATCAGGCGATTGTGGACAGCATTGGGGTTTATGGGAACCCCATGACGGATGAAGTGACACGGGTTGCTTGGGAGACGTTGATTCAATCTGCGGGAGAATGGGGGGCGACGACAGTCTGTGGGTTCACGGGATGCTTGCCTGAAACATCGGTTGGCGATACGATAGATCGGTTTGGTGAAGTTTTTGGGCCGTTGACGAAGATGGCGGAAGACCACGGCGTGAAGATTGGGTTTGAGAATTGTGAGATGGGAGGGACTTGGGATAAGCCGAATTGGAACATTGCCCATTCCCCGCGAGCTTGGGAGATGATGTTTAATGTGGTGCAGAGCGATCACATCGGGCTGGAGTGGGAGCCTTGTCACCAAATGGTGAGCTTGATTGACCCGGTGCCTCAGCTTCGGAAGTGGGTCGGGAAGGTGGTGCACCTTCATGGCAAGGATGCGACGGTGGATTGGGAAAAAGTGAAGCGAGATGGGATTCGGTGCGGGGAGTATTTTGTTCATCACCGGACGCCGGGCTTTGGGGATACGAATTGGCGGGATGTGATTTCGGTTTTGCGATTAGCGGGTTGGACGGGTTCGATTGATATAGAGGGTTGGCATGATCCGGTTTATCGAGACGAGCTGGAGATGACGGGTCAAGTTCATGGCTTGAACTATTTGAAATGGTGCCGAGGTGGGGAATTTGTGGAGAATCCGAAATGATTGCGTTGCTACTAGGAGGACTGATGATGACTGAGAGTTATATTGCGCCGGGAGCGGCAATTGAGAAATTGCCGGGGACGTACCGTTTCACGGAGGGGGCTTGTTGGACTAAGAAAGGAACGCTGATTTTCAGCGATATTCCGATGTCGAAGATCTACGAGTGGGACGGTAAGGAGATGATCGTTTGGCGTGACGGTAGCAATAATGCGAACGGAAACACGGTTGATGGAGAGGGGAATGTTTGGAGTTGTGAGCACGGTTCGAGGAGCGTGGTTGTTTATCGAGATGGAGTTCCTACTCCGGTGGCGAAGGAGTTTGGCGGAAAAAAGCTGAATTCGCCAAATGATGTGGCAATTCATTCTTCGGGGCGGGTTTTGTTCACTGATCCCAGTTATGGAATTCGACCGGAGCAGATGGAAGTTGACGGGAAGTATGTTTATGAGTTAGTCCCCGGTGGGGAGTTGAAACAACTTTGGAAGGGGCGCAATCAGCCGAATGGATTGGTGTTTTCTCCGGATGGGAAGCGGCTTTATGTTGCGGATAGTGAGGATGGGGGGATTGATCTCTTTGACTATTCGCCGGGGACAGTGAAGCACATCAAGAAGTTTGATTCTCAGGGGCCGGACGGGGTTCGAGTTGATGTGGATGGTCGGGTTTGGGCGGCGTGTGGAGATGGGGTGAATGTGTATTCGGCGGACGGGGCTTTGCTGGAGAACATTAAGTTTCCGGAGCAGCCCTCGAATTTGTGTTTTGGGGGAGAGGATGGCAAGACTTTGTTTGTGACGGCTCGCAAGGGGGTTTATTCGTTGCGGGTTCGGGTGGTGGGGGTTCGTCCAGGGTTCTAGGAATCGCTGGTCGATAACCGGGCAGGTGCTGGTAGCCAGTTTTTGGATTGCCAAAGGAGGTAGAGGGCGGAGGTGACGATGCCGGAGAGGGCGGCGGCGGCGATGACATCGCCGGGGTAGTGGACGCCTACGTAGATTCGGCTGAGGCCGACGAGGGTGGCCCAAAGGGCAGCGAGCCAGCCGATCCAGGCGTTTTCGGTTCGGTAAACGAGCCAGGCGAGCATGAAGGCCATTGCGAAGCTCGTCGTGCTGTGACCGGAGGGGAAGCTGGAATTGCCGTAGGGGATGACGTCGAAAGTTTTGGAGAGCCAGCCTTCGGGGCCGCCGGGGAATCCACCGGGCCAGGTGAGGGGGTTGGCGAAATCGAGGTTGGAGGGGCGGGGGCGGTCGACGATTTGTTTGACGATGATGCGCAAGATTCCGGCGGAGCAGAAGGCGGCGATCATGGCGAGGCCATAGGCGCGGGTTTTTTTGTTGATGGCGAGGAAGAGGAGGATTGGGATTTGGATGTGACCATCGCCGGTGTAAGTGATGATGAGCATGATTTGGTCGAGGAAATCTCGGTGGAGATCGACATGGATCAGGCGGAAGATGTTTTGGTCAAGCGTCCACAGGCTCAGGGCATTAAGGGTCAACATGGAGGGTTTTTTCGCGTTCGTAGACCGCAAGTCCGGGGGCGGAGCCTCGGGGTTTGCGGACGTATTTTTTGAGAGTGTAGTCGACGGGGACGTATGAGCCATGCTTGGCGGGGCTATTTTTGACTGCAACAAGGGCGGCGAAAAGGAGGTCGGGCTTTTGAACTTTGTCGGGGTTGCCTTGGGTTTGAATGATGACGTGAGCCGAAGTTTGGCCGCGGACGTGGAGCCAGATGTCGTTGCCCTTGGCGACGCGGTTGGTGAGGTAATCGTTGCTCGTTGAATTGGTGCCGTAGAGCACGCGGTATCCGGCAGGGCTGAGGAGTTCGCGGATGGGGTTGCCTTCGAATGGGCGGTCTTCTTTGGCTTTGGGGGCTCCGGTGAGGTGGAGGTAGTTCCGGGATTTTGCTTCGGCGCGGTGTTGGTCAAGTTCTTCGCGGGTGGTGGCGTTTTGGACGAGGTGGATCAGGGATTCGACGGAGGTGAGGTCTTGTTGGAGGCGGTCGCCTTGGGTTGCGACTTCGTCGCGTCGTTCTTTGGCGTGTTTTGCGCGGTTGAAGAGGCGGTTGGCGTTTTCGACGGGAGTTTTTTCGGGGTCGAGGGGGATGGTGATGGGGTTGCCTTGGTAGTCGTAGGCTTCGAGGGTTTCTTGACCCGGTTGGATTGACCCTTGGTAGGCGAGGATGAGCTCGGCTTGAGCTTGAATTTCGGGGGCTCGGTTGGCGGTGGCGATGGCTTCGGTTATGCCTCGGAGGGCGGCTCGGCGGGCATCAGCAACCCGCTGGAGTTGGTTGAGGAGGGATTGTCGCTGGCTTGCCAGGGCGTCGCGAGATTCGCGGAGGGCGTAGGCTTGTTCGAGGGCGATGCTCAGGGTTGGGCGGGGGATTGCGGTGGGGTCGAGGGGTGTGAAGTCGAGGGGGTAGGCACCGGATTCGTGGGAGAAGTACGGTTGCCAGATGTTTTTTGTTAAGATGGTTTGGATGATTTCGAGGGTTGGAGAATTGGGTTGGCTAGTTGAAACTGCAATCTGAATTTGCCCCTCCCTAAGTCCCTCCCCAGAGGGGAGGGGGGAGCTGTCTTGCACCCCATGAGTTTGGTCTAGGCTTTGCCCCTCCCTAAGTCCCTCCCCAGGGGGGAGGGGGGAGTTGTCTTGCACCCTATGAGTTTGGTCTAGGTTTTGTCCCTCCCTAAGTCCCCCGGATCGAGTCCGGGGCAGGCTCTCCCCAGAGGGCAGGGTGGGGCAAAATTTTGAATCGATGAGGCGAGCGAGGAAGGGGGAGTAGCCTTCAAAATCTTTGAGATTGTCTGTGGGTTTGGCCTGGAGGATTGATGGTTTGGGCTCAAAGGGGGGTGGTTCGTAGGGTTGACCAGTTCGTACGGGACGCTTACTTTGCTTAGCCGAGACGGTCTTGGCGGTGGCAAGAACGCGGCGGTTTGAGTCGACCAAGATGAGGTTGCTGTGGCGACCCATGAGTTCGACAACGAGTTGGAAATCACCGTGGGCGGAAGTGAAACCGAAGTCAACAATCCGATCAAGTCCGCGTTGGCGAATAAATTCTAATCGTCCCCCGCCGAGGTATTTGCGGAGAGTCATGCAGAGTGTCGGGGGCTCGGTTGGGGCGGACGGGCGCTGGCTAAGGGTGTGGATGCGGAACAGCTCGGGATGCCACGAAATGATGAGGGGGTGTTCGATGCCTTTGGTGTAAAGGCCGAAGACGATTTCGGTTTCCGTGGGTTGGATGATGCGCTGAACTTTGGCCCCGCGAAGGAAGTCAATTTCGTAGAGCAGGGAGGCAAGGGTGATGGAATCGAACGGGATGCGCATGCTTACTTGTGGTTTGATCCAGACATGAAAATGGCCCCGGCGAGGACGAAGTTAACGACCGCCAGGACGATCATGATCAGGGCCAGTGCTCCTGTCACCACGCGAAAATTGGCGAGGCTGAAGCAGACGAGTCCGGCGATGAGGCATGCAAGCGAGGTGGCAAATCGCCAACTCATGAAGACTCTAGGATGGCATAATTGCGGTGGGTTTTGTACGAGATGAACGTTGAGAAAGTGATCTTTTGGAATCGTGTTTACTGTTGTGCTTTGTCCGTGAGCTGGTTTTTGGCCGGGTTGGGATGCTTTTGGGCTCGGACACAAGTGGATATGGTTTATGAAACGAGCGCGCAGATGTTTGAGGCATCGGGAATCGAGAAAAGTCAGTTGGGTTTGATGTACGGAGTGATTGGTTTGCTCTCTTTTGTCCTTGTGATTCTGAATTTGATTTTGGTCTTTGCGCCCCGGACGAAGATTTGGTGGGCGGCCCACATGTTCAATTTGGTGATGGGGGTTTTGAAGTGCTGCTGCATTCCGGTTGCGGTGCCTTTGATTATCTTCTGGGTGCGGCCCGAAGTGCAGCGGGCTTTTGAAAACGGGTCGAATCGGTCGGAGCAAGTATAATTTCGTTGTGAGTGACCTGAACGAGAAGGTGGACGAACTGGCTTCGATAATGACGGAGTTCGGTCTGGAAAAAGCGCGACTTGCGGGCGAGGGTTGGGTGGTTGAGCTTGGGGTTGAGCCAGAAGTTCGGGGTGGAGTTGCGGTCGCGGCGGGGGCAGTTGTCGCGGCGGGTGGAAGTGCACCAGTGAAAAAAGTGGCGCGTCCGGCGGCGGAGAAGAAGAGTAGCAGCCCGACAGGGATTCCGGTAAGCAGCCCGATGACGGGGATTTACTATTCCGCGAGTAGTCCGGGATCGCCGGCTTTTGCGAAGGAGGGTGATAACGTCCAGGCGGGGCAAGTTGTGGGATTGATTGAGGCGATGAAAGTGTTCAATGAGATCACAGCACCGGTAAGCGGAAGAGTGACGAAGGTCGCGGCGAAGAATGGCGACTTGGTACAACCGGGGGATGCAATCCTCTACATCGGCTGACATTCGGACGATTCGCCTTGGTTTCTTAGGTTTTGGTACGGTCGGGGAGGGGACTTACCGAATGTTGGTGGGCAATGCGGACGAAGTTTTTGCGAAAACTTCGGCGAAGTTTGAAGTTGTTCGGGTGGGGGTTCGTGACTTAACGAAGGTACGAGGGGTAGCGGCGGAATTCATTACGGATGATTTGCGGTCGGTGGTCTTGGATCCTTCTATTGATGTGATTTTGGAATTGATGGGGGGCGAGGAGCCAGCGGGTGAAATGGTTCAACTTGCTTTGGAGCAAGGAAAGCATGTGGTCACCGCTAACAAGGAACTGATCGCCAAACATGGTTCTCGATTGATCGGGGAGGCAAAGTCTCGGGGATTGGATTTGCATTTTGAGGCTGCGGTGGGAGGTGGGATTCCGGTGGTTCAGCCGTTGAAGCATCAGTTGGCTGGCAATGATGTCATCAAGATGATGGGGATTCTCAACGGGACGACGAACTTCATTCTTTCGAAGATGGAGGCAGAAGGGGCGGATTTTGGCGAGGTTTTGGCCGAGGCGCAACGTCTGGGATACGCGGAGGCTGATCCATCGGCGGACGTGGATGGGTTTGATACGATGTACAAGATTTCGATTTTGGCGGCGATTTGTTTTGGAAAGCAGATTCCGTTGGAGGATGTTCACCGTGAGGGGATACGGTCAGTGAGCGCGGCGGACATGAAGTATGCCAAGCAGTTTGGATTCAAGATTAAGTTGCTGGGGATTTGTGAAGAGATTGGGGAGGGCGAGGTGATGGTTCGGGTGCATCCGACATTTGTTCCTTTGGGGCACCAGTTGGCGAATGTGAACGGTGTTTACAACGCGGTGTGGTTGCACGGAGATTTTGTTGGGGATCTGATGTTTAGTGGGCGCGGGGCGGGCGCAGATCCGACGGCGAGTGCGGTGGTTGGGGACTTGATTGATGTAGCGCGTAATCTGGTCGCGGGGGGAAGTGGGAGTGCGATTCCTTATGGGGTTGGGATGCGGGTTACTTCGATTAAGGAGTTGGAGTCTCGCTATTACGTTCGATTTGAAGTAGAAGATCAACCGGGAACACTTGGAGATATTGCTACGAGTTTCAGTCGGTATCAAGTAGGATTGGCTCAAATGGAGATGGTGACGAAGGTGGGTGGGAAAGGGGAGATTGCTTTTATGACCCATGTTTGTCAGGAGGGGAATTTCCGTTCGGCATTGGAAGCGGTGGCAAGTTTGGGTTGTGTGAGTCGGCTTGAGGGATGGTTCCGGGTGGAAGAGTGAAACTAGCTTGTTTTCAATGGGATGTTGTTTTTGGCGACCCTAAGGCGAATGCGGATCGACTGATTGAGGGCTTGGATTGGGCAGTTGATCAAGGAGTTGATCTAGCGGTTTTTCCGGAAGCATTCTTGACGGGCTACTGTGTGGGAACTAAGGAAAAAGCGGAGGCGATTGCAATTCGCGTGAGCTGTGATTCGGATTTTGAGGTGACGGATGCTTGTGATGAAGTATTAAGTGTTCAAATCGCGGCGATCGAGCGGGGATTGCATGTTGTGGTGGGTTTTGCGGGGGTGGATGACTTTGGGCTTTATAACGGAGCGCTTTTGATTGAGCCGAATGGACGAATGCGGAGGTACGTGAAGACGCATTTGCCGTGTTTGGGTTTTGACCAGTTTGCGACGGCGGGTACGGCACTTCCGGTTTTTCAAACTGAGTTGGGGGCGATTGGGCTATTGATCTGTTACGATTTGCGTCCTCCGGAGGCCACACGAGTCATGGCATTGCGAGGGGCGGAGATTGTTATCTTGCCGACGAACTGGCCGGTTCGGAAGGGAACAACGCCTGCGGTTATGTGTGCGGCGAGGGCGATGGAGAATAAGATTTTCTATGCGAGTTGCAACCGGGTGGGGGATGAGAATGGATTCAGCTTCCGGGGTGAAAGTGCGATTTATGGGGTCGGAGGGGAGGTGCTGGACTCGATTGGTGCTGAGGAGGGGGTGATCCTGGCGGAGATGGATTTGAGTGTGGCGCGGGAGAAGCGTTCGGTGATTATTCCTGGCGTGTTCGAGACGGACGCGTTTGGGTGCCGTCAGCCGGGGTTGTATCGGGAACTTGTGGATTAAGTCACGGGTAGCATTTGGGGATGAAGATCTTGATGATGGGGGGGACTCAATTTGTGGGTCGAGCGTTTACAGAGGAGTTGCTGAAAGCAGGGCATTCAGTAACGCATTTCAATCGAGGGAAGACAGCACCCGGTTTGTTTGCGGGCGTTGAGACCATTGTAGGGGATCGGAATGAGGATTTGGGGGAGATTGCAGCACGAGAGTGGGACATTATCGTTGATGTCAATGCCTACCTGCCGCACCAGACGGAGCGACTGAATGAAGCACTGACGGATTCGGTTCAGCAGTTCGTTTTTGTGAGCACGATCAGTGTTTATGATCAAGGTGAGACTCAGAAATTGGACGAAGACGGTCCGCTTCTGGAATTGAAAGAAGATACGGGGGAAGTCACGGCGGAGACTTACGGGGCCTATAAGGTGATTTGCGAAGGTGAGGTTTTGGATCATTGGGGCGAGCGGGCGACAATTCTCCGGCCCGGGGTTATCATTGGGCCGCACGACCATACGGATCGATTTGCTTATTGGCCTTGGCGAATAAGCGAAGGGGGCAAGATGGTGATTCCGGGTGACCAGGATGAGATGGCGATTACCGGCTTGGATGTGCGCGATTTTGCCGAGTTCTTGGGATTGGTTATTGATCGGCGGTTGAGTGGGATTTTCAATGTGGACAAGTTATCGGCGACCTTCGGCGACCTGCGGGCGACCATGCGGCAGTTTGCCGTCGAGCTTGGGGTTGATGTGGAAGAAGTGGCGATCCCGATGGACTGGTTGCTTGAACGGGAGGTGCGGCAATGGGTAAATATCCCGAACTTACTCCCGGCGGATGCTTCGCTGGGAGATGTCACGAAAGCAGTGGGTGTTGGTCTCAAGGAGCGACCCCTGATTGATTCCATGAGAGATACATGGACGTGGATTCAAGAAACTCAGCGGCCGCGACCCGAAAAGAGTGGGTTGAGCGTCGAAAGAGAGAAGGAGCTTTTGAAGGAATGGTACGAGCAGGGTTAGCGCTGATCTTAGTTGGTTGGGCCTCGTTTAGTCTGGCCGCAGATCGAGTTGAATACACGATCCAGTTTGATCCGCTGGGAAACCAGGTACTTGTGGAGATGGATTTGCCAGAAGGGGAGACGGCGGAGAAGTTCTGGATGAGTGCTTGGGTGCCGGGGGATTACGAGCGGTTTGATTACGGAAAGACGGTCACGGCGATCTCGTTCTTCAAGGATGGGGAGGAGGTGAAACTGGCGGGGAGAGATGGGGTTAATGGTTTTGTGGCTGAAGACAAGTTTGATGCGGTTAAGTACACAGTCAAGCCGAGCCGGGGGAACTTCAGTTACAACTTGTTCTTGGGGCGGGATTACGCCTGGCTGAGTCCGGCGGGGGTGCTTGGATTTGCGGAAGGAGGATTGGCTAAACCTGTTTCGCTCACGGTTAAGAAAATTGATGGTTGGAAGATTCACGGGGCGATTGAGGGCCGGTCGACTGATTCGGGATACACGCTGGATGCGAAGAATCACGAAGAGATCGGTGATTCGCCCGTCGTGATGGGGAGGAACCTGGCGACGGTGAAGTTTGAGGTTGGGGGCAAACCCCACTTCTTCGTCGGATTTGGTAATTTGGCGGGGGTTGACGTGGCCGCCTTTGGAGCTATGTGCCAGAAGGCGGTGGAGCAGGGACTCAAGGAGTTTGGGGATTTGCCCTATCCTCGGTACACATTCTTTGGCGAATTCGGAAATTATCCAGCGGGGCTAGAGCACGGAACGAGTTGCCGCCTGGGATTTTGGGGAACTGATGCCCGGCAAATGAGTGGATTGATTTTCCATGAATATGTTCATGCGTTTAATGTCAAAGCGATTCGACCGAAGGAGTTGCGGCCCATTGATCCTCTGAATCCGCCGGTCGTTGATTCTTTATGGTGGTTGGAGGGGGTGACTGACTATTTTTCGGAAGTTTGGCGTTTGCGGGCGGGGGTGATCAAGAACGAGGAGTTTTTGGCGGAAATGCGCTCGGCTTACGAGTCAACTCTGCGGAATCCGGCTTATGCCAAGGTGAGTGCGGCGGAGTCAAGTCGGCGGGTATTTGAGGTGCGCGGGAGTCAGGGATTTGGCGGAGTGAGTTACTACACTAAGGGGAAAGTCATTGGGTTTATCTTGGATTTGATGATTCGGGATGCTTCGGAAGGGAAGCGGACTTTGAGCGACACGTTTCGCGCTTTGTACAAGGAGACCCGGGATGAAGTCAGTTATGGACGGACGATGATCTTGGATTTGGTTAGGGCAGATGTTCCGGGTGAAGAGCGAGCGGAGGAACTTGTCAAGCTGATTGAAACGGCAGAGCCAGTTCCGTGGAATGCCAACTTAGTTAAAGCAGGCATTGTTGACCGGGCGGGCCGACTGGTAAAAGGAAGTGATCTCACAGTAAATCAAATGGTGGTTTGGGAGTCGCTTTTTGGGAAAGACTGAACCATGGATGGTGTCGGTTGGATGATCTGATTCTGCGGAGGTTGGAATGGCTTTGTGAGCGGTTCACGGGAATGCATCTGCGTGTCCGGCAGTTGGACGGAGAGCCGCGATTGTTTGGGCCGAAGGGTTTTGAGTATGACGATGAGACTCGGACAGTTGGGGTTCGGTTTAAGAAAAAGTGGAGCCTAGCTTATTGTCTAGAAGAATTGACGCCGCAGATTTTTGCGATGGCGGTGGAAGAGAAACGATTGGAGATTCTGGAGACGAGCTTTGGAGATCCACCGCCTCATAAAGTTGATTTAACTTGGTCAGCGGCATTTTTGGCTGAGGTGATGGCGGTGATGGGGACGGAGTTTGAAGATGAGGCGATGCCAGAGTTTTTGCAGCAAGAGAAGCTCTTCAAGCCGCATGGTCAGGCGGGAGCGTTGCTGATCGCGGCGGGAGCTTATGGTTGGCGACCATTTTTGGAGGTTGATCGGGGGAGTATGGGGGTGAGACGGAGTGTGGCGGAGCCGGAGGTTCGGGTATTGATGGAGCGAGTGGTGGGGGAAATCCCGAGCTAGTGGGTCTGACCTGGTAAAAGTGCCCGCTGGGTTAATGTCAAAGGTGTGTATATTTGGTCAATGCGTTTTTTGCTTCGGAGAGTGAGCGTTTTTGCGTTTGCAGGTTTGGCGACTTTGGGGTTTGGTCAGAGTTTGCGGGTGGCGACTTGGAATATCAGCGACTTTGATGGCGATTTGGTCGGACAGAATTCGGCGGTTCAGACGGCAATTTTTGGACAGTTCCAGGGGAGGAGCTTCCGACCGGACGTGCTTTTTGCGCAGGAGATTCAGAGTCCGACGGCGGCAGGGGTTTTGAAGAATTTGCTCAATACAGCTAGCGGTTCGACAGGTGATTGGGATGTTTCGTTTGGGAGTTTGACCGGGACAGGGGCGACCAGCGATACGGCGATGTTTTACCGAACAGGACGCGTGGGTTCGGTTTCGACGACTTTGGTAGCCGGAGCGGCAGGGACGAGTGGAAATCCGCGTGACATTTGGCGATTCGATTTTTCGATCAATGGAAATGCGGCGGCAAATGAGCGGATTGCGGTTTACAACATTCATATGAAGAGTGGCTCTTCGACGGATGATCAGAATCGTCGGCAAGTCGAGGCGGCGGCGATTCGGGCGAACGCGAATGGATTGGCTTCGAATTTTCAGCATATGGTGATGGGTGATTTCAACATTCAGAGTTCAAACCAGCAGGCTTGGCAGACTTTGATCACGAATGGATCGAATTCCCGGGGTCGAGTTTTTGACCCGATTAATTCCCCGGGGACTTGGAACGATAATAACAACTTTCGGTTCATCCACACCCAGGATCCTTCGGGAGCGGGAATGGATGATCGGCTTGATGCAATTTTGATGGGAGGTGGTTTTGGCGATGGCGTTGGAACTGAATACTCTGGTCTTTGGAACACGGCATTCTCTACTTCGACTTGGAATGATTTGAACCATTCTTATCGGACTTGGGGGAATGATGGGACGAGTTTCAATACCGATTTGACGATCAATGGCAATGCCATGGTTGGTTCAACGATTGCTCAAGCGTTGGTGGATGTGGCGGGAACCCAGGGGGGACACTTGCCCGTTTATCTGGATGTGAATTATGAGGCAGTACCCGAGCCGGGGACGATGGCGGTTTTGGGTGGATTGGCTTTGATTGCGACGCGGCGACGCAAAAAATCCTAATTTAGTTTTGAAATAGCCCCTTCGCTTGATGGTGAAGGGGCTATTTTATTTGGCGGCTATACTGGTTGAGTTCCGATGCGAATCATTGACCACTTGGCAGGTGAGAAGCCGTGCTTCTCTTTCGAGTTCTTCCCTCCGAAGACGGAAAAGGGAGAGGCCTCTCTTTTTGGGGCAATTCGACAGCTAGCGGAATTGGAACCAGGTTTTGTGAGCGTGACCTGCGGGGCGGGCGGATCGACGAGAGAAAAGACAGTTGATTGGGCAGGGAAGATTAAGCATGAGATCGGGATTGAACCCGTTGTCCATTTGACTTGTTTGGGGGTTCCGGAAGGGGAGATCCGGGAAACGGTGGACTCGATTCAGGGGTTGGGTTTGAAGAACGTTTTGGCGCTTCGGGGGGATATGCCGATGGACGGAAGTGAGGTTGGTGAAGGCTATTGTCAATTTGCCTCTGACTTGGTGGGATTAGTGAGGGAAACGATGCCTGATGCTTGCATTGCGGCGGCGTGTTATCCGGAGAAACATACTGAGGCTGCCTCCAAGCAGAGCGATTTGGAAGCGATGAAGCGGAAAGCGGATGCGGGAGTTGATTTTTTTATTACTCAGTTGTTTTTTGACAACGATAAGTACTTTGAGTTTGTCGGGCGGGCGCGGAGTATGGGGATTACTCAGCCGATTGTGCCGGGGATCATGCCGATTCAAGGGGTGGCGCAGGTTCGGCGGTTTACGTCGATGTGCGGGGCATCGATTCCATCTCACCTATTGAAGTTACTTGATCAGTATGAGTTAGCACCGGCGGCGGTTTATCATATTGGAGTGGCGCACGCAATTGCTCAATGCACTGAGCTTTTAGGAGCAGGGGCACCGGGGATTCATTTTTATACCTTGAACAAAAGTCCGGCGACTCGAGTTGTGGTCGAAGCGTTGAAGAGCGAAAAATGACCCACACCCCCCAACCCCCCTCTCCCTAACTTTGGTTAGGGAGAGGGGGCAACTCATTTGCGGCGTTTGTGATGAGTTCGTAAGCGAGGCGAGCGTTTTCGATGAGAGATTGTTTGCTGACTTCCTCTTCATGGGTGTGGATTTTGTCCATTCCGGTGGCGACGACGATGCATGGGACGCCTTGAGCGTTGATCATGTTGGCATCGCTTCCGCCAAGGGTGGTGCGTAAGAAAGGCTCGAATCCGCAATTTCGACTTGCTTGCTTGGCGTTTTGGATTACGGGCGAGTTTTCGTCGATCAGATAGCCGGAGTAATGGCGTTCGTGGACAATTTCTACTTTTGCACCCCATTCAGCGGCGGCGGATTCACAGCAATCGCGCATGTGGGCGATCTGGGCGTCCAAGTCCTCGACAGAAGTTGATCGAGCTTCGCCGTGGATAGTGACTCGGGCGGGCACAACGTTAGTGCCGGTTCCGCCGTGAATTTTGCCGAAATTTGCCGTTGTTTCGGGGCCGATTCTCCCCAGTTTCATGCGCGAAATGGCATCGGCGGCGACTTGGATGGCGGAGATTCCATCTTCAGGATGTTTGCCAGCATGGGCGGGTTTTCCGATAAAAGTGACATCGAACGCGTCATGGGTTGCGGTGCGGTTGACAAAGCTTCCGACGGGTGGGCCGGTGTCAAGAACATAGCCGTAGTCGATGTTGAGGTCTTTGAGCTGGAGATTGGCGGCGCCGAGGAGTCCGATTTCTTCGGCGACATTGAACAAAAGATAGACATTGCCGTGATCGGGTTTCTGCTCAAGGAGAAGGTGGATGGCTTCGATTGAGGAAGCCATTCCGGCTTTGTCGTCGGCACCGAGGATCGTCGTTCCGTCGGATTTGATTAGATCGCCTTCTTCGACAATTTTGAGTCCTGCGGTCGGTTCTACGGTGTCAAAATGGGCGGAGAGAAAAATTGTCGGAGCGTCGGCTTTGGTGCCGGGGAGTCGGGCAATGATGTTTCCGGCGTTCCCGTTGATTTTTGATGCGGTGTCGTCTTCTTTGACTTCAAGGCCAAGTTGGGTGAGATAGTCTTTGACATAGTCCACGCACTCTCGCTCGGCAAGTGCGGGGGCATTGATGGTAATCAGGGTTTTGAAGAGGTGGATGAGTCGGGATTCGTTGACCATGGTTTTTAGTTGGATGCTCCGTCGTTGAAGACTTCAATTTTGTAGGGAGAGGCGAGTTTTGGGTCGCCATAGAGAAGGAGAGATTCGGCAAAATTCTCCGTGTTGGGTTCCGGGTGCATAGTCGTGCTTGCTCGGCCCCAAATGACAATCATTTCTTTTAAGACCACTCTTACGGGGGGATACAGGATAAGATTTTCGGCGTCTCGGTTCACGATGATGAATGATTTCCCTTCGATTTGGAGAGTGATTCGTCGTCCCGATTTTGGCGCGGGATCTTGAACGAAGTAGTGGGTTTTGACTCTTTCGTCGGTTTGGTTCCAAATGAGTTTGTCGGGGGCGAGACTACGTTTTTCGCGGAGGAGTTCGGCTGGTTTATCCCGATCAGGAACGGAGTGTCCTACGCCTTCCAGCCAGTTCATCCCGCCTCGGTAGCCGCCGTGTTCGGAACGCCATTCTTCCCATGATTTTGCGAAGGCTTGGCATCTTTCGGGGCGACCATAGGCTTTGTCTTCGGAGCCGATGACCCATGTGAAGTATAGATTCCGGAGGTTTTCGCCTTGGGTTTCGCCATCGGTGGGGGCAGATGCGCTGGCGTTTGCGGCGGAGAATCGATGAGGGATTTTGGTCGCGATGACGAAGTTTCCGTAGCCACCGTGCGAGGCACCCGTTGTGACCACTCGGTTGGGATCCACAAGACCCTCAATTGCGAATGCGAGGATCAGACGTTCGATGACTTGGGCGATGCTGTCGTCATAGAATCCGTTCCATTCGTCATTTGGCGCGCGGAGTGCGCAATAGATATAGGGGGCGGATTCGGTGGCGTCTTTATAGTAGCTGGTGAACATTCCATCCCATTGCTGGTCATTGACTGCCTTGGGGGCTCCTCCGCCACCATGGAGGGCGATTACCATCGGCATGGGTTGTCCTGGTTTTGGGGTCCCGACAATGCGGTATTTGAACGGACTTACACGATCATCAGTCCGGATGGTGTTCGCATTGAACTCAGCGCGAATGTCGCTGTGGATGTCCGATTCTCGGTAAGCGCGCCAGGCAATTTCCCGAAATTCTTCTCGCCACGGGAGGGTTTTGAGAGACTCTTGAGCGTCTTGTGAGAGGGCGGCATTTGATTGGAATCGATTTGCGAAAAGTGTTGCGGGGCTGATGGGTTGGGTTTGAGTCAGGAGGGAGAAGACCAATGGGGCGAGCATGATGGTTTGAGTATGAATGACTTTTTTGAAAGAATGAGTGCGGAGAGGCTGGACCTTTTGAGATCAGACGTGCTATAGTTTGGGAATTGGCGGGCCTTTGGGTATGCCAGGTGAACTCGTTTTTACGAGAGGTTTAACGGATGAAGAGCATGGTGAAATTCGGTCTGACCGCGGCAATTTGTGCGGCACTCGTAGTTCCGGCGATGGCAGATTATGCTAAGCCGATGGATTTGTCTTTGCGCGCAGGATTTTTCTTGGCGCAGGGCGATGGTAAGAAGTTTGAAGGGCAAAACTGGTTTACCATTGGGGTTGAGAAGAAGATGATGGACATTAAATCGGGTAACCCGGATTATATGGCCCATTGGAGCTTGAGCTTGGACTACTACGGCAAGGGTGGTTTTAGCAACGTTCCGGTGCTTTACAACTACGTTGGACGCCAAACCGAGTTCTACTACTCAGTCGGTGCGGGAGTTGGATTTGGTCGAACTCAATCGGCTGGCTCTGACAGCACGCTTGATTTCAACTATCAGTTCTCGATTGGGAAGGATTTGAATTTTGGTGGCAATCCGTTCTTCGTTGAAGCGCGATATTTTGGCTCCGGTCGTACGGCCCTGAGTGGTTTTGCGATTGTGGGCGGCGTCCGCTTCTAAAACTGGTTTGGCATTGAGTGGCCGCCCGCGAGAGCTGTTTTGGTTCAGAGGGCGGTCACTTTGGTTTTTGCTAGGTCTGTTCTCGATTATTGAACTTTCGAGGGGGTTCAGCGTTTTATCAGAATACGAACGCCATGAGCCAATGGGTAGGTACAAGAACGTTGTCAGCGCGGCATGAATTTGATTCGGCAATAGAGCAAGCGCTGGTCGCGAAATGCAGACAGCAAGACTTCGACGCATTTGGTCGAGTCGTTGATGCTTACCAGGCTCGAGTTTTAGGCTATGTTCGGCGATTTGTTCGGAACGAGGAAGAGGCGTTGGATGTCACACAAGAAGTGTTCATCAAGGCATTCCAAGCAATGGCAGGGTTTGATGGGCGGGCGAGTCTTCGGAGTTGGCTATTTCGGATTGCGCACAATCTCTGTATCGATCGAGCGAGGAAACGTGACCGATCGCCTCAGGAGCTGAGCATGGAGCCAGCCGTTGTGGGCGATGAACCGTTTGATTTTGCAGATTCGCGATGGGATCCTTCCGAGAATTTGATTACGGACGAACTGGTTTTGGTCTTAGAGTCAGCAATGAACTCGATGAGTGAGAAGTTGCGAACAGTTCTGGTTTTGCATGACCAGGAAGACTTGGGCTACGAAGAGATCGCGAAGACGATTGACGTTCCGGTTGGGACGGTGAAAAGCCGACTGTTTTTGGCACGAGCACATGTGCAAAAATGTGTTCGGGCTTATTTGGACGATGATGGACAAGCGCGGGTGAACCCGCGAGGTGCTTTCTGATGAATGAAAAGCTATATTTGAAGTTGAAGAATGAGGAGCCGCTGACGGCGGCAGAGCATCTGGAGCTGGAGCAAGCTTTGGAGGCGGGGGATCAGTCGTTGGTTGCTCATTACCTGGCTGACCAAGACTTTGTTGAGCCAAGCATGGCTTGGCGTAGCAGTTTGAATGAGAAGCTGCGCGAGATCGCGCCACAGCCAGTCGCAGACAAGGGGAGTCGGTTCAAGTGGCTTGGCTTTGGTGGTTTGGTAGCGGCTTCTGCGGTGGCATGTGCGGCCGCGGTTGCGATGGTTTTTATGAAAGGTGGTGACTCAGTTGAAGTGGGATCTTCGAGACAGATTGTTGCTGAGAGTGAGCCTTCGGTTTCACCGGATGGTTTGTCCGGAAGTTCTGATTTTGGTTCGGCATTGATTGCAGCGCATCAATCGGACACAGCTCAGGTGTCGGTTGGAGTTCGGTCTCCTCGAAGCACTCCGCGAATGCAAAACGTGAAGCTTGACTACAATAATTGGTAAGGGGTTTCATGAGGATTCGAAGTGGATTGATTGGGGTGTTACTCGGCCTTGGCGGACTGAGTTTGGCCCAGTCAGTCCCGACGGCAAGTGAACTGGCGGCGCGAATAGAGCGGGCAGGGAAAACCGTAAGTTATGCGGCGGTTCGTTCCATCACCATTCGATCCGAGCGGGGTAACAGGACATTTGAAGAGCGAGTTTTGAGGTCAGGCGACAAAATGTACTTGTCATATGACTCTGGGACACCCTATGCTGACCAACAGATTTATGAAGTTGGGGGGAAGCGGTACACGTATACTAAGTCCAATAATGAGTTGAGAGTTGCACCGATTCGTGGCGGGGGGCTTGAGACTTATAAATTACTGGCCGAGGCGGCGAAAAAGAGTGCGGTCAAAGTAACGAGAGGCGATGCGGTTGCCAGTCGGGCGACATTCTTCGTCGAGATTGCTTCGGATCGAGGTCGAGGAACCCACAGAATTTGGATTGATCGCGAAAAATACGTGGTTCTGAAGCGTAGTTTTGCCGTTTCATCCTCGGAGGAAATTGGTGGGTTCGAGGTTCTGAAGATAGATTTTTCGGCGAAGATATCTAGTAGCAAATTCAAGTGGCCTGCGAAAGCGAAGTTGATCACGGTTCAGGATGATGTGCGGCGTTTGGCTAAAGAACTGAGTATTAAGCCGATGATGATCCCTGATAGCGGGAAGATGGCTTTGGTTTCAACGGGCAAAATGGAAGTCCGGGGGCAGAATATTTTGCGTCAGTTTTATACTGATGGTGAGCGCAGGTTGAGCCTGTTCGTTATGAAACAGACAGATGCTGAGATGCGGTTCTCGATGCGGGGGGTTGAAGTGCATCGGTGGAATTCAGGTGGTATGACTTTGATCTTAATCGGGGACTATTCGGAAGCTGAGCTGAAAAAGTTCGCTTCGCGAGTGAAGGCCTAAGAATAGGTACTGGCTGACACCTGTCTGGTGAAGGAAACGTCATAATGAGGGACTGTCTTATGGCAATCACAATTCGGAAAAAAGCTTCAACTAAGACGAAGGTGAAACCTTCGTGGAAGCGAAAATTGAAAGTGGTGTTTGCATGGGCATCAATTTTGGGGATGGTTGGGTTCATGGGAGCCTCGGTTGTGGCTTACCAAAAGCTTGAAAAGGCAAAGCTCTTGGTTCCGGATTTGCCGGGGATGATTGAGCAGCTCAACACAAGACCCTCAAAGATTTATTCCGCAGATGGGGAGCTACTCTATTCGATTCAGACGGAATATCGTAAAGCTGTGAGCTATGGGGATATTCCGGAGATGGTTCGGAATGCGATGCTTGCGGCGGAGGATAAGCGGTTTTATGAGCACAGCGGGGTAGATGCAATTGCCTTAGCGCGGATTGCGGTTGTCGCTCTGAAAGATCGAGAGGCATCGCAAGGGGGTTCAACATTGACGATGCAGATTGCCAAGCGGTTGTTCACGAGCGATAAGCAAACGCTTGATCGAAAGCTCGACGACATGGCCTTGGCTGTTGAGATTGAGAAGCAATTTACGAAAGATCAGATTCTCGCTCTGTACATGAACCAAGTATTTTTTGGTGAGCGGGCTTACGGGATAAGCGCGGCGGCGGATGTCTATTTTGGGAAGACTTTGGAAGAGCTTACGATTGCTGAAGCGGCAATGCTGATGCGCTGTGTTCGCCGTCCGAGCGATGAGAATCCAGTTCGGGATTTGGAAGTAGCGATCAAGAACCGCAACGTTGTTTTGGCAATCATGCGGGAAGAGGGGATGATCACTTCGGCAGAGTATCAAGCGGCGAAGAGTGAGCCAGTGAAGTTGGCGGATCAGCGTCCGCGAGCAGTTACTGGATCCAAAGTACACCCTTACTTCGTGGATTACGTTTTAAACGAGTTGGCCAAGAAAAAGATTGACATATCTGCGGGTGGGTATGAGATCAAGACAACTTTGAAAACCAAATATCAACGGATTGCGGAGAAGGGAGTTGATAAGTGGATTGATCGTCTGAAAGGGTACCGAGTCAACCAGATGGCAATGCTGGTGACGGACGACAATGGTCGGATTGTGGCGATGGTTGGTGGTCCAGACTATGACAAATCCGAATTCAATATGATTTGGATGGGGCCGGGTCGTCAGCTAGGCTCGAGCATGAAGCCGTTTGTTTATTTGACGGGGCTTGATCGTGGAATTTACAGCGAAGGGTCGACGATTTCGACCAAACCGATTCGGAAATCGGGGACCAGGGAATATGTTAAAGGTGGAGCTAACCGAGGGAATATCTCGATTGCATCTGCGCTCGCGGCCTCCAATAATACAGCCGCTGCACGGGCCATTGAAGAAGTGGGTGAGCAAAATACGCTTAACCTTTGTCGGCGGAGTTTGGGATTCCGCCGTAGTAATTTGATGGCGGTTCAGAGTCTTTCTTTGGGGTCGGGTGAGGTTTATATGACCGAAGTTGCTGAAGCCTATTCGGTTCTGCAAAGCCATGGGGATCGGTATCCGACTTACGCGATTGAGCGGGTGATTTATCCCGACGGGCGCGAGGAATCGCTTGCTCCGAAGAAAGCGCGGGCAGTAGTTGATTCGGCTTCAGCGGAATATATAGATTTGTCGTTGCGGCAGGTTGTGACGGGTGGAACCGGTCGAGCGGCAAGTGGAGTGCGGAATGCACGGGGCAAAACGGGAACAACAAGTGACCACAAAGACGCGTGGTTCTGTGGATATACAGATAAGTTGGTTGGGCTAGTCTGGGTAGCCAACGAGCAGATCATTGATGGGCGCCCGAGTGCACAACCTATGCGGGGTCTCTTTGGGGGAGAGGGGCCGGCGCGGGTTTGGAACGACATCATGGGGGATATCCAGAAAGAAGTGGGTGAAAAATCCCGTAGCTTTGGAAGGATGCCGAACGTTTCTACTTCTGCACCTGATGACGAAGAAAACGACCCGGACAATACGACTCCCGATGAGCCGATTGAAGTCCCTGAACAGCCTGAAGACCAAGTGACACCGGTTGTTGACCCGAACGATACGGGCGACGGGGGCTCAACTCCGCCGGCGACTAATACAACCGGAACGACAGGGGGCGGTACTTCCACAGGTGGAGGGAACCAGGGAGGTGGGGATGACGTTGTTTATGTCAGTGTGTGTGCGGATTCGGGGCAGAGGGCAAATGCTTACTGTCCGGAAACGGTTCGACGACCGTTCTTTAAGGGATCTGAACCAAAAGGGGGTTGCCCGCTCCACGGGGCGACCGCCGAAGTGCCCGTCGGGCCAATAGTGATTACAGTGGATTGGTTGCGCGATGTCCGTTATACATACTCCGAACGAAAACAGAGTCACGTTTCGCAGCCTCATCGTTCCGCTTCTGTTGTTGATCTTCTTCGCCATTTCGATTTCGCAGCTCTGGTTGCTTCAGATCGTTCGCGCGGATGAGCTGAGGGAGGAAGCCAAAATGACGGGGCTTGTCCTTGATCATACTTTGGCCCCCGAGGGAAGATTTATGATCGGACAATGAGGCCGATTGCGGATGTGAAGCCTCGGGTTGTTATCACGGCTAAGCCAGTTGTGCTCAAAAGTAACCCGGAGGCAATGGAGCGGCTCGCCAAGATATTGGGAACGACAACCAAGAAGATTGAATGGACCTTGAATCAGCAGTGGAGCAAGGGGAATTTTCCGACAACGATTTTTGTGGGAGCCACAGTTCAGCAGGCGACAAAAATAGCCGAGTCGGGCGAAGATGCTTTTCCAGGGTTGGGGTGCAAACTCTACCCATGCGGAGTTATGGCGATACTTCATTTTTGGAGCACATCTTGGGGTTTGTCTGGGTTCCGACGGCTTCGATCGAAGAGGAATACAAAGAAGAGGGAATGGAGTTCATTCCACCTTATGTGGGGCGGGATGGGATTGAGAGGATTTATGATCGCCAATTGATGGGGAAGCCGGGATCCACGACTTATACACTGGATCGGAAGCGGAGACCACTCCGAGTTGTGATGTCGGAATCGCCCACTCCGGGCGAATCGCTTGTGCTTTCTATTGATATGGAAACGCAGCGAGTAGCTCGGGAAGCACTTGGCGATCGAAAAGGGGCGGTCGTGGCGCTCGATCCGAATACGGGTGAGGTTTTGGCGATGGTGTCGACCCCCGGATATGACTTGAGGATTTACGAGGGGGGATTGACCCAAACTGAATTCGATTCTATTAATCTCAATAAGAATGCACCGCTACTTAAGCGGGGAATGGCGGGAGAGTATCCGCCGGGTTCGACGTTCAAGATTGTTACGGCGATGGCAGCATATCAGGCGGGGAAATTTAATCCGTCTGCCGCGGTCAGCTGTCCAGGATATTTGACGGTCGGGAATCGGCGGGTCAAGTGTGAAAACCACCCGGCCGCGACCTACGGATTTCACATGGCGATGACCAAGAGCTGCAACAGCTTTTTTGGCAAGATGAGTCAGCGAATAACGGCTGAAGAATTCAAAGCAACCGCAGATCAGCTGGGGTTTGGTGTGCGGTCGGGCATCGATTTGCCGGGAGAACGAAAGGGAGTGTTTCCGGATCGTGACTTTATCAAGAAAGCACACAAGCGGCCCTACTCTGCCGGTGACGCGAACAATATTGGGATTGGTCAGGGTGATGTTTTGGTCACGCCGTTGCAAATGGCACTTTTGGTGAGCATGGTTGCCAATGAGGGTGTTTGTTACAAGCCTCGCGTCTTGAGGGGTGTGATTGAGCAATCAGAAGGGGCAAAGGTTCAGTTGACCAAACCTGAGGAGTTGCACCGATTTGATGCGACCGAAGAATTTTGGCGAACAATGAAAAGCTCATTGATTAACGTCGTGAATGCGGGGACAGCGCGGAGCAGCCAGATTTCGGGAATTCAGGTGGCGGGGAAAACGGGAAGTGCGGAAAATTCTCAGAGCCGCCGGACACACGCTTGGTTTGTCGGATATGCCCCGGCAGAGAAGCCCAAGATTGCTTTTGCGGTGTTAGTTGAAACGGCGGGACATGGCGGATCGGTCGCGGCCCCGATTGCGAAGCAAGTCGTCTCGACATACCTCCGTGACCGCAATCAGAAAGTGAATTCCAACGCAGTTAAAATTGGTTTGAGCTTAGAGCCAGATTCGTCAGACGACATGCCCGAATCAGAATAGAGTGTAGTTAAGTCTTGCAATGCCTTCTTGGCGATTTCTTGATTCTTAGTGACAGAATCTCGCGTCTCTCCGCCATAGTCAGGCAGACCGGCATCGGTCATGCGCTTAACCATGGGGGCGGTGATTTCAAAGTACTTTTGGTATCCAGCGAGTGCTTGTTCGAGTAGTTCGCGTTTGGTCTCGGGGTTTTGCTCTGATTCGGCGAGGAGGAGGCGAGCTTCTAGGGTTTCGGTGGGGATGAGTTCGGGAATGGCGCGAGTTTGGAAGCTGGTTTGCGATTCGACGGAAATGGTTTTGCGTGCGGATTCTAGGGCGGCTTCCCGATCTCCTTTGTCGAGAAGGAATTCGGTGCGTTGAGCGTGGGCTTTGAGATTATTGGGATCGAGTTCAAAGACCTGGTCGTTCATTGCGATAGCTTCATCGAGTCGATCAGTTTCGGCTAAGGAGCGGGCGGTTGTCCGGATGACGCGACTTTGAGGCATTTGAGGCACTACTTTCCGGAGGGCATCCAGCCGTTCTTCAACGTTCGGGGCAGCATAGATCGCATACATGTAGAGTGATTCTGGATCACCGTAACTGCTGGTCTTGAGCTGGCTACCGAGTTCAATGACACGCGGAATATCTTGGGCGGAGAGTGCCGAGGCTATGGCGGCCTTTTGGCTTTCTCCGGCGGCGTAAATCGCTAGTCCAAAAATGGGAAGAACGCAAGAAACGAGAACAGTAACGAGGCGAATTGGACGGGGGACGGCTTCAGGTGAAGAGCCATCGGTGCTGAGTTGAAGGGTGAGACCAACTAAAAAGAAAAGAGCCAGCCCAGAGCCAATGAATGAGAAGTTACTTTCGACAAAGCCGTGAGCGGCAATGCCGAGGGTTGCCGCGATAGCAGCGGCACGGAACGCAGTTTGTTCAGTGGGCTGCTTTTTGATCCCTCGGAAGGCGTAGGTGAGCCAGATTCCGGCAAGGCAAGTGAACAGCAAGAGGCTGAGCCATCCGCCTTCGACGGCGAGTTGTAGATAGGCTTGGTGGGCGAAAACGGTACTTTCGATGATTCCAGGTTGGGTCGAATAGAAGCGGAATGTGCCTGGGCCAAGTCCGGCGGGATGAGCTGTGGCGATTTGAATGGCGGATTTCCACAGATTTTGGCGGAAGCCGACGCTTTGCTCGGCGGAGCTTCCGGAGGCGGTGATGCGAGAAAGTGGGGCAGTGGTTGCGGATTTGTTTGCGGATGATGCGGCTTGAGAAAGGCCAATAACGAGGATGGCACCGAGAACAATTCCGCCGAGTGAGATGGTCGATTGTTTGAGGGGAGCCCGTCGAAGAATAAGGGTTGCGATGTAGATGAAGAGTCCAACACCGAATGCGAGGTAACCGCCTTTTGACTGGGTGAGAACCAGGGCGGTGAATGAGAGACTGGTCGCGATGAGGGCAATGTAACGGTAAGGAGATTGCACTTTTCCGACAATGCCGGTCAGGAGAAGAGTTCCCGCGACAAACATGCTGGCGGCGGCGTTGGGGTTGTTCCACCCGGCAAAAATGCGATAAGTGGGCTCAGCAGCCATTATGCTTGTGTATTCAAGAATGCCCCGTACGGCGGCGACGGTGATTCCGGCGGAAAGAGCCGAAGCGAGGAGGAGGGGGCCTCGATCGCGCCCGATAGCTCCGACGGTGAGGAACAGGGCTCCGCCATAAATGAACCATGTGAGCCATTCTCCGAGGGCGGCGAAGCGAAATGATCCGAACAGGATTGAGAATCCGAGGACAAAAACGAGGATGGTGAGGAGCGCGATGATGCGAACATTTGGGAGTTGGATCACTCGGTTTCGGAGAGCCATCGTAGCAAGTCCGCCAAGAATGAGGAGGCCCAAGATGAGGCGAGAGAGATAGGGGAGTGAGCCTCCGCCAAAAATTTCGCCGAGGAACCCTTCGGTTATCGGGCGGGGGGCGATGCTGACATGTCCGCCGATGAGTGGAGCAAGAAAAGCCGCGATGAGCAGGAGAATTTGCTCGATTGGGGGGCGGTGCGTCTTGAATCGGTCATCGGCCTAACTTCCTTCGGATGATATCTATTTTGTTCTTTGTGAGGAAGAGCGAGGCCCGGATGGTGAGTGCGGTTGCGGCAAAAGCAAGGAGAAATGGTCGGGCGAGGAGCGGTGACTCGGGGACATTGTGCTTTTTGTAATAGCGGAACATGGACCGATGAAAGCGGGCGATCATGCGGTTGGGGGCTTTGTCGGTGCTCCGCCCGATGGCGTGAGTGATGACGGCACTGGGGAGATAAGTGACTTTGTATCCGGCGTTCCAAGTTCGCTTGGCCCAGTCGACGTCTTCGCAGAACATAAAGAGGTTGTTATCGAGGGGGCCGATTTCGGCGAGGACGTTGCCCCGGATGAAGAGTGCGGCCCCGCTGACCCAATCAACGTCTCTCGGGCCATCGTGCTTCCAGTCTTGCATCAAGTATTCACGGGTGTAGCGATTATTGGGGAAGAGACGCCCGAGAATGGTGTTTCGGAACGCGGCAGCGACGGGGTTGGGGAAGCGTCGGCAGGAATATTGGAGCGATCCGTCCGGGTTGAGGAGCTTGGGGCCGACGATTCCGGATTCGGGGTTATTTTGCATGAATTCAACGACTGTTCCGATGGCTCCGGGGTGGACAATCGTGTCGCTATTGAGGAGGGCTTTGTGTTCGCCTCGGCAATGAGTCAGGGCCAGATTGTGTCCGCCGGTGAAGCCAAGATTTCGCGATTGGCGGAGGATGGTGAATTCGGGGAATTCTGATTCGGCCATATCGGGGGATCCATCTTCAGAGTTGTTATCAACGACGATGACTTCAAAGTTGGCTTCGGATTTCGCTTCGCGCAGGCTCTGGAGGCAGGCGCGGAGGTCATCAATGGTGTTCCAGCTACAGATTGTGATGCTGAGGTCGAAATCCGGCATGATATCCTTTTGCGCGAACGAAAGCGGCGGCGATGCTAGCAACCGCGATCAGGGGCAGGGCGATGCGGCTGATTCCTCGGAGGTGCTTTTTGAAGTAACGAATGAGGCTGATATGTGATTCCCAGATCATACTTTTTCGGCGTTGTTTAGTGCTGGCCCCGTGGTGGTGGAAAATTGAGAGATCAGCGTCGTACCAGCAAGCGTAGCCGGCCTGGTGCATTCGATGAAGGAGGTCAACTTCGTTAAAGAAAATGGGAAATTCTTCATCGAAGGGTTGGGCGGGGTCAGTGAATTTGGATAGGATTGATCGGCGAAATAGGAGATATGTGCCCATGGGTTGAGGGGCCAATTGGGACTTTTCGTAGTTGAAGTTTGGGAGGGAATAGTTGGCTAATGGCGACTCGGGAAATTTGCGGTCGAGTTGGGTGAGTTGGCCGATGATCCCGAGGATCGTGGGGAAGCCCCTGACGGACGCCTGGGTTTCTCCTTCTGGGCCGATGAATTTGATGGAGAGGGCACCACATTCTGGGTGGCTTGAAAGGGATCGGGTGGCTTTTTCGAGGTTATCAGTGGGGAGTTCGGTATCTGGGTTGAGCGTCAAGATGAACTCAGATATTGCTAAGTTTAGGCCAAGATTATTGCCTTTGGCGTAGCCGTGGTTCGTTGATTCGGCGAGAAGGGTGACGGATGGGAAGTCAGTTTTCACCATATCGGCGCTGCCGTCTGATGAAGCATTATCCACGACGAAGATCTGGGCGGGCGGCTGGGTTTGAACCTGGAGAGAGGTGAGACAGGCTCGTAATTTGTCCTTGGTGTTCCAATTGACAATGACGACGCTGACCATGCGGGGATTAATTTACCTGGGGAGAACTTCGGGGGATTTTCATCGTCTTGGGGGTGATGGGCCCGGTTCGGTTGGCCCACTGGAAGTGCGGTTATGGTGACTTTTTGCCATAAAGACGGTATAAAGGAGTTGTTGTTGCTTAGGCATGCCTCGTTCTTTTACTGGCACACGCACAAGGAGGAAACTTGGGACAAAGAAAAAATTTGATCGCGCTGACCATGGCGAGCCTTTTGATGGCTACGATGGCAATGGGAAGCATGACCGCCTTGACGGGCACCCTGCTTGGGCAGCAAAAAGCACAAAAAACGGCGACAGTTGCAAAGACTGATGTGATTGTTCGCTCGGGTCCGGGGACAAGTTACGACCGAGTAGCGAAAGTGGACAAGGGGCGTTCGGCTGAGATTTTGGAAAGCCGAAACGGATGGTACAAACTCAAATTTTCCGGGGGGACAACGGGGTGGATTCGAGCAGACATGCTCTCTGTAGCGACTCCGAAAGCGGCAAAGCCAGCAGCAAAACCGGTTGCAAAGCCAGCGGCTAAGCCAGCCGAAAAGCCGATCGAGAAGCCAGCAGAAGGATTACCGGAAACACCGGAGGCTCAGCCGACAAAGATCGTTATCAGCAATGTGGCGGAAGAGAAGCCCGTAGAAAAGGCTCCTGAGCCGGCGAAAGCAGCGCCGCTGAAGGTGGAGATTAAAGGGAATGACGTCAACATCCGGAAAGAGCCTAGCACCAAAGCGGCCCGGGTTGTGCAGGTTGACAAAGGGCGTGTGGCGGACGTTCTGGCCAAAAAGGACGGCTGGTACAAGGTGAAGTTTGCGCACGGAACGATTGGTTGGGTTCATGGTGATTTTGTGAAGCCGACTTCTGCAGATGCAAAAGATCCGGTGAAGCCGGCTCCGGCGCGGAAGTCCAGCGCACCGAAGTTGAGTGGGGCGGCGGCTTCTTTGGTTGACACGGCGAAAGACCAGATTGGTGTTCGGTATCGCTATGGTGGTACGAGCCGGAGCGGATTTGACTGTTCGGGATTTGTTCAGTTTGTTTTTGCGAAGCACGGGGTGAAATTGCCTCGGACGTCGCTTTCCCAGTCCGGAGTTGGCACGAAGGTCGCAAAGAGCGATTTGATCGTGGGTGACTTGGTGTTCTTTATTACACGCGGGAGCCGGGTGAGCCACGTTGGGATTTATATCGGCGACGGGAAGTTCATCCATGCTTCGAGCGGGGGCGGACGGGTTCGGATTGATGCTTTGAGCACAGCGTACTATGCGAAGCGGTATGCGGGGGCGCGTCGGGTTGGGAAGTTCAGCTCGACGTTCCTTGATACGGCGAAAGCGGAGCTTGGTCAGAAGGCGGTTCCGGAAGAGGAAGGGCCTTTGCCGATTACTGAGCCTGGCGGTTGACAGGAGTCCCACGGTGGTTGCGAGTCGCCACTGGTTTGGGCTAGAATTACGACTCAACTAACGTGCTCCGGTCGTCTAGCGGTTAGGATGCCGCCCTTTCACGGCGGAGGTCGCGGGTTCGAATCCCGTCCGGAGTACCAATTTGTTTGAATTATGTTGAATTGTTTTAAGACAGTTTTTTCGAGTTCATTCACTCAGTGAGCCGATTGGGTTGATGGTAAGTTCGGCTATTTTGTCTTCATGCAGGGTGAAGGCGTACTCAAACTTATAGGGGCTGCCAGGGAAGTCACCCTTCACGACGACCGCCGCGATGAATTGTGAGTTGACGATTTCGCCAGATACAACTTCGGTGGATAGTTTGTATTCGGTGGTTGTGCCTGAAAGCCACATTTTGATTTCAGGGATGCCTTGGAGTTTGATGTCCTCGCCGTTATCCCAAACGACGGCGTCTTCGGTGAAGCAAGCGGCGGTTTGATCGGTGTCCTCACCTTTTGCGGCGAAAAATGATGCAATCGGAGCGGGTAAGAGGAAATTGGACATCTGTGGTCAGTATGTCATGGACTCTTATTCTAAGAGAAAGCAGGTGTCGTGTAAGCGTTCGTTCGGGTCTTTTCGCCTTTGATTTGCAATGCTGCTTTGGATATCTCAAGATCAGTCATTGATCAATGGTTGTTGATGTTGGTTGGTCATTTGGCATAATGTGAATGTGGGTGTTTCTCCGGGGAGGATGGTGTTGGTGAGTGGGTTGCCGGGGTCGGGGAAGACGACTTTTGCGAAGCGGTTGGAGCGGGAGCGGAATGCGATTCGGATGTGTCCGGATGAGTGGATTGAGGCGGTTTTGGCGCGGCCCGATGATGAGGCGGAGAAGTCGCGGCTGCGCGACGTGATTGAGAACCTGCAGTGGGATTTGGCCAAGGGTTACTTGGCGAAGGGGTTCACGGTGATTTTGGAGAACGGGTTTTGGTCAGAGGAGGAGCGGACTCAATATGCGATGGAGGCGGTCGAAGTGGGGGCGAAGATCGAGCTTTGGGCGATGGATTCGACTGATTTGGATGAGCTGTGGCGGCGGATTGAGGCGCGGAATCTGACCTTGGACAGTCCGACTTGGGTGATGGTGCGCGTGGATCACGAGCACAGGTGGGGCGGATATGAGGCTCCGACTCCGGAGGAGATTGCCTTTTATGATGATGGTGGATTTGTTTTGAGTTAGGTTACGGATTTGGGTTAAGTGGTGTAGGTGGTTAATTTATTTGCGAGATTTGAACGGCGATCGTTTTATCTGCGCTTGCTGTTTTGTTTATTGTTGGTGGAACCACCTGGAGTGGACTTTAAATCAGGCGAAGAGTAAATTGGACTGCCGACCTGGTTAAAATAGGACGATGATGTTTGCATTGAGTCTCGTGTTGGTTGCGAATTCCTTTGATGAGGTGAAGGGCGCGCAGATATCGGGATATTACGTTGTTGATGGAGTGAGGCTTCACTACTTGGATTGGGGCGGAACAGGTGATGTTGTTCTCATCATTACGGGTACTGGTGACACGGCATATGCATATGAGAAATTTGCTCCTCGATTTACGGATCAGTTCCGAGTGATTGCGCTTACACGACGCGGTTACGGTAAGTCTGATAAGCCGGAATCAGGATATGATATTCCGACTTTGTCTCAGGATGTTCTTGGATTTATGGATCATAGTAACATCAAGAGGGCTCATATTATTTGTCACTCAGCGGGCGGGGATGAGACGACTTATCTTGCAGTTAATTTCCCCGAAAGAGTGGGAAGGCTGGTCTATATGGAAGCCGCATACAACAGAGAAAAAGTGCCTGAACTCGAAAGGTTAGATCCCATGGGGGCGGGCAAGCCTTCTTCAAGAGAGCAAGAGTTGCATTGGAAGGGGATGGATGCATTTCGACCCGACTTCAAGTCAATAAAGGCACCGGTATTAAGTTTCTATTCCATCTTTGATCGTCATCCGGCGGTGGATGATGATACTGCGCCAGAGCTGAAAGTTAAAGCAGAAAAGTTTTTCAAGGAATACATTCGCCCATATCAGATGGATAATATAGCTCAATTTCGTAAAGATGTTCCGCATGCCCAAGTTGTTGAGATTCTCAATTCGGATCATTACTTTTTTGAAGATGCTCAGCAAGCTGAAACAGTCCGTGAGACTATCTGTACTTTTCTAAAGGGAAAGTCTGGCGATTTTAACAACATAATGCTCCTACCGTGATTAAGAATTTTGAGTGGATTAGTCGGTGTAGATGGTTTGATCGTTCCTGCAGGTTTGGAGGTAGTCGATTTGTCCGAGGTGGAGTGTAGTGTGCCAGGCGGGGAGGTTGATGAGAAAGGTCATGGACATTGACCAGCCTTGTCCGGAGTCGAGGGATTTATCGAGGTCGGCGGGGGTGAGGGAATCGAGGGCCGCGCTGACGGCCCGGATGCCACTTTGGAATGCCTCGGTTACTTGGTCGCGGGAGGTGATGGTGCGTTCTTCGGATTCGACTTGGGCGAGCCAAGCGTCGAGGTTTTCGACGGCAGGGACTTGCTGGTTTGCGATCATTTGGGCGAATCGATCGAGGTAGAGAGCGGCATGAGCGGCGATCCGGATGGGTGATTTGGAGTTGGGGGTGGGTGATCAGTTGAGCTTGTCATCGGGGACATGGGAGAAGTTGCGGAGGAAGATTTCGGCGTTTTCGGCGAGGTTCTTCTTTGCGATTTCAATGGGGTTTTTCATTTGACTTGGTTCTTTTTCCTTCCCATCAATCACCTGGCGTTTGGACAAAAGAAAAGTGGAACTTAATGAGAATACTGTTTGTTGCATCAGATATGTCCCGCTCTGCTCTGGTTTTTTTAGGTGCCGGATTGGCACTTATTGGATGTCAATCGCCGGAGCCTATTGTGGTTTCTGCCCCAAACGGTATGGGGGGCCAGGGACTGGTATTGTCCGGTACTGCGACGGTTCGAGTGAAGCCAACTCTGGTTGTTTTGAAACTCGGGGCAAGTTTTTCAGATGTCCGTCCGGTTGAAGCAAAGTCAAAGACTGATAAGACCATTACCGCTATTCTGGCGGCTCTGAAAAAAGCAGGGGTTCCTGCTGAAGACGTTCAGACAACTTCCTTCAAATTAGCGCAAAATGATCCCCAGCAGGGAGGGGATGGCGGTGCTCTAGTGTGCTAGAAATCCGGGTCAAAGAGGTGGAATCGGCGAGCCGGGTTTTGCAAGCAGCGATTTTGGCGGGCGCAAACCAAATCAATCAAGTTGAGTACACGGTTGAAGAATTACAAGAAGTTCGCGCGAAAGCTCGCGATGAAGCGTGCAAAGTAGCAAAAGACAAAGCGGAACAGTACGCTCAGAATTTCGGGTTGAAACTGGGTTCTCCGATTTACATCGAAGAGAATTCGCCACGAGGTTGGTTTTATGGAGCAAATACGATGACTCAGTCCATGAGTGTTGGTGAAAATCTCGCGGGTGGTCGTGAATCAGATCAAGTTTTGAGTTCTGGGTCGGTTGAAGTAATGCTCACCGTGAACGTTACTTACGCTCTTCCTCAGAAATAGGTATGGTTTGAGAATGGCGAGGTTTTTGGTGGCGATTCATCATGCGGATGATATTGATCCTTCCGCTCGGGAAGATGACGCAATGCGGCAGGCGATTGATGACCTAAATGATGAGATGGTGGAGGCGGGGGTACGGGTTTTTGTAGGAGGATTGCACCGGGCGATTGAGGCGAAGTCTTTGCGATTGGCGGAAGAAGGTGGGGTTGAGATGCTTGACGGTGCTTACCTCGCGACGGATGAGCATGTCGGAGGATTTTGGGTTTTGGAGTGTGCGAGTTTGGATGAGGCTTTGGGTTGGGGGCGGAAGGCCGTCGTAGCTTGCCAGGCTCCGGTTGAAGTGCGGCAGTTTCATTAGAATTTGAGTGACTTCGACCCTCTGAGTGAATTGAAACTATTGGTTCGGTGTTGCAATTCCAGAAAGTAATAATGGCCCGTTAACAGAGTGGTAGCAGACTAAATGGTGTGAATCGTCGTCAATTTTTGTTCGGAGCCATGGGGATGTTAGCCGTACCCAATTTAGATTTGCAGGGGTTGACCCCGTCGCAAGACACTTCTCGTTTAAGAGTGAAGCGTTTTGAAACGGACCGATTTGATGTCGTTTTGGGTGGTCAAGAGAAATTCCGCATTCTGCAATTGACCGATACTCATTTTGGTACGGCAGCTCCAGATGCGCGGATCAAGGACCGGATGTCTGAAACGTTGATTCGAGGCCTGGTAGAGGAACATCGACCAGACTTCATCTTCCATACTGGTGACTTCATAAACAATGACCGAGAGAATCCAGAGTTCGGTGCCCTTGATTTTATGAATTCTCTTGGCGTTCCATGGTCGGTTGTCTTTGGTAACCACGATCATCCCAATGGAAAATCTGGACAAAAAAGTTTGGAGCAATACTATGAGGGTCTGAAAGGAGCGACTGTTGGATTTGCGGACAAAGGTGCTGGTGGTCGTGACTATTGTTTTCGCATAGATCTCAGACGTGAGAATTCGAAGCCATTTGCGAGTTTGCTAGCTTTCAATACAGGCGACCCGCAGTCGGGTATGAAAGTTAACGCAACGCAGACTGAGTGGTTTCGGAAGCAATTGGCAACTGATCAAGCAAAAGGCATTGATTGCCCTTTTCTCGTTATGCAGCATATTCCGACTATTGAATATCACGAGGTTTTTGAACAAAAGTTAGCTATTGGTCGGCGTGGCGAAGCGGTTTGTTTTGAAATTGATAAGGGAGAAATTTTCTCTCAGTATGTTGATTCTAAGCGGGTTAGAGCGGTGTTTTGTGGTCATGATCACGTCAATGACTACACGGGAATATATCGGGATGTTGCCTTAGTTTATGGTCGATGTAGCGGCTTTAATGGTTATGGTGATTGGCACCGAGGGGGGCGATTGATTGATATCGATGTCAGAACTGGACGCGGTGAAACACGGGTCGTTTTGGCTGATCAGGCAGTTGAAAAATCAGAATGGAGTAGTACTCTTGAAAAATGGAAACTTGAGTCAGCGGGCTAAATCTCAATTGTTGCGGTGACGGTTGACTCATATTGGATGTTTTCCGTGCGTTGGACGGCTACTTTGATGGGTAGGAGATAGGCTCCATCTTTGGGGAAGAGAGAGGTCGTGAATGTTGTGGCGCCGATGGTGGCTGTGCAGGGGATGACGCCCCAGCCGTAGGTGAGTTCGGCAGCGATCAATTTGATTTGGGCGGAGAGTTCCTGGGGAATGGGAAGGAACATAAACGGGGCGGGGCCGCGCCATTCTATTGTTTCGGCGGTGAAAGTGAATTGCATTGGAGATTAGCGTTTGGAAACCCAGTCGAGATCAATTCCAGCGGCGTAGATGAGTTCTTGAAGTTGGCCGATGTGGATTCCGATATGGCGGATGTTCACGAGTTGATGCTCGAATTTTGGGATTTGGTACCAAGAGAACCCGGATGTGGGCGCGTTGAAATCAATGTTAGCGAGGAAACTGGTGAGGTTTTGTTCGATGAACGTGCAGTAATCGAGAAGATCTTGCTGGGAGTAAAGGAGATCGGTGGGAGGGATACCAGTTTCATCATCATCCCAGAGGATGCGGGCGTGTTCGACGTTCTTTTCCCACGGAATGAACTTTTTGTGGGTGGGCGCGAGGTACAGATGGGTGTAGTAGAGTGCGTGGTAAGCGATTCGCCAGAAGGTGCGGGGGTGGTCGCCGGAGTTCCATAACTCGTCGGGGCATCGTTCGATGGATTGGCGGAGCATGGCGAGGGCGGCGCGGTATTGACTTTCGAATCCGGCGATCATTTGCATAGAAAATATTATACTGAATCAAGCGGTTTTTGGTAGAATTGTGAAATGAGAATTGGACGCGTGGTTCTTTTTGTGGATGATGTTGCGGGCTTGGCGGAGTTTTATCAGCGATGTTTTGGAATGGAGGTTGTGAGCAAGGAAAAGGGGTGGATCGAATTGGATGGGCGGGGGTGTAATTTGGGGCTTCATGCGGCGAAAGGAGCCGATGGTGAGGGTTCGAACGCGAAGATTTGTTGGCTCACGAGTGATGTTTTGGGTGAGAAGACTCGGTTGGAGGAGCTTGGGGTGAAGTTTGTGAGAGAGTTTGAGTGGGAAGGAATGCGGTTTGCGGATTTTGTTGATCCGGCGGGGAATGTGGTTCAGATAACAGATCGGGGGGCGTGGCTTTGATCACGCCCCCCGATTTTCTGGTTTTGATTTGCCTTATGCTTTGCGCTTTCGTCGGATGACGGCGGCGGCAGCGAGTCCGAGAACAGCCATGGTGGCGGGTTCGGGGACCGCTTCGAAGCTACCAGAGAGTGAATAGAACTGAGTGTCAACCGTAACAGCATCATCGTTGTCAACGCCAGTAATGCGAATGGCATAGGTTCCAGCGGTGAGGAATCGGCTCAGGCTTTCGTTTCCACCAAGTCCGGTGAGGTTGGACTGAGCGATCAGGGTTAGACCTGCGGCATCGAACAACGACAGGGTTAGGTCTTGACGTTGGAACGTATTGAATGATGCTTGGGCCGGACCACCTTGAGAAGTGATGTTGTAAATGTCACCGAGGACTTCAACGGTAAGGTTCAACGTACCGTCTTGAGCGAGCGCGAGGCTGTAGAAGTCGGTATCCGTTTGATCATCAATACTCACGAAGTCGGTTGCGGTCCGGGAAACGACACCGTCGGTTGTTCTTGCATCTTCTCCGATGGCAAAGCTTCCGCCCGAGTTGAGAACGCCGAGCGAAGTTGCATTTGCGGCGGTGTCATTGCCAGCTCCAGCGTTTGATTTCTCGTTTTTGTCACCGTAACCGCGGTGGGCAAGCATGATGTCGTGGAGTTGGGGGCCGTCAAAGCTCGTGTTGATGAATGGCTCCATCAGCATGCTTCGATTGTTTGATTCACAGTGCGCACACCCGATTCCGTGTCCGATTTCGTGGGTTAGCACGTTTCGAAGGAACCGAAATGAGTCGCCACTTTGTCCATAATTGGCCATATCACCAGTATCGATCACCATGTCGCCTCCGTTCGGGAAGTAGTTGTAAGCGAGAACACCGCCGGCACCGTCGAGATTGCGACCACCAACCCGCATATCTGCACGAACTCCCAGGACTCCACCGTTTCCACCGGTCTGGTTTGCTCCATCGTCATTTGCTTCGTATTGGAATGACAGACCAGAAACTTGGCCCCAACGGTTATATGATTCGTTGAAATAGGTGAACCATGGTCGTTGGGTGAGATCTGATCCTCCGGGTCCGGAACCAAATGTTGTGTCGAAGCGAGTGATTAGGTTGCTGGCAATCCCGCTGGAGTTCCCATTGCTTGAATTGATGGTGTTTGTTCCGTCTCTCAATAATCCCCAGGTGAGGGTCAAGGCATTGCCGAGGGTGTGCCCGTTCGACGGTGCAAGGGCGGTACCGCCATTCCAGCGACTTATATCGGGGACGGTTTGACCGAACGAGGCGGATACGATGAGCAATCCGGCAAGGGTGATGAAGGTTTTCGTGATGGTGCGGTTTTGTGTTCCGTTCCTTGGGCAAGCATGCAAATTCATTGTGAAGGAATTCTCCTCAAGGCCTCATTTTACAAGTCAATGCTGGTTGCTTGCCAAGTAATTTTGCTAATTTTTATGAGAGTTGTTCAGATTGGCACAGGTAAGTTTGGGGGTGATGGATGCTTTTGAGGCGGTGTTGGAAAGTTGGCGGCGGCAGAGCCGGATGACTTTGAACCTGTTGGGGCTCTTTGATGAGCGGTTGATCCGGGTTAAACCGGCGGAAGACAGTTGGATTGCGGCGGGGCATTTCGCGGATATTCATGGTTGCCGGGTGGGGTGGTTGGCGCGGGCGCAGGGGTTGCCAGAGCCAGAGGAGGGGGATTTGTGGTTCACGACAGAGGACAGTTGGGATTTTGTGACGGACTTGGCGGTGATTCGGGATTGCTTGGAACGGAGTGCGGCGGAGGTTGAGGAGTTTGTTCGGTCAGCAGGGGATGGGCCGGTGGGATGCTATGACCATCCGGTGATTTTTTTGCAGCACCAGTTATGGCATGAGGGGTACCACTTTGGGATGTTGCATTTGGCGTTGCGACAGGGTGAGGCGGAACCGAGCGCGGAGTGGGAAGAGGAGAATGTTTGGGGGTTGTGGCGGGGGCGGCTCTAGTTTCTTGAATTAGAAGTGGGTGGAATGTAGTTGAACGGCCAGCCATTTTGAATGCGCGTATCGGACTCCTTTTTGACGACGTCTTCGTTGTCGTACTGGGTGACGTAGGCAGGAGGAGTCAGCCCTAGATCGGAATAGAATGCGGTGAAAAATGCGTCGGAGTTTTCGATCCACGGGAAGTGCCCCGCTTGGTTGATCATGTGGACTTTGGCGCGAGAGAGGAATTGTTCTTTGAGGAGATATGGCATTGCGGCACCGGTGGGGTCTTGGTGGCCTTGGATCAACGTGACAGGGAATTTTGTTTTGGGGAGTTTTGTGAGATCGTCGTAGTAGTCAGTTGAGCTGAGAATGTGCTGTTGGAGAGCGATGAAAACCTTGGGTGCGAACAGATCCGCCGGGGCGAGACTTGTATAGAATTCTCCGTCTTCGGGGGAAAAGAAGTAGTAGGGGGTGATCAGGAGGAGTTGGGCGCTTACTTTCTCTTCGGGGGTTAGCTTGGTGTCGAGTTCGATTTCGACAAGTTGCTGGCTGACAGAATCGGGGACGGATCGGTTGAGATTGGTGCCGAGAATGGTTCCGTCGTAGCCAATTCCGGGGATGCTCGTAAGGATGAGATGCTGAACTCGGTCTGGGTAGCGGGCGGCATAAACGAGTGCGACAATTGCGCCCCAGCTTTGGCCGCAGACGATCCACTTGTCGTGCTTTTCTGATTTTCGGATGGCTTCGAGGTCTTGAATGGTGTTGTTGAGGGAGATGAGTTCGGTGAGGGATTTGGTGGTTGTTTTGGGTTGGGATTTTCCGGTGCCGAGTTGGTCGAAAAGGTAGGAGGTGATGTTGGTGCGGGTGGCGAAACCGATGCCCCAGACGGCTCTTCCTGTGAACCCGGGTCCGCCGGGGAGGACGACCATGGGCGTTCCGGTGCCGAGTTTTTCGGCGTGGATGGTGTATTCACCGCGGTCGACCAGGATGGGGGTGGCGAGGGTGATGAGGGCGGTCAGGGTGGTGAACATGAGTTACTTCTTTGCAAACCTCCAAAATGTGATGTCTTTGCCATCCTTTTGGGGGATGAGTTTGTTTCCATCAACTTTGTAAGTGAGAGCCATGTTTCCGCCTCCGTTTGTGAGGCTTACAACTCCGGCAGATTCGGACCAATTTCCTTCAAACAGGGTTAGCTGACCCATGGTGAGATCGTAGGTTTTATCGGTACGAAGATCGAGAACGGCTTTTTCTGCACCTTCACCAAAGGCGTTGTTTTCTTGCTCGATGTTGTACTTTCCAGCGACGGTTGGGGCGGAGGAGCAAGCAACAAGGATCATGAGGCATAGAATCACAAAGACGATTCTCATCGGAGATATTATGAATAAAATCGCGAGAAATATAGGGAATTCTTTCTGCTATTCGTTCCAGAATTGATGATTGTTTAATAACCCCACCCAATGGGATTGGATCCCCCTTTCCAGAATTGGGGTAGGAATTCTGTGCAACCTATCCCAACGAACAAAGCTGACTTTCTAGTTCGTTCCTACAGAAATCAACTGAGCCGGGATGGGCGAGGAAATGGGAGACGATTTCCATCGCGCCACGGGAGAAGGGGGTGGTGCATTGAAAGCCGGGGACGAGGGATTTGATCTTGGAGTTATCGAAGATCATGCTGTGCATTTTGTCGCCTAGGAGGCCGGGGGCGCGGGCGGGATCGAGTTCGGCGATTTTTGAGCTTGGGACATAAAATTCATTCGCTTTGACTTCGCGACCGGTGAGACGAGAAGCAGCGTGAGCAACGAGGTCGTAAATTTGGTTCCAGGTGAGCCACTCGTCGCTGGTGATGTGGAAGTTCTCGCCGATGGCACCGCTGTGACCCAGGAGGCCGTTGAAGCCTTTGGCGAAATCGGTGTTGTGAGTGAGTGTCCAGAGGGACGTGCCATCTCCGGGGACGCAGACGGGCTGGCCCTCAAGCATCCGATGAAGGATGGTGTAGCCGCCATCGAAGGGGAGGAGGGTCTTGTCGTAGGTGTGAGATGGTCGGACAATGGTGATAGGGAATTTTTCTTCGCGGTAGGCGCGGGTGAGGCGTTCTTCGCAGGCGATTTTATTGCGGGAATACTCCCAAAACGGGTTGTCGAGCGGAGTGGATTCGCGGACGGGGAGGTGGCTTGGGGGAGTTTGATAGGCGGACGCGCTGGAGATGAAGATGTACTGGCTGGTTTTGTTTCGGAACAGGGCGAGGTCGCGCTCGATTTGATCGGGGGTAAAGATGATCCAGTTGACGACGGCATCCCAGGAGTGGTCTTTTAGCAAGGATTCGGCGTTGCTGATGTCGCCAGTGATGACTTTTGCTCCGGCGGGGATGGGGCGCACGGATTGGCCCCGGGTGAGGAGGTGGAGGTCAATTCCTTGCTGGAGGGCGAGATCGGTGCAGGCGGAGGAGATGATGCCGGTGCCACCGATGAAGAGGACTTTCATTGAGTTTGACGTTACCCGGGGTGAGACAAAAAAGCCCCCGGCTCGCGAGAAACCGGGGGAATGAGTATGAGCTTTTTGGGTGCTTATTTCTTCCTGATGGAGTTGATCCATTCATCTAGCATGATGGTGAAGTTGTTGTTGAATGTTCCGCGCTGGAAGTTGCGGAGACTGTCGGGTTCCGTATCGAAGTTATGGAATAGGTGGTCGGTGTCGGGGCAGATTTTGAAGGTGCCGAAGCCGGGGTTTTTTCGATTGATGATATCGGCGATGAGCTTGTGGTCGGCTTCGTAAACGACAAAGTCGGATTCCCCTTTGACAGCCAGGACGTGAGCGTTGGTTTTGGTCCAGTAGCTGGGGAAGTTGATTTCTTGGAGTTGTCGCCAGAATTCGAGGGTCTTGCCGTTGAATAATCCACCAGGGAAATAGGCATCGAGGTAGGGAGCGAGTTGAGGATGGCTGACCTTGACTTCGGCGGGCGATTTCTTTTCGATCATGACGAGGGCCATGATTTGGGCGCCGATCCGGGCTTCTTGGTCGGCTTGTTCGAAGGTTGCTCCACCGACGAGGCCTTGGTATCGGATCGTGTCGAGAAGATATTCGAACCAGGTGCGGCAGGCACCGCCGAAGATGGCAATGCCTTTGACGGGGATTTCGCTGGCGACGATGGGGCCGAAGGAGGCACCCATGCTGTGGCCGAAAATGAAAACGTTGTCTTTATCAACTTCAGGCTGGGATTTGAGCTGGAGGAGGGCCTGGCGGTAGATGTCGATTTCTGAGTTGAAGTCGAGGTCGGCGAATGGGCCGCCTTCGCTATCTCCGACTCCGGGTTTTTCGACACGGACGGTAACGTAGCCGTTTTCGGCGAAGTGGTGAAGGATTGGTCCGTCTATGGTTTGGACGTTTCCGGTTGAAGTGGCGAGGGTGTAGTCGTAAGAGACGGGGGAGAATCCTTGGATAAAGAAAAATCCGGGGTGCTTGCCAGCCTTTTTGGGTTTGGTGATGATGGTGCGCATCCGTTGCCCATTGGCAACAATATGGCTGTAGATCACTTCATAGTTGGCGGTGCCGGGGTCGCGGGGTTTTTCGACGAGGGGAGCACTCACGGCAAGGTTCTCGCCTTTGCGGTTGATATTGAATGTGATGTTTTGACCCGTGGGGGTTTCGCGAACGAGTTGGTTGATTTTGGGGACGGTAACGTTGCCGAGCTTTGAACTGAGGACGATGTCGCCCACTTGGAGTTTGAGTTTTTCTCCGGTGAGACCGGGGACGATGGTTGTTACGACAAGTCCTTCGCCGGGGTTGAGTTTGAACTTTGTGGCTTCTTCGGCGGGGAGCCCGGAGAATGCTACGCCGAGTGATCCCCGACGGGGGAGAGTGTCGGCTTGGGTGATCAGGGGAAGGTCGGGGAGAATTGGTACGGTTGGTTCGCTGGCGAGGGCGATGAGGGCGAGGGTAGATGCGATGACCATGAGTTACAAATTGTAATATACCAAATTGAAACAAGTTGGTTCCAGGATTCTAGAAAGTTTGCTATAGTTAAGGGAGTGAAACAGGGTGCGCGGAAGCTTTCGACGATTGAGCTGACGATTTTGGGGATTTTCTGGACGAGTGGGCCATGCACAACATATTGCGTGATGAAGGGGTTGTCGCGGGCGACCTCGACGTTTTATCAGTCGCGGGCGGGGACCACCTATTCGGTGACCAAGCGGTTGATGGGAATGGGGTATTTGGAAGGTGAAGATGAGTTATCTGTCACGGATCTCGGGGCGAAAGTTTTGCGGGAGTGGGTAGCGACGCCGGTTCCTCCCCAGGATGTGGCTTTTTCGTCTGATTTGATCCGGTTGAGGTTTTATTTTTTGGGGTTGTTGACGGTGGAAGAGCGGCTTGCTTATATTGATAATTGTTTGCGGGAGGTGCGCGAATTTTTGGTGGTTTGTGATGGGCTGCTGGACAAATGCGAGGCGATCAATGACCAGTTTGGGGTGATGGCTTCGGCTTCGGCGGTATTGGAGAATCGGGCAAGGATTCAGTGGTTGGAGCTGGCGCGGGAATGGCTGGCATTGGGTGAGGATTTGGAGCGACCATGGGCGGAGACGGTGCGGTCGGCGCTGGGGAAGTTTTAGTTTAGGGATTTGGCGCGTCGGTTCCAGGATCGGCGGTAGAGGTGGGTTGAATATGCGGCGACTCCGGTTGCGGAGATTAGAATGAAACCGATGAGGATGGGGAGGTCTTCGGCAAGAGCTTGGGGGCCGGATGTTCCGACCAGGATGACGGAGAGGAGGGCCCCGAGGACGACGGTGAAAAGGAAGAGGTTAAAGCCGAAGATTTTGAGGAATGGTGTCCAGGGGAGGACTTGGGTTTGGGGCGGGATGGGGCGTTTGAGGATGTTCTCCCAGTTTTCGGGGGAGTCGAGGTGGGTGAGGCAGGTTCGTTCGAGGGAGTTGGGTTGCCAGTCGGCTTGGTTCATGGGGTTGGATTTATTTTGACGTTCTCGTGCTTGCAATTTGAGTCATTGCGAGACGATTTTATTGGCTGCAATCTTCTGGATCACCGAGGCAAAGTACACTCCTGAAGATGGCGGGGCGGTATGCGCAGGCGGTGATGGTGAACCCACACAAGGAGGTGGATCGGTCGGTTTATCCTTTCACTTTGCCTGTATTTCAGGGATTCAATAGTTTGGAATTTCACCAAGATGTGACTTTTTTTGTGGGTGAAAACGGGAGCGGAAAGTCAACTTTGATGGAGGCGATCGCGATCCAGGCGAAGCTGCCGGCGGAAGGAGGGATGCGACAGCACTCGTTTTCGACATATGATTCTCATTCGGAATTTTGGGATTCGTTGATTTTGGTACGGGGTGATTATGAGGCGGAGGCGATGTTCCTGCGGGCGGAGAGTTTTTACAATGTGGCGAGTTATGTCAACCGGATGGCACGGGAGGCGGGAGGAGTTGCCCGGTTTGGAGATATTCACTCCCGGTCGCATGGGGAAGGGTTTTTGGATGCGATTGCCTCGCTGAAACCGCCGGGTTTTTATTTGATGGATGAGCCGGAATCGGCGTTGTCTTTCCAGGGGCAATTGACTTTGATGGCGCATATGAAGCGGCTGATTGATGAGGGCTCACAATTTGTGATTGCGACTCACTCGCCGATTTTGTTGGGATTTGGGAGCGCTTGGATTTATGAGTTTTCGGAAGACGGGATTGAGCGGCGGGGATATCGTGAGACACAGAATTACAAGATGATGCGGGATTTCTTGGAGAATCGGGAGCGATATGCGCGGATGCTTGGCTTGGGCGAGGTTGACTGACGAATCTGGATTAAATTTTCATGATTCGGCGAACTTTGTCCCAGAAGTTGCGTTACGAAGGATATGTTGGCGGGGCTTTTATCGGTTGCTTTGATTCAGGATGCTCCGGATGTTTCGGCGGAGCTTGTCGTGCCGTATTCTGTTGTTCGAGCAGGTGAGACTTTTCCGGTCGGGGTGCGGTTGGATGTTGAGGAGCCGTGGCATGTTTACTGGGTGAATCCAGGAGATACGGGGATTCAAACGCGGATGAAGTGGTATTTGCCGGACGGATGGAGGGTGAGTGAACCGATGTTTCCGTCCCCCAAAAAATATGTTGATGGGGACATAGTTAGTTATGTTCACGAGGGGAAAGTGGACTTTGTCGTCTGGGTAACGGTGCCAGAGAGTGCTCGGTCTGGATCCTCGGTTGATTTGAAGGGAGTTGTCAGTTGGTTGGCTTGTATTGAAAGTTGTATTCCGGGCTCGGCAGAAGTACAGAGTTTGGTTCGAGTGGGTCGTCAAATGATTCCTGATCTTGGAAAAAGTGAGCGGTTGGCGGCGATGCGGTCTGGTTTGCCCAAGCGGATTGACCGAGAGGTTCGGGTTTGGCGCGAGGGGTCGGGTGATTTCAAGTTGGAAGTGCGTGGGGTATCGGCGGAGTCGGCTTTCTTCTTTTCTGAGTCAGCGGATTGGGTTGAGCCAGGGCCGAGCAAATGGTTGCGGAGTCGAATGGATGGATGACCCTGGGATTGAAGCGTTCTCCCTATGGGGACGGAAACGTCAAGCGTCTACGAGGAGTTTTGCAGGTGGGTCGAGAGAATTTTTGGGTAGATGCTCCGGTTTTGGAGCGCGGAGAGACACAACAATGAAACTAAAACATGCATTTCTGGCGGTCGCAGTAGCGGCGGCGGTTTTCGGCAACGCGCTGGTGAGTCCAGCCACGACTTTGGGTGCGGCACCAGCTTTTAGCTTGCCCAGTTCAAATGGAGCGAATGTATCGCTGGATCAATTCAAGGGCAAATATGTGGTCTTGGAATGGTGGAACCATGAATGCCCGTTTGTGGTGAAGCATTACGGTGCGGGCAACATGCAGAAGTTGCAAAAGCAAATGAAGGATAAGGGTGTTGTGTGGTTAACCGTTTTGAGTTCCGCGCCGGGCAAGCAAGGTTACGTTACGGCGGAAGGAGCGAACGAAGTGATGAAGAAGCAGGCGGGTTCGCCAGCACATATCTTGCTCGATTATGATGGCAAAGTAGGCAAGATGTACGAAGCTAAGACAACACCACAAATGGTGCTGATCGCGCCGAATGGAGAGATGGTTTATAACGGTGCGATTGACTCGATTTCGAGCAATAAGAAAGAAGATATCGACAAGGCTGAGAACTATTTGTTGCGAGCTTACGGTGAGCATTCAAGTGGCAAAGAAGTTACGATGAAGACGACCCGACCTTATGGTTGCTCGGTTAAATACGGCAACTAATTAGGATTGACGATAGCAAAGTTCCCGGGGCTTTCTTCGGGAATTTTTTTTGTTTGAACCTTTCTGTTCTGTCTTCGTTTAGCGGGATATGATCGCAGTTCTTTCGTTGCTCATAACAGCCCAGTCGGTGAAACCGATTGAGTTAATGGTGGATGGAGTGGCTCGGACGGGAGCCATGGTTGTTCCGGCGAGTATTCCTGAGGAGGGAGTGCCTTTGGTTTTTGCGTGGCATGGACATGGGGGCGGGGCGCGGCAGGCGCAACGGAGCTTTGGAATTGAGAAGGCTTGGCCGGAGGCGGCGGTTATCTATTTACAGGGGTTGAATACTCCGGGGCGGTTAAGCGATCCGGAGGGGAAGAAGCCGGGTTGGCAGGGCAATGCAGGAGAGATGGAGGATCGAGATTTGAAGTTGTTTGATGCGGTGCTTGCTTGGGCGAAGAAGGAGATTAAGGTTGACAAGGTTTTTACAATGGGGCATTCCAATGGGGGTGGATTTAGCTATCTGCTTTGGATGTCTCGGCCGAACACATTTGCGGCGATTGGGGTGAGTGCAGGCGGGTTTCGGACGGTTGACGGGATTAAACCTGCTCCATTGATTCATATTGGGGGACGGAAGATCCTCTGGTTCGCTATTCGGGCCAAAGCCGAGCGGTGGGCCGGGTGCGGACGATCAACCAGTGTGAGGATTCTGCTCAGGCGTGGAGGGATGTTGCGGGAGCGAAGCGATGGGAAAGCAAAGTTGGTGCGCCAGTTGTCTTTGTGACACACGGGGGCGGACATGAATATTGGAACCGGTCGAGTGAGTTGATGGTGAAGTTTTTCCAGGAGTTTGACTAAACTCTGACAAATGGAAAACTTGCGGGCTTTACCAGAACATGAGTGGCTTCACCGTTTAGTTGGGGAATGGGTGGTGGACTGGGGGGAAGCTGAGGGGCGCGAAATTGTGAGTTCAATCGGGGAGAATTGGATTTCTGGGCGGAGTGAAGGGCCGGGGCCGGATGGGTCGGTGATGGTGAGCCAGGTGACAGTTGGATTTGACCCGGACCGGGGGAAGTTTGTTGGGAGTTGGGTGGGATCGATGATGAATTATCAGTGGGTTTATGAGGGGTATTTGGAGGGGGATCGGCTGATTTTGGAAAGCGAGGGGCCAAGGTTTGATGATCAGCCGGGGCTCGGGAAGTATCGGGACATTGTTGTGTTTGATGGACCGGACGTTCGGCGGTTGATCGGTGAACATTCGACGGATACAGGGGAGTGGGTTCAGTTTATGGAGACAACTTACCGGCGAATATGAGCTGAGCTTGACAACTCACCCTTAACAAAAGTCCGGTATGTTTTCGGCATGAGTTTGGTGGCGTCGCTCTTGGCGATGGTTGTTTTGGGTCACGACGGTCCAGATCCTATTGGGGCCTGGGATTTTCACAGTCGTCACGTGGTTGACGGAACTTTGAGGGCCAGAGTTGGTCTTGATGCCCGTGTTGTGGGTGAGTTGGAAGAGGCTAAAACTGCGCAAGGAAATTGTCTCCAATTTGATGGAGTGAATGATCGTCTTATTTTGGCGGACGACTTCAATGCCGTGAAATCAGCATTGCCAACCCGCAAGATGACGGTCGAAGCGTGGTTTGCGGTCAACGAGCCAATTGGATTTGGATCAGTGATAGGGGTGATGCAGGACAATGGGTCGGCGGAAAAAGGTTGGCATTTGGGTTATAGCGGAACTGGTTTTGTCTTTGCCTTAGCATCTACTGGATCTGATGATGGAGATGGGTTGATGACTTATTTGCGGGGCAAGACAGCTTATGAGCTGGGAAGGCTTTATCATGTTGTTGGGACATATGATGGTAAAGAGATGAAGCTCTATGTCAATGGAAAACTGGATGGCTCATCTCAAAATCAGTCCGGCGATATTCTTTATCCAGCGAAAGCACCATGGACGATGGGCTGCTACAAGGATGACGATGAGGATTTTCCTTTCAACGGACGATTGGTGAACATTGCTCTCTATGACTTAGTTGCGACAGACGCAGCGGTGCAGCACCTTTTTGAACACCGAAAGGAGCTGACTTTAGAGGCTCCGGTCATACAGGAGAACCCTAACTTTGAGTGGGTTGTGCAGCCTTATTTACAGTTTCCTACTTCTTCTGAAATGACGATTATGTGGGAAACAACTCGAAATGGGTCGAGCAAAGTTCTTTACGGTTCAAGTAAGTCGCGCTTAGTTGAAGCTCAGGGTGTAGCTACAAAGAACCCACAGTCGCTTATTCACAAAGTTGTCCTGTCTGGATTAAATCCCGATTCGCACTATGTCTATAAGGTTGAGTCGGTTGATAGCGAAGGACGTAAGCTTGAGAGCCCACTGTTGACTTTTCGGACCGCGCCAAAGTCAGATCGGGCGATTCGCTTTACCGTTGTGGGAGATACACAGGATCAGCCCAAGGTCAACACCCGCATTGCGGAGCACATGTGGAATGAGCGCCCTGACTTTTTTATGATTGTTGGTGATTTGGTTGGTACAGGCGCAAACAAAAAGCACTGGACACAAGACTTCTTTGGGTCAATGCGACCGCTGCTTGACAGGGTTCCTTTGGTCCCTGTAATTGGTAACCACGAAGGTGATGCACGCCTTTACTATGACTACATGTCCGTTCCAGAGCCGGAATATTGGTACAAGTTTAGTTATGGGTCTGCCGATTTCTTTATTGTTGATTCGAACCGAGATGTTGGCCCGAACAGCGAACAGTATAAATGGCTTGAAAAAGAACTAGCAGCGAGTACGGCAAAGTGGAAGTTTGTTGCTCATCATCATCCTCCTTATTCGAGTGATGAGGACGATTATGGCAACTTGTGGGAGGGTCAATCGGTCAGAGGTGATTTACGGCTGCGAGCGCTCGTTAAGCTTTACGAAAAGTACGGAGTAGATGTTGTTTGGACTGGTCATATCCATAGCTATGAGCGGACTTGGCCTCTTTTGGCTGGTCAGGCAAATGAGAGTGGCCCAGTTTATATTGTCTGCGGCGGCGGCGGTGGTGGATTGGAACGGCATGGTCCAACACGTCCTGAATTCAGTCGACGCATCCGGCATGGCCATCACTATTGCGTTGTTTCGCTCTTCGGAAACACTTTTGAGATGAGTGCGTTCGATATTGAAGGTCGCATGTTTGATAATCTCATTATCAAGAAATAAATAATTGCCTTTGGCGTTGGTGTTGTGGAAGCCTGGGCGTGTTTGGATGAGGGGACATGAGATTTTTGATTCGGGGCGAGGTGGGCGGTTATCGGATGTGTTGATTGATTGCTCGGGAATCGGGTTTGAAGTATTTGTTGTGCTTTGGTGGCGGGCAGTCCATGGCGGGCCAGAGCCCGTATGATTTGTAGATTGGCCTGGTCAGCGGAATAGCTAAAGGGTGGCGTGAATGAAGGTCAGGAGCGCACTCTTTTGCCAATTCCACATGGTGGTGGGAGCGATGCCGGATGGTAGTTCTAGGGTTACGAGTGAGATTGAGTGAAAGCGGCAGTAGTGACCTAGCGAGCCAGGAGTTGGGTAGGAGATTGGTGCCACCGTCATACCGTTTTTCTTTGCCATGAGCTGGGCGAGCACCAGTCCTCCATCGGTGTCGTAGTCTATGAGGTCGGCGTAAGCATGGACAGAAAGTATGCGCGACGGTTTTAAGGTTTGAATTAAGTTATCGAGAGCAATTGACTCTGGTTCAGAGTAGGGTGATGGGCCGCCGTAGGTGAATGATCCGGGAGATGATGGTGCCCATCCATACTTCATATTTCGGTTCAGGTCAACACCGGCGGCGTTTTGTCGAGTTGCAAGATCAATACCATCGGGATTTGCGCGGAGGAGGAAGTGAACGGTTCTTCCATCTACGAGGCTTGGATTGGCGGCAATTTCGTTTCTGAATCGAGTGACGAGGGTACTGACGGCAGTTCATTGCCATGCTGCCCACCAATAACGAGGATTTTGAGCGGGCCGTCGCCAAAGGTTTCGACTTCGATGGGTTGTCCAAAGTGGCTGTAACCGAAGACCGTTGTGGACTGGGCATTGGCTACCGTTAAGAGTCCGGCAGCGATGGCGATGGAAATGACTTTTTTCATTTGGTTTTAAGCTCCTGTTTGGCGGATGAATCTCAGCTACTCCGAATTTTACATTGTCTCAATTGCATTCAAGTACTCTCATTGTCTCTTTTGTCATGCTTTGATGTGTTTTGCAATCAGATCGGTTTGCTTGTTTGGTCGGTCGGTGGGGATAGAATGATAGTCATACGGGTGAGTAATGCGATTTGAAGATGGATTTGATCCAGAGTGGGGTTTGGTTTTGCGGGAGCCGGTTTCGGCGGAAGAGACTCGGGCTTTGTTGGATCGGCTCGCGGTTTCGGAGGGTGGAGGTGAAGAAGGGGGGACGGTGGGGGCGGTTTGTGAGGTTTCAGGCGTGGGGCCGGAGGTGGTGGGCCGGATGCTTGCGGATATTCGGGGGTGAGTTGGCAGGAGTAGTTCGGGAATCGGTTGGATGCCGTTGAATTGGAAGTGAAGGGTCTTCGGTCGAAGATAAAGGACTTGGAGCGTAGGGTTCATGGAAGGTCTATTCCGCCACCGAGACCAGTGGCTCACAACGAGATTGATCGGATTGACTTTAATGTTCTACTGGGCAGAGAAGAAAACATTGAAACGAAACCATTGTACGATGATAAATTATCAAATCTGTTCAAAGATACACCGAGTCAATACCGGTCAACTATGGCATTTTTGCTGCTTCTATTGCTTTTGATAATTTTCATCATGAACTACCGACCATGATCCCAATTTCTTCGTCTATGTCGCCCCAGCTAGGTTACAACGGGGCAGGACCAGCCGTCGAATTCGCCGTTGTATTTTTCGGCAAGTTGTTCAAGTTCGACGGAGATATGGGCGATGGTGCTCGGTTCAATGGAAGTGGTTTTGACGAGCTCGCACCAGTAGTCTTCAGATGGTTCTTCCGGCTCTTCGGGGCTGTTCCAGCTTGCGGGGTCGGTCGGCGTAAATCCAAGGGTTTGGGCTTCGGCGAGGAAAGATTCGAGGTCGGAGCGGGTGGGGAAAATACAGGCGAAGTCAACGGGGCGAGGTTTGGAAGCGTCATTGCTATCCTGTTCGAAGACCATATGAAGCGGCATATTGCGGTTCATGTGCTCTTCGATGGGCGACGATACGAAATTGGCTTGGTAGAAATGCCATTCGGGGTCGGGGCGGGATTCTGGTCGGAAAGTTTCCTTTTTGAAAAGTCCGGTGCGAACGGTGATTTCGGGGTGATTGGGTTGGCTTGAATAGAGGTAGACGGTAGAGAGGTTGGGTTGGAGGATGCGACCGACGAAGATTGTGAGGGCGGATTCGAGGGTGTCAGTCAGATGATCTTCGATCTGTTCGAGCTTTGCTTTTTGGGAGGATGTTGGCAGTCCATTGCGACTGCCTTGGTAGGGAATTTTGACAGTAATCAGATTAGGGAGCGCGGGATTGGGGTGCGTGATTCGGGCGAGGTGGAAGGCAGGGCCCGCGGGTTCTTCTCGTTGAAAAATTGTGTATTGGTCTTCCATTGGGAGAATTTACTTGGCGGAGGTGTTGAAAGTAAAGTCAGCGCGGAGGGAGAGGTGGTCAGAGCCGAAGCTGGGGCCGGGGGAGCAGGATAGGGGGGTTAGTTTGGCGTTGGAATAGAGGTGGTCGATACGGACGAGCGGGGTCTCGGAAGAGTATGTGAGGCCGGGGCCAGAGCCGACGGCGGTGAAGACGTTGGTGAATTTTTGGGAAAGGATGCGCGTGTGGTGGTGGCGCGGGGGGTTGTTGAAATCGCCACCAAAAACGAGCGGCAGGGACTCGTTTTCAAAGATAGGAACGGTTTGGTTGAAGTCGGCGATCTGCTTGGGAACAGATGCGGCGAATCGGTCGAGTCCTTGGCTGATTTGGGGGACAGACCAGTGGAGCGTACCGGCGCGGAAGGGGGTGGGGGCGTTTACTCGGGCGGTGAGAATTCGGCGGTGAACGAGGGATTTTTGGGGGATGGATTTGGTCTCGGTGAGGGGCCAACGGGAGAGGATGGCGGTACTGCCATCTTTGAAGAGATGGAAATGGGGGAGTTTGGTATGGATGAAGTTCGCAGGAGATTCGGGGCCGCCTTCGTTTTCTTGCAGGAAGATCAGGTCGATTTTTTCGGTTTGGATGTAGGTGACGAGGTCGGGGACTTCGCGGTTGGTGAAGAGGATGTTGACAGTGAGGACGCGGAGGTCGGGTTGACCCTCCGGTTTGGAGAGGGGTAGGCGGTAGGAATAGAGAAATGGAATGGAGAGGGTGATGAGGGCGAGAGTCAGCAGTTGGAGTTTTGTGTGACCGCGTTTGAACGATCGGACGAGGGAGATGATTGCGAAAATTGCCACGGGATGGCGAGAAGTTGAGGTGGAGCGTATGTGAGGAGTGAGTGGGTGAGGGAGTCATACGGGAAAAACGGAGCCGCGAAAAGGACAATTTGGTAGATGACGACCAGGGCGAGGAGGACGGGCCGGGGCTTGGATTTGGCTCGTTTTGGGGTGTGTTGGTCAATCATGAAACTTTTTGTTTGTTTGAAGTTCGGGGGATGAGTTCAGTATGATCGGCTTATGTCGGTTTTCGCACTTCTCACCTTGATTGCTAGTTCTTCGGAACCGGGACAAGCTCAAGACCTGGTTTTCAAGAACGCTCGGATTGTTGTTTCGCCGGGGAATATGATTGATTCGGGTTCGATTCGCGTGCGGGATGGGAAGATTGTTGAGGTCAAGAAGGGAGCGATTTCGGGAGCGGGTGAGACGGTTGATGCGAGTGGGATGACGATTTATGCGGCGTTTGTGCACTCGGGAGTGAATGCGACCATCGCAGGAGTTTCGCCGGAAAGGGGGGCGCGACCGACACCGGGGTCGGCTCAAGAGCGGGAAGCTCAAGCGGAACGAGACAAGGATCCGTTTAGTTATGCGGCGAATTTCCGCTATGCCTCCTCCGTTGCAAATGCGGAAAAGTTGTCGGTTTCGGCGTTAGCGGGTCTGGCGAAGAATGGATTTGGGACGGCGGTGGTAGGAGCGACTGGTGGTTTGATAGGGGCTCAGCCGGCGGTCGTCAATACGGGGAAGGCGGAGGTTGAGGGAGCGAAAGCCCTTAACTTGGTACCGATTTCGGTAAGCGGCCGAGGGGCGGGTGGGTATCCGGGTTCGACAATGGGCACGATTGCGTTTATTCGGCAAACGTTGATTGATTCCCAGGAATACGGGGGAACGGATGAGGGATTGAAGAAGCTTAGCCAGGCGACCAATGGCTCAGTGTCATCCTATTTTCCTGATCTGAATGAAGTGTCGTTTTTCCAAGCCAAGCGAATTGCGCAAGAGTTTGGACTTAAGCCCGTGTATGGATTTCGATCAGGGGCAGGGGCGGTTGCGGCTCACTTAGCGGGAGCGACAGTTGTTTTGCAAGGGTCTTCGCCAGCACGTCCGCGAATCGGCGCGAGCTTGGATGGGGTTTCGCTGAGCGGAGTTCGAGACTATTTTAAGGAAGTTCAAGTTGGGGCGGAATTGGAGCGGGCAAAGATTGACTTTGTTTATCAACCTGCGACGGAAACGACACCTTTTGATGGATTGCGAACTTATGTTCAGGGTGGACTCAGCCGCAAGGCGGCGGTCGCGGCTCTTACCGTTAATCCGGCAAAAGCTTTGGGCTTGGAAAGTGAACTCGGAACATTAGAGGTCGGTAAGCGGGCTAATTTGGTGATGGTTCAGGGGGATATTTTGGATAGTTCAAGTCAGGTCATGGCGACTTATGTTGATGGTAAGGCGGTTGACTTTGAGATGCCGAAAAAGAAGGAAGCTAAGGATTTGAAGGCCGATGAGCCGCTCAAGTTGCCCAAGCCGAACTATGCTCTTTTCCCGGCTCCGGCGGAATCGAAGCAAGCATTTCGGCTCTACAAAAATGCAACGGTTTGGACGCAGGGGCAGCAAGGAACAGTCGAGAATTGTGATGTTTTGGTTCAAAACGGGAAATTCGTTGCAGTCGGCAAGAACTTATCGGCTCCTCGGGGTTGTGAAGTGATTGATGCAACGGGCAAGCATATTTCGCCGGGGCTTTGGGATGCACACAGTCACACGGCGATATCGGGGGGCGTGAATGAATTCTCGAACATGATTACGGCGGAGTGCCGGATTCGTGATGTGGTCAATCACACTGATTCGAGTGTTTACACCCAGCTTTCCGGAGGGACGATTGGGGCAATGCAGTTGCATGGCTCGGCAAACGCGATTGGTGGCCAGTCGAATACGGTGAAGTGGCGATGGGGAATGGAGCCGGATGAGTTTGCGGTGAAAGGCGCGCCAGAGGGGGTCAAATTCGCACTGGGTCAGAATCCGATTCGGGAAGATGGTGGTGCATCGAATGTGGTTGGTTCAACGCTTTTAACTTTCCGACCTCGCACCCGGATGGGGGTTGAGGAAGCGGTTCGCAAAGCACTGCAGCTAGGAATTGAATATAACGAAGCGTGGGCAGACTTCAAGGCAGGGCGGCGAAAGGACAAGCCGCGACGAGATCTGCAGCTTGAAGCCCTTGGTGAGATTGTGAGCCAGGAGCGTTGGGTGCATAGCCATGCATATCGGGCGGATGAGATGTTGATGCTCATTCGGATTACGAAGGAATTTGGTCCGAAGCTGGCGACCCTTCAGCACGTTTTGGAAGGGTACAAGATTGCGGATGAGATGGCGGAGATGGGCGTTGGTGGGTCAACGTTCTCTGATTGGTGGGGCTTTAAGTTGGAGAGCTACGATGCAATACCATTCAACGCGGCATTGATGGCAGAGCGGGGGGTCGTGGTGAGTGTTAATAGTGACTCGGATAACCATGCAAGGCGGATGAATCAAGAAGCGGCGAAGTCGATGCGATTTGGCGGGGCATCGGCGGAAGTGGCGTTGAGTTTTGTGACGACTGGTCCGGCGAAGCAACTTGGAATTGACAAATGGACCGGTTCGATTGAGCCGGGCAAGGATGCGGACATGGTTTTGTGGACGCATGAGCCGATGTCGATGAAGGCGATTGCTTTGGAAACCTATGTTGATGGGGTGAAGCGGTTTGACCGGAAAAATGATGCAGAGCAGCGAGCGGCGCGGGTCAAGGAGCTGGAAGAAGCGCGAAAAGTTCTTGCGGGATCAGATAGCCCATTCCGAGCGGGTGATCCGGAAGATGCGGTGGAGGTCGACATGAGCCCAACCAAAGCTCAATTCGGCTTGGCGACGATAAGCGGTCAACCGGGGACAGCGCGTTACTCGAGAGGCACGACGCTGATCAAAGGGGCAACAATCCACCCGATGTCTGGTGAGCCGTTTGTTGGAGATTTGTTGCTTTCGGCGGAAGGAGAGATCGCGCAGGTAGGCCAGGATCTCTCTTCAAAGGGAGCAGACGTTGTTGATGGTTCCGGCAAGCACGTTTATCCGGGGTTGATTGATCCGGCGACGGGGCTTGGCATGAACGAAATTGGTCAGGTTCCGGCGAGTGATGATTCTTCGGAGCGAGGAAACTTCCATCCCGATTACAAACCTGAACGATCGATGAATCCGGAGTGGATTCTTTGGCGGTGGCTAGACACCAAGGGATTTTGACGGCGATTGTGAAACCGAGTGGCGGCGGAATGCCGGGTCAGGCGGCTTTGATCCACACAGAAGGTTATACATGGGAAGATATGACGATTCAGTCCGGCGCGGCTTTGATGTATTCCTTGGGAGGGGGCGGGGGACGATTCGGCGATGGTCGAACCGATCAGGTGCGCTGCTGTGAGATGACCGAAGAATCTGGGCATAACCATGATGAGCATGAGAGTGAACAAGAGGGTCATTTGCATACCGAAGACTGCGATCATGATATGGAGTTCACTTCTGGTCGAGTGCCGCTTGTTCAGGGGTCGCCGGAGCGCTTGAGCACGTTGACAGATCGCTTGAAAGAAGCGAAGACTTATCGCGAGAAACGAGCAGCAGCAACTCCAGATGCTCCAGTCGCAAGAGATCAAGCACTCGACGCGATGCTTGAAGTTGTTGACGGCAAGATGCCAGTGATGATTTCGGTCACGACGGGTGCGGAGATTCAGTCGGCGGTGCTTTGGGCCGAGGCGAATGGAATCAAGGTCGTGCTCTATGGTTGTGGTGGAGCGGGTGAGATTGCCGAGTGGCTGGCGGCGAAGCAGGTTCCCGTGATCTTGGCGGCAGTTTATGGTCAGCCGAGGGCGGATCAGCCGCTGGATTACTTCTACGGTCTGCCGGGTCGGCTCGCAAAAGCAGGGGTCAAGTTCGGGTTGACGACGAATGATAACCATGATGTGCGGCAGTTGCGCGACCAAGCAGGTTGGGCTTCGACCTATGGGTTAGGTTCAGAGAATGCGGCTCGCTCGATTACTTATTGGACGGCCCAAATCCTTGGGATAGATGATCGACTGGGTTCCATTCAACCAGGATTGGATGGAACCGTGATCTTGACCGACGGGGAGATCACGGAGACTTCGACCAAAGTTCTACGGGCGTGGATTCAAAGTCGAGAAGTTCCGCTGGAGAACCGTCAGACTCGGTTCTATGACAAGTACCGCAATCGTCCGATGCCCAAGCGCATTTGGTAGGTGGCAGGTGTTTCAGTTCAGGACATGAAAAAGCCCTGAACTGAAACCTGACTTTGTTTTGGTTTGTAATGTTATGAAATGTCGGTGCTTCTTGCAACCCTTGCTCTCATTTCAGCCAATCCGGTTGACGTTGCGATTGATCAATTCATCGAGTCGAAGCAGTCTCCGGGGATTGTTGTTTTAGTCAAACGTGACGGGAAGGTTGTCTACGAGCGGGCAGCCGGATACGCGAATTTGGAAACCGAGACGCCGATGAGCATGGACTCTATCCACGAGTTGGCAAGTGTGAGTAAGCAGTTCACGGCGGTCGCGGTGATGACTTTGGTTGAGTCGGGCGAGCTGAAGTTGACGGATACTTTGGCGAGTTTTGTGGACGGTGCGCCGGACAGTTGGAAGGGAATCACTATTGAGCATCTTCTTCACCATACGAGTGGCTTACCCGACTACTTAGAAGGCGAAGTTGATCTGGGGAAGATGACGACGGATAAGTTTTTGATCGAATATTTGCGGGAAAAACCGCTTGTTTTTGCTCCGGGTGAGAAGTGGGAATACAGCAATTCTGGCTATATGGCCCTCGGTTACATTGTTGGAAAAGTGAGTGATACAAGATTTGGAAGTTATGTGAGCCGGCAATTGTTTGAGCCAGCGGGGATGAAGTCCGCGGTAATCAGCAATCCGCTGATTGTCTTGCCCAAGCGGGCTTATGGATATACGAAGTTTGGCAAGGAGTTTAGAAATGAATCACTTTGCTCCCCGGGATACTCTGCTTTGGGGGATGGCATGGTGATGGCTTCAGCAAGAGATTTGGTGGCTTGGCATGATTCGATGCTCGAGGGCAAGATTTTGAGCCGTAAATCTTGGGATTATTTGTGGACACCATCGGCGCAAAGTGTGACGAATGAATCGCCCTATGGAGGCGGTCTCATGATCGAGCGAGCGGGAGAGCGCCCGTTGGTTTCTCATTCCGGGGGTTGGTTAGGAACGATGACGTTTTTGAAGAGCGACTTGGCTTCGGATAGTTGTATGGTGATTCTGGTGAACTGTGATAGTGCTGACCCGCGCGAATTATTGAAAGCGGTGAGCGAGTCGTTCGGATTTGATCCTCAGTTGAAGTGAGGATCAAATCACTAGAGTTGAGTCTGAGCTGGCTACTTAACTCACGCGGAAAGTGCGGTAGTCGCGGTAAGTTTGGCCGAACATGTCCGTCGTCCGGACTTCGAGTCGATGAGTTCCGACGGGGAGATTTGCGGGGAGGGTGGTTTTCCAGATATGTGGTGTGGGATTGGGGCCAGCGACTTTGCGTCCGAGGGGGGGCTTTTCCGAGGCTTCCAGTTCTTTGATCCGCTGGATGTAGGGGTCAAGGCCGGGAACATTGGGGATGGCCCGCCACTCTGCATTGTTGATTCTCGCTTCGACCGTTGATTTGGTTGAACCAGCGAAGACGTTGATGACCAGTTCAGCTTCGGCGGACTTTGCGGATTCAATGACTTCGGGGAGGTAGATGGCCATTTGCTCGTCCATCGGTCGAGAAGCGGGGCGGAAGGTGACTTTGTAATCGTTGCGGTTGAATTCGATGATGCTATATCCGTTGGGGCCACCGTCGGACATGGTGGCGTGGGGGATTCCGCGTTCATCAGGAGCACCGCCCCACCAGCATCCACAAACGGTTGCATGGTTCAGGTGGTGATGATTTTGGGGGCCAAACCAATCGTGACGTTGGAGGTGGGTGTGGGCGGAAAGTGAGAACGTGTGCTTGTGGTCTTTGATCACTTCGAGGAACTCTTTTTGGTCGGAAATTCCGCCGAGAGGAATGTGCATGCATACGACAACCAGTTGGTCGCCAGGTACGTGTTTGAGGTCGTTGCGGAGCCAGGTGAGTTGCTGGTATCCGAGTTCGCCGGTGTAGCCTCCTTTTTCGCGTCCGTTGTATTTGATGTCGTCAAGGATCACAAAGTGGACGGGGCCGAAGTCGAAACTGTAGTAACGGGGGCCATAAATGCGTTGCCAGGTTTCGGAACTCAAATCGTCATCGGGGGCATCGAAGTTTAGGTCGTGGTTGCCGAGGACGTTGTACCAAGGGAGGCCTATATTGGCGATGGATTGATTGAGCGGCTCATAGAACTCAAGGTTGTCGAACATGATGTCACCGAGGCTGATGCCGAATTTGCAGTCTTGGTCGGCGGCGTCGCGGATGACTTGTTCGATAACGTCGTGAGACATGTAGTCGATTTCGGTTTGGTTGCGGGGTTGGGGATCGCCGAACATCACGATGCGGAACTTGTCGGGTTCGGATTCTGGGGTGAGGGCGAAGTCAATCGAGCTTGGAAGAGGGCCGGTGGGCTTGACGCCTTCGTACTTTGTGGCAGGAGAACCGTTGGGCTTATGGATGTAAAAGAATTGGGGGATTTGGTTTGCGGTGACGGGGGTTTTGAACCCCCGGGGCTTGACGACATGGATAATCGTGTCATCGGTGACGGGGAGTTGATATTCGCCGTTGCGGTTGGTTTTGGTGACAGTTATGCCGTTACTGATGCGGACGTTGGGGAGGGGCTGTCCGGTTTTTGCGTTGGTGACTCGGCCCTTTGCGGTTTGGGTTTGGGTGGGGAAGTTGAGGTTGACTTTTCCGAATGTGAGGCCGCTGACAAGGGCGGCGGTTCCGGCGAGGAAGTCGCGTCTGAGCATGGAGCTGGTTTTACCTTGGCTGATTGTTAAGGAGGTGTTGGGTGTTATTTTGGCGGAGTCGGATCTTTGATTTCGAGTTTCCAATCGAAGTTGACGCGTCCGATTCTCTCTTTATTGAATGTTAGATGGCGACTGACAAAACCCTCATAGAGAGTGGTTCCGTGGGTTGTTTTTTTGGATGTGAGGCTGGTTTTGAAAGGAGTACTTTCCCCTTCAATTTCGAGGCCAGTGCGCCAATTGATACCCTTTAACTCAGCGACTGGGGGAAACCCTTTTCGTCCCGTCCGCTGGGATTTGTAGTTCGCCATTTCACCAAAATCAAACGAAACACTTGCTTCATTTTTCTTTTTGAATAGCGATATGATCAGCGCGGTATTGTCAGTATTTAGATTGACAGGTTTTGTTGGGTTGAGGCTCGTTTCATCATTTGCGGAGAAGTTTCCGCCGGGATCGTGTTTCCCATCGCTTTCAAAGCCATTGACTTCTTGCGAATGAAGAATTGACGTTTGGAGTTCGCCTCCACCGAGATAGGTCGCGATGAGGCTGGCTTTATCGGGATTGGCCTGTTCCTTTCGCCATTTGTCTATCTCGGCTTGCAATTGTGCGCGCATGTCCGGGGGTAAATCGTTCAGCATTTCTTCAGTGAATCCGGGTGGATATCCGCCTGTGCCTTCAAAGTCAGAGATTCCCATCAGCATTGCATCCGACTCAAGTTTGCCATTGCCCGATGCTTGGTAGTTGAACTGCAATTCGTGATATGAGCGATCATAGTTGAAATTGAGTTTTACTGAAGCGATGGCGTTCGCTTCAATAAAGTCTTTTACTTCAAGGATGACATAGCGCCCACCGGCCCAATTCATGCGGTAGAGGGTTTCGAATGTCGCATTCATGGCGGAGATGAGTGCATTCGGGCCGCCTTGTCCAGCACTGACTTTGCCGGGGGTGAGTCCCCGGATTCCTGACGATGTCGTGAACGCGTCGAGGATATCTTGTCGCATTTCGGTTTCTTTGATTTGCGGTGTTACGATGACGCGGACTCTCCGAATATAGGGAATGAGAAGACGTCGGTCGAGCGGCTTTCGGCGGCGTGCCCCTTCGACAGTAAGCTTAGTGATTCCGTTTTCGTCGGTTTGAAGCTTGCTGAAATCACCGGTGCCACGCACTGCGGTTACGGCTAAGTTGTCAGAGCTGAATCGGTCTTGTTCGATTTCCCATTGATGTCGTCCGGTTATTGGGCTGGTCTTGGGTGAATCAAAATCGAGGGTTCCGCCGGTGATAGAGTTCAGAATGAGGCGATTCTCCTTGAGGAAGTCTTGGATTTTTGAACCATCGATCATGAACTTGGCTTGCATGGTTCGTTCTTCACCACCGTCTCCTTCAATGCGGCGGGTGAGAGGATTTCCTGGGGGAGGACTTTGAGTTCGCCTGTGAGGTAGGCATAGGAGCAAATGAACTTTATGATGGATCCGATGGCTCCGGCGGCATCAGCAAAGTTTCCTAGTTTGTCGATTTTGTCTGAGCCATTGAGTGGATCAAGGGCTTCAATGACCATATCTCGAACTTTGTTGAAGTATTGACCAGAGGCGTAGGAGGCAAAGTCTTCAGTCCATCCTGAAAATGCACCCGCTTGCGTAATTGTGAAAGAGGCATTCGAAGCGAGAAGTTGAGGATGCGTTTGGGGTTGTTCAAGCGTTTTTGCTTTTTCTACTTCGGTGCGTAGCGGATGGAGGACAACTTCGGTGACCAATCTGGTCAGGAGGAAGAGTTGAATGGCGTCAAGTTTTGCGTTATCGTCGGAAATGAGTACTCCGTTCATCGAGTGAACGGAGAGTTGTTTGATGAAGTGCCGGAGTGAACGGTATCCGGCGGATGGGTGAATTCTTCCTGAATACATGAAATCGGTCATGTATTCAGCAGATTTGAAATTTGGTACCACTTTGCTCCAGGATTGATCGAGAGCGGCAGTCCAATCTGCATAGTTAACAGTTGCTCCTTGCGTGAACAGGGTGGCAACACGGGGAATGTCCGAGGTTTCGACAGCCAAGCCGATGGCTTGGTCTTTTGGAGGGTTTTTGACAATTTGCCAGTTTGGATTTCGGAGCGTGAAGCCGCACAGTTCCACGGCTTCTTGCAGGAGTGCAGAGGCTTGATTTTCGGTGAGAGAAGTTGGGTCTGGCGGATAAAGAGCTTCAGCAATCCGGATGAGGCGAGCATTTCGAGCGACTTCATCGGGATTGATGAGTGGAAAAACGTCCTTCGCCGAAGTGGGAGGAGGTGTTGTCACCGGAGGCTTTGTTTCGGTGGGCTTCGTTGTGGGGGGCGTAGTAGTGGTGGTTGATGTCGAAGTTGACCCTGAATTTGTCCCGGTATTGGTGCCGGTATTTGAGCTTGAGTTTGTTCCCGACGTGGTTTCTGCTGGTTTGCCCGTGGCAATGGCTCCGCTGGCGGTTTGAACAGTTCTCAGCATTTGGATTGTGTCGGCGAGACCTTCAATGCCTCTTTGAGAGTCGGTTGCAGTTACGGATGCGCTGATGCTCCCATCTGGGGTTGTTAATACAAGGGTGCTGTCGAATCGTTTTGTATCTCGGAGGGTGAGGGTTCCGGATCGATGGAGAAGCACGGCGGATCCAATTTCGAGCTTCGTGTCGGGGGTGACATTTGTGGGACTCCATCCTGAAGCATTTTTTGTCCAGAGTCGCTCGTGGAGGGCTTGAGGATCGGCGACCTTCCCTTCAAATGTGAACCCAATTCGGGTTGAGTTCATTCCCGCTGACTGCGTTAGGAAAATGCTTGTCGTTTTGACCTGGTGACGGTACTTTTGAGGAATTTCGAGAGAAAACGAATCGGCTTGAACCCGCGGGTTGTTCTGCGCGGTTATGAGGCTGGCGAGCAGGACAGTTGCAGTGATCATAGACTTAGTTTACGTCAGTTGTGCGGGGATTGAAAAGGGCATTTTGGTTAAGGAATTGAGGGAATGAACAGGGGTATGTGCCCGGGATGCTAATGACCTCACCCCCTATCCATTGAAACGGACAGGGGGCAATCCTATTGAAATAGGCTCAGGGTGATGCCCATGGGGGCGGGGCCTTGGTCTTCTTCTCGTTGGTTGAACTGGGCAGCACCGGATCGGGGGCCGATCCAGACGAGATCCAGGGAATTGAAACGCTGGGTTTCTGGATTGAAAATTCCTTCGCCATAACAAGTTGGCGAATAGGATTTGTTGCCGTCGGAGATCGTTGCTTTTCCAGTGTATTGGATAGTTTGGAGGCCGTTTTTGGTTGTGATTCGGCGCATTGTGAGGGTGATTGACTTGATATCTTGCTCGCGCCATTCAGGGTTTTGACCACGGACGTTGTCGAGGAGGGCAATACGGGCGATGGCCCGGAGATCGCGTTGGTTCACTTCCTCAGATTGGTTAGATTTGGGGACGAAACTCTGGGTAGTTGGCAGGCCAACCCATGATTCGTTCCAAGCCCACTTGGTGAAATCCGGCCAGCCTTGGGATTGGCGTTGCTCGGCGGGGGTGATTCGCAGACCGGATTGGTCGCCGTTGCCACGTGGAAGGTCGCGAGAATTGACGCGGAAGATCAGTTGGCCGGTGATTTCTGGTGGGTGAGTCGGTTTGACGGCGGGGATGGGGAGGTCTTGGTAGCCTTTTTCAGCTTTGATGGTTTCCCAACGGTTGAGGGCGCGTTTCATCCGGGCGAGGATATCGGCTGGGTTGGCGGCAGCGGCAAATTTGGCTTCAAGGTATTCGCCGTTCGGGCCCATCATGTAGACGCCTTGTTTAGTGCCGGGATGGTTCCAGTTATCTTTGGGAACGCTCTCGCCGAATTTCTTGAAAAAGAGGTGAGCGGGGTCGTTCTTGACTCGGTCGAGGTTCCACTGATCCTCGGGGTAGAGCATATAGACTTCGTCGGCGACGGTGACGAATTGAGTGCTGAGTTTGATGATTTCCGGGTCTGACCAGACCAACTGACGTCCGCGGACGCCATTGTTTCACGTACAGCCGAGGGGGTGCCCGTTCATTGTCCAGAACAGGATAGGGCGACCGAGTTTTTTGGCTTCTTGGACAGCGGGCCAGAATGTGTTGCGCCAAGCAATGTCTTTGTATTTGGTTTCGGCAGCGTTGGGCTGAACGAAGGCGAGGTAATCGCGGTAGTTTTGTGCGGTGGGGATGTGGCTTGGGCCGGGGCTGATTTGCGTGAGAAGGACGGCAGTAAGGGCGATCAGCATAGGTTTATTATAGGCGAAGGTTTGGCGAGTTGGACCCCGGGGAAGAAGGAAAATTACCGCATAATCGGTGAGGTTCAGATGAGTTCAACAATGGAGCGGAGTTTTGGGATTGAGGTCGAAAAGCGGCGGACGTTTGCGATTATTTCGCACCCGGACGCAGGGAAGACGACCTTGACAGAAAAACTGTTGCTTTATAGCGGGGCGATCCAGAGTGCTGGTTCAGTGAAGGCGAAGTCGAGCGGCAAAAAGGCGACTTCGGACTGGATGGAACTGGAAAAGCAGCGGGGGATTTCTGTTACTTCGACGGTGTTGCAGTTCCCGTATCGGGAGTACATGTTGAACCTGCTTGATACGCCGGGGCATAATGATTTTAGTGCGGATACATATCGTACGCTCACAGCGGCGGATAGTGCGGTGATGATTGTTGACTATGCAAAAGGTGTGGAGGCGCAGACACGGAAGTTGTTCACGGTCTGTTCGGATCGGGGGATACCAATTTTCACATTCGTCAATAAGCTTGACCACGATGGTCTGGGGCCGCTGACGATCATGGAAGACATTGACGAGGCGCTGGGGATGACGTGTGTGCCGATGAATTGGCCGATTGGAGAGGGGATCGATTTCCGGGGGGTTTATGACCGGGCGAGCAAGACGGTTTCGCTTTATCAGCGGGGAGCGCGGGGGGCGAAGAAGGTGGAGACGGATTCGATTCACATTGATGATCCGCGTGCGCGAGAGGTTTTGGGGGAGAAGAACTACGCGCAGTTGATGGATGATATTGAATTGCTGGATGTGGCGCATGATCAGCTTGACTTTGAACTGGTGAAACAAGGGAAGCAGTCGCCGATGTACTTTGGTTCGGCGCTCACGAATTTTGGGGTTGAGGCGTTTTTGAATTCATTTGTGGGGATTGCGCCGGCTCCGCATGGGCGGGAGAATGTGGCGGGGGGAGTAACCAAGACGGAAGACGAGTTTTCGGCGTTTGTGTTCAAGATTCAGGCGAATATGAACCCAGAACACCGGGACAGGATTGCGTTTATTCGGATTGTGAGTGGGGTCTTTGAGAAAGACATGGAAGTGACCCACGTTCAGAGTGGGAAGAAGCTGAAGTTGTCGCGCCCGCAGAGGGTTTTTGGGAGTGACCGGGAGATTATTGAGGAGGCGTTTCCGGGGGATATTATTGGGATTCCGAACCCGGGATTTTTGCTCCTCGGGGATACTTTGACGACGGGGAATAAGGTGGAATATGCGGAGGTTCCGGCCTTTACGCCGGAGATTTTTGCGAGTTTGACGAACTACGATTCGTCGCGGTTTAAGCATTATGACAAGGGGGTTTTGCAGCTCGCGGCTGAGGGGCTCGTGGAGCTTTACTCTGATCCGAGATCTGATACGAAGCAGTACATCTTGGGGGCGATTGGGATGCTCCAGTTTGAGGTTGTGAAGTTCCGCCTGGAGGCTGAATATGGGGTGAAGACGGATTTTGGCGTGATGAGTCAGCGGTTGATTCGGTGGTTTGAGGGGGATTTGGGTGAATTAACGGGGGTTTATTTGCCGACGGGTTGCAAGCGGGTTTTGGATAGTGAGGGGCGGACAGCGTTCCTGTTTGGGTCGGAGTATGAAGTGGGGAACTTGCAAGGGAAGCTGAAAGCGGCGAAGCTGCTGGAGCGGGCACCGCGCGGGTAGTTGATTTTGTAATTACTGTAACATTTGCGGGGGATGTGTGTTACCCTGGGGGTATGAAAACAGCACGCGTTTCACTTTTCGGTTTGGCTTTTGCGGGGTTGATGGTGGCGGGTTGCGGAGGGGGTGGTTCTTCGAGCCCATCAGATTTTATTTACTATGCGAGTAACGGATTCACTTTGGTGCGGGAGGATTTTCCGACGGGGAATGCCTTTACTTCGGGGACTGGTCCGGGGATGTCGCGGATGCGGCTCAGTCCAGATAAATCGCAGATTCTGTTTGTATCCAACAACCAGTTGTATTTGATCAATGCGAACGGAACGGGTTTGACGACATTGACGGGGTTCCGGAATGGGGACTGGAACGGTGATGGGTCGAAGATTTATGGGATTTCGACAACGGGCTTTAAGGTTCGGTCCGTGAATCCGGACGGGACGGGAGTTTCGGGAGATTTGTTTGATGGCAACTTTGGGGGTGGTATCCAAGATATTGATGTGAACGACCAGGGCACAAAGATTGCGATTGATTACGTTCCGTCAAGTTTTCGGCGGATTTATACGATGAATCTGGATGGGAGCTCACTGTTTGCGGTGACGGCGAATACGATTGATTCAACGAATATGCGCTGGAGCCCGAATGGGGCCTCATTTGTTTTCACTCGGAACGACGACATCTATACGATTGATGCGGACGGAACGGACGAGGGGATTTTGGCGAATACGGCGGCGATTGAGGGTCAGCCAAGTTTCCGCGATGCGAACACGATTGTTTATGTGGCGGATGGGGATATTTGGCGGATGGCGGCGGACGGTACGGGCCAGACCAAGATTATTGACACGGCGGCGACTCTGACTTGGCCGGTGAGTAAGAACTGACTTTGGGTTCGGTGGGCGGGGTGATCTGGTGAAGATTGCCCCGCTTTTTTGGCGTTTGGGGCGGGGTAAAATGGGGGATGTGGAACGGGGGGAAGTTCGGGTTTTTGAAACGGTGGAAGCGGCGGATGAGGCGGCGCGGGAGGCTTTGCGGCGGATGACGCCGGAGGAGCGGGTGGCGTTGGCGTTTGCGATTTCGGGGTGGACGAAAGATGGAGATTCCGGACGAATTTCGAGAACTTATCGAATTATTGATTGCTCACAAAGTTGAGTTTTTGATTGTTGGTTCGTATGCGTTGGCGTTTCATGCCCAGCCACGCTACACCGAAGATATTGACTTTTGGGTTTCACGGTCGGAGGAAAATGCCCGGCGTGTTCGGGAGGCGTTGGAGGAGTTTGGAATTTCGATGGGGGACGAGGCGGCGCGGCAGTTGACGGAAGACAAGCGGCTTTTGCAACTGGGGATTCCTCCACGGCGGGTGGACATTCTGACGTTTTTGGATGGGTGTGATTGGGAGACGGCGACGGGGCGGACGATTGATGGTGAGTTGTCGGGTTTGCGGGTGAAGGTGCTGTCTCTGAAGGATTATGTTTTGACGAAGCGGGCTTCGGGCCGAGCGAAGGACTTGCTGGATTTGGAGTTACTGCGAGAGCAGATCGGGGAGTTGCCGGGGACTTGATGCGGATGTCTTTGCGGCGGATGACGCCGGAGGAGCGGGTGGCGGCCGTGACGGCGATTATAGGAGCGGATCGTGAGCGAGCTAGCGAAAGACTATCAGGAACTCTTAGAATTATTCATGCCTACCAATCATCAAACGATAGTGACTATTCTATGTGAGGCGGTTTTTCAGACAGAGCAGAAACTCGGATTGGGACATTAAGACCTACCTTTTCAGCTTTTTCGCGAATTGAATCTATATCTCCTTTGAGTGCCGCAGAGATTACAATTTCCTGTATCCAACTAAGAGACTCTAGGTTTGCCAGAAATCCACAACCTGTCCTAGTAACGCGATCTGAATCGTCTTCTACGTGAACCAAGATAAGTCTTGCTTCCCTTTCAGATTCAAAAAATTTTCTTTTGTGCAAAATTCGATCGTATAAGTTGTTAAGTTCGCCAAGTTCTGGATCATCGTAGTTTACGTAATTTACATTCCCCATTCTTACTAACGTATGACCAGATTCACGAAGTGAATTAAGTATTAGCGACGTTTTCGTGACTAGAGCGACACCTTTCTCTGAACCATATGTGGCCCACATAAGTGAATCTTCGTAATCGCGGATGTGAAAGCACACGACACCAATAGGGAACGATTCAGTTTTTCTATAGAACTCTCGATGTTCAATTCCAATTTCACCAGGAATAGAGTTAAGTAGCATAATTTGAGATGTCGGTAAGCTGAACTCGAACTGATCTTCAAATCCGCTAGGGTGTGTGAAGTGTAATGAGGATGATTGAAGAAGTTCATAAAAGCGCTCCAGCGTTATATATCGCCAAAGCATTGCTTCAGGGGTTTCAATATGTTTGTAACCACTCATTCTATGTAGAGATTAAACCAGAAGTTGCTCCTGTCTGTACACGCCATAAAGCCGCATAAAGCCCAGACTGAGATGTGAGCTCGTCGTGTGTGCCGGATTCGATGATCTCGCCGTTTTCGAGAACCCAAATCTTATCGGCATCCCGAATCGTTGAAAGCCGGTGGGCGATCATGACGGCGGTGCGGCCTTTGGTGACCACGGCGAGTGACCGCTGGATGGCGGCTTCGGTTTCGTTATCCACAGCGCTGGTGGCTTCATCCAGAACCAGAATCGCAGGATCCCGCAAGATTGCGCGGGCGATGGAGATGCGTTGGCGTTGACCGCCGGAGAGTTTTTGGCCACGCTCGCCGACGATGGTGTCGTAGCCGTTGGGGAGAGCGAGGATGAACTCGTGGGCTTCGGCGGAGCGGGCGGCGGCTTCGATTTCTTCGGTGGAGGCGTCGGGTTTGCCATAGGCGATGTTCTCGCGGACGGTGCCGTGGAAGAGGAAGACATCTTGGCTGACAAAGCCGATTGCGCCGCGCAGGGCGGAGTAGCTGAGATCGGTGAGGGGGAGGCCGTCGAGGGTGACCTGCCCGGAAATGGGATCGTGGAACCGGAGGAGGAGGCGGATGATGGTGGATTTTCCGGAGCCGGTGGCGCCGACGATGGCGTGGGTTTCGCCGGCGGGGATGTGCATCGAAACGCCCTTGAGGACGGGGGTGCCCGCGATGTAGCTGAAGGTGACGTTTTGGAGGTTGATTTCGCCTTGGATGGGGGTGGGGAGGGGTTTTTGACCTTCGACCATTTGGGGTTTGGTGTCGAAGAGGTTTTGGATGCGGTGGGTACTGGCGAGGAAGCGTTGGAACTGGTCGAGAGTTTCGCCGAGGCTGGTGAGGGGCCAGAGGAGGCGCTGGGTCATGAAGACAAGGACGGAATAGATTCCGACGCTGAGGGTGCCATTGAGGCGAGCCATCCGCCGACGAGGAGGGTGCCGGTGAACCCGGTGAGGATGCCCATGCGGATGAGGGGGACAAATGCGGCGGAGAACTTGATGGCTTCTTGGTTGGCGGTGCGGTATTCGTTGCTGACGGTGGCGAGGCGTTCGGCTTCGCGGGATTCGGAGGTGAAGGCTTTGATGGTGGTGATTCCGCCGAGGTTGGCGGAGAGGGTGCTGCTGAGTCCGGCGACGGCTTCGCGGACTTTGGTGTAGCGGGGTTTGAGCCGTTTTTGGTAGAAAATGCTGCCCCAGACGATGATGGGGATGGGGATCATGGCGAGGGCGGTGACGAGGAGAGAACTGGCGGCGAAGACGGCACCGACGAGGATGATGTTCCAGAACAGGCGGATGAAGCTTGATGCGCCGGTATCGAGGAATCGTTCGAGCTGGTTGATGTCGTCGTTGAGGATGCTGAGGAGTCCGCCGGACGAGTTGTCTTCGAACCAGCTGACTTCGAGGTTTTGGACGTGGGCGTAGAGTTTGGTGCGGATTTCGTGTTCGATGGTTTGGCTGAGGTTGCGCCAGGCGGTGGCGGAGAGGTAGCCGAAGAGGCTTTCCAGCATCCAGACGACGAGGTTGATGCCGGCGAGAATCAGGAGTTGGTGCCACTTATCGGTGATTCCGAAGACCGTGGCGAACATGGAATCTTGGCCCTTGACGATGACATCGATGGCGATGCCGATGAGGATTTCGGGGGCGACATCCATGACTTTGCCGAGGGTTTCGTAGATGGAGGAGACGATGATTTTGGGTCGGTGGGGGCGGGCGTAGTGCCACAGCCATGGGAGTCCGGCTTGGGTCATGGAGATTGCTTTATGTTGACAGAGTTTTTGGGGGGAGAAAGGGGATTTGGTGTTGCATTTTTGGTGGTGCTATCTCTTTTGTTTCCCCATTGATGGCCCCCTCCTAAGTCCTCCCCCAAAGGGGGAGGGGGAACCGAACACTGCTGTGAACGGTTCACCTCATGCTCTCGGTAAGTTCCCCGCATGCATGGGAATCTGTTACCTCTCCCCCTAACCCTCCCCTATCGAGTCGAGGACAGGCCCTCTCCATTGAAACGGAGAGGGGGAGTAGGCTTCCGTGGATTGCATCGGATGGTGGGAGTCGAACGTTAGGAAGGGTGGGCTATGGAACACGAACCGATATTGGACCGGGAGTTGGCGCGGCAATTGACGGAGGCGCTGAGGGCAAACAATGAGCTGATGGAGCGGCAATTGAAGTTTGGGAATAATTGGCGTGTCCAGGTTCGGAATGGGCTGGTGCAGGGGTTTAGTTTTGCGGTGGGGGCGTCCGTTTTGGTATCGGGGTTGATTTGGGTGCTGAAGCCTTTGCAGGGGATCGAGGCGTTGAAGGAGCCGATTGAGGCGTTGAGTCAGGAGTTGCAGAGGCGGGGGCGTTAGGGGATTGTTGCGGCGGTGCAGTCGAGTTCGATGAGGCAGTTGTGGTTGAGGGGGAGGACGGGGATGATGGCGCGGGCGGGGCGGTGATCGGCGAAGAATTCTCGGCAGCAGGCGTTGACAGCGGGCCAGTGTTCGATGTTTGAAATGTAGATGTTGAGTTTGAGAACATGGGCTTTATCTGAGCCAGCGGAGGTGAGGATGCTTTGGAGTTGTTCGAGGCAGAGGTTGGTTTGGTCCGTGATGTCGTCGGAGATGGGCTTACCTTCTTTGAGGGGGAGTTGACCGGAGACATAGACCGTGCCGTTGTGGACGAGGGCGGGGAATAGTGCCCGGCGGGGACGGGGATAGATTCGGGCTGGACTTTTTGCATTTGGGGAGTTTACATTTTGAAGTCCGTCATCAGTTGGTTGAACGTTGGCAGGACGGATTGCCAGCGGGGGTTGGGGTCTTCTTGGAGGTGGCAATATCGGTCTACATAGAGCCAGGCGGCGATTCGGAAAGGGTCAAGATTCAGTGCGTTACTGATACAGATGATTCGGTCTCGGGTGAATTTGTACAAGTTTGGGTTGTCTGGTAGGGTGAGGATGGGATTGCGGAGAAAGGCGACTGGTTCGAAATTGGGGTCACCGATGAGGCCCTTGGGATCGATCGGGCGATATGTAGATGTTCTTTCGTCGAAAAGGATATTTTCGTGGTGAAGGTCGCCGTGAAGGAAGACGTGTTTTGGCGTGGTTTCAATGAGTTTTTTGGCGATTTTGGGTGGGTTTTTGTAGAAATTCGCGAGTAAGGGGAAGTTTGTGGCGGGGAGAGTGGACATTGCTTGGGCGAGCGGGATGAAAATCGGGATGTCACTCATGTTCATGGGGTCGGCGGGCAACCCCTCCCTCACCCTCCCCATACTTGGGGAGGGAATTTCATTTGACACGATTGTAGTCAAAAGGGATTGACCGCCGGGGATGCGTTCCATGATGAGTGCGCCGGTTGGTTCGTGATGGGCGTAAATTTTGGGGCCGTTCACTTGTTGGATGAGGATGGCGGCTCGTGCACCGGAGGTTTGCTCTTCACCTTGGAACGGAACTTTGAGAATCCGTGTTCCGTCAGTAAAGATGCGCGAGCAGTAGCCCCGAGGAAGCTCTTCGATGACGGTGAAATTGTGGGATTGGGCGAAAGATCGGAATTTCTTCGGAAGCATTTATTTTTTCACTAACAGAACCACTAAAATTATGATTCCAATTGCGGCAAGAAAGTAAGTGTAATTTTTTTGCCAAAATGCCGCCAGCGATTTGTGTAAATTTCTTTGTCGAGGAAGTCGAATTTCAGACAGGGGGAATGTTTTGGTAAAACCCCATCCATCGGATAATTTCACGGTTCCTTCTTCTTGATCAAATGCGATGACTGTACTCATATGCCAATTGTGAACTGGCCATAACGCTTGCACTTTCGACCCTATTTGGAAATCTGCTTTGACAACTTTTTCTGCAGGAAGAGTCAGTTCCGAACCATTTAAGAATCGGGCCTTTATGACAGAACTCTTTGCAAGAACGACCTTCGCAACATACATTTTTCCATCCGGTCGCGGGGCGAAACGAGATCGCCTGTATCACAGGAGAGTGGCTGAGAACTCAGTCGCTCCTGGAGTGCAAGTTCCACGGCCTCCCGCGGTAGGCCAGCTTCTTCCGCTGCTATCAAAAGTGCTGCAGTTTCCGACTGATCACCGGATATCTCTCCACTATGGATTTGTTCTGCTCGTTTCAGTATTGCTTTGACTTCGTTTTCGTTCAACTCACCCACAAGTGAATTACTTCAGAAGAGCGCAAAAGGATTCAAAAGTGGCTTTATGGCAGATTTACTGTGGCTACAGATTGGTCAACTTCACCTTTACTCGAGATGCAGCTGAGAAGGCGACTGAGACTACGATCTCTTCGGGAAGCTAGGGGCTATTCATTACGGCGAATGATTTGACCGTTGCGGATACCGGAGGGTTTGCCGTTTTTCAGCGTGATTTGTCCGGAAACGATAACGTGAATGACGCCTTCGCTGAGAGCGGTTGAATTGGTAGGGGTGGCGTTATCTTTAATTGTTTTTGGATTAAAAATGGTGATATCAGCAATGTAATTGGGTTTCAGCTGACCCCGGTCGCGGAGTTGAAACGCTTGGGCGGTTAGGGAGGTCATCTTGCGGATGGCTTCGGGGAGGGGGAGGGTTTTTCGTTCGCGGACGTAGCGACCGAGAAATCGAGGGAACGATCCGGCTCCGCGAGGGTGGGAGCCACCGATGCTGCCATCGGAGCAGAACATGATGTTTGGAGATTTCATGAATGTTTCGAGGTCGGATTCTTGCATGGCGGTAACGACAACGGACTGCGATCCTTGTCCGTCTTTGGTGCGGTTCAGGATTTCTTGGATGAGGGTGATCGGGTCTTTTTTGAAGGTGCGGCTGAGTTCGTCGAGAGTTTTGCCTTGCCAAGATGGGTCGGGGGTGAATCGGGTGAGGCGGACATTGGCGGGGCCGCCCACATCGGCAAGGCCTTTGATCCAGATTTTGCGGTCCTCCCAGTTGCGGCTCGGACTGAGGGCGGCGATGGTGGATTGCCAGTAGGTGTATGGGTAGATGTCGGCTTGAGTGCGGTTGGCGCGAAGAAGGGCGACTATGCTGCTTGATTTGTTCCAGACGGAGGCGGTGCCGAGTTTGATATGTGATACTTGGGCTCGTATTTTGTTGGCTTTTCCGATTGTGAGCAGTTCTTCGATGGCTTTGATAATGAAATCGCCTTCGTCTCGCATATGGGAGATATAGAGGGCGTTGGCGGATTGAAGCGGCTGGGAAACGGCGATGACTTCTTCAGTCGTGCTGTAGTATCCGGGGTCGTATTCCAGTCCGGTGCTAAGGCCGATTGCTCCGTGCTTGATGTCGCTGCGCACGAGTTCAGTCATTTGGGAGATTTCGGCGGGGGTGGCAGCTCGTTTGTAGTCGTCGCCCATTACTTTGGAGCGGATTCCACCGTGGCCAGAGAATGCGGCGAAGTTGATTGCGGGTTTGGAGGCTTTGAGATCCTGGAAGAACTCTTGGATGGGTTTTTCCCAGTAGCCGTCTTGACCGACGACAGCGGTGGTGATGCCTTGGGTGATTTGGGAGATGGCCAAGGGGTCTTCTTCAATTCCGCCGCTGGCGTGGGAGTGGGCGTCAATGAAACCGGGAGCGACGACAAGATTCTGGGCGGATATGACGGTTTCGTCGGGCAGGGGTTTGAGGTTGGGCGAGATGTCTATGATTCGGTCGCCTTGGATCCGGAGGTTTGCTTTGTAAGCGGGGGAACCCGTGCCATCGATGATGGTTCCGCCGATGATGAGGGTGCTCCACGGCGAGGCGAGGGCGAGTAGGGCGGGGATCATGTGTCCTATTATTATGAGTGAGGTTGTTTACCTGCGGCTCAGATATTACGGAGAATCATGATGAAAACAAAGAGTCCGACTCCGACGGCGATCATGAGTTGCATCTTGTAGTTGTCCCAGAAATAGATCAAGTCTTTGTGGAACTTTGAATTGGCTTGGACAGGGGGATTGATGCGCACTTCGGCGAGAGGGAAGGATTTTTCGTTGCCCCAGCCGTCGGAGAGGCGCAGGAGTCGGTTCGATTTATCAAAGCTGATGACGGTGCAATTCCACCATCCGAAGCTGGGCCAGTTTGCATAAACTTTTGAACCAGGGAGAAAGTTTGCGGGCTGGGTTTGAGAGGTGGGGACGGAAATGTCACTTCCGTTGAGAAATCTGGCTCGGGTTGTTGCTCCGTTGCTTGAGATGAGTTCGGCAACGTAGAGTTTGCCATCTGCAGACGGTGCGAACAAGAATTCGCCGGGCGTGGTGGTGGCTTGAACTTGGGCGAGGCGTTCTTGAAGGGCTTGTTCGACGGCGGCTCGGGGAAGTCCGGCTTCTTCGGCGGCTTTGATGATTGCTTTGGCTTCGGTGTCGTCCTGTTGGGGGGCACCGATGTGGATTTCCTCGGCGCGGCGGAGGATTTCGCGGATAGCATGTTCGTCGAATTTTTGGGACACTTTGATACTCATTATGATGAATTGTGCCTGAGGGTTTTGAGTTTAGAGCTTTCGGAATTCTTCAATTGCACGGCGTCGGGCGCGGAGTTGGAGGAATCTCGCATAGGGGAGGCCGAGCCAGAATAGTATTGAGTTTGGACTGGCGGTGCTCCAGACCCTAATCTGAAGTTCATTGTTAGGGAGGAGTGTGACTTTGGCTTCCCAGATGCCTCGACCGTGGTGTCGTTCGGTCGTGACGTAGCCAATGTGGAGCGAGTCTTGGGTTAGTTCGGCTATGAAAATTTCAACAATGGATGTGGCGACTGGCCATTTGAGGCCTGGGATGATGGGAGCACGTTGAAGGATTCGAGTGCCAGCTTGGAGGGGGATTTTTGTCGGGGTAAATTCGACGGCGTCGGCGGGGTAGTAATTCCCAGCCAGAATTTGGCGAGTGACTTTTTGGAATCTTTGTCCAGTGGGGTCTTGACCGAGGGAGCGTGTAATATTGTCCCTAAAAATAACGGGGGAGTGTTTTCCGCCTATTTGTGGATCCCAAGTTAGTTGGGGTTGAAATATTTCTTTTTCCACGGCTTTATAGTATCATATGTTTCAGAAAAAAATGAAAATAGTCATCCCTGGTGGCAGCGGCGATGTCGGGGCGATTTTGCGGAGGTGGTTTCTGGGGCGTGGGGATGAGGTGGTGATTCTCTCGCGGTCGGTTTTGAGGCCGAAGGGTGCCGGGTTGTCGCTTGGGATGGTCGGACTTTGGGGGATTGGGTTGCGGAGCTCGACGGGGCGGATGTGGTGATCAACTTGGCGGGGCGGACGGTGAATTGCCGCTACAACGCGGAGAATCTGAAAGAGATGATGGATTCGCGGGTGGAATCCACGGCGATTATCGGTGAAGCGATTGGGCTACGCGTTGTTCCGCCAAGGGTTTGGTTGCAGTCGAGTACAGCGACGATCTATGCGCACCGATTTGATGCGGCAAATGATGAAATTGATGGCATTTTGGGCGGGGGCGAACCGGGGTCTCCGGCGAAATGGGAGGCGAGCATTGCGATTGCAAAGGCATGGGAAGACGCGCTTTGGGCGGCAGAAACTCCAGGGGTGAGGAAGGTGGCGCTGAGGAGTGCCATGACGATGTCTCCAGATGAGGGGAGTGTTTTTGCGGTTTTCTCGGCGTTGACACGGCGGGGGCTTGGGGGTCAGCTGGGGAATGGAAGGCAATATGTTTCTTGGATTCACGAAGATGACTTTGCGCGGGCGATTCAGTTTTTGATCGATGAGGAGGTGGAGGGGGCAGTGAATGTTTGTTCGCCTGGGCCGCTGCCGCAGAAGGAATTTGCTCGGATGATGAGGGAGGCGTGGGGAGTTTCCTTTGGATTACCGGCAATGGAATGGATGATCGAGTTGGGGTGTTTGGTGATGCAAACGGAGAGCGAATTGGTGTTGAAGAGTCGGCGGGTTGTTCCGCGCCGGCTGGAAGATGCGGGATTTCTTTTTCGGTATTCGGATTGGAGGGATGCGTCGCGGGATTTGGTACGGCGGATGCGGGGTTAGGTGAGGATTGGGCGGAAGACTTCGACATCGACGCCGGGGGAATAGAGGATGCTATCCCAGTGAGTGTGGTGGGGGAGGTGGGTGGTGGCGGAGATCATGGATTCGAGGCAAATGGGATTGGCCGGGGCGAAGATTTTGTAGGGGTTGTGGTGAACTTGCCCAGTGAGGAGTTTGCCTTTCCGGAAGGCGAACAGGAGATAGCGTTCAAGGAGCCAGAATTCGAGGGAGTTGATCGGGGCGGGGGTTGCTTCTTGGTTGATGTGGATGGTTGCTCGGTATGCAGCTTGGGGGTGGTGCGTGCGGGTTCCGGCGTATGTGATTTGATCTTGAGTTTGGTTGATGGTGAGGTGGGCGGAGAGGTAATTCAGACCGAATTGTGAACGGGCAAAGGCGATGCTGAGGGGGTCGGTGCAATCTAGAGAGAAGAAATAGACGCCGGGCCGGCCTTCAGGGTCGAGGACATAGGTGCGGATATTGGTTTCGAGGAAACGGCGTTGGCTGGGTAAGGGCGGGAGTCCGGCGAGGCGGACGTTGGCCATGACGAAAGGGACGAACCCGATGTAGGCGTTGTTTTGGTGAGTGTGCAGAGTGAGAGGTTTGGGGATGAGTGGGGCGATGATGTCGGGGTCGAATTTTCGATGGAAGAAGGCGAGGTTTTGCCAGGATTGGCGCATGAAGGGGCGTTGGTTGGGCCGGATTTGGAGCTGGGCGAGGGCTTGGCAGTCGTCGTTCATTTATCGTGCTACTCGGGAATTTTGACTCATTGACGAGGTTCAAGTACGTATTAACAACATGGATGAAAGAACCTGGTTTGATAAGTTTGTTGATAATTTGGAAGTTATGTGGGAGCAAGTACGAGACGATTTCGATTGGCTTTGGTTCTCTCTTTGTTTGAGTATCTTTGGTTGCTGGATGTTTTTTCACCTGCATAGTTCTATATGAAGGATTCTTTGATCGAAGTTGTGGGTGATTTTTGGGAGGGGGTTTGTGATTTTATTCGTCGGGTTTGGGAGTGGGTGCGGTTGGCGGATTATTTATTTTGGGGGATCGTTGGCATTGTGGGGATTGTTGGTATGGTAGTTGCGGTGACAGGGCGTGGCTAGGAAGCAGAAGCGGGAGTATTGGCGGGAACGGGATTATGAGCAGTCGTGGTGGTGGCGGGTGATTGTATTGGTGTCATTTTGGCGAAATTGGTAATTTTTAGGATTTTCGTTTTTCGGCTCTGTTTGTCTTGCCCCTGTTGTGTAGAAATGTTGAAGCAGTTCAACGGGATGGACAAGATGTCTGACTTCGCAACTGAGGCACTTCAGCGATGCATAGAGGGGGCGACGAAATGTGGATGGTGCGACTGATCTCCCTCGATTTGGCGTAAGGAAGGGGATGGATCCGAAGGATTTGGGGACGGTGAATAGTGATTTGATGACGGGGCGGTACGGCGGGGCGGGGGCGAGTGCGGCATGGCAAACCGTATTGGACTTGTACTATCAGGATCGCCTTCGGGAGGCGTTTGATCATGCGCTCTCTTTGGGGGTGGGGATGGCGCATTTGGGACTCACACTTACCGCATGGTGGAGGCGGAGTGGCGCGCCAGGGAGTACGGGGAGATCCGTGAGATTTCGGAAGTTTTGATGGTAGAGGCACCCTCGGAGCTGGAGGAATCGAGTTGGGAGTGGTTGGTGGAGGCTGTTCGAGCTGAGTTTGAGGCGGTTTGTCAGAGGTTGGGGTATGAGCCAGAGGAGAAGGTTTTGGTTTCGCTGATGGTGCCAGAGAGCGATGCGCCCTGGACGCCGTATCGTCACGGCTTTTGTGTGGATAAGGTGCCTTATGACAAGGTCGTATTGCCGCTGGGTTTGATGCGGAACGAGGGCCATTTCCGGAATGGATTGCGGCATGAGTTTGGACACGTTGTCAACTTGAACCTCGCTCAAGGGCGGATGGGGATGTGGCTGGAGGAAGCGATTGCGATGCGGATGGGTGGAGACGTTGATGGTCGGTATGTGGCGGAGTTGAAGCAGGGCGCACCGATCTGGATGGGGCCGGATGAGTTGAGCGAAGCGTTTGTGGGGGACCGTCGAGGTGCGACGGGTGAGGGACTTTGGCGGGCTTATGAGCAAGCGGGTTTGATTGGGCAGTATCTGGGTGAATTGAGGGGTGATTCCGCTTTGGGAGACGTTGCTCGGGCGATGGCGAATAATTCAACTTGGAAGGAAATTGCGATGCGGGTGACGGGTCAGAGTGATGAAGATGAGGCGCTCAGGGAGGTATTTGGGATGGGGGAGGACGAGGTGTTTTTGCGGGCGTTTGAGGCGGCGGTAGAATCGAATTGATGTTGACTTCGGCTTTAGCTTTGGTTTTGGCGGCTCAGGATTCGGGGCGGATTTCGACCTTGACAGGGGATATTCGGGTTCACGAAGGGATGAAGAGCGAAATATTGGGTCGTGAACGGACAATTTCGGTGTGGTTGCCGCCAGGATATGATGCCAAAAAGCCGGGGGGATATCCGACGATTTATCTGCTGGATGGGCAGAATGTTTTCGATGGGGCGAGGAGCTTCATTCCGACTCAGGAATGGCGAGCAGATGAGGCAGCGCAGGCAATGGTCAACGCGAAATTGATCCCGCCGATCATTCTGGTGGCGGTTGACAACGCGGGGGCGGAGCGGCTTAATGAATACACACCGGTTTCGAGGATTTCAAATGAGGGCGAGATCGGGGGGCAAGGTGACAAATTCGGGCGGTATTTGATGGAGGAAGTGATGCCGTGGGTTCAGGGGAACTACGCGAGTTCAGGGAAGGGGTCGGAGACGGGAATCGTGGGTTCGAGCCTGGGCGGGTTGATTTCTTTTCACCTCGCGACGAAGCACCCGGAAAAGTTTGGGCTTGCGGGTGTAATGTCGCCGAGTTTTTGGTGGGCGGAAGGGTGGCAGATCAAGCAGGTCGCTGATTGGTCGGTCAAGCCAAAGGTGAAGATTTGGATGGACATGGGGATGGCGGAAGGGGAACAAATGTTGATACCAGTCCGCGCAATGAGGGAAGAATTGCTGAAGAAAGGGTTCATTGAGAATCAGGATTTGATTTACTATGAGGAATCGAGAACGGGCCACAACGAACGGGCTTGGTCGGGAAGGATTGACATGTGTTTGAAGTTTTTGGTTGGGACTTGACGTTGGCTTAACGTTGTTGGGCAAGTCTTGACGGGCGATGACTTTAACGAGTTTGGTGGCTTTGGCGGTGATGAGTGAGTCGAATTTGAGTGCCGGTGATGTGATTCGGCAGAGCTGGAATAAGACTCTCGTTGTAGGGCACAGAGGGGCGGCGGATTACGCGCCAGAGAATACGCTTCCGGCTTTTGAGAAAGCGGTAGAGAGCCAGGCGATGGCGGCGGAGTGTGACATCCATATGAGCAAAGATGGGGTCCCGATGGTGATCCAAGACAAGACTTTGAAGCGGACTTTTCCGGTGGATGGGGTCGTGGCGGAGATGACGGTGGAAGAACTCAAGAAGATTGGGGTGCCAACTCTGCGTGAATACATTGAGGTGTTAAGGGGCAAGGTCGTACAGGTCATCGAGATTAAGGACGGAAAAGGGGTTGTCCCGGCCGTGATTCAGGAAGTATTGCGAGCCGGGACTGAGCGTGAAACGATCATCTTTAGTTTTAACTCGGATTTTGTGAAGCAGTCCAAGGAACTGGCCGCGGATATTCCGGCGGTGTGGTTGGTGGCGGGAGCTTATGCGCCGGATAAATTTGATGAAATGCTCGGCAAGAAGATTGACTGCCGGGCCGATGCGGTTGGCTTTCAGTATCGTAATGTAACTCCGGAATTAGCGGCGTTTTTGCGTCGTGATCGAGTACCGCTTTTTGTATGGACGGTTCCGCCAGGTGAAGAAGTTGATCGGTTAAAGTCACTTCGAGTGAACTTTATCATTACTGACTCACCGAACCATGTTCGTGAACAGTTGGGGAGTTATTAATCAGTCCATTCTGGTCCGACAATGATATCGGCAGGGATGGGAGTTTCGACGGATTCATGAATTTGGAATTGTTCGTTGTGGCCAAGGGTGTTAACTAACGACCAGAAGAGCTCTCGCCCTTTTTTCGGTGCGTGGCGATCTGCATCTCGCTCCAGGCCACCTTTGGTGTTCCATCCATCCCAACTGCTGTCCATTGCCTCCACTATCTCAAGTGGTTCCATTTGATCTGTTATAACAAGTAAGCGATCTCCAAACTCCTCCCACCATTTAGCGGTCACTCTCTCTTGTAATTCTTCGATAATGATGTCTCTGTCATCGGGTTTTGGAAGGAGGTTGCTCTGCTTAAGAAACTCAAGAGTTGCGGGATCTACTTGACTCTGTGTGAGCTCCTCGACGAAGTCAATATGGTCTACGCTGATCTCGCCAGTTATATAACGCCTCTCCATTGATCGGCGGTAAATAAGTTCGAAGTATTGGGGAAATTCGGTGGGAATGATCTCTTGGATATTTTCAGGTCGGTGCTGTTGCAATGTCGTGTAGAGAGTTCCCACGGTTGCGCCAGGCAATCGGATTATCTGCTCTGATTCATTGTTTCGATTTGGTTCATGGCCACTGTCTGCAACATTTAGACGTTTTCCGTTTTGATCCTCACAAGCGAGATCAACCATGAGATGTGCGGCTGGGTGAGTCGTAAGGGCGGCCCAATAGTTGCGGACAGGATCGGCCATGCCGAGGACGTATGTATTGGGAAGATTTGTAATAAAATAAGAGCCGACTTCTTCAAACCCAAACTCTCTCAGCTGTCTGATCGTGGCGTCGACTTCTGCGGTGTCCGGCCAAGGAATTGATTCGATAGGCTCTAGGGAAATACTGATGGGGGGAAGTGTTCCGCCCATGTTGACGACGTTCTCGATGAGTTCCTTCGAAAGCTTTCGAAATTTATAGCGAACATAAATGAATCCGCCAATTGCAATCACTACGAGAACAAGGCACAGGGCGCCGAGAAATTGAAGGACAGCTTCCATTTCCTAGCGAATTATACCGATGGAGATCAAAGCAGGAAGTTGAAAATTGTCGGTACGGTTTACAGATGGAGGAAGTTTTAACAATGTTAAGTTAGACAAATGCCGCCCAAAGCTGGATAGCGTTGGGCGGTCAAAGTAGAGTTTTGGAGGCTTAGAATCCGCCGCTGCCGACTTTTGATTTATCGGGATTAGCAGGACGCTTGAGCTCAGGCCGTTTGTATTTGGCGAGTTGCTTGTTGATTTCGGCGATAGCGGCTTCGAGTTGAGAGTCTTTCCCTTGTCGCCAGAGGTAGGGATCGAGTTCAACAACTTGATCGGGATCAACGCCGTATCCTTCGACTTCCCACTTTCCGCTGGCGGGATTGTAGAAAGCGCAGTTCGGGGCGTTTACGTTTCCGCCGTCTACCAAGCCGAATCCGAAAGATGCAACCAGACCGCCCCAGGTTCTTTTCCCAATGACGGGGCCGATTTTTTTGTGTTTGAAGAGCCAGGGGAACATATCTCCTCCGGAACCAGCAAACTCGTTGACGAGCATCACTTTGGGGCCGTAGATGGCGGCACCTGGGGTGGGCCAGTCTTTGCCATCGCGAGGAGTGAAGGCCGCATCGAGCGTTTTGGTCATTTCGTAGATGAGGTGGTCGGTGATCAAACCGCCGTTGTTGAACCGCTCGTCAACGATGATTCCATCTTTGTCGTTTTGGGCATAGTAGTAGCGGGTGAAGCTTTCCCATCCGCCACCCCCGGTGTCGGGGACATGTACATATCCGGCGCGACCGTTTGTCATCTTGGCGACATAGCGGCGGTTGTCTTCGGCCCATGCACGATTGCGGAGGGCGATTTCGCTTCCGACGGGGACGACGGTGATTTCTCGTGATCCTGAACCGTCGGGGTTGGGTCCGATTTTGACTTTGACTTGGCGACCGGATCGGCCTTCGAGCAATTGGTAGATGTCACCCGTGTCGAGAAGTTCTTTGCCATCGATCGCGATGATGTACTCGCCGACTTTGACATTGAGACCTGGCTGAGCGAGAGGGGCGTAGAGGCCGGGATTCCATCGTTCGCCATCGTAGATGCGAGTGATCCGGTACTTGCTATTTTCAAAGCTGTAGTCGGCGCCCAGAAGGCCACCCCCTACGCTTGGTGTCCCCGGAATGTCGCCGCCGCCAGCCCACATGTGCCCGACGGAAACTTCGCCGATCATGTCAGTGAAGAGGTAGTTGAGGTCGTTGCGGGTTGCGACGCCATCCACGAATGGGGCGTACCGTTGGCGCATTTCCTCGGCGTTCAGGCCGTGGTAGTTGGCGGCGTACATTAGCATTGGCTGGTTGCGCCAGATTTCGTCAAACATGCTGCGCCATTCGGCTTTTGGATCGATTTTTACGCGCATGTTGGCGAGTGAAACTCCCGGCCCGGGAGGGGCGGCGGGGGCCATGGTGTTGACGATCTGGAATCCGGCTCCGCTGAGCAGTCCCTTTGTTCCGTCGGGGGTGGTGGTGATTCCACTGCCGCTGGCAAACGGATTTGCGGATCGAGTCGCCATGTTCCATTTGAGAATTTGCGGGCCAGCACCTTGGGGAGCGATGGTCGCAAAGAAAGAGCCGCTTGGACCGGCCTCCAGCCCAAGGTAGTTGCCTTCCGGCATCGGCAAAGTTATGATTCTTTGCTCGATGTTTTCAAGGTCAATTCCCGTGCGCGGGGCTTCAGTTGCGGGCGGTGTGGCGGGGGCAGTTGGCTTTGGACCGTCCTCATCGCTTTCTGGGTGGAGCGGGTTGGGGAGGTCGTTCCGGAGAACCACGCAATAGACGCTGCTTGTCGTTATGGGATTAGTGAACGACGAAATATCGAGCCAACTCAGGGCTGGCCCAGTGTTGGTGCTCGCATAGAAATAGAGGTGCTTGCCATCGCGGTCGAATATCGGATTCTTGGCGTTGGATAGACCATCGGTGATTTGGGTTTTCTTGCCTGATTCGACGCTGTACACGAAGATAGCCTGCATGTGGCTATCGAGATCGCGCGCCCATGTGATCCACTTGGAATCTGGTGACCATCGAGCGGTGAAGTTAACGTATGGGTCGGTGTAGGTGCCCCGGTCTAGTTCGGTGTTTACGCCAGTTGCGACATCGTGCATCCAGACTCGATTTCGGTTGTCGTAATAGGTGATTTTTGTTGAGTCGGGTGACCAGGTTGGCGCATAGTAGTAAGCGGGAGATTCGCCGAGGTCAACGAGTTTTTCCGTGTTTGTTGTGACATCCATGAGGGCCAGTTGTTGCCGTTTGGATTGGTCGGTTATGTAAGCGATGGTTTTGCCATCGGGTGACCAGGACGGATCGCGGCGGTGGACACCTTGTTGCTCGTGGAGGACTCGAGTATCGCCTTTGGCGGCGGGGATGGTGAAAATCCATCCCCGGGCGGCGGCGATGAGGCGTTGACCGTTGGGAGAGATATTGATGCCAGAGAGGTTGTTGGAGACAGTTTTGAAGGCAGGCCGGGTCTCGCGGAAATCGCCTCGGACGTTGATTTTGACTTCGGTTGATTTACGCGTTGCGAGGTCAAAGAGGTGAACCGAGCCGAGTTTGGCGTAGACGATTGCACCCGGGCCAGCACTTGCACTCTTGATATCGAATCCAGTGCCGGGAACTTCAGCCGTGACTTTCTTGGATTTGATATCGTAACTGTGGAGGCCGATCGGACCAGCTGGGTCTGAGAGATAGAACACTTTGTCTCCGATCCACATGGGTTGCTGATCGTTCCAGCCCTTGCGGGGGATTTCTACTACTTTAGAGTCGGACATGTTGCCGATCCAGATGGAATATGCTTGACCGCCTCTGTATCGTTTCCACCCATCCTGCCATTTGAATCCGGGGACATAAGCGAGTTGCTGCCCATCTGGGGACATGGATGCCATGGTTCCCATTGGGAAGGGAAGGGCCTTTGGCACTCCGCCCTTTGCGCTCACGGTGAACATTCGTGGGGCTTGGGTGTTGGAGAGCATTGTGGAGCCCATGATAATGGACTGTCCATCGGGAGTCCAGCCGAGGACCTGATCGGAGCTGGGATGGAATGTGATTCGCTTTGGTGAGCCCCCGTTTGCCTCGATGACATAAACATCGGTGTTGCCGTCGTATGCGGCGGTGAAGGCGATTGTTTTTCCATCCGGCGAGAACTTGGGGCTTGATTCCGTGCCGGGGAAGGTTGTTAGGCGGACGGCATCACCGCCGGACCGCGGGACACTCCAGATATCACCAGCGAACTGGAAGACAATGCTGGATGAACTCAGAGTTGGCTGTTGGAGAAGAAGGGGGTTTGGTCCAGCATCAAAAGCTGATTGGGTGGACGCGAGAAGAATTGGCAGGATCATCATACCAAAGTTAGTTTGACCTAAAATCCTGGGTCATCTCAAACTAATTTTGATGTTGTTTGGGAACTTCAAGAATTGTTTTGTTCGTACGTTTTGGGACTACTTTTGCTTGGGAAGTCGGAGGAGGCCAAGAACTCCGATGGGTTTTCCGGGCTGGACATCCTGGTGACAGCTGAGGCAGGCCTTGCTCGAGGGATAAATTGCACGGAGATCGAGGACGGCTCGTTCTTTGACATACTGGAATTCAAGTCGGGATATTTTTTCACCGGAATTATATAGAGCAGCGGCTGCTCTTGGTCCAATTTCGCGATGGAACCTTTCTTCTGCGTTATGATAATTGTTGAGGTTTTGGCTTGATTCGTCGTTTGCGGTGATTGGACTCCAGTTTAATTGGTAGTGTCCGGACATCACGGAGTCTCTTTGGGGTACGCCATTTTTATCAAACTGTCCCCAAGATTTGAGTGCGAGGTAGTTGGAGTTTTCCAAGCTTCCCCATGCTTCGGCACATGGTTTTTCAACCGGCTTGCGATTGTCAAAATAATTTCTACCATGCATGGCCGGCAGTCTGCTTACTCCAAAATTGTTATCATCAGGATAGATGCTGAGGATGGTATCGGCTTCGGCCAAGAATCTTTGGGCTTGGAGATCATCGGCACTTGGAGCGGGGCTCGTGACGGATACGGTCGCCACACCAGCGGCGATGATTGGGAGGATGAAGAGTTTCATATTTTGCCCTCGTTTTCACTTTGACGTACACGAGGGCCAATAGATTCAGTTCCTCAATCTGTGAGAATGGAGTAGGTTTTGAAGTCGCTGGTCATGGGGGTTCTTCGCCGCGCCGCTTGGCTTCAGGGAGATCTTCGAACCCTCGCTTGTGACCTTCCAGAAATTCGGGTGATCCCACCCAAGCGTTGAAGCTTGCCTCATCTTTCCAATAGCTGACGACGAGATAGGGTTCGCCTTCTTTGTGGCACTTGAGGACGTGCATGCCGATGAACCCTTCCAATCGGTCGATTGCGCGGGCGCGGGTGCAAAAGAGGCACTCGAACCGCTCTTGATAGTGGGGTTTACAGTCGATATAGTTGACGGCGACGAATCCGGCGGCGGCTTTTTTTTCTGCGCTGAGGCTGGGGTTGTGGCCAGAGAACGGGCAGACCTGAGTTGAAGGCTCAGGATGCGATTCTTGCTTCATAGCATCACTGACATTACCCAGGAAACAATACTTTTTTGTACAGATTAGGCTTTTTTCGCATTTTTAAGTTCAGTGATGAGGTCGTGTTGGATTTTTGTGAGGGTGAGATCGGCCCGAGTTCGCTCGATGACAGCGCGTAGAGCGTCGCACGTTCGGCGTAATCCGCCGGTGAGGCCGTCGGGGTAGTCAAAGGTTGTGAGGTCGTCGTAGATTTCTTCCATGTGGTAGAGGAGGCGCTCGGCTTCAGGCAGGTTTCCGGCTCGCATTTGGTCGAGGACAAATCGGCGCATTTCGGAGGCACATTCCCCCATACCGTTAAGGTAGCTAGTGGCATTGACGTTGAGGTCTTGGTAGGTGGGTAGGGGTTGATTTTGCGCGAGGGCAAGGCATCCTGCGGCTTCGACGAGTTCTTTTTCGGCATCTTGGAGATAGCCAGCGTATTCAATTTCGGGGTGTTCGTTGACCTGGATTCGAGCTTCGGCAGCTTGTTCGTAGGCTTGGTTGAGGAGATTTTGGGCTTCGGCGAAGTTGTTGCGATGGATCGTCTTGATGCATTTGCTGCAGGTTTGGATGAGGGATCGTGCGGCTTTGAGGGCATCTTCCCGGGCGGCGTGTTTGGCGTCCATTTCGGACTTGAGTTGGTTGATGGTTTGATCCCAGGACATACGCTTGAGTTTAGCCGAGAGTTAGGATCATTCCCCATTCGGGGTCTTCGTCCGGCGGGGGACAGAGGCGTTCGCCGATGATTTTTGCGCCCAGAGACTGGTATAGCCGGTGGGCTTGGTGAAGAACTTTGTCCGACCAGATTTCCATGACGCAGCAGTTCTGTGACTGGGCATGGGCGATGCAGGTTTGGCAGAGTTGGAGGCCGATCTTTTTGCCTCTTTGGTTGGCATTGACATAGAGCCGGACGAGTTCGCAGTCGGCGGTCGCGATTCGGATTTGTCCGCTTTGGGTTGTCAGTTGGTTGGGTTCGCCGGGGAGAGCGGGGAAGATTTCTAGGCCGATGCATCCGACGATTTCGTTGTTTTCTTCGGCGACCCAGAATGCGTTGGGGGGTTGGAAGTGTCCAGCGATGTTATAGAGGTCTTTGTGATAGCCTTCGGGATCCCAGCCGAAGTTGAATTCTTGATATACGGTTTGAACGAGAGTAATGATTTGGGGTTGGTCTTGGGGGGTGGCGAGTCGGATTTGGGTCACTGGTCGGAGTTTAGTTTGGGACTTGGGTTTGTTTTGGGTATCTTTTTGTTCATCGTGGGTCGTTAGCTCAGTTGGCAGAGCAGCTGACTCTTAATCAGCGGGTCACAGGTTCGAGCCCTGTACGGCCTACCACGAATTTGAACCTAAAACCGTCCCGTTGGGCGGTTTTTTTGTTAGGATACCGAATGTTTGGTAGCATTGTTGACAGATGAGAAATTCGATACGTTTTCAACAGCCTTGAAGAAACTGACTTTTGAAGGCTCCTGAGTCAAAACAGTCGCGATCATGGTGGAAATCTAAAAACTTTTGACTTTAAAAGTGACGGATTGCATTTTTCTCACTTGGCATCCACGATTTCTACAATCATGTTGACCGAGGCGTGCATTTCTAATTGAGCCCTGCCAGCGGCAAGAACAGGTAGAGCCCTGCGACGGTGACCAGGAAGCCGACAATATCGAGGAGCACACCTGCTTTCATCATTTCCTTAGGAGGGACTAACCCGGAGCTGTAAACAATGGCGTTTGGAGCGGTGCTAACGGGCAACATGAATCCCAGACTCGCTCCAAGCGCAACCCCCAATGCTGGAGCGATCGGCGAAACTTCGGCTCCTTGCGCTAATCCAATCGAAACCGGCACCAATGTGGTTGCCGCTGCCGTATTGCTTGCAAGTTCACTCAAAATGATTGCTGCTGCCGTGCATAGTGCAGTGATAGTCCAGATACTGTTTGCCCCGGAAGCTTGAGCGGCCATCGTTCCCAACTCCTTTGCCAGTCCTGTTTGGAACATTGCTTGACCGAGCGCGATCCCACCGGCGAAGAGCAATATAATTCCCCAGTCGATAGTCGTCGCTTTTTGCCAGGTCATTCGAGTTTCGGGATCGCTGTTCGGAAGCACAAACAGTAGGGATGTCGCCACTAGAGCTGCAACACTTGGGGGAATCGCTTTGACAGCCCATGTCGCTACTTCGTGATCCTTTCCAAGTGCAACTCCCATGAAGTCGGGGAGGATCCACAATGCGAGTGCAACGGCAAATGCGATGAGGGTGTTTCGCTGAGGAAGAGTAAGCGCACCTAGAGCCGCGAGGCTCACTCTTGCGGTCTCAGTCGCTGGTGCTGTATCGGGGGCTTGTTTCCCATAGAGCATCCGGAGTACCCCCCAGCAAGCAAAGAGCATTGCGATGGTAATGGGCATACCAAATGTCATCCATTGGAGAAATGTGATCCGGGTGCCGGTCGACTGCTCAATCATATCCATGCCAATAAGATTGGGTGGTGTTCCGACAGGAACTCCAACCGCAACGCTTGAACCCCAGGTCAGCATTAGCATAACCGCTATCGCATAGGTCGATCCCTTATGATCGTTTCCTAAAGCACCAAGCATGCTTAGCCCAATGGGCAGAAGAATAGCCGTCGTGGCAGTGTTAGAAATGAAAAGCGAAATCGCACACGAGATCCCGCCGAGCGCAAGTAAAAGCAACGCGGGAGATTTAGTAAAACCTTTTCGGCTGAGAATGATCAAAGCGAATCGATTGCCGAGCCCCGATATCTCCATGGACTTGGCCAAGATAAAGCTGCCGATAAACAGCGGAATCGTCGGGTCGCCATAGGCGGCAAAGACGTCTTTTTCTTTGAGCCCGCCAAGAAGTACGAGAAGAGCCGAACTGATCAGTGCGGTAACGGCTTGCGGCACAGTCTCCGTGATCCAAAGCCCAACCGTCAGCGCGAAAATTGTACCGACAGTTCTCTGTTCAGGTTCAAATCCGGTCAGTGCAATCCAGATTACGAGAGCAGCACCCAGTGGAGCGGCGTTGATCCACAGCGGCTTTTTTTCCATAGTAATTTCAGTATTATGCCGAAAAAATTCTTCAGCTTTAAGAAAAGCAATGATTGCCTCCAAAGCTGGGGGATTGCTTATTCAAGTCCACGCCGAGATAATCGGCGCCTTCGCCTCAACGCAAAGCTCCCACAACTGATCCTGCACGAACTGTTGATCTTTGCCATAAAGGTCAACCTCGAATTTGAACCTAAAACCGTCCGATTGGGCGGTTTTTTTTGTTTGTGGGTTGAACTTTTAATGTTAGCGTGACTTGAGGGTCAGGGTAGCCTCTTAGCATGACTCACGAAGAAGCGTTTGCGGCGGTGGATTCGGCGATTTGGGAGATGGGGGAGGCGTTTGGAGGGCTGGCTGACGCCGACGTCTGGGTGCGGGCGGATCCGAGATTGCTGAGTGTTGGGGAGTTGGCGTCGCACGTTGGGTGTGCGTTTGGGAATTACTTTCTGGAGGACTTTGAAAGTCCTTTGCGGGTGGAAAGCACTCGCTACTATCCGCACACGATTGATGATCCGTTGGTTTTGGATTTGGGGGCGGAGGGAGTTTATGGGGAAGTCAAGCGGATTTATGAATTGGCGAAGGCGAAATTTTTGGCGGATCGGCCTGATTTGTCGGCGACGAGTTCGGCGCGAGATGATTGGACCTGGGGGTATTTAGTGGAGTATATGGCGTTCCATACGGCATATCACACGGGGCAGATGTATTCGGTTCGGCATTTGATGGGGCATGAGACGCCGGATAATTAGGAGGGTTGATCGGGTTTGACAAGTTTTGAGAGTGCCCAACGAGGATGCGGCTGTGTCAGCGCGCCTCCAATCATTTTAGGAGCGGTTGGAGGGGTTGTAGGATATCAATTTTTTGGTGGCTTGGGGCGATTTTCGTAATAATTCTAAGAGCAATTCTGATCGTGCCGATTGGGTGGATCGTGCTTTGGATTAATCATTTGCACGTTAATTCTAAAAATTAGAGCCCCCGCTTGTCCTTCAAACACGGGGATTTGTTTTCAAGATTTGGCCGGGGGTTTTGCCAAATTGTTTTCGGAATGCGTGGATGAAACCGCTTGGCGTAGTGAATCCTGCATCAACGGATGCTTCGATAACCGTTCGTCCTTCGGAGATTGATTGAAATCCGATAATGGCGCGAGCAAGCTGGCACCATTGGCCAAGAGTTAAATTTGTTTCTTTTAGGAAAAGTCGTTCAATTGTTCGCCGCGAAAAGTGATTTGGCAACGGGAGGTAAGGGTCTTTCAAGTACTGCACGCTCCAGTTATTGAGCCACTCTGATCGCGGCATGGGGATACTGGTTGATTGGGTCGGAGCGGAGGTGATCTCTTCAACGAGAAGGTTGGAAAGAGATGCGTGACTTGGCTTTGAACGATTCAAAGGGCCGATGCGACAGGCTTCCGCAATCAGTTCTCGGAAGAGCGGTCGGATTTGGAGAACTTGGGGGGATTGTCGATATCTATTTCTGGAGAAAAGAACAGTGTTCGAACTTTGGCTTTTCCAAGTGTGCGTGCGGGGTTGGGTTCATTGGATTTGATCCAAAGCGCGCGGTTTGGTGGGAGTAAGTGGAGGGTGGAGTGGGTTGTTACTTGGATTGTTCCTTCGAGACAGTAGACGAGTTTTGGCCATGAGCTTGTAAGCCACAGAATTTCTTCGGCTCGGTGGTGATCGAGTGACCAGAATCGAACGAGCACATCGCTCTCTGAAGACTGTCGTAAATGCGACATTTTTTGACCATTATGGATTATGTTGACATTGATCAATACGGCTAGACTTTTTTTTATGGCTGAAACAAATGGATTCAACACACTTTCTCACTTCGCGATTAACGCGACTGACTGCGAGCGAGCTTTGACGTTCTATCGTGAGGTTTTTGGATGGAACTTTGAGGCTTGGGGTCCTCCGGGGTTTTATCTTGGTAAAGTCGGCGAACTCCATGCGGCGATCCAGCAAAAGCAGGATGAGCCGTTTCCGACATTGATTGGAAACTTTGAGTGTTCGATTGCGGTGGATGACGTTGATCGGGTTGTGGAGTTGATTCTTGAGAATGGCGGGGAAGTGACGATGCCGAAAGTGACTATTCCGACGGTTTGTGATATCGCTCGGGTGAAAGACTGTGAAGGTAACACTTTCAGCGTGGCCCGGTATCTTTGAGCAATGGAATTGGCTGAACCGATTGAATATGTCGAGTTTTTGGCCCCTTACCCAGCAGAGACACAACTGTTGGCTCGGGGGCTCCGGAATCGGCTGGTGGAATTGCTCCCTCCTTGTATTGAGACCGTTTGGGATGCGACCAATGCGGTTGGGGTTGCCTATGGGTTCACGGAAAAGAACCGTGATCACTTTATTCATTTACCGGCTTATACAAAGTACGTCAACATTGGATTCTCAGATGGAGCATCGCTGGATGATCCCGAAGGGTTGCTCAAGGGTACCGGGGCGAGAATTCGTCATATACGACTAAACCATGTTGAAGATTTAGAGACTCCAGCGATACTTGATTTGATCCGTCAGGCTGTGGGTATGGCACGTTTCAATAACGCGAGCGTTGAGGCGCGGACGATTGTTCGGGTGATGGAGGGGCCTAAGCGTCGGCCCCGCAATTAGGTCAGTTGGTCTCAAATGCAACTTCAGCAACTTGCCGGATGGTTGCTTCCCGGACTTCGTACGTTTGCTTAGAGTTTCTGATCAGTGCGACGATGATTTTCCACTCTCCAGATTCATTGCGGACGTAGCCGACATCGTTAGTTGCCCAGGCGATTCCTCGGCTACGCGAGCTGGTTCCGGTTTTGTGCCCCAGAATCCAACCGTCTGGAACACCCGCTTTGAGCCGATCGGGACCGGTTTGGGTGCGTTCCATGACTCCCATAAAGTAAGCCGTGTGTTCTGGGGAGAGGAGTTTGCCCTGGACGAGCTTTTTGAGGAGGTCGGCCATGGCAGCGGGGGTCGTCGTATCACGTGGGTCGATTTGATACCTCCGGTAAGCATTGTGTTGTTCGTCTTCTGAGATTTGTTTTTTGGCGGCTTCGAGTTTGTCGATGTGAACGAATTCGGGTCGCCATGTGAGGCCGACGACGTTTGTTTGGAGTTCGCGTTCTTCTCGGTCCACTGACATGCCTTTGATGTCGTGCTTCTTCAGGAATTCATTGACAACTTTGGTTCCCCCCATTTTCCTGATCATAAAATCAACGGATGCGCTGCACGACTCGGTGGTTGAAAGTTCTATGAGTTGGTCAAGAGTGACCGTCATGGAATTGCGGTTTCCGAGTTCATCGGAGAGGGGTTGATGGGAAATACTCAGGTCAGAAAATCGAAAGGTGAAGGGTTGATCGAGTTTCCATTTTCCTCTTTCGACGAGGTGAAGAGCGGTCATGGAGACGACCATTTTCATGACGCTTTGGAGGGAGAATCGCTCGTTTTTGCGTGAAAAGTGGGTTTCGGTGGGGGTGACGATTGCGGCGCCGATTTCACATTTGTTGGTTTTCTCGAGTGCGGCGAGTTTGGCTTCGATTGGGGATGGGACGAGGGTAATGAGGACGAGAAGGGCCGAGGCGATCATACAGGTGTGAGTTTACTCCCCGCGGAGACGAGGTGACGAATTCTCACTCGATGTTAGTGCCCGATTGAATTTCTTTCGAAAGCAATCAGCTCATGGGAAATTTATTGTTGCCCTCCGGCCCCATTGCAGGGCCGGAGGGCATTTGGTGCTAGGGGCTCACATCCCGAATAAGGATGGAACCCGTACCGACTGTAGTTGGCTCTGATTCCGGTCCGATGAGGAATTGGTAGGCGACTCTTTGGGTTCCGTCGGGGTTCCTGATGGCAGAGGTGATTGTCATTCGGCCCTCTCTGCCATAGCTCAGGAGGATGCCAGTGAGTGTCGGCTCAGTTAGACTCTCGGTAGTGCCAAATGAATATCCAACTCCGAGTACTGACGTCCAGTTGTATGTTTGGCCCGCAGCGAGCACAGTATTCGCGGGAACTTCAAGGGACAACACTACCCGTGGCAATTCATTGACGTTGTCCCAGTTGTAGTCGAACTCATATAAGTCGGTCGTTTGACCTCTGACTAAGAAGCCCTCGCCGTCGGCAAAGACGTGTTCTCCATTGAGATTTGGATAGTTTGTCAATCCGCTAGCGAAGTAGAAAATTCGATTTTCTCCGACGCCGATATCTGAAAACGCTTCTCCGAGTTTTCGTCCGCTCGCCGTGAAGACTTCGACTTTAAGAATGTCGCTTCTTTCTGCGTTCGGTGCCTGATAAGTAACGGTTGTGTCTGGTCCGGTAAATGTCGATGATCCATTTACCAAACCTTCGCCTGTGACCGTCCATTTGTATGTTGCACCGGCTGGAACGGGGCTGCCAGTTGAACTCGCGGTAAACGTTTTCGATTCTCGTTTCTGAAGTGTAATGACGCCGGGATTGATGCTGAAAACGATGTCTTCCCAATCAAACCGCTTACTGAGCAATTGACCCGATGCTGAAGGTGCGCCGAGTGAGCGGAGAACGATCACGCCTTTTGTCGCTGATGGTGCTTCAACAATTACTTTTTTTGGAGTCCAGCTCAGGACGTTGAGAGTGCTGCCATCAATCGTCACGGCGCCGGATTCACTGCCGAAGAATCCTTCGATCTCCATCGTATTTTCAACTTTGTCGAGAACGGCTGATCTTATTGATGGGATCATTGTCAGTTCAGAATCAGAATTATCGTTACTTGTGTATCCAGAAAATTTTGAGAAAATGCTGAGGTCAGACTCATTCATTTTGCGAGGGCCAGAAGCACGATTAGTCGTACCAATGTCACTTTGAATTTCGCCAACGGTGTAGGGTGGCAAGTCGTCTTCGGGCTCTACAGGAGTTCCGAGAAAACGAGCAAAAACGAATCGTGTTGTTTCGGCCGCTTCCGAGCTATAGTATTCGCCACTCCAACCCCAATATGATTCAAGCCCCTCGAAACTGTATGCGGTTTGTATCATCGACTCTTGGGCACCGAACATGACCTCGTTTATCCAAATTGCCTTTGAGCTAAATGATATTCCTGAATCTTTCAGGAACTGGTCACTCACCATAAATCCCTCTTCGTAGGTCCGTTGTTCAGCAGTTGGGTCTACGATATATGTCACAGGGCATATTGTTCCGGCTTCGATTTCGTCCTTGTAAAGTTGGTAGTTACTAATAGAGTTTTGCGTTGCAGTCATGAACCAGGTTCGTTCCTCTTCATTTCTGTCCCGGGAATACGAGCCCAGTGTATTGATATAGAGAACGCCTGCATTCTGAATTTGGGCGAAGTCACTGATTGCTCCAGGTAATTGAATCGTATCGTAACCTCGCTGGGTCAGCACCGGGTCAATTGTGGCAGTGCTGTTGGTGAGGTTAGCTACATCGATGTGGACGAGATAAGCCTTGTTTGCACCTGGTAATGACCTTGAATTTGCATCGAGAATTGGTCGAGAAGTAGGAGTTTGAAGTATCCTCCCTCGCGTTCCGCTGCGTGAGGCAGAGTTGAGCACCATGTACTTAATGCCGTCTTTGAACCATCCGACAGCATCGCCACTTTTACTGATTTCTGTTGCGACAATTTCTGGTTTGGACTTCATGAAATTTGCGACTTGCTGCATAGCATCGGACTGAGTCGAAACGGTTTTGAAGAAAGTCGTTACTTCGCTGATGACTCGAGTCCGGTCTGCCTCTGTAACACTCCCATTAATGAAGTTTGGGAGAGGTGGCAGGGTGGTGGAAGCTGCTCCTCCGCCTCCCCCACCGCATCCAATGACGATCAGGGCAGTTAATACTCCAATCATCATCATGAATAGTTTGCTTAAGCACTGTTTCATTGGTTATTTGTCCTAGTTAGTTCGTTGAATTACGTTGACGATAGCCGTTATGCATTAGCCATGCAATAGGATCGCGAGCAGGTTGATGGCTAGCCCTTTCGTCTTCTGAATAGGGCCACTCCGCCGGCGGTCAAAATGAGCATTGTTCCGGGCTCTGGAACGGCTTCGATTGCTTCGAGTTCAGCCAGGTGAAGGTATTCGGTTCTATCAAGTTGAACCATCACCGAGTCGGCCATGACAGAATTGAAATCAAAGCTCATGCCTGATGCAAATGGGTTGCCGTCATTGATGTTTTGCACAAATGTTTGATTGGTCGCACTCCAGACCGTGTTGCCATTGAGCGACAGGGTGACGGAAAAAGGGCTGAGCCGTTCCATGAAAATGTCTGTTCGATTGAAAACGTTGATTTGAGAAATTGAAGAAGCAGAGGCAAATTCAATTTTGTACCAGGCTCCAGATTCAAAATTTGTGTGCATTACCGACTGAGAACTCCAACGACCATCTCTATTGCCGTCGTTACCTTTGTCGGGGGTTGCTTGGGCCGCCCACACTGAGCTTTGGGATCCTACGCCTCCGTTTGCGGAAGCGGCGACGTTTATTTGCGCCAAGGATGTTGTGACGGTTGCACATGCTAGTGTTAACGCAAAAAGGCGAGCGATTGACGGGGTGTTTTGAGACATGATTTCCTTCCTCGCTCTAGGGAAAAGCCCGAGCGATTAAACCTATGGTGAGTTGATGGCATTAGCCAGGAATTAATTTAAGTGCAGCAGGGAGTTGTCTTCAAGTATTTTTGCGGTTCCAAATATTTCCGGTCAGGTTGAACCCTGTTTGCTTCTTTAGATCTGAAAATTCCAGCCAATAAGCTTCGGCAAGTGAATCATCACCCTGATGTGAGGCGATCTTTGACATGAAATATGTACAGTACGTTTGAATAGTTTGGCGTTGGAGGGCAATGGCAGAATCGAACGCAATTTGAAAGTTCAGTTTTGCGTAGGAGAAGTCACCCAGATAGTATTCAGCAACGGCGAGAAGGAGGAAAGCGAGGGGATACCTTCTGGAAGCCGGACAAACTGTCTGCGCTAGTTGGTTGGCTAAGTCCTTCGCCCGGAGCAGTGCCTTTGCTCTTTCGGGGTCGTTGGCTTCAAGTGTTCGGGCAAAAGAGTGAAGCGAACCACTCAGATGGGCGACTGCGCTTTGAATCCAAGATATCTCTTTCGTTTCATTTGCCAACTGAAGTGCGCTTTCGTGCAAATTGATTCCTTCGATAAAAAATCCTTGCCGGGATCTGATTAACCCTAAGTTGATCCTGTACTCAAATTCGGCTTTCAAGTCGCTTGCTTCAACCGAAATTTCGCGGAGCTGATTGACATACTGTTCGGCTTCTTCAAAGAGGTTCACGTCAGGAAAAATCTGCAATGATGAGACAATCCAATCTCGCCTAAGATGGTGATTAGGAATAGATTTGAGATGAATTTGACTTTCTCTGATATGCCTCATCCCAATGATATAGTTCCCTCTTAGGTTGGCGTGAGAGATTGCACCAATTCGCGCCTTCCAGTAGAGTTCGGTGTTTGGGTTAGGATTATGGAAAGCCGCATTGATATTGAGCTTATCAAGATCGTGGGGTTCGAGGGTTTCCATTGCATCCTCGTCAACCTCGGAAGCCTTTCGCAAGAAGTAGTTCCTATGACTTTCAATGATAAGTTCTAGCTGATCTGGCGATAGCTGTTCTTGCGCAATTTGTCGGACAGACTCTAGGAAATAAAATCGCGTTGGTTGAATGTCAATTTGGGCATTGATGAGTGAGCGATGGACTAGCTCAGAGATATGGGACTGTGCGTTGGAGTTTGCCGTAACTTCTTGAGCTGCGAGATGGGTGAAGCCTCCCCAGAAACACGCAAGCTGCCCGAGAAAGTTGAGCAGTTCGGGGCTGAGGTCATCAAAGCTACTTTGAAGAGCCGCGCGAAGGGAACGGTGTTTGGGGGATAGTGTTCGCTGCCTCGACTTCAGCTCGACCAAATTTTGGCTCAGGTGAGACAGTATTTCAGAGAGCGAATGCGTTGCGATCTGGGCAGCAGCTAGTTCGATGGCAAGAGGGAGTCCTTGGAGTCGGGCGCAAATCTCAACAATCAATGGAATATCAGATTCGCGAAGTCGAAAGTCAGGACGCGACTGGTTGATTCTGGATAGGAATAGGGCGGTTACTGGATAATCGAGGAGTTCAGTAACGGCTGCCGGATAGTCTGCCGGAATTGGGAGGGTTTCGAGTCGGAATGCCACTTCGCCGGGGATTTCTAGTGTTTGGCGAGACGTGGTGATACAGGTTAGCTGAGGATTTTGAGCAAGTGCAACACTTAAAATTTCGCTGGTTTGGTCGACCAGATGATCAATGTTGTCGAGGATTATGAGTATGGGGCCCGAGTTCTTGAGTGCATCGAGTAATTGCTCCCCAGCAGATTTTGGATTTTGAGTACCGGTTCCAAGAGCTTTGAGAATGGCCTCGTAAAACTCGTCAATGGTTGCGCAATCGGACAGTGGAACGAATAGGGAATTGACTTCGCTCATTCGGGCCGCTTCAATGCTGAGTCTTGTCTTGCCGATTCCGGCAGTACCGGTGATGGTCAGCAAGCGGTTTGATTTGAGGATCACGGCAATCTGAGATAGAACCGATTGGTTTGGTATATATTCGGTGAGGAAGCTAGGAAGTCCGCTCAAACTGCTATTTGAATTTGCAAGCGCGCTTGATTGGGGAGTTTCAGCTTCGCGGGTTGCTCGTATATCTGCGAGCTCGCCAATGAGTATGTTGAACCGGGTTTGGTGTTCCGAAACCCACTCGTCGTAGATACCAGGCAGGAGGGGCGAATGAAGTAGTTCGGAGGCTGCGTTCAAGTTTTTTTGCGCATACATTGTTTCAAAATCGGCCAGGTCGCAAGTTGTTGCGCCTTTTCGGAGCGAAACACAATCGGCAACTGAGGTATCGAGAACGGATCCGAAGGGCAAGCCAAGAGGCTCCAATTGTCTCCTTAAGGACGCGAGGGTAACGCGGAATCGATTTGGAAGTGCATCTGGATTTGGATCGTCGGGCCACAGCGCTTCAATCAAAGCTTCCCGGGAGCAGGGTTGCTCGAAGTGGATTGCAAGGTAGGAAAGCAGTGTTGCGACCTTTTTTGATCTAAACCGAGTTTGCTGGGTGCCATTTGCAGAGTGAAGAATGGGACCACCAAAAAGCTGAATTCTCCAAATGTGATTGGTGATCTCCTTTGAGTTTTGACTCGGGGTGTGGCTGGTCATCCGCGTTTCTCAGCGACTCAGATTCTCTTTTGAGTCTTCCTGATCATATCCGAATTGGGTTGAGTCGGCGGGGTTTGATGACCAGTGATCCGATAGCGAGCTTAGTCAAGTCAGCATGATTTGGCACGACCTCACCGTTGTTTCATTATCAGTATTTCAGAACACTATTCTCAGTTCGAAGATATTGGGGGACGAACATGTTTTTGGTATTTGAAGTCAGGATGATCGTGGGGTGCATTGGGGACGTCTTATGAAGCTGGGTAAAGCTCTGAGTTTGTGACTGCATTGAAATGGGGCTTGCATACTCTAGTTACATCCAAGATGCGAGGATATAAGTTGGGGTTTTTTCACGAGCAAATGGGAGAGCTGCTCAAGACTTCGGGAACTGAGTCCAGAGGGTTTTTTTTGACAGGTCCCGAGGGTGGAAATTTCTTTAAATGGGCGTGCGTAGTACCCCGAAATCCAATCGAAGTCGGCTCGACTCAGGCATAAGCAAGTTCATTTGTGGAATCCACGTGATCATGTCGCCATTGGAAAGGAAGTCAGGGCAAAAGATTGGTACCCAAACAAGGAAACGAAAGATGAAAATGAACACCATTCACAGAAGAGGTTCGCTGTTGCTATTGACCGTTTTAGCCGCAGCCGCTGTCAACGCCCAAACAGGAGAAGCCTTTGGTAAGGCCGTCACCAATACCAACATCACGGCAGAAGAAGTTGAAGCCGCGCAAAAGGCATGGGGAGCCGCCCTGATTCAGATTTCGAGCGACTATAAGGCTGGTGGGTTCACGAAGGCAAAAGCGACCGCAGAATCCGTCCTCGACTTAGCATATGGATATAACATTGGCCCGGTCCTCTTCAAGCCGACCCTCACATCTGGGAATCAAGTCTTCCGAACAACTCGCCAAGGTGCGTTGGCTTACTTCGTGGGCGGGGACAAGGAGTTTCCAACAGACACAGGCTTTGCATTGAAGGGTTGGGAAAAGTATGAGTTCAAAAACGCGGCAGTTTTCATTAGTGGTGACATGGCGATCACGATGGGCAATGTCATGCTGACCGACGCCTCTGGCAAAGTCACCACGGTTGACAAGACGTGGGGCTTCAAGAAAGACGATAAAGGCAACCTACGAATCGTCTTGCACCACTCCTCATTGCCTTACAATCCTTAGGAGCTGTAGACAGGCAAGCCAATTGCGCCCCTTGAATTTTCAAGTTCGAGGGGCAAATTCTTATCTTGACAGTAGTTTTGATGGCAACTTGTATTCGATTGTGGGTTGGGTTGTTTCTCAGAATGAGAATACATCGATGACCTATGATTATGAGAACCGGTTGCATGTTCACACGGATCATCTTGTTTCGAAGAAAGTGACGTATACTTACTCTGGCGATGGTTTGAAGCGACGTGAGGTATCTCAGACGGGGGTTGTGACGACCTTTGTTTGGGATGGGAGTGAGTATTTGCAGGATCGAAGCTAATGGGTGTAACGAACTACTTCAGTGTTGATGGTGAGGTGATTGCTGAGAGCGGTGCTTCTGGTTACTTGTCGTATCACCGTGACAATTTGGGTTCTGTCTGTGCAACGCTTGATTCCAGTGGAGCCTTGGTTCATCAGTACCAGTACAAGCCTTTTGGTGAGCTTTGGAGTGCGACGGGTGCTGGTGCTCAGGATCGTCGTTTGCAGTGGTGTGGTTCTTGGGGTTATTCTGCGATAGCTCTGACTCGTAAGTTCCTGAGTTACTATGTTCGTGCTCGTCACTATGCGGCGATACTTGGGAATTGGACGAGTGTTGATCCTCTTTGGCCCTCTGAGATGGCGTATGGGTATGTGGAGAACAGGGTGATGACGGGGGTGGATTACTGGGGGATGAAACAGTCGTGGGTCAATGAGCCGAGTCCCTTGAGAAAGGGCTTTGATCCGTGCGGAAAGGATAGGAATCACTACATCTATACTTATTGTAATTGGTGCTACGCGGGTGGTTGGCTTAGCGACGAAAACTGTCGTAACAATTGCACAATGATGGCTCGAGCCTACTATATCGAGTGTAAGGGACAACCCGGAGATGGGCCGTGGATGCCTCCCCCTGGTGGTGGGCAAATTGCGCCGAATCATCCTCCACCAGAAAAGACTGAAAGTTGGTGTGCACCAAAGTGTACAGCTGAGAAGTATCCGGGCGCGATTGAAGCTTGTGTGGGTGGGGGATGGCCAACATACATGCCAACTAGTGAGCCAATCGGTCGTCGAGTTGAACCAGGTCGTGCTACTCATATTTTCAATCGTGCGAAGTGCGATCAGTGTTGTGATGCAGCAACTTCGACCGTATATGGACATTTGGGAGGTCGGTATGACTCGAAATGCCAGAAACTGCGAGATCGTTGTAAGCAGCGATGTCAAGAGGAAGCGGTTTGGGGAACATTAAAGCACATGCAAAATGCCGTTCAACGACGAGATCCGCTAGTCCCCAAAAAAGGTATAGAGTTCCCGGTGGAGAAACCATATGAGAAGTGAGTCTGCGACAAAAGTCTATACTATCCGAATCGCCTTGGTTGTAGTTTTAGCATTAGTGCTGCACGGATGTAAGGCTGAACACCAAGCGAGTAGTAAGCTGCAGAATATAAACTCACTTCGACGTGAACTTCACAAAGCATCTACCGATTCTGCGGAGAAGCTTGGAAAGACACTCATTTCGAAACCTGAGTATTATCGGTCTTTGTTTCTATCGAGAACCGAAGAGATTTACAGTCTTCCATCAGACGGAAAGGATGAAACTCTAATTGATGAGATGATAGACATATTAGCTATGGAAGCACTTTTGTTCAACGATACCAGTCCATCCTCCTTCAGTGTTGTGCTTCAATACCCGGATAAATATTCAGGACTTACTGCATTTGTTTTATCATTCGCGCAGAAGAACAATGGGGAATTTCCTAAGTTCTATAAGGAAGTTGGTGAAATGTGCTTGAATTCTGAGCCAGGTTCAAATTTGGAACAACTTTGCCGTGAAAGAGGTTTCTAAGGATATTCTGTGCGAATACGCTGTTGACGTCGGTTGATGCTGCGGGGCGGGTTGTGACGACTGTTCAGGCGAGTAAGCTCTGCACGTTCAGTTATGACTTGAATGGCAACTTGTCTTCGATTGTGGGCTGGGTTGTTTCTCAGAATGAGAATACATCGATGACCGATGATTAAGGGAACCGGTTGCATGTTCACACGGATCATCTTGTTTCGAAGAAAGTGACGTATACTTACTCTGGCGATGGTTTGAAGCGTCGTGAGGTCTCTCAGACGGGTGCTGTGACGACTTTTGTTTGGGATGGGGGAACGTTCAGAGGTGGCAATTCAGATGGCTTATGGTTATACAGATAGTTGGCTGATAACTCAATGAGGAAGGTTTCCGATATTTATTTATATGCGCTTTCTATATTGCTCTGCATACTAATGATTGCAATCTGCATTTCTAGCTTTGTGGAAGGGCGATGGGTGGCATTTCATGAGCGGAATGAAGTCGAAGCGAGAGTTATTGCCTCTGGTGTTGGGATAGCGTCTGTGGTAGTGCTGGTTTTTTCCCTCAAACACCTCTTTCGGGGAAAGTGAGATTTTTGTAATCTGTTTTGAATTGATGAAGACCCCGAGCGAATTGGCTTGAGGTAAAATGACCAACGATTCCGTGACGGAAAGGGTGAATAACTAAGAAACATGAACTACCGATCTCCTTTGTTATATTGCCTGGTCAGAGTTCTGGTTGTAATCGCATTGGCATTGATGATGAAAGAACTGTTCGAGGAGCCCGGGAAGTCATGGTGGGCTTATGCAGCGACTTATGCTCTTTTTCCTGACGGCATTAAGAAAGCTGACTCGTTTAAACAAGTCATAACAAATTTTATACTTATGTTACCTTCCTGTTTAGCATTTTGCATATTCTTTTTGTCACATGTTGAGCTAGCGATCCTTGTTTTTGTAATCGCTTTTGTTACCATGACATGGTTTCTTCCAACCCAAGAACGATTTATTCCGCTTATTGAAAAAGAACTTCGAGACGCTGGACTGGATGAGAGAGAATAAGCTAATGGGTGTAACGAACTACTTCAGTGTTGATGGTGAGGTGATTGCTGAGAGCGGTGCTTCGGGCTATTTGTCTTATCACTGTGACAATTTGGATTCTGTTTGTGCGACGCTTGATCTGAACTAGTCGAGGGATGGTTCCCAGCCTTCGCTGGGATGACGAGGTTAAAGGGGTCTGTCTCTCCCGCGTTGCTGAGTGGGTCATTCTGCACATTTTTGTCCAGATTGTTCTAGGTCATCGCCAATGGGACGTGTAAGGGGTCGTAGAATGGGGGGACATCATGCTTGAGATTAAGAATTTGCACGCCCAGGTTGCCGAGGATGGCAAAGAGATTTTGCGAGGGATTAATTTGACGGTGAAGCCGGGCGAGGTTCACGCGATCATGGGGCCGAACGGGAGCGGGAAGAGCACGTTGGCGAACATTTTGGCGGGGCGTGAGGATTATGAGGTCACGGGCGGGGAGATTGTTTACCGGGGCGAAGATTTGACTGAGCTTGAGCCGGAAGAGCGGGCGCACAAGGGGGTTTTCTTGGCTTTTCAGTATCCGGTGGAGATTCCGGGGGTTTCGAATACTTACTTCTTGCGAGCGGCTTTGAACGCAAAGCGGGCGGCAAATGGGGAATCTGAGATGGGCTCGATGGACTTTATGAAGTACATCCGAGAGAAGGTTAAGCAGTTGGGCTTAAAGGATGAGTTGTTGACCCGGAGTGTGAACGAAGGATTTTCGGGCGGGGAGAAAAAGCGGAACGAGATTTTTCAGATGGCGGTTTTGGAGCCTTCGCTTTGTGTTCTGGACGAGACGGATTCAGGGTTGGACATCGATGCGTTGCAGACGGTTGCGGCGGGGGTTAATGCTTTGCGGAGTCCGGAGCGTTCGTTTGTGGTGGTGACTCACTATCAGCGGTTGTTGAACTTCATTGTGCCGGACTATGTTCACATTTTGATGAACGGGAAGATTGTGAAAAGCGGCGATAAGAGCCTCGCTTTGGAATTGGAAGAGAAGGGTTACGGCTGGCTCGAAGAGACGGTAGGGGTTTGATCTAATGAGTAAAGCATTGATTTATGAGAGTCAGATTGGCTCGGTTTTGGCGGCGGTGAACCGTGACCAGGAGCCGAGTTGGTTGGTGGAGTTGCGGGATCGGGGGGCGGAGATTCATTCGGCTTTGGGCGTGCCGACGATGCGCAATGAGGAGTGGAAATACACTTCATTGCGTTCGGTCGCAGGGGTGAATTGGAATCCGGGTGAGCCGGGGCCGGCGGTTTTTGGTGAGGATCCGACTTACTATGCGGAGACGACGATTCGGGTTGTTTTGGTGAACGGTCGGTTTGATCGGAATTTAAGTGATGTTCCAGCGACGAGTGGTTTGACATTGATGTCGTTGCGGGATGCAATTTATGAGAAGCCGGAAGTTGCGGAATACCTCGGGAAGATTGCGGCGATTGACGACCACACGTTTGCGGCTTTGAACTCGGCGGTTTTTGTTGACGGGGTGTATTTGCACCTTCGACCAGGTGCAGCGGTTGCTCCGGTTATTGAGATTGTTCATGTGACGAGTGGCGAGGGAATGGTGATAGCGCCTCGGATTTTGATCGTAGCGGAAGAGAATTCAACGGCGAAGATTGTGGAGCAGTATTGCTCGGACGGATCGAGTACGAATTTAACGATACCGGTCACGGAAGTTTTTGTGGCGAAGCATGCGAATTTGGAGCATGTGCGGTTGCAGGATGAGTCGCTGGATTCTTATCACATTGCGCTGTGGGAGACGAAGCAGGCGGGCGAGAGCGAGTACCGGAGTTACAATTTGGCGTTTGGCGGTTCGATTGGGCGTTTGGATCAGAACATTGATTTGAACGGCGAGCACATCACGACCCGGCTGGACGGGGTGGTTGTGGCACGGGGCGAGCAGGTGATTGATAACCACACGAAGCTTGATCACGCTTTGCGAAATTGCAATTCGTTTGAGATTTATAAGCAGATTATTGATGACAAGGCGACGGTCGTTTTTAACGGGAAGATTTTTGTTCATCAGGATGCGCAGAAGACGGATGCGAAGCAGACCAATCAGGCGTTGCTGTTATCGCGAGATGCGACGATTAATAGTAAGCCGCAGCTTGAGATTTTTGCGGATGATGTGAAATGTACGCACGGGGCGACGGTTGGTCAGATTGAGGAGACGTTCCGGTTTTATATGCGTTCTCGGGGGATTCCGAAGGCGACGGCGGATGCGATTTTGGTTTATGCGTTCGCGGCGGAGGTTTTGGAATTGATTTCGGACGATGTTGTTCGGGAGCGGCTGGAGCGTCGGCTCTATTCGAAGTTGGGGATTGATTTGGGCGAGATGTAGAATTTTTGAGACCCACACCCCCAACCCCCCTCTCCCTAAAAGAATTTAGGGAGAGGGGGGCGAACTAATCTAGCGGCAAGGTTTGATCAGGAGAGGATTTGGGAGGGGTGAGGCCGAGGTGGCGGAATGCGTGGTCGGTGGCGACGCGGCCGCGGGGGTTCGGGCGAGGAGGCCGCATTGGAGGAGGAACGGTTCGCAGACATCTTCGATGGTGCCGGAATCTTCGCCGGTTGAGGCGGCGATGGTTTCGAGGCCAACGGGGCCGCCCTTGTACTTTTTGATAATGCTTTCGAGGACTTGGCGGTCGAGGTTGTCGAGGCCAAGGTCGTCTATGCCGAGGGCGTCGAGAGCCCGGTCGGCGATGGGTTCGGTGATGACGCTGTGCCCGTCGACTTGGGCGAAGTCGCGGATTCTTCGGAGGAGGCGGTTGGCGATGCGGGGGGTACCTCGGGAGCGTTTAGCGATGGTTTGGCCGCCGGATTCATCAACTGCGATTCCCAGGATGGTTGCTGATCGGCGGACGATATGGTTGAGGGCTTCGTGGTCGTAGAAGCCGAAGTTCATGACGATGCCAAAACGGTCGCGGAGGGGGCCGGTGAGGTTGCCTTGGCGGGTGGTGGCTCCGACGACGGTGAATGGGGGGACATCGAGGCGGATGCTGCGGGCGGCAGGTCCTTGACCGATCATGATGTCAACTTTGCGGTCTTCCATGGCGGGGTAGAGGATTTCTTCGACTTGGCGGGTGAGGCGGTGGATTTCGTCGATGAACAGGACAGCACCGGGTTCGAGGTTGGTGAGGATGCCGACAAGGTCACCGGGTCGGACGATGGCGGGGCCGGAGGTGACATGGAGGATGGTCTCCATTTCGGTGGCGACGATGTGGGCGAGGGTGGTTTTTCCGAGGCCGGGGGGGCCGTAGAGGAGGAGATGATCGAGTGGTTCTTCTCGTTGCTTGGCGGCTTGGAGAAAGATGCTGAGATTGCCTTTGATGTTTTCTTGCCCGATGAACTCGGTGAGGCGACGAGGTCGGAGGGAGAGCTCATCTTCGCCAGGGATTTGTTCGGGGTTGATTTGGTCGTTGCGGCTCATTTTTGGCTTCTACTTTTGGAGATTGCGCAGGGCGATTCGGACTTGCTCGCTGAGGTCGGCAGATTGTTCGCGGGCAATGGCGGCAGCGTCTTCAAATTCCTGGCGTCGGTAGCCAAGGGTGAGAAGAGCTTCGGCGAGGGGATCGTCATTGGGAGTAGATTTGACGGGGGTGACGGCGGCGCGTCCGGGAATGGGGGCGATTTGGAGTTCGAGGATTTTATCTTTGAGTTCGAGGACGATTCGCTCGGCGAGTCGGGGTCCGATTCCTGGGGTGGTGGCAAGGGTTTTGGCGTTTTGGGTGAGGATGGCTTCGACGGCACCGCCTTCGGAGAGGGTGCTGATGAGGGCAAGAGAGATTTTTGCGCCACAGCCTTTGACTTCGCGGAGCATTTCGAAAAGTCGGCGTTGCCGTGGGTTGCTGAATCCGTAGAGGGTGTGATCGGTTTCGCGGATAACAAGGCAGGTGTAGAGGTCGATCGGGGTGCCGACGATGCCGTGTTCGACAAGTACGGAGTGGGGGATATGGACTTCGTAGCCTACGCCGTGACAGTCAACGACGATGGGGGATGATTCGGCTTCGAGCACTTCTCCGCGGAGTCGGGCGATCATTGGTGTGATGTTAGCATATGTCTAGGTGTTTTTTGGTGATTGAGTCGGGGGGATGGTGTGTTAAGGTGATGCTTATGATAGACTAAGGAGATCATGGACACGCAGGCAGCGGCGCAGAGTTTGGGACGGGTTTTGGCGGACAGTTACGTTTTGATGTTGAAGACCCAGGCGGTTCATTGGCATGTTGTGGGGGGTTCTTTTGTGGGGATCCACACGCTGACGGAGGAGCAGTACAACGAGTTCTTCTTGGCGGTAGATGAGATTGCCGAGCGGATTCGGGCATTGGGACATGACGCTCCGGGTTCGATGGCGGAATATTTGAAGCTTTCTCGTTTGAAGGAAGGAGTTGGTGGACCGAGTGACGAGGAGATGGTCACCGAGCTATTGAATGCTCACTCGACGATGTCGGAGTTGTTGCGAAAAGAAATTGACGTGATGGACGATTTGGACGATTATGGGAGCGAAGATTTGCTGATTGGTCGGTTGCGCGTGCATGAGAAGTCGGCTTGGATGTGGAAGTCGGTTCTGACGCAGATTACGGCGATGAAAGGCGCGGTAGCTCCGGTGGCTTCGGTCAAAGAAGACAAGCCGGTAAAGAAGGAGAAGAAAAAGGAAAAGAAAGCTCTCAAAAGTGAGGATTCGGTGAAGAAAGAGGTTCCGTTACCTTTCAAGAAGCCGGAAGCAGCGGTGGCTGAGCCAGTTTCGGGCGGGGGGCGTCGGAAGTTATTTGGAGTGAAGGCGGAGGGGTAATTCTCTCCGGTTGTTTGATCCGATCCAGTTTTGCGTTGAACGAGGAATTCCCGAGGGGATTTTCGGCAAAGAGGATCGCCTCCGTGACAATTATGGGCGAGGAAGTTCGAAACGGGAGTGGGTGGCGAGGTCGAGGTATTCGGGGCCGCCCAGCCGGGCGATGAGTTTAGGTGGGATGATTTGTTCAGAATCGAGGAGGTTTGGGTTGATGTGGAGGAGAAGGATCTCACCGATGATGTAGCGTGACGATCCGGGGCCGTCTCCATGGTGAATGGTTTGGTGGAGACGGCATTCAAATTGAACTGGAGATTCGGCAACTCGGGCGGGAGCGATGAGATCGCTGGGTGCTGGGGTGAATCCGGAGAGGGGCCATTCATCTACTTCGGCGGGGAAGTTGGGGGAGGTTTGGTTCATTCCGTCGGCCATTGAGCGGGTGACAAGATTGACGACAAACTCGCCGGTGGACTCGATGTTGGCATACGTGTTTTTCGGCTGCAACTGGGGGCTGAGGACGGTGCAGATGGAGAGTGAGGGGGGATTGATACCGCCGATGTTGAAGTAGCTGAAGGGGGCGAGGTTTGGGTGACTGGTCGCGGAGATGGAACTGACGAAGGCGATGGGACGCGGGACGACGAGGTTGGACATCAGGTCGTAGATGCGGCCGGGATGTTCTTGCTGGAGGTTGATGGTCACCATGGGAAGTTTGGCTTGGTCTACGATTTTTCCCTGCGAAAGTGGGCGGAGAAATCGACTCCTTGCTACTTTACTGCTTTCTGGGTTTGGTTTTTGAGCAGGACGTGGGTGAGAGTTTGGTTTCGCCAGTCAGTGGTGGGTTCGGCAAACCGAAGTTCTCGATCTGTCAGAGTTTTGCGGGTGAGGGCGGGAAGGGAATGGTCGGTTCGCCATGCGAGCTCGGCATCGGAGCTGAGGGAGGCGATGTAATCCAGATCGGGATTGGCGCTCGCGAGGTTGGTTCGGGTGATCAGGGCTTCGGGATTAGCGGCGTTGAGGAGAGCGATGACGGAGAATCCGGCGATGAGGGTGCCGAAACCGAATTTTTGAGGACGGTTTGCGGTGATGGTGGGAATGAGCCACGCAAAAGCGATGGCGAGCCAGACCATGAAAACGGTCGTGTAGAGTCGGAGTTCGGTGAGCCCGAAGGCTTGGGTGTAAACAGACATTCGGAAGATGGCTGAAGCAATGACTAAGCCAACGAGGGCGACGAGGGAGCGGCTGAGCCATCGGTTGAGAGTTGTCGCTTGGGATTGAAGTGAGTGGAGCGTGAGGATAGTGACGAGGGACAGGGCGGCGACCCAAACGAGTTGGAAGAATCCGGCGCGGGCGTATTCAGCAACTGTGAGCCCGGTGGTGGCAGTGATGACTTTTGTACCACCGAAGAGGGCTTCAAATTGGGTGGCTATGAACGCGGCGAACAGGAAAACGAGGGTACTGAGGACGGTCGAGATTTCGATGTTGCCGAGGCGCAGGGGAGCGGCTTTTGATTTGGCGGTGTAGAGCGTGGTTGGTCCGATGAATTCGGGGTGAGCTTCTTTGAGGTAATCGGTGGGTTGGAGGAAGTAGCGGTGGAATGCTCCGCCGAGGAAGACAAGCAATGTTGCGGCAAGGAAGGTGAAACCGAGGACGTCGGCGAGGTTCCAGTCCAGAGTGGCGATTTGATTGACGCGAGTTCGGAAAAGGGCATCGGCACTATAGAAGAGACCACCGAAGACCATGAGGAGAGGGGTTGCGATCATGGCTCCGACAGTGACGGGAAGGGCTCGGGATTCAGCCCGTGCGGGCGGTTTTATTAGCTTGGAAAATTTGGCGAATGCGGGGATCGTTGCGGGAATTTGGGCGAATGGCTGGATGATGTAGTGGGAAAGTTTTTTGTCGGCGAACGATGCGGATCGGGCCGAGGCTAGGGATGCTCCGAGGGCGACGATGAGGGCAAACCCGTTGGCGATTTGGAGACCAGGGGCGGCGCGAAAAGCGAAGAGGATGGCGAAGATGGCGGCAACGCCGAGAAAGAATTGGCTTGGTCGGGAGAGTTTGATGTCGAATTTCTTTTGGAGCGCAAAAATGAGGGCGGGGAGGAGGATTCCGGTGAGGGCGAGGTTGATTCCGAGTCCCGCTCGGTAGAACAGGGCGGCGGTGAGAAGGGCGGTGGCGGTGGCAACGGCGAAGAGTTTTCGGGGGAGTTGTCCATGGCTCTTGGGGGGTGTAACAGTTGGGATGTTGTTTTGCGTTCCCTGGGATGGGCCGTTTGGGTTTTGATGGAGCAACTTGGTCCAGGTCGAAACGTTATCGGTAGATCGCTCAATTTTAAGGTTGGACAAGGTGATCTGACGAGTTGGTTTCTTGGTTCTCAGGGATAATGAGAGGTGATGGCGCGGCGGTTTTTTGTTGGGATTGAGCTGGGGGAATTGGCGAAGGGGGAAGTTTTGCGCGTTCAGGGTGAATTGGGGAAACGTGCGGGGGATGTTTATCATTTGGTTGAGGAGGAAAAGTTGCATTTGACATTGTATTTCTGTGGGGACACGGACGAGGCGGCAATGGTAGCGATTGGGGATCGTATTGGGGGGATGGATTTATCGGGGTTTGATGTGCGGCTGGACGGGTTGAAGCGGTTGCCAGCGGACGACGTTCCGAAAGTATTGGCGATTGGTGTGCGATCGGCGGGGCGGGAATTGGCGAAGCTGCAGCAGCGTGTTCATGATGTGTGCTTTGGGCTTTCGGCAGTTCAAGAGATTCGGCCTTACACTCCGCATGTGACTTTTGCGCGGTTGAGTCGAGGGGTGCCTTCGAATGCAAAAATTGTGAAGCGGTCTTTGGCGGCTTTGGGGGAGATTACGTCGGTGGAGTGGTCGGTTTCGGAGGTTGTTGTCTGGGCGAGTGAGGAGGGTCGGTATGAGGTTGTTCGGCGGATTGGATTGGTGGCACTCTGAAGTTCTTTTGACCGAGGAGTTGCTGGAAGCGAAGTCTCCCCACCCCTTCCCCCCTGTTCAAGCCAGGGGCAGGCACTCCCCATCAGGGGAGGGAGATGGTCTCTGTTTTTTAATTTCTTCGCATGGGATATTAATCAATTTGATAGATCTTCTTTAGCCCCTCCCCTTACCCCTCCCCATTTCATTGGGGAGGGAAAAACGATGTTGTTTTCTGATTGGTGATCCTCAGGTGAGTTAGAATTGAAAATGGTGAGGATAGGGCTAAACGGGTTTTCGGGATGGAGATGGGGTCACGGGGTTTTTGTTGTCGGGTTGGTTGCTAGTCTTTTTGGTTGTCAATCGGATTCTGATGGTGGCGTTCTGGGCGAAAATAAGATGGAAACTTCGACAGAAGCTTGGTTTGGGGATGGGGTTGGGGGGAGGTTGACCCGGCGACGGGGGTTGGTCGGAGTTGGATGTGGGACGGGGAAAAAGTGGTCGAGCGGGCGGATATTGAGCGTCGGGAACTGGTCGAGATGTTGGACTGGGTGGATGTTGAGAATTGGGAGGTTGAGGTGCCTTTGGAGCGTTTCGGGGCGAACTTGGCAGCGGGGTATCGGTCGGGGCCGATTTCGCCATTTGGGCTGACAAATGACCGGTTTAACTTCCATATGTTTTGGGATGCGGATGTTTGGGTTTTTCCCGCGTTGGCTATGGTGAAACCTGAGGTGGCGAGGCGGATTCCGGCACTGCGTTGGGGTCAGAGAACAGGGGCGCAGGAGAATTTCCGGGCGTGGAAGGCGTCGGGATTTCCGGTTGTGGGGGATAAACGGCATCAGCCAGTCGAGGACTTTATTGCACTGGCAAAAGGGGAGGAGCCCATGATGTTTCCGTGGGAAACGGATGCGACGGGATTGGAGCGGTCGCCAAATCCGGATACACGGCATCAGATGCATGTGACGGGGGGGGTGGCTTTGATGATGCATCGGGCGATTCAGTTGGGATTGGTTGATAAGGCGAAAGGGGAGGAAGTGATTCGGGGATGTGCGGCGTTTTATTTGTGGCGAATGGACAAGAATGAGGATGGGAGTTATGGGCTCCGTGGGGTGGTCAGTCCGAGTGAATGGCACACGGTGGACAATGACCTTTACACCAATGCGATTGCAGATTGGACGATTCGGCGGGCGTTTGGGGAGAAGGTTTGGCCGAGGGGGAAGGTGAAGTTACCGAGGCGGGGAGATACGTTTGCGACATTTGACGGGGATGACTTTGATGAGTACCAGCAAGCGGCGGCATTGCTTGCGGTGTTTCCGCTTCAGCATCCGGATATTGAGCCTGAAGCGGGGGCGATGTACCAACTGTATCGGGGACGGCATTCGGAATTTGGACCAGCGATGAGCGCGGCGATTGATGCGGTTGTTGCGGCAAGGTTGGGATTAGCTCAGGAAGCAGGCGAGGATTGGGAGGCGAGTTGGGGGCCCTACACTGAGAATCCGGCGGTTGAGTTCCGGGAGAAACCACGGACGGGGGAGAGTTACTTTTTGACCGGGGCGGCGGGGACAGTGAATGCGGCGATTTATGGGATTTTTGGGGTGCGGATTCAGGATGACAAACCGGGGGACAGTGTTGTGGCGGTGGAGTTAGTGGGAGGGGGTTGGTTGACGGTTCAGCCCTGTCTTCCTGAAGATTGGGGGTTGGTCAGAGCGGAACTCGTGGTGAATGGTAAGACGCTAGAAATTAGGGGAAACCTAGAAGAGTATTCGGTTGTTTATGACGGGAAGAAATTGCGCTGATTATGAATAGTTTGTGAATAAATCGGGACGCCCGTAAATAAGCGGGGGAATCGGTCAATAATAGGGGTGATTCCATGCGCAGTTTGAAGTACGCCCATTCGTTTGAAGTTTTTCGCGAGTTGCCAGAAAAGTTAGCCGACTTGCGAGCCTTGGCTCTGAATCTTCGGTGGTCTTGGCACCCGGAAACTCAAGAGCTTTTTGAGGAAGCGGATCGGGAGCTTTGGACGAGTTTGGAACATAACCCGATCGAGCTTTTGAATCGGATTAGCGATGACCGGTTGAAGCAATTGGCTTCCGACGAAGTGTATTTGGCGAAGCTGGGGGTTTTGAAGCGGGATTTGGATGATTATATGGCGGGAGACAACTGGTTTGACCAGAAATTCCCGGGTGAGAGGGAAACGACGCGGATTGCTTATTTCTGTGCGGAGTTTGGGATCCATGAGTGCTTGCCGATTTATTCAGGCGGCCTTGGGGTTTTGGCGGGAGACCATTTGAAGGCGGCGAGCGATTTGGGTGTGCCTTTGGTTGGGATCGGATTGCTTTATTCGCGGGGCTATTTCCGGCAATTTTTGAATAGTGATCATTGGCAAACGGAGCGGTATCCGCAGTACGACTTCCATCGATTACCTTTGGTTCTGGAACGAGATTCGGAGGGGAATCCGAAGCGGGTGAAGGTGGAATTTCCGGATCGTACGGTGACTTGCCAGATTTGGCGCGCGCAGGTTGGGCGTGTTGCTTTGTATTTGCTGGACTCGAATGTTCTGGACAATGACGCGGCGGATCAGGGGATTACGGATACGCTTTATGGCGGGGACGAAGAGATGCGGATTCGGCAGGAGTCTATTTTGGGGATTGGTGGTTTCCGGGCTCTGATGGAAGTAGGAATCAAGCCGACGACTTGCCACATGAATGAGGGTCATGCGGCGTTTTTGAGTTTGGAACGGTTGCGGCAGTTCATGGCGGATCACGGCTGTGACTTCCGGACGGCCCGGCAGTGCGTGGTGAGTGGGAACGTTTTTACGACGCACACGCCCGTACCGGCGGGGTTTGACATTTTCCAACGTCCTTTGCTTGAGAAGTATGTGAGCAAGGCAGTTGGCGATTTGGGGATGCCGTTTGAACAGTTTTTGCGCTACGGTCGGATTCATAAGGATAACAAAAATGAGCCGTTCAATATGGCCATATTGGCGATGGAGAACAGCAACTATGTCAACGGGGTGAGCAAATTGCACGCTGAGGTAACGCGGGAGATGTTTGCCGATCGCTGGCCAGATTATCCTTTGGTCGAGGTGCCGATTGGAAGTGTGACCAACGGAATTCATACGGGGACATTTATGAGTCAGAGGATGATTGAGTTGTTTGATCGTCACTTTGGGTCAGGTTGGCGGGAAGATATGAGTGATCGCGGGGTTTGGGGCCGGGTTGATGAGATTCCGGATTTGGACCTTTGGGAACTGCGAGACAATCAGCGGGGCGATTTTGTTCGATTTGTGCGGCGACATTTGCGAAAGCGGATGGCAATGAATACGGCTAGCCCGATGGACGTTAAGCGCACGAACAATGTGCTTGATCCTCGAATTTTGACAATTGGGTTTGCGCGTCGGTTTGCGACATATAAGCGCGCAACGTTGCTGTTCAAGGATGTTGAGCGTTTGAAGCGATTGCTTCACCATGCAGATCGTCCGGTGCAGTTTGTTTTTGCCGGGAAGGCGCACCCTCGGGATGATGGTGGTAAGAAATTGATCCAAGACATTGTGAATTTCTGTCGTTCGGAGGAGAGTGGCGGTCGGATGGTCTTTTTGGAAGATTACGACATGAACGTTGCCCGCGAGATGGTGCGGGGGGTTGACTTGTGGCTCAATAATCCTCGACGACCTATGGAGGCAAGCGGCACAAGTGGAATGAAAGTTGTGCCAAATGGTGGATTAAATTGTTCCATTTTGGATGGCTGGTGGGCGGAAGGGTTCCAGTCTGGAACTGGCTGGGCGATTGGAGACAATGAGCAAGATGAGAACGAGAACCATCAGGACTGGCTGGATTCTCTTTCACTTTATGATTTGATTGAACATGAGATCGCTCCGACTTTCTATTACCGAACGGACAACGGATTGCCGACCAAATGGTTGGAAATGATGAAGAAGTCCATGGCGGAGTTGGCGCCAACTTTTTCGACATTGCGTATGGTTCGGGAATATACAAGTCGATTCTATGTTCCTTCGACTCGGTCGTTTAACAATCTGGTGGGGAGTGACTTGGAGCGAGCGAAACATGCTTTGGTCTGGCGTGACCGGGTGGCTTCGGCGTGGGATCGGGTTCGAGTGGCTCATGTTTCGGACGATGCTGGTTCTGCTTTGAAACTTGGTACGGGATTTGAGATTCATGCGGAAGTCGAACTGGGGGATTTGTCGCCCGATGATGTTCGGGTTCAGGTTTTGGTCGGTCGCGTGACTTCTAATCGAGAGTTGGTCGATTTGAATTTGGCGGAATTGGAGCATGTGGATTCGCATGGGCTTGTGCATGTTTATCGTGGGAAAGCGATTGGCGAACATGCGGGAGCTAAGGGTTACATTGTTCGGGTTGTGCCGTTCAATGAGGACGTGAATGTTCCGAGTGAGTTGAGTTTGGTGGCGTGGGAGCCGAGCTAGGGTTGTGGTTAGTCGAGTGAATGAGTGAGAAACCAGGCTCCGAGGGATTCGTTTTGGTAGGCGTTGTCCCAGGAGTTGTGGCCGACACCAGGATATTCGGTTAGTTTGGCTTTGCCTCCGGCGGCATTGATCGCGGCAACGGCTTGGCGTGAATCTTCGATTTTGACGGCTTGATCAGCATCACCGTGAAAAGCCCATAGGGGAATATCTTTGAGTTTGGCGGCAGTTGAGAGGTCTTCCATCCACCCGCACACGGGAGCAGCGGCGGCGAATTGCCAAGTGAGAGATGTCGCGAGATCGAAGGTTCCGTTTCCGCCTTGGGAGAGCCCGGTGATGTAGCGGCGATGGGGGTCAATTTTGTGATTTGAATCGGCGAATTCGAGGGTTTGGTTGATGCATTCGATGTGAGCGGGCCAGAGGGAATCAAAATCGGGTTTTTGGGGGGCGATGACGATGAAGGCCAGTCGGCAGCGCGCATTCGGATAGCGTGGCCGAGGCCGATTGCGGTTTGTTTGATGCCGTCGGTTCCGGATTCGCCGCGTCCGTGGAGGAAGAGGATGGCGGGGGCGGGGGATTCGATTTTTCGGGGGGTGTAGATGACGAAGTCGTTGCCTTCGATCGAGTGGGAGATGAATCCGGCGGGCATGAAGTTATTTTACTTTTTCTTTGGCAAATGCCACGATTCGCGCTTCTTGATTTTATGTCGAGATGAATATCTTCGTTACCTCACCCCCTAGCCCCCTCTCCATTGAAACGGAGAGGGGGAATTTTTGCGAAGAACTATTGAGTGGTGGAGGATTCTCAGTTCGATATTTCGCGGACGTCGAGGTCGAAGTCGATATGGACTTCGTAAGCGCGGGGCCAGGGGAGTTCGACGACGATATTGCGTAGGGCGACAACGTTATAGGTTTTTTCTTGGACGCGGAAAGGATTGGCAACCATTTGGTCGAGGAATGTTTTGTTAAGTCGTTCGGTCATATCTTTCTTGACATATGATTCGACGATTTCAACGTTCGCTTCGGCGGAGATTTCTTCACGGTTGCCGTCTTGCATCCGTTCGATCATTCGATAGGCTTCGGGGCGGACGTAGCGATTGTAGAAGTAGTCTGTGACCAAACGGTGAAGGACGAATTTCCGAGCGGCGGTTTCGCGGCGAAGCCCGGGGACGCTGGTTTGAAGGGCGATCAGGTAAGCGTTGGCGGCAGGGATTGTGGTGCCCATGGTGTTGCCGGCGGTGTTCCAGCCGGCATAGCTCACGAGTTGGGGCCCTTGACGAGTGGCGGTGAGGGCATCGAAAAGTTCGGGATCGGCGGTTCCAGACCAGCCGAGATTGGTGTCGGCAATGGCGATTCTTTTGCCTGCCGTGATGGAAGCGGACAGTTCGCGGACGAAAGCATCGAACTGGTTGGGATCGCGCTTGGGAGTATTGAGGTAGAGGATGTAGTCGGCTTTAGTGGGTTCATTTGTGACGACTGCGCCGCTCGTTTCAAATTGATCTTGGAGGGATTCGCGGATGGGCTCAGTTTCATAGGCTGCGACTTGATCGAGACCTGTGGGGTCAGAAGATCGGATTGCGACAGTTGGTTTCCACTTGGCTTGGTCGGAAAGGGCGCGGCTGACCAGGCAGTTGGAAATTTGGTCGATGCCCATGCAGAATTGGGTTCGGGGTTTGAGCTTGAGCCGATCAACTTCTTGATTGAGAGAGGCGATTTCGCGGGTGTGAGGTCCAACGGGGCGGCGTCATCTTGTCCGAGTGTGAGGTGATTGAATGCCCCGTGAAAGGTCATTTTGAGAAGTTCAATTTGGATGTTGACGTTGCGGGATCGAATGGAATCGTAGCGGGTCAGTTCGGCGGGGGGGATTTTCGTTGCGAGGGTGGCAGTTTTGCGCTTTGCTTCGGGATCGTTGTACAGTTTGGCTTGTTCGCGGGCGATGGCCCAATAGTAGAGGTCTTGGCGCCAGGTGCGGTTCTCGGCGACGGCGGTGGGGGCGATTCGAGTGAGAGTGCTGAAGACGTAGAAGGGGGTTTTGAAATTGGTTTTTCGGATGCGCCAGAGTTCGCGGAGTCGGGATTTGGCAAGGGTTTCTGACGATCTGTCGGTTCGGGAGGCGATGAGCCCACCGTAGGCAATCATGTCGGCGGATACGACGACTGATTCGTATTCGCTGAGGTTTTGCTTGCTGAGCCAGTCAAGTATGGAAGGTGGGGAGCCGGGTTGTTTGAATTTACCGAGGAACGGGAGGGGTGGGGTGACGACATCGACTCCGGCGATGTCCCCGATCATGGCGGCGAAATGGTGTACGGCGGGGCGGTCATCCACGGGAATGAGGAGAATTTTTCGGGTAGGGGTTTGGGCGAGAAGAGTAGAAGCAAGAAAGGCGGTGAGAAGGGTGAGGGCGAACTTCACGGGAATAGGATTAAGGTACCTGGGATGGTTAAGTTTTGGTGGTGATTAGTGGGCTCATGTAGAATGAGGTCATGGCAAACAAGATTTCGCGGCGTTCGATTTTGGCGGGAGCAGGGGCGGTTGTTGGTTCGACGGTCGTGAGTTTGCCGGGGATGGCGAGCTTTGTTCGTCCGATTGAAAAGCGCGCGAAGAATATTATTTTTTGTGTGAGTGATGGGATGAGTGCGGGGGTGCCGAGCATGGCAGATCAGTTTAAGGATGTTAATTTTGGAGAGAGAGGAACCTGGCGGACTTTGATGCTGCGGCCGGATGTTGTGCAGGGAGTGATGGACACACGGAGTTTGAATTCTTTGATGACGGATTCGGCGGCGGCAGCGACAAGTTGGGGAAGTGGCAGTTTGGTCTTGAATGGGGCGATCAACTATTTGCCGGGGATTGGGGAATTGACGCCGCTTTATGATTTGCTGGGGAAGGCGGGGATGCGGCGGGGTTTGGTGACAACGGCGACGATTACCCATGCGACACCGAGCGGTTTTGCGGTGAGTTCGGCGAAGCGGTCGGCAGAGCCGGAAATCGCGCGGCAGTACTTGACGAGAGGAGTCGAAGTCTTGATGGGGGCGGGGATGAATTTTTCTCGGCGGAACTTCGGGCGGACAAGATTGATGTTTATGGAGAGTTTGCGGCGAAGGGGTATGCAGTCGCGAAGAATCGGGATGAAATGTGGGCGAATGATTCTCGTCGCTTCTTGGGGATTTATGGAAAGGGTCAGTTGCCGTTCTCGGTTGACCGGATGCATGAAGAAGGGTTAGATCTGCAGGTGCCGAGCCTTGCCGAGATGACGAAATCGGCAATTGACCGCCTGAAGGGAGGTGGTGAGGGATTTGTTTTGCAGGTGGAGGGGGCACGGATTGACCATGCTGCTCACCCGAACGATTTGGCGGGCTTGATCTATGACCAATTGGCGTTTGAGGCGGCGGTTGATGTTGCGATGCGATTTGCGGAAGAGGATGGCGAGACACTCGTTGTGGTGACAAGCGACCATGGGAATGCCAATCCGGGGATTAGTAATGGTCCGGCGGGATATGGGAAGACGAATGGTCTGACCCGATTGATGGGAATGACGAGCAGTTACGAGCGGATGTTGCCGGAGTTGCGGGCGGCGGATGCGGCGGGCGTGCAGGCGCTGGCGGCAGCAAAGTTGGGGGTTGAGATTTCGACGGATCAAGCAGCGATGATTGTGGCGGGTTTGAAAGGGGGAAATGATTCACCGATGCGCGAATTTGGGAATTATAAGTTTGCGACGGCGGCTCTTTCGATGGCGGTGGGGACAGCGACGGGGGTTGGTTGGAGTAGCGGGAACCACACGAGTGATTGGACTCTGCTCAGTGCGTTCGGGCCGGGGGCAGAGTTGTTCCACGGGATGGTTCGGAACTATGAAGTCTTTGGGAAATTGTTGAGTTTGCGGGGGATTGAGTTCAAAAATCCTTCTATGACGTTGGAGGAAGCGCAGCGGGCTGAGGGTGGCGGGTATGAATTGGAATCAGATTTGCACTGGATTTAGTTTTTGATACCAGCGGCCCAAAGGATTCCGCCGATGAGGTGTTGGCGGAATTCGGGTTCGGCGAATGATTCTTTGGTGTGTCCGCCTCCGGTGTACCAGGAGCGGCCTTTGGCGATGGTTTGGCACCAGGCGATGGGGTGGTTTTCGCCCATTGTTGAGCCTTGATAGGTGTTGGGATCCAGTTTGGCGAGGATGCGGGCAGTGGTAGGGGGGAGGGATTTGTAGCAGTACCACTCGTCAGTTCTTGACCATTTGGTGGGAAGGTGGGTTGTGCTGGGGTGAGCTTGGTCGATGACGTTTATGGTGGCTTTTTGAATGTGGGGGTGAGATTTGAAATATGCGCCGACAAGTTCGCCGTAGAACGGCCAATTATATTCGGTATCGGCGGCGGCGTGGATACCAACGAAGCCTCCGCCTTGCTTGATATAGGCTTCAAAGGCTTGTTCTTGCTCGGGATTGAGGATGTCGCCTGTGGTGGAGAGGAAGATAACAGCTCGGAATTTTTTGAGGTTGTCGGGGGAGAACTGGTTGGCGTCTTCGGTGGCGGTGATGGTCAGGTTGTGGTCTGGGGCAAGGGATTGGAGAGTTTGGATGGCGACGGGGATGGAGTCGTGGCGGAATCCGGCGGTTTTTGAGAAGATGAGGATGGGGGTTGGTGGGAGGAGGGTGAGGAGGGCGAGGAGCATAGAGAGAAGTCTGGCATATCTGGTTGTTCGAGGGGACTTTGATACATTACTTTTTGGAACAAGGACACCGCCTGATCACCCGCCAATCCGTTGTTTTCGGGGCGGGTGAGGGTGGCATCTTTTGGTTGCTTTAGTAGTCAATTAGACTCTGAGCCCAGGCATTGAACGTTATCGCCCGTCGGGGCGGAATGCGGGTAGTTCGATGGGTGAGATGAGCCTTGCATCCGTAAGCGGGGTATTCACGTATCTGTTGAACTCACTAAAGTTTACATACTTCGTGATGTTCCTGCCGATTTTTTCACTTAGGTAGTTTGAGTAGAGGTTTCTTGTCCTGCCTTGACTGTCTCTGGCTTGAATTTTCATTCCGTCAAGAGTCCATAGATCGGCCCTTAAGGTTGCTAATAATGGAGGGCCAGTTCCCGCTCGCCCCATGATTGTTTGCAATGCAAACACTTGAATATTCTGAGCAAAGGTCGGTCCTTGAAATTCAAAGTTTGTACTCCAAGCAGTTCGCGTTCTAAATGCTCCTCTTCTGATGTCATTATCATCAGGAACTGTTTTCGTTAAGACGGTCCTTGCTCCTCCATTGGGAGATCCGGCAAGTTCTAAGATCAGTCTGCTTGTCTCCGAAACTTCAGCTGACTCAGTTCGCAAGTCGTCTTCACCTGTGTAAATAGTCAGTGTTACTGTCTGTGCGTTCATGTTGCGAGGCAGAGTTCTGAGATTTAGAACGGGTGTTTGCCAAGATTGCTTATCGACTAATTTGACTGACATGCGACCTGACTCATAGAGAGGGGTTGCAGGAAGGTCAGGGTCTCCTCCGCTTAATGCCATCGACCTTAGCTCGCATTCGTCGTTGCCCGGACCGTATGAAGTGTATCCCCGATGGAGGTTGATTTTATGTAATAACTGGGGATTCATTGTCATTGGAAAGTAACCAACAACTTCTCTCGTTCGGTTATCTGCGGCTCTCACAAACGTAACACCGCTAACAATGCCATGGATATCTTCCAATTCAATCTTCAGATTTCGATCACTATTGATTCCGTCTCCAAAACCCATGACGGCTCGGTATTTAGAGACTTGAGGGAGCGCTTCAATCGTGCCAAGTTGAGGGAATGCTCGATAACCACTGCGTACAACCGTTCCAAGCGGGTGGATTTGCGGCAATCGCCGGACGATGAGTTTGGCTCCAGATTCAGTAATCGCAATAACCTTGATTCCGTTGAAATCGTTAATGGAGGGGGAAGAGCCCGGGCTCGCCTCTTTAATGCCAATATGTCTTACTTGGTCAATCTCGAATGATGGAAAAACTGCGGTTGCGGTAATCCCAAAGCCTCGGCGTCCTCCTTGAGTGAGCGGGGCGGTGACGATCTCGCCGTTTGTTTTTTCGATAACGGCTAAAGTTGTATTTCGGAGAAAGTTAGGATGGGGCCGCTCGCGACTATCTCGTGGGGATTCTGCAATGATGCCATCTCCGCCGTATTGTATTGAAAGGCCGAAATCCGATCGGCTTGTAACAAGAGATTCATATTTTGAGAATTCGAAGCTCAGAATTCTCGTTGTGTTTGGACCGGCCAATGCAGTTCCTGCTAAAAGCACCGCAGCCAGCAGGGGAAGTGACTTAATCCGCATCATAATTAGGTTATTATACGGGATTTAGCCCGTTATGAGTTTTTTTCGTTACTCGTTGGTGGAGCGGTATTGGACGGCTTCGGCGAGGTGGGTGCGGGTGATTTTGGGGGAGTGGTCGAGGTCGGCGATGGTTTGGGCAACTTTGAGGAGGCGGTCGAAGACACGGGCAGAAAGGTTAAGTTTGTGAGCGGCGGATTGCATGAAGGACTTGGATTCGTCATCCATTTGGATGAGGCTTTTGAGATCGCGAGGAGTCATGCTGGCGTTGGTGCGGGCGGGTCCGAGACGAGCGGCTTGGGCAGCGCGGGCGGCGATGACGCGTTCGCGAATGGTTGCGCTAGGTGATCCGGCGGGGATTGCGGTGAGTTCTTCGGGTTTAAGGCGAGGGACGTTGACGTGGAGGTCGATGCGGTCGAGGAGGGGACCGGAGATTTTGGCTCCGTATTTGAGACATTGGGCGGCCCCGATGCAGTTGGCCTCGGGATAGCCTTTGAACCCACATGGGCAGGGATTCATCGCTCCGACGAGCATACATGCGGCGGGAAAGGTGAGGGTGGATTGGACGCGGGCGACGGTGACGACGGCATCTTCTAGGGGTTGGCGCAGGGCTTCGAGGACATCGCGACCGAATTCGGGCATTTCATCGAGGAACAACACGCCGTTGTGGGCAAGGGAGACTTCGCCGGGCTTGGGGGTTTTGCCGCCGCCGACAATTGCAGCGTAGCTGGTGGCGTGGTGGGGGGATCGAAAAGGGCGTCGCCAGACGAGGCCGTTGGTATCTCGAGGTTCGCCAGCGGAAGAATAGACGCGGGTGACTTCAATGGCTTCTTCGAGGGTGAGGGGGGAAGAATGGTGGGGAGACGACGGGCGAGCATGGTTTTGCCGGAACCCGGTGGACCAGTCATGAGGATGTTGTGTCCACCGGCGGCGGCGATTTCGAGGGCTCGGATGGCTTGAGATTGGCCTTTGACATCGCTGAAATCGATGGGGTATTCGTCAGCTTGACCAGATGGTTGAATTTGGAGTTTATGAGGCTGGTGAAGGATTGAGCCGTTGAGAAGTTCGACGACATCGAGAAGGGATTTGAGGCCGTAGACTTCGAGCTCGGGGATGATGGCGGCTTCGGGGGCGTTGGATTCGGGGACGATGAGGCGTTTGAATCCTTGTTGGTGGGCCATGATGGCGATGTTGACAGCACCATCAATGCGGCGGAGGTTTCCGTCTAAACCCAGTTCGCCAATGATGAGGGTTTCGCGGAGGGTTTGGGATGCGACTTGCCCGGAGACGGCGAGGATGGCGATGGCGATGGGGAGGTCGAATCCGGAGCCTTCTTTGCGGACGTCGGACGGGGCGAGATTGCAGACGAGAAGGCCGTTGGGGAAGGTGAGTCCGGAGTTTCGGATTGCGGTGGCGACGCGTTCGGAGGATTCTTGGACGGCTTTGTCGGGGAGTCCGACGATGAGGAGTTTGGCTTGTCCGCCGCGGAGATCGACTTCGACGATTATTGGGAGAGCGTCGATTCCGTTAAGAGTGGCGGCGTGAGCCTGGGCGACCATATTCGTTTGAGGTTACCCAGGCTGGGGGTCGTTCCGAGATGGTTAGTCGAGAGTGAGGGGCTTTTCGTACGGTTTGCGGTATCCGAGTTCGCGAGCACGTTGTTCTTTGCCGTAGGGTGAGTCGAGTTGAGCGGTTTTCTTAAGAAGTTCAGCTCGGTCGGTTTCGATTTTGCGCGATGCCTGGATTTTTTCGTTGTAGGCTTGGCGTTGGGTTTGGAGAGTTTCCCAAGAGGATTTTGAGAGTATGAGCCCGGTGGTGATGGCGCAAGAGATGGTGAGGGCGATGATGATTGGTCGCTTCATGGGTTGCCTTCCTTGGCAGGTTGCCAGTGATTATACCGAGGTTCCTTCGATTCTTCTATTCAGAAAGCCAAGATTTGATTTTGTCGCCGATGATGCGGAAGCCCTTTTGGTCACCGAGCCAGGTGTCTGGTTCGGAAGAAACGACGGCCCAGGGGATGAATTCTCGGGTGTGGTCGGTAGATGCGTCGGTGGGATCGTTTCCGTGGTCTGCGGTGATGATAAGGAGGTCTTCTTCGTTTAGTTCGGCGAGGATTTTGCCAAGATAGACATCGAATTCTTCAATGCATTCAGCGAATCCGGTCGGATTGCTCCGGTGACCATACAGCATGTCGAAATCTTCGAAGTTAGCAAAAATAAAGGCATGATCTTCTTGCATGGCGTCGTGGAGGGCGCGGTAGTGCTCGGGGTTGCTTTGGGTTCTTGCGGTGGCGAGGAATCCTCGACCTGTGAATAATTCGGGGACGACTCCGATTCCCATGACGGGGCCGTGCGCTGCGGAAATTTCATCAATGATGTTGGGTGGAGGAACGACGGGGAAGTCTTTCCTTCGTTCGGTTCGACTGAAATTGCCGGGGGTACCGGTGAAGGGGCGAGCGATGACGCGCTGAAGGTTGTTTGGTTCGGTGCAGATTTCGCGGGCAATGCGGCACCATTCGTAGAGGGTTTCGATCGGCACGACGTCTTCGTGGGTGGCGATTTGAAAAACTGAATCAGCGGAAGTGTAGAGGATGGGGTGACCGGATTTGATGTGTTCGGGGCCAAGCTCTTGGATGATTGCGGTACCGGAAGCGGATTTGTTGCCGATCGTTGTTCGTCCAATTCTGGACTCGAATTCTTGAATGAGGTTCTGTGGGAATCCGTTTGGGTATGTTGGGAAGGGATTGGGGATATCTATACCCATCATTTCCCAGTGGCCGGTGACGGAATCTTTGCCTTTTCCGGTGGGTTGGAGCCGGCCAGAGTTAGGCTGAGGATCGCCGATTCCACAGGCAGCGAGGAATCCGATTCTGTGCAAATTGGGGGCATGGAAGCCATTGACGTGAGTGAACACATTTTTGACAGTCGCGACGGTGGGCTGGTCGCCGTACGCAAGGGAATCGGGTGCGGCACCAGCACCACACCCGTCGAGGACGATGAGAATTGCCCGCTTTGCCATTGCGGGCAGGTTACCTGGTGAATTTATCGCACGGTGCGAATTTCATCTCTAACCGGCTTTTGGATAGGTTGAACGGGAATGTGGTTGTTAGAGGTTAGTTCTTGGGACTGTTTAACCTTTAACGTATTGCGATCAATTTTGAGAAGGTTTTGATTTTGTAGTACAAAAACCTCATCTCCTTGGATAGCAATAGCCGAAGCATTGTTGTTCGCCGGAGGCATCTCAATCATTGGTGTGAGCTGTTTTGCGGTTCGAGTTTGATCGTTGATGAGGGGGAAGTATGCGATTGCGGTGAGAGCAAGCGCAGCGAGGATCGTGATAGATCCGGCAACTCTTTTGTTTAATGGTTTCATTTCTTGCCTCCAACTGTTCGCTTGATCATCTTCCCGGGAGGAATTGCTTCAGTTGAAGAGCATTACAGGAATTGAGTATTGAAGGTTCCGTAATTTTCTATGGTCCTACTGCTTAATCTAGATGAGTTCTTCATGATTGAGATTGTGGGCTTCGCAGTACCGTCGGAACAGATTGTGCGCGCTCGGGTAGCAGGAGTAGGGGGACATGAAGTGGGCAAACTCAAACGTGATAATTTTTTCTGCTGTTTGGGTAGCAGCTTCCATTTTGAGCTCAAGGTAGCGCCAGTCGGCGGGCGGGAATTTGATGGGCATGTCGCGGTCAAACGTCTCGACATTTGACCATGTGGTGATGCCGTGATTGTTGGCTATCGATTTCACACCTCTCAGGAATTCTGGGAGTTCGTGATATTGGATTTGACCATCTTGAAAGGCGCAAATGTCAACGACGTCTTTGGTTTCGTCAAATATTCGGTTCCAGTGGTCGAGTGATTCCTCTAGGGTGAAGGCGTCTCCGGTTGCAAATTGCTTGGTTCCTTGAGGAAAGGGGCTGATGAGGACGGGTACATCCTTGATTGATTTGCAATGAGCACCGATTTGATTGTGGAGTTCGATGATATGGGCTTCGTTTTTGCTGGTTTCGTGGCAGAGGTACCACCCGGCGAGGGCGGGGTGGTTGCCGTATTTTTGCCCGACTTCGTCGAGAAAGGCTTTGTTGAGATCGACTTCTTTCCAATAGGATCGTCGGTACCAGTGGGAGCCGCTGTCAAATGTGCCGAAGAAGAGTTGACGGTTGTGCTCGCCGGCGAGGTCGAGAAACATTTGTGCAAGATCAGCTTTGAGGGGGAGGAGGTTGGGGACAGAATGGGCGGGGAAGATGCACTTGTTTTGGTATCCGGCCCGGATAATGATGACGGTGTCGATGCCGATTTTTTGGTAGAGGGCAAATTCTCGTCGCCATTCTCGTTCTCCCCAGTTTTGGCTGGGGATATCGTGAGTAATTTCATCGAGGAATGTGCCGGTGATTTTGAGCATCGCCGGGATTTTAGCCGTTGGCCGGTTATTTTTTCAGAAAGTCGGTGAACTCCCCAGAGAATTTGGCGAACATCCGAATCCATTCTTGAATGGAGAGTCGAGTTACACCTGGGCTTAGGAGGAGGTCGGTGCTGAGCATGGCGTCGCCTTCTGAATCGACATATGCTTTGACGTATCGGGTGCGGGCGTTCCAGTCATTGATTTTGCGGAGGTCTGCGCCTCGGGCGATTCGGTTACCGACGTTCAGTCCAAGGCTAGTGACTTGTCCGGCGGGTTGGTCGGTGTATTGGTAGAGGGCAAGGAGAATCGATTCACCGTCATAGACGTAAAAGGCGGTAAGCCCTTCGGCATCTTGTTCTTCGCGGATTGTGATTTTTTGACCTGGGATTTTGGCGCTGGTGATGATTTCTCTGATTTGATTGTCGTTGAGGGATGAGACGACTTGGAGGGGGTTAGGGGTTGAGTTTTCTTGCCCGATGGCGGGAATGGCGGCAATGGCCAAGAAAAGTGCAAAAGTGGCGAAAGATCGTCTCATGAGTTACCTAAAATTTAGACGGTCGAAACCTTCTTGATGGTGCCACACGTCTCATTGGGGGTAAAGATATTGCGATTTGGAGCGCAAGATTCAATCGGTTAGAGGGAGAATGCTGGAGAAACTCACGGGAAAGCGGGCAAGGTTCACGGTTGTCGAGACCGGGGCGATTGTTCCGGCTAAGTTATTGAATGTGGTGGATGATGAAATGGTCTTCAATTTAGAGCTTCGGGATTCAGCTCCTCCGCACGGCAAATTGATCGTTGAAATGTTTTCCGCTAATCGTCACCTTCTTTTCCCAGCGCAGGTAGGGGCGGCTCTTCGGCCTGATACGGTGAGTGTGAACGGGATTGGTTCGGTAGTTGAGCATGCGACTGACACTGATCTCAATATTTTTCTGGCTAAGGTTCCGGTTGAGTTTAAGCTGAATTACCGCACGGTGAAGACATTTGCGGTTGCCGGTGGGGAGGGGGGTATGGCGATTGAGCTAACAGAGGCGATTCCGGCCCAGACTAAGCTCGCGATTACGGTGATTGAAGATGAGCGCCGGATCACGACTGAAGGGTATGTAACGGTTTGCCATGCGCGGGGGAAGGGGTTTTTGGCGATTTTTAGATTTGCGGGTCTGAGCCGGGTGGAAATGATGTATTGGAACCGGCTTGTTCGAACGGCTTAGGTTCTTTTACTTCCTCGACTCCTTTTGAATTCATTGGGTCGTCCCGATATTGAGGTAAGGGAAAGAATGCGGCAGACGAAGATTGTGTGTACATTGGGTCCGGCGGTTGAAAGCCAGAAGATGGTCGCGGGATTGATCAAGGAAGGTATGAATCTGGCCCGATTAAACTGCTCACATGGGGACTGGGATGGGAAGCGCAAATTTATTGAGTGGATTAAGGCGGAGAGCCCAGACTTGGCTCCTATCGGAATCATGGCGGATTTGCAGGGGCCGAAAACTCGGCTCGGAGTTTTGGCAGGGGGGGCGATTACTTTTGACACGGGGGCATCGACAACAATAGGGCTTGGAGAAGAAGTGGAGCTTCCGGTCGGGTCACCGGAGTTGGTTGCATCGATGCGGAAAGGGGATCGGATTTTGCTAGGAGACGGGCAAGTTGAACTCAAATTGGTGAGTGGAGAGGGGACACGGTTTACGGCGAAAGTTGTTGCCGGGGGGACGGTGAAGACCAAGCAAGGGGTGACAATTGTTGGGCGGTCTTTTGATATTCCGGCTTTGACGACGAAGGATTTGGGAGATATTTCTCAGGCGATTGAGGCGGGTTGTGACTATATTGCTTTGAGTTATGTTCGGAGTGCGGCGGACATGCGGGAACTCCGCGACATTGTGGATCGGCTCGACCCGAGTGTGAAGCTGGTTGCGAAGATTGAAACTCGGGAGGCTTTGAAGGAGATTGATGCGATCATTTCACTGAGCGATGTGATCATGGTTGCCCGGGGGATTTAGGTTTGCAAATGGAGGTTCAGGATGTTCCGGCGGCGCAGAAGAAAATTATTGCGCGGTGTAATCGGGCGGCAGTACCGGTGATTACGGCGACGCAGATGCTGGAGAGCATGATCACAACAAGTCGTCCCACTCGGGCTGAAGCGAGTGACGTTGCGAATGCGATTTTGGATGGGACGGATGCGGTGATGCTCAGCGGGGAGACGGCGAGCGGGGAATATCCGTTGGAAGCAGTTCGGACGATGGCGAGTATTGCTCGGGCAACGGAGTCGCATGTCAAGGTTCATACTGGTGGCGAGAATAAGACGGGGGTTGCGACGGACGTTGTTGCGGAATCGGCGGTGGCGATCGCCCGGGGAGTCAAAGCCAAGGCGATTTTGACCACAAGTGCGAGTGGAAAGACTCCCTGTATGGTGAGTAAATATCGGCCGGATCAGCCGATTTTTGTGGCTTGCTGGTCGGAGCGGGTTCAGCGTCAGTTGTGCGTTGTGCGGGGCGTTTTTGCTTTGGTGGTCGATCCGCCGCTGAATACGGATGATGCGATTCGAGCGACGGTTACGGCGTTTTTGCGGCGGAAGTTGATTGGGATTGGGGATCAGGTTGTGGTGACGGCGGGGGTTCCGGTAGGTCAGCCTGGGAATACGAACTTGATACAGGTTTTGACGGTTTAAGGTTCGATTTTGGATTCAATACATAGAGCTTGATGTTGAGTTCTTAAGAGAATCAATTGGCATTGATAAACATTGAATGACCTCTCCCCCTAGCCCCCTCTCCATTAAAACGGAGAGGGGGAGTCTGACAATCTCTCCATTTACACGGAGAGGGGGAGTCTGACTATCTCTCCATTTACACGGAGAGGGGGATCAGGCTCTTGGATCGAGGTGGAGTCGTTTTGCGAGGTCGGAGGTGAGGATGGCTTGGGGGTCGAGGGTTGTTTTGAGCTTGGCGTATGTTTCAAGCGCGTCCATCCCAATCGACTGGGCGAAATGCTCTGGGGTGAGGGTGGAATCTTTGGCAAGGTAGAAGCGACCGCCGGCTTCGAGAACGAGTTCGTTCATTTGATGGGCGAGTCGCCAGACGGCGTCTTTATTGCGCTCGGTGATTTTGAAATCAAGGGCGAGGGAATAGCCATCCACGGCGTGGGAGAAGAGGAATTTGTCCGGAATGTGGCGTTTCATGACGCCAAGGAATGACTCGAGCTTGGTGGCTTGTTGAAGTTCGAGTTGGCGGGCGAATACTCGAGGCGCATGTTCGGCGGGGACGAAGGTTTGGTATTGAATGAAGCCGGACGAGCCGTAGGCGAGTCGCCAATTGGGGACGTAATCGAGGAGAAAGCTGAATCCAACGAGGGATTGGGGGTGGGGGCGTCCGTTTCCGAGGATGCGGCTGGATGTGTACTTCGCCCAGTTAACGAAGTTCATTCCCGGGCGGTTGTTCAGCTTTTTGAGGAAGCGCCAGACGATGGATTTTGGGAAGTAGGTGAGGATTGTGTCGGGCAAATCTTGGTGTTCGGGTCGAAGCGTGATTGGGTTGGGGCTGGGGTCTTCGGTGTAGTATCCAGCGTGGAACAAACCGCGGCCGGCGGATTTGCCCCGACCAAAGCAGTCGATCCAGCTGACCATATAATCAGCTTGCTCTCGTTCTTGTTCAAAAACGCGGAATTGTCCGTCCCAGTTGGGGATGGAAATGGGGAGGACTCGGAGATCGCCGCTGGAAATTCGCTTCATTTTGAGCTTGACCCGGAGGATGATGCCGAGGAGTCCCGCCGTGGAGATGACTTGGTGGAAGAGAGGCTGTTCGGGGGTGAGAATCTCTTGATTTCCGTTAGGGAAGAGGACTTCGATTTCAGTGACATGGTTGCCGATGGGGCCGGCTTTGAATGCGTTTTTTCCGTGGAGATTCATTCCCAGGGCACCACCGAGAGTGGGGAACATCGTTCCGCTGACAACGGGGGGCCAGAATCCGGATTCGAGAGTGTAACGCCAGAGTTGTTCGAGAGTGACTCCAGCTTCACAGTTGATCAGACCGGTTGTCGGATCAAAGTCAAGGATTCGATTGAATCGTGTGATGTCGAGGAGGATTGATTCTGATCCGATATTCGCGTCGCCGTAACTTCTGCCGGAACCTCGGAGGGAAATTTGACGCCCCGACTGTTGAGCGAGGGCAAGGATTTGGTGGAATTCTTCGACTTGGGTGGGGCGGTAGAGATACCCGTCGGCTCCGGCGGTCATTCCGAAACCGGTGACGTTGGCGAGTCGGTCGAGGGAAAGGTGCATGGGCGGTTAGATTTTGAGTTTTCGGAAAATGGGGGATGGGATGCGCTTGATGATGAAGAAGGCGATGCGGTGGGTGATTTTGAGGTAGTGCTCACCGGTGCGATCTTTGAGGTTGATGATTTTTGCGGCGGCATCTTTGACGGGCATTGTTCCTTTCATGCCTTGAGTCATTTCGGATTCGGTTGGGCCGGGTTTGATGGTGACCACTTTAACGCCTTTTTTGGCAAGGCGGTTCCTGAGGGCTTCGAGATAGGTGTGGAGAAAGGCCTTGCTTGAGTTGTAAACGGGTTGAGCACATCGGCCCCGATCTCCGGCGACGCTTCCGATGCCGATGATGCTGCCGTGACCAGTTGATTCCATCCGGGTTGCGGCGGCATTGAGCCAGGCGACGGCTCCGGAGATATTGACGTCCACCATAGAGAGATCTTTATCCGTGTTGTATTCGTGGGGGCCGACTTCGGGCATGACCCCAGAACAATAGATTATGAAATCGAGTCCGCCGAGGGCGTCGGTGCATTTTTGGAATACTTCGGGGGCTTCGGCGTAATTGGTGACATCGTGAGTGAAGGGAAACACTCGTTCGGGATATTTATCGGCGAGGGGTTGGAGACGATCGGTTCGGCGTGCGACGGTGGCAACGAGCCCTCCACCTTCGGCGATTTGTCGGGCGAGTTCGGCTCCGATTCCGCTGGATGCGCCGACGATGATGGCTTTTTGACCGATGACTTTTGTGGGCATGATTATTCGATGATGGGGACGGTTGCGACGGTGGTCATGGCGAATGCGGCGACGATAATGAAGAGGACGACCGAGATGAGAATGTGGGGGTCTTTGAATAAGAGGTCTGAGGGTTCTCCGCCTTCATCATCTTTGAATACGCGCTGAATGTATCGGGCAACGCCGTAGAGAACCATTGGGGCGGTCAGAACGAGGGCAGGATGTTGTTTGCCCGTTTGGGATTCCATGGTGTAGATGCAGTAGGCCATGCAGGACATCCCGCTGAAGAGGAGGACGAGCATGTCGAGGGTGGCTTTGCTGTATTCATTGAGGACGGCGCGGGAGGTGGTGCGATCCTCGCCCATGAGGATGAATTCGTTGCGCCGCTTTGCAAACCCAAGGGTGAGCGCGAGAACGCCTGTGACGATAAACATCCAGCCAGACATAGGGACATTGATTGCTTCAGCCCCGAGGGCAGCTCGGAGGACGAATCCGGCGGCGATGGCAAAAACGTCAATAATGGCGACGTGCTTGAGTTTGAGGTTATAGAGAACCTGAATGAGGATGTAGACGCCGATGATGGTGACACAGCCCCAGGTTCCGGCGATGTAGGCGAGGGCGAAACTAGAAACCGTTAGAAATGCGGCGATTGTGGCGGCAATCGGGACAGAAAGCTTGCCGGATGCAATTGGGCGTTCTTTCTTTTTGGGATGTTGTCGGTCGCGGGGAGCGTCAACGATGTCGTTGACGATATAGGTTGCGGAACTGATGAAACACATTGCGACGAATGCGATGAGGGTATCGGTGAGGAAGGGGAGATCGGCGAGTTTGCCGGTGAAGATCACGGCGGCGAATACGAGGAGGTTTTTGGCCCACTGTTTGGGCCTCATCACTTTGATTATGTGTTTCATCCTTGATTCACCTTGATTGTTGGCAAGAACTGTACCACCGCGTATGGTTGGTTACCTGAGAGACGTTAATAAGAGGATATGGTCGGAGCAGAGAGATTCGAACTCTCGACCTCTTCCCCCCAGAGAAGCGCTCTACCAAGCTGAGCCATGCCCCGACGCATGGATATTATAGCCTTTTGGCGTTAAAAAACCTCCGGGGTCCCTTTGGGGTAAATCCGGAGGTTTTGTTGCGTAGGTGATTCGCAGGTTAGAACGAATCGACGGGAGGGAGGGGCATCAAGGGGAGCCGACCGTTGCGGTAGAGATAAATCCAGGCTTGTTCGGCTCCGGGTGCGAATCGCCCTTTGAGTCGTGAGTCGTGGATTCCGGCAGTACGCAGGGCTTCTTCGGTTTGGTCGCGGAATGCGGTGGCTTGGGCATTGTTGCCTTGCTTGAGGGCATCCACTTGGGAGAGTCGAAGAGCACCGGCGAGCACGAAGTGGGCTCCGGCGTATTCGGGGGCGGCTCCGACGGCGGCGCGGGCGAAGCTGAGGGCTTTTGCCGAGTCGCCTTTTACCATATGGGCCGTGCTGACGGCGGTGAGTCCTTCGATTGAGCTAGGGTTTGCGGCAAGCGCGGCTTCAAAATAAGCCATCGCTAATCCAACTTGATTGTTGAGGTCGTTCCCGGTGAGGCTTTGGGCGAAGACTCCTTGGAGGATTTGGTAGCCCCGCTCCACGAGGATTGTGGTGTTTGACGGGTCGGCAAGAAGAGCGTTTTGTGCAGGCTCGGTCGCGTTGTTGTAGTTGCCGCTCAAGAATTGAGTCGCGCTCCGATAGAAGTTGACCCCGATGCTGTTGGGGTTTGACTTTTCGAGATCGGCGATGTACCCGGTCATGCTGGCGAAGTTGCCTCGGTTGAGGGCGAGGTAGAGCTGGGTGTACTTAGTAGTGTTACCGCTCGGATCTTCCAGGATGACTTCCTTCTCTGCAGCTTCTGAACCCGCAGTATCGCCGCGCATTTGGGTCACGATGGAATTGAGAGCGAAGGTGTAGGCATCGGGTGAACCGTAGCGCTTGACCGTGCTGAGAGTTCTGGATGCTTCTTCAAGCCGGCCACCCATGGTGAGGGCGTAGACAAACCGGTTGGTCAGGACAGGGTTGTCAATATTCTTTTCCCAGTTGGTGCGAAGAAGTGCGGCGACGGCGGCGTACCTGTGAGCGTTGAGATGAACGTCGATTGATTTGGGGTCGGTTGTCAGCGGAGTTGAATCAGCGGCGGCCTTGGAGATACTGGAGTAGTTTTCGGCGGCGGCTTTGAGGGCGTTGGCGACGGTTTGGTTTCGTTCGGCGGGGTTGTTCCCGCCAGCAAAAAAGGCACGTCGGAGGCTAATTGCGCTCAGAAGTGACTTGGCATCTGCATTGCTTGGATCGGCGGTGAGGACGTCTTCACTGAACTTTTGGGCGATATCGAAAGTGCCGGATGCGTAGTTTGCGCGAGCCATTGCCATTTTGGCTTTGACGTTTGTGCCGTCAATTTTGAGGGCAATCCGGGCTGAGTCGATGGCCTCTTTGTATTTGCCGTCTCGGGTGTAGTTGGTGGATTCTTCGACATGGAAATCCACGCCTTTGGCGATGCCGTTGTCAATGGTCAGGTTGTAGACTTTTTGACGCTTTCGCCGTTGGTGTTGTAGGCGGCAAAGGTGACTTTGATTGGCCCTTCGGCTTCGTTGATCGTATCCAGTTGGAAATTGTATGGCGTGCTGTCGTCGGTTTCTTTGAGGTCATCGCCGACATAGAATTCGACGTTTGAGACGAGAACGCTGCTGGTCACGCGGATATCGAATTTGAAGTTGCCTTTGATAGACTGTCCGTCGCTGACGTTGGTGGTCATGGTGAGGGACGCCATCGAGAGGGCGGCAATGGAACTGAGTAGGGTGGCACCGAGAAATCGTTTCGCAAACATGGGTGGTTTTTTTGGCCTCGCGTTGGATTATGACGAATGATTTTGCCTGAGGTAACTAGACGGCCTCGTCGTTTTGCTCTCCGGTGCGAATTCTGATGGCTTTTTCGATGTTTTCCACAAATATTTTGCCGTCGCCGGGTTCTCCCGTGTGGGCAGCTCGGGAGATCGCTTCGATGACATCTTCCTGGAGAGGTTGAGCGACAACGACTTCGATCTTGGTGCGGATCGGAAGGGGGACGATGCGGTCTTGGCCGAGGAAGTTGACGGATTTTTCGGGGTGGTTACCCGAGCCACGGGCGTCGGTTACGGTTAGACCGGAGATGGGGAGGAGGGCGAGGGCCGATTTGACTTCTTGGAGTCGGTGGGGGCGGATGTAGGCGAAGATGCGGACGATTTGGGTCATGGGTTTATTGGAATTGGTAGTTTCGCCAGTGGAAATAGACGCGGACGGGATAGGTGAGGAAATTCAGGGCGTCGCGATAGAAATCGGCGACGGCGGTGGGGACTTCTGATGGCTGTCGGCGTTTGAGAATCATTGAGAGGTTGTAGGCGACATAGGCGAGATAGACAGTGGAGATAAGCCAGGCGAACGGGATGGAGGATATGGCTTCGACTTGCTGGTAGCGGAGAGTGATCAGAATCGGGATGAGAGCAAGACTGCAGATCGCGACCATTCCGCTGAAGTTGAAATCTCTTCCGGCGAGAAGGGTGTACAGTCCAGTAAGGGCTGCGGCGATCAGGAGGGAGATAATGGGGTAGCCGGCGTTATGAATGTCTTTGCACAGCTGACCGAGGAGGGGGATGGCGGCGGCGAGTGCGACGAGGGAAAGGAACTGTTCAAGTCGGCCGGATTTGAGGGTGAGCCGGACGATGGTCATGAGAAACAGGAGAATGCCGAGCAGGACGAGGAGTTGAGGGTCAGTGAGGGGGATTGTTAGGGCTTGGGCGGAAATGGCGATCAGGAAAATGGTGACGAGGTGTCCGACGAGGGTACGTTTGATGAATCGGATTTTGTCGGGGTAGGGCTGATCGTCTACACAGTTGGGGACGTTGTAAGGTTCCGGGAAGGGGTTGTCGGGGAGTTTCACCTGAATTAACTCAGATTATCCCATGGAATTTCCGGGCAAGTATTGTTAGCAGTCCATTAAGCTTTTAGTCCAATGATCGTTAGTTAACCGTTTGTTGATGCTTGGTTGAAATCCTTTGCTTGATCTGATTCGTTGGAATCAGCTTCACATGCTTTGGAGAAAAAATGAAAAACAACATTGTGCTCATGGGTGCGGTCGCGCTCACTTCGATTGGTCAGGCTCAATTCTTGAATCCTACGGTTCACTACGATTTCAACAATACGTTGGAAGCCGCTGGCGGCGGAAATGCCGCTCAGCTTAGGAATACGGGAGGAGTATCCGGTCTTGGTTCAGCTGCGTCAGCGACTTTCAGTGCTGGCGTGACACTCGCCGATGGATCAACCGATACAGTTTTGGCAATGAATCAGTTCGATTTCTTTGTAGTGAATCACTTGATCCCGGCAAACGGTGGCGGTGGTTTTGTCAACCAGTATTCAATTTTGATGGATATTGAGTTGCCGACAGAAAACACTTGGGTATCGCTTTACCAAACGAGTACGGCAAATACGAATGACGGTGACTATTGGATCCGAAACACAGATTCACTTTTTGGAGTGAGTGGGAATTACACAGGAACAACCGTTGTTCGTAACCAGTGGAACAGAATCATTTTGTCGGTCGATCTGACGACTTCGACAATCAACACCTATCTCAATGGCACGCTTGCCCGAACTCAGGGTCTCGGCGGAGTTGATGGTCGGCACTCGCTGGATACCAGCATTTTGGCATTTGCTGATAACGATGGTGAGATGCCGTCTTCAATGAGAGTTGCGAACTGGGCAATTTATGATGGAGCAATGTCCGCAGAAAATGCGCTTGCCCTCGGAGTTGCATCGAGCTCGATCGAGGCAGTCCCGGAACCAGCAACCATGGTTTTAGTTGGTCTTGCAGCGGCTGCGGTTGCTCGTAGAAATCGAAAGAACTAAGCAACTGCTTAAGGGTCTGATTCTAACTGTAGAGTCAGACCCTTTTTCGTATCGACCACTAATTTCGGGGGGCTCGCATTTCTGATTCTTTCACTTCATGTTTCCAGAGTTCACTGCCAGATTTGTCGTGGGCTGTGAGGGTGAGTTTGCGGTCGCGCCAGGGACCGGAGACTTGGATGAGCCCGTAGTTTCGCTTTTCGGTGACGAGGGTTCCGGGGACTCGGGCGGGATTATTTTGTTCATTCGGTCGAGCACCAGTACCTGATCCGAGGGGCTGGATGTGTATTCCACCCAGGGATAGGATGCGCCGGGCCATTGAACTTTGAGAAGTTCAGTGTGGTGACGATCTCCGGAGAGGAACATGATCCCGGAGATGTTGTTTTGGGCGATAAAGTCGAACAGTTCTTTTTGTTCGGTAGGGAATTGTCCGAAGGCTTCAAAGAGGACGAGAGGGTTGATCATCTGTCCGCCGCACGCAATGATCTTGAAGGTTTTGTCGCTGTTGATGAGGGATTGCTTGAGCCATTCGAGTTGGCCTTTTCCCAGCATGGTTTTTCCGGGGCCACCGGGGTAATCGTTTGGAGTGCGGTGGTAGCGGTTATCGAGCATAAAGAATTCGACGTCGCCCCATTCGAACCGGGTGAAGACGCCTTTGGTTTCGGGCGTTCCATAGACTACTTGCGGCCAATACTCTTTGTGGAGTTGAAGGCTGACGTCTTTTAGACGGAAGCTGGCATCGGAGTTATTTGGGCCGTAATCGTGGTCGTCCCAGGTGGCGTAGTTGTTGGTGGATGCGAGGAGGGGTTGGATGCTGGGGTGGGCGCGGTCGGTGCGCCAGCGGTAGCGCATGGCTTGTTCGGTGAGCCAATCCATCTCCCGGTGATAGAAGTTGTCTCCGAGCCAGAGCATGAGATCGGGTCGGGTTTTATGGAGGGCATCAAAGATTTCATAATCACCACCGTATGGGGTTCCTGGGCGATCGAATCCGGGGCGTGATTCGTTGAAATAGGCGCACGATCCGAGTCCGATTTTGATTTGCGGGGGGAGCGGAGGATTGGTTGCCCAGCGCCAGTGGGGTTGGGTCTGGAATTCTTGGGGGTAGTTTCGCTTGATTTCCTGATCGTTGATCGTTAATTTGTAGTCGAATTTCGTTCCGGTGGGGAGGTTGGGGATGACAACGGTTGCGATGTTATCGGTTGTGGTGGGAGTGGGGTTTGACTTGAGCCACGTTTCAGAATTTTTTGGTTTGTAGTGGATTTGAACCGTGGCTTTTTGAGTGGTTTGCACCCAGATGGATGCTTCGGTCATTTCGCTGTAGCCCAGCATGGGGCCACTGCTGAGCAGGGGATGGGATTGAGCGAGCGATAGGGCCGCGAAAGCGAGAGTTGGGAGGGCGAGGATCAGTCGCATGTTGCGAGGCTACCCGCTTCGATTGTTAGGAATTTGTAGCGGTTACTTTGCTTTTGCGGTGCTTGTAGCCGATCTCCCATAGAGCGTAATCAGACCGAGTGAAGAATTTAACCATTTTGCCGTCGCCTTGTCGGTCGGCAACTCGATTGGCGACTGTTAGGAAGGAGGAGACGGATTCGACTTTGAGCCCGCGGTGGGTGAGGGAGTTGTGGATTACTTGGTTCTCGCGGCCCGCATCGATCACGATTCCAACGTGGCCCTGCATGGTGTTGTACCGACCGGTGTAGCGAAAGACAATGATGTCGCCCGGTCGAAGATTTTCTTCTGAGGTTTCGGAAAATCCTTGCATCCTCATCGTCTGATTGTCGTAGAGGTCTGCGGTAACCAGGCGTTTGAAAGTTGGCTTGCCGGAAGCGCGGAGGTAGTCGGTGACAAATGTGCTGCAGTCATTGGTTCCCCACTTGTATCGGCTTCCGAGTTTTTGATATTGGTGGATTGGGTAGACGAGTTCAGGATGGAGGGTGAGTGCAGTTTTGGGGGCGGGAGATGGATTGAGGGGGAGAGTTTTGAAATGGTGGATGACGGCGATATGACCTGCTGTGGCAATCGCCGGTATTGCGGCAAGAAGAACTAGGAGCTTGGTAATTCTTTTGCGGTTTGGCTTAGCGGCCATTTTCTTTTTGACGTTTGGACAGATTGTTGAGTTGCTTTGAATCGCGGATGATGATTGAGTCGTTTGATTAGTTGTGCTTGTGAGTTCAGTGGTAGCGGGATTGGTTCTTGGTGGTGCGGCTCCAGAGGTGAGAGGGACTTGGCTCACAACGACCGCTAACGAGGCGATTAGTTCGCCGGAGCGGACAGCACGGACGATGCGAACATTGCGGGAGATGGGGCTGAATACGGTTTATGTTGAGGTTTGGAAGAATGGGTACACGGAGTTTCCGAGTGAGACGATGAAGCGCGCGGTGGGGGTGGAGATGCGGGTGAATCCATCTCCGGGTGGTCCGGCGATTCAGCGTGATTTGCTTGAGGAGACGATGATTGAAGCTCATCGAAACGGATTAGTCTATGTTGGGTGGTTTGAATATGGATTTATGGCAGCTCATCAGGGGACTCAGAATGAGTTACAGGCGCGAAAAGACTGGTTGAGTTTGGACAAAAATGGGAATGAGATTGCGAAGAATGGTTTTGTTTGGTTAAATCCGTTGCATCCGGATGCTCAGGCGTTGCTTATTGGAATAGTTAAAGATGCAATCAAGAAATATGATTTAGATGGGATTCAGCTGGATGATCGGATTGTTTGGCCTTACGTTGATATGGGGTACGACGAGTTTACGCAGAATTTGTATGCTTCGGAGAATGGGGGTCGGCGTCCCCCGCTTGACCATTTGGATCCGGATTGGGTTGAGTGGCGCAAGAAGAAGGTTGAGGCGTTTTCGAAGCGATTTGTCCGTGAGATACGAGAAGCAGCGGGGCCAAACTTTATAATATCGCTTTCACCGGGTCCGCACCCTTGGGCTTTGGAGAATTACTTAATCGATTGGCCGAGCTGGTCACGGTGGACGGATGGGCCGACTTGGGATGAGTACATTCCGCAGGTTTATCGGATGAATTACGGGGCATTTGCACGAGATTGGGTTCAGCAGGTTGGTTTCATGGGTGATCGGAAGAAGGATTTGATTGCGGGGATTCGGATGGTGGGGACGGGCCGGATTTGAAATCGGAGGAGATTGCTCCTCATGTGGATTTGGTGCGTGAGACGGCAGCGGGGGGGCACTGTTGGTGGTTTAGTCGGGGGGTTTTGGATGTTTTTCCGAGAGAGCTGGCGGCGATTTATGATGTGAAACGGAATGGTCAGGCTCCGCACCCTCGGTTTGGGGCGGGGTGGCGTCCGGCACCGGTGGTTTTGCGCAAGTCGGGGTCGGAGTGGGTGGGCCGAGTTGAAGAGGCGGGGGATTATCGAGTGATCGGTCGGTTTGATGGTCGGTGGCGGACGGTTCGGGAGGTGAAGGTTGATGCGGCGGGGGCTCAGCGGTTAAAATTGGAGGGGGCGAGTGGGGTGGAGTTGTTGCGGAAGAGGCGGTGATTTTTTGAGGGGTTTGGGGGTTTCGCTAGTCTGGGTCAGACATGGTGTTAACATTGGTTAGGGTAAGAAAAATATATTTGCTCATTCAGTAATTTTCCCAGGTAACGTTCTTTATACGATGAGGATGAAGCATGTGTTCCTTCCGGCGATTGGTCTTGGCCTTTTAATGAGTGGTTGCGGTGGTGGTGGTGGTGCCGAAATTGGTGGTGGGGGTGTACCGACATTTTCGGATAACTCCAATTCACAAGGTGCGACGGCGAAGGTGACGGTGAATTTGGAGACAGGTCAAACGGAAATTACGCCGTTGGGCGCTACTTCTCGTGCGGTTTTTGGTTCGGGTGCGATTGGGGTGAGCAGTGCAGAAGTTTTTCGGGTTACGGGAAGTTCCACATCGGCACGTACACTTCGCTTGTCCTTTAAGAACAATTCTCAGGTTGATTTTGGCGCAAATGGAGGTCTACGATTTTTGATTGGAGCGGCAACTCCGGGCTTGACGGCAAGTACGGAAGTAGGGATTGGAGTGGGAGCCCGGACGGACGGATCGGTGGCTTCGGCGGCGGTTGGATCACCGAGTGGGGTTTGGGAGGATGTTGATGGGACAATGTTCATTAGCCAGGGTGTTGATGGAGCGATTCGTTCGGTGCGGAACGGTTCTGTTTCGACGTTGAATACTCTTTACAATTCTCCCCGGGGAATAACCGGAAATCCTAGTTCAGATTTTCTTTACTTCTGCGAAACGGGTTCTCACCGGATTATCCGGTTGCGGAAGGACGGGAAGCAGGGAAATGTTGTTGCTGGAAATGGGAGTCCGGGAGATGCGGACGGATCGGGGGCGAATGCTCGGTTCAATACTCCGATTGGTTTGACCAGTAATCCTGATACCGGAATTCTTTATGTCGCTGATTATGTCAACGGCAAAGTGAAAGCTATTAGTAATCCCGATACCAGTCCGTCAGTTTCGACTTTGGCTTCGGGAATTCCGCTTTGTCTTGGAATTGGGTACGGAACAATTGAAGGAAGATCACTTCTCGTAGCGACAAGTTCTGGTACTGGGCAGGTTTTCTTGATTGATCCTACAACTGGAGTGAAATCAGTTATTCGAACCTTAACTCCCAATTTGACCGGGGCGACGATTCGTGAGAATCGAGTCTTGGTGGCATCCAGTACGAACCAAATCACGGTTTTGCGAACAGGTTCTGGGGCAAGTCCATTTGAAGCATCGAGTTGGCAGATTGAGGGAACGCTTGGTGGCGCGGCGGGATTTGCGGATGGGATCAACGCTCAGTTTAATGCTCCGCAATTGATGAGCAGTGGATCGAGCAATGTCTTTATGTGCGATTCGACGAACCACCGGGTTCGCCGATTGGTTTTGCCGAACTTCTTGGGTGGATTTTCGACCCAGCCAGCAGTGTTCACGAATACGGAGAAGTTTACGCCGAGCAACCAGGGCATTTATGAGCTTGGAACGCTTGCGGCGGGCCAGACAACGACCAAGGATGTTGCGTTTACTGTTCAGTTTGGTGCTTCGATGACGTTTTTTGTGACGGTGACGGGAGGAACTAACGGAACGGTGCCGCTCGATGGATCAGTAAATGACAATGCGAGAGGAGTCTTCTTGAGATTGCTCGCTGGTTCGACATCGTCATCATTTGTAAGAGTTGATGGCGTTGGCGGCGCAGCTCGCATTATCGGTAGCAATGCCATAGCAGCAACGGATACCGACTTTGTCTTCTTTAATGACGGTCTAGCGGTAAGAGTTGTTGCTCCCGACGGAACCGTGCGAACAATTGCGAATAAAGCCCAAGTATCTGGTAACAGTCTTATCGGGTCGGGAGAGTCGGTTGTTTTTGCGGGAAGTAGCATTCGAGGGTTGGCATGCAACAAAGATGGTACGACAGTTGTGATTTCGACGAGTTCAACCATTTATATGGGAACACGAAATTTAGGTAGTGACATTATGAATCCAGGGGCGTGGTTTTTCTTCAAGATTGCTGGTTCAAACGACGGTACGGGGGGCGACGTTGATGGAGACGGAGACACCGCCCGATATTCAGATATTGGAGGAGTTGCCCTTTCGGAAGACGAACGGACAATTTTCGCAACATGCTTTAGCCAGGCAGAAGTTGAGGTGATTCGTCATCAGGGTGGCAGCATCTTTACACCGACAAATTGGAATTCGTCCGTTTATGCTGGTTCAGGTACTTCGGGTTTTGCCGATCTGAATGGAACTTCGGCACAGTTCGGTGGTCAAATCCAGGGATTAGCCTTGGATCGGCTAGGTAATTTGTACGTAGGAGACGCAGGCAATGCGCGGATTCGTAAGATCGCGCTGGACCGAGACGTCACCACGCATGCGGGAACTGGTACCTTCGGCGATGACGACACGGCAGGAACTTTGAATGCAATGCGCTTCATCGCGGTGGATAACAGTGACTCAGTTTACTGTAGTTCCAATGGAGGGCGGATTCGAGTAATTCGCAACGGTCAGATCCGAACAGTGCTGATTGGCGGCGCTTATTCAGGTGATGGGTTCGTTCAGGGCTTTTCATTTAGTCCTCGGCACATGGCGGTGAACCGGGCTACGGGTCGGCTTTTCGTTGGACAAGGATCGGCAATCTATTCGCTTGAGCCGCTCGTGCCGTAGGAGTTGGTGACTCGGAGACTTGGGGTCGGCGATTTGCCGACCCCAGCTTTTTTTTGAACCACGAGTTTGTTTCGTATGGGCGTATTGTTTCGTCGAGCGAATGGCGTTACGACTTCGGAGAAGAAATGCGGTGTGCAGTGTTTATAAAGTTTAAGAAATGAAATCAATAGACAGTGGCGGCCTCGGAGGGACTCGGCCCTCCGAGACTAATGGACAACCGCGATGGATTAGCTTTTCAACCGACGTCGGCGGACGAGGGCGACAGCCCCCAATCCGAGAGTTGCCATGGTTGCAGGTTCTGGAACTGCCTCGTAAGTGAAGTTCGAGACCGTCGCATTCGCGGTTTGCGAAACGGTGAAGAACTGGACGGTCATTCCAGTAACGGCGCTCAGGTCAAAGCCGGGATCGATGGTCGCGGTGCTGAAGTTCAGGGTCTGGGTGCCGGTTCCCGTCACAGGGACTAGTGCACCAAACTGAATGAGATTGGCGGAATTCTGATCCTCGAGATACCAGTTCAGGTTGACCGTACCGGTCACGGCGATGTCGAACGACATCGACGCAATCCCGCTGAGATCGATCGTTGAGAAGGAACTGTTCTGCCGATAGGCGAGATTCGCAGTGCCGCCAGTTTTGGTGAAGGCAAACGTCCACGCACCGCTTCCGACGGAGGCCGTTGAGTCGTTGAATCGTTGCACTCGCCGCTCCGCAAAAAGCGAGCTTGAAATGCTAGACCAAGGTGCACCGGCTCCTCCGCCAGCCTGAACTGTGGTGAACGGATCCAAGACGACGGCATTTGCCGCACCAAAAGTGGCGATGCAGCCCACGAAAGCCGCAACCGAACGAATATTTGTCTGTTTCATTTTTTCTTCCTTTCCAGATCCTCCGTGTAGCGGAGATCATAACGAAGCGACTTGGGTAACCCCCAAAAATTCGCTTACGGTCTTCTTACCCCCCCCCTCGGAATTGTCAAGCAAAATGCTAATTTCTGGTATTTTTGACAGGAAGACAGATTAAGCCCGGAATCAACGTAGCCAATGCTAAGTGTCTCGATGCCTCATTACGGCTCTGCAGAGTCAAAGTTCAAAATGGCGGCCCCGGAGGGAATCGAACCCCCGACGCCCTCCTTAGGACTGACATTTTCTAGGTTCAACGAGGCTAAGCGTTCGTCCGCCGTTGAACCTAGATGACCGCCGTTTTCCACCGCGTTGGAGAGACCTTGGAGAGACCAAAACTCCGCGTATAACCCAGCTTCATTGAACTCTTCGGCAACTCCGAAGAGTTCGCTTTCTCCTCGCCTGGCGCGTCCAGTCCTGCAATGTTGTGGCACTTTTGAATCTTGGTTTACGTCATACTGACGGAACGTGGAAGTTTTCGGCGCGGTGAAATCGGTGGCAGGGCGAGCATTGCTTGCTCTGGTACTTGTGCTGACCCAGTTCCACTTCTGCGAATCAATTTACGTGCGCGACTCTGGCGAAGTTTGCCGAGAGTGCCTGGTCATCGACGATCACGGTGCGGGTGAGCGTGAAATTGATCAGCCACATGGCGACTGCCATGACTGCTGTGAAATTCGAGAATGCGAGACGCCAAAGGCTTTTGAAACTTCCGCGCCCAGCCAGCAGTTTGCGTTCGATTTCGCAATTCTCCCCGAGCCTCTGGCTCTGCCGGAGGTCATGGATGGCGGCGTCCCGTGGAAGTCGTTTCCATTTGCTAGCGGGGCTCCGGCGACCGGACCACCCCTTGTTCACTTATCCCGCGGGCCCCCTAATCTCCTTTTCGTTCAGCCGTCTGCTGGACGCAAGGTCGAGTCTATGGCGTAGCCGCTCGTTCTCTGCTCCAGCCCTGAAACGCATTGGAGCATCCATTGAAGAGAACACTCATCATTCCTGTATTGCTGGCATCAGCATTTTGCCAAGCACAAACTCAAATCTCAGCCACTGACGCCCTCAAACTGGCGTCTCAAAACCGTCCCAGTCTTGCGGCATCTCGACTCGGAGTTGAACAAGCTCGCCTTTCTGCGCGGGCATTGAGCGCACTTCCGCCGCTCAACCTCGCCGCAGGGGCAAGTTCGCGAAGCGAAGTTGGCGCGACAGACCAAGACCTAGCTCTCACACATGAAATCGACATTTTTGGCAGAAGACGCGCTTCGGGCCGAGTTGGAGAAGCTGACGTACAGCTTGCACTCGCCACGTACCGGCGAGAGGCTGGATTGCTCCAATCAGAGGTGCTCACCGCGTTTGCCATTGCCGTATCTGCCCGCCACCAAAGCGACGTTGCAGCCGAACTGCTCTTCGTCGCTGAGGGACTCCTCAACGCCACAAAGCGACGATTTGATGAAGGAAAGGTAGCAGAGCTTCAGGTGACAAGAGCAACCATCGAGTCTGAGCGAGCAAAGCAGACGAGGGATCTCAAAGGTGCCGACTACCGAGCCGCCATGACGAGGCTCGCAAGCCTAATTGCTGTGCCTCAGGGCGAACTCAGCGTCGTTCCGGATGCCGCTATTGACCCCGTCGCGGTCCCGAACATCATGGATCGTCCTGACATTCTAGAAATCAAAGCCGAGGTGGCAAAGGCGACGGCGGAAGCAGGCTTTGCCAAGGCAACCTCTCGACCTGAATTTAGCATTCAAGTCGTTCGGTCACCTTGGTCAAACGACCGGGGATACTTCATCGGGCGGGCGCAAATCTCATGGAATCTGTGGGACCACGGCCGGTCACGAAACGAGGTGAAGGCCGCAAACCTCAGGGCTGAAGCAGCAGCCAAAGCACTCTCGGATGCCACCGCCAGGGCCGAGCAAGAACTTGCCGCCGTCCAGATCGAGTTGGAGTCTCGGCAGGCGCGAATCAAGAGCTACGAAGCGATTCTTGTCTCTGCTAAGGACCTTGTAGTGAAGTCCCAAAAGGGATTTTCGGAGGGCTTTGGAACGCAGGTGGATGTGCTTGAAGCGACCAGGGCGCTTCGAGAAGTAGAGCAGGAACTCGTGGAAGCGTGGCAGCAGCTTGCTTTCGCGGTGATCAAGCAATACGAGGCATCTGGCTACCTAGTCGAGGTGCTCAAGTGAAGAAGGTTGCGCTCTATCTAATCGCGCTCGTGCTGTTGTCGGGTTGCGGAAATAAGAGCGAACCTCCCAAGGTTGACGAACACGGTCATGAGGCGGAAGCAGCAAAGACCGACGGACACGAAGAGGAGGGGCATTCTGAAATTGGAGTCACGCTGAGCGACGAAGCGAAAGCGATTGCGGGAATCGAAACCACGGTCGTTCGGATGGAATCGTTCCAGCCTATACTTCAGGTGCCCGGAACCGTCTCAAGCACGGACAGAGGGAAAGCCGTCGTCACTCCACCGGTCGCGGGCCGTGTCATATCGATTTCGGCGCGGCTGGGCGACGCCGTACGTCAAGGCCAAACCCTCGCGACCATCGAATCTCCCGAACTGTCCCAGGCTTGGTCCGCGATTGCCGATGCGACTCGGATCAGAGACGCCGCTAAGTCAGATGTCGAGCAAGCTCGTTCTGAAGTTCGATTGTCGCAGGCAAAACTGAGTGCGGCAAAGGCCAGCCTAACTCGTCAGCGGCAGTTAGCGCAGGCTGGTGCGTTCAGCCAAGCTCCAGTCCAGCAGGCGCAGAGCGAATTGAATGATGCCCAGAGCGAACTCCTCAGTATTCAGAAGGAGCAAGCCAGTCACGCAGAGCAAGTGCGCAGGCTAGAGAATCTCTATCGCGACGGCATTGTTTCGAAATCTGAACTGGAAGCAGCGCGGCTTGAACTTCAGCAGGACCAGATCAAATTGGATCGCGCCAAGGTAAAGATCGAAGCCGCGAAGGCAACCTACGAGCGCGAGAAGAACATCGCAGCGCGGGGCCTTCTCAATGCAAAAGAGCTTCAATCTGCCGAAGCCGAGGTGAAGTCCAGTGAACTAGAACTCGAACGAGCAAGGATCAGAGTTAGGGCAGCGGAATCTTCGCTTGCGAATGCAAACCGGGCGATCAGCAATGCTCAGGCCGTCTACCGCGCCAATTCTGGAAGCGGCGGAGCCTCAGTGGGCCGAGTGTCATTGGTAGCGCCCATTTCCGGCGTGATTACGCATCTTGATGTCACCAGGGGGCAAGCGGTTGATCGAACCCAGGTGCTATTGGAAGTCGAGAACCTTCGTTCAGTTTGGGTAACAGCGAATATTCCCGAGTCAGAAATCGAGAAGGTTCGCAAAGGTGCAACGGCAACACTAAATGTTGCCTCGCTCCCAGGCCGCGAGTTTGAGGCGATCATTCAGGTGGTAGGCACAAGGGTTGATCCGAAGACGCGCTCAATCCCCGTTCAGTGCCTGGTGACCGAAACAAATGGACTCCTAAAGCCTGAAATGTTTGCCAAAGTCTTCATTGGCGTTGGTCAACCCACCCAAAGACTTGTGATCCCGAAATCGGCTCTTGTCATGGAGGGGGGCAAGACCTTTGTCTTCGCGAAGCATGGCGAAGCCTTCGAGAAGCATGAAGTGGTGCTAGGAGAACAAGACGGAAATCGCGTTGTAGTTCTCTCCGGAATTGAGGAAGGCGAGACAATCGCTTCGAAAGGCGCGTTCATTCTTGCGAGTGAGCAAAAGAAGTCTGAGCTCAAAGGGCACGAACACTAATGCTTGAACGTGCACTTGAATTCAGTCTTAGGCAACGATTCGTCGTCGTGCTCGGAGCGATCTTGCTCGTCATTCTCGGCATTCTGGCTTGGCCTCAGGTCAACCTGGATGCTGTTCCTGACATAACGACCAACCAGATTTCGATCAACACCGAGACGGGAGGAATGAGCCCGGAGGAAGTCGAAAAGCTCGTGACCTTCCCGATAGAAACCGCGATGGGAGGAATCCCCGGGGTGGAGCAGGTCCGAAGCCTAAGCCAGTTCGGTCTCTCCCAAGTCAACGTTGTTTTTCGCGATGATAAGGACATCTACTTTGCCCGTCAGCTTGTATCGGAACGCCTGAATGGCGTGAATGATGAATTGCCAGATGGAGTTGGTTCGCCGACGATGGGTCCGGTTTCAACTGGGCTTGGCGACATCTACATGTACGCGCTTGAAAGTCCGAATCGAACTCCGGCTCAGCTACGTGAGCTCCAAGATTGGGTCATCGCTCCTCAGCTCCGAACCGTGTCTGGGGTAGCCGAAGTCAACGCCACTGATGGAAGTGTCAAGCAATATCAAGTGGTCATTTCACCCCAAGCGATGCTTGCAAGAAGCGTATCGGTTGATGACGTAGTTGCCGCGCTTCAGAACAATAACGAGAACGCCGGAGGGGGCCTTCTTGAACGCAACGGTGAGCGAATGCTTATTCGAAGTGTTGGGCTCGCTCAAACCTCATCCGATTTAGAACAGATCGTCGTTAAGTCCGAAGACGGAATTCCCGTTCTGATACGCGACGTAGCAAACGTGGAACTCGGAGTTCCTGTGCTGACCGGGATCTCGACGAAGGACGGCAAGGAGAGCCTCATGGTCATAGTCATGATGCTCAAGGGCGCGAATGGGCAGACCGTCGCAAATGCGGTGAACCAGAGAATCGAGGAAATCAAAGGCCAACTTCCTCAAGATGTCACATTGACAACCACTTACGACCGGGCTGAATTCGTTGGCGAGGTCTTGCACACTGTTGAAAAGAGCCTGCTGGAAGGTGCGGCTCTCGTCATCATCGTGCTCATCGTCCTGCTCGGGAACTTCCGGGGCGCGATTATTGCCGCCATCGCCATTCCGCTCGCCATGCTGTTCGCCGTCCTGGGAATGAAGCAGTTTGGGATCAGTGGCAACCTGATGAGCCTTGGCGCGATTGACTTTGGAATCATCGTGGACGGCGCGGTGATCATGGTTGAAAACTGCGTTCGGAGGCTCTCGGAAGCTCGGGCGGTGCTTGGACGAGCGCTCACGAAGGAGGAGCATGCGGGAGTGATCAAGCAGGCCACTTCTGAAGTTCGAAAGGTGACGCAGTTTGGCGAGATGATCATCATCGCCACCTTCATCCCGATTCTCGCGCTCGAAGGTGTGGAGGGCAAGATGTTCAGGCCGATGGCGCTGGTGTTCATTCTTGCGCTTGTCGGTGCGCTCATCCTCTCGCTCACGCTGATTCCCACGCTCTGCTCGCTCTTCTTGAGCCGAGATACTCAGGAGAAGCACAGTCGGCTTCTGGGGTTCTTCGAAAAGCTCTACGCCCCAACGCTTGCCTTTGCCCTCAAGCGCAGAGCGTGGGTGATTGGGGCCGCTGCGGTTCTCCTCTTGGGCAGTGGCTTCCTCTTCACTCGGATCGGATCAGAGTTTGTTCCGAAGCTCGATGAAGGGTCGCTTGTGATTCAACCGATTCGTATTCGCACGGTTGACCTGGAGCAAACGATCAAACTCGTCACTGCCTACGAGAAGAAGGTTCTGGAAGTGCCTGAGGTGCTGACGGTGGTGTCGCGCACAGGAACTCCGGAGATCGCGACCGACCCGATGCCCCTCAGCCTGACCGATAGCTTCCTGACGCTCAAGCCTAAGTCCGAGTGGCGTCCAGGGATCACGAAGGAAGGACTCATAGCTGAGCTTCAATCCAAGATTCAGCAAGTTCCCGGGCAAGGCTATAACTTCAGCCAGCCAATTGAACTCCGGTTTGCCGAAATCGTGTCCGGCGTAAAGGCGGACGTGGGGATCAAGGTGTTCGGGGAGGACCTCGCTGAACTCAAATCAAAAGCCGATGAAATCGCAGCCCTCATGCAGGATATTCCCGGAGCAACTGACATCGAGGTCGAGCAAGTGGATGACGTTCCGGTCTTTCAGATTGACATTGACCGGGAGGCCATCGCCCGGCTGGGAATTAGCATTGCGGACATCCAGCACATTGTCTCGGTGGCACTGGGCGGCGAGGAAGTGGGGCAGATCGTGGAAGGAGATCGTCGGTTTGGGCTTGCGGTGCGACTGCCCGAGGATGTGCGCAATGATCCCGAAGCGATCAAGTCTCTGAGAGTCGAGACCCCCATGGGCGGCTCTGTTCCTCTTTCGAGTTTGGCAACCATCGGTGATAAGGTGGCTCCCGCCCAAATCTCCCGAGAAATGGGTAAGCGGCGAGTCGTGGTTACGCTCAACGTTAGGGGTCGTGACCTGGGCTCGTTCATCGCCGAAGCACGACGCAAGGTGAAGTCTGACCTAGAGCTTGAAGAAGGATATTACGTGACCTGGGGCGGGCAGTTTGAGAACCTTCAAAGAGCCTCCCAACGCCTCACCATCGTCGTGCCAGTTGCTTTGGGACTGATCTTCGTGCTTCTTTTCTCCACTTTTGGCTCGATGAAGCAGGCTGCATTGATCTTCACTGGAGTGCCGCTCGCGGCAACTGGTGGCATCCTCGCACTGGCTCTTCGCGGAATGCCCTTCAGCATCACGGCGGGAGTCGGTTTCATTGCGCTTTCGGGCGTGGCGGTGCTCAATGGAGTTGTGATGGTTTCGGCGATCAACAGATTGAGGGGCGAGTCGGGAATGTCGGTAATGGAAGCTGTTAAGGAAGGCGCTTCCCAACGGCTACGCCCTGTCCTCATGACTGCTCTCGTCGCAGCACTTGGGTTTATCCCGATGGCTTTGAATACGGGAATCGGAGCTGAAGTTCAGCGACCACTTGCAACAGTAGTGATCGGCGGGATTCTCTCGGCAACATTATTGACACTCGTTGTGCTCCCGGCCCTGTACACTTTGTTCGAGCGGGATGCAGCGTCCTAAAGGGAAAGTAGCTTGTCGCCTCTGATTGCCTTTGAGCGGTAGTCAGAGGCGACGCCCTCCGAGATCAAAAAGAGATTCTTGAGAGACCAAATCGTCCCTCTGCATCCATTGCAGTGCACTTTTAGGTTCAAATGGGTGGCGGCCCCGGAGGGAATCGAACCCCCGACGCCCTCCTTAGGACTGAAGAAAAATAGGTCGAAAACCTCTGAGTTGAGTCTACCGCCGTCTCAGGACGTCTCACGAAATCCAGGGGCTAAGAGAGACCTTAAGAGAGACCTTAAGAGAGACCTGAGGTTGAGGTCTCTTTAATCCCTCCATTTGGTCTCTCATCCGGGGGCCAAGATCGAGAGACTGCAAACGTAGGGGGATGTGGCGTTGTCAGGATCAACATTGAAGGAGCAGGGCTTCAGGTCAAAGATGCCTTCTAACTGCTCATTAGCTTCAGGATGGGCTAACGTGAACGGGCGGAGCATGCCAAACTTAGAGGATGTCTGAGCAAGCCGAAGCACCGTCGCGCCGGGAGGTTTTCTTGAGTAGCACGTTGCTCAGCGGGCTAACGGATGATCAGGTCGGAGAACTCGTCGTCAATTCTCGCATGGCGCATGCCGAAAAAGGTGAGACCATTTGGCTCAGCGGTAGCAGTGTTTCTTATTTTGGCGTCGTGGGGGCTGGGTTCATCAAGATGACCACAGTGGGGCCTGGCCATCAAGAAATCACGACCGAAATCATGGGGCCAGGACACGTGTTCGGTTTGTTGGGGGCCATCGATGGCACTGGGTGTCCGCAGTCGGCAAAGGCAATCACAGGGACCTGGTATCTCAAAGTTCCGAAATCAGGGTTCTTGCCAGTTTATGAACAAAATGTGGTGCTGAAAGAGCAGTTGTTTAAGCGCACGACGCACCGACTAAGGCAGTCATTTGACATGATCGCCCACCTCTCTGTGGGGACAGTTGAACAACGTGTGGCTGCGGTGATCCTTGTGTTGACACGGTCATTTGGCCAGGAATGTCCGAATGGGATCCTCCTGGATGTTCCTCTCACTAGGCAAGATATTGCTGAACTCGCGGGTACGACTGTAGAGTCCACCATCCGTATCATGAGTCGCTGGCAGAAACAGGAATGGATAGAAACTCAATCACGCCATATTCTTGTTAAAGATCTCGACAAGTTGCTTTTGGCCGTACGCTAGGTTTAGAATTTCCAGCCGAGCATCACGTATCCGAAAGTCTGATTCCCAGACCTGGTTCCACCGAAAGATTTCACAAACCGACCAGGAAGAAAGACTCCAGCACCACCACTCAAGGTGAAGCCATTGGCCAACGTCGAAGAGTAATCCAGACTGAACTCTTGCCCAATATCGCGACCGGAGTTCCCGGTTGGATCTCTATAGAGTGTTGCGCCAAAGGCATTGATCGCTCCGCCTACTCCGTACCAAGAGTCACGCTTGTCGTAAAGCTGTAGCCAGGTGTAACTGAGCCGGAGAGACGAATTGGCACTTGGTTTGAACTTCACTCCGGCGGTTGCAGAAACAATGTTCTTCCACCCGGTTGTGTCCATCAATCCAAGCCGATCATGCCCACTGGGATAAAGCTGATCAAAAGTGGCGTTGACTCGATTACTACTGCCGCCGCTGGCGATGTTAAGTTCGCTGTACGCCTCTACCTTTGGCGTGATTTCCATCCCGTACCTTCCATTTGCCGCCCAAGCTTGGACGCTTTTCCCGTCCTGATGACCCGCCTGGAAGGCGATTTGATAATTCATGGTCGTTTTCGCATTCGGCTTCAGCGTTCCCTCGTTCGAAAGCGTATACCGAGTCTGATCTACCCCCTTCGCATCATCAACCTTGATGATAAGCGCCGTCGTGTTGGACGCCCTCTTGAAGCTGACTCCTGATAAAACTAAACCCTTCGAGGGAGTTGGCAACACGCCTGCACGCATCAGGAAAAAGGTCCAAGTTCGGTCTTCAACCTTGAGGCCCTCGAAGGCATTGGCAACATTGTTCCATTCTAGTTCGCCGATGAGCCTTCGATTGCCCAACCCGAAACGTTGCCGCCCGAGAGTGTAGGTAGTCCCTCCACTTTTGAAGCTGACGTTGGCCTCAAGAAGATCGCTTCGGATCGCAATACCGTTTCCGGCAGGGAGCCAGTTCAGGGAGCTCGCGTGTTGGTACACGATTCTGCCGGTGAGACCGTCTCTACTCATTTGCAGACCGACTCGACCTCGGAGCAACAGGTTGCTTCGATTATCACCCCGGTCGGGTTGAAAGTCCGAATCCAACCGCCGCTCGTACCTGGCGCGAAACTCCAGTATTGGCTTGATCTGAATGTCGCGACTGTCGAAGTTATCCAAAGGGATCGGCATGAGTCAATCTTTACTGATTGCTTCTTGGATTTCTATGACATCGATCATATGTGGAATGATCCGAAGAGCGAGCTTCAACTAGGTGCTCCCGGCTTTATGATGGATATCATGTTGGGCGGTTGCTCGGCGTGCAACCATAGTCGTTGTGAGTGAGCGGCAGTTCTACATAGACCCAAGCCGGTGCATCGGTTGTAATGCCTGCGTTCAGGCGTGTGCCGAGTGCGACACTCACCCGGGCGTCTCGATGATCCACTTAGAGCAAGTACAGCGCGCTGATACCGTGCAGACCACTCCGATCATTTGCATGCATTGTGACGAGCCCGCCTGCGCGATGGTTTGTCCGGCGGACGCCATCAAAAAAACCCCCAATGGAGTCGTGCAAAGCTCGCTTAAACCAAGGTGTATCGGGTGCACTAATTGCCTGTTCGCTTGTCCATTCGGAGTACCCAAATACGACGTTGAGGTTGACCAGATGATGAAGTGCGACATGTGCTACGACCGCACGTCCATCGGCCTAAAACCCATGTGCGCTACGGTTTGCCCTTCCGGTGCTCTGTTCTACGGTACGCCCGAAGAACTCGCCGCCGAACGATCAGGAACCCCGATCAACGAGTTCATATTTGGCGACAAGAAGATCACCACCAAGGTTCACCTCATGATGCCTCAAGGGGCAAGACGGCTCACGGTTATGCCCGATGCCGTTGTTCGCCGAACTGACCTATTGACCGCCGTGCGGCAAGTGGAGTGCTAATCCAAGATGAACGATAAACTGAAAGAAGATTTTCCGATTGAGTGGGAAGACGACCACTTTGTGACCCGCCGTGAGTTCTTCAAGTTTCTCACGTTAGCGAGTGGTGGTGTAGCGGTTGGCACGGCGGCACTGGCGGCTTACGCCCAAATTCCGAGGGAAGAAATCAAGTTTGAGGCCGCAAAGATATGCTCGACTGAAGATTTGAAGCCAGGTTCCGCCCTGGCTTTCAGCTATCCTCGACCGGTTGATTTGTGTATTCTCGTTCGAAAACAGAATGGTGAGTTTGTTGCTTATAAACGTCGATGTACACATCTGTCCTGCCCTGTAGAGTACGAAGTCAAGAACGAGCGCGAACTCCTTTACTGTCCTTGCCACCATGGCGCATTTTCTCTAGAGGATGGGAGCGTGATCCAAGGGCCACCACCTCATCCTTTACCTCAAGTGAAAATTGAAGTTCGCGACAGCGAGATCTGGGCGATAGGCGCGATCAAGGGTAACCACTGATGAATACGCCGCAATTCCATCGTCGTCGCCAAAAGGCAGTCGTCTTCGTCGGGTTCTTGCTGTTTGCGTTGATCCTGTTTCTCATCCAGCTTTGGCTGTTCGTGATGGTGCTCGAGAACAGCTTGGCCGGAAAAACTGACATGGTGATTCAAGCCTCAGCGTTCAGTTTCTTGATTCTTGGCGTCAACATCTGGATGCTCGCCGGGGTGAAGCGGCTGATGAAGATGGAGTAAGTCGTTAAGCGCTGGAATGAAGGCGGTCAAGCCGGGGTTGCACAGTTTCCGTCTGGTTTGGGCAGGTCCCCCACAGGCGATGGTCCATTTTTGAGAGCTTCCTGAGCCAATCGTTTAGCGGAATCGCCGCTTGCCAGCGGGCCGAGGAGTCGCTCCTCTTCGGCAAAGTGGTCGGCAAGCTCACAACTCCCAAGCCTCGCCAGCCAGCGCGGGAACCTCTGGACGCTCTTGTTTGAGCACCCGAGCGAGATGCGGGCCGTCATTATGATCCCGAGAGAACGGTTCCAGCGCGAAGGCCCGTTCATTGCGGCGGCTCAGACTTCTCGATCTTCACGCACGCCCGTTTGTATTCAGGGATGCCACTGACGGGATCGTAGGAGCGGATGGTGAGATTGTTTGCCGCCTTGCGCCCGGGCCAGTGGTACGGGATGAAAACGGTGTCCGGGCGAATCGTGGTGACCACCTTGGCCTGGAGCACGACTTCGCCACGCCGACTGGTGACTCGCATCCAGTCCTTGTCGGCGATGCCGTATCTTGCGGCCAACGTCGGGTGAATCTCCACGTAGGGATCAGGACAGAGATCGACCAAGCCTCCTATTCGGCGGGTTTGCGTTCCGCTGAGATAGTGCGATACTACGCGTCCGGTCGTCAGAACCACCGGATACTCGTCATCCGGTTCTTCCAGCGGTGGCCGGTACTTCACAGCATTGAAGTGGGCTTTGCCGTCTGGGGTCTTGAACTTCAGGTCCTCCCACAGGCGAGGGGTGCCCGGGTGGCCAATTTCGGGGCAGGGCCAAAAGACGCCGAGTTCATTCTCGATTCGCTCGTAGGTGATGCCGAAGTAATCGGCCGTGCCACCCTTACTGGCCACTCGCAGCTCATTGAAAATGTCCTCCGACGTCTTGAAGTGGTCGAAGAACTTGCTTCGTCCGAGTCGCCGCGCGAGTTCCAGAATGATGTCGGTGTCGGCTTTCGCGTTACCCGGAGGATTCACCGCCTTTTTGATCCGAATCACCCGTCCCTCGGCGCTGGTGCTGGTTCCCTCTTCCTCTTCATGAAGCGATCCGGCCATGACAATATCGGCATGGTGAGCTGTTTCATTTAGGAAGAAGTCGATGGCCGTGTAATGCTCCAGTTTATTGAGAGCCTCTCGGGTGAAGTTGGAGTCCGGAAGCGACACGAGCGGGTTGAAGCAAATAGAGATGAGGGCTTTGATCTCACCGGCGTGGATCATTTCCATGATCTCGGGTGCGGTGTGGCCTTTGCCCGGGAGTTCTTCATCGGTGCAGCCCCATACCGAGCAGATGTACTCACGGTGAGCCGGGTTAGAGATATCCCGATTGCCGGGGAGTTGGTCGCACTTGTGGCCGTGTTCGCGCCCTCCTTGACCATTGCCTTGGCCTGTGATAGTTGCGTATCCGCAGCCTTTGCGCCCGATTCGTCCGGTGGCAAGAACGAGGTTGATGCAGCTAACCACATTGTCCACGCCTTTGGAACTGTGCTCGATCCCTCGGGCGTGCATCAGGAAGCTGGTCTTCGCTTCGCCCCACATTTTTCCGGCCCGAACGATGTCTTCGACCTTGATCCCACTGATTCGGCTCGCCTCTTCCAGCGGAAGGGCAAGGGCCGCCGCCTTCGTTTCTTCCCAACCCGAAGTGTATTCAGCGATAAACTCTTCGTTCGTCAGGCCTTCTTCAATGAGAACCCGGAGAATGCCAAGCAACAGCGCCGAATCCGTTCCTGGGAGAACAGGGAGGTGAAGATCGCAGGTGCGGGCGATGGGCGTCACGCGTGGATCAATCACGATCAGTTTCGCGCCGCGATCCCGGGCCCGCCAGATGTAATCGGTCGTGATGGGCGAGCACTCGGCCACGTTAGTTCCGGCCAGAAGAATCACCTCAGCATGGACAATATCTTCCCAGTAGTTTGAGGCTCGGTCAAGCCCGAACGCCTTCTTGTTCCCGGCCCCGGCGCTCACCATGCATAAGCGACCGTTGTAGTCGAGGTTGGCGGTCTGCAATCCGAGTCGTGCGAATTTCCCGATCAGATAACTCTTTTCATTGGTGAGAGAAACGCCAGAGAGAAAGGCTACGGAGTCCTTGCCGTTTTTGGCCCGAACGTCCTGAATGGCCTTAATGGTGGTGCTGAAGGCTTCTTCCCAAGAGATCGAGATGAATCCTTGGCCCGGCACGTTTTTCATCGGGTTGAGCAGTCGATCAGGGTGGCCTCCTTGCAGGTATCGCTTCACACCTTTAGGGCACAACTTGCCCTTGTTGAACGGAAACTCTTCCCACGGCTCGAAGCCGATGACCTGGTCTTTCTTCACCTTCAACTGGATGCCGCACTGCATGCCGCAGAAGCAACAGTGCGTCTTCACCAGCTTGTCGGGATCATCCCTGCCCACCCAACCGCCGGGGGGCGTGTGAGCGGGGTGCGGACCGAAATCTTCGATCAGCTTCTCGACTGAGACAGGGGGCTTAGCCATATCTGAAGTTTAGTCTCGCTGGGGGGTTGGGGCTATGACAGGCGTCATAGCCCCAGCCCCTTCTGGAGTAGCTTTCCCACCGCAAGCAACAAAACCAATCCCAAGGCTCGCCGCAGGGCAAGACTTGATACTCGATGGGCTCCGAGGAAGCTGCCACCGACTGCGCCAAGAATGCCAACGGTGATCAGCGGCCAGAGACTCAGGCTTTCTCGCAGGAGATCAAAGGGTCGAGCCGAGAGACCGGCCAGCGAGTTCGCGAAGATGAATCCTGCCGAAAGGGCCGCCACCTTGTGCGGCTGCGCCCACCGATTCAGGATCATCAGCGGAGACAAGAAAATCCCTCCGCCGACCCCGACAAGCCCGCTCAAGAAACCAATGCCAGCCCCCGACCCCACGAGGATAGGACGAACAGGTGGTTGGCTCTCGCCGTCTTTCGCGGGGACGCTGAAGATCAGCACTCCAGCGGCATAAAGAAGCACCACGGCAAGTATGAGGTCTTGGGTTCGATTCTCAAACTTGAGGCGACCGCCTAGGAAGGCAAAGGGAATCGAACCCAGCAAGAGCGTCCATGCAAGATTCCAATCAAAGTGCTTCGCTCGTCCAAAAACCACCAGGGTGATACCCGCGACAAAGACGTTGAGAACGAGCGCCGTCGTGGCCCCGACCGCGCTTGGAATCGCGGTGAATGCAAGCAGAGCGAGGTATCCCGAGGCTCCGCCATGGCCGACCATACTGTAGCCAAGGGCCACGGCGAAGACCCCGATAAAGAGCCAAGGCTCAATCACGTTCAAGATACTCGACTCCTCCTTGGAGCGAGAAGACGTCGCGAACACCCCGTGCCCTGAGGTCGGCTACTAGGCGGTAACTACGCCTTCCGGAGGCGCAAACGAATAAGGTAGGTCGTTCCCATTCCGCCTCGTAGCACTTCGCTATCGGCACACGTCGATGAGGCTGGTTGATCTCGGGAGTTTCGTCTGGCTCCCGAATATCCACAAGATCGAAATTTTCAAGATTGATCGAGACCGCATCAACATCCCAAACACTGCCCCCGGAACTGCGTTCGCCGGATACCGTGCGACGGATCATGGTTGCTTCTAAGGTGCGGAAATCAAACAAGAGCAATTTGTCGTCCAAGACCGGTAGCCCAAGGATGCCTTTGATGACTTCGTTCGCTTGTAGAACCCCCATCAACGAGGGAACAACGCCAAGCACTCCGGATTGGGCGCAAGTTCCAACGCAGTGGTCGGGCGGTGGTTCCGGGAAGAGATCGGCGAGGCACGACCCTCCAGGCCGAACTGTCATCAGTTGGCCCTCAAATTGGTGGACGCTGGCAGAGACGAGGGGGCGGCCGAGGCTCTGGCAAACGCGGTCGAGCAAGAGCTTGGTGCTTAGGGAATCGGTTCCGTCCACGATCCAGTCGTAGCCGGAAATGAGTTGTTCGGCATTGGCTTCAGAGAGGCGCACGGGAAATGCGTGGACCGCAAGTTGGGGCCGGAGACGACGCGCGAATACCGCGGCACGTTCGACTTTCAATCGCCCGACATCCGAGGAGGCAAACAGGGTTTGGCGATGAAGATTCGAGAGTTCAACCAGGTCGGCGTCTACCAGGCCCAGCGTCCCGATGCCTGATCCCACCAGTGAAGGCAGGCTCCCTGCCGCCAGGCCCCCAACCCCGACCAGCAATACCCTTGCCCCGGCAAGCGACGCTTGACCCTCGGGTCCGATTTCGGGAAGCCGCATTTGCCGGGCGAACATCTCATCGTCCACCAGGCTAGAAGAGGCTTCACCAGGGACAACCCACTCGGAGACCCCGCTGGCGTAGGTTTCGCGCTTCCAAATGGGAACCCGGCATTTGAGTTGATCCATGATCCACTCGCAGGCTTCAAAGGCCTCTCGCCGGTGGGCCGATGCGGTTTGAACCACGACCGCCGTGTCCCCGATGGCGAGTTGACCGACGCGATGGATCACTCTTGCTTCCAAGAGCCCAAACCGCTCGATGGCCTCTTGAACAAGCGCTTCCCCCTGGGAAAGGGCCATTTCGGGGAATGCCTCATACTCGAGCCCAACAACGGACCGCCCCTCGGCGTGATTGCGTACTTTGCCCTCAAAGACGACAAATCCGCCCGCCGCATCGTGGGCTATCGGCTCAGCGGCAATCTGGGCATCGCTTAGTGAGAACTTCATCCGCCTGCCACCGGGGGAATCAGAACAAGTTCACTTCCTTCTTGCAGTGGGTCAGCTGGATCGACAAACTCATGGTCAATGGCAACCCGAATCAGTGCGGACGGAAGACCGAGCCGGTGCTCGGCGATGAGCGTATCGACGAGTTCGCGCACGGTCTCGCATGAGGTCGTTTTCTGTTCAACGGCAAGCCCACGGCGCTCTCGCAGGACGGCAAAATAGCGGATTGTGACGGTCTTCATGGGTTTCGACTCCATGGGAAAGGCAAGAACTTGATGTGATCGCCTTGGGCCATGATGCTGTTCTCAGGGTTGATCCTCACAAGTCCGTCGCACTCCAATAGGCCAAAGTTCGCGTGGGAGCCAATGACGTTTCGGATCGTAACCTCACCGCTGGATAGTAGCTTCGCCGGGAGAAACTCTTCGCGTCCCGGCTTCCTATCCATCTTTCTCGCCACTCGCCTGGATTCACAGGGCAGATCATCACCCAGCCAGGTACTAACGAAAACCAGATAACCCACCCATGTCGAGAGAGGATTGCCCGGGAGACCAAACCATGCTTTCCCATCTTCGCGCACTCCGAAAGCAATCGGCTTGCCCGGTTTCACGGCGACCCCGTGGAACCTCACGTGGAAACCCGCCTCTTCCATTGCCGAACGAACGAGGTCATGAGCCCCGACAGAAATCCCGCCGGTCGTAATCAAAAGATCGGAGTTCTGAATCAACTCGTGGATTCGGGCGCGCAACTCTTCTTGAGAGTCTCGGGTGTGCCTCACTCGTGCGCAGATGCCTCTGAGGGCCAAAACCGAAGAAAGGGCGGTCGCATTGGAGTTGAAAATCTGACCGAATAGGAGTGACTGACCAGGAGGCACGACTTCGTTCCCGGTGCTGAGAATGGCGACATTTGGCAGACCGTGGACGTCAACCGTGGCAAGACCGCAACTCGCCAACGCGGCGAGATGGGGTGGTGTCAAAGTCGCTCCCTTCTGCGCGACGTGATGCCCCGCCGGAGCTTCTTCAGCCTGAAACCGCACATGCCCGCCCTTTCGAACTTCTCCCACGACCAAGCCTTCTTGTTCCGAAGCGTCTTCTTGCGCGATGATGCCGTAGGTTCTACTTGGCACGGGGGCTCCCGTGAAGATGCGTACGGCCTCACACGGCTGGATCCCTATAGGAGCCGTCGCCCCCGCGGCAACCTCGTCAACGATCTCCCAGGGCCCCTCCGGACTCCCGACGGCGAAGCCGTCCATGGCGGAGTTATCAAAGAGCGGAAGATCAAATGGGGAAACGACATCTTTCGCCAAAACCCGGCCCAGGGCGTGAATCAATTCCACTCGTTCCGTTGGTATGGTCGGTCGATGGTTACGAATGATAGAAAGCGCCTCATCGACCGAAATCACGGGTGGCCCTCCCCGGCGAGCATCGAATGAACATGCAACAGGCTCGGCATCAGGCAGGCCATGGCATCCTCGCAAGCTCCCGGACTGCCCGGAATTGCCAGCACAACCGTTTGACCAATGATCCCAGCGATTGGCCTGGCGAACATCGCGGTCGGAAGCCGTGAGTGGCTGTAGGACTGGAATGCCGCGACTACACCAGGAAGGCTTTTTTCGAGGAGCGGTGCGATTGAATCAGAAGTGATATCCCTCGGGCCAACTCCCGTGCCCCCGGTGATCACGAGGAATGAGATACCTCTTTCAGCGGCAGCTCGAACCTCATCGACCAGCAAATCCGATTCATCGGGCAGAACTTTGACCGAGACAGAGCCCGCGCCGTGGTCCATGAGCGCCTGCTCAAGACTTGGGCCGCTTCGATCGTCGTAACCGCCGCGATGCGCTCGATCTGACATCACCAGCACTTGCGCGCTCCAGTCACTGCGCTTGGGAAGATCGCTCTTACCGCCTGTCTTTGAGAGCAGGCGAACGCCGACGATTTCCATGTCGTCGTCGATCATTTTCAGCATGTCGTAGAGGGTGAGCACGGCGGCAGCGGCCCCGGTCATGGCCTCCATCTCGACCCCGGTCTTGGCTACGGAAACAACGAAGACCTCGACCGCGATCCGGTCTGCTAGGAACTCAAACTCCACCCGCACATGCTCAATTGGGATGTTGTGGCAGTAAGGAATCCACTCGGTTGTTTTCTTCGTCGCCTGGATAGCCGCAACCTTGGCGACGGGGACCGGATCGCCCTTGGGCGTGTCGCCATTCTGGACGCGGCGAATCGTCTCCGCGCTCGCCGTGAGTTCAGCACGTGCGAGGGCCGTTCGCTTGGTCGTGTTCTTAAAGGAAACGTTTCTCATCCGCCGATTTGCACCATGGTTAAGTTATCTCGTTGAGCCCAGTTTCGCATCGGTGGATGGGCGCTCCACTTGCCATCGAGGCACTCCTGCACAGCTGTCTCCAGTTCTGCGTCGGGTGCTCCTCCTCGAATCAAGTCCCGCAAAGAGACGCTCGGCGGTAGGAAGAGACACGATTTGAGCTGTCCGTCTGCCGTCAAGCGAAGGCGATTGCAGCCTGAACAAAAGCTCTCGGTCACGCTTGAGACAAAGGCGACCCGGCCCTCGGAGCCGTTGATTGCATACTCCCGGGCAAGATCCGAGGCCCCAGAGGCAAGGAGTTGAAGCTCAAATTGATTCGAGAGTCGAGCACGAATCTCTGCAGAAGTGACGACCCGCTCTGCGCTCCAACCATTGTCCAGAAACGGCATAAATTCAATGAATCGCACGGTGAGGCTGTGCTCGCAGGCAAACTCGCCAAAGTGGATGATCTCATCCTCATTCACTCCGGGCAGGACCACCACGTTGACCTTGATCTTTAGTCCCGCCGCATGGGCGGCCTCAATTCCTTGGAGAACCCTGGGTAACTCGTCGCGCCGCGTGATCTCAAGGAAGCGATCCTGCCGCAGTGTATCCAAACTCACATTTACGCTTGCCAGTCCAGCCGCCTTGAGCGCTACCGCGTCTTGGGCCAAGCGGGTTCCGTTGGTTGTGAGAGCAAGTTGCCTTAAACCCGGAATGGCGGCAAGCGCTTCAACGAGGTTGAGGTAGCCCTTGCGGAGAGATGGTTCGCCGCCGGTAAGCCGAATCTTCCGCACGCCACGCTCAACGAAAAACCGAGCTAACCGTTCGATCTCCTCGAAAGTCAAGATATCTTCGCGCGGTTGCCAGGCCACGCCTTCTTCGGGCATGCAATAGACGCACCGAAAGTTGCATCGATCCGTGATCGACACCCGCAGGTAGTCGTGGAATCGACCAAACCGGTCCGTCAGCAGGTCCGCTCGTGTGGTCACGGTTGGATTGTGCGGCAGGTCGCCGCGTGGAACCATGACATCTATCATAAACCTCGCCGAGAGTGCAGGCCATAACTGAGTCATGCCAGATCGAGCCCTTGCCAACCGCATGCTCACCCTCAACACGATTGCCTTCACGGTGTGCTTTGCCGTGTGGACGATGTACGGTGTGCTGGGGGCTTTTTTGGCCGATAAGCAGGTCTTCCCAATTTCTAAAGAACAACTCGGTTGGCTCCTAGGTGTCCCCATTCTCACGGGATCGATCATGCGGTTGCCGGTCGGGCTACTCACGGACCGTTTTGGGGGCAAGCCGGTCTACATCGGCGTGATGCTACTTGCGACTGCCGGAGTTGCATCGGTAAGCTTCGCAACCACGTTCGTCCATCTCGTGATCTCGGGGCTCATTTTTGGGATGAGTGGAGCGGCTTTCGCGGTCGGCATCGCATACACGTCCGTGTTTTTTCCCAAGGAAAAGCAAGGAACCGCGCTCGGCATCTTTGGCGTTGGAAACGCGGGTTCGGCTTTGACAACGCTGCTGGCTCCGCTCGCACTGCAAAGACTCACTCAAGAGGGAAACGAATTGGAAGGGTGGCGAACTTTGCCTCTGATTTATGCGGCATGTCTGTTTGGAATGACGATCCTGTTTGCGCTCTTAACAAAGAACAGGGTCACGGAAGGAGCCAGCCAAAAGACGATTCGCACCATGCTTGCCCCTCTCAAGTCCGTCCGAGTGTGGCGATTCGGCGCGTACTACTTTCTTGTCTTTGGGGCTTTCGTCGCCCTGGCTCAATGGCTCGTACCTTACTATCTCAGCGTCTATGGAATGAGCCTCGCAATGGCGGGTCTCATGGCGAGCATCTTTAGCCTTCCGAGCGGTTTGGTTCGTGCGCTTGGAGGGTGGATGAGCGATAAGTTTGGGGCCAGGGCTACGATGTACTGGGTGCTGGCGAGCTGCGTGGTTTTGTTCGCGCTAGTCATCGCGCCACGCATGGACATCATGTCCCCAGGGGAAGGAGTTTTGGCCGATCGAGCCGGAACCGTCACGCAGGTCGGTCAAGATCGGGTTCAAATTGATGATAAGTCGTATGGTTTGAAGATGGCCCGTGGCTCGACTCAAACCCTGTCGAGCAAGGGTTCAAGTCTTTCTGAGGGCACGATCATCCTCCCCCGAAGTCAGTCCTGGCAAGAGCCGGTGGTGCAAGTGGGCCAAAAGGTTAAGAAGCGAGAGCTTCTAGCCCGTGGGGTGACTCACGTTTACTTTCAGGCCAACGTGTGGGTGTTCACGACCATCGTTTTCTTGGCGGGAATCATGATGGGGATCGGTAAGGCCGCCGTGTATCGCCACATTCCCGACTATTTTCCGAATGATGTTGGCGTTGTTGGTGGAATCGTAGGGGTCATCGGTGGGCTAGGTGGATTTGTGTGCCCCATTCTCTTCGGCTACCTCCTTAAAGTGACGGGACTCTGGACTTCTTGCTGGCTCCTCCTTGCACTCATAAGTGTTGTGTGCCTGGTTTGGATGCACGTCACGATCCTCAAGATGGCGAAGCAGGCACCGGCTACAGAGTAGTCGGCGGATTAGCGCGCTCACCAAAGCGCATTGGCTGATTGGTGCTTCGGCGATTTGAGATTCTATGACGGGCATCATAGCGCGTCTGTTGCGGATCGTCGACAATGAGGGAGGCAACGAGTCCGACCCATGAATAATCAAACCGAAGCCCCAATAGTTCAAGAATGGCAACCCAATGACCCTGCCTTTTGGGAGTCAACCGCAAAGCCGGTCGCCTGGCGCACCCTCTGGATCACCACGTTCTGCCTTCTCCTTAGCTTTTCCACCTGGTTTATGGTGAGCGCTCTGGTCGTGAAGCTCTCAGGGATTGGATTCAAGTTCGCTCCACAGGAACTATTCTGGCTGACCGCCATGCCTGGATTAGCTGCCGGAACTTTGCGCATTGTCCACACTTTTCTCATCCCCATATTTGGAACGCGCAAGACCGTGAGTGTATCGACGCTTCTCTTGGCGATCCCCTGCGTGGGTTGGGGGTTCGCGGTCATGAACCCTCAGACTCCGCTCTCTACCTTTTTGGTTCTGGCCTTTCTCGCCGGTTTGGGTGGGGGCAACTTCAGTTCGTTCATGCCGAGCACATCGTTGTTTTTTCCTAAGTCAAAGTTAGGCACGGCGCTGGGGATTCAAGCGGGAATCGGCAACTTCGGCGTAAGTGTTGCCCAGTTCCTCATCCCCGCCATTATCGGGATCGCCCTTATGGGTGGTTCGCAAACTCTGACGAACCCCAAGACCGGTGCGACCAGCAACATCTATCTTCAGAACGGGGCACTGATTTGGGTGCCTCTTGTGCTCTTAGGTGCTGTGGTCGCTTGGTTTGGGCTTCGGGACGTGCCGGTTCAGGCAAGCTTTAGGGAGCAACTCGATATCTTCAAGGAAAAGCACACGTGGGTCATGACGTCACTCTACGTCATGACCTTCGGGTCGTTTAGTGGCCTAGCAGCTGCATTTCCGCTAATGATCAAGCAACTCTACGGCGGATTCGATGGCGCACCTGATCCGTTGGCCTTTGCGTTTTTGGGGCCGCTGGTTGGTGCTGGAGTCCGCGCTACCGCAGGGCCAGTCGCAGACAAAGTTGGAGGGGCAAAGGTCACGATGGTCAGCGGTCTTGGGATGCTGGGGTGCAGCATCGCGATCCTGCCATTTGCGAATCCAACATCAATGACAAGCTGGACGGGTTTCCTCTGGCTGATGCTCGGCATCTTCTTCTTCAGCGGCATCGGTAATGCCAGCACGTTCAAGCAAATCCCCATGATTTTTCCTCCACGCCAGGCGGGGGGAGTTATCGGTTGGACATCCGCAATTGCCGCTTACGGGCCGTTCGCATTCAGCGTGATTCTGGGCGCGGTGCTCGGATCGGGCCGTAATGCGGCCCCGTTCTTCGTAGGCCTTGCCATTTTCTACGTGATCAATATCGGCCTGAACTGGTGGTTCTACTCCCGAAAAGGGGCTGAAAAACCCTGCTAGCCATCGAGCGGCCTTTCCCGGTATGACAATCATCATGGCGGCGGTCGACTGAGCCCTCGATAATGAAGAGCATGATCAAAGAGCGGCCTTCGTTGACTCTGCTTCCGATGCGTTCGACGATTCCCGTCGCCAAGTCGGGCACGGATCGCGCGGAAACCCAGGTGTACCGCCCCTTCTTTGTATGCGGCATCATCACCGTGCTCACGGTGGGTTGCCTGCTCGGGGCGATTTCCTTGATGGGCATCGCTCGTCAAGGAAGCTATACGGCTTCCGTCTGGACCCCCTACGTTTTGGCCCACGCCAACTCGCAGCTCTTTGGGTGGGTTGGCTTTTTTGTCATGGGGTTTGCCATGCAACAGCACGGGACCACGCTCGCCAAGAGCGCGTCGTTTCATAAGATCGCCTGGTGGGCTCTAGGCAGCATGGGAACGGGTATTACGCTGCGATTCGCAGCCGAACCGCTCGCCCAGCAAGATGCCTCACGCTGGCTCTGGTTAGGGCCAGCCTCCGCAAGCCTACAGATCGTCGCAGTGGCGTTGTTCCTTTACAACATCGGAGCAAACCGATACCGCAAGGCGGAACCCCTCACGTGGCCGACTGCGTTCGTATTCGCCTCGTTGGGATGCTTGCTCCTGGTCTCTCTTGCCGAGCCCGTCGTGTTTGCGCTCAGTCACCAGCCGAGCCGAGAGGCGTCGATTGCCTTTGTCGCCCAATGGTTCACGCCTCTTCGGGAACTGCAATTTTTGGGCTTTGTGGCGATGATGATTTTTGGCGTCGCGGCGAGCAAGTTCCCCGGATGTCTTGGTTTTCGAGCCGCTGACGCGAGTTGGGGCCTTGCCGCATTCGGACTCTGGTCGAGTGGGCTGATCGTCCGCGTGGTGGGCTGGAACGTGTATTTTCAATCTGGACTCATGCCAGGTATGGACACGTGGTTTCGATTTGGCGGCGTACTCTTGGCTCTAGGGGCAGGGGCGATGACCCTTTCTTTGGGTGTCTTCAGCCCCGTGCGCCATGCCAATCCCAGTCAAAAGTTCATCCGCTCTGCATTTGCCTGGTTGCTAATTGCAGGCGCGCTTCTAATCTTGGAACCCCTGCATTTGCGGGCGATAGGCGCTCCGTTTTCACACGCCTACACTGGCGCGATCCGCCACGCGGTTACGGTGGGATTCATTTCACAAATGATCGTGGCGGTTGGCTACCACTTGGTCACGAAAATGCTGATGCTGGATGAGCGCAAGGTTCCCGCACTGTGGAGCGTCTTTATTCTGCTTAACGTGGGCAATGCGGCAAGGGTCGGCTTGGAAATCATCACGGACTTGAATCGATCTGCCTTCGCCCCGATGGGCTGGACCGGCTTTGTCGAGTTGCTCGGTCTTGGGATTTGGGCCACGGTGATGCTCCGATTCTTGTTACGAAGGAGCCAGACCTATGCGGCAACCTGCTGATTCGATTCGAACCATTCTGGATGGCTGTGGCCTCGGAACTGGCAGCAACCCTGCGAGCCTAGACCGCCTCCTAGCCGCCAGCGAGCTGAACAAATTCGAGGAAGGCTCCTACCTCTGGCATAGCTGGACTCCAGCAAGATTCTTCTGTGTTCTCGTGTCCGGCTTGGTAAGACTTACTCAAAAGGCGCCCTGTGGAAAGCAGGTGGTGGTAGAGCTTCTTGGCCCCGGCGATTGCACCGGCTTGCTCGCGACCCTCGGTAACGTTACTCACCCGTTCTCCTGCTTGGCTCTGACCGATGTTGAAGCCCTAATCGTTGACAGTGATGCCTGGCGCGATGCAACCTTCAATGACCCAGAGTTGTTCAGAAAAGCGACCAGTGCGGCTATCACGCGAATGTTAGGAGGCTACGGATTTATGGCGGCCATGGCTACCGGCGAAGTTGAAGCTCGTTTGGCGCTCGCACTCTTGCGGCTCGATGACATCAATGCCCGCGATCATGGCCCGGCGACTCCGATCCATCTCACTCGAAAGGCATTGGCTGAGATAGGCGTCACCACAGTTGAAAGTGCCATCAGAATTACCTCCCGCTGGAACAAAGCGGGCATGATCCAAGCTGGTCACAAGAGCCTCACGATCCTTGATCGTGCCGGGCTCTATTCGACCGCCCAATTGGCCGACTCCAGTAAAGTCTTGAGCTCCGACGGCGTATTGACTCCTCTGCACCAATCGGGCTGAACCCCGTGCCGTAGCAAGTCCGATTCGTTGACGATTTCCGCGTCCAAAGCCTCCACCCAATCAATGATTCTGGGCGAGTCAACATCGCGTAGCCTCTCCCAGGCCCCTCGACGATAAACTGCGCACAAAGGTTGCAATCGTCCATTGATAGAGGGAACCGCAGCTTCTTTCTCACCGAGACAGGATTTGAGAGCCCTCGCGACGGCCCGGTCAAAGAGGGGCACATCGCATGAGAGCACGAAGACAAGCTGGCTGGTCGGGGCGAAATCACAAATTGCCGCGAGCGGCCCGCGCTCAACCTCATCATCAGGTTGAAAGCGGTATCCATCAAGGGGGGCGCGGCCCAAGATCGTGGGTTCCCAGCCTGCTTCCCGCAGAATGCGGGCTAACCGGACGGCAAGCGGCTCGCCTCCCATCGAAATCAAAGCCTTATCGAAGCCCATCCGCCGGCTTGCCCCTCCGGTCAACAAGACAGAAGACTGGTCAGCATGATCGATATCATAATGCGCCCCCACCTGGCCTTCCATACTCTTGACTATGGCACGGTTGCCAAAACGATATGTTCGGTTCTTTGAAGACTTTCCCGAGGTCGGGAAGGCCTACGAGACCTTTGGGGAGACAGTGGCAACCGCAGGCCCGCTCGACGAAAAGACCCGATGCCTCATGAAACTCGCGATGTCTTTCGGAGCCCGTCTCGAAGGGGGGGCAAAGAGCCATGCTCACAAGGCCCTCCAAGCTGGAGCGACCGTTGAGGAGTTGCGCCATGCTGCTTTGCTCGCCGCGCCGACGTTGGGATTCCCGCACATGATGGCTTGCCTTAGCTGGATTGATGCGGTTCTTGAAGAGGAAAAGCCATGACCAAGAGTCCACCCAAAAATCCACTCCCCATCGCGATCACCGGTGGCTTGATCTGTTCACTCGGACTCCTGGCTGGGATCTACTTCGGTTCGGGCAAGCTCACGCGATTTGATTCGCCGCTGGCGGCTTATACAGCAGCGACCATTTTTGCCGCATTCGCGTTTGCCTACCGATATTTGATGTGGATTCAGCGACCGGCCACGTGGCGGTACTTTATCGCCTCTTGGAAGTTATTCGTGCAACCGAAGAAGCTGATCCGAAACATCTTCAAGCTTGTCGGCTTGCTCATCAACAATATTGTTCTGCAGAAGTTCATCGGAAAACGAAGCACCACGCGTTGGCTGGCTCACATGGGCATGGCATGGGGTTGCTTGATCGCTTTTGCGATTACCTTTCCGTTGAGCTGGGGTTGGATTCAGTTTGGCGTCGCACCGGATGGATACAATTATCAAGTCGAATTCATGAGCATTCCTCAGTTTTCGTTCGACCCGAATAGTGTCGTTGGATGGTTTCTTTTCAACGGCCTCAACATCAGCGCGTTTCTGGTTCTCGGGGGGATCGGCCTTGCGATGCACCGGCGCGTTTTCCAGCACGGGGCCCATGCCGTCCAGTCCATTGAAAACGACTTGATTCCGCTCGTTTTGCTTTTTGCGGTTTCCATCACCGGCCTGATGATCACGGCGAGCTACAAGCTGATGGGTGGGGCCAACTTTAGCTTTATCTCGCTGCTGCATGCGTTCACCGTGATCATCCTTTTGCTTTGGATGCCGTTCGGCAAGCTCTTTCACGTGATTCAACGCCCGGCTCAGCTTGGGGTTGCTTATTACAAGGAAGCGGGAATTGAAGGCCCAAAAGCGGTATGTGCTCGCTCCGGGGATGAGTATCAATCGAAGCTACACCACGATGATTTGGTCGAGGTCATGAAGGAAGTCGGCGTTGACTTCGGAGATCACCAAAATCTGTCACCTGCCGAGAAGCGCAAACTCATCGCCATCAACCAACTGGCAGCGATGGAAGATCGGTCGTTCGTTGGCTGAGAGATTAACGCCCTCCGTGGTGCGGAGAGTGCTAAACCCTTGATTCGAACTCGGTTATCGAGTGCAATCCTAGTGATGGTCTCTCAAATCTGTTTGAGAGACCTAGGAGAGACCACATGGCCAGATTGACTCAAGTTGATCCATTTTCAACCGAGTTTAGGTTCAAAATCTTGGCGGCCCCGGAGGGAATCGAACCCCCGACGCCCTCCTTAGGACTGAAGAAAAATAGGTCGAAAAACCTCTGATTTGAGTCTACAGACGTCTCAGGAAGTCTCACGAAATCCAGTGGCTAAGAGAGACCTTTAGAGAGACCTGGGCGAATTTCTTTAGTACCACCTCTAACAGGTCTCTCTTTCTAGTTCACCAATGAACTCGGCGTGGTCACTCAATTGGTCTCTCAATTCCTGAAACCAGTCTATTCTCCCGCGACTGAATTGGTCGCCGCCCCGCTTGAGCCTCCGTCCAGGCGGAGAACCAACTCAAAATTCTGTCAAGCCTGTTGCTGCATCATCACTCGGCTTATCGGTTCGACGGTTAACTAATGTGAAGAGTGATCCATCACTTCCGGGGTCTGACCATATTTGCCGGTGAGCAGCTCCTTTAGCTCTTTAACCTCACTTTCCTGAGAGCGAATAATGTCATTAGCAAGCAGTTTGAGTTCGTTGCGCTCTGTAGTCTTCAAGAGCTCCTTCGCCATGAAGATTGCGTGTTCATGATGATTGATCATTTCAGAAGTGTACTGAGCTTCGGCCTCCCGGACGGACATTCCGTCAATCGAGCTCATCATTGACTTATAAACGCCTGTCGTCTTGTACGGCGCACCAAACCATGCTTGAAACCATGAGTTCATCTGAGAAATCTCCTTCTCTTGAGCTGCAATCACAGCTTCAGCGATTTGCCGGACTTGAGGTTCCGAGGCAACAGTCAGGATGAGCTTCGACGATGCAACGGCTTCTTCGTGGTGTGGAATCATCTCTTCGATAAATGCCTTGTCGTTCTTTGCCTCAGTTGGCCTGGCAATGAGGATTCCTATCGCCGTGACCGAGAGGATTGCAATTAGCCAAACGACCAGTACTTTAGATTTTGTCTGCTTCATGTTGCTTGATTAGTGAATGTGATATCAGATTAGTGACCTAATCAGTTTGCGTATTTAGCCGTAGGTCGTCCTCTGAGTTATGCCCTCCGAAATTTGGGTCACGAACGCCGGGCGTACATTGGGCTGAATTACTTGCTGGTCTGTGTTTCGCGCTCCATATGCAGACTCGATACTGAGTAGCTCTTGGCTTGGCAATAGTATAAGTAGCTGTTCTAGTCCGGATTTTGCGAATGAAGAAACTACCAGAATGCGGTCGCAAGCGACCGTTTGCAGTTCCGCCGCGAAATCACCGTGTGGCACGGAAATGTCAGATATCGAATGAGTTGCAATTAGTAGCGCAAGGGCTAAATTTATAAGGCGCATCATGTAAATAGTGTATCAAATCACCGTTTGAATCTAAAGTGTTGCCAAGTTGGCCAAGTGAAAAAAACTATTACTCATTCAAACCGTCGGAGTCGGAGCGAATTGAGGATCACCGATATGCTACTGAAAGCCATTGCACCTGCCGCAAGCATTGGGCTGAGGAGTCCAAGTGCGGCGAGCGGAATCATCACGATGTTATAGATAAACGCCCAAAAGAGATTCCACTTAATCGTTCCGAGCGTAGCTATGGCCAGGCGGATTGCTTGTGGAACGCCACGTAGGTCAGCTCGTAATAAGGTAACTCCAGCAGTGTCGATTGCGACTTCCGTGCCGTGCCCCATCGCAATTCCTAGGTCTGCTTGCGCGAGTGCGGGCGCGTCGTTTATTCCATCACCCACCATCGCAGTAGAGCCTTTTTCCTGGTATGCCTGAACGTGCTGGGCCTTGTCTGCAGGGAGAACTCCCGCGTGTACCTTCGAGATGCCAACTTGCTGGGCAACTGCGGTGGCAGCTCGGTGATTGTCCCCGGTGACCATAACTACTTCAATGTCAGCTTGCCTAAGGAGTGAGATTGCCTCTTTGCTCGACTCGCTGATAACGTCTGAAACAGCGAATAGGGCGACGTCTCCTCCTGCCTTTGCAACGAACACTGTTTTGCCCTGACTCTCTAGGTTTTCAACTGCCTCAGCGATCTTAGGAGTTGTGAGTTCGCTCCCAATCACCCAGTCCGGCTTACCCACACTCACCTTCTGCCCCGCTACGTCGCCCGTGACGCCCATTCCTCCAATAGCTTCAAACGTTGTGGGCTCTTCCCACTGTAAGTCTTCGGCCTTTGCCGCCTGCAAGACCGCCTTCGCGACGGGATGTTCGCTCTTCGCTTCCAGCGCGGAAGCGATTCGAAGAGCATCGGTTCGCGTCCAAGTGCCGAAAGTGATTATGTCGGTGAGGCGTGGTTTGCCTTCGGTGATCGTTCCGGTTTTGTCGAGCAGAACCGACCGAATACGCCCAGCGCGTTCCAGCGCCTCGCCGTCCTTAATCAAGATTCCGAGTTCCGCTCCGCGTCCTGTTCCAACCATTAAGGCGGTTGGTGTTGCTAATCCGAGGGCACAGGGACAGGCGATGACAAGGACTGCTACGGCTGCGAGTAATCCAGTTTCAAGACCCCTCCCAGAAAAGACGTAGACGAGGGCGGTCATGGCAGCAATACCAATCACTACGGGAACAAACACGGATGAGATTCGATCGGCTAGACCTTGGAGCGGGGCTTTTGAACCTTGGGCCCGCTTTACGAGAGCCGCGATCTGGGCGAGCATAGTCTCAGAGCCCACGTGGACAGCCCGAAAGGTAAATGCCCCTTGCTCATTCACCGTACCACCGGTAACCGAATCACCTGGAGTCTTCCGCACGGCAATAGGCTCCCCGGTCACCATGGATTCATTTACAAAAGATTCCCCTGATACGACCTCGCCATCGACAGGGATACGCCCCCCAGGCTTGACCACGACTGTCATCCCAACCAGTACCTCGGAAACCGGCACTTCGCGCTCACTTCCATCAGCCTCGACAATGGTCGCCAACTTTGGAGCGAGGTCCATAAGCTTTCGGATGGCATCGGACATCCGCGACTTAGCTTTTGCCTCCATGTATCTACCAAGCAAGATCAGGGCTACGATTACAGCACCAGTTTCAAAGTAGATGTGCTCACTTTGCTCATGCCCGGAGTAGGCAAACAGGGCATAGGTACTGTAAATCCACGCCGCACCTGTGCCCATGGCAACGAGCGTGTCCATCGTCGTGGTTCCATGCCACGCGGCCTTTGCTGCCACGACGAAGAAACCTCGTCCGCACCAGAGGATTGCAGGTGTTCCCAACGCAAAGAGTAACCAGTTTGCCCATTCTGGCCTTGGATGCCAAAACATTGAGAGGGCGAATAATGGTGCAGTGAGAATCGCCGAGAGCAAGAGGTTTCTCTGCATCAGTTTTTTGGATTCTTCCGATTCCAACCGCAGGTGTTCTGCGTGCTCGGAAGCCGAATGGCCAGCGTGGGGGTCACTCGGGATCACTCGCGCGGAATATCCCGCTGAGTCAACTGCGGCAACCAATTCGTCGGTGGAGATAGTTGGGCCATGCAGAACAGTCGCCTCATGCGAGGCGAAGTTGACAGTCGCATCCGTGACAGAGTCTCCTTTGGCAAGGGCTCGCTCAACTCGGCGCACACAAGAGGCGCAGGTCATTCCCTGGATGGACAGCCTCGTCTCTTTCAGGTGATCGGAGTGGTTGTTCATTCTCGTGAGGCTATGTAGCCTTCCTCATTAACTGCCGCTATAGCTCGCTCAGGATCAATGCCCGTGAAAGAAGCGGTTCCAGAAGCTAGATCAACGCTCACTTCAGAGGCTCCCTCGAGCGAATCGATAGCTTCTTTCACGTGCTTCACGCAGTTTTGGCAAGTCATTCCGGACACTTTGATGGTTGTTTTCATTTTTATACTCCTATGGGTATCTACGCTTTTACGAGCCTCGACATTACATCCTCAAGCTCATCGATCATTTCTTCCCGGGTCATTCTTTTCGTCTGCTCATGCGAACTTGGGGAGCCATGATCGAGGATGCAAGTGCGAATATGTGAAGCGGCGACGGCTGCCGCAACCTGGTTCAAGGCTGATGTGATTGCTGAAATCTGCTGCAGGACATCACAGCAGTACGCGTCCTCTGACAGCATCCGTCGAATGCCACGAACCTGCCCTTCTAGGCGAGCCAAGCGCCGATCCGTTTTCGTGCGGGTTTCTGCTTCCATGACCCCATTATACTCCAGGGAGTATAATGGGGTCAAGGCAATCGGTCAGAAGTTGACCGAGTAGCCAACAGTCAACCGAACAGGTGAGGCTTGCTCCAGCTTATCCCGGAACAGATCGGTCTGAATCCCAAAGTCAAGCACGCCCGTTGAAGACAGTTGCCTGCGCATTCCAAGTCCGACCCAGCCATTGAGATTGCCTCCCCGTTGCCGGGATTGCTCAACTCCAAACTCCGCCAGAAGCGTCTGGTCAAAACGACGGGGATACCCGAGTGGCCTCGAGTACCCAATAACCGCGCCGAGGCTCATCTGACGCGTATTGGGTTCAGCCTCTGTGGAGTGAAGAACGTCGACGTTCACGTGAATTTTGTCGAACTGCCCAACCGTTTTTGTGAGAATTCCACGTGCGCGAAGAGCAACGCCTTTCCCGCCGGAGACAGGTATGCCAACATCGACACGATATCCAAGTGCGGGCTTATCACCAATCTCACGTGCGAATCCTTCAAAATAGCTGAACTCCACGGCATTTCCAACGGCTTTGCGCGACTCCGATGAATACGAGGGCTCGAATCCAATCGCAATGTCTTTGTTCTTGGAGAACCCGTACTGGATCTCGGATCGGAAGTTGTAGACTGGCTTCCCTCGTCGAAACGTATCAAGCCTGAGTCCATTTTGAAATTCGAAGGATCGGTAAGCAATCGAGTACGCGTCTTCAAATCTCAGTGGCCGTTCTTTATCGAGATTGTTATGATCGCTTGCAAGGGAAACTGACGCAATCAGAGCGCAGCATCCGAGCGTGATGAGCCGTCTCACTTTGAGCCCCCATCAGACGGCGGCGTTGCACCACCCCCAGAGCGATAGGGATTGGGTCGGTCGATCTTTCGATAGGTTTCCGGCGTCCCGTAGTTGAGCTTTGACCAAGCCTCAAGCGACAGAGGCTTAATCTCCTTAAGTTCAGGATTGGCTTGGACGAACTTCTCGAACGCAGCCTGTGAGGTGAATGCCCTCGACCATGAGGAGCACTCTGGATGCTGACCAAATACTTCTAGGAATACGACGTCCTTGATATTTGAAGTCCAGTTGCCCTCCTCATCAGAGATCATGACAAGTAGCCGATTTTCGTCTTCTGTAGCCGCGCGGATGATGGCTCTTCCAGGAGTTTCAGCAGCCATATCACGGGCGCACATCATGCACCGTACCATCATTGTCCAGCCGTTGGCAGAAACCGTAGCTCCCCAAGGGCCTTCCTCTGGCAAGGCAATCGAGCAGTGTGCACACTCGCTCATGTCCATCCAGCCCATCCCTGACATGAACATAACGTCATCCTCACTCCCTTTCATCATTCCCATCCCCGGGATGCTCGGTGGATGTCGGTGATCGTGCAAGGTCATCGGTTCGCCTTCTCCTGCTTTTTGACCCGCATGCGTAGTCTCAAGAACACGATAGATCGCGATTTTAATCTGATGTTCCTTCTGTATCTCCGTCAAGCCAGGGTAGGCGAGAATGTCGTTCACGTTGTCGTGAAGCATATGGAGATTGTCGAAGGCGTTCGCAATGTAGGGAAACCGCTTTGCAAACCGGGGGCTCATTTCGGCGGTCATGGGCATGAAATCCCGGTCAGTTTTGTAAAGCTCAGAAGTTCGATACTGCTCACCTAGCACCTCGTACTGCGGAACATGATCCTTAACCGGAACGCGGTAAAGCATGTCGTAGTTGACGGTTTGCAACCAGTGGTATCCCCAAAACAGTCCGTTCACCTTTGGATAGTTCGTGCGAAACGTCATGCTGTAGGGGAAACTGTCGAGGTACTCCATGTTCATTGGAAGACCTGTGATCGCATACGGCTCGCTCTGATAGAACTTCCACAGTCGGTCGATCTCCACTTCTTTCTCCGCATCTGTCATCCCGGGGTGACTGAATACGTCGATTGTCTGAAAGTGCAACGTGTGCGCCCAATCGAAAACCTTTTCAAGGTATCCATACTTCTGGACAAATCGTGGCGAAATAGCAGCTTCATCAACTGGCATTGAAGGCGGATGCTGGAGTACCCAGTCAATCTTCGAAAAGACCTTTGATTCCAACTGATTCGCTTGTCCTGTGACGAGGGCTTCGTAGGCCATGGCATGACCGACCCCGGTTGCGTACATGTCCTTGGCAAAAGCAGGAATGCGGTCAATCGCCCAGTTGTATGGGCCGCGCTTGTAGAAAATCTCGTCAAGCCCGCGGCTGTTCATCCAGCGCGGTAGCTCAGACGGCATGGTAGGCATTCGCGATTTCATCCCTTCCTTCATTTCCACGCCAGGCATTTGCGCCCAGGCGTTCGGAAGGAGAGCAAACGCCACTGTAACGGCAAAAAATTGTCTCATTGTTGTTCTCATCGTGGTTCGCCCCGGACCATACCGGGGCTTGTCTGGTTCTGCTTACTTCGCAGGCTTTGTCACGAGTGTGATGAACTCGGAAAGAGTCAGAGCCTTTGCGTCCGCAACATTGTTGTTCTTCACGTACTTATCGAATGCGGCTTTCGAGCTAAATGCCCGGGAGAGTTCCGCGCACTCAACATGCTTCTTGAACGTATTCAAGAACACCGCGTCCTCGGGCCCAGTCCATTGGCCTTCCGTTCGCTTCAATACGACTGGCTCACCAACTTTTTCACTTGGAGAGTAAACGACCAGGTCGCCTTTGTATCGTTTCTGATCTTTGATCACGCAATAAATGCAGCGATACTCGATCCGTTTGTTTCCAACCTTAACGACAACTTCGTTGTCTTGGGTTTTTATGTTCTGAACAAGCTGGAGCTTGCAATACGGGCAATCTGCCTCGTGAGCAGATGCAATTGACGTCATGCCGAGAAGGCCGAAAACGGCGAGAGCAGCAATGGTTTTTGAGAAAAGTTGAGTTTTCATTTGTTTGGATTCCTGATTCACTTGACGACGACTTTGCCTTGGATCATGTCCATGGAACAAGCGAACTTGATTTCGCCAGCTTCCTTTGGAGTGAACTTGAAGACCACCGTTTTGCCTTCCTTCACAGACTGCTTTTGCTTGAGCGACTTGAACTCGACCGTAGAACCGCACCCCATGTCCTTCCCACCCTTGAAGGTGAGTGCAACTGGTTTGCCCTTCTTGACCGAGATCAGTGCAGGGCTGTACTTGCCGTCAGCGATGGTTACGGTTAGCGTCTGAACTCCTTTGACTTCCTTTGCAGGAACAGGCTTGTCGTTCTTGGTCTGGCCGTGCTGTGCCGACATGCCGGAGCAGCATGATTCGTCTGGTGCGCCTCCGAGGGCGGAAGCGATTGAAGCAACTGCGAGAGCTGCGATTGCGAGTGAGATAAGTGTTTTTGTTTTCATTGTTTTTTCCTAAGTTAGTTTCCGTAGACCAAGAGGCCTCCGAAGTGTCCTGCACTAGCCACAGCAGCCGTGGCCGCAATGAGCAGTGCGATGTAGCTAATTGATGTGTGTGCCCCACGCCTGCGAAACAGAACCAAGCCCGTCATGAGTAGGGTTGAAATGGTGGCAAGAAAAAAGTGGATGAGGGCATATCCGGTCCAACTGAATCCAACTCGGAAGAACGCGAGAAGACCAGTTGGGACTGCGAACCATGCACTGATTGCCCCGAATAGCAGGCATAGCCATGCGCTTTTGCGCAGGTCATCCGACCTTTTTCGTATCCCGACAAGTTCCAGCACAGCTCCAAAAAGGAACAATGCAATAGGAAAGTGGATTACGAGCGGGTGCATTGAGTGCTTTGGAAGCAGCTGATCGACCATGCCCACCGTAGGTCCACTTTCATTCTTCGCCCCATCTTCAAGTTTGGCGGGCACTCCTTCCGGGTGACTTTTTGGATCACCCGGTAATGTATCGGCCTTCCACTCTTGCCCGTTGGTCCACCCATCGTTATCAGAGTCTTTCGAGGCAACTGATTGAATAATCAGACTGTCCAATCGACTCTTTTGACTTGCGCGGAGGTTAAGCTTGAGGTCCTTTCCAAACGAGTTATGTTCTGGTGGTTCGGTGTGACACGTCATGCACGAGTCTTGCGAGATTCGAGATGACTCCTTCATCCGCGTAACTTCGTGGAACTTCTCCATGTCCTCGGGAGTGGCGAACACACTCGCCGTAGAAAACGCGATGACGAGCAAGGAAAGTGCGACTCTCATCGCCGTTTTCCTTTGCATGCCGAGCGCGATCCGCATCCACAATCTGTTGATTTGAACTTACGGAATGTAAGCCAAAGGTAGATTCCAGCCCCGACGGAAATGAGGATAGCCGTGCCCACCGATTCCATTACTTAACCTCGACCGCGAACGGCAGCGTGCGAATAGCACCCTGCCAGTCGAACTGGGCGTACACCTTATAGGTTCCGGCTTTCGGGAAGCGTCCAGTGAATCGGACGATGCCTCGCTTGACCAGGGCCGTGTTCTCTTCGTCCTCGGCTGGATGACTGTGGACCACAGTCATTCCATCTTGGTGGAAGATCATCATGTGGCCAGCTGCACCGAGCCACTTCACGGTATCCCCAACTGGTTGTCCCGTTTTGGCGTCGAACAACTTAACCTGAATCGTCGCTTTCCGACCAATTTCAATCGGCTCTTGGGTTGAAAGAACACCCTTGAGATTTCCATCAATCCCTGTTCTGCTGAGAGAAAGTTTGGTATCCCAGGTTGGCTTCGGTCCAGCTACCTTAACCGACGAGATAAGTACCCGAGAGCCTTTTCCGCTTGGCGCAACGTCGCCATACACCCAATAGTCCGTTCCAGCCGGGAAGGTGATCGGAATCGACCATGTTCCGTCGGCAGCCATTTCCGGGTGCTCGTGCAGAAACCAGTTCAGGTCTTTGCTGGCGATAAGTAAGTGGAAGAACTTTTCATGTGCAAGATCGAACTTCGTTTGGATCGCTCCCGTTTTGGAGTTCACAACCTGGAGCTTGAGGGTTGTTGGCGTTCCGGCTTTTGCGGTTTTCGGCCAGTCAACGACCTTGAGCTGGTAAGGTTGTACCCGCGAAGCAGTTGCAGGTCGCTCGTCCTTGACGTCCACCTTGAACGAGATCTTTTTCGGGGTATCTCCAGGGATGCTCAGTGCCAGATCGATCTGATAATCTCCTCCATGGGGGAAGAACAGTTCGATCCCGTAGTCGCCCGGAACTCCCTCTCGGTGCACATTCGGTCTTGCCTTTGGCATGCCCTGCATGCTCGGCATGGTCATAACTGCAGTCGCTTCGATGCCTCCGACACCCTTGAATCCTTCCTCGACAGCATCCTTCTGAGTGGTGTCCACGACTCGAAATTCGACATCGACTTCCTCACCCGCGAATAGTCCCTCTTCTGGCATTCGCAGTTCAGCTTGGTATTTACCAAAAGTGACCTTGGTAACTTCCGATGCGGGGGTTCCAGCCGAGTGATGCCGCAATTTTGTCGCAAGCACACTCGCAGGCTTGATGTGTGCCGATATCCCAGCGACCATGTACTTGATTGGATCTCTTTCAAAAGGATCGCCACAGCCTACGCAGCACATGTACCAGCGCACCTCGTCGTGATCCACGTAGTCGCTCGCCTTGGAGTAGGAGGCAACGGCCTCTTTTCCAACAGGGCAGTACAAGGCTTCCCGTGATGGAACCGATGCGTACCGGTTCGGATTTGCCAGGAACGTTTTCTTGGACTCCTCCGAGGAAAACGGGTAGCGGATCCCCTCAAAATCAGCCGAAGCTTCGGCTTTCTCTGAGTCCAACCTAACCCGAGAAACCGGGTCGAAGAGGAACTCACCAACAGTGCTTCCAGCCTTGACCTGCGTCTCTAGAAACTTGGTCGGGGACTTAGCGAAGTTGCCTTCGCACCCAGGGCAGCAGAACGAGAATTTTGATCCTGCGTACTCGACGAATGATGAATTTTTGGCAACGGGGCCGCCCATGACAGGACACTTCATATCTTGTGCCTGCCCAAGCAGAACCGCCGCAATGACGATTGTGTTTAGCATTGAATTTCCTATGTTCGGTTGGGACTTGCGTCAAATAACAGAACCCAAGACTCATCCCAGAAGGAGAGCTCGGGCTTTACGCAAGGAACGTAGGAGGGGCGCGTCCAAACCAGACGCAATGAGGCCGCGAAAGCGGCGGCCCTGAGTCAGAGCCCAGTATTCCAGGTTGCCGGTCTCGAACCTCGAAAGTCACTACGAGAAGCGTTCCGGGGGTAAAGCAACATCAATTTGGCTTACCTGGGTCTGATTGGTCGTGAGCAACACGACTGTCGGTGGGTCAAGATTTGTGGGAGCTGAAATTTCGCATCCGCAATTCTTCACCTCGGATCGAGAGATTGACTGTTTCTCACTCTCTGTTTTGCACGGGTGGGGCGTCTGCTTGGTTCCGCAGTGAGACGCTGAGGCAGCTTCTGGCTTGACATCATCGCTTGACGCCGAATTGCCGGTGCAACACGGCATCGAACAGTCGATGTGCTGGAACAGCGAGGCAATCGCATTCACGGGCAGTTGTGCCAGCACGAATACGAAGAGAGCCAGCATATTCAGCACTGCCTGTTTCCCTCGCATAGAAGTCCTAACACAGTCTAACCCAAAACAGTTCCACAAGTATCCAGATATCGCCTCGGCAGGGCATCAATTCTGTTTGGCGGCCCCGAACGGACTCGAACCGCCAACCTTACCCTTAGGACGGGTCTGCTCTATCCATTGAGCTACAGGGCCTCTTATACCAAAAGTATGACATCGGCGAACTCAGAGAATTTGATCTCAGTGGCCTTTATCAGGAAAACCGGAGCGACCGAGTTGTCACATTCTCGGTGGTCACGGTGGTGACATCTTCGCCGTAGCAGACTCCGAGCACCCTCTTCTTCATGCGGGTTGTCGTGGTTGTGGTGTTCTTCTGTGTCCCCGACAATTCTTTGAATCCGAGCTGCGTCCCCAGCACTAGTGCACAATACTCAGGGTTCGTTTGAGCTAACGTTTTCAGAGCTTCGGCGAGTGCATTCTTGGCTTCGGCAGGACGGCCCTGTTCAACGAAGTGGTCAGCTTTTGAGAGCTGATAGCGAACGGACGCGGGAGGGATGTGAGGTCTTTCATGGTTTGTTTCCTTATGTTCTTGGGTTAGCTCCAGTTGGATGCGGCTTGCACGCCAAACTGGTCGAAGGTCAAAACGTCGTGGATCAAAGTTGATCCCGAGGGGAGAGATCGGGTCAAGTGCTTTGCGCGTAGTGAGCCGGTGGTCAGCGTCAAAAGTCGGAAGGTTGATTCACCCCATGCGCGTTCGCATTCACCAGTTGCGATGAATGCGTCGTAGGCTCCAAGCTTCTCGGCGAACTTGGCTGGATTGACGTGGCCGAGGTCTACTTCAACCACAAGGAGTCCTTTGTTTGGGATCACTGCCAAGCCATCGGGTCGAACCTCCAGTTCTTTGCCGCCTACGGCAAACGTGGCGCGGAGTTGCTGTTCGAAACGCCAAGCCGAAGCTCCCTTGCCGAGGAGCGAAATTCTAGCGTTGGTCACCGAGAGCGCATGTTGCAGAAAGCGAGGAGAGCCAGACCGAGAGGTGAGGAGCGGAGCGATGCGCTCTCCAATCACTTCGGTTGCCGAAGCACTTGCCATGTAGAGGCTCTGGGTAAAGAAGGGGGTCTCAAGTCGCTTCACCAAGCCAACTCCCATCAGTTCCCGTAGCCGCGTGTTCACCCGAGTTACGGTGGAGAAATAGCCAAGTGCGAGAAGTTGATCACGGCTCAGGACGTGGCTCAAGGCCAAATCTCTCAGGACTTGGAGATCGCGCTTGGTTAGCTGCACAACCAATCCTCCAGCGGTTGCTCACCCTTACGTACAACTCGATCTCGCAGGTTGCCCGAAGGGAGTATGGGGCGATTAGGCATCTGAGGCAGCGCGGGAGTTCCCGGGTCATCATCGTCAGAAGAATCGCGGCAGGCTAGAACCTGCGCTCGGAAGTCACGAGCTTCACGGCTCAGGAATCCAGTTGAGGGCAGGAGAGGCTCATTGATTTCAACCATCTCGATCCCCTCGCCTCGAATCCACATCAGAGCCTCACCCGTTCGGAGATCATTGAGGTCGATGAGGCTAGGATCACCAGTGAGGTCTTTGCATAGCGTCTGACTATCTTCTCTACCAGCTCTGAATACTAGCTTCACCCCGACGTTGCCTAGGATCATTGAGCGCATCTTTGGGGTGAGCTGAGCAAGAGTTTGGTGAGCTAGCACCAACGAGAGACCGAACCTCCGACCCTCCGCGAGGAATGATTCAAAGTCGCGAAGCACAAAGTGCTCGAACTCATCCACGTAGAGCCTCACCGGGTTGCGGTTGTGCTCACCCACCTGTACCCGTGAGAAGATTTCCCGGCAGATTGAGGAGAGGATCATGTTGCCCATCATCTTTGCCGCCCCGTGCAATTCGTCAATCGCCAGGGAGACCAGCGTAACGCTTCCAGGAGTATTGAGCTGCTCATCCAGGTCTACTGGATTGTGGTGACCGAGCACCTTGCGAAGGGAGCGAGTTGCAGTGAGCATGCTCAGCTTGTTGAGAACGGGCATGGCTAGGGACTGTTGCTTGTCCGGTGAAAGGGCGTGGAACCGTTCCCAGAAGTCGCTCGTGGGAGAGTTCTCGGCTGAGGCGAGGCACTGGAGCCTGAATGAAGCGTTGTAAAAGAGCTGATCGAGCTGGGTGATTGGCTTGCCAATCTCAGCGAAGAGCATCAAAGCAAATCGCAGCGTTTCGGAAAGTTGAACTCCCCATGAGTCCGCTTCGTGGGCTATAGCATCGAGAACACCCAATGCCCTGAAGTAAGGCTCGCCCGGACCAAAGAGCGGGTTGAATCCGTGTGGCTGTTCCTTCTCACGCAAGTCAATCAGGGTGACGTTGGCTGGATTCACTCTGCCCGCCGCAAGCTCCAACACCGAGTCAACTAGATCACCCCGTAGATCGAGGACGCCCACCGAGTGCCCTCGCTCGATGTCCTGAGCAATCAGATGGTGCATCAAATTGGTCTTGCCGCTACCCGTTGCCCCGATCACGAGTGCATGGGTCTTGAGCATGGCGGGAGTGATTGAAACGAGGTGCTCCAGAGGATTGGAGGACTCAACCTGCCATCCCTTCTTTACCCCGATCCACTGCGGGAGCCTATTTTGTTGTGTCTGCATTGTGCGGTAACTTCTCCTTATAGGAGCGTGTCAGAACAGGAATGCAGCATGGGGATGAAGAGCTTGATTATTTAGCCGGGGCTCAACCGTATGAAAATCCCGCGTCATTTGAGCGGGTGGTGAAGGAGGCTTTTCTCCTAGAACTAGACTGCGCACAGAATCAGGATATTGCTGACGTGCTTGGCGTGGATAAGAGTCGCGTATCGCAAATCTTTGGGAACCCAAGCAATCTCAAGCCGGAAACCATCCAGAAAGTCCTGGATCAACTTCGAAGCAAGGAGCATAAACGGCAAATTGTTGAAGCTTGGATGCGAGAGTGTTTTGGGACCGACATCCTGCATCAATCCGGAGAGCCACTGGTAGGCAAGAAGATCACCGAGAAGACGGTTCGGCGTGTTGATCGGCAAATCAGGGAATCTCGGCTCACGCTTGCAGCCAAAACAGCCACCGAGGCAGCACAAAGAACGGATGACCCCACAATGCGGGAACGGCTGCTCGACCGTGCCTTCTTTGCCAGGCAACGCCTCGATCAGCCGGGGCAAGCTATGCGAGTCGCCCGCATCATTGCCGAGGGCGCAATCAAACGTGGTGACCTGCGAAGGGCCGCAACCGGATACTGCCTAGGAGGTCGGGTCATGCGAGGAATGGCAGATGCAAAAGAACGCGAGACTATTCATGTTTTGGATCGAGCCGAGGCACTCCTCGCGATGTCTGAACCGCTCGGGAAACCTGCTCCGCCCTATTTGATGGTCACGTACGAGGTGCTGGAAGTTGAGCGAATCAACACGCTGGTGACGCTCATGGAGCGAGATCAGATCATTCGGGACGATGGTCTCATCAAGAAACTCAAGACTCGAATCGAAGTGAGGCTAAAGGAAGTGAAATCGTATCAGGAGAAGTCTCGACTCGCACAGCTCCTGGCCCGGATGTATCTCTTGCTCGATCAAGCATTCTTAGCCGAGGAGCTGCTGGAACAGTCGTTCAAGTCGGGAGATATCAAGAACCTAAACGCTTATGAGGTCTCTGGAGTGATTAACGCAAGGATCATTGCCAAAAGGAAGTCACCCGAAGCGAGTGCCGAGTATCTCGACCGCGTGATTGAAAACTGCACCGAGTCACTTGATCTTTACCATGGGAGACTGGCTGAGCATGACCTCGCAAGGCTGGAGCGACACCTCATGATTCAAGTTGGTTCGTAGTATGTTCCCGCCCACCCGCCCTGTTGTTTCGTTGCATGTTTGTCGTGGTTTCAGGGTTGCAGGGGTACGACCAAACCCCCGACCAATGCTAGTCGGGGGTTTTGAACCTGAGTCAGGTTGGACGAGTTTCTCAACCCTCATTGTCTGAGGTCTCTCACTCACTCCTCACTTCCGTTCGTCACTCCCTCGATCCCTCAGAATCATTCGGCTTGGGGATAACAGGCGAGCGCGCCGTTGTCTTTTTAATTCTTTCTGTCTATTGTTGCTGTCCGATTTCCATGCAGTTCAAGTTCTGAGTTTGCCGCTGTTCGTTGCACGAATGAACGTCGCTTGTGGATAAGTCCGAGGTCTCGCAGTGTTCGTAAAGCACGGGAAACCGCATCATGACCTCTACCGGATCGTGCCATCAAAGTTCGGTAGGTCAGCATGATCGTCTGGTTCTCTCGCTGCCAGCCCGAGGTTTGCCGGATCAGGATCAGGAGAATCCGGAGTTCCGTGTCCTTGAGATTCGGAATCACCTTGTCGAAGAGCACGTTGGGAACCTTGGTCCACGGCGTCGAAGGCGGCGGCAAGGTCAGCTTTAGTCTGGGCATAGTAGTATTCCTTAGGAGGTGAGTAGCTTTTCTTTATTGCATCCACTATGAAGGCTTCTTTTCGTTTTGCGCGGCGGTACGGAAGGTAGATCAGTTGTCGCTCTATTTCGTCCTCACTGAAGTGGGCGAGGAGTTCGATCACGCCATCTTTGGAGACGCCCAGTTTGTACAGCTCAACCGCGAGCTTTGTCTTCCGATCAAGGCTCATCGCGCCCCCATTTTCATGAACGCGGTGACCCGGTGTCCGACCTCCTCCAACGCGCCGAAGAACTGGAAGTCCACGTCACCCTTGGGTCTTACACCAATGCCGAGGCGAGTGAGTCGGTCCGCAAGTTCAGTCCCATCAATGATGTTCACCCGAGAGGCTTTGTAGTGGTCTTGAAGCTTTCGGGCGGAGGCGGTAACGTGACGAGGGGAGACAATGATTCCGAGATCAGCCTTCGTGCGCTGGACCGCTCCAACGAGTTCATCCAGCATCCTGAGCCGGACTGAATCATTGATCACCTTGACAATCACTTTCACGGGAAGCGAGCCAAACGTGCTCTCGCACATCAGCTCATGTCCGCCGAAGCGAGATTTTTGACGCGTTTCCCTGCGATCTAGCACCTGGACTTCACCAAATCCTGACCGAGAAAGCACTTTTGAAGTCAGTAACAAAAGACTGTGCAAGGAACTTCCTTGCAAAACATGAAGCATCGTTTGGTTAGTCATTTTGATTCTCCTTTCTTTGTTTCGAGATAGCCTTTTGGATGGCGTGAGGTCACCCATTTCCCGGGTTTAACCCCGGCAAAGGTAGGTTTGATATCACCAAATTCATCGGTTGCATTCTCAGGGAGGCACCCCTGGCAACTAGCTAGATCGCAGGTATGCGGTGTCAAGAACCTTCCAAGCTCAGCCACCAAGTCTCTCGGGTCTATCCGGTAGCCGAGCGTTTGCTCCAGGGCAGTGGTGATCCGGGCAACCAGGGCGAAGCTTGGGTTCATCTTGCCGTTGATCAGCCGGGAGACTGATGAAGGACTCACCTTAGCATCGACAGCCAGACGAGTGACGCCGTGGAAAGCGTACCGATTGGTGTGAATCATCAGATCGGAAACCCGATTGATGACCGGCCCGAAGGCCTGGGTTGGGGGTGGTTTGTGCATGCACCCATTGCACCAGACCGAACAAAAGCCGACAAGTCCTTGTACGTCGATGCAAGCGGTGCGGGGCTTTGGAACGGTTTTTCGAGCTTCTATTCGCCGTCTAGGCTTGGATTCATGTCCAAGTCACCCTTCCCCAGCACACCCCTTCAAATACTCACCTTCCGAGGTGACATGGACGCGAGTCCATTCAAAGTTCAACAGGAGCTTGCCAACGAGGAAGAAATACGCGACATTAAGCGCGAGGAAGCTCGCGCACTCGCCCAGCTAATCTATAACGCTTACAAGGAATGGAAACAGCAGTAGCCTACATCCGCGTCTCATCCCAGAAGCAAGTTGACGATGGTAGTTCCCTGGACACTCAGGAGAAGCAAGTAAAGACGTACGCTGAAAATCAGGGATATTGCTTGGTTCGAATCTTCCGGGAAGAGGGGCAAAGTGCCAAGACCGATCAGCGACCAATTCTTCAAGAAATGCTCCGATTTTGCGCTGATACAACACCCCCGCCGACCGTCGTCATCATCCCAAAAATCGACAGGCTTGCTCGAAATGTCTCTGACTACACAGGCCTTCGCGTCCGACTTTCCAAGCTAAAAGTAAGATTGGAGTCGATTGGCGAGAAGATCGAGGATACACCCGTTGGTCGCTTCACGGAGACCATCCTTGCTTCGGTTGCGCAGTTCGACAACGAGATCAGATCAGAGCGGAGTAGGGGAGGCATGGTTGAAGCAGTTTCGCAAGGCCGTTGGGTCTGGCCAGCACCTTTTGGATACAGAAACGTTCGAGTCAACGGCAAGGGCAACATAGAACCGCACCCCGAACAAGCCCCGTTCGTAAAGGAAGCCTTCGAACAGTTGGCCTTTGGGCATCAGAGTGCACCAATCATTTGGAGGCGGATGCAAGCTGCTGGGATGCCACTCAGTCGAACGAGGTTCTACTCCATGATTGAGAACCCCATGTATTTGGGCAAGATAGTTTCGTTTGGCGGCACGTTTGATTCCGCCCCGCCCTTCGTTCCTCTGGTAACTGAGAACATTGCCGTTCTAGCTCGACGTGCTTTGCGCCCCTCAAACAATCCCCAGCAGTATCAAGTTGAGCGGGAAGACTTTCCGATTCGAGGCACTGCACTATGCGAGTGTGGCAAGTTATTGACGGGGTACTGGGCGCGGAGCAAGAGTGGCAATCGCTACGCTTACTACCGCTGCATGGCCTGCCCTAGAACGAACTACCCAAAACACAAAGTTGAAGAGCTGTTCGATCAATTCCTGAACGGTTATCAGCTGATTGATTCAGAGTGGGATGCGATCAACGCCGAGCTTTGCCGAACGCACGATCGCGTGACTGAAGAAGCACAGATGCTTTCAGAGCGAGATCTGTCCCGTAAGGCTGAACTTGACGAGCTTGCGGGCTCAATAGCAATCAAGAATGCCTCCGGGGTGATTCCGGATGACATTGCCAGAGTGCAGCTTGGTCGAATCACAGAAGAATTAGCAGAAATTTCTACTCGCCTTGCAAAGAAATCTGAGATATGGGACTCTTCAGAACTCGTCGCGTTTGCACGCGAGTTCCTGGAGACCATTGGGGCAAGATGGAAAGCGTTTTCATTAGAGTTCAAAAAAGACCTCATGCGGTTCATGTTTCCCCAAGGTGTACTTTTTGATCCAGAGACTGGATTTCGAACACCTGGGAAATCGCTCCTAGAGCGAGTAAGAACCAACATTGAGGCATCAACTTTGAACGTGGTAGACCGAGGCGTTGAGTTTTCGAACACGGTTACCCACGAATTCGGAGCCTTACAGGAAATTGTCAAGCAATATCAAGCCGATCTCACACAAACCGGGCGGTCAGGATCAAGTAGGCAATCGCCGCGACCGCAACTCCCAATTGAATCCACTGCAAACGAGCACCTCTCAAGTCCCGAGCATCGATTCGCTTCGCACAGCCCTGGCAGACGATCCTTGGTCCGAAGCGGTTCTGGACGGATGAAGGCTTCCCGGATCGGTAGTCTCGCCGAACCCACTCGCCGGTCTTCACACGGCGGCGCAGGCGATATCGAGATTCTTTGAGCGGTTTTCCGCATAGGTAGCAGTTGGCCATGAATCTACAATTGCCAGAATCGTGAGTGTCCGCAAATTTGATGAGGGGTGAGCAACCATTGCACAAACGCACCTTAACCAATCTATTCCATCAGTTTTCGCAGGTAAACGACTGGGTTAGTTAGGATGTCAAGACTAAGTTGGAAATGATCCGTTTCGGTTACGGATGTTTGCTTAAGGGAACCATTCTTAACTTCGTAAAGAACGCAGTCTGGATAGCACATGAGCACGGGTGAGTGCGTGGAGATAATGAACTGCGACCCTTTAGAGACGAGTGAATCAATGGTCGCGATCAACCTTAGAATGCCTCGTGGCGAAAGCGCTGCCTCAGGTTCATCAAGAAAGTACAGGCCATCGCCACGGAACCGATTGGATACTAGTGACAGAAACGATTCGCCATGTGATTGTTCATGCAGCGCACGACTTCCATATGCATCCCGAATCCTCTTTCCCCCACCACCCTCATCAAGTCTCTCGATTTCCGTTGAAACATTGTAGAACGTCTCAGCTCTCAAGAAGTAGCTGTCGCTAGGTAGCGAGCCGTTTTTCACTAGAGTGAGTCGCTTGTGTAAATCTGAATGCGAAGCTCTCGTGCTGAAACTAAAATTGCGACTGCCACCCTCTGCGTTCATACCCGCTGAAATGGCGAGTGCCTCAATCAAAGTAGATTTTCCACTACCGTTCTCGCCAACCAGAAAGGTCACCCTTGGGTGTAGCTCTAAGCTCTCCAAACCATGAAGAATTGGAAGATTGTGCGGGAAGCGGTTCCGCTCCTCCGGCGTGGAGGGTGCAAGTCGAACGGATCGAACAAATGTAGTCTCAGTATTCTTGTGAGCCATTTGCTCATGCTAGCAAGTGGCAGTCGCGTTGCCTAGATGGTCAACTGACTTCGCCACATTCTGGGCATTCGATTTCACCGGTGGGGAATCCGCTGGAATCATACTGGTCGATTCCAGAATGAGTTCCTCCTAGATGTCTCTTGGGATCACCGTGGCAAAGCGGACAAGGGCAGCTTTCCTCGCCGCAGATATCGCAGATGTCATTTTCGCTACTCATTCTGGCTCCAACCTCCAAGACGATGATGAGCCTTGTATCGTTGCGCACACGCGCCGATTGCTTGAATGTCCAGATTGCGTCGCCACGTGCAAAATGGTTCGATCTCTATGGCTAGGGCATGGTGACGGAGGCGATTTGATCGCCTTGGATCACTATGAACATTAAGCAACCAGAGGTGCTCGGTTGAGCACCGCAATCTACGAGAACGTCACCAAGACGATCATTGCAGCCCTTGAGCAAGGCGTCGTTCCCTGGAAGAAGCCGTGGCATCAGCTCCAGTCAGTGCCCACAAATGCGACAACGAATCGGCCGTACCGAGGGGTGAACACCTTTCTCCTTTCGATCCACCCGTACACCGATCACCGCTGGCTGACCCTGAAGCAGGCCAACGAACTCGGTGGAGCAGTGAAACCGGGCGAGAAGGCAACGACCGTTGTGTTCTGGAAACGATGGAAGCCGAATGTGCCGCAAGAAGAGCAGGAGGCAGGAGTCACCCGAGAGGTTCCACTCCTCCGGTACTTCAAGGTTTTCAACGCTGAACAGTGCGTTGGACTGACACTCCCTGATCTTCATAAGCCAGAGGAGTACAAAGAACACGAACGGATCGAGAGAGCTGAGCTTCTGATCCGGTACATGCCGAATAGGCCGTCGATTTCGGAGGGTGGCGACACGGCTTGGTATCGCCCCAGCGATGATCATGTTCAAGTTCCGAAGTTGGACTCGTTCAAGAGTGCGGATGCGTTCTATGCAACCCTGTTCCATGAACTTGGTCATGCAACGGGACACGAGAAGAGGTTGAACAGATCAGGAGTCACGGGCCGTATCCTATTTGGCTCGGGTGAATATAGCAAGGAAGAGCTGGTCGCTGAACTGACTTCGGCTTTCTGCGCGGCAACCGTCTCCCTCGATGACAGGCTCATCGGCGATGCTGCGTCCTACATCAACGGATGGCTGAGCGTCCTGAAGTCTGACCCCAAAGCAGTCGTCATCGCCGCTGCTCAAGCTCAAAGAGCCGCTGACTTCATTCGGGGCGTTGAGTATGCCAACTCATAGCCCAATCCCAACCTCACGGAATCGCCCGTGAGGATTTTTTCTTGTCCACGAAAAAGCAGCCCGAACTTCGGACTGCAGAACTGTGGCTACCTCGGTTCAAAGAGGATGCCGGGAACGAGTCGGGCAGTGATCCGCTCGATGAGGCGATCAACCGTTGGGTTGAACTGGGCGAAGGTGGGCAACTTGTCGGGCGCACGACGTGAGATCACCAGGTCGGTCTTTGCGTCGAACTGGTATCGCCACAACCGCGCCGCTCTGAAAGGCTCTTCCTTCAGGTCAGACCCAAGGTGGTGATGAAACCCACCCGAGAACACGAGGATTCGAGGGGCACCCCAGCGGAGCGGCACGATAGCCACCCGTTGGTGGGCGGGATTGTGGACGCCCGTCACGACAATCCGTCCCTCCAAGACTGCCTGTTCCGTTTCATACTCGATCTGTCCCAGATCTTCCGGCATGTGGTGAGGGTGACCTACTGCTCTTGAAATGGAAGCAAGCGATGTCCCGAGGAGGCGAGCGTTGCCATACAACCAGAGCCCAGCTTCAGGGTAGAAGCCAGGTTCGGTGTCGAAGGGGGCATAGGGGGGTGTTTCAGGTGCGAGGCGAGTAGCCATGCTCCTAAGGTCTCAATCCTGAGCGAGTAATCAAATTCTAGGACGCTTCATGCAAGATGGGTCATTTTTTGCTTGTTTTGACAATGTGATCCACTTTGTGCAAGAATGACGGTATAATAGATTCATGGAACGAAGGAGCAGCATGGAGCAATTTGATTCAGTGATCAAGGACGTGATCCACTTGGTTCGATTCGGCGCAGAAGGTCGGAGTAGAGATGTAAAGGCCCTGGCTCGCAAAATGGCCCAGCAATACCGAAAAACCGTTCCCGAACTTTCAGCTGCGCTGGCGTCCATTGTGGTAAGCGAAGGGTCGCTTCGGAGCGCAAAGAGGCCGCTGCCTGTAGATGCTGATTCAAGGCTCGCGCTGGCAAGAATTGTCGATGCAGCCTTAGCCGAAAAGCCCGTCTTGCCTGCTACTCTCGAACAGCAACTGCGTCAACTCGTTGCAGAGCACTTGGATTCTTCCGCACTGAAGCTGGCTGGTCTATCTCCGAGCAAGTCTGCCCTTCTCATCGGGCCGCCGGGTGTCGGCAAGACCATGGCTGCTCAATGGATTGCTCGTGAACTGAGAAGGCCGCTTGTAGTCCTTGACCTGTCTTCGTCTATCAGCAGCTTTCTAGGGAAGACTGGGCAGAATGTACGCCAGCTCTTTGATTTCTGCAAAGAGTTCGATTGCATTCTGTTGCTCGATGAGGTTGATGCTATCGCGAAAAAACGCGCCGACGAGACTGACCTAGGCGAGCTCAAGCGATTGGTCAACGTTCTCCTGCAAGAGCTTGATGAGTGGCCCGAGGGCTCGCTTGTTCTGGCAGCAACAAATCACCCTGATATTCTTGACCCTGCAATCTGGCGTCGATTTGACCTGACTTTTAACCTGCCCTTGCCAGGGTTGGCTGAACGCACCGAAGTACTTAGGAGAATGCCGTGCCTGACCAGTGAATCTATGCTGTTAATGCTCGCAGACATTTCAGATGGTATGAATCACGCTGAGATTGTGAGTCGGGTCAATGCCGGGCGGCGTAGTGCTGTCATGAACAAATCTGATGAGCAGGAAGGGGTGATTGAGGCCTTTGCCGAGAGATTGAGGCTTCTTCCAATGGCAAGGAGACACGACATTTCGGAGAAGCTTATCTCTAGCGGAGTTTCACAGCGTCGAGCATCCGAACTTACCGGAACTTCGAGGAACACTCTGAGGAAGCATGCGAAGAAGGAGGTGTCAGCATGAGGCAAGCAAAACGCAACTACATCCTTGGAGCCGGTGAACAACTGGTTGAAACTGTTCTCCCACCACCGAAGGCTCCACGAAAAAACTCGCCATATCTGCCTGATGAGGCACGGGCGAGACTGTCGCCAAGAGCGTCCAGCGCAGTCATTACACTTCGCCAGGCCCCTCCTGAAGCCCTGCCGGGTGGAGAGGCTGTGGCCGCACTTACGCTTCACCCTCAGTATCTTAGCAAGTCGGCATTTCCAAGTGATCTGCTAAATGACGTTGGGCTACGCGCCATCGGCAGCAAGCCTGACCATATCAAGCCCGATAAGGTCGCCCGCAAATCGGAACCACGCGACGAAGCCACTTCGACTCTGTTTGTAGCAGGTTCAATGCAAGCCTTCGATGCTTTTGCCACTCGGCTCCAGGGCTCAATCTCAGGATTCTCTAGCAGGGTTCAGGAGGAACTTGCGGCGGTAGAAGATTTCCGGGCAGTTACACCCGAAGACCGCTTATCTCCGATGGATTCTGACGCCAGGCAGGGACTCTTGGAATGTGTTCTTCATGCTCGTTCGAAAACTCTCGACTCAACAGTTGTTCGTGACTTCGCTGAATATGCCCGCCTCCTTGGTTTGAACATCGACCGCGACCACGAACTATTTGCTTCTGGGCTTTGCTTTTTGGCGGTTTCCGGAGACGAGGCCGCGATTCAGAAGCTAGCCTATTTCTCGTTCTTGCGACGGATTCGTCCAATGCCGAGAATGCGACCTCTGCTACCAACGAAAGTTGCACGTGCGACCACGGGAATGCGCATTCAACTGCCCGACTCCGATCCAATCGACAGCGGCATTGTCGCAGCTGTTTTCGACGCACCTCTCCCGAACGATCATGCCATGCATCGTTGGGTGGAAGAGAAGGAATACGGCGTTACACCGTACACGGACGAGGACGAACGCCTTCATGGCCTATGTGTTTCATCAGCGGCAACATTCGGCCCGCTTGACAACGTTCAAGTTGGTTCGCCAGTTTTCTCGATTCATCACCACGGAGTATTAGGCGAAGATCCTGATAACTCGGGATACCATGCTGCACTGAAGACGATTCAGGAACAAGTCGCGGCTAACGACTACCAACTCATCAACCTCAGCTTCGGACCTGACGAAGCAATGCTGGATGATGATGTAAACGCATTTACAGCGGTGCTCGACGAGTTGCTCAGCGACGGAAAACGGTTAGCCTTTGTGGCGGTAGGAAACTCAGGCGACCTCGACGACGATCTGCAATTGAATCGGGTGCAACCGCCTTCAGATGCGGTGAATGCCATTTCGGTTGGTGCTTCTGATTCGCGCCAAGCGAATTGGCAACGCGCCTACTATAGTTGTGTGGGGCCAGGACGCCTCGGATGCCGTGTGAAACCGGATGTTGTCGCTTTTGGGGGCTCGCTAGACGAGCCTTTTGGATGCATTGGTCCGGGAGCCCAGCCTGAGCGATACAACACAGCTGGAACTAGTTTTGCTTCGCCCGCCGCGATGCGAACGGCAGGCATGGTCTTAGCAACAATGGGAGACCAACTTACAATCACTGGCCTTCGAGCCCTCTTGCTACACAACAGCAAGTTGGAGAATCGTGAGCGGCGCGAAGTTGGTCATGGTCTCGTCCAGACTGACATTGAGAGCCTCCTTACTTCAGACGATCATGAAGTTAAGGTCTTATTTCAGGGCAATCTCACAGCAGGGAAGTATGTCCGGCACGAAATTCCAATGCCACCAGACCTACAAGGAATGGTCGAGTTGGAAGCGACTCTCTGTTATGCAAGCCGTGTAGACCCCGATTTTCCAGCATCGTACGTACAGGCTGGAATCGAGACGATCTTCCGACCGAATGCGGACAAGTTTGGCGTCATCATCCAAGAAGATGGAACGAAGCGAGATAGTCAAACTGTAAAAAGTGAACCCTTGTTCAACCAAGGCGGAGTTTATGGCGAGGCGGACGAACGGAAGGACGCTCATCTGTGGGACACTGTTCTCAAAGCAACTAAAAATAAACGGGCAACAAGCTATAAGAACCCCTGTATTGAGCTGCATTACAATCGGCGCGATGCTGGACAACCCACGGCCGGGACAAATCAGCCGGAAATTCCATACGCTTTAGTCTTGACGATTCGTTGCAAAGCAGTAAATGACCTTTACGACCGTGTGCGAACGCGCTATGGAGCGAACTTGCGAGTTCTGACTCCCAAGATTGAGATTCCTGTTCGCATCTAGCTTCGCTGGATAGTCCGAGCGCAACCTGTCAGAATAAAGTTGCTCCAACCAGCCGTAAATCGATAATAGCCGGCTTAATCACACCTCATGGCAATCAAGAAATCTGAACTCTATAGCTCTCTCTGGGCAAGTTGCGACGAGCTTCGCGGCGGGATGGACGCGAGCCAGTACAAGGACTACGTACTGGTGATGCTGTTTGTAAAGTACGTCAGCGACAAATACGCCGGGCAGAAATATGGCGACATCGAGGTCCCCGAGGGAGCCAGCTTCAAGGACATGATCGCCCTGAAAGGCCAGCCGGATATCGGCGACCAGATCAATAAGAAGATCATCGCTCCTCTCGCCAAGGCTAACAACCTTCCCGAGGCTGATTTTCCAGACTTCAATGACGCCAACAAACTCGGCAGCGGCAAGGAGATGGTGGATCGCCTTACCAACCTCATTTCGATCTTCGAAAACAAAGCCCTCGACTTTAGCAAAAACCGAGCGGACGGCGACGACCTCCTGGGCGACGCCTATGAGTTCCTCATGCGGCACTTCGCCACGGAGAGTGGCAAGAGCAAGGGACAGTTCTACACGCCAGCCGAGGTGAGCCGAATCATGGCGCAGGTCATCGGGATCAAGACCGCCACGACGACTCGCAGCACAGCTGTCTACGATCCAACCTGTGGATCAGGATCGCTTCTCCTAAAGGTTGCGGACGAAGCTCCAACTGAGGTCACGCTCTACGGTCAGGAGAAGGATGTGGCCACCGCTGGTCTCGCCCGGATGAACATGATCCTGCACAATCATGCCACCGCAGAGATCAAAGGAGGCTCCAGCACCCTCGCAGATCCCCATTTCAAGGACGGGACGGCACTCAAGACTTTTGACTTTGTCGTGGCAAATCCGCCGTTCAGCGACAAGCGATGGACGACTGGGTTCACCCCAGCCAACGACGAGTTTCGACGGTTCAGCTTTGGCGTGCCACCTGTCAAGCAAGGTGACTTCGCCTATCTCCTTCACATCATTGCCTCACTCAAGAGCACGGGTAAAGGAGCATGCATTCTTCCACACGGTGTTCTTTTCCGTGGGAATGCAGAGGCCGTCATCCGTAAGAACCTGATTCAACGCGGCTACCTCAAGGGCATCATCGGCCTCCCGGCAAATCTCTTCTACGGCACTGGAATTCCGGCCTGCATTATCGTAATCGACAAGGATGGCTCATCGGATCGGAAGGGCATTTTCATGATCGATGCAAACAAGGGTTTCATGAAGGATGGTCCGAAGAACCGCCTTCGAAATGAGGACATCCACCGCATCGTGGATGCTTTCAATCGTCAAGCTGAAATCGCAAAGTTCTCGCGCTTTGTCAAGATCGAGGAAATCGAGAAGAACGATTTTAACCTCAACCTTCCGCGCTATATCGACAGCTCTGATCCTGAAGACCTCCAAGACTTGGACGCGCATCTCAATGGCGGCATCCCTGAATCCGACATCGCCGCCCTCGCGGCGTACTGGAAAGTCTGTCCGGGTCTGCGGTCAACTCTCTTCGAACCGATGCGCCCAGACTTCGTTGAGTTGCGGATTGAGGAAGCCGAAATCAGACAGACGATCCTCGATCACAACGAATTCAAGGGGTTTGTCGCGGAGGTTCAAAGCCACTTTGATCAGTGGCGCACTGAATCCGCCAAGGAACTCAAAGTCCTTGGAAAGGATATGCTTCCAAAGGAGGAGATCGCCAAGCTCTCGGAAAGCCTCCTCAATCATTTCCAGGGTCTCGACCTGATCGATCCGTATGCTGTGTTCCAGCACCTCATGGACTATTGGGCCTCGACTATGCAAGACGACTGCTACCTCGTGGCAGCAGATGGTTGGAAAGCGGAAATCGAGCTGGTGCTGAATAAAAAGGGCAAAGCGTCCGGATGGACGTGCGACTTGATTCCGAAGGAACTGGTGATTGCTCGCTACTTCCAAGCAGAGCAGGATCACATCAACAAGCACGAGGCTAAACTTGTTACGATTTCCGCCGAGCTTGAAGAAATGGAAGAGGAGCAAAATGGTGATGAGGGTGTCTTCTCCGACCTAGACAAGGTCAATCTAGGCTCGGTCAAAGCTCACCTCAAGGCAATGGCCAAGGACCCTGCCGGGTTGATGCCCGAAGAGGTCGAATTGCTGAAGCGGTATCTAGAACTTGCGGGCGAGGAGCAAGCAGTGAAACAATGGCTGAAATCCGCACTGGCCGACCTCGATCAGAAGCTACTTGCGAAGTACAAGGCCCTGACGGAGCAAGATGTTAAGGCTCTTGTTGTTGATGACAAGTGGCTGGCCACCATCGGCGGAGCAGTTCAGGGGGAGGTAGACCGGCTGAGCCAGGCCCTAGCCCAGCGTATTCGGCAACTCGCAGAACGCTACGCTACCCCTTTACCAAACCTCTCTGAAGAAGTAGCACTGCTCGCATCCCGCGTCGACGAACAGTTGAAGAGAATGGGTGTTGTATGGAAGTGAAGCCCGGCTACAAACAGACCGAGGTCGGCGTCGTCCCGGAGGACTGGGAAGTGACACGGTTTGCCGAACTCTTCGCGTTCCGAAACGGCGTCAATGCTGACAAGGCAGCATATGGGCAAGGGGTTCGGTTCATCAATGTTCTTGAGCCGATTACATACTCACACATCCACGGCCCGGAAATCACCGGGCAAGTTACGTTGCCTGAATCGATTCTTAAATCTTACACCGTCCGTCGGGGTGATGTGCTTTTCAATCGCACTTCAGAAACACAAGAAGAAGTTGCATTGGCCGCAACCTACTTGGGAACTGAACGCGTTGTGTTCGGAGGGTTTGTAATTCGTGGGCGACCACTTGCCGAGAGCCTCGACCCAGTTTACGCTGGCTACGCACTTCGTGCTCCTTGCATCAGGTCACAGATTATTCCCATGGGACAAGGCGCGGTTCGCGCCAACGTCGGCCAACAGAATCTTGGACGTGTTCTTGCGCCAATTCCCTCTCTCCCAGAGCAACGCGCTATCGCAACAGCATTGGGTGATGTGGATCAGCTGCTGAGCAGGCTTGACCGGCTGATCGCCAAAAAGCGCGATCTCAAACAGTCCGTCGTGCAGCAGCTCCTGACCGGCCAAATCCGCCTCCCCGGCTTCCGTGGCGACTGGGAGCGGGTCAAGCTCTCACAGCTTGGATTCGCTTATGGCGGATTGTCAGGGAAGTCCAAGGCGGATTTCGATTCTGGGAATTGTCCCTACGTCACATTCATGAATGTGATGTCCAACGTGGTCATCGACCCGGCTCAACTCGGATATGTACGGGTTTCTTCTTCCGAGTCTCAGAACCATGTTATTCGTGGGGACCTTCTTTTCAATGGCTCATCTGAAACCCCTGAGGAGGTCGCTATGTGTGCATATGTTGATTGCGATATTCCAGATTTGTATCTGAATAGCTTTTGTTTTGGTTTTAGATTCACAGACAGGTCAAAAATAAACGGCTCATTTCTTGCATCGTTCTTTCGTAGTTCGCAAGGGCGTGAGATCGTCAAATCGCTTGCTCAGGGCTCTACCCGGTACAACATTTCAAAGCCAGCTTTGACGAGTGCTGTCCTTACCCTTCCTGCCAGAGACGAACAGGACGCTATTTCGGAAGTTCTCGCGGATATTGACTCTGAGATCGCATTCCTTCAAGATCGCGTTACGAAGACCAAGGCCATCAAGCAAGGCATGATGCAACAGTTGTTGACTGGGAAGGTGAGGCTCGTATGAGAAACTACTACCGCGTTATGCTCGGGCCGCAAAGCCGCCACGCCCAAGAGTGTTTTGATGGTGGCTACATTGCAGCGGGATTTGTGTTTGGCCTCGATCTCACAGAGCGGCTCTCCGAAGACGCCTGGCATTTTCGGCAAGAGTTTATTCCGATCCAGCGCGAACAGTTCCCGGAGAAGTCGAAAGCTAGTGCCGCCGCCAACGTCGGAGCCCTTTGGCGGATCTGTAAAGGATTTCAAGTGGGTGATCTGGTGCTTTGTCCAGATGGAAAGGGTTCATACAAGGTAGGCGAGATCACCGGAAGCTATGTATATTCGCCCGATTCTCCATTGCCACACCACCGCCCCGTTAAGTGGCTAGATGTGGTGATTCCACGCTCGGCAATGAGCGAAGCTCTGCAGAACTCAACCGGCTCAATCGGCACAGTTAGCGAGATCACTAGGTTCCATGAAGAGATTGAGCAGTTCCTAGGCAGCCAAAGTGGTCCCGTCCTCCAGATCAAAGGCGACCCCGAGGTTGAAGACCCGGTTGCGTTTGCGATGGAGAAACACCTGGAGGCCTTTCTGGTGGCTAATTGGAATTCAACACCCCTAAGCAAAGAGTTCGACATCTTCCAAGAGGAAGGCGAGATCGTTGGACAACAGTATCCGACCGACACGGGGCCGATTGATATTCTTGCCATCAGCAAGGATAGAAAGCGGCTTCTCGTGGTTGAGCTAAAGCGGGGACGAGCGAGCGATGTTGTCGTTGGCCAGATTCTTCGTTATATGGGCTACATTAAAGGGCAAGTCGCAGAACTAGATCAGTCCGTGGAAGGCGTGGTCATCGCGTTGGAGGATGATCCTCGGCTCAAGTGGGCTTTGTCCGCGGTCCCTTCCGTATCATTCTATCGATATCAAGTCAGCTTCAAACTGATCCCTGGAGGCCAATCATGAGCGAAGTCGGAAAGATCGAGCGCATCACCCAGAACCGCGTCGTCGCGCTGTTTCGGGACGAGCTTAAGTACACCTATCTCGGCAATTGGGAAGAGCGCGAAGGCAACTCCAACATTGAGACCGACCTTCTGAGTGCTTTCCTCGTTAAGTCTGGCTATACGCAGGATCAGATCAGTCGAGCTTTAGACAAACTTCGCCGCGAAACTACGAACCCATCGAGAACCCTCTACGCAAACAACCAGGCGGTTTGGAACCTCCTGTATTACGGGGTTGACGTCAAGGTTGGCGCAAGCGAGAACACCGAGAAGGTTTGGCTCATCAACTGGGATCAGCCGGAGAAGAACGACTTTGCTATCGCCGAAGAAGTCACGCTCAACGGCGACCATGAGCGTCGTCCCGACATCGCAATCTACTTGAACGGCCTTGCGCTCGGAGTGCTTGAGCTTAAGCGAAGCACAGTAGGAATCGGTGAAGGCGTTCGCCAAGCGATCAGCAACCAAGACAAGATGTTCCACGAGTGGTTTTATCCCACCGTCCAGTTTGTGATGGCTGGAAATGACTCTGAAGGTCTCCAGTACGGGTCGATAGGCACGCCCGAGAAGTTTTGGCTGAAGTGGAAGGAGGACGAGGAGGATAACACCCGCTTCAAGCTAGACAAGTACCTCCTCAAAATTTTTGAGAAGAACCGGCTCCTCGACCTGGTTCGGAACTTTGTCGTGTTCGATGCCGGAGTCAAGAAGCTCCCACGCCCACACCAGTTTTTCGGTGTGAAGCTCGCTCAGGAGCGCATCAAGGAGAACAGAGGTGGAATCATCTGGCACACCCAGGGCAGCGGAAAGAGCATCGTCATGGTGCTTCTAGCTAAGTGGATTCTGGAGCATAACCCGAACGCCCGCGTTTGCCTGATCACCGACCGCGACGAGCTCGACAAGCAGATCAAGGACGTCTTCGAGGGCGCAGGCCAGGAGATTTATCGGACGAGCAGCGGATCGGACCTGATGTATCAACTCTCGCAAGCGAAGCCGAGGCTCCTGTGCTCCCTAGTTCACAAGTTTGGGCAGAGGGGCGTCGCCAACTTCGATTCGTTCATCGAGGAGATCAAATCCAAGCCGAGCCAAGTGCAAGGCGAGATATTCGTGTTTGTCGATGAAGCCCACCGCACCCAAAGCGGAAAGCTGAACAAGGCAATGAAGGCATTGCTTCCCGGTTCGATCTTCATCGGATTTACGGGAACGCCGCTGCTCCGTCAAGACAAGCAGACCACGATGGAGGTCTTTGGCAGCTACATCCACACCTATAAATTCAAGGAAGCCGTCGAGGATGAAGTCGTACTTGACCTCATCTACGAAGCAAGGGACATCGATCAGCACGTCGGCAACCAAGAGAAGATCGATCTGTGGTTCGACGCAAAGACCAAAGGTCTGAACGAATGGCAGCGAGAAGAGCTTAAGAACAAATGGGGCACGATGCAGAGCGTCCTCAGCTCCAAAGCCCGCATGGACCGAGTGGTCGCGGACGTTGTTTTTGACTTCAGTGTTCAGCCACGCCTTTCGAGTGAGCGTGGAAACGCGATGCTCGTGGCTTCAAGCATTTATGAAGCCTGCAAATACTTCGAGCTGTTCCAGAAGACGGTCTTCAAAAACCACTGTGCGATCATCACGTCATACGATCCTCAGGCCCGCGACGTGACCCTTGAGGATACGGGCGCGAACACCGAGACCGACAAGCAGTACATCTACAACGTCTACACGGACCTTCTGAAAAAGGTTGATGCGGCCCCAGGAAAGTCCAAGACCGAGACCTACGAGGATGCGATGAAGGAGCGGTTCAAGAAGGAACCGGCGAACATGAAGCTCCTGATCGTGGTGAATAAACTCCTCACAGGCTTCGATGCACCTCCTTGCACGTACCTCTATATCGACAAGTCGCTCCAAGATCATGGTCTGTTCCAAGCGATATGCCGAACCAACCGGCTCGACGGTGAGGACAAAGACTTCGGTCACATCGTGGACTATAAAGACCTCTTCAAGAAGGTCGAGAATGCGATTTCCGTCTATACGTCCGAGCTTGATGATTCAGCTGAGGGAGCCGAGCCGGAAGTGCTAATCAAGGATCGCCTTGAGCTCGGTCGTCAGCGTCTCGATGCCGCACTTGAGGCCCTGCATGTGCTTTGCGAACCGGTTGATCTACCGCAGGGCGAGCTTGAACACATCCACTACTTCTGTGGGAATACCGAAATACCATCTGATTTGGCGGACCGAGAAGTTCAACGCGTTACTCTGTACAAGCTGACCGTTGGTTTAATCCGAGCCTATGCGAATATCGCTGATGAGCTGAGTGAGGCAGGCTATTCTGATCAGTGGATCGCAGTCATCAAAGAGCGACTCGATCACTATGTGAAGCTCCGCGACGTAATCCGTCAGGCCGCTGGTGAAGTGCTCGACATCAAGCCGTTCGAGGCGGACATGCGGCATCTCATCGACACCTATATCCAGGCCGACGAACCTAGAAAGATTTCTCCTTTCGATGACATGCCGTTGCTTGAGTTGATCGTGAAGACAGGAATCGCCGCCGCCATCGAGTCACTTCCGGAAGGGCTTCGAGGTAACCAAGAAGCGATTGCTGAGACTATCGAGAACAACGTCCGAAGCAAAATCGTGAAGGAGCAGATCAACGACCCGGCGTTCTTCGCAAAGATGTCTGCGTTACTGGCTGAGATAATTGCCGCCCGCAAGGACAAGGCTCTCAAGTATGAGGAATATCTCAAGAAGATCGCTGCTCTAGCGAAAATGGTTGAAGAGGGAGCTTCGCCAGATATTCCTTCGACCCTCAATAGCCATGGCAAGCGAGCCCTCTATAATAACCTTGGACAAGACGAGCAGTTGGCCCTCCAGTTGGACGCCGCGATTCGGAAAGTGCGTCCGGACGGTTGGCGAGGAAACCCCCAGAAAGAAAAGGTTATCAAGCGGGAGCTCTACAGCATCCTGAAAGATGACGAGGAAGTTGAGCGCGTTTTCTCGATTATCCGTAACCAGAAGGAGTATTGATGGAAGCTCAAATCACACTTGGAGATATTGTTGCCGACGTGATCTTGAAGGACATCAAGAACGTTCACCTGAGCGTCTATCCCCCGAACGGTCACGTGAGAATCTCAGCACCAGAACGGATGTCCATCGACAATGTTCGGGCGTATGCGGTCTCGAAGTTGCGGTGGATTAAGCAGCAACAGAAGAAACTTCAATCTCAAGAGCGGATAACCCCGCGTGAGTATGTAAACGGTGAGAGCCACTATCTGTGGGGCAAACGATACCTTTTGCACGTGTTTGAGACGGCCACAACGCCCCATGTAGTCCTTCGTGCACGTCATCTTGAACTTCACGTACGCCCGGACTCAACCGTTGAGAAACGAGCGGAGTTACTTGAAACCTGGCTAAGGCAGCAACTAAAATCGGCCGTTCCGAAGCTGATCGCCAAGTGGGAGCCCAAAATTGGCGTCGAAGTCGCCAACTTCTACGTTCAGCGCATGAAAACAAAATGGGGTAGCTGTAGCCACGAAAAGGGGAACATACGTCTAAACACTGAGCTAGCAAAGAAGCCAGTGGAGTGCCTTGAATATATCGTCGTGCATGAAATGGTTCACCTGATCGAGCGGAGCCACAACGAGCGATTTATCAATTTGATGAACGAGAATATGCCGAAATGGAAGTTCTATCGCGAAGAGTTAAATCGGCTACCAGTGCGACACGAGGATTGGCAATACTAGAAATAAACAGATGCCACAGATATACTTTCACAATCTCGTCCTGCTACAAAACGGCATTATCCGAACAAGCGGAGCCGCGATCACAAAAGGGATGCCTCAAATGACTCGGTTCTCAGCCGATGGTGTGCACGTTCAGAAGAAACAAAGAGTCCTGGCTAAGTCCGTTGGGCTCTTCGAGAGATTCCTGGGGTTAGTTGGAAACCGAGGGGAGCAATAGCGATGGCCGAAACTACAACATCGTGGTTGAAGGAGCTGAACTCTCATTTTACGCCAACATCATTTCAGTTTGATGCAGCAAGGAGACACAGATCGTCCATTGAGACACGGCTTGATTCAACTCTCGGAGTGCATCGAATGTTTGAGATAGGTTCATTGCGCCATGGCACAGGCGTGTGGCAGCACAGTGATGCCGATTACCTCGTTTCGTTGAAGGGTAGTCAACCTTCCAGTCCATGGACAATGTTGAATAAAGTAAAGGAGTCGCTACAAGGTAGGTTCCCAACTACGACTATACAAATTCGAAGGCCAGCAGTCGTTTGCCAGTTTAGTGATGGAATAGTAGAGGTTATTCCTGGCTACATCTTTGATGGAGATGACAAAGGGTATCGCGTTGCAAGTCCAATCGACGGTTGGATGAATACGTTTCCTGAAAAGCATAACGAATATGTAAATGGAATCAACAGCACTTTCAATGGTGGTGCGAAACAACTGGCTCGTTTCATGAAAATTTGGAAGTACAGAAGAAATGTGCCCGTCTCGTCCTGTTATCTGGAAATGCGGGCAGCACAGCATTTATCTGGTGAAGCCTCATATGTTCCTGTCTGGGATATCTATCAATTACTTAAGAAGCTTCACGACCATTCTCTGGCATCAATGAACGATCCTAGTGGTTTAGGCTCGAGGTTTACATCGTGCTCGACAGATGCGAGTAAAGCTGATGCGATGTCAAAGCTGTCCACAGCCGTGGCTCGTGCAGAGAAGGCAAAGAATTATCACAGAAATGAGGACCACTCAAACGCTATCGCTCAGCTAGAGCTTTTGTTTAACAGGTAACAATATTATGCCCAGAAACTATCAACCTCCATCCGCAACCGAGATTCTTGAAGCGCAAAATAGTGACGCGAACTTGAGCCTTCTACTTGCACAGCGAAAAGTGTACTCATCTGCAAAAATTTGGTCAAATGTGCGATATCTTGGCGTCTTCGTAGTTGCTGTTAGCGCCCCTGTTCTCACCGCATATGATGAGCATCTTGCTGTTACCCTGGCAACGGTTGCATCCGTTTGGTATGTTTTCAACATCGCGTTATTTAAGTATTTGGAGCGGCGGGGTGCTGCACGTGGAGCAATTATTCAAGAAGAATTCGATATGAAAATCTTTTGCATGCCGATGATCGCAGCAAGAGAACCCCGAATTCTTCCGGAGGATATGGTTGCATTGAAGATGCCTTCAAGAAGAGCAATGTATTCAATCGAAAAATTGCGTGACTGGTATCCGATTGAAACCAATTCACCAGGTCGCGTTGCAATTGCTATAGCTCAGAGAGCAAACGCGGCATATACCAGGCGTTTGCTGCTCTGGTATGCATCTTTATGGTTAGTTGTACTAATTGTTTGGGCGTTCGTTGCTGTTTGGATCGGCCTATTCAGAGACTTTTCTTTAGCGACGTTTCTTTTGGCGGTGGTAATACCAATCCTACCGCCCTTAGTGGACGCGTGGGAAGAGTTTACAGTAGTTAGGTTAGCGAGCCGTGAACGTGAAGCTCTAGCGAATGAGATACATGATGCGATAGCAGTTGATGCAGTCAATGAGATTCTTCCGGAGCAACTGCTTGCATGGCAATCTCAGTTGTTCTCGCTACGTCGAGATGCACCCCTAGTGCCGGACTGGCTGTATAAACTGCTCAGAAATAGGAATGAGAGGGAGATGCTGGCTGCAGCTAATGACATGTCTACAAAATTCAAGGGAGGAAAGGGATAGAGCATGGCGTCTACAACCGCGCAAGCGTTCGCGAAGTTTCTTGAAGATATCAGTGCAACTGACTATCAAAAAGAGACCATTATTACAGCTAGAAAGAGAACCGTAGACGAACGGCTGACGGAAAAGTTTAAGAGCACATCAGACATGCCGTACTCACACGGGTTACTCATGGGGTCTGCAGAAAAGAACACTATTATTCGCCCAATCGATGATATTGATGTGCTTGCAGTCTTTTCAAATGTCAACGATGCTTGGGAGAAGTATAAGTATGACTCGAAGGGATTTATTTATAGAATAAGAGACGCCTATGACGGAGTCTCAATCCAGCAAGTAGGAACTAGGGGGCAAGCAATACGTGTTTTTTACCAGACTGGCGGCCACGTTGATGTTGCGCCCGTGTTCTCAGCCGGAAACGATGTGTATCTGCTACCGAACGGGTCTGGAGGATGGATTAATACTTCGCCGACTGTGGCGAGTAAGTGGTTTGCGAAGCGCAATCAGGACCTGGGCTACCATCTTGCACCTCTTGTGAGGCTGGTTAAATCGTGGAACAGGACGCATTCGAAGCGGATGCGTTCGTTTCATCTTGAAACAGTAGCCGGAACAATCTTTAGTTCAATGGGAAGCAACTACCGGGATGCTGTACTGAAGTTTTTCGAGTGGAGCCAGGGTAACTTGTCGGTCAATGACCCAGGTGGACAAAGTGGCGACCTGAGTAGTTACCTAAGCAGGAGCGGCAGAAATGACCTGGTTCAGGCGCTTGCATCCGCTGCTGACCGAGCACAAAAGGCTTTGAAGGCAGAAGAGGACGGTGATCACGCGGAAGCAAAGCGTCTTTGGAAGATCATTCTCGGTGATAGTTTCCCGATGTAGCCGGGTTCGGAACTGGGGACGGCTCACAAGAAGCCGTGTTAACGTATGCCTCTTGTAGCATAGTAGCGGAATACATCGTGGCCTCATCCAGCACGTTGCGATACAGGATAGAAGTCAAGGCAATCTGTGAGTGTCCTAGATAGCGGTTCATCTGGTGAAGGGTGCAGTTGTAAACCTGGCTGCATTGGTCCAGCGCGAAGAAGGGCCCGTAAGGGTTCGTAAGGCAAAGCAACCGTCCCAATGGAGTTCAGATTATCAAAGGGCATCTCTGATGAGCTAGTAGAAACTCTTCTGTAGCGTCTCTTGAATGACTCAGACTAGAATCGCCCCTCCAGCAACTTCTCCGCGTCCGCTTGGATCGCTACCAGAACATCGTAAAACTCCCCGAAGTCTCGAAACTCCAACAGGTCGGACAGTTCGGGGTCGCGTAGGGATTTAGCGAGAAATGCGGCGTCGCTCTTCATCTGCTCATCTTTTAGGACGATAGCCGTTTCGGAGGCGATTTTAACCAACGCATCTACGGCCTTCCAGTGATCCTCGGCGGTGGAGAGGAGGTTGAGATCGTGCATTCCTGGTTTTCTAAACTCTTCGATCACTTCCAGTTGAGCCTTCTCAGTTTGAAGCAACATCGGCTCCATTTCGAGTCGTTGAAGGTAGCGTTCTGTGAATGAGGGAGACCACTGCCCGGCGAGAGCTTTTGCCAATTCCCGCCCTTTCGCATCGGACTGGATTAAGAATTCGGGAATCCTGAGCTTATCCGTCGCCTTCTTGGCGAATCTCTCTAGGGGTGATTTCGCAAACCACTCCAACTTCGGAGCAAACTTGAAAATAAGGAAAACTGGAGGTAGGAGCATGACAAGTCCAAGGACGTCCATGAAATCCAGACCAGCCTGCATAGCATTATTCGCCATAAAGAGCCACACCAGTAAGTAGGCGATCAGTGGAAAGTAGACCGCGATGAGGCCAATCCGGTCGTATGCTGAAGGATGAATTGTGCAGACATAGCTGCCGTTCTGCTCTTGTACTTCGATGACGCCAGGAGCTCGTGCAAGCATGGTCGCTCGCACCGACAGGAATATAGCGGCAAGCAAGGATGCAATGGCAGTGGCGACGAACAACACAACGAAAAACTGCCACAGAGCAAACAAGAAGAACAGGTATACGATGCCTAAAACCCACTGCATACGTGCCTCGACTAACCCTCATCTCCGATTCGAGGAGCGTTCTCGCGCATGAATTTCTCATAGTCGGAGTTGTTCTCAGCGATCTGTTTGCTGACCCGATCCCACCCTTCTTTGCAGTCTTGCTTGTCATGAACGTGGAGCTTTCGGAGACGCTCCTTGCGTTCGAGAGGCTCACCACAGAATTGGCATTGGAAGCGGTGTACTCTGAGAGCTTGGAGCTGCCCTCCATAGATTTTCATGATCTTGGCTCGATCAACTGCATAGGCTGCGTCAGAGAGAATCAACCCATTCTGAGCCAACCCAATGTGTAGCAATGTGCCGTTCAGCTCGATGAGTCGCTCCTTGAGAGCGGAGAGCTTTTGCGCAGCATCCATCTGCTCCCTTGCTTGCGTCTCACGCAGCCTCTCTTGATTGGCTTTCTGGTTCGCCTCTTCCACACCCCGCCGATACTCGATGATCTCATCGTATCGGCGAATCGTTATCTGTCCGGAGTGGTCACAGGTCTGGCAGTTACGTTGGAAGTAGCCCTGACCTCCGCAATATTCACAGCGCATCGTCCCAGAACCTTTGCAAATATTACAGTGGGGCCCATCACCCCACCAGGTGCCTCCTCCGCAAAGTTTGCACTTCGCCACACCATTCACGCATTCGAAACACTCGTCCTTCTGCTTTCCAGAGCCGCTGCAGTCAGGACAGTTCCGAAGCGCAACTTTGCCCTCCGTGGTGATCGCGGCGAGTGGAAAGCCGCAATGTGGGCAAGAGGGAGCGAATTCGCTCACCTCCTTTGAGCATTCAGTGCAGGTGATCAGGGCCATCTCGAACTTCTGTTCAGAGTTTACAGTCAAAAGGGGGTGATTTTGTACCCCAGCTAGAATCGGGCGTTGGCTCGTGGGAGCCCAGATCGTTGCTCCAACCCTTTGAGGAAGTCAGAAAGCTGCGCGGACGTGATACGTCTGGAGCGACCGATGGAGACAGAGCCGAGCTGACCAAGATCGAGTAGGCGGTAAACATGAGCGCGACTGAGGGACAGCAGGTCTGCTGCCTCCTCAACCGTGTATGCCAGCTTTTTGTAGTTGGTCTCCCTCACAGATTGATAGTGCGTGAGTTGCCGTTTTGGGAGAGAACGCCTATCTGGATTGTTGAGCCGTGACTCAACCACCGTTGCACAAAGTGACGAAAGTGAGACAGCAACGCACAGTCCGCCTAAGATGTGTGGCGAGATGATTCTAGCCAATGCTAAGTTCCCGTTAGGTCAGCTTGTCGCAACGAGTTACGCAGCCTCTCAGCTCCCTCCGGATGATGTAGCCATGGCCATTGGACGCCATGCTTCTGGTGACTGGGGTGAGGTCTGCGACGAAGATCGGGCTTCCAACGAGGAAGCGTTGATCGAAGGTCTCAGGCTCATGTCGGTCTATACGAGCACAAGCGGCCTCACTTTCTGGATCATCACCGAATGGGATCGATCCATCACCACCGTTCTCCTCCCGAGGATTACTAATTCCAGCGACCTCATGCGAGGTCGCTTTTTTCTTTCCAGAACTTAAAGGCTACATACACTCAGAAATAGTGCAAGACTGCTGTATTTGGAATGCCACTTCGGATGCATGGCATCCTGCCATGCTCAGTTTGACCAGCTCCGCTGGCGACCAAACGCAAAAATCAGGTAAATACGTGGAACACATTGCTATGACCACTCCTTTATCATATGATGGGTGTAATCGATGCTTTCAGGCGACCTGATTCGTCCTGTTTCGTCGAGGGAACTTTAAAAATGACAGCAACCCTTCCAATCTCACCGCTCCTCGCACTGTCGAGGGTGGATTACCTTGAGAGCTCAATGCTCTGCATCAAAGTATCGACGGCATTGGCTGCAACTCGACAGGGTCAAGAGCTCGACGCTCCTCCTATCAGTGCGTTTCGAGACTTCCTTCCAGAGTTTCTAGGCCTTGACAGCCTTGAGGGAGTGTCGCCCGACTCAGTGCTTCCAGTTGCTCTTCTGGCAATTGCACCTGCACTTCGAGAGAGTGGGTTAGTTTCTGCCACTGAAGCTAATGTTAGCGTTTACCTGAACGCAATCACGACGCTCGATCAGCAACTTGAAGAAGTTATCTCAGGCTCCCTAACGGACAATGCCCGATTGGAGCAAATTGAGCGCTTCTCTCGCTCTCTATCGAATCATATGACTACGGCAGTAGAGCAGGCGATTCGAGAAGGGCAAGCTCTTCCGCTATGAATGAGGCATCTCTTTTATCTTGTTACTCGAAAGAGCGAATAAGCGTTGTCCGTGACACTATCCTTGGAATGCTGTCACAGGCCTTTCCCCAGGAGGCAGCATCTCGCCTCCTTTTTTCGTATCTCGAAGAACTCAATAAATTGGATGCTGAAATTGACAGGTTACATTCTATCAGTGCGCCCCCGGCTGACATCTCTCAGGCCTGCAGGGTGTTGCTCTCAAAGATAGCACAACTAGTGCCGCGACTAGGCGTGTTGCAACGCTCATCAAGTCTTCGGATCGCGTTTGAGTTAGCAAAATCAGTTCAAACTCTAGCAACGCAACTCCTGCATACAGATGGAGTCTTAGCGAGTTCTCAATTCAATATTTTGTGCGCTTCTGAGTGGCATTATTCTCCGCTCTACTATCAAAAGCACGACTTGTTAGAGGAGATGATCCTCTTTGGACTTCCAGCAACCGAAAGTGACAATTCCCTCGTCTATCCCATAATGGCTCATGAGGCAGGACACGCGTTCTGGGCATACTCTAAGTCGAAAGAAAACTTGAGAAGGCTCATCGACGAGAAGTTTCGAAAGATCGTCTTCGACTATTGGGATCATCTTGAGGGATCGGGATGCACTGGAGGACTTACGAAGCCAGGTGCACCAGGCGAGCTTCAAACAAACATCTTTTACTCAAACCTGGTTACACGTCTCAGTGGCTCAGCACACCGCCAAGCAGAAGAAACTTTTTGCGATTACATTGGGATTTCTACGTTTGGTAGTTCTTACTTGAGTGCATTTGCTTATCTTGCGGCAACTGGCGCACGCGGCGACTATTCAGACACCTACTGTTCAAGTGCAACTAGATCGAGCCTTTTGGTCTGCGCTGCAAACAGGTTAGGTATCTCGATTCCAATGTGTTTTGAAGTAGCTTTCGATACAAAGAGTCGTATTGAAGTGTATCCATATAGCAACCCTGAGGTGTTGGGCGCAATCGCCTCAGCCTCCCAGCCGTTCTTCCTCGTTTCCATCTTAGGAGAATTAACGGTAATCGAAGTTGCTTCTGAGATTTTGTCCTTTGCAAGTACAATCGGTCAGAGTGCAGGTGTTGTTGCTCCTGATGCTGAGCGAGTAAAGAGGGCAAAAAGTTACTTGTCGCTTTGCGTGCCAACTCCATCTGATTGCACTCCACAGGAGACCCTATGTGCAGCTTGGGAAGTGTCGGATGAGCAGCGTGGTCAGATGCTTGCCTTCGCAACTCCTGAAGGAAAACAGACGTGGACTGCATTTATTAGCTGCAATCGCGTGTTGAAGGAGACGGTTGCAAAGTCATTGGAGATTAATGATCTGATGGCGGGAGTTCCCTGAAGAGATGTTGTCTTTACGTGAAATTAAGAAGCGACTTTGGGATGATGTACAAGCCTACGACGAAAGAAAGGACTTGGTGGTCATGCCAGAACCGAGAATTGTGGATGGGGACCTCGACAGTGTTGGTTTGGATTTGCATTTAGGCAGTTGGTTTTGCACCTATCGCGAACTGAGTACGGAAAGTCTCGCTATTGAGCCTGAAACGAAAGAGGGGCAGATAGTTCGACAGCACTACGTCCCGATAAATCGCCCAATCATCGTTCATCCTGGTCAGTTCGTCCTTGGCATCACTCTGGAGTGGCTAAGGTTCCCTAATAATATGTCAGCCCATGTCGTTGGCAAATCTAGTTGGGGGAGGCGAGGACTGATAATAGCTACAGCTACCGGTGTGCAGCCGTCATTCAATGGTTGTCTCACTCTGGAAATTGCAAACGTGGGACGAGCACCAATAAAACTCTTAGTGGGTATGCCGATCTGTCAACTCTTCTTTGAAGAGGTGGAGAACATCTCACCGGGAGAAATCAGAAAGTCTTCTTTTGCAGGCGGACGCAAGCCTACGGTTGGTACGCCAAAGCCTGATTGGGTGCTCAATGGTCGGATTTAATCGTCTCGGCGAATAAGGAGTCTATTCTAACCGCCATCATTCGTTGGGCATTGGACAATGGCCTGGTGTAATTCACCTCTGTCACGCCATCCGCTGAATGCCCAACATGCTCTTTGAGGGTCGTCGGCGAGACCTCCGGGCAAAGTTTCTCAATCCAGTTGATGTGGGTGAGGCGGCAATCATGCGGGCTCATGTTTTCAGGCAATCCAGCCTCCTTCCGAATCCGCCGCCAGGTTGCGTAGACTAGGGCCTTCATACGTGGCTTGTTCTCGCTCGCTTGAGGCCAGATCAAGTCATCATCTTTGAGCCCCTCAATCACTGGTTGTAAGAGTCTCTTGAGCGAGTCACACATCACCGCCGTCCGAACCTTGTCACCCTTTGGAAGCCCGACAGATTGTGAACTCTTCGCATCGAGCTTCACAGCGCGATCAATCAGAATCAGACCCTCACTCATTCTCAACTGACTACAGGTCAGAGCCATCTGCTCACCAAGCCGAAGTCCAGCCAGAAGGAATACGCCGAGCATTGCTCGCCTGGAATCGTCGAGTTTCTTTGAAGCCAGAGCCTTCTTTGCTTCCTCCGGCGAGAGTGCGACCGCTTCGCGTCGTGCAGGTGCGGGCATATCCAAGCAGAACGGATTCGACCAGAAGTGAGGAACCCTCCTATATGGTGTGATCGCTTGGTTGAACGCTCGAACCAGTCCAGCTTTGAGTGCAATGCGGGTGTGCTCCCCGACGCCATCATCCTTCAGCTTCTGATAGAACGTCCGAACGTCCAACGGATCGATCTTCGTAAGGGGAACGCCTGCCCACCTTGGAGCTGCGTACTTCTTGTATCGAGAGACACGGTCTCTAAGTGTCTTGGGGTCGAGCGAGTCCTTCCAGTCGTTCTCTGAGAGCCATGTGAACCACTCTCCAAAGGTCATCGCTTGAACCTTGTGAATCGCAGCCACCTCGTCAGATCGCTTGAGAGAGCGCAGGAAGTCTTTGCCCTCGCGCTGTGTCGGGAAGATTCGCGAGATGCGTTTTTTGACCCCTGTGGTGTCCTCCAGGACGTACTGAACGCGCCACTTTCCTGCGAGTTTGCCCGTGCTAATCGGTCGGCACGACCCTTCTCCGTGATCTGCGCGTGTTGCCATGTACTAGATTCTACACGGGAATCTATTTCAAAATTGAGAGACCTTTTGAGAGACCGAGGGGCTTGGTCTCTCATTTCCCTCTATCAGGTCTCTCTAATTTAAGTTCAAAAAAGTGGCGGCCCCGGAGGGAATCGAACCCCCGACGCCCTCCTTAGGACGGAGGCGCTCTATCCACTGAGCTACGAGGCCGGAACAGAACTGAGTTTACCAGGGGGAGGATGGTGGTAGGAGACGATGGACAATTGTATATATGGTCGAGCGGGTGAGAGATACGAACAGAACTTGAACGAGTAATTGCCCAGGAGACGGTTCAGAAGACATGCATCCGAGCCAACTTTGCGGAGAATGCAAGAGTGGAGTCTTAGATTTGAGTCTTAGCAAATGATGACGTCGCGAGCGTACTTTGGCGTGACCAGAGAACTAATTCTGTGCCTTACAGGTAGGGAATACCCTCACAATATTTGCTTTGGGATACATTTTTCATGGATTTGGTCATGGCCTCTTTTGTTATGTTTTGATAAAATAACTTAGACATGAGAACGTTGGCGGAGGTGGTTGATTGGATTTACTCCCACCGGGGAGCGATTTGGCGCAGAAAGCTCGACCGCATTGAACGTCTCTCTGAGCTAGTTGGGGTGCCCGGTGGTGGGTCGGCACGATTCATTCATGTAGCGGGGACAAACGGGAAGGGGAGTGTCACCGCGATGGTGGAGGCCATGATGCGGGAGGCGGGGCACAAAGCGGGAAGTTGCTACAGCCCGTACGTTTATTCCGTCCGGGAGCGGGCGATGGTCGGCGGGGAATTGATTTCTGAGGAGGATTTTGTTCGGGGGGGACAGGTGTTGCGCGAAGCGGTTGAGATTTTGGAGCGTGAGGGATTTGGTAAGCCCACGGTCTTTGAATTGTTCACCGCATTGGCGTTTTGGTATTGGAAGGAGGAGCGAGTTGATGCGGCGGCGGTTGAAGTTGGGTTGGGTGGGATTTTGGATTGTACGAATATCATTGATCCGGTGGTGAGTGCCATCGTTTCGATCGGGTTTGACCACATGGATGTGCTCGGTGATACACTGGGCGAGATTGCTTTGGAGAAAGCGGGGGTGGCAAAACCGGGGCGGCCGCTCGTTTTGGGGGATGTGCCCGCAGAAACGCGCGACGTGATTTGCAGATACGCGCAATCGGTTGGGGCGGCAGTTGATGTTTATGGTGAAGATTGGCGAATTCGACCGAATGTGGACCAGGCAAAATTTGCTCTGGTGAGCCGATTTGGAAATTTTGATTTGCCCAAACCGCGTCGCCTCCGGGGGCGATTCAGACTCACAACGCGGCGGTTGCGGCTATGTGCTTCCTCCATTTTTCTTATGGAGAGATGGAATTGGATGAGCAAATTCGGGTGATTTCTCGGGGATTGGAGCGAGCATTTTTGCCAGGTCGGTTTGAGGTTGTGCGTGCGGGAGGGAGAACTTGGATATTTGACGGAGCGCACAATGAGCAAGCGGCTTCGGAATTGGTGCGGAGTTTTCGGCAGGAGTATCCGGGGATTTGTCCGGGGGTCATTTTTGGGATGTTGTCGTCGCATGATCCGGCGTCGGTTTTGGGCCAGATTGATCTCTTGGGCGGATTGGTCAGGTGCGTTCCAATCGACTGGAGTTTGTCGGCACATCCGAAGACTTTAGCGAGTCTCACCCGGAATAGTCAGGCATTTGATTCGATTGCCGAAGCTCTTAGCGAAGTTGATGAAGACGTGGTCCTCGTGACGGGGAGTTTTTATTTGCTGAAGGAAGTGCGGGAGCTATTGAATGGTGAAGTGTTTGGGTTTTGATGGGGAACTTTTGGGGCTTTCCCGATATTAATGTAAACTGTTGGGTGTCGGATCGTGGCATTCGACAGGATTTCAGAACTATGAAAAATGCGCTTCTTGGAACGGTTGCGGTACTTGCGTTGGCTTTGCCGGCGTTTGCTTCGGCTCCGGACAGTGGTCTTAAGGTTGGGGAAATGGTTTCGGCTTTCCACCCGACGCACGTTGGTGGCCCGGACAAGGGTACAGATACTTGCCCTCCTTGCAAGTACGGTAACCGACCAGCGGTTCAGGTCTGGCACAACCACGACGACGAAGAGAATTTGGTTGCGACCATCAAGCACTTGGATGCGAAAGTTGGTTCCAGCAAGCACGAGTTGAAGGCGTTCGCAATTCGCGTTGCTTTCTGCGATGGTTGCGCGGGTGAAACCACCGACTTGGCCAAGAAAGTTGGCGAAGTTAAGGTTGGAATCGCACACGTGAACGCAAGCGATAAGGCGATCGAAGATTACAAGTACAACATTGACCGAGAAGTGAAGAACACGGTTTTTGTTTACAAGAATCGCAAGATTGTCGAGAAGTTCGTGAACTTCAAGGCCGACAAGGCTGGCTTGGCGAAGCTCGATGCAGCGATTGCCAAGATTGACAACTAAGAGAAGATTGGGATAATCGAGGGATCAGAGTTTTGCTCTGATCCCTTTTTTGTTGAGTTGTCGTTCGGGAGATCGTTTGGAACTGGTTGTTCTCTTTATGGGGGAGTTTCCAGGTCACACCCGGAATGTCGGGATAAGAAGTGACGGTCACGGGGGTAACCTTTTTGACTTAAGATGGATGATTTTGAATTTGGGCGGCCGGAACTGGCTTCGACCTTGATGACGATGGAGTTTGGGGAAGACGGGCGGATTCATCAGTTGTGGGCGACTGATCCGGGTTTGCCGGAAGAGGGGGAAGATTTTCAGTTTGTTTTGCCACCGATCCAGTTTGGGGAAGAGGGGGCAGATGACTATTATCCGGGCACCATTTTGATGTCGGTGCGAAGCGACCCGGATGAGCCGTGGGCGAGCTCTCGGAATTCGGGGGCAAAGATGCGGACGGTGCCGGGATTTGGGGAGGCGGAAGAAGGAATTGTTTTTGAATATGAGTTTCCGTTCATTGACGGATTGGAAGTCACGGGGCGGTTTTATGAGCAGATGGACGGCCTGCCGCAAGTGGTGTGGGATGTCGAGATCAAGAATACGGGTCGGAAAACGCTGGAGGTGGGAGAACTTGGTTTCCCATTTGCCCTCAACAATTACTTTGATGGGTTTGGCTGGAATGATGAGCAGCTGACTAGACTTTGGCAAAGCCGGGTTTATCTTCATAAATTTGTGGGCGGAGGGGCGAGCTGGCTCTTTGCGCAGAGGATGACGGCGCTTTCTCCGGGGTTGTTGGTGTATCCAGGCGAGAATACGGGTTGGGAGTTCTTTAATCATGTTCCGGGGAGTCTGAGCACGCCTCATCAATGGGAAGGGATCCCCGTGTTTTATGTTTACAGCAAAGCTACTATTGAGCGGGAGGAGTGGCCGACTTGGTTCAATGAGCATACGAGTTTGATCTTGGAGCCGGGGGATAGTCGCAAGATTCAGACCCGATTTGTGGCAACGGAAAGCGATAAGTTTGATGGGGTTCACCATACGCTTTCACTTTGTAATCGTCCGACAATTAGGGTTTTGCCGAGTGCGGTTGCGCCGGCGGATATCGGGATAGGAGTCGAGGTTGCGGGAACGGCAGTAAAGAAGTTCTTTGTCAGCCGAGAAGCCGAGACCGAGGTGGATTTGGACGAGAATGGGGGGTTCTGCTTTGTACGTCCTAGGGAAGCCGGGCCGATGATTGTGAGTTTTCAGAATGGGGAAGGGGTGATGTGCCATGCGCACTTGATGTTTGTTGATCCGATTGAGGATTTGATCAAACGGCGAGCCGCTTGGCTGACCAAGTTCCAAACAGTTGGAGCGGAGGGTGGGGCATTGAACGGGGCGATTGTTCCGGCGGAGATGGGAGCGATGGATGAGCCGCCAATCAAGTTGGTTGACCCTACGGATTATGCTGAGCCCAGCGGACTTGAATGTTCTTTAGGGGATGCGTTGTTTTTGGCGGAGAAGTGTGCCATTTATCCAGTCCGGGAACAAGTCGTGGCAATTGATAAATATGTTGAAGAATTCTTGTTGCAACGGGTACAGAACCCGGGAAATGGAGCCGTTGCGAGTGTTTTAGTGGATGGAGTTCCGGCTTATTTTGGACGTCCGATGACTTATCCCAGTGTGGCGAACTTGTACTTTGCTATGTATAAGATTGCAAATGGATATGGTGAGGTTTCTCGGACTGCAGATGACTATTTGCGGTTGGCGGGTCGGACGATTGAAGCCTTGTTCGAGCACGGATGGCGACTATATGTTCGATCAGTTGGGGTCATGGGCTTTTCGCGCATTTATGAGATTGAGCGACACATCCGTCAGGCGGGAATGACGGAGTTAGCAGACTCGGTTCGGCGGTGGATTGATTTCAAGAGTGGTGAGCTAGTGAAGATGAAGTATCCGTTTGCGGGGGAAACGGTGATGGATACAAGTGGATTCGAGGAGGTCGCGGCGGCGGCGCGGTATCAGGATGACGATGACCATTTGGAGCGAACGATTCGGTGTGCCTTCGCAACTCGTTCATTGGCACCGAGTTGGTGGTGGTATGGATCGGACAAGCGGCACGGTGATCTCGGTGAATCAAATTCCCAGAAAGCTGTTCTTGACCGGGGAGAGCTGTGTTTGGGTCATACGACAATTCCGAATTCGATGATCTTTTTTGGGTTAATGGATCGGGATTATTTGGCTTTGCCAGATGCATATGTTCGATTGGCGTTTGGCGGGATGCTTGGGCCGTGGGCTTTGATTCGCAGTGATGGTGCATCCAGCATGTGTTATTGCCCGGATTTGAGTAGCAAGCAAGCAGGATATAACCGGTTTACAGGTCCTGGGGGGCATGGCTATGCGCATTATTTGATTGGGGCCGCGAGTTACGTCTTGCCCAGCCGAACTCAGGATGGTTACTCGTTTGGGTGCCACGCCCAGATCGAAGGGGACATGCACATTGTCCGCCCCTGGGACGGCGTTGGTCGTCGGATCGTGATGCGCCAGATCGGGGTGGAGTTTGAGATGGCGTTTGGAGTGATTCGGGAGTTACGACTCGATTTGAATCTGCGGTGGTTTGAGCTGGTCGTAGAAAATCCGGCGGACAAAGCGATCGCGACTGAGCTTTCGGTTCGTGGGCTGTGGGGGCGAGAGTTGGGTTTTGGGGAACGAGTCATTCCGTTGACCGATGGAGTGTTCCGCGTGCCGGTTGCAATGGAGCCAGGTCGGAAAGTGATCGTGAGCGGGCGGATTCCGGATTGAGTGTAAACTAAGAGAGTGGAATCATTGCCGGAAAGCTGGGTGACAGCGTCAACGATCTTTTTTATATTGGGATCGGTGGCGATGGCTTTGATTGCGGTAGTCAGTGTTGGGGTGTTTTGGATTCTGCTGGACGTGCGGAAAATGTTGAGCGGCCTGAATGTTCGAGTAACGGCATTGACGGAAAAGGTGGATGGAATTGCAACGAACGTTCGTGATGTTACGGATGAGGTTGGGGTTCGGACTCGCGGGATTGTGCGAGTGGTGGACGACCATGCGCAGACGGCTTTTGGCATTGTTGAGAAGGTTGCGCCGCTGTTTTTGGCGATTGGGATTGTCAGTCGGATTGTGAAGCTGGTTCGGAGTCGTTAGGTGGGTGGTTTCTGGTATTTGAATTGTTTTGTAACTGATAGGTTCACGATTCATTGAGGGCGTTGGGCTAGTCCGGGAGAGGCAGGGCCGTCGATAATCATGCGTTGGGTGGGGAAGGCGAAGTGGACGTCGCATTCTTCGGCAATTTTCATAACGCCGAGAAGGAGTTCTTCGCGGATGAGGAGTTCGTCGTTGTAGTTGTCAGCGTCGATGAAGACAATCATTAAGATGTTGAGGCTGGATGGACCGTAGTCATTGAATGCAATGTTGATCTTGTCGTCCCAGGTTTTGGGGTGCTCGAGAATGTAGGTGCGGAGTTTTTGGACGAACTGTTCGACTTGCTCGGGAGTGGCGTCGTAGGTGATGCCAAGGGTTGTTTTGAGGCGTCGGAATCGGCGGCGCCCCATGTTTTCGACTGGTTTGGCGATGAACTTGCTGTTGGGGACAAGGATGGTGCTGTCGTGAAACGTGCGGATGGTGGTTGATCGGATAGAGATTTCCTCGACAATTCCCTCAATGCCGTCGGCGATGATCCAGTCTCCGATCTGGAACGGCATTTCGAAAATTAACGTGAGGGAGCCGAAGAAGTTTTCGACTGAATCTTTGGCGGCGAGGGCGACGACAAGGCCGCCAATGCCGAGTCCGGCGATGAGCCCGGTGATGTCGAAACCGATGCGTCCGAGAAAGAAGAGGAGAGTGAGGCCAATGACAAGGAGGCGTCCAAGGTTGGTAAGAATTGGAAGGAAAAGCTTTTCGGCTCGTTCATTGTCGGCGATTTTGGGGGTGAGCCGATTGATCAGGAATTGAACAACCGCCATGGCTAGCCAACCCATTCCGACTGTGGTGATTACAAGGGCAAGAAACAGCACGGCGGCTTTGGGGTCAGGGGGTAGAGAGAGTTGTTTGGCGAGATACCCGAAGATGAGACCGTTGGTGAGGAGGCTAAAGCCGTTCCCTGCGGAGTCGAGGGTTGACTTGCTGAGTTCTGAGCCGATCCGCCCGGTTTTGAGCCGGATGATCAGCTTTGCGAGAATGCGAATAATCAGCCCACATATATAACTGCCTAATAGAAACAAAATGAGAGTGGGCCATTTCCAGTTGATCACGCCCAGGAATCCAGGCTGGAGCCATGATCCGCTCAGGTTTTCATTCGCCCACCTCGCGTACACCGATTCGTAGGGGCGAATATCCTTGAGCTCACCGAGAACTGGTTGATCTTTGACGAGTTTCCAGGTTGCGGGTACGGATGCAACTGTTTGGGCTGAGAATCTCCAGGCTCCGTCGGCGTTTTTTCGGATGATGATCGGTGGAAGATCTTGGATGCGGCGGTTAATGCTAATGCTCAGGTTGATCGTGACTTCCTCTGCATTGGGGTCGTTGGAGAATTGATCGAGTTCAATGAACTTCGTGCGGTTGAAGATTCCGAAGAGTTGGATTGAGGTGGATTCGCCTTGAGTTTCTTGAGCTAGAGGTGGGACTTCCGATAGGTCCAGCGTGGTTGCGGCGGTCGCGAGGTCGGGTGGGCTCGCGTTCATGGCAGTGAAAAAAGTTGTGAGGGTTGCGCGGGGGTGTTCGAGTGTTTCGGAAACTTCGGATGGACTGGAATCTTGAGCTATGACAAGGAAGGGTAAAGCGAGGAGGAAGATTAAGATGACGAATTTGAATCTGACCATGAGATGTAAAGCTACCTGACAGGCTTGGCTGCGGATTGGGAGGGCTCGAAAAAAATAGAGGCGCCCTGGGGAAGGGCGCCTGGGGTTTGTGGGGTAGTTAGAAAAGACGTTTCTTTGTCGAACCCCACTATACCATCTTAGTTACCGCCGGTGCAAGTTCCGCAAGATTTTGCGGGGGCCGGAGCGGGCTCCATGCCTTTGAGCTCGGCCGCGGACGGAACGATGACGGTGTCGATGACGTGGATGACGCCATTACTGGTGTCGATGTCGGTCTTGATGACAGTTGCATTATCGATCATGACTTTGCCGTTCTTGACTTTGATGTCCACCTTTGCGCCTTTAAGGGCGGTTGCGCCTTGCTTGCCATTCAACTTAACTGCATCTGCAGCCATGATCTTGCCCGGGACGACATGGTAAAGAAGAACTTTCTTCAGGAGTTCGTTGTCGTTAAGGACTGCATCAAGAGTCTTCTTGTCGAGCTTCTTGAATGCTTCTTCGGAAGGTGCGAAAACAGTGAAGGGTCCCTTTGACTTGAGGGTCTCGACGAGGCCAGCTTTCTTCACGAGGCTGACGAGGGTCGGGAACGCCTTGCTGTCAACGGCAGTGTCTACGATGTCTTTCTTTGCCGGTGCGGTTGCGACGGAGGAAGTGATGGTGAGGGCAGCGATCGCTACCATGGTCAGTGCTTTGAATTTCATTGTCTCGTACCTTTGCGGTGGCTTTGTGAGCCGTCCGATGGTGTTCGTAACGAGGGTTGGCTGATTGGAGTTCCGTGACATATCATTATTTGATGATATTTATAGGACCCCTGGTTAATGAGCTTGTTTGCTGGGTTGGGTAGCTATCCGTTTGACCTAGCGGATGGGACGGGACCTTGACACTGAACTCGGGCCGGGCGTATTATCGGCGTCTGGTGTGAAGAACCTGCCCGCAGGTTTTTTATACCCGCCAGCAACTTCACGGAGTTTGGGCACTCAGAAACAACGAATCGAAAGGAAAACGAGTCGAGTGAGCGAGCCCCGTGTCAGAGCGACCGGGCTTTTTTTATGTTCGGAAGATATGCAGGCGACACCGTTTGACCAGAGGATTGAATGCCGACCGTAAACCAGTTAGTTAGAAAAGGCCGAACAAAGGACTCAATTAAGTCCAAGTCGCCGGCTTTGCGAAAGAACCCGTTTAAGCGCGGGGTTTGCACAAACGTGCGGACGATGACGCCGAAGAAGCCCAACTCGGCACTTCGTAAGGTAGCTCGTGTGCGTTTGACTAACGGCGTTGAGGTGACCGCCTACATTCCGGGCGAGGGTCACAACTTGCAAGAGCACTCAGTTGTGCTTGTGCGCGGTGGTCGGGTCAAGGATTTGCCGGGGGTTCGGTACCACATTATTCGTGGTGCTCAACAAACTGCCGGAGTTAACAACCGGAAGAAGAGTCGGAGTAAGTACGGGACGAAGCGACCGAAGCCGACGGCTTAAGAAGAATTTAAGGAGTTATTGAAAAGAAATGCCACGAAAAGGTCCAGTCCAAGTACGAGAAATTCTTCCAGACCCGGTTCACGGAAGTGTTTTGTTGCAGCGATTTATTAATCGTTTGATGCTTGACGGTAAGAAGTCTCGCGCTGAGCACATTGTCTACACTTCGCTCAATAATGCAGCGGAAAAGCTTGAAGTCGAGCCACTTGAAGTTTTTGAGAAGGCAATGAGCAACGTCATGCCTCAGATGGAAGTTCGCCCTCGACGGGTGGGTGGTCAAACCTACCAAGTTCCAATGGAAGTTCGCCAGGAGCGCAAGAGCACTTTGGCGTTGCGTTGGTTCGTCACTTTTGCCCGAAAGCGTAGCGGGAAAGGGATGATCGAGCGACTGACCGGCGAATTTATTGATGCTTACAACAACACGGGCAGTGCCGTGAAGAAGAAAGAAGATACTCACCGAATGGCTGACGCTAACCGCGCGTTTAGTCACTACCGATTCTAACAATCGAACCGAAGGAAAACCCAGAACATGCCTCGATCTCACCCGCTTGAACTCATCCGAAACATTGGTATTGCCGCTCATATTGACGCGGGCAAGACAACTACAACGGAGCGAATTCTTTACTACACTGGTAAGACGCACAAGATTGGGGAAGTTCACGACGGTGCGGCAACGATGGACTGGATGGAGCAGGAGCAAGAGCGAGGGATTACGATCACCTCGGCTGCGACGTCTGCGTTCTGGCGCGGTTCCAACACGGACAAGCCGGAGCACAAGATCAACATTATTGACACTCCGGGCCACGTTGACTTTACGGTTGAAGTCGAGCGATCTTTGCGCGTTCTTGACGGGTTGGTTGCCGTTTATTGCGCGGTTGGCGGCGTACAGCCTCAATCTGAAACGGTTTGGCGACAGGCGAACAAGTATAAGGTTCCACGAATTGCTTATGTCAATAAGATGGATCGCCTTGGCGCAGAATTTTATGAAGTCGTTGCCAAGTTGCGTGACCGACTCGGGGCCAACGCTGCGCCGATTGCGATTCCCATTGGGGCGGAAAGCGAGTTTGCCGGATACGTTGATTTGCTTTCCATGAAGGCGACGATTTACAAGAGCGACGACGGTAAGGAGTACGAGGTTACCGACATTCCGGCAGATATGGTGGATGTGGCGGCGGAGTGGCGCGAGAAGTTGATGGAGTCGATTGCCGAATTCGACGACTCGATTATGGAGCGATTCCTTGAGGGCGAAGAGATTCCGATGGAGGATCTCAAGAAGTCTTTGCGTATTGGTACGGTCGCGAATAAGATCATTCCGGTTTTGTGCGGTTCATCGTTCAAGAACAAGGGTGTGCAGTTCCTTTGCGACTGTGTTGTTGACTATCTTCCTTCGCCGCTTGACGTTGATGCGATTGTGGGAGTTGACCCAGACACCGATCAAGAGAAGCTTCGCAAGCCGAGCGACGAAGAGCCGTTCAGCGCCCTTGCGTTCAAGATTGCTTCGGACAAATTTGTTGGTCGTTTGACTTACGTCCGCGTTTACAGTGGTATTTTGAAGAAAGGTTCACAAGTTGCGGTTGCTTATCGCGATCCGCAAACAAATGACTTCCGCACCCGAAACGAGCGGGTTGGTCGGATTTTGGAAATGCACGCGAATACTCGTCAAGATATCGATGCGGTTTACGCCGGTGAAATCGTCGGTGTGATTGGTTTGAGCGATGTCAAGACTGGTCAAACGCTTTGTGACGGTTCCAACGAGATTGTTCTTGAGGCGATCAAGTTCCCCGAGCCGGTTATTCAAGTCGCGATTGAGCCTAAATCTCGAGCTGACCAAGAGAAGCTTGGTTCGAGCTTGGTGCGGTTGGCTGAAGAAGACCCGACGTTCCGCGTGTTTACCGATCCGGAAAGTGGTCAAACGATCATTTCAGGGATGGGTGAGCTTCACCTGGACATCATTGTTGACCGGTTAAACCGAGAATTTGGTGTTCAAGCCAACCAAGGTAAGCCTCAGGTTGCTTACCGAGAAACAGTTTCGACGACCGCAAAAGCGGAAGGTCGCTTTGTCCGACAGACAGGTGGTTCTGGTCAGTACGGAGTTTGTACTCTGGAGATCACGCCGCTTGAAGTTGGAAAAGGCTTTGAGTTTGAAAACAAGGTCGTTGGTGGAGCGATTCCGAAGGAATACATCCCGGCGGTCGAGAAGGGCGTTCGCGAAGCACTCAACAATGGTGTCATCGCGGGCTATCCGGTTGTTGATGTCAAAGTTGCCGTTATTGACGGTAGCTACCACGATGTTGACTCGAACGAAAACGCCTTTAAGCAAGCGGGCATTATTGGATTCCGGGAGGCGATGCGCAACGCGAAGCCGATTTTGAAGGAGCCGATTATGCATGTGGAAGTAACGACGCCCGAGCAAAATGTGGGTGACGTTGTTGGTGACTTGAACGGTCGCCGTGGACGAATTGAGGGAATGGACGCAGCACTTGGTGGTGTGACGGTTGTGAATGCGCACGTCCCTCTCGCTGAGATGTTTGGATACGTCACGACCTTGCGAGGCCTTACGCAAGGACGAGCGACGCCTAACGTGACACCTTCTCACTACGAGCAGGTGCCCAACAGCGTGGAAAAAGAAATTGTTGAAAAGCAACAAAAAGGCAGCTAAGTAATCAGGAAAAAGACATGGCAAGAGCTAAATTCGAACGAACCAAGCCCCACGTAAACGTTGGGACGATCGGTCACGTTGACCACGGGAAGACGACTTTGACGGCAGCTATCACGGGTAGCTTGTCGCTCAAGGGTCTTTCTAAGAAAGTCAACTACGCCGAAATTGACAATGCGCCGGAAGAAAAGGCGCGCGGTATTACGATTAACATTTCGCACCAAGAGTACGAAACCGAAACCCGCCACTATGCGCACGTTGACTGTCCGGGCCACGCTGACTTCATCAAGAACATGATCACTGGTGCCGCTCAGATGGACGGTGCGATCTTGGTTGTTAGCGCAACTGACGGTCCGATGCCGCAAACCCGTGAGCACATCCTTTTGGCTCGACAGGTTGGTGTTCCTTACATCGTTGTCTTCATTAACAAGGTTGACCAAGTTGATGACGAAGAGTTGCTCGAATTGGTTGAAATGGAAATTCGAGAATTGCTCAGCAGCTATAACTTCCCGGGCGACGATACTCCGATCACCCGCGGTTCGGCATTGAAGGCAACCGAAGCTCTTGATGCTGGCGCAACGGCAGACGATGCTGCTTTGGCACCGATCTATGCTTTGATGGACAGCGTTGATGCTTGGATTCCGACTCCGGAGCGCGACACGGACAAGCCGTTCCTTTGCGCAATCGAAGACGTCTTCACGATCACTGGTCGCGGTACCGTTGCTACGGGCCGGGTTGAGCGAGGAACGCTCAACGTGAACACTGAAGTCGAAATCGTTGGTATTCACGATACGCGAAAGACGACCTGCACCGGGATCGAAATGTTCCGGAAGCTCTTGGACAGCTGCCAAGCTGGCGACAACGTTGGTTTGTTGCTCCGAGGTATTGACCGAAATGACATCGAGCGCGGCATGGTTATCTGCAAGCCGGGCTCCATCAAGCCGCACACCAAGTTTGATGCTGAAGTCTACGTATTGTCGAAGGACGAAGGTGGTCGCCACACGCCGTTTAACACCGGTTACCGACCGCAGTTCTACTTCCGCACGACGGACGTCACGGGTACCTTGAACTTGCCGGAAGGCGTTCAAATGGTCATGCCGGGTGAGAACATCACCATGACGGTTGAACTCATCGCCCCGATTGCTATGGAACAAGGTTCCAAGTTTGCAATTCGCGAAGGCGGCCGAACGGTTGGTGCGGGCACCATCTCGAAGGTCTACGAATAAGAAAATCGTGCCCCTCTTGTTGAAAGGCGAGAGGGGCACACTTTTGAGATAGAACCATGAGTGGACTTCCAACAGTACGAATTCGAATCCGGGCTTATGATCATCGGATCCTTGATCAGTCGGCCGTAAAGATTGCTGAGACCTGCAAACGAACAGGTGCTCGGATCAGTGGACCGATCCCCTTGCCGACCAAGATTCGCAAGTTCTGCGTGATTCGTGGTCCGCACATTGACAAGGAATCGATGGAGCATTTTGAGCTTCGCATTCACAACCGACTCCTTGATCTTCATGATCTGACCAACCGGACAATTGAGGCGCTTGAGCGACTTGATTTGCCGAGTGGTGTGGATATTCAAATTAAGACGGTCTGACCTGATTACGACCTGGCTTCTGGTCACTTTCCTGGAAACCTGGGAAAGTGACCAGTTTTAGTTTCTCCTGGTCGTTCATTTGACTTGCGACGGCTGAGGTTGATAGACTGATCGTTATGGGAATCTTTGCCGATCCGTGGTTTATGTTGCTCCTCGGATTGCTTTTGGGGTGGGGAGTTGAATGGATTATCGATCTTGCTTATTTTCGGAAGCGATTGCGATTTGTTGAAGGGTCTGAACGGGCTTTGGTTGAGCGGGATCGGTATCAGAAGCAGGTCGCTGACCAAACTCGAGTGATTGAGGATTTGCGGAATCAAATGGCGGAACGCGATCATGTGCGGGAGAAGGAAGTCGAGCGGCTCAAGGCGGAATGGGATGCGCTTCGTGGGGTTGCGGATGGGGAAGTCTATTTGGAGCCAGGATTAGAGTCAACTTTTGAGTCTGGTCTTGCGGAGCCGATTGTTGAGTCTGAAGTTGTCGCAGTGCTTCCGGCAGAGGCAGTACCGGCTGAGCCAGAATTGGGAGAGCCTCTGAAAGTCTATGTCAAAGCGGCTAAGCGTGACACATCTTTGGTCAGTGGAGATCGGGATTCGCTCAGAGCAATCAAGGGGATCGGGCCGAAATATGAGAACATGTTTTGGCAAGCGGGAATTTTGACATTTCGCGATTTGGGCGGGCTCAGTACGGAGCAACTGCTCGAAATTATTCAGCCTGAGGCCTGGCAGAAAGTTGATCCGGAGGCGTGGATTGGGGAAGCGGCCAGGCTCGCAAGGAACGGTCGCCAATGACTCCGGCGCGTTCTCTGAATTTGCGTCGTTACGATTGGGGTAAGGGATTCGTGGCGAGTTGTCTAATGGTGGCTCTTGTGGGCTACTTGATGAACTGGACGGTTCAGGAGAAAGGCGATCAGCTTCCAGTACAGGCAAAGAAGTTGTTGAACCCTGTTGCTGGGGGGACGAGAAAACAAGAAAAGAAAACGGCGGTTGCAATTAGTCATCCGATTGTTTCTTCACCAAAGCTTGGAGATGAAATTGAGCTGGGAATCAATCGATTTGGCGGTTTTGCGGAGCCAGGAACGCGAGTTGTGCTGTTTGGCGACAATGCGGAAATGGGAAGTGGGGAAGCAAAAGAGGACGGGACGTGGGTGTTTGATGCAGATGTTCAGGCTCCGCTTCCGGACGTTTTTTCAGTTAAGTTTTATAACGATGGGGGTCAGGTCATTCATACTGAGCCGAATTTATTGCTGACTACGACGGGGTCGGTTGACGGCGATGATGCGGTATTTGCAATCGTTCGTCCGGTTGAGGATGGAAGTGTTGCTAAGGGGAGTTGGGTGATTGCGGGGACAGGAAAGCCGGGAAGTCGGGTTCGGTTGCAGTTGGATCGGTTTGTTTTGGGTGAGACGTTGGTGGAGGACGATGGGACATGGAAGTTCCCGCGGACGATCAACGAGGCGGGGATGAAGCGGGAGTTGATCGCGCGGGAAATTGATGGATTTGCCGACGAAATCCTCAGTCGTACGGTGCGAGTGGTTGAATAAACAGATTAGGTCCCGAATCGGCAAGGGTTACCTATCGTTGGTTCGGTTGAATCTGCCATGATTGATGATTGCGACGCGGGGATTATTCTGCGTGACGCACACACTCGCGGCTTTTGATAGGGAATCAACTGCGGTGACCCGGCGAACCTTGGTTCTGCGCGGGCAACACCATTTAGACGGTTGAAATCCTCATAAAGAAGCTGCCGGAGGCAACATGCTCTCAGGAATACTTGGAAAAAAAGTAGGCATGACCCATGTGTTTACGGAAGAAGGGAAGAATATCCCGGTGACCGTAATCCAGGCTGGTCCGGTCTATGTAACACAGATCAAAACAGTTGAAACGGATGGCTACAATGCGATCCAGGTCGGCTATGAGGAAATGAGCGATAAGCACCTCACTTTCCCCAAGCACGGCCACTTGAAGAAGGCAGGCGTGACAACCAACCTTCGCCACATGGCGGAATTCCGCGTTGACAGCACCGATGGGTTCGAGCTTGGTCAAGAGATCAAGGTTGATATCTTTGGTGAAGGTGAGAACGTTGATCTCACGGCGAAGAGTAAGGGTCGCGGTTTTGCTGGTGGTGTGAAACGGCACCACTTTAAGGGTCAGCACATGACTCACGGTTTTATGACCCACCGACGCCCGAACAGTAGCGGTGCTACTGGGCCCCAGCGCGTTTTCAAAGGTACGAAAAAGCCGGGCCACATGGGTGATGCACAAATCACTCAGACGGGAAGTCGAATTGTTGGACTTGATGCCGAGCGTAACCTGATTTGGGTGAGCGGCAGCGTTCCGGGCGCACCGGATGGATTGGTTCGAGTAACCAAGGCAGGGAAATAACCGTGGCAGAACTCGAAATTTTTGATGGCAAGGGCAAAAGCGTTGGTAAGCACAAGCTTGCGGCCCCCCTTGCTGAATTGACCGTCAACGGCATGGTTCTTCACCGAACAGTCGTTGCCGAGGAAGCAAATTCCCGACAAGGGACACAAAGCACCAAAACCCGGAGCGACGCTCGGGGTGGTGGACGCAAACCGTATAAGCAGAAGAAGACTGGGAATGCCCGACAAGGGACAATCCGAGCTCCGCACTATGCTCATGGTGGTGTTGCTTTGGCTCCCAAACCACGCGATTACAGTAAGAAGGTCAACCGAAAGGAACGACGCCTTGCGATCATGGCGGCATTTGGAGCACAAGCGAATGCTGGCAAGATTGTCTTGAGCAAAGAAGTGAGCTTTAAGGCTCCGAAAACCAAAGATGCGCAAGCGATGCTCGTGGCACTTGGCTTGGCGGACGTAAAGCGCGTTTTGCTGGTTGTTCCGGAATATGACGAGATGGTGGTGAAGAGCTTCCGCAACATTCCAAATGTTGAAGTTCGCACGGCGCCGAGCCGCGATGGCAAGGCTGCATCATTCTCCGCTCGCGACTTGCTGGTAGCGCACAAGATTGTGATTACCGAAGCCGCAATGAAGAAAACAGAGGAGTGCTGGTTAGCCTAATGGATCCCCACGAAATCATTCTTTATCCGCACATTACGGAAAAAACCCGTTTGCTTGCATACGGCGATCCGCGGATCAAAGACGAAAAGGAAATTGTTCGCAAGTACACGTTCATTGTGTCACCGCGAGCCAACAAGATTCAGATCAAGTCTGCCGTTGAAGCGATTTACAACGACGGCAAGAAAGACAAAGAGAAGATTGAGGTTGTTCAAGTGGCAACGATCAATGTGAAAGGTCGGAATCGCCGAGTTGGTCAACGCAAGGCTGGTAAGACCGCGCTTCGGAAGAAGGCGATTGTTACTTTGGCCGCTGGTCAAGTCCTGGAGGACTTTGGAGTTTAAGAGATGCCGACCAAACGAATGAAACCGACCTCGCCGGGGCGACGACATAAGATCGCCGCTACTTACAGCGAGATTACGAAGAAGACCCCTGAAAAGAGCCTCTTGGCTCCGATCAAGAAGAAGGGTGGTCGTAACCACACGGGTCGCATCACAATGAAGAACCGGGGCGGTGGAAACAAGCGCCGTTACCGAATCATTGACTTCAAGCGACAGAAAGATGGCATGGTGGCGACAGTTATTGGGATTGAGTACGATCCCAACCGCACTTGCCGGATTGCATTATTGCAATACGAAGATGGCACCAAGACTTACATCTTGGCTCCGCGAAACGTGACGGACGGGGCTCAGCTTTTGAGTGGTCCGGATGCAGACATTTTGCCGGGTAACTGCAAAATCTTGCGGCAAATCCCGCTTGGTACCTTGGTTCACAACATTGAGTTGCAACCGGGCCGAGGTGGTCAGATGGTTCGCTCCGCCGGGGCTTCAGCTCAGGTGATGGCAAAGGAAGGGAACTATGCGACCCTTCGCTTGCCGAGTGGCGAAATGCGGATGGTTCACATGGATTGCCGCGCGACGATTGGTGAAGTTGGCAATGCCGAGCACGAAAACGAGCGGATGGGTAAGGCCGGTATCAACCGTGGTAAGGGTCGCAAGCCTCACGTTCGTGGGGTTGTGATGTCGCCGCGTGATCACCCCCATGGTGGTGGTGAAGCCAAGTCACCGGTTGGACGCCGCAAGGGCCCGGTCGACCGCTGGGGCAACAAGGCGATTGGATCGCCGACTCGCTCGAACAAGCGGACGGATCGGTTCATTGTCCGTCGTCGGAAGAAGAAGTAACTTCAAAGTTTTTTGGAGTTACGGGGCTGGAGTTGCAGTTGCAACTCCAGCTTTTTTTTGTGCAAACAAGTAAGATGAGGGAATGTTGGCATTAGTTGGAATTGCGGCGATTGTGGTGGGGCAGACGAATGAGATTGCGGCGATTGATGCGCTGGTTGAGAGCGCGAATAAGTTTAGTGAGTCGAACCCCAAGGCCAAGAAGATGGTGATGCTTCAGCAAGGGCAGTGGGTGAAGATGCTTACGGATTCTGACCACTTGGACGGCGACCAAATGGCCAAGGAAGACGTAGAAGCGGTGGTTTTTGCCTGGGCTCGCGGGGGGCGGACGGAGTTGGTGAACTTCTCATATCCTTCGCAATCGGGGGACAGTTTTGTTTATTTGACGACGATCTACCGGGCAGATCGAAGCTTGGCGTTTGCGGAGTACCACTATTCGGGGTTTTCGCCGATGGAAGGGCGGGTCACGCGGAAGAATTATTACGGTCCGGACGGTGGGGTTTTGAAGAGTACGACGAGCTGGACGGATTTGGACGGTAAGAAGCTTCCGGCGTCGGTGATTCGAGAGAATTCGAGTTGGATTGCTGAGTTGTTTTTTGATATGCCGGCTTATCCCAACATTCGGATGGCGCCGTATGTTGATTTGCTGGCGCAGTAGGAGTTGGGTATTTGAGGCGAGGAGGCGGACATTAATTGCTTCCTATTTCTCATTTAGCTCGTCCAAATTCTAAGAATATGTAGCCGCTTGGCCCACTCTTGGCGGGACAAGGGGTCTATTTAGCTGTGGGTCCGTTGTGTTGAACCTGGTCTAGCGTGTATTATTCCTGTTTGCGTCTACTGCTGTCCTAACCTGCCTCGTTGTTCGAGGCGGACCAGACTCAGTTAACTTGCGTTTTCGTTGGACTCGATCTTCAGGATTGGCTCTGCGCGAGACGTTAAGAACGACCTGGAGAAACATTTGGCACGAAGTCTAAAGAAAGGTTACTTCGTCGATGACCACCTGATGAAAAAGGTGGACGCGATGAATGAAAAAGGTGAGAAGAGGGTCATTAAGACTTGGTCTCGCCGTTCGACGATCATTCCCGATTTTATTGGGCACACGTTTGGGGTTCACAACGGCAAAGCACACGTGCCGGTTTTTGTGACCGAAAACATGGTGGGCCACAAACTCGGTGAATTTGCTCCGACCCGCACATACAAGGGTCACGACGGTTCGATTCCGGATCGGGGGACGCGGCTTCGCTAAGCCGGGAGATTTGAAATGGAAGTACGAGCAGTTGCAAAGTTTGTTCGCGTTCAGCCGCGAAAGGTTCGCTTGATTGCGAATGAAGTCAAGGGTAAGCCAGCGATCTATGCGGCGAACCACTTGCGATTCCACCCGAGCAAGGGTGCGTTTGTATTGCGCAAAGTTTTGGTGAGTGCAATTTTCAATGCCGAGAACACCCACGGGTTGGACAGTTCCAAGTTGAAGATTCGCGAAATCCGCGTTGATGAGGGTCCAGTTTTGAAGCGGATCCAAGCGCGGGCCATGGGCCGGGCGAACCGCATTCAGAAGCGGATGAGCCACATCACGGTTGTGGTGGATGAGATGGAGCCGGTGGTATTGGCGAAAGTTGCGACCACGCCCGAGAAACCTCGTCCGAAGCTTGCTGTGGTCGCCAAGAAAGGCAAGAAAGCCGAAGCAAAGGCGGCACCAGTTGAAGAAGTGAAGGAAGAAGTGGTAACTGAAGAAGTTGTGGATGCGCCTGCGGAAGAAACGGTAGCTGAAGTGACCGAAGAGGTTGCGGCAGTCGAAACAGCCCCAGAAGCCGAAGGGGAGGAGAAGAACTAAGATGGGTCAGAAAATTCACCCAGTCGGCTTTCGGATTGGCGTAATCCGCGGACACGACAGCCACTGGATTTACCCGAAGAAGCATTATCGACACGCCCTTCAAGGCGACAAAGCGATTCGAGACTATGTGAAAGAGAAGATCTCGAAGGGTCTTGTTTCACGGGTTGAGATTGAGCGAGCAGCTAACCGAGTTAAGGTCACGATCTATACAAGTCGTCCGGGTGCGGTCATCGGTCGCGGCGGGAAAGGTATCGATCAGATCAGTGAAGACCTCAACCGCATGATTCGGAAGAACGACGATACGGCTCAGGTTCAAGTGAACGTGAGCGAGGTTCGTCAGCCGGAGCTTGATGCGATGTTGGTTGCAGAGAATATTGCCGTGCAGCTTGAACGACGGATTTCTCACCGACGGGCGATGCGCCAGTCGATTACCCGAGCTCAGCGCATGAATGGTCGCGGAATGAAGATCATGTGCAGTGGACGCTTAAATGGTGCGGACATTGCGCGGATTGAAGTTGACAAATTTGGAAAGGTTCCTCTGCACACTTTGCGAGCGGACATCGACTACGGTACGGCAACGGCTAAGACCATTTATGGTGCGGTTGGCGTTAAGGTTTGGGTTTATCGAGGCGAAGTCTTGCCGGAGCGTCAGCTCCAGGCGATGACCGATGCAATGAATGATCGCAAGCCGAAGAAGAACCGCAATAAGAAGCGGGACAATGACGGCGGAGGCCGTGACAATAACGAGGTGAACGAAAATGTTGATGCCTAAGCGAACTAAGTTTCGGAAGCAGTTCCGCGGAAAGATGCGCGGGAAGGCTGTCCGAGGGAACGTCGTCAATTTTGGCGATTACGGCCTGATGTCTTTGGAATCGGCGTGGATCACCAGTCGCCAAATCGAAGCGGCTCGAATTGCCATGACCCGTCACATCAAGCGGGGCGGAAAAGTTTGGATTCGGATTTTCCCGGACAAGCCTTACACCAAGAAGCCGCTTGAGCAGCGAATGGGGAAAGGTAAGGCGGGTGTTGAAGGTTGGGTTTGCGTTGTCAAGCCCGGTCGCATCATGTTTGAAATGAACGGGGTTGCCCCGGAAGTTGCAAAGGAAGCGATGCGCCTTGCTCAGCACAAGTTGCCGATTAAGACGAAATTTGTAACCAAGGAGGAGTTCCAAGAAGCCAACGGGCTCTAAACTTGGATGAACTGACATGAAAGGATTGAAAGCAAAGGATCTCCGGTCGAAATCAGTACCGGAACTTGAAGAGCTGATCAAGCAAGAGCGAGCTGGTTTGTTCCAGGCTCGTCGTGACTTGGTGTTTCGCAACACGACAGACACGGCGGGTTTGAAAACTCGACGACACAACATTGCTCGATTGTTGACTTTGATTAACGAGAAGAAATCAGGAGATCAGTCATGAGCGAAGTCATCAGCCGAGGTGCGCGCAAAGTTCGACGCGGCGTCGTTTCCAGCAACAAGATGGACAAGACGGTCGTTGTTCGAATGAGCACGACCAAGCAGCACCCCCTTTATGGCAAGACGGTTAAGGCATCAATGACGTTGAAGGCTCATGACGAGCTGGGCTGCGACATTGGTGACACCGTTGAAATTATGGAAACTCGTCCGCTGAGTAAAGACAAGCGATGGCGCGTGACCCGAATTATTGAAAAGGTCAAGTAAGGCTTTTTCGACAAGGTGTTTCTGCAACCTTAGGCAGAGAAGTGCACGGCGTGCTGGTTTGAGAACTATCACGCCCTCTGCGCAAAGATTTGGAGCAAAGAAATGATTCAACAGTTCTCACGGCTGAAAGTAGCCGACAACTCGGGCGCACGCGAAGTGATGTGCATTCGAGTTTTGAAAGGGTCGCAACCTCGTTACGGCGGGATTGGGGACGTCATCGTTTGTTCGGTGAAGTCGGCGACTCCGAATATGCCCATTAAGAAGGGTGAAGTGATTAAGGCGGTCATCGTTCGGACAAGAAAGTCTGTTCGACGGCAAGATGGTTCGATGTTGCGGTTTGACGACAATGCTTGCGTTGTGATCAACCCGAACGGCGAGCCCAAGGGTACGCGGATTTTTGGTCCGGTGGCCCGTGAACTGCGCGACGGCAACTATATGAAGATCGTCTCGCTTGCTCCGGAGGTTCTCTAAGATGCCAACTAAAGCAGAAATGAAGCGCAGTGCGAAAAGCCAGCCGAAGCTCCGGTTGCGACAGGGTGACCAAGTTGTTATCATCGCAGGCAAAGATAAAGGTGAGCGCGGTTACGTGGCCAAGATTAGCCCGGTTGAAAACAAGGCGTATGTCTTGAAGGACAACCCGGACAATCCTGATGCACCGTTGCCATTGAACGCGGTGATTAAGCACAAGAAAGCGAAGTTCCAAGGTGAGAAGAGCGACCGGTTGCGGATTCCGTCCCCGATTCACGTCAGCAATTTGATGTTGATTGATCCGGAAACTGATCAACCGACACGAGTTGGAAAGCGAAAGGAAGGCGACAAACTTGTTCGATATTCAAAGAAGAGTGGCAAGACGCTCAAAGACCAATCATTGATCAACAAGGACTAATCTGAGATGGCACGAAAAGAACACAAGATTGAATCCGGACCGCAAGGTGCCTTGCCGGCTCCGCGATTGAAGAAGATTTATAAAGAAACGGTTATCCAGAAGTTGCGTGACAAGTTCAATTACAAGTCAGTTATGGAAGTTCCTAAGCTCACGAAGGTTGTGATCAACATGGGAACCGGTATTGACGATAAGGAATTGGACTCGGCACTGCGCGACATGACCTCGATTACGGGACAAAAACCAGTGACGACGATTGCGCGCAAGTCAGTTGCCCAGTTTAAGCTTCGAGAAGGAATGAAGATCGGATGCCGCGTCACCATGCGTGGAGACCGAATGTGGCACTTCTTTGATAAGTTGAACACGGTCGCCCTGCCGCGATTGCGTGACTTCCAAGGTCTCTCGCCCAAGTCGTTTGACGGTCGAGGCAATTACTCCTTTGGTTTGCAAGAGCAGTTGGTTTTCCCGGAAATCGACTACGATTCGTTCGACAAAATGCGCGGAATGGACATCACTATTTGCACCACTGCGAAGACGGACGAAGAAGGCCGAGAGCTCTTGAAGGCTTTGGGCTTCCCGCTTCGAGACAAGTAAGTTCGCTCGGAAGCGCAATTGATTCCCCTGGGTTTTTCATCCGGGGGAATTTTTATTTGGTAGTCTCTGAGTTGTGAAGGTACGAGATGTTCTCAATGAGGTGGAAAGACTGGCACCGCCTCACTATGCGTTTGGGTTTGATAAGGTGGGGTTGCAGGTTGGTGATCCGACGGCGGACGTTGAGAAAATTGTCGTGAGTTTGGATTCGGGAATAGGGGCGATTGAGTTTGCGACATCGGTTGGTGCAAATCTGATGGTGACTCACCACCCGGTGATTTGGGACGAGCTTACAGCCGTGAGGTCGGACAATTGGGCGCAGCGCCGGGTTATTGAGCTGGTGCGGCGGGGGATTTCTTTGATTGCGGCCCATACCAATTGGGATTGCGCGCCAGGAGGGATCAATGATGCGCTGGCGGATAGGCTGGGTCTGGAACATGTTGTCTCGTTTGGTTGGGGTGAGAAGTCGGAGCGGTGGAAGCTGGTTGTCTTTGTTCCGATTGCAAATCGAGATTTTTTGGCTGATCAGCTGTCGGCCGCGGGGGCTGGAGTGATTGGAAACTATGACCGTTGCGCATTCTTTACCGAGGGTGTTGGGACGTTTCGGGGTGGAGCGGAGTCGAATCCGGTCATTGGTGAGCGGGGACGGGTTGAAGAGGTTGCGGAAGCTCGGATTGAGATGGTTGTTTCGGGTGAACGACGAGGGGTTGTCGAGGCGACATTGAGAGCCGCTCACCCATATGAAGAGCCGGCGTTTGATTGGGTGCAGTTGGCTGACGGGGTGGCACATCCTTGCGGGAGAATTGGGGATTTGCAGGGTGTGGAAAATTTTCAAGGATTTGTTGATGATCGGTTGGGGAGTCGATCGGAGATGTGGGTGGGACATGATCATCCAGTTCGGCGGGTTGCTGTGGTGGGAGGTGCGGCATCAGGCGAGTGGCAGGCAGCTTTGGCTTTGGGAGCGGATGCTTACATCACAGGAGAGGTTCCTCAGCATGTTGCATTGGAGGCAAGTGAGAGCGGATTAACAATTTTGGCGTGCGGGCATTATTCTACAGAGCAGCCGGGGATGGTCAGAATGGGGTCGCTTTTGGCGGAGGTGTGTTCGATACCAGTGGTTGTTTTTGAACCTGGAATGGGTTTGAGTGGTCGTCCGCGATGAATCAGGCCTAGGGGGTCTATTTTCGGTCGTCGTAAACCGATCACAATAGAAGGCTGACGCGGAGCGGTGTCCGAGTGGTTGAAGGAGCACGATTGGAAATCGTGTATAGGGCAACCTATCGAGAGTTCGAATCTCTCTCGCTCCGCCATTTTTGTTTTTGCCACCACTTTTTGCGGATTGATGGAGTTATCTGATATGCTTATGAATGGAACCTCCGGGCATTGAGGTGACATAAGAAAGATATGGAAAATCGTGGCATCTACGCAATCGTTGGGGTCGTTGTTGGGGCAGGGCTCTTGGGTTACGCGGGTTACCGCAACTTTGATATTCAGGCGCGAGAATCTAAGAAGGAGCTCGTGATGACGAATTCAACGATTGGCGAGCGGACTCAGAATGCGCCAACGGGGGACGATTTGGCGAGTGGTTTGCCGAACGATGCAGGAGTTGGAGTTGGAGAAACTCCGGGGAATATTGAGGCACCACAAGGGGGAATGTCGGCTCCCAATCGACCCTTTATGGGAGGAGGAGGTGGGATGCGCCGAGGAGGGGGATCAGTGGCCCCGGGTGAAACTTCTTCGGTACCTGCCCAACCGCAGCGGGGCGGCGGAGAAACTCCGGCAAGACCTCGACCGCAAGGGGGCGGGGAGGCTCAGATGGGCGAGGTTGACATCTTGGGCATGGGCGGGATGATTTTGAATGACCCTAAAGTGGCGACCGAATTGAAGTTGTCAGATGCTCAGAAAAAGCAGATTACCGATGCCATGAAACCGCCAGCAGCTTCGGGTAACGGTGGTGAAGGGCTCGAAGGAGTAGCGCGGGGGATGAGGCGTGCTTCGGCGGAATTGGGGCCGAAATTGCGAACGATTTTGAATTCTCAGCAGGTGAAGCGGTACGAGGAATTGGTATTCCAGCAAATTGGTCCGGCTTCTATGATGGGCGACAATTTCAAGACTCGTTTTGCGATTAGTGATGCAGAAGCGGAGAAAATGCAGAAAATGGCCGAGGCGTTTGGTCAAGAAATGATGGCTTCGTTGCAGAGTGGTGGACAAGGTGGCGGTCAGGGTGGCGGACGACAGATGCCAGACTTGAGCAAAATCATGAAAGCCAAGGCGGATTTTGATAAGAAACTTGTGGCGGCTCTTGATGCTGATTCCCAGGCCAAGTGGAAGTCTGCAACTGGGAAACCGTTCACGTTCAGCAACCCGATGGCGGCCTTTGGCGGAATGATGGGGGGAATGGGCGGTATGGGTGGAGGAATGGGTCGTTCAGGCGGCGGTCAGGGTCGGCGAGGCGGGAATTGATAGGGAATATTTAGTCTGGGTTCATGGTTCGTTCAGATTCACTTGATAGAGTGAATGAACGAGGAAACCAGATGGAAAAATTTTCAGAAAAAACAGATCGTCGCTCGTTCATAGTACACGCTGGCATGGCCGGTATTGGATTGACAGCAATAGGTTCCTTGATTGGATGCGGGGGATCCGGATCGTCAACCGCGCAAACAAACATGGATGCATCAATTCTTGGTGCGGCCAAAATTGCAGAAGCACTTGCGACTACGATGTACACGGCAATTATTAACGACGCACCGTTCTTCGGAACCCTTTCGGGTGAGAATCAGGCTTATATCGTTGCGGCCAGGGATCAAGAAAAGTTCCACTACGATTTGTTATTCAGCGCAACTGGTAGCGAGCATGCGCAGACCAACTACTTTTTCCCGACCGGAATGTTTACGAATATCGCGACGACAATCAATACACTCGTTACCCTTGAGGATGCCTTCATTGCGGCCTATCTGATTGGGGTTAAGGATCTTTCGACTCCTGCGCTCCGGGTTTTGGCAGCACAGATAATGGGGGTCGAAAGTGACCACAGGACCTTGGCTCGATTGATTGGGGATGACCTGGGATTATCGGCGGTCACTGGCCTTTCGGGATCTCCCGAGAGCGTTGATCCTCCAAACAATAACGTCTATGAGCGCACTTATGGCTTGACCAGTATTGATCAGGTTGTTGCGGCTCTGACTCCATTCTTGAGCATGTCAACCGGGAATTCAGTGGCTAAAACATTTGATCCCGCCCTTGTTCCTTCCAATGCAGATTTGTATCCAAATCCTGCAAATGGTTAGAGGTCCGCTATACTGAAGGGTAGCTTAATGGTAACTCGCCTTGCCCTTCGAGATATTGATGATTCGATTCTGCAGCCATTGCTTCATTCCGTTGCTGCAGAATCGGATAGTGGCATTTTGGTTACAGACCTGAACCACCGCACGCTAATGTGTAATCAACGATTTGGCGAGCTTTGGGGTTTGGACATTGAACTGGCTGTTCGAGAGTCCGTCGAGGGTTTGAGAACGGCTGTTCGTTCGCGATTGATGGATGTATCGGCATGGGAGAGCAATTTAGCGAAGGTCTATAGCGATCCTTTTTTGCGGCAATCGGATCTGTTGAATTTACAGGGGCCACGAGCGGTAATTCACCGTTATACGGGCCCGCTTATCGGTGAAAAAGGGGAACCCGTTGGACGGTTATGGACTTTTCAGGATCGAACCAGTTCAAACCGGAAGACTCGAATTTTGGAAGCGTTGCACGAGACGTCGTTGATGATTGATGCCGACCCGAGAAAGGTTTATGCGGGAATTGTGGAGCGGACGAGTCAATATTTTGGTACTTGGGTTTTACTGAGCATCTTGGATGGAGAGATGATGCGGTTTGAGGCGGTGGGAGGGGCGACGAATCCGGCGCAAGGGGTGGAGGGAAATCCACTTCAAGATTCCTACTGTCAATTGTGTATGAAGCAGGATCAGACTTTGCTGATTCAGGATGCTCGGCTGGACGAAGTGGCGCGGAATATTCTGCCTTGTTCTTTGGGGCTGACTCGATATTTGGGGGTTCCGGTAAGGCGACCAAGTGGGGAAGCGATTGGCACGCTGTGCATTTTGGACGGATAGAGTGAGCAAGAATTTGACCCGGAAGAGATTCGGTTTTTGGAACAAATTGCGGCGCGGATTGGGGGGAGATTGAGCGAGAGAATCACTTGGCTCAATTGCAATCGGAATTGAGTACAGTTCAGAAGAACTTGATCGACCAGGAGAAATTGGTTGTAACGGGGCAGCTTTCGGCGAGCATTTCGCACGACATCCGCAATATTTTGTCGACCATGCAATTGCAGATGAAGATGCCGGGATTGAGCGATTCAGCGAAGCTGGAAATGATGGATGAGCAGATCACACGTTTTCGGGTGTTGTCGAATCGATTGCTTTCCTATTGCAAGCCTCATTCGGGGCACATGGAGCAAGTGGACATGCATGAGATTTTGCTCTCGGTTTTGGAGATGCTGAATGCTCATGCTGAGTTGGCTCAGATAACGGTTGAGATTGATCTGAATGCGAGCGATGCGTGGATTATGGGAGATCGGGTCAGGCTTGAGCATTTATTTCTAAATTTGCTTTTGAATGCTGTGCAAATAGTTGACCAAGGGGGGCGAATTGGAATTCAGACAATTGATGTTGGTGAAGAGTTGATTCAAGTGATGGTTTGGGATTCGGGACGTGGGATGTCGCTTGATGCTCAGCAAAACCTATTTGTGCCGTTTCAATCAGGGCGACCGGACGGAATTGGGCTTGGACTTTATAGTGCGAAGCAGATTATTGAGATGCATGATGCAGTGATTCGTTGCGAATCGGAAATTGGGGTTGGGACAAAATTTGTGATGGAGTTTCAGCGATGTTAGGGTCAAAAATATTGGTAGTTGATGACGATCAATTTATATTGAAATCGCTCAGAGAATTGCTCTTGGGAGAAGGGTTGACCGTTTTGACGGCACCCAATACGGAAATTGCTTCGGAATTCTTGAGGAACGAGAATCCGGATCTCGTGATTTTGGATATCAATTTGCCCGGCGAGAACGGTATTTCGTTTTGCCGCAGGGTCAGGCAGAAGAGTCGAATACCTATTATTATGTTGACGAGTAAGGCAGACGTCGTTGATAAGATTGTTGGTTTGGAGGTGGGAGCCGATGACTATTTGGCAAAGCCGTTTGAGCCCCGCGAGTTACTGGCGCGGGTGAGAGCATTGTTGCGGCGGGTGTCCGAGTATTCGAGCGACCCAGCCGCGAAAGATGAAGAATATTCGGCAGGTGACTTATTGTTGAATGCGTCTCAGTTGAAGGTTGAGATTCATGGAGAGAATATTGAATTGACCTTGCTTGAGTTTCGGCTCCTGGAGTACTTGATGCAGAATTACGGCAACGTTTTGTCTCGCGATCAGATTTTTGAGCATGTTTGGGGATATGACCAGTCGTTTAGCCAGAATTCTCTGGAGGTTATGATTTATCGGGTGAGGTCGAAGGTTGAAAAGCGGCTTGGATCTCGGTTGATTCATACAGTTCGAGGGTATGGATATCGGGCAGAAATTCGGTCTGGTTCGTGAAATGAGGGGTTTCCTCATAGTTTTCTCACTTTGCGTTCATAGAATGATCATGTAGCTTGCGGGATTCCCAGAGGCAAGCAGCTTGAGGAACGAAAAGATGAAAACACAAAAATTACTCACAATAGCATTGGCAACGATCGGCATCGTCGGGATGGCGAGCGCGGCATTTGTTGTTAACGGCTCCGCTGGATCTCAAGAGTGTGACGAGTTGTTTGCTCAGCAAGCTGGCCCACGCGGTGGCGGACAAGGTGGACCAGGAGGCCAACAGGGTCAAGGCGGTCAGCGAGGCGGAATGCAAATGCGGGGGCCACAAGCGGGACCAATGATTCTGCGCGATCCTAAAGTCCAAGTCGAATTGAAATTAAGCGACCAACAAAAATCGCAGATCCAGCAAATCTTGGAAGAGATGCGACCGCAAGGCGGTCCGGGAGGACAAGGTCAAGGTGGTCAGGGCCAAGGCGGCGGTCAACGGGGCCAAGGCGGTCAAGGTCAGGGTGGACAGGGTCAAGGTGGCGGTCAGCGGGGCCAAGGTGGCCCCGGTGGTCAAGGCGGACCGGGTGCGGAGTTGGTTCAGCAAATCGAAGCAAAATTGAAAACGATCTTGAATGACGGTCAATTTAACCGGTATCAGCAATTGTCGCTGCAAGCTTCTGGCCCGATGGCGTTCATGCGACCTGATGTGGTTCAAAAACTCGGTATCACGGAGCAGCAGCAACAGCAAATGCGAGCAATCATGGAAGCAAACCGACCGCCGCGACCGGAACCGGGCCAAGGTGGTCAAGGCGAACCGCCCCAGCCGCCGAACCCCGAGGAAATGAAAGCGCGCATGGACAAGTTGATGAACGAACTCCTGGGAGTTTTGAATGGCAATCAGCGGAATCAGTGGAACCAAATGACGGGAGCGAAGTTTGAATTTTCTCCACCCCAGCAGGGCCGTGGTGGACGGCCAGGCGGGGGCGGTGGTGGCGAACTTCTGAACGCCTAAAAGGGCAAAAGAAACCCCCTGATCGTAAAGATCAGGGGGTTTCTTTTTGCTTATTCGGATGCTTCAGGTTCGTTCTTGAAGATTACGCCATCGAACAGGAATGCGGCGATGATTGCTCCGATGCAGGGGCCGACAATCCAAACCCAGAAGTTAGGGCCGAATGCTCCGCCCACGATGGCAGGGCCAATGTATCGAGCGGGGTTCAGGGCGGCTCCGGATAAGGGGCCAATCGCGAGGATGCCAGCAACGATCACGAGCCCAATGTAAAGGGGAGCCTGACCGGAATTGCGCTTATCCACCGCGCATCCGAAAATCACAGCGACCAGGAAGAACGTGCAGACGATTTCCGCGATCATGGCATTGACGGCGGTGACTCCATCGGCGATTGCGGGGGTTCCTCCGGCAACGGCAGGGGTGCCAAGAACGATTCCGGCAATCAATGCAGCGACGGCGCCTCCTAGGATTTGGGCGATCAGATAGCCAAAGAAACCGGATGCAGTGATCCGTTTGGTAGCGAGCATCGCAAGACTGACGGCGGGGTTGAAATGGGCTCCGCTTACTGCAGCAAATGCGGCAACCATTACAGCAATGGCGAGACCGTGAGCAAAGGCGACTCCGGTGAGATTGGTGGCTCCGGCTCCGGCGTTAGCAATTGCAAAAATGCCAACGAAACAGAGGGCGAAGACGCCAATGAATTCGGCGACCAAGGCTTTTGTGTTCATTGTTAGTGATCTGGACGAACTGGGGCGGCAATTGGGAGCGGTTAAACTGGGGGAGTGAACATCGTTTGGAGCTTGCATCCGGAGCAGTTAGATGGGCTGACGGCTGAAGACATGGCGCGTTTGGTGACGGACGCGGGGGCCGAGACTTGTACGGTTGTGGTGGGTGAGAACGGACAGGCAACGGTTGAGCATATTTATCCGGAATTGCCGGACTATATTAATGCCGTTGCGGCAGCGGGAATCGAGAGCTATTCTGTTCAGCTTGATTTAACGCTGCAACAGTTGATCGGTGAGCCTGACTTCTTGAAATTGCTTAAGGCTTGTGGGATCAAGGAATTTTCGATCGCTGAACTTGCAAAGAAGGGGTATTTCGTGCGGTCTCGCTTAACTAAGGCAAGGGAAGCACTTGATCAGCTTAAGCCGATTTTGGAAGAGAATGAGCTTCGCTTGATTCTGCCGGTGAGTGGGGAAAGTTTGCTTCCCTCACCGAGCGCGGCGTTCCATTTGATTCGGGGGTTGAATCCGTTCCAATTTGGAGTTCAGCTTGATCCGGGCGGCGCGCTTTTTGAAGGTTTTGAGGCTTGGGATTACACGGTTGCGATTCTGATGGACTATCTGGCGTGTGTTACGGTTCGAGACAACGTTTTGGTGAAGCATCCAGGGGCTTCCGATGTGAATAGCAAAGGGTGGGCCCGGCGGTGGTCAACCGTTCAGGACGGGATGACCGATTGGGCAGATATGATGCGTCAACTTCGGAACATGGAGTTTTCCGGTCGGGTGGAATTACGACCGATGGTCAGCTCCGAGGCGGCTTCGATTCGAACGGAGTTTGACTACCTGAAAGGGCTGTTGGACTAACGCTTCTCGGGAGCCGAGATTACTGAGTCTTCTCTGATCTTGTTGAGTTCACTCCGGCGTCCGGCATCTATCGCAAAGACGGCAAGCATGAGGAGAACCACGAGGAAGCCACCGATGTTGTGGAGGGCGAGTTGGAAGTTCATGGGGAGGCGTTTGTTGCCCCGAATCAGTTCGGTAAAGGCGATGACCATTTGACCGCCATCGAGAGGTGGGATGGGGAGGAGGTTCATGATTCCAAGGCTGATGCTCAGGAGGGCAGCAAGCTCGAGGATTTTTATGAAACCGCCTTTGACGGAATCGGATGTTTGCTGCACCATGGCAGCTGGTCCCCCGACACTTTCCTTGGCTTCGTTAAAGCTTGTGAAGATGCTGATTATATTCAGGGTCATCGTAACAGGGGCGAGGGCGGCTATTGTTGCAGCTTCGTTGAGGTTCGCGGGTTCGTATGACGGGCTGCCAATGAAACCGATTCGCGCTTGTCTGGCTTTGAGGTCGATGAGCTTGCCGTTCTCTGTTGTTGTGACTGGCTCGTTGTCACGGTTAAGGACGATCTCTGGTTTTGGATCAATGGTTGGCAGGAGTGAGAAATTTTTGGTTTTGCCATCCCGAATCACGGTTAGGTTGATTGGTTTTGGTTTGTAATCTTTGTCGTAAAAGAACCGGACTATCTCCCTGATGTCACTAAAGTTGTTAACGGGTTGACCGTTGATGGTGGTGATTTTGTCCCCGACCTCTAGCCCAGCGGCTTTGCCAGGCCCGGTAGGTAGGAACCCAATGGTCGTAGTAGCTTCGCCGGGTATTCCTTGGGCCATGATGGTGCCAAAGAGGATTATTTGCCCAAAGACGATGCTGAAGAGAGGTCCGGCGAAAAGGACGAGGAGTCGTTGGAGTGGGGGGCGAGAAAAGAATCCTTTGTCGATTTTTGTTTCGCTGCCGTCTTCGCGCGGTTGCATACCTTTGATGGCGGCGAATCCTCCTAGAGGGAGAAGAAGGAGGGAGAATTCGGTGCCTTCTTTGTTGGTTTTGCTGAGAAGCGGGCGGTATTGAACCGGGATCTTTTGACCATCGATCTTGATTTCCCCGCGGCCTTTGTTGCCTTCCATGTCAGCGGCTCCGAGTACTGGGGCGTAGTAGACGAGTAAAACAGCGCAGACTGATCCGGCAAGAAGGAAGTTGAGCGCGTAAGAGAGGTCAAGATTTTGAAACTGAGTGCCCATGAAGAGGATGACGGCAACGACTCCCCATGACTTGAGAAGGGTGAGAATGCCGACTTGGACAGGGCGGTGATAGAGAGATGAGAGTCGGGTGATGATCCACACCGGGCCACCGATTGCCAGGAATGCTAAACCACTGTAGAAAATGGGGTTGAGGTTAAAGAAGCCAGCAAGGAAAGTGACAATTGCGATACTGGTGCCGATCAGCCAGACGTTGCGGGCGGGGACTAGAGGTTTGGTGAGGTGCTCGTTGAGAGGGGTTTTGCGGATTCCTCCGACCATGACGGCGAATGCTTCGACATGCATTCCGCAAAGCTTGGCGAACCAGTAGTGCCCGAGTTCATGGACGGCGACCAAGATGGTAATGACAATGAGAAAGGTTATTCCAACGATGACGCCATGGGATACGGTGTTCAGCAAATCCATTTGATTTTTGTTCCTACTTTTTTACTTTGCGATGAGTTCGCGGGCGGTCATTCTGGCCCATGCGTCGGTGGCGATGATATTGTCGAGGGTTGGTTCGACGGGAGTGTGGGATTGCATCACCTTGAGGTTTATATCGGCAATTTCGAGGAAGCCGATAGATTCTTTGAGGAATGCATTTGCAGTTTCTTCGTTGGCAGCATTGAGCGCACAGGGCATGGTTCCCCCGGCCCAGGCGGCTTGGTAGGCCAATTGAAGGCATTGAAATGTTTCCGGATCTGGGGCTTCAAAGGTGAGGGATGGCGTTTCGATGGGATTCCACGGTTTGAGGTGATTGGGGGTTCTTTCCGGGTAAAGGAGAGCGTACTGGATGGGGAGTCGCATATCGGGCCAGCCCATTTGGGCGAGCACGCTGGAATCTTTGAATTGCACCATGCTGTGAATGATGGATTGGGGGTGGACGACAACGTTGACGTCTTCGATGGAAGTTCCGAATAGCCAATGGGCTTCGATGACTTCGAGGCCCTTGTTCATGAGGGTTGCGGAGTCCACGGTGATTTTGCCGCCCATGTTCCAGGTGGGGTGAGCAAGGACTTGGTTTTTTGTAACCTGTGCGAGCTCGTCGCGGGATTTTCCTCGGAATGGGCCGCCGGATGCCGTAAGGATGAGCTTGTCAATTTGATCCGGTTGGTAGCCCTGAAGGCACTGGAAGAGAGCGGAGTGTTCGGAATCTATGGGGGTGAGGGTGATGCCTTTTTCGGCTATGAGCGGCATAACAACTTGTCCGGCGGCAACGAGGACTTCTTTGCTGGCGAGGGCGATATCTTTTTTGGCGTTGATGGCAGCGAGGGTTGGTTCGAGACCAATGACTCCGGCGACGGCGACGACGACGAGATCAACCTCGGGGTGGGTAGCGATGTCGATAATGGCTTGGATTCCGCCGGGGAGAAGGTTTTCTCGGGCGGATTTTTCATCCATGAGAGCGACGTTTTTGGTGTTGAATTCTTTTGCTTGGGCGATGAGTTCGGTCGCAGAACGGTTGGCGACGAGGCCGGTGACGCGGAGTTTATCGGGGTGCTGGCGGACAATATCGAGGGTTTGGGTTCCGATTGAGCCGGTTGAGCCGAGGATTGCGATCCGCTTCACGGCTGGTAGTTTAGCTGGAAAATTTGTCGGGTCCTCTGATGTTTAGACGGCAACTCACGTAAGGTATAACAGGACAGTTTTCAATTATTGTTGAAAACTGGATGTGGAACACCGATGAGTATTGCGCCGGAGCGAATTGTTGGCGATGAATTGATGGACATTTATCGCAAGGTTGAGGCGGGGGAGCGTCTTTCGCTGGAAGACGGGATACGGCTTTATGAGACGCCGAAGCTGACAGCGGTGGGGTACATGGCGAATTTGGTGCGGGAGCGTCGCCACGGCAAGCGCACGTATTTTGTGCGGAATCAACATATCAACTACACAAACATCTGTAACAAGTTTTGCAAGTTTTGCTCATTTTATGCGAAGAAAGGTGGGCCAGATCCTTATGAAATGACAATTGAGGAGGTTCGGAAGCGATTGCACTGGCATATGGATGTGGATGTGACGGAAATCCATATGGTGGGGGGGATCAATCCGCGCTTGCCCTATCAGTACTACATGGATTTGTGTCGGGTGGTGAAGGAAGTTTATCCGAACGCTCACGTTAAGGCATTCACGGCGATTGAGATTGAGCAGATTGCGCTGAAGGGTGGGGTCACGCATGAGCAGGCGTTGAAAGACCTCATCGAAGCGGGGCTTGACTCATTGCCGGGTGGGGGGATTGAGGTGTTGAGCGATCGGGTTCACCGTGAGCTCTTTGGTAAGAAGCTTGGCGGTGATGGATGGAAGAGCGTTGCTCGAGCCGCGTCAAAGCTTGGGCTGACGCAGTACGCAACGATGCTTTATGGTCATATTGAGACCAATGAAGAGCGGGTGAGCCACTTGATGCAATTGCGAGAATTGCAAGATGAGACAGGGCATTTTGTGTGCTTTACGCCGCTTTCGTTCCACCCAGAGAAGACCGAGCTTGAGGACATCAAAACTCCGACGGGTTATGTGGATTTGCGGAATATCGCGGTTTCGCGGTTGATGCTTGATAACTTTGAGCATATCAAAAGCTTCTGGATTATGAATACGCCGGAGGTTACGCAGACGGCACTCTGGTACGGAGCGGATGATGCGGATGGTTTTGTTCATGAATATGAAATCACCTATAAGGAAGGTGATTTTGGGAATAAGCAGCAGGTTTTGACGCTTTCTCGGATGACGGATATGATCTTGGAAGCAGGACGGGAGCCGATTGAGCGGGATTCGCTATACAATGAGATTAAGCGAGACTCGGTGGTTTCGACGAAACGCGAGCGTAAGTTGATTCCGCTGAGTGTTTCTTAGCCCCTTGACCCACACCCCCCAGCCCCCTCTCCCTAACGAAAGTTAGGGAGAGGGGGGCTTTTCTTGATTAAGCGAGTAATTTCTTGACGCGAGTGGCGATTTCGTCGCGCACGATGTTGAATTCTTCGGGGGGGAGGTCTCGGGGGTCGGGGAGAGCCCAGTCGTCGCGATTTTTGGCGGGGAGGTGGGGGCATGCGTCGCCACAACCCATTGTGATAACCCAATCCCATTCGAGTTTGGGAAGTTCATCGAGGCCGATCGACTGATGATGGGAGATATTGATGCCGAGTTCGGCCATGGCGGCGATGGCTTTGGGGTTGACTTTTCCGGAGGGACGGGAGCCGGAGGAGTAACTGGAGGCGTTGCCGAAATGTTTGGCAAAGCCTTCGGCCATTTGGGAGCGGTTGCTGTTTTCGATGCAGACGAAGAGGATGTTCATTGCTTTCAATTATGAGCAAGGCTCCCCCGGAGGGGAGCCTTGCGATGTGCATTCACCAGAGACCTGGCTAACTTTGGCTGAGCGGTTGCCCGTTCAAAGTTAGTGGTTCTAATTGGTTTAGTTGCGAACCGGTTGACCTGAGATCGGATCGGTGACCTGCAAACCACCGTCGGTGTAGACGTTGGGGCCCCACATGAAGCTCGCCGGGTTCAACGTTTGGTTGAACTTGCGGTACTTCGCTGATCCGTCGCTCATGCCGTAGTTGTCGCCTTCGCTCCATCGGTTCCAGCTTTGGTAGACCGCGAGCGGGTAGCTCGTGGACGGGGCGGTTCGGCAGAGGTTGAAGATTTGGTTGGAGCCTGTGCTGATTCGGCTCCAGTTCAGAGCAAAAACCTGTGTTGGGCGAACTCCACCTGGATCTTCTGCAGAACCGAAGTATGCAGTTGTGTTGTTTGCATCTCGTGAGAGGCCGTTGGTGGAGCGGTGTGACGCGCTTCGAACGGTTGCGGTGATGGACGCGCTGGCCAAGCAGCTGAACACGTCGGTCATACCCGTCAAAAGAATGGTGTTGGAGACGTTGTCAATTGCGGTTTGGCTGACAACGCTGATTCCTCGGTTGACGTCGTTGATGTTGCGCAGTCGCGGAATAACAGCACCGTTAACGGTGTAGCTCAATCGCGGGACTTGTTGGTCAACGATGGCGCCTCCTCGAATCCACTCGGGCGGGGTCAACGGGCTACCGGCAGGGCAGACGTTGGGGTTGTTGTTGGCCGGGATGCCAGCACCGCTGTTGTTGTCGGAGCTTGCGAAACACGTCGGAGCTTGACCTCGGCTGTTGTCGCCGGGGCTCACGAAGATTTGCTGGTTCTTGACGTACGGAGTGATCATCCAGGACCAGTGAATGTAACCTGCCGTCGTTCCGCCAGCTGCCGGATTGAAGGCGCGGTGGAAGTAAGCGGACGGATAGACATCGTCGTAGTCAGTGGTGTAGATGGTCATCCCGAGGCTCAACTGCTTGACGTTGCTGAGGTCGGAGGATTTCTTAGCGGCTTCCTTGGCTTTGGCGAAGACAGGGAAGAGGATGGCAGCCAGGATGGCAATGATCGCAATAACGACCAAGAGTTCGATGAGGGTAAACGCTTTTCGCATGATTTCTTTTGGGTTCTCCAAGAGATTTCGTGTCTGACATGCAGACTCGCACCACGATTATTGCGGAATATTGCGATTCTTAAAATTAAGAGAATGTTAATAATTCTTTTGCTTTAGCATACAGATTCCTCCTTAAACAAATTTTAATGACATCCTTAACATAAGTATCAATTTTGTTGCAATATTGAGTTGAAGTTGGGACTCATACAGAATTGGCTTCTTAACATTCTTAATCGTTCGGAATGTTGGTTCATCCGAATTTTGTCTAGGTCGTATTGCCTTACCCAGACTTTAGAAAGGGAGTTTGACATGGACCTGGCCCGAGGTTTCCCGGATGTGATTTGATCTACGGTGCTGACGGATTACGCTGACTCAAGCATTCCGTGACCGTAATGAGTGACTCGATTTTTGCCGTTCTGCTTGCTGTGGTACATAGCTTTGTCGGCTTCATCGATTAGGGTTTGCTCGGATTTGGAGAGGGAATAGACGGTGGAAACTCCAACGCTTGCGGTGACGGCTCGAGAGCTTGTTTTGGCCATTTGGATGCGTCGGCGGAGTTCTTCGGCGACAGCAAATGCGGCTGATTCAGATGCGCCGGGGAGAACCATCATAAATTCTTCACCGCCATAGCGACCGACACCGGCATCTTTCGGGCAGGATTGTTTGAGGACTTGGGCAATAGTTCGGAGGGCTTCGTCACCCGCCATGTGTCCGTATTGGTCATTGAGTTGTTTGAAATTATCGATGTCGAGGAGGATAACGCTACTCGGTGATCCGATGACGCCGTTTCTCTTCATGTGAACGCTCAGGAATTCCATGAGGGCGCGGTGATTCATAACACCGGTCAGACCATCAAGTGTGGCAAGACTCTGCAATTTGGCGTTGGCCTGAGCGAGAGCATCGTGGGATGCGGCCATGAGTTGGTTTTTCTCGGCAATGGTGTCCATTTGCTCGCGGATGCGATCGCCTTGGAGGAGCAGTTCGGCTCGGGCGACTCGGGCTTCGGCGAGGGTTTGGATGAGTTGGATTCCGGTGATGCCGCCGAAGATCGTGAGAAGGAGCAGGATCGCAGTCATTGTGATGACGCCTTTTTGAGCATCGAACTGACTGGATCGATATGAATCGCCGCTGAAGGTTGCGAGCAGAAGGGCCTCTACTTTTCCAGCAGAATTGGTCACTGGCACAGCGGCAACGGAGGCGGAATCCTTGTCATCGAGGAGGAGAATTTGACCCGAACCTTCCCAGGATTTGGCGAACGTACTGGGATTTTCGATGACTTCGTTAGCAGTTTTATTGTCGCCAGAGCGAGTGATGGGTTGGAACTTGCCATCGGGGGTCTTGCGAATTGTTTGGATACCCGTGATTGACGATCTTCGCTTGAACATTTCCGCGTAGCTTGATTCAATATTTTGGATTGCGTTTGTGGACGAACCGTCAAGCCGGATTTGGGCATGATTCTCGTTTTGAGTACTGATCGCGATGAGGTTTGCAAGTTCGATATTATTGTGGAGATATCGCTGGGTGTCTCGCTTTGATGCGCTGTCGGCAGTGAGATATCCGATGACGAGGGTTGTGAGAATGAGCAGGAACAATACGGGCAGAATTTTTGGGGATCGTTTGGTTTTGAATGTCCAGCCAGCAATGGCAATAAAACTTACCACCGCGAGGATGGCAAGTCCAAAGAGCCAGGGATGGACGCCGTTCAACAAGTTGTCATTCCGGAAACGAGTTCGTTTCTAGGTAAGTGATTGGCTGAAATTGGTCGAAAAGTTAGGTCAAATCGGCAGAATTTGAACTAAAAACGCCCCAGAGCACTTGGCACCTGGGGGCGTTTGGATTTTGAAACGATTATTCGGTTTCGTCGGCTTCGACTTCGTCAGATTCTTCGGCGACGACTTCTTCGACTTCGGGGAGTTTTTCATCAAGTTCAGCGAATTCAGGATCGAAAACGTTGAGCTTCATTTCGATGTTGACGTCTCGGTGGATGTTGATCTCGACGTCATACTTGCCGACGCGCTTGATCGGTCGGAGCAGAAGTACGGCTTTCTTGTCAACTTCGGTTTTGAGTTCCGATTTGATCATGTCTACGATGTCCTGGCTTGTGATAGCACCAAAAAGGCGACCGTCCGGGCCGGACTTGGTTTCCATTTTCAGCGTGACGCCATTCAGCTTTTCGCCAATGACTTGGGCTTCGGCTCGGGTTTGCTCGAGTTCCGCAGCGATTTTGGCTTGCTGGCGTCCGAGAACTTCCAATTGCTTCTTGTCGGCGATAACCGCCATGTGTTGGGGGAAAAGGAAGTTGCGTGCGTAACCGTCCTTGACGTTTACCACTTGACCCTCTTTGCCCAATTTGGGCACAGCCTGCTTAAGAATGACCTTCATCAAAAAACCTCGTTTTGTTTAGCGCTTAATCCCGATGCCGATCGCCGGAGAATTTCGATCAAACACCCGTTCAATTCCGACCCAACCGTGGAGGGCTTCGTTGAACCGATGCTTGAGGCGTAGATCAAGCTGTGGATCGTTGAGTCCGAATACCTCGCTTTGGAGCCAGGTGTTCGGCGCGAAGCGATAAGATACCCCGGCACCTGGTTTGCTTGCATAGACCCCGTACCTAAGGTCCGTTCGGTCGTTGATTGATCGCTCGAGGAGAATGTTGAGTTTGTTGGATTCGAAGGCGTCGTAAAGGCCAAAAATGAGTTTTTCTTTTCCGGCGGGGATTTTCAGGTTGAGGTCGGTGCGAATGCGAGATGCTTCGGTGTTGTAGGTGAGATCGGATTCCACTTCGACTTTTGGGAGAAGTCCGCCGGCCCCGGCTCCGGTGGGATCGAATTTCTTGACCGCACCTTTGACATCTTCGATGAGTTTTTCGACTTCATCGGCCAGTTTATTGGCTTTGGTCATGAGTTCTTTGGTTTGCTGGCTGATCTCGATCCCGTTTTTGGTCATGACTTCCGTATCGGCGGCGATGTTGACGCCAGATGCGCTCATGGACTCAAAATTTTTGAGGGTTGATTTGAGGCTATCTTGGAGTTCAGGGTCGGCGGTGTAGGCTCTCAGGTCTTCCATGAGGCCCTTGCCTTCTGTGGCGGCGGCATTCATGGTGGTGAGAAGCTGCTCGGTTTGACTTTGGAGTGTTCCGCTGGCGGCGAATTCTTCAATTTCTGCACTCACGCTTTGGACGTTTTTCATGGTCGCGACCATGGTTTTCATGAGGGTGTTGATTTCGTCGGAGTTTTGAGTGAGGGTTGAGTTGAAGTTATCGGCAAGGTTGCCGAATTTTGTGGCGGTTGTTTCACCGGATTTCATGATGCCAACGAGCCCATCTTTGAGTTCTTTATCTTCGAGGAGGGAGCGGAAGGCGACCATGGTTTTGTTGAGCTCGGCCATGGTTTCTTCGGTATCGGGGAAGATTTCGTCGAGCGGACCTTGAAGGATTCCGGGGATGGGGTCGGATCGATCTCCGGCGGTGTAGGTTCCGCTGGCTTGGGCCAAGGGGCGAAGGAGTACTTGTTTGTCGCCAAGGGAAATGAAGCTGGTGGGGAGGACAGCGACAAGCGATTTGTCGAGTTTTCGGCCTTGCTCGATTGCGAGGGTGGCAATTGCTTCACCGGTGGACGTGAGTTCGACTTTGTCCACTCGTCCGATGGAAACGCCAGCGAGGAGGACATCAGCTCCGGAATCGAGTCCGCCGGCGTCAGCGAATTTGGCGTAATACAGTTCTTTTGGTTCGGCGAAGATACTGGCACCAAGAGCTGCGAAGATTCCTAAGATCAGTCCAACAAAGATCAGGACGAGGGCTCCGACTTTCCAGGCGGCAGGCATAGGTGTATTGTACTGTTTGAATTACCTGGATGGTTCCACAGGGCCAAAAAAGGCCGGAAGCGGTTTGCGCTCCCGGCTTTTTTCGTGCATCTTCAGACTAAGGTGTTGTTACAAAACACTCTAGCAAGTCAAGTTGCATTTGCCAGCTTCGGTCGTTGTTGAACGTGGTGTTCTGCCAACCGACTCGGGCGCGAATAGCGGGTACTGGTCCGAAAAGAGGGTTATTTACGGTTCCAATGAAGTTCGGAATGCTCGATGCGGGGCCCCCGTAGCTTTCACTGAAGCTCAACAGTCCTGGTGTGGGCGTGTTTGCCTGGTTCATCAATACCCAAGTGTTGGTAGCGAAGTTAAACAGGTGAATCCGGCGGATAGTGCTGTTGATTGTAGTCCCTCCAATACCGTTGATTCGGATTGAATTTATGTTCGAAACAGGGTTAAAGAAATCAACGATGACTTCACCAACGCTAGTATCGCGAGCAACGTTGTAAGCTTCATTCATGCGGAAGAGATTGCTATCACCGCCGTTGAGAATGGAAAGCAGGTTGCCGGACACGAAGCGTCCATTCCCCATGACGGCAGAGATTGAAGTTAACTCTTGGACAGCACCAGTTGCGCTGACTTGGATTCCTCCCACGTGGTCTGCTCTTGAACCTTCGAACACGTCAATTTCAGTATTTTCATAGCGTCCGTCCGGAACCGGATCCCAGTCGTACCAGAACTGATCTTCACTTGATCCTATGGACGGAGGGGCAGCGGCATTAAACAGGAAGTCAACTTCTCCAAATTTGAAGGCGCCTTCTCCATCCTCAAGAATTGGCGATGCTGCTGGAGTTCTTGCTTGATAAGCAATGTAAAGGGATGTGTCAGTTGTTGCTACTGCTGCCGCTGTAATATCTATTTCAAAAATGTGTTGCCCTGATGGCACGGATGCTGTCCAGTAGAGTCCAAAGTCAGCGTATTCGCTGACAAAGTCATTTTGTGGAGCAGGGTTATCTTGGTTAGTTCCCCAAACCCTTATTCTGAACAACCATCTTTCAAAACTGGTCGGAACATAGTTGAAGCCAAATCGTAGTTGAGTCCAGGGTTTTCCAATTCCGGCAGAGGTCATCACGACATCGTCCAGTGAACTTGGGTTACCCTCCACGTACCCCCAGCCAGCTCCTGCGTCGGCAAAATATACATAGTTGTTTGACTCCTGAACGCTTTGTGGAGGAGAAAAGGACGGCTTTTCTCGGCTAGATTTTTTGAGCATCCGACCAAGCCAATTGAATGATGCTTTGGTGGGAACAATTGGACTAGCTTGGACGGGCCACCCGCGGTATTTGACCTTGCGGCCCTTTAGGTCGACTTTATTTCCGTTGGCGTCTTTTGACCAGCCATATGCAATGGTCATCTCTCCAGAGATGGGGCCGGGTTCCGCGTTTGCGAGTCCGGGGAGTACGGCGAATGCGGCGAGAAGAGGGAGGTAGTGTCGCATGATGTTGTTTGATTGCAGGTTGGGCGGTCGCAAGGGACAGCCACAAGTCGGGTTTGACTTCTGAATAGTGTAAAGGGTTCCTGGCAAATCTGACATAGTATTTTTTCTAACAGGTGAAGATACTGGTAATTTTACATGGAAATGACGGGCGGGACTGAGTTGGGTTAGGTTCGCGGGCGGTAGAATCAGCCTAGAAAAATTGCTAGGAAGATTAAGGGTTTCTTCCGAGAATGAGTTTATCGGTTGATTTGACCGATGCCGGGCTTTGGGTCTGCGGGCACAAGACCACGGGATTACTCGTCTAAGCAAGTACGGCAATTCCTCCGGGAGTTGTCATCAAGGAGCACGAAACAGAACATGTGGCAACGGTTTACGGAACGCGCAAGGAAGGTTGTCTTCTTTGCCCAAGAGGAAGCGCAAAAGTTTGGCGAGGGATACGTCTCGACCGAGCATTTGTTGCTGGGCCTCGTTCGTGAGAGCGATAGTGTTGCGGCGCGAGTTCTGGAAAAGCTCGGAGTTGGTCTTGGGAAGATCCGGAACGAAGTTGAGAAACAACTTCCCCGAGGCGAATCTAGACCGAGCCAGGATATGACGCTGACGCCGAGGGCGAAGCGGGTCATCGACTTGGCTTATGACGAAGCGCGCAACTTGAATAACAACTATATTGGAACTGAACACCTCCTTCTCGGTTTGATTCGAGAAGGGGATGGGCTGGCGGGCAGAGTGCTTGGCCGGCTTGGAGTTGAACTTGATCGGGCGCGTCGCGAGGTGATGGCCCTGCAGGACAATGAAGTTCAGTCCAGTTCGAGCGAGAAAGGAAGCAAGTCTTCTAACTCAAACAGCGGGTCGGGGAATACAGCAAAAAGCCCGACGCTTGATGAGTTTGGTCGTGATTTGACCGAACTTGCTCGAGAAGGGAAGCTTGACCCGGTAGTTGGTCGCCAGCAAGAGATTGAGCGAGTCATGCAGATTTTGGCTCGGCGGACGAAGAATAATCCGTGTCTCATCGGTGACCCAGGAGTCGGGAAAACGGCAATCGCTGAAGGTTTGGCCCTCCGCATTGTGAGCGGAGACATCCCAGAAATTTTGATGGATAAGCGATTGGTTGCCCTTGATATGGCGGGCCTAGTCGCAGGAACGAAATATCGAGGGGAGTTTGAAGAGCGAATGAAAAAGGTGATGGAGGAAGTCCGCAAGGCGGATGGTGAAGTCATCCTGTTCATTGATGAGCTTCATACTTTGGTCGGTGCAGGAGCGGCCGAAGGGGCGATTGATGCCTCGAACATCATGAAGCCGGCACTCGCCCGAGGTGAACTCCAATGCATCGGCGCAACGACGCAAGACGAATTCCGCAAGTACATTGAGAAAGATGCGGCCCTTGAACGGCGATTCCAATCAGTTAAGGTTCGGGAACCGAATGAGGAAGAAGCAGTTGAAATCCTGCGCGGACTCCGAGAGCGGTACGAAGCCCACCACAACGTAGAAATTACGGACGAAGCTTTGACCAGCGCGGTTCAACTTTCGATGCGCTACATCACTGATCGAACTTTGCCGGACAAGGCGATTGACTTGATTGATGAAGCAGCCAGTCGGGTTCGTTTGCAACAAAGTTTGCCACCGGCAGATGTCCGAACGGACAAACAGCAGTTGGCAAAAATGCGCGCTGATCTGGAACACGTTCGGCGACACGGTGAGCCAGACGAAATTGAAAAGCTGGACAAGGCTTACGATGAATTGAGTTCATCGATCATTGAACGAGAAGAGGCCTGGCGGGCGGAAGAAAAGCCGGACGCAGTCGTTGGCGAAACCGAAATTGCGGGCATTGTCCAAAGTTGGACAGGTATTCCGGTGACCAGACTCGTCGAAGCAGAGTCGCAGAAGTTGTTGCGAATGGAAGACGACTTGCACAAGCGGATTACGGGTCAAGCTGAAGCGGTTAGTGCGGTTGCACGGGCGATCCGCCGAAGTCGAAGCGGTTTGAAAGATCCGAAACGACCGATTGCAAGCTTCATCTTCTTGGGGCCGACAGGGGTTGGTAAGACAGAACTTGCCAAAACCTTGGCGGAGTACCTTTATGAGAAGGAAAGTTCAATGGTTCGGATTGACATGTCCGAATACATGGAGCGATTCGCGGTGAGTCGGCTCGTTGGGGCTCCTCCGGGATATGTCGGATACGATGAAGGTGGGCAGCTCACTGAGCAAGTTCGCCGGAACCCGTATTGCGTTGTGCTTCTTGATGAAATTGAGAAAGCGCATCCAGAAGTCTTCAACATTTTGCTTCAAGTGATGGAAGATGGTCACTTAACAGACTCGCAGGGTCGTCATGTGGACTTCCGCAACACGATCATCATCATGACTTCGAACGTCGGGGTACGCCCAATTGAGCTTGAAAAGGGGCTTGGATTCCGCGATGCCAAGATGGACATCAATGATCCGCGCACTTATGAGGCGATGAAGAACAAGATGTTGGACGAAATGAAGAAGTTGTTCCGGCCCGAATTCTTGAACCGGGTGGACGAAGTCATCGTCTTCCAGCACCTCAAGAAAGACGAAATCTTGGAGATTGCCGACCTCTATCTCAAGCGAGTTAATGAGCAGGCGAAAGAGCTTGGCATTACGATTGAGTTGAGTGATGCGGTCAAAAATCTTCTCGTAGAGAAGGGTTACGATCCGAATCTAGGAGCCCGACCGTTGCGCCGGGCGGTTCAACGATTCATTGAAGATCCTTTGAGCGAGCAATTGCTCATGACGACATTCGCTCACGGCGACCACATTGTCGCGGACGTGGATGGCGATGGCAATGTGTTCTTCCGAAAGAGCGATGCGCCTCCGGCAAGCGACGAAGAGCCGGAATTGGTTAACAACTGAGACTGAGGTTCGTAAAAAGTAAAGTCCTCCCGGTTTAAAACCGGGAGGACTTTTTTATGGTGGGCGCTGAGGGACTCGAACCCCCGACAGCCTCGGTGTAAGCGAGGTGCTCTACCAACTGAGCTAAGCGCCCGGGAGTTCGGAAAATATACCCGGAGCGGACAGGGGTCATTCTAGGTCGTCAAAGTCGGCGAGGTCTGGGATCAAGCAGCCGTATGGTTTGGTTTCTTTGGTTTTTGGGTTTTGTCCTCGGCTGATAGCGCGGATTGCATCGGCGAGATCGTTCTCAGTTACGGATTTTCGGCGGACACCAAGGTCGGAATACATGTTGTTAATTCGACCCCGGTACTGGACTTTGCCCGTGTGGTCAAGCACGAATGCCTCGGGAGTTGTGGTGGCTTTGAGGTGTTTGACGAGGGCATGGGTTCGGTCAATGGATTGGAGATAAGTGAATTGAAATTCAGTTTTGTGTTTTCTTGCTTCTGATTCGGTTAGTTTGGGGTTGATGTAGACGCCGATGAGAGGTGTTTGGGCTGAGTTGAATTGTTTATGGATTCGTTCCAGGTCCGGTTGAGAATCGTTGGCAATCGGGCAATCGTTGGTGAGGAAAACGATGGTGAGGGCTTTGTGTCCAGTGAGAGGTATAGGTTTGCCGCCTATGACCGGAATTGTGAGGGGATTGAGGATTGTGGTGGCGATGAGCACGGCGAGCATCAATTGTTTAGACGGAGGAAGTTGTTCTGGGGTTTTGTGGCAAGTAAATTGACTTCAGTTCGCCACTGTTTAGGCTTTGCGTTAGACACTGTGAGGGTTCAGTGGCCTCTCAATCAACCCCACCCCTTGCCAATCCCCAGACTTTGGGGAGGGGATTTTTGTTAGAGTTACCTCGCCCCCTAGCTCACGCTGCCTTCGGAGCTACAGGTTTTCTCCTTTACATCGGAGAGTGGGGACAACTTACTTTTTGAACCAGAGGTAACAGGCGATCAAGACAAGGAAGACGGAGAATATCTTGCGCATCGTGACAGGGTCAAGGGACGTAGCGATATTGGCTCCCGCGAGAGCACCTGCGAATAGGCCGACGGACAGGGCCAGCGCGGCGTTGATGTCAATGTTCTTTTCTTGGTGGTATTTGTATGCCCCTAATGCGCCGACGGGAAGGAGGAGAGCGGCAAGGGAAGTTCCCTGGGCTTTGTGCTGTGAGAATCCGAGGGCAAGAATGAGTGCTGGAACGATGACAATTCCGCCACCAATGCCAAAAAGCCCGCTCAGCACGCCGGCGGCGAGCCCGGTGACTATTCCGATGATGATCGTGGACATAAGTCCGGCGAGGTTACCTTTGGGGATTAGTGATTGAACTTAAGAACGCGTTCGACAATGCGTCGTTGGTGGGCGTGATGTTCATCGGATTGTAAGCCTTGTGGATGATAAAGGTAATCGGCAACGGGGACGTTGCAAGCAATGAGGTCGTCGTAGAGACCACGTCCGAATGCAATCAGCAGGGCATCTGGAGCTTCGGTTTGGAGAAATTGGCCAGGGCCGTTCCACCACTGTTGGATTAGGGGGCGTTCGGCGTGATCGCCGAATAGTGATGGATGGGTGATCCAGATTCCAAGGCGATGAAGTTCGTGGAGGATGCGGGCTTTGTGTTCTAGCCGAGGCACAAGGTCAAGGCTCGGAGAGTAGTTACGCTGGACGAGCTCGGCGAGGGTATGCCAGATGGGAGAGTTTTTCTCGGCGATTATGTTGTCGAGGGTAGGGACAATTTCCGGTTCGCCGTAACCAAGGCAGTAGGGGGTTCGGACAAATGCGTTAGGAGACGTGTGCTCTCCGAGTTTGAGCCAGGCCGATTTGACTTTGTGGCCCAAGTCGGGGGAGCATGTTTGGGAGTCTCTTGGAAGGAGAAGAACCGTTTTGACAGGTTTTGGTTTCCAAAAATAGCGATATGTTTCGGCAGCGAGGGCGACATCCACGGATTCGCAATGGTCAATCCCGTTCTCGTTCATCCACTCTTGGCCCTTGATGTAGGTTCGGCCGATGGTGGAGATCATTTCTTGCGAGATCAATGCCATGTCGCGTTAGACGCATAGTTTGCGCCATGGGGGGGAATCCGCCAAATCCGTCCTAGTCCTTATGGTCTGTGGGTTAGACTGAACCTAATGTCGCGTTGGCCCCTGTGGCTTCCTCATCCTGCTTTAGTTTTTGTGGTTTTGGCTTGGGGTTTGAACTTTGTCGTGGTGAAATTTGCCCTTGAAGCATGGCCCGTCCAAGTGGTGATGGTACTGCGTTATTTGCTGATGGTTCCGGTGATGGGGGCCTATGCAATTGCAGTGAAGCAGACCTACAAGCCGGTTGGAAAAGAATGGTTTCGATTTTTGTTTGCTGGGTTTTTGAGTACGGGACTTTACATGGTTCTCTTTTTGGAAGGTATGAGTCGCGTTGGAGCAGCCCAGGGTGCGGTTTGTCTGGCAACAGCACCAATTTGGGTTTCTATCATTTCAGTAGTTGTCGGGCAGGAAATGGGACGGTGGCAACTTTTTGTTGGTGGAGGGATTGCCTATGCCGGGGTGGCAGGGGTGATTTTGATGGGATCAGGTGAGCGGTTTTGGACTCCGCTTGGGCTTGGCTTAGTTTTGGCGAGTGCATTGGTGTGGGCGACAAGTGTTGTGCTGATGAAGCCACTCTTGAAAGACCGTCCGGCGATCGGGGTTTATCTGGCGACTTACGCGGGGGCGGCGTTCGTTTTGCTCCCTTATGGTGGAATGGCGACATTGCAGTTTGATTACAGTACGATCGGATTTTGGGGATGGATGGGGTTGGCTTATCTGACTTTGATTGCGGGTGCCGGGGCGTTCACGGCTTATTATGTGGGGGTTCGGGAAGTTGGACCAGCGAAGGCTTCGATGGTTGCTTACTTCGTACCGGTGGTTGCGGCAATATCAGCTTGGGTGCTCAGAGGAGATTCGCTGAATGCTTTGCAGATTGCGGGGGTTGTGCTTGTGCTTTTTGGGGTTGGTTTGGCCAGCGTAAAGGGTAAGAAAGTCGAGCCGACTGAGCCGATTGGGGTTTAAGATCGGATAGGATAGAGGGGTATGAAAGTTGGGATTCTTGGCACGGGTGGGATGGGGAATGTTCATGCGCGTCATTACGCGAATATTTCGGGGGTTGAACTTGTGGCCTGGGATCGCGATTCAGACAAGTTAGGGGCTTTTTCCAAGCATCACGGGGCGGCGAAAGCGACTAGCTATGAGGATTTATTGAATCAGGTTGACCTCGTCGATATTTGTTTGCCAACGCCATTGCATTTGGATTTTGTACTTCAAGCCATAGAATCAGGTACCGCGACATTGGTCGAGAAACCGATGGCACGGCGGCTTCATGAATGCCGACGAATGATTGATGCGGCGAACGCAAAAGGAGTTCAACTGGGGGTGGGCCATGTTGTGCGATTTTTTCCCGAGCACCGAAAGATTCATGAGCTTGTTTTGGCCGGGGAAGTTGGGACTCCTGCGAGTTGCAGGATGCGTCGAGGAGGTCGCTGTCCGCTGGGGAGTGAAGGGTGGTTCAGAGATTTAGAGCAGTCGGGCGGGGTGATTTTGGATTTGGCGATTCACGATTACGATTGGTTGCGATGGACGTTTGGTGAAGTGACCCAGGTTTTTGCTCGGTCGGTTCGGCTCGGAAAAACGGTGCCCGAGGCTCAATTTGAAGGAGATTATGCGGTGGCAACGTTGAGATTTGAATCGGGCTTGGTTGCAAATGTGGAAACGACTTGGATGGATCCCAGTGGGTTCCGGTCAACGCTTGAAGTGACAGGATCGAATGGGATGATTGAGTTTGATTCTCGCCAGAATCCGGCTTGGCGGGTTCATACAGATTCTGGTTCCATGGCGGGTGGTCAGATGGATGGAGTGGACGACCCTTACTATCGTCACCTCTCAGCGGTGGTGGATGCGGTGCGTTTGGGAACCGAGATGCCGATCAGTGGAGAAGAGGGGATGAAGGCGGTTGCGATAGCTGAGGCGGCAATTCAAAGTGCGGTGGAGGGACGCCCGGTTGATCCTAGGGTGCTCATGGCGGGGGCCACACGAGTTTGATTTCGCTCGCGCTTGTTGCTTTGGCGGTAGATGTTCCCTTTGCGAATGTTGAAATTGCGGTGAAGCAGGGGAGCGGGTTTTCGCCTTGTGAGCCTAGCGTAGCGATCAGCCGGACGAACCCGGATGTGATTGTGGCGGGAGCGGTACTAGACAATGTGATGGTGAGCCAGGATGGTGGGAAAACTTGGCAACAGAGTCGGTTGAAATCGGAGTTTGGAGTTTATGGTGATCCGACGGTGATTAGTAATGCGGCGGGAGAGTTTTATTATTTTCATTTGGCTAATCCGGGGCCGCAGGATCGGTGGTTGGAGCGGTTGGTTTGCCAGAAATCTATGGACAGTGGGAAGAGTTGGGTGACAACGAGTGGCGTTGGGCACAACCCGCCGAAGCATCAGGACAAGCAGTGGCCAGCGGTTCATCCAACAAAGGATGAGATTGATTTGACGTGGACGCAATTCGACAAGTACGGGGAGAAGGATTTGAAGTTTGAATCGAATATTTTGTTCTCAAAGTCGGTGGATGGTGGGAAGTTGTGGAGTTCTCCCGTTGAAATCAATGATGTATCTGGGGATTGTGTTGATGGGGATGACACTACGGAGGGGGCGGTTCCGGCGGTGGGGAAAGACGGGACGGTTTATGTGACCTGGAGTGCGCATGGGGTGATTTGGTTTGATAAATCAGTCGACGGAGGGAAGACTTGGGGGAATGACCGGGCAATTGCACGCCAGTTTGGGGGATGGGATCAAGAAATTCCAGGGATTGGTCGGGCAAACGGGATGCCTGTTTTAATGTCGGACAATTCCGGTGGGTTGAACGATGGGAATCTCTATTGCTTGTTTGCGGATCAGCGGGCGGGCGAGAGGGACACGGATATTTTTATGATTCACTCGACGGATAAGGGAGCGACTTGGTCGGCAGCTAAGAGGGTGAATCAAGATGGGGCGGGAGCACATCAATTTTTCCCTTGGTTGGCGGTTGATCAGGCGACGGGGATTTATTTGCGGTTTACTATGACCGGCGGGGGCTTTCGGGATTTGAAACGAATGTGTTTGTGGCGTGGTCGCGCGATGGGGGTGTGACTTGGCGGGAGCGGCGAGTGAATCGGGAGATGATTGATATGCAGCCCAAGGGATTCTTTGGCGATTACAACAATATCGCGGCGCAATCGGGGCGAGTTGTTCCGGTTTGGACAGGGGTGAAGGATGGGGTGACAAGTGTTTGGGCGGGGGTTTTGAGCTTGTCGGAGTTAGAGCGGAATTAGCGGATCTGCTGGCTCGAGACACGGGAATTTAGTAGGTTGAACAAGAACAACCCCACCCCTTCCCGTCCCCGGACTTCGTGGAGGGGATTGAACGCCATCTCACTCCAGTTTTCATATCTTGATTCAAATGGATGAGCATTGCTGAGGTAAACCTCTATTTCCACTTGACCAAGATTGAAGAAGGGGTGGGGATTGGAGGCGGGCGACGAGTTGGCTTGGATGGTCTATGGCCCAAAGGGCAAGGTCGGCGGATTTGCCGACTTCAAGAGTGCCGATTTCGTTTTGGAGACCGAGGGCGCGGGCGGCGTTAATTGTTCCGCCGAGCAGGGATTCGGTAGGAGTTAGGCCGAAAAGTGTGCTTGCCATGTTGAGGGCCAGGAGGAAATTGGTGGAAGGGCTTGTGCCGGGGTTGCAGTCGGTGCTGACCGCCATCGGGACTCCATGGTCACGGAATGTCTGGATCGGAGGGAGTTGGGTTTCGCGGAGGTAGTAGAAGGCAGTGGGGAGGAGGACGGCGACGGTGCCACTCTGGGCCATTTTTTTGACAGATGACTCTGAAGTGTATTCAACATGGTCTGCCGAGAGAGCGTGGAATTCGGCGGCGATGCCGGCCCCTTCGAGGTTTGAGAGTTGATCGGCGTGGAGCCGGATCGGGAGGTTATTGTCTCGGGCGGCTTGGAAGAGTCGGCGGGTTTGCTCGGGTGTGAAGCCGACCGATTCGGTAAAGCAATCCACATATTCTGCAAGGTTCTCTTTGACGACTTCGGGCAGGATGACGGCAATGATGTGGTCAATGTAGTCGTCTTTGGAAGTGAATTCAGGGGGGAGGGTGTGGGCGGCGAGGAGTCCTTTGGTGATGCGGAGGAGGAGGGTTTCGCCGAGTTTCTGGGCGACGCGGAGCATTTTCAGTTCGGATTCGAGGGTGAGGCCGTAGCCGGACTTGATGTCGAGGGTGGTGACTCCTTGGGCGATGAAATCTTGGGCTCGTTTGGTGGCTTCTTCTGTGAGTTGGGCTTCGGTTGCGGAGCGGGTGGCGTTGACGGTGGAGAGGATGCCGCCGCCTTCGGCGCAGATTGCTTGGTAGGATTTGCCTTCGAGTCGGGCTTCGAACTCATGCGCCCGGCATCCGGCGTAGATGAGGTGGGTGTGGCAGTCAATGAATCCGGGGAGGAGCCACGCTCCTTGGGCGTTGATTTCTTCGGTGGGGTTTGTTTTGGTGGGGACTTCCGAGTCGGGGCCGATCCAGGCGATGCGCTGGTTTTGGGTGATGAGGGCGTGGTTGGGGAGATGACCGATCCTGTCGTTCGTCATCGTTGCGAGGTTGGCGTTGCGGATGAGTATTGAGGTCACTTCAACCTAGTTTAGCTGGATTGAAGTGACCACCGGACGCTCAGTTCACATCAATGGCCAGGGGATATCGCACGACATGGTCGGGGAAATGGTCGAATTTGGCTCGACCCCATCGCATCCATTTCACGTGAGAATCAGCATAGATGTAGTTGGCTCCGCCGTTGTGCCGATTGTATTTGATCCAACCTTCGTTTGGACGACTCCCAGATCCCCAGTTGACCATAGCTCCTTCACCAGCCCACGCGTCGTAGTCGTCTTGGGGCACATAGTAGAAGTCGCTGGTGGGATCAGTCAGTCCCTCGGAGTTTCGTTCTGAAAACATGATGATGTTCGGGTCTTCGAGGCTTGCAATAGCAGATTCTGTTGCAAATCCGTCAAGGACTCCCTCGACTCCGTAGCGGCACGATTTGTGGGTAAAAATGGAGTTTATCAGATAGCTATACATGATGGTATTTGAGGCTTGGGCGAGACAGCTTTCGCTTTGGGGATTGATGGTGCATTCCTCACCGACGATCTCTGTGTTTCCGTTAAAGTCGAACAAGTTTGTTGCGAGTTTTTGTGATTTTGGTCCATGGTCGCCTGGGCAAAACGCGATCTGTCGACTCTTCATGTAGGGCTGGAAAAAGATTGCCCACGGTTTCTCGGCTTGGCTATTGCCAAATCCGCCGCCGGTGCAGTCGTTTGGATCCGTTGGTAGGTTAACGGTTAGCGAACCGTCATCAAGCACCCAATCCTCGTGATGGTGAAAGAGCTGTCCTTCGTAGTCGGCCATGTAGAGTTGGGCAGCCAGGCCAAGTTGTTTTTCGTTGTTGAGGCATGCAGTTTTTTTTGCCGACTCCTTCGCTTGGGCAAATACGGGGAACAGGATTGCAGCGATTATTGCAATGATTGCGATGACAACAAGAAGTTCGATGAGGGTGAAAGCAAGTTTCTTCATAGTTTGGATTGTAAATCGGGATATCTAACCGTTCAAGGAAATGTAAAGAACTGTTCAGATTGGTGCCATTGCTCAAATGACCTCACTCTCTGGCCCCTGCCTGATAAGGTCGAGGATTTGCCCCTGCCAAGAAGAATCTAGTGAGAGGGGGCCAGAGAATTTACGGTTTGGTAAATGAGGCGGGCGGCGATGCGGGCGGTGCGGTGGTCAATGTCGTGGGTGGGGTTGAGTTCGGCGATATCCATACTGGCGAGTTTGCCGGATTTGGCGGCGATTTTGAGGAGAGGTTCGACGACTTCGGGGGCAAGTCCGAGCGCAGCGGGTGCGGAGACTCCCGGCGCAGAGGCGGCAGGAAAGACATCCAAGCAGATGGTGAGATAGAGGTGGTCGATTCCAGAGAGCCAGTTCGTGAGGTCTTGTTTAGCTTCATCGAGATGGAGCAGGGTGAGGCGTTCATCGAGGCGGAAGTGGACGGAGTGTTTTTGGGCAGTGCGGAAAAGAGCGGCGGTGTTCGACGCAGATGAGATTCCAAAGCATGCGTATTTGATTCGCGGGCCAGCAATTTCGAATGCATCGGCGGCCCAGGTTCCGCTGGTGCGTTGATTGTCTCGGCGCATGTCGAAGTGGGCGTCGAAGTTGAGGATGCCGATTGTGCCTTGAGGGCGGGCGGCGTTCAGAGCTGCAAACGAGGCGAATCCGATTTCGTGACCACCACCGAGGCCGACGACGAGTTGAGATTTTTTGAGTGCCGCGGCGGCGAGTCCGGAATATTCCCCTTGGGCGAGTTCGAGGTTTTTATCGTGGCAGGCAACGTCGCCCAGATCGTGGAGGGGAAGGGGTTGGTGGATGGCGAGGTTCGACAGGGCTTGGCGGAGTTGCTGGGGGCCTTGCTTGGCACCAACGCGGCCTTGGTTGCGGAATACACCTTCGTCACAGGCGAATCCGAGGAGGTTGATTGCGCCGGGGTTGGGGGATGGGCCGATTTCGACAATGTGATGCCAGCGGTGGCCGTCGGAGCCGTCTAGCGGGTCGTGGCGACCCTGCCAGGATTGTTTGGTTGGTTCGACGAGCATGTGAGCACTTTATCCGAACTGGCACCAAAAGGGCGTCAGCAAAATGATCTTAAATCTTTCCTGCCTTGAGGAGCAAGACGGAAGTCCTTTCATGGAGTACTTGGTGCAAGGATTGACTCCCTATCATGAGTCTTTCAAAGAAATTGTGGCCTTGAGACCCCATGATTAGGAGTTCTGATTGAGTTTCTTTGAGAGCGCTGGGCAAAGCGACTCGTAAGTTATCTTGAGAAACTAGAACAGACAATTCGGTTGCGAGTGGAGCCAGACCATCGGCTATTTGAAGATTAGTTTGCTCAAGTTTTTCCTTTATCCATATTGGGGCAATCTCGGCCATGTCGGGTAAATCTTTAAGGGCAAACGACATAGTTTCTTTTTGCGATTCGTTGGTTGTGAAAACTATAAGTCTGCCAAGTGATAAGCCCTTCATATCTTTTAGACGTTCGATGCACTTGACCATGTATGGTGAATGATCAGTTGAAAGAAGAGCCGTAATCGAACCCAAGTTTTTATGTTCATTTTTGACGATGAGGAGGGGGATATTTGCGGAGAGGACAAGTGCTTTCGCTGTGCTGCCAAAAATCAGAGATTCAGAAGGTGATTTGATGGAAGACCGGATGGCGATGAGGTCACAGTTTGACTTCTCGGCAATCTCCGTAAATACATTCCTGACGTTGCCTTCGCGGATCGATTGATGACACTGAACATTGTGTTGGGATAGGAAGGCGGTTGCTAAGTCGAGTGCTTCTTGACCTTGCCGTCGAAACTCTTGGTAGATGGTTGCTATAGGGTGATCAAGACTGACTGAGGGGAATGATGAATCTGGCAATAGTGATTCGATACAGTGCACCAGTTCAGCTTCAAATCCGTCAGGAAACAACCTGACCAAGAGATTTGCAGCACCCTGCCATGCCTGCATGGTGTCAATTCCAACTAGAATTCTCATATGGTGAAGTATACATTGGATGATTGTTCATTGTTCTCCCTTCAGAATCAATTTATGAGCTTGGAAAAAGATCCAAGGAATCCAAGTTGCAATGGTTTGTGCTCATTAATAGGCCGATTTTTGCGATATCGGGGGCGAAGTAGCGATCTTCGTTGTACGGAGGAACGAGATTGCGGATTTGGGTGTGCAGAGATTCGAGAGGTTGACTTGTGCGGAGTGGGCGGTGGAATTCGATGCCTTGGGCAGCGGCGAGGAGTTCGATGGCGACAACGGTTTCGACGTTCTGGGCAATGATGCAGAGTTTTCGGGCAGCGAAGGTAGCCATGCTGACGTGGTCTTCTTGGTTTGCCGATGTCGGGAGACTGTCAACGCTTGCGGGGTGGGCAAGGGTTTTGTTTTCGCTAACGAGCGCGGCGGCGGTGACATGAGCGATCATGAAGCCGCTGTTGAGGCCTGGGTTCGGCGTAAGAAATGAAGGGAGACCGCTGAGGGTGCTGTCAATGAGGAGGGCGATGCGGCGTTCGGCAAGGCCACCGATTTCGGCGCATGCGATGGCAAGGCTGTCGGCGGCGAGGGCGACGGGTTCGGCGTGGAAGTTGCCGCCACTGAGGACATCGCCCGACTCGGGGAAGACAAGGGGTTATCGGTGACGCCGTTTGCTTCGGTATGCAGGATATTTGATTGGGCGTTAATTTGCTGGAGGATTGCGCCCATGACTTGGGGTTGGCACCGGAGTGAGTAAGGGTCTTGGACTCTGTCGTCGTTTTCGAGGTGACTGGCACGGATTTCTGAACCACTGAGGAGGTCACGGTACATCTTGGCGACCTCGATTTGTTCGAGATGCCCCCGGACTTCGTGGATTCGGGGATCAAAGGGGGCGTCAGAGCCTTTGGCGGCATCGACGGAAAGGGCTCCGGCGAGGATGGCAGCACGAAATACTTGCTTAGTCTTGAACAGACCCCTCAGGGCAATTGCGGTGCTGACTTGTGTACCGTTGAGGAAGGCGAGGCCCTCTTTGGCATGGAGTTCGAGGGGGTTGATTCCTGCATCATGTAAGGCTTTGGCGGCGGGCTGGACTTGGTTCTTGTATATGACTTCACCTTCTCCCATCAGCGCCAAAGTGTAGTGAGCTAATGGGGCAAGATCGCCGGAAGCACCGACACTGCCTTGGCTTGGAATGCATGGGAGGATTCCCGCATTGTGGATCGCGATAGCGGTTCGGAGCGATTCAGACTGGATTCCACTGTAGCCTTGCGCGAGGGAGGCGATTTTGAGGATGGCAATGAGGCGAGTTGTTTCGGGGTCAAGGATCGGGCCGACGCCGACGGCATGGGAGCGAACGAGATTGGTTTGAAGTTGGGCGAGTTGGTCGTCGGGGATATGGACTTTGGCGAGTTTGCCGAATCCGGTGTTGATTCCGTAGGCGGGTTCACCTTTGGCGACGATCCGGGCGACGGTTTCGGCTCCCGCTTGGACTCTGGCCCAGTTGTTTTCAGGGATTTGGATTGCGACGTGGGTGTCACTGAGGGTTTTGATCTCAGCGAGGGTGAGGGAGCCGGGAGTGATGAGTGTCATTCTTTCCTTGATTGAGTCAACCCCGCCCGGTTTCCCTTTTGGAAACCACCCTCCCCAAGTTTGGGGAGAGAATTCATAGGAGGGATGGTTTTTGGTTAGTTCATCGGCTTGATGAGGTTGTGCGCATTTGCGGATTGCTTGGCGATCTCGTAGCCAGCGTCGGCGTGGCGGATGACTCCGATTGCGGGGTCGTTGAACAGGACTCTTTCGATTCGTGAAGCCGCTTCCGGAGTTCCGTCCGCAACGATGACGACGCCGGAATGTTGGCTATAACCCATGCCGACTCCGCCTCCGTGATGGAGGCTGACCCAGGTTGCGCCGCCTGCGACGGCGGTCATAGCGTTGAGGAGCGGCCAATCGGAAACGGCATCGCTTCCGTCAAGCATCGCTTCGGTTTCGCGGTTGGGGCTTGCGACAGAGCCGGTATCAAGGTGATCGCGACCGATGACGATAGGGGCGGATAGTTCTCCGGACGCGACCATTTCGTTGAAAGCAAGGGCGGCACGGTGACGGTCGCCGAGTCCGAGCCAGCAGATTCGGGCCGGGAGACCTTGGAAGGCGATTCGCTCGCGGGCTTGGGTGAGCCATCGGTGGAGAGGCTTATCCTCGGGGAAAAGCTCGCGGACTTTGGCGTCCGTTTTGTAGATGTCTTCCGGATCGCCAGAGAGGGCCACCCAGCGGAACGGGCCCTTTCCTTCGCAGAATAGGGGGCGGACACAGGCAGGAACGAATCCGGGAAAGTCGAAGGCGTTGGTGACTCCTTCGTCTTTTGCGACTTGGCGGATATTGTTGCCGTAGTCGATTGTCGGGACGCCCATGTGGTGAAAATCGAGCATGGCTTGCACGTGAGTGGCGCAGGATTTTGCGGAGGCTTGAGTGAGGGCGATTTGAGCTTCGGGTGGACCTTTGCGGGCTGACTCCCACTGATCGAGAGTCCAGCCAGCGGGGAGGTAACCATTGATCAAGTCATGGGCGGAAGTTTGGTCGGTGACGGCGTGGGGTTTTGGGCCGCCACGTTTGGCGAGTTCGACGAACTGGGGCATGAGTTCGGCGGCGTTACCGAGGAGGCCGACGCTGGTTGGTGCTGTAGCTCGTTGAATGATTTCGATTGCTTCACCGATAGTTGTGGCTTTGTGGTCAACATAGCGCGTTTTGATTCGGAAGTCTATGCGAGATTCTTGGCATTCGATGGCAATGCAGTGGGCTCCGGCGAGGACTGCGGCGAGAGGTTGAGCACCCCCATTCCGCCCAGGCCCGCGGTGAGAATCCACTTGTTCGTCCAATCGCCATTGTAATGTTGGCGACCGAGTTCGACAAAGGTTTCGTGGGTGCCTTGAACGATGCCTTGGCTGCCGATGTAGATCCAGGAGCCGGCGGTCATTTGACCGTACATCATGAGGCCTTTGCGGTCGAGTTCGTGAAAGTGCTCCCAGGTTGCCCATTTGGGCACGAGGTTGGAGTTTGCGATGAGGACTCTTGGAGCGTCGGTGTGCGTGTGGAATACGGCGACGGGTTTGCCGGACTGGACGAGGAGGGTTTGATCTGGGTTGAGGTCTATGAGGGCTTTGAGGATGGCCTCGAAGCATTCCCAGTTGCGGGCGGCTTTGCCGATTCCGCCATAGACGACGAGGTCTTCAGGCCGTTCGGCGACTTCGGGGTCGAGGTTATTTTGGATCATGCGGTAGGCAGCTTCAATTTGCCAGTTCTTGCATGTGAGGGCTGACCCTCGCGGAGCGCGTACGGTGCGCGGTTGGGCGGCGTTGCCCAAGGTTGTGGTCATGCTTTTATTTTAGCCTTTGGATGGGCAAAGAAAAACCGCCAGTCTTTCCAAGAGCTGGCGGCTTTTTTCTTGACAGGATTGTCGTTTATTTCTTGCGGCGTCGCAGAAGAGCAGCGGCACCTAGACCAAGAACGGTTAGAGTTGCTGGTTCCGGTACAGCTTCGATGCTGAAGTCATCGAAGTAGACGTTTCCGGTCAACGCGCTACCGGAGCCGCCGTTGTTTGCATAGAACAGGCCCATGTAGTCAATTTTGACGTTGGTTTCGTTGGCAGCACGGAGATTCCCGGAGCCGTTGAACAATGTTGCGTTAGCGGCATCTTTGACGGTTAACGTGTAGCCGATGCGTGGGTTCGTTGCATCCAGAACCAGGCTGATGTCGAGCCATTGATTTTGGAATCCAGAGATCGTTCCAAGCGTGGTGTAGGCAAGGTTGTTTTGGAGAACGACGTTGCCATTGTTTTGAACACCAAAACGGTTGAGCGTACTGCTGAATGATCCGTAGGTCACGCGGCTAGCGATTCCGTAGACGGCGTTTGCACCGGTCGGAGCAGTGTTGAACGTGCTGCTCATAAACATCTTGGAATTGGCGACCAGTACCCCGAGACCATCAGCACTTGGAACGCTGGACGGGTTGATGACCGTTGCGGGGAGGCTGGTTGTGGTTGCACCCGCGTTGAGAGATTGGGCACCGGAGAAGACTTGAGCGGTGCTCATCCGCCAGTTGGCCATGCTGGACCAATTGGCGTTGCTAGCAAGTCCGTTGGCGAGGGGCCAAGCGGGGCTTTCCGTATTTTCAAATGAGGTCGAGTAGGGCAAGGTTACGGCCAAGCCGAAAGCTGACATCCCCACCATTGTCAAAAGCGCAATGTTTCGCATTTTCATGTGTTCCTATGATCGCCGCTAGTGCGGCAATACACGGAAGTAAGATACCGAGACTGCATATTTGTATGTTCCTAAATTCCCTCATATAAGGAAACTGAGTTAGATGTGCAAGAAATGCAAGCAGAAATACGGGGGGACTTAGTGGGGCTATCGAACTTGTTACAATGTTAAACGATATGGAATTTTGTGCGTGGGTGAAATCATTTTGATTCTCCCTCGTCTGAATGGCTATGAAAACTGGTCTATTGAGCTTGGTGGTAGCAGGAGCGGCAACGATGGTCGTGTTGAGCGGATGTGGCGGGAGTGGGAGCACGTTCAGTCAGTTTCAGGGAACGTGGAGTGGTCCTTTCCAGGTTTACAACCCGGGTGGTGGGAGCAATGTTGAGAGTTCTGGCACGATGACGGTGGTGTTTGATTCGTTTGGCGGGGCCCAGATTACAATGGTGCGGACGGACTCCAATAACCAGACTCAGGTTTTCAATAACGGGTTTGTTGATCGTGATCGCTTGTTCCGGTATGTGTGGCGGTGGAACAACACGAATGACCGGGAGACCCGAGGCGAGATCAGGATCAATGGGAACTTCCTGCAGGGGGCGACGACGGATCGTCGAATCCCGACCAGCTTTGCGGGCGGGGGAACTGGTGCGATGGAGTTCACTCTGACGAGGCAATAAGTTGAAGATTAGTGGCCCGCCTCTCCAAATTAAACGGGCCACTTGGGTTTTCGAGAATTGATTTGGTCGTGCAAGTTACTTTCGAGTCAGGAGCAAAACACCGTTCTTGCCCGTGTTGAGCTTCGCGGTTTTGTCTCCTGTTGATTCAAACTTGTTAGGTTCGGTTTCTTTTTTGAGATCTTCCAACATGCTTTTTTCGATGTCGGCTTTGTTGGCGGCCGCTTCTTGGGGAAGATTGAGTAGCTCTACAGACTCAGGATTGAGCTTGAGGTCCTTGTCGGCGAGTGAATATGTGCCTTGGATTTTTATTTCTGAGTTCTCCGGGAAGATGGACATTGTGTACTTTCCATCCTTAGTGAAATCAAATTCGGCTTTAGTTGAGTCTGACTTGTCTTCAGGAATGGCAGTCCAACTTCCGACGATGGGCGATCGTTTTACGGCTTCTTTGGAGGCGGAAGCACTGTCCTTCGGTTTGGAGTCGGCTGTATCAGTAGTCGAGCATCCGGCAATGATCAGGGCAAAAAGGGGGATGAGTGAAAGGAGTTTTTTCATCTAATTGTATCAGTCGTTGTTCGGGTGGATTTTGATGTGACCTGCATCACAATCACGGACATTTGATTTGAAATAGAGACAGATCGCAGATTTGAATCGTAGTGAATCATATGCTGACAATGATTTTGGCGGGTGCGATTGCAACGGCGGATTTGAACGGAATTTCGGTGGATTACAAGGATGGAGACGTGGTTTTGGAAGGCTATTTGGCCAAACCAGACCAAGATGTAGTTGCTCCGGCGGTCATGATTGTTCATCAATGGGGTGGCCTTGGGGAGTATGAAAAGCGTCGGGCCGATATGCTGGCGAAGATGGGTTATGTTGCTTTTGCCGTGGATATATATGGCAAAGGCGTTCGACCAACTGGGAACGACAGGGGACAATTTGCGGGGAAATACAAGGGCGATCGGACGCTTTATCGGTCAAGGCTTAAGGCAGGCCTGGATGAGATTCGACGGACGCCGGGAGTTGATACGGACAGGATCGCGGTGATTGGCTATTGTTTTGGCGGGACGGGGGCATTGGAGTTGGCTCGATCGGGGGCGGATATTCGGGGTGCGGTCAGCTTCCATGGTGGGATTGGACAGGGCAAAATTGAGGAAGCATCGGGGATCAAGGCATCAATTTTGGTTTTGCATGGAGCAGACGATCCGTTCGTTCCGGCAAAAGAAATTGATGAGTTTTATGCCGAGATGCGGGCCGGGAAAGTGGATTATTCGTTGATCAGCTACGGTAACGCGGTGCATAGCTTTACCGAAGTGGAAGCGGGGAATGACAATTCGCGCGGTGCAGCTTACAATGCAGAAGCGGATCGGCGGAGTTGGGCGGCGATGACAAACTTCTTGCAAGAAGTTTTTGCGCGTTAGATTAATTCGGCGATCATGCAGCGGACAGAACCGCCGCCAATCAGTTCGATGGTTGGAATGGGGCACGGAACGAGAGTTCCGTGCCCTTCGAGTTTTCTGATTTGGTCGGGTGCGAGGGCGGTTCGGGCCGATTCAGACAGGATAATGAGTTTGTCCCTTTCTTTGCTTTGAAGTTCAAGCATATTCCCGGCATAGTTCTTCATTTGGTCGGGGGTGATTTCAATGATTTCGTGGGAGTCTAAATTTTCGTAGATCGCAAGTTTATCTTCAGGGTTTGGGATAACTTCAGGTGTGATAACTGCCCATTTTGTGCCAATTGCCATCATGACGTTTGTATGATAAATATCATTTGTAGTTTGGAATGAGGTGAACCCGAAGTCGAGGGTTTGTGCCCAATGGCTGAGAGTGGTGACCGATGTTCTTGGGCTGATCGCAGCGAAGGCATGGCGGTTGACTCTGTCGAGTACGAGTGAACCAGTGCCTTCCAACGGTGGCAGGGAGCGGAGATCAAATTGGTTTGGATAGATTGTTTGAATCAATTCGAGCGGGATTGGTTTGGCTTCGGCTTGGCGAGAGGGGGCAAGCATTGGATAGAGGACATGAGTTTGATTTTCATGGGTGGAAAACCAGTTGTTGGGGAAGTGGGCGTCGGGAGTCTGTGGTTCGGCCGTATCTTGGACTACATGAACAGTGACTCCATGGGCAGTTAAAATCTCAACAAATTGATCAAATTCCGACTGAATATCATGCAGTGAAAAATAGGAAATTTGTTGCGATTGGAAGGAGTTTGTCGCCTGAGTCTCAGGATTTGAAGCGGCAGTTGCAGGCCGAATCACAAGAATTGAGTTGGTTGATTGCTCTGGCACGATGCTCATATTTTACTGCCTCGCAATATTTACAGGGAACTCATGATCGTTTAATTGCATAATTACCGTCGTAACATTGGTTACACGCGGTTTGGAGGTTTCCAGGTCGCGGGAGCAAATTGATGATGAATCGAATGAAGTGGTTGATCGTGTCGCTGATTTTGGCGACCATTGCGGCGTTGATGGCAGGTTGTGGAGGGGGAGGTGGCTCGTCGAATTCTGTTGATACGAGTCAGCAAGTCTCCTTCTTCGTGACGGATGATTTGAGCACGGCTTATGATCATGTCTGGGTGAAATTCCATGAAGTTGAATTGGAATATGCCGGAGGCAGTAGCAAAGTCTACAACTCGGATACCGGGGTTGAGATTGACCTGAGGGCGTTGAACACTGGTTCGGGGAATCTCTTCCAATTTTTGGGTGCGGCGAGTTTTCCGAGTAAGCCGATCACCAAAATCAAGTTCACCGTAGCGCGAAATTTGGTTCTGTTCACAACGGGCGCAACGACAGGGACGAACGCACAATTTGCCACGGCTTTCAATTTGTCGAATGGTCGGAGCCGATTTGAGGTGACTCCCTCGACACCTCTGACAGTTGCTCCCGGCGGGGCGGTTGCGTTTGACTTCGATCTTTCGGCTTGGACGCTTGCGAGTGGTTTTGTTACCCCAGTTGGCGCCGTTTTCGCAGGCTCTGGGTTGGGCAATCCGGCGAACCATGTTGATGAAGATTTTTCGGGAACTGTAAGTGATTTGGCGGGAACGGTTCCGACCTTGAATTTTGCCGTGACGCGAGCCAATGGTCAAGTCGTGAAGGTAACGACAAGTGCTTCAACCGTGTTTTTGAACTCAAATGGCGCACCTTCGCCGGTAGTTGCGAATGGCAAGCGAGTTGAAGTACGCGGTCGGTTTGCAACCAGCAGCCAGTCTTTTGCGGCAAGTGTTGTGAAAGTTGAAGATTCGAATGGCGTGGGTGACGACGAGGACAAGGTGAAGGGATTGGTTCGAAATGCCAATGCTTCGGCCGGAACTTTTGAGGTGAAGTCTCAATTCGTTCGCGGATTTTTGCCGGCTCAACTCTGGGTGAATGTGCAGACATCGAGCACGACGAAGTACTTTAACCGACTTGGTGCGGTGATTTCTTCGACGGCGTTTTATGCGGCTCTGACCTCTGGTTCGGCGGAGGCGGAAGGTGTTTACAATTCTGGTAACAACACGCTGGTCGCGACCAAAGTCAAGCTTGAAGATGGTGTTGGCGGTGACGATTACCAAGAAGCAAAGGGAACTTTGATCACCTCAAATGAGGGAGCGGGAACCTTGAGCATTGCGATGACGGAGTGGGAAGGATTTGCGGGAAGCCCGGGCGGAACGCTGAACATTTCCACCACTGGAGGCACAGACTATCGGGGAACGGATGGTCAAACAATTACGAAGACGCAGTTCTTTGCGGGTCTTGCATCGGCGACTTTGGTCAAAGTTGAGGGGACGTTCTCGGGCACGACAATGCAGGCCAAACGGCTTGAACTTCGCAACAATGGTGGCGGAGGTGGTGCTGGGAATGATCCTCACGAAGTGAACGGGACGATTAGTGATATCAATGAATCGGCGGGAACCTTTAAGGTGACGTTGGTGAATTGGTTTGGCTTTGGCGGATCACATGGTCAAGTGGTGAGTGTGACGATGACATCCGGGGCGACCTATCGGAATGACGATGGCAGCGCGATGACCAAGGAGCAGTTCTTTGCGGCATTGGCTACAAGCCCTCTGGTTGAAGTGGATGGCACGGTAACCGGATCGGCAATGACAGGAGTCAAGGCTAAGCTTGACGACGACTAAATTAGGTTGAATTTATAAGCCCCCAAGAGAATTTTCTTTTGGGGGCTCTTTTTTCTAGTGGGTGTGGGTTGATCCGTCGTGGGTGTGGGTCGATTCGCCACCCCGGCGGGGCGGGCCGGGTCGGCGATTGAAGCTTGGGTCGGGGGTGCCAACGTAGTACCGGGGAATCCAGGGGTAGGTATTTGTGACGACGTAATAGTAGGTTCCATCGGGGAATTCGGGGGTTATGCCGAAGCGTCCGTTGGCGGCATCGAGGTCGCCTGATTTCGACTTGTATTCCCAGTCTTGGACGAAACTGCCATCGAATTGTCCGCCAGGGCCAGATGGGCGGGTGCCAGATTTAATCTGGTAAGAGCCTTTTAGCTCCTTGATTGGGGATTTGAGGTTGAGTGGGTCGGTGGGGGCGTGGGGGCCATAAATGGGGAAGCCATCTGCGGCCCAGCCGATTAGGGTCATTTGACTTTTTGATGGGATGAGGGGGCTGGGAACGCCGTGGTAATGGTAAGCGCCGGTGGGCTGAACATGGGCGTTGGCGTGGTCAATACCGAGAGTTCCTTGACCGTTCTGGAATGCTTCGTAGTTCCAGCCAGAGCTGCGATCTCGGTTCCACCATTCATTGGTGAAGGGGTCGAACGGGACACCGTTGATGGCGATGCCGAAATTGCTCATGGTGAGGGGGGTGAGCTTTTCGGGGTTTTCTTTGGGGTTTGCCGGGATTCGGTAGTTGTACGATTGGGGTTGGATGGAGTTGGGGTTGCCTCGGTTTGGGAATTGGCCGGGGGTGTGGTTGGGGATGCCGTTAGCGGAGATGTATTTGTATTCGCCGCGAGTTTCGATCGTGATGGTGGGGTTGGCGAGTTGGTGGAGGGCGAGGAAGGTTAGGCTAGTGAGCATAGAGGGATGATAGGGGACGGCAGTGAGGAAATTGTGAGGAATAAGAGTTATTGTTTCTTTATAACTGCCAAACCAATTTCTCTAGAGACTCTATTCGTATATTGTGCAGCAATGGCCTTTCCTCTAGCGGCGAGTACGGAATCGATTTGGTTTGCCAAACTTGGCGTAATGGTGTAGATATCTGTTTTGACTGACCCAGATTGGATGAAATATGTTTGTAAATTGTTAGCATTTTGACTGTACCCAACAACGGAATTGTCACCAAGAAGTCCGATGGCATAACAGAAAGTATCACCAGGTAATGGTTCAATAATCGTTTCGTTATTGTTTGAATTCAAAATAACTCCGCGGGATGAGTTTGGCCCGGAATTGGTACGGTTGGCAAGAAGAAAACCAGACGCACCTTCAGTCGTTATGCCTGACAGGTTGGAGGACGTTGTATTTATTCGTGCTTGCAATGGTTCACCAGCAACAAAGTAGCCGTAGTAATATTCGTTGTTTAGCGAATAAGTAACTGCAGACGGAACAGAACCAAGGTGGGAAGAAAAAAATGACGAAGAGTCACCAAGTTTATAGGATATTTCTAATATTCCATCTTTCACTCGGGCTATTTCGGTGTCAGAAGAAGTTGGATACGAATAAACCCCATAGATTGTCCCATCGTCATCAATCGGTAAATTTCCCCTAAAATTAGTTGGAAATACAGGATTCATTTTGGTAGCTCCATCGAAGTACTCGACTGATCCTGTATAGCCATCGTACGAAAAGAACCGGGATGAAGGGGAGAAATAAGCTAGTTGAGGCAAGTTCGGGTTAGCTCTTGTCAACAACTGCATTGGCGACGTACCAGGTCGAGTAAGAAATACTCCTGATCCGCTTGCAGAGAGGATGCTTCCGTCGTTTGCGAGTGCAATCAGCGTGTGATTTGGTATCAAAGTAACTGTCCAAGAACTATTCTCAGAACTCGCCGACCCGCCGCAACCAAATAGGAAGAAAAGACTCAAGGCGGTAACCGGGAGGGAAAGGTTAGTTTTGATCATTAATTTACTTATATTACTCCCTGAGGAAGATTATTGTGGTGTTAAATCGACACGCGAGCAGTATTCCAGGAGAGATTCAGGGAAAGGACGATGAGGGGAGACGCCGGTGGATTCGAGTTTGGATGTGTTGAGGACGCTGTAGGCTGGACGTCGGGCGGAAGTGGGATAGTCGGCCGTGGTGCACGGGGCGAGTTTGATCTCGTTCGGAAGTTGGTGCATTTCTTTGTAAGTCGAAATAGCGAGCTGGGCGAACTGGAACCAAGTGGCTTGATCGTTGCTAGTGGCATGATAGATTCCGGCGGGGATACTCAGTTCAATGGCCTGGCAAATGGATTCGCTGAGATCAACAGTGCTGGTAGGACACCCAGTTTGGTCGTTGACGACTTTGAGATCAGTTCCTTTGAGGAAATGGGTGATCATGGTGCGAGGGAAGCAAGGGCCGTGCGCGCCATAGAGCCATGATGTGCGAAAAATGATGGTCTGGTCGTTTTCTTTGATAGCATTTTGCTCGCCTTGGAGTTTGGATTTTCCGTAGACGCCTAGGGGATTGGGGGGATCGGTTTCGGAGTAAGGGGTTTGGGCGAAGCCATCGAAGACGAAGTCAGTGGAGATATGGATGAACTCTGCGCCGGTTTCACGAGCAGCGAAGGCGAGGAGTCCGGGGGCTACCGCATTGATCCGCATTGCAGCCATGGTCTCGGATTCGGCTTTATCCACGGCGGTGTAGGCAGCGCAGTTGATGATATGGGTGTATGGGCCGATGTCTCGTCGGCGGATTTTTTCCAGGTGCTGGGGATTGGTGATATCGAGATCGTTCATCCACGGGGAATCCACGGCCCAATTCCGCCGCAGGAGCGCGGCAAGGAGATCCGTTCCCAGCATTCCTTGGCTCCCGATGAGCAGGATTTTTGGGCTAGATATTGACGACGTCGCTTCGGTTGGGGTTGTGTTCACGGAGATCGATTCCTCCTTCAATTATGGACTTGAGGTTGGTGAGGAAGAAAGTCCAGCCGATGCGGCATCCGTATTGGGCTTTAAGAATTTCTTGGGGTTCCATCTTGCTGGACATGGTTTGGGTGAGTTCGAGAAGGGTGCCATCGGCATCGGGGGTTGCGGTGACTTCGATTTGGCCCTGGTTGTGGTACCAGCCGTAGACGATGCGGGTTGGTTCGACTTCGAGAATGTTAGACTCATCGACAGAACCATCGAGCCATGTCCACTTGTATGATCCGCCGGGACGGGCATCTGGTGTTGCGAGGCCGTTTTGGAGGAATTCGCACTGATTGACGAACCACTTTGTGACGAGGCTGGATTGAGTCCAGCCGAGGATGATGTCTTCCGGTTTGGCTTTGATCCAGATGCGAGTTCGGAACGGTTTGAGAATGAAGTTTGCGTCGATGTTTTCCATTTTTGATGCAGTGTTTTTTAACCTACAGCGACGTGTACCAGTTCTTTGGCGTAGTCGTTTGTTGACGCTTGACCGCCGAGGTCGATGGTGAGGCACTTTCCGTCTTGACAGACGCGCATGACGGCGTTTTGGATTTTGTCCGCTTTTTCGTGCTCGCCAAGGTGACGCAGCATCATTACGGCACTCATGAGGAGCGCGGTGGGGTTAGCGACACCTTTGCCCGCGATATCGGGGGCGGATCCATGGACGGCTTCGAACACGGCGCAGTTGGTGCCGATATTTGCTCCGGGAGCGAGCCCGAGGCCACCAACGAGTCCGGCGCAGAGGTCGGAGATGATATCACCGTACAGGTTTTCGGTCACGAGGACATCGAATTGCTGAGGTTTGGTGACGAGTTGCATACAACAATTGTCGACGATAATGTCGTTGGATTCGATGTCAGGGTAGTTTTTCGCGGCTTTGTAGAATTCTTCCAGGAATAGCCCATCGGAGAGCTTCATGATGTTGGCTTTGTGGACGACAGTGACTTTCTTCCGTTGCTGGGCGATGGCCATTTTGAATGTATATTCAAACAAGCGAGCAGAGCCTTGGCGCGTGATCACCTTGATCGATTGGGCGACATCGGGATGAGCCATGTATTCGATTCCAGCATAGAGGTCTTCGGTGTTCTCGCGGACAATGATGATGTCGAGATTTTTGTCAGCGAATGGCCCTTTGACGCCGGGCAGAGTTTTTGCGGGGCGGACATTGGCGAAGAGATCCAGCTTTTTCCGGAGGGTGACGTTGGCGCTGGTGTGACCGCCGCCGGACGGCGTGGTCGTTGGGGATTTGAGCGCAATACCGATTTCGCGGATGCGTTCAACGGTTGAATCTGGCATGGGGGCAAGGCCTTTTTCAACGGCTGACAGTCCGGCTTCAAGAGGGAAGTAGTCCGCTTCGAATCCAATTTGGTCGAGGATGGCGAGAGTCGCATCCATAATTTCTGGTCCGATGCCGTCGCCAGGGAGGATTGCGATTTGGTGTTTTCCCATGATGTGTGGTTCTATTTTGGTATTTTTACGGGGGAAACTTTAGTGAAATGGGCTGAAATTGGGATTGACTTGATAGATTTAACGTAATATTGAATTGCAAAGAAAAAATTTGCTCGCAGGGGGTGCCTTGTTTGGCTGAGATGTGGCGAGAATGGTCGTCCGATCCCCTTGAACCTGATCCGGGTCATGCCGGCGGAGGGAATGCGGAGGCTAGAGATCATCTTTTGAGACCTGACTCCGATTGAATGCGGAGTCAGGTTTTTTGTTTTTGCAATGGAATGTAAGATGAAGAAAGCATTTACGCTCATTGAACTTTTGGTGGTCATTGCGATCATCGCGATTTTGGCGGCAATTTTGTTCCCGGTTTTTGCCCAAGCGAAAGAAGCGGCAAAGAACACGGTATGCCTCAGCAATGCCCGTCAGGTGGCACTTTCGTCAAAGATGTACTTAGCAGACTATGACGATACGATGCCAATTTTCATGGCATATCAAAGTTCTCCGGCGCCCTTCACACAGGGTCATGAGGGAGTTGAAGTTTGGTTACTGCCATACACAAAGAACAATGACATTTTCCGGAGTCCACTTGATAGTGGGGGACCTTTTACGGTTTCGGATACTGGAAAGGACACTTATTGGGGAGCCTATGGGAGTTCTTATCGATTTACAAAATGCTTGCATACTCTGGTCGCGGGCTACAGCAAAAGTTACCAAGGTGATCCAGGGGCGGCGGTCAGTTGGACGGTGACAGAAACGGCGATGGAGGATCCGGCTAATTCGCGGATTATGCGGAGCGAAATGTTGCCGTTCTTTGACCGCAAGAAGGGGTTTGAGCTTCCGGACTGCTCTCGTTATGGGTATGACTGTGATGCGCCGAACAACTTTTATAAGCAATGGTCGGGGCGAGGAGGTTCGCTGATTTTTGCCGATGGACACGCGAAGTTCGTGACGGGCGCCGGTCAATTTGACAATACGGTCGTTCACCCCTCCGGGCACAAGTCGGGTGATCCGCATCCGACGGATGGAACGTGGTATTGGGCTTGTGACTAAAATATAGATTAGGTCGGCCCAACTTATATTTATTTAAGTTGGGCCGATAACTCTTATCGGTAAAGGCTATATGGATCGAAATCGCCAATTGTAAGTCTTAAAGTTACAATTTGACCGACGTGATACGCATCGTGGAGAAGGATGTAATCGGTGGCGAAATTGTGAATTTTCGGATCGTCGGAGCTTGCGGCGACGGCAGCTGCTTTTGAGCGTTGGTCGAACATGGTTTTGACGAGATTTTCGGGTGATTTGTCCTCGATTTGATAAGTTCCCCACTCGTAGTCATTGCCTTCAGCGTGGACGAGAAAGGCTTGATAGCATTCGGCGAGGTGCTCGGCAGTTTCTGCGGCGGAGAAGCTGACTGGGGTTGCTTTTTCGTCCCATTTGCCATCGGGGAATTCATTGAATACGGATTGCAGTTGTTTGCCAACGGTATCGAGTTGATTTTTGAGGAAGGCGGATGTGCTCATCTTGATTCTCACTATACTTGAGGACTGGTTACGGGATGAGTTTGACAACCGATTTGCTTTGGAATGCTTATAGGGAGGGGGCATTCCCGATGACGGATGATGATGGGGTTGTTCAGTTCTATTTGCCGCCAGTTCGGGCGATTTTTCCGGGGTGTCAGGTGAAGGTGAGCCGGAGCTTGGGGAAGCTGATTAGACGAGGCGGGTTTGATGTGACCTTTGATCAGGCTTTTGAGGATGTGATTCGGGGATGTTTTCGTCCGGGAGATAATTGGCTGTCGGAGGAAATTGTTGAAGTCTTCTTGAGGGCGTTTGATGAAGGTTGGGCGCATAGCTGTGAGGTTTGGATTGAAGGGGATTTGGTGGGTGGGGTTTATGGACTTGCGCTTGGTGGCTACTTTAGTGCCGAGAGTATGTTTTATCGCGTTACGGATATGAGCAAGGTTGCGCTAGTTGGATTATCTTTGAAATTGAAAGAGTTAGGTTTTGTCACTTTAGATGCACAGATTTTGAATCCACACACAGAGAGTCTAGGTTGTATTGAAGTTTCTTGGGATGAATATGTTCAGATTCGGCAGGAGAGTATGAGTTTGTTAACGGATTGGGGTGTTCGTCAGGCGGCTTCGTCTTCAAGCTGACTTGATTTTTCGATGGCCCAGGCGAAACGTCGGAGAGCGTCCCGGAACAGGGGGGTGTCATCCCCGGCACTGCTCAAGCAACGGTTCAGTATTTCGTACGCCTCGTCAACGGTGAGGCTGACGACTACTGGGCGTTCTTCGTCTCTCATCCGAGTGTTATGTTTGGGGATTCGAATCGTGGTGTTTAGTCCCAGGGAATGAAACCCGGTATTTGTTCGGGCGTCATTGCTACAGGTTTTGGGCAACAGGGCACAAAAACCGGAGATTTAATGGAATTTCTGGTTCATTTGAACTGTAGATTGCCTATAATACTAAGGAAGGAACGATGAGGGCACATCGAGGGCTAGCATTTGGACTCACGTTACTCGCTTTTCCGTACATCGGAAGCGGGCAGGCTCCCCTCGTGCCAAAGCTTGCTGAAGGGAACAAAGAAGCTGAGGCTCCTAAGCTCGTTGGAAAATCTTCGTTCGATATAGTTCGTTTGTCGGAAGGCACGGTTTCAATTCCGATGCGATTTGGGAATATTGTTGAGCGGTCGGAAACAGTTGTTTTGGCCGGACGCACTCTTCATCGTGAGCGCGATTATTCGATGGACTATGCGGCGGGGACTATCTTCCTGAAAGTTCAATACCGTGAGGGTCAGAGCATGAATGTTTCCTATCGGTATGACGATACGAAGCAGCAAGAAGGGGTGTTTGGCTCTGCAGGGACATCGGGGCAAAGTGGATTCCAGTTTCAGCTTGCTCCGGGAATGTCGGCGATGATGGGGATGGGTTATACGGAGCGGCTTTCGGACGGAACGATCATTAGCGGAAATCTCTTTGGGCTAGCGAGTTCGATGAAGTTTGGCGGTGGGAATCTTCAGGGGGTCATGCTCATGAACGAGCGAAAAAAGAACACGACGATGAGTGTTCTTGGGGATGACGTTCAGCAGACAGATATTGAGGAGGGGACGGGTCAGGCGATTGTTCAGAATTTTAAAACCAATGCGCTTGGCGGTAGCCTCCAGCTGAGCTACCAGGATATTGATGATCGCTTTGCCGGATTTGGTGGGTTTGCGGGAGCGGGGTTCTCGCAGGCTGACATCAAGGCCTTTGAAGGCGAGAAGGGGCTCAAGCGGTCTGGATTCAATTTGCAGGGGGCCAAGGTCGGTGCGATGGGCTTTGGCGGAGGTCTGCAAACGGTTGGTGACGAAGCTGGCGCAATCACTTGGCGATCAGCTCAGGCTAATTTTGCGGGAGTGAGCATGGCTTGGGATTCCACCGTGGTTGATCCGGGCTTTTCAAAATTTGGTGGATTGCGGGAGCAAGATCGGGGTCAGCTGCAAAAAGAGCGGGGGATGGAGCGTGAGAACATCGCTATGGGGTTCAAGGGCGGAAAACTTGAATCGAACTTCACGATGCTTTCGGTGCGAAACAGCGATGATGAGCAAGGGCTGTGGCGATCTCAATTCGGCCTCAAAAATGAGTGGTTGAATGCCAGCTGGATGCGGCAGTCGGTGGACGATGGGTTCACCCGTTTTGGTGATCTGCGAGAAGGAGATCGTGGTCAACTTGCCAAGGAGCGGGGCCTTGATCGAAATGACTTTACGCTTGCGATGTCCACCAGTTGGCTTAAATCGCAGTACGCTTCAAAGACTTTGATGTCAGGGCTTGGGGAGATGCGGTCAACCGACTTTGAATTCGGCTTTGGCGGCTGGAACATGAGTCACTTCACCCGGCGGATGGATGAAGGATTTGGCTCTCAGGGGTCTTTGACGGGTGAAGATCGGAACAACTTCGCAGGCGGAGTTGTGAAAATGTTCAATCCGGACGGCAATCCTACGAACAACGATTTGGGTGGGGTGAACCAGGCGGGGATTGATCGGGATGGATTGAGAGTTGCCGGAGCATTTGGCGACTTCAAAACCATGTGGAACAGGGTTACGGTTGATAACAAGTCTGGGACATTGCGGTTCAACGAATTTGCAGTGAGTCGGGGTAAGTCAAATTTGAGCTTTTCATCGCAATCCGCATCCGATGGTTTCAGCGGTACGCGCAACCTGATGGAATCCGAGCAGAAGAAGTACGGAACGATTGACGGGTTGAACAAAACGAATTGGAATTTTAATACACCGATTGGGGCAAACGGAAAATTTGACTTTGAATCCATGGTGGCAAATTCTCCGGTCGGTGGTGCGTTCCGACAGAGAGTTGAATTTGCGGTTCCGAACTTGGATTTTAACTATGCGCGCCGGGGTGCGGATGAAGGATTTTCCGACGTGATGCGTTTGGTAGATCCAGAGCGCGAGCTTTTTGCCGGTCTGCTTGGTTTTGACCAGACGGAAATTAATGCGAATTACCGTCCGAAAAATGGATGGGATTTGGGGTACCGACGGTCTACCGCAAGCAGCACGCTCTTTGATGAGCTTCGAGATTTTTGGCAATTCACGGCAGCTTTGAGCCTTTCCCCAAACACTCAGCTCTCCTATGAGACTGTTCAAGAACTGACGGCAAAGAATGGAATTGATGCCCTTTCAAGCCAGTACCAGTCATTCTCGGTCAACCAGAATCTTGGTGCGGCAGGTTCCGTGATGGTCCGGCAAGAGAATCACAAATTTGCGGGTGACGAACAGACTTTGCCGAGTGCAGAGAAGCGAACGGTTGCATACGAAAAACAAATCAACAATAAGACGACCTTCCGAACAGAGCAAAGTGAGACTAAGTTTGATGATGGCACCCGGACGACCGAGTCACGCAACAAGATTTCGACTGAGTTGACCAGTCGGGTCGGGGTGAGTGTGGAAGATCAGCAGATTCGGCGAGACGGTGATCAGCCGGATGAAGTTCGGCGGAACTACGGCATTTGGGTTGATTTTGGGAGTGGGATCCGCCTGGACTACGGTTACAACCGAGATATTCAAGGGGATTATCATGGAACTATGAACACAAATGTTGGCCTGAGCGGGGGCAAGTTTGCGGGATTAGATTTCGGTGGTGCAAGTTACAAAACGAACCGGTGGGATGGTCAGCGCCAAAACTACTTTGGCAATGTGAGTTTTGCGAATGCAGTTCCGTTCCGGCTTGGTGGCGTGAGCGACATCAAGTTCCGGTACAAGACGGACACTCAGCGGGACATGCTCCGGTGGCAAAAGGAACTCATTGATATGGGCTTCTCGGCGGCTTTGGGGAACATCGGATTTGGGTGGGAGTACGGAAGCCAGGTACACACCGATGGAGTGCGAGCCATTGACCGGGCCTTCCTCTTGACGACTGATAAGACTGGAAAAGCTCCGTTCCAAGCGGCTTTGAAATATGGCGTCCGAACAATGCCGAACGACGACTCGATGTTCATTCGAGATTATTCGTTGAGTTACCGGGCAAACAACTTCCTCTCGGTTGAGCACAAACTCGTCACTAATCCTTTGCAGGATCGCGGCGGCGTGTTGCTCGGATCGGTTCCGCTGGATGAGCGCCGGAGCACTTGGGGAGCGAAGTACCAAAACGATCCCCGGATGAAATTTGACTTGAGCTGGAATGAGATCAAGCGGGACAACGTTCGGGATGAGTTGCGTCGAGAAGCTCGGTTCAACGCAACGATTTTGGCGGATAGTCCGTCGCCGATTGACCTGACCTACTCGCTTCAGCAATGGAGGCGAAATGGTCAGTCATCTTTGGCCCACAGTTACGGAATCTCTTTCTTCCAACGGCCGGGGCCAAACCAGACCATGAGCTTTAGCCTTGAGCATTTGCAATGGGGTCAGGGACGACCGGAAAACAATCCGTTCTTGCGAGATTGGAAGATGCGGTTTGACTACAGCGTCCGCTTCTAACGGATCAGCTTGAGGTTCCAGAATCGGAGTAATCCATCAGGATCTTGGTCAGTGATTTGAATCTGAATCAAACGACCATTCAGAGCTGAAACGTCGAATCTCACTTTGGAGTCATTCCCGGTTGGGAACCAGGTTTCGACCAAAGCGTTAGTTTCGATGTCTATGAGGTTTATAGCGCAGTCACCCATTCCGGACGCCTCAAATTCAAGGATTTTGCCCTCGGCCGTGAGGACGGGAGATGTGATTGTGCCTTGGAAGCTGAGATTCTCTTTGCCATCACCTTGATCCCCGGTGCTGAACTGGGTGGCTCCTTTGTGGATCAGACTTGGTGGGCCGAGCCAGCGGTAGATTCCTGTCCTTGACCAAGATTGGATATCTTTGATAGCCCAAGAGAGAGGTGATCCGGTGGGAAGGGGGAGAGATTTTGAGAACGATTCATCGCCTACTTTTCCATTAAATGCGAGCGGGCCGGACGTCGTGTCGGCAGGGATGGCAGCCTGGAACCCTTCAGGGTGATCTTGGCGCGGACGATCTTGGTGCCGAACTTAAATTCTCCCGTTGGTGGTTTTTGGGGGTGTTGATGCTGAGGCCAGTTGTCGCGAGGGCGATCCATTGACCGTTAAGTTGTTGAATTGTAAGCGAGTTGACCGAAGGCCAACCGTTGAAGTCATCTGTTTTTAGTCGCTCGGCGGAGTTGGCCATCCTGGTTGGGTCTTGAAAGGGTCGGTTGAACGGAGATGGGTTGCTGAAAAGCGAGTTGCGGATTGTGCCTTGCGAGACAGCTAGACCATCGACACCAACTATTTGTCCATTGGGAAAAGTATAGGCACCGCCAGAGAGGCGAAGAACTTCCCAGATTGCGGTATTGATTAGACCTTCGCCCGATTCGAAGCTCAAACGAGGATTAGGTTGTCCGGGCGTTAGACCTCCGAAACCGATGGACGCGGTTCCGGGTTCCATTTGAGGAGTTACGGGGAGATCGAGGTTGGCGAGGGTTTGGTATTGAGCGTAGAGGCTGCGGAGGGCGAAGGCAGATCGATCGAGCCATTCAGGTCGATTCAATGCAATGGCAAACCGACCGAGGAGAGCAGCGATTTGGGGTGTCCGGCTAGTCACTTCCTCGGACTCAGACTGGAACGCACCAAAGCTTGTAAGGGCGTCGGATGGGGTCAGATCAACGAGTTTTTGATTCAAGATGATTTGATTGATCAAGGACTCCGCCATGGGGGCGTAAACGCTGGGGTTGAGAATTGAGAGCCAGTAAAGGGTTTCGAGGGTTGATGAGTTTTTGGCGTTTTCAGGGGTGACGGAAAAGGACGCGATGAGTTGCACTTGGTGCTCTGCGGCGGCTTGACGGAGTTGGGGAGGTACTTCCGGCAGAACGGACGCGGCGGCGATGAGGGCGGCAAATTCCGGTTCTAGTTTGGAATCTGGAAACCGGGAAATTGTCTGAATGATCCGCGCTGAGAGTTCGGAAGCTTTTGGATCGGCGGGGAATTCGGAAATCCACCGGAGGGCGGCGAGAGCGGTGGCGGCTTCATCGGGAGTAGCTAATTCGGTTTTGGGGGTGATTGGTTCCGGGCCAGAATCCGAAACGACGATTTCTGTTGCAAACCCGGATTCTGGGGCACCGAGCAAGGTGGTGGCGAGAAGTTCTTCGGCGTGTTTGATCCACGCGGGTTGTCGGTAGGCGGTGCCCCAGCTTTTCATGGTGTAGGCGACCTTGAGGGCATTTGCATTTGTACGGTATTGGATTGTGTCGAGTTGATCGTCTGGATAACCAAACGATTCTTCGCCAACCTTGCCCGTGATCCAGCGAGATGGTCCTTCGAAAGCGGGAGATGGGTCATTGGGGTCGAATGATCCGGGCGTTGGGCTTCGGCGAAATTGGAAGGTCGAATAAGCACCGATGATCATGGGGACTTGCTGGGGATAAGCCCGGGCGCGCCTTCGGTCTGCTTCACGATTCCAGAATTCGGTGAGCAGATGTTGGAGGCCCGGTTTATCGGATGTCTCTTGGCCCGCAGAGATGAAGTACGCAATTGAAGTGGATCGGCTTAGTTGGCGGGGGTGGTTTGAAGTTTGCCAATGACCGGTTGCAGTGGGGATTGCGTTTTGGTATCCGATTGCATTCTGGGTGAGGACGGCGGGCATCGGTGCGGTCAAGTTAAATTCTGAGAGGTTGGGAGTTATGCCAATGAAGGACTCCCCGTTTGAATTGAGGATGTGCGGTATGGCCCAACTGGGTGCGGGGCCGGTTTGGGAGGAGACTGGGGTGGAATTTGGAAATTCAAATTGATCCAAGAGTGATGAGGCGGATGGGTTTTGTTCCGCAAGGAACGAGGTTTCAACGTGGATTGAGAGGTCAGATGCGGGAGTGAAATTTGTAAGGAATGTTCGGCCCTGTTTACGGCCGGAGATGCTCAGCTGGTCTTTCTTGCTCAAAACGTACGCAATGGATTCGATTTCCGCAAATTGCAGAAGTGGAGCAGATTCGCCGGTCCGAATTGAAATTGATTGATTGGTTTGGTTGACTTCAAGAGTAAGTGAGCCGGATTGCCAAGTTGTGATTTTTGGAGACAAGAGAATGGAAGTGGCGATTAAAGAAGTCAGCATAATTTCCAGGATACCCGGGGGGATTTTACTGGCTGGTAAGGGTACGGCTAGTAGGGTTTTGGGCTAGTAAGTGTGCTACAGGTAAGGGTGCGAGAAGTGAGATAAAGCCTGGTAAATGCAGTGGCAATGGCATAGGAAATTGCGGCAGGGATGGGGAACATATCTGGTGTCACCGGTTGGTGCAGGATGCTTTTGAATGATGATGACCCTCGTAGCAGTAACGATTGGAATGGCGGCAGTAGCGGGCGCAATTGGCCTGGCGAAAGATGCCCTGAAAGACGATTTTGACCGGAGCCCCGCAGAACGGGGTTCTTAGCCCAGCCCTCTCAGCAAACAACCCTGGATGGATCCCCCGTCAGTCATGGCGGGGGTGTCCTTTTTTGTGATGGGGTGCTATTCTCCTTTTGAATGATTCCGCACTTTTATTACCATCCCCGAATGATGGAATACGATTTTGGGCCGAAGCATCCGTTGAAGCCGGTGCGGTTGGCTCGGACGATGAGCTTGTTGCGGGCGATGGTGCCATCGGTTCAGTTTTTGGATCCGGGTTTGGCGACGGAAGATGATTTGCTACGAGTCCACGACGAGGAGTTTGTAGAAGTTGTCCGTCGGATTGGTGGCCGAGGCGTTGGCAAAGTAGAACTCTTCACCTTTGGTTTTGGTTCGGTTGATACTCCACCTTTTGATGGAATTTGGGAGGCATCGCTTGGCTATTGTGGGGGCGGAGTTGCGGCAGCTCGAGCACTGGTTGGTGGTGCTCACCTTTCTTATAATATTGGTGGGGGATTGCACCACTCGCAGAGAAATCGAGCGAGTGGATTTTGTGTGTTTAACGATCCGGCGATCAGCTTGTCAATATTGAAGGAGCGATTTGGGAAACTGCTTTATGTTGATATTGATTTGCACCACGGGGATGGGGTGCAGGCGATTTGGATGGATGACCCAGATGTAGTTACTCTCTCGATTCACGAAAGCGGCAAGACGCTCTACCCGGGGACGGGATTTGTTGACGAAGAAGGAGCGGATGGTTCGGCGGTTAATATTCCTTTGGATGCTTACACGACGGGGGATGTTTGGTTGAAGGCGTTTCGGGAGATTTTTCCGAGGGTGTTGGATCGGTTTCGACCGGACGCGATTGTGCTGCAGATGGGGTGTGACCCACATATCCACGATCCGCTTGGGCACTTGCAGGTGACGGTTCAGGAATGGTTGGGAGCGGTGGAATTGGTTCGAGACTCGGGCTTGCCGATTTTGGCGTGTGGGGGTGGGGGATATGAAATGTCAAATGTGCCGAGAATGTGGGCGGCGGCAGTGATGACTTTGGCGAACATTGAAGTGCCAAAACTGGCTCCGGCAGACATTCCGGTGGAGTGGGGCGTGGGATCAGTATTTGATCCTGAGCCGACCGAGCGCGGAATTGGGTTGGCTTCAGCTCAGGAAGTTATTGAATTTTGGCGTAGAAAGCTTGGTTAGCCGCGCATTGTGCAGTCGATAATGACGTCTTTGATTTGGGGGCGGCTACGGAGCACTTTCGCGATGATTTCAAGTTCAGCGCGAACATCTTGGGGGCCACCTTTGATCGTGCCGACGCTCCCTCGGATGTAGGCTACGCCGTGGGTTACGCGCATATCGGCGCGGGTGGTGTCAAGTCCACGCTTGGAAAGCTCTTGGCGGAGGAGTTTGGTACCGGCAACGTCGTTGGGATCAGCCATGTGTTTATTATACGGTTTGGTTTTAGAGATTTGTTCGAAAGTTATCGGGAGGATTGAGGACGAGGTGGGCGGCTCCGGTTATGCCCGCATCCGAGCCGTAGGGGAAATTGATATTGGGGCGTGTGATGATAGAGATGGTATGAACTTTTGGAACCAGTCGCTTAGGCCAACGCCTCCGCAGATGACGATGTGCTCGGGGAATTGGTCGTTGATGAGGTTGAGGGCAATTTGTGCGGCTCTCAGGAGTTCTCGCATGTCTTCAGTTGTTTTAGGGGGGCCGTCGAGGTTCATTCCGCCAAGGGTTTGTTCGATGGTTTTGCCGCTTGGAAGATAGGCGTCATTGATGCGGGGGTAGTTCCCGTACTGGTCAGTGAGGATTCGGTTCCGGTCGACGACTCCGGCACCGACTCCGGTACCGAGAGCAAGAGTGGCCACGCGAGTACCAGCGAACTGTGGATGGCAGGCATTACCCCATGCCGTGGCGAGGCCATCGTTGATGGCTCGAATTCGGAGAATCATATTGTCGAAATCAAAAAAGGACTGATTAAGGTAGTCGGGGATGAATCCTTTGGTTTCGATGACGGTTGATGTATCGGGATTAATCGTGCCGCCAGCAGAGATGCCAATTTGGTTTGCTTCGTGCAGAGTGGCGAACGAGCGGAGGAACTCCATTCTCTCGGCGTGAGTTTTGGGGGCGGGAATGCGATCGGAATTGATGAGCTGAGCCTGTGGCGAAAAGAGCCCGGCTCGGAGCCAAGTTCCACCGAGGTCAATACCTACAACATTTTCTTGGATGCGGGCAGTGGCTTGGATGAATCGATGGGTTTGTTTGATAGGGTCGTTGATTGCGCCGCCGATCACGACACCTTCTGCACCAATCCTCAAGGCGGCAGAAACTTCCCAGGGTTCGGCGAATCGGCCCTCGGCGAGGATGATTGATTCAGATTCAGGGATCGCGCGGAGTAGGTCAAGGTTCGGGCCAGATGTGGCGATGAAGTCGGGTGTGTATCCACTGAGAGTGGTGCTAACGATGTCGAACCCAAGTTGAATTGCATTTGTGATATTTGAAAATGTGTCGCAGTCGGCCATCGCGAGACGACCGTTTGAGTGGATGAGGTTCAAAAGGTCTTTGAGGTTTTCATTGTTTGGTCGGACGCGCTGAGTTGCGTCGAGGGCGATTATCTCACAGCCGAGTTCTATTAGTTGAAGGACTTCCTTCTTGGTGGGTGTGATGTAGATTTCGCTTCCGGGGTAGCTGATTTTGAGAAGGCCTATGACGGGGGTGGAGACGGCTTGCTTGATGGTTCGGATGTTTTCAACACCTTGGAGGCGGAGGATATGAACACCCTCTTGAATGCTGGCTAGAGCGGATGCGAGGAGGATTTGGGGGTCTTCGAGCGGTGAATTGTGGCTAGCCTGAACACTGGCGACGATCGGGCAGCAATTGAGGAGAGCGCGGATGTCAGAGCGATTCATGTTTCCTACGAAGTTCGAGGGCGGTTTCCCATGCCCGTTTGATGTCGGCGACAAGGAGGCTATAGCCTCCGTCACCGGAAATGTTCTGCTGGCGGAGGATGTAGCTCGGATGCAATGTGGCGATTGCGGTTTTTGCGAATTCGCACGGGAAGTAGAGTCCGCGTTCTTTTGTGATTTTGAAGTCCTTTTTGATGAGATTCTTTGCGCTTGGGGCGCCAATTGCGAGGATGACCCACGGTTTGATTTCGGCGAGTTGGGGGATAAGCCAGTCTCGACATGTAGCGGTTTCTTGAGGTGTAGGGGGGCGGTTTTGGGGTTTGCCAGTGCTCCAGTCGGCGGCGCGGCATTTGACGGTATTGCAAATATAGATGTCAGAGCGAGAGAGTCCGTTATCGGCGAGGGCGCGGTCGAGGAGTTGACCAGAGCGTCCAACGAATGGGCGACCAGTTTTGTCTTCTTGGTCGCCAGGGCCCTCTCCGACTATTACAAGCGGGCTGTTGGGATCGCCTTCGCCAAAGACAACGTTCGTGCGGCGTTCATGAAGCCCACATTTAGTACAAATAGAAGCGACTTGTTTGAGCTGATCAAGCGAGGTCATTTTTGGCCCGGAGGAGGAGGTCGTAGGTTGTTTCGAGGCTTTGGGGAATGACTCGGGTATTAGCGGTGCTCGTCATGAAATTGGTGTCGCCGTTCCATCGGGGAACGATATGCCAATGGAGGTGGGAAGGGATTCCGGCTCCTCCAGCAGAGCCCATGTTTACCCCGATGTTGAATCCGTCGGGGTTGAAGACAGTTTGAATCCAGGTTGTTGCGTCGCGGATGAGTTGGTTGATTTCCAGAAGTTCTTGGTCGCTCAGGTCGCTGAGATTGGCGGTGTGCTGATATGGGGCGACCATCAGGTGTCCGCTCGTATACGGGTAGCGATTGAGAATGACGAAAGCGGTTTCTCCACGGTGGAGGATGAGGTTTTCGGGGTCGTTGTTCTGAGCGGGGAGGTCGACGAAAATGCAGCCGGACTTATTGGTTTGGTCGGCGGATTTGATGTATTCGAATCGCCACGGAGCCCAGAGTTGTTCGGCCATCGGGTTTCATTTTGGCTGATTATTGTTCGGTGGAAATCTTTTTACGCTTTCGCTTTCGGGGTTTATTCGGGATGAGGTCGCGCATAGATTCATGTTTGCCGAAACAAAGGATCCGGTCGCCCGCTTGGAGCAGGAAGGTTGACTTGGGGTTTGAAATGAGTTCATCTTCATTTCGCTCGACACTGAGGACGATGATGTCGCGTTCGCGCATTCCGGATTCTCGGATGGGACGTTATCGAAATCTGGTGTGTTCGGGACGATGAGTTCGGCGACTCCGTATCCGGCGGACAGGCTCAGCCTCTCGCGAATATCGAGTTCAGGGAAGGCGATTTGGTCAGAAATGTAGTCAATGATTTGCCCGGCAACGTCGATTCCGGTGCAGGTTTCTATGCCTTCCAGCCCGGGTGAGGAATTGACTTCAATGACTTGGGGGCCGTCTTTGGATTCAAGCATGTCAACACCGGCGATCCGGAGATTGAGGATGCGAGAGGCTTCAATGGCGGTTCTTTCGTACTCTTTGGAGAGGACAACGGGTTCTGCCTTTCCGCCGCGATGGATGTTGGATCGAAACTCTTGGCCTTGGGCGACACGGCGCATGGCGGCAACGACTCGGTCGCCGACGACAAATGCGCGGATGTCTTTGCCTTTTGATTCAGCGACAAACTTTTGGACGAGGACGTTTTGTTTAGCGCCATGAAGGGTTTCGATAATTGCTTCGGCGACTTTTTGGTTTTCGGCGAGGATGACGCCAACGCCTTGGGTTCCTTCGAGAAGCTTGATGATGATCGGGGTTCCGCCGACGAGGTTGATGGCAGTAAGGATGTCTTTTCGATCTCGGACAAAGCTGGTCGGGGCAAGGCCGATGTCATGTTTTGAGAGAATTTGGAGACAGCGGAGTTTGTCGCGGGTGTTTAGGATTGCGCTGGACGTATTGGCGCAAAAAACTCCCATTTGTTGAAATTGGTTGACGACGCTACATCCGTAGGCGGTGATTGAGGCACCAATTCGGGGAATGATCGCGTCGTAGTGGCTCAGGCGTTTTCCTCGGAAGAACAGTTCGGGTTCGTTTTGTTCGATGAGAAGACTGAACCGAAGGGTGTCGAGGACTTTGACATTGTGGCCTCGATCCATTGCGGCTTCGCGGAGTCGGCGAGTGGAATAGAGATTGCGGTTGCGGCTCAGGATGGCGATTTTCATGGACTTATGCGATGTGTTTTTGGGAGACGTCGACGATGAAAGATCCGCTCAGGGTTGTGCGCCCGATCAGGACTCTTCGGAGCATTTTCTTACGTGAACTGAGGGTGATTTCGATTTCTTTTTCCACTCCACCGAGGGTCATTACGGTTTTGACAACATATCGGTTTTGGGCTCGACCGGAGCTTGATCGGACGGAGGTTTTGCGGATATAAGGCGTGACGATGTGGACGAGCTTGTCGTCCTTTTTGCGCTCGGATTGGCTTGTTACGACATCGAATTCGATCTGGCCGTCTTCTCGTTCGACAATATTCTCGGCGTGGATGCTACTGGTTTTTGCGCCGGTGTCGATTTTTGCAACGATTCTTTTGATGCCCCAAACCGGAAATGCGACTTTCTCGAGCCAACCAATGACAATTGGGGGATTTGGATTTGTTGGCATTTGCGACGATAGTTTGGCATAGGGCGGAATGAATTAACACGTTTCGGCCCTTTGAGGCGTTAGAATAGAAACAATGATTTCAACGCTTTTGCTTGGATTGGCGATCTCGCTGGATACGGTTCAGACGGACTTGGTTTATCGAGTTGTGGAAGGAGTTCAGGTCAAAGCGGACTTTTATTCTCCGGCGATTCGGAATCCCAAGGGTGATCCTTTTGTATTGGTCGTTCATGGCGGGGGTTGGACAGGCGGCAAAAAAGAAGATATGGCGCAGATATGCGTGGAGCTGGCGAAAGTTGGGATTTCTTCGGCAACGGTTCAATACCGGTTGGCTCCTACGCATAAGTATCCGGCTCAGCTTGATGATGTTCAGGCGGCGGTACGGTTTTTCCGAGCCAATAAAGAAAAGTTTGGGTTGAAGACGGAAAAGATGGGGGCGATTGGGGCGAGTGCAGGTGGGCATCTGTCGCTACTCCTTGGCTTCACGGATACACGGGAATTAGAATCAAAGGATTTCGCTGGCGAGTCGAGCCGGATTCAGTACGTCGTGAATTTGTTCGGACCGACTGATCTGCGATATGACTTTGATAAGACGATTGCGGGGTTCTTGAGTATGCAAGTGACGGGGAAGCAGTATGACCCGATGAGCAAGGATACGGCTTCATTTAGCCCGATTAGCTTTATTGATAAGAAGTCGGCTGAGGTGTTCACGATTCACGGTGAAAAGGACACGTTGGTGCCAGTGATGCAGGCTAAGCGATTGGATGAGTCGTTGAAGAAATCAGAGGTCAAGCACGAGATGCGGTTGATCCCGGGAATGGGGCATGAAGTTAACTTGCAGATTCCAGAAATGGTGAAAGCGGTTGAAGATGCCATGAAGTTCTTGTCGGAGTCACTGAAAGATTCAGGTCAAATGTGATGATTGCTAGCCTGATTGTGGGGGCGGTGATTGGTGTTGAACCGGAGCCGGGCAAGCTTTTTCTGATGGGGGCGGCAGTACGACAGTTGAAGTGACAAAGGCATTCATCGAGGAATGCGGTGGAGAAGACGCTCGATTAGTCGTTATGGCTCAGACACGGGAAGACCCGGCCCGTGGGATCAGTAGCGTTGAACTGCTGCAAGAAAATGGGGCGAAGAATGTCGCCTTGATCTCGGTTGATAAGGTCTCGGACGGTGAGCGGGCGGCGGCGGCGAAGGAACTTCGGGAAGCTAAAGGGGTCTGGATACCAGGAGGAGATCAGCGGCTGTTCGTTGATCGGTGGTCACCGGAATGGCTCCGGGAGGAATTTGGATCGGCACTCAAACGAGGAACGAATTTTTTTGGTACGAGCGCGGGGGCCATGATCATGAGTAACCCGATGATTGCCGGCCCAGGTGAAGCAGAAGGGACAGTTGAAATCCGCCCGGGAATTGGGCTGTTTGGTGGTTTGGTAGATACGCACTACCGCGAAAGGAATCGAGAAGCGCGGTTGAAAGATGGGTTGAAGCAGGTTGGACATAACCGCGCATTGGGGTTGGATGCGGGGGAATGGGTTGTCATTTGGAAAGGTGAACTTGTCAAGATTGTGGGGAAGCCGTTTGTGAGCGATATCCTGATCAAAAAGTAGCGCAACGATTTCGAGTTTGTGGGGGTAGTTTATGGCGATGGCGATTTCCCCAACGCTGAAGAATCGGATTGAAAGTTTGGATGTCTTGCGCGGCGCGGCAATTCTTGGAATTTTGCTTGCTAATATCTTTGCATTTGCTTGGCCTCAACTTGGCGAAATGATGGGAGCGGGGATTCCGATTCCCGGGATGAATGACTGGGTTGAGGGGCTGCGGGTGGCTTTGGTGACGGGGAAATTCCGGGGGTTGTTCTGTCTGCTTTTTGGGGCAGGGATGTATTTGCAGTTCACGAAATTAGAGGCTCGTGGTGGGTGGCCAGGAACCTATATCAAGCGGAATCTGATCCTCACGGGAATTGGGTTGATCCATGCTCTCCTTATCTGGTACGGAGATATTTTGTTTATGTACTCGATGATTGCTTTTGGGGCGATGTGGTTTACACGAGCGTCAAACAAGACTTTGTTAATTACGGGATCGGCCATGATTGGGGCTTGTTTCCTCTGTGGAGCAGGAATAGTTGGGGCGATGTCTGCAATCGGGAGTGATATGGGTGCCGGTGGAGCGGGCGGAATGGATTTTGGATTGAATTCACAACGAGAACTCGCCGTGTTTGGAGCGGGAACCTATTTGGAGCAGTTGCAGATGCGGGGGATGACCTTTGTCTTCATGCTGTTTAACTTGCCGATGATTGGGCTGGAACTGGGCGGGTTGATGCTTATCGGAATGTATTTGATGCGGTCAGGGGTTTTGGCGAAGCCGTCGGCGAATCCGACATTGACCAGGAATCTGATGGTTGTGGGTGGAGTTGGTTTGCTATTGAACTTGCTTCTGGGAGCATCAATTGGCGTAACGGGGAATCATGATGTTGACCTTTTGGCGGAGTTTGGGCTCAATGCACCTCTTTGTATTGGTTATGCGATCTTTGGAGCGGTGATGGTGGAGCGGAATCCGGGGGGAATGTTCTCGCGACTCCTTGCTCCAGTTGGAAAAGTTGCTCTCACTTGTTATCTGCTGACAAGCGTGATCTGTACGGCGGCGTTTTACAGTTGGGGAGGGGGCCTCTTTGGCAAGCTGAATTACTTTGGAATGCTCGGATTTACGATTGGGGTTTGGGTTCTGCTGATTGGTATCGCTCACTTAATCACTCGCCGTTATTCGATGGGTCCGGTGGAGTTTGTCTGGCGGAGGATGACGCTGGGCGATTTTGGATCACGACACGCTCAGCCCGAGACTCGGCCCGAGACACTCGGATTGCCGCCCCGAATGGAATGATCTTTACTCAAATCGCCGTTTGATGTTGATTTTGGGAACGGGGACAAGTGGTGTGTCTTGACGAACAGGCGCATTTGAGTTCTTGCTCATTGCGGTCATGCGGAGTTCGGCGTCGCGTGCAAACTCGATGAACTGCTGTTCAAATTCATAGCGCATGTCCTCCATATCGTCGAGGAGTTTGAGGATAATGTCCACTCCGGCGAGATTGACTCCGAGGTCTTGGGTGAGGCGCTGAATTTGTTTGACCCGGGCGATATCATTTTCACTGTAGAGACGATTTTTTGCGCCGACACGGGCGGGGATGACAAGGCCGAGTTTTTCATACTGCCTAAGGGTTTGGGGGTGGATACCGCAGAGCTGAGCGGCGACACCGATCATATACACGGGTTGTTTGGTGTTTCTCATACGGTGGATTTGCTCCGCGCTTTTCGGATGGTGTGCAAGGCTTTTTCTTCGTCTTTCGTCAAATCAGTGGGGACAGTGATTTTGGTTTTGATGAGGAGATCCCCTTTGGAGTTGTTGGAGCCCGTGATGCCTTGGCCTTTGAGGCGAAAAGTGCGCCCGGAAGCGGTTCCGGCGGGAATTTTGAGGGTGCCGGAGGAACGCAAGGTTGGAACTTTGATTTCTCCGCCCAGAATTGCGTCCAGGTAGTCCACCTCAACTTCGGCTTCAAGGTCGTTGCCTTTGCGGGTGAATTTTGGGTGGGGCGTCATTGTCACGGTGACATAGAGGTCGCCAGTTTGGTTATTGCCACCGCGGGCACCACCACCTGAGACACGGAGTTTTTTGCCTTCGGGAAATCCGGCGGGAATCTTGACTTCGACTCGGCGGGAGCGTGGGGTTAGACCTGATCCTTTGCAGTTGGGGCAGGGAGCCATTCCCCGGTTGGTGAGAAGGACTTGTCCGGTGCCCCGGCACTGGGCGCATGCATCGTTGACGCTGTATGTGAGTGTGCGCTTGGTTCCGGAGTCAATTTCTTCAAGGGTTGCGGTGATGGATTGCTCTACGTTAGCGGGTGGAGCAGACGGGGCAGATTGTTGAAAGGGATTTCCGCCTCCGAAACCGCCAAAGAACGTTTCAAATATCGTTCCGAAGTCGCCGATGTCCTCGGCTCGTGCGCCGCTGGATCCGGTTTGGACTTGATCCCAGTTCTCGCCGAATTGGTCGTATTTTTTGCGCTTTTCGGGATCGGAGAGGACTTCGTGGGCTTGGCTGATTTCCTTAAATTTGCGCTCCGCTTCGGGATTATTTGGATTCAGGTCTGGATGGTATTGGCGGGCGAGTTTGCGGTAGGCCGACTTGATTTCTTTTTCGTCGGCTTTTTTTGAAACTCCCAAGGTCTTGTAGTAGTCCATCTTCAGCTTTACAGGCTCAAGCACTTGAGCCTCCCACACTTAAGTAGACAGTTTCGGTTGAAATTTCGTTTCATGGATAGTGGGACGTGGGAGAATGTTTGCAGAATTTCTGAGGGATGGGGTGGAGAAACTTCATTGGAATTCCTAGTATTTGATTGTGCAACTGGCTAGTCTTGAAATACGGATGGCGCGGAGCGAGAATCTTCCTGTATTGCCTCAGGCGGTGGGGGAGATTATGCGCTTGGCGGATGATCCGAATGCGAATCAGCGCGAGATGGAGAAGGCTTTTGAGCAAGATCCCGCGATGACGGCGAAGATTTTGAAAGTTGCCAATAGTGCGTATTACGGTGGCGCAAACGTTCCGACAATTGGACGGGCGATTAGCTTTTTGGGAATGAGTGCCATCCGAAGTATGGTTGTGGGGATTAGTTTTCAGCAAATGTCGATGAACCGGTCGGAATCGCGCCACTTTGATAAATTGGTCTTTTGGCAGAACTCTTTGGCGACGGCGATTGGCTCGCGCGTGCTGGCAAAGTTGAAAGTTCCAGCAAAGGGCGAAGAGCTTTACTGCGCCGGGATGATGCATGACATTGGGATTTTGATTTTTGAGCGGTTTGTACCGAAGGAACTTGACGAGGCGATTGAGCTGAGTAATCGTTCGGGCAAGTCTCTCCCGGATGCGGAGAAAGAAGTTTTGGGATTTGACCACACAGAAGTCGGGGGCATCCTGGCTCAGAAATGGGCACTGAATGATTTGATGAGAAATGCGATTCGGTATCACTTGGATCCGAAATCAGATGGTAGCTATTTCGAGACGACTCAGGTTGTTGGCTGGGCGAACCAGATTGCGGGACTCTGTGGGTTTCCGGGGCATGGTGTGGCGAAAGTTCCGAGTGAAGCTGAGCTTGCGGCTTCGATTGGATTGCCGCCCGAGCAGATGCCAATTATTCGGCAAGTTGTCACCCAAGAAATCGAGAAGATTCAATCTTCGTTTAGCATTGCGGCCTAAGGGGGTCGTAAATATACGGGGTTTTGGTGACCAAGGAACGCTTTTGCATAGGCGTCTGTTGAAGGGTCCAGAGGTAGACTCGCGCAGCATTCATGCTCTTTTCCAGGGCCAAAAATTCTCGCGATCGATTCCAATCTCAAGCTGAAGCGGTGTATCCGTCGCTTTTTGGGACAGCGTTGCGTCTCACCCGTGATCGTGAAGAGGCGGAGGATTTGGCGCAGGAGGCGATTGTGCGGGCCTATGAAGCTTTTGACCGGTTTGACGGTGAAAACTTCAAGGCGTGGATATTGCGGATTCTGACGAATCTCTACATCAACAAGTATCGGCGCAAGAAGCGGGTCGGCCATTCGGTTTCGCTTGATGACGAAGAGTCCAGCTACGAACCAGTGGGTTTAGCTGAAGAGTTGCCGGATCGGCAGCTTTTGGACGAGATGCTTGGGGCGGAGATTGAGGAAGCCTTGTTGCAAGTGCCGGAGATTTTCCGGGTTGCAGTCTTGTTGAGTGATCTTGAAGGGATGACTTATGACGAGATTGCGCTTGCTACAGAAGTACCGGTGGGAACGGTTCGGTCCCGAATTGCAAGAGGCCGAGCAATTCTTCGCCGGGAATTGGAACGATACGCCCGTGAAGAGGGTTATCTGAAACAGGAAAGCTAGAAAATGAATCGAGAAGTGGAGTTGGTGCACGCCTTGGCGGACGGAGAAGTTACTCCGGTTGAAGAGGCGGAGGCAAAGCGACTGGTCGAATCTGATCCCAAACTCCGGGCAGAATTCGAGTGGGCGAAGGCGTTGAAGTCTTCGATGGTTGCCAATTGCAAACCGATTGCGAACGATGAGGCTTGGAAGCGATGCGTAGGTCGTCTTGATGATCTTGACCGAGTTGCCAAAGCAGAGAGTTTTGTTGGGAAGTGGGCGTGGGTTTTTTGTGGTGCGTTGTTGCTGATGATCTTCGCGGGAGGAATTGTGAGCCGAACGGTGGGTTCGCGCACGGTTTCTTCGACGCAGATTGCGGGATTGCTTGATCCTACGGGAGCGGGCCTCGTTGATGCAAAGCGAGCAGCTCCGGAAGTGAAGACCGCAGATTTTGTGAGCTTGTCTGGATTTACTCCGACGAGCAGAATCACGGGCTACCTTGACAATCGGCCGTTCGTTCGGTTTGGATTGCGGGATCAGCTTGGATTGGGCGGGCTCGCCGTGGTAATGATCCAGGGGGCAGATCGGATTGAAGGACTTGACCAGCCGACGAGTCATGCGGTCATTCGCGCAGGACGGTTGAATGAAGTCAATGCAGTGACATGGCCAGTGCAAGGAAACACCTGCATTTTATTCGGAGAACGACCAACTGACGAGCTTGTGGCGTTGGCCCAAGACATGATGAAGTAGATTTTCTTTCCTTCTCCTCTCCGATGAATTGGCCCGGCTTGATCGCCGGGCTTTTTCACGTTCTTTTAGAGCTCGAAGTCGGCAATGAGGGGGGCGTGGTCTGACGGACGTTCCTGTTTGCGGGCGTCGATATCGCACCAGACCTTTTTGCACGCTTTCTTGATCGCCGGGGATGCATAGATGTGATCAATCCGCCAGCCGAGGTTGCGGTCAACGCTGTTTGGAATGCGGAAATCAAAGAACGTGTAGTGTCCGGGGCCCGGGGTTTGTCGGCGGAAGCAGTCTGTCCATCCCCAGTCGATGATTCGTTTGAGTCGTTCGAATTCGTCGGGGTGGTGCCCCACTTGACCCAGCTTCTTCTCGGCTTCGTAAACATCGTCGGCAGTCGGGGCGATGTTGATATCTCCCAGCCAGACCATTGGGTCATCTGGGGAACCGATTTCACGGCAGAACTGCTCAAAGCGATCAAGCCATGCCAGCTTGTAATCCCACTTGTCGATCCCCACCTGGGTTCCGTTTGGGACGTAAGTGTTGATGATTTGAATACCTTGGTAAACGCATCGGATGATGCGGGCGTCTTCGGGCATTGACGGGTCGCCAAACCCTGTCTTGACATCAGAAATTGGCCCCCGGGAGAGAAAGCACACCCCGTTGTAACGCGGTTGACCGTGAATTGTGACTTCGTAACCCGTTGATTCCAGATCGGCGAAAGGGAATTTAGCGTCTTCAACTTTGGTCTCTTGGATGGCGACGAGGTCAGGTTGCGCGGAATCGAGCCATTCGATGAGTCGGGGCATGCGGGCCCGGATGGAGTTGACGTTGAAGGTCGCGATGCGCATTGGGGCAGGTTACCCATACGGTGGGGAGTAGAATCGAACGGTGGATGGGCGCATCAATCCGGAGGGGGTTCCTCGCGAGCAGTTGACCTGGGTTTTGACTCAGGCAAAAATGGTGCGTGATGCAGTCAGGATTGATCGGTGTTTGCTGTGCCGCGATCCGGCAGTTAATGAGGCAGGAATTTGTGGAGTGTGTTGGACTTATTTGACCCCGGAAGAAGTTGAACTTGCAACAAATTGGTCAACTGGAGTTATGCCTGAATGATCTGGGTCTGGGCAGTCGTTCTCTTAACGTTAGGGTCGATTGTGGGGTTGCTGGCTTGGCGGGCTTTTGTTGGTCGACGTGAAGCAGGGTTCCTCTCGTTGACTGAATATTGGGTTTTTACGAATGATCGTCAACTTCCTGACCAAGCGGAGCTTATGGATCGGATGATCAGCAGTAATCCGCACAACAAGCCGGGGAGACCTTGCATTGGCGCGAGAGAGGGGTTGCTCTTCACCGATGTTCGAGTGCATACGGCAGTTGCCCTCAAGGAAAAGAATCCTACATTCTTCCGACCCGATTTGTTTGAAGAGGATGTGGAGCCAACGAAGGAGATTCTGTCGCGATTAGCGAGTTGTGCGAGCTTGGTGAAGGTGCGGTATGCGAGTGAAGCGCGGTTGAAGGATTTGCGCCATTTGCAGTTTGTGCCGCATATGGTGGATGCATTGAGCGAGAAAATGGGGGGGCGGGTGGTGTTTGATCATGTTTCTGAGAAGTTATGGCTTGCGGAGGAGTATCGCGAAATGTTGGAGAAACAGGGAAATTGTGAGCGACCGGAATTCCATTTGCGGGTGGGATGGAAGTCGGATGAAGAGGGTAGCTATGCTCGAACGTTCGGTTTGCGAAAGATTGGATTTGATGAGTTGCGGACTGATCCGCAGGAGGACGACCGAGAAGTGTTGATGGTAGGGTTGTTGACCCGGCTTGCTTTTCATTTATTCCGGAATCCGGAAGACGAGGGGCCGTTTGAATTTGATGAATATGGGGACGTCTTCGTTTTGTCTTTTGGGAATCGAGATGCGATTGGCCGTCGCGTGAGTGTGACCCGGCGGATGGTGGTTTCTTGACGAGTGTGCGTTTGATTCCTTGCTTGGATATTCGGGATGGCCGAGTCGTTAAGGGAACGAATTTTGTGGGCATTCGTGACGCGGGCGATCCGGTTGAACTGGCGCGCTTTTATGATACGGAAGGCGCAGATGAGCTTGTCTTTCTTGATATTACAGCGAGTCATGAAGGGCGCCCAGCGGTGATTGATTTAGCTGAGAAAGTGGCGCGGGAAGTCTTTATTCCATTCACGGTAGGGGGCGGATTGCAGACGGTAGAAGATATCCGAGCGGCGCTCTTGGTGGGAGCAGATAAAGTGAGCTTGAATTCGGCGGCAGTCGCACGTCCGGAACTAGTTCGAGAGTCGGCGGAAATGTTCGGTGCTCAATGTGTGGTCGTGGCGATTGATGCGAAGCAATGTGGGGAATCTTGGAATGCGTTTGTTCACGGAGGACGAAAAGATACGGGCCGTGACGTGATTGAGTGGGCTCAGGAAGTTGTTAAGTTAGGGGCGGGAGAAATCTTGCTGACTTCTATGGACGGAGATGGGACACGTGCAGGTTATGACTTAGACCTGACCCGAGCAGTCAGCGAAGCGGTTGACGTCCCAGTGATTGCGAGCGGTGGAGCAGGGCACGCAGGGCACATGGTGGACGCGGTGAGAGAAGGGCGAGCCGATGCGGTCTTGTTAGCCGGGATTCTTCACGATGGAGTTGCTCGGATTAGTGACTTGAAGTCTGAGATGGCGGCGGCAGGTCTGCGAATTCGCTCAACGAACCGATCTTGACCTTTGTTAGCTTGACTTGCGCGTTGGACTCGCGACTTGAGATGAGGATGAGATGGTCTCCGCTCGCACGAGGATTGACGAGGATCAGTCGTCGTCCGGTTGGCTCGGTGATTGTCGTTGTTTGGAGTTGCTCGCCGTTAGGTTGAAAAATTTGAATCGCGGTGTTGGGGTTCGATGATTCTAAGGTTAAGTAGAAGAATTCACCGGCGGTTGCAGATATCAACTGGAGTTCAGGCTTTGCAGTGAGAACGCCAAATTCGGTGCCAGATGAAAACGCAGTTGGGCGAGTGATGGATTGGGTCAGGGTGAATTCTCCGCCACCGCCGTTTCCGTGTGACCCGATTCTTACGATGTAGTCACCGGGCTGGGTAATGAGTCGTTGATGGGAGGGATTGAGAGAGTCGCTCTGATCGTCCTCGTCGGCGATGACAAAACCCTCGGGGGAATAAAGAGTGATATCCGCATCAAATGTGTTGCTGACGGCAGTGAGGTCTAGGAGAACTCCGATGGGAAGAGTCCAGCGGTAATAGAGATTTTCGCCGATGGGTAAGGACTCTGAAATCGAGTTGGTTGTCCAAGGGCGGGCAAAGTTGATCACTTGGAATTCGATGGGCTGAGGTGCCTGTTCGTCGTGCGAAACGACGGCTTCATAAGTTCCGGAGTGGTGGATGAAGAATGTGCTGAGGTTGGTGTTTTTGGATTGAGCGGGGAGAAACGTAGGCGGCATGGCTTGGTCGGGATTGTCAAATTGAATTGGTCGCAGGCTGACATTGAACTTGGTGCTTCGGGAACCAGCGATTGATCTGAGCAGGGCTCCCGCTTCGGCGCGAAATCGGTAAGAGATTGATTGACTTCGGGGGAGAGATCCTTCGCTGGTTGATCCGATTGAGATGTCTCGAACCTCCACGGGAAGTGCATCCAAGGTGAAGTTTTCCCAACCACTTTGAGGAATGAGAACGTAAATTTCTTGATCTATGGGAGAGGTTACGGTAAAGCGTCCGCCGCTGGGGACGAGCCGAGAGTCTGGGCGATTATTGAGGGGAAGCCCGTTTGAATCGAATCCTGTCGGGACAGTGCGACTGGCATTGAAGTAGCTGATTACCGTGGGCACGTCTTTCTTGATCAAAACTGCTCGCCAGGTTGCCGTGTCGCGGGCGAATCGGGATGATTCGCTTGATGAGGCCATAAGCGGTGCATTGAATTTTCGAACGGTCAGGGAGAAACTCCCACCCGCGGCACCTTTGAACCCGCTGACGAGGATTTTGAATTTGCCTTTGACCGGAAGACGCTTGAGGATGCGAGCCGATTGATTTCCGTTGGCAATGTCGTCGTTTGTGGCTAAGACTTTCCCGGATTCGTCAACGAGTTCGACGGCAGGGTCGAATGATTGACTGTTCACGTCGGCGATGATCACGTCATTTGGTTCGGCCTCAATTGGAAGTTCTCCCTTTTGTCCGGGTGTGAGAATGAGATTGTAGGTTTGGGTATCGCCGACGGCTGGCTCGGAGCCAATGGAGTTTCCTTGTCCAGCGATGCTTCCCCCTTGGGCGAGAGCCATTTGAGTGAGAAGAGCGAGACCAAGGAGAATCCATTTCATCGGTGGTGATGAGACGGTGGCGAAGATTTTCGTGGTTACATTGAATTCTTAGCGCCAAAATAGGCGACCGTGTCCCGGGCGGTTTCGGAAAATGGTCGCCATGAGATGCCGAGCTCTTTGTACTTCTTTGATTCGATAGGATGAGGGGAGTTCAAGGTGATGAGCCCTGCTTTTGGGATGGGATTGGATTTGCCTTGGAGTTTGCAAATAGGTTCAAGAATTGTGCTCAGGAACATTGCGGCGGGGTAGGGAACTTCTTCAACTTTGGCGCCAGGGACATTCTTGGCAATTTCTTTGATGGCTTCGATTACCGAAATTTCTTTACCGACGAGGTTGATGGCGGTGGACTCCTCATACGTTTCGAGGGCGCGGATCAGTCCTTCGGCGACATCCCGGGCGTCGGCGATGTGTTGGGGCTTACCGGCGATCATCTGAAACTTTTTGGTGTTGAAGATCTGGGTGACCATTTCTCCGGCAGTGGTTGGGCCGGAATCTTCGGGTCCGAACATCCAGCCGGGTCGGGCGATGATGACGGGGAGGGCGGGTTTGGGGTTGAGGGATGAGATAGCGATTTCCATTTCGGCCTTGCTTTCGAAGTAGAGCTGACCGGGAATACGGCTGGCGATGTGACCTTGGTCGTCGGCGGGCCTGCCGTCTGGATAGGGGGATAGGGCGCCAGAACTGGATACTACGAGGATCTTGTTCACTCCCGATTTTTCGCAGGCTCGAATGAGTTGGAGAGGAAAGTCCACGTTGAGCTTTTTGAGGGTTTGGGAATGGTCTCCGGGGTGGAAGTATTCCCGGAAATATGCGGCGGCATGAATGACCCAGTCTGCATTGTTTAGCTCAGTAAGCCATGGCTCAGGATCGCTGATGTCGCCGGAAACGAATGTGACTTCTGGCACTTGGGGGAGGACGCGGCGGGCTTTTTCGGGATCGCGAGCGAGGGCGATGACTTCGTGACCGTGGGCAAGAGCGGATTTGACAGTGTTAGTTCCGAGGAGTCCGGTTGCGCCTGTGATGAATATCTTCATAATGAAAATAAACGTGGGAGTGCCCCAAAAGGTTTCATTGTGAAAAAGATTCAAGACGAAAATACTGGTTGGGATATGATCCGAGTGGTCTGGACGTTTCTGACGGTGGTATTTGACGAAGTTGATGGGGTTTTGGAGCCGATGGGATTACATCAGAAACGAATTGTACTTTTGGCATTGCTGGACGTTGTTGATACTCCAGCGGGCTTGGCGGATGTGATGCGGGCACCATCGCCTACGGTTAGCCACATGCTCAAGGATTTGGAGGATTCGGGGCTTATTGAACGAAGGGTTGATCAGTTGGATCGACGACGGTTTCGGCTATCAAGGACGGAGCAGGGTGAGGAAGCCTTGCGGATTGGTGTGGAGGCGATCAACCAGGTGGTTGATAGTCGGTTACTCGGGATTGAAAAGGATAGAGCGGATTTGATCCGCAGCGGGGTTGGAGCATTGGCGGAGATATTGCCAGATGTGCCCCCACAAGTTTCGTGCGAATGTTGACGTTTGAATCGTAACTTTGGTATGACGGGATATGGGATTTCTGTCGAGGCTGTTTGGCAAAAAAGGGGTTGCACTTGAAGTTTTGATGGAGGACGTTCCAGCTTACTATGAGGAACGGTTCGGGCCAGTTGATTACGTATTCCACGAACTTGTATCTGATGAAGTTCATATTGATGTTCATCGAATCATGCCCAATGAGAAATGTGATCATATTGTGCTCTTTACGACGGGGATGTCGATGAAGAGAATGAAGGGCGAGATTCCTTTTGGGGAGATGGTGATGTTCTTGAAGTCGGATTGGAATTTGGAAGATTTGGAAGAGGAGGAAAACTATTGGCCGATCCGGAATTTGAAAATGTGGGCAAGGGTTCATGTGACGGATGGGTTTTCAGTTCGACCTTTCTTGTCAATGCCGTTTAGCGCGGAAGGATCCCCGGCGCCGGGGACTCGGTTTGATGCATTGATGAGCTTGGACATAGGAGTTTTGGGGCAAGAATTTGGATCGATCCGGGTTTCGAGTGGGGAGGAGATTTTGCCGATGCTTTTGGTTCCGCTTTTGCCGGATGAAACAGAGTTAAAAATCCACCATCCGGATGCGCATGGGTTCTGGGCGGAATTGGGGAGGCGAGGGGCTCGGCTGGAGGAGTTGTTTGTGGTTGATGTCGGGCGGGGAAGTTTGTTGATTTGAAGAGAAGGATTGTTGGCGAACGCATCTTTTTGACCCCTCTCGGGGTTGACCATGCTGATGAACTCTACCGGCTTGAATCGGACTTAGAAGTGAATCGTTATCAGGACTATCCTCCGATGACCCTGGAAAAGGCAAAGGCGTATTGTGATGAATCAGAGGAGAGTTGGAGTTCTGAATCGTTCCCGAAGTGGCAAGAGTTTGCGATTGTGAAGGACGGAGTGTTTTTGGGAAGAATTGGGTTTGTGCATGAGAATGGTGGCGCAACAGTTTGGTACGCGTTGTTGCCAGAGTTTCAGGGTTTTGGGTTTGCACGCGAGGCGTTGATTGCCATGATCGAAGATTTGCGCGGTTCTGTGGTCGACCGCCTAGAGGCAAATTGCTCAGTTGAAAACGTTCGATCTGGACATTTGTTGCTCAGCACAGGTTTTGAAGAAATTGAGTCAGATGAAGAAGATTTGAGAAAATTCAAGCTTGAGTATTGATGGTGGGAGCGGTGGGACTCGAACCCACGACCAAGAGATTATGAGCCTCCTGCTCTAACCACTGAGCTACACTCCCGCGGCTACGGGGCTGATGTTACCTTGTTGATTTTGGGGCTTCAAAGAGGCTGAGGCTTGGGCGCGATTTTAGTTTTGTGAGGGTGAGGAGGTCAACGGCTGAACTTGGTTCTTGAAAGCCTGGGAATCCGGGGTTGGGGTAGCGGATTTCGATTTGACCATTTTTGAGGATTCTGATTTCGAGCGGCTCACCTTTGGAGTCAGAGAACGAAACGTTGGTGTATTCAGAATTCGCAATTGTAATTACGGGTTTTTTCGCATCAGTGATTTGAGCGATTTCTTTGATGGGGGATTGTAGAGATGCGGCAAGTCCTCCGAAATCGGTCAATGGGGTTGACTGGTAGTCGAGTCGGACTTCTAGACCATCAATGAGGTTTATGGTTTGACTGGGGTTGCGGAAGGTAGTTTGGGTATCGCCCCAATAGCTTGCGTAGTCAAACCGGAAGTGGGTTGATTTGTGGCGAAAAGTGATGAATTCGGCTTCGTAGTCTCTTGAACCATCGGCGAACTCGGTGTAGCGGATGGCGTTTACTTTCAGATTCTCTGGGCTTGAAAGGAGTTCATTCACTCGACGGAGGACGGGCAGGCCAGTTTGATCGGGTTCTTGGATGGTGACTAAGTGCAGCAGGGGGATTAACACTTGAGTGATTATTCATCTTTTCGGATTGGGATAGATATACTGATGGGCGATGAAGCTCCAGGATTTTGTGGTGCGGCAGACACAGAAGGCGTTGCTTGATCTTGTGCGCTCGGTCGAGGCTTTGCCAGTGGGGAAGGAGGATTGGGTTCCGGCGGAGGGTATGCGCTCGGCTCTCAGCATGATGCAAGAAGTGGCGGTTGCGCCTGAATTTCATATTCATTTGTTGCGGGGTGGGGTTTTGTCACCTGGTTTTCATTCAGAGTTGCGAGAAAAGGCTGAGGGGTTGCGGACGGTTGGGGAGTGTATTGATTTGGCGCAAGTGAATACGATGCAGCTTTGTTCGGCGGTAATGGACTTTCCGGAAGATCGACTGGATGATGAAGTTGTTTTGCCGTTTGGTGGCGGGATGACGATGTCGATGGCGGATGTTGTGAGTCAGCACTATTGGAACATGACCTACCATTTGGGACAGGTGAACGCGATCCAGACGGCACTGGGTGATTTTGTTATGCATTGAGATGGAGTGCGTAGAATGAAGGCGATGGACGAAAAAACGGAGTTATCACCAGAGGATCAGGTTGTGGCGGAGTTAGTGGGGGATGATATTCCGGGTGGGGTTCTTTGGGTGATGGCGTTTTTGGTCGGTTTACTCTTGACCGGGTCTTTCTATATCACCGGGTTGTGGTTTGCCAAGGGCATGGGCGGGGAAATGGATTTTCGGGGGGTGTTATTGATGGGTCTGATCCCAGGGATGGTGGGTGGGGCGACGCTGACCGGTTTGGTGTTTGCGATACATGAATCTTGGACTCGCCGGGCAGTTGTGGTGAGTTTACTTTTGTTGGGACTGCCTTTGGCTTTGATTCCGGCGGTGTTTGGCGTGCTGAATGTTTGGGCGATGGTGATGGCACCTTTGTCGGTGGTCGCGGGGGCCCTGATTGTTCCCGGCTTAATTTTGTTTGTTCGCAAGAAGGGTTGGGGGCGAGTTAAGGGGCCAAAGGGGAGCTGGGAAGAAAACTTTTAGGTTTGGTTAGTACTCGGATTTACTTACGGCTCGGGCAATGAAATATGTGATGATCAGGGCGGCGAGTCCGATGGCGATGTATTTTGAGGCTTGAGAAGGGTCTTTGATGCCGGAAAGCAACGAAGCTGCGGTAATGGCGATCCCAATGACATAGATAAAGATAGTTGTTTGGGTGAGATCGGGCGGTTCGGGAAATGTGGGCATTGGGAGGTGGTTGGTTGGAGTCGGGTCCCTTGGACGGGGAAATAAAAGAATAGTCCTTTGGGTTCTTTTAAATGTCTGAGTGCAAGTTTGAACTAGAAGTTTGGTGATTGTGCGGGTTTGTTGTAGAATTGTTTGTGAGGGGGCTGAGCTAGTGGTCCCGGTTTTCCGAAAAGTTCCTGGGGGTCCTTGACACCCTGGGGGGTGGCTGGTATAGTTCCTCTTCGCCGCTGGACGAAAGTTAAGCGGGGCCGGAAAGGCCGAGAGCATTTTGAAAGCTGAATAGCGGTTTGTTGACTGCGCGTAAAAGACACCGGAAGCTACTCAAGAACAGTTTAGTTCAAGAAAGCTAATGAGGGTGTATGGTGAATGCCTAGGGACAAGTTGCCGAAGAAGGACGTGTAAGCGACGATACGCTGCGAGAAGGTGCACAGAACCGATGATCCGCAGATTTCCGAATGGGGAAACCCGGCGTGGGTAATGCCGCGTCATGCATGAGTGAATACATAGCTCATGGCAAGGGCACCTGGTGAACTGAAACATCTTAGTAACCAGTGGAAAAGATACCGAAGGTACTCCGTCAGTAGCGGCGAGCGAACGCGGATCAGCCTAAACCAGCCGGCATGCCGGCTGGGGTTGTGGGGCATCCACTTTATCTCCCTAACTTTGGGACGAGTTGAATTTATAATTCGATTCTCACCTAAAGTTAGAGAGATAAAGAAAAGAAGACTAGAAGAGTATAGAGGAAGAACGTTGGAAAGCGTTTCCATAGAGGGTGATAGGCCCGTACTCCAAATACGAATCAGATTCAGGATGTACCCGAGTAGCGCGGAGCACGAGGAATTCCGCGTGAATCATCCCGGACCACCGGGAAAGGCTAAGTACAACTTGTCACCGATAGTGCATCCAGTACCGTGAGGGAAAGGTGAAAAGAACCCCGGGAGGGGAGTGAAATAGAACCTGAAACCATATCACCCACAAACAGTCGGAGCCCCATGTCTGGAGTAATCCAGTCAAGGGTGACGGCGTGCCTTTTGCAGAATGAGTCTGCGAGTTACTGGTATCGGCAAGGTTAAGTCGTTTAGCGACGAAGCCGGAGGGAAACCGAGTTTGAACAGAGCGTCAAGTCGGTATCAGTAGACCCGAAACTGCGTGATCTTGCCATGGCCAGGGTGAAGTGAAGGTAACACTTCATGGAGGCCCGAACTCATAGACGTTGAAAAGTCTCGGGATGAGTTGTGGTAAGTACGGTGAAATGCCAATCGAACGCAGAGATAGCTGGTTCTCTCCGAAATGCATTGAGGTGCAGCGTATTGTGTTGTCATATGGAGGTAGAGCACTGAATGGGCTAGGGGGCTTACCCGCTTACCGAACCCAACCAAACTCCGAATGCCATATGATTAGCAATGCAGTGAGACTGCGAGCCATAAGGTCCGTGGTCAAAAGGGAAACAGCCCAGATCGACAGCTAAGGTCCCTAAGCGATGATTAAGTGTGAAACGATGTGAAGTCGCGTAAACAGCCAGGAGGTTGGCTTGGAAGCAGCCACCCTTTAAAAAGTGCGTAATAGCTTACTGGCCGAATGTGACTTCGCGCGGACAATGTAAGGGGGCTAAAATCATCCACCGAAGCTTCGGGATTGATGTAAATCAATCGGTAGGAGAGCGTCGTGCATGCAGTGAAGCTAGAGCGTAAGCACTGGTGGAGCGTGTACGAGTGAGAATGCAGACACGAGTAGCGATTATAGAAGTGAGAATCTTCTACGCCGATACCCCAAGGTTTCTCCGGCTATGTTCGTCAGACGGAGGTAAGGCGGTCCTAAGGCCAGGCCAGAAGGCGTAGCCGATGGATAGCAGGTTAATATTCCTGCCCCGGTCGTAGTGCGAAAGAGTGACGTTTCGATGAGATCCAGACACACCGTTGGTTGTTGTGAGCCTCGCCCTTCGGGGCAAAGCACTTGGATTGATTCGGGGCCGCGAAAAGCTCTGGAGCTTCAGCTACGATCGACCGTACTGTAAACCGACACAGGTAGGGAAGTCGAGGAGACTAAGGCGTTCGGGAGAACTCTCGTTAAGGAACTAGGCAAAAGAGCCCCGTAACTTAGGAATAAGGGGCGCCCCGCAAGGGGCCGCAGCGAAGCAGCCATGGCGACTGTTTACCAAAAACACAGGTCTCTGCTAAGGTGAAAACCGATGTATAGGGGCTGACACCTGCCCAATGCCAGTAGATTAAGAGGAGATGTTAGGGTAACCAAAGCATTGAATTGAAGTCCTGGTGAATGGCGGCCGTAACTCTAACGGTCCTAAGGTAGCGAAATTCCTTGTCGGCTAAATACCGACCCGCATGAAAGGTGTAACGACTATGGCACTGTCTCAACGAGAAGCCCGGTGAAACTGTAGCGCCCGTGAAGATGCGGGCTACGCGTAGTAGGACGGAAAGACCCCGTGGAGCTTTACTACACCTTCAGATTGCTGTTTGGGTGTGGATGTAGAGAGTAGGTGGGAGCTTCGGCGACAATGGAACACCACCCTTCTACATCTGAACAGCTAACCTGACCCATTATCTGGGTTGGAAACAGTCTGTGGCGGGTAGTTTGACTGGGGCGGTCGACTCCTAAAATGTAACGGAGTCGTACAAAGGTGCACTCAGGCTGGTCGGAAATCAGCCGCTGAGCGTATAGGTATAGAGTGCGCTTGACTGTGAGACAAACAAGTCGAGCAGGTACGAAAGTAGGTCTAAGTGACCCTCTGATTGTGCGTGGGCACGTCAGGGTTCAACGGATAAAAGCTACCCCGGGGATAACAGGCTGATCTTGCCCGAGCGCTCACAGCGACGGCATGGTTTGGCACCTCGATGTCGGCTCGTCGTATCCTGGGGCTGCACAAGGTCCCAAGGGTTCCGGAGTTCACGGATTAAAACGGCACGCGAGCTGGGTTCAGAACGGCGTGAGCCAGTTCGGTCCCTATCCACTACGCGCGCAGGATATTTGAGGGGCGTCGCTCTTAGTACGAGAGGACCGGAGTGAACCGACCTCTGGTGTACCAGTTGTTCCGCCAGGAGCATACGCTGGGTAGCCACGTCGGGTCGTGATAAGCGCTGAAAGCATCTAAGCGCCAAGCACACCCCAAGATTAGATATCCCATCGAAAGAGTAAGACCCCATGAAGACTACATGGTGATAGGTCGGAGGTAGAAGCGTGGTAACACGTGCAGCTAACCGATACTAATTGGTCGAGGGCTTTTAAACTAAGCTTTGAGAAGCTTCTGGTGATCTTTTACACGCAGTCAACAAACAGTGCTATTCAGCTTTCAAAGTGTTTTTGCTTTGAAAGCCGAAAACACGCAAAGTTTTCGCGTGGCCTTAGCGTAGAGGAAATACCCGTTCCCATCCCGAACACGGAAGTCAAGCTCTACAGCGCCGGATGTACTTGGTGGGTGACTGCCCGGGAGATATGGACGCCGCGCGGATAAAATTTCAAGCCCCTTCTTCGGAAGGGGCTTCTTTATTTTAGGTACGTGTGGGCTCGTATAATTGCTAGATTTTGTCGAAAGAGTCTTAAGCGCTTGTGATTCTTCGGGAGCATAGGTAAAAATATCTTGGCGGTCACTGGATCGCTTTTGGAGAAGGAGAATTGAATATGAACAGACTTCTGGCACTTTTGTGCCTTTCAGCATTGTCACTGCCGAGCTTTGCCGCGATAGTTGCCCAAGATAACGCGTCTGACGCGGTTTACAACGATGGTTGGCAAACAGGCGATAACGGTGGATTTGGCTTTAACGCTTGGAATCTAACGGCATCGACCGCGAACGCAAGTAACGCCGGTCGATTTATTGGGTCAAGCCTTGGTAACGCGGGTGGTGATGGTCCCCAAAATATTGATACGAGCGGTGAGGCTTGGGGGCTTTACGCAAACGGCGGAAATTCATCTACGGCGATTCGAACCTTTAGCGTCCCGGTCGAGGTTGGAAACGTTTACTCGTTTAACCTGGATAACGGCTTTATCGACAATGGTGCATCAATTACAGCCGGGTTTTATACCGCGGGCAACATCTCGGTTGGAGCGGTTGACTTTATTGGCGGCAACCCCAACTACTTCATCAAAGATGGAGCAACGAACGTGAACTCCGGCGTCGGGTTTACGGGTAAGGGCTTGACTTACACAATGACTGTGACCTCAGCCACAACTTATGCGGCGACGTTGACCCGTCTGGATGGCGGGGGAACGTTCACTCATAACGGAACTTTTTCGGGCGTGATCGACAAGTTCCAAGTGTTCAACACGAATGCAGGTGGCGGAGGAGATCGGAACTTGTACGTGAACTCGCTAGCGATTGATGCGGTTCCTGAGCCGGCGACGATGCTGGTCTTGGGTCTGGGTGCGGCTTTGGCGGCCCGACGGCGCAAGTAATTAGTTGAACGGGTGGAGCCTTAGGGCTCCACCCTGATTTCGTCAATTAGCTTATCTACGCCTTTGGTGTTTTTGGCGAGTTCAAGGACGGTTGCTTTTTCTTTTTTTGTTTTAACATGACCGCCGATTGTGACGGTTGATCCTTTAGCGGTGACTCGGAGTCCGGTGATGTCCAGATCTTTGCGTAGGCCGAGGACGGTGTTGACGGCGACGACAGGGCCGGCGTTGCGAGCGGATCGGGCGGCGGTTTCAACGAGTTTGCCCGTGTCTTGACCGAGGTCTTTGGCATCTTGGTCGTTACATCCGCTGAGGATGAACGCGGCGATGATCATGAAGGCGAAGTTTCGCACGTATATTTGACGCAAAATTTGGCAGATCGGGTTGCGACGATAGGATTTCTGGACTGGATGGGGATAATGAAGTGATGGCTCTGCAGGTTGGCGAGTTTGCCCCGGACTTTTCGCTTCTGTCAATGGGGAAGAAGGGGTTAGAGGAGGTTCGACTGTTTGACCACATTGGTCGAGAGCCAGTTGTGTTGCTTTTTGTGCCAGGGGCGTTTACGGGAGTTTGCACGGCTCAGCTGTGTCATGATTCAGGGGGATTGGATGCGTTTGAGGGTGCAGGAGCGGTGGTTTATGGGATTAGCGTTGATTCGGCATTTGCTCAGTGGGCTTGGGCGAAGCAATCTGGCATCAAAATCAAGCTCTTAAGTGATTTTAAGCATGAGGTCGTGGCACTTTATGATGTTGTTTTGGAGGATTTTGCCGGGATGGGGCCGAGTAGTTTACGGGCGGCCTTTGTGATTGACCGGGAGGGGATGATTCGATATAGCGAAGTCACAATGGAGCTGAAAGAAATTCCTGACCGCGATGCGATTTTGCGTTGCTTGACCGAAATTGGTTAATCCCGAGGAGATCAGGGGCCGGGTGCCATAATTTGAACTTGCAGGCTAGCTGAATGGCGGACAAAGGCGAAGTGATTTATGATCCTCTGATCGAGCTGATGAAACGATTTGAGGATGTGAAGGCGGTGGACACTTCGGTTGATCCTTTTGCGGGGCTGGCGGTGGAGGATCAGCTCAAAAAGCATATTGTTGATGGGATTAAGAAGAGTTTGGAGTCGCATTTGGACGCGGCACTAAAGCAGTATGAGCCGCTTGCGATAATCAACGACATCTTGCTCGATGGGATGAAGACGGTTGGTGAACTGTTTGGGGCAGGGAAGATGCAGTTGCCGTTTGTGTTGCAGTCTGCGGAGGTGATGAAGGCGGCGGTTCGGCACTTGGAGCCGCTGATGGAGCGGGTGGAGGGCTCAGAAAAGGGATCGATTTTGCTGGCAACGGTTGCGGGGGATGTTCATGATATTGGAAAGAACCTTGTTGATATTATCTTGAGTAACAATGGTTATCGTGTGGTGAATATTGGTATCAAGCAGCCGATCAATAATATTTTGGCGGAGGCGGAGGCGAATAGGTGTCAGGTGATTGGGCTGAGTGGTCTTTTGGTCAAATCAACGCTGGTTATGAAGAATAACTTGGTGGAGATGAATGAGCGGGGGTTGAGTAATTATCCCGTGATCTTGGGGGTGCCGCTTTGACCCGGGGGTATGTCGAGGAGGACTTGCGAAGTATTTATCAGGGCCGAGTTTTTTATGCCCAGGATGCGTTTGAAGGGTTGCGATTGATGGGTGATCTTTGTGGAGAAGATGCCTCGGCTCCGGTTGAGGCTCCGGTGAAGGCGGCGGCCCGAGTGAGTAGCCACCGATTGCCAGATCGAGACCCAGAGTTGTACGTTTACTCCGGAATCAAAAGTGAAGTTGAACCAGTCGAAGTTGTACCGAATCTTCCGTTTTATGGTGTGCGTAAGCGAGAGAAGTTTGACATATTTGAATTGTATAAGTTTATCAATCCAGTCGCACTTTGGCGAGGCCAGTGGCAGTATAAGAAACCTGATGATATGAGTAATCCGGAGTTTAATTCTTGGTTAGAAGAGAATGTCCGTCCGGTTTTTGATCGGAAGTGCCGAGAACTTGCCAATGTCTTAAAGCCGGCAGTGAAATGGGGATATTTTTGGGCGCAGAGCGAAGGGAATGATTTGATCATTTTTGAAGAAGATCAGAAATCAGAAAGATGTCGGTTCAATTTTCCGAGACAAAGGGATGGGAAGCGGCATTGCCTGTCGGACTTCTTCCGATCAACTGACTCGGGAGTAATGGATGTAGTTGGATTTTCGATCGTTACGGTTGGGGGTGCGGTGAGCGAGCATGAACGAAAGCAGTTTGCCGATGGCGACTTTCAGGAGTACCTCTATACACACGGTATGGGGGTTGAGACAGCAGAAGCCTTGGCAGAGTACTGGCACAAGCAGATGCGTCATGAATTGGGGATCGGCGGGGCCGATCCATTGGAAATGAAGGGCCTGTTTGGGGCGAAATATCAAGGGAGTCGGTATTCGTTTGGCTATCCAGCTTGTCCGAATCTAGAGGATCAGGTTCAGTTGATGGAATTATTACAACCCGCGGATATTGGGATTGTTTTGAGTGAAGAGTTTATGTTAGAGCCAGAACAGTCAACAAGCGCGATTGTGGTTCATCATCCGGCGGCGAAGTATTTCAATATTCGGTAACAACTCAATTGACCCACCCCCTCCAACCTCCCCCTCCCTAAAGGAATTTAGGGAGGGGGAGGCTTTGGCGAAGATTCTAGACTGATTCTGTAATGGTGGATGGACGCCAGCGGACGTCGAGATTCTTCACCGCTTTGGCTTCGTCGAGTCGTCCAACTACTTGAGTTGAAGGGGCTTCGTGGAGAATGTCGGGGTTGGTTTCCGCTTCGTGGCAGATCTTGATGAGAGCATCGCAGAACTCATCTAGCGTTTGTTTGGACTCAGTTTCGGTGGGTTCGATCATAAGACATTCAGGAACGATGAGCGGGAAGTAGTTGGTAGGCGGGTGGAATCCGTAGTCGATCAAACGCTTGCTGATATCGAGAGCGCGGACGCCGTTTTGTTTGTATTTTTTGGCGGTGAGAACGCACTCGTGCATGCACGGTCGGTCGTGGGCAGGTGGGAGTACATCTTTGAGTCGGGCCCGGACGTAGTTGGCGTTGAGGACGCTGTACCGGCTGATGTCGCTCATTCGCTCCTTGCCGTATGCGAGCAGGTAAGTGAGGGCGCGAACGGCCATCAGGAATTGACCATAGAAGCTGCTAACTCTGCCGATGGATTGAGGGCGATTGTGATCCAGCGTTGCTTTGCCGTTGACGCGGATGAGGGCAGGAGACGGGGTGAAAGGTTCTAGGTGCTTTTGAAGACCGATTGCGCCACATCCGGGTCCGCCGCCACCGTGGGGGGTGGAGAAGGTTTTGTGGAGGTTGAGGTGCATGCAGTCGAAACCGTGGTCACCGGGTCGCGTAGTGCCCACCATGGCGTTCATGTTTGCGCCGTCGCAGAAAACTTGACCGCCGACCGCGTGAACCATTTCGCAGATTTTGCTGATGTTGCGTTCGAACAAAGCGAGAGTGCTCGGGTTGGTGACCATGAAGGCGGCGACGGTGTCGTCCAGGGCTGCTGCGAGTGCTTCCATGTCGCAGTCACCGTCGGGGCTAGTGGGGATGGTTTTCACATCATAACCGCAACGGGCGGCAGAGGCGGGGTTGGTTCCGTGGGCGCTATCGGGAACGAGCACAATTCTGCGCTTGTCGCCTTCGCCTCGGGAGTCATGATACGCTTTGATGAGCATCAGGCACGTCATTTCCCCGTGGGCACCCGCAACGGGTTGCATGGCGATTTCATCGAAACCGGTGACTTCCTTGAGGATGTCATAGACCGAGGCGAGAACTTCTAGAGCTCCGGGAACAGTGTAATCCGGCTGCATGGGGTGGATGTTGCGGAATCCGGTGAAGCTGGCCGTGGCTTCGTTGATCCGGGGGTTGTATTTCATGGTGCAACTTCCGAGGGGATAGAAGCCAGTTTCGATGCCGTAGTTGATATGGCTCAGGTTGACGAAGTGGCGCATCACTTCGAGCTCGCTGACTTCGGGGAAATGGAATGTTTCGCGGGTGTTTCCGATTGCCTCGTTGATATTGACTTTGGGAGTGTCCTCTTGCGGCAGATTGACTCCGATTCGACCCGGTTGGCTCTTTTCGAAGATCAAGGTCGGGATTCGGACGGATTTTGTTCTCAGGTTTGGCATTTTAGTTGGACAGCTCCGCGCGGAGTTTGTTGGCAAAGTCGTCAATTTGAGCTTTGGTTCGGATTTCGGTGACGGCAACGAGGAGGCAATTCTCTAATGTTGGATCGTAATCTCCGAGCGGTAATCCAGCGAGAATTCCTCGTTGGAGGAGGCCATCCCGGACGGACGTTGCGGACTTGGAAAGTTCGAGAACGAACTCACCGAAAACTTTGCCGGGGAATCTGAGCTTGGCTCCGGTTTGAGTGAGCTGCTCAATTGCATATTGGGTGTTGCGCACGGTTGAATGGGCAACTTGCTCCATTCCGTTTTTGCCGAGAGCGGACATGTAGACCGTACTTGCGAGGGCCATGAGGGCTTCGTTGGTGCAGATGTTGGAAGTTGCCTTTTCGCGCCGGATATCTTGCTCTCGGGTACGGAGGGTCATCGTGTATCCGGATCTGTCTTGGGCGTCCGTTGTGCGACCAACAATGCGACCGGGGATGAGTCGGACGAATTCTTGCTTGCAGGCAAAGAGGCCAAGAAGAGGGCCTCCGAATCCCATTGGGATGCCGAGGGGTTGACCTTCTCCCACTACGATATCGGCACCAAATTCTCCGGGCGGAGGAAGGATAGCGCAAGCGGTTGGGTCAGCGACTACGATAAGAATGGCTCCGACTCGATCAGCGGCTTTGCGCGCTTCGGCGAGGTCTTCGATGATGCCGTAGAAGTTGGGATATTGGACAATGAGACAAGCGTGGTCTTCAGTGAGCTTGCTGTAGTCTTGGGTGGCACCGTTGGAGTCGGGAAGATCATCCACGCTGATGTCCATTGACCAGGTGTAAGTGCCAAGAACTTTGCGGTAATGGGGGTGAATGGCCCGGGAGGCGGCGACTTTTGTTCGCTTTTTGATTCCGGTTGCCATGATGGCGGCTTCGGCCATTGATGTCGCGCCGTCATACATAGACGCATTGGCGAGATCCATGCCGTAGAGTTCGGCGATCATGGATTGGAATTCGTAAATGGTTTGGAGATAGCCTTGTGAGGCTTCCGGTTGATAGGGGGTGTATGCGGTGAGATATTCGCCTCGGGAGATGACGGCTCCAACTGTGGCCGGAATGAATTTGTCGTAGATACCGGCACCGAGAAAGCAGGTGACTCGGGTGAGATCGGTGTTCTGTTCGCTGAGTGCTTGGAGACGGCCAAGAAGAGCGTGTTCGTCTAGCCGGGATGGGATGTTAAGAGGCTCTTTTAGCTTGAGTTCTTCGGGGATTTCAACGAAGAGGTCGTCAATGGATTTGACGCCGATTGTGGCGAGCATGTCGGCGACATCTTTTTCGGTATGAGGAACGTACGGCATTGGGGGCTTAGCTCAATGATAACAAACGAGACGGTGGGGCCTGGTGACTCGGAGAATAGGCAGTTTTTTGGCGGGAATTGTGGATAATGGAGGAATGACTAAGGCTGTGGCTTTCGGGATTGTTGCTTTGGGGTTGATTGCGGTGGGGTGTGCGCCTAAGCCAAGCTTGGTGGGGAAATGGACGGGGGATATGGCCGTGCAGGGGCAGACGTTGTCTGGAAATTTTGAGTTCACGTCCGATGGCAAGCTCAAGATGAACTTTAGTCAAGGGGGCATCGGGATTGCTGTTAACTCGGGATACAAATTGGAAGGAGACCAGTTGACTACGACTTTTGAGAGTGCGGAGCCAGTTGGTGAGGTTCCGGCGATGGTGAAAGCTATGCTTGATCAGGCGATGAAGCAGATGGATCAGCAGAAGGGCAAGCCCGAAGTTTCGACGGTGGTGTTTAAGGACGCGGATACGATTGAAATGACGGGATCGAATGGTCAGAAAATGACCTGGACTCGGGTGAAAGCGGAGTAGGCCCGGGGTTGGGTTTGGGTAAGATTTTGGCTCGCGTGCGCTCGTAGCTCAGCGGATAGAGCACCAGCTTGCGGAGCTGGGGGTCGGAGGTTCGAATCCTCTCGAGCGCGCCAATATTTGACCATTGTTGATTGAAATTTGTATAATTCGGTACATGAGCGCTACCATCAGGAGTTTTTTGTGGTTGGAATCCGGGGCGGAAGAGGCAGCACGATTTTATGTGAGTTTATTTGCAGACGGGAAGATCAAATCAGTTGAAACGATTGCGATCCCGGATGGTGGGGTTGAAGTCATTGAGTTCTCCTTACTAGGTGCGGTTTTCGTCTTGATGGGATGCAAGGGAGGGCCGGCGGCGAATGAGGCGTTTTCGATTTCGGCTTTGTGTGATGACCAGGCGAGGTCGATCGGCTTTGGGGAGCCCTGGTTGATGGTGGGGAGGGAGTTGCATGTGGGTGGTTGAAGGATCGATTTGGGTTCTTTTGGCAGATCACTGCGAAGCGGATGAACGAGTTGATGGAATCGGGGAATGAAGCCCAGCGGGCGGCGGTGATGGGAGCGATGATGGGGATGGTCAGGTTCGATATTGCGGCTCTTGAGGCGGCGTTTTCTGCTTCTTGAGGAGCTACTGATGTCGGCGGGATTGGATTCGCGAGTTGAATTCGGAGGCAAGTAGGCCAGAGGATTCGACGGAGATGATTCGGCCCATTTCGGTTTGGAAAGTAAATTTTCCTTCTGCCAATTTGGGCTGACTCTTCTCAATGGGTTCGCAGAGTTTGCGGTTGATGTTTATAGTTTCTCCGTCGATGCGGAAACTATTCACGGGGCATGATGATGGATTGGCGTTGTCGTCAATTGTGTATATGGGTCGGGCGACATTCTCGGTGTCACGGAAGAGGATGATGATGTCGTCGTGACCTCGATAGATGCGGGCTTCGGCGGGTTTGCCGTCCAAGGAGACAGCTATGTTGGGTACGAGAATGCCGCCGAATTGGGGTGATTTCTCGGTGGGGGTGCATGCACTGAGAACGAGGGCAATCGCGGGGAGGAGAATGAGATTAGGATTCATCCTTTCCTGATGATACTGGTTACGAATTAGATTGTCGCGCCGTTTGATGCGATGACGTCTTTGTACCAGTAGAAACTGTCTTTCGGAGTGCGCTTTTGTGTCGCGTAATCCACATGAACGATTCCAAACCGTTGGGAATAGCCTTCGGCCCATTCGTAATTGTCCATCATTGACCATTGGAAATAGCCTTCGACTGGGGTGCCAGAGTCAATAGCGCGTTTGAGGCCTCTAAGATGTCGGTGGAGGTAGTCGATTCGCTGGGGGTCATGAACTTTGCCGTCGAGCATGACCCAATCGTTGTTCGCCATTCCGGACTCGGTGATGATGATAGGGAGGTTGTAACGCTCGTGGAAGAACTTGGCACCGTATTCAAGGCAATTGTCGGTGATCGGCCAGCGGATGGCGGTTTGGGGGTATCCGGCGGGGCGGGGAACATCAACGGGGCCTGATTCGGATGCGGCGGTGATTGATCCTTGATAGATATTAAGCCCAATGAAGTCCATGGGTTGCTTGATGATTTCTAGGTCTTGGCTGGTGGTTTTGGGCAGGTGTTCGCCAAATGCAGAGAGAAAGTCTTCCGGATATGATCCGAGGATGATGGGGTCTGACCAAAGTGAGTTGGAGAATGGGTTCTCGGTACTGGATCGCCACATGCGCTCACGGGCGGCGTCGATATCTGGGGTGGTTTCGGTTGCAGGAACGCAGACGGAGCCGACCGTTGCGTAGCCAATTTTTGCGTTGGATTGGTGGGCGCGAATGACTTGGGCGGACTTGCCATGGGCGAGCATGCTGTAGTGGGCGGCTTTGACGACTTCGGCCCAGCGAAGTTTGTCTCCTGGGGCATGGACTCCGTGGAACAGGCCAAGGCCGATGTAACACTGGGGCTCGTTTTGGGTGAACCAGTCGTTGACTCGGTCGCCGAGTGAAGTCACGATAGTCTGGGTGTATTCAGCAAACCAGTCGGGCGAATGAGGACTGAGCCAACCGCCTTGGTGGTAGAGGTCGAGAGGGAAATCCCAGTGAAATAGAGTTACCCAGGGAGTGATGTTGTTGGCAAGAAGTTCATCGATTAAGTTGCTATAAAAATCCAACCCTTGTTGATTAACGTGACCCGTTCCGTTGGGGAATATTCTTGGCCAGGATATACTTAAGCGATATGAAGAGATACCCAATTCGCGCATGAGTGCGATATCTTCTTTGTAGCGATGAAAATGATCGCAAGCGATGTCTCCATTGTGGTCGCCAAAGCATGTCCCGGGTTTGCGGGAGAACATATCCCAGACGCTTTGGCCGATTCCATCGGGGGTTGCAACGCCTTCAATTTGGTAGGAAGCGGTGGCGGTACCCCAGACGAAATTGGATGGGAATGACATGGGTGGATTTTAGCAGATTGTCATATTTTTAGTTGATAAAAGACCCGGCTCAGATGAGCCGGGTTTGCGATTTGCATTTACCCTGAGAAGGTAAATTGTTTAGTAGGGGACGTTTCCGTCAAGGTACCAATATTTCCATGATCCAGCAGCATCTCCTCGACGAATGAAGATGTTTTGGTACCACTTGATGGCTCCTTTCTTGATTGGTTTAGCGTGTCCATCCATGAAGACCATGGGTGCCGTTTCGTTGAATCGGTACCGAGCATGGGCGGCGCATTCCCAGTTTCCTTGGGTAGTTGCGTTGCAGTCGGTATCGAACCGTGGATCGTACATCGGACTGGCTGGGTTGTAAACATCTACACCGTCTCGGGTGATGGTTGCTTCGTTTCCGGCAGTCGTAGCGATTGATCCAACCCACATCCCTTGCCAGGGGTGGAACCATGGATAGCCCCAAGTGATGTTGGCCCCTTTTTCCATCATCATCACTTTGTCAGCAGGATTGTCAAGCTGGGTTTGGCTGAGTGACGGACGAACTTGGGCGGCAGGGAACCAGGGTTGGTTGGAGTCGAAGTTGTCGGCAAAGATGGCATGGTGAACTCCGTAGCTAAATCCGCCGGTTTGGGCTTGCTCCCAGGTTGTCGGATTATTGACGGCACCTACGGGATAGGACGGTGATCGGAAGATTCCGTCTGCTCCAGAAGCTTGAGTGACTCCGGAAACGGGGTTTCGGAACGTTCGGCCGTTCTTGACATAGGGGGTAATTGCGGCAATCCAAGTGACATGGAAATCACCTGAGCCGTACTCACCGAGGACGTTGACGTCGTCATAGTCGGCGGTGTAGATGAACATCGAGGTTCCGACTTGTTTGACGTTACTCAAGGACTGAGTTTTCTTTGCGGCGGTCTTCGCTTGCGCGAATACGGGGAACAAGATTGCGGCGAGGATCGCAATGATTGCGATGACGACCAGCAGTTCAATTAATGTGAAAGCACGTTGTTTCATGATGATTTCTCGGCATTGAGGATTGATGACCAATCCCGATTTTTTGGTGGTTCCGTGGTGGAATCCCGCAGATCGAGACGGGTCGGATATTCGAAATCTTGGGTGATGGTTTCGCCGTTGATTTGGGCGAGGAGGGTTCGGACGGCGGCGGTTGCCATCTCGCGGATTGGTTGGTAGATACAGGTAAGCCGGGGAGAAGTTTTCTCACTGAAGCTTGTGCTGTCGAAACTGATGACGCTCAGGTCGTTCGGAACTTGGATGTTTAATGATTGGGCGTGTTCTAGTAGGACGCCAGCGGTGCGTTCGTTCCAGGTGATGATGGCTGTGTGGTCTGGATGGGATTGGAAATATGCAGTTGTTTCGTGGAGATCGTGGCTCCAGATGCGAACGTCTTGAGCTTGGACTTCAATATTCAGTTCGGCACAGGCGTCCAGGAATCCGGCGAGTCGGGCTTGGGCATCGGGGACATCTACTTCAGCTGTTTCCAAGACGAAAAGGAGTCTTCTGTGTCCGAGTTCGTGGAGGTGTTGGACAGCGAACTTGGCTCCGCCATAATTATCGGCGGAGATGTAAGCAGCGGCTTCGTGGGCTTCGGTGGGCCGAGCGTGGAGAGCAACAAACGGGATGGGGCAGCGCTGCAGAATGTCGATGACATCCGAGGATTGGGGAAGTTTGCACCATATGACGCCGTCGAGAAGTCCGTTGCCCAGGCTGTTGATCGGTTGAACTCGATCGACTTCAGGGAGAATTGTGAGGCGGTATTTATTTTTGAATAGCTCCTGGGCTACGCCGTCGAGGAGTTCAACATAGAATTGGCCTTCGGTGATGCCTCCGAAGTTCTCGAACACGAGTCCGATGTTGTTTGTTCTATTGGTACGAAGAGATCGGGCGAGGCCGTTGGGAACGTAATGGAGGTCTTTGGCAGCTTGCTGGATTAGTTCGGCGGTGGCGGGGCTGATGCGGATACTGGACTTTTTGCTGTTGAGGACGGCAGATACGGCAGCCATCGAAACACCCGCTTTTTCGGCGACTTGTTTGAGGGTGGTTGATCCGTTCTTCCGCTGAGCCATCGTTACTTACCTCTGGTTTCTTGAGTTGTTTGAGGTTTGCCCAGCCGATCTTTCATCGCTTGTTTTTGGGCCTCGGGAATGTTGAGAGAGTCTATGTATTCGATGCGGCGCTGGTTGGATTCTTCGATTTCCGGTGCGGTCACGACTCTCGATTTGGAAGAGTCCTGGCAACCAGCGAAAAGAACGCTGGCGACCAGGATCGCGGTGATTGTTTTGAAGCAAAACGTCTTTGTCATTGCGGCTCCCCTTTGATGATACAACGTTTTATCATAAAATGTGCCACTTTTTTTCATTTTGTGATTTTGAGGCTCCGGTAGGTGATTTTTGCCAGTTGATAATTGTCGTGGGACAAAGAAACTGGGCCAACGAGGGATTGCTTGGGGAAGCCAGGAATTGCGACTTGGTGGAGGGTCTTCCAGTTCTTACCATCGTTTGAGACTTTAGCAGTGAAGAGGTCTCCCGTTCGTGAAACTTGGACGAAGAGCTTGGGTGGAGTCAGGGTGAGCTTGGGGTCGTGGGATTCGGTATTGGTCGCTTTTCCGGTTCGCCATGCCACTTGAAGCTCGCCCGTGGGGAAGCTGCTGAGGAGGAAATGGGGGCTTTCATTCTCAGTGTTTGCTCGTACCATGAGGCCCGCTTTGGTATATGTTTCTATGGATTCGATGCTCGTGATTTGAGCCGTCAGTGTGAAGTTTCCGGTGATCGTTTGATGGAGGAACCGGAACGAGTCTTGGGTTGCCCAGATGTCGTTGCCGCCCCCATAAAGGATAACGTCGCCATTTTTGACTTCAAGTCCGCCTTTGAGAGACCCTCCGATATCTGTTGCTTTCCAACCGTTGAGGGTTCCTTGAGGCGCAGTTCGACGCGGTTCCGGGATTTTGGGAAGATCAACTAGGGGAGGAATTTTTGCCGTCAGAGCGGATCGGAGTGGTTCGTTGATCGCGTAGGGCATTGTTGAGAAAGATTTGAAGAGAGACTCAATTTCTTCTTTTGATGCGGTTCTTATGCTTAATGGAGGTAGGGGGTTTTTGTTGCCCACCATGCCCCAGGTGTCCGGGCCGATGCCTCCAGCCGCCTGGTGAACTTTGTAGCTCCACATCGTAGTATGCCAACCGAGGTCAGCATGTTTGTCGTAGTATCGCCGCATGAGCGGGGCACCGCCCACAGAGCCGAGGACGACGTTCATTTCGCCGATGAGGAAGTTGGCATTAAAGCGTTTGACGTCAAGCTGGACGCCGTCAAGGAAATTGAGGTGTTTGGCGTGGGTGAGGGCGGATGGTTCGCTCCCGAATAGGCCAGGATAGTAGTGCATTTGAAAGCCGACGTTGTGCCAGTTGTTTTCTTTTGGAGTACTGAAGAACGTGAACCCGTCGTAGAATCCATGGGCAAAGATCAGTTTATCAGGATCAACTTTGCGGATGGACTGGTAACACATCTCAAAGATTTCTTTGATCTTTGGATAAGTACCGCCGTACGGTTCGTTGAGGGTGTCGTATGCGACGACATTGGGACTATCTTTGTATCGGGCGGCGATTTTTGACCAAAGCCAGGCGAGTCGTTTTGGATTTTCGGGTTCTGACCAGATTTTATTTTGACCAGATCGTCCGGTGTGATCATTTGGCGTTTGTCCGCCTTGGGCTCCGTGCATATCAAGGATGGTGTAAATGCCGTTTTTGGCGGCCAGTTCCACGGCGTGGTCAAGCCATTTGAATGCATCGGGTTTGAGAACGTAAGGGTTGTTGTCGTCTTCGAGGAGTCGGTAATTGATCGGAAGGCGGACGACGTTGAAGCCAAAAGATTTGATGATGGGGAAGTCGCGCTCTGAAATCCAATGTGTTCGATAGAGTTCCATGAGGCGTTGCCGCTCATCTTCTCCGAAGCGTTCCGCGAGAGTTCGTTCGATTTCGTATTGATCGGGAAGGGGATCTTTGACATCCGTCCAGTTGAGCATCCACGGTTCGATGAGGAGCCAATTGCCGAGGTTGACGCCCTTTAAGATGACGGGTTTGCCCTGGGGATCAAGGAGCTGGCGATCTTTTGGGGTTAGCGGTGGCAGGGTGGGTTGCGAGATGGCAAACATGGCCAGAGCGGCGGACAACAGCGTCATGGGGACATGATACAACGATTTATCATGAAAGTGTATGGGTTATTGAGAATATTCTTGCAGGGTGTTTTGTTTTTTGGGGGGAAGAAATGCCGCTACGGCCCGCACACTGGAGATGGCGGGCCGCGGCTGATTAAATTAGTTGAACTTAGACTTGAGGAGGATGAATGCGGGATTCGCTGGCTTTTCATCGCTCCCTGGCACGATCATCGAGACAGAGCCTCCCGAAAGGTTATCCTTGTAGAGCGGGCAACCGAGCATGTAGACGTGGTTGGGGTCTTTGCCTTGGACATAAATGATCGCCTGCATTGTGGATTGATCGGTCTTTGACCATGAGGTCTGGTAGCTGTTGTATTCCCATTCGACTGATCTGGTCCACTGACTCGTAATGATGTCGATGCGGAGGATTTTGGCGCTCGGCACTTTTTTGAGGAAGGCGGCCCGAACGCTTGATTTCAGAGATTCCTTATCACCACCCGTGTAGATGTCCTTGAAAGGTACGTTGGACTGGATGATCTCGTTTTCCAGCTTCTTTGCCGTTTCTTCAGCGTTTTTTATGATTGCTTTGATTGAAGGAACGATGGTTGAGTCGTAACTTGGGCTGTCTTTGAGGAACGTTTCATAGCAATGTCCCTTGGCATCCAGCGTTCCGGAGAGTCGGGGAATGACATCGAGAAAGAATCCGAAGTTCTTTTGGTCAACGGCCTTCTGAATGTACTCCTCGAGACTCTTGATGTTGGCTTTGATCCGTCCGGTTTCGTTCTTTGCGTACTCGCCATTGACATCGGCGATGAGGATGTCGTACTTGTTTTTGATGTCTATCACTTTGATAGCGAATTCCCTTTGACCTTGATCTCCGTTACCACCGCGACTGCCTTTGGCATTGCCGTATTTGGCGATCATGGCTTTAGTGTCTTTATCAAGCTGAGCCCATTCATCCACATATTTTCGGGTGATGCCATCTGAGCCCATGAGAGCTTTGAGTTTTTCCAACTTGTCGATGAGGGCTTCGACGGTCGCGGCGTCATTTTTTGAACCTTGGTTGAGCAGTTCGTTGTCTTTCTCGATTTTGTCCGCCGCACCAGTGATGCGTTGCTCAAGGGCATTGAGTTTTTCTTCAGCGGATTTGTAGCCCTGCATCCCGTCGGCTTTTTCTGCGAAGGAATCGGGGACTTTGTCGAACCACTCCTTAGCTTTTGTGAGGAGCTCTTTGGCTTCTTCGAGTTGCTTGGTGGCCGATTGCTTCGCGGAGTCTATGATTTGACCGTTGGAGGCTTGCGACTTGTCGAGGATTCCGTTGCCTTTTGTGATGGCGGATTCGGTTCGGGTGACGTATTGATTCGCACGCTTGAGGTCGCTCTTTTCATCGGCTTGGGCGATGACGGTCAGAGCAAGGAGAGCGGCGATTGCGATGTTTGGGATTTGTTTCATTTTCGTTGTGCTTAAAGGTTGATGTCTCCGCTAGCTGCGAGGACTCCGCTGATCGGGGTGGTAAGAGGTCCGCCATCGAATCCTAGATTGATGATGGTGACTTCGACGATGCCTGGGCCAGCTTGTCGGTAGGAGATCGTCCCAGCATTAGCGACGAACGTTTCTTCAGTCGCGCTATCCACAAGGCTGGCCGTCACGTTGGTGAAATTGGGCGGGGAGAGCCGGTAGGACGAATTCTGTGATCCATTCGTGAAGTTCAGCCGAAGTTCGAGATTGCCGACCGTCCCTACGAAATCGAAAGACGGCCCACCATTGATTGTGAGGCTGGTGTTGGTGATGGTTCCGAGGAGAGATGCAGTGGCATCGGCGGGAGTTCGGTAGAGAATTCCCGATGTGGTACCTCGACCTGGGAGGACTCTCCAATTCGCTACTTTTGTAATCGTTAAGGCACCAAAGTATCCTTGTGCATTGCCATTGTTAGCCTGTAATTCGCTGTAGAGTTCGAAAACTGCAGTGTTGTTGGGTTCGCTTTTGACGATAACAGCTCCCTGTTCTGCCCTCCAGCTTTTTGGATCCTCAAAGTATTCGTAGTTGGCACCGCCGTTTCCGCTGACCTGAATATATTGGCCCTCGATGACATGGTTCGTGTAGAGGATGAACTCAACTCGGCGACCGGGGGATTCGGCAGTGACGACGTACTCATTGTTGGTTGATTCGTAAGTGCCGGATTCGGCGACAAATGGGGATTGATCGCCATCGTAGTTGACACTGAAGTTTTGGTTCCAGGTCGCGGCGGAGAACGCCTTGGGGCCAAGAATTACTTCTTCGGAGTTGCCGCCGCCTCCGCATCCGGTGATGGTGAGGCTGGCGCAGATTGCAGCGGAAAGGATGAATGCATTTCGTCTCATGACAGTTTTTATGAAGGTCAATAGTGGATATTGGAATGTGATCGAAGTCACACAAAAAGATAATCAGTCTGATTCTGCAGATGAGATATCAGACTGATTGAGTGATTTTGTTTAGTTGTTCAAGATTGTTACTTTATAAACACCAGCGATTTTGCCGGGGATGGATGAACCGGGGAATTCGAGATCCCAGATTGACAGGGTGTATTGATCGTGTCCAGAGAGAGAAACGCTGACTATTCCACGTGTGGCTACAGTCTGATTCATGCCATCAATCAAAGTTGCAGTGAAGTTTCCACCATTCCCAAAATCATAGCCGGTATCAAGATTGCGAGCAATGAAAAAGAGTTTTATTTGCTTTCCGTTTAGCTCCACGGTGTACTCATGACCTGTAGTGAATTGGTATGAGGGATTTGTAAAGTTTCCAATGAGACTTGGTGGATTGGACTGGGTGTAGTTGTAGGCGACACCTGGTACTCCCGCTGGGATAGGCAGTACGGCGAGGCGCGGCACTCTGACCGTCGCTAACAATGGAATTGATCCAACTGCGGTTCCAGAAAATGGGAGGAAGTCTGATTGAATAACGAACTGAGCTTGGCTTGGGTCACCGGGGTTGGCTCCGTCTTGAAGTTCAACTGTAACTGTGGCGTCATTTGACTGCCAGGCAGCGGTTGACGAGGAGATCGTCGGCCCGCCTTCGTAATAAGAGAGCGCTATTGGACTAACTCCTGAACCAGGAAGGATTTGAGAGGAGATGAGTGGCCGATTCAGGTAGGCGAAGAACATGATTCGATTGTTATCAGTCCATTCCAAATTTGTTTGATCGGGGGTTTGGGTGACGGTTCCGTTGAGAATTTCAAAGTCGGTTGAATTGCCGTTGAAATTTGTTGATCCGCCGAAGTTGAAGTTGCCGTAGGCGGGACCGGGTGGGATGGGTGGGGGGGAATCTGTTCCGTTTCCGGCGCAGGCGGTCAGGGTAATGGCGCACACCGCTAGGGATGAAAGTGAGCAGAATTTGTTCATGGTCACAGATAACAGAGGCAATACGAGAACAAGTCCATGTGATTTAAAGCACATGGACTTATTAACTGATTTTATTTCTGCTGGCTCTGTGAAGTTACGTATGGTTATCGTGACTTCTTTTTTCGTAGGGCGGCCAAGGCTGGGATTGCGAGCAGTGCCATAGTCGCGGGTTCGGGGACGGCTTCGGCTGAAACTGAGAAATTATCGTAGTTACTTTGGATGATGATTGGACCGCCACTATTAGCAGTAAAAAAGCCGAACTGGAGAGTTGATCCAACTAGGTCGAAATCGGGACTACTGTTCATGTTTTGCACCGATCCCAGGGACACATTGACTTCTCCAAACATGCTCTCGGTAAGGGTATCGGAGACTGCCGTAGTCCACTGTGTTTGCGTAGCCGCGAGATAGTTGGAAATGTAGTACCGCCCGTTTTGTACGACTAGAAATCCTAAGCCGACAGGCGCAAATGGTTGAACAATAAAGTCAATCTGATAAGTCAATCCAGCCATACCGCCCGTTCCAATAGTTACTGAAGCAGGATTGAAAACATGAGCTACTCCGATAGCGGTTGTGTCTCCCAAATCATGGGTGACTTGGCGACCTGTATCGGGATTACCAAGTGAAACTTGTCCAGCTGTAAATGAGGTTGTTCCCTGGGTGAAGCTTATTGCTGACCAGTCGCTGTTGTTGAAAGTCGTATCCGAGAAGGTCTGAGCCTGGGATACGGCGCATCCCGCAATCGCGGTTGCAAATGCAAGTGTTTTTGTGAGTGATTTCATTTGTTTGATTCCTCTTCGAGTTCCGTCGTTTCAAAAAGTTGAATCCAACCGGAGCTTTCAGTTTGACGCTGGCCAGGTGGAGTCGTTGTGATAGAAATCACGAGGAGTTTGAATGAGTGCTCAGCCTCGTAGGAATGCCGGGAAAGAGTTCGGCGGGGGCAGTCCTGGGAGTCCATCGGGGAGATTTAGCTGCCTCAAAATCGTTCCCGGTATGATAGACCCATGATTGGTGCAGTGACGGTGAGTCGGTTTGAGATTCCGGTGGGAAAAGATCGGGAGTACGAAGAGATGCTGCGCTCATTTGGGGACGAAGTTGCAGATGACAAGGGGTTTGTTGCAACCAGTGTTTGGCAGGATATTGATTCTCCGCACAAATTCATGCGGGTCACGGCTTTCCGGGATTTTGATTCCTTATTCAGCAGCTACGATGAGATGGTGGCGAGCGGATTTTTGGAAGCGGCGGTCGAGAAATGGGGGATTGCTCCGGATGTGATGAGGGTTGAGCCGGTTGCGCGGCATGGGGTGGGGGTGGAGCAGTTCCGGACTCATGATGTGATGAGCTTGAGCATAAGGGCCATGGAGCCGGGTTATGGTGACGAGTGGATTGAGAAGATGAAATACAACTTTGAAGAGGTTTCGGTTTTGCCGGGGATGGAGGGTTGGTTTATTGGCCGGAGTGATGAAGTGGAGGACGAGATTGTGGGGATGGTGAGTTGGGATACGGAAGAAGCTTGCCGGCGGACGATACCGGATTCGGTTCACTATGATATTCGGGTTTTTCGACGGTACCGATGAGTTTGTGGGTTGATGATGGGGTCAATGATGGGCCGACGAACATGGCCCGAGATGCGGCATTTTTGGAGCAAGGGGAGGCGCGGGTTCGGGTTTATGAATGGGATCGTCCTTGGGTAAGCTTGGGGCGGTTTCAGGTTCCGGAGATGACGGTTCGGGCAGGGTGTGGTGTGGATTGGGTGATGCGACCCACGGGGGGTAAAGCGGTTCTTCATGGTCATGATTTGACTGTAGGGATGGGGGTTCCGCTTGCGCTGCTTTGTGAAACGGAGCGGGAAGTAAAAGCGATTTACCGGCGAGTGATTCCGGTGTTAGTGGGTTCTTTAAACCGAGTTGGGATTCCGGCAGTATTGGCGGAGGAAACGCCGTTTGTGAGGGGGCGGGGAAGGTTGCGGATTGTTTTGCCCACGTGAGCGCGAATGATGTGGTTGATCCGGCGACGGGGATGAAGGTCTGCGGCTGTGCGCTTCGGGTTACATTGGAAATGGTTTTGGTGCAGGCGAGTATTCCGGTGCGGGAGCCTGAGATTTTGGCGGGGGATGTGTTTGATGATCCTGCTTTGCCGGGCCGGGTTTGGGATGTGAGGCGGGAAGACTTTGCGGATGCAGTGGGAGAGGAGTTTCAAGGACTTGTTGATCGGTGTACCTCGGCAGTTGAGCGCGGCGTATAATTCAGATATGAACGCAGACGCTCTGCACGCGGAAGTGGTGGGGAAGTATTCGGATTACATTAATCCTTACTTGGCGCGATTGATGAACTTTGCGGGGTTTGGGGTGGAAGTTCAGGCTGAGGGTTGCATGATGCGCGACCATGAGGGGCGGGAGTTCTTGGACTTTTTGGGGGGATATGGTGTTTTTTCGTTGGGGCATCGTCACCCAAGAGTTGTTGCGGCGGTGAAGGATCAGCTGGATCAGATGCCGTTGAGCGGGAAGACTTTTTTTGGGAAGAATCAGGCCGATTTGGCGGAGAAGCTCGCCGAGATTACGCCGAAGGGGCTGCAATTTACGTTCTTTAGTAATTCTGGAGCGGAGGCGGTTGAGGCAGCGCTGAAATTTGCGAAGGGGGCGACTGGTCGAGCGAAAATTGTTTCGACATTGGGGGGGTATCACGGGAAAACTTTGGGAGCTTTGGCGGCGACGGGGCGGGAGAAGTACCGGAAGAAGTTTGAGCCCCTGATGCCGGGAGTGGCGTTTGTTGCTTTTGGGGATACGGATGCGGCTTGCGCGGCGATTGATAAAACCACGGCGTGTTTTATCGTGGAGACATTGCAGGGAGAGGGGGGATCAACTTGGCTCCGGAGGGGTATTTGCGCGCTGTTCGGGCACGATGCTCGGAAGTTGGGGCGTTGTTGATTGCAGATGAAGTTCAGACAGGACTTGGGCGGACGGGCAGAATGTTTGGTTGTGACCACGAAGGAGTTTCGCCGGACATATTGACAATGGCAAAGGCCCTCGGTGGCGGGGTGATGCCAATCGGGGCGACGACCTTCACGAAAGGGGTTTGTGATGCGATTTATTCGGAAAATCCGCTGATGCATACATCGACTTTTGGGGGGAATCCGCTGGCAACGGCGGCAGGACTGGCGACGATTGCAGTGATCGAGGAAGAAGGTCTGGTGGAGCAGTCTCGGGTGAAGGGGAGCGGCTGATGGCGGGCTTGCGCGAAATTGGGACGCGGCATGATTTGATTGCCGAAGTTCGAGGCCAGGGGCTGATGATCGGGGTTGAGTTTTCGATGGACGAGGTTGGTGAGTTGGTGATTGGTCAGATGGTGAAGCGGGGCCTGGTTGCGGCCTATACCTTGAATAATCCGCGGGTGATTCGGATGGAGCCGGCGCTGATTGTCAGTGATGCACAGATTGATCGGGCGTTGGAGATTGTGGATGCGGCGGTAGGCGAGACGGCTGACTTGTTGGCGCAGTTTGCTTGACGGGCTCTCAGTTGCGGTGACTTTAATCAAGTAATGTTATGAAAGTGATCAGCGCGGAGGAGCGTTCCAAATTTACTACCTATGCTCAGGAGTTAGTTGCGAAGGATCCAGACGCTGCTCGAGCGGAGGTTCGAAAAATTCTCCGGAACTGTGACCGCTGGTTTTACTTAACAATTGCAGGATTGACAATTCTAACTGTGATCGGATTATGGATGATCGCGTTTAACTTTAGTAATTCCTCCATGGTCTTTCCTGGCTTGATACTTATGGCAATAGGGATTACTGGCATTCTCTATTCATATGGCAGAGTATCCCACCCTGGTATACCTCCCTTCGAGGCTGACTATATCTCACGACTTGACTTCCCAGAGTTGTTTGAAGCTTTGGATGAGATTGCTGATCGAATCAACGTTGATCGCGTGCACAAAGTGAGAATTCAACAGGGTCGCCATTTAGTTTTTTATCCGGGACTTTCGTTGGGCCAGAAACCTGATTGGCACCTAGTAGTTGGAACGAATTTCCTTTTAGAAGTATCAACAGATGAATTCTTAAATCACTTCGAGAGAATATTGATGGTCTTTAATCATCCGGATTGCATGCTGCATCGAGAAGTCTACCAATCTTCTTACATGCGATCAGGGGCGATGGGTCTTAGTCAATACTATAGGGCGGGAGCAATTAGCGAGGAACTAGCTCGAGAACCTTTTGACTTGTTCCAGAATGATTGGTCAGGGAGTATGCAGTACCGAATGATTGTTGGCCCTATGGTTGCAGAGCCGCTCTTCATACGATATCTTTCAAAACTTACGCTTGAGGATTGGACTTTAGAGCGAGTACTGAGTGAGTATTCGAGTTCTGGAATAATAAACGTTTCTGTTCCGGCTGAGTGTCTTCTGCGCCTTTCTGGCGACGGCGTTAGTGCTCAGATTCGACGTTACGTTGAATCAAATTTTGATTTGGAAGATTCAAACGACAGATTGAAAGTAATGACAGATGTGGGTCACAGGATTGAGCAGTTTCGAGGGATTTCCGCTTACCAGCAGTTTGTACTCAGTAATACCAGCAGTGAGAGAGTTTTTGTGAGTCATGTCCGGGCGTACCTCGGGCCAACAGTTAAGATGCTCGAAAACGCTGGCGAAGTTGCGGAAGGAATTTTGAACGAAGATCGAGCTGACCAACGAGGATGGTCAGCAGACGAATTTTTAGCGATTGGACTGCACCGATTAGGCGAATCAGGGGAAAGTGAGGCTCGCGAAGTGATTGAGCAAGGTGTTCAGTTCTGTCCAGGAAATCCCTGGCTAATCTGTGAATTATTTGATTTGGATATGCACTCTGGCTTTATTGATGCTCCAGAGGTGGTACGGCCATATTTGCAGTTCCCGGTCATGGAGAAAATTATCCGAACTCAACTTGGCTATTGGAAATGGTATTTTGGTGATGTTCCCGAGGATTTGCACGTCCAAGCTGAGGATCGATTTGGAATCGGAGTCCGATACAGGGCCGCAGAGATGCCAGAGTTTTTTCGACAGGCTTGGATCGAATCTTTAAAGGCTTTCCAGGATGTTTTGAAGGCGTATATATTTGTTGAGGGGGATAGCCAGGGGATGGAACGGATCAGATTAGTAGTAGTCATGAAGCCACAGTTTTTTAAGTTACGACCGGAATGGTTCTTGGCTTCGATTAGGCGAAAATTGCCTCAGAAGGAATTCTTTGATGTAATTTTGGTTGAGCATGATAATTCGTGGTTGAAAAGCATTTTGAAAAAATCCAGTAATGAAGTGGATCAGCTTTTCTGACGACGTTACATTTTAGCGGAATATGTTTGAATGATGATTTAGAACGAAACCCTCCGTTTCCTTGAATAATCCAGGGAAAGGGAGGGTCAGCCAAGTAATTATTCTCCAGTTTGGGCGAAGGGGCTGGAATAGTTGGGTGGTTCTTTGGTGATCCAGACGTCGTGGGGGTGGGATTCGAGGAGGCCAGCGTTCGTAATTTTGATGAACTCAGCGGATTCGTGGAGTTCCGTTAGGCTTGATGCGCCGCAATAGCCCATGCCGGAGCGAAGGCCGCCGAGGAGTTGGGCGATGGTGTCGCCGAGGGGGCCTTTGAACGGAACTCGGCCTTCGACTCCTTCGGGGACGAGGGTGGAGCCGGCTTCTTTGACCGCGAAGTAGCGGTCGGATGATCCTTGCTTCATTGCGCCGATGCTGCCCATGCCGCGATAAACTTTGTATGCTCGGTTGCGATAGATTTCCATTTCTCCGGGTGATTCCTCGCATCCGGCGAACATGTTGCCCATCATCACGGTGCTAGCTCCAGCAGCGAGGGCTTTGACGACGTCTCCGCTGGTTCGTAGTCCTCCATCGGCGATGGTAGGGAGGCCGAGCTTGTTCGCTTCCTCACAGCAGTCGAGAACAGCGGTGAACTGAGGTACGCCGACTCCAGCGACGACGCGGGTGGTACAGATTGATCCCGCACCGATTCCGAGGCGGAGGCCATCGGCACCAACGGCGTGGAGATCGCGGACGCCTTCTTTGGTGGCGACATTGCCTGCAATGACTTTGAGGTCGGGCAGTTTTTCCTTGAGCATCTTGACGCAGTTGATAACGCCGATGCTTTGACCGTGGGCGGCATCAATGACGATGAAGTCCACCCCCGCTTCCATGAGAGCTTTTGCTCGTTCGTATGGCTCGCGGAGGGGGCCGATGGCGGCTCCGCAAACGAGACGGCCTTTGTCATCCTTGGTGGCGTTGGGGTGGCGCTTAACTTTTTCGATGTCTTTGATCGTGATGAGGCCCTTGAGGTAGCCGTTTTCGTCTACGATGGGGAGTTTTTCGATGCGGTGTTGAGCGAGAAGAGCTTGGGCTTGATCGAGAGTTGTGCCAGGTTGACCGGTGACGAGGTTTTTGGTCGTCATTCGGTCGGAGATGCGGCTGGTGAAATCAGTTTCGAATCGGATGTCGCGGTTGGTGAGGATGCCGACGAGTTTGCCGTCGTGATCGGTGATGGGGACGCCGCTAATATGAAAATGCTCCATGAGGTCGATGGCCTCTTGGAGCACTTTGTCGGCGGTGAGCTGGATCGGATTGGTGATGACCCCATGCTCTGAGCGTTTGACCCGGTCAACCTGCCGGGCTTGCTCTTCGATCGGCATATTGCGGTGCAGAACACCGACTCCACCTTCTCGGGCGATGGCGATGGCAAGTCGAGCTTCGGTCACAGTATCCATCGGGGCGGATACGATAGGAGTTGTGAGGCGGATGCCGGGAAGGAGTTCGGTCGAAGTGTCGACCTGGGTGGGCAGAATATCGGTGCGACGTGGGAGGAGGAGCACGTCGTCGAAGCTGAGTCCCTCGCGGAAGGTTGCCATAACGTGCGTTTAAGTATGGCAGTTGGGCGGCAATGGCCCGGGGTAGAAAAGGGAATCGCCCCGACTGAGTAGGCTGGCTCGGCCGGGGCGATTTTGAGTTCGGCAATGGGCCAGATTATTTTCGTTTTTTTCGCATGCCGATCAGGGCACCGAGGCCGAGGATCGTCATGGTTGCCGGTTCGGGGACTACTTCGAAGCTCGTTGTGTTGACCGGGTTCACGAAAAGGAAGTCTCCAGAGTGGTATCCGCCGGTGTATCCGGCGAAGACTTGGTAGGTTCCAAGCGGCGTGGAGTTATCTGGAGTGTGTGTGGAATGACTGGTGTTGGCTATTTGCCCGGCGGTCATTGAACCAGTGAAGAAGTCGCCGGCAAAAACTGAGGGCATGGAGGCCGTGGCACCACCAGCCTCTAAACCGAGCCACGGGGTGAAAGCGAAGGCATCCCGGCCCGTGTTGTTAGTGAGTACGGCGGTTGTGACGGCACCTTGACCGGCACTCACCGGCCCTGTGGTGGAGAGGGAAATTGACAAAGCAAAGCTGTCGAAGATTTCGACTTCGTAATCTAATGTTGCTAGGACATCAGTTGCGAGGTTCGTTGCACCTCCGATGATGTCGTAGCTGAAGCTGTACACTCCGTTTGCCACAGAGGCATCGATTGTCGGAGCGATTGACAGGCGCATGTATTCGCTAACGGCACCAGTGATTTGGGTTCCGAGAATGTAGCTGCCCAGGTTGCCGCCGGCGGAATATTGGAAGAGATTTATGTTGTTATCCCATCCGGAGCCCGGGTTAAAGACGGCGTTGTTGATAAAGAAGTCCGGATCCGCGGCCTGTTTATCCAGGGTGAACGCGAATTCTGGGCTGTAGATCCGCATGTTGCTGGTGTCTTTCAGGGCGCTGAGTATGCTTGCGTTCTCAGTGTAGGTTTGGGCGGTTGCAACGGCAACCAAAGCCAGGGATAGCATGGGCAGGATTAATTTTGAAACTTTCATTGGTTTCCTCTCAAGGCTAGTATATCAGATAATTATAGTTTTCATTGCAACCAAGTGGAGAACTTGGAATTGGGATTAAGGAACCTAAAAATTTTGCTTGGGAAGTAGAATTGTTTTCATGCCGGAATATGTGGTGAGTGTGGGGATGGAAGTCCATGCCGAGTTGATGACGGAGAGCAAGATGTTTTGCCGTTGTCCGGTGGGGTTTGGGGGGATGCCCAATACGCGTACTTGTCCGATCTGCTTGGGATTACCGGGCACGTTGCCAGTGCCAAACGAGGCGGCGGTTGAGATGGTGATCAAGACGGCTTTGGCTTTGAACTGCACGGTGCCGACCGATTCGGTGTTTCACCGCAAGAATTATTACTATCCGGATTTACCGAAAGGATTTCAGGTGAGCCAATACGGAGAGACGAATCCGATTGGATACAACGGGTTTTTGGAGATTCCGGCGGCGGATGGGGGGACGAAGCGGATCAAGATTCGCCGGGTTCATTTGGAAGAAGATACGGGGAAATTGATGCATTTGCCAGGCGGGGGAAGTGGGGTGGATTACAACCGCGCAGGTGTTCCTTTGATGGAGATCGTCACAGACTTTCCGCCGGATATTGAGTCTCCTGATGAAGCTAAGGAATACATGAGTCAGCTCAGGGCAATATTGATCTATCTTGGGGTTTGTGATGGAAAGCTTGAGCAGGGTTCGATGCGGTGCGAGCCGAACATTTCGGTTCGGCTAAAAGGTTCGGAAACCTACGGAACTAAGACTGAGTTGAAAAACTTGAATAGCTTTAAGTCGGTTCAGCTTGGAATTGAATACGAATTGAAGAGACAATCAGAGGTGCTGGAAGCTGGTGGAACGATTACTCAAGAAACTCGGGGTTGGAACGAGCAGACGCTTTCGAGTTACTTGATGCGGGTGAAGGAAAGTGAGGCGGATTACCGGTACTTTGTTTGTCCGGATTTGATCCCGATGAATTTTTCGGAGGAGAAAATTGAAGCGATTCGGGCGACATTGCCCGAGTTGCCCCTGGCGAAACTGTTGCGGTTTGAGAATGACTTCGGCCTTTCAAACTATGATGCAGGTGTTTTGGTTTCCGAACAATATTGGGCAGATTACTTTGAAAAGTGCGTTGAACTTGGAGCCGATCCGAAGCAGGCTTGTAACTGGATGAACGGCGATTTTGCGCGGATGTTGAATGAGGCAGGTCAAGTTGGATTGGTTGATGGTGAGGGGATTGAAGATAAGCCAGCGAGTCAGATTCGACCCCAGCATCTGGTCGAATTGATTGGCATGATTGAATCCGGTGCGATCACAGGCAAGATTGCAAAATCAGTTTTTGAAACTTGTTTTGCAACAGGGAAGCTCCCTTCAACCGTCGTTGAAGAAGAGGGTCTTACGGTAATCAGCGATACTTCGGCGATTGATGCGCTGGTGGCTGAGGTGATTGCAGGTAACCCAGGTCAAGTGCTGCAGTACCGCGAAGGCAAGGAATCATTGATTGGATTTTTTGTTGGTCAGGTGATGAGGAAGTCGGAAGGGCGCGCCGATCCTCAGAGTGTGCAAGCGGCATTGCGTGATGCGCTGAAATAGGGACATTAACATGAATCGAATCTGGTTGAGTGCGGGCGTGGTGGCTTTTGGAGCAGGTTTGGGTTGCGCTCAATTTGAGAAGATGATGGCAACTCCAGGGGCGGAGGCAATGACTCGTGCTGTTTATACTCGCACAGGGGTGGAGAAGGATGCGCTTTTTGATGACGGTAATTTTCCGGCGGCAATTGAGCTTTTGAATTGGGAAGTTGTATGGAGACCGAAGGATTATGATGCAGTAACAAATTTGGGTTGGATGTATGGGAATATTGAACGCAAAGACCTTGAACTTGCCGTTTACATTCGATTCAAAGAGGCGTTTCCTGATTGGGCTGAGGCTTACTATCCCGAAGCTGAATTTTATTTCAAGGCGCGAGTTTACAAGCCCACTCTTGCTTTACTTGAACATTCATTGACTTTGGGGAATACCCCTCATCCGAACAGTTTTCGACTGCTTGCTCATTCCTATGATCGCTTAGGATTTTATGAGGAATCCTTACGGACTTGGAATCGCTTGCTCGAAATTGACCCTAACGATGCGGCGGCAAAAGTCAATCGCGATAAAGTAAAAGCTAAGATTTCCGAGGGTTAAAGCTAGAGTTTTCTGTCAGATTGCCGAGGATACGGTAGGCAAGCTTTTTTGCGGGGCGGTTGACTTTGGAAGTGACTGAAATCACAGTTTGGGTGACGCCTCGTTCGAAGCAGACAAAGATGGAACGACAGTCTGACGGCACAATTCGAGCTTGGGTAACGGCTCCTCCGGTTGAAGGAGAGGCGAACGAGGCAGTTCGTCGATTGATTGCTCGAACAGTTGGTGTCGCTAAGAACAAGATTTTGCTTGTTCGCGGCGATCATGGTCGGATGAAGACTTTTAGAATTGAAGGACTAACCCGGGTGGAGATTGATCAATTGATCCCAGGAGAGCAGCTTTGAGATTAGAAGGTGCGAATGTCCGCAGTTTAAGTTGGGAGGAGATTGATCCTTCGACTTTGGCGGGTGCTGGAGAGATTGTCACCCAAGTTCGGGTTTGGCATCGGCCTTGGTTTTTGTCGGTGCTGTTTTTCCTTTGTTTGATCAGTTTGGGAGCGGTGACATTTTTTAATCGAAGAGTTGTTGACTATGGCGTTGCGACGAGCTATTTGGACTCATTTTCACGCGAACTTGGCACACTTGAAGGCTTAGAGAGTTCCTTGCAGCTCGATTTAATTTTGCAAGAAAGGATGGGTTTTCAGGAGTGGGAGCACCAGATTCGACGAGCTGATCCAGCGGTGGCATTTTCGATTGGTAATGAGTGGACAGCGGTTCGTCGGGCGGCTTTGATCCCAGAAGTAAACGGGGAAGGGTTGCGGGCGACAGACAAAGCTGTGAAATCGGGATTGAAAAGATTGCAACTTGGAGAAAGACAGACGGCCCAAGCACTCGGATCGTTGATCATTGGTTCGGGGATATTGATTGTGATTTCTCTGATCCTTGCGATTGGGGCGATTCGACGAGGGGGAACCACATTGGTTGTGCAAAGCTTGGGAAGCCAGGAGTACGGCGGTTCACTTAAGGATATTTCCGCTCGGACACCTTTTGATTCAGAAACCATCACAAAGGCGGTTAATAATATTCCGGCAGCTTTTGTTGAGTTTGAGTCAGACGGACGGATTCTACGCTGGAATCACCAAATGAGGGTGATGACGGGAATATCAGCTGAAAAAGCGGTTGGGAAGAATATCATTAGCGTTTTGAGCTGGGGTGAGACGACAGAGGTTGCGATGTCCACTATTCGGCGGGTTTTTTCGGGCGAAAGGATTGAGTCATTAGAATGGACGATGCCCCACAGTTTGGGTGAAGATTTGTGTTTAACGGCTGTCATCAGTCCGGTAGTTGATTCTGAAGGTTCGGTTCGGAGTGCGGCGGCAGTAGTCCGCGATATTACTTCGGAAAAGTTTAGTCGCGAGCTGATGGTGGCGAACGATATTGCTCGTTTGGCGATTATAAAGGCGCTACCAGACACGCTTTTAAGGTTTGATTCGAAGCTTAACTTGACTGAGATCCACGATAACAGCCAAATATTGCCAGGAAAGGCGGCCGACTATCGAGGGGCGGCTTGGAAAGAAAAACTGGGGGCGGATCTCACGGATCGCGTTTTGCAAGGGGCTAAGGAAGCGCGGCTCACTCAGCGTCCGATTGCTTTTGATTTCCTCGGTGAAGTTGGTGGACAAGAAGTTGCTCTCGGTTTCCGATTTGCGGTTGCCGGTCCAACAGATTTGCTGGCGGTTGTTCGAGATTTGGGAGATCGGGCTCGGGTTCGGGAGGCAGAGAATCGGAGTGAAGCTCGGTTCCGAAGTCTAATTGAGGGTTCGGCGGATGCGATTGTGATGGTATCGCGAGATGGATTGATTCTTTATGCTTCGCCGGCGGTCAAGTCTGCTTTAGGGCTTGATCCCGTTGCTGTCGTGGGGCAGAATTGGATTGCGCTTGTTCACAAAGATGATCGGATGGGAGCAGAAAGGGAGTGGGAGGAGATATTGGGAAGTCGTGATCATGAGCCTTTCAATGTGCAGATTGTGAGTGCAACAGGGCCGAGAACGGCTGAGATTTCCGTTCGAAATTTGCTTACTGACCCTGGTGTTGAAGCGGTTATCTTCAATATTCGTGATGTCAGCGAGCGACGACGACTTGAATCCGAATTGACCGAGCGATTGGCGGAACTAGAAGAGAAGAATGCAATCCTTCGGGAAGCGGCGCAGCGCGATCCTTTGACGGGATCTTACAACTATCAAGCTTTGCAGGGGTATTTGGAGGCAATATGCGAGTACGCAGAGGACGGAGGTTCGTTCAGTGCGGTCTTGATTGATATTGATGGGTTTAAGGAATACAACGCGCAATATGGATTTGCAGCCGGAGACGAGTTGATAGTTCAGCTCGCAGGGATTGTTGAAGGAGCTTGCCGCGAGGACGACATCTTTGGTCGTTCGGGAGCCGAAGAGTTCTTAGTCATCTTGCCGGAAGCCGATGCCCGAGCGGCTGAACTGGTCGTTTGTCGAATTGAAGACCGATTTGCAGACTTAACTGAACAAAAGGTCGGTTTGACTTCTGGAGTAGTGACAATCGACTCTGAGAAAGTTAGACCGCTGGAAGTTTTTGAGCGATTGATGGCAAAGGTTGAAGAGAATTCTCTTTATCGTGCGGCTTGAGTTTTTCGCGCTTCGACTTTCTCGATAATTCTGGCTTTTTGAGTGTCGGACAGGTTTGGCCAGCTGATGATCTCTTGGATCGTGCGGCAGCAACCAACGCACACGTCGTTACCATCGAGTCGGCAAACTCGAACACATGGGGATTCGACTGGTGTAACGGTTTGAGTATTCAGAACTTCCACTACGGTTTGAGAGCGGTTCTCGTTAGCAAGTATTTGAACCTGGAATTAATTGCCCAAATTTAATATGGGTTTCACAAGATTATCAAATTCGGTTAATTGACGTATGCGGATTCAACCGTTAACGCCGGGGTTGTTTCTTTGCTCTCGATGGCATGAGCAGGTACGCGGAACGGTATCACGGTGCTACAGCCTGGTTCTTGCATTGTAACACCGAGGAAGACATCGGCGGATTCGATTGTCACATTGTTGTGCGTGATCAGGATGAACTGAGTTTGGTCGTTGAACTCTCGCATCATCTGGATGAATCGCTCGACATTGCGCCCATCGAGAGGAGCATCAACTTCATCGAGGATGACGAGGGGGCAAGGTTTGACCTTGAGGAGACTGAACAGAAAGGCGAGGGCGGACATGGCTCTTTCTCCCCCAGAGAGGAGTTCGAGGCGTTGTTGCTTTTTGCCGGGAATTGTCACCGATATTTCAACACCAGAATCGAGGATATTGTGAGGATCAGATAAACTAATGCTCGCTTCGCCGCCCCCGAGCAATTTGACAAAGACTTCGCCAAAAGCAGCTTGGAGTTTTTCAAATGTTTCGACAAATCGCTGGCGGGTGAGATCATCCAGTTCTTTGATCGTTGAGCGGATTTCGACCATGCCCTCTTCAACGTCGGCAACCTGAGTGGCAAGTTCATCGTGGCGTTCAGTGAGACGTTCGTAAGCGTCGATTGCACCGAGGTTAACATCGCCCATTTGCTTGAGATCGCGGCGGAGTTTTGCAACGAGGGCGGGAGCGTCCGGAGCGATGAGAGCATCCTCGGATTGTGCCATCGCTTCTTCGGGGGTCAGGCCATATTCTTCTAGGAGGCGCTCGGTTGCGGCTGACCGGCGGCTATCGGCTCGGGCGCGCTTAATCTCGCATTGGTGGAGTATTTCGGAACCAGATTGGGCGGCTCGCTGGGCTTGCTCGGACTGAATAGACAGATTTTCGGCATCGGTTGCGAGTTGCTTGCGCTTTTCTTGCAATGTGATCGTTTCGGTTCTTGTCTTAGCGACTTCTTCTTCACGTTTTGCGCGGTCGGTAGTTGCTTCGGTAATCAATGAATGGAGACGCTCGCGCTCGGGATTGATGTTGGCGAGTCGGGCTTGGCGTTGCTCAGCGTTGCTGGACATTGCCGAGAGTCTTCGTTCTGATTCTTTTGCTCGCTCGGCGGCTTCGGCGGCTCTTTGACGGGCTTCGCTCAGGCGGGTTTGGGCGGATTCGGCGTCGCTGGACTTGGCAGCGAGTTGTCGCATGAGGTTGTCTCGCCGGGCTTCAATTTCGGGAACGTCAATTGGCTTGAGGTCGGCGGACTGAATCTGAGTGAGACGATCCAGCTCGCCTTGCAGCTTATCGCGGCTGGACTGGGTGGTTGACAGTTCATGTTTGAGGCTCATGAACCAGTTTCGGGCTTCATCAAACTCTGATTGCTGGTTGGCGAGTTCGGTGATAAGTGTTTGGCGATTGGTTTCAAGTTCGGCGACAGCATCAGCTTGATTCCATCGTTGCGCTTTTTCTAGCTGAGCTTGAAGTGATTTGAGTTCTTGTTCGACCTGATCCAGTTCGGCACGACGCTGGACGAGACCGGTTCCGCGCGATTTTTGGGCACCGCCGGTTACGGCTCCGGATGAATGAATCAGCTCTCCGTCGAGAGTGACCATTCGGCTCCAGCCCCGTGTTCGGGCGAGGTTGAGGGCGGTGTCCAAATCTTCGGCGATTACGGTTCGCCCAAGGAGGCTGTCAATAACCGGGCGATGTTTGTGGTCGCACTCCACAAGTTCACTGGCGAGGCCAACGATTCCTTTGGTGTGGAGCAGTTGGCGGAGTTCGGGGCTCGGCGACTGAGGTCGCATGAGAGGAATCGGCTGGAATGTGGCTCGACCAGCACGGAATTCTTTGAGGAATTGGATTGCGGCTTTTGGGGCGGACTCATTAGGAACGATGAGGTCATTTCCGGCGGCACCGAGAGCGGTTTCTATGGCTTGAACGAGATCGCCTTCGATGTGAATTGCGTGGGCGACAGGTGTGTACTCGTCGGGGAGTCGTCCGGCTTTGACGGCTTCGAGGACTGCGCGCGAGCCTTGGGCAAGGCCCTCGTTGGCTTCGATGGTGGATTCGATGCCTCGGCGGCGACCATCCAAGGCGGCGATTTGGGCGAGGAGCTTCCGGGACTCGGCAGCGTGGCGATCTTCGGCGGTTTGAATGTCGCGAAGAGATTGATCAATCGTGCGTAGTTGCTCCTTAGTCAGCTCGACTTTGGATTGAAGTTCGGTGGTTGAAGCTTCATTTTCGGTAACGGCCTCTTGAAGGTCGGGGAGGGATTCGAGGACACCCTCAAGCTCTTTTTTGACAGCTTTGATTCGGGTTTTTGTATGCTGGGCTTCGAGCTGATGGCGTTCAAAATCGGTTTGAGTTTGGCGGGCGGCGATGAGTTCGGCTTCGACGGCTTTGAGTTGAATGGCGAATGACTTGGCCTCGGCATCAACGTTGCCAAGAGATTCTTCAAGGGAATCGAATTCGCTTTGGGCGAGGTCAGCTTGAGTTTTGGCTTTGGCCAGTTCAGCCACGGCGGCTTCAATTTGCTCTGAAGAGGAGTCTGAGTCGTCGGCAAGAGTGGCTTCGAGGGTTTTGAGGCTCTCGAGTTTTTGTTCGCTGAGTTGAACTTGGCTGATTGCTTGCTCTAGTCGAGTTTGGGCGAGAAGAAGGGCTTCGCGGTGGCGTTCGATGTCGAGGTCAAGGCCGTCAATGAGGCGCAGGGTTTCGCGGTGTTTGGTGCGAAGGTCTTCGGCACGATCATTTTCGTGATCAACGGAATTGAGGGTGGCTTCAATCCGTTTCTCGAGTTCTACAATCTCTGAGATAGCTTCGGTGAGTTCTTTTCCCAGGAGGGCTGATTCGATCTCGCGGAGGGAGGAGAGGGTGACTTTGTATTGTTTGGCGGTTTCAGCTTCGGCGCGGAGGGGTTCGCGCTGAGTTTCAATTTCGTTGATGATGTCATGAATCCGCTGGAGATGACCTTGAGCGGTATCGAGTCGGCGCAAAGATTCGGTGCGGCGGGCGCGGTAGCGCTGGACACCAGCGGCTTCATCAATCCAGGCTCGGCGTTGCATGGCAGACGCGCTGAGAGCTTGGTCGATATCAGATTGGGTGACGATTGCATATCCGGCGCGCCCAAGTCCGGAGTCGGCGAGGAGTTCGTTGACGTCGCGGAGGCGGCAGTTGCGCTTATTGATGCTGTAATCGCTATCTCCCGCACGGGTTAGGCGGCGAGTGACCGATACTTCACTGGAATCTATTGGAAGGGTGCCGTCTTCGTTATCGAAGAGAAGGGTGACTTCAGCATAGCCAAGGGCTTTTCGGCGGGATGAACCTGAGAAAATGACTTCCTTGGAGGTCTGGGCGCGAAGATTGCGCGCATTGGTTTCGCCAAGTCCCCATAGGATGCTGTCAACGATATTGGATTTGCCGCACCCGTTGGGGCCGATGATGGCAATAATGTTGCCATCGAGTTCGACTTCGGTGCGTTCGGCAAAGGTTTTGAATCCGAATATCTTGACGCGTTTGAGTTTCATTGAGGGAGATTGAGTCTGATGCTAGGGACGAGAGTATGGGAACGGACGGTGGGGGAGATTGCGTTTGTTTTCCACAGGTTTTTCGGATTAGTACGGCAAGTTTGATTGGGTTAGACTTGATTCATGACTTGCGATGACGCTTTGGTGAATTTTGAGAAGCGATTGGCTGACCAGATTGAGCGAATGCAGAAGGCTACGGATGGATTGACAGAGGAGCAATTGAGGGCTCAGCCAGAACCCGGGGTGTGGGGAGTTGGACAAGTCATTGAGCACTTGAATCTGGCGACAGGGCCGTATTTGACGGTCATGGATCGCGCGATTAGAGGGGCATCTGGCGACGGGAAGGGTTTGTTGAAGTTGACATTTCTGGGTCGTCTGATCGCAAAAGCGGCAGGGCCAGATGGGAATGCGCCCGCACCGAAAGCAATGTCTCCCGAGGCGAATCAGACGGGTGAGGATGTTGCGGAGTGGTTTCGACAGGCGGATCGGGTTCAGAGGTTGCTGGAGGTGGCTCGGGGGAAGGATTTGGTGAAAACGAAGTTCAAGAATCCGTTTTTGTCGGTGATTTCGATGAATATGTGCGATGGGTTTACGATTATTGTTGAGCACAACGAGCGGCATATTCGGCAGATCGAGGAGCGGTTACCAAAGGTCGTCGGGGTTTAGAACTTGTTTGATCTCAATTGGGATAAGACTTTGGCGTTGGTCCAGTCAAGGGAGATTGGGGTGATGGAGACGAAGTGATTGGCGATGGCGTGGACGTCTGATTCGGGGTCGTCGGGGCGCATGACAACGACTCCGCCTTGCCAATAGTAGGGGCGGCCCCAGGGGTCTTCTCGGCGTTCGACTCGGTCTTCGTAGACTCGTTTACCCATTGATGTGAATCGGGTGCCTTGGATTTCTTCAGGCGCGATAGCGGGGATGTTGATGTTGAGAAAAGTGCGTTCTGTTCGGGGAAGTGCGATCAGTTTTTGAATGTTTTCGGTCAGCCATGCTTCGCCGGTTTCATAATGGAGGGGCGCACCTTGGACAAAACTTGCCATGCTGACGGCGATGCTGGGGATGCCGTTGATACAGCCTTCCATTGCTCCGGCAGCAGTTCCGGAATACGTGATGTCGAATCCCAGATTAGGACCGTTGTTGACTCCAGACAGGACGAGATCGCAGCCATCCGGGAAGGCGATGGTGAGGCCGACATTGACGCAATCGACGGGAAGGCCATCCACCATATAGGCTGGGCAGTCTTCGAGGGTTGTTTCTCGGGCGCGGAGAGGGTTGTGGAGAGTCATCCCATGGCCACAAGCGGACCGCTCAGAGTCTGGAGCGACTACGAGGATTTCGGCGTTCGGAATTGTTTTGGCGGCTCGGGTGAGAACCTTGAGACCTTCGGCGTGGATTCCGTCGTCATTGGTGATCAAGATTCTCATGGGATGGATTATGGCCATGAAATTGCCGATTAGAATGGGATAGTGAAGACGGAAAACTTGCGATGGTGGGCGGCGGGTGTCTTTGCGTCGTTGGCGATTCTGCAGGCGGTTAAATGGGGGGCGATGGGGCTCGCAGTACAGGGGCCGCTGTTGCTTCTTTTGGTCATAGGGTTAGTTGTTGCAGGCTTTCGAGACACCTTGCCATTTCGAAATCACTTTCTCTTTGTCTTTGCCTATGGGTCGGTTTTCTTGTTGATGTGGGCAGTTGGTAATCCCGGAGTTGAACTTGTGATTGGCCGGACTTGGGTTGCAACGGTTGGGGGTTTGGTTGCATTGGCGGGGGTTTTGATTTGGAATTTGAAGGGGCGGCAGGATTTTAAGTGGCTGCTTGCGTTTATTGGGGCGACCGGATTTGGGCTACTAATTGCATTTATCTGTGGACCGAATGGAGGGCCTGACTGGATGCACAACTTTTTTATGCGAGTTTGGAACTTGGAGCCGGAAGAATGGGAGATTGCTCACAAAGCAGTTGCGCTGATTCGGAAGTCTCTGCACTTTTTGGGATATGGACTAGCAGCACTGTGTACGGCGGTGATGGCGTATCGAGTCCGCAAGGATGTCTGGCGTTCGGCGTTGTTTGGGATTGCATGGCCTTTGCCGATTGCAATTTTTGATGAGAGTCAACAGCAGTTGAGCGCCGTCCGGACGGGTCAAGTTTGGGATGTTCTTCTTGATTTTGGGGGAATGGTTACCTTTTTGACCGTATTTGTTATCTGGAATTTGAGAAAGGAGAAGTACAACTTTGAAGAGTAAGGTTTGGGTTTTGCCGGGGGCTATTGGGGTGGGATTGGATTCGATTTGGGAGGAGCCGCCCCCGGGCTTATGTTATTTGGCTGATCATGGGGAAGTGATAGCCCTAGCGGAATTAGATTCGATGTCCGAGGTTGTTGGGCTCTCGAAGGATATCCAGGTTCCAAGGGGGCCGCTCGTGGTGGCGGCCTTTGGTTGGGAGCCGCCCAAGCGCAGTGTACAGTTCCAATTGGACTTACTTTCCGTTGATGAGGATGGGATTGTTGGGTTTGCAGATCGGGTCACGAAGATTGAGGCGGAAGCACTGAAGAATGAGTTTTCCAGGATTTCAACTCGCTCATTGACTCCCAAGTGGGGGAAGGCTTGATTCATGGGTTGGTTTGGGAGGATGGTTCGCTTGATTTGGGTTGTTTTGAACCTGAAAAAATCGTAGGGGATGCATGGAATTCGAGGTTGCCGGAAGGCGATGGAGAACTTGCGCTTCGGATGTTGATTGAGGATTCGTTGAACCTGTTTGATGGTCTGGAAATTAATCGTCGGAGGGCGGATGATGGTTTGCCGAAGCTGAATTTGCTTTGGCCTCACAGCTTTGGTTTTGAGCCAGACTTGCCGAATTTGGCACTGCGGAGAGGGAATGTTGCCCACTTTTGGTCGGGGGATATTGCATTAGAGGGGATGGCGAACTTGGTTGGGTATCGGCACTGGGAACGATCTGTATTTTATCAAGGCATTCATGTTTCGGAGAAAGTACGTGGGGGATTTTGGCAAGAAGAAGGGGTTTCTGTGTTGTTTGACGAGCGAATTGGGGAGCATTTGTGTGCGAAAAGGGGAGACGAAGGGCGGTTTTCGGTAGAGGAATGGGATCGACTGGTTTGGGAGCCAATGGCTTTGGCGATCCGATCAGGAGAAGAGGTCGACGGGGCGATTTTGTGTCCGGGTTTTGAGGGTCTCGGGTTGATTTTTGGAGGTGCACCCAATGGCGTTCCATTTGATGGACGAGTAATTGGGGACTCTCGATTACGAAAATACCGATTGAGCGAAGTGATGGCAAAATTGCTGGGAGGGTAGTTGTGGGATACTCGGGGGATGATGAGGCGGCGTGCTCTGGTTTGGGGGCTACTTGGTTTGGTGGGAGTGAGTTGGGGCCAGCTGACGGAGCGCGAGGTTCAGGGGCTGAGCGATTCGCTCTATTTGGCGAACTTTACGCTTGATGATTTGAAGACAGAGCGGAGCCCTTTCCGAGCGATGGGGGTGAGTGATTGGGTTCGAGATGGAATGGGTGATCCGGTGAAACAGGCTGGGGTTTTGATGGAATCGCACCGGGTTGCGATTGGTGGGGATGCGCGGGTTGGGTTTGGGGCTCTTTTTGGAGCGGCAGGTATACGGTCAGCAGCGTTCAATGGGTCGGTGCCGCCAGCGGGAACAACTGACGCGCCGGAACCTGTTGTGGGGGCACTGTTGCCATTGGCGCAGGATATGGCGCGGGCGGACTTGATGATTCGGGAAGCGTTTGCAAAACTTTCGGCGGCGGATCAGCGGGTTTTGGTTGAATCGTTGCCCACTTTGGCGATTGGACAAAGCCGGGTGAAACTGGGATTTGTACGAGGTGAGACGGTAAGTGTTGCACGGGCGGCTCAACTCATGGAATCAGTTGATTTGGATAAGATTGCGGCGGCAGGGGTATTGGTTGAGTTAGCGGCTAGGACGGCCGTGGTGAGCTTGCGTGGGTTGAAGTTGGACTTTGTGGGAAAGCGTCGGTATGTAGTGAACGGACTTCCCGTTGTGGTTGCCGGAATCGGGGCAGATTTGCATGATGAAACAGACGCCCGGATTACGATTGACTTGGGGGGGAATGATCTTTATCGGGGGCGGCACGGGGCGGGGGTTGGCTATTCTTCTGTGTTGATTGATCTCGCAGGAGATGACGATTATCGAGTTCCTGATTTGAGTGTTGGAACGGGGATTTTGGGGGTTGGTGTAGCAATTGATGCGGGAGGAAATGATAGGTTCTCGGGACAGTCCTTGAACTTTGGATGCGGGATTGCGGGAGTTGGCATTTTGAGTAAGTCTGGCGGGGAAGACCGATATGAATTGATTGCCGCAGGGCAAGGTTTCGGTATGTTTGGCTTAGGGATGTTGCTTGATTCGGGTGGAGACGATTTGTATAAGATTGGGCTACTGGGGCAAGGAGCAGGTCGAACAAAGGGGCTGGGATGGCTCGTTGATCGCGGGGGGGATGACGTTTATCAGGCGGGAGGTTTAGTTGTTAATTCGCCGCTTTTTGATGATGTTCACTATTCACAGGCGCAAGGGTTTGGGTTTGGGTTCCGCGACGATGCAGGTGGGGTTCCGGGGGGAGTTGGGATGCTGACGGACGGTGCGGGGCGCGATAGTTATTTGGCGGAAACTTATGCACAGGCGGCGAGCTACTGGTTTGGAATTGGCAGTTTGTATGACTTGAGTGGGAATGACTTGTACCGGGCGCATCACTACGCTCAGGGAAGCGCGATGCACTTAACGTCTGCTTTTTTGTTTGATCTTGCGGGGGCTGACGCCTATGTCACTCAGTGGGGAGCGGCGCAGGGAATTGGCCATGACTACGGCCTAGCGTTGTTTCTTGACCGAGCGGGGAACGATGTTTATGCGAGTCAGGATGCTCGACCGGGAACGGGAGTGAGTAATGGGATTGGGATTTTTATTGAGAGTGCGGGAGCTGACCGGTATGCGACAACACCTGGCTTCGGTCGGGTTGCGCGGGCCATGATGTCTTTGGGAGTTTTTGCTGATCTGGAGGGGGGGATTTTTATCCAGCAGACCTCCGCGATGATGCGGCGGTGATTGAACCAGGGCTTTCGATTCGGAATGATGCGGCTGGAATCGGAGCGCCTGCCACGGCGGAGCGCCCTCGAATTACTCCGGGCTCCAAGGCGTTCCCTGGAGCGGGGGACATGAAGCGGATATATGATGTGGCGTGCGGATGGCGAGTTGGGAGTTCACAAGCGGCTGTAGATGGGGCAATTGATGAGTTGATCGCGATTGGAATGCCCGCTTTTGAGTGGATGTTGGAGAATCGGCTTGCGACGGTGAACCGCTTGGAAGTGAGGGCTTGGGCTCAAGTGGCGAATGGGATTGGTGAGCAGGCGATTTCTGGGCTTGGGCGCAAAGCTTTGGGGGGAACAGATGCGGAGCTGGAAGCGGTCGTGCGGATTGGCGGAGAAGGCCGAATTGTGGATGTGGGAGCGATTTTGCCGAGGGTTATTCAAGAAAAGCCAGCGATGCGAGATTTGGCGGTCAGAACGGCGGGGACACTGAAGGCAAGGGGGTGCGTCGAGGTGATATTGCCGCTGCTTTTTGAAGCGGACGATATCACTAAGCGAACGATTATGGCGACTCTCGCCGAGATTGGTGATCCGGCTTCGGTAGGGACGGCAGCGAATTACATCAATTCCAATGATCCATTTGTTCGGGATGCAGCGGTGCGATTAGTCTTATCAAACCCGCAACAGGCAGAGAGCCTGGGTAAGGTTCTGTATGAAGATGTTGATGAAAAAAAAGCACGGATGGGAGTTGTAATTTTGGCGCGTTTGGACATGTTTAATTCGCTTGATTTGGTGGGTCAAGCGCTGAGTGATCCGAGGGCTGGGGTGAGAATAACGGCACTCATTGAATTGAATGGCAAGTGCCCGCCGGCCTATCGAGAAGCGTTCTTGGGATTACTTCGTGATCCAATTCCTTCAGTTGCCCGAGTGGCGCGGACGGTGCGACCGTGACAGCGATTCACCGGTTTGTGGAGGAGTGCCGGGCGGGAACCCTGGAACGCTGCATTGGAAAAATGGACTCTGGTTGGGTTGTTCTGGGTGATCCTCAGGTGCGAACGGGATACTGTTTGTTGTATCCGGACCCGATCGTAGCCACTTTGAACGACTTGATGGGGCGCGATCGATTGCACTTTTTGGAGGATATGGCGAAGCTGGGGGACGCGGTTTTGGAAGTTACGGGCGCGGCAAGGATCAATTACGAAATCCTAGGAAATTTGGAGCCAGCTCTGCACGCTCATGTGGTGCCGCGATTTGATGATGAGCCGCTGGAAGTGCGAACGAAACCGATCTGGCTTGAAGATTGGGAGGCGGCACGACGATTTGACTTGGCGATTGATCACGAATTCATGGAGAAAATCCGAGCGGCATTAGGGAATGAGCTTGATTCATGGAAAGGGTAGATCAAGTTATTCAGAACGAGTTTGAGGAAGCCCGGAAATGTTTTGAGCGGTTTTGGGCTGATTCGGTTGTTCGGGAAAGAATCGGGGAAGCTGCGGTCGTTTTGGCGGATTGTTTTCGAACTGGCGGTCATGCTTATTCGTGCGGGAATGGGGGGTCGATGTGCGATGCGATGCACTTTGCGGAGGAGTTAAGCGGTCGGTACCGAGGTGATCGTCCGGCTCTGGGAGCGATGGCGTTTTCTGATCCTGGACATCTGACTTGTGTAGGGAATGACTACGGATTTGAGGAAGTTTTTGCGCGGGCTGTGGAGGCGCAGGGGCGACGAGGGGATGTTTTGGTTGTTTTTTCTACCAGTGGATCAAGCCGGAATGTCGTTCGGGCTTGCGAAGCGGCACGGGAAATTGGGATGAAGATTGTTGCCTTGACGGGACGTGAGGGTTCGGAGGTTGGGGGTTTGGCGGATGTCACGATGGTTTGTGAGGGAGCGGGGTTTGCGGATCGGGTTCAAGAGATGCATATTCAAATTGTGCACATCCTGATTGGGCTTACGGAACGTCTGATGTTTGATGAAAGTGCGGATTGATTGGCTGATTTTGGTGGTGGCGGGGATGTTTGTGGTGGGTTGCGGGGCGGGGAAGAAAGAAGCGGTTTCGGCAGAAGAGGCCGCTGAACGAGCGGGGTTGCGCCGCGATCAGTATTCGTCGGAAGCAAAAGGCGAGAACGTCATTAAGGGAACCGATGGGACGACGACAGAGCTATTGAAAGTGGATGACTTGGGGCAATATGGTCTCAAGATTTACCCGGGTGCGGTTGCGAAGGATGGGGATGCTTATCGCAAATCAGACGGGCGATCTGTAACAGTTTTTTACACATTGTTGACGAGTGATCCGGCTAAGAGTGTGGGAGAGTTTTATGAGAAAGAGTTGGACACAAAAGGGGCGAAGAGTGGGGAAACAGGCAAGATTGTGGCAGGAAAGCTCTCGGACGGTCGAAGCGCCGTCGTGACGGTGATTGATGAAGCGGAAAAGGGAACGAGAGCGGAGGTTCAGATTTTGGGAGGAGCGGAGGAGCAGGACAACTCAACCGAATCGGGGAAGTAAGCGTCTAGGTTAGTGAGATGGCGATGAAGAAGTACGGAGCGGCTCTTGTGGGAGTGCTGGTTTTGGGTGGGTTTGGCTACGGTGCTTGGTACATGCGGGGTAACGGAGGAAATTTGCCTTGGGAGTCGAAAGGACTCGCGGGGTATTGCCATCTGCAAAAGTGACCCTTCCAAAGGGGACGCCGATTGAATTGATTTTGCTTGAAGGGATTGATGCGGGGGGAACAAAGGAAGGGGCACTTGTCGAAATGGGCGTTTTGAAAGACGTTAAGGTGAGTGGCAAAGTTGTAATTCCGATGGGGGCCAAGGCGACGGGGGAAGTAACAAAGTCGAGGGGGGCGAGCCTTTTGGGAGCGGTTACGAACAAGCCAGCTCGTCTGGAAATGACATTGAAGTCGGTCGTTTTGGCTGATGGTCGCGAGATCGAGATTCGTGATCAGGATGAGGATTTGGTATATATGTTCACGCAGGAAAATACAGCAGAGCGGCTTGACGCGGCAAAGATTGACAACCTGTGGAATGATTCGGGCGCGCGAAATTCATTGACCAAGATCGCTCAGGGGGCTTTGGAAGGGAAGAATTTGGGAGATCAATCGGCGGAAGTTCAAAATTTGGCAGAGCGATTGGGTCTGGAGAAGGCTAAGGATTTATCGACGGAGCCAGGGAAAGAGGTGACGATGGAGCGCGTTTTGCAGGCGATGGCGGATAACGATGCGGGAGGTGTAGATGGGGTTCAGGCAGTGCTGCTGGCGCAGGCGGTGGGAGAAGTTAGCGACATGGTTTCGAGCGTTGACCATAAATTGCGCGGGGTTTTTAAGGGTCGCACGATTCGGGCGACGATTGGGACGCCGGTGATGGTGTGGACGGTTCGGGACGAGGTTTTTTGAGGACAAAGCGTGGCGATTGTTCGATTGTTTTCCAATTGGTTCGGATCGATTGATGCGCTGACTTCTTTACAATATATCGATTCAAACTCTTTAAATTCATAGAGGGGTTAGCCAAATTGACCTCACCCCCCGACCCCCTCTCCATTAAAACGGAGAGGGGGAGGGCCAAACCTTCAATGATTTGGCAAGGGGAGGGCCAAATCTTAGCCTTGATTGGCGATTTGGCGGAGGGCTTCTTCGACGGCGCGTTTGAGTTGCGGGTCTTCGTTTCGGAAGTACTGATCGGGGTCGATGTCGACCTTGATATCTGGTTCTTCACCCATGTTTTCGAGCGGGGTTCCGTCGACCCGATAGACGCCAGTGGACGGGAGGCGTATGGGGGTTCCATCGACCAAGACTCCGCCGTAGGTGTAGATGACGTATCCGGGGGTTGGCATTCCGACGAGTTTTGCGAGGCCGAGGGTCTTCATGGTAGCGGGGAACATCTCCGCGTTGCTGAAACTCGTTTCCGCGTGCATAACGACGGTTGGTTTGGCCCAGAGTTGACCGGGGCCGGGAATTTCATCACCGTCTCGGGGAACGTAGCGCATGTGGAGGCGTCGTTCGAGGATGTCGATGAGGATGTCGGCAATGTTTCCGCCGCCGTTTTCGCGAACGTCAATGATAACGCCATCTTTTCCTTGGACGTACTCCCACATTTCGTTGTTGAACGTGCGTAGGTTGCCGCCGCCCATACCGGCGATGTGAACATAGGTGACCTTGCCGCCGGAAAGCTCTTCAACGTACTTGCGTCGCCATTCGATGCGGTTTTCGTTGATGATTCCGCGAAGTTGGCCAGAGCTCATCGCGCGGAATTTGACTTCTCGGGCACCGTCCATTGTGGGTTTGTCGTTGACGTGGAGGGTGAGGTCGCGCCCACCTTCGTTGTTGAGGAGGCGGAGGAAGTTTTGATCGAGTCGAACGGTTTGACCGTTGACTTTCATGATGTACTCACCGGGTTTGATCAACGTTTTGGGGAAGCTACCCGGAGTGTTTTTGGGAACTTCCTTAACGCGGACTCCGAGGCCTTGGTGGCTGTAATCGTAGGTAACTCCGATGGTTGCAGTTGACTCGCTGCGATTGCCGCCGCCCGATGGGCTGACTTCAGCGTGGCTGGCTTCGAGTTCGCCAACCATCATATTGAGGACATCAGCCATTTCTCGGCGATGGGCTACGCTGTCAAGCAGAGGCTCGTAGCGGTCGCGGATGGCGGCCCAATCACGGCGGTGAAAGAACTCATCGTAGAATTGGTTGTTGTAAATGCGCCAGAACTCGTGGAACGCGGCTTTTCGCTCTGCGTTGACATCGCGTGTCCAATCGGCGCGGAATTCGACTCCTTGAGCAGGATAGCCGGGTCGGCGAAGATTGATCAGAGTCGGTGCACCATTTTGGATGGTGAAGAGTTGGCTACCGTCAGCGTTGAACTTGTAGCCGCTTTGGATCCCACCGCGTGAGATTTGGGTTACGCCTTCGCCATCGTAGTTGGCTTTGAAGATGTCGGCACCCTGGCGGTGAATGATGTCGCCGTTGGATTTGTCGCTGATGATTGGCCCAGCTCCGTTCGGGATGAGTAACCGAATGCGGCGATCTGGGTTTGTGAAATCAAAGTTGACCGTTGGGGTTCCCTCTGGCTTTTCATATTTGAGTTCTAACTCAGTTGTCCGAGCATCTTCGGCTTGGGCGGGGATGCCGTAGATTCCGGACGGACCGCGATCTGAGAAAAAGTAGAGGTACTTGCCATCGGCTGACCAAGCGGGATCGGACTCGTTGGTGTTGAGTTTCGTGACGTTGACTTCGTTTCCGGTTGCGATTTCTTTGATCCAGATGTTTTGTGAGTTTTCCCACGGTTTGAAACCGGAATTGATCAGCGGTTTGCCGTAGGCGATGTACTTCATGTCTGGGCTGAAGGCGGTCGCGGTGCCGTATGGTTTATTGATGTAGGTTGTGGGGGCTCCACCTTCGATGGGGATGGATTTGTAGCCGCCTTGCCGTCCGTTTTCCCAGAATGCAACGTGCTTCTGGTCGGGCGTGAGGGTGAGGGATTGGACTTCGTTTGGTGCTTGGTAAAACGACTTGATTTGTCCGGTAGCAACGTCCATCGTGTAAATGCTGTTTGCGCCATCTCGGTCGGAGATGAAGAACAGAGTTTGGCCGTCGGGCGAATAGAGTGGGGAGGTGTCGGTGCCAGCGTAGTCGGTCAGTTGTTTGGCGTCGGCGCCGTTTGGCCCTTTGCCTCGGGTAGTGGGGACGCTGAACAGTTCACGACGGACGTCGAAGGCGACAGTTTTTCCGTCGGGGCTGAGGTCAGCGGAGACGACTCCTCCGGTGATGGTTTGTCGGTCGAGTTCCAGCCCTTTGGGGTCAACCGAACCAGAAATGGCAACTGCTTTGGGCTGCCCACCGGGGGTCATGGTGTAGATTTGGCCCTCGTTTTCAAAAGCTACGGTTCCGGCTTGTTTGGCGACGGTGAGGAAGCGGGTTCCGGAACCGCCGACGAAATTGGTGAGGCGCCGGGCGGAGCCGTTCGTGGTTACTTCGTAGATGTTGGGGGTTCGGTTTTCGTTATCCGTGTTGAGCTTGGGCTTTTCGTTGATGTTGCGCGAACTTGGGGTTTTTTCAGTAACCGTGACGGCATAGATTTTTTCTCCATCGGGGCTGAACTGGGGCCAGAGGTGCTGGAATCCGGTGCTGCGTAGGAGTTTGCGGTCAGTTCCGGTCGCATTGATTGTCCAGAGCTGGGCAGCACCGGAACCTTGGTAGCGGGATCGTTCCCAGCCGAACATTGCTTTGTGAGTGAAGACCATCCGCTTACCATCGGGGACATGACAGGATCAGCGAGGCGGAAGTTCGTAATGAAGACTTCGCCGAGGCGGAGGTTTTCGACATCAAGGGTGTAGATTCCGGCGACTCCTTTCTCGTATGAGCCAGCCATCGTGATAGTGTTTCCTGTCCAGCTACTGGGGATTTCAGTTGAACTGGAGTAAGTGAGCCGCACGGTTTGACCGCCTTCGACCGGAACGGCATAAATGTCCCAGTTGCCATTTCGGTCGGTGGCATAGGCGATCCACTTTCCGTCGGGGCTCCAGATTGGGTTGTCGTCCATTTCGACGTTGCTTGTCAGGGCGATGGCGCGACCGCCTTCGCTCGGGACAACCCAGATATCACCTCGATAGGTGAAAGCGAGATTTTTGCCATCGGCACTCAGGGCGAGGGAGCGGGCTCCGGTAAAAGTGTGGGGCTTTGCGGGCGGCAATTGACCCGGCATGAGGCCGGCAACGATGATGAGGGGGACGATGCTCATAGTTTCTCTCTGTGAATATGCGGAGAATAACCCTTAACGTTCCCTCGGCGCAGGGGTTTTTTCAGAATTAGCGCAGATAAGCGAGGGAAGCGCGCATTTTTTCGACAATTTGGCGGGTGCGTTGGAGATTTTGGAGTCGGTTTGCGTTGCCCGAGAGGACGAGGTCGGCACGGAGGCGGGAGGGTTCAACCCAGTTTTGCCATGCGGGGATCACATGATTTTCCCACTGGGTTTGGATGGAATCTGGGGTGCGTCCGCGCTCGGTGGTGTCACGCTGGAGACGCCGGGAGTAAGCGGCTTCGATATCCAGTTCGACAAAGATGTTGATGCAATGATGGTCGGGAATTGCGTTGGGGTGGAGAGCAAATTGTCCTTCGGCGATGATCGTGGGGCTGGGGGTGGCGGTTCGGGAACCGGAGCGAAGACTGGTGCAAAAATCGTAGCGGGGGATTTGGACGGTTTGACCTTGGGCAAGGGCTTCCAGGTGCTCGCGCCATTCGCTGAGGTGGAACATTTCGGGGTCGTCCCAGTTGAGGGATTCGACGGGAGTATTGGCGGGGATGTCTTTGTAGTAGTCATCCATTTGGATGAGCGGGGCGTTGAGTTCTTCGCGGAGGTCTTGGGCGAGGGTGGTCTTGCCCGATGCGCTGAGTCCGGCGATCGCGATGACGAGGCACGGCTGGGTTTGGGTTCGGCGCAAGGTCTGGGGCACGGGGGTTATTTTGCGCGACTTCGTTAACATTTCCGTGGCCTTCCTGGGGCCATGACGGGGGAAACCTGGTGAAGTTGGCGGGGGTTTTCCCCAGAGCTGCAGTTATTGGTTTGTTAACCGGCCATCGGCGGTAATTTGGTATTGAGTTCCAGAGGGAGCAATGGCGGTGATGGCGTAACCGGAGGGGTGATCGATAAGAGACTGGCCGGATTGGGGGATGATGCTTGATCGGGGGTAAGTGATCTGGTCGCGGGGGCGGGAAATGAGGCCAAGAGCATCGCAGAGGGCGAGTTTGGTCGCCCAGTCTGCATCGGGAGTGATAGTGGAGTCGGCGGTTTCGGCGAATTGGAGGTAGCCCCAGAAGTGGGGGCGGTGAATATCGAGCATGTGGGTGGGGGCGAAGCACCAGTATTTTTCGAGCTGGGTTTCGTCTTTGACATAGGCTCCGTTGATGACCTGGACGGGCCAAAACATCTTCATGAGATTGAATCGGTGGATGTCGCCGACTTTCGGGGCGGTGCCGGAATGGCCGATCTGGGTGAGGGTGGACCAAGGGAATGCAGCACCAAACGCCCAGCCTTTTGCTTTGGATTGGGGATCGTTGACAGGGCCATCGGCGATGAGTTTGAGCTCGAGATCGGGGATTTCGAGTGAGTCATCGCGAGTTCCGCCGCAGACATAAAGGCGATCCATGCTCATATCAAGAGTGACGCCGATGGGGTTGATCTCCCATTCCAGATAATTGTGTCCGTCGCCATCGGGATCGAGAAAGAGTTCGAACGCGTTGTCGAGCCAGATGCTGGAATCGTGTTCGGTTTGGAATGCCCAGAGATCAGGTTCGGCCATTTGGGCCGCGAGGTATAGGAATTCGTCGTCCCACATCAGCTTGGCTTTGAGTTGGGTGGGGCAGGTTTCGAGACCGCGGATGTCTCTCCAGGTGGTGATCCAGGGGGCGGCTTCCCAGATGGGGTCGGAGGCGTGGCCGGTGAGGGATGGTTTGGCGGTGGCGCGAGGGCAGATGTATGTGGGAGGGAGGTTCATATTCTGGTCTTTTCTAGAGAGAGATTCCGAGGATGTCGAGGATGCGTTGGAGGTCGTCGTCGCTGTAGAAAGCGATGGAGAGTTTGCCGCCGATTTTGTCGGATTGGAGTTGGACGGGGGTGCCGAAATATTCGCTGAGGCCCTGTTCGAGGCTGTTCCAATTTGGGTCGGAATGGGGGGTGGACTTGGATTTTTCGGACTTGGGGCCGGCGGGGCGGGGGTTATCGGACGCGCGGGCGAGGCGTTCGACTTCGCGGACGCTGAGGCCATCTTTGATGATGCGTTCAAAGAGGGCGGCTTGGCGAACGGGGGATTCGACCATGAGGAGGGCGCGGGCGTGGCCTTCGGTGATTTCTTCGCTCAGGATGCCACGTTGGATCCGTTCGGGGAGTTTGAGGAGGCGGAGGGTGTTGGCGACGGAAGCGCGGGATTTGCCGACTCGCTGGGCGACGGCTTCCTGGCTGAGATCAAACTCTTCGATGAGACGCTTGTAAGCGACGGCGCATTCCATGGCGGTGATGTCCTCGCGCTGGACGTTTTCGATAATAGCGATTTCGAGCGATGCTTGACTGGAGGCGGCGCGGATGACGACGGGGACGGTTTTGAGTCCGGCGATTTTGGAGGCCCGGAGGCGGCGTTCGCCGGCGATGAGTTCGAACTGGTCATCGCTGAGGGGGCGTACGATGAGGGGCTGGAGGACGCCAAATTCGCGGATGGAGACGGCGAGTTCTTCGAGCTTTTCTTGGTCGAATTGGGTTCGCGGTTGGCGCGTGTTGGCGCGGATGGACGAAATGGGAAGTTCGTTGGTGGATTCTTCGGCTTGTTCGCCGAGGAGTTGGGAGAGTCCTTTTCCGAGTGCGCGTCTCATGTTGGTTTTGGGTTGACAGTATCAGTCTAGTTCAGGGACGGGGAATTGGGGGAATGGGGGCGGTTCTTTTCCCCAATGTGGCTTTAGGCTTTGGTTGAAGGAATCAGGAGTTCGGTTGCGAGGGCGAGATAGGCTTGGGCGCCTTTGGAATCGGGGAAGAGGGTGACGGCGGGTTGGCCGAACCCGGGAGCTTCGCCAAGGCGGACATTGTGGGGGACTTGGATGATCAGAATTGTATCCAGCTCAATCAGCCTATTTATCTGGCAGAGGAAATGTGATCGAAAGCTCATCATCGTCGCTCACAGTTGGACCCTTTAATGTCAGGGTTATTGAGCCATCAGATATTGATCGAATGATAGTAAGTAATTCTCCTCTATCGGACAGCACTTCATCCTCACCAGCGTCGTATTTCATAGACGATAGCACATCCGCCGCTTGTTTGTACAAAGCCAGTTTTCTCTCGGGAATAACAAAGCTAGTGAAATCGTTTAATGGGAGAAAATAGGTGAATAGAAGAAAATAATTATTTGCGAAATTGGGGTTGCCTGATGACAGCAAGAACGCATTAGCGAACGCACCAGCTAGTGGCATGCGACTGCCTGGATCAGACTTCTTGGCTTGGTGTACTGCTATACGAAATGCGTTAACTAGGGCTGCTTTCCCCAATGTGAATTCTGGCTCCTGGCCTCCTTCAACGACTTCATTGAAGTCGATCTCAAGAGCTTCTGTTAGAATTGAATTGGATTTCACTGAGTTCCGATTCTTCAAATCATCGTATAATTTCAGCCATTGAGGTAGGCCGCACTTGAATCCCTCCAATCTCAAGTTGATTGGCCAATTTTCGATTGATTTTCTCAAGTACTTCGTGTATCGAAGTTCGTTCGGGAATCGGCTTGCAAGTTGAATGAGAATTCTAACATATGTTTCGTAGAAGCCTTCATGCACAATAATGTTGCTAATGTTTGGGCCTAAAATGTAGGAAGAAAGCTGTGTAATTGACTCAGCATAGACCAGGCATTGATCGTGATTACCTCTCTCAGATTCGACTATTATCGCCTTGGTCAGTAGCTTTCTGATATTCATTAAATTAGTAATGTCAGGAAAAATGACAAAGATTCCGTCTTCCCATTTGCGATCGACGAAGTAGCCAGGCTTAGAGGTAGACTCGGTTATTGACTTGAGGACATCTTGATTATCGTCTATAACAGACTGAGCAAATAGGCGGCTTTCGTGGTTCTTGATACTTGTGAAAGTAATTTTGTCAACCTCGCCAAGAATGTCTCGAGAAATCTTGATCTTCTGGAGGGGGATAGCAGCGTTCTCTTCATCTGCGACTATTGATGTGCGACGTCGAATATCCTGAAAGTCAATTGGAAATCCTTCTAGTCTGGCGAGACGCAATTCCGTTTCGAGATTGAAGTGCGGTAGCTCTTTTACCTCCGCTTGTGTAACTGTCTTATATAACAGTAGAGGGAGTAAAACTGAACTCATCGTAGTTGCTTTACGAGGGGGGGAGCAATTCGGTTGCGAGGTCGAGATAGGCTTGGGTGCCTTTGGATTCGGGGAAGAGGGTGACTGGTGGCATGGGGGGGATGAGCTTCTATCCTGGCGAGACGTGTGACCTAAGGTAAGGCGAACTTTACTTCAATCAGTGAATCGGTTGGTGATGAGACAGTTATTTCGACTCCTCCTTTGGTCGCTGCAGTGCTGGCTTGGAGTTCAAGACCGGTCATTGTTGTTACGTTTCGAATTTCAGAAATTCTGTATGGTGCTTTGAGAAATCTGATCGTTTGGTCCCAGAGTATCCGATTGCTTTCCGAATTGTGGCGGGGCATTGCGGAGGGAAAAATTGGTGAAATGTCTTGGATAATACGCTTGGCGATAGGATTGCGATCAAGTACTTTCAGGATTCGCTCTTCGATTTCACTTCGCCTTGCTTCTGCTTCGAAATCATTGAGTGTGAGAGTAGAAGCAGCTTCACGAAAATACTTGATAATTAGGGCCTTCCCCTCGGTAAATCGCGGTTCTGGGTCGGCATCCTTGAGTCCAGCAACGTATTCCGCTGAAACACCCAGTAGCTCTTTTGCAAGCTTGATGGTCTTCGATGATTCATAAATGGCGAGGAGGGAGGGAAGATCATTATGAAGATTTTCAATGAACTTCCAATCCGGCCACGAATCTATCTGGGTCTCTGCAAATCGAATGTAAGACGGTTGATCAGGATGCCGATAGGCAATTCTTAACAGGGTTTTCATTTGAATCCTGCGAATTGCAAGCCAAACGAGATCCGAAATAGCTACGGGCTCTAAAATGTGATTTGCAATTGCTCCAGCACGTCTGAGCTGCAGGATCGCCCGGTCGTGCTGACCATCCTCGGCACACACCACGGCGGAGGAAATGAGAAGAGAAGCGGCATATTTGGCTAAGCGATATTCATTAAATAAAACCGCGTATCCTTTTTCCCATTTTCGATTGAAGTCGGCGCCAGGGAGGTCGCCAGCTCGCTCAGCTTGTTTGAGAGCATTCTCTTGTGATTTAACAGCATTTCTCAGTTGCTCTATGGCTGCGCTATCGGTCGTAAACGATCGCAGACCGGATTGAATTGACTCTTCAACTTCCGGGGACGGAGTGATTGCAGCAATAAAATGAGCAGCGTTTTGATCGCTGACAACATGGGAGAGTCTTTTGCGAATGTCATTAAAAGTTACGGGGATTCCTTGCTGGCGGGTTAAATTTGATTCAGTTTCAAAGTCTTGGACTTCAATATGTTGGATCGAAATACATCCGCCAAAAAATAGTACGGAAAGTACGAGGGCAAATATCGTTCTCATGCTTCATTTTAACTCAGGAGTTCGGTTGCGAGGTCGAGATAGGCTTGGGCGCCTTTGGAATCGGGGAAGAGGGTGACGGCGGGTTGGCCGAACCCGGGGGCTTCGCCGAGTCGGACATTGCGGGGGACTTGGATGGCGGAGACTTTTTCGCCGAAATAGCTTTGGACATCTTCGGTGACTTGTTGGGAAAGTTTGTTGCGGGTGTCGACCATGGTCAGGATGACTTTGGCGATTTGGATGTGGGGGTTGATGCGCTTGCGGACGATTTCGATGGTTTTGGTGAGCTGGGAGAGGCCTTCAAGGGCATAGAATTCGCTTTGGAGGGGGACGATGACGCCGTCGCAGGCGGCGAGGATGTTGATGGTCAGGATTCCGAGGCTCGGGGGGGCATCAATCAGGATGAAGTCGTAGTTGGATTTGATGGGGGCGATGGCGTCGCGGAGGATCATTTCTTTGCCGACGGCATTGAGGAGAACGGGTTCGGAGCCGGCGAGATCGAGGGTGGCGGGGATGATTTCGAGACCAGGGATTTCGGTGGGGATGATGGCTTGGGCGATGGGGTTTTGGGGTTCTTCGGGGTCGTTGACGATGGCTTGGAAGACGTCGAAGAGAGTGGCTTCGACGGTGTTTTTTTCGATACCGAGGCCGGTGGTGGCGTTACCTTGGGGGTCGGCATCGATTAGGAGGACGCGTTGGTTTTTGAGGGCGAGGGCGGCGGCGAGGTTGACGGCGGTGGTGGTTTTGCCGACGCCTCCTTTTTGATTGACGATGCCGAAGATGGGCATAGGATTTTTATTATGGCGGGGGGTGGGTTTTGGGGGCTGGGGTTGGGATTTTGGTGGGCGAGGAGAGACTCGAACTCTCACGCTTTATGGGCGCTGGAACCTAAACCCAGTGCGTCTACCAATTCCGCCACTCGCCCGAGGTTGCCAGGTGGGATTTTACCGAGAGGATCATTTGAGACCCTGGGTTAAGTGTGGAATACCCCGTATGTTTGCGGGTTTTTTTTGCAATTTTGGGGAAGTGTTGATAAAATATGAGAATCGTTTCGCGAAACGTTTCGCTAAACAAAAATTGAGGCTGAGTTGTTGGCCTTGGTTTGTTCGATGAGGAAGAAAATGAAGATGAAATTGATGACAGGTGTTGCGACTTTGGCGATGGCTTTGGTTGCACCGATGGCTTTTGGCCAGATTTTGAATGGCTCGTTTGAAGCGGGTACGGGTGCTGACGCTGACAGTTGGACTCGGTTTGGCAATGCTTTCCGCGAGGCCAATACTCCAAACGGTTCGTTTGCTCGAACGGGTACTCACTCTATGAAGCAGTTCGGGAATTTTTCTGGTGGCTTTAACGTGACGGGTGCGTTCCAGAACTTCGCGATTAGTACGGGTGAAACAGTTTCAGCATCAGTTTGGGCTCAAACTTTGGCAGCTGACCGCATGTCCGGTGACAACTCAGCGCTCTTGAAGTTGGTCTACTTTGATGCGAACAACGTTGAAGTTACATCAGCGGAATCGAATCGAATTGATGCGACGACGACTCCGGACACATATATTGAATTGACTGCGAGCCTCGGCCCGGCGGCTTCAAACGTTGCCTATGGTCAGCTATTGCTCTTGCACCTTCAACCAGCAGTTGCCGGTGGAAGCGTGTTCTTTGATGATGTGAGTTTGGATGTTGAAGCGGTTCCGGAGCCGGCTACCATGGCGGTTCTTGGTTTGGCGGCAGCGGCGGCTTTGCGCAAGCGACGCCAGAAGTAATTCTGGTTTTGTGAATCACTGGACGGCGGCTTGGTTTTTTGCAGAGCCGCCGTTTTATTGTTCTTGGGGATTCTGATTGCACAGGGACAATGACAAGTGATGTTGAGTGAGATTCCGGGTCAAGCCCGGAATGACGACTTGGGGGTTGGTGCTATTGCTCTTAGGTTCCTCTGTATATAGGTTGGGTCCCAGCACTCGCTGGGATGACGACTTAAAAAGTTGGATTTGAGATGCAAGATTTAAGCGAGTGGGGATTCCGGGTCACGCCGGGAAGGACGACCACGGGCTTTCAAACATGTTGGTTGCGGACAGTTGGGAGATCGTGAGCATGGGATCAGAAATGGTGACTATCTCGATTGTCTTCAAGAAATTTTGAGGGGGGTTGTTTGGTTGAGACTCCGTCACATAATCTCGAAAAGCGACCAAAGGGTATTGGATATTTGGGATAATGCGGAGTATGCCGCGAGTTGAGGTTCGGGACTTGGTGAAGGAGTATCCGGGCGTGCGGGCTTTGGGGGGTGTGTCGCTCAGTTTTGAGGCGGGCGAGGTTCACGGGGTGATTGGGGAAAATGGGGCGGGGAAGTCCACGTTGATGAAAATTTTAGCGGGGGTGGAGCGGGGGAGTTCGGGGGATGTCTTGGTTGGGGGTGTCGGGGTTGAGTTTCGGGGAGTGCAGGATGCTATGCGGGCGGGGGTGGCGATGATTCACCAAGAGTTGAACTTGGTCGATGATTTGTCGGTGGCGGAGAACCTGTTTTTGGGGAGGGAGGGGGTTGGGCTTATCAATCGCAGAGCACAGGAAGCAGAGGCGGGGCGGTGGCTGCAGGAGGTTTGTGCGGAATTTGGGGCAGACCGGATGGTGGGGAGTCTGAGCCTTGCGGAGAAGCAACTCGTTGAGATTGCAAAGGCGGTGAGCACGGGAGCGGAGGTGTTGATCATGGACGAACCAACGGCGGTGCTGAGCGTTCGGGAAAAAACGGCCCTGTTTGATTTGATCCGGCGATTGAAAGGGGAGGGGCGAACCGTGATCTTGATTTCACACTTGCTGGGAGAGCTGATTGGTAATTGCGACCGGATATCGGTGTTGCGGGACGGTGAGTTTGTGGGAACGGTGGATGCGGGGGCGGTGGATGAATCGAGCTTGGCGGCGATGATGGTGGGGCGAGAATTAGGCGAGATGTATCCCGAGATTCCAGAATGCGGTGGTGAGGTGGTTTTTGAAGTGGGGTTCTTTTGGGAGAATCTAAGAAGAAAGCCGTAGGACCCCTCCCTGAGTCACCCGGATCGAGTCCGGGGCAGGCTCTCCCCAGAGGGGAGGGGGGAAACGAAAACGGCACAGCTTCATTCTTTGATTTCAAGTTAGGGGCTAGTGCAGCTCATTCAGGGAAGAATCCTAGCACTAGCGGTTCTTCAAATGACGTTTCCAAGTTATGTATTCGGAAAGGAGAGGTGGTTGGTTTTGCAGGGTTAATTGGGAGTGGTCGGACGGAGTTGTGGGAGGCAGTTTTGGGTTTGCGGCGGGGGCATTCTGCGCTGGGAGAGTTTGACCGGGAGTGGGTGAGGCACAATGCGGTTTATGTGAGTGAGGATCGCAAAGGGTCGGGGCTACATTTGGATTTTTCGGTCGAAGATAATATTGCTTTGCCTTGGCTGGGGCGGTTTGGCAGTTTGTTTACGAATCGAGGAGAGGTACGACAGGCGGCTGAAGAGTGGCGCGGGAAGCTTGCTATCAAGGTGCCAGATGTTCGAGACCGGGTGGGGAGTTTGAGCGGGGGAATCAGCAAAAAGTGAGCTTGGCGAAATGGCTTTTTGGAGACCCGGAGATTGTGATATTGGACGAACCCACGAGAGGGGTGGATGTGGGCAGTAAGGCGCAGATTTATGAGATCATTGCGGGGTTGGCAAAGGAAGGCAAAGCGGTGGTTGTGATCAGTAGTGAAATGCAAGAATTGATTGGGTTGTGTCACCGGGTTGTGGTGATGCGCGGAGGGTATCCGGTGGGGGTTTTGGAGCGAAATGAACTGAGTGAGGAGCGGATCATGGAATTGGCGGCGGGGGTCGGGTCGTGATTGAGCGGCTGAAGCCGTTCGATTGGCAAAGGGATGGGGTTTTGGTGGCGTTTGGGGTGTTTGTGGTTTATGCTCTGATTTTTCAGGGGCAGGTGTTCCATAACCCGCTGGTCTGGCGGAACATGCTTTCGTCAAATGCCGATATTGGATTGATCGCTTTGGGGATGACTTTGGTGATTATCGGCGGGGGGATTGATCTGAGTGTTGGGAGTTTGTTTGCGTTGCTGGGGGTTTTGGGACTCAAGATGATGGGGGATGGACCGACGCCGATAGGGGTGGGGTGGATGGTCGGTTGTGGAGCATTGCTCGGTTTGGCGCAGGGGTTGGTGATTACTTGGGGAAGGTTGTTCCGTTTGTGGCGACTTTGGTGGGGTTGCTTGTGTTCCGGTCAGGGGCACTGGTTTTGGCGAACGGGGGAACATTCCGGTCGGAGAATTCGGGATGGTCGGCGGTGGCGAGTGAGGGAGTTGTGATCCCATTTGTCGTGGCGGCGAATGGGCGACCAGTTGAGCTCTATTGGTCGGCGTTCTTGTTTTTGGGGATGGCCGTAGTTTTGGGTGTCTTGTTGACTCGAACTCCATATGGTCGGAGGTTGGTGGCGGTGGGGAGCAATGAGAAGGCAGCGAAATATGCGGCGGTAAAAGTTGACCAGGTTCGGGTTTGGAGTTATGTAATTTTGGGGGTTTGTACAGGCTTGGCGGCCTGGGTCGGATCGGCAAAGTTGAACTCGGTGCCGAGTTCTAATGCTGGTCAGCTTTATGAATTGGAAGCGATTGCGGCGGTTGTGATTGGGGGGACGGCTTTGACGGGGGGGCGGGGCCGGATTTGGGGGACGGTGATTGGGGTGCTGTTCCTGGGATGATTACGACGATGCTGGTGGCGGCGGATGTTTCGACTTATTTGCAGGGGTTGGTCAAGGGTGGGATTATCTTGGTTGCGGTTTTGGTCAGTCGGGGTCGGACACGGGAGTGAGTTTCGGATGTTCGGGAGTTTGTCCGAGGGGTACGGCGCGGTAGAAGCAGGAGTTCGCGCCGGTGTGACAGGCTCCGCCACCGAGTTGTTCGACGCGGAGAATGAGGGCATCTTGGTCGCAATCGGTGAGGATTTGGTGGACGATTTGGTATTGGCCGGAGGTTGCGCCTTTGTGCCAGAGTTCTTGGCGCGATCGGGAGTAGTAGACCGCTTGTCCGAGTTCGAGGGTTTTTGCAAAGGCTTCGGCGGTCATGTAGGCGAGCATGAGGATTTGACCGGTTAGGTGATCTTGGGCGATAGCGGGGATAAGCCCGTATTGATCGAATTTTGGGGTGAAGGTGAGGCCCTGTTCGAGTTCTTGCTTGGGGCCGGGGGTGGGGAAGCTCATGCGTCTGGTGAGGGTACTTGAGATGGGGGATTGGTGTAGGTCTGGATTATGCCGCGCACGAGGAAAATGAACAGTACGACAGGGATGGCGGTCAGGAAGGAAGAGAAGAAATTAAGAGTATCTGGGCTGTTGTTTGGGTGACGGCTTTCGATGGCAAATTGCGGGATGATGACTTGGAGGAGCAGGTCAGAAATCACGATAAATAAGAAGGCGAACGGGAGATGGCGAATCGTCTTGATTGGTAGCAGAAGGGCGGGAACAAGAAGAACAAGGACGAGTATGAACCTGGCTAAGGAGAACTCCGGGTCAACAAGGAACCATCCAAAATTTGTCCGTTCGTTTCCAATTTCGCTGAACAAGTATCCGAACGAGTATGCTGAGAGGAATAACTGGGAGCTACATGTTGCGAGGAACCAGGGAATCGGATTTGGGAGGAGTTTGTAGTCTTCTTCGGGAAATGGTAGCCGATTTTCTTGAATTATTTGATTTGAATTCCGAAGTTGAAGGATCATCAACTGAAGCAAGATAGCTGGCAATAAAAAGATGAGACCAAATTGAATAGCATTGGTGTCAACAAATGGGGGTGACTTATCTACGTTTCCACCGTAAAACCAGGTGGGATAGTACAATGAATAGAGTGGAAGTGGGGCGAGAAATCCAATGGACTGCAAGACTAATATTTGGATTGAATCGAGGCGGATCAATGCAAACGGAGCGGCAACGATCGCAAAGGCAAATAAAAGTTTCAATAGGTCTGGGAACGGAAGATTGTAGACGTGAAAGAAGCTTGACAAGTCTTCATCGGGAAGGACGCAAAAACCTGTGATAGCACTTGCTAGCAGGGATAGAAAAATTGCGAGCAGAAAATTTTTCATTTGCGACAATTATATCGTGCTGTAAACAAAAATCCCTGCACGCGTTGGAGCTTGCAGGGATAATTTCGTCGATTTGAAGCGTTAGCTGGCGTCGAGTTGTTTGCGCGTATCGGCGATCATTTTGGTGAGGCCAGCGCGTTGGGTTTCTGGGTTGAACTTAGTGACTAAGCCTTCGGCTTTGTCGAGCCATGCCTTTGCGCCATCTTTGTCGCCGTTGTTCATCAGAACTTGGGCGTGGTAGACAGCGGATCGCGCGGCTTTGTCTTCGGACAGCTCTTTGAAGCACATCTCGGAGATTTTTGTGATGGTTGCTCGGCTTTCGGCAGTGGTTGCTTTATTCCGTGTGAGGTAGGCGGCCATGCTGCAGTAGGTGTCGGGGAGGACGCCTTCGATCTTGCCCGCGTACTTTTCGATGACTCGAACGACGAAGTTGGGTTCGTGGTTGATAACAGCGAAGAGGGCTTCCTGGGCACCCATTTTTTCGACCATTGCGTCGTAGGCTGCCATATCGCCGTTCTTAGCAATTTCGGCCATTTTGGCTCGGTTAGCGGCGGCTTCTTTCTCGGCTTCGATTTCTTTCTTGAAATCAGCAGCGGCTTTGTCGATGTCCCAGGTTTTGGCGACGATTTGCTCGAGTGGCTTGTCCATGGTTGCGGGGTGTCCGATCCATGCGATTCGGCCTTCTTCGTTCACGATGAATGCGTTGGGGATTCCGTTTTGACCAGCGGCGCGCATCCAGGTGTTGGCCATAGTGTCGGCAGCGTCGTCGAGGACGATGTTGTAGCGCATGTTGTCGCCGTGCTTGACGAGGAAGTTTTCAATTTTCTTGATGTGGGCGTCGCGGTCGGCGTCGCCACGGTAGTCCCAACTATTGACGCTGATGGTCGTGACTTGGCCTTTGTACTTTTCGGTCAGTTCGCTGAGGTGGGGGAATACGGCGATACAGGGGCCGCACCATGTGGCCCAGAATTCGATGATGTAGATTTCGCCTTTCTTGAGGGTGTTGATTTTGTCACCTTTGACGTGACCATCGACTTTGAAGGCGGGGGCGAGGTCTCCGACTCCGAGAGTGATTTCAGTTTGCGCGTAGGCGGCGGATGCGGCGAACACGGCAAGGAGCGGAAGAATGAACTTCTTCATGTTGATACTTTACAATGCTTGGGGGTGGTTTTGGTTCCGTTTTATGGAAATTACGAGGGTTAAAAGTAGAAAAACTCCCTTTGATCGGGAGTTTCCGTGAAAGATTCGATTGTGGGGGTTAGCGGACGAAATGGATGAGGGGGTCTTCCATGTTGTCGAGAAGCATCAGTGAAGTGATTGGCATGGGCCGATCTTTGGCGACTTCTCGGGCTTCGTCGAAGCTGACTTCTTCGCTGGACATTCCGGGCATGTTGATCCATGCGGCGAAGGAGAGGGCACCTTGTTCGGTGCTGAAACATGCGAGGCCATGGGTTCCGTCGTAGCAATAGCACCCGTATTTGTTAGTGGGGTTGTGTCGGACGATGTAGAGATTTTGGGGGAAGGTATCTTCTAATCCCAGAACTGGACAATCGAGCAACTGATTCATGACTTTCTGAGATTAATTGTCGGTGGATTTGGGAAATCTGGAGAGGGGAGCGGGATTTTGTGACGGGTTTGTTATGGTGGGGTTGGTCGGTTGGGGGAGATTGATGATCCAAGGGGTTGCTGATCGAGAGTTCAGAACTTTGACCGAGGTGTGAGAGCCTCGGGTGCTTTTTTGTGCGGGAATTCCTGTTTTGTTTTACTTTTGAGATTCCGGGTCACGCCCGGGGCAGGCTGTCGTTTCCTTGGAAGATCATGAGTTTCTGGGGTTAGGCATGTCTCCCCACCCCTTCCCCTCCCCATCAGGGGAGGGAGTAAACGAATTACTTTATCTTTTACCGCCCCACCTTTTCCACTTCCCATCAGGGTAGAGAATTAGCGATAGTGATTTAGAGGCTGAGATTCCGGGTCGCGCTCGGAATGGCGACTCGGGAGCCATTCATGAGCTTGAGCCTTTTATAGCCCCCTCCAAAGTCCTCCCCCAAAGGGGGAGGGGGAACGAAAACAATTCTCTGCATGAATCCGGGTCACGTACGGAATGACGAACTCGCGTGCTGTTCACTGGTTTCACCAGTGCCACCCAAGTGCTTGCCTTTGGGATTGCTGGTCACGCCCGGAATGGCAACGTAGGGAGCCTGCGGCATTTTTCTTGGACTGGGTCCCCGCCTGCGCGGGGAATACGATTAATGATGTACTTGAGACGCCATTGCCACTTGCGTTACGTGGGCTAAGGAGAGTTACGCAGCAGATGAGTGGGTGAGGTCGGTTTCAAGGCCGATTTGGCCAACAAAGTTGACTTCGGTGTTTGCAGAGACTTCGTTATAGGCCATGACGGGGATTTGGATGCCGTTCCGTTCGAGATGTTTGCGGAGGGGAAGGCGGGCTTGGGTTGAGCAGATCAAAACGGGTTGGACGCCGGAGGCGTTGGCTTGATCGGTTGCTCCGTGGATATCTTGGACGAGTTGAGAGGCAATTTTTGGTTCGAGGGCAAGCATGACTCCGCCGGCTGTGTGCTGGATTGAATCAGTAATTGCATGTTCGAGTGGTGGTTCTAGGGTCAGGCAGTGGATTGCGTTGGCGTCATCGGCGAATTGGCGGGTGATGGTTCGGGAAATTGCAGCACGGACAAGTTCGCCCATTTGTTCCATGTCTTTGATGCGTCCGGCGAAGTCGGCCATTGTTTCCAAAATGGTAACCATATCGCGAACGGGGACTCGCTCGCGGAGGAGATGCTGAAGCACTTTTTGGACATCCCCGGTGCTGATTCCGGCGGGTTCAAGTTCGGCAACGACGGCAGAGTTGAGAGCTTTGGTGTTGTCGATGAGCTTAGCGGTTTCTTGACGAGAGAGAAGCTCGGCAGCGTGGGTTTTGATGACTTCGGTGAGGTGGGTGGTCATCATGGCGGCGGGTTCGACAACGGTATAGCCGTTTCGTTCGGCCATTTCGCGTTGACCAGGCTCGATCCAGAGAGCGGGGAGGTTGAAAACTGGTTCGTTGGTGGGGGTTCCGGCGATGGGTTGGATGACGGTTCCGGAATCGATGGCGAGGTATTCGTTGGGGAATGCGGTGGCGGTGGCGATGGTCTCGCCGCGGACTTTGATGACGTATTCGTTGGGTTTGAGGACCGCATTGTCGCGGATGCGAACGGAGGGCATGACATAGCCGAGTTCCGTGGCGATTTGGCGGCGAGTTGCGCCAACACGTTCGCTGAGATCTCCGCCAGCGCGGACGTCGGCGAGTTTGGTAAGGGAATAGCCGATTTCGATTTCGATGGGGTCAACTCCGACCAGGGCCATCACTTGCTCGGGGCCAGTCGGGAGTTCCGGTTCGGAGGGAGCTTCGGTGACAGGAATGAGTTCAGGCTCGCCAGAAATGAGGCGGCGGATCGAGTCGTTTTGGGTGCTGAGTCGGCTGATTCCGACGAGCGCAGCACCGATGCCGAGGAATATGAGGGTGGGGAATCCGGGAATGAAGGCGAATGCAGCCATTGCGACACCGGCAGTGGTGAGAACTCGGGGTTGATTCAGAAGCTGTCCAAACATGGTTCCGGCCATGCCGGTTTCTTGTCCGTTGCGGGTGACGAGGAGGCCGGCGGAGGAACTGATGAGGAGGGCAGGGATTTGGCTGACCATGCCTTCACCGACGCTGAGCATGGCGTATGTTGCGAGAATCGTGGTGACGTCACCTTCTCCCCGGGTGAAGCCGAGGATAAATCCGCCAATGATGTTGACGATGATGATGAGGAGGCTGGCGATGGCATCGCCTTTGACGAATTTGGAAGCTCCATCCATGGCCCCGTAGAAGTCGGCTTCGCCTTTGACTTCTTTTCGGCGTTTGCGGGCTTGATCTTCGTCTATGAGTCCGGATGCGAGGTCGGCGTCGATGGCCATTTGTTTCCCGGGCATAGCATCGAGGGTGAACCGGGCGACAACTTCGGAAACGCGAGTTGAACCTTGGGTGATGACGACGAATTGGACGATCATCAGGATGATGAAGCTGATGAATCCGACGACGAAGTTTCCGCCGAGAACGAATTCGCCGAACGTTTGGATGACGTGTCCTGCGGATCCGGTTCCGAGGATGAGCTTTGTAGCGGCGATTGAGAGCGCGACGCGGAGGAGGGTGGTGATGACAAGGAGCGATGGGAAGACGGAGAAGTGGAGGGGTTCTTTTACGTTGACTGCGGTCAACATGATGATGACGCTGGAGGCCATGGCGATGACAAGGCCAAGGTCAAGCACGAATTCCGGAAGGGGAAGGATGAGCATTGCGACAATGAGGATCATGCCCATCCCGAGAACGAGGTCGGTGTTCTTGAGAAGTTTTGTGAGGATGCCCATCGCGCTTTTGCTGGAGGCGTAGTTGTCGCCTATTGGGGAGTATTGGTAGATTTGCGAGGGTTATTTAGGGTTGGGGTGATTCAAAGAGGGAGCGGGGGAGATTTGATTGGCGAATTATTGATGCAATAGTTCCGGGTGGAATGGATTTGGATTGGGGAACGACGACAATGTTTCCGTTGTTGTTTCGAAAAACCCGATGGCTACCTTTCTGTCGGGCAAGTGAGAATCCTTTGGATGTTAGGATCAGTTCAATTTCTTTTGAAGAGAGAGGGCCGACCCTACCCAACTTTGACCTCTAATGGTGCGACCAGACTGTAGGGTTGATATCGGGTTGTCACCTCTTCTTCGGTCGCCTCTTCAAGATAGAGCTCGATTGCTTCGATCAAATTTGACTTAGCTTCTTCGGCTGTTGCACCTGTGCTTGCAACATCGAGCTCAAGACAAAGTGAGCTAAACAATTTTCCTTCTTGCCGGATGAGAGCGGTGAATTTCATATTTATGTATTGTATTCCGATTTAGACGGATTCTGAAAGAAGTTCTTGGAGGTTGAAGATTGTCAAGTCAGGGGGAGTTGCGCCTTCGGGGAGTTCTTCGGGTTTGCCGGTGCGTGAAGAGGGGGCGACATCGGAGTCGCGGCGGATCCAGGCGGTCTGCCAGCCGTAGGTTTGGGCGGGTTTGATATCGTGCTTGTAGGAGTTGCCGACGAACAGGAGGTTTTCTGGGGGGAGAGAAACGGCGGCTTCGGCCATGCGGAAAATGCGTTCATCTGGTTTACCGATTTTGTGTTCGCCTTCGATGAAAATGTGAGGGAAGTAGTTGCCGATGTTGAGTTTTTGGATTTCTTGGCGTTGGATGTCGGCGGGGCCGTTTGTGATGAGGCCGAGGGTGTAGACGCTGCTGAGTTGCTGGATGACTTCGAGGGCTTCGGGGAAGAGTTCGAGCGCGGCTTGGCGTTCGACGTGATAAGTGTGAGAAATGCGATAGGCGAGTTCGTCATCGAAGATATTGACGCGCTCGAGCATCCGGCGCATGAGTTCGACGCGGGTGATTTCGCCGGACTCGCAGTATTTGTCGTACCAGTGGGTTTTGCCAATGGTTTCGACGAATCCGGTGAAGGCGATGGCCCATTCTTGGAGGAGCCGTTCGGGGGTTTGTCCGTGTTCGGGGTGGTCTTCGAATGCTTTTCGGAGTCCGGCTTTGGCGGCGTCCCAGTAGGTGCAGAGGGTGTCGTCGAGGTCGAAATAGATGGCTTTGACGTCGGCGAATTGGGGGACGAGCATTGGATTTAGTATGGCAGGTATCAGAGGACGTCGCTGTGAGTTCAGTAGACTAGCGGCATGTCCACGCGGATCGAAAAAGACAGTTTGGGTGATGTTCATGTGCCGTCCGATGCATATTGGGGGAGTCAGGCGGAGCGGAGCCGGGGGCTATTCCAGATTAGTGGGTTGACGGAGCACCCGACGATGATTGATGCGTATATCATGCTGAAAAAGGCGTGTGCGGTGGCAAACGGGGAACTGGAATTGCTCGAAAAGGCGCAAGCGGACGCGATTGCGCAAGCGGCGGATGAGATTTTGGGCGGGAAGTTGCGGGATCAGTTTCCGGTCGATGTGTTCCACATGGGGGCAGGCACCAGTTTCAATATGAACTGTAACGAGGTCTTGGCGAATCGGGCGGAAGAGATTCTTGGGGGGAACAAGGGGGATTACAAGCTGGTGGGGAGCAATGATCATGTGAACTATGGTCAGAGCACGAATGATACGTTCCCGACGGCGATGCGGGTGATGGCACGGCTGATGATGGAGCCGTTGTTTGAACAGATTGATCGGCTTGAGAAGGCTTTGGCGGATAAGGGCGTTGAGTTTGATTCGATTTTGAAGAGCGGGCGGACGCACTTGCAGGATGCGGTTCCGATCCGGTTGGGGCAAGAATTTACAGCTTATGCGGTGGCGATCAAGCGGTCGCGAAAATGGCTGGAACTCGCAGCGAATGAGTTGGAAGAATTGGGGATTGGGGGTTCGGCAGCGGGCACGGGGTTGAATACTCATCCGGATTATCGTTTCCGAGTAGTTGAGCTTTTGGGCGAGTACACGGGCTTGCCGTTCCGGGCGAGTGACGATATGCGGGAGGCGATGCAGAGTCAGCTTTGCATGGCGGGCCTGGCGAGTGGACTGCGGGTGTTCTGCTTGGAACTGACCAGGATTACGAACGACTTGCGGTTGATGTGTTCGGGTCCGTTGACGGGATTGGCGGAGATTACTTTGCCGGCAGTTCAACCGGGCAGTTCGATCATGCCGGGGAAGGTGAATCCGAGCATGGCGGAGAACATGAACCTTGTTCTATTCCAGGTTTTGGGGCAGTGTCAATCGCTTGACTATTGCGTTCAGGCGGGTCAATTGGAGCTGAACGTGATGATGCCGAGTATGGCGTTTTCGGCGCAGTTCAGCTTGCAGATTTTGACGAATTCCATTGAGACTTACGTTGATAACTGCATTGTGGGGATTACCGCGAATGCGGATCGGTGTGCTCATTATGCGGAGACTTCGCCTAGTCTCGCAACGGCTTTGAATGCCTTTGTGGGTTACAAGGTTGCGGCGGATGTGGTGAAGAAGTCTTTGGCCAGTGGGAAGTCGATTCCGGAAGTGGTTCGGGAAGAGGGTTTGCTGGATGAGGAGACTTTGCGGAAGGCGCTTGATCCGGCGTTGTTGACGGAGCCGGGGATTCCGGGGCGCTAGCAGCACAACGAGAGGACGGTTTTTCGATCCCTGCTGAGTGATCTCCCACAAAGCAGGGATTGGGTGATGAACACTGGTTTCACCGGTGCCATGCATAAACTTGCTCTTGAGATTCCGGGTCACGCCCGGAATGACGAACTGCGAGCCTTCGACATTTTTTTGGACTGGATCCCCGCCCCGGTTCAAGCCCGGGGCAGGCTCTGCGCGGGGAAGACGACAATTGATATTCAGTTAGATTCCGGGTCACGCCCGGAATGACAACTTTGGAGCATCTCTCGTGCGTGAATTGTGGGTAGCCCCCTCCTAAGTCCGCGGTTCAAGCCCGGGGCAGGCTCTCCCCCAGAGGGGGGGAGGGGAACACAAAAATTTCTCTCGATGACTCTGGGTCACGCCCGGAATGACGATCTGGATAGTCTTTTACTGTTGCACCAGTGGCATTCTTCAAAACACTGGCTACGCCAGTGCCACCCATAAACTTGCTCTTGAGATTCTGGACCACGCCTGGAATTACGATGTTGGTACGTAGTGTTGTTGCACTTAGGTTTCTGTGGTTATGGGATGGATCCCAGCATTCGCTGGGATGACGATGGAACAGCTGGAACTCGTTCCACTATTCAAAGTGATGAACACTGGTTTTGCAAGTGCCAGTCTACAAAACACTGGCTAAGCCAGTGCCACCCAAAGATACTAGAGCCTAGACGGTTGCGCGGGTTTTCGCGATGACGCTTTCCAGGAACATGTCGTTGGTGGGGGTGCGTTTGAGGAGCTTGATGAGGCTCTCGGTGGCATCCACGTTGTCCTTGGCGTTGGCGAGCATCCGGTGAAGGTGATAGACAGCCTGCAGGGCTTCGTCGCCGGCGAAGAGTTTTTCTTCGTGGCGGGTGCTGGATTTGCGGACGTCGATGGCGGGCCAGATGCGCCGCTCGGCAAGCTCACGTTCCAGAACGAGCTCCATGTTGCCCGTGCCTTTGAATTCTTCAAAGATTGCGTCATCCATGCGGGAACCGGTGTCTACAAGGGCGGTTGCGATGATGGTGAGGGAGCCACCTTCTTCGATGTTCCGGGCGGCCCCGAAGAATCGACGAGGTCGGTAGAGGGCGGCGGGATCAAGACCACCGGAGAGAGTTCGCCCGGAAGGGTTGATTGTGAGGTTGCTGGCGCGGGAGAGTCGGGTGATGCTGTCGAGAAGGACGACGACATCTCGGCCGGCTTCGACTAGGCGTTTAGCTTGTTCGAGGCAGAGATCGGTGACGCGCATGTGGTTCTCGGCAGGTTCGTCGAAGGTGGAGCTAATCACTTGCCCTTTGACGAATCGCTTCATGTCGGTGACTTCTTCTGGTCGTTCGTCAACGAGGAGCACCATCAGGGCGACTTCGGGGTTGTTTTCGGCAACGGCTTGGGCGATTGCTTTGACAATGGTTGTTTTCCCAGCTTTTGGCGGGGCAACGATGAGACCGCGTTGGCCTTTTCCGATGGGGGCGATGAGGTCAATGATCCGACCGATGGTTCGGTCGGGAAGGGTTTCCATCTTGAGTTGCTCATCCGGGAAGAGGGGGGTAAGGTTTTCAAACTCTCTGCGGACGCGGATTTCGTTTGATTGGGTGGCGTGTCCGTTGATTGATTCAACGCGAAGAACGCCTTGGTACTTGTCACCTTCTTTGGGGGGCCGAACTTGAGCAAAGACGAAGTCGCCGGGTTTCAAGTTGTTTTTCTTGATTGTGGCTTGACCGATGTAGATGTCTTCGTTGGAGGGTTGGTAAGACGGCTGGCGGAGGAATCCCCATCCTTCGTGGAGTATTTCGAGAATGCCACGCTTGTACATTGCTCCGGTTTCGGCGTGGGTGAGGATCATGAGTTCCTCAATGACTTTGTGTCGATCTTGCTCGATGGAGATTTTGAGCTTTTTGGCGAGCTTAACAAGCTCGGCTGGAGTGAGTTGATCGAAGAAATTGTAATCCTGTTGGGGCAGGTTATCAAGGTCTACTGATTCTGGTTCGCGCTGTCGGTCTCGGGTGCGTCGTCGCATGCGAGAGCCGCTTTCTGATTTCCGCGGGCGGAAGGTGTGACTCATAGGGTCTCTGGTTGCTCGTGAAGAGCGGTGTGTTTAGGGGGATGACGTCCAGACAAGGGATAACCGGGGTTAATCAGAAGTGCTGGAAGGGACGAAGGCCGCTACATAAGGTAGGTTTCGGTACCGTTCGTCGTCGTCTAACCCATATCCTACTACAAAGACGTTCGAAATTTCAAATCCGATGTATTCGACCTGGGCTTCATGGGTCCTTGCGTCGGGTTTGCTGAGGAGGCTAGCGACGCGGAGGGATGCGGGTTGGCGGGTGGAGAGGAGTTCGCGGAGGTGGTTGATTGTGAGGCCGCTATCGACAATATCTTCGACGATGACAACATGCATGCCTTTGATATCGAAGTCGTGATCCTTTTTGATTCGGACGGAGCCTTTGGATTCTCGACCGCCTTCCCATGAACTGACTTGGATGAAATCGAACAGGACTTCACCGGTCATTTTTTTGGCGAGGTCGGCGAGAAAGGGGAAAGCTCCTTTGAGAACACAGAGAAGGAGAATGGGTTCGTCGCCGATGTCTTGCCGGAGTTGGGCCGCAATTTCGGAGACTCGGTTTTGGATTTGGTCTTCGGAAAGGAGGATTTCGAGGTGTTCGGTCATGAGAAGTTGTGAGTGAGGGTGACGGTTGAGGTGGCAGTTTCGAAAACGGTGAGGTCGAGGGAATGGATATTCGGGGCGGTGGGGAGTTGGCCGATGACTTTTTGGATTAGCCAGCGGGCGAGTTCTTCGGTTGTGGGGTGGAACGGCACTAGGGTGAGCTTCATGCTCTGGGATTGCAGAAAGTTGACCAGCGGTTGGTCCTCTTGGTGGAGCATCGTGCTGTGATCAAGTTCATCAATGATGGGCTTGATGATGCGGCTGATGTCGCCGAAATCGAAGATCATTCCACCATCATTAGTTTGCCCGGTGAGCCCGACGATGATTCGGTAGGAGTGCCCGTGGAGGTTTTGGCAACCTTCGGTGTGGTAGCTGAGCCGATGGCCCATCTCCCATCGGTATTCCTTGGTGATTCGGATGGGCTGCAATTCGCTCATCGGGGAAGGTGATTGTGCCGAATCAACGGTTGGAGGCCTGGGCAAGTTGCCGAATTGTGGGCTTGGTAAATGTGGGATCGATCCTGTTGTAGAAATTGATGATCAGATCGGCTTTTTTGGCAACGAGGGGGTAGTTGTCGTAAATTTTCCAGAATCGGGGGTCACCGGAAAAGAGGCCCTCGGCGAGCATGTTGAAGTCTTCTTCAAGGCTCGAAGTGCTGTATTCCGCGAGGAACCCTTGAGTGTTGTATTGGTCGGAGTATCGGGTGCTTGCGGTGCCTTCACGGACAGATTGGGTGCCATTTCCTCGGTATTTGAATTCGGCGGGGAGGGCCTGATTCCATTCCTTTTCGGGGAATTGATTCCAGTAGTTGCGAAGAAGGATGCTGCTGAATTCGTGATGGAAGGTTCGTTCGAGAAAGAGGTGGCTGAATGTTGTGAGTCTTCGACCGGGCATGAGGGTGAGATAGACGGCATCGGATGAATTAGTGCCGCCGTAATTGAGTCCATAAAAGCTGAGGGATCGGGTGATGTGGACAGTTTTGAGATTTGTTTCGATGACGGCTTGCGGGTATTTGGTGAGGGCTGATTGGACTGTCTTGAGAGCGGTGGATTGTTCTTCGGGATCAATAGATTCGGCGGTAGCTTTGATTTCTTGATCGCGCCACGATTCGGGAAAGATTTCTGGAGTTGCCTCAAAGCTGACGGTGAGGCGCGGTTTCGCAAGCAGGACGACGGGTTCAGCGGGTAGGGCAAGCGTTGCTATGAAGAGGGCGCTGACCGCCGGGAGCATGATTCTTCTAGGATACCAAGAGGATTATCGTTTCCGGGCTAGGAGTTATTCCCATTCAATAGTTGCGGGTGGTTTTGATGTGAGGTCATAGAGGACTCGGTTGACGCCGTCGACTTCGTTGACAATCCGGTTGGCGACATGCTCCAAAAATTCAAAAGCGAAGGGGAAGGCTTGGGCGGTCATGGCGTCTTCGCTTGTGACAGCACGAAGGACGATGGGTTGCTCGTAGGTGCGCTCGTCGCCCATGACGCCAACGCTTCGGACATCGAGGAGGGCAGCGTATGACTGCCAGATTCCTCGGTTCAGGCCAGATTTGCGGAGTTCTTCGCGGAAGATCCAGTCGGCTTCTTGAGTGATCTTGACTCTTTCTGGTGTGACTTCGCCCAGGATTCGGACACCAAGACCAGGTCCGGGAAATGGTTCTCGGTCGACAACTTCGGAACTGAGTCCGAGGGCGCGTCCGACCTCCCGCACTTCATCTTTGAAGAGCCATCGGAGGGGCTCGATCACTTTCAGCTTCATCCAATCTGGAAGGCCACCGACATTGTGATGGGTTTTGATTTTGCTGGCGGTGGCTGACCCTGATTCGATGACATCTGGATAGAGGGTGCCTTGAGCGAGAAAATCGTGGGATTCGAGGACAGCTTTGTTGCGTTCGAAGCAGATGACAAAGTTTTCGCCAATGATTTTGCGTTTCTGTTCGGGTTCGGTGATTCCTTTGAGTTCACTAAAGAACTGATCGTGGGCGTTGATGACGATGAGGTTGGGATGAAACGTTTTTGTGAATGTTTCGTGGACTTGCTCGGCTTCGCCTTTGCGCAGGAGGCCGTGGTCGACAAAGACGCAGGTGGTTTGGCTTCCCACGCTTTCACTGAGGAGGGCAGCGACGACGCTACTATCGACACCGCCAGATACGGCACAGAGGACTTTTCCGTCGCCGACAGTTTCGCGAATGGACTTGAGGGTGTCGTCAATGAAATTTTGGGGAGTCCAGTCGCCTTTCAATCCGGCGTGGTTGAAGAGAAATGTTTTCAGGAGTTCTCGACCGTCGGGGGTGTGGGTGACTTCCGGATGGAACTGGACGCCGAATTTTTTGGCGCTCAGGTTTTCCATGGCGGCAACTGGGCAGGTTTCAGTGCTTGAGGTGACGATAAACCCGGGGGAACGTGGGTGACCTTGTCGCCGTGGGACATCCAGACCAGGTCGTTCTTGAGCGTCTCCACAAGAGTTCCGGGGGTTCGCGGTCCAAGATGCCGCTTGCCGTATTCGCGCTCAGTTGATTTTTGGACTTCACCGCCGAGGTTTTTGGCCATGAGTTGTTGACCGTAGCAGATGCCGAGCACGGGAAGGTCTTTGAGCAAGTCGAAATTGATTGTGGGGGCGTCTGGCTCTAAGGTTGAACGAGGGCCGCCGGAGAGAATGACGGCTGTGGGTTTTCGGTCGAGGATGTGGGCTTCGGCTTGTTGCCAGGGCACCATTTCGCTGTAGCATCCTTGTTCTCGGACTCTTCGGACAATGAGCTGGGTGTATTGTCCGCCGAAGTCGATGACTGAAACCAGTTGATGCTGCATGGGAAGCCCGGAGTCTAGCTGAAAATGTGTGGCCCCAGGCAAGTTTGCTCGGTTTTTGGGGATGAAATCCCGGTGGCACACGGGTTGCGTAAGAGGGGAATGTCATTGGATGAAACAAGGGATGAAAGAAGGATTCTTGAACTCGAAACGGTTGCTCACTCTGGGCTTGGTGATGATTTTGGTGGGGGGTGCGGTGAGTGCCCAAGCTACTGGATTCGTTGACACGATTCGAGAGATGGATTCGACTTTTACTTTGGTTCCGCTGATGGCATCGATCGCTTTTGCTTGCAACCGCAAGAAACTGTAGATCGCGCTGTCTTCTCTCTCTCTCAGCTTTGATTGCCGGCCCTTGGACAGGGGGTCGGCTTTCTGGCATTTAAGGGGCAATTATTTTGGAATAAGCGGCTTCGATTCGATCAACCATTAGGGGGACGGTGAAATTTGATTCGTAGTGGGATTGAGCAGCCTGCCCGAGTTTTGTGCCAAGGGACGGGTCGTTGAGGAGTTTTTTGATCAATTGGGCGACTTTTTTGGGATCTGGGTCCTCGGGGTTTGGAGATTTGAATAGGAGGGCGGTTTGATTGTGGGTGAATATTTCTGAGAGACCGCCGTAGTTGTTAGCGACGATGGGTTTGGCGAGGGACATCGCTTCGACAGCGGTGAATCCGAATGCTTCGCGCCAGATGCTCGGGATGAGAACGACATCAACACTTGCCATGGCATCTGCGACGTTGGTGATATGTCCGTGGAAGTGAGTTCGGTCAGCTACGGAAAGTGATTTGGCCAGAAGCTTTAGTTCGCCTTCGAAAGGGCCTTCGCCGAAGAGGTGGAGGTGAGCGCCGGGGATGTGTTCTAGAGAGCGGATTGCGAGGTCTTGGCCTTTGACCCAAACGAGGCGTCCGAACACGCCAATTGATGGGCCGGCGAGATCGAGTTTTGAACTTGGAACCAGGGTGGGGAGCCATTATGCGCGATGTGGACTTTTTCACTCGGGACGCCGTCTTGAATCAGGTGATCTTGTACGGCCCTTGAGATTGCGACATAGCCATCGTAAAGTTTTTCGTAGAGTTTGGTTCGACTTGGCTTGAATTGGGCTGTTACGTGGCGCGTCATGCAGGTTTTTGTTTTGGTTAACCGGGCCGCATAGGCAGGCATGATGTAATCGGGAGAAAAATGGGTGACGAGTAGATCAGGTTGATTTGACCTAAGAATTCGGAGATAAGTAGCGAGGGTGAGAGGGTCATATTTGTGGAGGAGCCGGGCGGAAATTTGGGGGACGGTTAAATTCTTGGAGAGAGGGGATTTTGAGGGAGCAGTTGCGGTGATTGTGTGCCCTCGGGCGGCCATTTCGGTTGTGAGGTAGACCAGGTAGCGTTCGATTCCTCCCCAATCCTTTGGCATGGACGAGCCGGCATGGAGTTGATGGATGAGATTGCCGGACATCTTGTATGAGATTTTAGACGGTTGCGGCTTTGGCTTCGGCGACGATTTTTTCGAGTTGGGGGAGTTGATCGAGCATTTGGCGCACGAGCTCGAATTGTGTCCGGCAACGGTCGAGGTTGTGATTTTCTCGGTGGGTTTTGAAGTATTTATCACCGTTGAGGTAATCGGTGAGAAACCGGATTCCGATGGTGAGGGTGATTACTGCGCCGCATACTGGCATGGCGGACCATTCCGCTGGATGGAGCGATTTCCCGGTAGTTTCGGCGAAACCCCTGATGATAGCGGCGAATTTTTCGATGTCAAATTGAACGAGGCTGAGGTCTTGTTCGTCTTCGGCGGAGGTGCTTGTTCCAGTTCGGATCAGATCGCCGATGTCGAAGAGGACGGTGCCCGGCATCACAGTATCGAGATCAATGACGGTAAGGGCTTCTAGGGTTTTTTCACAGAAGAGAACGTTGTTGACTTTGGTGTCGTTATGAACGATCCGAATCGCTTCTGGATGGTTGTGGACGATCTGCATGAGGCGTCCAGCAAGGGCTCGATTGGATTCTACGAATGCGATTTCATCTTCTGCCAGTTCGATTCGACCGGGGGCGGGATTGTGGCGAGCTTCGTCGAATTGTTTCAGTCGGAAAAGTGTGTTGTGGAAATCCGGGATTGTGATGTGAAAGTCTTTGGTCGGCAGATCGCTGAGTTTGTTGAGGAACGATCCGAAGGCAACCGCAGCTTTGTAGGCGATGTCCGGATTAGGGACGATGTCGAATGTGGTTGACCCTTCGACGTAGCGGAAGCACCGCCAATATTCGTTGTTTTCGTCGAGGTAGAAGTCTTTGCCCGTTTCGCTGGGGATCAGGGTGAGATGTTCGGCGATGTTGGGGGTTTTTGAGTTGACATGATCCACTACGCGGCGGATGTTATTCATCATTGCGGGTGGGTTTGGGAAGACAAATTTGTTGATGTGCTGGTGGATGAATCGCTCGGTGACTCCAGCGGTGCGTATCACGGACATATAGGTTCGGTTGATGTGCCCGCGCTCAATCAATTCATCGGACATGAGTTGACCATCGTTGAGGAAATGAGTGGTGATCGGGGTCAGCAACGCCATGTTCTTCTGTTTCGGATACATTACCAGAGTTTGTTCGGGAGGATTCCGACATTGTGTAGGGTTGCAAGACGTTCTCGGATGGACTTGATATCCTCTGGAAACGTCATTCCGAACCACTCCGCCGATGAAGTTACGGTTGGGACTTTCCAATTTTTTCGGTCTATCCCGCACTGAATGAAGTCGGGAATTGTGATTTCTGTTTGACTATTGTGTTGAGATACGAAATGCTCAAGAACGGGCATTACTGAAGGGTGAATGAGGAAGCAGTTCATTGAAACGGGCGTTTCGGGATTTATTGGGCCTAAAACTGCTGGCGAGAAAATTTGGTTGCTGATTTCTTTGATGCCATGGGTTTCAGTAATTGATTGTAGAAAGCTATTGTCAATTGCGCAAATCGCCCGAGAAACACCTCCGAATGGACTTAGTGTATTATTCACGGAATACGGTATGGCTGCGGCCGTTGTTAGGCTCTCAGCTACCTTGAGAGCGGCTTCAAAAGTTTCATTTCCGTAGTAGTCATCGGCGTTGATGATGATCATGGGTTCATCGGACTCCATGGTTTTTAGGGCCGTGAGTAGGGCATCCGCTGTGCCACGGGGTTTGCCGTTGGGAGTCGCTTGGAGGACAATTTTGTAAGTCATGGGTACGGACTGAACTGACTTCTTGGCTTCGGCCTGGAGTTCTTCTCGTGTAATGAGGATAAGAGATGAATCAGGAAAAGTCTGAACAAAGTGGTAAATTGAATAGTGGAAGAGGCATTGGTCATCGGGCCCGACAGGGAAAAATTGCTTTGGTCCGCCAAACCGGCTTCCAAGTCCAGCGGCGAGGATTGCGAGTTGCACGCCTCTAGTCTATTCGGACAGACTGTGGTCAGACTAGGAATATGCCGATCATAATCGGAGTAGATGAAGGACGAATTAGGCAAGAAATTAGGAGAAAGGAGCTTCTTACTCTTGATCGGGGTTCTGATATCTCTTTTTGTTGTGAACTATTTTCTTGGTGCAGGAAATCAATTTCTAAATGTAGATGAAATCGAGCTGATGCGTTCGGTGAGTGATCGAATTCTAGGAGTCCCTCAAACTTCTCTGGCATGGCCCGCGACCACGATCCAGCTCATTTTGGCCCCGGTTGTTGTTGGAATGGCAGGATTCTCGGTGATTTTGGATGGTAACGATGCGGGGTTGACTCGATTTTTGTCAGGTTATATCTATGCAAGTGAGACCCATTCTGTTATTTTGAGGGCAACATTGTTTTTGGCGATTATTTTCGCTATTTCAGTCGTCACAAAAAAAATTATTGATCAGAAAGATCGTAGTAAATGGCTCAATGTTGCTCTATTGCTTTGCTGTTCTCCAATCTTCATCTCATATTCCTACATGATTTCTGGCGATGGCTTAGCCGCTATCCTAGCACTTGCTAGTATCGTTGCAGTCCTTTCTTACAAAGGCAATTACTTCAATTTAGTGGCGAGTGGAGCGCTGTTTGGAGCGACTGTTGGTTGCCGGGCAACATTTTTAGTATACATTCCATTGATGTTGGTTCTCGTGGTACAAGCTCTTCGCAATGTTGGTACTCGAAATCCACACGCAATGGTCTGGTTTATCTCGGCATTTCTTGTTTCATTGCTCATATTCTTACCGTCGCTTTGGATTGATCCAGTGAGATTGGCGAAGTCAATTTTAGGAAATGCGGGTCGAGAGGGTGAGGGATTTGTTGCAATTGAGCGCTATTCTAATTCTCTGTTACAGATCGGGCCGCTCGGACTGCTGATTATGATTTGGAGTGTAGTGAAATCGAGCGCGGAAAGCCGTTCTCGTACAATCGTGCTTGCACTATATTCTGTCATATTGTTAGCATCTATCAATACCCTTGGAGTAGTTTACGACCGTTACTACCTAATGGTTCTCCCGCTGATTTTAGGAAGCATCTTTGCATCGGGATTAGATGTTTTTAATTTGCATTCAAGTAAATTGTCACTCGTTTATAAAATTTTGATCTCAGTTGTTTTTCTGGTCTCTGTATTCTATGTCACTGCGCTCAATCGGAGTGATGTCTCTCGATTCAAAAGTCCTGAGCGCGTTCTCTCCCATTTGCCCAATGGTCAGATAGTTTGGGTTGATGTGATTCTGCTCAACGCATTGGATATGAGGAAGTTTACTGACGAATCACTCCGTGAGGCAATGAGGGAAATTTTGGGTGGGCATAGCCGTTCTGTGATTTCAGGCAAAATCGGATTTGATTCGGGACGAGATTCTTACGGTTTGCCGTTTGCATTTAGTGAAGATGAAATGGCAACGGTTGCGCGGCTGAAAACCGCGCAACGCTTAGGCACCGGAAAACTTAACCTTCGGGTTTATGGGAAAGGAGCCTTCGCAGAGAGGTACGGGGTAACTCAATTTCCTCCACCTGCGACTCGTGGGGAAATCGTACTCACTTTGGACGGTTTTGATTTGAGGTCAGGAAAAATAAAAAAATATGACACTTTAGTTGGGCAAATTTATACCGTGACAGTTGAAGAGTGATTTCATTGGCATTGATTGGAGGGCACCAAATGGAGTTTTGGGCTCAACGGGTGGCAGAATACTTGAATTGTTTCGAGTGCTGCATTGTTCTTGATTGATTTTCGAAATTCAGGTGCTAATTTGTTTATATTATTGAATTCTCACTGTGATTTCAGATCGGATCATCGTCACACTTAATGGAATTAGGCTATATCTTCATTCAACTCAGCTTGGCGATGCGGACGACGGTGTTGGTGCCGTAAGGGTAGCCGGTGGTGTGGAGGGTTGTGACGTCCGATGAATGTTCGAGTTTGAGTTCCTGACCTGAGTCGAGCCATTTGGCCCGGGTGTATTTTTGATTGACCCCCCGGAAGGTGCGCGGGCCAGCCCCTCGGGCGTTGGTGCCAGAAGCGCGGGGATCGGCGGTGGCAGTGATGTCAAAAACGAAGAGGTAGTCAGCATCTTCGGCGTGGACACCGAAATCTTCTTCTTGACCGAGGATGGGATCGAGGTTTCTGAGGTAGATCGGGTTTTGGTCGCCGCCGTGGAGATTGATCCATTTTCCGACAAGGTGGAACAGGGCGGTTTCGTATTCCGGGAGGGCTCCGGTTTCGGTTGGACCGAGGTTCATGAGGAAGTTTGCGCCGGCGGCACGGGTTCGGCAGAGGTACTCGATGACTGTGGCGGGGAGATCATATTGAAGTCGTTACCAGCAGAGCCCCAGTGGTAGTTACTCGTCATGCACATTTCTCCGGTATAGACTTTTGAACCGGGAGTGATGACGGGGCGGGTGGCGTGACCGCGCTCGAAGGTTACGGCGTCAATTTCTGGATGGACGAGTTTGCCTTCTTCGCCGATACCAGTGTTGTTGATGATGAGGGTTTCGGGTTGGTGTTTGCGGACGGTGCGATAGAGGTCATCGAGTTCCCAATCGGCATCGGGTTTTGACCAATTACCATCGAACCAAACAGAACCGAGTGGGCCGTATTCGGAGCAGATGAGTTCAACGGATTCGCGGAGGTATTGCTGATAGCCTTTCCAGTCGTTTTTGAATCGGGGGTCAGTCCAATCGAGCGTTGTGTGGTAGAGGCACGGGACGATTCCCTCGGCCCGACACGCGTCGGTGAATTCTCGGACGATGTCGCGCTTTGTCGGGGTTTTGGTGATATCGAGTTGGCTGAGGCCCTTGGTGTTGTAGAGACTAAATCCGTCGTGGTGGCGGGACGTGAGGGTGATGTATTTTGCACCGCTGGATTTGGCGAGTTGGGCGAGTTTTTGGGCCGAGAAGTCCGGAACGGTGAACTTATTGATGAGTTGGAAATAGTCATCTTGGGGATGTTGTGAAGGTGGAGTGCCCATTCTCCTTTCTGGATGAGGCTATAGAGGCCGAAGTGGACGAATATACCGAAAGCGAGTTGCTCAAATTTGGCGATGCGCTCGGGGGTTTGGGCTTGAGTTGGGCTGGACATGAGGAGTTGAAAGGTTGGATGAGCGAGAACGGGGGCGAGGAGAAGTTGCCGCCGGGTGAGGTGGATCGGCATGGAAGAAGGTTAGCTGGTTTTGCTGGGGGGATGCAATTGTTGTTTGGATTTGATTTGAAGCCCCACGGAAATTTGAACTTGGCGGGTTTGGGATGAGTAGAATGGGGGAGAGCGCGAAGTTATGCCGAAACGAGTTGAAACCCTGGTCTTGCACGACAGTTCCACGCCAGTTTTTGGAGACATTCAGAAGGGAGGGAGCGTTGTTGTGACGAGTTCGAAGACGCTCTTGGATATTGGGATGAACCAGGCGCGAGCGCATGCGCTGTGGCCCTTGACTTTTGGTTTGGCGTGTTGCGCGATTGAGATGATGTCCACTGTTGCATCGCGGTTCGATTTGGCGCGATTTGGCAGTGAAGCGTTCCGGGCTACTCCGCGTCAGGCGGATGTGATGATTATCGCGGGGCGATTGAGCAAGAAAATGGCTCCGGTTCTGCGGCAAATTTATGACCAGATGCCAGAACCGAAGTGGGTGATTTCGATGGGCGCATGTGCGAGTAGCGGTGGGGTTTACAATAACTATGCGATTGTTCAGGGGGCGGACCAGGTTGTTCCGGTTGATGTTTATGTGCCGGGTTGTCCGCCAAGTCCCGATGCTTTGATGTACGGAATTATCAAGTTGCAGAATAAGATTAAGCAGCAAGCGATGGGGAATAACCGCCAAATGAAGATTCTGGAAGTGATTCCGAGCCGACAGGAGAAGGTGACGGTATGAGCTTTGAGGTGATGAAGGATGTCGCCAAGCCGATTATTGCGGGCTTTGGGATTACGGCGCGGCGATTGGGTCGCGAGAAGGTTACGATTCAGTATCCGGAAGAGCGTCGGGAGCAGTTTGTTCGGACACGATGGCGTCACGTTTTGACGCGGTATGACTCTGGCTTGGAGCGGTGCATTGGATGTTCGCTGTGTGCGGGGGCTTGCCCGGCTCGGTGCATTTATGTTGCGGCGGCGGAGAATACAGACCAAGATCGGCGTTCCCCGGGCGAGCGGTATGCGGAGCGGTACGAGATCAATATGTTGCGCTGCATTTTCTGCGGGTACTGCCAGGATGCATGCCCGACGGGGGCGATTGTTTTGCGCAAGGACTTTGAATTGGCAAACTACGAGCGCGATGATTTTGTTTATACGAAAGAGATGTTGCTTGAGCCGATTCGGCGGTAGCTTGATGAAACATCTTGCTTGTGGGTTGGCTCTGATGTTGGTTCTCGCGGGGTGCGGGGGCGAGACATCGGGCAGTCGATCGGTTTCGGCGAGTGGTTTTTCACCGTTGAATGCTCCTTTTCACTACGAAGGGTGGTTGCTGCAGACAGACAATTCCAATTTGACTCGGTGGGTGAGCTTTGGGAAGTTTAATGTTGATGCCCAGGGGAACTTAGTCAAGTTGGCAGGTGGACCGTTTGAGATTGAGAGCTACGGGCCGAACCGGGGGTCAACGACCTACGCCAAAATTTCGATTGAGAATTCTCAGGTGAATAGTTCACCTTCGGTGAGTACGCTCTTGGCAGGGCCAGTGACCTTGGGCGAGAGTCCTTTGAGCGCGACGGATGTCCAAGCATTCGGCACAAACTTTGTTGGGGCAACGGGTACTTTTAGGTTAGAAACGCCAACGGCTTCGCCCGTTAACACAAATGGATTGAGTGGAGCGTGGTTTCGTAATTCGGCATTGGGAGCGAGTCTGAACTTGCCTACTTTGCCTTCAGGTTGGAGGTATCAAGCCTGGGCGACGATTGGTACAGTGACGGTTTCGATGGGGCGTTTCACGGCGGTAACGGGTGCTGATTCAGGGAATCCGCATAAGGGGCCGGGGGTTGCGCCCTTGGTTCCGGGTGAAGATTTCTTGGCGGCAGCACCGGGCGGACTGACGTTTCCGTTGACGGGATCTACGACGCCGACGAGTTTGATTGGCCAGCCAATTTTTGTGACAGTTGAAGCAGAACCTGACTCGGCAGTAACGCCTTCTCAGTATGTAATTTTACGTGGGGTTGCAGCTTCGGGGGCTACGGTGGGGAGCTCAGTTGTGATGTCGAATCAGGCTTCGGGGAAGTTTCCAACTTTTAGCTTGACAGTGTTTTGATTTAGGATTTAGTTGTCTTCTTCTTGACTTGGTTGGATGATGACGGTTGGTTGTGGGTGAAGATGCTTGTGCATCCTCGGAGAAAGCCACCTAGGACAACAATGATAATGAGGATGTAATACCAGGCGAAAGGTCCGCGACTGGTTACAGATCGAGCCATTCGTTTCGCTTCCAGTCCGACAGCTGCGGGTCGGAACGGGGTCGTTGACTTTGAGCAGTCTGGACATCGGGGTCCGGCGGGGCCGATGATGACACAATCGGTGCAGACGGGTTTGTTGCATCGCCCGCAAGTGAGATTTGTGGATACCTTGGGGTGGCGATAGCAGAACTCGGAGTCCGCGGCTGGACCAGCTTGCTTGGCCCGATATTCTGAGAAATTGAGCCCGCATTTGGTACAGAAGCGCGCTTCTTGTTCGTTGTGCTTGCCGCAACGGGGACAGTTCATGGTTCTTTATTTCTCGGGCAATTTTATCTTAGCGATGACGGTGCTGCCTCGTCCTTTTTCATTGGCGACGGATTGGATTGTCCAGAGATCGGTGAGGTTGTCACCATCAACGACGCTTCCGCTGTAGTCACCCCATGAACCGCCTTCGGTGGGGGCAAGACCCTCGGCAAGGTTGATGATTTTGCGCAGGGTTCCGGCAGGGTCGCGAGCAAGTCGGACGGCAGCGCGTCCGCTGATCCACATCTCTGGTCCGGTTTCTTGGAATCCAACGAGGACGTCGTTTCGTTTGTTCACGGCGATGGAAGTTTGGATATAGCTGTTGGTGGAGTGGGCGATTTCGCCAGATTGGACTCGCGTGCCATCCAGCTTGAATTGGTGCCATTGAATGCCGGCACGTCCGTTGATATTGACAGTTTGGGAAAACCAAAGCGAACCGGATTGGATGACGAGATTTTTGGGTTTCGATCACCGGATGCGGTGGTTTTGTCGGTGTTCTTCATTGGGGAGCCGGGAGGCCATCCAAAGTTTTTGAACAGGTGGGGTTTCTTGGTAATGGATGCGATGTAGGGAGTTCCGCTGGACGATTCTGAAACGCGGGTGAGTTGGATTTCTTGATCGGTGAGGTTGACAAAATAGATGTCATCGGTTTTGTCTTGGGTGAAAACGGGATGACCGAGGCTCCCGGAGAAGTGATAGGCGGTGGCGGGTTTGCCGGACTTGAGCTCGGCCATTTTGAGGATGAATGTCCGCTCGTCGCCGCCGGGGAAGGAGTAGCCGACCCATTTTCGGCTGTATCCGATGCCGCCGCCATCCACTCCTTTGGGCGCAGGGACGGGATAGGTGTTCCATGCTCCGGTGGGGTTTGCGGTTTCGGAAATTGAGATATTGACAGGTTTCAATTCTTCTTTGTCCCATGGATTCCAGAGATCGAACCCGAAGACGCGATTGTTCGGATCGAAGAAGAGTTTGGGGTCGATTCCTCCGTTGAATTCGGATTGGGGGACACCTTGGACAAACTTGCCCGTTTTGTCGAAAATCATGAGGCCGTGGTTGGTTGCTTCAAGGACATGGTTGCCACCGACGGCGATTTGGGGATCAACTTGGCGATTTCCATCGGTTGATCCATCAAAAATGAGGTGTCCGAGCACGGTGCGCGGGTTTCCTCCTTGTTTTCTGAGTTGTGCTTTGCCGCTTTTGTTGAAAGTTTCGTTCCGGATCGGGGTGATTACTTCAGTTCGGACGGGATTGATATTGGCTTGAGTGATGGCAATGGCGGCGATGATCACGGGGCGGAGTTTACTAGGTTGAACTATGAAATCGGCACCCTATGTTAGGGTGCCGATTCTTGTTTTGGAGTGAGTCGATATTAGGGAAGAATCTCGGGATTTTGTTGTCCGCCGGTTTTCTTTTCTTCTTCACCGGGCTTTTTGTAACCGAGGTTCTTGCCCTTTTGTTCGGCAGGAATTCCTTTGCTCATCCATTCCGGCATGGGTTCGCCTTTGAGGTAGTGGTCAAAGAACTGTCCAAGTCGTACGGAGAGGTCTTTGCGGTTCTTCCGCTTGATGAGGTTATGGTCTTCTTGGTTGTAGACGAGAAGCCAGCACGGTTTGTTGAGTCGCCAGAGGGCGGTGAAGTATTCGATGCCTTGGGTGTAGGGGACGGCGCCATCTTGATCGTTGTGCATGATCAGAAGGGGCGTTTCAACTTTATCGGCGAAGAAGATCGGGCTGTTTTCCCAGTAGCGCATGGGGTATTCCCACATCGTTCCACCGATTCGGCTTTGACCTTGCTCGTATTGAAGTTGTCGGACAAGACCGGATCCATAGCGGATTCCACCATAGGCGCTGAACATGTTGCTGACGGGGGCTCCGGCTCCGGCGGCAGCGAACATCTTGGTTTCGGTGATCAGGTAGGCGGTTTGGTAGCCGCCCCAGCTTTGGCCTTGAATTCCGATTCGCTTGGGGTCAACATTGTGATTTTCGACGACGTGATTGACGCCGCTCACGATGCAGGACATGGCACTTTCTCCGGGGTATCCGGTTCGGTAGACGATGTCCGGAACGAAGACGAAGTAGCCGTTGCTGACGAACCAGGCGATGTTGACGGTGCTTGCGCTGGGGGCAGGGGTCTGGTACTGGTGAAGCGTGTCTGATTCCCGGTCATAGAAGTAGGTCACCATCGGATAATCCTTCAGGGGGTCTACGTTTTCTGGCTTGTACAACTTGCCTTGGAGTTTGTCGCCATCGAGTGATGTCCATTCGACGAGTTGAACCGTCGGATAGATGTAGTCTTTTTGTTGGGGATTGGTTTCGCTGAAGACTTTTGCGTTGTCCAGTTTCGGCGAATTTGTGATGTAAACCTCGCGGTAGTCGCTGACGGTTTCGCGCTGGAATCGGTAAACCTCGGCATCCCGGGCTTTGGCTAGTCCTCTGAACATTGCGTTTTCTTGAAGGAATACTTCGGGTGCTTTCTTGCCATCCAGAGTTCCTTTTGCGAACCCATCTACTTTGGTTTTGGGGTTGAAGGCTGTGAGGTAGGTGTCTTTGGACGGGTCGATGTATTCGGCTTCTGTGTCGAGGCTGCTGTAGCGAAGGACGTTGTTGAACATCCGGCCGTAGCCTTTGGTGACGTTGACGCCTTTGCTATTGGTGGTGAGGTCTACCATCCAGATGTCGAACTGGTCGTAAATGAAGACAGTTTTGTCGTCTTTTCCGTAGCCTGCAGTGCCCCACGGACCGCCTCCGATGGGGACATCTTCTACGATGTCGTGAATTGGATAGGGGATTCGATCGGTGAGGCTAAAAGAGGTGCCGGTATTGGGATCAATGACCCGAGATTCCTTGGTGATGAAGTCGAATGAGTTGATCCATCGTCCGGTTGGGCTGAACGAGAACCCGCCAAGAACGTTGGCTCCGAGCAAGGTTTTTTCGCCCGTTTCGAGATTGACTTTGTAGAAATCTTCGGGTGCTACGCCAGCTCCAGTGAATTTTTCGACAGAGTAGATGCCCCATTTTCCTTCTCCGGTGGAGGGAAGAGTGACGCTTTCCATTTCTGGGGATTCAATCTGAGTGATCTTTTTCGATTTGAATTCATAAAATGCGTCGTAAGTGAGGGATCGGCGTCGAGCGGCTCCGAGAGCTTGCTGGGGTTGGAGTTCGATGTCGGTGTAACTCCAAACATCGAGATCAGGCGTAGTCTCGGGGTCTGGTTTCTTTTCTTCTTCGGTGGGTGGAATTGGAGCGGTCGTGAAAAGAAGCCGCTGCTCGTTTTCTGACCACCGGACGCTGCTCCCCCGCGGGATTTGCCATCCTTCGGGGATACCGTTGCCACTCTGAGCAATTTTTTGGAGACCCTTGCCGTCGGTGTTGACGACGTGGATGGAGTGATTGGGATTTTTCGATCGGTAGTCGTCAATGTCGGAGAGGAATGCGATTCGCGATTCGTCTTCGTTGAGGCTCATGGTTCGGTATTGTGCGAGCCCTTCGACGAGGGGGTTGTTTTTTCGGTTTTGAGATCGAGAACCAACAAACCGTGTCCGGTGAGGGTTTCGGGAGTGGCTTGGTAGAAAAACATGGTTCCGGCTTTATTCCATTGCTGGAGGCCGACGTTGGCGATTTTGATTTCTTTGCCGGTGCTGAGTTGGTGGAGGACGACTTCGTTGCCGCTTCCGTGCCCGGTCATTTTCTTTTCTTCTTTCTTCTCTTCCTGTTTGGCAGGTTCTTTTTCTTGGGAATCGGTCAGGGGTGGTTTATCTTCTTTCTTCTCTTCCTCTTTGATGGGTGGTTCCGCTCGGTAGAGAATCCAGTCGGAAGCTTCGGCGGCCATGGAGAAGCTGGTGATGCGCTCCAAGATGTTGGATTGGCCCGTTTGCAGGTTGAGGATCAGAAGTTTGTTCTTTGGGCGTTTGTCGGCGGGGACTTTCTTGTCGGTTGCTTCTTTGTTTTCTTCGCGGGACGGGGTGAGGGTGGCAATGAAGAATTTGTTGTCGTCGGTAAAGCGGTTGGCGGCAACGTTATCGTATTTGAATGTTTTGGTGCCGTCGGTAGATTTGACTTCGACGAAGTTGTTTCCTTCTTGGGGAGAGATGGTGTAGCTGAGCCACTGTCCGTTGTTGGAGAGGGTGATACCGCCGATGGCTTTCCATGAGTCATAGACGTCGTGGGTGAGGGGCTTTTTTTGTCCGATTGCGGGGACGGTGAGAATGGCGGCAAGGGCGAAGACGAGGATTTTAGATTGCGCTTTGATCATGGGTGTGATACCAGTGATTTGAGTTCACGGGCGATGTTACCCACGGGGGACGATGAATTGTTCCGGATATTCCATTCTTTAATTTAACACTCGCTTAATCTGATTGGGCTTCAAATTTATTGTTCTCTTAACACTCTTAACATATGTTTGGGGCGTCATGAAGCGTGCGTTTACCCTCATTGAACTTCTGGTGGTCATTGCGATCATCGCGATTTTGGCGGCGATTTTGTTCCCGGTTTTTGCCCAAGCGAAGGCGGCGGCAAAGCAGACCCAGAATTTGTCGAACATGAAGCAGATATCTACGGCAGCTCAAATCTATGCTGCCGACTATGACGACATGATTCCAGCCGATCCGGCGAGCGGAACTTTGAGCTGTCCATCTGGTGGTGCGGGCACGATTGATCGCTGGGGTAACTACTATTGGACATTTTTGTTGAATACATACACGAAGCAAAAGTCAAGTGAAATTCGAGGACCTAAGGGATTCTTCTGGTCTCCAAACGCTCCGGAGGCAAATCCTAGTGAGCTTTCTGGCTCACGAGCGAGTTGTATTTGGCCGCAGCCGGCTCAGAGCTGGGGTCTCGACTGTACAACGTTGAGCGGTTCGAGTTGTACGAGCATCAAGTATTGGAGCTCTTACGCTTATAACGAGCACATTGGCGATTGGCAAGGAGGTAGCGGTGGAGCAGGGAACCTTACGAGCTGGGAAGCTCCGGCGGAGTCGTTCTTGATTTTGGAAGCTACGGACTCAGAGATTGAAGGAGATGAACTAGACGAGCTTTATGGCCGGACTCAGACCTGTCCAGAGGGTGGTTGGATCGGAACTGGAAATGGTGATGCTCCTCGCGGCGGTCACAACGGCGGAATCACGATTGGCTACCTTGATAGTCATGCAAAGTGGTCCAAGATTTCGTGGGGGAACGGTTCAAATCAGTGCCAAGCACACCCGACGATTAGTGGTGCTGGATTCATCAACTTCCCACCAGCAACTCGAGGCGGAAACAACGTACGAGTCAAGGGCTGGACTCCGATCTTTGATAATTAATTTCAGTTAAGTTCGACCCCGGAGTCTAGTCTCCGGGGTCATTTTTTTGTCTCAAGAGCCGATGGATTTGCGGGCGAAGTCACCGGCGATTGGCAACAAATACCACTGGCCTTCGTTCGCCTTGATTCCGGCGATGATTTGAAGTACGAGGGCACCGATCCCGAGGATAGGCAGGAGAATCCACGTTAATCCACAAGTAAAGATTCCGGCGATGCCAAGCACCACCGCACCGACGAAGAGAACGCCCTGGAAAACGAGGGCTTGAAGAGCATGGAAGCCGATGAATCGGGATTGATCTTTCTTGGTGAGATAGAGAACCAAGGGAACGATGAACCCTAGTCCGGATACGAGGGACACAACGGCACCCCCAATGTGAGCGATCATGGCCATTTGTTTTTCTTCTGATGTCGGATCCATTTCTGTTCGGTGTTCCTTACGTTATATGAGTTTACTTGGATTCGGGCGAGTTGGGACTATTTGTGACAGAATTTGATTGATGGCAAAGAGTAATGCGGTGTGGGTGAAGGGCGTTGAGAAGGGGCTTGACTTAAGCAAAGTTGAAACATCAGCTCCGGAAGGGATTGATAAGGAAGCGATTCGCGAGGAGACGGAGAAATTGGGGGCAAGAATGGAGGAGTTGTTTGATTTGATGTTTTTTGCGGGGAAGCACTCTTTGCTATTGGTTTTGCAGGGGATGGACACGGCGGGTAAGGATGGGACGATTCGGCATTTGCTTCGATTTAGCCATGCACAGAGTTGCCATGTCGAGAGCTTTAAGGTTCCGACGAGCGAGGAATTGGCTCATGATTTTTTGTGGCGTTGCCATGCTAAGACGCCGGGGAAGGGGGAGATTTGTATCTTTAATCGATCACATTACGAGGATGTGGGAGTTGTCCGGGTTCACGATATTGTTCCGGAAGCGGTGTGGCGCAAGCGGTACGACCACATTAACAATTTTGAGGAGTTGCTCGTGGATTCGGGAACACTGGTTTTGAAGGTGTTTTTGCACATTAGCGCTGATGAGCAGAAAGAGCGATTGATGGATCGGGAGGCTGACCCCAATGCGGCTTGGAAATTGAGTGCGGGGGATTGGAAGGAGCGTGAGTTTTGGAATGAGTACCAGGCGGCTTTTTCGGAAGCGATTCTCCGGTGTGCGACGAAGGATGCTCCGTGGTTGGTGGTGCCGGCGGACAAAAAGTGGTGGCGGAATTTTTTGGTCACGGAGGCGGTTGTGAATTTGTTGGAGCCTTTTGAGGCGGATTGGCGGGCGAAATTGGAATCAATTGGCGAGAAAGCCAAAGCCGAGTTGGCGGAGTACCGGGCAGGGTTGGAATCGTAGTCAGGACCGACGAAGTGAAGCGGTAATCTTGGGCGACGATGAAATTGCACGAGTATCAGTCCAAAGATTTGCTTGCGAAGTATGGGGTTGCGGTTCCGGGCGGAAAGGTAGCGGAGAATGCGAGCGAAGCGAAGGCGATAGCGGATGAATTCGGGGGCAAGGTTGTTGTTAAGGCTCAGGTTTTGATGGGTGGTCGGGGGAAAGCGGGCGGGGTCAAACTGTTTGAAGATTCAGACTCAGCGGCAACGTTTACCCAGGAGCTGATTGGTAAGCGGTTGGTGAGCATTCAGAATCCGGACGGGATGGTGGTTGATAAGGTTTTGGTGGGTGAGCTGGTTGATATTGCGGAAGAGTATTACTTGTCCGTTTTGCTTGACCGAGCGGAGCAGAAGCTCGTTGTGATGATTTCTAAAGAGGGGGGAGTTGAGATCGAAACGGTTGCGGAAGAGACGCCGGAGGCGATTGTTCGCTTGCATGTTGATCCGGCTTGGGGGGTTGATGACTTTGAGGTTCGAGATTCGGTTCAGCGGGCAAAGATACCGGCTCCGGCCCAGCGGCAGATGGTTGCGATGATCAAGGGTTTGGTTCAGGTTTATCTTAAGGAAGACGCCGACATGATTGAAATCAACCCGGTGGCATGGACTCCGGACGGCAAGCTTTTGGCGGCCGATGCGAAAGTAAGTATTGATGAAAATGCGTTGTACCGTCACCCTGAGTACAACGAGACGAAAGACGACGGGGCGGAGCATGAGATTGACGCTGAGGCGAGCAAGCTGGGGATTGCTTATGTGAATCTGGGCGGAGACATTGGAATAATGGGGAACGGCGCAGGGCTCGTAATGTGTTCGCTTGACGAAGTGAACCGGGCTGGTGGACGTCCAGCGAACTTCTTGGACGTTGGGGGCGGAGCGAATGCAGAGCGAGTGAAAACTTGCGTTGGCTTGGTCTTGATGGACGAAAATGTTAAGGGATTGCTGATCAATATTTTTGGTGGGATCACGCGATGCGACGAAGTGGCGCGCGGTTTGCTTTCGGCATTTGCGGAAATGAACGTGACGATTCCGGTTGTGGCGCGAATTGAAGGGACAGCAGCGGCGGAAGGTTTGGCGATCTTGGAAGGGTCGCAGATTGTTGGGGCGAAGTCCATGCAGGAAGCGGCGGCGAAAGTTGTTGAGTTAGCGTACGCTTGATTGATTGATGGATTGAAATAAAGTGACTCCTCAATTTGGGTTGAGGAGTCACTTTATTTTTGGGGTTTAGCTGATTCCAGCACCTTGGAAGGCGACTCCACCAGAGGGGACATTGACTTTCTTATTGAGCCTGAGTAGTCCGGAAATGTAGATTTTGACGGTGATTTCTTGGAAGACCGTATCGGTGTTTTGGAAATAGATTCGGTAAGGGGTTTTGTCGTGGCTGAGCTCAAAATTGAATTCTTCTTGGGTACTTGTTGACGAGAAAGTGCACCATGTATTCGCGGTTTTGGAACATGGGTTGGGTTCGCTGGCGAAGTCGAGTCCACCGCGAGTCATTGTTGTGGTTACAGGTTGACTTGCGGTTTTCTCAATGATGAGGACTGCGTTTTGCGGAGTGAAGGCTCCTCCGCTCGTTGATCCGCCACACGCTACGAGGGCGAGTGTGCTGAGGACAAGGATGGGAGCAACGAATTTCATGTTTCGTTTAGTTGGGGCAATTGTTGCACCGATCATGTTCAAAGTGAACTAGATCAAGGAATTTTACGGGGTTTCTTTTTGGGGTTTTTCGCGGCGGCTCGGTCGGCGGCTTGTTGAGCAAGGGTGATCCATTCGATCAGTTTGTCGGGGTTTTGCCAATCCTCAGAAGGAATGGAAAAGTAGGACATCGCCGTAGGTTTTTCGCCGCCGTCCCAGATGAAAGGGCCTTGACCGGCGGATTCAAAATGGGGGCGATTGGCGTCGTCAACTTTGAAATAGACTTGGTCGATTGCGTAAAGGGCATACATCGGTCCGCCTTCAGAATAGAAGCCGTAGCCACCGAACATGGCGCGGGAGGTCGTTGGGGACTGAGCGTCGAGGAGTTGGAAAAAGTGCTCCGCGTTGGGGTCTTTGATTTTCGCCTTCTTCGGTTTTGGCTTTTGGTGGTCGTTCGGCATAGATTTGCAAGAGAGGATGCCATATGTTGGTTGATTTTGGAATCCCTTTCAGAATGAGTGATTTGTATTCGCAGATTTGGAAGATCCTTGCCTCTTTAACGGGATCGAATTGTCCAGCAGTGCCTTCGGCGACGATCAGGTGGACGAGGGAAGGATTGTGTTGGTTCGCCTTATTGGAATGAGGAAAGAAATCGCCGCGAGAATGCAGAAGGCGTTTGACTGGAGGTCTGTGATCATCATGAAGCTGACGTTTTCGGCAAACCCTCTAATGAAAATTGCGATTCCCATAACGATAATCGCTTTGCCAAGAATTTTTTCGGTTTGGTTTCCTTGGAGGAAGTGCCTCCAGCCGTTGTAGAGAATGGCTCCGAAGACGGCTAAGTATATGATGAGGCCGACAATGCCCGTTTCGAGCATGAAGGTGATGTAGGCGTTGTCGATCTGGATACCTGTAAATCCTTGTCCGAACAATGGAGAGCTTCGCCAAATTTCCAGAGCAACGACGGCATAGTCGTCCCGACCTGTAGTGAAGTCCTCACTAGAGAAGCGACGCGATAGACCTTGGATCATGGGGAGATCTTTAAAGACAACAAAGATTGTAAACAACAACACGAGGCCGGTTGTTCCCCAGCCAACTATTCTCATGGAGTATTTTTTTGGATTCTCGAGGATTAGGAGCGCGACATAAATAATTGTTGAAAAGGCAATAACGAAAAGGGCATTGCGGCTTTGGCTGACCATAGCCAGGTAGAACCCTACGGAAATGGAAGAAAGTCGGAGTATCGGTTTCGCTCGTTCAGCTAGGAACGCAGTGTAGAATGCAAAGGTCGCGTAGAATCCGGCGAGATTAGGGTTGATCCACTTTGCACCTGTACCTGGCCCCGGACGGGCGCTGTTAAATATGTTAAAACCTAGTGTGGTGTAATCATAAATTACAACGAGACATGCAATAAATGATGCAAAGAGCATCCAATTTAAGATAAGGTGTATCGGAGACTTCTCACTCCTCATCATAATGCGAGGAAGAATTATGAAAACAAGTACCAACCGCAATGCCATGGCGAAAATGTAGACTACGTAGAAAAGAGTCTGTTGTAAACCCGGATTTGACAGGACGAGTCCCGGAATCCCGATCAAGAAGAGCAATGCTCCGACAAGTTGAAAAGGATGAATCTTTGACCGGGCGTTCACTGCGTTTTCGGCGTATAGAGCAAAACATGCGAGGAGAGCCCAAATCGCACCGACTTGTGTTGGTTTCGCGATCCCTGTGTAGAACGCACTGAAGTTAGCCACTTCCATGACGATAAAGAGTATGAAGAGCACTATTGTCAGCACCTTACTCACATTCTTTGGTCGGCTGAGCTCACCTTTGATGTACGGAGTCACTTGAAATTTGGATACTCTTGGGCTCGGCGTGTCCATTGGCTTCAATTTGGTTCAGTTTACCACACGGTTTCTGATGCGCTTTATTACACCGGTTGGTTTGCTCGACTGGTTCGGAAATCCAATCGACAAAATCGGAAAAATGCTCCCGAACTCGACTGGGGAGAGGCATTCTTTTTGGTCTCGGCCACTTGAAGAATCGGTAAACTTGCTAGGCTAGTGGGGATATATTCACAGGATTGGTATTCTAAGAAGGTGAACATGTGGGGCAAGTTTGACGAATCTGATTGTAGATATCTCACGATTTCGGTATGTGGGTTAATATTGTTCGTCCTTCTTTTGACCTTTACAAAATAGTAGAAATTCTGGCATTCATCAGCTAGAGCTTGTGCCAGACTGTATGCATGTGGCAACCATTTGAGGACGAATTTGACGGAGACCCGGACTGGAAAGCTCCGCAAGAGGGTTCTTTGGACATTTTCAAGTTGGCAACGTTTGTATTAGGAGTTTTTGCATTGATTTTTGCACTCGCACTTGTCGGTTCCCTGTGATCGTCCCTAAAGATTGTCAACCGAATTTTCTAAAGTGAGTTGGATTTGTAAAGTGCGGTGTGAGATATACCTGATGACTCGAAATTAGTGAACTATCCTCCCGCTCATGGAAAGTAGGAAGTGAATTTTGCCGTTCGCTTTGTCATTTTGGCTAGTGAAAACTCGGTTTGATGCATTGATGAGTTGAGATTTGAGGACATTTAAGTAAGAATCTGGTATCGATCCGGGTTTCGAGTGGGGAGGAGGTTTTGCCGATGCTTTTGGTTTCGCTGTTGCCGGATGAAACAGAGTTGAAGATACACCATCCGGATGCCCATGGGTTCTGGGCGGAATTGGGGAAGTGGGGGCTCGGCTTGAAGAGCTGTTTGTGGTTGAATTGGGCAAGTTGGTTGATTTAGAGACTGGCCGTTAGGCTCAACGCTTTTGGAGCCGATACTCTTGGCTGTGAGTGAAAGATTGGATTTTGGGTTCGGACATTGTAGACAATTTTATGATTTGATGTATGCGAATTTGCGACTTTACGGCTATTCAGAAGTGGAATTCTAGGAATATTCGTTTCCCAACACATCAGTCGAGCAGATTGAATTCAACCTGCTCGACTGATGGGTGATTTTATTTACTTTTGCTTTCGACGGATGGCGGCAGCCGCGAGTGCGCCGACGGCAAAGAGGCTGATTGGCTCAGGAACGGCTTCCGCTCCAATCAAGTCTTGATACATGTTTCCATTTGGACCGTGGTTTGTTGCCTCGTACACTTGAAGGAAGAGTGCTTCTGGCCCGGCAGTCGCTGATTGGGCGAGATAGTGCGCAGTTTGAGTTGCGATTGCCGAAGAGGTTCCGGTGGCTTTAAAGTTGCCGACGGCTAGCCCATCAGCACCATCGGTAACGATGTCCCACAAAGCAAGTTGGAACGCAGCAGCTTCGATAGAGTTGTTCAGCCCAGACCACTCGTGAGAGAACAGGTTTGCGATCAATGTTCCGCTTGAAACTGAACCAACACCAATGATGTTGGCGTTGTAGTTGTATCCGGCTTGGTTGCCGTGATCAAGATCAATGCAGTAGAGATTGATTGGGGATGCTCCATCGACGGACACGCTTTGCGCACCGGCGTAAACGTTTCGGTTTTGGCCGTTGTAGTTGATCGTGACGACTTCATGGAGGCCTGGGGCCATTCCATTGATGGTGAGGTTGACAGCTTGGGCGCTCGCGATGAGGCCGCACGCCAAAAGCGATGTGGTGACTATTTTGTTCATTTATTGCTCCTCCCCGAGTTGTCATCCAGCGATGACACAGCTTCGGTTGGAGATAGTATGGTCAAATTGCGTTAAGCAATGGTGAAGTCCTGGCTAAGTCCAGTATATTTACTGAAGGTTGGGTTTGGATATGTAGATAATTGGAGCCACTTAGTGGAATCGAACCTCTGACCTGCTGTTTACGAAACAGCTGCTCTACCGCTGAGCTAAAGTGGCCCTTTAGCGGGGATATTATGGAAGATTTTCGGGGGTTGGGGTCAAGACTGGAGGAAAATCGGGGACTTGGGGCCGATTGTTGCGGTTCATTTGCTTGGTTACGCCCGTATAATGGAGGGAAGGAACAAACCAATGGCGGACACTTTTCCAATTCGACGAGTTGACCACGTGCGGCACTATGTGAACAATGCGCGGCAGTCGGCATTTTTCTATCAGCACACGTTTGGATTTTCGATCACGGGGTACCGGGGTTTGGAGACGAACTCTCGAGATTTGGTGGATTACGTTTTGGAGCAGAACAACATTCGGCTTGTTTTCACGGCTCCACTCCGGCCCGGTTTGCCGATGTCGGACTTAATCGCTCGGCACGGGGATTTTGTTCGAGATATTGCGTTTGAAGTGGATGACGTGGATTGGGCGTTTAATGAGGCCGTGAAGCGGGGGGCTTCGGCGGAGCTTGAGCCTTATTGGATGGAGGACGACCACGGCAAGGTTCGCCACGCGGCGATCAAGACTTATGGGAACGTCCTGCACAGCTTGATTAACCGGGACAAATACACGGGTCACTTTTTGCCGGGGTTCATTGAGAAAAACGAGCCGGGCGATTCGATCGGGCTTTTGGAAGTTGACCATTGCGTGGGAAACGTTGAGCTTGGGAAGATGAACGAGTGGGTGAAGTGGTACGAGGATGTGCTCGGCTTCAAAAACTTGATTAGCTTTGATGATCAGGATATTTCCACTGAATACACCTCGCTCATGAGTAAGGTGATGGCGAGTGGGAATGGTCGAGTGAAGTTTCCGATCAATGAACCGGCACCGGGCAAGAAGAAAAGCCAGATAGACGAGTATTTGGAATTCTTTGGGGGGCCGGGAGTTCAGCACGTGGCGATGCTCACGGACGACATTGTTCACACGGTGAGTCGGTTGCGTGCGCGCGGGGTTCCGTTCTTGAGTGTTCCGCGGACTTATTACGATGAGCTTGAGGCGCGAGTTGGTCAGATTGACGAGGACATTGAGGTTCTCGCTGATCTTGGGATTTTGGTTGACCGAGATGACGAGGGGTATTTGCTCCAGATCTTTACGAAGCCGATCACGGATCGCCCGACTTTGTTCTATGAGATTATTCACCGGAAGGGAGCGCAAAGCTTTGGCAAGGGCAACTTTAAGGCGTTGTTCGAGTCGATCGAGCGTGAACAGGCTCTTCGCGGGACTTTGTAAACTGATTGGCCCCTCCCCTTACCCCTCCCCAAAGGGGAGGGAGAATTTTAGGCGTTGTTCGAGTCGTTAGAGCGGGATCAGGCGTTGCGCGGGACATTGTGATTTTCGGGGAGGCAATTGTTCCTCCCCATATCCCCCGCTTTCGCGGGGGCAGGCATTTGGGAGGGTTAGAGGGAGTGTCTTTTCGTTGGACTTGATCCTGGGTCTATGTAGCTCCTCCGTGCGTCTCTCATCTCAACTTCACCCCTTAGTCCCCTCTCCAATGAAACGGAGAGGGGGGGAGCATAATCAAGTGAGTGGCGATATCGGAGTTTGCTGAAGAGAGTTTTGGGGCGGTCGAAGGGTTGCTGGCAGCGACGGGGGCGGGGGGCGTGGAGTGTGTGCGTCGGAGCAGTTCGATGGCAGTTTCGGTTCCTGGGGGATTGGAAGTGCGGGTTTTTGATGAAGGAGAGGATGTGATGGTCAGCTGTGAGCGGTGGCATACCCATTGCGAGGATGCGGAAGAAACAGCTTGGTGTGTTCGGTGGTTGATGTCGCCGTTTTCGCGGATCGTGCACGAGTTTAAGGGGGCAATTTTGGCGGCGGTTTGGGTCGAGCGGTATTCGGCGGCGGGTTGGGAAGGGTTTGAGCCAGTCTATTTTTTGAATCCGGAGTATCCGCCGGAGTGGGAGCTTGAGCCAGGGCAACGATGGTTTCGGCGGATTTATCACCAGGCGGCGGTTCAGTTTGCGGTGGATTTGGGGGCGGTTTTGCCGGGTGCGGAATTGGTGGATGGATTGCCGGTTGGGTGGCGCGAAGAAGCCTTCACGATTGAGATTGAAGAGTCGATGGGGTTGGCTTTGTTTGGGGAAGAATAATTGCTGAGCTTTCGGGAGAGATTTTGCTTTTTGTAAAGAGCAAAGTTTCAGGTATGTATTGTCACTTTCATTTAGCGAGATATGGGCCCCCTCCTAAGTCCTCCCCCGGAGGGGGAGGGGGGCTCCTTCGTGGTAGCAGGTGAAGGAATCGACTATTTCGATAGCCAACCTTGGTGGGCGGCGTTGGCGACGATTTGTTGGATGAGTTCGAAGATTGCGGGTGAGCCTTCAGCGACGTGGGAATTTTTGTCGAGGACTTGGGCGGCGGTGAGGTTGTGTTCGACCCAGGTTCCTCCTTGGTTGTTCTGGTTCATGATGAACGCCATGAGGCGATCCACGCTGTGGGCGAATTTAGCTTCGGGGGTTTCGCGGGCTTCGAATTCTTGCCACAGAGCAAGGAATTCCTGGGCTTGATCGATCGGAAGGTGGCTGAGGATACGCTTTGTGGCGGCGAGTTCTCGGGCGGGGAGGTCGGGGTCTTGGTCTTTGGCGTAGTGGAAGACATCGCCGCATTCGATCTCGGGGAGATCATGGATGGCGAGCATTTTGATCACTCGTAGCAGGTCAATTGGTTCAGCGGAGTGAGGGGCGAGGATTGTGGCGGCGAGGATGACTTGCCAGGAGTGTTCGGCGGAGTTTTCTTTGCGGGATAGGCCGACGGGGGAGGTTTGACGTTCAACGGTTTTGAGCGCATCGGCGGCGGTGAGAAAGGAAATTTGTTGGTTAATCATGGTGATTGTTTGGTTCCGGATGGGGCGATGAGTTGGACTTGATGAGCGGGGCAGATGCAGGCTTTGAAATGGTTCTGAGATTTCATTCGGAAGGTTAGTCCTTCTTGGGAATTTGGGGTTGGGGAGCCTTCGAGGCATTGAATGATGCACGACAGACATTCGCCTTTGCGGCATGAGTAGCCGATGGGGATTTTGTGGCGGAGGAGGACGTCGAGGACGGTTTCTCCCGGTTGTGGTGTGAGGGCGATGGACTCGCCGGAGCGTGCGAGGTAGTGCATTTATTGGTTTTTGAGCCAGTCGGCAAAGGCACGGAGAACTTGGCCACGGTGGGAGATGGCGTGTTTTTGTTCGGCGGTGAGATCGGCCATGGTGCAGTTCATTTCGGGGAGCCAGAAAATGGGATCGTAGCCGAACCCGCCGTTGCCGGATGGGGAATGTGCGATTCGTCCAGGGCAGATTGCAGAGAAATGCTCGGTCGGGAGTCCGGGTCGGGCGAGGGCGATGTGGCAGTTGAACCGGGCTCCTCGTTGGGGTTCGGGGGTGCTTTTAAGGTGGTCGAGAATGATCGCCATTTTTTCAGGGAAGGGGGTTTCTTCGCCAGCGAATCGTTTGGAATAGATGCCGAGTTCGCCTGTGAGGGCGTCAATTTCGAGTCCAGCGTCGTCGGCGAGGCACCATTCCCCGGTGGCTTGGGCGGCGGATTCGGCTTTTATGGCGGCGTTTTCGGCGTAAGTGGTGCCTGTTTCTTCTGGTTCTGGGGCGTCAGGGTAGTCGGCAAGCGTTTTGATGGTGAGATCAGGAAATTGGGAATTGAGAATGGTGACCATTTCGCCAGCTTTTTTGGGGTTATGGGTGGCGATGACGAGGGTTGTGGGCATTAGATTATTATGATTGAGAGTTACGATCAACCCGCCCTGCCCTCCCCAATCTTGGGGAGGGAATTGCTTCGCAGAGAATAAAGAATGTTAAACCCTAGACTATCAAATGGGTCCAGGGATTTTGTTGATGATCTGAGTTGCATGTTCGTGAACTGTAGAAAAATGAATGAAAATACGTGCCTCAAAAATTGGTTTGGGGCAAGCGTTTAGCTTGCCCCGATGAGCTCACAGTCTAATTCTGGTCGGTTTGAATGATTGCGTTGATGTCTCTTGCAGTATTCGACCAGTTTCCGGACTGCTTTTTCGGAGGTGGGGTCAAGCGCAACATCGCTGGTCATTGCCAATGCGAGAAGCGCAAACGCCTCGTCTTCCGAGAGCTCCAACCGATCATGATTACTCATCCTTGTTGTAGCTCCTGTAGAGAGTTGACTCTCTACATTGAATTATGACGGATTTTCAGATTTTTAGTTCCAGAGTCTTACGGGGGTTTTGTTAAAAATATGTTAACGAGTTAGGCGAGCGGCGATCCAGTCACCCTCGTGAATATGGTCAATGAGAGTAAAGCCGCATGCAGTGGCTTTGGCAAGAACGTCCGGCCAGTTGGATTCGATGATTCCGCTGATGATCCATATTCCACCGGGACGGACTCGTCGGGCGGCTTCATGGGATATTCCTATGAGGGCGGCGGAGATAATGTTGCTGAGGACGAGGTCGTACGTTTGCTCGGAAGGTAGGGGGTCAAATCCGGCACCGAGAAATGTGTTGCCAGTTACGTTGTTTCGGGCGAAGTTTTCGGTAGTGCTTCGGATGCAGAGGGGGTCTGTGTCAACACAGTCGAGATGTTTTGCGCCGATGAGGGCAGCACCCACCGCGAGGATCCCGCTGCCACAGCCGATATCTGCGACCTCTTTTCCCTGAGCGCCTGCTCTTTCCAAGAGTTCGAGACACCCTCGGGTTGTTGGGTGATCGCCGGTTCCGAATGCTTGACCAGGATCAAGGGTGATGGTGATGTCGCCAGGTTGAGGGTCAAATTCTGACCAACTGGGTACGACCATGAAGTGGTTGCCGATGCGGCGGGGAACGAAGAATTGCTTCCAGGCTTCTGACCAGTCCACTTCGGGAACCTGGGAGTGGGTGACATTGATTGCTCCTGCGGATTCTAGAGCTTGAATGAGCGGTTCAAGATTGGATAGGGCATCGGGTGAAAGGTAGCCGCTGAGGGTTGGGGGCTTGTCGGTTTGGACGGTGCCAGCAATTCCGTGTTCCTCAAAAATCTCATCCCATGGAGACCAGTCGAGGGGAGAAGCACTTAGCTCTGCTTTTACTTCAATCCATTCGCTCATTTTCGCTTGAATATTTTCTCGAAGATGTTGGCGGGTTTGCCAGGGCCATTGGGGATTGGTTCGCCACGTAGTTCAGCGTATTCCTTGAGAAGTTTGGATTCTCCTTCGGACGTCTTCTTTGGAATGGTGATTTTGGCTTCGACGAGGAGGTCGCCGCGATTCCCTCCGCCGAGACGGGGGAGCCCTTCGCCTTTGATGCGGAACGTGTCGCCTGGTTGGGTCCCTGGTTCAATAGTTAGCTCGAGGGTTTGGGTGAGTCCTTCGATTTCTATGCTGTCGCCGATAGCCGCTTGCGCGAATGTGATTTCGACTTCCGTTTCCAGCATTCTGCCTTCGCGGATGAAACGTTTGTCTTCGGCGACGTGGGTGACGACGTAGAGGTCGCCAGGTAGTCCACCTCGGACTCCATCGGAGCCTTTGCCTTGGACGCGAAGAGTTTGTCCTCCTTCGATTCCGGCGGGGATGGTGACGAATAACTCTTCTTGTTTGGGGGTGACGCCTTCGCCCCGGCAAGTTCCACATGGATTGTCGATTTGGATGCCTTCGCCTCGGCATTTGGGGCAGGGGGTTTGGGTGCGAATACTGCCGATCATGGTTTGGCGGACTTGAGTGACCGCGCCCATGCCGTTGCAAGTTTCACAGGCTTTTGGTTTTGATTTGTCAGCGGTACCCATTCCATCGCATGTTTCACACCTCGCTGCGCGGCGGAAGGTGATTTTCTTTTCAACGCCTTCCAGAACTTCGATGAGGGTCACGACTGCCTCAGCGCGGAGGTCATCACCGTCGCGGCGTCCTCCGGATGCACGTTGTGGCCCTCCGCCCTGTGAGCCGAAGAATGCTTCGAAGAGATCGCCAAATCCGGCTCCGCCTTGGAAGAAGTCACTGGGGTTGCCCTGGAATCCGCCTTGATCATCGACGGAGCCGAATCGATCGTACTGCGCTTTCTTTTCGGGGTCAGAAAGAATTGCGTAAGCGGTCGAGAGTTCTTTGAACTTTTCTTCTGCTTCAGGATTATTGGGATTGACGTCGGGGTGGTACTGCCGGGCGAGTTTGCGATAGGCAGACTTTATTTCTTCGGGGCTCGCGTCGCGAGAAACCCCTAATGCGGCGTAGGGGTCGGGTGTTGCCATGTTGACTTAGTCTTCTTTATCCTCTTCGTTTCCGGCTTCTTCTTCTGACGCTAGATCGTCGAGGGAAATTTCAGGTGTCTCGTCGTCGGCGACAACGGCGACATCGTCATCTTCGGTTTCGTCCTCGGCAATGACTTCTTCCTCTTCGTCATCGGCGAGAAGGGTTTTGAGGGAGTCGTCAAGCTCGACTTCATCCTCGTCATCCTCGTCTTCGTCGTCAAACCCGAGGTCACCGAGGCCCAGCAAATCGTCATCATCGTCTTCGTCGCTTTCGTCGTCAACTCCGGGGAGGAGCAGTCCAACATCGTCGAGGCCGAGTTCGTCCAAAGCACTGTAATCTTCATCAAGTTCGGCGGCTTGGGCGTCGGAGCCAAGGATTGGCTTAATTTTGCCTTGAGCGATTTCTTCGAGTGCGATGCTCAGGGGGTGGTTCGTATCGATACGTACGAGTGGGGGAGCCCCTTCTTTAATTTGTTTTGCGCGCTTTGCGGCGAGGTTAGTGAGAACAAACTTGCCGTATTCAACTTCATTGAGGATATCTGGGGCAGGAAAAATCTTCTCGTTTGCACTCATGGGGAACGCAATATCTTACCACTGAGGGTTGGCGAATGGTTGCCGGAGTCCTAGTGACTTTTTGGTGGATTGTTAAGGAGGTGTCAAGGCGGTGGATTTTGGATGATCGGAGTGAGATTTTGAGCGATAGAATAGAGTTATGGCAGACGAAAAGCAAATGCATTACGACAGTGACGAAGTGGTGCGATCTGATGATGGGGTGGGGGTGGATTTTGCGCGGATCGTCGAGGGTCGAATTGGTCGGCGGGGATTGTTGCAGGGCGGAATTGTGGCGGCGTTTGCGGCATCGCCTATAGGGAAAGCTCTGGCATCGGTTGGTGGTGCGGCAAACGTTGCCCCTGAGGGTCTTGACTTTGCTGGGATTGCTCCGAGTACGGCGAGCGAGATTGTGGTACCAGCGGGCTATAAAAGTGAAGTTCTCATCAGCTGGGGGGATGATTTTGGTCAGCGTGGATCGGCGGTTCCGGTTGCAGAAATGACCGCAGAGAAGCAGAAGATGGCTTTTGGCTACAACAACGATTTTGTTGGATTCTTGCCCCTTCCATTTGGTTCGGAGAGTTCTGATCATGGTCTTTTGGGTGTGAACCATGAGTACATCAATCCAGAACTGATGTTTAACGTTGGCAATGATGTTCTCAAAGTGACCTGTGAGCAGGTGGATGTGAGCATGGAAGCGGTTGGGTTTTCGGTAGTTGAGGTCAAGCGGGAGAACGGCAAATGGAGCTATGTGCCGGGGAGTAAGTTCAACGCTCGGTACACGGCAAATTCGGAACTGGTTGTTTCGGGTCCGGCGGCAGGGGATGCCCGAATGCGAACTTCAAAGCACAAGGATGGCTTGACTTGCACAGGGACTTTCTCGAACTGTTCGGCTGGGAAGACGCCTTGGGGAACTGTTCTGAGCGGGGAAGAGAATTTTCAATCAATGTTTGGTCGGGCGGCATACACAAGCGAACAAGACAAACGTTCGGCCAAGCGGTATGGAATTGGGTCAGGTCAGAGTGAGTATGGGTGGGAGAATCATTACGACCGGTTTGATGTGAGCAAGGAACCGAACGAGCCGTACCACTTTGGTTGGGTTGTTGAAGTTGATCCTTTCGATCCTGAGTGGGCTCCGCGCAAGCGAACTGCTTTGGGGCGATTCCGCCACGAGGCGGCGACAACTCACGTCACCTCAGACGGTCGGGTCGTGATGTATTCCGGATGTGACTCGCGGTTTGAGTATGTGTACAAGTTTGTGAGCCGAGACAAGTTTGACCCATCGGACAGGGTGAAAAATCGTGATTTGATGGATCACGGAACGCTCTATGTTGCCAAGTACAACGAAGATGGTACGGGTGAGTGGTTGCCAATGGTTTTTGGCACGGGGCCATTGACGAAAGAAAATGGGTTTGAGTCTCAGGCGGATGTAGTGATTGATGCGCGGATTGCGGGTGATTTGCTCGGGGCGACCAAGATGGATCGTCCGGAGGATATTGAGGTTAATCCGGTGAACGAGCGCGTTTATGTTGCGTGTACGAATAACGCGGATCGTGGCAAAGAAGGCAAAGAAGGCGCAAACAAGATGAATCCCCGAAATGAGAACCGCCACGGTCATATCGTGGAGATGGTTGAAGGGAGCGGACGAGATCATGCGGCGACAACCTTCACATGGGAATTGTTCTTGGTATGCGGAAATCCGGAAGATGAAGCGACTTACTATGCTGGGTATCCGAAAGAGAAAGTCAGTCCGATCAGTTGTCCGGACAATATCTGCTTTGATCGTTTCGGGAATCTCTGGATTGCCACGGACGGGATGGAGTCGTCTATGAAATTGAGGGATGGATTTTTTGCAGTACCGACGGATGGACCGGATCGAGGGAACTTGAAGCAGTTTATGGCGAGTGTTCCGGGATCGGAAGTGTGCGGGCCGGAGTTTACGCCGGACGGAACGACAGCTTTTCTTGCTATTCAGCACCCGAGTGAAGGACTCCTCTGGGGTGAGTGGGACGAGAGCTGGCCCGAATCAGGTAAGCCGCCCAAGCCAAGCATCATCGCAATTCAGGCTTTGAATGGGGCTCCGATTGGTTCGGCGGAGGCTAATGCCGTCAGTCGTCGCGATGCACTTTCTGGGTTGCTGGGCAGGTAGGATTTGGATTCTATGGCAACCCATAAAGTGACGGTTCCGGGCGCGGGATCATTTGACGTGGAAGACGGGACGAAACTCGTTAATGCTCTGGAAGCAAACGGCGTTGATGTAAGTCATCGGTGTGGCGGGTTGGCCCGCTGCACGACTTGCCGGGTGGAGTTCCACTCCGAGGAACCTGAGATGGGGAAGGCTGAGCATGATTCGCTCGAAGAGGACGGCGTTTTGGGCCAATTTCGTTTGAGTTGTCAAGTGCGAGTTGATCGGGACATGGATGTGACGCCATTGATGCGGGCGAGCGAACAAGGTTGGGAGCCCGGCCCCTCGGTTGAGGCATAGGGAAGGTATAAACCGCTTGCCATGGCAAAGTTGCTCGCCGAAGATTTGATTCGAGATGTTCCGGATTTTCCGAAGCCGGGAATTATCTTTAAGGATATTCACCCAGTCTTGCAGGTTCCGCAGGCTTTTCGCGAAGTGTGCGATTTGATGATTGAGGATGCCAAATCGAAAGGGGCTGAGGTCATAGTTGGGATTGAAAGTCGGGGCTTTATTTTTGGGGTGCCGATTGCACTTGGTTTGGATTTGCCGTTCGCTTTGACCCGAAAGATCGGGAAGTTGCCGTACGACAAGATTACAGAAGAGTACGACCTTGAGTACGGTTCGGCGACGATCGAAATGCACGTTGATGCGATTGCACCGGGTCAGCGGGTCTATGTGGTTGATGATCTGCTTGCAACTGGGGGGACTGCGGAAGCGGCGGCAAAGTTGATCGAACGGCTGAATGGGACGGTTTGTGGCTTTGGATTCATGGTGGAACTTGGTTTCTTGAATGGACGTGATAGACTAGAGAAGTACGACATTTGCAGCTTGATCAACTATTGAGCTGAGGAGAAAATAAGATGAAGAAAGCAATTTTGATGGGCGTGGTTTTGGTGAGTGCGTTGGCGTTTGCGGTTGAGGCGATGACCGTTGACAAGATGCTGAAGGATCAAGATGCGCTGGACGGCAAAGAAGTGACGGTTACGGGTGTTGTGAGTGATTACCGACAACGTGAATCCCGAGCGGGTAATCCTTATGTCAATTTCAAATTGAAAGGTGAGAATAAGATTGCGAATGTTTACTTGCGAGGAAGCCTGGAAGGGGATAAGGCACCAAAGAACGGCGATACGGTCGAGGTCAGCGGGATTTATCGGAAAGAGAAGAAAGTCAGCGATTCTTTCACGGTGAAGGATGAAGTTGACGCTTCACCGGTTGAGAAGAAGAAGTTCGGTGTGAAGATTACGAAGCGGGGTGAGTGATCCTGCCAAATCGGGCCACCTCTTTCTTTGAGAGAGGTGGCATTTTTGTTAATCATCGAGATCGATGCCGCCAGTTTCTCCGAAGGTGAGGCCGAGGGCTTTAAGCCCGCGTCCGTGAGGGCCAGCCCATTCAGTGGGGTACGGCTTTGAACCCATCTGGGCATGCCACACGAATCGGGAGAGGTTGTCCATTTCGGTTTCTGTTTGGACTTCGCGTTGGCGGAGATCAATTTTGTTCACTTTGGCAAAATAGGTGAGGGCGGTGGAGTTGAGCGTTGTGGTTGAATTGAACTCATCGAGACGCTGTTTGGGGGTGATAGCCGCATATGGTGCGAGATCGGCTTTTTCGTTAAAGCATCCGTCCATGAGGGGGGAAGCGGCGTCATTTTGATTCATGGGCTGGATGCCAAAGATGCGGTTTATTGTTTTGAGCACAGAAGTTTGGTTATAGAAATTGCTGACGAGTCCGCGGTTGCGTGAATATGGGCTGACAACGAGGCAGACAGAGCGGTGTCCGTCGATGTGGTCGGTTCCGGCCTGGGGATCATCTTCGTTGATGAAGATTGCGGTTTGGGGCCAGAATTTTGACTTGCTAATTGCTTCGACAAGGCGACCAACGGCGAGGTCATTGTCGGCCATGTGGGCGGCAGGAGTAACGGCTCCTCCAGCGTGGTCTTGGGGGAGGTAAATGATGGTGAAATTTGGGAAATCGCCGGATTTTTCGAACTCCTTAAACTCTTTGAGGAATCTGTCCATGCGCAGAACATCGGGGATGTTCATGTTCCAACCGGGATAGTCAGGGGAGGAATACCGCCGGAGGTTCGCGATGCCGATGTTGTTGGTGAATTCTAGTGGCTCTCCGGCAACATACTTTTCCCAAATTTGGCGTCCGTTCATGGCAGGTTTGGGCTCGGAGTAGCTCATTTCGCCATAGTTTCGGAACGAGAGTCCGGCGGCAAGAACTCCGTCCCAGATGAATCCGGAGCTGCTGTAGGTGATGGGATCATCACCAAAGGTGTAGCTCCGAGTAAATCCGCCAAAAGCGCGATTGAGATAGGGGGTGAGGTTGCCTTCTGTCGCCCAGGAGTGACCGTCAGCGCTGAGAACGCCGTTGCAATAGTAGTTGTCGAGTTGAACGAATTGCTGAGCGAGGGCTCGGTGGTTGGGGATATGGTCGTCGGTGAATATGTTGAGTTTGGGCTCGCCTTTGCCTTTGGGAAGATTGCCGAAGAACTGGTCGTACGTTCGATTTTCTTTGATGACGTAAACGACGTGTTTGATGAGACTTGGCTCGCCAAGTTTTGCGGGGATGGGGACGGGTTTGGCGGATGTGCTCTGGGAGCGTTCGAGTTCGGTGAGGATTCGGGATTCGCGGGTGAGTTCGGCGGAGAGTTTGGAGTATTCGGGTAGTTTTTTATCGTCCAGGGTGAGTTTGATGAGGGTTCCGTTCTTCTCGTGGGAGTTGTAAGCGGGTTTTGATTCACCGTTTACGGGTCGGGCTCCGATGCCCTTGTTGTTGAGCGTGAACAGGGACTGGTTTTGGAGGAGGACTGCCGATGGGTACCAGTCGGTAGGAATTTGGCCGAGGAGTTTTTTTGACTTGAGATCAAATACTGCGATGGCGTTGTTCCCAGCGTTTGCGACATAAAGACGATTTGACTTGGCATCTACGGCGAGGGCGTTGGGCATGGATCCAAACGGCAGTCGTGGGTCGGGTTTTGATTCAAACTCACCTTGTTTTTTGTTGGTTTTGAGATTGATAAGTGTAATTGTGTCGTTGTTCGCCTCGGCAACAAATGCGATTTCTGCGGCTGGATCAATTGCAATTGCTCCGGGTTGGAGACCGGTATTGATTTGGGTGATGGGTTGTCCAGAATTGCGATTGAGAATGGATACTGATCCTTGGGCGGCGACACCGCGTTCGTCAATTTCGGTTTCGGTACCAGCGCTGGGAGCAGTTTTGTCCTCTTTTTTGGGGATGGGGCCGCCCTGCTCGGTAACGATGAGGCTCTCTTTGTGGAGGGCGATTGAATAGGGGGCTATTCCAACTGGCGTTTGCCAGATCGATTGGCCGCTGGTTGTGTCCAGGGCGATGACGGCGTTACTAATGCTGAGAGCGACATATGCCCGGGTGCCTTCGGGATTGAAAGTAATTCCGCACGGGAAAGAATTCGCCGATTTGGGTGGTTTTGGAAGAATAATCTCGCGGGTTTTTGTTGGTTTTGTTGGGTCGGCGATTGAGAAAATTTGGATGGCATTTTGGGCGTTGGTGACCCAAATTTCTTTCGTCTTTGGGTTTTCGGCGATTCCTATGAGCGACGCACCGCCAGGGAGTGCGGCGGAACCAAGGAGTTTGTTGGTTTGGGGATTTACGGTGCGGATGGCATTGAAGTCTTTGATGACAATGGTTTTGCCGTCGGTAGTGAGGAGCATATCGACGGGGCGCCCGGGCATTTCAAGGCGGTCACCCGGGGATTCGAGCCGATGACCGGTGGGAATTACGTTGGGGTTGGTCCCTACCCGGTCGGTTGGAGTGCACGCAGAGAGGACGAAGAGGGCAATGACGATGAGGCTGGCGTGCTTCATGGAATTGACTATAGCTGAGTCTAAAATAGAAAAGCCCGGATGACGACCCGGGCTTAACATTTTGTTGACCTGCTGAGTCAGTTTGTGATTGGTTTGTTCACCATGACTTCGCGCTTGATTTCGTGGCGGGTGAGGACTCCATCGCGGGACGTCGCACAAATGAAGGTTGAACCGGGTTCGCCTTCCATCAGTCGCATCATGCGTCGGAATGGGGTGTTGGAAATGAGTTCGCCATTGATCGAGACGAGGAAGTCGCCGGGTTTGATCCCGGCCTTTTCGGCGGGGCTCCCCGGAAGTACCCGACCGACGCGCATACGGGAAGATCGATCATCCCAGAACGCAAAGAACCCCGGTTCACCCGTTTCCGGAGACCCGACTTCGTTGGTGAAGTTTTCGAGCATGACGAGCCTCCGCTCCATGTCGATTGTGATGTTGAAATTTTTGAGGAATCCAAATCCGACGGTGCCGTCGCTATCTGCATCGGAGGCGGGCCGGTCAATGATGTTCCAGACTCCACGTGGGACATCATAGCCGTAGATGTTCATATCTTTCAGTTCGATATCCCAGCTGTCGACGGCCCCGGAAGCGACAAACGACTGCTTCATGAAGTTCGGTTTGACGCCGACCTTCCACAAACCAATGCGTTCGAGACTGTCTTTGTGGGTGGTGCTGTAGAAGGCGTTGCCCGTGTCGAGGCTTAGATAGAGTTTGCCGCCATTGGGGGCTTTGACAAGAAGCTTGATGGCGTTATTGCCAATGGGGAGCATCTTGAGAACGGTCTTGCCGGGTTGGCCTTTGAACTTGTTGATGTCATAGCTATCCGGGAAGAATTTGAATTTGGATTCTTGGAAGTTGATTTGGGTGACGCGGTGAGCAATGACTTCGAGACCCATGATTCCGTCGCAGTGGGTGCCGTAGTTGAGAGAGTAGTTTTCATCGGGCATTTGGACGACTTGCATATCTTGGGGCTTCATGTCAATTTCGCCCATTTTGAGTGAGGTGATTTTGACAGTGGGTGCCTGGAAAACTCCGACGAAGTCTTGGAGGTTCATAAATCCGGTTGGCTTACCGACGTTGACGCTTTGGTTAAGAACGTACGCACCGGAGAATCCCGTATCGAACATTGCGCTGACGTTACGGCCGTTGACCTGGCTATCTACGACGATTGCGTCTTCCATGATTTTGAACGGCCACTCTGAAGTTGATTGGGGAGCAGTGGCGGTCGTGGCGACGATGAATGGGAGGGCGGCTACGGCGAGATTGACCATATTGATGAATTCCTATTTTACTTAAACGTGTGAGCTGGAAGTTTGTTCCCTTGCGAACTTGATGCCAGTTAGGCGGGGTGAAGTAGGGGTGCTCCGGTACAATCACGAGGGCATGAGCTTGGTTGTGAGCACGGTTGCGTTAGCGCTAGGGATGGTGGGCTTACAAGGCTCAACATTGCCGCCGATTGTGCCTATGCCGACTGAATATGTGCGGAAAACAGGGCAATTCGAGATTCTGCCTTCGACGGTGATTGTGGCGGATAACCGTGAGCTAGGGGAAGCGGATCGGTTGGCCAGGATGCTGCGAAAGGCGACGGGATATCCTCTGCCGATCCGGCCAACGAAGCCTGTTAAGGATTATATTGAATTTGACCTGAAACCCGAAATGAAATGGTTGGGGGAGGAGGGGTACCGGGTGAGTGTGCGATCGGAATACGTAACAATTCGATCATTTGGGATTCCGGGTTTGTTCTATGGTGCACAGAGCTTTCGGCAGATGCTTCCGAAAGAAATTGAGTCGGACGAAGCGGTTTTTCGAGATTGGATTGCGCTAGCGGCGGAGATATCGGATGCGCCACGGTTTGAGTGGCGCGGAATGCACTTGGATGTTTCCCGCCATTTTTTTGGGGTGGATGAAGTTAAGAAGTTCATTGATCTACTCGCATTATATAAATTTAACCGGTTTCATTGGCATTTGGTGGATGACGGGGGTTGGCGGATTGAGATTAAAGGTCATCCTGACCTCACAAGGGTGGGGGCTTGGCGGATTGGGGATGGGCGCGGGTGGGATCACTCCCAGTTGTTTTTTAATCAGAATGATGGGGTTTATCAGGTTTATGGTGGCTATTACACTCAGGATCAGGTTCGGGAAGTAGTCGAATATGCCTCATTGCGACACATTACGGTTGTGCCTGAGATTGAGATGCCCGGACACTCGTTGCCGGCACTCTGGGTGAGACGGGACTTGGCATGCGACGAAGCAAGTGTGAACCGGATTTTGCCGCAGATCAAAACGCAGTTTGTGAATACGTATTGTCCGGGGAAAGAAGCGACATACAAGTTTTTGACTGAGGTTTTGGACGAGGTTGTGGAGCTTTTTCCGGGGGATTATGTTCACATTGGGGGGACGAGGTGGACAAGCGGACTTGGACGACTTGTTCGGACTGTTTGGGGATGCGAGAGCGGCAACGGCTTGACGGAAACGAGGAACTGTATGGTTACTTTATGCGGCGGATGGCGAGCTATTTGAAATCGAAAGGGAAGACGGCGGTGGCATGGGACGAAGTTTTGGAGGGGGATTGCCGGGGAATACAGTGGTAATGAGTTGGCGAGGAGAAGCGGGAGCGAAGGCAGCGATCCAAGCAGGGGCACGGGCCGTGATGGCACCCCAGCAGCTTACTTATTTTGATCACTCTTATCAGGCGACTCCGATGAAAGAAGTGTATGGGTTTGATCCGGTTCCGAAAGGAGTGACGGCGGAACAAGCGGCGTTGATCAAAGGAGGACAGGGGCAGGTTTGGACCGAGCGATTGGAACAGTGGGGGGATGTGGAGCAGGCGGTGTTTCCGAGAATTTTGGCTTTGAGTGAGTCGCTTTGGAGTGACTCTAAGGCAAAGAACTGGGCGAGGTTTGAAGCGGGGGTTCAACAGCAGATTGCCCGACTAGATCAGCTTGAGGTTCAGAGTCATGTGCCGGAGCCGGAATTTGACTACTACTTTGTGGCGTTTCGTGATTCCGTGACGCTGAATCCTCCGAAGGCACCGCCAGGGATGTCGGTGAAACGGACGCGTGATGGGTCAGTTCCGCGAGCGACAAGCGAGGATTTTGACCGCCTTTCGTGATGACCGAATCGGGGGAGATCAACGTGGCGTTTATGCGAGCGAATGGGGCGGTGGGGAAGCCGGTTTCGGTCAGGTTTTTGCGGGTGGAGGAGCCAGATGGGCGGTTGGTTTCGGGATTGTGGGCGGATTGGTATTCGGGGCGTTTTCGCGACGTCGACGGCTTTTCGGGGAGCGTGGAGCGGACGGACGTTCCGACTTGGGCGAACCAGTGGCGGTTCTTGGGTGATCCGTTTGGGGTGCGGTTCCACGGGGTTTTGGCGATTCCGGCGGACGGGGTTTATACGTTTTATTTGCGGAGTGATGACGGGAGCCGATTGAGGTTTGGGGGGCGGGATTTGATTGATTTGACGCAGGTGGGGGGGACGGGATCGGGGGCGATTCAGGTTAGGCTCGTGAAGGGGAGGTATCCGTTTGAGTTGCTCTATTTTAATGCGGGGGGGAGTCGGGAGTTGCTTTGGGAAGTGGAGGCGGCGGGGTTCCGGCGGCGGAGTGTTCCGACGGAGTGGCTTTTTCGGGAGGAGTGAAGGAATCACTAAGAGATTTTCCCTTCAAGCGTTCGTTTTTTCAAGCTTGCGGCGGGTGAAGAGGGTGGTGGCGATGCCGGCGATGAGGGCGAGGGCGGTGCCGAGGGAGACCATTGAGACCGTTTCATTGATCGTTTTGAGTTGAAGGGGGTAGATGCTTTTAGCCTTGAGGTAGTTCTCGTTCAGGAGCCTTGTTCCGTCCTCTAAAGTATCGGGGAGAATAGCTTTGGGGTCATCGATGATGAAGGCTTGGGGGGAGCCGATTTTGGTGCCGACGTCGCCGAATAGTTTGGCTTCTTCGGTTTGCTCGATGCGTTGGTAGACGACAGCGCGTTTGGCGTAGTCCTCTCGGATGACCTGGGCGGCGATGAGGGCAATAAAGGCAAGGACGGCGACGGCAATTCCGAGAATGTTGAGGACTTTCATGGGGATTCCAGGTTGAGTTTGCTCCCCGTGGTACAAAGCGGGGAGCGAGGTCGAATGATTAGCCTTTGCTTTGACCGTAGACGGTTACGCTGATGGTGACGGAGTTGCTGACTTTGCCTTTGGCGGGAGCGGGGATTTTAATTCCGAAGTCGCTGAGGTTCACGTTGAACTTGGATTTGACTTGGAGGACATCGCCTTTGAACCCTGCGCTCTTGGTGGTTGCGCTTTCTTTGAGGTGCTTGACTTCAACATTGGTCTTGATCGTCTTAGTGACTCCGTGCATGGTGAACTTCCCGGTGACGGAATAGGTATTGCCTTTGACGAACTTGACGGTGGTTGCTTCAAACGTGATGGTTTTGAACTTTGCGGTGTCGAGCCAGTTGGGGCTGCGCATGTGCTCGTCGCGGAGGTCGATTCCGGTGTTGATGCTGGCGGCATCAATGACGATTTTGCCGGAGCCGGTTCGTTTGGCTGGGTCGAATTTGAGGTTTCCGGTGACTTTATCGGTTCGTCCGGTGAAGGTTTCGAGATCGGTAGCGGATTCGACTTGGGCGATTTGTTGGGTTTGGTTGCCGGATCCGATTTTGAAGTCGATGGGAGCGGCGTTTGCGGCACCAAATGCGGCGAGGGTGAAGAGGGTTGCGACGATCTTGTTGAGTTGTTTCATGGTCTTGTTCCTGTTGTGTCCCAGTGGGAACTTCCTTTATCGAAACGCCACGTTTTGAAAATTGGTTCCGTGGTCCCGTGCTAATTTTTGGAAGGGGGGTTAAGTGAAAAAGGCTCCCGAGGGGATTGGGACTGGTGGATTTATTGGTTTGTTAACGTCTCAAATTGGTACTGTTATGCCGTGAAGCGTGGATTTACATTGATTGAGCTGTTGGTGGTGATTGCAATTATTGCGATTTTGGCGGCGATATTGTTCCCGGTTTTTGCCCAGGCGAAGCAATCGGCGAAGCGTTCGGCTTGTTTGAGCAATTTGCGGCAGATTGCGATTGGGAATGAGCTTTATGTGAACGACTATGATGATTTGATGCCTTGGGTGCCGGATGCGGAGCTTCAGCTGACTCCGGCGGTGCGGGCGGATGGTCGGAAATATGCGGTGGTGGGGAGCTTTATGCCGCTTTGGGATCCTTATATCAAGAATGTTCAGATTTTCCATTCTCCGGCATTGGGAACAGCGAGGCTGTCGGGTTGGCAGAGTTACTTTGAGGCTCCGTGGCGAGCGAACGGAGTGGATGATTGGACTCGGGGGAAAACGCACTATATCAGCGATCTTTTTGCGGAGTTGAATCCGGCTTCGACACGGTTCACTCGGGGGCGGAGTGCCTTAAGTGTAGCGGATGCGAAGGGTTTGAGTGTGAGTGAGCAGGAGTGGTTGATGACGCCGTTCTATGAGGCGGGGTGGTGGAACTATTCCCATACGCTTTGGTCGGTTGGTGGATCAGAGCCGCCGGCGGGGGGATGGAGTGCGCACGTAGGTGGTCGGAACCAGATTTACTTTGATATGCACGCCAAGTGGATTAAGAAAGACATTCGTTGAGTCTGAGGCGGTAGAGTTGAGGGGTGACTTCTGGTGGGCGTCGGCTCTCAAAATCGGCATATAAAGATGGGGTGAAGTGTCCGAAGCGATTGTGGCTTCGGTGGAATCAGCCGGATTTGGGGGTTGTTGATGAGGCGATGCTGGCGCGGGCCGAGATTGGCCAAAAGATTGGGATTTTGGCGCGGGGTTTGAACTCGGGTGGGGTTGAGGTTCCGGGTGATTCTTTATCTGAGCGGCTCGAAAATACGGCGCAGATGATGAGGGATGGACACAGGGTGCTTTATGAAGCGGCGTTTGCGGTTGATGGGCTCTTCGCGCAAGTGGATATTTTGTTCAGGATTGGAGAGGCGTGGGGTTTTCGCGAGGTGAAATCGGCGAAGACGGTGAATGATAATCACGTTAAAGATGCGATCTTTCAGTATCACGTTTTGAATCGGTCGGGGCTTTCGATTGAGCGAGTGGAGTTGATTTTTGTGGCGCAGGAGACGCCGATGATTGAGGGGTCGCGGGTTCAGGATTTGTTTGTGCCGCTGGATGTGACGGATATTTGCCGGCGGGAATCTCCCGAGCTACCGGAGGCAGTGAACGAATTGCTGGCGGTTATCGAGAGTGGGGAAGCGGAACAGATTCGGGCGGGCCGGCATTGCGAGGCGACTTGCCCTTACCTGGGTCACTGTTTTGGGGATTTGGCGGACGATGATTTGCTATTTGCGCCGAGTTTGGACAAGCGGAAATATCAGTCTTTGGTTGATCGAGGGATTTATCGGATGAGTGAGGTTCCGGCGGATGAGGAACTGAGTAACAAGGCGGAGTTTGTGCGGCGGGCATTGGGGTCGGGTCGGGTGCCGTGGGTTGCGCCGGATTTAGGTCGGCGGCTTGCGGCGGTGAAGTATCCGGCGGTGTTTTTGGACTTTGAGACGGCCTCGCCGCTGTTTCCGGTGAATCCGGGAATGAAGGGCGGGGAGTTGGTAGTGTTTCAATTTTCTGCTCACGTATTGAGCGAGCCGGGTGGGGATGCGGCTCATTTTGAGTTTGTGGATTTGGAGTCGGATGATCCACATGCGGGGTTGGTGGAGGCATTGACACCGGTTTTGGCGGGGGCAGGGAGTGTCATCCATTATTCGGCGTTTGAAAAGCGGTGTTTGACTCGCTTGGTGGGTGCAGGGGTGCCCGGGGCGCAGGAGTTGCTGCAGAAGTTTTTGGCGTCCAGCGTGGATATGGAGGATTTCTTTAAGGATGGGGTTTATCATCCGAAGTTCCGAGGGAAGAGTTCGATTAAAGTCGTGCTTCCGGTGATGGTTCCGGGTCTGGATTATTCGGATTTGCAGGTGAAGAACGGCGGGATGGCGGAGATGAGTTATGTTGCGGCGCGGAGTGGGGAGTTGGTCGGGGCGGATTTGGCGGCTCGGCGGGAGGCGCTGCTCCGGTATTGCGAGCGGGATACTTTTGCGATGGTGAAGTTGTTTGAGGCGTTGTTGGGGTTGGTTTAGAAACTAATTATTTGCCTCTTGCGTCAACCGCAATGCCAATATTTTGTCCCTTTGCTTCAATGACGAAGTTGATTACGGGCATTGTTTCAGTGAAGATGAAGTTGCCTTGTCGGTCTGACTGGATTTGAAGTTGCGGATAAGTTTCTTTCAGTTGAGACATAGTTAAGCCGAGGACGGATTGGCTCTTCAGCTTACTCAGCTCAGCCTTTTGTTCTTCGGTTCGCTGACTTTCAAACGCATCCTTAAGCGTGTCCATTTTCGACTTGAGGTATTTCTCTGCTAGCTCCACTCCGCGCGAAATGAGGGATGCTTGTTGGATTTGATTACCACCGAATGCGCGGGCTTGGATGCTGAGAGAGTTGGGGTTCATTATTGCAACTGGAGAAATGTTCGAAAAGAACTCTCTTGGGATGTTTCTCTTAAATGAGGGGTTGGTTGGCGTACGCAAAGGTGTTATTGATGTTTCTTGATCTTGTTGTGATTTTATGAGAACGAATTGTTCGGTTGAGACAGAAATAGTGGGATTGTCCTTAAAGTGGGATGGGATTGAGTTGGGTTGCATTGCGAGTAAGATCCTTGCAAGTAGCTTGTCACCGTCTTGAGTTTGTGCCGTCCCGGTCTTGATCATTTGAGAGTATTGAGTTAGATTTTCGAGATGCGTTGCTCCAATAGAATCTAAATCTATGTAGATTGCCTCCTCGTCACTTTCTAGAAGGTTTAGCCACTTGGAAGGCAAAGAATATTTCTGGTTAGTATTGAAGGTCGATGGGAACTCTACGGTTGAACCACCAATCAATGCGACTGTCTTCTGACCAACCTGGAGTTCCGAGAAATCGAATGCCGCAAGTGCAATTAAGGATAAGTGGGCAAACATCAGTTTTTTCCTTTTAGAATTGCGGGTAGAACTGGTGGCGACTTTCAACTTCTGAAAAGTTTCGAACAGTTCTACTCAATGTGCCTCCTGACGTAGAACCTCCTGAGCTTTCCCATGTTTCGATGGGTGGTTGCAAGAAGTTTGTAAGACTCGGAACTCCATTGTAAATTACTACATCCCATTGGGCAAATTCTTTTGCGACCATTTCAAGGACATAAACATGATTTGGGATTCCGTTTACACCTCCATGAGTCACTGGTATCCTCAAGTTATTCAAGCTAATCAGGTTTGACACTGGCGGGGTCCAGCTTGGTGTAACCGGCCCGGTCTCTCCAGACTCAATGCAATATTGTTGATACCGCCAGAATCTAATATTTGCAGGAATTTCTGATGTATCTGAGCAGAGTACTACTGGTCCCACTGGAAAAATTGAAGTGGTCTCCTTGATGTCTCTTGTGGTTCTCGTCCAGGATTGGGCGTAAGATGTATTGAATGACAACGCTGTTAAGACGAGTGCGACGAAGACGCCAATTTTCATGATTCAACCTTACCCCCCCCGGGAAGTGTTTTGTCAACAGTTCCTTAAAAATTCCAAGGGCTGATGCGAGCGCCTCCCCTGCTCACAACTTTGCACTGTATGGTCGCATAACCGAACTGTTGCTTGACTAACTCTCCTGTCATCGGACTTGTCCTTCGATGGTTAAATTGTTTGAAGTGTTGTTGGGGTTGGTTTAGACTTTAGGAAAATATTCCCGAACCCCTGGACAAGAGCTTCAAGTTCCTGGATTCTAATGGAATCCGATTGGAGAGGAAGGAAAAGATGACAAAAGAAATTTTGACTTTAGGGATTCTTGGGCATGGAGCCCTTTCGCAAGCAACAGTGCTCACATTTGATATTACGGGAAATAGCAATGGAAATTTTCTGGATCAGGGCTATGGCGACAATGTCGCGGCGGCGACGGTAGGAAATTTTGGCTATGATATTTCCAACGGTACGACCCCGGATGTGACGGTTGACTACTCTCGGTCGGATTCTGGATCATTGAGTTGGTGGAGCACGGGTTGCAGTGATCTAACGAACGTGATTTATAACGAAAATGACGGAGACCCGTTGTTGCGGATCACGTTCACCGCATCAAATAATCAGAATGTCGTTTTGAACAGCTTTGATATTGGAAACTTCGGGGGCGCGGTCACGTTGCCAGGGTTAAGTTTGAAAGATGGAAACGGATTAACTTTGGTGCAGCTTATCGACGTTCCGATTCCCAGTTTTAGTAGTCCGGCGTCGACTTTTATCATCGGAGGCTTCGCCTCTCAAGTTCTGGTTTTGGAGCTTGACCTCACCGGACTTGGCGGAAACTCGGACAATATTGGCTTGGACAACATTAGCTTTTCTCAGGAAGCGGTGCCTGAGCCAGCGACGATGCTGGGGCTTGCAGCAGTTGGGGCTTGGTTTGCTTGTCGCAAAAGATCCTAACTGAGTTAGTGCTTACGATTGGCTGGTTTGCAGATGTCAAACCAGCCAATGTTGTTTAGTGGTGGTGTGTATCCTCAGGAGTGAGGCCGATGACGATTCGGAATTTTGCTTCGAGGTCACTGGTGGGGGAGTTTTTCATCGGAACGAAGGCGGCTTGGACGAGCTTTTGTGCTTCCGAATTGCCGGCTGATCGGAGGACGCCGTCGCGGGCGTTGCCCGGGTCATCTTGGACATGGATTTGAGAAGTGAGGATGACTTGTTCTTTATGAATGACGCGGAAGTGGATGTGAGGGGCACGTCCGGGGTAGGGGACAGGTTTGACGGTGCGGAACTTATAGGCACCAGTGGAGTCGGTCTCGAATTTGCCGAAACCTTGGAAGTTCTTGTCGGCTTGCGATTTATTGGCAGAGCCGGAGTGGAGGTAGACCCCGTTGCCATCCACTTGCCAGATTTCGATGACGGCGTTTTTGATGGGTGCGCCAGATCGGTCAAGGATTTCTCCACTCAGGTGGGTGACTCGACCGATGGCGGGAGTGGTGGAATTTTTGATGATGACGAGGTCGTTGTCTTGGTCGAGGGGGAGTTGGTTGGGATAGAACGGGCCCTCGGTGAGATCGGGTGTGACCTGGAGGAGATCTTGATAGGTGCCGGATTCTATGAGTCGGTGGAGTTCTTCGGGGAAGAAGGTGGCGGCGGTTCCGGCGGCGAGGGCTTGGAACAATTCGCGACGGGTTGGGGTTCGGGTGAAGAAGTCCATGGTTTAGTTTACGACATGAGTTGTGAGCTTGAGGTGAGGAATTGCGTGAATCTCCTCACCTCAGCTCGCCTCTCCGGTTATTCGCAAGGGGGACTTGACAGAGTCTAATAGTGAAGGTGGGTCTCGTCTACCTTGCCTCGGAATACCCAATAGATCGCCGCGGTGTAGGCAAGAACGAACGGGACACCAATGATTGCGATGGTCATCATAACGGTGAGGCTTGGTGTCGAACTGGCTGAATTGAGCGTTGTCAGGCTGTATTCGGGATTCGGGAAGCTCGGGAGGAGATTCGGGAACATTCCAATTCCAACCAAGGCGAGATTCGCGACGATGCTGAAACAACTGCTCAAGAACGCGAAAAAGTCGCGCCCATGGTGGAGTTCACGCGGGACGTTCGCAAGAGCGAGGATATTCAGTACCGGAAGGATGAATAGTATTGGCATTGCTTGGAGTTTTGCGACCATTTGAGGTGCCCACAAAAACATCGCTCCCGTGAGAACGGCGTAGCTTGCGAAGTAGAAGATCATTGTTCCTTTGAGCCATCCTCTTACTTGATCACGTAGTTCGCCGCTTGTTTTGAGAGCAAGGTAGATCGCTCCATGGAGCATGAACATTGCGAGGGTTGTCACTCCAACAATGATTGGAAATGGTCGGCTCAGAAGGGTCCAGAACGTTCCAGCATATTCTCCTTCGACATCTAAAGGAACGCCAATTATGACGTTACCGAGGGCGACGCCCATGAGGACTGGGAGGAGGATGCTTGAAATGCTGAACGCTTTGTCCCAGAATCCGCGCCATTTTGTTGATTCTTCTTTTGAGCGGAACTCGATGGCGACGGCCCGGAAGATGATTCCATTAGGACGAGCATGAATGCGGTGTAGAAGCCGCTAAATGCAGTTGCGTAGACGGGAGGAAATGCCGCAAAGAGTGCGCCTCCGCCGACGAGGAGCCAGACTTCATTGCCGTCCCACACTGGGCCAATTGCATTGAGAATGACCCTTCGATGGTGATCTTTCTTTGCGAAGAGATGGAGGGCTCCGGCTCCGAGGTCAAATCCATCGAGGATTGCATATCCGGTAAGCAGGACTCCGATGAGAATGAACCATGCGGTTGCGAGGTCGAACGGGTAGTTGATCATGATTTTGCCTCTGCGGTTTCGGTTGTGTTTACTTTTGCGCCAAAGAGCTTGAGCTTTTGACTTTCGAGGGGTTCTGGTTCGTCGTAGTCAGCATCTGGTCCGGCTTTTATTCGCTTGTCAAGTAAGTAGAAGAAGAGGAATCCAAGCAGAATGTAAAGGAAGATAAACATCGTGAGAGATCCAGCTATTTGTCCGGCGCTGACTACTTTTGAGGTCGATTCGCTGGTGCGAAGGAGTCGATAGACGCTCCAGGGTTGGCGACCGACTTCTGCAACCATCCACCCAAGCAGGTTCGCGACATGGGGAAGCGCGGCGCTGACGATCATGACCTTCAGGAGGGTTGGTTTGTTTTCAAGAGTTCCTCGGAAGGCGGAAATTGTTCCGACTAGGCTGAGAATGAGCAAGAACATTCCAATTCCGACCATGATTCGGAAAGATTGGAAAACCGGAGCTACGGGAGGTAAGTCTTCCTTTGCAAACGAATCGAGACCTTGCACCGTGGTATTTGGATTCCCATCAATGAGCACAGAGCCCATGTTGGGGATTTTGATTCCAGTGGTTTCTTTGGTCTCTGGGTTATAGGATCCGAGGATTGTCAGATCGATAGGTTTTGTGGAGTCGTAATGGCCCTCAATTGTTGCGAACTTTTCGGGTTGGTTCTTCACAAGATGCTGGGTTGATGCGTGCCCAACTAGTATCTGCGCTACAGAAGCAACGAGTGCAACGGAGAGAGCAATTTTAAGTGATCGCCGGGCGAAATCGAGATGCTGCTTCTTGAGCATGTAGTAGGCCGCAACAGAGATTGCAAAGAATGCGCCTGTGAGGAATGAGGCGAGCACGGTATGGGTAAATCTGTCAACGGTACTGGGATTGAAGACCATGGCCCAGAAATCTGTAATGCGGGCTACTTCTCCAGTTGCTGTTTGCTCGAGCCGAAATCCGGCTGGCGTTTGTTGCCAACTGTTTGCGACCAAAATCCAAACGGCACTGAATATCGAGCCGAGGAAGACCATGCACGTGCTGAAAAAGTGCATCTTCGGGCTGACTTTGTTCCAGCCAAAGACGAGAATGGCGAGGAATCCGCTCTCGAGGAAGAATGCGAAAACGCCTTCGGCGGCAAGAGCCGATCCAAAGATGTCACCGACATACCGCGAGTATCGTGACCAATTGGTTCCGAATTGAAATTCCATTGGAATTCCTGTTGCAACTCCAATGGCAAAAGTCAGGGCAAATACAAGAACCCAAAATCGAGTCATTTTGTGATAGAGGGGGTCTTTGGTTTTGAGATAAAGCCCCTCCATGATTACGAGGAGTAGTCCGAGCCCAATGCTCATGGGAGGGAAGATGAAGTGGAATCCTGCGGTGACCGCAAATTGGATTCGGGCGAGTATTTCTGCACTCATTTGATAGCCTGCTTTGAAGCAAGAGAGGCTTCTCTTGCCTCGATGGATTCAGGGTACTGGGGCTATTCACCAGATATCAATGGTGAAAAAAACGTCACGTATTACAGCCTTAATTTTTAGGGCTTTAGTGTGGATTCATTACTGGATAATAACTGGAAAAAAATGTCATGTTACTGGGATCAAGTGAGAGCAAAAATAAAGAAGCCAGATTTCGTGATAGTACACGATCTGGCTTCTTTTCAATTTATTTTTTGTGACTATTTGAAAAAGTCCATGGATTCCAGTTTGCCTTTGAAGGTTTGAAGGAATCGTCCGGCTTGGAGTCCATCGACGAGGCGGTGGTCATATGTGAGAACGGCGTTCATGATGGAACGGACAGCGATCATTCCGTTGATGATTACGGGCTTTTGGACAATTCCGTAGACGCCCAGGATTCCAGCTTGGGGAGCCGAGATCATCGGAGTTCCGAGGATAGCGCCGTACGAGCCAGGGTTGGTGAGCGTGAAGGTTGCGCCTTGGACTTCGTTGATGCTCAAGGTGTTGCTTCGGGCTTTGCCAGCGATTTCATCGAGGTCACGGGCGATTTGAACCAGTGTTTTGCTGTTGCAGTCTCGAATTGGGGGAACGATGAGTCCGCCTTCGCCATCTTTGCCAAGGCTGACGGCGATGCCGATGTGGGCGTTCTTATTGGTGATGACATTGCCATCTTGGAGGCTTGAGTTGAGCATCGGGAATTGTCCGAGGCATTCGGCCAGAGCCTTGATAAAGAAAGGTGTGTAAGTGAGTTTGACTCCGTGGCTAGCAACGAAGACATCCTTGTTGATGGCTCGATATTCAACAAGCGGGGTGACGTCAATTTCGATGAGGGTGCTGACCACGGGGACTTGGGAACTGCGTTCCATGTGGTCGGCGATGGCTTTTCGCATTCCAACCAACTTGGTGACCTCTTGGTCTGGGCCAGCAGCAACGGGAGCAGGGGTTTTGAGCTCGGGTTTGGGCTCGGCTTTAGGCTGAGCGGTTGGAGCCGGGGTTGCAACTGCAGAAGGTGTCGAGGTGACGGTTGCGGCAGCCGGAGCGGGAGTTGATCCGCGGTTGGCGATGAAATTCTCGATGTCGGTTTTTGTGACGCGACCACCTTGTCCGGAGCCGGAGATTGTTTCGAGTTCGGCGTCGGAGATGTTGTTTTGTTTCGCGATGGCGCGGACGACCGGGGTGTAGAATCGGCGTTCGCCTTCGGAGGACGCGGCGGGGGCAACCGGTTCAGCTTGAGCGGGGGCCTCGACTTTGGATTCCGCGGGTGCGGGGGTTGTTTCTGCAGCGGGGGCACTGCCGTTGAGCATCGCTTTGGCGGCGGCTTCATCTTCTTCGATGACGCCCATTTCGGCAAAAACTTCAACGAGTTCGCCTTCGGGGATAGTGATTTTGACAAGGATTCCGGATGCGGGGGCACCGAGTTCGGTGTTGACCTTATCGGTCATGATTTCTACTACGGGTTCGTCTTCTTTGACGAAGTCGCCAACTTGCTTGAGCCAGCGGCTGACAGTGCCTTCGTGGACGGACTCGCCCAATTCCGGCATCAGAATCTCTACGGCCATAGGTTAATTATGGCTGATTTAGATTCGGGCCTAGAGTCGGTTTTTAGAATTGCGATGCAGGTAATTTTGCTGGTAGAGTAGAGTGGCTCGACGATCGGTGATGCTGACTGACGTGCGTGAAAATGGCTTGAAGGTTGAGGGAATCGAGAAAGAGGAACGGACAAGCTGCTGAGCCAAGATTCTTGACACATTGATTTTAGTTAAGGCGAGTATTATCTGGGGAGTGAAGCACCACGACGAATGGCATCTGGATCGGATTAAGGAGGAGTGTGGTGTGGTTGGGTTTTATGTTCCGGGGGAGGAAGTTGCGCGGCTCGCGTTTTTTGGCCTTTTTGCCCTTCAGCATCGGGGGCAGGAGTCGGCGGGGATCGCGGCGAGTGATGGCGGGAAGGTGCGGATGTTTAAGGATATGGGGCTGGTCAGTAAGATCTTTACAGAGCAGATTCTAGATGGTTTGCCGGGGCATGTGGCGGTCGGGCATACGCGGTATTCGACATCTGGGGGGAGCGAGCAGAGGAATGCTCAACCGATTTTCTGTGTGACAGTTGTGGGGGAGATGGCGGTTGCGCATAACGGAAATTTGACGAATTCGGCGGAACTTCATGCGGAGTTGCGGGCCGAGGGGCAAAAGTTTGAGACCGATGCAGACAGCGAATTGATTGCGGTTTTGTTGATGCGGTACATGGAGCTGGGCATTGACGAAGCGGTTCGGCGGACGATGGCGAAGATTGAGGGGGCTTACTCGGTGGCGGTTTGTATGGAAGACCGGTTGATTGGGTTCCGCGATCCATTTGGAGTGAGGCCGCTGAGTTTGGGGCGGATTGGAGAAGGGTGGATGCTGGCGAGTGAGAGTTGTGCGTTTGACCCGGTTGCGGCGCGTTTTGAACGAGATTTGATGCCGGGTGAAGTGGTGGTTGTGGATTCGACAGGGTTGAGGTCATTCTTAACCGAGGGTTCGACCCGGGGAAATATGTGCTTGTTTGAGTTTATTTACTTTGCCCGTCCGGATAGTGTCATGTATGGAACTTCGCTTTATCAGGCGAGATTTCGAATGGGTTCGGCTCTTTGGGCAGAGCATCCGGTTGAGGCGGATTTGGTGGTGCCGGTTCCGGACAGTGGGATTCCGGCGGCAATTGGATTTGCGCAGGCGAGTGGGATTCCGTTTGGCGAGGGGATGATGAAGAGTCGTTACATTCACCGTACCTTTATTCAGCCGGACCAACGGATGCGGGAGTTGGGGGTGCGGATGAAGCTATCCCTCTGCGCCAGAATATCGCCGGGAAACGGATTGTATTGGTGGATGACTCGATTGTGCGGGGGACAACAACCGATCAGATTGTGCGGATGATGCGGGAGAACGGGGCGAAGGAGGTTCATGTGCGCATTACGGCACCGCCAATTGAGCACCCTTGTTACTATGGAATTGATATGGCGAGTCGGGAGCAGCTGATTGCGGCGAATAAGACGATTGAAGAGATTCGGGTGCATTTGGGGGCTGATTCTTTGGGATATTTGAGCGTGGATGGGGCAATGGATGCAGTGGGGATTGGGGAGAGGCGGTTCTGCAATGCGTGCTTCACGGGGAATTATCCAATTCAGGTTTCGGCGACGTTTGACCGGGACGGGATTGCGAAGGGGGTCGTTGGGGAGATGGCGACCGTTCGGAGCGGTCAGGGTTTGCTGGAAGTGGAGTAAGAGTGATACGATCAAAGTGCTGTCGGATTTGACAAGCATGGAAGAAAAGTTGCGAGATCAACCGCAACTCGAGGTTTTGGCATAAGATTCGCATATCAAGAAATCGTTGGTGTGAGGCCCCTCACCCGGAGTGATCTGGGCGGAGGGGCCAGTTTTTTTTGAGACTTTAGTAGCGGTAGGTGTCGGGTTTGTACGGGCCGGTGGTGTCTACGCCAATGTACTCGGCTTGTTCGGGACGGAGAACGGTCAGTTCGGCGTCCAGCTTTTCGAGTTGGAGGCGGGCGACTTTTTCGTCGAGGATTTTGGGGAGGACATAGACTCCGGGGGCGTATTCGCCTTTGTTCTTCCAGAGTTCGATTTGGGCGATCACCTGGTTGGCGAAGGATGAGGACATCACGTAACTCGGGTGTCCGGTGCCGCACCCAAGGTTGATCAGCCGGCCCTTTGCGAGGAGGATGATCCGCTTGCCGTCGGGGAAAATGACGTGATCCACTTGAGGCTTGATCTCTTCCCACTCGTACTTTTCCATTGAAGCGACGTCGATTTCGTTATCGAAGTGACCGATGTTGCAGACGATGGCGTTGTTCTTCATCCGAACCAGGTGATCGTGGGTGATGACGTGGTAGTTGCCCGTGGCGGTGACGAATATGTCGGCCTTGTCGGCGGCATAGTCCATGGTCACGACTTTGTAGCCTTCCATGGCGGCTTGAAGGGCGCAGATCGGATCGACTTCGGTGACCCAGACTTGGGCACTGAGGGCACGGAGAGCTTGAGCGGAGCCTTTGCCGACATCGCCATATCCGCACACAACGGCGGTCTTCCCGGCGATCATGACGTCGGTAGCGCGCTTGATTCCGTCAACCAGAGATTCGCGGCAGCCGTAGAGGTTATCGAACTTGCTCTTGGTCACGCTGTCGTTGACATTGAAGCAAGGGAATGGCAGTTCGCCTTTCTTCTGAAGTTCGTAGAGGCGATGGACTCCAGTGGTGGTTTCTTCACTGACGCCTTGGATGTTGGCTTTGATCCGGCTGTAGAACGTGGGGTCTTCTTTGAGCTTCTTCCGGATGGAGTTGAAGAGGCAAACGGCTTCTTCGCTTGTGGGGTTATCGAGGACGGAGAGGTCGGTTTCGGCTTTGGTGCCGAGGAGGATGAGCATGGTTGCGTCGCCTCCGTCGTCGAGGATCATGTTGGGGGTTCCGCCGTCGTGCCATTCCATGATGCGGTGGGTGAAGTCCCAATATTCATCGAGGTTTTCGCCTTTGAACGCGAAGACGGGGATGTTTTGCTCGGCGATGGCGGCGGCGGCTTGATCTTGGGTGGAGTAGATGTTGCAGCTGGCCCAGCGGACTTCGGCTCCGAGAGCGACAAGGGTTTCGATGAGAACGGCGGTTTGGATCGTCATGTGGAGCGATCCGGCGATGCGGGCCCCGGCAAGTGGTTTTTCGGCGGCGTATTCCTTCCGGATGGCCATGAGTCCGGGCATTTCGGTTTCGGCGATGCGGATTTCTTTGTGGCCCCACGCGGCAAGGGACAGGTCGGCGACGTGGTAGTCAGTTTTGTTGTGGGTGACGGTGCTCATATGTGTTCCTAGTGGATTTTCGGTTGGATCGTTTGCCTTGTCCTAAAAGGAAAACGCTCGCAACCGGTTTTTTTGGTTGCGAGCGCAGTTCTTGTCCCGAGTTCGTTCGGGGTGGTCGAGCCTGGTCTCTTTCGATCGCAGCGCTCCTCGACTTAACTGTGTTGTACCATGTTCTCTTTGCTCTTGGGACTACTTTATGATGCGATCCTTGATTGCATCACGCACAGCAGGCGAGCACTTAAAGGAGCCGAACACTTTAACTTTTGCAATTGTTGCAAGGGCCAATTCGGGGGTGACGTCATCGGCGAGTGAACCCATGCCGATTACCGATATGTTGAGCTTCTGGTTGGAAGCTGCGTACTCTTCAAGCGTTTCTTTCGAGTACTCAATGATTCCGAGGGAGATCATGCGCCCCGCCATGTTCTGTTGAATGATTTGCTCATGAGACTTCACTTGGTTCCTGATCGCAGTACGAAAAAAGTCGGATCGATTTGAATACAGTCCTTGCTCGACAAGAAGATCGACTTGTCCGAGATCTACGGTACCAACGTTGATGGAAACTTTTTCACTGTGGTCAAGAGCCATGCTTAAATTATACTCCATATGGATCATATACGGAGCATATTCTTTGATTCAAGCAAAATTACTGGCTCTTGCCTTGGTCGAGGTGGACCGTGGAGCCCATGACGGTTTTTTCGGCGGAGCCGATTTCACTGTGGAGGGGGCTGGGCACCGTAGCCTGGTACATCAGCATTTAATTCGAAGAAGAAATTTGTGTCAACGACGCTGAATAAGGTGCTGTTCCAAATTTAGCTGGAACACCGGTTAGCACCCGTGCCACCCGGTCGTGATTCCAATTTTGGTGTGGCGGTCAATTATCAGAGGTAATCCAAGACAGCTGCTTTGGTTCGGGATTATTGATAGTCAAGAGTATCTTGGGTACTAACTCATAGAGACTTGACTTGCCTTGTTTGCGGGGTTTGAGAACGATCACGTTGACGGAAATTGTGTCCCAGTTTTGTTCTGGTGGAAGATCATCGTCGAGAGTTATGAGCCATTCAAATCCGTTCGATTCGGCGAGGGCGAGGAGCTTTCCGTTCTTAGTTCCACTCCATCCCATGTGCTCAACAGTTACGCATTCGTGAGGGAGCAATCGGTGGCGTAAACTCCCCGGTAAGTTTTCATCTAGAAGTACTTTCATTTGCTAAGAAGCGAATTCTAAACCCAGTGATCGCTCAGCTTGGCTCATCGTCCATTTCAGTACAACATTGAGCTGGTGTTCGGTTACTGTAGGATATTCTTCTAGGAATTCAGCTGCGCCCATGCCATCGGCGAGGTTATCGAAAAAGACCGTGACGGGGACACGAGTTCCAGTGAAGCAGACTTTGCCATGCATGACTTCTTCATCAATGGAAAGTACTTTTTGGAGTTCAACCGGGATGGTCATTGTGATTTCCCTTGGTCGAGGTGGACCATGGTGCCCATGAGGGTTTTTTCGGCGGAGCCGATGTCGCCGCGTTGGATGGCTTGTATCGCCATCGTGACTTCTTGGGCGTCGGCGGTTTTGCCTTGGGACGTGAGGAGAGCCTGGGTTTTGGCGAGGTCAGCGAGGGCGGCGTGGCTGGTGATGGCCTGAGTTTTGAGGCCCATGATGGTTTTTTCGACTACGCGAGAAGCGGCAGAAATCTGCCAAGCGGCGTCGACACGGGGGTTGGGCTGGGCACCGTAGCGAGACGCATCGGCGGTGAATTCCATGACGAAATCCACGTCAACGACTTGGGTTCCGCCAGCGATTGATTCGTAGGTGAGTTTGCCGGAAGCGACGCGGTAATGGCCCAGGGGGTGGTTGTCGAATTCAAAATCAGCAACAACTTCGATCATTGTGCCTTTTTCGATATCGGCAAGGTTGACGGAGATTTCGCGTTCGCCGAGGGGGCCGGAGTAGCCGGTGACGCCTTTGATGCTGACCCAGCGGGCGGCTTTGAGGTCGAACTTGAGGTTGACCCCGGTGGTGCTGACCATTTTGCTGAATTCGGTGCGGAAGATCTCGGGGATCATTTGGGGCTCGGGGATGTAATAGTAGTTTCCTCCGGCTTTTTTCGCCATGGCGGCGAGGAGTTCTTCGTTGTATTCGGCTCCGAAACCGAGGTAGGTGGTGGTGATTCCGCGTTGTTTGATGTCCCCGGAGTGGGCGACGAGGGGTTGGAAATCTTTGACTCCGGCGGTGGGTTCGCCGTCGGTGAGGACGACCATGCGGGTGACGCGCCCGGTTTCGATGGCTTGGCTGAGTTGCTGGGAGCCGAGGGTGATTCCGTCGTAAAGGTTGGTGGTGTATCCAGGTTGGATTTGGGCGATGCCGGATTTGATGGCTTGTTTGTCGGTGACGCGCTGAGGAGCCATGAGGACTTCGACGATTTCATCGAAGACAACGATGGAGAGGATGTCGGTGGGGCTAAGGAGGTCTACGAGCTGGTTGCAGGCTTGCTTGGCGTACTCGATGGGTTGACCCTCCATGCTGCCAGATCGGTCTATGACGAGGCAGAGATTGAGGGGAGCTCGTTCACCGGCGGTGGACATTCCGGGGAGGCCGCCATCGGTGGGGGCGGTGATTTCGAGGAGGAATTGTTCGCGGGCGGGGCCATTCGCCATGGTGGCGGTTCGGGTGGGGGTGAGGACGAAGCTGAGGGGTTGGCTGGGAGAGAAGGCGACGGTGCGGTTGGGGTCTCCGGCGGTTGGAGGGGAAGTCATCGCCATGGTTTGGTTGATGTTGGGGGTGCCGATCATGGTTCGATTGGGATCGAGCGGCGGGGAAATGATGGTGCGGTTGGGGTCGTTTTGGTTCATGGGGAGATTATCGGATGGTGGCCCGTTTTTATGACGCTTGAAGGGGTGGTGATTGATTCATTGGGTTATGAGCAAAGAAAAGCTTGGTTCGGCACCCCAAATGTGCGGCATGGTATGGAGAGCTGGATAAACGATGTATGCTCCAGCGTTTCATTCGTGCTTAGGCTAAACTATAATCCGTGACACCATACTTCAAGGTGGCGGGCTGCGCATCCTGTTTTCTACTTTTGATCTTCGTTGGCTGCTCCCCCAGTTCGGAGCCATCCGTCGAGATTTCCTCGGAAGCTGTTTCACGTCTGGAAAAATCCCAAGGGCATCAAGGCAATTTAGCTGATCTCAGAGCAAAAGTTGACCGCCGGAAGAGATTTAGTGTCAGCGATACCGAACAATGGAAGCGCGTAATGCTTGAGCACGATAGTGAAGCCCAAATTAAAGCTAGTTTCATTGGACTTAGTGCGACCATCCATGAACTCATTGATCAGAGAGAAGCAACAGACAGCTTTCGAAAAGGAATTCTTGACTCACAAACTGGCGTTCATCGAGGAATATTGCTACTAAACTATTATGTCGTGATCTTTGGGGACGTTGAACAAGTTTCCGGTTCCCAAAAAGCACGTGATCAGGTTCGGGCCACGAAAATTATTGAAGATCAGCTCTCAAGCCAAGAGAAGGAATATTTGTCAAGTATTCCAGACGAGATGACAGACTATTCCTATCCTTTTCATCTGCTAGTATCCAAGACAGGTCTAACTGGTTCGGATAGAACGTACTGCGAAAATTGGTTTAGATCACGCAATTTCTCTAACGAACCTGAGTTACGTAAGTTCAATGAGTTTGTCAAGAAGGTTTTTGATAAACATAATCCTAAGTGATTTCTTTTTCCATTAATTGTTTCTGAGATTCAACTTTGAATGTTGTTGAGCCGATTTTGATGGTGCTTCCGGTGGGGGCAGCGGCTTCGGGGATGCGTTGACCGTTGAGGTAGGTGCCGTTGGTGCTTCCGAGGTCTTTGATGTGGAGGCCGTTCGGGGTGGGGGAGATGAGGGCGTGGCGGCGCGAGGATTGGGGATCGAAGCCGAGGCTGATGCCAGGGGATTCTCGTCCGGCTTCAGTCGGGGCGGTGATGGGGAACCGTTGTCCGGTGAGGGGGCCGTCGAGGGCAACGAGGGTGTAGGTTTTGGCAACTGAGGCTGTTTGATCAACCCCGCCCTGCCCTCCCCAAGATTGGGGAGGGCAATTCGTTTGACTGGTTAACCCAGTGCCACCCATTTGCGTTCTTGGGTCAAGTCCAGGATGCCCACCTAAGGGTTGCAGTTGGTGGTTTTGTTGGACACTGGTTACACTAGTGCCACCGGGCAATACCTCACCCCCCGGCCCCCTCTCCATTGGCACGGAGAGGGGGTGATTCCGGCCTTCTTGGATGCGGCGGGCGGCGGAGCCTTTGACGAGGAATTGGAGTTGGTGGGGGCCGATTTGGAAAAAATCGCCGGGTTGGAGCGCCACGGGGGCGGACATGCGAACGCCTTGGTAACCGGTGCCAATGGGGGATCCGGCGTCGTGAAGAATGTATTGGGGGCCTTGGCGGGTAATGGTGGCGTGGAGCGGGGCAACGTTGGGGTCGCCGAAGAGGGGGACGTGGGCGCGTTCGTCTCTTCCGAGATGGGTTTGGGCAGCGTCGATGGGCCACTCCTTGCCTTCGTTGCGTCCAACGATGAGGCGCACCCACGCTTGGCGGGTGGCTTGTTCGAGCCAGGCGGTGAAGAGCCCTACAGTGAAGCCCATGAGGGGCCACATGAGAGCCCGTCCAGCGAATCCGGACTCTCCGCCGGCGGAAATGATTTGACCGACAGTTGAGCCGAGGGGATCGAAGAAGAGGCCAGCGATGCCACCGCCAAGAAGTCCACCGAATGCTCCGGCGATGATGATTCGGGTTCGGAACTGGGTTACGCCAACCCCGGCCCCGAGAAACATTCCGATCATGGCGAAGGTGAGGGTGCGGGGGATAATGGGGAAGGGGCGGAGAGCCCATCCGGAACCGAAGAGGGCATTGGAGAGGGTTCCGCCGATTTGGTAGCCAAGAACGCCGCCGATGGTGCCGAAGACGGCTCCAAGGGCGAGGCCGAGGAGGATATTGCGGCGACCGCCTTTCATGTAGCCTTGGTGGAACCCGGCGGCAAGTCCGGTGAAAAGCATGGCGATGATGACCATGCGGAATTCGGCGGCGGCCCAGTTGGGGCTTGCGAATTCTTTGGGGAGCATGGGCTCGGTGATGAGCCAGCCGATGAGTCCGGCGATGGCGCACAAAATGGCGCGTCCGAGCATTTTTCCCATGATTTGTTATTCTTCGTATCGGAACGAAACGGTTCCGAATTGAACGGTATCTCCAGGATTGAGGACGGTGGGAGAGGTGATCTTGGTTCCGTTGATGTAGGTTCCGTTGGTCGAGCCGGAATCTGAGACAGTGATTTGGTTAGCCTCGCGGGTGATTTGGGCGTGGGACCGGCTGACGCTCGATTCTCCGGCGAGGGTGAGGTCGGCGGCTTCGCGGCCGACGTTTTGGGAGCCTTCGGTTATCAGGTGGATGTTGCCTTCGGGGGTGACGAGGCGGGGGTTTTTGGTAGCGGCAATCGTCGGAGTGACAACCCCTCCCTGGCCCTCCCCAAGCTTGGGGAGGGAACTATCTTGTAAAACGATCTTTTGGAGGTCTTTCTTTGGTGGTTCGGCGGGGAGGGCACCGGTCGGATCAGCGGGGTCTTGGGGTTTGAGCCCGGCTTGATCCGCGAGTTTCTCGACGACTTTCTGGTTGTTCTTGTAGTACCAATAACCAGCATAGGCAAGTCCACCGACAAGGGCGAGACCGATGAGGTTCTGGAGGAGGGAAACGAGGGGGTTTTTGGCGTCACTCTGTTTTGGCGCGGTAGGGGTTTCGTTGGTGACTCTTGATTCTTCAGTTGCAGTGAATTCTGCATCAATGGGAATGTCAATCGTGAACGCGCCGGCGGTTTTTGTCGCGTCGCCCATTCCGGAAAGGCGGCTTTGATTTGAGCCGACTTCATAGGTGATTTCATATGAGATCACGGAGTTTGGAAGGAACCGAATGGAGACCAGATTGTTGTTTTGGGCGGTGATTAGTTTTGTTATGACTTCTTTTCCAGAGGTGACTTTGAGATTGGCGGCGGGTATTACCCCCGACTTTGGGTTGAATTGGAAAATTGTTTCGGCGACGAGGGTGAATTCGTCGGATTTGGGGGTGAATTTTTTGGTTTTGAGGACTTGGACGAGGTCAGCTGAAGCGGCGCGATTGATGGAAGTGTCGATGACAAAGACGCGGTAGCCGTTGGGGTCTTCTGGAGCGGCGGCTTCTACGGATTTACCTTCGATAGCAAGGGGTTCTTTGGTTTCATCAGGCTTTTGGATGACATAGCTAAATCCCCCTTCGCCCGGCGGAGTGATAGTGAACGTCCGAACCGATTGGGCGAATGACAAGTTTGCGATGAGAAAGAGGAGGAAGAGGAGGGCCGCTCGAATCACGATTCGATGAGTTTAGCCCGTGCGGCGGGCAAATGAATAGCGACATCGCGAGCGGTGAATCCGATGTGGCCAATTTCTTGGGCGCAGAGGTCTCCGGAGAGTCCGTGCCAGTACATTCCGGCCGCGGCGGCTTCGTCGGGGTGAAGTTCTTGGGCAAGGAGGGTTGCGATGACTCCGCTGAGGACATCTCCCATACCGGCGGAGGCCATTCCTGAGTTTCCGGTTTGGTTGACCATCATGGGATCACCGCCACTAGCGACGATGCTGTAGGGGCCCTTGAGGAGGACAGTTTTGCCAAATTTTTGGGTCGCGGCGAGAGCGGAGGAGAAGCGATCGGCTTGAATTTCTTCAACCGATTTTCCAAGAAGGCGGGCCATTTCACCCGGATGGGGTGTAAGAACACTGGGAGCGGCAGGAAGTATTATTCCTGCACTGACTGCATTGAGAGCATCGGCGTCGATCACACTGGGGACTTCCCAGCGATTCCAGAGACGAGTGAGGAAATCCTTAACTGGCGGTTCGTGGGCCAATCCGGGGCCGAATAGCGATGCGCTGAACTGGGCTTGATGGTGGAGGATGATGTCGGCGGCTTCGGGGGCTATGACTCCCTCGCTCTCGGGAAGGGGGAGGAGAGTTGCTTCGGGGATGTGGGCCATGACGGCTTGGCAGACTGACTCAATTCCGGCAACGGTGATCAAGCCGATTCCTGATCGGAGGGCGGCTTTGGCGGCAAGAATCGCGGCTCCCCGCATTTGGTTACTACCGGCGACAATAAGGAGACGGCCGTTGGTGCCTTTGTGAGAGTCGCGGAACCGTTCGGGTAAGAGTCCGGCAACCCATTCTCTTTCTATGAGTTTTGCATCGCATGGCGTCGCGAGGAGTTCGGGTGGGAATCCGATTTTTGCGACACTCCAGTAACCAGAATGTTCGAGCCCGACGCCTTGGAAGAGGAAGGGTTTGGGAAGGCCAAAAGTGACAGTTCGGAGGGCCCAGACGCTCGCACCGAGGTCCTGGCCTGAGTTGCAATCAAGTCCGGATGGAACGTCGACACTGACGACGGGGACACCGGATCGGTTGATCGCTTCGATGGAATCCTTGACGGGTCCGTGCAGTTGTCCTTCGGCACCGAGCCCAAGAAGAGCATCAATGATTAAGTCATGGTGCCCGAGACATTCAAGCTTGCGTTCAAAACGAGGATCGGATGAGTATATCGGGTGGACGCCTTGAGCTTGGGCTTGGAGCATTTGGAGGCGACATTCCTCTCGCAGGTGAGATTCTTCAGCGGCGACGAGGCAATCAACGTGGTATCCATGTTCGAGGAGAATGCGCGCGGCGACAAACCCATCTCCGCCATTATTGCCATGTCCGCAGAAGACCATGACACGACCCTGGCCTTTGAGGAGTTGATCCGTAGCTTCGAAAACGGCTAAGCCCGCCCGTTCCATGAGCACCATGGCAGGAACGCCGAACTCTTCCGTTGCTCGGCGATCAATTTCTTGACTCTGCTCTTTGGTTGCTATCCACACTTGGATAGTCTACGGAGTGACAGGGGCAGAATGTTTCCGCTCAGGGGGGTCTATTCGTCGATCCGGCTGAAATAGAGGACGGTTACGTTGTGAGCCGGGGTGATGAACTCGCCATAAACTCGGCTGAGAAAGCTGATCATTTCATCTTGGGATCGAATCTCGGGATTTTCGCGCTCGATGTCGCGAGGGCTGAGTTCGGAGATGCGTTTACACTCGACTCGGTCGAGAATGGCACTGTACAGTTTTTGCCGACGTCCGAATCTGGGGCCGATGGTGACCCAGACAACCATGCCTTCTTGGTATTTGTCGGTTTTGTCTCCGAGGCGAATTGTGGCGGTTTTCCGACCCGCTCGAAGCAACTCATCGTAGAGTTCGGCGTAAAAGTTGAGTGCGAACATGACAGCGAGGCTAGATTTTAGCCAATTTTCGCTTGGTATGGCGCAAACAGGGAAAATGAGACGATGCAAATTCTGATCGCGGTGATTTTGACGGTAGTGGCAGTAGCCTTTTTGCTGTACTTGGGGGCTCAAATCGCGGCGGTGAAATTCAGCTTGCATCCGATCCGAGTTCATCAGTTTGTGAGTCCGGGGATGATGGGTTTTCGGCAGAGTTCATTTGAGGTTAAAGCTTCGGATGGGGTCGAGCTGCGAGGTTGGGTGGCGCAAGGGGATGGTGAGACCGTGGTGATTTGCGCACATGGTTATTTGGTCAACCGATGTGAGTGGGTTCCGGTCGCACAGACTTTGGTGCCGGAAGGGGCGACGATGGTCTTTTTTGACCACCGAGGACATGGTCGGAGTGGAGCGGCGAAAGTGACCTTGGGGCGAGATGAACGGCTGGATATTTTGGCGGTGAGGGAGTGGGTAGGGCGGGAATTTCCGAATAAGAAAGTGGTTTTGATGGGGAGTTCAATGGGGGGTGTAGCGTGTGCCTTGGCGGCAGAAGAGCCAGGTTTTGAACTTGATGGCATGATTTTGGATGCGCCATTCCGATCAATGAAAGAGGCGAGCGACGCGTGGTGGCTATTTTTGGCGGGAGAGATGGCGGCGAAGTGGATGCGGCCGACGGGATGGATCGGGCCGTGGTTTTTGGGATTTCGACCGGAGGATGTTCGGGTTGATCACGCGTTGGCTCAGCTAGATAAGCGGATTCCGGTGTTGCTGTTCTTTGGAAGTGAGGATCCAATTGTTCCGCCGAGTTCAGCAAAGTTGTTAGAGGAGTCGGTGACGGGGCCGGTGCGAGCGGTGATGTTTGATGGTTCGACCCATGGTGCGGGTCGGTTACATCACCCAGAAGTATTCCGGACGGAGTTGTTGGGCTTTATGAGAGAGCATGAATTGTTGTGATTACGTTATAATTTGCAACAGTTTGGCGCGGCGTTGCGTCTGCAGATTACGTATTCAGTCCGGTTCCTTGGTGACAATGAGGTCGCATTAGGGGGATTGATAACCACGGAAGGTTGATCAGGAACAATGGCGAATTCTAGTAACGAACATTGGATGCTTCCCCAATTGCGGCGATTAGCCCGGGCAAAGCCGGATTCATTTGAACAGATTGCAGGTCATATTCGGGAGTTTCATCCCGGGTTGTATGAGGAACTATGCTTGATGGCAGTTGAGCATGGGGATTTGACTCAGGGCGATTGTGCGGTTTGTTTGGCGACTGACGTTTCTCACTTGGCGGTTCGATTAGAAATTTATCGCAATGATGCGGGAGATGCTGGCAATCCCATCTTGATTGAGGTTGATGAGAATGGGGTGGCTTGCCTAGTGGATAGTCGGATTTTCGTTTGGGAAATTGAACGTGAGTTCCGAAAGTTAGGTTCTATCGAGGCACTGAAAGATTCTTATACGGGCCTAACGGAAGGGGAACTTCGGGCGGCTTTGCGGTATGCGGAGCGGCATCCCGATGAAATTGCGCGAAAGATACGGGCCTATGAAGATCGGTTTGTTCGTTCAGAAGGTGCGGGCTAGTTCCGCCTAGATTCGATAGGGAGTTTGGGGCTATTCTTTTTGGGATGGCGGCGTTGCTTGGGACGGATTTAATTCATTTGGGGGAGCCCCGGACGGGGAAAGTTCGGGAAGTTTACGACTTGGGGGATCAGTTGTTGATTGTGACGACGGATCGCATTAGTGCCTTTGATGTTGTGATGGGGAATGGGATTCCGGACAAGGGGCGAATTTTGAACCAAATGAGTGCGTTTTGGTTCGACAAGTTTGCCGAAATCGTGCCGCATCACATGATTTCGATTGAAGACACTGTGGTTGCAGATGCGGTGGGCAGCTTCCGTTCTGAATTAGCGGGTAGGTGTATGGTGGCGCGGAAAGCTAGGCCGCTCACAATTGAATGCGTGGCCAGGGGATATATTGCGGGCTCACTTTTCAAGGAGTATCGGAAGGATGGCGGCAAGGTTCACGGGTTTGATTTGCCGGATGGTTTGCATGACGGGAGCCGATTGCCCGAGCCGATTTTTACGCCAGCTACGAAGGCAGAGGAAGGGCACGATGAAAATATCTCATTTGCAAAGGCAGAGGATATGGTGGGGAGTGAGGTCGCGGCGCAAGTTCGTGATTGGACATTGAAGCTTTATTCTCAAGCGGCGGAACACGCTGAACGAGCCGGTTTGATTTTGGCGGACACCAAATTCGAGTTTGGTCTGACGGATAGCGGATTGATCTGGATTGATGAGGCGTTGAGCCCTGATTCAAGCCGTTATTGGGAGGCTAATCTTTACCACCCAGGAGGGGCTCAACCGAGTTTTGATAAGCAGTATGTCCGGGATTATTTGGAGACATTGGAATGGGACAAGACCCCGCCGGGGCCAGTATTGCCAGAGGTCGTTGTTTTGAATACCCGAGCGAAGTATGTTGAGGCGTTTGAGCGGATCACCGGGCGGGCATTTGTGAGTTAGATGTTTTGGGTTTATAACGTTCTCTTGACCTTGTTGAGCCCGGTTTGGGTGCCGTGGATGCTTTGGCGGGCGAAGCGACGCGCAGAAAACGTGAACTGGCAAGAGCGGCAGGGGAATCTGATTCTGGCTCTCGGGCCGGGCAGTGAGCGAATTTGGTTCCACGCGGTGAGCGTGGGTGAGGTTGTCGCGGCTTTACCGATTTTGCGTGGGATTCGGGAACGTAATCCCGAACTGGAAATCGTGCTGAGCGTGACGACTTCGAGCGGGCATGAGACAGCGCGGAACCAAGCAGAAGGATTATTTGATCAATTGGTTTATCTGCCGATTGATGTGGTTCGGTTTACTCTGAATGCCATGGCTCGGGTGGAGCCAAAGGCGGTTGTGGTGATGGAAACTGAGTTGTGGTTTAACTTTTTTTGGGCAGCAAAAACGGTGGGGGCGGAAGTTTTGGTTGTGAATGGACGGGTGAGCGATCGGTCGTTTCCCAAGTCGTCGAAATTGGGGTTTTTCTATCGACCCCTGTTAGCGATGGTTGACGAAGTTTTGGTCCAATCCGAGACTGATCGGGAGAGATTCGTCAGTTTGGGCGCGAACTCGGCGGAGGTTTTGGGGAATTGTAAGTTTGACCAAGCACTGGAGGGAGTGGATGCGGATGCGGCGAAGTGGCGCGGTGAGTTGGGAATCCCAGCCGATGCATTTGTTGTTGTCATTGGCTCGACGAGGGGGGAGATTGAGGAGGAGTTTGTAGTCACGGCATTGAACGACGAGCGATTGTCTGACGTTTGGGTGGTTCATGCTCCACGGCACATGGAAACCGTGCCGGGTCTTGTGAACCGCGTGGATGGTGCGTTTGGTGGGGTAGCAAGGCGGTCAAAGGGTGAATCGGGGCGGTATCTGATTTTGGATAGTTATGGGGAATTATCACAGGTTTATTCTGTCGCGGATGTCGTGGTGATCGGAGGGGGATTTGATCGGCTCGGTGGTCAGAACTTGATGCAGCCCTTGGCGCATGGAAAGCCGGTGATTCACGGGCCGCACATGATGAATTTTAGAGACTCAGCGGAGATGGCGGATCGAGTGGGGGCGACATTGACAGTTGAATCTGCAGATGGGTTGCGCGGTGCTTTGATTGAGCTGATGAATGACCCGGGCAAACGTGCTCGGATGGGGAAAGCGGCGGCGGATTTGGTTGCGGGGAATCGTGGTGCAAGTGACCGATATGCGGATCGGATCGTTGCGGCAGTCGGCCGGGCTAAGGGTGCGCCGCGCCGAAGTCGAAGTTGACTCGGCTTGGGTGGGTTTTATTGGGCTGGGTTAGTCTAAACTAAGCTTGTGAAGTTTCGAGGCGGATTTACGCTGATTGAGTTGTTGGTTGTCATTGCGATCATTGCGATTTTGGCGGCGATCTTATTCCCAGTTTTTGCGCAGGCAAAGGGATCGGCAAAGGCAACACAGTGCTTGAGTAACCAGCGCAATCTGGGGCTAGCGATGGTGCTTTATCAGCAAGATTACGACGACAATTTCCCTTTGGATGCTTATGCGACGGATACAGGATTTCCGATTTGGCACGACATGGTTGATCCTTATGTGAAGAATAAGCAGATTTGGCTCTGCCCGGGTTCAAGTATTTCGGAGACGGATGCGAGCGGAGCGCAGACTTCGCATTTTGGATACAACGCTGATTATTTGACAACTATGGCTTATGATTTTTCGAACTTTGATGGGCATACGGCGGTGAGTTCGACGGCGGTGGGGAGTCCGGCGGAGACGGTGGTTTTGGTATCGGCGAAATCGAGTGTCCAGGGAAGTTGGTGTGGTGACGAGGGGAAGCATTTACTGGCTCCGAGTGGGCCGGATACGGATTGTTGGGGGCGGCCTGACTTGACTTGGGCGGGCGGAGCGACAGTTTTCTGGGCGGATGGACACTCGAAGCGGGTTCGGCTTGGGCAGTTTTATGCAGGTCAGAATCCGGTGGACAAGTTCTTTGATTTGGAGTAGCGAAATTTATTCGCCTTCAAGTCCCATTTGAACATTTGGATTCCGTGAATGCTCCCTAGAAATTAGGGAGCATTTCGTTTTGAGTTAGCTTGTGCGGATTCGGATTTTGCGGTAGCTGACTCGATCGCCGTGGTCTTGAAAGACGATATGTCCACGGCGGAGGGTTCCGAATCGGGGCATATCCTTGAACTTGCTTTCGGCGACGCGATCTTTGAATTCTTGAGAATTCAGATCAACGCGGAGCATTAGTTTGTGGTTGAGATAGTGCTCGATAACGCCGTCTTTGTGGACTATTCGTCCCACGTTCCACTCACCGAAGGGACGGGTGTAGTCGTTTTCGCATCGGTATAGGGCGTACATTGCGGCGGCGGACGTCATTGGATTTGCTCCGTCGGCATGCTTTTGGTTGTGCAGGATCTGATACTCGGGAGCGGTTAACCAAGCAGGGGATTGGCCGTCATCACCCGCAAGGTAAAAGACCCCGCTGTTTGCGCCTTCTTGGACTCGCCACTCAAACGAGAGGTCGAAATTGGAGTAGGTGTCTTTTGTTTTGAGGTCACCTCCACCGACTCCGGGCGTGAAGTCGAGTTGGCCACCGCGGAGGGTCCAGCCAGCTGGTATGGGGCGGTTGTTCCAACCAGTGAATTGATCCATGCTGGAGGTCAAGTCATTCGCGGGAGCAGGTTCGGTGGGTTGTTCGACTCGGCGAATTGGGACTGGGCCGTCCTTTGCAGGAATTTTGTTGATTGTTGACCATGCTTCCGTTGTCCAGATGAACTCTTTGTCTTCGCTTTGGAGGCTGGGATGCGTGTGGACATAAGCGACGTGTCCCTCTTTGAGCCCATCGACATTCAAGAACACAGATTTGCGATCTGAGCTGACAAAGACGGACTGAACTTTGAGTTCAATCTCGTCGATTTTTGGTCCGCCATATTCCACCGTTGGAACGTACTTCCATTGCTTCACTTGGTAGTAGTTGGGAGAATCTCCGACTTCGGAACTGAGCGGCTCGGTGAAGGTCAGTTGGAGGCCGTTGCGGCGAGGACTGACGGTGAGCATTTCGAACACAGACGTGTTGTTATAGGCAAGTCTTTGAAGACCGTAAGGGAGTTTTCCGGTTTGGCCCCAGTTGCCAGATGATCCGATTCCGCCGATGACAAAGCTTCCGTCGGGCGCGAGAACGACCCGGTTTACGCCGGACTCGAGTCCTTGGGTGAAGCGGAATACGGTTCCTTGCAGAACGCCATTGACTTCTTCGACATAGACTCGTTTGAGCCCGCCGTGGGTGACATCACCGTGAACCATTTGATTTTTGTATGGGCCATGGTTGAGCGGTGCGATTTGGCTTGGTGAGTTGCCGATTTCGTTTTGAGGAAGCCAGACAACGGGAGGATCTTCGGGAGTATCCGCTTTTGCGATGGGTTCAACCGAGCGATTGCCATAGAACGCATTTTCTTTTACAACCATGATTTTGCTACTGGGGAGCCAATCGCCTTGGTTGTCCGAGATGTAGAGTTTGCCGAAGGCACCAAAGCCGATTCCATTCGGGGTTCTCAGTCCACTGAGGATAAATCGGTACGTGCCGGTTTTTGGATCGATTTCGAGAGTCCGACCCCGGTCGGGGTTTTGGGGCTGGGTCGAGCTTCCGCCGGGATTGATAGCGGTCGCGAGATTGCCATAGAATTTGCCATCTTTGTACGACAGTCCAAATGCGAATTCGTGGAAATTGGCGGTGACGCCCCATCCATTGGCGATGCAACGGTATTCGTCAATTGTTCCGTCCCGGTCGATATCGATGAGTTCGGTGAGCTCTTGTTTTTGGAGGACGAAGATTCGGCCGTTGACAACTTTAATTCCCAATGGTTCGGCAAGGCCAGCGGCGATGCGCTGGTGAGACTGGCGATATTGAAGTTTGTCCCAATGTTTGACCACGTAGACCGCTCCGTCTGCGTCCCAGGTGCAGACGATCATGTCGCCGTTCGGGAGGAAGTCAATGCCTCCTACCCGGGGTTGGAATGAATCGGGGCGCGCTTGAGAAAGCGTGTAAGCGGGATGGACGGCTTCGAGCGGGCGTTTATCGCCGGGGCGATAGTTATCGATCCCCATTACGGATTTTTTCCCAGGGGCGGTGACACGCACTTCGCCAGCAGGAGTGGAGAAGGCAGATGCCGGAACCGGAGTGAAAGTAGTATCTCCGGGCTTTTTCCAGCGGAGTTCGAGGGCGGCGTCCGCTTCGTTCTCGAACATTTCAATTCGAATTGGGTTTTCCCCGGCGTTGAGTTCGGTTTTACCGGCGCGGAAGGATTTCCCGTGAAGGCCGTCGTGGTTGACTACGAGGTTGTCGCCGATGAAGAGACGAGAGCCGTCGTCGGAGCCGAGTTCAAATTCGTATGTTCCGGGCTGGGTGACGTTGATGAATCCTGTGACGTGGACGAGGAAGTAGTCTTCAAATGATCCGAAACCGTCGTTGCCTTGTTTGACTTCGGGGATGATGACGCTGTAGTTGGGTGTTTGACCGGAAACCAGTTCGGGGATTTCGCTCATTGAGATTCCGGTGTAATAGAGGCGGAGCGAGAGACCAGGAACGCGCTCTTTGCTGACATCTTGCTGAGGAGCCGGGGCCGGAGCAGGGTCGCCATCACCATCGGGCTGAGTCACGCCAGCGGGGGTTCCCGAGATGGGAAATGTTGATGTGAAGGTTGCAGTGCCAGAGGGCAAAGTTAGGGTCAAAGTTGATCCAGTAGCCGAGAACGAGCCGGGGCCGTCTAAGGTGTTCTTGGATTTAGTGGTTTGGAAGTTCGATTGGTTAACAAGTTGCAAGTTTGCGGGAGCAGTGATGCGGAAAGTGCGTTGGAGTCCGATTTCGTCATTTTCAGCGCTAACGAATTCAGGAACCTCTTCGACAGTTGCCTTTGCTTTGGAGGTTGGATCGGTTAGTTCGTACTTAAATGTAAGCTGATCGCCCATGACACGGTATCCGAGATACCGGACGGCGGCAGGCTGACTGCTCCCGGTAAAGCTCCATGTGGCTCCTTTGTTCAGCAGATATGGAGTACCGAGAGAGGTTGGTTGGGGACCGTGAACGGTTGTATAAACCGCGCCGTCGAACTTGACGCCTCCTGTCCAGGCTTTATAGAGACTACATGTTTTTGTGTCGTAGGCGACCCACAACTTTTCGTTGAGGGCGGCGGTGAGCATTCGAGCGTTTTCGTCGAGAACACTTCGGAAGACCCAAATATCGCGGGGTCGCTCCATCGGGGCGGATTGGGCGAGGACAAGGGCAGCGACAACGCTGGTGAGCATTATTTTAGGTTACCTGTGGGATAGCTATGTCGCATACTGATTTGTGATGGGTTGGAAGAAAATTATCAAGAGTGCGCTTGCGAAACGGGGACTTGAAATTGTCGCGCGGTCAGAGGGCCGACTCCGACCTATGATCAGGATGGCTTGCGGACGATCCATAATGCGGATTTTCTACGTGATCCTGACTTCGTTGCAAGTTACGCAAGGGGGATTCAAGCGGCGGAGGCGGATTATTCGTTCCACTGGCGGGTTCATGTTGGACTCTGGGCGGCATCGGTTGCGGTGAAACTTGAGGGTGATTTCGTCGAGTGCGGGGTGAACCGGGGTTTTTTGAGCTCGGCCATCATGAACTCTTTGGATTGGAATGCGCGAGGGAAGCAGTTTTGGTTATTGGATACGTTTGCAGGGATTGATTCGCGATTTGTGACCGATGAAGAGCGAGCAGCGGGGATATTGGAGCGGAATGAGGGAGAGTTTTATGTAGGTGGAGTTGATGTAGTTCGTGAGAATTTTTCTGAGTGGGAGCGAGTTCGGATTGTAGTTGGCGCGGTTCCGGAGTCTTTGGTGGAAGTAGATTGTGATCAGGTGGCTTATCTTCATTTGGATATGAACTGCGCTCCGCCCGAAGTCGCGGCGTTTGAGTTTTTCTGGCCGAAGATGGTTACGGGCGGGATTGTTCTGCTAGACGACTATGCTTATCGAGGTTACGAGAGTCAGAAGCGGGCGATGGACGAGGTTGCAGGGCGGGCGGGAGTGAAGATTTTGAGTTTGCCGACAGGGCAGGGACTCATTGTCAAGACTCCGGGTTAGGGATTTTTGGGAGAAATGGGTTTGGGCGCGTAGAATAGGAAGGAGACGATGGCATTGGATTCGATTACTTTGGCGGCACCACGGGGATTTTGTGCGGGGGTGGCCTATGCGATTGAGGTGGTGAACTTGGCTTTGAAGATTCATGGGCACCGCTTTATGTGCGCCATGCCATTGTTCACAACGAGTATGTGGTCAGAGACTTTGAATCTAAGGGGGTTGTTTTTATTGAAGATGTGAATGAGATTCCAGAAGGGAAGACGGTGGTTTTTAGTGCTCACGGAGTTTCTCCGCAAGTAAGGTCGGATGCGGCGGGACGCGGTTTGAATGTGATTGATGCCACTTGTCCGCTTGTGACGAAAGTTCATAACGAAGCGAAGCGGTTTGCCAGCAAGGGGTTTTTGATGGTTTATGTTGGGCATCGGGGGCACGTTGAGGCGGAGGGGACGATGGGTGAGGCACCAGACCGGATGATTTTGGTGGAGACACCGGCGGAGGCGGAAATGGTTGAACTGCCACCGCACGACCGGCTCGCTTTGGTTACTCAGACGACCTTGAGTGTTGATGAGGTCGAGGCAATCACGGAAGTATTGGAACGTCGGTTTCCACACATGGAGCGACCGAAGAAGGAGGATATTTGCTATGCGACGACGAATCGGCAGGGGGCAGTTAAGGAACTTGCTCGGCAGTGCGACTACGTGATCGTTGTGGGATCGACTTTGAGTTCGAATAGTAACCGGCTGGCGGAAGTTGCGCGGGATTATGGGGCAGATTCAATTTTGGTGATGTCGCCGGATGAGTTGGAACGTTCGGAAATTGATCGGTACAAATCGGTGGGGGTGACGAGTGGGGCTTCTACTCCGGATCAGTTAGTGGAGGATGTTGTGGGTCGGCTTTTGGAATGGTCGCCGGGGACTCCGGTTTCGGTTTTGGAGACGGTTCGGGAAGATGTGGAGTTTATGCCGAGCCGCAATCTGATTGCCTTGGCGATGGCATCCTCTTGAATTAGAAGGTGGCTTTCTGATCTTCGAAAATTTCTTGTTTTTCGGATATCAGGAATTTGGGTCGGGATCCCAAGTTTAGTTGGGATTCGAGAGAGTTGAGTGTTAAGGTGAACGGAAATCGCCTAGACTGTGGGAGTAAGGAAATGAAAATTGCAGAGCTAAAGAAGGTTTTGGGTGGATTGGAGTCGATCAGCTTTCGGTTGCCGGAGGGGAAATTGGTGCCGCAGCACTTTCATGTGACCGAAGTTGGGCTTGTGACCAAGCACTTTATTGATTGCGGAGGTGTGGAGCGGCATGAACGAGTCGCGAGTTTTCAGCTTTGGACGGCGGACGACTTTGACCATCGGTTGGCTCCCCAGAAGTTTTTGAAAATTTTAGAGATGTCAGAGAAGATTTTGGGTGAGAGTGACGATTTGGAGATTGAAGTTGAATATCAGCAGGGGACGATCGGGAAATTTGGGCTGGAGTTTGACGGACTGGGGTTTGCGTTGACGGCGAAGCAGACGGCTTGTTTGGCGCAAGATGCATGCGGGATTCCTAGTTTGCAGATCGCGAAGGGTGAAAGTTGTTGCACACCGGGTAGTGGGTGTTGTTGAGCGAAGCTTCAATGAATTTATTTAGAATCTCATCAAGAGTTTAGATTCTGTATTTTATGGTTCCTTGTTTAGAAAGGGAGAGTTAAAACTGGCAGGGGCAACAGGATTCGAACCCGCGACCTAAGGTTTTGGAGACCTTCGCTCTACCAACTGAGCTATACCCCTGCTTAGACTCAGGATAATACCCGGTGAGTTTGGGCGGTGGGGTGGGGCCTGGGATGGGGGACGATGGTGAATCGTTTGAGGGGGTTAGTTAGTCTGAATTCGTACAGTGATTCCAACGTTTTTGTGCATGGCCTTTTTGGGGGGGCAAGAGTCGTTTTTGTTAAAGCCACAAGCGGGGGTTGACCCGTTGCGGCTTGCCCTCACGCCGATCCGAGACGGGGTGGTTACGGATCAGGAGTGGGATCAGTTTGTTGATACGGAAAATGGGCCGACGTTTTTCCAATGGGAGCCGGGGAAGCTCTACTTTGGGGCGAAGCCAAAGCCGGGTTTTGAAGTTGTGATTTCGCTGGATTCTCGCGGGGATGGGTGGCTCGTGGGGGATGATAATTTGGAAATCCGGGTTTCGATGGAAGGAGAGAACCCGAAAGCTGAGGTGCGCCAATTGGATGCAACGGATCGGAGTGGGCCGGTGTGGGTGGTGCCGAGGCTGTATCCGAATTCAGTTCAAGTTGCGGCAAAGCCGAGTACCGCCTATTGGAATTTGGAGTCTGTATTTTCTGCGGAGACGATGGGGATTGACGTGAAGGAAGATTCTCGTGTGGGGGTGAGGGTTGATGTTGTTCCGGCGGGAAGTGATGTCGGGCCAAGCTACTTGCCGCGTAACTTGCAGTTTATGCGACTTCGGTTTGATAAGAGCCGGGGTTTGTTTAGCGGACTCGTTTGGCGACCGGGGATACGGAATCGCAATGTGGCTCGGCTTGATCCGTTCAAGTTCCGATTCAATTTTGAGGTGGAATCGGATGCTCCAGCTTTGCAATCCATGGATGTCGTGGGCGAAGGATTCGCGCGGGATGCTATTCGACAGGTAACGATTCCGTTCCCGACTCCAGATCGCCGGGGTCGGACATTTGTTGATTACGAAAGTGAAATCAAGAGTGATGCGGTTGGGGGTTACCGAATTTTGAGGGCGACGCTTTTGGCAGCGGATGGGCGGATAGCTCAGATACGGACGAGTTTCCGGATTGCGGATTTGCTTGATTTTGAGTTTGGATTGCCGACGAGTTTGCGCTATTCTGATGCGCCGCAAGTGATCAAGGGAACTATCACTTTGCGGAGCCAGGGAGAGGGGCGAATGAATGGCAATTTCAACATGGTTCTTCCGGAAACATGGAGTTCGCGGCGGGGGTTGAGTGAAGATTTCTTGATCTACTTCTCGCGGGGTAATGCAAAGGTTAATGTTGAGTATTCGATTCCGGGTGGTGCAACGGGGACATTTCCGGTGATCTTGAATGCACGGATTGGGGAAATGGAGTTGCAACGGGTGGTTTACGTTACAATCAGGTAGACGATATGGCTGATAGCGACCGCCCCAGTGATCCGCGCGAGAGTTTTGCTCCGGTGGCGGAGAAATATCTGACGAGTGCTGCCCACGCGAAGCCGGACGAGTTGCTTGCCTTGGTTCAGCGGATTGAGCCGGTTGGGGGAGTGGTTTTGGATGTTGGTACGGGGGCGGGACACACGGCCTTTGCATTTTCGCCCAGGGTTGATCGCGTGATTGCTTACGATATGACTCAGGAAATGCTCGATATCGTAGCGAGAGTTTCGAGGGAGCGGGGGCTGGGCAACATTGAGAAGAGGTTGGGGCGAGCGGAAGAGTTGCCGTTTGAAGATGGCTCGATTGATGGAGTTGTGACGAGGCTGGCGGCGCATCATTTTGAAGATGTGGGGGCATTTGTATCGGAAGTTGGTCGGGTTCTCAGGCGGGACGGCTGGTTTTTGGTTGTTGATACGGTTGGCCCGAGAGTGGCGGGATTCAGAAACAGCTTGATCATATTGAACGCCTCCGCGATCCGAGCCATGGGCACGATTTGAGCGTGTCGGAATGGGGGGCTCTGGTGGATGGTGCGGGGTTCAGCACCGAATGGGTTGATGTCACACGTAAGACATTAGATTTGGAGGACTGGCTGGAAAGGATGAATGTGCCGGAATCTCGAAAACCGACGTTGCGTGAGTTGATTTTGGATTCCGAGGGACAGCTCAGGCAGTATTTGAGTCCGGGTATCGGAGCGGAGCCGACATTTGATCTATGGGAAATGGCTCTCTTTGCTCGGAAAGCGTGATTCTAATTGGTTGAAGGGTTCGTCTGGAGGGTGTGAGTTTGCGACTGATTGCGCCTTTGGTGACGCCTTATACGGATGATGGATCCACGATCAGCGAGATCCGATTGGCCAGGTTGATGCGGCGTTACCGTGAAGGGGGGCTAGAAGGGGTCGTTGTTGGGAGCGATGCCGGAGAGTTTGCGAGCTTAAGTTTGGCGGAACGCAAACGGTTGCTGGAATGGGTGATGCGGGATTCTGGGGATATGGCAATTTATGTGAATGTCACAGCACAGACGACGGCGATTGCGATTGATATTTGCCAGGATGCGGCGGCGAATGGTGGAAACGGGGCGATTTTGTGCCCGCCGATGGTTGGGCATCTGACGGTTGAAGAAGCTCGAAACTATTTGAACGTTGTGCGGCGTCATGGGAACTTGGGAGTGGGTTGGATTGACCCGATGGGGGTTTTGCAAGAGGCTTCATCTACGGGCATTGATTCGGTGGCGGTTAAATGTGCCGAGCCGCTTGCGGATCATGATTTGGGTCAGTTTTCGGTCACTCCGCATGGGGCAAATTGGGAATGTTGGACACCGAGTGGAGTTATCCATCCTGCAGCGATTTTTGGTCGGGAGAAAGGGGAGATTATTTTGGAGAAATGGCCAGCAATGAAGCCAGTTTTGGAAGCAGTGATTCGCCACTCTGGTGTGGCAAGGGTGGGGAAATATATCGTTGAAGCGATGGGAATTGAAGTTGGGCCGCTGAGGGGGCCGTTTATGCCATTGAATTCAGCCGGACGGGAAGTTGTTGATCACATTTTGAGTGCAATTTAGGCTGGTTATTGCATTGCTCTCATTCGGTTGAGGATGGTGAGGCTGTGGTTGAAGACGGCTTCAGTGAGGGGATTCCACAAGTGGTAACAGCCGGGGAGTTCGTCGAGGGTGCAGAACTTGCGGCCCGACGATTCGTCGGTATGGGTGATTTCGCTAAGGGTTTTGACTTCGGCGACGAAGACGTCGGCCCATCGGACTTCAACGGGACTAGCCATGCGGTAACAGCCGATGTATGCGGTGCAGCCGAGGATGGCACCGGCTTCTTCTTTGGCCTCTCGGATAGCGGCGGCTTGTGATTCTTCACCTGGTTCAACTCGGCCGGATGGAATGCACCAGCCACGATCGTAGATGTCGGCGATGAGAATTTTTTCATGTTGCCAAGGGAAGACGAGGGCGGCAAAGGCTCTGAGGGGTGCGCGGTATGGAGCGGGGAAGAACTCCATGGTTTGGTTGCCGTATTTGCCAACCGGGAATCTCATGACTTATTCTTCCTTGGCAGCTGCAGTTCGGGAGGAGGGAAATCCGAACTGGATAATGATTACTTTGCCGATGATTTCAGATTTTTCGACGGGGCCCCAAACGCGGCTGTCTTCGCTGGCCGGGCGATTGTCACCGAGAACGTAATATTCGCCTTCGGGGACGATGTATTCGCCTTCGGTCAGGGTGTAGTTATCCGGCAAGTTCATGAAGTCAACGGATTCACCGCCGACTCGATTGATCCGTTTGATATAGTATTCGCCTTTGACATCGCGGCTTCGGACGACAACGATGTCACCTTTGCGTAGATCACCGACCAGCCAATAGGCTTTGCTGACAAGGACGTGATCTTTTTCTTTGAATGTCGGCTCCATTGATGGGCCTTTCACTTCGATCGTGGTGAAGTTCTGGCTTAGGAAGATCACGAAGGCGAGAACAAAGAGCAGGAAGACGGTAAATCCCGTTACGACAACCTTTTTCTTGGTGCTTTTCTTCGCGATTCGGGCCATTGATTGAATCCTTTTTTCTAGACTCCGTCCATTGGGGGTTATACTTCAAAGTCGGCCCTAAATGTGGGTGACGTTAGAGCAAGATGGAGTGGTTGACGGCAAATCCGGTGGTGGTTCCTGTGATTGGGGGAATTTTTTGTATTGTGGCAATTGGTTTGGGGGTTCAGAATGCTCGGTTAAGCAAGCGGTATCGGCGATTGGAGTCGCTTTGGGAGGAACTTTCGCAAGGAGTTGAGGGTGGCAATTTAGAATTGATGTTGCGGCAGCAACTTGCCATGGGGACTCAGCTTCAGAATGACATTGAAGGGGTTGAGAAACGTCTGAAGATTGCGGAAGCTAAATTGGTGCAATCAAAACGATATGTGGGATTGGTTCGGTATGACGCGTTCAATGATGTTGGCGGCGGTCAGAGCTTTTCTCTTGCCGTGTGCGATGAGAACGGTGACGGTGCGATTGTGACGAGCCAGGTGGGACGGATGGATTGTCGGGTCTTTGGAAAGTCGCTCCGAGCCGGTCGTTCAGATGTATCTTTGACGGCAGAAGAAGAACAGGCGTTGGAGGAGGCGGTTGCGGGTCGAAGTCGGCCCAAAATTGGATTATAGATGTCTCAGCGCGATTTGATTTTGATTGAGCGAGCCCAGAAGGGTGATCGTTCAGCGTTTAATGACTTAGTTGGCCTTTATGAGGAACGAGCTTACAAGTATGCGTTTCGGCTCACCCGCAATCCGGATTTAGCGTCGGATGTGGTTGCGGATGCGTTTGTAAGGATTAACTCGGCTTTGAAGAATTTCCGTGGTCAAAGTGCCTTTGGAACTTGGCTTTACCGAATCGTAACGAACTGCTATTTGGATCGCAAAAAGCGTGATAAGGAGACGCGGAATGTGAGCCTGGATCAGACTCTGAATACGGGTTCTGGCGATATGGAGCGGCAGTGGGAAGATGATGCGGATGGACCAGCGGAGATTGCGGAGCGAAACGCGAGGGAATCAGCGATGCAAAACGCGCTTGCTCAGATGCCGGAGTATCAGCAAGCAATGCTCGTAATGTATCACGTTGAGGCCCTGAGTTATGAGGAGATTGCGGAGACGCTTGATCTGCCGATTGGTACGGTCAAAAGTCGCCTCAACCGGGCACGAGTTGCTTTGCGTGACATTTTGTCCCAGTCCCCGGAACTATTTAGTTTGTGATGAGGTCAAAGGAAAACAAGCGATGGCATGACGCCCAGGAGCGAGCACGATGAACGCAGCAAAAGCAAGAGATTTTTTCAGCGCCTACCACGAAGGCGAACTTAAAGGAGGCATTTTAGAAGCCTTTGAGCGTGAACTTGCGGCTAATCCTGGATTAAAGGCGGAGTACGACGAATTTTGTCTGGTTTTGAAAATGTTTGAGGAACCGGAGCCAGAGATTGCTATGCCTCATGATTTGCATGATCAGATCATGGCTCGGCTGGATAAGCAGGCTTGGGCGGAGAAAGAGGCGGCACCGCAAGGATTTTTTGGTCGCTGGAAGTTTGCATTTGTCGGGGCTGCAGCCACTTTTGTACTGGTAGCTGGGGTTGTTAGCCTGAGTAATCGGGGTGGGGATACGATGCAAGCATCTACGATTCCTTCGATGGTCAATCAACCCAAGATTGAGAATGTTGTTGACCTCGTGCCAACGGATAGCGGATTGGTTTTGCAGTACTCGGGGAATCCGGAAACGGAGTATTCGGTTGTGAAAGTTGCCGATGATTCGGAACTTGGTCAAATTCGATTAGACACGGGAATTGCGACACGAGAATTGGTGAATGAGTCGGACAAGGCCGAAGTTTTTGCAGTTCGAGCTAAGGATGGCGTGGAAATGCTTACGGTTGTTGTTCCGGGCAAGGTTCAGGGCGATCAGTTTATCGGTGAGGGAACGGTGCTTGACCTTGCGCAAGCAATGGCCGATACCTTCCGAATTCCTTTGATTTTGCGTGTTGCTGATTTGAGCCGGACGGTGACATGGGAGTTTGAGAAAGATGGAGACCAAGCCTCGCGGGCGGCAAAACTTGAGAAGGATGGATTGAGTTTGAGCGTCCGAGCGGACGGAGTCTCGATCCTTTCGGGCGAATAATTGCTTATTTGAGGCCGAGCAGAGTTTTACGGAACGGCGCGGACTGCTCGGCAAATTGCAACTCATTTTGGTAAGCGATGCTGTACAGCCGGGTTACCACAAGCCCTTGAGCTTCGGCGGAATTGTTCGGAAAAATTTTATCGGATTGATTTTGGAATACGAGTTGTACTTCGTATTCTGATGGAAGAGTTATGTTGGGATCAGGTGCCACCTGTTTCGAAAGACGAGAAATTCGAGTTAACTCCTGAATGATACGCTCCGGATCAGGATTGGTTGTTGCTAGGGACGAGAGAAAAGCATCTTGCTGGCTTTCGGAGAAATTTTGACGATTCTTCAGAAAGGTTTCTACAGTTTGGCGTTGCATGTGGGCACTGTAAGCCGTCGAGATTGGGGAGTTGTACTTGGAAATTTCGCAGATCTGAAGAATTTGGTTTTGACGGATCGAAGCAGTCTCCCAATCTTGGTTTCTTATGGCAGTTGAGTACTCGCGATCGATAGCCGAGATCAGGGTTCGACGATACATCTCGATTTCTGACCTAAAGCCACTGAAGCCGTGATCGTTGAGGGCGAGAATTTCAATGTCTTTCAGCTTGCCGTTCTCGTGAAGCTTTATCCAATAGTTGGCGACTTTGTCCACGGCGACCGTGTCTTGTTCGACGATTGCGTCGAGATAATGAGCGGTGAAGTTAAGAGGTTGGGAGTAGGCGAGGATATCTTTGGTGATTAAAGGCCCGTATTCGAGTTCGGAATAGGGGGAAATAAAGTACCGGCCCTGAATGGCAAGGAGGGCGAGAAGCCAGACAGGAGCACACGCAGCTGCGATATATGCAATTGTGCGGGCCCTCATAGGAGGGATTGTCGGTTGGAATGGTCCTACTTCTCTAGACCATAAAAAGGCCCGTTATAGACCTATTTGTTTGGTGGACTACAGAAAGTCGATACGATATGGATGTGGACCGCAAGAACACAACACTAAAAAGAATCCCGGAATGGGAGGAACACTTGATCGCTCGAGCGCAGGCTGGTGAACGCGTGGCTTTTGAATTGCTGGTGGAAATGCACCGACCAGCTATTCTGGCCCATGCAAGCCGGATTTTGCGAGATAGTGAGGATGCTCAGGATGCTGTGCAGGACACGTTTTTGAAAGCGTGTCGGGCGATTGGTAGCTTCAAATCGGGTCGACCGATGTTGCCGTGGCTGATGCGCATCTGCAGTAATTGCAGTGTGGATATCATTCGTGGGCGACGGAAGCGAAGCGAGAGCATTGACACATACGAGCATGCGATCTATGATGAAAGCGTTGACGTGGCGCATGATTTGGAGAGCTCCTTGGAGTCGGACTCCTTGCGAGCGGCGATTGGTCGGTTGCCAAAGCGGTATCGAGACATTATCTTGATGCGGCACTACCGGCATATGGACGTTAACGAGATCGCCGAGATTTTGGGCAAGCCGGAAGGGACGATCAAGAGTTGGTTGTTCCGCGCCAGGGCGATGCTCCGCAAGGATCTTGATGGTGGATTGGTGGCAATGTCCGCTTAACCCATGATTTTTAACTGAAATGCACGTACCTGGCAGATTGCCAGGTACGTTATTCTTTGTGAGTATGGTTCTGGCAGGGCTGATTATTGGATTGGTGGGAATGCAGGAAGTGAAACTAAGTCAAGGAATGGTCATTCGGGAGTCGGTGACAGTGGCAAAAGCTGATTTTTTGATTTCGGGGGTGGTGTTGATGCTCCGGCAATTGTCATTGAAGGGGACGAGATTACGGTTGACTTTAGCGGGTCTATTCTGAGCGGGACTCCAGCAACAATTGACCCTGACGCCCGAGTAGGCGTGGGAATTGTTGTGCGGGGGAAGAACGTCACGTTGCGGGGTTTGACGGTGAGAGGATTCAAGGTGGGGCTCTATGTTGACGGAGTGGAAGGATTTCGACTCCTAGATTCTGACTTGAGTTACAACTGGAAGCAAAAGCTCAAGAGCGGCAGGATGAAGGAAGATGTTTCTGATTGGATGAGCTTTCATCAGAACGAGAACGATGAGTGGCTACGATTTGGTGCAGGAGTTTATCTGAAAGAAGTAAGAGATTTTGAAGTGCGAAATGTTACGATTACGGGCGGACAGTGTGGGTTGATGATGACAGATTCTCATCAGGGAAAAGTTTGGAACAATGATTTTAGTTTTCTGAGTGCAATTGGGATTGGCATGTACCGCAGTTCTGATAATGTGGTCATGCACAATAAGGTTGATTGGTGTGTGAGAGGGTACTCGCATCGGTTTTATAATAGAGGACAAGATTCGGCGGGGATATTGATGTACGAGCAGTGTATGCGGAATACGGTTGCCTATAACTCAGTGACACACTCCGGGGATGGACTCTTTTTGTGGGCGGGTCAGTCCACGATGGACTCAGGTGAGGGAGGATGCAATGACAATGTGTTCTACGGTAATGACTTTAGCCATGCACCAACAAATGGGATTGAGACGACATTTAGCCGCAATCAGTTTGTCAATAATTTGGTTCTGGAATGTTGGCATGGAGTTTGGGGGGGGTATTCCTATGGTTCTAAGTTTATTGGGAACACCTTTGGTTTGAATGGGGAGGCGATTGCGATTGAGCATGGTCAGGACAACGAGATTTCAGGGAATATTTTCCGGATGGATACGAATGGAATCCACTTGTGGATGAGGGAAAGTTTGCCACCGAACGAGTGGGGATATCCGAAAAAACGTGACACCAAGAGTCGGGATTATTTAATTCAGGATAATGTGATGTTTGGTATTCCGGGAACAGCGTTTATTGTTGATTCCACAAGGAATCTGTTACTGAAAGGGAATTTTGTGAAGAAGGTCGGAAAGGCATTTGAGCTTGGAGAGGGGGTGCGCGATATGGTGGATGAGGGTGGATTTTATTCTCGGGCGGGCGGAGTTGAATGGCCAGATGTGATTACACAGAAGGGAACGGTGTTGGATGATCAATCGGTTCCTGTTCCTGGGCCGTATATGGAGCGCAATGGGCTTGTTGTTCGGCGTGATGCTGATCCAGGCATGTTTGGCAAGATTCTGCGGGAGTCGAAGTGGAATCCGATGGTTTTGAAAATTGTTCAGGATAAATCGAAGGATGATATGAGCCCTGAAGAGTTGCGTGATCTCCATGCGAAACCTTACTACATTGCGCCGTTGGACGAAGGAATGGTGCCTTTCTTGGGGCCGGATGCGAAGCGGGGTCGGACAGAGATTTTGGTGGATGAATGGGGTCCGGTGGATTTCCGATCGCCAGTGCTGTGGCTTGAGGATTGGTATGACTCGCCGACCGGCGGGAAATACTATGTGTTTCGAGTTGCTGGACCGGAATCGGGTGGTTGGACTTTTTCAGCAGCAGAGGGGTGCAACTACACGAAGTTTGATCCGGCTTGGCAGGGGGTGATTCCGAGGACACCGCCATTTGTTGAGCCGGGAGTTGCCAAGTTGTCGGGGGATATGGGCGACCGGATTTTGGTTCGGGCAGGGGGGCAGTTTTCGATAACGTTGAATTATTCCGGAGTGAAGACGGTTGATTATCGTGGCGTTGAAACTCCGGCGGGGACGGCGGTTCCGTTTGGTTATACGCACGATGAAGTTGCGGTGAATTGGCTGGTGTCGTTCTTCAACTATGATCGAGCGAAGATTGATCCACGAGAAAAGGTTGATGAGTTTCGGAAGATTTATGAGAGTGAGCCGGTTTTTTCTCAACGCATGAGCTCCCTTGAGGGGGCGTGGTCGGGTTCTCCTGCGGAAGGGGTTACGGCCAATGCGTTTGCGACATTGGCGGAGGGGAGGGTGACAGTCGAACCTGGCGCATACACGTTGAGCGTTACCAGCGATGACGGAGTTCGGGTTTTGGTTGACGGGAAGGTTGTTTTTGAAGACTGGACTTGGCATGCCCCCAAAACAGACGACATTTTGCTTGAGTTAGCGGGTCGGCATTCGATTCGGATTGAGCATTTTGAGTTGGATGGGTATTCGGCTTTGCAGGTGAGGCTTCGTAAGAATAAGAAATAGTTAAGTCACTTTGTGACTTCGTCTCTCGAAGTTAAGCGGAGGAGATACTAGAAAGGCTATGATGGACAGACGCGAATTTTTGGGTGCGGGAGCGGCAGGATTGGCAACGGTGACAGGTGCGAAATTGGGACTGACTTTACCTGAACGTAAACGGGCGGTGAGAATTGCACACTTGACGGATATGCATGTGCAACCTGAAAAGGGGGCGCAGGCGGGATTTGAGGCAGGATTGGAGGCTTGCCAGACCCATTCGCCGGACTTTATTTTTTGCGGTGGTGATTTGATTATGGATGCCTTGGGGACTGATTTTGACCGGGCGAAGAAGCAGTGGGATCTCTTCACGGCGGGGGTGAGGGCGAGCGCAGGGGTTCCAGTTCGCTATGCAATCGGGAATCATGATGTTTGGGGATGGAACAATATCTCCAAGTATCAGAGTGAGTCTCTCTTTGGGAAGCGCCATGCTCAGGAAGTGTTGGAATTGGCCAAGCCGTATTATGCATTTGAGCAAGCGGGTTGGAAGTTCGTGGTTTTAGATTCGACGCACCGGAAGTTGGATGGGAGTGGCGGATACACGGCGCGGTTGGACGATGATCAATTTGGTTGGTTGGCCGACACTTTGACGGGTACACCGAATAAACAGCCGGTTATGGTTTTGAGTCACATTCCAATTTTCTGTGCGTGTGCGTTTTTGGATGGGGATAACGAGAAGTCGGGGAACTGGCAAGTTCCGGGAGCGTGGATGCACATTGATGTTCGGCGGATCAAAGATTTGTTCTTGAAGCATCCAAATGTGAAGTTGGCGCTCAGTGGTCACATCCACCTTGCTGATCGAGTTGATTATTTGGGGGTTTCTTACTTCTGTAATGGGGCAGTGAGTGGCGGATGGTGGGGCGGGAAGTATCAGGAATTTGGGAATGGGTACGCGATTGTTGATCTTTATGATGATGGGAGTTTTGAGAATAAGTATGTGGAGTTTAGTTGGACGCCGAAAGCTTGAAACTAAGAGTCAAGAACAAAAAAATCCGCTTCCCATTCGATTGGGAAGCGGATTTTCAATTTGTCGGTTACTTTCCTTCGCCGGCTTCGGTCACGCCTTTACCAGCTTCTCCCTCACCGCGCGCTTCTCGATTCAGCTGTCCAAATTTCTCCATCTGTTCAGGAGTCCATTTTGAAGCTGATTCTTGAGCAGCGGCTTGATCGGCTGTAGAGGGCGGGGGGGTGGGCTCTTCTGCACCGCATCCCACGAGGGAAACGGTGCAGAAAGTGAGAACGGCAAGAATCGTAGTGAATCTCGCCATTCTGATTAGTTGTTCCACCAGGTCACGCCGGTTGCTTCCGGAAGGGCAACGAAGTCTTTACAGACAAAGCTGCCGAGAGGGAAGCCATCTCGGGGGAACGGACGGATGACAGCATCCGGATCAGCACAGTAGCCCTTGGCTCGCTGATCGAAGCTCACTGGTGAACCGATGGACTCGCCAGCAAGAGCGCCGCCGCCTGTTCCACCTTTCCAACCAACAACTTTAGCGTGGCTGTCAGCAAACACCATGGTGATCTTTCCACCGAAGTAGATTCCGCTGTTTCGGGTTCCGCCGGGATAGTCATCGAAGTACCAACCGATCGATCCGATGGTTTGTCGGGGGGTGTCGTAGGTGTTACCGAACGCGAACAAGTCAGCCGGGTTTGCAAACTGGGTGATTGACTTCCCAGCGTTGTATCGTCGACCCATTGCGGTTGCGACACAGGTTTGTACCGGACCGCCAGTTACACACTTTTCTTCATCAACCATGCCTTCAGCGGCTCGAATTTCGAAGCCCCAGTTGTAGCCAAGGTCATTGCGGTCGTAGTTGATAGCTCCCGTTGTTGCGTTGATGCCGAGGCTTTGAGGTCGGCCGTTTTGTCGGTGACCTACCCAGAGCTGCAAGTTCTTGGTGTAAGGGTACATGGTGCAGATTGGGTCTCCACCGCAGTTCGGTCCGTCGTAGACCGATGGGAATCGGTCGTCGTAGTCGGACGAGTAGATGTGGGAAGCAGTTCCAATTTGCTTGGCGTTGCTCAGGGCTTGGGTTTTCTTTGCAGCGGTTTTAGCTTGAGCAAAAACCGGGAAGAGGATGGCAGCAAGAATGGCGATGATGGCAATAACCACCAAAAGCTCGATCAATGTGAAGGCTTTTTTCATAAGGGATGTCCTCGCGAACGAGAACGTTATGAGACTGATTTATGATGGCAGGGTTAAGATGAGTGAAATTTAACGATCTCAGAGCTAATTGTATTATTAATATATTAATAATATGTTATCTACTTGCATTGGGGGGAAAGTTAATGAATTTGATTGTTACCCTTGTTGTCGTTGAAGATTTTCGAGGGTGAGGGTGTCTTCTTCCCATTGGTTCATTGCCTGAGCTAGTTCCTTTTGTGCGGCTTGATAATCGTGGCTGAGTTGAATAACGTCGGCTTCGGGGGGTGGGTCGGCAAGAGTGGACTCGATGCGGGAGATTTGGTTTTCTGCTTGGGCAACAGCCTCTTCTGACTTGTTTACAGCAGTCTGCAGGCGGGCGATTTCTTTGCTGAGTTCTCGGGGAGTGAGAGTTGGTTCAACGACGGCGGTGACTGTTTGAGTTTTTGTCTTGGTCGGTACGGAAGTCGTTTGGGAACGACGGTATTCGGCATATCCGCTGATGTATTCGATGGGGCCAGCGCGGCGTACGTCGAGGATGCGATTGGTAACTTGGCGGAGGAGCCAGCGGTCATGGCTGATGAGGATGAGGGTTCCTTTATAGTCGCTCAGGACATCAGCAAGGGCCGCTCGGGAGTCCATATCGAGGTGGTTGGTGGGTTCGTCGAGGACCAGCAGGTTGGGGTTGAGGACGGTGAGAGAAGCGAGGACGAGCTTATTTTTTTCTCCTCCGCTGAGGGATGAGATGGGTCGGAAAACGTCGTCGCCCGTAAAAAGGAAACGAGCAAGCAGATTTCGCGCGGGCCCAGCATCCATTCCAAGCTCGAAAACCATGTGCTCAAGGGGGGACATGGTGGGGTCAAGGTCGGTGACATCTTGAGAGAAATAGCCGAGTTCAATTCGAGATCCGAGTTTTGACTTGCCGTCTACGGCTTTTTGGCGACCGAGAATGGTCTTGATCAGGGTTGATTTACCGGCTCCATTTTCGCCAATGATGCCCCACCGCTCCCCGAACCTGACTTCCCAGTTGAGGTTGGAGAAAAGTGTTTCATCAGTGAATCCGACAGATAGGTTTTCAGTGCGGACGACGATGTCTCCGGATCGCTCAATTTTTCCGAATCCGGCTTTCATTCCCGCATCGGATGTGGGCGCTTGAACCTGAGATTCTTGGAGTTTGAACATCTGCTTTTGGCGACCGCGGGCTTGGGCGGTGCGCTGGCTGTTCATAAATCGGCGGACGTATTCGTCGAGTTTGGCGATTTGGTTGGCTTGTTTTGCGGCGAGGTCGGCTTGGCGCTCTTCATCTTCGGCGCGGAGTTGGAGATATTTTTGGTAGTCGCCTTCGTAGGTGGTGATTTGTCCGGCGCGGAGTTCGAGGAACTTTCCGGCGGTGTTTTCGAGGAATGTGCGGTCGTGGCTGACGAGGAGGATTGCTCCGTGATAGGAGCGAATCCATGATTCGAGCCATTCGGTGGCCTGGAGGTCAAGGTGGTTTGTGGGTTCGTCGAGGATTAGGAGGTCAGGTTCTTCAAGTAGGAGTCGGGCGAGGGCGAGGCGGGTCTTTTCTCCGCCGGATAGGGAGTCGGTGAGTTTTTCGTAGTCGGATTCCTCGAATCCCATTCGGGTGAGAATGCTTGTAAGATCGCGTTCGGCGGAGTAGCCTTCCTGATCATTGAAGTGCTCGTGGAGTAGGGCGAATTCATCGAGATCATCTTGGGTTGGATTGTTCTCTATGATTTTCGTGAGTTCATTGAGTCGGGTTTTGATTTCGAGCAGGTGTTCGAGACCTGATTGCGCTTCTTGGAGGATGGTTCGTCCGGGGGTGACGGGTGATTCTTGGCGTAGGTAGCCGACTTTTGCGCCTCGTTGGAGGTTGACGGAGCCGCCATCGGGTTCATATTGCCCGGTGATAATTTTGATGAGGGTGGTTTTCCCGGTTCCGTTACGTCCGACGAGGGCGACTTTTTCGCGGTTCTCGATGCGGAATGTCACGCCATCGAGGATGATTTCGGCGGCGAACAGTTTGCGCAGGTTGGCGACGGAGAGGATCACGGGGAGTCGGATTTTACTTGGGATCGCTCCCCGTGATTCGGGATCAGTGGATTACTTAATGGGTTCCATGTGGAAGCTGCTGATGTACCAGCGCGGACCGTTTTTGACAAGGTGGAGGTTTAAGACATAGGGGGTTGTTGGAGTTGAGTTGTCCCTTAAAGTTTGAGTTATGCTCACTTCAAGTCTTGCGGCGGCGATGTTTCGCTCGGGGTGGACCTCTTGTTTTTTAACTTCTAGTTTGGATTTGAAATCATCAATTCCAAGGGCGCGAATGAGGTCTGGAACGGATGTGTAGAGCATGGTCACGTTGTTTCCTCGGTCAAATGGCATGCTGATGGGAGTTTCGGGATAAAACAGGGCCGTGAAGTAGTAAGGGTCTCGGTTCGGGTTTGCTTGAAGTTGCTTGATTAATGCGGCAATGACTTGTTCCGGGGTTGCCAACTGGGGTGTGTATTCGATCGACTTTATTGACCTGGTGACCTTTGCTTTCAACTCGGGACTGGTGAATTCGGAAGCTAAGACCCGCGGATAAATTGGGATATTGTCATCGCCTTTGTTGGCATACACGTTTGCTATGATCATCCGTTCAAATGTGACCGATGTTGACGACTGATCGTTTTGGGCAAGGGATTCTTCGAGAAGGGCGATGCCTTCGGCGAGATTGCTGCGGGCGATAATTTGGCCGAGGTTGCTGAGGGCGCGTGCGAATTCGGGACTTTTATGTTGAGCGGCTCGAGAGATCGCTAGTTTGGATTTGGCTTCGTCAATTTTGCCTTCGCCGATGAGACGGAGGGCGAGTTCGGCGTTGGCTTGAGGCTCGTTGGGATTTTGTTTAAGGATTTCAGTGATGCGATCTAGCTCGCTAGGAGAGATGAAGAGTTGTGAGATACGTTCCAGCCACTCGTCGGGTTTGCGATATCCGGCGATTGTGGCGATTACTTCGCCGTTTGGCTTCAGGAAGACAAAGGTTGGAAATGCTTCGATTTGGTACTTTTTGGCTAACTCTAAACCTTCTTTTTCGGCGTCAATTTTGACTGGATGGTAGAGGCTGGCTTGAGCAATGCATTGCTTTTCGGAGAAGGCTTCTTTCTCCATGATTTTGCACCAGCCGCACCAGTCGGTGGTGAAGTAAAGCATAACTGGCTTTTGTGACTGGGTGGAGGCGGCTTGGGCTTCTTCTACGGATTTGTGCCAGGGAAATGACTCTTGCGTTGATGCAGTTGCTTGACTTATGGCGGAGGCCATGATGAAAGCACAGGTGATGAAAAACAATGGCTTCATGAAGTGCCAAACGAACGGGTACGAGGTGGTTCTGTGATTTTGATCACCGTTGGTCAATTTTTTTGGAGTTCTTGAAATGATTTCCACTCAATATCTCTGAGCATTCAATTGTCATTCCGAATCCAATCAGATAGTGTTCGGTGCTTAGCTCGAATCGGCTTTGGGCATTTTGAAGATCAAACAGCTACATGGTTGGATCCGAGTAAGTGCTGGAAAGTCGATCGAGAGCTGCATCCCATTTGATTTCAAGGCTTTGAATCCACTCTGTCGTGCCTCGCAGAGGTTCTGCATTTAACTTGCGGTAGATCGTTCTGCCTTCACGATGGCTGTGGACGAGTCCAGCTTCCTGCAGGATCAATAGGTGCCGTGTAGCGCCCTGACGAGACATATTGAGATCGGCTGTTAGTTCTCCCGTTGTGAGCTGACCTTGTGTTGCGAGCCTGAGCAATATTTCTCGCCGATGGGGATCAGCAAGGGCGGCAAAGACTTGGTTAGTCATTTAGTTTTGATGCTGAGCTATGAGCTTTTTGAGTTCATCATCCCATCCGCTCGTGTTTTCGGTCAGGGCGATAGCTTGGCGTTGCACCGGGATATTGGCGAATCCGGTTTCGGTCATGACCACTTTGGTTCCATCGGGATGGGGGTGCAGGGTGAAAGTGACGGATGTGAACTGTTCCTCTGGATAATCAGTGAGGGAACAGGCTTCGCCGGGGTGCCATTGATAGGCAAAGGTAGTTGGGGGATTGAGTTCGGTGAGGCGAGCCTCGCATCGGTGCTCACCCCAGATGAGCAGAAAGGTTCCACCGGATTTAAAGTTGCCTTCTATTCTCTCGGGGAACCAAGATGATAGGGCACCGGGAGTGGCGAATGATCTATCCCATACCGTTTGAGGGACAGCGGGGATGATGAGTTCTCGAACAATCTCGTTTTGCATATGCAACATTATAGTTGCATAACTGTTGTTTGTCAAGATGCACCCGGAAAATTTTTAAGGAAAGGAAGTTTAGAATGTGATGGCTCTGTATAAGCCCGTGAGGTGCATTCTCGACGATAAAGCATTTAGATGGTTACAAGCTATATCGATAGTGCGGGAACGAATCGAACAATCAGCCGGACATCTCAGGATCGAAATCCCCCAGGGAACGAGACGTTCAAACCGGGGGTTTTTTCGATTGGCGGGTTTAGGGGTTTTTGCCGTTCCAGAACCGGTTGACTTGATCTTCGGTTGATCCATCAGCGCGGAGGGAGGCAATGGGAGTGAACTTGGCGTGAGAATCAAGCCAAGTGACAATGACGGATTTTTGGTCAAACCGGCCCCAGAGTTGGCCCTGGGAGCGAGCGTCAGGGAATGTTCCCGTCCAGCCAGGGTAAGACACGGCTCGAACAGGATCGGCGATTGGAAACGGCGGCTCGATAAGGGAGTAACCGACTGGGGACTGAACGCCACGAAGGTTTTTCATTGTTGCCTCAGCGAACATGATTGTTTGGGAGACGTTCTCGATGGAGGTTGCGCTGACGCCGCTGAACAAGCGAGTTGGCATTCCGCCGATGATTCTGGTTCCGAGGAAGTTGTTGAGGTAGCGGTAGTTGTATCCGTAGCTGGGATTTGCGCCATAGAAGTAGTCCCGGAAAATGCTATCGGGGTCGAATCGGCCTTTGCCGATGGGATCGGTCAGTACGGGATCGGTTGCTCGGTCGTTGGGGCACAGGAAGAGTTGTTTGTTTTTGGAATATGGCTGGAGGAGGATGGGGAAGTAGTGGAAGCCCTGAGTTGTAGGAAGGTCGAGTGCGTTGGGGTCGAACCAGAAGACAGGCGGGGTAGTGTCGTCGTAATCGCCGAGATAGATTTGGCTGGCAGTGCCGATTTGCTTGACGTTACTCAGGGAGGCAGTTTTTTTTGCGGCATTTTTTGCTTGTGCGAAGACAGGGAACAGGATTGCGGCGAGGATTGCGATGATGGCAATGACGACCAGAAGCTCGATGAGCGTGAATGCGCGTTGCATGAAGTCATTTTTTGAGAGTTGGGCTGACGTGATGTTGATGGATTTGGGGAGGTGTTGCCTGTTTTGACGGAGTTTGATGAATAGCGAGTGAATTTTGATTTTAATGACCGTTTTGAGTTGACTGATTTGATGGTGAATTGCTCGGGTGATGATGGTTGTTTTTAGAGAATGGACTCGGTTGAAAGCTCAAACATCCTACAAGTTCGAACGTACTCTTTGAAGTCTCCCCACCCCTTCCCCCCTGTTCAAGCCAGGGGCAGGCTCTCCCCATCAGGGGAGAGATATAGCAAAAAATCTTCGTCAGAATCTTTCCGTTATTCGTTGGTTCATCCATCTTGCCTAGAACCGTCAAAAAAGAAAGCTTTCTGTTCATTCATTGCTGATAACTTCTTTTTGACATTTGGGGTGGGTTGGGGGGGATAATGCGGCATGGCTTTTGTAGCGGCGATGATTGTGGGTTTGGGGCTGGTCGGGCAGGATCCGATGGGGGCGAAGCCTCTCCCGACGAAAGCGAGTGAGCGGGATCAATTTCATAAACCAGATGTCAGGCCGATGCCGATGTCTGTTCGATTGGATGCTTATCGGAAGCGCGAGCGGATGCTTGGAGAGTCGATTTTCCAGAAGATTGCATGGCGGAATGTTGGGCCGGAAACGCAAGGGGGGCGGGTTGTTGATATTGAGGCGTCGGAAGTGGGAGCCCAGCGTTTGTTTGTTGGGTTTGCGACCGGGGGATTGTGGGTGACGGATAATTTGGGGCAGAGTTGGACTTCGTTGTTTGACAATCAAAGTGCCTTTGGGATTGGAGACTTTGATGTGAGCCCCGACGGGCAAACGATTTGGCTTGGTAGTGGAGAGGCAAATAGCCAGCGGACAAGTTATGCGGGGACGGGGGTTTTTGTGAGCCGCGACGGCGGGAAGACGTGGATGAACGCGGGCCTCAATGACTCTCACCACATCGGTCAGGTGGTTATTGACCCGAAGAATCCAGAAGTTGTCTATGTTGCAGCGTTGGGTCCACTTTATTCGCAAGGAGGAGAAAGGGGCTTTATCGAACTAAGAACGGGGGGAAAAGTTGGGAATTGATTCTGCGGGGGGATGACCGAACGGGGGCGATGGATGTTGACCTTGATCCTCGGAATTCGAATGTGATCTACGCCAGCTTGTGGGATCGGGATCGGAGGGCGTGGAACTTCTTGGAGAGTGGGCCTGGGAGTTCGGTTCAGAAGTCGGTTGACGGGGGAAAGACTTGGACAAAGCTCTCGGGTTTACCGAATGGAGACGGGATGGGCCGGACATCGCTGGCGATTGCTCCGAGCCGACCTGATACGGTTTATGCATTTGTCGATAACCAATCGAGTGATCCCGATACGGGAACTTACGATGAGTATCAACCCGATGGGGTTTTGACGTTGAGTCGGTTCCGGCGATTGACGGATGAGGGGATCAGGGGTTTAGATGAAAAAGTTCTGGCGGCATTTTTGCGGTCGGTGATTTTGAGTGATGATAAGCCTGATCAGGTTGCGAAGGATGTTTTGGCGGGGAAGGTCGATAAGGCCGCGCTTGCGGAATTGATGCTGAAGCGTAATGCTAATGTCTTTGAAGCGGATATGAATGATGCGGAGATCTGGCGCAGTGATGATGCAGGGAAATCTTGGCGCAAGGCTCGACCAGATGTTGGCAACCACGGTGGCTACTATTGGAATGAGATTTACGTTCATCCCACGAATCACGAAGAGATTTATACGTTTGGAGTTCCACTATTGCGGTCACAGAATGGAGGTCAAAGTTGGGAATCAATTGCGCGTCGGAATCACGTTGACCACCATGCCATGTGGATTGACCCAAAGAATCCTAGGTTCATGCTGAATGGGAATGACGGAGGAATCTATGCCAGTTTTGATGCGGGGGAGAACTGGAACCACTGGAACAACTTGTCAGTAGGGCAGTTCACGACGATTGCGGTGGATAACAAAACGCCTTACAACATCATTGGCGGGCTTCAAGATAACGGCACGATGATGGGCCCGAGCACTTATCGGCCCGGTTTTTCGAATCCTGAGCTTTGGAAGGCGATTGGCGGTGGGGATGGAAGCGCGATTGCGGTTGACCCTCGGAATGACGGAGATGTTATCTATGGGGCGTCACAGTTTGGAGCGCATTATGTGATTGATATGGTGACGAACCAGCGAAGATCGGTTCGGCCACCGGACATTCGGGGTGAAGAGCCGCTGCGGTTCAACTGGATTAGCCCGATTCAGATTAGCAAGCACCACCCAGATGTTCTTTATATCGGCAGTCAGCGATTGCATCGATCGTTTGATATGGGCCGTAAATGGGAGGCTTTGAGCGATGATTTGACTAAGAATGTTCCCAATGGAGATGTTCCGCACTCGACTCTAACGACAATTGATGAGAGCCCATTCCGGTTTGGTCAAATCTATGTTGGTGCTGATGACGGGAATGTCCGATTTACGCCGGATAGCGGGTTGACGTGGAAAGAAATTGATACTCCGGCAAAAGATCGATGGGTGACGCGGATTGTAGCCAGTTCGCACGAGAATGGGCGTGTTTATTGCACTCAGAATGGGTATCGACAAGATGAATGGACTCCCTATGTTTGGGTGAGCGAAGACTTCGGAGCAACGTGGAAATCCATTGCAGCAAACTTACCATTTGAGCCGGTGAATACTATTCGCGAGGACTCGAAGAATCCGAACGTTCTTTACGTTGGAACTGATATGGGGGTTTATGTAACGCTTGACCGAGGAGCGAGTTGGATGACCTATGGAAGAGGCATTCCGCACACCCCAGTTCACGACCTGGTGATCCAGGAGAAGGCCGAAGAAATGGTGATTGCGAGTCATGCGCGGTCGGTTTGGGTGGTGAGCGTGAAGCCGATTCGGAAATTGACAGAAGAGATCATGAACGCAGATTTTCATGTATTTGATTTGTCGGTTCCGTCGGGGCGGGATCGTTGGGCTTATCGACGGTCGGCTCCTTTTGCAGACGACACTTATACGGATCAAATGGTGACAAATGAGTTGTTCAGTTCGGTTGCTGGACGGGGAACATTGAGCTTAGTTGATTCAGCTGGTAAGTCGGCAAGGGATGATGCAGTGGAAGTTGTGAAGGGATACAACTTCTTGAGTTATGGATTGCTGCTCAAGGCGGGCGATCCGAAGGCTCCACCGGTGGTGGGCGATCCGAGTGATCCTAAGACGGCTTTGAACGATCCTTATGCGGCTCGGCGGGCGCAATATGTGGCAAAAGGCGACTACGAGCTCGTCTTGCGTGTGGCAGGGAAAGAGTTTCGGCAGAAAGTAGAAATTCGGTAGTCACTTTTAATCAATTGCCCCTCAAACCATTTGCTTGAGGGGCAAATTCTTTGGTCTACGGGAGAATGACCCAGACGCCGTGGTTTTGGGATCCGTTGCCTGTCCAGACGGTGAACTCGAGGAAAGCGGATGTTCCAGGGGCACCGGTGTTGCTGGGGAATGTGTAGTTTCCGGCACGGGAGCCGTTTGGAGTGATCATTCCGAGAGTTTGGCGGCCGAGGTCCGATTGGGTTCCGAGAGTTGCATCACCGAGGCGAATCGCGTACGCTTCAATGTTGCCCGTGTTGCGGAGGGTGACGGTCGCTTTGTAGCTGTTATCGGCTTCGCGCACGACGGTGACATTGGCAGGGGTAATGTTGATCGAGCCGGGATTTGGGGATTGAACGTTCCAGACGGCAGGATCCCACACGTTGAAGTCAACACGGCCTCCGGCGATTGAGACATCGAGGAGGTATTGTTTTCCGCCTCGGTCTTCCCAGCCGCCGTAGCGCACCCAGGGGACGCCGACGTTAAGAAGAAGGTGATCTTTGTAGACGGCGGTGGCGGTTTCCGGCTTGGAATCCCAGAGGTACATTTCGCGGAAGTCGGCGCTGGAACCGGTGTAATCGTTCCACCATTGATTAAAGCCTTCGTTGCGGGTGTAGATCATGGGCCAGAAACCAAGATTGCGAACTCGTTGGACGGCTTCGGCGATTCGCTGAACCCGGTCTTGAGGAGCCATTGTGCCCTGGAAGCGATTTTCGAGGTCGATCATGAAATATTTGAGGTCGTAAGGAAGAGATGACTTGTTGTTGACGTAACCGATCGCGCGGAGGCCTTGATCGACTTGCCAGGCTCCGGTTTGGTTTGCCGGGGCTCCGGCGATGGTTGAACCATTGTCGAAATTGAGGAACGCGTATGCGGCAACCTTGTAGCCAGCGTTGTTTGCTCTGACGAGGTTTCCGGCAGCATCGGGCCAGATGTTTCGGCCACCCCATGCGGCTTGGAAGAAGCTGGCCCATCCGGCGTTGCGCAGAGTGTTGAAGAACGTTTGGGAGCCGAAGCCGGCCATGTCAATTCCGCCATAGATGACGTTGGCTACGGGGTTTGACCACGTTCCTTTTCGACCCCTTGCATCTACGGATCGAACTCTCCAGGAGTAGTTTCCGGGTTGGAATCCGGCGTCGAGGGGGACGTAATGAGTGAAGTTTGTTCCGGTATTCGTGGCTGGGACCGTGATGAGTTTGTTGGTTGGTCCAGTAACTTCGACTTCAAAGGTTGTTTGTTGAGCGAATGTTGTGGTGAGTCGTCCGTTGAATGCGGGGGCGGCTCCGAGGTTCTCATTCGGAACGGGGGTGAACATGCTGGGTGGGGGAAGTTCGCCGATACTGACGATTTTGGTGTCGGTGATGACATCCGTTGTTGAACCGGGGACGCGGGCGAAAAACGTAATCTTGAGGGCACCGACGAAGTCTGGAACCGGACGGAATCTCATGCGGATTCCAATTCGAGTGAGGCCAGGGAAGGGGCCGCCACCCCAGACGACTTCACCGAGGTTTCCGCTGATACTTGTCCCTCGCGAGCATTCGAGGCGATGGAATGCGGCGGCGGTTGGGGGATCGACTCGGGTGCCGTATTCGAGATTTTGGAATGTTTGAGAGAGGAAGAGGATGGATGAATGGGTGACGAGTTGGCCTTGATTGGACTCAAGAGTGGGGGTTGTTTCAAAAAAGCCTTGCGCGTTTGAAAGTATGGGGGTGAGCAGGGCAACAAGACAAAGGAGGGCGCGGATTCCGCGTCGGGACTGACTCTTCATTAATGATCCTCTCCGCCCGAGGGGGGCGAACAACCCCTATATATTATCAGGTTGAGGGTGGGAAATTGCCCGTGGGTTTACCAGGTGTGTTCCGGTATGATGCCGTTTTAGTGAAAAAGATTCTCGTCATCGGAAGTGGGCCGATCATCATTGGTCAAGCGGCAGAGTTTGACTATGCGGGAAGTCAAGCCTGTCAAAGCTTGCGCGAGGAAGGTTATTCGGTTGTCCTGATAAACTCCAACCCAGCAACGATCATGACGGATGAAGAGACAGCGGATGCGGTTTACATAGAGCCACTGACACCTGAGTTTTGCGAACGAGTGATTGCCAAAGAGCGACCGGATGGGCTTTTGCCGACATTGGGGGGGCAAACAGGGTTGAATTTGGCGAGCGAATTGGATCGGTTGGGGATTTTGGAAAAGTACGGGGTTAAGCTTTTGGGGACTCAGCTGGATGCCATCAAAAAGGCGGAAGATCGCGAGTTGTTCCGGGCGTTGATGCGTGAGATCAATGAACCAGTACCGGAGAGTTGGATCGTTGAGAGCGAGGATGATTTGCAAAGAATCTTAGATGAAGTTCCTTATCCATGTATTGTACGACCGGCATATACATTGGGGGGAACGGGGGGAGGGGTTGCGCGAACCAGGGAAGAGCTTTGGGAGATTGGAAGAAAGGGGCTGAAACTTTCGATGCTCAGTCAGTTGATGATCGAGCGGAGTTTGCTTGGCTGGAAGGAAGTTGAATATGAAGTGATGCGCGATGGGAAAGGGAATTGCATCACGGTTTGTAACATGGAAAATTTGGATCCGATGGGGGTTCATACGGGAGATTCTATTGTTGTTGCGCCCAGCCAAACTTTGAGTGACATTGAATATCACATGCTCCGGACGGCGAGTCTGAAGATTATTACGAGCTTGGGGATCGAGGGGGGATGTAATGTTCAGCTTGCGGTGAATCCGGATAGCTTTGACTACTATGTGATTGAAGTCAATCCCCGCGTTTCGCGATCGAGTGCCTTGGCGAGTAAAGCAACGGGTTACCCAATTGCGCGGATTGCGGCAAAGATTGCGGCGGGTAAGACTCTGGATGAGATTGAGAATGCGGTTACGAAAACAACGAAAGCGTGTTTTGAGCCGGCATTGGATTATTGTGTGGTCAAGATTCCGAGGTGGCCGTTTGATAAATTCGGGGGTGGGGATCGAAAGCTCTCGACGCAGATGAAGGCGACGGGGGAAGTGATGGCGATAGACCGTACTTTTGAATCGGCACTCATGAAAGCGATTCGGGGTTTGGAAGTCAAGCAGAAAGATCTGCGCCATGCGGGAATGGCTCTATTGACCTCAGAACAGCTGGAAGAGGCGTGTCGAGTCGCGACAGATGAGCGGCTGTGGGCTTTGGCAGAAGCGCTTCGCCGAGGGTGGGATGTGGATATGATTCACAAGTCAAGTCGAGTTGATCGCTGGTTTTTGCGGAAAATTGAACGGATTGTCGCGATTGAACGAACAGTGGTTGAAATTAAACTGAACTGGCGTGATGGTTTGGAATTTCCAGAGATTATTGGTCGAGCGATGGATTTGGGCTTTTCTGGAAGCTCATTGCGGGATTTGCTCTCTGTTCGTCGAACGGGGAACGATGCGGACAGTTTGCGGAGTTCAGGATGGTCGGTTCGAAATTCGGATGAGGAAGGGGCGGTGGTAGAAGCGGTGGAGCGGATTTTGGTGTTGATCCGAGAGAAGAGTCAGTCGTCGGTGGTTAAAATGGTGGATACGTGCGCAGGGGAATTTGAGTCTGCAACGCCTTATTACTACCGGACGAATGAACTTGAAGATGATTATTTGATTGTCTAAACAAATTCCACTGATTTGCGCCGGATTGTGATAATCTCCACGACGATGAGCAATATCACAGTTCGTCACCTTTTGGGGTTGTCGCTTTTGGCCTTGCCGATGGCGTCATTTGCTCAGTTGAATCATCTGAGTGAGACTTTGAATGGTGGTTTGACAGAGAAAGAGAAGAAAGTGAGTCTGAGTTTCCGGTCATTTGACGGCAATGAGGCTTCAATTTACGGCGATTTGGCGTTGGCCTACGGTTGGAGCCGTGACATCAACTTGTATTTGCGGGCTTCAGGTTCTGAGCGTAAGACGGTGGGTGCGATCCGGACGGGTGGCACAGACGTTGAGTTGCAAATGGCTTGGCGGAAGGCGAACCTTTATGTAGCTCTCGGGGCGGCTTTGCCGAGTACTCCGGCTCAAGATAGGGTTGCGGGGACTTGGACGATTGGAGTAACTGGACAAGAAGGCAAGAGTTCGGCATTCTTCGGCGCGACCGGTGTGACATCTGATGATGTGACTTTGGTTGGAGCGGCAGTTGCGCTACGAACTCCGCTTTCTGAGCAGTTGAGTTTGGATGCGAGTTCAATCTTCATGATTCGAGGAGAGAATACGGCGGGTATTGGCGGAAACTTGGAAGATCAGACAGTTTTGAGCTTCGCCTTGCGGTATCAGTTTTCGGAGAAGCAAACGTTTTGGGTGTCGGCTAGTAATGCCCTTGGTGGCACGACCGGCTTCAGCATGAGTCACCGAATTGGTGCTGGATTTGGTCTTGGTGCGGGAATTGAGGTGAAGTTCTGATGAAATTTTATCAATGGGCTTCACTTGGACTTGCAGCAGTCTTGCTGGGTGGTTGCGGCGGGATCAAGGCTTATGTTCCGGCGGGTAACACGGCGGGGACTGGAAATCCTGCTCAATGTGCGAATCTGTCGATTGGCTCCTCCAGTACGATCACGGTTGTCCGAGATGGTAGTACAGAGTCGTCATTCAGTATTGCAAACGGCAATTTGCAAGCGCTTCAATCAAGAGCTCCGGGAGATGCAACTGTCACTATCACCCTGGTGAATGCACCTCCGGGAGTGACATCGGTTTTCACTCCGAACCCGATTACAATCCCGCTCAACGATTTGGAGATCATTAACTGGGATCTTTTTGCCGGACAATCGGTGCAGCCGGGTACGTATACGATCTCGATTCGTGTCCAAGAAGGTTCTTGCACATCGGTTAATCAGCAGATCACTCTGACTGTTACGAATGGCAACCAAAACACTTGAAAAAATGAAGAGGATCCCAAGACGAGAAATCTTGAGATTGGGAATTCGTTCGGCAGGAGCATTGCTCCTGCCTTCTCTATGTTTAGGGGATCGTTATTCGGAATTGGCTGGCGTTTCTAGAGGTTGGCCTGGTTTGGGCTTGGGTGATCGAATTGTGGCGGCAGGGCGTGAGTTTATGGGTGTTCCTTATGTTGGGTGGACTTTGGAAGGTGATCCCGAACAATGTCGGGTGTATATGGACAAGTTGGATTGTGTGACGTTTTTGGAAAGTGCATGGGCGGTGGCCCGGTGTGCACCGGATGTGACCTCGGACCGAGTGAGACGGGCGGTTACTCAAACAAGATATCGGGCAGGGAAAGTCGATGGATATTGGAGCCGATTGCATTACACGACGGATACTTTGCACACTCACCAGCGATCTGGAAAGATAGAGATTGTGAGTGAGAACTGGCCCAAGGGAGTTTTGTGGGATCCTGAGACAAGCTATATGAGTTCGCGGCCTGAAGGCTATGCGGCAAGTAAATATGTCGCCAACTTTGCGGAGCAAGCAAAGGAGATGGAAAACCAGTTAGTGGATATTAGGTTTAAGAGAATCCCCGTTGAGGCTTGGGAGTCGGTTTTACCTAGAATGAAGCCAGGGGACTTTGTGGCGTTTTGCACGACCAAGAAATGGCTCGATTTTTCGCACGTGGGGATTTATTCGGGCAGTGGTCAGTTCATGCATGCGTCCAGTACAGCGGGCAAAGTGGTCGAACAGGGTCTTGTGGAATGGGGGCGGGGAGTGCGCAGCTGCAATGGGATGGTTGTTTCCCGGTCGGCGGAGTTTGACGTTCGCTGATGCGTCATAATTACAGCACGATTTATGAAACATTTGCTGGTGGCTTTGGTGCTTGGGGCTTGCCTCTTGGTTGCGGGATGCAACAAAAAGGGGGACGACGAATTGATCAAGACGGGCGGAAGTACTCCTGCGACAGCCCAAGAATCAAAGGAAGGAAACAATCTTGGTGTAACCGAGAATACTTTGAAGGATTCAGTCTTAAGTGGAAAAGCTGGCCCAGGCAAGTCGACTCCGGAGAGTGTGATTGGATCCACTACTCTGCAGACGACAAATCCTTCGATTGACAGTTCGGGAAATATGATCACGAAAGAGCCGGGTAAGCCTGCCCCAGAAGGACGAGTTTGGTGTGATTCTTGTGGCGGGCACCTGCCCAAAGATGATGCAGTTGAGAAAGGTGGCAAGACCCTTTGTATGGCTTGCGCTGAAGAAGCAAAAGGCTAATTTTCATGATCGGGCGACTGGCGGCGGTGGTTGGAGTGGCAATGAGCCTTGTGGGTTTGTCGTTGACTCAGTCGCCATCGGTTGCTGAGGCGGATGTTTTGACTTCGGGTTCGACGTTGGTGATCAACGGGTTAGATGCGATAACAATCAAATCTGCGGCGGGGGGATTGGGGCCAAGTGAGCGGGTGGCGGTCGTTGCTAAGAGTTTAGAGCGGTTTCGCCGGGGTCAGACAGTTCGTGTAGTCGCAGATCCGGGTTTGCGGATTGCTTTACAAGACACGACGATTGTCACGATTACGGTTGCCGAAGCCAAAGCACACGGCAAAACGCCGGATGCGTTGGCAGAAGAATGGTCAAGGTCAATTAATAAGGCGCTCTACGTTCCGCCGCTTACGGTTTTGACTGAGAACGTTGAATTGATCTTAGGGAAATCGCGAACGGTTCGGGTGATTGGATCGCAGTCGCGGATGGCGCAAATCACGGTTGAGCCAGAGGGTGCGGTGAAAGTCGAGCGTCGGGGATTTGATTTGTTGGTGACGCCTCTCGCCATGGGTGAGGGGCAGATCATGTTGTCGCTTGGCGAAACGACGCAAAGCATTCCGTTTACGGTGATGGCGATTTCGGCGAATTTGCCGCAAACTTTGCAAGCGGAAGTAACAGGAAACCCAGCATCGAAAGAGTTAGTTGTCGAGACGATTCGTGGGGCGATGAGTACGATGCTCGAGTCTCAGCCGGGGGCGAGAATTGATTTTGATGTTCCGCTGGTTGATCCGCTTGTTCCGGGGCAAAGCCGGGTTTATCAAGTTCGGACGGTTGTTTCGGCTCCTGGGTTTGCGGAAAGTCGGGGATTGGTCAACGTCGCGATTAAGAATGTCGGCGGGGGGAGAGTTTTTGAAGATGTTCTTTGGTACAGCAACGAGCCGGAAAACTTGAAGGGGACGGGTCAGCTTTACTTTGCGCGTTTGAATACTGATACCCCGGGGCGCTTGCTTTGGCACCATTGCAACAAAACCGCGAATCCATTGGTTGTTCAGTATGTTTTGGCGAACAGGAGTGCGGTGGATGCCAAAGTTTGGCTGGTGGGTGGCGACCCGGAGCCCCATTTGGATCCGACGAAGGCGGGATTTGAAGCGGGGAAGATGTTTTTCCCGGATTGGACAAATTACCAAGGTTCGGTGGTAACTGTGCCTGCGCGATCGGTGGTTCCGATTGTGATGCGCCGGATCACGGCGGAGCTAACGACGAGTGGATTGGCGACATTGCGGTTGTTGCCTGGGGGAGCAGATGATGTGGTTTTGGTGGCCAATGCGCTTTATCCGAACGAAGTGAGCGGAGAATGGCAGCGACAGGTCAGTGGTAGCAAGCCCTGGCTTGAACGGCGTGCGATTGGAGTGGATCGGTTTAGTTTGCCGATTGTGGGTAAGGAAAAGCATGTTTATTCACAACCGGCTAAGCAGGTCGGATTTTTGTATCAGGTTGGCGGAAAGCTCGGGTTTGTGCGGATTGGACAGGAAAGCATTGCGAGCGCGATCGGGGGGCCACCGCTCAGCGGAAACTTTGGAGTTCAGTATGTGATTGAAGGTCGGATCGAGAATCCGGGCGATGTTACGGCGACGGTCGAAGTGGTTTTTGAGGCGAGTGCGGGGTACTCGGGGGCTTTGTTTAGTGTGAATGGCAAGGTTTTGCCGGGGCGGATGCTCCAGACGAAGGAGTCAATGAGCCTTTTTGAAGCATCGCTGAAACCGGGCGAGGCACGGGATATTCGGATTGAGACGATTCCTTTGAGCGGAGCACATTATCCGGCGACAATCACTGTTCGGCAGAAGGGACGAATGTGATTTTTGGATGGATACGAACCGAGGATTTAATCGTCTAAGTGGCTAAGAACATGAACAGTTCACGAATTGCGTTGGTTATAGCGGGGGTTCTTGCGGTTGCCGGGTTTGGTTTGGCGGCCCAGGATGCTTGGAAGCGACAGTATTTAGGGAAAAGTGCTTTCTCGGTTGCATTGCCGGGTGCTTTAGAAAGTGCGGGGGAAACCAAAGTCGAGGACAAGGAAGATTGGGTGGTCAAGACGGATGACTATACTTTTGAGAACGATGATGTGTTTGTGCTGATTACGGTTTTTCACGGGAAGGCGGGGACGGTGGCAAGTGATCGGCACCTTGCGACGGTGGCAAAGGATTTGGTCACGGGGATTAGTGAGGGTGAGGATGCGGTCAAGGAACTTGGTCGCAAAGTTGGCAAGCTCGATGAGAAGCCGACGGTTTTGCAGTCTCATTTACTGGGTTCGGGGGATACGGCGAGTTTGTTCAAGAGCTTTTTGCTCGGTGATGGGAACAAGGTTTTTGCGGTGATGGCGGTGGGGTATCCGAATGATCCGAAGAGTGTCGCGGCGGTGGATCGGGTTTTGGGGAGCGTTCGGTACAAGATGGGCGTTCAATAAAACTTCTTGTATCCATTTCTATTGCCCCAACTCATGTGAGTTGGGGCAATTTTGTTTGACAATGGCATAATATGAAGATGCTCAGAGTTGAGAATCATGGGGAGTGGTTGGACGTTGTTTTGGATCGTCCGGATGTGCGGAATGCGTTCAATGATGAATTGATTGGGGCTTTGCGGGAGTTGTTTTTGGGGCTGGATCGGTCGGTTCGGGCGGTTTTGCTGCGAGGTGAGGGGAAGGCTTTCTGTGCGGGCGGTGACTTGAATTGGATGCGAAAAGCGGCGGGGTACACGGAGGAGCAGAATGCGGCGGATGCATTGAAATTGGCTGAGCTCTTTGAGGCGATGGTGGATTGTCGGGCGGTGATCGTGGCTCAGGTTCATGGGGCGGCTTTCGGGGGAGGATGCGGTTTGGTTTCGGCGGCCGATGTTGCGGTCGCAGTTGAGGGGACTAAATTTTCGTTTAGCGAGGTGCGGTTGGGGTTGGTTCCGGCAACGATATCCCCGTTTGTGATTGAAAAGATTGGGGCGGGTCATGCGCGGGCGTTGTTTACTACGGGAGAGGTTTTTGAAACCGAGAAGGCGTTGCGAATTGGTTTGGTTCATGACGTTGCGAGGGTGGATGAAGTGGGGCAGGTCGCGATGGCGAAGATTGCGGATGTTCTGCGGAACGGGCCGGAAGCGGTTGCGACGAGTAAGTGGCTCGCTCGGCAGGGCATGATGGATAAGGATGCCACGAGTCGGCTGTTGGCGAAGGCTCGAGCGGGGGATGAGGGGCGGGAAGGGGTAGCGGCGTTTTTGGATAAGCGCGCGGCGAGTTTTGTTCGGGGAATTTGATTTTGGTTCGTTTAACTTGGGGGCGTAATTGGATGTGGTCAACCCCTCCCGACCCTGCGGGCCACCCTCCCCAACTTTGGGGAGGGAAATGCTTGGGGAGATCGTAATTTGAAAAACGAAAGGCGAGTTTTATTCGGGAAGTTTGATTTTGGAAGTGTTAAGTTTGAGGGAAGTAATTGGATGTAGCCAACCCCTCCCGACCCTTCGGGCCACCCTCCCCAACTTTGGGGAGGGAAATGCTCTATGTGGGTGCCATTGGATAGACTGCCGGCGAGTTTTGTTCGGGAAGTTTGATTTTGGAAGAGGGATTGAAGCACGGAACGTGCGCTTGTTTTTTTGAGGACTGGGCCCCCGCCTACGCGGGGATGACGAAGCATGAGGCAGGCAGCAAATTCTATTCGAGAAGCTTGATCTGGGAAGGGGGGTGAAGCACAGAGTGTGCGCTTGTTTCTCTTCAGGGCTGGGTCCCCGCCCCGGTTCAAGTCAGGGGCTGGCTTTACTATGGGTTGACGATTTAGGAGCCTGAGCAATGATGAGTCGAGAGGGGGATATGGGATTCTTGTAGAGGCTATGTGAGCCATAATGGGGTTAGTAATGAGTGGGATTCAGAAGGTTTTGGTGGCGAATCGGGGGGAGATTGCGTGCCGGGTTTTTTCGACTTTGCGGGAAATGGGGATTGGGAGTGTGGCGGTCTATTCCGAGGCAGATGCGGAAGCGATGCACGTTGCCCACGCCGACGAGGCGGTTTTCATCGGTGGATCGGAGCCGGGCCAGAGTTATTTGAAGATTGATGCGGTCATCGCGGCGGCGCAAGAAACGGAAGCGGATGCGATTCACCCAGGCTACGGATTCCTTTCGGAGCGACCTGAATTTGTGGAAGCTTGCGAGGCGGCGGGGATTGTTTTTATCGGGCCGAGCGCGGCGGCGATGCGACGACTGGGGGAGAAGATTGACGCGAAGCAATTGGCGGTTGAGAGTGGGGTGCCGATTACGCCGGGGTTCTTTGAGCCAGGAGCGAACCCTGAAACATTGAAGGTTGAGGCGGAGAAGATTGGCTATCCGGTGATGTTGAAGGCGAGCGCCGGCGGGGGCGGACGTGGAATGCGGGTTGTTCGGGATGCGGCGGATTTTGATCGGGAGTGTCGGCTGGCGATGGACGAAGCCCTGAAGGGTTTTGGATCGAGCGCGATGATGGTGGAGAAGCTCGTCGAGCAACCCCGCCATATTGAAGTTCAAGTTTTGGCGGACAAACACGGAAATGTAGCGTGTTTGTTTGAGCGAGAGTGCAGTTTGCAGCGGCGGCACCAGAAGGTTCTGGAGGAGGCTCCGAGTCCGATCATGACGGATGATTTGTGGGAGCGGATGCAGGCAGCTTGCCGGAAATTGGTCGCGGCGGCGGGCTATTACGGAGCGGGGACGGTGGAGTTTATGTTTGATGAAAAGAGTGGGGAGTTTTATTTTTTGGAGGTGAATGCACGGTTGCAGGTGGAGCACCCAGTGACGGAGCTGATCACGGGGTTAGATTTGGTGCAGTGGCAGGTACGGATTGCAGCGGGAGAGAGGCTGGATTTGCCCGAGGCTTTGATGTTGGGTGATCGGCGGGCGATCCGCGGTCATGCGGTCGAGGTGCGGCTGATTGCGGAAGATCCGGGCAACGGGTTTTTGCCTTCGATTGGAGGATTACTCAAGGTGCTTGGGCCGGTCGGGAATGGGGTTCGGTTTGATGTTGGGTATCGGAGTGGGGATGAGGTGAGCCGGTTTTATGATTCGATGCTGGCGAAGCTGATTTGCCATGGGGCAGATCGGTCAGCGGCGGTGGCGAAGATGGACACGGCATTGCGGGATACGCATATTTTGGGAGTAAAGACCAACCAACGGTACTTGCTGGACGTAATGGCTCATGTGGATTTCTTGAATGGTCGGTTCGACACAGGGTTTTTGGGGAGAGAGTTTGGAGAATGGTCGGCGGGAAATGAGCCTCCGGCTTTTCTAGCGGATTTGATCAAGCGAGCATCGGGGGTTTCGCCAGGAGCTGGGCCAGCAGCTGAGAGCTATTCGGCATGGGGATTGGGGGACGGGTTCCGGAATGCCAGGGTGAATTGATGGACGAGAAACGCGTTTTTAGTGAGCAAGAGGCGGCGAATCTGATTGTTGCGGCGGCTAAGCTCCAAGAGTCCGAAGGGGATGGGTCTAACTATGCGGCGGGGGTGAGCTGGGCGCAGATGCAGAAGATGGCTCAGGATGTGGGGGTTGATCCAGAGTATTTGCGGAGAGCGTTGGCGGGAGGCTCGGGTCAGCCGGCGAATTATTCGAAAGAGCCAAAGAGATTTTTGGGGATGCCCATGAGTGAGGAGTTTGAAAGGGTGGTGGATGCGGAGATTCCGCCGGAGAACTTTGATGTGATTGCTCCCGAGTTTTACAATCCGGGTTATGGTGGTGGGGCGGGTCAGGGTGGATTTGGCGGGCCATCAATCATCGGGCGAATGATGAAAGGTCAATTCTATGAGGGAATGCTTTATGGCTCTTTGGAAGTATGTTCTAGGCATGGTCGGACTCGGATCAAGGCGCAGACGAGCAATATGGTTGCGACGTGGGCGATCTGGATGCCCTTTGTTTTGCTGACCATGTTTGTTGGCATTGCCATTACTTCGAAACGCGCTCCCGAACTTTGGCCGCTTGTTTGGTCGTTGTGGGGACTTGGGGCGGCGGGGTCGTGGGCGGGGCTCGGGGCTCTTTTGACCAAATATCGTGAGAAGTTGCCAGAAAAGCTTGACCGGATAGCAACGGCGATTGTGGATGAGGCGGAGATGTTACGGAAGAATGTGGGTTCGGTGTCAGCGGTTGACTCCGTTGAGACGGAAAAAGAGTTACGCGAGAACCTCCGTAGTGATCATTAGTAGCCGAGAAGAACGTTCGGGAATTTCAAAACTATTTGCGTAAAGAAGGGGATTCTGCTATGATCGGGCGATGATGAGTTCGGTAAGTCGGTCGCTATTGGCAATCAGCTTGGGGTGTTTAATGATTTCACCGGTGCTTGCCGATGGAAATCGGCTTGGTCACTCAAAGCATGGCTCGGCATTTGATGCGGGTTTGCGATCCAAACCATGGGTGATGGAAGGGCTTGGGGACGCACCTTTTCCGATCACTACGGAGAGTGCGGAGGTTCAGCGTTGGTACAACCAGGCCAATGCCTTGTTGCACAACTTTTGGTTTGAAGAGGCTGAGCGATCGCTTCGGTGGTGTCACAAGCTCGAGCCGGATAATGCGATGGTCTACTTTGGTTTGGCGCGATGTGGATTGAATTGGTTTACGATGGGGAGCCAGGGGCCAGAGCTCCAGCGGTACAAAGACTTTTTGATCGAAGCGGTTAAGCGGAAAGAGGGTTTGCCGGTACGCGAGCGGATGTACATTGAAGCTTGGGAAGCGGCTTGTCTGAGAGGTGAGGAGAAGCCGGTTGAGGTGATCGTTCAAAAGTTGAGTCAGCTTTCGGTTAAGTACCCTGATGACATTGAAGCAAAGGCTTTGCTGGGGTTGTTCAACATTGGTTATGGAAGTCCCCTGGCAAATGATGCTTTGTTGATGAGTATTTTGAATTTGTCGCCGATGCATCCGGGGGCGCACCACGCCCGAATTCACAACTGGGATGGTGTCAGTTCGGAGCAAGCGATTAACAGCTGCGAACTTTATGGAAAAGCGGCACCGGGGGCGGGTCACTCCTTGCATATGCCGGGTCATATTTATTCGAAAGTTGGGATGTGGCACGAGGCGGCGATTGCGATGGATTCTGCAACGCGGGTTGAGTTGAGCTACATGAACAATCGCCTCGCTCTTCCTTATGAAACTTGGAACTATGCCCACAACCGGGATTACCTTTGTTACATTCAGGAGCAGCTTGGTCGCGCCGAGGAGAGCATTCAGGGGGCGAAAGATTTGATTGCGGCCCCTGGCAATCCGGAAATGAACCCGGCGGATGGATATTGGACACAGTTTCCATTGTTACGAGCCCTTGTGAAGTTCGAGCGATGGGAAGAAATATTGGATGGTAAGACACTCATGGCAGCGAATGATCCCTTTGCGGGGATGATGTTCGGCTCGGCGGAGGTCATTGCTCTGCTGAAAACCAACCGCAAAGCAGAAGCCAAGGAGAAAATGAGAGGCATCGAAATGATGCTCGTGCAGATGAAGAAAGGTCAGGGGGGCGAAGAGGCACTACCAGCCGAATTGCCACTGCCGAACATCATCCAAGTTGCGCAAGCTTGGATTAAGATTTCTGATGGAGATCGGCTGGGAGGGTTGAGCATACTGATGGCAGCAGCGGCAGAAGAGCGCAAGGCCCGAGAATCGCACAGTTATCCGAATGATCCGCCGTTTGATCCTTGGCCAGTGATGAGGCTGGTTGCGGATGTTTTTGCTGATGGTGGAGACCACCGGGCGGCAATTGATGCTTATGAAGTTGCCTTGAAGCAAGAACCCAATGATGCGTGGTGTTTGGCGGGGCTGGCAAAGAGTTGGACAGCACTAGGAAACCGGGTTTTGGCTCGGGAATATGCGGGGCAATTGTTGGCAGTTTGGAGCGGAGCGAATCCGGGATTGAAGCCTATCACTGATGTTTTGGCTTTGAACCTTGATGCTGTTGCAAAGCCGGTCACTCCGCGACCCGAGCGAGCCTATGACCCAGCGAAACTTGACCACCTTGGTCCGAGTAACTGGAAGCCATTCGCGGCACCCAAATTGGCGGCAGTCGGAGTTGATGGTAAGGCGGTGAAGCTTGAAGATTACCGGGGTAAGAATGTTCTGCTGGTGTTCTACCTTTCTGATCAGTGCGTACACTGCGTTGAACAATTGGCCGCGATCAATTCAAAGATGAGTCAGTTCGAAGCAATGAACACGGTAGTACTGGCTTGTAGTTCGGATTCACCGGAGAAGAATCGGTCGAACGATTTGTCGTCGTTTGGGTTGAAACTGATTTCGGATAAAGATCATGAAAATGCGCGGCGATTTGCTTCCTATGATGATTTTGAGGATATGGAATTGCACTCCACGATTCTCATCGATTCGGCGGGGCGGGTTCGGTGGAAGCAGACGGGCGGAGATCCCTTCATGAAAATTGATTACTTGCTGGCGGAGATTGGTCGCTGGTAAGAAAATAGGAGAACCCTTTTCGTCTCACTTTCGTAATGACCTGAGGTGAGTGAGCGGCGATACACACGGGAGGAGGCGATGGAGGCTTTGCGGGCGGCTTCTGAAAGTGGGGGTGGCGATGATGATTTGGTCACCGAATCTGAGCTTTTGGCGATGGCGGGGGAGATGGGGGTGGATTCGGAGCAGTTGCGGGCGGTTTTGGCGCGGGGGACGGGCTCGGTCCAGGGGCGGGACAACGTTGCGACGGGTTGGGGTTGGCCGGGGAATGAGACATTTGAGCGGGTGATTGATGGGGAGCTTTCGCCGGGGCAGTTGGAGGAAGTTGCGGAGCTTGCGGGGGGTCGCTACGAAGATGGTGGGACGCCGGGGGTGCGGGAGACGCGCGAGTTTTGGGAGGGTTGGCGGTATGTCACTCTCGATGTTACGGCCCGGGGTGGTCGAACGCGAATCTTGGCAAAGTCGAAGATTTCGTATATGCGTTTGAGTCCATTTTTTCCGCTTTTGGCGATTGCATGTTTGATGTTTTTTACTTTGATGTTGAAAGAGAATCCGGCAAATTTGGAGCAGGCATTGCAGGGGGTGATTTCGATGGGATTGTTGTTTTATTTTGGGGTGGGTTGGGGGATGCGGTTGAATCGGAAGCGAATTTTGGCGCGGGTGGAGGAGTTGGCGGCGTCGGTTCAGGAGCAAGTTCGGGGGCAGGGGGCTTTGGTGGTTGGGGAGGAGGAATTGGAGGATCGGTTGGGGCGGTGATTTCGTTTGGTGGGAAGCGAGGGGTGCCGTATACTGGGGTTGTGGATTTGAAGCTGTATGGATCAGGGAGTGTTTCTTTAACGGTGGGTGGATAAATGGCTTTGGCATTTGCTTTTCATTCAGATTCGAGAACTCGTTCTTCGCGTTGTCTTGACCGTTTGGGGAGTGTGATTCAGATCTATCAGAACGGCTGGCCGATTGCTGATGCCTGCTATGAGCCTTATGGTGGCATTTACACTCAGTGGAACATGGAGGGGAAGACGTTCACCTGGCTTGGTGGTTGGGGTTATCGCCAGACGGGAGTGGAATGGAGTTCTGTTTATGTGAGAGCTCGTCATTACTCCCGAGGAATGAGTAATTGGACATCGATTGATCCGATATGGCCCTCTGAGATGGCTTATGGGTATGTGGAGGGCAGGGTCATGACAGCGAGACTAGCCAGTTAGCGAATTTGGAGTCAACGGAATTGGGGGTTGATCGGTAATACTGGTGGGAATCAGTGAGTAAGCGGTATTTCAGCGAGAAGGAGGCGGCGGATTTGGTCGTGCGGGCGGCTAAGTTGCAGGAAAAGGCGGGCGGGGAGGCCTATACGCCGGGGATCAGCTTTGATGAGCTTGAGAAGATGGCGGCGGAAGCGGGGATTGACCCAGCTTTTTTGAATCAGGCGATGGCGGGGGTGCCGAGTGGGGAGGAGGAGGCGAAGACGTTTTTGGGGATTCCGCTTTCGACGGAGTTTGAGCGGGTGGTGGATTTTGAGTTACCGCCGGAGAATTTTGACGTGATTACGGAGGTTTTGCCGCCACGGATTGCGGGGCATGGGCCGCGGGGTCAGCGACAATTGAACGTGGGGACTCAGGTGGGACGGACGGTTCAGATGCAGGTGAGCAGCGGGACGGCTTATGGGACTTTGAAGATGACGAGCCGGAATGGGCGGACGCGGATTAGCTCGAAGCAGACGATGTTTTTGCCGTTTATGGCGGGGCTTTATCCGGGGATGATGATTGCATTTATCAGTTTGATGATGTTGGTGGATGGGGATACGAGTTCGCGGGCGACGGCGGCGGTGAATGTTCCGATTGCGATTTTGGCGTTGTTTTTGGGGGGCTTGGTTTTTACATGGCTGAGCAAGGCGGGTCAGGCGAAGATGCGGGCGGTGACGGATCAGATTGCGGAGCGGGTTGCGGAGGAGGGGGAGATTTTGCGGAAGAACTTGGGTTCGGCTTCGGTGGGAACGGTTGAGGAGTCTGAGATTGAGAATCGGTTGACGGATTAGTCGTCGAGGTTGATGACTTTTTTGGATTTGGTTTGTTTTTCGGCTTGAACTTGTTGGAGTTGGTCGGGGGTGCCTTGGAGGACGTCTACGCCTTCGCCAGCGACTTTTTCCCAGGTTCCGGTTTCGGCTTTTTTGTAGGTTGTGAATCCTTGTTTGGCGGCTTTGTCGGCGTTGGTGGGGGCGATTGTTTTGATGTTGGCGGCGGAGATGACTTTTTTGACGAGGAGTCCGCAGGTGGGGCAGTGGGTGAGGGGGTCTTCGGAGAGGGCCTGGATGACGGCGAATCGTCCGGGACAGATTTCGCACGGTTCATCGAGTTTTTCGTATTCGTAGGTTGGCATTTGTTGCTTTGACCCACACCCCCCGGCCCCCCTCTCCCTAAAAGAATTTAGGGAGAGGGGGGTAAACCTCGAGAGTGGATCACTCAAATTTTGACGCGCTGAATAGGGAAATTGTTGCGTGTGAGCGGTGTCCGCGTTTGAGGGGGTGGTGCGAAGAGGTGGCGCAGGCGAAGAGGAAGAGTTTTGCGGATTGGGATTATTGGGGGAAGCCAGTGCCGAATTTTGGTGATCCAGAGGGGCGGGGGTTGATTGTGGGGTTGGCTCCGGCGGCGCATGGGGCGAATCGGACGGGGCGGATGTTCACGGGGGATCGGAGTGGGGATTGGCTTTACCGGGCGATGCATCGGGCGGGTTTGGCGAATCAGTCGGAGGCGGTTTCGGCGGATGATGGTTTGGAACTTCGGGGGTGTGTGATCACGGCGAGTTGCCATTGTGCGCCGCCGGGGAACAAGCCTTTGCCGGAAGAGTTGTTGGCTTGTCGGGGGTGGTTGGAGGCGACTTGGAGTTTGCGGGAGTGGCGGGTGGTTTTGTGTTTGGGGGGGATTGCTTGGGGGGAGGTGTTTCGACTTTTGGGAGTTCGGGGGCCGAAGTTTGGGCATGGTGTGGAGGTGTCGATTTCCCGCACCTCACCCCCCGTCCCCCTCTCCATTGAAACGGAGAGGGGGGATTGACGATATTGGGGAGTTATCATCCGAGTCAGCAGAATACGTTTACGGGGCGGTTGACGGAGGAGATGTTGGATTCGGTGATGGGGCGGTTTGCGGAGTTGTGTCGGTCATGAACTTGAACGTCGACCGGTTGCTGGGTTCGGCCCGACTCAGCTACTTACATGATTTAGTTGATTTGGCTGACACATATGAACGGGTTCCGAGTTCGCTTCGGAGCGTCTTGAGGCTGGTTGCACGACATCTCCTTTTTGATTGTGATGAGACGATCCGAAATGACGCGACGGAGGCGCTCGGTTTCTATGGAACTCGGGCAGATATTTTTGCGCTCAAGCAAGCGTGTGGTGATGAGTCTTGGGTTGTGCGTTGTGCTGCGTATTCGTCGCTCGCTTCGGTTGGGGGGAGGAGATATTTCGGGATTTTGTGCAAAATGGCGCGGCAAGAAAATCACGGAATTGCGCGGAAATGGGCATATGTTGCTGCATTTGATGCTGACCGGGGTCGGGCGGAGCCGTTCTTGCTTGATGCCCACAAGACTGAGAAAACAGTTGAAGCAGAGATTGGGATATTGAGCTGTCTTCGTGATTGTGGTCATGAATGGGCAACGGAGAGACTGAAGGAGATTCAACGGCAGTGTCCAAGTTTGAATCATTCAATCGAAACGGCGTTGAGCGAAAGTGGCTAAATCCGAGAAGATTCCGTGGGTGTTTTTTCCAAGCTAAAAAGGGCACTGGAGTAAACATGAAAAAGCCCCGATGCAAGCACCGGGGCAATGAATGGCATGTTTTGTATGTACGAGTTGATCATTTGGAGGAACGATCTGTTTGAGTATACGCCGGGAAGTTGGAAAACAAAACACTTTTTTCAAAAAATTATTTTTGGTAGCGACGATCAGACTTGAACTGATGACCTAACGGGTATGAACCGTTCGCTCTAACCAACTGAGCTACGTCGCCACGCGCTTGATATTATGGCAATTTTTTGGAAGTCGTGCAATGCGTGGTGGGACGTGCGTACAATTGGGGCGATGTTGAACTTGCTTCTAGTGGTTGGGATTGCGGGAGATTTGCGGGTGGCGACGATTGATGAGTTCAATGCATGGGCGGAGAAGCGCGATGTGGCGGCCATTGAGGGGGTAGCGGATCCGAGTTTGGCGGGGAAATTTGCTTTTCTGCGGGGGCAGGGAGCTTTCGGCGTCGGGCGATATGGATGGAAAGCGAGCGAGGTTAAGGAGTTTGTGGGTGGACGTCGGTTTGTGGTGTTTCACACGGCTTTAACTTCGCAGGACTATGGCGACCAGGTTTTTGAGTGGGATGGTCGCACTTTGACCCGGTTGGTGCATGAGCGGGAGACGAGGGGGGTTTTGGTTAGAGATTTGAATATGAAGTTGGGGTTTGACACGGCGGAGAAGCGGGTGGACGTTCAGGCGACGGTGAAGTTTGAGAATGTGGCGGGAGCGAAGGATGCGTTCTTTGTGCGACTTGCAAATAACTATGAAGTGAAGGCGGTTTTTGATGATCGTGGTGGCCCGGTTCCATTTCGGCAGGGGGGCGGAGTGGTGAGCCTGCCGGTTGGTGAGGAGCGGGAGTTTTCGTACTCGATGGTTTATTCGGGAGTTGTGAATCGGCCACGATTTGCAGGGGCGATTGTTGATGGGGAAGTGATGCTTACAAACGACTATTGGTGGCCGAGTATTGGCCGGTTGCCCGCCACTTTGACGACCCAGTCACGGGTGCCCAGCAATTGGGTGGTCGTTGGTCAAGGGAATTTGGTTGCGAGTGTTGATGATGGGGCGGGTATGAAGACGGTGACTTATCGGAATGATGTTCCGGTGAGTTACTTTAGTTACAGCGCGGGGGATTTCAAGTCATCTGAGCGGACGGTAGACGGGATTCGGTACTTTGTGGCGAGCCGGGTTCTTTCGGATCAGGATCGGGCCGATCAGCTGGAGTTTGTTGTTCCGGTACTGAAATTTTTTGGGAGTTTGTCGCCTCATCCTTATCGGGAATACGGGGCAGTGGACACTCCGCTTTATGGAGGTGGGGCCTTGGAGGCTTATAGCTATGCAACTTATGGGACGGGTTGGTTGCCAGACGAAGATCCGCACGAGCCGAGCCATACGTGGTGGGGTGGAGTGATTCCGAACACTTATTTGGATTCTTTTTGGAACGAGAGCTTTGCGGTTTATTCCGAAGGGCTCTATGCGCGGGAAGGGAGTGTGGGAGACCGAGCGGCGCGGCGGAGAGCTTTTGTTGATCCGGCAGTTGCTTCACCGGTATATCAGCGGGGTTTGGTGGCGACGGCGGGGGCGGAGACAGGTGGTCTCGCAAGCACATTAGGTTATGGCAAGGGAGGTGTGGTTCTGCAACAGTTAGAGCTTGAAATGGGAACCTCGGCGATGATCGGGACTTTGAAAGCTTGGCTTGCCCAACATCCTGTCGGGACGGCGGGGGATTGGGGGATTATGAGCGGATTTGCGGACCGCAATGGAAGTGGTTTTTTGACCAATGGATTCGGCGAACGGGGTGGCCAACGGTTGCGATTGATAGCCCGGTTGTTGATGGTAACGATTTGGTTGTGACGGTTCGTCAGGAGGGGGCGCCGTATCGGTTTAAGTTGGAGATTGGAGTGGAGGAAGGGGATTGGCGAGAAGAGTACGTGGATGTAATTCCTGACCAAGCGGGAGTTGCGGTCGTGCGGATTCCGGGAGCGGGGGATGCAAAGCGGATTTCTGTAGATCCATTTGATCGGTTGCTGCAGCCAAGGCGCGAGCGGCTGGGTTATCGGTGGAATGAGAGCGCGAGACGAATGCGCGTTTTTGATCCGGCAGGTTTGATGGATGCGGAGCAAAAGCTTGATGCCTTGCCAGACGATTTGAACGGTGTGCTGATTGTTGGTGATCCGAGCCAGGTTCCTGCTTCAGCCGCGCTTTGGCGTCAGGCGGGGTTTGTCTTTGAGAATGGTCGGGTGACTTTGGATGGTGTTTCGGTTGATTTGGCGTCTGGCGGAGCGGTTGGGATTGTTCAGATTGGGCCGGATCAGTTCGTTGGGCTTCGGTGCGGGAATATTCGGCACGACCCTAAGATGGGGATCGCAACGGTTGGATTGGTGGATGAGCTGGGTCGGTTCTTGACCGGGCGCACGTTGCCTCGTACAGTTGGGCAGTGGGTTTTTCCGGTCGGGCAATAAAAATTGCCCGGCTTGAGGGTAAGCCGGGCGAATTGCACTGTTGAATTGAAAATTAGTTTTCGCCGAATGCGGATGAGTTGTTGTAACCCATTGTGCTTTCGGGCATCGTGGGTTGCATCCAGATTTGTCGGGATCGGCTGTGGTAGATGGTCAAGCGTGGACCAGATCCGGAACCAGGCAGTCCGCTCGCACCGTTGTTTGCGGCATCCGCTTCGGGGAACCGAATGTACTTAGCGTGTCCATCAACGTAGCTGAGGTTTCCGCCATCTCGGTGAACGGCGCGGAATCGAATCTTGTTGATAAAGTCAGACGATTCGAGGGTGGTGTAGATGCAGCCCCAGGTCGTTCCATACGGAGGCAACGAGTTGGAGAGAAGGAATGCGATTGTATTGGCCGGCGAGTTGACCGCAGTTTGGCTCACTGGACTATCTAATCGTGTTCCGTCGGGTGATGTGCCGTATCCGCCATCGCCAGCAGTTCCGTAGGTGCCGTCTCGACCGAGCAACCAGTTCATTGAGTAGTTGTTGGTGAGTTGCGCTCCAGCGTTGTTGGCGCAGGTGCCGGTGAATGCACCAGTTCGAGCCATGTGCGGAGAGCGGAAAACTTCTTTGTTCTTGATGTACGGCTGAAGCAACAGACCCCATCCTCGCCAGGGCACTCCGGGTGCGGGACCGGCCGGGCTCGTCGTCGGGGTGATGTTGAATGCTGAACCTTGGTAGGGATCCGATGCACCAACTGTGACGTACCGATCATCATAGTCAGCCATGTAGATGAGGGCTGAGGTGCTGATGTTCTTGAGGTTGCTGAGGTCTTGAGTGTTCTTTGCGGCGGCTTTGGCTTGAGCGAAGACCGGGAAAAGGATGGCGGCCAGAATGGCTATGATCGCAATAACGACCAGGAGCTCGATGAGGGTGAATGCTCGTGATTTCATGATGACTTGGATTCCTCCAAGCCCCCACTCTGGAACTCAGATGTTATTGCATGAATAAGGAATGATTAGGGTTTAGTTATGAGGGCGAAACGTTAATGTGGCGAGATTTAATAGCGGTTGTCCTCGTCAGATTTGCCCACTGGGTTGAAACGATGGCAATAAAAATTGCCCGGCTTGAGGGTAAGCCGGGCGAATTGCACTAGATTGTCTTTCTTTATCGAGGTCGGTTGTCGAGGCGTTCTTGAGTTGCTTCATCGTGGCGTCCGCCTTCGATTTTTGCTTGCTCATCGGCCGACATGGTTGGCGCATCGACTTTCATATCGTCAGTCGCTTGACCTTGGCATCCGATCATAACGAAGCTGATTGTTGCAACAGTCAGTGCAATGATTAGTTTGCTTGCCATGGCTTGCCCCAGAACGCCCAGCGTCCGTTTCGATCCATCGCGGTGCAGAACTGAGCGGTTGTGTTTGCTTCGTTTTGGCTTGGAGTGTCGGCGTAATATCCAACGAACTTTTCCTTACCGAACTTGCCGGCGTGGCCATCTGCAAATGCTCCGATGAAGCGATTGCCGTATTGTCGGCGAGCATCCCAGACGAGTTGGTACCAGCTGAATCCACTTGCGTAGCGATCCATGGTTGGCCAAGCGGCATCGAATGCATAGAACCGCATCCAGGAATAGTTGAGGTTAGCGTATCGGGTTGGTGTTACGGCAAGGCGCGAGGAGACGTCTTCGATACCCGAGAGGGATCGTACTTGGTCGGTGCTTCCGGAGAAGGCGGTGAGACAATCCGTTCCGCCGAAGTAACGGGAATAGCCGTCTACGTTCAGGGAGAAGTTGGTGATCCACTGCCACTTGTAATTGAATCCCGGATAGAACGGGTCAGGGAAAATTTCGCCATTGACAGGGTCTTGGGTGCCCTTTGGCTCGGCAATTGTCTTATCGAAGAAGATGCCTCGGTTTTTGACATACGGATATATGTCTCCGACCCATGTATCTTCGGCGAGGTAGTTGGTGCCGTAGTCGTGGACAGCCATGTCATCGTAGTCGGCGGAATAAATGTTGAGGCCGAGGGCCATTTGCTTGATTCCGCTCAGGGAAGAGGTGACCTTGGCTGATTGTTTTGCTTGCGCAAAGACCGGGAACAGAATGGCGGCAAGAATTGCAATGATCGCGATGACGACCAATAGCTCAATGAGAGTGAATGCTCTTGATTTCATGATGACTTGGATTCCTCCAAGCCCTCAATTTGGTCTTGGGATGTTATGAGAGTGGTAAGAATTGGTTAGGGTTTTGTTATGAAGGGCAATTGTTAACACGGGAGGGAGTATGAGAACCCTCCCGTGTTAACAAATCTATCCGACGAGGTTGCAGAACTCGTCGATGTCGTCACGAAGGACGGCGAGAGAGCCAGCCCAGAATGACTTTTGGGTGATATCTATCCCGAATTCTTGAGTGAGGTCGGCGGCCATTGCCATTCCCGTTCGAGAGAGAAGGCTGTCGTAGCGTTCGTGGAAGCCATCTGGTGATTCTTGATAGATGCGGTAGAGACCGAGGGCGAAAAGAAGGCCGAACATATACGGGAAGTTGTAAAACGCGAACGTGCTATAGTAATGGGGTTTGGCGGCCCACATGTAGGGGTGTAGTTTTTCCGGATCGAGGCCGTCGCCATATGTGTCGAGCTGGGCTTGGCGCATAAGGTCGCAGAATTCTTCTGGGGTCAATGCGCGTTCTTTGCGTTTTTCGATGACGGCTGATTCGAAGAGGAAGCGGCTTGTGATGTCCACGGTGACTTGGCAGCTGCCCTGGAGGGAAGCTTCGAGAATGGCCAGCTTGGCATCACCAGTCGATTCGGAGATTGCCTTACGTTTGATGATGGTTTCGCAGAAGATTGATGCGGTTTCGGCGAGGGTCATCGGAGTGCGCCTTTGGATTCCCGTTCGGCTCTCCAGACACAGGTTGTGATAGGCGTGACCAAGTTCGTGAGCAAGGGTCATGGCTCCGTTGACGCTCTCTTTGAAGTTGTGGAGCATTCGGCTGATGCCAGGGGTTACTCCGGCGCAGAATGCGCCATCTCGCTTCCCTGGTCGGGGGAATGCGTCGTGCCAGTTTTCGTCGTATGACAGCTTGGCGAAATCGCCTAGTTTGTCGGAATAAGCGCGGAAGCCTTCTTCAACAAAAGTTTCGGCTTGTTGCCAAGTCCAGGAAGTATCGGCTCCGATGGGGGCGAAAAGATCATGGAATGGCAGTCCGTTGGTGTGACCGAGGAGCTTTGCTTTGGCTTTGAGATACCTTCGCCAATCGGGGAAGGAGTCTTTGGCGGCTTCGAGCATGGCTTCGAGGCTTGCCCGATCCATGTTGCAGTAGTGCAGGGTGACATCGAGTTGCTCGGGCCATCCTCGCTGGGCGGCGAGATGAGATGCTTCGCCTTTGATGCTGTTCATGGCGGCGGCGAGAGGGATTTCGTTTGCTTTCCAGGCGGCGAGTTCTGCCGAAAAGGCAGTCGCCCGGGTTTCAGCATTGGTGTCGTACGCCATGCCTCGAATTGCCGAGATTGGAACGGAATTTCCGTTCAATTCGACCTGGATGTTGCTGCTGAAGTCGTCGTAGAGTCGTTCCCAGGCGGTTGATCCAAATTCTTCGAGATCGGCGGTGTGGGCTTCGAGCTCTGGTGAGAGGAGATGCTTGGCGGATGAGTGAATTCTGCTTAGGGGGAACTTGTCGTCCTTAAGTTCGGGTGCGTTTTCCCAAAGTTTTGGATCAAGGGTTCCAATGAAGCTTTCGAATCGACGGGAGAACTTTTCGGCTCGGGTTGCGATGGCTTGGAGGGAGCTGAGGGCTTTTTGAGCATCGTTGTCGTTGGCATCGGCACTTACTACGAGACTCGTGTAGGATGAGATGAGGCGATATGTTAGGAAGGTTTGCTCAAATTCGGCGAGGAAATTCTTGAGTTGCTCGGCGGTCAGGCTCGGGCTGAGGGAATCGAGGTGAGCTTCGATCTTGGTGAGGAGGTCGGGAAGTTCCGCGAGGGTTTTAGCGTATGCGGGATCGGTGACGGAAGTGTAGAATGGGGTGAGATCCCAGCGGACGTCAGTTTGAGCAGGAGCTGCCATGAGCGAAGTTTATCTAAACTGTTCTTCGCTGGTGGTATTGTGCCTCAGGAACACATTTCACTATACTGATACTAACAAACCTCGCAAAGGAACCACGTGAAAGAAAGACTTGACAAATCAGACCGGCAGATATTGAAACTTTTGCAACAAGATGGCCGGATATCGAATGCAGATTTAGCTCGGAAGATTGGGCTTTCGCCGCCTTCGATGCTGCAGCGGGTGCGGAAATTGGAGACGGCGGGTTATGTGAAGGGGTATTCCACTCGCTTGAACGCAGAGAAACTTGGATTCACTCTGGATGTGATCGCGATGATCAGTTTATCGATGCACCAGGATCAACCGATTGATCAGTTCATCGAGAATATTTTGGAAGTTCCAGAAGTTTTGGCTTGTTATCACGTCAGCGGTGATTACGATTTCATGCTGAGGATCGTAGCGAAGGATATGCATGATTACGAACGGATATTGAAAGAGCGGTTGGCTTCGATTAAGGCGGTGGGGAAGATCCACAGTTGCTTTGTGTTGAACGTTAACAAGGAAACGGAAGTCTTACCCATATAACCGTGACTGGGGAGATTTCGATTCGATGGGCGGAGCCAGCGGATTATCCGCTGGCTTTGCGAATTTGGCAAAAGGTGTACGGCGCGGACATTTTTCCGGAAGAGCGGATGACGCCGCTTGCTTTCCATCGGTTTGTGATCGGACTTGTGAGCGGGGTACCGGGGTTTGCCGCGATTGTTTGTGACTACCCGACCTTTTGGCGTGGGAATGTGGTGCCATGCGCGGGGATTGGGGCGGTTGCAACGCTTCCAGAGTTCCGGGGGGGCGGAGTCGGTCAGCAGATGATGGATGGTGTTGTTGGGTTGTGCCAGGAAGCGGGTTATGAGATTTCGTCGCTGTATGGATTTAGGGAGCCATTCTATCGAAAATCGGGGTACGAGGCGTGCGGATGGCGATGGCAAATTAAGTGTCCGGTAGATCAACTGCCCAAGGTCGGCGGTGATTTGGTGGTTCGGGAAATTGATCCGGCAAATGTTCGGGAAATAGACGACTGTTATCGTGAGTTTGCCCGACGGTTTAACGGAAGTTGTGAGCGAACCGATGCGCATTGGAACCGACGACTTGGGAAAAAGCCGCCGCAGATTTATGCTGTCGGCGATCCGATCGAGGGGTATTTGTGGTGCAATCCTCATGGCTTTTGGAATGAGCTAGAGATCGGTGAGATGGCCTGGACCTCAGCGCGAGGCTATGAGAACTTGCTAGGATTGATTCGGACTTTAGCGATCAATAAAGGGAAGGTGAGTTGGTGTGAGCCGCCGGAAAGTGGGTTTGCGCGAATGTATTTGGATGGACTCGTCGAGATGAGCCGGCACCGTCCGAGTATGTTCGCGGTGCTTGATCCGGGGGCACTTTTGGAACGGCTGGATGTTGATTTTGGGAAGTTCAGTTTTGAATTTGAGGGCACAACGATTGGGATGGGGCCGGGGGTAGGTATTTCTCAGCATCAGCTCGTTCAGGCTTTGATGGGATCGCCGAGTTTGTCTGAAATGGTGCGTTGGGGTGAAGTGAAAGGGGATTCAGGAGCTTTGGCTTATTTGGAATTGATTCTTTCGCCGATGGCGGTTTGTTGTATGGAATTCTTTTGAGATTTGGGGCGATTTGGCTTTTGCGCGAGTGAATCGTTCAGAATAGCGGGATATGTCCAAACGCTCGCTTGACACTGAACTGGTTTTTTTGGGGACTCGGCCTTGTCCCCAAACGGGGGCGGTTTGTCCGCCAATTTATCAAAGTTCGACTTTCGCGCAGGAAGCACCAGGGGTTTATCGAGAATTTGATTACACGCGGACGGATAATCCGACGCGGTCGGTTCTGCAAGGAATGCTCGCGGCGGCGGAGAATGCCAAGCACGCATTGGCATTTGCGAGCGGAATGGGGGCGATTGATTGCATTTTTGGGTTGCTGAATGCGGGCGACCACGTTGTGACGGGGGACGATATTTATGGAGGGACATACCGGTATTTGACCGATATTGCGAAGACTCGGGGAGTGACGTTTGAGTTCATTAAGATTGGGGACGAGGCGACTTTGCGGGAGGCTTTAGCTAGAACGAAGACAAAGATGGTGTGGTTTGAGAGTCCGACGAATCCTCTTTTGAACTTGGTTGATATTGAGATGGTGGTGCGAGTTTCCCGGGAGTTTGGTTGTTGGACAGCGATTGACAATACATTTATGAGTTCATATTTTCAGAAGCCGCTCGACTTGGGGGTGGATTTTGTAATGCATTCGATGACGAAATATTTGAACGGGCACAGCGATGTAATCATGGGGGCGGTGATGACGAACCGGACGGATTGCTACGAGCGTTTGAAATTTGTCCAGAACGCGGTGGGGGCGACATGTTCGCCGTTTGATTGCTTTTTGGCGATTCGGGGGATGAAGACTTTGGGAGTACGGATGCGCGCCCATGCGGAGAATGCGCTGAAGGTTGCTCAATGGCTTGAGGGCCACGAGAAGATAGAGCAGGTGCTTTATCCGGGTTTGGTGAGTTCGCCGCATCACGAGCTGGCGAAGAGGCAGATGAGCGGATTTGGGGGGATGGTGTCGTTTTATTTGAAAGCTGATTTGGAAGGGACGAAGCGGTTTTTAACCGGGACGGAGTTGTTCACGTTGGCGGTTTCGTTGGGTGGCGTGGAGAGCCTGATTGAGCAACCGGCGACCATGACGCACTTTGAGATGCCAAAAGAGGTTCGGGAATCAGTCGGAATTGGCGATAACTTGGTTCGGGCGAGTATCGGGATTGAAGACGCGGATGATTTGATTGCGGATTTGGATCAGGCATTGGCTAAGATTTAGTCGGTGGCGGAATTCAATCGGTTTGCGGTGCGGCTGGCTGAGGAGTCGTTTGACGATCCGGCGGAGCGGGCAGCTTTCTTGGAATGTTTGCGGGGACGGTCGGATCGCAAACGGGCGGTGATTTGGGTCGCAGGAAAGTCTGGATCGGTGGGGGTTCCGGGGCCGGATTGGTGGCCCGAGTGTTGTGAGTTGGTAGATGGGTCGGTGCGGATGAGCGACTTGGCAGAACATGAATCAGGGTTGGTTTATGCGCTTGATCCGAGTTCGGTATTTGAGGGTGGGGTTTTGAAGGGGGTTTTGGTGAGTGGTTTACTTGACCCACACCCCCAACCCCCTCTCCCTAAAGAAATTTAGGGAGAGGGGGGACGCAAAATTTGACGTGGTTGTTGATGTTTGCGCGGCGCCGGGGGGGAAAGCGATGTTGGCGCAGGGGATATTGGGGCTGGAGCGGTTGGTTTGCAATGAGGTGATTGGGAAGCGCCTGGGGATGTTGCGTTCGAATTTGGATCGGTGCAGGGTTTCGGCGGAGATTCGGAATCTTGACCCGGGGAAGTTGGCGGATGAGTTTGAGGGTATGGCGGATGTGGTGATTGTAGATGCACCTTGTTCGGGGCAAAGTGTTCTTGTAAAGGGGGGCGATAATCCGGGATGTTTTCACCCCAAAACGGTGGAGAAGAATGCGATGCGGCAGAGGCGGATTTTGGCGGAATCGGCGCGGATGGTTCGGTCGGGGGGGTGGTTGATGTATTCGACGTGTACGTATTCTGTGGCGGAGAACGAGGGGTTGGTGGAATGGTTTTTGGGGCGGAAGGAAGAGTTTTCGGCGGTGGATGTGGCGGGTTACGAGGGGATGCGGAGTCGGTTTGGGGTGGGGTATCGGGAGTGGCCGCATTCGGGGCTTGGGGTCGGTGGGTTTACGTGTTTGTTGCGGCGGGGGTGAGGTGGCTGAGCGTATTGCTCACAGTAACTACTCATTAAGAATGAGTTACCGGCTATCCACTTTCATATTCAATGGCACGATCTCGAATTGGTAGGCGTTTGGTAGTTATGCCAGGAGAAAGCGAAGCAGTCAAAGTGAATACTCTCCATTTAGATTCAAATTCTCGAAAGTTTGCGATCGTTTCAACGATTCTCGCGTCGCTACTCCTTGCCCTCGTATTGTTTCAGTTGCATGTGATTTCGCAATCTAACGAATGGAATCAAATTCAGATGAGGGTTTCCTATGGTTGGAGCACAGTGACTCCCAAAGCGGAAGTAATTTCGGAACTCCAGACGCACGGGTTTGAGGTATTCGAGGAAGAACTCGAACAGGGAGGAGTTTCATATTCGCATATAGCAGTTAAGGAATACATGTTTTTCGGTTATCCACTCGGCGGAACCGCATTTGTCCACTTGAAGATCGAATCAGACATTGTTACGTCGGCGAAGACCAGCATCCGGATGAATTCGCTTTGAGCTTTTTCACTTCATAACATAAAGAATTTTCTCGTGGGCTAAACTGGGGGCATGTCTTCGACTTCAGTGACGCTCGGGCGGGATTCAAATCAGGCTTTGGGGATTGGGCAGTTTGCGATTGATTTTCTGGCGGGGAGTTTGGGGCCGGGGCCAAGCGAAAAGGTACTGGAGCGAGTGCGGTGGTTCCACACGGATGCGGTTTTGTGTGGAGTGAGCGCGATTGCGATGGGGACGAATGCGCCGACAGTTTTGCGGAACGAGGCTATGGGGTATCCAAGTGCGGATCCAAGCCAGGCGGCAATGGTGTTTGGTTCGAACCAGGGGGTGATGCCGGAGAAGGCGATTCTGGCCAACTCGGCAGCGGTGCGGGAATGGGACAGCAACGGGACGAATTTTGGTTTCCGGCCGGAGACGGGGCACACGGCGGGAGAATTTGGTCACAACGATTTTTATCCGGTAGTGATTGCGGCTTGTCAGCAGAAAGGGCTGGATGGGGCGACGGCGTTGCGGGCAATGGTTCTCCTGGACGAGATTCGGGGGCGGCTTGCGGAAGTCTTTAGCTTGAAGAGCTACAAGATTGACCATGTTGTCCACGGGGCGATCGGGAGTGCCGCGACTTATGGGGCGCTCATGGGAGCGAACGCCGAGGAGATCGAAAGTGCGATTGGGATGTTTGTGGCGCATTACATTCCGTGGCGGGCGATTCGGGCGGGGAAACAGCTCAGCGATAGTAAGGGGGCGAGCGCGGCGATCAGTACGGAAGCGGCGATTCTGTGTATGAAGCGGTCAATGGCGGGGTTCCGAGGGCCGCGCGACATCTTCCGGAATCCGGAGGCGATTTGGCGGTTCTTCGAACCGACTACAGAGGGGGCAGAGCGTTGGAAGGAAAGTGGGGATTCACCGTTCGATTTGATTTTGAGTCATTCGGGCGATGACTTTGCGGTGATGGGGATGCACTTTAAGCTGGGTCTCTATGAGCATCAATCGGCGGGGGCGTTGCAGGGGGCGATCAACTTGGTTGCGGCCCAGCCAGAATTGGTGGCGAATGGCCTTGCGGGGATCGAGAAGATCACGATTTTGGCTTATGAGCCAGCTTTTGGGATTATTGGGAACCCGATGAAGAAGGAGCCGAAGACCCGGCAGAGTGCGGATCACTCTATGGCGTATATCGTTTCAATTTTGCTGAAGAAAGCCTGCAAGTGGTATGCGGAGCATGGTTCGTTGCCGACCGAAGGGGGAGCCCACGATGGGATGTGGAAGTCCTTGATGCTTGATCCATGGGATTATCAGGAATCAGAATCGGCGATTTTTGATCCGGAAGTGCGGGCATTGATGCAACGGATTGACTTCCAGCACGGCGGGGCGGAGTACGACGCAAAGTATCCAGACGGTATCCCGACGTCGATTTCGATCAATGGGTCGGATTCGGGCTTGGTGATGTATCCGGCGGGGCATGCTCGGAATACGACGGCGGACTTGGGGGACATTTTGCGGCACAAATGGGCCTTGATGGCGGGCTTGGCTTTGCCAGAAGGGGCGGATGGTCAAGCGTTTGTAGATCGGTTTGAAGGGATTGGGGATATGGATGGGTTTGAGATTTCGTCGCTTTATGATTTTGAGCTTGGGGTGATCGAGGGGTACGAGGAGTAGAGGAGTCTGAGACCGGAGTGTCATCGCAGCCTATTTCTTTTGAAGTGTCTCCCCACCCCTTCCCCTCCCATCAGGGGAGGGAGCTGACACCCTTTATTGGCCAGCCTGGACAATATCCGTCGGTGCTTAGAAAGTAACCTATGACCCTCTTCCTCACAGAGCGCGGAGTTTGGCGACGCGTTCTTCGATCGGGGGTGGGTCATGAAGAGTTTGCTGAATCCGCCGTGGCCTTTGAGGGGGTTGACGATATAGAGCGGGGCGTGGGCCGGGTCGGTTCGAGTCGGGATGACGGTGGTGCCTCGCTCCAATTTGAGGAGGGCATTGCTGAGGCCATCAGGAGTTCCGGCGAATTTAGCACCCCACTTGTCGGCTTCGAATTCACGGGCGCGGGACACGGCAAGTTGCATGATCATGGCGGCGAACGGGGCGACAAAGGCCATGATGAGAAGACCGATGGGGTTGGGGCCATCACCGTCGTCCGAGCGACCAACACCTCCAAAGATTGCGGCAATTTGGGCGAATTGGGCGAGCATTGTGATGGCACCAGCGATGGTTGCGACGACGGTCATCGTGAGGGTGTCGCGATTTTTGATGTGGGCGATTTCGTGAGCGACAACACCAAAGACTTCATCGGGCGTGAGGAGATTCATGAGTCCAGTGTTGACAGCAACGGCAGCGTTTGCGGGGTTGCGACCAGTGGCAAACGCGTTGGGGCTGGGGTCGTTGACGATATAGACCTTGGGCTTGGGGATTTCTGCGCGCTCGGCGAGGACTTCGACCATGCGGTGCAGGTCGGGAGCTTGCTGCGGAGAGACTTCGACGGCGCGGGACATTTTGATTGCCAGTTTGTCGCTAAACCAGTAGGCACCGACGTTCATGACGACGGCGATGGCGAAGGCAATGACCATTCCGGAGGTTCCACCGATGGCGTTACCCATAAGGACAAAGAGTCCGGTGAGTCCGGCGAGGAGGACGGTTACTTTCAGCGCGTTCATTTTGGTTTTCTTTTTTAACGAAAAGACCCCTGGCAGGTTGATTACTGCCAGAGGTCTTGCGTTTGCGATGAGAGCCGGAGCTTGTGGCTCGTCTTGACGACTCTCATCCCCGTTTTACGGGTGCTACTCCCCTCTGATTGGGATTTTTCTAGTCTGTATAACGTTGGTGTCGGTCGCTTTGTTTCCGTGGGTGCCGAGGTGCCTACTAGGAAATGTCGTGTTATGGGATTGTAAATTGTGGGAATTCTCTGTAAAGTGTTGATGGGATGAAAAAGTTCTTGCTATTGGTCGTTGTGGGAGTCGTTTTGGTGGGCTGTGGGCCAAAGAATGTGGTGACGCTGAAGCGGGATGCTGCGCCGGCGGTCGCTCAGCCGGGTTGGTATGCGCGGAACGAAAGTGGGTTTTCGATGATGGTTCCGGAGTCGTACCAAGTGCCGCGCGATCCGGGTCTGAGTATGCAGGATTTGGGGAATCTGAGCAGTCCGGCGGTCAGTTATGGGATGACACCAGGGCAGGAGTCAACGACGGCGAATGCGACTTTGATTTTGAATGACAAGAATTACCGGCCCTTGCCGGGTGAACCCACGACAGGACTCACCGTGAATATCAAGAAAGTTGGAGGCGGGGCCGACTTGGAAGGCGAAGCGAAGCGAGTCTCCGAAAACTTGATGAATGACGACATGACCAAGGTTGAATTGCCGGTGGGGCCGGGTTATCAAATCAAGCACCACGGGAAGATGGTAACGGGAGATGAGGTTTGGCGCTTGATTTATGTGGTTTGCGACGGTGAGACAGTCTATCGAGTAGATTTCACGACGACCCACGGAGCAGATACGATCGGGAATGTTGGTCCGGGAGTGATGGAGAGTTTCCGAGTTCAGTAAGTCGGATGAGGGTTGAGTCGGGGTTGGTAGACTCAACTTATGGCTTTGCCAGTGGTGCGGGGATTGAACGAAAGTCCGGCTCGGGCTTTGCTTGATATTGAGCCGTCGTTGTTGGCGGAGTTTTTGGTTGAGTTTTTGCGTGAGGAACTTGTGGTTCAGCGGGGGATGACTCGCGGGGTTCTGGGGCTGAGCGGGGGAATTGATTCGGCGGTGACTTGCTACTTGGCGGCGCGGGCATTGGGGCCGGAAAATGTTTTGGCGGTGAGGATGCCTTACCGGAAGAGTTCGCAGGCTTCGCTTGACCATGCGCAATTGGTGGTTGATGACCTGGGGGTTAAGGCAACGACGATTGACATTTCCGCGATGGTGGATGGTTTTGGAGATATTGGGGAAGTCGCGATGACGCCGTATCGGTTGGGGAATGTTTGCGCTCGGAGTCGGATGATTGTGCTTTATGATTTGGGGGCGCGGGACAGCGCCATGCCTCTCGGGACGGGAAATAAGACGGAGCGGATGTTTGGCTATTACACTTGGCATGGAGATGATGCGCCGCCGATCAATCCTTTGGGGATTTGTTCAAGACTCAGGTTTTTGAGTTGGCCCGGTATTTGGGGGTGCCGGATGTGATCTGTGACAAGCCGCCGACGGCGGATTTGATTGAGGGACAGACCGATGAAGGGGATTTTGGAATTACCTATGCTCTGGCGGACGAGATATTGGTGTTGTTGATGCGTGGTTACCAGAGGGATCAGGTCATGGCGTTTGGGTATTCAGAGCGGGATGTTGATTTGGTCATGCGGAAGGTCTCAGGAACGCATTGGAAGCGGAAGTTGCCCACGGTCGCAATGACGAGTGTGACGTCGATCAATGAGTATTATTTGCGACCGGTGGACTTTCGCGGCGGGGTCTGAGTAGTAGTTAGAACGTGGTGACCCAGGCTCGAAGTTGGTCGGCGACTGAGTTTCCGCCATCGGAAATGAACCTTTCGGGGAGGAAGGTGAGGGGGTCAGTGTGAGAAAGGGAAGAGTTTTTGTGAGGAACGAACTTGCCGCCGGCGATTTCTCCGCGATAGGTGCGGATGATTTTTGAACCGAGCTTGATTTCAAGTACATATGGACCAGTCATTTTGCCGAGGTCGGTTGCCATGAGAGGGTCGCCATTGGGAAGGTGGAGTGGTTCGGCCTTACGGACAAGATCAACGAAATTGACATAGAGTGAGCGCGGGGATTTGGCGAGAACAGTGGTGCCACGCCGCATAACGAGATCGACTTGATAGGTTTTATCTGTTCCCAATTCAAGCGAACTGATCCAGAAAACAAAGTTGACACGCTGTTGATTCGATGTATTGATCAGATAAGTCAAATATCCATGGGTTTGCCAGGGTCCGGTTACTGTCCAGATGTTTTGGGGGTTGTAGGGGTCTCCCGTTGGCTTCTTGGTCATGGTGAAATCGAGGCGCCCAGCGGGTTTATCGTTGAGGGTGACGATGAGGCTTCGTTTTCCGCTATTGTCGCCTAGAGGGCTGAACACACCGCCGCGAAAAGTTTGGCGGGCAAAGGTCGCGACACGGGTCATTATGCTATTTGTGTATGTGTCGATGACCGTGCCTTCGTTTTCGAGAGTGACCTTGAGATTGAGATCTCCAGTGGGGGCAAAGGCGATATCAATGGCTTGACGCTGGATGGTGGGCGGGTTTTGTTGAGTTTTTGGCAGAATGGCGAGGAGGGAAGCGAAATCTACGGATGCGGGTGGAGTTTGAGCGATGGCAAGATTGGCAGCGAGAACGGCAGTGATGATCATTGAAGTTATTTAAGAATGCAGGATGTCACAAGTCCGTCACAAGTGGTGAAGAGTAAAAAAATTCCCCCTGATTGAACAGGGGGAATTTGACTTTCCGGCTTTTTGGAATTGGCTGGAGTTTAATGGCGGGCGATGGCCAGTTGAAATTAGTCTTTGAAACCGGGGAGTCGTCGGCCTTTGTACCAACCATCGGGGCTGGCGTTGTGGCGAACGTGGAGCGGTTCTCCGTTTACGTTCTTGGTTTCGCTCAGTTCGGGAAGAGAAGTCTTCCAGTGGGTGCGTCGCTTGGCACCGCGGGCGTGGCTATGTTTGCGTTTTGGGTTTGCCATGTTCTTAAATCCTTATTTTTTCTCTCGGTGGAGGGTTTTCTTTCGCAAGTTGGAGTTGTACTTGACGAGTTCCAACTTGTCGGGGGTGTTTTGCTTGTTTTTGGTTGTGACGACGTAATGCTTATTGTCTTCTGTGCATACGAGTCGGATAATTTCTCGCTTTTCGCCTTTCTTTTTTGCCATGGAAAGCCTCCGGGCAGGGCGGATTGCCTCTGCGCGAAGGGTTATTATGGGCGGACCTTGGTTGGAGATTCAAGGACCCTAGGTTTGAAGCGGTCTTTCGGCTTGTATAATCGGCGTTGATTGGTGCGCCCGGGTGGCGGAATGGTAGACGCAGCGGACTTAAAATCCGTTGGCCTTTGGCCGTGAGGGTTCGAGTCCCTCCCTGGGCACCAGTTTATTTTGATGATTTTGCTTTGCCCGCTTCTGTCATTGCGAAAGATCGAGTCATGGTTTTTATAAACTCCACCCGCCGGAAGCGCAGGGCCGACCAGTCTTGGTCAATAGCGACTTGGCGGACGGGTTCGAATCCGGCTTCTCCCATAGCCTGCCAGCCGTTGTCGCGATTGAATTCGCATTTGTACTTTTTGGAATTTGCTTTTGGGTAGGCGATCCAGATTGTTGCGTCGCCGAACGACCGTGAGCGAAAGCAATTCGCACAGTGCTCGATTTCGGCGAGGGTTTTGGCGAATGCAATTGCAAATTGAACTGTAGATGCTGCGTCGATTTCTTTCACGATCTGGCTATCAGGCTCGTTTGAGAAGTGGTGTTCCAGTTCTTCGGGGCTTGAAAGGATGTAAATGACTGATTCGCCCTTGAAATTCAGTTTCTTAAGTAAGGGTGTCATGGATCTATTTTGGCCTGTATTCGTGACTTGATGGTTGCGATTCGGAGTAAGCCGGATTATGAGTAGGATTCTGATTCTTGTGGAGGAGCCCGCAAAAATTTTATCCACGGCATCATCCTCTCTTTGAAGTTTGAATTCTTCGAGCCGAATGGCAGGAATCGAACAAGTGAAAGCATTTTGGCCTAGGACAAAGCAGGGATTCTTCTGATTGTGTTTTTTGTTCGAATCTGAACTGAAGTGTTTTTAGGAGTTGCTCCCAAGGAAAGACTATGTCAGACATGAAAACAAATGATATGAAAGCCAAGATTGACGAGATTGGAGGAGCTGGTACTTCAGACAAAATTGAGGGCAAGACCAATGAAATGGTCGGCAAAGCCAAGCAGGCGGTGGGTGAGCAAAAGAATGACAAGAAGCTCATTGCAGAAGGAAAGGCGCAAGAGGCGGAAGGTGTTCTGGGTCATATGATCGGGAATGTCAAGGAATACGCGGAGACTGCAATTGATGCAGCTAAGGAAGGCGCGCATAACGTTGCGGACAAGGTCAAAGATATTTTTGATGGTGATGATGAGGATCCAAAAGCTTCAAGAAAGTAACTGAACTTGCAATCGGAGGGCCCTCTCAATGGGGGCCATCCGGTTTTCTTCTCGGTCAAGACTTTGCTTCAGTTGGTTCAATAGGTTCTGGAAGAGGTTCAACTGTAATGAATTCTTCGCCAATTGCCCGGAGATGCGTGCCTGGAATCTCGTTGGATTGCGCTCCGATGCCTAAAAATCCACCTTCGGCGGTGGTGATTCCTTGGATTGTTCCGGTCTCACCCAGATGAATGGCAGTTGGTTTCCCTTGTTTATTGCCATTCGCGTCGATCACGATTTTTGACCTGATCTCGGTTAATGAGACGTAGCCAGGATCAGATGGTGGATCCCATTGAACAGCCGCTTTGTCTTCCAGTGTGATAGCGTCGTGACCAATTCCTCTAATATGGCTATACGGTAGGAAGCCAAGCTGCTTGTCTTTAATGACTTGGAAGCCAATGATGTGGAAGTTTTCAAAGTATGTTTCTGATACATTTCCCAGTTTGACCCCTTGGTTGAGGTCGAGGACATCCTTGTTCTTCAGATCGCTGGCTTTTAGCTCCATAAGCATGTCATACCAGGAATCAGACTGGATTGGTTGAGATTAGGTTGAATGTGGATCAAAAATCAGACACACTAAGAACCATGAGAAAGTTCTTCTGGATGTTTGGAGCACTTGGAATTCTATTGTTGCTTTTTGGTTGTGAAACGCCTGCAATACAGCGGGACGAGAGTATTTCACAATCTGAAACGCAAGGTGCCGAGGCTGTAGGAATTGACCTACTCGAACTAAGTTCGGACACTCGCTCGGGGATTGAGCAGGCGCGGAAGGAGCTGCCGGAATTTTGGAAAGCTTGGGAAGGGAATGAATGGGGGAAGGGGGATTATATTGTGAATGTTCAGTTTATGGACAATGATGGGAAGGGCGAGTTTTTGTGGATGAGTGTAGAAGCGCGGGGCGAGGGCGAGATTACGGGCGTTTTGGAGGGGCCGCCGTGGCTAGAGATCGGGCACAATGTCGGAGACCGTTTGACGGTGAAGGAAAGCGATGTTGTTGATTGGATGTTTTTGCCGGAAGAGGGAGATTTCCGAGGGGGCTATACTTTGAAGGCACTGGGAACGGAACCTGAATGAAAACTTTACGCGGGATGTTACTGCTTGTCGGAATAATTGTAAGTGGGCTTGGATTTGGGCAAGTGGATCGCAGGGTTTCTTTGGATGTTGATTATTTTTCGATTGTGTTTCCGGGGGAGTACGAAACGAGTAAGACAGTTTTGCGGTGGGAATCGGGGCAGATTGTGAGCAATGTTTATGCGTCGAATTTTGGTCCGGCTCGGTATCAGGTGATGGTTTCGCCGTTACCGCGAGAAGTTGTTCGGGCAAAATCCCCTCAAGTTTTGCTGGATGCCGCTCGCGATGGGACGGTAACGGGGGCAAAAATGACGATTGAGGGAGAACAAAAATTGTTGGTGAACGGAGCCCCGGCCCGGCGATTCATTGTGAATACGGCGGATTCGGCGAGCGTTGTTCACCTTGTGGCGGTTGCGAACGGGCGGCTTTATCACGCTAGCGCAACGGTTCTGCGTCAAGATTTGGGAAGGGGAGTTGACTTTGTGAAGTCTTTCTCCCTTTCGGCGGTTGTGAGCGGTTAGCGCTTTCGGCGTCTTGCGGCGATTCCGGCAGCTCCGACAAGGATGGCGAGTGTTGCCGGTTCGGGAACTGCTTCGGCTCGAGTTAGGCTCCAGGAATTGATCACGACGTTGTTGTTTGAACCTAAATTGACCCAGTTACCGAACAGCAATGCTTCGAGCTGAACATTGTTTATGGTGACGGGGTTTCCGGTTACTTCATAGGCGCGGGGTCCGAATGGGCCAGGGAATGAGGCTTGGGAGCCAGTGACTTCGCCTGTAAGCGTCCAGGTTGGGTAGGTGGCGCGGAGAGTGATCGTGCCGGTTCCGAACGGGACATCGAAGGGGTCCGTGGTTTGTCCCCCATTGACATCGGTCAGGGTTGTTCCGCTGAGAACAAAGTCGCCAGTGCCAGCAAAGGCGCCGATGTTGACATCGAACAGGACTGACGTTGCGTTGGGCTGGGTCACAACCACTGGGTTTGTACCCGCAATGATTTCGCTTCCGTTAGCCAGTGAGGTGTTGTAGTTCAGAGTGGCGTCGTAGGTGAAATCCCAGTCCCCGGCGAAGCTAAAGGCTTGGCTGAGACATGCGGACGCGATGATGATGCCGGACAGGGCGAGCTTGTTCAAAATTTTCCTCTCGTTCATGCAAAGCACGGACGATCAGATTGTATCAGAAACTATTGTTAAGCCTTGAATTTTTCAACGTAGGCGAGGCAACACGCTCTGATTCTAGCCCGGATTCGGTTGATGTACTTGGCTCGCTCGGTGACAGAGACGGCTCCACGGGCGTCGAGAAGGTTGAAAATGTGGCTGCATTTAAGCGCGAGGTCGAGAGCCGGGTAGATGAGGGCTTCGGAGATCGGAGCTATTTCGCCTTGGGTTTCGGCTTTATCGAGGGCGAGAATTTTTCGGCTGGGATCAAAGTGGACTTCGGTTGCGATGACGCGTTTGGACTCGGCTTCGTAGAGATCGAACAAGTTGCGGAGGAGGGAGGTATCGGCGACCTCAAAGTTGTAAAGATTGTTCTGCATTTCCGCTTCGAATTCGGCGGTGCGGTAGGTCATGTCATCTGACCACATGAGTCCATCCCAGAAGCTATCTTGACCGTTGATCATGAGGCAGAGGCGTTCTGGTCCATAGGTGATCTCGGCACAGACTGGGTCGCAGTCGATTCCGCCCATTTGCTGAAAAAAGGTGAATTGAGAAACTTCCGTCCCGTTGAGCCATACTTCCCAACCGACTCCGGCAGCACCAGCGGCTTGGGACTCCCAGTCGTCCTCGACGAGTCGGATATCGTTGTTCTTCGAGTCGAACCCGAGGGCATCGAGTGAGCCCATGTAGAGATCCACGATGTTTTCTGGGCTGGGCTTCATGATCACTTGGTACTGGAAGTACCGCTGTGAACGTTGTGGGTTGAGGGTGTAACGACCGTCAGCGGGTCGACGGGAGGCTTGAACATAGGCAACGTTCCAAGGTTCAGGGCCGAGTGATCGGAGGGTTGTCGCGGGGTGCATTGTCCCGGCGCCGACTTCGGAGTCGTAGCTTTCCAAAACGGCACAGCCTTGGCTGGACCAGTAGTCATCGAGGGTTCGAATGAGGTTTTGGAAAGTCATCATGGGGCAGGGGATCATGTTACCTGCCACGTATTGGGGTGACAGGTGCGAACATTATGGGCTTTACTCTCCTGACCAGTGGAGTTTGTCGTCTCCGGCAATCAGTTGGTTTTGGCAGAGCTGACCGTCGTGATACATTGAATGTCCAAGAGCGTGGAGTATGTAATGCGCGATGGTGATCGGAACGCCCCATTGCGCTGTGACAGTTTTGGTGAGGTCAGCTTCTTCGAGGTTTGTGATGGCTTTCCGGAGATCATTGAATCCTTTTTTGACGAGGATGTTTGCCTTTCTCTTGGTATCTACCGCTTCGAGTTCGGCGTTGCTTTCGATGGTGAGGGGGTCGATGGTTTCCGGTGATTGGATGTAGCGTGCGGTGAAGCTATTGAAAATTCCAACTTCAGCTAGGAATTGAACGGGTGGTCGATCGGTAGTTCCGACGGTTTTTATAAGGAACTCCTCGGAGGATGCCTCGATGTCTTTGATGATCATGTATTCGACTTCATCTAGGAAGTCAAGCAAAGCTTGTTTGGTACTCATAAGGCTTTTATCCAGTGAATTTCTTGATCGCCACTCATCAATTGTGTGAGAGCGAGCTGGCCATCGTGGTAGAGAACGTGAGCAAGGGCATAAAGGAGGAAGTGGCCCTTTGTGATTTCCTTTCTCCACATGGGCATTATCATTTCAGAGAACTGTTCTTCGGGAAGAGCTTCGATCGTTTTGCGAATGTCCCGGAAGCCTTTTTTGAGAATAATTTGTGACTGTCTTCTTGAATCGGCTTGGGTTTTTTCGGGATCGGGTCCCATTTTGAGGAGTTCGACTTCATCAGGATTTGCGACATAGCGGGCAGCATAGGAAAGAAAGAGCCCAGCTTCGGTCATGTAGTTTGTCGCTGGTCTGGCCAGACTGCCGACGCTTTCAGCAAAAAGTTGATCGGACGAATTTTCGACGTCTTGCAGAACTGAGGTTTCTATATGAGCGTGGAAATCAAGGAGGAGTTTACGAGTGCTCATGATTTGTGTTTGTTCCAGAGGGATTCAAATTCTTCGACCATTCGTTCAATGACGGCGAATCCGCCGCGCCAGAATTCGTGTGATTTGAGATCGACGCCGAGGTGGGCCATCAGCTCGTGAGGGGTTTCGCCTCCACCGCGCTCGAGGACATCGACATATTTGTTGGCGAAATCGGGGCCTTCGGATTTGGCTTTTTCGTACAGAGCCAGGGTGAGGAGTTCGCCGAAAGAATAGGCATAGACATAGAAGGGTGCGAAGAAGAAGTGTCCGACATAGAGCCACCAGTGCTTGTGTTGATCACCGAGGGTGACGCCATCTCCGAACATGGCTTGGAGTTCTTCTTGCCAATAGTTTTGGAACTCTTCGGCGCTGAGTTCATCTTGTTCGCGGCGATGGGTGTGGCATCGCTGTTCGAATCGGAACATTGCGGATTGACGGTGAACTGAGGCGAAAATGCCTTCAAGCTTGTCAGCGTAGAGGGCGAGGGAATCTTCGGTCGAGGCGGACTTGACGAGGTCTTCGAAGACGAGGATTTCACCGAAAATTGAAGCGAGTTCGGCTAGGGGAAGGGTGCCGTGGAAATTGTAGAGGTTTTGCTTTCGGCTGAGAGATGCATGGACGCCGTGACCCAACTCATGGGCGAGGGTGCCGACATCGGTGAGCTTATCCATGTAGCTCATGAGGATGACGGGGTGGGTGTCGGGGGTGTTGTAGCTACAGAATGCACCGCCAGTTTTTCCGGCCCGGGTTTCGGCATCAATCCAGTTCTTGTCGAAGAACTCTTTGGCTCGAGATTGGATTTCGGGGTGGAATTCGCCAAATGATTTGAGGATTATTTCTTTGGCTTCGTTGTATGGGATTTCCTCTTTTGACTCAAAAAGAGGGGCGTAACGGTCGATGTGCGTGAGTTCGGGAAGGCCGAGGATGATCCGCTTGGTGTTGTAGTAGCGGGCGACAACGTTGCTGCTTTCGCGGCAGAGTTGCATAACGAGATCAACCGTTTCTTTGTCGAGTTCGTTGGCGAGGTGCCGTGATCGCTCGGGGTATTCGAGTCCCCGGAGGCGGTCATCGAGCTTTTTGTCGGCGAGGATGGTGTTGTAGGTGAAAGCGATGACTCGCTCCATTTCTTTCAGGCCAGCTGTGAACGAATCTGCGGCCGCTTGGCGAACGGCGCGACTTGGATCGCGAAGTTTATCAAGCACTTCCTCTTGGCTGAGTTCGGTTGTCTCCTGGGATTCGGGATCAGTATAGTGAAAAACGTGGTTCGCGGTGACTTCGTCGTGGAGGCGTTGCCAAGCACGGATGCCGACATTCGCTGATTCTTCGAGAAGGACTTCGCGGGCTTCGTCGAGCGAGTAGGGGGTGTAAATGCGGACTTTTTCGATGTAGTGGCGATACTCGGCGAGGATGGGGTCGTTCAGAAGTTTGGAGATTGACTCCTGAGGCACTTGTTGGAGTTCCAGTTCAAAAAACATCATCTTGATGCTGAGCGCGGATGAATTTTCGGTTTGCTTTTGGAGGAATGCACCGAGCTTTGGATCTGATGTATTCCCGGCGAAAAGGAGGTTGGCGTAAGTGATGGGCTTGCTGGATTCGTTGCTGATTTGTTCTAAGTCTTTCAGGGCTTGGGCGAGTCCAGCGGCGTCGAGGTTGGCAACTTTGCCTCGGTAGTAGGTTGCAAACTGGTCGGCTTGGGTGTGACAGATTTCCCAAGTGGATGCGATTTTTGGATCGGTGGGACTTGAAAACAGGGCAGAGAGATCCCAAGTGACTCCAGCGGCTGAACTACTCATGATGCTCCTTATACCGAGTTTGGGGTCTATCCCGTTCGCACGAGATTTTGGATGGGACGTTGGGCGGCGGCGATGATTTCGTGAGCGTTCGCGAGGGCGGATGTCCCAATTTCTTCACCGGCGAGAAGGCGGGCGATCGCGGCGGGTTTTTCCGTTTCCGTCAAGTTCTTTAACTCGGTTGCGGTCGTGGTTTTGGTCGTTGATTTTGCGATTTCGATATGGTGATCGGCGGCGGCGGCGACTTGAGCGAGGTGGCTGATGACAATGACTTGATTCGTTGATGCAAGTTCCTGGAGTTTGCGTGCGGTGATGGCGGCGGCCCGCCCGGAGAGGCCTGTATCGACCTCATCAAAGATGAGAGTCTGAACCCCGGAAGTGTGGGCGGTCGCGACTTTGATAGCAAGCATGACTCGGCTCAGCTCTCCGCCAGAGGCAATTTTGTGGAGTGGCTGGATGGGTTCCCCGGGGTTCGCTGTGAATTGCAGTTCGACTTGATCTTGGCCTGTTTCATCAATTTCTTGCGTTGAGAAATTGAGACTCAGATTGGCTCGCTCGAGGGCGAGTTCGTGAATGTGGCTTAGGGTTGCGGCAGCAAAATCTCGAGATTTTTGCTTGCGAAGGAGGGTGAGAGAGTTGGCGAGGGATTCGAGTTCTCGGCTTTCTTTTGCGAGTTGAGCTTCTATGTCGGTGGCATCTTGAGTTTGATTGAGAATTTGATCGAGTTCAATTTGGGCGTTGTGGAGGTAGGCCAGGATGTCTTCTTCTGTTTCGCCATATTTCCTTTTGAGATTCGAGATGAGATCTAGCCGAGCGGCGATGATTTCTAACTGTTCGGGGTCGTAGTCAAGCGTTTCGATGTAGTCGCGCATCTGAGACAGGGCTTCAGCGAGAGCGGATTCGGCGGTTTCTGTGAGTTCGAGAATGGAGGTGAGCGTGGGATCAAGCTTTGCGGACAGTGTGATTTCTCGGTTGGCAATGCTGATTCGTTCGCTTGCGCTTGATTCGGATTCGGCAAGAGAATCAATAAGGAGATTGATTGTATCGCCGAGGCGTTGGGCGTGGGTGAGGCGGGCGAGGGCTGCTTTGAGGTTCTCGGTCTCGTTGGGCTGGAGGTTGGCTTCGGTGATTTCGGAGATTTGGAATTGGAGGAGATCAAGTCGCTGGGCACGCTCTCGGGCGGATGATTGAAGTGACTTGAGCTGGTGCTTGAGTGCATTGGTTTTTTCGAGTTGCTCTCCGAGTTGAGCTTTAAGCGAAGATGCAGATGTGCCGATCCAGGTATCGAGGAGTTCGAGTTGTTTTTCCGGATCGAGCAGATTGCGGTGATCATGTTGTCCGTGGAGATCGGCGATGTGGTGACTGAGAGTGCGCAGAATGCTCACGGTTGCGGGACGACCATTGATGCGAACGGTGGATCGGCCCTCGGCAGAGAGCTCGCGTTGGATGAGGATTTGGTTGTCTTCAAGATCAATACCGATCTCAGAGCATGCATTTTGCGCCTGCTTGTTTTCGGAGAGGTCAGCGAGAAGGGTGACGGTGGCTTTGGTGCTTCCTTGTCGCACGAGGTGGGATTCGGCTCGGCCGCCCAGGGCAAGGAGAAGACTGTCTATGAGAAGTGACTTCCCGGCCCCAGTCTCGCCCGTGATGGCGGTAAGCCCTGGTTGGAGGGTGAGGTTTGCGGTGGTGATGAGAGCGAGGTTTTGGACGGAGAGGGACTGGATCATGGGGGCATTCCTTGGCGATTGGATCGTGTGTCTACATGATAGTATACATAAAAATACCGGGAATGCAAGTGGCGAGAGAATTTTGATTTTATTGGCGGTCCGGGGAAGGGAGGGGGTTTGCAGGTAGAACGAGGGAGTATGGCACTCCCGATTGAAGAACTGACCCCGCGCCAGATTGTGCAGAAATTGGACGAATATATTGTCGGGCAAGACGAAGCTAAGCGGGCAGTCGCAGTGGCGTTGCGTAACCGATTCCGGAGGCAGCAATTGCCAGCAGAAGATCGGCGCGATATTATGCCGAAGAACATTTTGATGATCGGCCCGACGGGAGTTGGGAAGACGGAGATTGCGAGGCGATTGGCGCAATTGGCTCGTGCACCGTTTGTGAAAGTGGAGGCGACGAAATTCACGGAAGTGGGGTATGTGGGGCGGGATGTGGAGTCGATGGTTCGTGATCTTGCGGCAAATGCGATGCGGCTTGTTGAGGCGGAAATGGTAGCGGAAGTCCAAGGGCCGGCCCGTGAAGCGGCTTTAGACCAGCTCGTATCGCTGCTGGATGACAAACCCATCCAATACCAGACACCAGTTTGGTTTGGTGGGGAGACCACAGAGGCGGGGGCAGAATCGGAACCTCAGGAAACGGCTGAGGAGCGGGAGGTTCGACTGGCGAAGCTCCGGAAAGAAATTTCGGATGGCTTGCACGACGATAAGGTTGTGGAAGTGGAGTTTGAAGAGGCTCAAGGGAGCCAGTTTCTGCAGGTGTTTACGCCTCAGGGCATGGAGGAAATGGGGCTGGATATGAACCAATTGATGGGTCGAGGCGGTCCAAAAATGGGTTATCGCCGGGCACCGATGAAAGAGGCGATTGAGATTCTGACTCAGAACGAAGCGAAGCGGCGAATTGATACGGGTTCGATTGCAAAGGATGCGATTGAGCGCGCAGAGCAAACCGGGATTATTTTTATTGATGAAATTGATAAAGTTGCGATGCCGAGTGGAGGTTCCGGGCCAGACGTGAGCCGGGAAGGGGTTCAGCGCGACTTGCTTCCGATTGTTGAGGGTTCCGTAGTGGCGACCAAGTTTGGTCCGGTGAATACAGATCACATTCTGTTTATTGCGGCGGGGGCTTTCCACGTGAGTAAGCCAGGCGATTTGATTCCGGAACTTCAGGGTCGTCTGCCGATTCGGGTTCGGCTAGAGTCGTTGGGAGAGCAAGATTTTATTCGGATTTTGAAGGAGCCGAAGAATGCCCTGACGAAGCAATACATCAAGCTGTTGGGAGTTGATGGGGTGAAAGTGGACTTTAAGGAAGAGGCTCTCGATGAGATCGCCAAGTTTGCGATTTTGGTGAATGAGAAAGCGGGGAATATCGGGGCACGGCGGTTGCATACGTTGCTGGAGCGGTTGCTGGAGGATTATCTTTATGATGCACCGGACGTTGCTCCTCCGGTTGTGACAGTTGATGCGGCGTTTGTCCGGGAGCAGTTGGAGCCGATCCTCAAGGATCTGGGTCGGAATCAAGAGTTGATTTAGAGTCCCGAAATTTGGAACTTTGCGGGAAATGTGTTAGTCTTTCTGGCATGGGTCTGGCAAAGTTGCGGGCGTTCACGTTGATTGAACTTTTGGTGGTCATTGCGGTGATCGCGATTTTGGCGGCGATACTGTTCCCGGTCTTTGCCCAGGCGAAAGTCGCGGCGAAGGGGACGGCTTCGTTGAGCAATATCAAACAGATTGGAACGTCCCATTTTCTTTATGCGGCTGACTATGATGATTTTTCGGTGTTGGTCGGACGGATGGATCCGGCAGCACCAGTCTCCTCGATGGGGCGATTTTTCTATTCGTGGGCGTGGCTTTTGCAGCCTTATGTGAAAAATAGTCAGGTTTTCCAAGATCCGGTAACGACTCCTGAGCAGGCTTTTGACGGTAATTCCGTGGAAATTAGTCGGCTCTACCATACTCAGTTTGGCTACGCTTACACGATTCACTCGCCCTGGCGGGGGAATTTTATGGCGGACGGTGCATTCCCTTTGAGTCAGACGAGTTTGGCAAATCCGGCAGAGACGGTTCATTTTGTGACGAAAAAAGCCCGGAATGGCAACGGCGATTGGCTTGCAGTTGGTACGCCGATCTGGGCCGCTTATCTGATCAATCCGCCGTTTTGTGTGAGTACCGAAACGGGGACTAATCCGGGTTCACGGTGCGTTCCTGGTCAAAGGTGGGGAACCGGTGCAACAACGTATTTGGGGCAGAGTTTTGCCGAGGGGGCTTTTACGGGAGGGGTTGCTTTTCGCAAGACAGGGAAAACGGCTGTGGTTTGGTCGGACGGACATGCGAGTTGGAAGTCACCTGATCAGCTAGCTGCTGGGACTAACTGGCGGCGCGATTTGCTCTTTGCGAGTGTGCGGGTGACAGAGCCAGAAAAGTATCTTTGGGATTCGGATTAGGGTTTTGTGGGGTTAAACTCTTTCCAATCGAGGTGTGATTGCCAAAGGTTGAAGAGATTGCGGAGGGGGTTGATGGGGTCAGTAAGGTTCTGATCTAGGGCGGATTCAGCCATCCGGAGGTGGTGGAGGAATTGGTGGAGAGCCACTCTGGGGGTGAGAGTTGGGTCTGGTGATGCAATCTTTTGGTAGGCGGCGAGTATTGGGATGAAGTGCTCGGTAGGGAGAACGGCAAAGTCCACCGCTGGGTCGCCGTGACCAGCGTCCCCCCAGTCGATCAGCCATGGATTTTGGTTGTCATCAATGAGGAGATTGTGTTCGTGGAGGTCGCCGTGGATGAATAGTTCTGCATAGGGGAGTTCGTTGATCGGTGAGAGTTGGCGGAGCCAGGTTGCGATCCAATGTTGCTCTGGGTCGGGAAATTTTTTAGTAATTTCAAGATACTCTTCAAGTTCGGGGATTGGGTGTTCGTCCAGATCGGGGTGGGATTGGACGGCGAGCGAATGGACTTGGAGAATGGCTTCGGCGATTTTCTGATGGTTGACTCTTCTCGCACGGTGTAGGGGATCGGCGGGAATTCGACAAAAAATTGAGAAGGGGACGGGGAGAATGTCGCGATCAGAATCGAAGGTGATCAGGGCGGGGGTTTGAACCTGGGATTGGACGAGGGGGAGGATGTGACGTTCGGTGATCGTGTCTTCGAGGGCGAAGTCAGCTCGGTGAGGGATGCGGAGCACGAAGGAATCGGTTGTGAAGACCTGGTTGACAATGCCGGGGTGGGGGAGGGGTCGCCAATTGGCTTCACCGAGACGGTGCTTGGCGGAGATGGCGTTCAAGGCGTTAGGTGTAGGCACTCGGATTATTTGGATGGAACCGTGAATGTATTGTTAGAAATGTTGATGAATAAGTCATTGGGTTCCACTCGTTTTGCAGACCCATCGGTAGCGGCGACGAAAGCAGAATTGCGTATTGCCTCGGGGATGCAGTAGAGCATGATTGTTGATTCGGGGAACTCGACATCGGTTGATTTTTTGGATGCAAGGTTTGGATTACTTTCAACGGGAGTATCTTCGATCACCATGTAGTTTGGGGATGGGAGATAAGGTGAAAGGGATTGCGTTAGACCGCGATTTTCACCCATTGTTGGGGGGAAGCGGTCATCATAATCGGCGGTATATACAATGACAGCCGTTGCGGCGAGTTTGAGGTTTGATATGGCTTGTGTCCGACGGGCGGCATCTTTCGCTTGGGCGAAAACTGGGAAAAGAATTGCTCCAAGGATGGGGAGGCAAAGGCAGAATCCGACTACAACTACGGCACCAATGATGATTCCAAGATTCGAATTGGAATTGGATTTGGGCTGGCTGGATGGGAAGGATTGAAAGTTAGGTGGTGGGGTTTGATCAGAGGGTATTTGGGGTGGGATATCCATACAGATAGTTTATCTGTTTGGGGCGTTTGACCGCTTGATTTGTATCTGAGACCCAATCTCATCGAAGGTACTCTACTGGGTTCAAATGAGCTTCTCTCAGCGAACGATTTTTTGTGGTGAATTGCGAGCCGATCATGTCGGGCAGACAGTGACGATTAATGGCTGGGCGCACAAGGTTCGTGATTTGGGGGGGCTTTTGTTTGTTGACGTCCGGGACAGAACGGGGCTTGCGCAGGTGATCTTTCCGGAGAACACGAAGGCTGAGATTCGAAGTGAGACGGTTTTGAGCGTAACGGGGACGGTACGGATGCGTGATGAAAAGAACCGGAATGCGAGCCAGCCGACGGGGGACGTGGAAATTGCAGTTTCGAGTTTTGAAATTTTGAATCAATCGGCAACTTTGCCTTTCCCGGTGAGCGATGAGAAGCAGATGGAAAAGGTGAACGAGGAGCTTAGGGTGAAGCATCGCTACCTTGACCTTCGGCGACCGGTCATGCAGAAGAAACTTAAGCTGCGGGCGGCGAGTGTGAAGAAGATTCGTAACTATTTGGATGACCAAGGATTTACGGAGGTGGAAACGCCGATCATCACCAAGTCTACGCCAGAAGGGGCGCGGGATTATCTGGTGCCTTACCGGTTGGAGCCAGGTGAGTTTTATGCTTTGCCGCAGTCGCCGCAACAGTACAAGCAACTCCTGATGGTGGGCGGGGTGGAACGGTATTACCAGATTGCGAAGTGCTTTCGCGACGAATCGCAAAGGGCCGACCGTCAGCCTGAATTCACCCAGCTAGACCTTGAAATGAGCTTTGTTCGGCAAGAGGATATTTTGGGATTGATTGAAGGGATGACGAAGTCAGTCGTTAACGAATTGATTTCTGAATTTGACCTTGGGTTTGAGCCAATTGGAGATTTTCCTTATTTAACTCATGCGGAGTCGATGCGGCTTTATGGGAATGATAAGCCGGATTTGCGATTTGGCCTTGAGATTTTTGATGCAGGTTCGGTAGTGGCTGAGTCTGAGTTTGGGGTTTTCGCTTCGACAGTTGCGGGCGGAGGTTTCGTTCGGGGAATTCGGTATCCGGGCGGAGCGGAGCTTTCGCGGAAGCAGATTACGGAATTGGAAGATTTGGTCAAGCAGAATGGAGCGAAGGGGTTGGCCAATTTTGCGTTGGTTGACCCGGCGATGGATGCCGAAGGCACTCGTTTGCTGGAATCGGGCAAGCGGATTAAGGGCGGTATTTCGAAGTTCTTGAACGCGTCGGAAGTCGATGCTTTGATTGAGCTTTCGGGAGCGGAAGTGGGCGATTTGCTGTTGTTTGTTGCGGATAGTTGGTCAGTTTCTTGTGAAGCACTTTCGCGCTTGCGGTTGCGGATTGGTACTGAGACAGGGTTGCGAGACCCGAAAAAATTGGCATTCGGGTTTGTGGTGGATTTTCCCTTGGTGGAATGGAACGAGGACGAGCAGCGGTGGGATCCGAGTCACCACCCGTTCACGAGTCCGAAAGCCGAAGATATTGGTCACATGAGTACCGATCCGGGGCGGGTTCGGGCGGATTGTTATGACATCGTGTGCAATGGCTATGAATGGGGAAGTGGTTCCATTCGGATTCACTCGCCAGAACTGCAGGCGCAGATTTTTGATTTGATCGGAGTCTCAAAGGAGGCTCAGCAGGATCGGTTTGGGCACATTTTGGAGGCGTTCCAGCTTGGCGCGCCGCCGCATGGCGGAATTGCGACCGGGATTGACCGGCTCGTGATGTTGCTCTTGGGTGAGGAGAATATTCGCGAAGTGATTGCGTTCCCTAAGATGGGTAATGGTTACGATCCTCTGATGGATGCTCCTTCGGCGGTTGATGAGGCTCAGTGGACGGAAATGGGCTTGATGCTAAAGCCGAAGAAGTAATAGGATTGCGGTTTGCTTTTGCCGCGCTTAGATTCCGGGTCACGCCCGGAATGACGAAACGCAAAAAGAATTTGGGTTTTGGATTGCTAATTTCGGGATTAGATTCCGGGTCACGCCCGGAATGACGAAACGCAAAAATGAACTTAGCAACTTAAGCCTGGATTCATAGATGCCGCCCACCCACATCTAACAATTGATTTGACTTGGGCGAGGGTGTGTTTTCGATCGGAAATTGCCAATTGGTAGAGCTTGGTGTATTCCAAGGCGGATTTTTCCCATCCGAAATCGGTCGTCATTCCGGCGAGTTGAAGGGTTTGCCAGACTTCGGGTTTTTGATAGATTGCGACGGCCCGTTCGATTGCGGAGGCGAAGTCATCGCCGGTTTGATCGAGGAAGACAAATCCGTTGTGGTCTTCAAAAACGGTATCCGCAAGACCGCCGGTGTGGCGGACAACGGGCACAGTTCCGTAGCGCATTGCAAACATCTGACCGAGGCCGCAGGGTTCAAAGGCACTCGGCATCAGGAACGCGTCGCACCCGGCATAGACGAGCTGGGCGAGGTCCGCGTCATACATTTCAAAGAACTTCATTCGGCCAGGATTTTCGGCTTCCAGTCGTCGGAGTTCCCCGGCTGACCAAGGGTCACCGAGACCTTGGACAATGAGAGAGGCACCGGAAGCGAAGAGCCGATCGGCGGCGGCAAGGAGGAGGTCGAATCCTTTTTGATTGCTGAGGCGGGTGACCATTCCAAAAATGGGGCGATTCTCGGCGGGAGTGAGTTCAGCGCGGGCAACCACGGCTTCGCGATTGATCAACTTTCCATTCAGGTCAGTTGCCGAGTAATGGCCGGGAATTGCGGGGTCAGTTTGGGGGTTCCAGACAATTGGGTCAATTCCGTTCAGAATTCCGTGGAGCCGTCCATGAGCATGGAGGTGGCGCATGTGCCCATCGAGTCGACAGCCGAATTCTGGGGTTTGGATTTCGTGGGCGTAGTTGGGGCTGACAGTGTTGACTTGATCGGCGAATGCGGTACCGGCTTTGAGGAAGTTCACACTGCCATATGCTTCGACTCGTTCGGGATGATACAGGTCGTGGGGGAGACCGACGGCGTCGAGGGTGTCGAAGCCGAATTCGCCTTGGTAGGCGAGGTTGTGGATTGTAAAAACGCTCGGGATGTTCTCCCATTTCTCGCCGCGCAAGGTGCGAAGGATGGGGGGGAGGAAGCCAGTATGCCAGTCGTGGCAGTGGATGACATCGGGCATCCATCCGGTTTCTTCACAGGCTTCGAGCGCAGCTTGAGCAAAATAGAGGTAGTCGTCGCGGTGGAAAGAATAGACATCGGGGCTTGTTTCGGCCCGGCGGAAGTTGACGTCACCAGTTACCGACCAGATTGTGAGGTCTTCGAATTTCGATTCATAGAGCGTCCCTGGGACAAATCGATAGTGGTTAACGCGTACGTAAAACGGCTCGATACGGGGAGATGTTATCGCGAGGGGGGAATCGAGGAGGAGTCCATAGCCCGGCATGAAAATGATGACTTCGTGGCCTTGATCTTGGAGAGCTTTGGGGAGAGAGCCGGCGACGTCGGCAAGTCCACCCACTTTGGCGAATGGGGCGAGTTCGGCGGTGATAAAGAGGATTTTCATGCGGCCTGATGGGATTATTGGTTCTTTGAAGCGAGTTTCATGATGATGTTCCATTCAGATTCGGTTATGGGCATGACAGAAAGTCTTTGGCCTTTGCGAAGGACGTGCATGTCTGCTAGACCGGGAGTTTCGCGCAGTTGTTGGAGGGAGATCACTTCGGCAAATTTTTCAACGAATTCGACGTCGGGCGCAAGCCAACGGGGATTGTCGGCGGGGGCTTTTGGATCGTAGTATTTGGAATTTGGATCGAACTGGGTGGGGTCGGGGTAACCAGATTTGGTGATCCGCATGGTGCCAGCGATGCCGGATGGGGTGGCGTTAGAATGATAGAAGAAGGCGAGATCGCCGGGCTTAAACTCGTCGCGGAAGTGGTTGCGGACAGTGTAGTTTCGGCATCCTTCCCAGATGTCGGGGCCGCCTTTTGCGATGAGTTCATCAATTCCGTAGGTGTCGGGCTCAGATTTCATCAGCCAGTAGCGCATCGGTTGGGGGTTTACCTGACTTGATGGTGTAGGATTTGGGAAATGGAGAGTTCGATCAAGGGGAGATATGAGTTGGGTATGGAGCTTTTTGGAGAAGGAAAGTTTGGGGAAGCGCGGGAAATTTTTGAGTCATTAGTTGAGGAGGACCGCCATCCGAATAACGGGTTGTGGGCGGCAAGATGTGCGTTTGTCCTTGGGGATTTTGATGCGGTAATGGTTCCAGACTGGATTATTGAAGATGGGCGATTGGCCGATGGCTGGTTGCAAATGGGGATTTTTTCGGCGGCTTTTCGGAAAGATGGAGCTGAAGTAGAGCGACTTTTGGGATTGTCGGAGAAGGTGGCAGGATCGAAGCGGGTGGCGGTGTTTTTGGAGTCGGTGGGATTTGCTGATGAGACACGAGAAAATGCCCAAGCGGTTAAGGTTGTGCGTCGGTATATGCGGAAGGGTGAATACGTACGGCTATTGCGGCTGTGAGCACGTTTTTCGCCTGAAACTGGTTGAAACGCGGTTTGGTGTGACGCGTCTTTAGATATACAATACGAGGAACCAATGATGAAGAAAATTGTCCCCCTGATGGTTGTGGCGCTGATGGCCGTATCGGTGCCTTCGATTGCCCAAACCGGTCTTGGTAAGGGAAGTGGCGGTGGATCTGGTGGTGGATCCGGAGGCGGCTCTGGCGGAGGCAATAGTGGGGGCGGAGCCCCACCTCCACCAGTGCGCGGTGGCGGAGGATCGAGTGGTGGTTCGGGCGGTGGACAAACCTCTCCACCGAGTCGCAACAATGGCGGATCGAATTCTGGATCTACATCCGGAGGACGTGACCGAGGGAATGGTGGAAGTCAAGGCTCGGGATTAGGCAAAGGGAATTCGGCACCGCCAGTCAACGGACGTCAAGAAGGCGCTCCGTCGCGGAGTGGTGAAGTTGGGTACGGAAGTTCGAATAATCAGATTTCTCGGACTCGCGAAGCGCAGAACTTGCCAGCACCGCCAGTTGTTAGAAGCGATAATCGCTCCACTCGTGAAGCTTATGGAGAAGACCGAGTTACGCGCCAGATTCCTGGATACCGCAACGGCTATTACCATTACAACCAGCAGTGGCGGGATGATTCTTACTGGTATCCGCATTATCAGTTCAATTACTCGAACAATTGTGTGCCTTCCCCTTGGTACAACTATCACCACTTGCCGGGCTACATCACAACGGTGCGGGTGCGGTTCGATAATTTCAGCTTTGAGTGGCGGTCGGGTTCAACATACCGATGGCAGCATCGCAATGACAACGACGATTGGGGCTGGAGTTGGAATGACCGGGACGATCGGAGTTACCTTGATGAAACGGTTGATGACATCTATGATGCCTTCCGCCGGGGTCAAGTCCGGTACTTGGATCGGTTGATTCCGACGCGAGGATCAGTTTGGATTGAGTTGAATCGGTATTCGTCGTACCATGTGGATGGCGACGATTTCTATGACTTGATGAAAGACTTGATTGAAGGTACGCGGACTCGCGATTACCGGATTCGAGAAGTTCGCCGGGATCGGGGTCGGGCAACCGTGGTCGCCGAACATTCCTTTAGCGATCCTTGGGGCCGGACACGAACGAGTCGGCATTACTACGGTCTGGAAGAGGGACGCAGAGGATATGAAATCGTTGCGTTCCGTGTGGAAGACTGATTGTCGGGTGAGTTAGGAAGTGTGGGTCAAGCCTAGATGCTTGGCCCGCATTTTAGTTTTTCGAGGCAAGTTGATTAGTCGGAGCCGCCGCCGCCACCGCCATCTCCTCCCCCGCCACCATCAAATGAACCAGAATCGCTATAACTGGAACCGGAGTCAAATGTGCTCGGGCTGTCAGGTGCTGAGGGACTATCGAAAGATGGACGTTCGGGTTCGACAGAAGGGGAATCTTGGGGTGGCACGTTTGGACGATCAGGTTCTTGACTTGGTGATGAAGAATCTGAATTGAATTGATATGGGTTATGGGGATAGCCCAGATGAGGATTGTTTGGGTCGTAGCTTGTTCCGGGATTCGGAGCGGCAAAATTTCCGGGCATTTGTGCACCGTATTCGCGGGGGTAGATACTTCCTCCGGCGACGAAACCTTCCTTTGTAATGGGTGTCATGCTGAGGTCTCGGTAGATAAGAAGTAAGGCCACGGTCAACCACGGGGTGGAAATGAGGACAGGGACGCAGCAACACGAAGCCGCAGCCAAGGTGACAAGTCCCGAGACGATGGAATACATTAGAAGGTTGAAGTAGTGAGCTTTGCCAAGACTTACAGATTCGCGAATGGCATCACCGATGCTGATTTCTTTGATCACCAATGCAGGAATTGCAAGGATAAAGAAGGGAAACGAGAGGAGGAGAATAATCATTGAAACAAGGTAGACGACTCCAGCCCCGGCGATCAGCCCCATCATGTTTTCAAAACTTGGGTTGGTCTGGCTGAAGGTATCCATCATGCTGACCCCGAAAACAAGGCCAATGATGATGCTGATCGGCATGTAAATCATCCATGGGGCAAGCCCGGCGAGGGATAGATTGAAGAATTTGGGGAAGACCTTGAAGGCTTCGGAAATATCGGGAATTTGGCGACTGGCCGCAGTTTGCCCGAGTTTCATGAGTCCGGCCTGCATGACCGAATAAATGGAGATGAAAACGATCTGACCGAGCGTCGAGAAAACCATTCCAATTCCGATGGTTGTTCTGGTATCGGATCCGCTGAAGGAGGCGAATAGTTGGGGGATCGCAAAAATTTGTTGGAGGACGTACGCCGCAACCCAGCCGAGGAGAGCGACAAGGACAAAATTGAGAGTATTGGTTTTGATCAGGTCGGTGGATTCACTAAAAACCGCCCAGTCGAACCGCCCGCGTGGGGCTTGCGGAGCGTTCATGGGTGTGTAACCGGGAGCCTGGGGAGGTTGCATGGTTTTCTAATGGGAAAGCCCCTCAATTATGATTGAGGGGCTTTCGTTGTCTTTAGTCCTCGATGGTTTGTTGATCTACGGTTTCGTCGTCATCGTCCATCTGGGGGTTTTCACCTTCATCAGGATCGGCGATGAGCCTAGCGATTGAAACGACACTATCGCCGTCTTTCAAGTTGATCAGCTTGACTCCTTGGGCAACCCGTTTGACGTCACGGATATCCTTCACCTTGATACGAATCCCTTGCCCGAGAATGGTGAGGACGACGAGTTTGTCTTTCTCGTCCACGATTTCTGCGGAGATGACCTTTCCGGTTTTCTCGGTGCAGTTCATGGTGAGGATTCCGGAGCCGCCTCGGGTTTGAATTCGATATTCTTCAAGGTCGGTTCGTTTTCCGTAGCCTTTTTCACCAACGACGAGCATCTTTGCTCCTTCGCGGGCGATGTCGGCTCCTACGATGTAGTCATCACCTTTGAGTCGCATCGCTCGCACTCCACCGGCGGCCCGTGACCGCGATGTGGCGTCCTTTTCATTGAAGCGGATAGACATTCCGTTGTGGGTGACGATCATGATGTCGTTGTTCCCGCCCGATGCGAGAACCCATCCGAGTTCATCACCTTCTTCAATGTCGAATGCACGGAGACCGTTCGAGCGAAGGTTGGCGAACGAATCCATGGGGGTTCGTTTGACTTCGCCGTATTTGGTGACCATTGTGAGATAGCCTTCGCCTTTGATGTCTTTGACACTGACGGTTGCAGTCACGCGTTCATCGCTTTCAATTGCGATGTAGTTGATGACGGGCATTCCCCGGCTGTAACGGCTTGATTCTGGAATGTCGTAGGTGCGCAGTTTGTAGACCCTCCCTCGATCAGTAAAGAAGAGGATGAAGTGGTGAGTGTTGACTTGGAACAGGTGAGCCGGTTCGTCGTCTTGCTTCATCACCGATTTGAGGCCCTTTCCGCCGCGCTTTTGTTGTCGGTAGGCATCGATGGAGATGCGCTTGATGTATCCGTCTCGCGAGATGCTGACGATTGCTTCTTCTTCGGGGATGAGGTCTTCCTCGCTGAAGTCTCCGGCTTCACGAGCGATGATTTTTGTTCGTCGTTCGTCGCCGTATTTGTCGCGCATGGCGACTATTTCTTCTTTGAGAATTGCGCGAAGTCGTTCGTCATCGGTGAGGATGTTCATGAGATCCTGCACTTTTAGAAGAGCGGCCTTGTAATCGGCTTCAAGCTGTTGCTGATCGAGTTGGGTGAGCCGGCGGAGCTGCATGGCCAGGACAGCAAGCGACTGGGCGGGGCTCATGCCAAAGTTGCGGACAAGGGCGAGGAGCGCGGCGTTTTGGTCGGCACTCGCGCGGATTGCGGCGATGATTGCATCGAGGTTTCGCCGGGCGATTTGGAAACCTTCTAACTGGTGGACTCGTTCGAGGGCGCGATACAGTTCGTACCGGGTTCGGCGAATGATAATGTCGCGACGGTGATCAACGTACTCGTCGAGGATTGTGAGAAGTGGGCTGACACGAGGGGCACCGTCGATGAGACTGAGCATGGTGCAGCCAAATGTATGGCGGAGGGAAGTGTGCTTGAGAAGGTAGTTCAGGGCACGGTTGGGGTTGACGTCGCGCCGGAGTTCGACTTCGATCCGCATTCCGCGTTTGTCCGAGTAATCTTGTACGTCGGTGATCCCGTCAAATTTTTTGAGTTTGGCGAGCTTGGCGATGTTCTCGACCAGTGTCTTTTTGTTGACTTGGTACGGGAGCTCGGTTATGACGATCTTAGATTTACCCATGTCGCTGGGTTCGATCATGGTTTTTGCTTGCATGACGACGGAGCCGCGACCAGTTTCGTACGCGTCGCGGGAGCCTTTTTTGCCCATGATCAAACCGTACGTTGGGAAATCCGGAGCGGGAAGGTGCTCCATGATCTCATCCAAGGTGCATTCTTCGTTGTCGATGCGGTGGAGGATGGCGTTGCAGACTTCGGTGAGGTTGTGCGGTGGCATCGAGGTCGCCATACCGACGGCGATTCCTTGGGTGCCATTGCAGAGAAGGTTGGGGAACTTCCCGGTGAGATACATGGGCTCATCCAGAGTGTTGGAGTAGTTCCGCATCCAGTTGACAGAATCTTTTTCCAAATCCTCCATGAGTTCCATGGCGATGGGGGCAAGGCGACATTCGGTGTATCGCATTGCGGCGGGTGGGTCACCGTCAATTGATCCGAAGTTTCCTTGGCCAGTGATCAATGGGTATCGCATACTGAATGGCTGGGCCATTCGGACAAGGGTGGGATAGATGACTTGCTCGCCGTGGGGGTGAAAATCACCGCTCGTTGATCCGGCGACTTTGGCGCACTTTGCGAATCCCGAATCTTGGGTGAGGTTGAGCTGGCGCATCGCATAGAGGATGCGGCGTTGCACGGGCTTGAGACCATCGCGGACATCGGGGAGCGCACGTGAGATGATGACGCTCATGGCGTAATTCACGTAGCTTTTGGCGAGTTCCTCTTCGATGGGAACGCTTTGAATGATGGGATCCTGATCAGGCACGGCTTAGTTCCAGACGCTTGAAGCGCAATGAAAGCCGCGCGGTGGCGGCATTTCTAGGTTCATTTTACCTGGGATATTGCTAGAGGAATGGGTTAGGCGAGGGGGTCCGGTTCGGCTTCAACGCGGATGCCAATGGTGGCAATTATCTGGGCGGCTTCTTCACACTCTTTTTGGGAGGCTCGATGGACGATTGACTGTCCGAGCTTGTCTATTTCCCAGGTTTCGATTGAGGCTTCTTCGGCATCGCACTTGGTCGCAATCATGAGGATGGCGATGACTTCGATGTCGGTGTTGTAATCGTTGTTGTAAACCGTGACCATCCATCCTCGGTCGTTCTTGGCGAAGTTTGATTGGTCGGTTGATGGATCGAGAACCGGGGTTTCGATTGCAGCCCACGTTTGGGACATTACAGCGGAGTGGCTGACTTTACCGAAGTTAGGTTCCAGTGCGGTGACTACTTGCATGCATTGGTCGTTGATGAGCGAAAATCTTTGCTCGTGATCTCCCCACCCCTTCCCCTCCCCATCAGGGGAGGGAAAATCGAACCAGTAAGTCTTTTTAGCCGAATACGGCAAAAGAACCCCAGCAGGTTGCCTGTCAATTAGTCGGTCCATTCGGGTTTGACCTCCGTTTTGATTCCAACGCTTGCGATGAGGTTGGCGGCGGTTTCGCACTCTTCGAGGGATGCGAAATGGACGTTGGCTTGGCCGTAGGTGTGGGCTTCCCACATTTCGATGTAGGCTTCTTCGGCGTCGCAATGCGTGGCGCGCATGATGATCATGACCACGACATCCATGGGGGTGTGGTCATTGTTGAAAATGATGGTTCGGTATCGGCGCGTTTGGGTTTGGGAATCCGTTTCGCGGGTGATCTGCGGGATGGCGCTCATACTTCTTCAGGTTCGTTTTCTTCTACAGAGTCTACGGGAAATTCGAGTGATTTGTTAGGGATGGCGGCACTGATGAGGGCCAAGAGGGCGAGGAGTGAGGGGAGCCAGGGCCATGGGAGGTATCCGGGGGGAGAGTAGCGAAATTCGGCCAGGAGTGCTTTATCCAATGTTTCAAGTTCAATCCATTGGCCTCCGCTTACTTTAGAAAAGTCGCTTCCGTTATCTGTCATTTCCCAACCTGGAAGATTTCGGAACCTTGCAACAAATTTTCCTGGCTCAGCTAATGAAACAGTGAAGCCTTCTGTGGTTATATTTCGGATAGTTACAGTGCTTGGAGTGAAAAGACCGGGGCCGGCAAGATCGTAGACGCGGATGTCGCCGATTTGGTCGGTTTGAGTGAGGTTATCTACGCCGAGTTTGCTGTAAACGCGGGTGACTCCGGCTTCGCTGAGGGAGGCGGGATCGAGCGACGGCTTGACGAACATCATGTTGCCGTTCGTTGGTGGGGCGGCGTCTTGTCCGGCGTTGATGGATTTGAGAAGTTCGACAGTAGAGAGAGCTATCAGGGAGTCATAGCCGCCGATATCCATAATTCGCGCGGTGGTTGCGAAATTGGGGGGCATGATTCCGCTTTCGGGCGGGGCGAAGAAATCCCATTTTTGGTTGACGAATGCGACTCGTTGGTTGGGAGATTCCGGTAGTTGGGGTTTGGGAGGATTGCCGAACGGAAGGATTTGAGTTTGTGCGACGATGAGGTGAGCAATCAGGGCAGCGGCTAGACCGAGTGCGTGCCAGCCGAGTTTTGCCCAGGCGAACCATGCTCCGGCGGCGCAAACGAGACTTGCGACAAGAATTGGGAGAGTATCGGTGGTTCGGCGAGCGATGATGGGGTTGAGGTCAAGGCCGACCCATGATTCGATTCCGCCGAGACGGGTTGAGGCGAGGATCGTGAGGATGGCAACCCCGAGGAGTCCAAAGTAGGCGTAGGCTTTTTCGGTGGGATTTGAGTCGGATGGGGTTTTGGGGATCGCAACAGCGGCGAGGGTGCAGGCGGCGAGGACGAAGATGATGGCAGCGCGTCCGGGCGACCCCGTTGCGGAGAAACCAGGAATGCCGAAGTAGAGAAGCTGAGCGAGCGGGGTTCCGAGAGCGAGGAGGAGTCCAGCTAACGCAACCGCGATGACCGGAGAGAGTTCGCGCCAGTTTTGCCGTCGGCGGAGCATGCAGATACCCATGACGATAGGAACGCCAAGCCAGATTGCTGATTCGGCATAGTTGCCACCGGGTTTGGCGTACATGTTCCAGGTCGAGGGGATGTTTTCTTCGGTGCTAGGGTTATCGGGGATGCCGGGCGTTCCCATGAAACCTGGGGCAAGGAAGCCAAGAAATTCATATGGTTTGATGGCGGAGGATTGATAGGCTTTGTAGCCTTCGGCGGAAGCGACGGATTGTCGGTGGGATTGCTTGCTGAATTCGAGAGCAGGGTTGATTTGAGGGAGAGCGGCGAATCCCGCGATTCCAACGGCTAAAAATGAGGCGAGGGCCGAGAAAGTGGGTTTAGGTTTTTCGGGCTGGGTGAAAAACGCGATGGGAGTGAAAATGAGCCAGGCGACCAGGCCATAAAAAACGAATTGGAGGTGCCCTCCGGTGAGGAGCATGACTGCCGAGCCGGTCACTGCCAAAGCAGTGCGCCACGAAGGTCGTTGGATGAGGGCAAGTTGGGCGGCAAGGAGGACGGGAATCCAAGCGCAGGTTGTCATGACGCTTGCGAGGGCGGACCAACTGATGGCAAATGGACTGAGAGCAAGTCCGACGGCACCGAGAATTGCGCCTTCGATTCCGGCACCAAGGCGGCGAGCAAGGGCGAAGAGTCCAAGTCCAGCGACCGAGAGGTGTAGCCAGGCGAGAAAGACGATCGCGGTTCCGGTTGGGATGCCGAGTTTTCCGATCAGGACATGAAGTGGATAGTAGCCAGCAGATTGGGAGTTTGCAAGAAGTGGGGTTCCGGCGAGTTGGTAGGGGTTCCAAAAGGGCTGTTTGCCCGTTCGATGAGCTTCGAAAACGAGGTCACGCCAGCCGTAGAATTGGAGGGCTCCGTCAGCTTGCAGAATGTCCCATGATCTCGTTTGATTGGATTGTTCTCGCCCGGGAATCATGGAAGCCATCTGATCGAACGGGCCAATGGTTTTTCCGGAAAGAAGTGGGGGGGCAAAGATGATTCCGGGGAGGAGGACGATGAGCAAGATTGCGGCCCAAAGGGGCACAGTCGCTCTCAGTAGGGGGTTCGAATTCCCGGTCACGGTAGTTGAGACGGATTAACCGCAGTATGCGATTTGCTGTTTTGCTTTTTCGTGGCTTGGGTCTTGGCGGAGGACTTCGTGGAAGTGCGCACAGGCTTCTTCATCCATTCCAAGCATCATTTGAGTCATGCCGAGGTCATAGCGGGCATGGATGTGGGAAGGGTTTGCGTCGACGACTTTTTGGAGGGTGGCAATACTGCCATCGAAGTCGCCTTCAAAGCCTTGAATGAGTCCGATTTGCCACTGAGCGTCGGCGTGGTTCGGTTCTTGTCCCAAAATGCTTTCGAACATCATTTTGGCGTATCCGTATTTCCCGTCACAGCGGGCTTGAAATCCGGTTTCGTAGAGTTCGGCAACGCTCATGTTTTCTCGTCTTTGTGACTATACCAAAATTTTTTGACTCCCTGTACTTTTGGATCAGGGAATCAAATTAGACGTTGCTTAAGCCGGACCTGGTTCGAGCTTGCCCGGATTCATTGAATCATTCGGCTTATTCTCGCCTTCATTTGCGCTCGGAGGTGGGATTGTCGGCTCAGCTCGCGGTGGCAGTGATTGGCCGGACATGATGATCAGGAAGTCTTCTCGGTCGAGGGTTTCTCGTTCGAGGAGGGCCTCGGAAATGGCATCAAGTTTCTCGCGATTTTCTTCAATGATATTCCGGGCTCGAGTGCTGCACATGTCAACAATTCGGCGGACTTCTTCGTCGATTTGACGCGCGATGTCTTCACTGTAATCGCGGTCGGATTGCATTTCGCGCCCGAGGAACGGATTGCTGACATTGCGTCCGATTGCGAGGGTGCCGAGCTTTTCGCTCATGCCAAATCGGGTGATCATAGCGCGGGCGATGCGAGTCACGCGTTCAAGATCGTTGGAGGCACCTGTCCAGCGTTCGCCGAAAACGATTTCTTCAGCAAGGAGGCCGGAGAGGAGGACGCTGATATCGTCGTACAGCTCTTGGCGTGAGGTGTGGTAGCTATCGGTTTCGGGGAGTTGCCAGGTTGAACCAAGGGACATTCCACGTGGAAGAATTGTGACCTTGTGAACAGGGTCGCTGAATTCAAGTAATTCACCGACGAGAGCGTGGCCAGCTTCGTGGTACGCCGTAATCTTGCGCTCTTTTTCGTCCATCACGCGGCTTTTGCGAGCTGGTCCCGCGATGACGCGGTCGAGGGCCTCTTCCATATCATCTTGGTTAATTTTCGGATGACTTCGCCGTGCGGCGAGAAGGGCGGCTTCGTTGAGGATGTTGGCCAGGTCGGCACCAGTGAAACCAGGCGATCGTTTGGCGAGAGCGCGAAGGTCTACATCGGCGGCGAGGGGTTTGCCTTTTGCGTGAATGTTGAGAATGGCGTGGCGCCCATCAAGATCGGGGGCATCGACCATGATCTTGCGATCAAATCGTCCGGGACGGAGAAGGGCTTCATCTAGGACATCGGCGCGGTTAGTTGCGGCGATAATGACGACTCCGGAGTTGGTTTCAAAACCGTCCATTTCGACGAGAAGTTGGTTGAGGGTTTGCTCGCGTTCGTCGTTGCCGCCTCCGACTCCGGTTCCTCGCTGGCGACCTACGGCGTCGATTTCATCAACGAAGATGAGACATGGGCGGTGAGCTTTGGCGGTTTCGAAGAGGTCACGAACCCGGGCGGCCCCAACCCCAACAAACATTTCAACGAATTCGGAGCCTGAGATGTGGAAGAAGGGGACTCCAGCTTCTCCGGCGATGGCTCGGGCGAGGTGGGTTTTTCCGACACCCGGAGGTCCAATCATGAGGATGCCCTTCGGGATTTTTGCTCCGAGGGCGACATACTTCTTAGTTGACTTCAAGAAGTCAACGACTTCGAAGAGTTCTTCTTTGGCTTCATCGATTCCGGCAACATCATCGAACGTGACTTTGGGGGTGTTCTCTCCGGCCCGGCGCGCTCGGGATCGACCAAAACTCATGGCTTGATTGCCATTGGCTTGAGCTTGACGGCTCATGAAGAACCAGAAGAAACCGATCAGGAGGAGGAATGGGACAATGAAGAGTAAGGCTCCAGCGATTTGCGCACCGGCTGGTGGGCCCAGTAGCTTGGTATTGACTTTGTTTTCTTCGAGGAATTTGATGAGATCGGCAGCAGCGGGAGACTGCTGATCGTAGGCCTTTACGACGAATTTCGTTCCGGTTTTCTTTTCTCCACTGATTGTGTCAAGTTGCCAGTCAATGTCTGGTTTGATTTGATTGGTTGCAACTTCGGTTTTGAATTGACTTACCGTCAGTGACTCTGGGGCCTTCATACCAAAGGCAGCGGTATTGGGCACCGTGTTGAGGAGCAAGATTACGAGGATGAACGCAACCGAGACCAGAGCAATGTATCGAATTCCTTTCAATTGTTTCCTACCGAGTGGGGAGTCTTTCCCCTCGTTACAAGTACGTCCGAGGGGTTCGTGACGTTCCTGTGATTATGACCCTAGTAAGGCTACAGGGGTTCAAATTGAATCCTTAGGGCCTTTCGGGTGTCATCAGTGATTCGGGTTCTTTCGGATTGGCGGACGCCGGGAATCCAAATTGGACCGATCATATCATAGATTATAGGAAGACGACGCCGTGCGGCGGAGGTGAGTTTGGCTTTTGCGAGAATTTCTGTGATTTTTTTGGGTTGGGACTCTCCGAACGGGATGAATTCGTCTTGGGGCTGGGCGGATCGGAAGTAGAGGCTGCCTTGAATGTGATCTTGATTGAGGACGACGTCTAAGCTGCTGGGTGGGCGGTTGAAATCGGCCGGTGGGTGTGATTCTGCGATAAAACGCCAGCCGAAAATGTCTGACTCGGTTTCCCCGGGGAGGGTGAGCGGGAATCGAAATGGCTCTTCTTCGACAAGTGTCCTGAAGTGGGTTTGGGTTGGGTTGACTTCGATGACGAGTTTGGAACCGGAGAGAGTGACGGCTTGATTCTGACCAGTGGTGATGAGTTGTGAGACCAGGATGGTGTCATCGTAAGACGGGGCAGCATCGAAGAACTTGGCGATCAGGCGGATTGCCCGGGCGAGGAGGACTTCGGGAAGTTGGGCAAGGTGCGGGGTTGAGAACGCCGCTTCGATGTCACGGGTCAGAAATTCGAGGTTTCCGTTGAGTGGTAATTCACAGGGTTGGAGATTGGTGGCGGTTATTTGGTTCAAGAAGTCGTCTTCTGTCCGGGCGATCTCGCTGAACCGTGTGAGCGAATCGGCGAATGCGGAATTGATGATTTTGAATTCAGGGACGACTTTGAGTCGAACGCGGACGCGGGAGAAATCTTCGTTGAAGTTGCCCGGATCGTCGTGGTACCAGAGTTGATTTGAGTCGCAATAGTTGCGGGTTTCGGTTCGGGTGAATGGGAGCAGGGGGCGGATCAGTCCGTCTCGGTTGGGATGGATGCCACCGAGGCCGGTTAATCCTGTTCCTCGGGCAAGATTGAGGAGGATTGTTTCGATGTGGTCATCTTGCGTGTGCCCGGTGGCAATGATTTGGCAATTGGTTTGGTGGGCGGATTGACGGAAAAATGTGTAGCGCGCGTGTCGCCCGGTTTCTTCGATCCCGATTTTGAGTTTTTCGCTCATGCCAGGGATGTCGGCTCGACCGGTCACGATTGGGATGCCGAGTGATTCGCAGAAGTCGGTGCATCGCTGAAGCTCTTGGTCGGCTTCTTCCCTCATGCCATGGTGGAGATGCGCGGCGACGACATCGTATTTGAGGGAATGGAGGAGGTGCAGAAGGGCAGTTGAATCGGCTCCACCTGAATAGCCAACGAGAATGGATTGTCCGGGATGGATGATTTGGCTTGATTCTAGGTGGGCTTTCAGTCGGTCTTGCACTTGTTTCTATGTTACTTGGCGGGTTTATGCGGGGGCAGGAATGTAAACTTTGATCTATGCCGCGATTGCTCCCGACGATTCAAGAACGTTTGCTTCGTTTGAAGGGGTTGCTTTCGCATTTGGGGACGGCTCGGGGGGCAGATCGGGTTAAGGCGGAGCTTTCTGGTCAGCGAGCAGAAGACTTGGCGGAAGGGATGGCGCGGATGGAGCCAGAGGATGCGGCGGCACTTCTGCAAGCAATGGATCCGATTCAGGCGGGGAACGTCATGGTCGAACTGCCAACGGATACGGCAAGGGAGATTGTTGATGAACTCTCTGATGAGGTTCTCGCTTCGTATTTGGACGCTCTGCCGATGGATGATGCCATTGATCTGGCGGAGGAAGTCGGCGAGGAGCGGTTTGAATCGCTTTTGGAAGTCATTCCGGCGGAAGATGCGGCGGAAATTCGGCGGTTGATGGCGTATCCGGAAGAATCGGTCGGACGGCTGATGACGGAGCGGTATTTCTGGGCCAAACCGGATATGACGATCAAGCAGATTTTGGCTGATCTGCGCAAAGCTGGGGAGGAAAAATACGAGCAAGTCAACGATATTTATGTCGTTGATGATGCCCACCATTTGTTGGGTGTCACAAGCTTGCGGCGTGTATTGCGGGTGCCTCAATCAACAGAAGTTGCGGAGATCATGCGGGTGGATCCGGTCACGGTTCACGCCACCGATGATGAAGAGAACGCGGCGCGGACAATGGCGCGATACGGATTTTATGCTTTGCCTGTTCTGGATGAGGCTGGACGGCTTGTCGGGATTTTTACGGGAGACGATGCGCAAACGATTTTGCGCGAAGCTGAAACGGAAGATGTCTTGGCGGTTGGTGGGGTTACGGGGGATGCTGAGCCGTACTATGCTCTGAATCCTTGGTCGCTCTATAAACGCAGGTTCCCATGGCTGATTGCGCTTTTTGTAGCGGAAACATTGACGGGGGCGGTGATGCGGCACTATGGCCAGGATACGGAGGTTGGAGTGCCGCCTTTGATGTTCTTTTTGCCACTGATTTTGGGGGCAGGTGGGAATTCGGGAGCGCAGGTTACGACGACGATTACGCGGGCCTTGGCGTTGGATGAAGTGAAAACCGGGGATTGGTTGGCAGTGATGGGGAAGGAATTTGTCGTGGCATTGATGATTGGGGCTTCACTTGGATTGCTCGGCTTTGCACGGGCATTTTTTGGGTGGAGTACGGGGATGGGGTTGAGCTTGGTTGTCGGGTTGGCCTTACCGATTGTAGTGCTCTGGGCGACTACGATTGGGAGCATTTTGCCGATCGGAGCGAAGCGTTTGGGGTTTGACCCGGCGGTGATGAGTGCGCCGTTTATAACGACCTTTGTTGATGCAACGGGGCTGATTATTTATTTTGAAATTGCGCGACGTTTACTGGGTTGATAAACCTTTTCTGGAGTTGATCGTCCAAAATAGGAACCCTGGCACTTATCCTGCCGTTTTGAAGTAAAGAGATTGACACGATGAAAATGAATTCTTCATTCCTTAAGCTTTGGGTGGCGGTAGCCCTCATGGCATCGGTTGTGGTGGCTTTTGCCCAACCGAAAGACAAAGACCCGATTTCAGCGGCCGAAAAGAAGGATGTTTTGGCAAGAATCGAATCGACGCTCACTCAGTGGGCGTTTGTGCCGGGGATTGATTTTAAGCAGTGGCCAGCGATGGTGGAAAAGGAGTCGGCGGCGATTGAGAAGGCTCAGACGGCGGGTGAATTCACCAACTTAATTAACCGGGTCATGAATTCTTACGGATTCAGCCATATTGTTTTGTTCTCACCCGAGGCAGGGCAGGCTCGGAATACGCAGAGCCGGGCGGGCATTGGTATTCGGATCGAGATTGAGGAAAAGGGAATCCGAGTCCTCATGGTCTTCCCGGAAAGTCCGGCGGCTGATGTTGGATTGCAGCCGGGTGACTTGATTATTGAGGCCGACGGCAAACCTGTGCGTCAACAAGCAGATTTGGCCGGTGGAGTGGGTGACACGTCCAAGATTGTTATTATGCGGGGGACTGAGCGCCTTGAGAAGACAGTTACCCGACGTCAATACAGCACGATTATCCCGGAGACGGTGGAATGGAAAGGGGATATTGCGATTTTGAAAATTCCGACATTTGATGCGGGATACAACATCTCCCGAATCGATTCGTTGATGCGCGAGATTAAGGAGAAAGGAAAAGGAGTTGTGCTTGATTTGCGTGGAAATGGGGGAGGCCGGGTGACGAACCTGCAGCACTTGGCATCATTCTTCTTGAATCGAGAAACCCAACCGATGGGAACCTTTGTTGGTAAGTCGGATTTGATGGCCTACGAAAAGCAGTTTGGCCCTTCGACTGATGCGGTTGCAGTTGCGGCGACAGTTCAGCGCAAAGTCACGGCATCGTTGAATCGTGGAGGAGTGAAGTTGGATATGCCGGTTTCAGTATTGATTGACGGCGGTTCAGGCTCGGCCAGCGAAATAATGGCGGGAGCCATGCGAGAGCAACTTGGCGCAAAACTTTATGGTCGCAAGTCAGCGGGTGCAGTTTTGGCGTCATTGATTCGGCCTTTGGGTGATGACTTGGGCTTTATGCTCCAGTTTCCGATGACAGACTACGTGACGATCAAAGGGTTGCGAATTGAAGGGAACGGAATTGTTCCGGACAAGGACTTTCCAGTTGCACGATTTGGGGAACCGGATGGTGCCCTTGATGCGGCGATTGCGGAGCTTTCGGTTTTGATCAAAAAGTGATCAACTAATTTGAGAGTTCGGCAATGGACCGAACTTGAGAAGAATTGGGTCGGTTCAACTTGATGAACTGGCCCGATTCTCTTTTGAAGGTTGTTGTGGTTGTGGGGAGTCGGTCTCCGCGCATTCCAATCGGTGTTGATTCGATTTTGAGAAGAAATCCGTCACGCTGGGCTACGGTTAGTTTGAGATCGGCGAAGAGAGACTCAGCAGATATGACTTCGGCACGTTCTGGGGATGTGATTTTGCTTGTTGTTTTGGCAGTTGAGTAGTCGTTGAGGAGGAGGCGCATGGGGTTGCGCCCGATGATGAGACTCCGGAGGTTTACTTCAACTCGTGATCCGACTTGGGCGACGGCATCGAGAAGAGTGTCTCGGGTAGCGGGGCCTTCATAAAACCGGTTGGTCGATTTGTCCAAGATTTGAACGGTCTTGCCATCGTACGTCCAGGTTGCAAGATCATCGGACTGGGCGACAAATTTAGGGCTGAAATACACGCGAACGGTTTCGTTCTTGGTGGTGGTTGTGTAGGCGATTGGTTGGTTGGGCTCGTATGCGGCGAATAGCTTTTTGAGTGAACTATCGGTTACTGAGTTTGCGGTTTGGGCTTTTCCGATGAGATCATCAAATTGACTGACTTCGTAAGCGTCTTTGATTTTTGGTGGAAGAGAATAGGGGGAATAAGTTCCGAATGTGAACTTCCAACTGATCGCTCCGGCAGCGTTTCCGGAGTTGAATTCAACCATTCGTTTGGTTTTGGGGTTTAGCTTGACTTCGGTTGTTGCTTCTTTGGCGGTGTACTTGAGAGAGATCGCAGTGCTTGTTCGAGAAATTCGCCAGTTTTTGCTGGCAAGATCAAGTCGCGAGATGACAGATTTGATCCCGTTTTTCGTTAGAAAAGCGGTAAGGAACTCGTCAAACTGAGGATTAGCGGCGGTGATGAATTCAGGCAAAGAGATTTGGCGCCCTTCGGACCTTGTGTACTGACCAGAATTTGGTTGATACGCGAAGGCTAGAGCCGGACTTGATTTGACATCGAAGAAATAGTGCTCGGGGTAAGGCTTGTTGGTGGCGGGCGGGAGTTGAATGCGGGCTGATTGGTCGCGTTTCACATCGATTACGTAGCTCGTTTCGAGGGTGCCGGTCGTTGAGTAGATGATTGATTTGGCGGTGATTCTTTCGGAAAGAAGTCGTGATTGTGCGTTGCTCGAAGAATCGAGAAGGAAGCTCAGTGGCGTGATTGACGATAGTCCAAGAAGGGTGGCGGTGAGCATGGGAACTTGGCGAAATTAAGGTTGACCGAGCCCGGCGGGAGCCCGATTCCTACCGAGCATACCAGCGAGGGCGATCAAGGTGATGAGATAGGGAAGGGCTTGCCAGAATTCTCCGGGAACGGCAAGTCCGCCAAGGTCTCGCCCTTGAAGGATGAGTTGAAGGCTACCGAAGAATCCAAATGCGAGGGCAGCGAGCAATGTCGGCCAGGGTTTCCATCCACCCAGAATGAGGGCGGCGAGGGCAATGTATCCCCGTCCAGAGGTCATTTCGTCGCTGAACCGTCCGGCGTTTGTAGCGATAAGGGCACCAGCGAGGCCAGTCAGGACTCCGGTCATCACCAGAGATTGGAGGCGAATTCCGAGGGGTTTGAGGCCCATCTGACGAGATTTATCTGGATCATTTCCGACCGCAAAAATGCGAAGACCCGGACGAGTTGAACGGAAGAGGTACCAGATTGCGGCGGCGGCGACCCAAGCAGCGAGGTAGTAGAGTTCGCGGGGGAAGATTGCAGCGTCTTTACCACCCAGTTCGACAAATGTTTTGGAGACCAGGCTTGTTCCGCCGAGGGCGAGGGCATTGATGCCCATGCCAGAGATGATGTGGTCGATTTGATATACCTGCGTGAGAATCCAGTGAAGGAGGCTCAGGAGGATTGCGATTCCGATGCCAGCCGAGAGTCCGACGACGGGGTTTTGACTGGCGGCACCGACGAATGCGGTGGCGCATGCGGCGGCGAGCATTTTGCCTTCAAGACCGATGTTGATGACTCCGGATCGCTCGGAGAAAAGTCCTCCCAGGGCGCACAGAATTAGCGGTGAGCTGTAAGCGAGAGTGCTCAAGAGGAGCGTAGTTATGGAGATTCCGCTGGTGCTTGCAAGGAGATTAAGAATCTGATCCACGGTTTGCCTCCTTTCGGTATCGGAATGCGGCAAAAACAATAACGAGCACACCAAGGAGGATAAAGCTGAGGCCCTTGGGGACTCCGGTTCGACTCAGGACGTTTGTGCTCTCGGCGATTGTGGCGAAGAGTGTCCCCGAAGCAAGAATTCCCAGGGGGTTGCCTCCGGCGAGCAGGGCGACACCGAGCGCATCGAAACCGTATCCTGGGCTGAAATTTCCATAGAAACGGTGTTCATATGCGAGGACTTGAAGGGCACCAGCTAGCCCAGCGACTCCTCCGCTCGCAGTCATCGTGCGGATCATGATTCGATTGACATTGATTCCCGAGAATTTTGCAACGTTCGGGTTCTCACCGGTGGCGGCGATTTCGTACCCAACGGTGGTTTTTTTGAGGAAGAACCAAGTTGCGATGACGACGAGGATCGCGATGATGATTGCGAAGTTAATGCGTAGAGGGCCGTTTTCGAGGATGTTGGGGAGTTTGCTCAGATCAGAAATGTAGGCGGTTGAAGGTTGTTGGCTTTTCGGATCTTTTAGGACGCCGGAAACAAGATAAAACGTCAAAAATCCGGCAATGTTGTTGAGCATGATGGTCGTGATAACCTCGTGCCCCCCGCGATAAGCCTTGATGAGTCCCACTGGATAAGCCCAGAGGCACCCTCCAACGATTCCGGCAAGGATTGCGAGGGGAATGTTGATGGGGGCTGGAACATTCAGGGCGACAACTGCGCTGCAGACGGCTCCGATCACGAATTGTCCATCGGCTCCAATGTTAAAAAGTCCAACCTTGAGGGCGATGAACACGCTGCAACCGAGAAGGAGGAGTGGGGTGGCTTCCTTAATGATATTTCGCCAGCCGGCAGGTCTGGTGAGGGCGCGTTCGACAACGGTTTGAATCGCTTCGGCAGGAACGGCTCCTGCGATTAGGAGGGCGGCTACGATGAGACCGAAACCCGCAAGAGCGAGGAGGATTTGCCGCCAGCCAAGAAACCTCATGGGGTTGCCCCTACCATCATGCGTCCGATGGCTTGGCGGTCGTGTCGAAGTTCTGGGGGCACTTCAATGAGGATGCCGTGGTTCATGACGAGAATGCGGTCGCAATAGGTCATGATTTCATCAAGATCGAAGCTAACGACTAGGGCGGTGATCCCTTTGCGGGTTGCCTCTATCAGTTCCCGGTAGACAAGATCGGCGACATAGAGGTCAATTCCCCGAGTGGGTTGAAAAGCGAGGATTGCGCGGGGATTTTGTTGGAGGGCGCGCGCGACAACGACTTTTTGTTGATTTCCGCCGGAAAGTCCCCTAAATGCTTGGCGGATATTATCGAATTTAGTCGGGAATTGTTCGGTAGCGGCGGTTGCGAGGGCCAATTGAGCCTCGCGGTTTACTCCGAGCCCTTTTTTGAGGTCTTGAAGTCGGTGGAGTCCGAGGGAAGCGTTTTCGACAATACTCCACGATTCGATAACGGCTTCGTGATGGCGGTCTTCGGCGACCAGGCGGAGGCCACTCGCAATCCGCTGTTGTGTGGATAGGTCTCGAAGATTTTGGCCCTCGAGGATTGCTGATCCTTGGAATGGTTGTAAACCCATAAGGGCGTGGAAGAGTTCTCGTTGTCCGTTTCCATCAACTCCAGCGATGCCGACAAGTTCACCTTGGTGGAGAACGAACGATGCGGATTTGACCGCATCTTGCCCTTTGTCACCCAGTATTGTGAGATTTTCGGCGGTGAGAATCGGTTCGCCAGGGTGAGATTCGGTAAGGGTGTGTTGGGTCACACTGACTCCGATCATTTGTTCGGCAAGCTGGCTTGGATTTGTCTGAGATACGGGTACTGAGGTGATGAGTTTTCCTCCCCGGAGTACGGTTACGTGATCACAATGCTCCATGACGTCGGGGAGTCGGTGGGTGACAACGAGTACGGTGGCTCCGGTTTGGGTGAGTTCGTGGAGTTTGGCGTAGAGAAGGTCGGCGTCTTCGGGTGCGAGCATTGCGGTGGGCTCGTCCAGGATGAGAATTTTTGCGTTTCGCCAGAGGAGTTTGAGGATTTCTAGTTTTTGAGCTTGTCCGGGTGATAGTTCATTGGCTGGTTGATTCCAATTGAATTGAAAGCCCATTTGGGTAGCAAGATCGGTTGCCCTTGATTCGGCGTCGCGTTGGTTGATGATGAGGCTGGGTTCTGCTCCGAGGAGGAGATTTTGAAGACAAGTCAGTTCGGGGATGATCGCGTAATGTTGGCTGACCATGCCAACGCCACTCCGAATGGCTTGTTCCGGATTACGGAAGTTGACGGGCTGTCCATTCAGCTCAATTGAGCCTTCGTTCGCGGGATGTGCACCGTAGAGAACCCGCATGAGGGTGGTTTTGCCAGCACCGTTTTCGCCGACGATGGCGTGGATATGTCCCTGCTCAACGGTGAGGTCAACTTGATCGAGAGCGACGACGGGGCCAAAGTTTTTGGAGATTCCGTTCATGGTCACGGCGGGGGTGGCTATGGATTCACCTCACCGATGAGGAGGTCGAAGAGGGCAGTGGTTGCTTCTTCTTCACGACCAGCATTTGTGAAATGGGAGAGAAGCTGGTCTGTTAGTTCGGTTTGAGGGATTGAGAGCCCGATTTCAGCCGCTGATTCGAGACAGTATGCGAAGTCTTTTCGTTGGTTTTTGATGCTGAAGCCGGGGGTGTGGTCATTGGCTAAAATTTTTGGTCCGTAGTTGTCGAATGCCCAACTTCCGGCGGCTCCGGTGCTGAGGAGTTCGCGGGTTGTGGCCAGATCGAGTCCGGCTTTTTTTGCAAATGCGAGGGATTCACAGAGTCCGATGAGGGCTCCGCCGACGGCAATTTGGTTGGCCATTTTCATCATTTGGCCCTGACCTGATGGGCCGACGTGTGCGATTCGCTTGCCGTAGGCTCCGAGGATCGGTTCAGCGCGGTTGAATGCTGACTCCGTTCCGCCGCAGAAGATCGTGAGGGTTCCTTTTTGGGCACCCATTGATCCGCCTGTGATGGGAGCGTCGAGGAATTCTGCGGAGTTGGACTGGCATAGCAGAGCAATCTCTCGCGCGCCGGCAGGAGCGATCGTGCTGTGATCGATGATGAGTGTTCCGGGGTGGGTGGTCTTGAGCAGTTCGATGGTGATTTCTCGAACATCTTCGGTCCGACCTAAACAGAGGCAGATGGTGGAGCAAGTTCCAGCAATTTGATCGAGCGGGGCAAAGGTTGCCCCTTTGCTCACCGCATGGGCTTCTTTGCCTGCGGTACGGTTCCAGACGAGGGTGGGATGTCCGGCGGAGGCGAGGTGTCCGGCCATGGGGGAGCCCATGGTGCCGAGTCCGATAAAACCGATTTGGGGAACTGTTCCCTCGCTCATGAGGGAGTGTTTTACCCGTAAACTCGGTGGGATCGGGGGAGTTGTTAAGCCCAGGATTTGAGCCTGAGGGGCGGTATTCTTGGCGTTAAGATATGAACGAACGCGAGGATCAAGTGAATCCGGAAGAAGTGGAATTAGTTGGTGAGAAATTGGTGGGGACGGAAGAGCCAGTTTCTGAGCCACATGAGGGGCAAGATGTTGTGGATGAGCGCGATGAGTTGATCGCGAAGCTCAATGCGGCACTTGAGGCAACAAAGGAAGAGATGCTTCGGCAATTAGCGGAGGCACAAAACATCCAACGTCGCTTGCGGTCGCAGATTGAACAAGACCGAAAGTATGCAGTGGAGTCTTTGGTTCGTGATTTGGTGCCGGTATTGGACAATTTCGAGCGGTCATTGAACGCGGCAGAAGGCGGAGCGAGCCCAGAAGCCGTGATTGACGGAATCCGCGCAATGCAGAAGAGTCTAGTGCGGGTCTTGGAGCCAGTTGGACTTGTGAGAGTGAGCTCGGTTGGTGAGCCATTTGACCCCGAGAAGCACGAGGCGTTGGCAATGGTTGAGACAGAGGACGTTCCACCCGATACAGTCACGGATGAAATTGAACCAGGTTATGTGCTCGCGGATCGGTTGATTCGCCCCGCACGAGTGCGAGTGAGCAAGGCTCCGGAAGCGTAGATGGGCAAGCTTTTTGGGACAGATGGAGTTCGAGGGGTTGCTAATGAAAAGTTGACTCCGGAACTGGCTTTTCAGATTGGTCAGGCTGCCGGGGTTTGGCTGATGAACCAGCCTGATTTGCCCAAAGCGGTTGTGGTTGGTCGGGATACAAGGCGGAGTGGGCCGATGCTTGGTTCAGCGCTTGTAGCGGGGTTTTGTAGTACCGGGGTGGATGTGGATGCGCTTGGCATTTTGCCGACAGGAGCGGTGAGCTACCTGGCTCGGACGGGTGAATATGGAATGGGTGTCGTGATTTCGGCGAGCCACAACCCGGCACCGGATAATGGGATCAAGCTTTTGGCAGATACAGGCACCAAGGTCAAACCGGAAGTAGAAGAGTTTATTGAGAGCCATTTGGGCTCGGGAATGGAGTTCCGCCCAACGGGGGAACGGGTTGGAAGACTCTCTCAAGATAAGGGGGCGATTGAGACTTATCTCAATTGGTTGGTGAGCTTGGTACCCGAAGGACTTGAGGGACTCAAAGTCGCGATAGACGGGGCGCATGGAGCAGGATTTGAACTGGGTGTGCAGGTTTTTGAGCGGCTGGGGGCAATTGTTGAAGCTGAAGGTCGCGGGCCAACGGGGATGAACATCAATGCGGGTTGCGGGGCGACTCATCCGCAGTTCATTCAAGATTTGACGAGCGAATTGGGATTTGACTTGGGTGTGGCATACGATGGCGATGCAGATCGCGCTGTTTTTTCCGACTCACGAGGGCGACTGATCAATGGTGATCGCACGATGGCGATTTGGTGCGCCCATATGCAGAATCGTGGGGAATTGAATCCGGCGGCGGTTGTGGGTACGGTGATGTCGAACGGCGGTTTTGAGAGCTATATGCAGTCGCAAGGAGTGACGCTTCATCGGGTTGATGTTGGAGATAAATACGTCGCGGCGAAGCTTAGGGAAATTGGCGGGAAGGTTGGGGGAGAGCAGAGCGGTCATATCATTTTTAGTGATCATGTTCCAACGGGAGACGGGCTTGTGACGGCGTTGATGTTGGCGCAGGTTTTGAAGAGGGAAGGGAAGACGGCGGCTGAGCTTTATGAGAGCTTTGATAATTGGCCTCAAGTATTGGTGAATTTGGAAGTTGCCCGAAAGGATGGCTGGGAGAGTAATGAAGCCGTCGAAAAGGTTCGCGCTTGGGCGGATTCTGAGCTTGGATCACGGGGTCGATTGAACTTGCGGGCTAGTGGAACTCAGCCGATTTTGAGGGTGATGGTCGAAGCTGATGATGCGGCGTTGAGGGATTCGGTAGCGGATCGAGTCGTGGACGTTGTTTTGGCTGAGTTAGGCGGGGGTATTTACAGCCGAGTAGACTTGACTCATGCTTTGGGCGATTGATATTGGGAATACCCAAACCAATGTAGGGGTTCATGACGGCGATCAGTGGGTTGTGAGTTGGCGACATGAGACATATGCGGCAAGGACAGAAGACGAAATTGCTGGGATGCTCCTTCCTCTGGCGGAGCTTGCGGGTCTTAGATTTTCGGATTGTAGCGTGGCGGTTTTTGCGAGCGTTGTTCCTCCAGTTGACACCAACTGGCAGAGATTTTGTGAAAAGTATTTGGGGGTCGTAGCTCGGTTTTTGCGGAATGGTGCTCAGGTTGGAATGCAGGTGACTTATGATCCGCCGCATGCGGTCGGAGCCGATCGGATTGCGAATGCATTGGGAGCGTTGGCGCGGTTTGAACCGCCGATCGTTGTGGTTGATTTTGGAACAGCAACGACATTTGACTGTGTTGATGCGACGGGAGCTTATGCGGGAGGGGCGATCATGCCGGGGATTGTCGTGAGCTTGGATTCTTTGGTAGGGAGGACGGCAAAGCTCCCTGCGGTGGCATTGGAGGCACCGGAACGGGCGGTGGGCCGCAACACTGTTGAATCTCTCCAGAGCGGCGTGGTTTTAGGTTACGCAGATGCGATTGATGGCTTGGCGCGTCGGATTAAGTCGGAGTTAGGGGAGTATACGACAATTCTAGCAACCGGGGGCTTGGGTCGGGTTTTTGTTGACCTATGCGAGATGATTGACGAACATGACCCGGTTCTAACTTTGGAAGGCTTGCGGCTGGCAGCGGATCAATTAGCGTAGCGATGGAATTAGCTTTTTGATTTCGCGGGGGAACATGTCGGGTTCTCGGACAATGCGTTGTCCAAAATAAGTGAGGCCGAGGTTGAATCGAATGCCGCTAACACGGGCGCGCCGCGCATATTTGTTGATTTTGCCCGCTACAATCCAATCGGCCATGCGATCATCTTGGGGTTCTGGGACGCAGAAGGGAGCGATTGCTCTCGCCCATCTATCGATGGTCTGGAAATGGATGCGATCCACGGGAGCGACTTTTTGCTCGAGGTTGTAGATCAAGACAATGTCGCGGAGAAAGGTTGATGCGCTTTTGGGGCCAACGCCTCGGATATCGACGATTCGGTTGAACTGCGGTTCAAGGTGCCCGGTTTTTTCGATCCCATCGGCGATCCAGCCAGCAATTGAGCCAATTCCATCAATGCGGAAAATTTCTTGGGACAGTTCGAAGATGCCTTGAACGATTCCACGATTGTGGTCTTCGGAGGGTTTGATTCCGGAGTGATCACACTGGTTGACGAATTCGTCCCAGAATGCGGTTCCGTCAGCCTCTTCCAATAAGTTCTCGATGGGATTGGTTTCCAAGAGGGCATCAAGTGCCTTCAGTGTTATCCGAGAGAATGCATCACGGTCTTTGCCTCGGCGTGAATAGGCATATGATCCGTAGAACATCCGGAGTGACGGCGTTGGTTCGTCGAGAATGGCGACCCAATCGTCGAGGTCTTCAGCAGTTTCTTTGGTGGATTTGACGAGTTGGGGGAGGAGGTATGAGTCTAGATATTTGTCGGCAAACTCGCCCGCAAATACTTGATAAATTTCGGTGATATTGGGGTCTAGGGGTTCGGGTGCAGGATGGGCCATTTTCTAACTGAGGGGCCGCTGAATATCAAGCTCAGCGGCCCGTTTTGATTTTAGGGACTTAGAACGGACTTCGGGGTCCGAGGTTGGTGAGGATGGGAAGGGTCGGGGTTTGAGTTGCTCCGCCGCGCCTCGAGACTGAATCGCGTGATCCTCTCATTGTGTAAAACACGTTCCAACAGAAGTCGGTGATGGGCACTGTGTTTGTGTAGAACTCTTGGAGCGTTCGGATAAAGGCATCGGTGTAAACGCCGACTTGCTTTCCATCTCGGAAAATGCCAGTGATTTGCGTTCCGGGGATCGTGGCGAATGATTCGCTGATCGTTCCGTTCACAATGCGCTCTTTGCCGAAGTAGTCGTTCCCGCTGAAAGTCCGATGGGTTTGGACGAACATGAAGACGCTGGCGCCCTTGGCTATAAGCGGTTGAAGCATTGATCGCTTTTCGACCATTTTGGAGCTGTCGGTCATGAACTCTATGTCGTTACCAGCGAAGTAGTCTCGACCGCCCAAGTGCGCAGTTTGACCAGAGAAGTAGATCAACACAGTGGCGCTGTTTGGGAGCGACTCGGCGAGGGTAGCCATTGCGGCAGAAATCTCCCCGGCGGTTGCGTTGCTCAACGTGGTGATTTGATCGGGTGAGTAGCCAGCATATCGGGCCAAGGCAGCACTAATCGCTTCAGCATCGGAAGTCGCAAAAGCGAGTTCCATGCCAGGTTCTGGCGAGTTGTTGTTGCCGATGACGATGGCGTATTTTTCAGGTTTGACTTCGACTGGTTGCTCGCCAAAGAGAGATGCTATGTCGGTGTGATTCCCGGCTTTGACTTTGATGATTGTTCCACCATTCCCGTTGGTGGTTACGGTCGCCCCGCCTTGGTTGGTCGAAGTTGAAGATGATGAAGTTCCGCCTGAGTTGTTCGCCCTGGGTGCCGGTGCGGCTTGGTCAGCCGCTTCCATGAATTCGGTATCAACGCGGAATGAGCCGGTCATTGCTTTGACAGCGGCGGATCCGTCTTTATCGCCCAGAAGGTCGTAGACTTTTCCAAGAACTTTTAGAGTATCAGGGGATGCTTGGCCCTTTTCGACGAGGCCGTTCAATTCGGCGGCAGAGAGCATCAAGAATTGCTGTTTTTCGGCTGCATCGGCGGCTCGCTTGCCGATTTGGTATGCCGAATAGGCGGCACCGAAAATGGGGCTAAAAGGAGCGCCGTTTCGCCACACGCGCGGTTCGGTGACTGGTCCGGGAAGTCGAGTTGCATCAGCGGAGTCTCCGGTTCGCTGACCGGCAGATGCGATGAATGCTTCTCGTGCGGTAACCCAATCGTTCTCCTTTGCAGCACGAAGGGCTCGTTCGTAATCGCTCTGCCATCCTGCAAGGGCGGTTCCGGCGAGCATAAAGACCGCTCCGGCGATCAGAAGGTTCTTGATGTGAGAGATCTTCATGATTGTTTTAGGGGGCAGGTTTGTAAGTGAACCCGAGTCCGATGTCAAATTTGCCTGTGTCTAATGATCGGGCAAAGTTGAGATCAAAGTAGTATGGCTTTCCGCTGGGGTTGTATCCCAGGCCGAAGGTCAGGGCGTTTCGGCTGCTGAATCCATCGCCACCAGCGGGGACGCCTTGGAATCCGAGTCGAATAGGAATTCGCGCATCGAATCGGTGAAGGTTATACTCGATGCCTAAACCGTAAGCGAATGTGTTGTCTCGCGAGAAACGGGCACCACCTTCTCCGCCAAAGTAGTAATCGAATTGGGTTGCCCAAATCATATAGTCTCGACCTTTACCGACGCCTTGAAGTTGCCCGGCGAAACCAAGGGATGCTTTTCCGGGGATGACGTCGTAGACCGAAGATGTTTCAGCGTTGTTATTGAGGTTGATTGGAGTTCGGATTGAAATTCCGTATTGGCTGGAGCCTTCGGCATCAAGAGTTCCTTGGACACCGGCGACGAATCCCAAGCCAAGACCGTTACTCGATCCGCTGATGGCGGTGTTGCCAACCGGGTTGTTGCCATTGAACAAAGTGTAATTTTGAGTGAACTTGGTGTACTGGTTGGCGATGATGACGCCAATGCCAATGTTCATTCCGGCACCAGCGGGACGACCGTAGGCTACGGTGAAGAAATCGGTTTGAGCACGGGATTCCTCGACGAGACCGTTGACGGTCAAAGCTCCGTTGGAAAGTTGGTTTCCGGTTGTTACGTTATCGAGGTGTCCGGCGACGGTGTAGCTCACTGCAAGAGTGCCACCACGGAAGGGGAAGGCATATCCGGCGTGAGCGAGGGCCGTTCGACCAGATCGCTCGCTGAAATCGGTTGTCCGGTCGTTGAATTCACCAGAAGCAATAGTTGAAGACTTGGGCAAGTTTCGGAATGTGATTGAGGCGGTGGGCGCCGTGATATACGCAAGACCTGCGGGGTTATCAAGAGCAGATTGAGTTGTGGCATCGGTGACTCTCGTTGCTCCGCCCAGGCCCATAGCTCGCCCGCCGGTATCGAGAGCGTTGAGGAGGTCGGGCACCTGGGCACTCGCAATCCCACTCAGCGAGGTGAGGGCGATCGCGATGAGAATCGGCTTATGTCCTGTTTTCATAGTTCTGTTGGTGTGTGCTCTTTGAATTATCGGATTAATTTCGTCGAAGTCCGAATTGGATTGGGCCAGTTCGGAGAATTGTTGCTTTATCGCGTACGGTTTCGCTCGTGACGGGCGGCGGTGTTTCACCGCCTCTCATAGTGACTACAGAACGGTTCCTTTCGATTCGCACAACTTGCTCGGTTGCGGCATTTCCGGCCCGGTCGGTCGCGGCGACGACAAGATCAAAAGTGGTTGGAACAGTGGATATGTCTCGAATTCGGCCAGTCCACGTGAGTGTTGAACCGTTACTGTTCACGCTGCGGCGGGCAACTCGGGTGACAAAGTTCCCGGCAGTATCTCGGATGAATACATCAATTGTTCGCTCATCGAGAGCACCTGAGAATTGGTCGGCGATGTTGACAATGACGGGTACGCGGGCATTACCGAAGAATCGGTCGTTTGCGGTTGGTGCGAGGACGGTGCTGGAAGGTGGAAGGCGGTCCAGGGTGACGTTGACCGACTGGCTGACGGTGTTTCCGGCAAGATCCTCAGCGGAGATCACGATGTTTTTTTGACCGTCGTTTAATTCAAGGTTGGAGTTCCAAGTGACTCCCAGAGTGTTGATCGTGCCCGTGTTGTTGGGAATATCGGCTCCCGCAACTTTTACTCGCCATTCTTTCATGTTTGTCTCTTGGAAGAGGGCTGAGATGAAAACGTTGTCTCGTACAAATCCGTTGGTTTGGGGATTGAAGCTCAGGAATTTGGGAGGCACGACGTCAACGGTGACAGGAATCGGAGGGACAATATTGAATACCGCTCCAGGTTCGGTCGCGGTAACAACAAGGGTATAGGCTCCGTTGGGGAATCCGCTGGTGAAGTTGAGATTCAGGGTTCCTGATACTTTTCCGTCAGTGTTCGGAGTGAAATCGTTTTGGACTTCAATTTGAATAGTTGGGTCGGCAACCTGAGTTGCGCGGGCCCTCACTGTGACTTTTTGAACAGCGTTTGTGATATTGAATGATACAGAGTTGTTGAGACCAAGAAAGTCGTTTGCGGTTGGCTCGGTGACGCTGATATTGCTCCCCAATGCCACGACTGCGCCAAAGATGGCGGCAAAAACGGCGGCGTGACGTGTCAACTTCATTACGGCAATACTATACCTTCCGATTTTGCCTCAATGATCGCATTGAGGAACGTTGATACTCCGGCTTCATCGTTCGTTGGTAACTTGTATTGAGAAATCTGGAGAATTTCTGGGGCAGCGTTGGAAACGCAGGCGGGATACCCTACCCATTGAAGCATTTCGAGGTCGTTGTACCAATCGCCTATTGCGGCAATGTGTGCGGGGGGGATATCGAGATGGGCAGCGAGTTCTTGGAGCCCGAGACCTTTGTTGATTCCTCCAGGAAGGAACTCGAGATAGTCGGGCTCTGAATTGACCAAGGAAGTGGTTTTGAGGGTCGAGTTTTTTTGAAGTTCAGCGGTTGCGGAGAGAATTTGATCTGGTTCGGCGATGAAGAGGAGTTTCGTTGCGGGACTCTGTCGCATTGAGTTGATTGGTTCGATGATTGGGGTGAGGCCGGTTCGCGATGCATACAAGTCGGCAAAGCGACCTGATTGGGAAAACGTTATTGAATCCTGGTGGTAGCGGTTAACATGAATGTTCTTTGCCTCGGCATAGTCAAGGATAACGCCAGTTATCGAGGAGGAAAGTTCTGCTTCGAAGACGGTTTCATTGTTGAGGCCCGTGACGAGGGCGCCGTTACTGCTCACGAGTGGCCCTTTTTGACCTAGCTCGGCAAGGAGTGGTCGCATGGTGATGATCCCTCGTCCGCTGGCGAGGCAAAAAATCACTCCTCTATTGGCGAGATTTCGAGCGGCTTGGATGTTAGCGGGGTGGGGTGTTCGACTCGAAGTGAGGAAAGTGCCATCCATATCACAGGCAACGAGGCGAATATCACGCATGGAATGGGGATACCAAATTTGCGGTGAAGTTCGCATGATGCAAGTAAAGATGCGGGTCGTATGGGCCGATATTTGACAAGGATCAGGCCTTATGGATAACGAGATTGTGCTGGATGAGTCGGTGGTTGCTGAGGATCAGCAGACGGTGGTTTTTCGATTAGCCGGAGAATCGTACGGGATTGAGATTTTTCGGGTGAATGAAATCATTCGTCTGCGCGAGATTACTCCTGTGCCAAGGACGGAGGCCCATGTCAGGGGGCTTGTTAATCTTCGGGGAAAGACAATTCCCGTCATTGATCTTCGTTCTCGGTTCAGCTTGCCGACGGCGGAGGAGACAGATTCGAGCCGGATTATTGTTGTGGATAGTGAATCAGGGCAGATTGGGGTTGTCGTTGATGCGGTTACGGAAGTTTTGACTCTGCAGGGAGAGCAGATAGATAAAACTCCTACCTTGGTAAGTGATCCGGATAACCAGTTTGTTCGGGCGGTAGCGAAAACGAATGATCGACTGATCACATTGCTTGATTTGGATTTTGCCCTCGCGGCATAAGTGGTTGGGAATAAAAAAATATGAGCGCCGAACTTGACATGTCGCAATATACGGATTTGTTCCTCCAGGAAGGAGAGGAACAAATTGAAATTCTTGAGCAAGAGCTGCTCAAACTGGAATCTGATCCGAGCGACGAACGAATGCAGATCATCTTCCGGGCGGCGCATACGCTGAAGGGAAGTAGCCGGGCAATGGGCTTTTCTCATTTTGCGGAATTGACGCATGAGATGGAGAATGTTTTAGATCAACTTCGAAATCATACGATTGCAGTCACAACGCACATAGCAAACAGTTTGCTGGCCTGCGTTGATACATTGGCGGGAATGATGGATTCGATCCGGGCAGGAGAAGGCGACGCGGCGGAGTGCGCTGATTTGGTGAAGTGTCTTCAGGATATTTTGGCGGGCCAAGGAATTGGTGGAGGCTTATCTATCGCGTCCGAAGTTGTCAGTGGCGGCGGCTGCGGATTACCGTTTCCGACGCAAGTTCCGGAGGATCTGCATGATGCTTTGGAAGCGGCTAAAGAAGCGGATTCGGTTTACCACGTTCAGTTTCGGCTCGCAGACGACTGCGTTATGAAATTTGTAAGAGCCTTTATGGCGGTCTCGATCGCGCAGGAAGCGGGTGAGATTTTGGTGTGCTGTCCCGATCAAGAAGTATTAGAGGAGGAACAGTTTGACAAAGACTTTGAGCTAGTTTTTACGAGTGAAACCGAGTTTGAGGAACTCAAAGCGAAATTCGACGGAATTGGTGAAGTTGAGGCTTATGAGTTTGGAGTTTGGGGTGAATTGAAATCGGCTCCGGTTACGGACAAGCCAAAGCTTGAGGTCATTGAGAGCGAGGATGTGCTTCCCGCTCAGTCGGTTGTTGCCCCGTCAAGCGCGGCTCAATCTGCATCTAGTGGGACGGCGCGAAAAGGCGATTCTGGACAGACCGTTCGGGTGGATGTTGCTCGACTAGACAACTTGATGAATCTCGTTGGGGAACTGGTCATTGACCGAACTCGGATCGCCCAAATTGGGGCTGATTTGGCGTTGCGTTACAGTGACCGTCAGGTTGACGACTTGGGTGAGACGGTGAGCCACATTGCCCGCATCACGAGCGACCTTCAAGACCAGATCATGAAGGCAAGGATGTTGCCGATTGAGACGGTATTTAACCGTTTTCCACGAGTTGTTCGGGATTTGGCGCAAAAGCTCAATAAGGAGATCAAGCTTGACTTGATTGGTGGAGAGACGGAACTTGATCGAAGTGTAATTGAGGTTATTGGTGACCCGCTTCTGCACATTCTGCGAAATAGTGTTGACCACGGAGTTGAAATGCCGGATGAGCGCGAGCAAGTTGGTAAGCCTCGCTCGGGAACAGTCACGGTCTCGGCAAAGCACCAAGAAAATCACATTGTCATTGAGATCCGTGATGATGGGAAAGGGATTAACACGGAACGGGTCAAGCAAAAGGCGGTTGAAGCGGGATTGGTGACGGCTGATGCGGCGGCGAAGCTGAGTGATAAAGAGGCTTTACAGTTCATTTTTCACAGCGGATTGAGTACGGCGGCAGAAGTGAGCGAAGTCTCTGGTCGAGGGGTCGGGATGGATATTGTCCGGAGCAACATTCAAAAGCTGGGCGGGTTGATTGATCTTGAATCGATTGTTGGGGAAGGGACGCGATTTAGCTTGCGATTGCCGCTCACGCTCGCAATCATTCGTGGCCTGCTGGTCAATGTTGCGGAGACGGTCTTTGTATTGCCGCTTGGCAGCGTGGTTGAGACCTTGCTGATCGAGAATAAAGAAATTCAACACATTAACCAGAAGGAAGTGGTTGTGATTCGTGGAGTCACAACGCCTTTGGTTCGGATGAGAGAAGTGTTTGGGATTCAGGGAGATTACAAAACCCCGGATTCGTTTTATGTTGTGATTGTTGGATTGGCCGAACAACGGATAGGGTTGATTGTTGATCGCCTGGTTGGGGAGCAAGAAGTTGTAATTAAGTCGCTCAGTCGATTCTGTGGAGATGTCCCAGGGGTCAGCGGCGCAACAATTTTGGGTGACGGAAATGTCGCTCTTATTGCGGACATTAATGGAATCGTGAAAAACGACCGAGGATAAGAAAAGGACTACACAAAAATGGCACTTCGCGCAGACAATATGCTCCTTCGACGCTATGTCGAAAAGGCAATGGTGGACTTACCCGCCCTGCCGACCGTTGTTATGCAAGTCGTTCAAGCAACTGAGAAAGAGACAGCTACGACGACTGAGATTGAAAGTATGTTGATGGCGGATGCGGCGATCACGACTAAGCTTTTGAAGGTTGTGAACTCGGCATACTTTGGTTTGCCTCGGCAGATTGTGAATGTCAACCAGACGATTGCGATTTTGGGAATGCACCAGGTTCGGAACTTGGTAATGAGCATTGGCGTTTTGAACGCACTTAATTCTCCGTCACCTCGCATTTTGGAAACTCAGAAGGCGTTTTGGCAGTATTCGTTTGCGTCGGCGACTTGTGCGGAATCAATTGCGAAAGCAAAGGGATTGCCCAAGAAAGATATTGAAACAATTTTTATTGGCGGATTGCTGCACGACGTAGGTCGGCTGTTCCTCTTTACGCTGTTCAACTTGCCATACATGGAAGTTTTGAAGGAATCCATTAATCGTGGCGAGCACTTGGAATCGGTTGAGGCGCGGATTTTGGGCGTGACTCATGCTCAGTTGGGGGGAATCTTGGCGGAGAAGTGGAATTTCCCGGAAGGATTGATTGAGATGATTTCTCAGCACGACATCATTCCCGACGGAACAGTACCGAAGGATGGAGTGTTCTGTGCCCACATCGCAGATGCGATCGCCAATGAATTGGCTCCGAAGGAGATTGTCGGAACGCCAAGTCCGGTTGATGCAAAAGCTCGGTTGTGGCTCGGTTTCAATGAAGATCAGTACGAGGGTCTCAAGCAAAAAACGGCGGAGCAGGTTGCTTTGGCGAAAGATATGTTGGGTGTGATGTAGGGAAAACCTGAAAGGAATGACAGGTTGAACGGTCAAGGGTTATGCCGAAAATTCGGTTTGTTGACTTGACTTTAGGAGTAACACAATGAGCGTAAGCGGAACAGGAGTTCGATTTTCGGGGTTGGCCTCGGGAATTGATGTTGACAGCATCATCTCGCAGATGATCCGGCTGGAGCAATTTCCTGTCCAGCGTTTGCAAGCTCAGCAAGCCCAGCTTTCGGCGCGTCAGACGATCTATGGTCAGTTCAAGTCCACGCTAAATGGGCTCAATTCGGCGGCTTCTTCGCTGAACATTGCTTCTAGTTTTCAGCCGAACAAAGTTTCGAGTGGTGACACGACCATTGCGACGGCGACGGTCACGGATGCGGCGGTGCCAGGGAACTACGGAATCGATGTGTTGGCGATTGCTCGCGCGGACAAGATGACAAGCTCGGCATTTGCGAGTACATCGGATGCGCTCGGATTAGCCGGATTGTTCATGGTGAACGGCAAATCGCTTGACGTTGCCGCCGGCGACTCTTTAACCGCGATTGCGTCAAAGATCAATGGGCTGAACGTGGGGGTTTCAGCTAACGTGATCAACGGGGGTACGGGACAATCCTATTTGGTTTTAGGTGGAGGGAAGACGGGAGCGCGCAATGCTATCTTGCTTGCGGATGTGAGCGGGGGAGTCGCTCAATCTTTGGGACTTACCACGGGTAGTTCGACTTTGCGGGACTTGACGGGTTCTGTTGCTAAGTCTGCGGGGTTTAAGAACTCGACGGATACGCTCGGCACCTTGACTGGAGCGACATCTTCCGGAACGCTCACACTGGGTTCAGATGCCATTGCTTACAATTTAAGTACAGATACTCTGCAGTCTTTGGCGGATAAGATCAACCTGACGGGGAATCACACTGCGAGCTTGGTGACAGAGAAGGTTGATGGCGTTGATGTGACCCGGATTCAGATTAACTCGACAAGTTGGCCGGCGACATATACCGATCCGGGGAATCTGCTTGGTGTGCTTGGAGTTACCAAAGCTGGAACGGCTAATCCTGTGACAACGGCTTCCGATGCTCAAGTAGAAATTGACGGGGTGACGATCAATTCTGCAAGCAACACTCTTACGAACGTGGTCGGCGGAATGACCCTTGATTTGAAGAAAGTTGGGACGACTGAGATTGCGGTGACTCGAGACAATACGGCGATCAAAGATAAGGTTAAGGCATTCCAGAAGGCCTATAACGACGTGATTGGCTACATTCGGGACAATTCGCAGTTCAATAACGAAACATTTCAATCGGGGCCTTTGTTTGGTGATTCTAATGCGGCCCAGGTTGAATCAAGTTTGAACACGCTTTTGTTTAGCAATGTTGGAACTGGATCGATCAAAAATCTTGCGGATATTGGTTTTAGTTTGGATGATAAGGGAAAAATTGAGCTTGATGAGTCGAAGTTGGATGCGGCAATCACGAACAATTTGAGTGATTTGAAAAATCTGATGATGGCGACGGGTTCTAGTGCGAATTCGGAGATCAGCTACGTCAGTAGTGGAAACAAGTCATTGGGATCTGGGCCGTCGGGATTTGGAGTGAACATCACTCAAGCGGCGACGAAGGCATCCGTTACGGCCCTCAATGCGTTCAATGCTCCTCATGCGGGAGGAGAGACGCTGGCATTTTCAGGAACCCTTTTTGGGTCATCGACAATTAACCTAACAATTTCGGCGGGGACTAACCTTGCGAGTCTAGTGAGTCAAATCAACAGTGATAGTCGGCTCAAGGATTTGGTTACAGCGTCTGATATGGGAGGATCTCTCAGGCTTGAAAGTAAGCGGTTTGGTACCTCGGGCAATTTTGCTGTGACCAGCAACTTAGCGGAAGGAGCAGACAATTCAGGACTCGGAACAACCGGTGGTACGGCGGTGGCGGGATTAAACGTTGCGGGCACAATCAATGGAGAAGCAGCGACGGGGAATGGTCAGTTTTTGCTTGGCAATACGGGTAATGCGAACACCGATGGATTGCAGATTCGGTACACGGGTACAGCGACGGGTTCGATTGGATCGTTTGTGTTTAATCGCGGGATGAGCGGGCTGATGAGTAACCGAGTGAGCTCATTTACGGATTCGGTCAATGGCTTGTTGACTACAGTTGACAATAGCATTACGGATCAGGTCGAGGATTTGCAGGAGCGAATCAACCGACTGAACTCTCAGATTGAATTGCGAGAACAGACTCTGCGGTTGAGATTTGCGGCGATGGAAGAAGCGATCAGCCGAGCGAATTCCCAAGGGGCTCAGCTTTCTTCGATTTTGAATGCCCGCTAGACACGCAGGACAATTTCCTCTTTGCGGAATTGTTTGATGGCACTCCAGAGGAAATAGCTGGCGAGAACGAGATTTACTATCCAAACTGGCCCGAGTTGGCTGATCGTCGCGCTTCCGAGAATGAGGTCTTTGATCGCGAGTGCAGTATTGAGGACAGGTGTCCATAGAACCCAGGTTGCGCGCTCTAACCCGGTGAAGCCAATGATCTGGCTGAAAATTGCGGGCATGATAATTATGAAGCTGAGCAGTCCGAGATAGGTTTGGGCCTCTCGGATATTTCGCGCATAAGCGCAGATGCTGACCATCATACTGGCGAAAAATGCGACTAGAGTCACAAGGGTGACGATGCTGAAGAAGATTGCATCGAGTCCAAGACTCAGACCGGTGGGGAACAGGTTTTCGGTCAGGGGGGATTTGATTGATCCGGCGATGAACACGCCAGCAAGAGTGGTCAAACTCCCAATGAAACAGACGACCATGAGCGCGAGGATTTTGCCAAGGGCAACTGCGGCTCTGCGGACGGGACTGACCATCAGAGTTTCCATTGTGCCGCGCTCTTTTTCTCCGGCGACGAGGTCGGCGACGACGCTCATGCCGCCGTAGAATGCCCATAAAACAATGAGGTAGGGCAAGAGAGAAACGATGGACGATCCGGCGAGACCCTCGTCTTTGCCAAGGTTTTCCGGCTGAACTTGCTCGGCTTCGGTCAGGCCCGCGGGGAGCTTGTTTTCTTGGAGAACAGTTTTGATGTTGTCTAGATTTCGGGCGTTGACTTGAGATTTGAGTTCGGCGAGGGCGAGAGAGGCGAGGGGATCAGAGTCGATGTAGCCAACCCGATGTTTGGTGATAGTGATTCCGTCGTTATCCGTTTCTAATGTTGTCTCGATGACAAGTTGAGCCGCTTTTTCTTCGACCAGGGCGGTGCCTTGATCAAAAGTTGGTACGAGGTCGATATTTGAAGTGTTGATGTCGGGGAATTGTTCTTTGAGATCGATGAATGACTCACCAACGATGGCGATTCGGACTTCTGGCTTTTCGGTCACTGCTCGTTGAACGACGCCCATGACGAAGACGAAGAGCGCAATGACAAAAATGGGCATGATGAGGCTGGCCTGGAGTACGCGTCGGTCGCGGGCCATTTCCCGGAGTTCCTTGAGAAACACTTGCTTGGTTCCGGTGCCAGTGGTCATGCTAGGGCCTCGGGTGATATTAGCGAGAGGAACATCTGTTCGGCGGTTTTTGTTCCGGTCTTAGTTTTGAGACCAGTGAGCGTTCCGGTTCCTTTGACTTCACCTTGATGGATTACTGTGATTTGCTCAGCGAGTCGCTCGACTTCGTTCATGATGTGGGTGCTGAAAATGATCGTTTTGCCTTGGTCGCGGGCGGTTTCGATGAAGGTCAGTACGGTTTGTGCGGCAAGAATGTCTAATCCGGCGGTCGGTTCATCCAGGAAGAGGATTGGCGGATTGTGGATGATTGATCGGGCGATTGAAATGCGCTGTTTTTGCCCAGTTGAGAGGCGATCACAAAGTTGGTCGCAGAACTCTTCGGCTTGAGTTTGAGCGATTGCGGCTTGGACTCGCTGTTTGAGTTCTGATCCAGCGAATCCATAAAGTCCGCCGAAGTAGTCGAGCATTTCTCTTCCGGTAAGTCGGCCGTAAAGGGCGGTTGAGGTGCTGAGAAAGCCGATTGATTCTCTGACCTGGGCAGCATTCTTGTGAATGTCGAAGTTGTTGAGGCTGGCTGTGCCTGAGGATGGGCGAATGACGGTACTGAGCATCCTGAGTAGGGTGGTTTTTCCGGCGCCGTTGACTCCGAGGAGGGCATGGATTTGGCCCGGCTCGGCGTAAAAGTCTACGGAGTTGACGGCGGAGATCTTCTTTTTGCCGTCAGTGAAAACCTTGGTCAGTTGGCTCGTTTTAACCATCTGCAGGTTGATTCTCGGCGATGATAGGGTCTTGGTTGAGCTTAACCGGTGTGTGCTTTCGGCTCACGCGGATGTTGATGAGTTCGACGGCGGTCGCAAACGCCATACTGAAATAGGTGTAGCCCTTGGGAATCTTGACGTGCATAGATTCGGCAATGAGATTGACGCCGATCATGATCAGAAAGGCAAGAGCGAGAATTTTGATGGAGGGGTGCTTTTCAACGAAGTCGGCGATTGGATTGGCAAATGCGAGCATGACGCCGACCGCAACAACGACGGCGGCAATCATGATTTCGATGTGTTTGACCATTCCCACAGCGGTGATGACGCTGTCGAGGGAAAAGACAATGTCGAGGATCATGATTTGGATAATCACGCTGGAGAAGGTGACAGCTGCGGCATTGGATTTGGTTTCGGCGTGACCCTCAAGTTTATGATGAATTTCCTTGACGGCTTTCCAGATGAGGAATAGACCGCCGAAGAGGAGGATGAGGTTTTTGCCGGTGGCTTCAAATGGACCGATGATTAATTCGTTTCCGCCGAACTGAATTGGTTTGGTGAGGGACATGACCCAGCCGAGGGAGAGGAGGAGCAGGATTCGGGTGATGAGGGCAGCGGCTAGGCCGAGTTGACGGGCTTTTTTTCGTTGTTCCTCGGGGAGTTTTCCGCTGAGGATAGAGATAAAAATGATGTTATCAATTCCGAGGACGATTTCTAAAACGAGGAGGGTTAAAAATGCGACGAGGGTTTCAGGTTGGGTCAGCCATTCCATGTGTAACAAGGATACTAGACGGGACGGGCATGGGGTTTCGATGCGGTTTAATTGTCACAGCATGAATTTTTTCAAAAGTGCGATGCGGGTGCCCGTTTTGCGGAATCACGAGGAGAATCCCGAACGGCACGCAAGTTGGCTTGAGCTATTCTTTGATTTAGCTTTTGTTGCGGTTTTGGGAAGGGTTTCGGTTGAGCTTGCGAAGTCGCACGACTTTGAGACATTGATCCGGTTTGGACTCATATTTGTTCCGATTTGGTGGGCGTGGATTGGTCAGGTGTTTTATCTTTCCCGGTTTGATACGGATGATTTGAGCCACCGGCTGTCCAGCTTTTTTCAGATCATCGTTTTGGGATTTATGGCGACAAGCATTCCGAAGGCATTCGCCGGTGATGTCACGGGGTTTGTAGTTTGTTATGGCTTGCTTAGAGGTGTGCTGGTGTTCGAGTATTGGTTTGCGGGACGGCACATCCCCGAGGCACGCCCGTTGACGATGATCTACTCGCGGGGCTTTTTGCTCGCGATTGGGTTGTGGCTTCTGTCGCTGGCTGTGCCTTCACCTTTCCGATATGGGCTTTGGATTTTGGGGATGTTGGTGGATTTTTGGACTCCGAACTTTTGTCGCGAGATGGGAGTGAAGTATCCGCCTCACCCGATGCATACACCAGAACGATTTGGATTGTTTACGATTATTGTTTTGGGAGAAGCCGTGATTGCGACCGTAGGGACGCTCACGGGGATGGTCTGGACTTTACCGGCGGCGGTTGCGGCGGTCATGGGGTTGATGCTGGCCTGCACAATCTGGTGGGTTTATTTTGATGGGGTCGGGGCGGCTGAGCACCGAGTGCCAAAGTCATCAGATGATGTGAGTCGCTACCGATCGTGGCTCTATGGACACTTGCCTCTCCACGGGGGAATTGTTCTGGTTGCGCTTGGAGTTGAAAGGGTCGTGGCCCATCCGATGGACATCTTGAAAGGGTTTGAGGCTTACATTCTTCCGGTCGCGGTGGCAACGGTCGCGCTAATGATGCACGTTTTTTATAACTCTACGGTGACAAAGGATGTCCGGCTGTCAAACCGCGACTTTACTATGCCCCACAACGTTGTCACTTGCTTTATGATTCTTTTGATCCCAATTGCGGGGTTTGTGCCTTCGATTTGGATTCTCGTGGGTGCGTTGATTGGCATGGGCGGACACACGCTATTGAACATTCGGGGTTATCCCGAAGAAGCCAATGCAATTGCGCATCGCCATTAAAAGTTGCTTAATGCGAACGAATTTGGGTTAGATGGGGGCAGGATGAAACGGCGAGACTTTTTAAAGGGTGCGGCAGTTGGGGGAGCGATGGTTGCGGGATTGGGGAGTGCGTCTCCGTTTGAAGTTTTGAAGCCAGCTCGGCAGAATCGAAAGTCAGTTGCGGGATTGGCACTGCCGCCAATGGAAAAAGTTCGGGTTGGGTTTATCGGAGTTGGTGCCCGGGGGAGCGGACACGTTGAGCAGATGTGTGCGCTGGAAGGGGTTGAGGTCAAGGCGATCTGTGATTTGTATCAAGATTGGGCGGATCGGAGTGCGAAGGCGGTTGTAGATTCTGGTCAGCCGGCGCCAGCTCTGTATGTTGGTGATCCATACGGCTATAAGAAAATGCACGATCGGGATGATATTGATATTGTTGTTATCTCAACACCTTGGGAATGGCACGTTCCGATGGCGGTAGATGCGATGCGGAAGGGTAAGCATGCATTTATCGAAGTTCCAGCGGCTCTCACGGTAGAAGAGTGTTGGGAGTTGGTTGACACGGCGGAGGAGACTCAGCGGCACTGCATGATGATGGAGAACGTCAACTATGGTCGAGAAGAGTTGATGGTTTTGAACTTGGTTCGGCAGGGAGCCTTAGGAGAATTGCTTCACGGGGAAGCGGCGTACATTCATGATTTGCGGTGGCAGATGCACGAAGAAAAGCGTGGTACGGGGAGCTGGCGTACGCACCACTACATGAAGACCAACGGGAATCTTTATCCTACTCATGGTCTGGGGCCGGTTGCGCAGTACATGAACATCAACCGGGGGGATCGGTTTGATTACATGAGTTCGGTTTCGTGCAATGCGCGAATGCGTGAGATTTATGCAGAGAAGAATTTCCCTGAAGGTCACAAGTGGCGACGAGGAAAGTTTGTTTGCGGTGATTTGAACACTTCGATAATCCGAACTGTCTTGGGCAAGACGATCATGGTTCAGTGGGATGAACAGCTTGCACGACCCTACACGCGTCACAACTTGATCCAGGGAACCAAAGGGTGCTGGTCGGGATTCCCGGGTCGAGTGGCGATTGAAGAAAAGTGGAAAGACGCCGAAGGGAAGTGGATTTCATTTGAACAATGGGAGCAGGGCGGTGAGTTGGACAAGGTTTATACTGAATTTGACCACCCTCTGTTCCGGAAGCAGGGCGAGCTTGCGGTGAAGATGGGCGGCCATGGCGGAATGGACTTTTTGATGCTTTGGCGGATTGTCTATTGCTTGCGGAATGGCGAGCCGCTTGATCAAGACGTTTACGATGCGGCGGCATGGAGCGTTGTGACTCCGCTGAGTGAGTGGAGTGTGAAGAATCGCGGAGCTTCGGTTGATTTTCCGGACTTTACACGCGGGGAGTGGAAGACGATGAAGCCACTGGGGATTGTTGATCCGAAGGTGTGAGATGGAAAAGCTAAGTGCTGGCATCAATAAACTGATTTTGCTACGAACTTAGATTGCTGTACAATTAGAACCATGAATCGATGGTTATTGGGTTGTGCGGCTGGAGGCTGTTTCGTTACTTTCGTTGGATGCTCGCCGGCAGTGAGTTCAGTTCGCGAGAGCGAAGTTGACTCTAAGTCGCCCGAGTTCAAAAGTTTTGTTGCACTGCATTCTCCCGGTGCAGAGACTCAGAATGTGATAAATCCTGCACAATTCCCCGACAAACATATCATTGATGCGCAGCCTGTCGTAACTCCTCCGATTGCAAATCCTGCCGGATATTGTGATCTTACAGATAAGGAGGTGAAGAAGTATAAAGAGAATGGAATTGACGTTGAGGAGACAATTTTCTATTTTGGTAAGAAAATTGATCCGACATTGTTACGGAAAATTCCACCTGAAGAAGTCAAAAATCTGGCGTATTTTTACCAAAATATGAAAAAAAATCTGACAGTCGTACCTCCCGGAACAGAGATTCCGACGGAAGTTGCGGTTCAGAACTACTCATATACCGATCTTGCACAGGTGGACTTCACGTATGAGTTTGAAAATGTTGGAGATGAAGCAAAAGCAGCGGGAAAGGAAAGGATTTATCGGTGGACGGCTCGACGTACTCTGTTCAAGAATCGGAATTGGGGCATGTTTGGTAGCTTGCTTCCCGTTAGCGTTTCGGACTATATGCCAGGTCCCACAGTGAAATTTCCGCACGACGAGTGGTACACGTTCTCGTCCTATGGATTTGAAGGTTTGGTCGTCTACGAATGGAAGAACCCCAGGCCGATTATTGATGTTCAGTCGCTTTTGGCGGCGTTTGCGCGTGAGGAGGATCCCGAGCGAATGGCCGATATTATGAAGAAGAATCCAAGCTATTGGAATTTGAAGCCAGAATTCGGTGGTGGGACATGTCCACAGATGATTGCTTATGCGACCGGGAATAAGGAGCTCTTGGATTTAGCGGATAAAAATGGTGCCAACATTAAGACCAAATCTGAATTTGGGATGACTCTAATGCACTTTGCCGCCCAAGCGTGGACTCCAGGAGTTGTCGAACGCGTTCTCAAACAAGGCAGCGATATCAATGCGCGCGATTGGCAAGGTTGGACTCCATTTCACTATGCGGCGGCTACTCCCATTTATCAAAACATAGATGATCTGCTCAAAAATGGGGCAGACATGCATATTCCAGATATCACCAACCGAACTCCAGTTATTACTTCAACACTACTTATGAATGATCCAGCGGTTGATTACCTAGTCAAACGCGGAGGAAAGATCAACAATGTTCACATTCGTGATGGATCAGGTCTATTCACGGCCATACAGGGAAACATCCCGATGGCAAAGAAGTTATTGGAATTGGGTTATCCTGTTGAAACAAAACACTTGACATCCGGAGGGACGCTCTTGATTGAAGCCGCACGATATGCACAGCTTCCCGTCATTGAGGTTCTCCTTGATAACGGAGCAAATCAGAAGGCTGTCGATAATGAAGGCGAAGATTTTTTTGAAGCTTATCGCAAATCGAACACTTTACGATCTGATAAAGCACTCCAAGAATTGCTCAAAAGACGAAAGGGATCTTAGCATGGGAAGCGTTACTCGGCAAGTTGACGGGTGAATTTGACCTCGCAAACAGTCCAGCCGAGGCGGTTTTCGATTTTGAAAGTTCCGCCGAGGGCACCGGAAAGGGAACGGATGATCTGGAGTCCGAGTTGGCCGCCTTTGATCGGGTCGAAATCAGCGGGTAGAGGGTCGCCGTCGTTGCTCACCCATATACCAATATCGTCGTTTTTCTCTTCGACCGTGATGTGAATTTCTCCGTTGGAAGCATGTTCGAATCCATGCTCAACCGCGTTCTGGATCATTTCGTTGAGCACGAGGGCAACTTGGGTCGCTTGGTTGGTGTTGAGGTGGACTTCATCACCTCGGACCGTAAATCGGATGGATTTGCCGGGCATGATGAACGACTGTTGCTGGTGGTTGCCGAGGGTTTCGGCGATGTGCTTGATGCTGACATGGTCAAGATCGTCACGACTGAGCAGATCGTGAACAGAGGCGATAGCTTGAATTCGCGATAGGGAGTCGCCGAGGGCATCTTCGAGAGATTTGTAGTGAGATTGACGGATTTGCAGGCGGAGGAGGGAGGCGATTTGCTGGAGATTGTTCTTGACTCGGTGGTGCATCTCCTGCATGAGGGTGTTGCGGACTTGGAGTCGGGCGTGTTCGATGCTCACAGCCGCTTGTTTTGCGAGTGTTTCGAGGACGGCGATTTCGTCTTCGGTGAACTGGCGGATTTCGCCGGTGTAGCAACTCATGACGCCGACAGGGCGGTTTTGAACGATCAGCGGAATGCAGATCATGCTATGCAGTCCTTGCTCTTCGGCGAGGTCATGGCCGATATAGTCGGCGTCGGTTTGAACGTCGTTCGTAAACACCGGGCTCCGCGATTCGATCGCTTTACCCGCGATACTTTCACCAAGCTTGATGGCGCGTTTGCGTTGGTACGCTTTATTAGTGGCTTGCGTGGCGCGGAGGATGAGTTCTTGTCGTTCTTCGTCGAGGAGACGCACGGTGACAACTCGGTAGTTGAATCGTTTGGCGGTGAGATTGACGAGGAGTTGGAGGACTTCTTCTAGATAAGGGGATTCGGTGAGTGACCGTGCGACTTCGGAGAGGGCATCGAGGCGATTGGCGTTTGAGCCGGCATCGTAGCCAGCTCGGAATGCCGTGTAGGCGACGAGAGCTGTTTCGCGAATTTGGGCAAATGCAGTTTCTTCGCGGGCTTGGAGTTTCCAGTTTTGTTTGCGGCGGAGGAAGAGGCAACCTTTGAATCCGGAACTGAATTGGAAAGGATAGATCCGGGCGGCAAGGTATTGGGGGTGATCAAATCCTTCGACAGGGCGGCTTTCCGGATGGGAAGGCAAGTTTGATTCGATGATGATGTTGCGGGTGTTGTGATAAGCGGTGCCAACGAGGCCCACGCCTTTGGCGAGTCGGATGCGCTCGACGAGGCTGGCATCAGTTGTGCTCGCGGCAAGGATGAGCGACCCGCCTTCTGAAGCGAGGAAAATATCGCATGTATCGGCAGGCGTCGCCTGGACAAAGTGCTCGGCAAGAATGCGGAGTCGTTCTGGTTCGGTGGTTGTCGTGTTCCAGAGTTGATACAGCTCGCGCATGGTGGGGAGTTATTCGGGGCCGATTGCGGTTGTGCGCATTTGATCTTCGGGGAAAATTCGCTGGGCAAGGTCTTGAATTTGTGCAGGTGTAATCGCGTTGATGTTCTTTACGGTTTCTTCCATGCTGATTTGGCGTCCGTGGACGATTTCATTTTTCGACATGCGCTGCATTCGGGCAGACGTGGATTCGAGGCCAAGAACGATGTTTCCGGCGATTTGCTTTTGAACTTTATTGACTTCTTCCGGTGATGGCCCTTCATTCATCATTTTGTCGAGTTCGGTGCGGACAACGGACTGGAGTTCGGCCCATGTTTGGGGGCCAGTGCCACCATAAATCGTGAACGCTCCGCCGGCGGTGTAGGTGAGCATATAGGAGCCGATCGCATAGACAAGACCTCTTTTCTCCCGAATTTCTTGGAAGAGGCGGCTACTCATTCCGCCACCCAGGACACCATCGAGGACGACCATGGTGTAGAAGTCGTCTTCAAAGTAGTTGACTCCGGTGGTTCCGATACAGAAATGGACTTGCTCAACTTTCTTTCCGAAATGTTGATTGCCGGGTTGAGCGGTGGGGCGGTCGAGGACGGGATTTTTTGGACCTGGCTTGAGATGCCCGAGATTGACCTCAGCCCAGTTGACGAAGTCTTGGTGGTTGACATTGCCGGCAGCGGTAACGAGGACGGTTCCCGCGTGGTACCGCCGATTGATATAGTCAACTAAGTTTTGGCGGGTGATACTTGAAACGGATTCCTTCGTTCCGATTACAGGGAGACCAAATTCAGACGTGGGCCAGAATCCTTGAAGATGGAGGTCGTGAACGTGATCTCCGGGTTCATCTTCGCTCCGCTTGATTTCTTCGAGAACAACCCCTTTTTCTTTTTCCAGTTCGTCGGCGTCAAGAAGGGCGTTTGCGACCATGTCGGAGAGGACATCAAATCCGACTCCAGAATCTTCAGCAAGAACTCGGCAGTAGTAACATGTGCGTTCTTTGTCGGTAAATGCGTTGAGCATTCCCCTCGGCCCTCGATAGATTCGGCGATTTGATGGCTAGTGCGTTTGGGAGTGCCTTTGAACAGCATGTGTTCAATAAAATGGGTGATTCCGGCCTCACTTTCAGTTTCGTGGGTTGAGCCGGTGGTGCACCAAACTCCGATGCTCGCAGAGCCGACATAGGGGAGGTGCTCGGTGAGGATGCGGACACCGTTGCTGAGTTCAGATTTCTGGACAGATTCCATGTGGTTTTGTTGGGATGTGGTGATTAGCCGATGATACTGCTCACGGCACCTAGGCCGTCTACGACGACTCGGACTCGGTCGCCGGGCTCGAGTTCGCGACCAAGTTCGGTGGCGGTGAAATCAGGGATCGGGAGGCTTGGGAAGGCAATCACTTCTCCAGTTGCGAGGGGAGAGCGAAGACTGGCGCGTTGAATGAGATCGTAAAACTCGACATCAAACGCGAACTGGCGTTCTTCGACAATGGGCTTTTCGTTGACAAAGATGCTGTAGACCCAATTGAATCCGGATTTAGTTTCGCGGATGAGATGGGCACTCATCTCTTCGGGGGTTACGATGAACGGGGAGAGAAGAGCGCCAATATCGTGGGATTCTGTCCAGATTGCCGGGTGGTTTTCGGCTTCGGCCTGGAGAGTTCGGTCCACAAAACAGAGCATGACCGTGTAGCCCAAGATGTATTTTTCGGCTTCTTGGGGTTCGATGAGTTGGTCGCCATCTTGGAGGACACCAGCGATGCGGATTTCGATGCCAAGCTCTTCGACTTGCGGGGGCATTGAAAGGGATTCGTTGCTTCCTTTGAGCTGGGCGGGATTCATGAAGAAGTAGCTGAGAAAATAGCCGCCGTCGGCGTCGAATTGGTCGAAGAGTCGGACAGCGGGCGGAGTGCCGATGGGGGCAATGAAGGTGATGTTGGCGGGTTCGTGGATTCCGGCGGCAGATTGACCATCGGTTTCGTATACTTTTCCTTCGTGATAGACCCCGGTTCTTGGTTCATCGGGGCGGTTTGTGAGGGTGAAGCGGCAGAGTTTCACTATGTTTTCAGTTTTGGGGATTAGTCAATCTGGACCATGTCGTAGGCTTCGACGATATCGCCTTCTTTGAAATCTTCCCATCCATTGAAGCGAAGGCCGCAATCTTGTCCGGCGAACATTTCACGCACGTCTTGTTTCACGTTGCGAAGTGATTCGATGGTGCCTTCGAAAACGATTTCATTCGCTCGCTTGATTCGGACTTTGTCGTTGCGCAGGATTTTCCCATCGGTGACGTGGGAACCAGCGACTTTTCCGGCCTTTGTAAGCTTGAAGACGGCGCGGACTTCGACGGTACCGTGATATTCCTCTTCAAACTTGGGCTCGAGCATTCCCTTGACGGCGGCTTCGATATCTTCAATCAATTCGTAGATGATCGTGTAGGTTCGGATTTCGATTTTCTGGCGGTCGGCTTCTTGTTTGGCCTTGGGTTCGGGCTTGACGTTAAATCCGACGCAGATAGCGTTACCAGTGCTGGCAAGCAGAATGTCTGATTCGGTGATGCTGCCGACACCAGCGTGGAGAATCTTGACGTTGACTTCGTCGTTTTGAACTTTTTCAACGAGACCGCGGACGGCTTCCACCGATCCCTGGACGTCGGCTTTGATGATGAGGTTGAGGTCTTTGACGTCGGTGGCTTCGAGGTGTTTTCGAAGGTCGCGAAGGCTGAGTTTTTTCTTGGGTCCGGAATTGAGCGCGGCTTTGATGCGATCTTCAGCGGCGGAAGCGTATTCGCGAGCTTCGCGCTCGTCAGCGGCGTAATTGACAGGGTCACCAGCGCCGGGGACTTCGTTGAGACCGAGAATTTCCACGGGTTGGGACGGGCCAGCGGTTTTAATGCGCTCACCCGCATAGTCAGTCATCGCTTTGATCTTGCCCCAGGTGTTTCCGACGGTGACGATGTCGCCGACTTTGAGGGTGCCTTCTTCGACAAGTACGGTGGCGACGGGGCCACGGCCTTTTTCGAGCTGAGCTTCGACTACGACACCTTTGAATTCTCCATCGGGATCGGCTTTAAGTTCCAAGACTTCTGCTTGGAGGAGGATCATTTCGAGAAGGCTCGGGACGCCTTCGCCAGTGTGCGCGGAAACGGGGACGGTGATGATGTCACCGCCATAGGCTTCCGGAACTAATTCGTGTTGGGGCAGGGCCATGAGGACTTTCTCTGTGTTGGCCCCGGCTTTGTCAATCTTGTTGATGGCGACGATGATAGGCACGCCAGCATTTTTAGCGTGTGAAATCGCCTCTTTGGTTTGCGGCATGATGCCATCGTCAGCGGCGACGACGAGGATTGCGATATCGGTGACTTGGGCTCCACGGGCACGCATGGCAGTGAATGCAGCGTGACCAGGGGTATCGAGGAACGTGATTGTTCCTTCGGGGAGATTGACTTGGTAGGCACCAATATGCTGAGTAATCCCGCCGTGCTCTTTGCTGACCACGTTAGCTTTGCGAATGTAGTCGAGCAGGGAAGTCTTGCCGTGGTCGACATGACCCATGATTGTGACAACGGGGGGGCGAGTGACGGCACCGCCGCCTTTTTTCGCTACACCAATCTTTGCGGTCGATTTTTTGGGAGCGGCAGGGGCTCCCCACTTGACGGTCTTATTGAATTCGCCGCCGAGTTTTTCGACAAGATCATCACCCAAGACAGTGGTCAAGGTTGCCATGGTCTTGAATTTCTTGATCAGGGTCATCTGGATGTCTTTTTCGGTGACTCCAAATGCGGCAGCGAGATCGCGGGGGGTTCGCCCAGGCTGAAGGTGAACGGTGTTTCCGTCTTCGGGGGCATTTTCCCGAGCGAGTTCTGTTACAAATTCCAGAGTATCTGAATCACATTCGAACTTACCATTTGTAACAACTACATCTGACTCCGCCAGCGCGTCGAGCAAAGTTTGCTCGGGCACGCCGATTTCTTTTGCGTAGTCTTTGACGTTATGTTGCATTGAACTTGACTTTACCTCTGTTGGCATAATGGGTTTTGGATTGCTGTGGCTAGGGCCTCAGCCGTGACCGGAGATTTTAGAACGCGGCAAGCATCCTTGGCGGTGGCTGAGTTGAGACAGTCTCTATTTTGGCAGATATAGAAGCTGCGCCCGGTTCTTGCCCGGGCATTGATGGTCAGGGAATGATCCGCATCAAGATTGAATCGGATCAGCTCGTTCGGGTGTTTTTTGGCCCGGCATGAGATGCAGGTTCTGACCGGGCCAGGAATTAGTTAGCTTCTCCTTGAGCTTGAGCGGCGGCCTTTTCTTGATTGGCTTGCTCTTCGCTGCGGATGTCGATCTTCCATTCGGTGAGGCGGGCGGCGAGGCGGACATTTTGTCCTCCCCGACCAATTGCCAAGCTGAGTTGGTTATCGGGAACTGTGACGTACGCACTCTTTTCCTCTTCGTTCAAACGGATGGTGTTGACTTTGGCAGGGCTGAGAGCATTGATAATGAATGTTTTTGGATCCTCTGAGAATGGAACGACATCGATTTTTTCAGGTCGGAGCTCATCCATCAGGATTTGGATGCGTGAACCGCGCTGCCCGACGCAAGCTCCGACTCCGTCCACTCGTTCGTCGTGGCTGGTGACGGCAATTTTGCTTCGCTGACCGGGTTCTCGGGCGATGGCGATGATTTCGACAACGCCTTCAGAAATTTCAGGGACTTCTTGTTCGAGAAGTTTTCGTATGAGGTTGGGATGGCTTCGGCTGGCAACGACTTGGAATCCGCGCCGGTCTTCTTCAATTTTGAGAACCAGAACACGGAGCCGCTCTTGGGGCCGATAGTCGTCGGTACCTACTTGCTCTCGCTTGGGGAGAACGACTTCGTGCCGGTTGACTTGAAGGAGGACGTTGCCTTCTTCTCGACGGGTGACTATTCCACTCATGACTTCGCCGACCATTTCGGAGAATTGATCATGAAGTTTGCGGAGTTCAGCCTCACGGAATTTTTGTTGGAGAACCTGTTTGAACGTTTGGGCGGCGATTCGGCCGAAGGTGTTGGGGTCAACTTCAAGGGGAAGGAAGTCTCCGATTTGAACGTCTTCTTTGTACTTCTTTGCGACTTCTATGCTGACTTGCATAGAAGGTTCAAGAACTTCGCCGACGACCTCTTTTTCGATAACGGCACCGCTGGGAACGGAGTTATCGAGTCGAAGGACAATATCGCCTTGGACGGCTTTATATTTTTGTATGCAACGGCGAGGGCGGTCTCAAGTTCAATCTTGAGTTCGTCCATTGAAAGTTCGCGTTCGTTGGCAATTTGTTCTAGCTGTTTTAAGATGTCCATCGCTGCTCGTCCTTTTTTACGCCAGACAAGGTGCGGTTATAACAAAAAAGGCGGCCCATTGGCCACCCGGTTTGTATTCGGTTCCTGCCTGGTTGTAATGCGACTATTGTAGCACAACGCCCAGGCGGGCTTTGAGTCTCTATTCTTTGGCTTTGACGGAGCTTGGGATTTGCACAAAGTCACCAGCTTCGATGCCGAGCTTTTTGAAGAGTCCTGCTTTGACTTCGATGGCAAACATGGCGTTGAGTTTGGAACTGTAGTCGGTGGTTTCGTCGAATGCCTTCATCGTGTAGGTTTTGACAATTCTTCCGGCACCGTCAACGTACGCAATATCCAGGTCAACGTGAGTGTTTCGCATCCAGAAACTGAGAATTTGGGGATAGCGAAAAACGAAAATCATGGCCTGTTTTTCAGTGAAGTCGTTATCCTTGACGAACATCATCCCCTCGGCTCGCTTCATGTTTGTATCCATCACCCAGGCGGTCATCTGATGCTTTTCTTTGAAGCTGATTTTTGTCGTAGTGATGTCTTTCAGTTGGAAATTTCTTTCGGCGATGAATCGGGGTTCTTGAGTGGTTGGCGGTTGAGTTTGGTTGATCGCCAGGAAGAGGAGGACGGGGCTTAGCATGGGCATGAGTTTCCTTGATTTGACGTGCGGTGAGGGTTCTTGGTTTTAAGTTTCATTTCGATGCAGGAGCGAATGCTGACCACTTCGATTCAAATTGGTCAATCTGATCATTGTATACAAGAGTTGTGCCGACCAGGTCGAGCCCTTTGATCAGCTGATCTTTGGTGGCGGGATTGATCTCGAATGGCAACTCTTCGCCACTTGCAATGACGAGTTGGTTCGGTAGGTCGATGGTGATTTCGGTTCCTTGCGGAAGTGCCGACACTTTGGCATGGGACTCAGTTGGGAGCTCAACGAGGAGAAGCCCGCAATTGGCAGAATTTTGGCGGAAGATGTCACTGTAGCCAGGGGTTTCAGAATCAATTCGGGCGATGACGGCGATGAATCCAGCTTGTTGGATCGCCCAGACGGCGTGCTCGCGGGAGGAGCCACAACCGAAATTAGTTCCGGTGACCAGGATCGAAGCGCCGGAGGCACTTGGTTGATCGAGGAAAAAATCTTGCTCTTGCTTCCGTGCGTCCGCAAAGGCAAGTTCACCGTAACCCGTTTTGGTGACCATTGTGAGGAATCGGGCCGGGATGATCCGGTCGGTATCAACGTGGTCTTGCAAATAGACTGCGATTTTCCCGGTAGCAACGGTGAATCCGGACATGTTTTAATTATGACTGAGTTCCGATAAAAAACCCCTCCGGGGGCCAACCCGGAGGGTAATTAGGTGTTCCCAAGTGCTTTCGCTCTTTTTGTCCCTTCTATGGAGAGGAAATGAAAAGTGTTTGGGGTTTGGTCTTAGTTTCGACCAGCGACCATGCGTTGACTCGCGGGTGCAACTTCAACGTGGGCGATAGCCGGAGCAAGAAGATAGACATTATCAGCAACTTCTTCCCAGCTCCCTTCGGCGTTGTAATTGACACCGCACATGAAGTCCTTGATCTTCTCACGGAGGTCTTCAGGGCATCGGCTGAGATTGAGGAGTTGCTGCTCGCCTCGCTTGAGTCCATCAGCGGCGGCTACGGCATCTTGGAAAGAGACAATTTGGCTTCGAACCGTGACGTGGTACCGGTGAGTTGCGTGGAGTCGAATGCTGTTTGACTCAATACGGCTGCGCGTGGGGACATGATCAGTGTCGTGCTCCTCTACTTCTTCGCGGACAAAAAAGTCGCGGATGCGATCGACGAGGGTGACGCGCTCTAGTGTTTCTTCCATGATTCCAGTTTTCCTTCCTTGGTTGTTCAGCGGTTGCCGAAGAGGGCGGATCCAACTCTGATGTGGGTGGCTCCTTCTTGGATAGCCACATCGAAGTCGCTGCTCATTCCCATGCTGAGCATTGTTCCGCTGACTTGTTGATTTAGTTCAGCAAGTTTTTGGAAGTAGGGCCGACTCTCTTCGGGGTTTTGGACTGCGGGACCGATGGTCATCAGGCCAATAAACCGAACTTGAGGAGAGGTTAGAACATATGAAAGGACCGTGTCAAGGCTTTCGATTAAAATTCCAGATTTTTGTGATTCTGAAGCGATATTGACTTGAATAAAACCATCAATGGTCCGGTCCTGCTTAGCGATTTCTCGGAGTTGTCTTTCGTTTTCGATCGTGTGAATAGTAGTAGACATTTCAGCTACATGTTTGGCTTTGTTGGACTGAAGATTGCCAATAAAGTGCCAGTTGATATCGTTTGGCAGATGGTGGACCTTTGTCTGGAGTTCTTGGGCTTTGCTCTCGCCAAAGTCTCGGAGCCCGAGGTCATAGGCGGCTTGAATGTCAACAATGGAAAATGTTTTGCTGACGGCAACGAGGGTGATCTCGGCGGGGTTTCTTCGGACAGAATCGCAAGCACGATTGACTTGATCTTGGATGTGGGCGAGGTTTTTGGCAATCTGGGAGGACATGGCGGAGTGAGGGTCTTAGCTGAGAGGATAGACTAGGAATTGATGCATTTGATTGGTCGCGATGAGTTTTTGGGGCGAGTGGAGAAAGGCAAAGTTTGGCCCCTCGTTCGTGAGATGTTTGCTGATTTGGAAACACCGCTTAGTGCCTATTGGAAACTTGCCCACGACGAAACGAATTCATTCTTGCTGGAAAGTGTCAGTGGAGGGGAACAGGTGGCGCGGTATTCGATGATCGGAGTCCGGCCCCGGCACGTTGTGCGGGAAATGGTTGGGGAGGCTGACCCGCTTGTCCAGATTCGAGAAATGTTGCCAGAGGTTGACGCAGGTGCCTCTGAGATTTTGGAAAATCTGCCCGGGTTTGTTGGCGGGGCAGTTGGGATGGTTGGATATGACTATGTGCGGGCGATTGAAGACATTCCCGGAGAAAATCCGGATGAGTTAGGACTCCCCGATGTGGCTTTGATGATTTGCGACTCGGTTGTGGTTTTTGACCATGCCCGGGCGAAAATTTTGCTTATCGCTTTGGCTGAGGGATCTGAAGAAGGCTATGATGCGGGAGTTGCGGAGCTTCTCCGGCTTGAGAGCAGGCTCGCCGGTGCACTGCTACACCTTCCAGATGAAGTGTATGAGACTCAGAACGTGGCGGCAAATGTCAGCCAAGAAGAGTTTATGGCGGGAGTTGACCGAGTACGGGAGTATGTTGCGGCGGGAGATTGTATTCAAGTTGTTCTATCGCAGAGGTTTTCCCAGCGAGTGGATGCCCATCCGGTAACTGTCTATCGTGCGTTGAGGGGCTTGAATCCATCGCCATTTATGTATCTGTTCCGGTTTGAAGGCTTTGACATTGCCGGGGCATCGCCTGAATTGCTCGTGTCATTGCATGGCCGGGAGGCGCGGGTCAGGCCAATCGCAGGTACACGACCGAGAGGATTGACTCAGGCGGAAGATGTGGCCTTAGCTGAAGAGCTTTTGGCGGACGAAAAGGAACGGGCGGAGCATGTGATGCTTGTTGACTTGGGGCGCAACGATTTGGGGAGGGTTTGCCAGCCAGGATCGGTTCGGGTTGATCGATTGATGGCGATTGAGATGTATTCCCATGTGATGCATATCGTGAGTGATGTAGTTGGTGAATTGAAAGAAGGAGTTGATGCAATTGACTTGCTACGGGCGACTTTTCCGGCAGGGACGCTCAGTGGGGCCCCCAAAGTGCGGGCGATGCAGATTATTGAGGAGCTTGAGAAAACCAAGCGGGGACTTTATGGTGGTGCGGTTGGGACGTTCTCGGCAAACGGGGACATGAGTCTAGCGATTGCAATTCGGACGGTTCTAATGGTGGAGGGAGTCGCCCACGTCCAGGCCGGGGCGGGATTGGTTTATGATTCGGAACCTCAAAAAGAGTATGAGGAGTGCTTGAATAAGGCCCGTGCGGCCTTGCAAGCCGTCACATTGGCTCAGCGTGGTTTAGACCTGAGTTAGTCGGGGAGCTCTCGTCCATACCCGTCGGTTTTCACTCCGCCGGCCAGGATATACACGCCATCGATCCATGACCAAATTACACCGATTCCGCAGAACGAAGTCATGATTTGGAGGATTCCAATTGCAACGTGGCCCAAATAGAATCGGCCGAATCCGGGAATGACGTTCAGGAAGGCGGCAGTGAGACGATTCTTGTCACTTTTTGGGGCGTTTATTGGCCCAAGCATCCACTGCGAACCGCCGTAAGGAGTCATCGGTCGGGCTGCCGGTTGATAGGGGCTGAGGTCGCGGAGGGTGGACGGATCAGTGGGGTTGAAAGTGGGGGGTGTAGCGGTGCGTTGGCCCGGGGTTGGAGGAGGGGACTGGGGCTGAGTGAAGTGGCTAAAAAGTTCCGTAACGTTGGCCGCCATGTCCCAATCAGGCATCTTGGGATTCCAAACATAGGTGTCGCGTTCAATCACTCCATCGGACGCGAGCTCGACCATGTTTTCAAGGGTCAGTGGGCCAAGTTGACCGTAGTGACCGACGTAGTACCATTCTGCTGTTTCGGATTGGCTCATGCGAAAGGTTGTAATGCCTGCCTGGGAGAATAGACTGTTTGTGAGCCAAGTCGGTTGCGGTCTGGAAATAAAACGGGATAAAGGCGGGGTTCTTTGCAGGGTTTTGAATGTCCTTAGACTCAAGGTACGGGGCAGGTAGCCTCTTGGGACGTTATGTCAGTTCGCGTCCGATTTGCTCCCTCGCCGACCGGTTTGCTCCACATTGGGGCGTTGAGGACAGTGGTGTTCAATGACTTTTTTGCGAAGGGCAAAGGCGGGAGCTTGCTCTTGCGTATTGAAGATACGGATCGAACTCGATACAACCCGGACAGCGAGCAAGAGTTTGTTGATACGTTGAAGTGGGCGGGGATTGAGTTTGATGAGGGGCCGCACCTGGGGGGGAAGGACGCTCCGTATCGTCAGAGTGAGCGAAAGGAGGCAGGAATATACGCGGAGAAAATTGCGGACCTAATCGAAAAAGGCGCAGTTTATAAGGCGTTTGATACTAGTGAAGAATTGGATGAAATGCGCGAATTTCAGCGCATTAACAAGATGCCGACTGGATATTTTGGCGGGGATTGGCGCGATGCCTCACCAGAGAAAGTGGCGGAAGCAAAGGCAGCGGGACGGCCCTATGTTATTCGGCTCAAGATTCCTCGGGACGTGAAGATAACGGGTGAGGATGCGATTCGGGGGAAGTTGGAGTGGGATAGCAACACGATTGATGATCCAGTTCTGCTCAAGGCGGACGGGATGCCGACTTATCACTTTGCGGCGATGGTTGATGACCACCTCATGGGGATCACTCATGTGTTCCGCGGTGAGGAGTGGATTAGCAGTTATCCCAAGCACATTGTTCTCTTCCAGGCTTTTGGATGGGCCATGCCGGTCTTTGTTCATTGCCCGGTTATCGTAGGCACAGACGGCAAGAAACTGAGCAAGCGACACGGAGCGACTCGGGTGTTGGACTATGCTTCGCAGGGGTATCTACCCCAGCCTCTCCGCAATTTCATAGCATTGATCGGTTGGAACCCCGGGGATGAGCGGGAAGCGATGAGCGACTGTGATTTGGCTCAAGCGTTTGAAATTAGAGGTATTCAACCATCGCCCGGTCGGTTTGATTTGGACAAATTGAAGTGGATGAACGGCTTGGCAATCCGCGCGATGTCGGTTGACGAGCTATTTGATACTTTGCGGGAGTATTTGGCGAGCGAAATCACCTCGGAATATTGGAACACCCTGGAAAAGGACGATGAATTGAAGATCGATCCGGCTCATTTTGTTCCAGGGATGACGCTCTTGAAAGAGGCATTGGAGCGCGACCCAGACTATGTGCGGACGGTATTGCCGCTTGAGCAGGAACGAGTTTCGACGTTGGCAGATTTTGGGCCGGCCTGTGAGTTTTTCTTTGTGGAGGAGGTTGTTTTTGATCAGAAGTCGGTGGAGAAGGCATTCGGGACAGATCATGTCCGGGGGTTATTTGAATTCTTACTGGCGGTTGATTCTGATGGGTTTACGGCGGCAGATTGGGACAAGGCGGTTCATGACTGGGCGGCGGAACAGGGAATTGAGAAAATGGGGCCAGTCGTGATGCCGATTCGCGTTGCTATGACGGGCAAACTCTCAGGGCCTGGATTGTTTGATCTGATGGCGGTTCTCGGCCCTGGTCGAGTGAGAGCTCGGGTGAGCCGGGCGATGGAGCACTTGCGGTGAGTTTGCTTCCAGGTTATGAGTTCGGCGATGAACGATTGAGTCGGTGGTTTGATCGCTCACCGGAGTTTGATCCGAAACTAACGGCTCAAGTGGTTGAGATTTTAGGGAATGTATATGACCGGGGAGAGGCGGCGGTCTTAGAGCAATCGCGGCGGTTTGATTCGGCGGGACTCGATTCAATTTGGGTGACGGCAGAAGATTTAGCTAATTCAATAGTTCCAGAAGAGGATGAGGATGCGCTTCGGCTTGCGGCAGATCGGATTCAAGATTTCCATGAAGTACAGCTTTCGACTTTGGTTGATGGATGGGAAGAGTTGCCGCTAGGTTGGGGTTGGCGAATGGATGCCATCGAGGAGGGGGAAGACACGGGGTTCGAGGGTCAGCGCTTGTTGCCATTGGAGTCGGTGGGTGTTTATGTTCCGGGAGGGAAGGGGACATATCCGAGTTCGGTGTTGATGAATGCGATTCCGGCTCGAGTCGCCGGGGTGGAGCGGATTGTTGTCTGCACGCCTGCTCGGGAGGATGGAACCGTTGATCCGGCGGTCTTGGTCGCGTGTCAGCTTGCTGGGGTGACTCAAGTGGTGAAGGCAGGTGGGGCGGCGGCGGTCGGACTCCTTGCTTTTGGGAGTTCCGGTTTTGCGCGGGTGGACAAAGTGGTTGGACCGGGCAACAAGTATGTCAATGAAGCAAAACGGCAGCTCTGGGGGAGCGTCGGATTGGATTCTTATGCCGGGCCGAGCGAGGTGGCGGTTTATGCGGATGGGAGTTGCTCGGCAAAGGTTTCAGCGGTTGATTTATTGACCCAGGTTGAGCATGCAGAGGATAACGTTGGGGTTTTGATTTGTCGAGGGCAAAAGGTTGCGGATGCAGTGATCGCCGAGTGCGAAGGATTACTGATTGGGGCGGCCCGTGAGGACGTGATGCGGTCGGCGTTGCGCAATCACGGAGTCTGCGTTGTGGTGAAGGACGACGAGGAAGCGGGGCGGGTGATCAATCGGTTTGCGCCGGAACATTTGTCGTTGCATTGTGAGAATGCGGGGTATTTGGCGCAGCAGGTTAGGAATTGTGGGTGTGTTCTGATCGGGCCGGATACGCCTCAGGCGGCGGGCGATTTTGTGAGTGGGCCATCGCATACTTTGCCGACTTCGGGTGCGGCGCGGTTTAGTTCGCCCGTGAATGTTTTGGACTTTTTGAAGGTGCAATCGGTGTCTTCTTTGACGAGGTCAGATTTGGTGGAACTGAGTCCTGTTGTGGAGCGCTTTGGGACGATGGAAGGGTTTCCGATGCACGGACGGGGTGGATCGGTACGGCTCAATGAAGACTGAAACTACCAATCGTCTGATTTTTTGGGGGATCTGACTATCTTGACGATATCTCGACTCAAAGGTGCATCTACTTCGTCACCGCGACCATTGTCAATCAGCCATTGTTTCCTGAGCCTTTCAACTTCTGCAAATCTTTCCTCGGTTGTTGCTTTAGACCAATCCCTTTTTGGTGGCTCGGTCTTACGCTTTTCGGTAGGCCCTTCGTGATCCATGATTCTGTATTTCTTGGACTTGGTTTGGAACGAGAAAACCTCGGTGATTTAGAAAAATTCCCCTTCTCCATATAACAAGAGAAGGGGATTCTTAAGTTAGTTCGGGCTGGGGGTGATGGTGAAGCCTTGTTGAGCCAGTTCTTGACCAATGTGGCGGAGCTTTTTCATTGCCCGGAGTTCGATTTGGCGGACTCGCTCACGGGTGACGTTGAGCGCGGAGCCGACTTCTTCCAAAGTGCGGGCACGTCCATCGTCGAGACCAAAGCGAAGCCGAACAACATCGCGTTCGCGGCTGGTCAGGCGACCGAGGATGCCATCAATCTCTTCGCGTCGGATCAGGTTGGTGGTGACATCGGACGGAGTTGGCATTCCGTGACTTGGGATGAAGTCCCCGATACTACTGTTATCCTTTTCACCGACGGGTGTTTCGAGAGATAGCGGCTCGACGGCGACGCGCATCATTTCTTGAACACGGTCGGCGGCCATGCCAACTTTCTCGGCGACTTCTTCAGGTGTCGGCTCGCGGTGCAACTCTTGTTGGAGTTGGTTGGCGGTTTTCATCACCTTGTTGATGAGCTCGGCGACGTAGACGGGAATCCGAACGGTTCGACCCTGGTTGATGATGGCTCGGGCAATGGCCCGGCGAATCCACCAAGTTGCGTACGTGGAGAAGCGGAAGCCTTTGCGCCAGTCGAATTTCTCAACGGCACGAATGAGACCGAGGTTGCCCTCTTGAATAAGGTCGGCGAGGGGGATGCCGCGCGCGTTGTATTTCTTGGCGATGGAGACGACGAGGCGGAGGTTTGATTCGATGAGTTGTTGTTTGGCTTGGGTGCCAATTTTCATCACATCTTTGCGCTCGAAATCGTCAAACTCGTGGTCTTTGGGCAGGTTAAAGAGTTCGGCAACGCGATCCCATTTGCCTTGCTCGGCGAGATCCTTGGCTTGGACTTTTTTGGCAAGGTCTTCTTCTTGTCCGGGAGTCAGAAGGTGGGCGCGGCGGGTTTGCCGCATCCACATTTCAAGTTCTTCACCTTCATCCCGGCGAGGGGCGGCCTCTTCGGCCTCTTCCTCCTCCTCTTCCTCCAGTAGATCCTCATCAATTGGCTCGGCGTCATCAAGCATGTGCTTGTTGGCGTCGATGTAGGCATGGCGGCTGTGGGTTCGCACAGTGATGGCCTTGCCGCGCTTGACCTGGGTCGGCATCTTATCTTCTACTGGTTTTTCGCTCAAAGTTTGTGTTTCCTTGTTTACTAGACGCCTGAGATGTCGAAATTTTGTTCGGCGCCGGGGCGTTTGAATTCGTATTCGGTTTTGTTTGGGGCGGGATGGTTTGGCATTTACTGTATCAGAGGATTTGGTTTTTGCCAAGCCAGGGGGGCGGATTTTCTGAAAATCGCAACGATTCTTGTTTCAACACAAGTCGTGCCAAGGGTTGTGACGCAATAAGGTTTGGTTAAGTTGCAGGGGTCCCTTATGGAAAGATTACGTGGTTCGGAGGGACTGGACCGCTTTTTTCAGTTCAATTGCGAGGGTTTTTGTGCTTTCCGGGGTGTTCTGGGCCGAGAAACTGATGCGAATGGTGCTTTGCGCTTCGGCGGGGGAAAGTCCCAAGGCGATGAGAACGGGGGAGGGCTCCGTGGAGGCGGAAGAACAAGCGGCACCCGAAGAGATCGCGAATCCGTGGCGGTCGAGTTCGAGGACGAGATTTTGGGCGACGATCCTGGGGATGGTGATGCTGGCTATGTCGGGGGACTGTTGAGGCCCGTCGTTCATGGGGAGGTGGAGTTCTTCTTGGAGGATTTGGCGGAGGTTTCGGACATGGGAAGTTGTTTGCTCTTGATTTTGTAGGGCGATGCGGAGGGCAGTGGCAAGGCCGATGATTCCGGGGACATTGAGCGTTCCTGATCTGCGGGAGTGTTCTTGCCCGCCTCCGGCTTGGTGGGCGTTTGATTCGGAGAGGATGTTCGGGTCTTGAAGGTAGAGTACGCCAACTCCCATGGGGCCTCCGAATTTGTGAGCCGAGAAGGCGGCGGCTTGGGTTTGGGAAAGGTCAAACGGGAGTTTGCCGATGATTTGGGTGGCGTCGCAGAACCAAGGTTGGGTAGTGGAGTAGAGGGCTCCGGTTTCATTGCTGCAGGCGGTGAGAATCAGGGTTTTGGTTGGGTCGGGGTTGATTGAATGGCCCTGGTTTGGAATGATGGGGATGCCTTTGAGCTTCGCGGGAACCCGGAGGGCGGAATGCTCGAATGGGGAGATTTGAAGGTTCTGGCTGAGATTGAAGAAGGTATTGCAGGATTCTGTTGCGCCGGAAGTGAAGATGATTTGGGAGGGGTCTTCGAGGTTTAGGAGTTCGGTGATTTCGGTGCGGGCTTGTTCGACGGCGTAGTGTGAGCGGGCGCCCCAGGAGTGGAGGGAGTGAGGGTTTCCGTGTTGGGTGGTGAGCCAGGGGAGCATTGCTTCCAGAGCGGCGGGGTGGAGCGGGGTTGTGGCGGCGTTGTCGAAGTAGTTTTCGGGGAGCACTAAGTTGATTATGAATGTAATTTGGAAGGGGAGAAGTTAGGTTGACGAGTCCATATCCTTGGAAGGGTGAGATTCCGGGTCACGCACGGAATGACGAATTCGAAGTTATCGATGTTAGAGATTCCGGGTCACTCCCGGAATGACGAAAACAAAGTTATTGATGTGAGAGATTCCGGGTCACGCCCGGAATGACGAATTGATATTTGAAATAAAAATCGCCCTCTCCCTAAAGTCATTTGGGGAGAGGGCGATTTGTTGACTACTTAGTGGTCGTGGTGGTGCTCTTCTTCGGCTTCGGGCAGGTCGGCGATTGCGCACTCGGTGGTGAGCAAGAGGCCGCTGATCGAAGCGGAGTTTTGGAGAGTTGTTCGAACGACCTTGGTCGGGTCAACAACGCCGGCTTTGAGGAGGTCTTCGAACTCCAGGGTTGCGGCGTTGAAGCCGATTCCCGCTTTGCCGGACTTGACTTTATCCACAATGACGCTGCCTTCGACACCTGCGTTGTGCGCGATGGTGCGGAGGGGGGCTTCGATGGCACGGCGAATGATTTCAGCACCGATTTGGAGGTCACCTTCGAGCTTGAGGCCAGCGAGAGCTTTGTCTCCAGCTTGGAGCAAAGCCGTTCCGCCGCCTGGGACGATGCCTTCTTCGAGGGCAGCTCGGGTTGCGGCGAGAGCATCTTCCATTCGGGCTTTCTTCTCCTTCATGGCCGTTTCGGTAGCCGCACCAATTTTGATGACAGCAACGCCGCCGCTCAGCTTGGCAAGTCGCTCTTGGAGCTTTTCCTTGTCGTAGCTTGAATCGGTAGTTTCAATCGCACGCTTAATTTGGGCGATTCGGCCATTGATGCCGTCCTTCTTGCCCTTGCCGCCAACGATTGTGGTGTTGTCCTTGGTGATGACTACCTTGCTGGCGGTGCCGAGCATAGTGGGGTCAACATTTTCCAGCTTGAGACCAAGTTCCTCCGTGATGAATTGACCACCGGTGACGATCGCCATGTCTTCCATCATTGCTTTGCGTCGCTCGCCGAATCCGGGAGCTTTGACGGCGGCAACGGGGAGGTTGCTGCGAAGTCGGTTGAGAACGAGGGTCGCGAGGCATTCGTTTTCGACGTCTTCAGCGACGATGACGAGGGCTTTGCCGGATTTGAGAACTTTTTCCAGAACGGGAACAAGGTCTTGGACGGTGCTGATCTTCTTTTCGTAGAAGAGGATCATCGGGTCTTCGAACACGGTTTCCATTCGGTTGGGGTCAGTGATGAAGTAGGGGCTCAGATAGCCTTTATCAAATTGGAGTCCTTCGACGATTTCGAAGCCGGTATCGGTGCCCTTTGATTCTTCGACGGTGACAACGCCCTCTTTCCCGACAGTGTCGATGACTTCCGCGACCATTTCACCAATTTCGGTGTCGTTGGCACTGATGGTGGCGACTTCGGTCATTCCGGCGCGGCCCTTGACCGGCTTGCTCAGCTTTTCGAGTTCGGCAACGATAGCGTCAACGGCGATCTCGATTCCTTTCTTGATTTGGAGAGGGTTGGAACCAGCGGCGACGTTGCGGACGCCTTCCTTGAAGATTGCTTGGGCAAGGACGGTAGCGGTGGTCGTTCCGTCTCCGGCGAGGTCGTTTGTTTTGCTGCTGACTTCGCGGATGAGTTGGGCACCCATGTTCTCGAATCGGTCTTCGACTTCAATTTCCTTGGCGATGGTCACCCCGTCGTTAATGACGGTCGGTGAACCGAATTTCTTCTCGAGGACGACGTTGCGTCCGCGGGGGCCGAGGGTGACCTTGACGGCATTGGCGAGTTTATCGACACCCTTTTCGATGTGCTTGCGGGCGTCGTTGCTAAATTTGAGTTCCTTTGCGGCCATTACTTCTTACCTGCCTTGACTTTGGTTTCGGTGACAACGCCGAGGACGTCGTCAGCGCGAAGGATGACGTAGTCGATTCCACCGACGGTGACTTCGGTTCCGCCGTACTTTCCGTACAGAACGACTTCGCCGGCTTTGATATCGATGGGGGCTCTTTCTCCGCTATCGAGGGTTTTGCCGGGGCCAACAGCGAGGACGGTGCCGCGCTGGGGTTTTTCTTGGGCGCTGTCGGGGAGGATGATCCCGCCGGCGGTGGTTTCTTCCGCCTTTGCGGGTTCCACAATGATTCGGTCGTGCAACGGTTTTAGGTTCATTGTTGTGCTTAAAAACTCCTTTGAGGTTCTTCGTTTATGACGAAGGATTTGTTAGCAGTGTACCAGTGAGACTGCTAATTGCGGGTTCATTGGGACGGTTGTCCTGGCGGCAATGGGTAAGCAAAATTTCTATGACTTTGCTATGGGAACTTCGGTCGCGACGGCTTTGCGGATTTGCTCAACCATTCCCTGAATGTCATTGGCGGGGCCAGTGAACTCGATCGTTTTCAGACGCTTGAGTTCTTGGTCGGCGTTGATGAATTGGAGGAAGAGGGTGACTTTGAGAGTTGCACCTTCAATTGTATAGCGACCGGTTATTCGGAAGACTCGGGGGTGGCGGCTGACGTTTGTCCAGAGCTTGAATTCGTTTGAGGATTGGAGGCCGGTGCTGATGGCGTTTTCAAGCCCGAGTTCATCTTCGCCTTCGTTGTCAAATGTTCCCATAAGAACAATTGGCTTAGGCGGGGTCAATGCGATTTCGCCCCGGAATTGGGGGCGGGTGACGCCGATGTCGAATGATTGGTTGGAGTTAGACCGCTTGAGTTCGGGCTTTTGGACTCCGACGACCCCGACTTCGTTGCGGAGGGATTCTACGCGGGCGGCGGCGTAGGAGAGCCAGCGTTCGACATCAAGGAAGTATTCGCCGGATGGGGTGCCACGGAGGGCTTCGGGGGCAACTTGGTCCACGGCTTCGAGGAGGGAATAGGTTAGGAGTCCGTGATCGACGGCACGGGATTCGTAGCTCAGTTGGTCTGCGGCGGCTCCGGCAAGGAGCCAAGTTCCAGAGCTTTCCCGAATGGACTCGTAAGCCCGGACGTAGTCGCTCGAGACGCTACGGTCTTGAACCAAAGAACTTGCAGCGGCTCCGCTGTGGCAGGTATCGAGAATGATGACTTGCTTAGCGGCGGGAATTTTGGCGAGGTTGGTTTTGAGGTCGTCGCCGCTGATCGTGTGAACGTTCAGAATGGACTTATTGATGTCGCTCGGATCAGCACCGGAGGTCAAGAAGAAGTATCCCGCTTGATCGCCAATCTGGCTTGTGCCGTGCCCAGCAAAGAAGACGAGAATGATGTCGCTGGACGTGGCCGTAGCGGACGTTTCGGCGAACCATTTGAGGATGTTCTCTCGGTTTGGATTTTCGTTATTGGGATTTGATTTTGCGCTTTGAGTCGTGAGAGTTGTGACGTGGACACGCCCGGGGAGAAGTCGTTCGGCCGATTTTTCGATGGCATTTTGGAGAGCCTGAGCATCGTAGGGTGGGGCGGTGAGATCACGGCGATTACCCACGTAATCACCGACGCCAACGAACAAGGCGTGGATGTTGACTTCAGGGGTTTTGAGGCCCTCGGGGACGCCTACATCGATGGAATAGGGCTGGCTCGCGAGATCACCTTTAACATTGTAGGCGACGATTGATAGTTGATTTCCTTTCCCTTCGGGAAGTTGAGAAGCCGGGAGAAGGTATTGCTGAAAGTCGTTGACTTTGAGGCTGATATAGCCGGTTCTTTCGGAAGATTGGACAAGTTTTCCGTTCAGGAGGATTTCCGTTTTGCCAACACCTCCGCCGTCTCGTTCGGTGAGGGTGATGTTCACTCGATTGGGATCGCGGGTTGATTTTTCGATTGCAACTTGGGGGAAGAGTTTGAGAGCGTTTCTATCTGGAACCGGTCGGACGGTGCTGGAATCATATCCGGTGAGTTTTGCGAATAGACCAGGTTCGTAGTAAAGCGATTTGAGTTGAGAGACGTTGATTGGCTCGAGTCCACCTTCCCACTCCATAACGTAGGACGCGCCCGTTACATTGCTGGGGTCGCTGGCGTCGTAGCGACCATCGCGATCCATCACAAGCCAGGAAGGGGTACCATTGGTCAGATCGTTCATTACGACGAAAAATCCAATTGGTTGGGGATTTGGATTCTGCGCGATTTCATCCGTGCTCCAAATGCTGATTTGCTCCAAGCTGTCGGTGATGAGGACGCGTTTTTGCCCGGCAATGAACTTGACATCGGAAACTGCTCCAGGGCGATTGATGATTCGAACGAGCTTCGTTGTCTCCGTATCGAAGAAGAGAACTTGGTTGTAAGTTGAGATGGACAAGAGATTGAGATCAGCGGCGAATTCCGTTGCCAGGATGAGGGTGTCGCCCACTGCATCAAAGTCCGACGACTTTACTATTTCACCGGTCTTTGGATTGAGAATTCGGAAAGTTGAAGTTGAGATTGAATAAATTTTGGAGTTGTCAGTTGAGTAGATGTTGTTGACAGTCTGGCGATACTGATTTTTTCTCTCCCAGAGTTGATCGCCTGTTTTGGGGTGGAAAGCGAACGTGTACTGATCGGTGACGAAGAGAAGGGCCTCGGAAGAACTGACCGCCCAATTGGAAGGCTCGGTGGGTTGTTCAGTTGAAAGCGATACCTGCAATTCGCCTGAAGGAATTGCGACTTGCTGGACAAAGAATTTTTCAGTCGTTGGGTCTTGGAATGAGACGAGGATTGCCTTTCCGTCCGGAGATGGTCTTACCCACAGGATTGGGCCAGGAGCGGTGTAACGTACGCCTAGGAATTGTTCATCGTCGGAGTTGCTGGGGTTGTAGTGGAAGACCGTTTTTTCGGTCCAAACGATAAAAGTGTTGTCTGATAGCCACATGTTGTCAACGGCTTGTTCGTTGAAGATATTGACGAGTTTTTCGGTGCTGAGTTGCCAGCAGGCGAGTTGCTTCTTTTGGCTTCCGTCGTCATTCTGGGAATATGCAGGGGAGAGGGCGTACTCGCCGTTCGGAGAGCTATCCAATGTGTCTTTTCCGGCAGAGTAACGGTTGGAGAGGTCGACTTTTCGGGAATCAAAGACATAGAATTCATAGGCGGCTTGAGTAGTTGAGATTCCTACGCGACCCGTATTGCCAAAAAACTGGACTTTTGCCAAAGGCTTGAGTGCGTTGACGGTTGAAGAATTCCACTCTCCATCGGTCAAATTGTGTTTGACAATGGTTCCATTCATGTAACCGACCCAGAAGCTGGAACCATCTGAATTGAAAGAGCCAGCGGTTGGCTCTCCCGCTCGATTGAATGGGTATTCTTTGCCGGAAGTCACATCCCAAATTTTGAGTGGCTCATATTCTTCAAAATCATTATCTTCATAAGTTGCCAAACGGAGGCCATCTGGCGACTTGCGGATTTCACGAATTGCGTTGCTGTATCCTGTGAGTTCACGAACGACTTTGAGAGTCTTGCGGTCGTAAATTGTCATGGTGCCTTTTTCGCTGCAGACTACGAATTGTGAGAGATTAGGGCCAACGAATAAGGCCGCCATTTTGACGTTGCCGAAGCGCCCTCTTTCGCCAATGAAATGAGGGTATTGAGCAAGGATTTTCCCGGTTGCGAAATCCACAAGATGAGCTTTGTTCGAGATACCAGTGACGAGTATCTGATTAGAATCAGGGCTGAACTCGACGAAAATATTGCCATCTGAATCAACGGAGTGAAAGCTGAGCTTTTGGGTTGTCAGATCGTAAGTGCCAAGCTTGGACTGTGACCCGGCAGCGATTACGAGCTTTGTGCTATCGGGTGAGAACTGAACATCGTAGGCAAAGAACTCTTCGGGGAATTCTTGAATTTTTTTGAATTTGAAATCAGGAGCAGATCCGAGCCACAAGCCGGACTCTTGACTAAGGACAATAGTTTTTTCGTCTGGGGAGATGGCAAATCGGTTTGCCCCGAAATCTTTGTCGCCATTGTTATTAAAGCTTGTGATGAGGCGTGCAGTTTTGGCGTTCCAAATTTTCACTTCGTCGTAAGAGTTTGTGACGATGAGGTTTCCATTCTTGCTCATTTCGGCTTGGGCAACTTCTCGGGTGTTGTGGGACAAAAAGCCGAGAATACGCATTGAGCGGGCATCCCAGAGTCGGGGTGCGTAACCGCGGTCGTGGGTGAGCAGTCGGGTTCCGTCTGGCGATTCTTGGATATCGAGGATGAATCCGTCGGTGAGGAGAGGGACGAGGCGGAGACGACCGTCTTCTAATGGTTTTGGAAGGGCGGAGGCAGAGAGGAGAGCCGCCGCGATCATGACAAAAGTTGTTCGGGCGCGGCGGCTGATGTTCATTGTCTTAGTTGGGGAGAATGATCGGAAGAGCTGATCGGGTTGCGCTAGCTTCGAAGTTTGGCCCTTGATTGAATTGCGGGATTGCCGACTCCTCCATGTTGTTTTTCTTTCCATCTTCCATAAGACTCTTATTGATGCCAGCAAGAATTTCGTCGACAACTTCGTAGATGTCTTTGACGGGCATCGCCTTCTCTGCTTCGAGAATGTCCAGCAGAAGAAGAGTGAACAAGCCGTGGGCAGGGGTGTCGGGGATTCCGCTGATGTCTTTACTTGGCTCTGATTCTTTACTCGCATACATAAAGACAACTTCGCCTTGCTTTGGAGTACTCACCTGTCGGCTTTTTGCATTCTTTGCCAATGCGAGTAGACCCTGCTCCTCTTTCTTGCGATTCATGAGCTTGGGGTTCTTGGGCAAGTACTGCATCACGCGATTGCGGACTTGATACCGGCCATCAACATTCCGGGACATCCCACCACTGAAGCAACTATCGAAAATGAAGGTGCAGTTGACTCCGTTGATTCGGAGAAGATTGGCGACTTCGTTGAAGAAGTCATCTTGAACGAGCATTCCGTCGGCAAGCACGAGAAGTTCGGTTTTCTTGTCGGCTTCGTCAGATTCAGGATCGTCGATTTGGGCACCGTGACCGGAATAAGTGAAAATAACTTGATCTCCAGCTTTTGCCGTTGTGATGAGCCATTTGATTCCGTCCAAGAACTTGTCGCCATTGGCATTCTTATCAAGTAAGATTTTTGTATTGCTTTCCTTAACTCCGTAGTTCTTGATAAAAATATTTCGCATTGCATTTGCATCATTTACGCATCCACTCAGATCGTTATCAACGACATTTCCAGATTCGTCTTTTGCCTCGGGGTAATCGTTAATGCCGATTGAAAGGCTGTAGGTTTCGGCAAATGCGCAAGCGGTCAGGAGTGCGAGTGCAGCGATTGATAGCAGTTTTTTCATGAGTTGCCCGTTTTGTTCAGTTAGACCCTTTGTGGGTTTTGTTCGGCAGATGGACGCCCGCTTGTGGGGTGTCGTTTCATAGAATTATACGAGGTCCTACGAAAATTCAGAATACGGCGGATGCGCGACTGTTTGGGCAAGTGCCGTTTTCGCTCACTTCGGGTCGAGTTTTCACACCAGCAAAGAAGCCAAAGAACAAGTCTCGGCCTTGATAGGTGATCTGATCTCCGGGGTCGGTGCCTTTATTGACGAGCCGAGCGAATTTGGCGTGACCATCGACATAGGTGAAATTGGCCCCACCGAAAAATCCGCCTTCGCCTTTTGAGTTGTTCCAGAGTTCAAAACCCCAGCCTTGACCCGACTCGCTGATGTTCCAGTAGAAGGAGCGGGTTTGGCTTCCGGGGGAGTCCGGTTGGCAGGAGGAGAATGTGAACGCTTGGTTTTGGGGTCCGGCAAGAACGGTATCGGCAGGGAGGGAAATGCTTGATTGATTTGAACTTCCCGCTCGATCTGGCGGCATGTCGGCACGGGAAATGAGGTGATTGAGGGCGTAAGTGACCCGGTATTTTTGGGTGTCGGTTGCCGACTTTGCTCCGGGGAGCCAATAGCCTCGCGGGTAGTACGCAGTATCGGTGTTCGCGGGAGTTTGAAAAATTTCGTTGTTTTTGATGTATGGCATGACCCGATCCGACCAATAGGGGCCACGTTGGCGATTTGCGAAGCTGGGGCTACTCCAGGTGTCGGCGTAGGGGAAGCTCAGGAAGTTTTGGTCGTAATCGTCAAGGTAGATCAGGTTGGCGACGCCGATCTGCTTGATGTGGGCAAGGTCAACGGTGCGTTTGGCGGATTCTTTGGCGCGGGCAAATGTCGGGAAGAGAATAGCGGCGATGATCGCGATGATGGCGATGACGATGAGGAGTTCAATGAGAGTGAAAGCCAAGTCAGACTTACGTGAGTACCGATCTATCATGATCCAATTTTGATTTGAAGTGCCTGAGCAAGAAAAGTATATTTCAGTCTACGTGAATAATTTAACATTCAAGGAAAGTTTTGGAAAATTATGAATCTATTTTGCCTTTTAGTGAAGTATATAGTGAGTGGGTTGGTTCGCACCAGCCCGGTGATTCATGATGAAACAAACTCAAACCAACTCGAAGAGCGGGTTTACCCTTATCGAACTGCTGGTCGTAATTGCGATCATCGCCATTCTGGCGGCTATCCTCTTCCCAGTTTTTGCTCAGGCAAAAGAAGCAGCGAAGAAAAGCAAAACTCTTGCAGAGACGAAGCAAACAGGCACTGCGGCGCAAATCTACATTGCAGACTATGACGACACGTTCATGCTCATGCATCCGATTGATCCTGCGACGGGAACATATCTGCATACGAACGTAGGCGCAAGTGGACTCGGACCCTATCGTTTGGCGTCGGTTCCGGCAGGTTGGGGCCCGAATGCGGCGGCTCAGGCTGCGGATGCGGTGGCTTGGACGAACTCCATTTTTCCTTACACGAAAAACAATGACATCTACTCGGGTAGCGGCTCTTTGAACCTCTACACCACTGGTTTCACTTATCCAGCGGGGATTAATCTTCCGACGGTTGGTTTATCCGGTAACGGTTTGCTCAATGGCTACAACGCAACGGCGGTTGCGGGAGTCAGTTCCACTCCTCTGTTCTGGTTCGGGAACGGCAAGGAAGCCTACCGGGGCTATTCCTATACGAGCCCCTATTTGAGATGTGACCGAGTTGGTACACCGGCGGCACCAGCACCTGTTTGCCGATTTAACCCAGGTGGGCCGGCACAAGCTGGTCGGGCGGCCTATTCACGAGAAGATACTTACGAGTTCACTTTTGTTGCGGCGAACGATACGGTTCGCGTTTTTGGACGCGGCAACATCGTTGTATTCGCGGATAGTTCGGCGAAGTACATTCCGATGGGATCTGACACTCCCACTCCTTCGGGAGGAGCGGTGCGGAAGTACTTTGAGCCAGCGTACACCTACTACGGTCCTCAAGGCGGCTACCCGGCGGGCAACGTTGATTCTCCGATGCGATGCGTTTCGGCGGTTGGTTCTCCTCACTATCAAAGTATGTTCAGACCGGATACGAATCTGAACTACGACTTTGGTTCAACAGGGATGAATGCTCTATGCGAAAGATAAGTCAGCTCGGTTTGTTCATGATCTTGGCGTCGATCGGGCTCGGTCTGATGGGCTGTGCGTCTGAGACACCAAAGAGCGATGCTCCTGGATCGGTCGCTAAAGATGAAGGAGCGACGGTTGAGGATGCCAATGCGGCTCAGCCCAACCGAGGAGAGATTGAGCGAGAGAGTAAAGGCGACTCGGGCGAGTAGCTCAACTTGACGACTAAAGGCCCCTGGGGTATCCAGGGGCCCTGATGATAAACATTTGGTAAAGCATGGATTGATGTCTGTACTCTGTTGTGATTTTCCTGTATAGTGGTGTGAGGTGCCTCATTGTTGTGGGGCCAAAGAGGAAAAATGAGATTGACAAAAATACTTAGCATCGGGGGGATGGTTGTGGCATCAGGAGTCGCTGCGGCAACGAATCTGCTTTTCACTACAGATTCGGGGGCTGTTATCAATCAGACGCAACTAGAAGACTACGGAGATCGAGTCACATCAGTGTCGCAAGGTGGGCTTGCCTATGGCTCCGAAGGAGGTTTCACACCCAATGTCGTTCTTGATTACACGACTAACGTCGGTCTGTGGGGTACGGGGTACGGCGATCTTCCAACAGCTATTTGGGGACGGAACTCGAGCAGCGGTTCAACCTCGGATGCGACGCCCGTTTCGTTTACTTTGACAGCAGATCCTGGTTTCTTGGTTCGGTTGCGATCGATTCGGTTGGCAGATTGGAATGGATCGCCGCTTGTGACGACGTTTAGGGTTCTTGACGGAAGCAATGCTGAATTGTTTAATTGGCAAGGCATTCCAGATGGAACGACCAACACTCTTATCACTTTTCCGTCAGTCGTAGGAGAGAGCTTGACTGTGACTTGGAATAATGGTTGGAATACTGCGGGTCGCGAGCTTGTGTTTTCTCAGGAAGCAGTTCCGGAACCTGCCACTTTGACAATTTTGAGTGTCGCGGCTTTGGCCGCTCTTCGTAAGAGAAGTAAGTAGTCAGAGCGCGGATCATCGGGGTCAGTTTTTGTTGCTGACCCCGATAGTCGTTTAGACGAAGTGGATTGGGAATGAGCGGCAAAGAGAAGTCACTTCGGCTTTCACCTTGTTGATTGTGCCCTCGTCGCCGTGGTTTCGGAGCACGGTGGCGATCCAGGCCGCGATTTGTTTCATTTCGGCTTCTTTCATGCCACGAGTTGTGACGGCAGGGGTGCCGAGTCGGATTCCGGAGGTGACAAATGGGGATTCAGGATCGTTTGGAATGCTGTTCTTGTTGGTCGTGATATTTGCGTCTTCCAATGCTTGTTGAGCAATTTTTCCGTTGACTTCGAATGGTTGAAGGTCAACGAGCATCATGTGGCTATCAGTGCCGCCGGATACTATTCGGAACCCTTCGTGGGTCAAGGATTCGGATAGGGTTGCGGCATTCTTTTTGACTTGAGCGGCATAGGTTTTGAACTCCGGTTGAGAGGCTTCGAGGAAAGCGACAGCTTTGCCCGCGATCACGTGTTCCAGTGGGCCGCCTTGGAGTCCTGGGAAAACCGTTTTATTGATTTTCTTGATGAATTCTGCTTCGCCGAGGATCATTCCGCCGCGCGGGCCTCGAATAGATTTGTGAGTCGTTGAGGTGACAACTTGGCAATGGGGAATCGGGCTGGGATACTCACCGGCGGCGATGAGGCCGCTGTAGTGAGACATATCGCACATGTGGATTGCTCCAACCTCGTCCGCGATTTGGCGTATGCGGGGGAAGTCAAATGTCCGTGAGTAGGCGGTCGCGCCAGATACGATGATTTTCGGTTTGGTTTCGACGGCGATGCGGTGCATTTCGTCGTAATTGATGAATTCAGTTTCGTCAACTCCATATGCGGCTACATTGTAAAGCTGTCCACTGAAGTTCACGGGTGATCCGTGGGTGAGGTGTCCACCGTGGGCTAGGTTCATGGCCATGAGGGTATCGCCGGGTTGGAGGAACGTGAAGTAGACCGCCATGTTCGCGGAAGCGCCGGAGTGGGGTTGGACATTTGCGGCTTCGGCACCGTAGAGTTGGCAAACGCGCTCTATGCAGAGAGATTCGACTTGGTCAACGATTTCGCAGCCCCCGTAATAGCGTTTGCCGGGATAGCCTTCGGCGTATTTGTCGGTGAAAACGGACGCCATCGTTTGGCGGACGGCGAGGGAAGCGATGTTCTCGCTGGCAATCAGTTCGAGGTTGTCTTCCTGGCGTCGCTCCTCTTTGGCAATGAGGCTAGCGATGGTGGGATCAACTTCGGCGAGAGGGTGACGGTGGGGGTGCGTTTGGGGCGCGGTTGCCATTAGTTTATTGTGGCGGATTTAGCGGAGTGGTTGCTGGGGTTATTAGTTTGTAATTTTTCATTGGTCTCCCCACCCCTAACCCCTCCCCATCAGGGGAGGGAGGAGACCCGACACTTCCTACTGGGGAGTGGGTTGATGCAGGCTGAAATGGGCTCCATGGGCGTCGGAGCATACAGCGATCATGCCTGTTCCAGGAATTTCAAATGGTCCGTGGTGGATATTTCCTCCGGCTGCCTTGATCTTGTCGCAAGATGAATTGATGTCGTCGGTATGGAAATACGTCATCCAGTGAGGAGGAATGCCTTCCCAGTCGGGGCCCTTCATTTCCATAATTCCGGCGAACGGCTCTTCTTTTCCTGCTTCGTGGAGCATGGTGTACATCCCCATTTCTCCCATATCGACTTCGGACTTTGTCCAGCCGAAGACGGCACTGTAAAAAGCGAATGCTTCAGCGGCATTGGGGGAATTGACTTCCATCCAGTTGACAACTTTCTTTTCCATGGTGTTTTCCTGTGAATTTCGGATCGTTCTCGATCACGTAGACAAGTGTATCAGAAGGATTTGGCTGGAAGTTCCCAATTTTGTAAAAATTGTTCTATTTCTTTGCGATTTGGAATGCTCGGTACGGCCCCACGGCGGGTTACGGAAATGGTTGCGGCGGCGACGGCATACTGGATTGAGTTCGTGATTGACATGCCGAGGGTGAGCTGCGCGATGAGCGCTCCGTTGAAGACATCTCCAGCGGCGGTAGTGTCAACCGCTTCAACGTTCTTTGCGGTGAAGAAGTGCTGTTCAATACCGTTTGTGAAGAATGCTCCGCGATCGCCGAGAGTGATGATTACGTTTTGCACTCCAAGTTGAAGCAGATGATTCGCGCAGAGTTGGAGGTTTTTGTCAGTATCGGGAATAACTCCGGTGAGGGCGGCGGCTTCTGTTTCGTTGGGTGTGATGGCAAAGCACCTGTTGAGTATTTCAGTGGGAAAGGGACGGTAGGGTGCGGGGTTGTAGATGAGGTTTTTGGCCCGAGATGCGGCAAAAAGGCATTCGTCAGAGACTTCGTTTTGGCAAAGTATGAAATCTCCGGAGCTGAACTCACATTGGTCTATTGCAGATGACGATAGGTGCATGTTTGCGCCGGGGAATACGGTGATTTGGTTTCGACCGGTCGGGTCGATAGTGATCGAAGCTTGCCCGGTGGGGTGATCTGGCAGGGTAGTGATTTTCGCAAAGAGATTGGGTTCCACTGCGAAGAGTTCTTTGAATCTGGTTGCTCCAGTGTCCTCGCCGAGGGCGACGAGAAGTTCGGTTGGGGCACCAGACCGTGCAGCGGCGATCGCTTGATTGACTCCCTTTCCTCCAAGAAACTGTTGAACAAGTGCTGCGAGTACGCTTTCTCCGGGCTGGGGTAGGTGGGGAACGGAGTAAACGGTATCGAGAATTGCGCTTCCGACCACCCAGCACCGATTTGACATGTTCATCACTTTACCGGTCGGACGGATGATTCAGGGAGAGGTTTTATTGCAGGGGGTGTTCGGGGCATACTGATCGCTATGTCAGAAAAAGGCCAAGGGATGGCACTTCACAACAAGATTTTGTTGGGGCTTGGTTTGGGAGCGGTTTTGGGGGTGATCGCCAACGTTATGGCAGGATCGAGTCCTGAGTTTAAGGACATGCTTGGAAAAGTCAATGAGCATGTGATGACTTTGGTTGGGGACTCGTTCCTGGCGATGATCTTCATGATTGTTGTGCCGCTTTTGTTTTCTGCTTTGGTTTTGGGGATCAGCGAGCTGGGAGACGTAGCAAAGGTTGGCCGAATTGGTGTTCGGTCACTGGTGATGACAGTTTTGTTCAGCGGGATAGCCGTTATAATCGCGTTGACGCTAGTAAACGTTGTTCAGCCGGGGAAGGCGATTGCGGAAAGCAAACGTACCGAATTGCAACAGCAATATGAGCGGGATGGATTGAAGAAAGAGGGGTTCACAGATGATGATGTCGATCAGATTTTTGCGGAGCGTGAAGCGAGTCCGGAAGGCAAGAGCGAACTTGAAGAGAAAAATGCGGCTCCAAAAGGTGGGACACAGGCAGATCCGCCCGTAGCGGGAATTGTGCCGAAGAATCCTCTCTTAGAAGCAACCAGAGCGTTAAGTGGCGGGATTCTGCCGTTTATGTTCTTTGCGCTCATCTTCGGGTTGGGTTTGGCGAAGAGTGACCCGGAAGTTGTTGCGCCGTTCCGGCAGTTCTGTGAAGCACTTTTTGAGATTTCACAGAAAGTAATTGAATTTGCGATGGCTTTGGCACCGATTGGGGTCTTTGCTCTGATTTTTAAGACGGCCTCGACCCTTGGCTTTACGATTTTTGCGACGCTGGGGGTTTATGCTATGACAGTTCTTGTTGGGTTGGCCCTGCATATGTTTGTTGTTTATGCGATCTTGATTCGGCTGATTGCGAAGCGGAACCCGTGGGATTTCTTCCGGCGGATTAAGAATGTGATGCTGACCGCTTTTGCGACGAGTTCAAGTAACGCGACGCTTCCGGTTGCATTGAAATCAGCGGAAGAGGATTTGGGTTTGCCGAAGAATATTTCGAGTTTTGTTTTGACAGTCGGGGCAACGGCAAACCAAAACGGGACGGCCCTTTTTGAGGGGATTACGATCATCTTCTTCTGCCAGTTGTTCGGTGTTCCGCTCGACTTCCAGAAGCAAGTGATGATTATGGGTTTGTCGATATTGGCCGGGATCGGCACTGCTGGAGTTCCGGGCGGTGCCTGGCCCGTGATTGGATCGATCGTAAAGGGCCTTGGAGTTCCGGCGGGGGCAATTGGTATGGCTCTTGGAATTGATCGAATCTTGGATATGAGTCGCACCGTCCTGAACGTGACGGGGGATATCGCAATCGCCGCATGTGTTGCGGAATGGGAGGGCCAAGGCATGGTGATCCCAGAAGAAGCGATGGAGTAGACCTACCGTGAGAAGGTTATTTCAGTAACTCGGCGGAACTTGGTTCGTTTGAGTTAATGTAAGATGGCTTTGAGGAGTGCATTGAGATTTGATCAGCCGCCAATGAGCGAACGATCCAAAGCGATTCCGGCGGGACTGGCTCCCGATTCGGATGAGGCCTTGGTATGGCTAGCGCGCAATGGTGACTTTTCGGCGTTTGAACGGCTGTTCGATCGCCACCGAGACCTGGTCTATCGCTATGCTTACCAAATGGCTCCGCGACGTGATGATGCGGAGGATATTGTTCAGGAAGTATTTGTCAAGGCTTATCAGAATTTGAAACGGTACCGGGATGAGGCGAAGTTCACGACTTGGCTTTTGCGGATCACGGCTAACCTCGGCACAGATAAGGCTCGGATGTCAAATCGGCGTCAGAAGCTGGAAACGCGAGAATCGGCCGGTGCTCTGACCTGGATGACCGTGGGGAACATGGGTGAAGACCCGATAAAGAATTTGGAGCGTGAACAAACGCGAGAATTGCTCAGGGAAGCAATTGCCTCGCTACCGGAACATCATCGCAATGCCGTGGTTTTTCGGGACATTCAAGAGATGGAATACGATGCAATTGCCGACTTTTTTGGTTGCTCGGTGGGAGGAGCAAAGCTCCGCGTACTGCGGGCTCGGCGGGCGTTGCGGGATCGACTGGCACCGTTGATGGAGGGGGAATAACGTGGATAACAAGATGACAAATGAACAATTGGATGCGCTTTTCCGCCGAGTATTTGGCGAAGAAGAAGCCGGGGATCAGCAGTTGCTGGATGCGGGAGATGGTGGGGAATTGTCGGAGACGATGTCCAAATCGATGGCTCAAGAACTGGTGGTTTTGGGGAACCTCAAGTCTGAGCTTAAGGCTCTGGGCGACATTCCGGAATGCCAGCTGAACTCGGCGCGGGTTAAGGATGCGATTTTGGGTCAGGGAATTCCCGAGGCTCGGACGTCTTGGTTCGGGAGTTGGGGACGGTTTGCCCTGCCGGTTGCGGCTTGTGTGGCACTTGCGGTCTTTTTGATGAATCCAAACCGTGGTGTCACGACCGGAGGCGGCGAAAGTGCGCCCGTGGTCGCCAGCATGGGGGTCGAGACGCACGGAATCTCGCCGATGGCGCGGATGGATGCAAGTCGTCAACCGAGAATTGAGAAAGAGTTGGGTCTTTCTCAACCCGACGCTGCTTCTCAGACATCAATTGGGGGAACTCAGATTTCTGGAGCAGAAGTGCCGGCTCTTGGTGAAGTCAGCGGGGCTAACCGATCCGGTACTCGGAGTCAAAGTAGACGTACTCCGAAGCGAAGCGAAGCTCCTCGTTTTGCATCGGCTCAACCAGTCTCGAATGGGGCTTCCTTAACCATGTCGGCGGCGGATATTTCGGCGAAGATTGATGGAATTGCTGGTGGTGGATCGGGCACAACAGTTGACCGTGGTTCTTCGCCTTCTGAGGCAGTCACGAGCATCGCGGCGGGAGCAATTGAAGGGTTTAGCCGAAGAGGATCGACAGACAATGCGATGCCGGGAGCGATGATGGCGGCACCGGTTGGAATGGGTGAAGCAGGAAAGGTTGTGATTGTTGGTGCGGGGACGGATCCCCAAACTCGGGCGAGTGCGGCAACGGAGGTCGATAAGCGAAATGTGGTCTTTGGCGGTTAGTGTCCTCCTGGCAACTCAGGTTGTCACTCAAGAGCGGAACATTGTTGAGACGCCGTTGACGCCGATTGGGCCGTATCAAAATGCAGCTTGGGCCTCGGTGGTTGATTCCCTTGCGGTGCTTCCTGACATCAATGGGAAGCCGTTTGGAGTTGCGGTTTTGATTGATGATCGGGGATATTTTGTGGCTCACGCTTCAAGCTTGGTTTACGAGCCGTTGACCGCGAAGTTGAGCGGCGGGGTTGAAGTTAAGCTTGGGCGGATTGGATATGACAAGGAAACCAGCTTGGTTTTGCTTGGGGCGCATAATTGGGTCGCAGGCAAGCGGCAGGCGGTTCGGCTTGCCCCCCAAACGAAACCTGGGGAAATGATGGTCGCGACCGTTCAGGGCGCAGTACGTGGGATGTTGACGAGCGATGATCGCCCAGGGATTTTGATGCCAAGTCAACGGTTTGTGCCCCTGGCAGAGATTCAGTTTGAGACGAAGGATGTTCCGATGGGGGGAGCAATTGTTTTCGACAATTCTGGAGCGATGGTTGGGATTCTTGGCGCGATTTTGCAGCCGGATATGCCTCAAACCAGTGCAATGAATTTGGCGGCGGGGGGAGATGCGGGTCAGGTTCAGAAGGTTCGAAGTGGATTTGGTCCGCAGGGTTTGACCGTTGCATATGCTCTTGGTTCAAAAATTTTGAACCGAGTTGTTGCGGGATTTCAGCGGGATGATCATAAGGTAGAGCATCCCAGTGTCGGGCTCTTTTTCCGAGCTGGAGACGGGCCGGGGCAAGTGGTTGTAGACGAGGTGACTCCGGGGAGTCCGAGCGATCTGGCGGGATTGAAGCCAGGCGATTTGATCATGACGGCAAATGGGACGCCGGTTGGAAATGTGATTGACCTTGCGGCACTCTTATTCGGCGTTGAGCCGGGGAGTGAACTGACCATGCGCATCTATCGGGGTGGTAAGCAGATGGAAGTTAAAATGACGGTTGGTGTGAAGGGACGCTTACTCCGCTAAGCGGAAATCGCGGACAACCATTTTGAGGCGTTTTTTGCCGTTGAATTGATCTTCTTCGATATTCACTACTGTATCGATTTTTGTCTGTAGGGGGAGTGCAGCAAACTGTTCACCGAGGCCGAAGGCCATTGCCATCCGGTCTTCTGGCCCGGACTTGAGCAGAACCCGAGTGTGAATGGGGTTTCGAGTCGGGTTGTTTGTGGCCAGGTGGACGCCCTGCATGAGGAATTGGGGTTCGGGGTTGGCTTCACCAAATGGTTCGAGCTGGGCGATTGATTGGGCAAGGGCGAGGGACGTTTCGGGAAGAGTGATTGGTTGATCGATTCGGATACGTGGCAGGAAGTCCTCTGGTTGAAGAAGATTTTGAGCAAATTCATTGATGGCGTTTTGGAAGGCTTCTAGGTTCGCGACAGCGACAGTGACCCCAGCAGCAGCGGCGTGACCTCCGCCTTTGATGATCAGGCCGCGGTTGGCTTCGATAGCATCGAATAAGTTGAATGCGGGGATTGATCGAGCGGAGCCCGTCGCTTGGTCTCCATGAATCCCGAGGACGAATGCGGGGCGGCGAAATTTCTCGGTGACTTTGCCCGCTACGATTCCCACGATGCCTTTCTGCCAATTTTCTCCAGCGACAACAATGGCAGAGCTCTTGTCGAGTCCATTGGCAATGATTTTTGCAGTGGCCTCTTCAACGAGCGCATCCTGCAGTGTCCTTCTCTCTTGATTCTTTCGGTCAAGAAACTCGGCGAGCTCGGTGCCTTCTTTGGCGTCATTGGTGGTCAGGAGTCGGAAAGCGACATCGGCGTCGTCGATTCGGCCAACCGCATTGATCCGTGGTCCGATCTGGAAACCGATGTGGCGAGTAGTGAGCTTGACGCTGAAGTCATCCAGATTTGAGACGCGAAGAAGGGCGCGGAGACCCTTCTTTTGGGTGGCTTGGAGGGCGGGAAGTCCGTGTCGGGCGATGATGCGATTATTGAGGTGAAGGGGCATTACATCGGCAACAGTGCCCATTACGGCAAGGTCGAGAAAGTTCCGGAAATAGGTTTCCGGTTTGATCCCAAGTTCCTCGCATAGGCCGAGGCAGAAGAGAAATGCGATTCCGGCACCTGAGAGTTCTCCTCCGGGGCCGGTGAAGTCACGGCGTTTTGGGTTGACGATCGCCTCGGCGGGAGGAAGAGTTGTCGGGCTTTCGTGGTGGTCGGTTATGACGACTTTCATTCCAAGCTCGTAAGCGGCTTCGAGCTGAGAATGGCTGGATGTCCCGCAGTCGCAAGTTAGAATGAGTTTGGCCCCACTGGCATTGGCTCGCCGAACGGTATCGATGTGTATTCCGTACCCTTCGGCTTCGCGGTGAGGGACATGGCCTTCAACAATGAACCCAGTCCGGTCGAGGAAGCGGTAGAGAATCGCGGCCGATGTTACACCGTCAACGTCGTAGTCGCCATGGATATAGATTTTTTCTTGCTTTTCACGAGCGTTGAGCAAGGCGGCTTTGGCTTTTTCAAAATCGGGAAGAAGGGTGGGGAGGGTGAGGTCTTCGAGATCAGGCGTGAGGAATTGCTCGGCGGATTCTGGAGTGGTGAACCCTCGTTGAACGAGAAGTCGCGCAACGATGGGTTCAACATTTAGATCCTTAACGAGAACGGTCGCAGCAGTTTCATCCGTTTCCTGGATTTCCCAGATCGATGAGTGGGCGAGTTCATTCTCGTGATTAGCGGTCATGTGCGGATTAGGGACGCTGGTGGTGGGTTGGGGGTCTCGGGGGTTTTCCCCGGATCAGGCGATGTCAGCAAAGACGGAGCGAAGTTCTTCGGCTCTTGCAGTAGGCACCATTGCAACGACCATGTCTCCCGTTTCAAAAATTGTGTCGCCATTCACCTGCATTCCCGCTCCGTTCCGAAAAACGTACGCAATAAAGGATCCTTGGGGAAGGGTGATGTCGCGAACTGCTTGCCCAATCAGGCGAGACTTTTCGCCAAGGGTGCTTTCTACGATTTCGACATGCCCTTTGTGCAAGTGTCCGACGGGGACTAGTTCGTCGCTGGAAATTTGTTGGTCAATGAGCGAGAAAATGATGCCAGTGGCGGACACGGTGTCATCGATGCCAATCTCACGGAAAATAGCCTCGTGGGCGGGGTCATTGACCCGCGCGACGACCCGATTGACACCCCAAACCTCCTTTGCGAGTTGGCAGCAGATGAGGTTGTCTTCATCTTCGCCGGTGACAGAGACGACGATGTCGGCTCGTTTAAATCCAGCGACTTTTTGGACAAGAATGTCGCACCCATCACCGTAGACAATGTGCTCTTCTCCCAGAAGATTGCCGAGTTTTTGGGCTTGTCGGCTATCTTTTTCGAGGAGGACGGTTTCGTGGCCCCGGGCGATGAGACGCTTGGCAAGTTGGATTCCGACATTGCCTCCTCCGACGATAATGACGTAATAGCTCACAGTTCCACCTCGACTCCATCCACGTTGTAGTGGTCGATCGGCTTGAACTCTTCACCGAGGAGCCAATCGCGACACATTCCGGCAAGGAGGGCAGCGGCGTTGATCGTGAAGAGGCCGAGTTTGCGATAGGCTTCGGCCCGGAGAGGGTCAGCGACTTTTACGGCGACTCGTTCGACTCGGAAGTTTCGTTGGACGATTTGTGCAGCCATGAGGTTTGTATTATCTCCTCTGGTCATGGCGAAGAAGGCGTTGCAATCTTTGATATCGGCTTTTTCAAGTGTGTCCAGATCGAGGCCATTTCCCAAAACGATTCGACAGGGATAGGTTTTGCCCAGTCGCCGGAGAGATTCGGGGCTCTTTTCGATCACCGTGACCTGGTGATTCATCGCAGCAAGTTGCAGGGCAAGCGATGCTCCCGAGCGACCACAACCTAAAATGACGACCTTCATAGCAGTCTTGAGAATACCTATGGCAATGGTGCGTTAGTCCGCAGGGGAGAGGAATGCCTCGCGAAGACTGGGGATATTGATGGGTTGATCATCTGGGTGGACGACATAGAACCCTGCACTTGCCGAGCCGGCCCATTGCCCAAGTCGTGCGGTCAGGATGCTCAAGCCCTGCTCGCTGATGACCTTTGCCAAACGATAGGCGAGACCACGTCCTCGGGGGGCGCGAATTTCAAGGATGAGCGGGTTTTTCTCAGTGATTTCCAGCGTGAAGAATTGCTGCTTGCGATCAGGGTCTTTACCTTTTGAGTGGAGGATTTCTGTCGCCGTGACCTCGCCTTCGAGTACCCGGCGGAAATCGTGATCTAAGCGTTGGCGAAGGTGGTGAGGAAGAAGTGACCCGGCCTTGCTGACAAAGAATGAATCAATGATGATTGCGGGGTTTGATTCTGACGTTGCGCACCGGAGATTCTGGATGCTCAGATTGTGAGCGTAGAGCGTAGCAAGGATGTTGAGCAGCGATCCAGGTCGGTCGGGGGTGACCAGGGTGATTTCAGTCAGCCCCAGTTCGCGGTGGTCTTGGAATGTGACGATGATGGATTCAGATTCAACTTGATTATAGAGCTGGTGGTGAATGAGAATGGTTTCTTCAGATGTGCTCAGAAGATAGCGGGTGGGCATCACGCTGAGGAATTCTTCTATATCTCGAATCGAGGTGTTCCCGGTGGAACGAGCGGTGCTCAGAACCCGGCGGATGGCGGAGGATTCGACTTCGCTCGGATTTTCCTTTGAGTCAATGATCGGAGAGGCCCGTTCATAAAGGCTGAGTAGGTACGTTTGTTGGACAGGTGTCCAGAGTTCGGGACTTACACTTCGAACATCGCAGTAGGTGAGAAGGGTGAGCGTGCGGAGCAGTTCAAGATTCGGAACAAGGGCGGCGAACTCGGTGATCGTATCCGGGTGATCAATATCACGCACACGGATGTACTGGCTCATCAATAAATGATTTTTGACGAGCCAGGAGAGGTTGAACTTGAGGGAAGACTCGAGGCCCCAACGGTCGACAACTTCGGAGACAATTATTGCGCCGGTATCTTGGTGATGTCCTTCGGGGATTGCCTTGCCAAGGTCATGAAAGAGGAGAGCGAGGGAAGGAAGATTGGGATCGGCGAGTTCATTCCGAATTTCTGAAAATGGGGAGCCGGGGCCGATTCTTTCGAACTCCTCAATTGCTTGGAAAGTGTGTTCCAGAACCGTATATCGGTGGGATGCATCTCCGGGCATCAGGGTCTTGCAAACGGCAAGCTCGGGGAAGATTAACTCGAAGATTCCAGTTGATTCGATTGCTCGCAGGGTTGCCGTGGGAGAGGTCAAGGCGGAAAGTATCTCGGGGCCAACTTGGGGTGTTAATACCGGGAGTTGATTCGGTAGTTCTAATCCGATGGTTTTTGCCTGGGCGAGAAGGGCGGCGGTTTGACCTGCGGGGGCTCCGGCATTGATGCGGACTTCTCCCCGGGCGGCGTCGGCAAATTGACCGAGAGAGTAGCGGTTATCGGTGAGCCGGCGAAGTCCGTGGAGGTAGTCGTTGTGATTTTGTGTGAGGGATTCTGCGATTGCTGATCCGAGGACGAAGGGGTCTTTTTGGAGGACTTCAGCGAGTTCGTCGCGTCGTGAAAAATTCAAATCATCCTGCAACTTGCCTGAAATGAGATGGAGCAGGTTACGGTAGAGAAGAAGTTGATCTGCCGCATATGTTGGGGGAATAGCCCGCTCGCCGATGGCGAGTCCGATCCAGTTGTTGCAATGAAAATCGCGGAGTCCGCCCGCCCCATGCTTGAGGTTGGGTTGCGTGACCAGGGGGGTGGTGTGTGTTCTTTCCGTTTCTCCGCGCCTTTCTTCGAGCTTTGCGTTGAGGAATTCTGCGGTAGGAAAGTCACTCCAGAGTGCTTCCTTGAAATTTTGAAATGGTGCTGAGGAACCGGTAATGAGGCGAGCGTCGAGAAAACTTGTTAGGCTAATGCTGTCGAGGCCGGGGAGATCAGCAGCGAGCCGATAAACATACGACAAGCGCACTCCTAAGACACGACCAAAGGCGTCATGAGCGTTGCGAAACAGGATTCGGATCGCTTGGTCAAGTTCGGGTGATTCAGCGAGAGGGATGAATGCGACATCAATATCGCTGGACGGAGACATTTCTTGTCGCCCATATCCGCCCGTTGCCACAATTGACAGGGGTGGAAGATCTGGAAATTCCATTGTGATGTCGCTCCAAAGTTCTCGCCACAATTCATCATGGAGCGCACTGAGTTTTCGGCACCATTCCCATCCACTGGGTTGGGCCCTCAGTTGAGAGAAGAGATCCTGGCGGCGCTGAGCCATGCTTTGAGTGGCGTTCTTGAATCGTTCGCTCATCTGTTCAGATAGTATGCCGTTTCATTGAGGGCAATGTTCATGAGATCGGGTTGGATTTTTGAATCCCAGTAGATACAAAAGGGGGTGAGGATAATGCTGCATAAAAGACTGGCGAGGGCGGCATGCTTGGCGGCATGACGGGTGAGTAGGATAAGGAATCTTCCGGCGGGTCGCTGTTGACGGTAGGCAGAATATTGGGCGAGGATTGCCAGGAGACCCGCGAAGAATAGAATCGAAGCACCCATTGATTCTTCTGGGTATGTCCACCAGCCGTCAATTAGAGATTCACGGAGAGAGGTCATCGGAGGTGCATTGACAATGGCGTAGCAGGTGACGCTAATCCCGATCATGACGACCAAGATTGATCCTATGATTTGGGTCGAAGGTTGAATCCGAGGTGGAGTGGCTAATAATTCAAGGGGTGGGCGAACGGAAAAGATCGCAAGAATGAGAAGGATCCAGAGACTGAGGAGCGGTTGTTGAGTTAAAACGTAGAGGGTGCTCCCAGCTACAAGTCCAAGAATTGCGGGTAGAGACGGAGCAAGGCGAGGGAATTTGGCGCAAGGGCAAACGCACAAGAGGGCATGGAGTGCCAAAAATATGACGGCAGTTATGAGAAGAGACCCGGGTAGAGAACTAGTCAGTATTGATTGCCCAGTGAGCCGCTGAAGTGGTTTTTTGGTATCTCGAGTGAAGACCAGGGCCTGATATGCCTCATTCTTTCGGAGGCCGTTTGCAATTACCTTTGCCCGGTCGGGATCACCAACTTGTATGATCTCGGTTGGAAACTCGGCGCGGTTGAATGTTCTTTCTCTTCGAGTGCCGGGGATTGGATAAGGTCCCGTTGCAGCAAATTCGGTCAGGTTGTATCCGTGGGACGCACTAACCTTTGATCTGGCATTGTCTCGAATCAGATTGCCATTTAGAAATGCGGTTCGACGTGAGTCCAGGGATTGATCAGAAAGGATGTATCCGGTTCCGAGTGACGATACCATTCGCGGGAGATCAGAACTTCGTCGGGAAGCGGCCGCGGCGTAGTGCCATGCCATCGTGATACGGGACTCGGCCTTGAACTGAGCAATGAACTCTTTGAGTTGAAGGGACTGATAGTCAGTCCAAGATGACCGGTTTGCGGCTCTTTGCCATGCGACAAGGGCCGCTTCTTCGTTGCCGATTGCCTGTTGGAAAAGCGCTTCGCTTTGTCTCCAAAAGGCATTTGTCGGGTCTTTTTCGGCGGCAGTCCGGCAAAGCTCGATCAGGAGTAGAGTGTCGGCGGGGTCGAGCGATTCTCCATCGGAGAGTTTTTCAGCAGCAACTTGAACGTAGAGTGAAACATTTTGATCGTTGAAGGGGGGTGGGAGGGAAGTGAGGGTTTTGGCGAGGCTCGGAGACTTCGCGGCGGTCAACGACGGCTCAAATCGGTAGAGACCGTATTGAAACCACGGGCGAGAGAGCGGGTGGATGAAGAGGGCAAGAATTGCACCGAGTAACGCACCAATAAATGCGCGGTGAGCGATGCTCATCTGTCAAGAGGTTCTTGGAGGGTGGGAAAATCTACGACGGATGGCGATTCTAGTTTGGCTTCTGCTGGGGAGTCAAGTTGACTGGGACTGAGGACGGGTTTACCGAGAGTAGTCAGAATCGCGAGCAGTCCAACTCCGGCAGCTACGGCGGCGACAATGGACGGAGCCCAGTATTGAAACGAAGATCGAACTTGATCGGCTTGCCACCGGGCAAGGAGTTGTTGATTGAAATTTGACGGCGTAGTTGGAATCTCGGTAAATGCCTCATCGAGAATTGATCGGTTATCTAGGAACGCATCCATCCATTCCGGGTTCTTCTCCACGGCTTGTTCAAACAGTTCTGTTTCAGCCGAGGTTGCTTCTTTGTCAAAGACAATCTCGGCGAGGAGATTAAACTCAGATTGGGTCAACGAGCCTGTTCCTCCGTGGCTTCGAGCCAAATTGCGCGAAACTTCTCTCGCGCAGCATGTAGCCGGGAGCGAACGGTGCCGACCGGGATATCCATGATGTCCGCAACTTCATCGTAACTCATTTGCTCCATTTCTCTCAAGACGAGCGTTTGGGCTTGTTCTGGCGGGAGATGGGCCAGAAGTTCTTGGACGAGGATTTGGTTTACGACGCGGCGATCGGTTCCGCCCATACCGCGCTCAACAGCTTCGCCAGTTGGTTTGCGTGATCGAAGGCGATCCATGCAAAGGCGGACACATATTTTGTATAGGTAGCCGGAGAAGGCGCGGTCGTCCCGGAGCTTATGAATTTCTCGGAATGATTTAAGAAATGCCTCTTGAGCAACATCCTCAGCTTCATGGGAATCGCGGAGAAGATTTGTAGCCGTTCGAATCAATCGGTCTCGGTGACGACTGACGATGGTATTCATGGCTACTTGGTCGTTCCGCCGGAGGCGAGCAACGAGAGCCAATTCTTCAACTTTTGGGTCGAGGGTGGGGACGAAAGTCAGTTTTTCAGCCATCTACACTTTCCCTGGACAAAGGATACAACTTAGACACCACTTTTGGGGTGAAACGTTCAATACTTTGTGAATTTTACGGGGAGCGGTATCCTGCGAGGCAAGCAATGATCATTCCGGTTGGTGGGGTGGCGATGCCGGTTGACTTACCGGTTACGCCAATGGTTCAGGAATCTCGACAGTCGGTGGCGGTTGACGACACTCTCACGATTGAAGCAGATTCTTGGTATCGGGATGTAGCGGACGGGGTTTTGGTTTTTGAAGGTGGGGTCAGGGCGAAGTACGGCCCAACCGTTCTACAAGCTTCGCGGCTCTTCGTCAATACGAACTCAAAGGTCTTGCGTACCGAGGGGACGACTCGGATCATTGATCCGGAGGGTGAGCTTTCGGTGGAATCTCTGGAAGTGAATTGGGAGACGGGGGTTGGCTCAGGAAAGTCGGTTCGGTTGGAAGTTGGCTATGTGTTGGTTCAAGGCGGTTCGCTTGAGATTCAGCGTGAACCAGAACCGCTGTGGACGGTTCGGAAAGCGCAGGTTGAGCTCACCGATTTGAGCTCGGGAGGCACTCGTTTTGCCGCCGATGAACTTGTGATTCAGCCGGGGAAGCGGGCCGTCGCGAGGCGGGTTTTCTACGAGTTACTTGGGATTAACGTGGGGCCTTTTCCCAGCCAGACATTCAACTTGGATCGTAGGGTGAGTGGATTCAAGTTTCCAAGCGTGACTAATCGACGAGGGGTTGGGATCGGCGTCAGCTGGGACAGTAGTTTTTTGCTGAGTGATCGCTCTGTGATTTCTGGCGCATGGAACAGTTTTCCTGGACGGCTTCAGGAGTACCAGTTTCAATACACGCAATCATTTATTGATGGGGGTCAGCAGATCACTCGGGTTGCCCCTCGGGGTGATTTGGGAGAGCGGGTTGCGGATGGATGGTTCAACAATGTTTCGATTTCTCACCCGGATGAAGAATTCAACCGGCTTCGTGATCCCAAGGCAAGTTTCTCGGCGGGAACCTATTGGAACACAGGAAGTGTTGGTCGGCGACAGGATTCAGCCGGAATTAGCAAGGCCTGGGATTTTGTCTATGAGAAGGGCGGTGGATTAGGTCAGGGGGGGTGGATCGGGACGGGCAGAATTCAGCGAGTTCGCGATTCAGGTCAGGCGCAGTGGGTTGACCGAGCGGTATTTGAGACATCTTTTATTGCTCCAAGGTACACATTTGGAAATTGGAAATCTCACGCACGCTTGGACTTGGTGGGCACTTTCAGTGGCGACAATACCTTTGGGATTATTCGCGGGGAAATTGGTGCGTTTGGTGAAGTCTTTCGAGGGTTGACCGTTGGAGGGGTTTATGTCAACGCAACCGAGACAGGCTCAGCGGATTTTCTTTATGATCGTATCCCGTTCGGGAGTGGGTTTGCTTTGCGCGCGGATTACGTTTTTGGTCCGTATACGTTGAGGTACCTCCGAAAGTACGATTTTTCAACGAAGGATTGGTACGACGTTGAGTGGGAGATTGCGCTGGCGGCGGGTTCGCTTGAGCCGTTTGTCACACGAAGGGAGTTTCCGAGTGATTACCGAATTGGAGTTCGGTTCCGGGTTGATGGCTTTACGAACAGATTGGTTGACCGTGACCTGAGTAGAAAAAACCGCCCGGATTGAGTGTCCGGACGGTTTGTTGGTCGTGCGCCCTACCAGCCGTTTCGTGAGAAATTAGGCAGCAGTGCGATATTCGTACTCGGCCATCTCGTACACAAGTACGCGGTCGAGCCGGACTTCGCCAGAGTCAGTGATCATGCACGGTCCGTAGAGCGGAATGAACGCAACATCGTAAATCTCGGTGACTTCGGTGTACTCTTTTCCGGTTCGGTCGGTGTAGGTCAATGCTACGGTTTGTCCAATGAGGGTTTTAGCTTCAGAAATCAACATGGTGGTTGCCCTTTGTGATTAAATTGGAGGGAGTCAATCCTTCCTCAACGAGGGTTATATGCCTTGAATGGGAGGGTGATGTCCCCGGTATCTGTGGCAGTTGTTCCATTGGTTGTTAGAAACCCGTATCGGTGCTAGCTAGTGGGATTTCTGGCTGACAAAAATGGCGTTTCGGTTGTAGACTGCTTGGCTGTGGCGACGGTGGTTCAGCGATTAAGTGGGGATGTGTGCCAGAACTATGCTAGAAGTTCTCGTTTAGAGTGGATTCTGACCAATGGTATTGGTGGTTTCGCAATGGGCTCGGCAGCGGGGACAAACACCCGTCGGTACCACGGTCATTTGGTGGCGGCAACCCAGGCCCCTGAGATTAGAACAGTTCTTTTGGCTGGTCTGGAAGCCTACGTTGGTGTTGGTTCGGAGTCATTTGGTCTGAGTTCCAACCAATATGTTGGGACAGTTCACCCGGAGGGCTACCGGAAGATGGCGTCGTTCGCGGTTGGGGATCTGGTGGAGTGGGTTTGGGAAGTCGGAGGAGCCCGTGTGGCCAAGCGGCTTGGGATGCACGAAAGGGTTAATGCTGTGACGGTGGGGTACAAGAACCTATCTGATGAAGCGATCACGTTAAGTTTGCGTCCACTGGTGAGTCATAAGTTTTATCATCAGAACTTCCGGGTCACAGATTTTTATCCAGAGTTCTTGTTTTTCCCGGAAGATCGGACGACAGTGGCTCACGATGGCATTTCGCTTCATTTGGATCATCCAGGGGCGGATCGTACTCCGACGACGGGTTGGTATTACCGGTTTGAGCACCCTCGAGAAACCGAGCGGGGACTTGATGCGATTGATGATTTGTTTTGCCCGTGTGAATTAAAGTACTTTCTAGCCCCAGGTGAGTCGGTCTATTTGGTTGCATCGAGTGATGAGCGCGCTGAAGCGATACCGCTTTTTGATCAAGAAGTTGGGGTCGAGGGGGGAGTAGGAGAAGCCCTGGAATCGGCGGCGAAAAAGTTCGTCGTGACAACTCCGGAGAGGACGAGCATCATTGCGGGGTATCCCTGGTTCACTGATTGGGGCCGCGATACGATGATTTCACTGCCGGGGATTTGTCTTGAAACGGGGCAAATTGACGTGGCTAAGGAGATTCTGAGGAGTTACGCCAGTCAAATGCGGGAGGGGCTTATTCCGAATCGATTTGTTGATCGAGGGGTGATACCCGACTACAACACGGTTGATGCCTCGCTCTGGTTTGGGAATGCGGCTTACTTGACTTTGAACAAGGAATGGGACGAAGACTTTGCCCGTGAAGCTTTGGGGTGGCTTGCTGAGATTATTGAATGGCACCGCAAGGGAACTCGATATGGGATTCATGTTGATCCGGCAGATGGTTTGGTGGCGCAGGGCGAGCCTGGAGTTCAATTGACATGGATGGACGCAAAGGTGGGTGATTGGGTTGTGACGCCTCGGCACGGGAAGCCAGTTGAGATCAACGGCTTATGGGTTAATTTGCTGCGAGTTGCAGAGTGGATCGCACAAAAACTGGGGGCTAAAGCTGATGGCTACGCCGAGCTTGCCGATCAGGCTGAGGTAAGTATGCGTGAAAAGTTCTGGCATCCCAGGATGGGTCACTATCTCGATACAGTCGAGCCGGCGGATGCATCGCTCCGGCCTAATCAACTCATTGCAATGGCTCTTCCTTTTGCACCTTTGGGAGGCGATGAAGCGGGAATTGCGCTGGACAAAATCGAGCGAGAATTGTTGACTCCGCTCGGCTTGCGAACGTTAGGTCCAAGTGAAGCGAACTATGTAGGTCGTTTTGAGGGGCCGCTTGACAAGCGAGATGCTTCTTATCATCAGGGCACAGTTTGGCCTTGGCTGCTTGGTCCTTATGTAAGTGCGGTTTTGCGTGTAACGGGCGATCAGAAAAGGGCGCAATCGGCTCTGACTCATGTGGTGGCTAGCATGGGGAGCTATGGATTACTCGGTATTGCCGAGGTGTATGATGGCGATGCCCCCCAATTTCCGGGCGGATGCCCTTGGCAGGCTTGGAGTGTTGGGGAAGTTCTTCGCGCATGGCGAGAGTGCCATGCGCCGAGCCAGTAGTTCTCAGGATTGTCCTAATCTAACCACCTTGATGGTTGGGACTGAAAAAGGAGATAATGGCCTTCATTGAGTTATCGGCGGGGAAGAAATTGGCCGACCATCCTTTGGGGGCTTTGGCGAAGTTTGTCAATTTGATGAACTCTTGACCTTCGATCTGTTCGGTCTTACTCTTCACCGAGGTCGTTGGAATCGCCAGCTCTTTCAGGGCGGCTGGCCACGACTGGTGGTTGGTTTTGAATTCAAAAGTTATGAATTCCATTTTGCTTTTCTTATAGACCACATAGATATTTTCAAAAGTCTTGTGCTTATAGGTTGCCATGACTTCATTCTCGACCTCGGACACTGTCTCTGTCGGCTTGCCTAGGGTTTTTTCGACCATCGTCCGACTTTGGGCGAGAAGCGGAGTCACCCAATCTTTGGGGGCGAGCGAGGTGTTTAACGCAATTGGGGCAAAAAGGGTTGTGATCATGGTGATTAGAGTTTGGACGGTCTTGGGACAATTTTGATATGAAAAAAGTGCCAGAGAGCAAGTCTCTGACACTTTTAGGTTTTATCTTTGCCGGTCTAACCCATGGCCATGGGCATCACGACGCAGAAAGTGTCTTCGCTATCAGTCGGGCGAAGAATAGCGGGGCGGCTGGATTCTGTCATTTCAGCTCGAACGCCTTCACCTTCGAGGGCGTTCAGTGCTTCAATGACGTAACGACCATTGAAGGCGATATCCACATCGCCGTTCTTGCTGACCATTGCGACTTCCTCTTTGGCTTCGCCTTTGTCTTCACTTCGGGCAGAGATGACAATTTTTTCGCCTTGTCCGGAGAACCGGATTCTGTTTGCAGAGTCGCGAGCAAGAATCATAGCGCGTTTGATATTGACGCTGAGTTCGTCGCGGTCCATGGTCCAGACGCGGGTGTATTCGCTGGGGACAACACGTTCCCAATTGGGATACTGTCCGACGAGGAGTTGGCTCACGAGCTTGGCAGAGCCGATGTCCACGATCAGGCGATTTTCCTCCAGACCTATGGTGATGGTGTCATCCATTCCGAGGTGAAGGGAGCGGATGATTCGCAGGGCTTTTTCGGGAACGATGGCGGTGACTTGGGATCCTATGCCTTCTTGCGAGACCTTGTGGACAGCCATTCGGTGAGTGTCGGTGGCGACGAGGGTCAAGCTTTCGCCGTCATAGGTGAACAATACACCGGTCAAGACGGGGCGACTGGTGTCGTCGCTGACGGCGTACATGACGCTGCCGAGTCCTTTCGTCAGCTGACCGAATTTGAGATTGAGTGAACCAGCTGGGCTGACATCAGGCACAGGTGGAAACTCATCAGCGGGGTAGGCCATGAGCTTCCACTCAGAAACGCCGATGCGGAGGAAAACTTGAGTACCTTCAAGACTAATTTCGACTTCGCCCTCGGGGAGTTGATTGGAGACATCGGAGAGGAGTTTTTGCTGGACGCAAACGGTTCCTTCGTCGTCGATCTGGGCGGGGCAAGTTGCTTGAGCCCACATTTCTCCATCGCACCCGGTAAGGGTCAGTCCGCCATTTGCGGCCTTGATCTGGATGGATGCAAGGACGGGGAGGGCGGTTCGAACGGACGAAGCACCCGCCGCTATGGCGAGTGCGTCGTTCAAGTCTTTTCGGTTAACGGTTACTTTCATTTCCCACTTCGTTGATTTATGATTATTTTGCTTTTCGACTACATAGGGAGTTGATACTGTCCGTGATGCGACTCTCTTTCTTCGAAGCTGATATCGGCTCCGGCGGTTTGCATCCGGAAGATGATCCTCAGGTAGTCGGATTCGTTAAATTCTGGGCCGGAATCTGTTTTGAGCAGATCAACAGTTTGCTTGAGGGTTGACATCTCAGATTTGAGAGTGTCGTCGTCCTTTGCGGCGGCATTGAGTTCGGCAACCATTTCTTCCGTGAGCTGGTCGTCCGCGTAGAGGTCCACGAGTTTGCGATATAGATCGTTCATTTCAGTTTCTCCAGTGAGCCACCTAGTTTTTCGCGCAATGCTCTCCTCCCGCGATAGAGTCGCGATTTGAGAGCGGGGACGCTGATCCCTAGTGTGTCAGCCGCTTCCTTGGCCGATATATCCTCAAGATCACAGAGGATCAGGGGTTCGCGGTAGTCCAGCGGGAGTTCGTTCAGAGCGTTCTGAACAGTAACCCGGAGGGCGGCGCGTTCCTCAGTTCCAGTGTATGACCTTTCTCCCGAAATCTCAAGCAGTTTCGGCTGGCGCATTTTGTCGATGCATAGGTTGCGTGCGATGCGGAACAGCCACGTTTTGAAGGCTCCATCGGCGCGCAGATCGTTTGCCCGCTTGAGAACCCGCAGAAACGTCTCTGCAGTTGCATCTTCAGCATCCGCCCGATTGCCAAGCATTCGGTAGGTGTAGCGAAAAATCTTTTCGCCATAAAGCTGGTACAGCCCATTCATCGCAGAAGAATCGCCCTTTGCAAGGGCGTTCAGCCAGCGTTTTTCAGCAAGTGAATCTTCGCGAGGATTGCTCGACATAAATGACGTATTGGGCGCGTGTTTCGCCGCAAAAAATTATAGCTCAGGTAGCTTGTGGGCGACCTGAGCTTTTGCACATATTGGGGACAGTTTTACAGAGTGGACGGAAGTTGGAAGAAATTGATGCTGATCGGTCGGGTTGGATCATTTTCTAGACCGGCTATAAGCACCAGATAAACCCCACCGGGGGCAAGGGTTTGGGATCCGGTGGTGAAATTGCCTTGGGTACCTGTATTGCGGGCTTCGAAGGTCAGATTGCCGCTATCTGTATTAAGGACGGTGCTTTGACCTCCACCGATCGGAGATGCAGAAAACAGAGCGTTATCTCCGGGCGTTTTGAAGGTGATTTGAGTGGTATCAAGTCCGGCTTCTCGTTCTGCGGCATGGAAGATGATGAGCTTCGCCCGGTTCCCATTTGGTCGGGAGCGGTCAATGGTAAACGTTGAGAAGCGAAGTCGCTTGAGGGGCTCGGTTCCAAAGTTCTGAAGACCGTGTGCGACAACAATGTTCTCGGTGAATTGGTTGAAAACGATGGCGGCGCGGTCAATTTCGGCGCCTGTTGTTGCGAGGTGCAGGGAAACATCCCAGCCATCCACGGCGGGTGAGCGGAAATCTATTTCGCGCAGGGCACCCGGCGTAACGAGGTAGGCGAGATTGGTGGCGAAATTGCCGTCATCAAGTCGAAAAGTGAGATTAGGGGCATCAGCGGAAGCGTTGAGGAAAAGCACTTCGGGCTTGGAAGAAACAGAATTGCCCGAGCTACCGCCACACCCGCAAAGGGTGAGCGCAACTAAACCGAGGGCAAGGGTTGAGACCCGCTTAATCATCGCCAGTAAGATACCTGAATTCAGGAAGAATTGGGCTTTTGGGCAAGGGCTAAGTAAGCGGAGTAGATGGCAGTGTAGCAAATCGGGCATCCCATGAGAGTTGATCGATGGGCAAGTTCGGCAGTCTGTCCACAAGATGGGCAGGCGTTAAAAGGTTCCTCGCCATAGAACTCGGGAAAGAGCTTGGCGGTTTCTTGTGAACCAGTTATGCGGTCAAGTGAATGGGTAGGCACGACCGCCGTGCTCCCGTATTCGTCAGTGATCGTGAACTTGAGGTCTCGCTTAATTTTCACTAAATTTTGCGCAGGCTCGTTATGCGGTTACAACTGCGAACGGTGTTCCATTCTTGGTTTCCGCTCGGAAGAGGCTGATAATGTGTTTGGTTTTGGTGCCGGGCTTGCCATCGCCGATCGGTCGCTCATCGAGTGAGATCATAGGGATGACTTCAGCGGCAGTTCCCGTGAGGAATGCTTCATCGGCACTGAGGATATCGTATCGCGTCATGATCTCTTCCCGGACTTCAATCCCAGCTTCGCGGGCAAGTTCGATGACGGTGTTTCGAGTGATTCCCATCAAGAGGCCCTGACTCGGGTGGGGTGTTTTGAGAACTCCGTCTTTAAAAATGAATATGTTGTCACCCGTACACTCGGAGACATACCCTTCATGGTTGAGCATAAGCCCCTCACCCGCACCAGCGCGGTTTGCTTCTTCTTTAGCCAGGATGTGGTACGCGTACCGGCCAATGCACTTGAGGCGTTGATCGAGAGTGCTGGGGGGTGCGACCCGGTAGCTCGTTGTAATGACGTTGAGGCCAGTTTCGTACTTGTCTTCGGAATAGAGGGCCAATGTTGAAATCATGATCATAACGTTTGGTGGGGTAGTGACCGCTTTGGGATCGAGTCCGAGCCCGGTTCCCCGAGTGACGTTGAGGCGAATATAGCCGTCTTCAATTTCCGCCATTCCGCAGACTTCTAGAATCTTTGCTCGGAGAGTGGGCAGATCCATTTCCATTTTGTAGCCAAGGAATTTGCACCCAAAGTAAAGGCGGTCGAGGTGTTCGTCAAGCTTGAAAACTTTGCCACCGTAGATGCGGATTCCTTCGAAGAGTCCATCACCGTACAGGTGGGCATGGTCGGCGGCGGGCACGGTTGCATTTTCGAGGGGAGTGACTTCGCCGTTGAACCAAACAAGCTTTTGCATATGCTGATATTACCGGGGACTCGGGTTGAGCCTTTGATCGTGAGGGAGGCTTTTGGTCCGGCCCAGCGTCATAATTACTAGAGTGTTCACGGTTGGTGGACACAATTTGGATTGAGGCTGTGAAGAAGAGCGCAAAAATCTCTTGGGGACTTTTTGGGACACTGCTCCTTGCCGGGGGTGGTGTGTATGGGTATTCAGAATTTGTTTACGATCCATTGCCGGTACCGGGCTACTCTCTGGATGGTCTCGCTTTGACTATGCGAAAGTCGGCAGTGGGGGAAGTTTTTGAAAAGTTTAAGGCCGATACATTGGGTAAAGATGTTGCTCTTGGGGAAAGGGCGTTTGGAGACAAAACTTTTAAAGCCACAGTTTCGGAATTCGGGTGCGATTTTAATGTCGGTGAGGAAGTGGAGAAGATCTTGTATCGCGATTTCTTCAAAGAGATTTTGAAAGAATATGACAATCTCAAGGTTCACGAAAAGCCGGTTCAAGTGAATTGGGTCTGCGAACCGGGTGATGTGACCGCGCTAGCGGCGTTCGTAGAAAAAAACCATCCTAAAATTGGTAAAGCGGCAGCGAAGTATGAGGGCGGCAAAATTCAATTGACCTATGAGCAGAATTCTATGGAGCTGGATGAGGCAGGGGTGGGCCAAGCCGTTGCAACAGCCGTTAAAGATGGATTTGAGGGGACAATTCCTTTGGAACGAGCGCCTAAAGCTGTTCCGGATGATGAACTTGAGAAGATTCAGGAAGTGATGTCGAGCTTTACGACTAAATTCAATGGGGGACAAGTTGCCCGTTCAGCGAATATTCGGTTGGCGGCATCTCGGATTGATGGCCTGGTTTTGATGCCCGGGGAATCGTTTAGCTTTAATGGTTACTTAGGGCAGCGAACAACGGCGAAGGGGTTCAAAGTTGCCGGGGTCTATGTAAGTGGTCGGCATGACTTCGATGTCGGAGGTGGGATTTGCCAGGTCAGCACAACTCTTTATGGAGCCGCTCTCCGGACTCGGTTGAAGGTTGATACCCGGTTTCCACACTCATTGCCCGTACCGTATGTTCCCTTGGGTCAAGATGCGGCGGTGAGCTATCCGAATCCGGACTTTAAGGTCACAAACAGTTTTGATTTCCCGATTGCGATTGCAGCGGCTCCAGAAAAGAATGCCGTTACATTTAGAATTTTGGGTCATAAGCCGATTGGCCAGGAAATCAAGCTTGAATCAAAACTGTTAAAAAGTTGGTCCAATGGTGAGAAAGTCGTTCATGACCCTTCGCTCGGCTTTGGGGTCAGGAAAGTCGTTGATCGGGGCGGTTCTGGACGCCAAGTGCGAACGTGGAAGCTTGTTTATGAGGATGGAGAATTGGTTGAGCGAATTGACCTGGGTCTGAGCACATATCGTGGCGGTCCAAGGATCATCGCGGTTAATAAGTCAGCGAAAGCTCCTGCACCGAAGGCAACTCCTCCAGTTGAGTCAACCCCTGCCTCACTACCAGGATCGTCTGAAGGTTAGTTTTCGAGACGATTGCGATCCACTTCGATCAGTCGGTAAGAGCGGCCCTCATAAAGCACACGGCCGATTTGAGAGAGGTCTCCGGCAGGGAGATCAGGGAAGAGTTCTGGGATCGGCTGAACGAGGTGAGTTGCTTGGGAATCACGCAAAAATTGATCAATCTGGGCAGGGTCAAGGGGCCGGAAAATACCTTCGGCAATGTATCTTCGTTCGTCGTACTTGGGAGTTTCTGACCAGTGCCCAGCGAATGAGTAGGCTCCAGCGAATCCGGAAAACACGGGGTTCAAGTCAGGAAGGTAGGGTTCAGTCCAGGGGTTTTCGTCGGTGCGACCAGGGATGCCGGGGCGAGCGATGACGATTTTGCGACCGGGAATCTTGGCAAGCTCCCGAGAGATATCGTTGACATCACTAGGAAGAAAAACAGGTTGAACGGTTGTTGAAGTGATGTTATGACGAATATAGAGGAGTTCTCTTTGGAACCAGAACACACTACTGGCGCAACACAGAACGAAGAGAACCCCTGAAATGACATTGCGGCGGATGCGGATGCCTTCCTCGGAAGTTGTTTTGCCCATCGGGATTTGCGCAGTGAGCCATTGAAACCCGTATGCGGCAAGGAAACCCCATGGGATAACCAAGCCCATAGCGAGCTTTCGCTGGAAGAGCTGGGGGAAATAAGGAATGATGAGACCAACGCAACCCCACGCGGCAAGCAACTGCCATTTGGGATCACGGGGGGCGAAAAAGAGGGGAGCAACCAGAGCGACGAAGGCAAGTGCCCACAGGTCGGCGGAAAGGAAATAGGATTTTTCTGGGTCATAACCCGTCGCTCCTAGAAGCAAACCAATCAGGACGATGAGAATCCCGGCGGGGGCGAGCCATCTTTTGGGTGATTTATCTTCTTGGTTTTGGAATGAAACGAGTCCAAGGAGGACGAGAGGCAAGATTCCGAACAAGAGTTGACGAAATGTACCGGAGTAGGTGAGCGTGGCGGCCCTGGCTTGAAAGACTTGGTCGGTTTGTAAGACATTCATGAACCACAGTGCAGGTGGTATTGCGCCGAGACCGATTACTAGGGCGCGGATGGCCCAGGCTTTGTTAAGGGATTTTTGGCAGAGCTGAATAACAGCAAATGCAAAAAGTGTGAAAGCAATAATGAGGACATCGTAGCTGTGGATGTTCATGAGGAGGAACATCGCTCCCGCTCCGAGGGGTACGGCTCGCCACGATTTTTGGGCTTCCCAGACCTGGGTGAGGGCGGTCAGGATTAAGCAAAGGCTGACCATGAAAAGCCCGTTGACGAGACTTGAAGAAAAAACGAATACTTCGGGTTGCCAGACATCAACCGGGAGTCGTTGTTCTAGCATTCCGGAGACAAAGTTCTGCTTTGGGGTGAGCCGACCGAATGCTTCCCACACCATGAATCCGAGTCCGCCGCCGAACGTCGCCAGAATCATCCCGGTTTTTGCAACGTAAATCGGAAGGTCAAGCTTGCGGACAAAGCGACCCAGCAAGATGACGAACAGAAATGTGAAGGCGAGACGGGCGAGATTGTTCACGAGAACAAGGGCGAAGGGTGCCCCAGCTCCTTTGACAACCATCGAAATCGTGCCGAGGAGCCAAAAATAGAGGTGGACAGTGAGGCCGGGTTGCTGTTCGATTGCAAATCGGTTATCGAAAAAGAACTGGCCCTGCATGGCTTGATACATCCACGCGCTGTAGACCATTTGATCGTCGGAAGAAAATTGGGCACCAATGTAAACGGAACTAGAGGGAGCAGTCAGGGTAGCGAGGAGCCAGGGCACGGCGGCAATGATGGTTAAGATAATTGCAAGGCGCAACGTAAAGCGAGGAATGATGTGAGAATATTCGGTCTGGCTGGATTCGTTCATGGAATTATGTATAGGAACGCGAGATTACTTGATTTTTGACAGATCGAAATCAGTTGGTTCTTTCCCGAGACCAGCGTAGATATCGATGATGAGTTGTGATTGATCCTTGGCTTGTTTGTGATCTGGATTGATAGCCAGGGTTTGGCGATAAAGGGCCAAAGCCAGTGGATACTTTTCCATTGGAGCAAGAACAGGTGAAGTCATCACGACCTCGGCGTACTTGAACGCGGCAGCCTCAAGATCACTTTTGTTCTTGATTGCATCGAGATAGCCTTGTTTTGCCGCAACAAGTTCCGATTCTGCGGCTTCGATCCGATTTTGGGAAGTGACGGAATCTGTGATAACCGCAAAGGCGACAAGTGCTGAAATCATGATGTGATTTTGAAACAATTACTGGGGCGCGCGGCGGGCTTTTTCTTCAAATTCCATTTGTTTCAGATGCTGTTCCAGAAAGTGAGCCATGTTGACGGCATCCTTTTTAGGGATGTATTGGCCCTGAAGGCGGATGATATTAGCCATGATCGCTTGGGCGTCGGGGTGCATACGGGAAATAACTTCGGCCTCTGACATTCCAGCGGATAGCCTGAGAGTTCGGCGGACTTGATCGATCGCGTTTGAACGAAGTATGAGAAGGGCATGGTCGTGTCGGTTGGCACGTTGGAGGGTGAGGCTCATTGCCGACATGAGTTCTTTCACCCCACGGGCTTTTGTGATTTCCCGAGAAGGGATTCCGAATCGGCGGTTGAGAGTGAACAGGGCGACGCCAAGGGTGATCAAGAATTGCCAGAGAGCAGCAGGGGCCCACTTGCCTAGTTCATCGATGGCTCCCCGTTGTTCGACGTTTCCGGCGGAGGCTTCGGCAAAGATGATTTTCCCCCCAGGTGGAAGAAATTTTTGAACCAGCCAAAGTCCAAATTCGGCGTTTTGCTCTTTTGCGATAAACCGATTGCGCAAGAAAGTGGCATCGGTTACAACCATTTCTATGCCCGGTTTGTGGTCGATCAAGTAGGTGTGGAACTCGTTTGATGTCCCAATGAGGGGGGTTGCTCCGGCAATATCGTCAGAGGTGAAAAAGTATGGATCGTCGGATAAGGCGACTTTGAAGCTCTTTGATTTGTCGACGGTTGAAAGGGTGACGGGAGGTTTGGGAGTTACTTTATTGTCAAGAGAGAGGAATTCTAAAGTCAGTACACGGCCCCCTTGTTTGAGGTGCCTTTCGATGGATTGCTCAAGAAGCACTTGTTCACGAGGTTTGCGTATGGGAGGTGCCTCTTGCTCATCAAAATCGTTTGTCACAGGTCGTTCGATGGTGTCGGCTTCTGATTCACGACCAAAAATTCTGTTGAACGTGCCGTCCTCGTTGGTCAGGATCAGAAGGTCGTTTTTCCCTGGGTTAAGGACGGATGAGCGATTTTGTTGGAGGGGTAATCCTGATTGTTTCAAGAGTTCTCCGAATGCCGCTAAACCTAGTCCACGAGTGTTGACGGTACTGGGTTGGGCTCGGTTATTGGATCCGCCGTATACGAAGAGAAGCGATGCGGCAATCAGGATGATTGCGAGAACGAGCGCGACGCGGTTTGCATTTTTCATGCGGCTCCTCCCCTGAGCCCAGCAAGGAGGGCTTGATATTCAGATTTGAACCAATCCACATCGGACTGGGTTTGGGGGATGAAGCCATACCAAGCGTTATCAAACTTCTGGGTCAATGGTTCGAGGTGGAAGTTGCCAGGCTTTTGCGTCAGGTCTCGGAACCGATAAAGGTGTTCCCAGTTCGTTTGATGCCGTTCAAAACGAAGGGTGTTGGATTCGTCCATTCGAATCAGGCAGGCGAGATAGAGACAACGAACAGCGGCACGGAATTCGCCTTGGGCGGCGAGTTTGTCGGCTTCTGTGAGCCACTGATCTGCGGATCGGCGAGCCTCTTCCTCGGACATCAAATTGTCGGTAGTTTCAGAGCCAGGTTTGCGTTTGAGCTTGATTTGGGAGATCAAGTAGATCACAAATGCCGCGAGGACGGCAAGAAGAATGACAATAATTACTTGGGTGACTCCTTGGGCAGCGGCGATGGGAGAACCACGTTGCTCTTGGGGACGGTTGAACAGATTGCCGAGCAACTCTCCAATGCGCTCAAAGAAGTTGTTGAGGGCTTCATTGAGCCAAGACTCTCCTTCGGCGGTGTTCAGACTTTCACGATAGAGCGGATTCTGAAGAATGCGTTCGGCTCGTGACTGGGGGGAATCCACGGGAATTGGGATGGATTGAGTAGGTGATCCCACGGGACTTGAGCCAAGAATTTGATCCCGAACCTGGGTTGCGGATTGTCCGAATGACATTGAAATCAGAACCAAACTAGCTAGAACGACTGGAAGTCTCATTCGCGAACCTCCAGCACATCTCGGGCAAGAATTCGGATATCGAATCCTTCGAGGCGAATTCGGCGGTCGTAATACGCAACGGTGCAAAAGATCGCCCAGAACGGAGTGATGAGCCACAAAACTGTAAACCCGGGGAGCATTTCGAGTGTGGATCGTAAGAGGTCGCCGAGGAGGATGCTGCCGAGCCAACTTTTGACGGGGGCGGATTGAAGGATCAGGTTTGTGAAAATCTGAGCTGAGATAAACAGTGCGAGGGCGATAAACGAGGTTGTAACGAGGGCCGAGAACATGGTTTCTCCGATGCCGCCAACATGGCCATTTCGTTTAGTCAAATCACGGCCCCGGGTTCTCGAGGTTTTCGTGAGGTTTTGTTCGACGATTGCGGTCACAGGTATTAGCGAATTACGCAGGAGAAGTACAGGAGTTAGGAAAAACGTGAGGAACGCCATCATGAAACCCACAACGGCAAGAAGCCCAGGAAGGAGCGAATCGGGCGTGAAGGATTGGAGGATTGCCCCGAAGATGAAAAGTCCGGAAGTGATGAAGAACGGGAGAAGAGCTTCGGATGTGGCGAAAGTCAAAAGAACGGTAAATCGCCAGGGATTGGGGGAGGGAAGAACGTTGATTGGTTGTTCCCCAGACAGCCGATCACCCAGGATGTATTCGTTGGATTCCCGGACGGCATTACTATAGATTTGACCAAGCCCGAACACAAAGAGGGGAACCGCGAGGAACAAGGTTAGCAAACTGGCAATTGCTACCCGGGTGATGTCGTCACCAAGCTGATCTCCTCCGACCACGACAAAGAAGCTGGGCAGGAGGAAAGTGGCCCCGAAAACAAGGGCGATAAAGCAAAGTAGGCTTGGGATTGCGGATTGAGCGATGATTGTCCGGGCCGTGAGTTGATAAACCCGGGCCGCTCGCTCCAGAAGTTCACTCGCGGACATGGGACGGAGAAATTGCCGTCGATCAAGATTATTGACACGCTTGAGGTGGAGTTCAATCGGGTCTTTTAGTTCCATCCTTTGATCGTGTCCTTCTCGCCTGATATCGTACCTTCTGACCTAGGCGGGGATACGGGTGCCAGTTTGGCTCGTCTATTTGGATGTTGCTGAGTGATCAGCAGGAGAGATTTTCGGACAATGACATTAGCAGCGACGGTTCTTGGCACAGTTTTGGTTGGGCAATCCACTTCCATTAATTCATACTGGCAATCAGGCTTGCGCGATGCAAGTTTTACGGCAAAAGTCGGAAAGGCGTCACAGCGTGAATTGCAAAAGATCAACAAAGACTTTGCGCAGTCGTACAGGTTTGATTACACCGAAGTGCAAATGAAAGAGCCGTTCATGTTGCGGCTGGAATCGAAGGTTGAAGATCAGTCCATCTGGTTTATCATCAACGGGACCAACCGCTTGCTCAGCATTCCTAAGAGCGGAATCCGAAACCGCGAGAACTTGGCGAAGTCTCCGGGCAAGCGGCAGACGGTGTTTGATTTTGGGTTGATCACTCCGGCATTGTTCGACAATTTTATGGAGGCTAAGTTCGTCCGAGTTGACCGAGCGACTAAGGAGCCTATTTTTGACGTGACGTACATGAAAAGCTTGGGTGACGATTCTCGTCACCGCATTTGGGTTGATCCGGATCAGAAATTTGTAACGAAGCGGGAATGGTACAGCCAGAATGGAAATAAGCCATTGCTCGCGATTTTCCGTTACAAAAGCCCGCAGAAAGTAAATGGTGTATGGATGCCGACAGTTCTTGAAGTTTACAATTCGGGGAATGTCTTGGCGGGAACCACGAACTATCAAAACGTGAAAGTGAACACGGGCCTTGCAAGCTCACTTTTTGCGACGAACTGATCTGATCTTTGGGGAGTCCCTTTCACCCTGGCCTCAATGGCTGGGGTGAAATAGTTTTGTGAGAACGTCGGTAATGCTTTCGGCGGTGTAATCGAGCAGGCTCAGGTTTCGACTGTAGTGCATCCTGGTTGGTCCGATGATGGCGATGACGCCGGCATCTTGACTGGCGACTTTAAACGTACGCCGGATGAATGTGAGAGGGTAGTGGGGCTCGACCGAATTTTCTCGACCGATTGTGATTTGGTTTTCGGACTTAAGAGAGGAAATTTCCTCTCTTACTGCGTCTTCATTTGCCAGTGAGTCAATGATTTGGTTGAGCGTTGTTGCTTCTCGCTGAAATTCCGGCTGGGAGAGAACGTATTCTTCACCTTCAACGATCAGATGACCTCGGGTGAGGTCTTTCGCAGTCGTTCGGAGGGCGGTCAGCGAATTGTTCAGCAGTTGTTGGGCGGTTGGATGGCCGAGGGAGACAGGCTTGATCTTAGGGACGTCACCCAAGGGATGTCCTGCAAGGGCATTCTGAAGTGTCTCGTTGACAAGTCCGATTTGATCGAGGGTTAATCCATTTGGACAGTCAATGATTCGGTTTTCGGTGTGTCCATTTTCGAGCACCAGAATGAAGAGGGCTCTATCCGGTCCGAGGGCCGTGACGATAGCATTCCGAATCCGGACTTTTGCATCTCGCACGGTCACGGCAGCCGTCATCAGTTTTGTCATCCGGCTCAGGGCTTTAGTGGTTTCTTGGACGAGATCGCGGAGAGTTTCTTCGTCTCTGGTTGCGGTTTTGAGGGTTCGTTTTTCTTCTTGGTTGGGTTTGCCCAGGAGGAGAAGATGATCTACAAAGTATCGGTACCCTTGATCACTCGGGATTCTCCCGGCGGATGTGTGAGGTTGATCAAGGAATCCCAGATCGGTGATTTCCGCCATTTCGTTGCGAATTGTGGCGCTCCGGACCCCAAGATCATATTTATTGGCGATGAGGTCGGAGGAGATGGGTTCAGCTCCATCAATATATTCCAGGATGATTGCGCGAATGATTTGCTGCTTTCGTGAGCTGATCGACTGGTCATCCATTTAAGTGATTTTAGTCCATTTGCGAAGCTGGATTTTAGTCAGAGTCCCTGGGAAATGTGATGGACTTTGCGCTCTGGATTCAGTGAGAGAATGAGTGATCGGTATACTTGACGGCCATGAGTGGGGGGTTGCGTGGCGATTAAGAAAAGTGTGATGGATGTGGCTCGGAAAGGGCGCAATTTTCTCGTCCGCAATGTAGTGGAGCCATCTCAGAGAGTTAAATATCGTCAGGTCTTTGATCGCCTCATTGACCAATCAGCCGCTCAGGATTTTATAGGCAACGGTATCCGAAAGGGTGACCCGTTTTTTGTGGGACGGTTAGGCTACACCGAAGCTCGTGCTGTCGGGGAAGGTGCTTTTAAGGGAGGAGTGTTTTCGCCAACTTCGATCGAAAACATGAAGACGTTGTCCGGATTCTTTCCAACAACTTCAGATAATTTACAGCGATACACAGAGATGACTCTCAATGATTTGTCTTTGGTGGACATGATTGGTCATTGGAACACTCCGTATCAGTATGCACTCCTTGAAAAGTATGCTCCCAATTGCACAATCACGGATTTGGGAAATTTGGAACCGTTTTTTGCGGCCAATCCTTGGACACATGCACTAGAAGGAAAACGGGTCGTTGCCGTGAGCCCATTTGGTGTTTCGATTCCTCAGAACTATGCTGATAAGAAGGAATTGCCATTTCTTGACCGATTGCTTCCAGATTTTGAACTTGAGGTCGTGATACCTCCGGTCACATATACGGGTAGCGAAGATGGAGATGCATCATGGTTCACGGAGTTCGAAAAGCTCAAGAGAGACATTGATAGTCGGGAGTTTGATGTTGCGATTTTGGGTTGTGGAGCTTACGGTTTTCCGCTCGCTGGCTATCTGAAAACTACCGGACGATCGGCGATCCACTTGGGTGGTGCTACCCAACTTCTTTTTGGGGTCAAAGGATCCAGGTGGGCCGAGCGAGAAGATTTTTCGCAGTTGTTTGAGGGATCTTGGCGTCCTCCGGTGAGGAACGAGTTTCCTCCTGGGTACAAGCGGGTCGAGGGTGGATGTTATTGGTAAAAGTGGACTGAATCTCCTTCTAGGGTCGTAGAATGGGGGTGATGGATCGGCGACCGGGAGATCGGATTTTTGGAATTGAGACAGAGTTTGGGTGTTTGGTGGAAGATCCGGACATTCGTCCGGAGCGAATGGTCGAGGACATTAAGAACTACATTTTTCTCGAATTGAATCTGGGGGCGATTGATCTGCATGCCCGAGATGAAGTTTTTGAGCCGATGGCGAGCGGCGGATTCATGTTGAATGGTTCCCGGTTGTATGTAGATGCGGTGGGATCGCACTTGGAATATGCCACGGCCGAGTGCCGCGATCTGGATGATGTTGTAATAAACGATCGGGCGGGCCAGCGGATCATCGTGCGGGCGATCAATGAGCTCGGGCTTGCCGATCAGGTCAAGATTTACAACAACTCGATTGATCATTTTGGCGGACATACATTTGGTTGTCACGAAAACTATTTGGTGCAGATGAACGAAGACTTCTTCTCGCATGACATTAACGCTCTGTATTCGTTTTTAGTAACTCGGCAGATTTTTGCTGGAGTCGGTCGTGTAAGTGGGCATCTCTTGGCGGAGGGGGGCGCGCCAACGATGCGTGATTTGAACGAGAATCCCATCGATTACATTTGGGTGAGTCAGGTTTATCATGTCTTTCCGGATGATGAGATTGACTATCAGTTGTCCCAGAGGGCAGATCATATTTTGCGGACGGTTGCCAGCCGGGTTCGGTTCAACCGAGCTCTGGTGAACCCTAAGTGGGAGCACTTCTATGCTCATGAAGGGAAGAACCGATTACATTTGCTCTTTGGTGAAGCGAACCAGAGCGTATATGCCTATAAGCTGAAAGTCGGGACGACTTGCCTCGTGCTCAGATTGCTGGAGGACGGTGAGTTGATGTTGGAGCCTGAGCTTTATGAACCGTTGCAAGCGTTACGAGATGTTTCTCGGGACGGGAAGTATGGCTGGAGGGTTACCATGTCTGATGGAACGGAGACTTCCGCTTTAGATATTCAATATCGGCTGCTTGAATTGGCCCAAAAGTATGCGGGTGATTCGCCCGATACGGACTGGACTCTGAGGGAATGGAGCTTGGTTTTGGATCAACTCAAGAAAGATCCGATGGTGTTAGGAGATCGGCTGGATTGGGTGGCGAAAAAACAGATGATGGATCAGTTTGTCGCGGACGGAGGGGCGCAGTGGGGAGATGATGTTTTGCATAGCCTTGACTTGGAGTATCACAACATTAACCCCGAGCAATCGTTGTTTTACGCGCTGGGCGAAGGAACCCCGCTAAGGAATTTGGATGAGATCGGGGTTCTGGATGCGATGACCGATCCTCCCCAGAATACACGGGCGAAGGCACGCGGGCGGTTGGTTGGTCGGGCTGTCGAACGAGGATATGGAATGCCGTACATGTTTGATTGGAGTAACGCGGTTTTGGGAAGAAAGGAGTTTTATGAGATGCCTGATCCGTTTGATCCTTATGAGGGGCTAGGAGTTGTTGATGTCTGAGTGGCAGGGTGGAGTTGCAAAGTTACGTCCTTTAATGATGGGGCACTTGGAGCGATTGGAATACTGGTCGATCTTCTCGGTGATCGGTGGGCTTACGGCGCCGCTTTTGATCCAAAATCGCCAAGTTCTGATGTTTGGAATTGTTTCGGCGGGTTGGGCTACTGTGAATATTGCAATAGCATTGATTGGTAAGAAAGCACCTCCACCGAAATCCGTGGCTCACTTTGTTCGGCTTTTGGCGGCGAATCAGGTTGCGAACTATTTTTATATTTTGATGGGGATTGGGCTGGGGATGTTTGGCGAGAATCTTGATTGGCGAGGTTCTGGGTTTGCGGTGGCCTTACAGGGATTTGCCCTCATGGTTCTGGACGGGAAGCTGTTGAAGCAATCCCGTGAACTTTTGGAACCGTGAGGGCAAATGGGGCTTTGAGTTACTTCATAGCGTCAAATTCGGCTTTCGTTGCGGGAACTTTTGTTGTCCCGTCCGCAATTGCCTGCTTGACCGCCATGATTTCAGCGAGTAGGTCGGGGCCGACTTTGTCGCGGGTGTGGGTGAGTTCGGAGATGCCGACGCCATTTTGAGCGACATCGTAAATCTTCTCACCGGCTTCAAATTTGCCATCGACCATGTCTTTGATTGTGCTGTAGACCGCTTCGTCGACGTTCTTGATCATGGAAGTCAGAACATTTCCAGGAGCTTCTCCATCTTGGTCGCTGTCGACACCGATGGCGAACAAGTTGCGATCCTTGGCTGCTCTGATAACACCGAGGCCGGCGCGTCCCGCCGCATGGTAGACGATGTCTGCGCCGGAATCGAACAGGACGTTCGCAGCGATTTTCGCTTCGTCAATGTTGTCCCAGCTTCCGATGTACTTGGCGGGGAGTAACTCAGCTTGCGGATTGGCAGCTTTGACTCCTGCGGCAAACCCATATTCAAACTTCTTGATGAGATCAAGTTCTTGCCCGCCAACGAACCCAACTTTGGCTGTCTTCGTCATTTTTCCGGCGAGAAAGCCGACGAGGTAAGACCCTTCTTCTTCCTTAAACTTGAGCATTCGCACGTTGGGAGCTTCGACGGTTCCGTCAACAATGGCGAATTTGGTGTCCGGGTACATCGGAGCGACTTTTTCGAGAGCCTTGCCTTGGTTGAGGCCGACGGCGATCACGAGATCGTTTCCGTCATCTGCCATGGCAGCAAGATTGGTTTCGTAGTCTTTCTCTTCTTTGGATTCAACTTTGCTGACTTTGATACCGAATTCGGTTTCAGCTTTTTGGATTCCGCGCCAAGCTGAGTCGTTGAACGACTTATCGCCGAGTCCGCCACTGTCGAAAACAATGCCGACGCTAATGGTTTTGCCTTCAGCGGGCTTTGTGTCTCCGGTAGCTGGCTTTTGCTCTGAATCGGTCGGACTGGATGGAGTGCATCCCGTCATGAGTCCCAGTGTCCCAAGGACAAGCAGTGATGAAAGGGCCCAAGTCGCCCAAGGTCGGTTGAAGGTGATGCTTCGCATAGGTAGAATCATTTGATTATAGACCAGGCATGAAAATGCGTGGGAAGGACACACGAAGTTTGATTACTTGCAACTTGACCAAACCGGAAAGCACTTTCGACACGATTCGAAAGACATACAAAGATTTGAAGCCGACGGATGCGGCCTTGCTCGCAACTGCCCTTGTGGAAGCGGGGCGTATGGCGGATGCAGTTTATGACAATCAGAGCTACGCCTGGAAATCTGATACCTATGATGCAATGACCACGGCAGTTTCGAGAGAAGTAACCCAGGTTCAGGATACGGTTGAAGACACTAAGAAGGCGAAATTGAAGGCGGCGGAGGAAGAGGCCGTCACATTGACCGTACACTTGAAGCCTTCGATGGCGGCAGGTGAGCGCATTTTGGGTGACCGAAATGACCTGAAAACATTGATGGGAGATATTTTGCAAGAAGGGGTTGAATTCCTTTATTCGACCACAGACATTGGATGGCAGTGGACTCTGGAACGAGTGAACTGGACAACAAAGTCGGGGGAAATGAAGCGCCATATCAAGTTCCGTGCGGACTTCCTTGAACCGCATGTGGGCATGGAACTCGGCCCCGGCGGAAAGAAGCGCAAGCGGTAAGTCTTCCAACCGATTTGGAATCGGGAAACCACGCTGGTAAACTACCAGCGTGGTTTCTGCTTTATTGACGGTCGTTTTGGGGTTGGGGCAGGTTGAACCGGTTGTTCAAGATCGCAAATGGGAAGTGACACGCGAGCGGTCGTTGGCATTCGATGGGTCTCCTTACATACCGGTTGGATTACATATTGATCCTACGGTTGAAGCGATGGATCAGGCTGTGCAAGCAGGGGTTACAGATGTGTTTGTTGAGTTACCACTCGATTTGGGAACCTGGCGGAGGGTTTTGCCGGAGCTGGAATCCCGAGGATTTCGCTATTTGATCGGAGTGTCGGCATTAGCACCTTCGGCATCTGTGGTCGCTATTGAGCCAAAGAGTTACAGGGTTTCCGGGCTTATGGGTCGAGTTGACATCAAGGTCGACATTCCGAGTGGTGAGCGCGCCTATGGGATTTTTGCGAACGAGCGAAATGGGGCCGTGATTTGGGAAGGTTGGCTTTCAATTCAGGCGGGGAAGTTGCCATTTCGATATGACCTGGGTTCAGATTTTCCCCATGTCCTTGTCCTCTATCCGGAAGTCAAAGATCAACGGATGGCAGATTATTGGGAGGGGTTTGATCTTTATCGCGATCAACTTTTGACCATCTTGCAGAACGCTCCGCTTGGGTCGGGATATCGGGGGTTGGTGAATCCGGCGGGGAAAACCGTTCGGAGCTTTCAAGTAGATGACACATTGGTTCCGACGAGCAAACTTTTCCGGCTGGAGCTTGAAACGTATCTTCGTCAGAAATATGGTACGCCAGACTTGGTCGCGGCATCTTGGCACGTCGGGCTTCACCACAATAGAAGTTTTGAAGATTTTGCGGCATGTGTTCCTTTGTGGCAAGGAAGCCGGGGTGTCGATTCTATTTTGAATCTGAATTCTGGGAAGGTCACGAGTTCGGAGCGACGCGATGAGATTTGGAGTGATATTCGAACGGTTGTTAGGAGCGGGGCGGCTCGGCGGCTGAATCGCTTGGTAGATGTGATTTCTGATACGACGGGACGTCCAGTTTTTCAGGATTGGTCAGGCTGGGGCGGTTTGTATGAGGATGCAGATGGTGCACTCGCCGGGATCAGTTTCCGAATGGATCCAAGATCGGCGGTTGATGTACTAGACATGTCGGCGGGCCCGATGAGTAGTGCTCTCCGAAGGGGTCGTCCGATGGTCGGATTGGCGGTTTCGGTTCAACTCCAGGAGGGAGAAACTGCTCTTGATGCTGGTCGAATCATTCGCCAAAGTGAGTCACTGGGAACCCGAGGGTGGTTTTTCAATGCTTCCTCTCCTGAGTTGCGGACAGCAGTTGCAGACGCAGCCGAGACGTATCGCGACCAAGCGAGTATGGCTCGCAACGGCGTAAGGCCACTGTATTATCCCTTTGCGGCGACAAATCCCGCGGTCACGGGAAGATTGCCAGGTGGAATGGTGTGGATACCGTCGCCAGTTTCCGGTGAACGACTTGATCTGGGGCCAACGATTGAAGGTTATCGGTTTGTTGACCGAGGAATAACGACTTTTGTGTTTTGGGCGATCAGTCAACCGCAGAGGGTGAAAATGCGAATGTCCTCCGAGGTTGTCACAACGATGGTTGCGATTGACGGAAGTGACTTGCTGATCAAAGCGAAGAAAAACGAAGTTGAGTTGACGATTCCGACAACGCCCGTCATTGTTGAAGGGTCATCCGATATCCCAGTGCCTCTTGATGGGTTTTATGCCAACCAGGCGGCGGTCTCATATTTGATCGATACGTTTGGAAAGTTGATTGATCTTTCGGGGACGGAATTGACCAATTTGAAGCGAACGACAAGTGGGTTTGAGCGAACTCCGCTGGCCTCTTACCTTGCGATCCGCAATCAGTTTCAAAGTATGGCGGTTCGCGCCGCTCCCTACAACTGGTTAGAAGCAGAGAATCCAGTGACATCGAATTTTAGTGACATGCTGGACGTTTCGGGCACTTCGGGCGGAAAGGTATTGGAATTGAATCCGAAGGTCAAAACCGTTGCCCCTTATGCTTCTGAATATATCGTGCAGAACCGACTGGGTGGATCGCACAGCATTTGGATTGCGGCGAAAATGGACGAACCAGCCAGAAAGGCACTCAAAATCAGTTTGGCGGGCCAGGCTATGGAGATGGAACCGAATCCTGTGAGTTTTTACGGGTCAGGATTTGCATGGTACCGAGCGGGGCAGTTGACGCTTCCACCCGGGCAAACGCGTATGTGGATTCGCGCGGAAACAGACGAGCCCATCAATTGCCAAATTGACGTGATCATGGTCGCGCCGGGAGAATTTAGACCGAATGGAGTGCTTCCGCCTACGGAGTGGGTTTGGGAGGCTTTGAGCCAGGCGCGCCCTCCTGCAAGAACGGGTTCTCGCGGCTGAGCATGCGGATGTTCCATTCGCGTTCTTGGGCTTTGTAAAGTTCCAGGTCTTGATCGATGCGCCCGTAGAAGCACTCGTTCAAATCCATGCGGACGGCCCAACCAGCATCGCCGTAGCTGTAATGCCACCATTCGTCGCGGCAGTTGCTGAATCCAGCGCCAAGCATGGCTTCGACGAGCATCATTCGATTGCGTTCGGCTTCTGGAGTCAATCCGAACACGTAAGTTGGAGCTCCAGCAAGTCGCTCGAACGGTGAAGTAACGTCAATTTCTTCTCCGTTTTCATCAATTAGCCAGACGTCAACGGCGGCCCCGGTCGTGTGGCCGGGAGGGGCTTTTTGATCGATGGGGGCGACGAACCGGCAGATCATTCGCCGTTTGGCCGCATAGGATAGATCAGGACGGGCTTCTTCCAAACAACCCCACATCCATTCCCAGATTCGGACTTGGCGATCAAATGGTCTCCACGCATCAACGACGGCAACTTTGACGTTTTGGGGAAGAAATTGGGCGGCAGTCTCGAGCTTTTCGGCGACCGACTTCCGGAGGTAGGGGATGACAGAGCCGCGGTGAATGACGCACGTTGGACAGGCCGTCCGTAGATCAACGAGAGGTTCGTGATTCTCAACCTCGCGGATTTGATTCAAGGCGCGAATCGGTTCGGGCCGGCCTTTGCTTTTATCCCAAGGCATATGCCTTCACTATGACCCAAAGAGGAGGAGGAGTGCGATTGGTCCCGCGGCGGTTCGTTCCTTTGCGCCAAATTTGAGAGAGGTTTCAGTTCGAGGGCCGGGGACTTCAATAGTTTGGCCAGTGGTTAGATTGATGTCTCCTCGATAGCCAAGAACGATATCCTCAAAGTTAATCTCGCGGGGGCGTTCGTTTCCGGTTGAGTAGATTTTGATCTTGCTGGTTTGGGCTCCGTTATTGAATCCACCCGCAAGTTTGATCAGCTCTGACAGTTTGGTGCCTTCTGATATTTCGTAACGACCTGGTCGGCGGACTGAACCATCCAGAATGACGAAGAGCGTTGACTTTGGTCGGTCGTCCACGGTGATGATGTCGCCGGCTTGAATACGGAAGTCGTTATCGGTGGGAAGGGTCAGGCTCCGTTTAGCACCACTTCGATCGAGACTGATTGAGTTCAGATTTGCACCCTCGGTGAATCCCCCGGCTCGCACCAAAAGCTCTCGGAGGGTGAGATTAGCGGTTATGTCATAGGTTCCAGGAAGGGTGACTTTGCCTTTCAACGTTACTTTTGTGGCATCGCCTTGCTGTACAGGTACTTCGGGGTCTGTCGGAGGATTTTTGGGGTCTACGGGGGGAGTTGTTTCGGCTTTCTTGAAGAATGTGATTTCATCTCCCGGCAGGAGAACGGGATTTTCACCTTTAGTGGTGTCGGCAATCTGAATTTTGCTGTCAGCCGATTTGATTTGAACTTTGGCCAGGTCGGTTTCGGGAAGGATTTCGGCGAGCCGAATGACATCGGCAAGTGTCATGCCCTGTTTCCATGCTGTTTCGGCGGCGAGTTTGACCGCGCCGCTGAACTTCACCATCTTGATTTCGGGGCTGACAAGCTTTACGCTGACCGTGGCTTTCTTAAGGATTTTTTCGTCCAGGAGTTGCTTTGCAATCTTGTCAGCGGCTTGTGCCTCTGTCAGACCCGCGACTTTAACGGCTCCGAGAAAGTCAACCAGGATGAGGCCATCACTGGTCACGCGGTAATCCTGGTTAATGCTTGGCTCTTCGGCGCAAATGAGCTGGAGAGTGTCGCCAGCTTTGATCAGGGGTGCAGCCTGAGCCAGGAGGATCCCGGTGATCGCAAAAAGCGTGAGGAGGACGGATAAGACCCGTTTGACAGCCATGGTTCTGCGGGTTTGGACGTTTGAGCCTGAGTGAAGTTGTCAGGATTCCGGCTAAATTAGGCTCGTAGAAATAGCTTTGATCGCGATGCAACGATGCACACGATTGCCACAATTAACGTTTGGAACAATCCGTACCCCGCAAGTTGCCAGGGAGTCCATCCCTGATCTCCGACCCACGAATGGAGTTGAGTGAGACGGATTACTGCGGGAACAAAGTTGGTAATGGCAACATAGCCAAGGAGGGGGTTCATGCCCGTAAGGGTGAGAGGACTCATAAGTTTTTCGATCAGTCGGTACTTAGAGAGATTCGTGAAGGCGATGGTCAACCAAATAGCAAGTCCGGTTAAAGTGAAGAAGTAGCTCAGATTGGCGGGGTCTTTTTTGATGCCGCCGGCAGTCGGGTCGAGGATTACGCCGAGCAAAACAAAATATGCGGCAAGGCGAATCATTGTCTTCATTCCGGGTGAAAAATGGCAGGCTCTTGAGGCAATCACTGTGCCAAGGGCACCACTGATGACTGCGATGAATAGTGCGAATTCGAGTTCACGTAAGAACAGGGCGGCGGTGATTGAAAGGAGCGAGAAGATTGCAGTGAAGGTGATTGTCCACTCGGCACCCGGAGTATGTTCTAGAGGCTCTTTGAATTTGGAATGATTGAGGAGTGCCTCTCCGCAGATCGTGGCGGGCAAAACGATCAGCAAATATTTGTGGAATTCGTTTTGCCAGAACCAGGGCAGGGGATTGAAATTCCAGAGTACTTTGATGGGGCCATCGAACTCTTTAGCGATAAAGGCAGCCGCGATGATCGCGGTGATGATCCACCGGGTTTGCGGTGAATGGCGGGTCAGTATCCAGATGATCGTGCCACTCAGCGATACATTTGCGAGGACAAATAAAATAATGTCAACCCTGGTGTTGAGGTAATAAAAGACCTGGCCATCAGGGGCTGGGAGAGAGATGAGCGCAGCAATGAGGATCATCCATCCGGTCAAGTTGAAGCAATAACGGTGACTTGCTGACCAACTTTCTGGGAGTCTGACAAAGGCGAGGAACGTCGCAAAAAAGAAAAGCAAGGCCAACATCCAAGTTGATTGGTCGGGGCTTGAGTTAATCGAAATGGGCCGGAGGTGCTGGCTGAGATAGGCGAAGGCAAGGAGCAGACCGTAACGGCGGAGAATATCGGGGATGAGAGATGTCCAAGATTTGACGTGTTCTAACTTTTTTGATAGGTTGAGAGGAATAGCTGCTCCCAAAGCAAAGAGAAAAAATGGAAAGACCCAATCGACCCACGTGATCCCTGGAACATCGGCATTGAATTTCATTTCCGGTGGAGGGAGTTGCGCGTGATACATCCACGCTGGGAGAGTTCCCCACGGGAGCATTCCACTCAGCGCCATTCCCAAAATGGCCAATCCTCGAAGCATGTCGATGCTCGCGATGCGGGTATTGCTCGCTTGAGGAGGATCGATGCTGGACGGGATTACGCGCATTTATGCTGGGTTGGGTTGTTCCAAGTTTGCCTGAGGCTTATTCGCCGTATTTCGATAACGCAATAATAGGGCCATGAAGCCGACATTTCTCGAACAACTTGCCAAAGGCGTCATGATCTTTGATGGGGCAACGGGGACCGAGTATCAGAATGCGGGTTTGTCGGACGATGCATTTATTCTAAAAGCGGAGTCGCATTTGCCTGATGCCGTCAAAGCGGCGGCAGATCGGCTTGGTGGGGAGTTCTTGGAAGGGTGCAACGAGATATTGAATTTCACTCAACCAGATTTGGTCGAGGAAATTCACGTTCGTTACTTTGAAGCAGGAAGCGATATTGTCGAATCGAACAGTTTTGGTTCGACATCAATTGTTTTGGCGGAATACGGGATTTCGGAGCTTGTTTACGAAACCAGCTTTGCGGCGGCGCAGATTGCACGGTCGGCGGCAAACCGGTGCGAAACTCCAGATTCACCAAAGTATGTTGCGGGGGCAGTCGGCCCCGGAACCAAGTTGATTTCCCTTGGGCAAACTGATTGGGCGACTTTGCTTGCAACTTACACGGATTCTTTTCGTGGCGTTTTGGACGGCGGAGCGGATTTCTTATTGCTTGAGACCCTTCAGGATTTGCTGATGGTCAAGGCGGGAATTGTTGCGGCAAAGGATGCTATGGCGGCAACGGGGCGAAAAGTACCGATTGTGGTTCAGGTAACGATGGAACAGACCGGAACCATGCTGGTGGGGTCGGATATTTCTGCGGCATTGAACATGATTGAATGTTTCCCCGAGGTGGTGGCAATTGGGATGAACTGTGCGACCGGGCCGGCGGAGATGGCGCCATACGTCAAGTTTCTTGGGGAGAACTCCACCCGTCCGATTTCAATTCAACCAAATGCGGGATTGCCGATGATGGAGGGTGGTCAGGCAGTCTATAAACTTACTCCGAATGAGCTGGCAGATGCTCACGAAAAGTTTGTTTCGGAAAGTGGGGTTGCTATTTGTGGGGGATGTTGCGGAACGACGCCGGAGCATATTCGGCAAGTGGCAGAGCGAGTTAAAGGTCGTTCACATTCGGCGGGGCATTGGGTTGCATGCCAAGGGGTTTTCCCAGGATTCGACTTTAGCTATCGGTCTGATGAACAGGCGGCGGTAGTCAGACTCCAAGGGGCTTCGAGCTTGTATGACTTTGTGCCATGGGTTCAAGATAATTCCTATTTGATTGTGGGTGAGCGGACAAATGCTAATGGCAGCAAGGCGTTCCGCGACATGCTTGCGGCAGAAAACTGGGAAGGGATGACTGAACTGGCGCGGGAACTTGAGGGTGAAGGCTCGCACCTGATTGATGTTTGTACAGCCTATGTTGGCCGGGATGAAGTCCGAGATATGACGACGCTGTTGAAGGCTTACAATCAGCACATCACTGTTCCGATCATGATTGACTCCACGGAAGTTGAGGTGATTGAGGCGGCGCTCCAGTGTGTTGCCGGAAAGCCAGTGATCAATTCGATCAACTTTGAAGATGGAGAGGGTCGGACAGAAGCGGTTCTCAGTTTGTGTCAGCGATATGGAGCCGCGGTTGTTGGATTGACAATTGATGAGGATGGAATGGCGAAATCGGCAGAGAAGAAAGTCCAGATTGCGGAGCGCATATTGGAGCGGACGCGGGCTTATGGATTGCCGGACTCGGATGTCTTTATTGATTGTCTCACCTTCACTCTGGGATCGGGGGACGAAGAATTCCGTGAATCGGCAATGGCAACTATTGATGCGATCAAGGAGTTGCATTTGCGGCATCCTCGGGTGAACTCGATTCTTGGCGTGAGCAATGTAAGTTTTGGCTTGAAGGCTTCGGCGCGAGTGATTTTGAACTCGGTGTTCTTGCATTACGCCCGGGAAGCAGGGTTGACCAGTGCAATTGTGCATTCCAGTAAGATTCTTCCCGAAAACCGGATTGACTCAGATGTGTGGCAGATCGGATCGGATTTGGTGTTTGATCGCCGGAAATACGGTAATGCATTTTAGACCCAGTGGACGATATGAGCAGTATTAGTAAGTGGGTTGAATAGGTCAACCTTCATTAGGGGAGAGAAACTTTCTCAATAACAATCTTCATCCAAACGATTATTTGGAACCCAGTGTCCTAATTATCTTTTGATATCGACGTAGAATGATTGCATGGCAGCAACAGAAAACGGCGTTCAGCAAAGCTTCGAGACATTGGCCCTTCACGCCGGTCATTCCGGCGATCCGACGACCAAATCGCGGGCGGTTCCCATTTATCAGACAACGAGCTACTTGTTTGACGATGCCGATCATGCGGCGCGGCTTTTCGGTTTGGAAGAGTTTGGAAACATCTACACCCGATTGATGAATCCGACCACTGATGTGTTGGAGCGAAGAGTTGCGGCTCTTCATGGAGGCTCAATGGCGGTTGCGGCAGCGAGTGGTCAGGCGGCTCAAATGCTGGCGATCACGAACATCGTCGAAGCGGGCGACGAGATCATTTCGGGAAGTAGCCTTTATGGAGGAACCTACAACCTCTTTCACCACACCCTTCCCAAGCTCGGTGTGAAAGTTCATTTTGTTGATTCGAGTGATCCTGAGAACTTCAAAAAGCATATCAATGATAAGACGAAATTGTTCTATGGAGAAACCGTTGGGAACCCGAAAGTTGATCAGTTCCCAATTGAGGAAGTTGCAACGATTGGGAATGCGCACGGTATTCCATTGATGGTCGACAACACGGTGCCGACGGCATACTTAGTCCGTCCGTTTGACTTTGGCGCGGCGGTTGTCGTCGAATCGCTTACGAAGTTCATGGGTGGGCACGGTACGAGTATTGGGGGAATTCTGGTCGACTCCGGGAAGTTTGATTGGGGGCAAGGACGATTTGCGAACTTCACCGAGCCTGATCCGAGCTATCACGGTTTGAAAATGTGGGAAACGTTCGGAAACTTCCCTGGACTTGGGAATGTTGCGTTTGCGATCAAGGCTCGTCTTCAAGGACTTCGCGATCAGGGTCAATGCTTATCTCCGTTTAATGCTTTCCTCTTGCTTCAGGGGATCGAGACTTTGCACGTCCGAATGGATCGTCACTCTGAGAATGCCCTGGCCATTGCTCAATTTTTGGAAGGACATCCGCTCGTCTCTTGGGTGAATTATCCGGGGTTAGATAGTAATCCGGGTCACAAATTGGCTTCCAAATACCACGTTCGAGGAAAGTACGGGGCGATTCTTGGATTTGGAGTCAAAGGTGGTTTTGAAGCGGCTAAGAAGCTGATCAACTCGCTTGAGATTTTTAGTCTCCTCGCAAACATTGGCGACGCAAAGTCGCTGGTGATCCACCCGGCAAGTACAACGCACCAGCAGTTGAATCCGGAGGAGCAATTGTCAACTGGAGTAACTGCCGACTACATCCGTCTGAGCGTTGGCCTTGAGAATGTCGAGGACTTGAAGGCGGATTTGGAAAGAGCTTTACACGCGTCGCAAGGGTAATTTGATTCGATTGGCCCCGTTCGGTCGTCCGAGTTGTAACGGATATGACGAACGGGGCATTTCTTTTGGTCTTCGGCTTGGTGGCAGTTGTTTGTGCCTGGCTGGAGCGCGATAATAACGAGGAGAAACCGGATTGGTTCAGCCCGATCTTGGGCATTTTAGGAGTTTCAGTCTTGCTGGGTTTGGCATTCCAACTATTGGGGATGCGTGAGTTTCCGGTCGGGGCACTCGTTGGATCGGCGGTGGCGTTGGGGCTCTCACTCTGGCGGAAGCAGAGCGTCTTTGGATTGGCGACGGCGGGGGCACTTGCGGGGCAGACCGTGCAGACAGGAGCATCAGCCGATGCAAGCTTGGTAGGAGGTCATTTTGTTGCGATGGCAGTTCTTGGATTGGTGGGCGGAGTCATTGCTTGGGGCGGGAACGCTCGGGGTGGCACGGCCTTCGCTGGTCTTGGAGCCTTAGTTCTCCTTGCGAATCGGTGGACTCCGGAAGGATTTGGTAAATTGCCGAATGCCGTCGGGTCGATGCTGGCCGTCGCCGTGGTTGCGGCTGGGTTATTGGTTTTGGTTCTCAGCCGAGGGAAAGGTGGGCCAAGTCCGCTTCTTGCTGGTGGTTTGGGGGCGGTTCTTGTTGCCGGCGCGGGTTTTTTTGTTGCTCAATGGGGTGGTGATGATTCGACTTTGCCAGTGACAATTTTTGCGTCGATTTTGGGGGCGTTTGCAACGGCTTGGATGGATATTGGCGGAGCCCAAACGCAAAAGCGCACGACGCAATTGGTTCTCGGTGGTTTGATTTTTATGGGGCTTGCAACGTTTGCATTTGCTCAGGATCAATCATTCGGAGTTGCTGTTTCGGCGTTAGTAGGTTTGGCCGCGTTTGTTTTGCTTGGTCGAACTGACCTTTCAGCCGTGATCGGCCCGGTTTTGGGAATGCTAGCTTATCGCACTTTGCGAATTGATTTCCCCGAAAGCACCCGCAGTTTTGATATTGCTCAGCACTATGGAATGGTCGGGGTGATGATCGGAGCGGGACTCCTTGTCTTGCTTTTGGGGATGCCTCGAATTGAATCCGGATGGAAGAACTGGGGGCGATTCGGCGTATTAAGCTTCATAGCGGGCGGAGCCGCGGTAATTGGATTGTTCTTCTTTGGGGTGAAGGGTGGAGTGGGTCTGTTGGTGGGGTTGGGATTGGGGGCCTGGCTCGCCGCTTTGATCTCAGAGCGGTCTGCTTTTGGCATTGCGCCCCTGGTGGGATTAGCAGGTTTGGCGGCGGCAAGTTACGGCGAAGTGAGTCAAGCGTTTGAATTTACAAGAGATCAGAAAATGCAGATTTTCGTTTGGAGTGTGGTTGGGCTTGGGGGGCTGATAGTGGCTCTGAATTTGGTATTTTCCGACCGTCAAAAAGGGGAGGTCATTGATGTTGCTTAAGAATTGGGTCAAGCCGGGAGGGTTGCTCAGTCTTCTTCTCATTGTCGGGGTGACGATAGGATTGTTTAGCGTTGGGATTACAGCTGAAGTTCCTGTGGGTTCGGTCACGGGGAAGGTGGTGATGGAAGGGGGCCAAGTTGGGCTTCCGGGGGCGGACGTCATTCTTTATCGCCAAACAAATGATGGTTGGGAAGGGGACTCTACTTGGCGTGCGGAGACTGACGAGAGCGGGAGTTTTGAAATTCCGAGTTTGCCCACCGGGGTTTATTCGGCCAATGTCTTTGGAAAAGCTCACCGGGTTGAATCAGTATCTGTACAAGTATTTGAAGGTCAAAAACTCGCGGTGGATTGGGAGGCGAAACGTCAGCCTGATTATTTGGGGCTGAATTTGGGTTCGCGGGTATTTCGTCCGGGTGAAGATATCACTTTGCGAGCAGACGGGAGCACCAAAGGCGACACTCTTCAACTTACTGTTTTGAAAGTGGACGAGAGTTCATTTGATGCCAATCGTGATTTGGGGGACTTACTCTATGGGATCGCAACGAACCGTAATCGTCAAGCTCCAACGGAATTAGCCAAGCTTTCGGAGGTTCAGTCCGAAAAAACGGACTTACAAACGAAAGATATTGAAGGAGTTTATGTCCATGAACAGAATTTGAAGGGGCTTCCATACGGGATTTATCTTGTAAAAGCTCAGGTTGCAGAGCAGGTTGATTATGCCTGGCTGACAGTTACTGACATTGCTCTCGTCACCAAGACGGAACCGAAGAAGGGTGAAGCGTTTGTTGTTGATATTGATTCTGGTCAGCCGCTACCTGATGTTTCAGTTTCGATCACCAGGGGAGCGAGTCAGGTTGACCTCGGAAAGACAAACTCCAATGGACTGATCGGATTTGATCCCATGGCGGGCGGAGAAAGGCTCACCCTTGTCTCGGCAAAGCGAGGCGATGCGCGGGCACATACTTGGTTCTACAAGCCTTATCAAGAAAAGGATGTTCTGACATCTCACTTTGTCACGGATCGCCCGATTTATCGCCCCGGTGACTTAGTTCAGTTTAAATCGGTACTGCGAAAAGGGAAGCCAGGTGCGTACACAATTCCGGAGGGGATGGCTGCGAATGTACAAGTGTTTAATCCGAACGGTGATCGAATCACAACAATCCCGGCGATCGTGGATGACTGGGGCAGTATCTCCGGTGAATTTCGAATGAATGAGTCTGATTTACAGGGGACTTATTCGGTCGAGATTGAAGCGGGTGGACAAACGGAGTACGGTTATGTTCCATTGGCGAGCTATCGAAAGCCCCAGTTTGAAATTGATGTTTCAGCCGAAAAGTCACGGGTTGTTCGAGGCGATGACTTGACCTTTACGATTCAATGCACGAGTTTTACGGGCGAGCCAATTGTTGGGGCAAAAGTTCAAGCGGACTTGTTCTCTGGATACGATTATTGGAGTTCGCCGTTTGATGAGGAGTATTACTACGAAGCCGATGGCTCTGACTATGGTCTGGAGTTCAATCGCCAATTTGAATTGGTGACAGATGAGCAAGGAAGAGCGCAAGTAACTGTTAACACGGGCAGAGTTGGCGGCGACGGGGAATACGCTGATTTTGCCGATACGAAGTTCAAACTCTCGGCAAGCGTGAGTGATGAAGGAGGTCGTTTTTACTCAGCGGATGGTGCGGCAGTAGCAAGTCGGGGTGAATATGATCTGCAAGCAGAATTTGATCGTTACGTTGCCAATCCGGGCCAGGCTCTTAGTCTGAAAGTTAATCAGCCGAGTGACTCGAGTGCGGCTCTTGCCGGCGAAGCCACGGTTGAATTTGGACGAGAGTTGAATTCCAAGGAAGGTTGGTCTTTCGTGGCAGAAACCAAGCAGAAAGTTCGACTCAGCGGGGTAACGACAAATGTAGATTTGGCTCCGAAAAAGTCAGGAAGTTACAAAGCTATTATTACTGCCGTTGACCGCCGAGGAAATGAAATCAGTACCGAGGCCTATGTTTGGGTAGCCGGAGGGGACGAATACCAGGGCCCTTCTGGATTATCGGTCTCGCTTGATTCGCGTGAATACAATGTGGGTGAAACGGCTCAAGTCGTTGTCCGCTCGGATAAAAATAATGCGGCGATTTGGCTCACGGTTGAAGGCGAAGGGATTCTCAGTTCACAAGTGGTTCGGATGGACGGCCCGGAAGCCGTCGTTTCGATCTCGGTGACCGATGCTTTTTCACCTAACTTCACAGTCTCGGTCACACAAGTGGCCGGAAAGGAATTTTATCAGACTCAGCGCGGAGCGAGAGTTGGGTTGGACAACCGTGAACTTAAGGTTTCGATCACTCCCGATCGGAATGAAATGCGCCCGGGTGAAACGGTTAATGTGCTTGTTTCCACTCAGGATCAATCCGGTCAACCTGTCCAAGCAGATGTTGCCTTGCGGGTTGTTGACGAGGGGATTTATCAGATTCGAGAAGATCAGGAAGACCCGATTGACTCGTTCTATCCTCGGCGGTGGACGGTGGTTTCTACCAACTACTCATTCCCAGAGTTGTATCTTGATGGGGAAGACAAAGGCGGCAGCAATGTCGCGATCCGGAAGGATTTCGCAGATACCGCTTTTTGGGCGGCTTCGATCAAGACCGGAGCGGATGGAACGGCGACGATTCCGGTGAAGGTTCCGGATAATTTGACCAGTTGGCGGGTTACTGGTTCAGCTTTTGACCGGGAGACGCGGGTCGGCAAGGGGATCAGCTCAGTTGTTTCGAGGAAGGAATTGATGTTACGGATGTCGCTTCCCCAATTCTTGACTCAGGATGATGAGCAGGAGGTGGCGTTCACGTTGACAAACGCGACAGATGCTGATATGGCAGTCGCATACGAGTTATCGGTTACTGGACTTGAGCTAAAAGGAGATTCTCGAGGCACGATCAAAGTTCCTGCAAGAAGCCGTGAAGTAGAGACGCGAACAGTGCGTGCTTTGGGAATGGGGGAAGGCGTCCTCAAGATGGTGGGTCGCGGCGGGCAATTCACCGATGGTTTGGAGCAGAAGGTTCGGATTCAGCCCCGGGTTGAAACCCGGCGTCTTGGTCAAGCGGGGGCATTGCGATCTGGAGAAAATTTTGTAGCGGCTTTGGAAATTGATTCAAAGGCGATTTCAGGTGATTTGAGAATTGAAGTCGCGCCCAACCTCTTCTCGGCAATTGAACCCACATTGGATGGCCTCATTGATTATCCGTATGGGTGTGTTGAGCAAACGATGAGTCGGTTTGTCCCTTCGGTTTTGGTGCGAGATTATTGGCGCCGGACAGGTCAAAGCCGTCCAGAAATGGATGCCAAAGTTGATGAGGTTGTTCAGCGCGGGTTTGCCCGCTTGAGAGAGCTTCAGCGTGGCGATGGAGGGTTTGGTTGGTTTGCTTATGATCAAAGCGACCCTCGGATGATGGCACTGGTTCTTGATGGACTGTTCCGAGTTGGACAAGCGGGAGTTCCGGGTGGTCAACCGATGATTGATCGGATTCTGCCGGCGGCCGAGGATGTCCTGAAAACGGCAAAGCTGGAGAATCAATGGAAGCGACAGGAGATGGTTGCTCTTGCGGCGGCACAGTCACGGTATTCGGCGAGTGCAGGTGTACGCAAGGCCCTCGAAGTGAAATATGACGATTTCGAGGCCGATTCACTGGCTCAGCTCGCGATTGGGTGTGAGAGAGTTGCGACTACGGGTGGGGCCGATTCAGCAAAATGGAAACAGCGCGCAAGAACCGTTTGGGCGGTACTGAAAAAGAAGATGACGGTCACTGCTAGTGAGGCTACAGTTGGGGATGCGCTGGGTGATAGTTGGGCTTTGGAAGCATCGTTGGTCTTTGAACCAGAACTTGCGACGCAGATCGTTCGGCAACTCATGAAAGTACGGACTTCCCAGGGATGGGGAGATACCTGGCGAACCAGCCAGGCGATCAAAGCGGCAATGGCATACATTGATCAGAATGGGATCCAATCGGCTCAAGGCACGGTCACAGTGTCTCTGAATGGCCGAATTCTGGAAACAGTTGAATTTTCTGCCAACGGTGCAAAAACGAAAGTGATCTCTGTTCCGCTCAAGGAGCTTAGATCCGGTGCGAACGAAGTGAGACTTCAGTTTGTGGGTCAAGGAGAAGGCCAGTACGCGATTGATTTGAGTCAAGGCGTTTATGCCCAAGCTTCTCAGCCTGTGGCTAACCCACCGGGTTTCCGCATCAAGCGGGAGTATTTGCCGATGGCCGCAACCCGGCTTGAGGACGGTTCGCTCCGGTTGCTGCCTGGAAAACGGGCTTCTGAACAGTTCAAGTCCGGCGAAGTCTTCCGATGCCGATTGACAATTACGGTTGACAATGCCTTGGAATACGTCGCAATCGAAGATCCGATCCCGAGTAACTGCCGAATCGTTGATGCTGATTCACCAGAGCCAGGATACGACTGGACAAATTGGTGGAGCAACAGTACATTCGGCGATGACAAAGCGGCATTTTTCATCCATCGGCTCGGAAAAGGAGAGCATGTCATTGAATATGCGATTCGTGCAGAAGCCCCGGGAGTTGCGAACGCGTTGCCGACGACAGCTTATCCGATGTACCTTCGCGGTGTTGAAGCGGGAAGTGCTCAAAACAAAGCGGAGGTGAGGAAATAAAAGCGTTTGCGATTTCTCTGGTGTTTTTGATGATGGGGGCAGTCTTCGTTGCCCAAGGTCGGCAAGAACCCGAGCGGATTCTGGGCAGTTTTGTGACAGAACTCGATGGACGGTCGGAGGCACAAGTGCATAATGCTCGCATCTGTGCAGAACGGTTGAACGGCAAGTTGATTGCGCCTGGTACTGAGTTCAGTTTCAACTCGCTTAATGGGCCTTGGAGTCGGGATCGAGGTTACCGGCGGGCTCCGGTGAGCTACGGAGGGCAGTTGATTGATGCTTGGGGAGGCGGCGTTTGCCAGACGAGCACAACGATTTATAACGCGGCTTTAGAAGCGGGTTTCCCGGTAGTTGAACGGCACGCCCACCACTATGCGCCCAATTACATCTCACCAGGTCGGGATGCAGCCGTTGCCTATCCAAATATCGATTTGAAATGGCGAAACGACCTGAATGTGCCGGTCAAATTGGTTGTGCGGGCCGAAGGCAAATACTTGCGGGTTGAACTGAGAGCACAATCTTCGGTGACCAAAAAAGTAGATATCTGGCAAAAGCCGTTGGCAATGATTGAACCGCGAACCGTGCGGATCAGCGGTGAACCAAAGACTTGGGTGCGCAATCCGGGAAAAGCAGGTCATGTTGTTGAAACATGGCGATCGGTGAATGGAGTCCGGCAGAAACTCAGCACGGATAGCTATCCGGTGATGAATCGCGTGCTCGATGGGTCAAGCTACCGCTGAGTTGGTTTGAGTAGAATGAGCTCATGTTTGCGGCTTTGGTTTTTGGGCTTACAACGATTTCAGCTGTGCCGCCTGTTTCACTCAGTTACACGTCTTTTCGGGGTTTAGAAGTCAAAGTCGGCGACGTCGCTCTGATCGAGGGATCAGGATTTCAATATTATGAAAAGGGCTGGACAAAGGGCTATTTCAGTTCAGCTTGGAAGCCAGTCAAGGTGTATCCAGGCGAGAATGGCTCCTTCACCGTAATTGCCGATTCGGACGATGGTGAAGTTGCAAACCGGCAAACCTTTTATCCGACAGAAAAGGGTTTCCGGGCCACAGCGGAATTTCGATGGCGGGGCGAGAAACCTGTGATGCTGGAGTACACGTTGGGGCGTCTTTGGGCACCTCTTGTTGACCAAGGGAGCCTGTCCTTGGACGGTGCCCAGGTTCCCATGTTGGATAAGCCAGTCAAAGAGGGATCAACATTTGAACAGCGGATTTTTGGTCAAGGGCGGCAGCTCGTTTTCAATGCGCCGGCAGCACGGGTAACGATGACTTCCCGGCAACCCGTTTATGTGATGGATGCTCGGAACTATACAATCGAATGGGCGGATGGAAAGGAGTTGTTTTGGCTGGGCTTGAATAACCAGGAAATCAAGCCGCAAGGCACAGTGCAATTTGAATATGAGCTGACGATTGATCCTGTCACGCAACCGGGTGCGGATAGAACTGAACTCGCTTTGGCTAAACAGCCAATCCATTCCGCTCAGGGGCCCGACGTGAAACGCTTTCCAATTGTCCCGAAACCGAAGATTTTCGATCGCGGATCCGGTTACCTGGCCTGTGGGGGAGGATTTGACTTGTCACTTCCAGCAGGATTGGAAGGTGAAAAGGCTTGGTTTGAACGATTTATTGGCGGAAGCTGGGATTGGGAGAAAGCAGGCCAGCCTGTATCAGTTCGGGTCAGTGTTTCACCAGGAGTGACCAAATCGAATGGTTATCGCTTGGAAGTGGGTGATTCGGGAGTTGTGATCGTCGGGCAAAGTTTGGAAGGAGCGCGATATGGACTCCGGACTTTGGCGCAAATGGTGCAGTCTCAAGGGCAGTCCATTGTTTTGCCCAGAGCGACGGTCACGGATTGGCCAAGCGCACAATGGCGCGGGGCGCATTTGTTTGTTGGTCCAACGGCAGTTGCATTTCAGGGGAAGTTGAGTGATCGGGTTTTGGCCCCCGTGAAGCTCAATAAGATCGTTCTGCAAGCCGAGCAAACTCAATGGAAAGCGTTGCCGGGAATCGAGAACCCGATCACGATGAAAACACCTGACTTGGTGAAGCTCGTGGAGCATTACCGAACTCTTGGATTCGAATTCATTCCGCTTGTGCAGAGTATGGGGCACATGGAGTGGTTTTTCCGAAATGACAAGAACTTGGAATTGGCAGTGAATCCAAAAATCCCGTACACAATTGACGTTCGCAAAGCGCGCACTCGAGAAATTTTGAACCAGTTATGGGGTGAGGTTGCTGATCTCACCAAGCCGAAAGTCTTTCACTTTGGTCTCGACGAGATTGACAATCGGGGGATTGATGATAAGAATTTAACGACTCGATTGTGGCAACAAGGGGTGCCGCTCCTGCAGAAGATTGCGGCGGATCACGATGCGGAAATGATGCTTTGGGGAGATATGCTTTTGGCGCAAGGGGAAGCGGTTGATGCCATGCATGCTCCGAGCAAAGAGGCGGCGGTGGTCCGTCGGAATATGCTCAAAAAAGGGACATATGTTGCGGACTGGCACTACCGTAACGATCCAAATCCAGAAACATTTGATCGTTCATTGAAGCTCTTTAAGGATTTGGGCTTGCGTCCGATCGCAAGCACTTGGTATCGCCCGAACAATATTCGCGGATTTACGCTCAGCGCAATTCGGAACGATGCAGGGGTGTTACAAACGACTTGGGCGGGTTATGAATCGAGCGAAGCGAATATGGTTCGGGAGTTTCAACAGTTTTCGGCGTTTATTTTGATGGCTGAATATGCTTGGAGTGGCCGGACAGAAATGCCCGATAAACTCGGCTATGATCCAGCGGAATTGATGCAACGTTGGTACTTTGGCGGACGCCAGATCGTGAAGGCAGTCGACGGATTTGCCCTTGGCCCTGCGGGGGGCGAAGTTGAGAAAATAGGGCCATACAAGATTCAGAAGATGGAACCTCAGCAGTTGTTTGGGGTGACTACTTCGCGAGCATTTGCATCGCCACATCACCTGACTTTGCCGATCGATCAGCCCGCAAAAGCGATCATTCTTGCATTGGATTCGGCGGCGACAATCACCGACGTGGCGCTGGCTGGTCACGCCATTGTTCATTACACCGATGGCTCAAAATCGGATCACGAGATTCGGTATGGGATGCACGTTCGCTCGGTAAGAGATACCAAGGCGACCATGGCGTCCCCACGAAAGAACACAGTGAGTGCGGTTCGGATTGAAACTGGTGGAAAGCGGGTGAAGTCCGTAGAACTGGTTGCGTCTCATTCGGCGGCGGGGTTGCGATTGCACGGGGTGACGATTCTGTAATGAGTGATCTCATTGATGTGGCTTTGACGCGGTGGATTGAAAAACGGGCATTTCCGGGAGCAGCCTACTGCTACGGAACTCCCGATAAGATTGAAATGGGTTGGGTGGGTACTCGGTCGTACGGAGGGGATTGGGTTGACGCCTCGACATGGTGGGACATGGCGAGTGTCACTAAAGTGATGAGTACGACGATGGCGGTTTATGAACTTATCCGAAAGGGTGAAATTCGACTCGATACGCCGGTGCGCGATGTTTTGCCGGAATCAAAGCTCGGTGAGGGAACAATCCGGAACCTGCTTCTCCATGACTGTGGACTCAAGCCTTACGATGCGATGGCCGGCAAGGTCACAGATGCATCGGAGGCGCGAACGCGAATTTTGGGATCGGGGCCAGTGGCAAAACCGGGCGAGAAAACAGCATATTCATGTCTTGGGTTCGTCAATTTAATGGCGGTTGTAGAGCGGATATCGGGAAAAAATCTGGCCGAGTTTGTTCATTCGGAGTTTTATTCACGACACGGCATTGAAGCAACATACAGACCGGGGCCGCATATGGTTGGTCAGATTGCTCCGACAGAAGCAACTCCGGGATGGCGAAGGGAACTGGCTCGAGAGCGCGGTGAGGAGTGGAGTGTCGGTGATTTCATCTGCGGGACGGTACATGACCCGATTGCTTATATCCTGGGAGGGGTGAGTGGTAACGCGGGGTTGTTCGCGCCAATTGGAGGAGTTGCGAAGTTCGGACAGGTGCTCACTGCTGGGCAAGACGTATTGGGAGCAGATTTTGGCGATTGGATTCATGTGGGCTCTCCTGCATCTTCGCGGGCACTTGGATTCGATACCAAGTCACCAGCTGGATCGAGTTCTGGAGTCAAGTTTGGGGCGAGGAGCTTTGGACATACCGGATACACGGGAACGTGTATTTGGGTTGATCCCGATGCCAAGGTCTTTGCGGCTCTGCTGACAAACCGAGTCCATCCGGTTGACGGTGATATGCAAATCAGTCAAGCACGACCGGAGTTTTTTGATTTAGCTTGGGAAGCGGCTACTTCTGGAGCTTTTGCGTAAGTTCGGGCAAGGCGTCGAAAAGGTCGGCAACTAAACCGTAGTCGGCAATATCAAAGATGGGCGCATCGCCGTCGGTGTTGATCGCGACAATGATTTTTGAATCTTTGATTCCGGCCATATGCTGGGTTGAGCCGCTGATTCCGGCAGCAATGTAAAGATCAGGGGCGACGATCTTGCCAGTTTGACCGACTTGAAGTTCGTTTGCGGCGATTCCAGAATCGACGGCGGCCCGGGTTGCGCCAACGGCTCCGCCCAATGCGTCGGCGAGTCCACCGACGATCTTCTCGAAGGTTTCAGCATCTTTGAGCGGACGTCCTCCGCTTACTACAACTTTCGCAGTGGCTAGGTCAGGTCGTCCGCCTTCACTGAGTGATTCAGAAAGTCGTTTGGAGGAACCTATCCATTCTGGATTCACTGATTCAACTTGGCTTTCGCCTCCAAGATTTGGAGCGGGGAAGCCAGCGGGTCGGAATGTGAGGAAAGCTTTGGGATGGTTGAGCTGGACTTTGGTCAGAATTGATCCGGCAAGAATTGGGCGGACAAAGGTTTTTTCATCGACGATTTCGGTGATGTCGGAGATCATTGGCCAATCGAGCAATCCGGCGAGACGAGGGAGAGCATCTTTTCCGCGCATGGAACTAACGGCAGCAACTCGATCATAAGGTTCGGCAATTAGTTTGAGGGCAGCGGCAAAATAGTCAGCGGGCGGGAGAGAAGGCAGATCCAAGCTGATGACTTTTCCTGCTCCAAGATGAGTAGCCGGGGATCCGGTCAACTGGAGGATGTCGAACGAGTGGTTGGATGCTTGACCAAATGCGGCACAAGTGACGGCATCTTCAGCATCGAAAGCAATCAGAAGGAGATTCATGCTAGTGCTCCTTTAGATTTAAGTTCGGCAATGAGTTCGTCAACGGTCGCGACTTTTTTGCCCGCGGATCGGGTGGCGGGTGCAGTGTATGTCAGGACTTCTACTCGGGGTTGATCGGTGGTTTGGCGTTCCAATTTGGTTAGTGGTTTGCTGCGAGCTTTGATAATTCCGGGTAGAGGAATGAATCTTGGTTCGTTCAGTCGGAGGTCGGTCGTGATCACGCACGGGAGTGGGATGGCGAGGACTTCTTCGCCTGTGTCGGTTTCCCGTGTGACATTGGCTTTGTCATCTGTAAACTCAATTTTGCTGGCGAAAGTGGCTTGGGGCCAATCGAGCTGGGCGGCGAGCATTTGAGCGGTTTGATTGTTGTCGTTATCCGTTGCCTGCTTACCCATGAGGATCACGGCCGGATTTTTCTCTTTGACCAATGCGGCAAGTTCCTTGGCGACGATGCTTGGGTCGAGTTGGTCTGTCGTTTCAATGTGGAGAGCTTCATCGGCCCCATAGCCAGCGCTTTTCGGAGTTGCTCTTCGGATTCTGGGCCGCCAATGCTGACGACAATAATCTGTATTTCGGAGTTTTTTTCCTTCTGTCGAACGGCTTCCTCAACGGCAATTTCGTCGAACGGATTGATTTCGAATTTAACTCCGGAGAGGTTGAGACCGGAACCGTCATCCAGGGGTTTAACTTTCGCGTAGGGGTCAATGACCCGTTTGATGGGAACAAGAATTTTCATAGGGGTTAGTTCCGAAGGGGTTTATTGTTTTCGAGCATATGCCGCATTCGAGCAAGGCTCAGACCTTCTCGACAGAGATCAACAAAGGCCTTGCGCTCCCGAGCGTTGGCGTCATCCCAGTTGGTTGCATCAGCGAAGACGTGTTTGACTTTGTCATTGATGATTTGGTCGTGATTGCTGAGGACACCTAACTTTACGAGTTCCTGCTGCATTCGATCAATCATGCCTTTGACGGGGCCATTAATTTCTTGCCAACTTGGGCGGTCAAGCGGTTCTGCCTTGAGGACAAGGGCTTTGGCTTCAGTCAACAGGCGATCTGGATGGTAGACGGTGATGTCTTCATCGCGAAGGTAGCCAATTCTCCGAGCGTCATCAGCATTTGTGGATAACGTGCCAGTGGCGATAAGTTGGGCCGCTTCCACAAGCCTTTTTGCTCCGCCTGCTTGGGCACGGAGGCGCATAACCGCGTTGCCGGCTCCGCCGGGGATTAGCCCAACGATGGCTTCGGGTAGCCCAATTTGGGTTTCTGGCGAAGCTGCGATTAAAGTGCATCCTGCGGCAAGTTCGAATCCGCCGCCAATGCAGAAGCCCCAAACGGCAGCAACGGAGGGGAATCGACCGATGGTGGCGTTTAGATTTTGGAATTCAGCGATGGCTTGGTCAATGGCGTCGAAATCGCTGGCTTCAATGCGGTCAACAAAGAATTTCAGGTCAAATCCAGCGCTGAATACTCGGGCTTCGCTGGTCAGAACAAATCGCTGACTTGTTTCAGAATTGAGGTACTCAGTAAGTGACCTGACCAGTGATGGGGCAATGACCCCCATTTTGCTCGTTGTGGAAATAGCGTGGACGCCGTCTCCCATATCCCGGACATTGAATCCGTCGTGTTGGCTCAAAATCGGGAAATCTTGAATCGTCGCGAATTCTGGTTCTGGAGTTGGAGTGAAGTATGATCCCGCGTTATTTTGGATTTCTGCGCCTTGGTAAAACGGCTGCGCGGAGATTTCGAGATTTTCGGCTCCAATAGCATCAATTGTCGCGAAGGGGCCATGCTCCCAGCCGAATCCCCACTGCATTACTCGGTCAAAGTCGCGCACGTTATGAGCGATTTCGGCTTTGATTGAATCAGCATATTGGAGGGCAGGCTTGAGATAGAGACGGAGAAACTCTCCCACTTCGGATTTATCAGCTAATGCGGTTCGGAGGCGTTCTCCAAATGGGAGCCGTCCGAGTTCATCCAGAGTTGGCAGTTTGGGGGAAAGTGTCTCACGATATGCGTGGGTTTTGAGATCAAAACTAACGAATTGGTTGCCCTCTTTCTTGTAATAACCTTGTCCGGCTTTGGATCCAATCCATCCCTTTTCGATGAGATACGCGATGCTTTTGGGAGTCTGGAGGACATCGGTATGCGGATCTTGGGGACATCGCTCGATGAGGTTTTTGGCGATATCTTCCATGATGTCGAGCCCGACAAGATCATTGAGCCGGAAGCTGGCAGATTTTGGCCGTCCAATGAATGGGCCAGTAATGGCATCAACTTCTTCAATGGTAAGCCCGAGTTTCTCGGCGACTTTAACGGCGTGATACATGCTCCACATCCCGTATCGATTGGCGATAAAACCCGGAGTGTCTTTGACGACGACGCATCGGCGAGCCGCAGAGTCGTGGAAAAACTTGACATAGGCATCAATTACCGCCGGGTCAGTTTCCTGAGTAGGAATCAGTTCAAGGAGCTTGAGGTAGCGAGGAGGATTAAAAAAGTGAGTCCCTACGAACTTGCGTCGGAATGAATCGGAGCGTCCTTCGATAAGGAGATTGATTTCGAGTCCACTTGTATTAGTGGATACGAACGCATCGTCACGAATGAGCGGGTCAATCAGTTCAAAGAGTGACTTTTTTGCGTCAAGCTTTTCAATGATTGCTTCACATACCCAATCGGCATTGCGAATGGCATCAAGGTCTTCAGAAATCGATCCTGTTTTGATTGTGCTTGCGGTTCCGGGAAGGAAGAAGTGGGGCGGGCGGAGTTTTGCCGCGTGAGCCAGCTTGTCGTCGGCGAGTTGCTTTGTTTGTTCAAGAATGGTTACATCGAAACCAAGATTGGCGAGGTGGGCGGCAATCCCTGACCCCATCGTCCCGGCTCCGATGACGCAGACGCGGCGGCAATGATCCATCATAACGGCGTTGTTGATGTTACCCATCCGCGGGTAGGTCTTGATGGGAGAGGTTTTTTGGAAACTTTTGAGTCTGAGCCCTGTTTGACAGTGAATGCTCGCCGACGATATACTGTGTGGTCAACATGACAATTTTGACAGTGTGCCTCGAGGTGCGTAGCCATTAAGAAGGGATTCCGCGGGCGTGGACGTCCCCGTCCTGAACCTGGTCCTCCGATCAACAAGCGGCTTTTGCGCTATGACGACCTTCGGGTGATTGGTGGAACAGGCGACCAGTTGGGGGTAATGACATCGCGAGATGCGTTGCGTGCTGCGGAAGCTGCGGGGCTTGACTTGGTGCTTGTTGCGCCAAACGCCTCACCACCAGTGGCAAAAATTGTCGATTACGGCAAGTACAAATATGAGCAAGACAAGCTAAAGAAGGACTCTAAGAAAAAGACGCAGGAAGTTAAGGGTATAAAGATAAGTCCGGTCATCGCAGAGAATGACTTGCACACGGCCATGGTGAAGGGCAAAAAGTTCTTGACCAATGGAGATAAGGTGCGTGTCGTCTGTCGATTCCGACCCCGACAGCTTGCTCACCCCAAAATTGGGGAAGAGAAAATGTTGTGGTTGGCGAAAGAACTTGAGGAGTACGGCAAGCCAGAAAAGGCTCCGATCTTGAACGGTCGAGAGATGGTTATGGTCATTAGCCCCAAGTCAACTGGCGGGAGCCAAAAGAAAGATGCCAAAGCTGAAGACACACAAGACAGCAGCGAAGAGGTTTAAGATCACCGGTTCGGGGAAGATCATGCGCCGTAGTTCCGGCAACAATCACATGTTCTTCCACAAGTCGGGAAGCCAAAAGCGCCGTCTGGATCAAGCCCAACCGCTCAGCAAAACCGAGTTGCCGCGAATCAAGCGACTGCTCGCCCTGAAATAATTCAGGGTGCTTAGCCCCGACCTCTACCATCACCGCCCATTGGCTGGGAACTGGTACGAAAAACAAAAAACAAACGAGGATATACAGAAGAAATGGCACGTGTAAAGCGCGGATTGATGCGCCACAAACGGCATAAGAAACTTCTCTCGCAGGCCAAAGGTTATTACGGTCGCAAGAAGAATGTTTTTAAGAATGCCCACGAACAGGTAATGAAGAGCGGTCAATACGCTTTTCGAGACCGTAGAGCTAAGAAGCGCGATTTTCGTCGCCTTTGGATTGCCCGAATTTCGGCAGCTTGCCGACTTGAGGGCGTGAAGTATGGTCAGTTGATCCATGCGATGGCATCCAAAGGGATTGACGTCAACCGCAAGATGTTGAGTGAAATGGCGATCCACGATCCCAAAGCATTCAGCTCATTCGTCAAAACCGTTGTCGGCTAACTCGACAGCTTTTAGAGTGAAATGACCCTGAATCAGTTGATGATTCAGGGTCATTTGAGTTTGTGTTTGCTTAGTTTTTGTGGCCGTTACGGACTTTCGGGGCTTCAGAAATTGAATCGTCGGCGGATCTAATCTGCTCGATGAAGCCAGACCGGAAATGCTTGAGGTTTTCTCCAACGAAATCAACTCCGTTCGCTAAGTAGTGTTCCTTTCGTACAATGATTGCGTAGCCCCCTGCCACGATGGTGAATGGGTAATTTTCTGATCTGTAATTCACAAGAGCGGCGAGCAATCCATCAACTTCGGGGAGTTGTTCTTCGATTGGACAGCTGAACATTACGGCTTTGGGTTTATGCTCTCGCACGGCACTAATGAAGGATTCAATCGGGACATTTGCACCGAGGAAATAACTGCGCCAGCCGCTCAGGCGGAGCATGTCACTGACCATGCGAAGCCCGAGCGAATGCCAGTTGCCGGGAGGGCACCCGAGGACAGCCGCGAGGGCGGTTGTTTTTGGTGGTGCGCTGTGATGAAGTGCCCGGGCCATGAGCCGTTCGACAATTGCGCTCGCCAAATGCTCTTGGCCGACATCAATTGCCCCGACTTGCCACCAGGTTCCGATGAGTTGAAGTGAACTGCCGAACAACTCTTCATAAATGTCAATGATTTCATGGCGAGTGCCGAGGAGCCGGTCAACTATCGCGGTGCACTCCAATTCATCGCCATTGGTTGCAGAGCGGCAAAATTGCTTTACCAATTCCTCATTGAGTTCGATTTGGTAGTTTGCAGAATCGAAGTCAGCATTGACAAGTCCCTGGAGCGCTTCGGCGATTTCAATTGAGGCAAGGGAATAAAAGACCTGGCGTCCGACTTTCGATGAGCGAACGATGCCCTTTTGCTTCATTCGAGCAAGGTGATTTGAGACATTCGGCTGCTTCATTCCGGTCGCATCAACAATATCGGTAACACTTTTTGGTGATGCTTTGATCAGCGCGAGGATGGTGCGCTTTGAAGGTTCGCCTAATTCCTTGATCAAATCAATCATGTTTCACTCATTTGCCCGGATTGGTTAATCATTCGGGAGTTATATTATAGTTCGGATAGATGGGCGAATTGCTGAAATGTTGTCCGGGGCCATGCAGATATCGAGGGAATTGACCCAGTAGAATGGGAAAGTATGGCTCAAACACTTGTGGGAGCAGAATCGCAGGATGCGATTATCCCAAACATCAATGGCGATGAAGCGGCTTTTATGGACTCTGTGCGTGAGTTCGTTGCCAAAGAAGTTTTACCGAATACACGCGAATGGGAGAATAACACGGCGTTCCCAGATGACATTTGGCCGAAGTTGGGTCAAGCGGGAATGTTGGACATGGTTGTTCCGGCGGAAATGGGGGGCACTTACCGAAGTTGCCGAGCCTACGTGGAAATGTGCTTGGAACTCGCGAAAGGCGACCCAGCCCTTTCGATGAACGTGGCAGCGATCAATGCTCTAGTTATTGGGCACCTTGTTCACTTTGGAAGTCAAGAGCAGCGCGACAAGTATTTGAAGCCGGCGATGGAGGGCACTTTGAAGCTTGCTTGGGGACTCACAGAACCGGATGCTGGCTCAGACGCTCGGCGCGTCAAGACGGTTGCGACTCCCATCAGCGGCGAAGAAGGGTGGTGGCAGGTCAATGGCGAAAAGATGTTTATCACTAACGGAGGAAAGGCTGACCTCATCGTCTTGGTGGCTCGAACGGGTGAGAAAGAGCTTTCTGCGTTCCTGCTGGAAACTGATCAGCCAGGTTTTGAGTTAACAGATCGAATCCATACCGTTGGAGTACGTGCAAGCAATACCGTTCGGTTTACCTTGACAAATGCCCGGGCATGGCACACTCCCTGCACGTTTGAGCAAGCGATTGGATTGCTATATCGTGGTCGTCTCGGAATCGCTGCAATGGCCGTTGGGATTGCCGAAAAAGCGTTCGAACTTGCCCTTGAGTACTCGCAGGAGCGGGAGCAGTTTAATCGTCGCTTGGCGGATATGCAGTCAGTTCAAAATATGCTCGCTGATTCAGCGATGGAAATTGAAGCCGCGAAGTTGCTTCTGTTCAAAGGGGCAGCAATGTTTGATCGCGGAGAAAGCATTGTTCTCCAATCGAGCTACGCCAAGCTCTATGCAAGTGAAACGGCAAATCGGGTGACAAATCGGGCAATTCAGATTCATGGTGGTCGCGGGATGACTTTTGATTATCTGGTTGAGAAGTTGTGGCGCGACGCAAAGCTCACGGAAATCGGGGAGGGTTGCTCCGAAATTCAACGGCTCGTGATCAGTAAGCAACTTTTGCGGGGCTAAGGCGTCAGAATAAGGAAATTGCCATGATCAGTACCCTTATTGCCTCTGCGGTTCTTGCTCAAGCGGATCCGGTTGAACTCTATCGCTCGTTTGAGAAGGGCAAAACTTACAGCTACGCCGTTCGCACCCACCTGCAAACTGAGAATCGGGAGCAAGGACTGTCAACGTTCATTCCAAGCGATGTTGAAATCAACTATGACTTTAATTACAAGGTCTTGGATGTTAAGAATTCTGGGATTGCTCGGGTTCACTACAAGCGCCCGACGATGACTCAGATTGACGGGGAGACAGCCGACCGAGGGCCAATTTCCACGAAGATTCCGGTGAATTACAACTTGGAAATGGATGTTTCTCCGGTCAACGCGATCACTGGCTTGAAAGACCTCTCGCCATCTGCTAGTGCGCAGGGAATCCGACCGTTCCGAAAGCTAAATCTGATGTCTCCAATGGCTCGGCAGGACATTGTTTCAGATCTTGCGGGTGAACTTCAAAGGTTGGCTCTGTTCGTTGGGAGCTTTGACAGTTCCCTTGACTTTGCCCCCAAACTTCCGCTCTCTGAGGTTGAAGTCGGCGAAACTTGGCGACAAACGATGAGTTATCAGCCGATGGAACTCAAAGGTTCCGGCGGTAAGTTTGAAATGCAGCGATTAGACATGGATCTCAAATTCAATGGCTTGGTCGATCGCGGGGGCAAGAAGGTCTACAACATTATTGGGACTCTCAAACTTGATTCGGATGCGGCGATTTATATTAACCAGGCAATGCGCATGTCTGCGAATGAGTCTGGACTGGCTAAGTTGCCCTTGAAACTGGATACGACGGTGGACTTTGAGATTGATCCTAAGACAAAAGCGACCTTGAAGGCGACGACCCGGACAAAGGGTGGTTGGTCTATTTTTGTTACAGGACTGAACACCGCGGTTCAAGAGGAAAAGATTACGGGTCGTGGCACTTTGACTCTGGTTTCGGTCAAGTAATCGGTATTATTCCGACGTGAAAAACGTCCAGATCAGCAAGATTCCATTTCTCGTTGGTCTGGGCGTTTTTATTGTTGCGCTGGGCCTGCGATTGATCGGGATAGGGTGGGGACTGCCAAGTGAGGACAAGTATTTTAGTTATCATCCGGATGAAGATTTTATTCAGCAGGTTTCGGAGCAAGTTAAGCCATTCCAGGGGAAAATGGCACCTGGGTTTTACAACTACGGAACCCTCTATTTGAGCGTCTTGAGCGTGGCTTCCGATATTGTTGACACATATTCCGGGGCAACGGCGGAGGAGCTTAAAGCACGCTCGCCGGAAGTTCGTAAGAACCGGATGCTTGCTGGTCGTGTGATTAGCTCGCTGGCAGGGGCCTTGGCGGCACTCGCGGTTTACTTGACATTGATTCGCCATACCCATTGGGTTGGCGGATTGATGGGGGGACTAGCGGTTGGATTAACGCCGGGTCTGGTTGTTCACTCACGATTTCAGACAGTTGATGTGCTCGCTATGATGTTTTTGGCGTGGTGTTTCTATCAATGTTCACGGATGTTTCCGGGCGAAGATGGAGAAGAAGTTCCGGCGGCTCTGATGATGAGAGCGGCTATTTGGGCAGGAGTATTCGCAGGTTTAAGCGCGGGGACAAAGTACACCGGAGTTCTGGCGTTTGCGGCAATTGGGATTTGCCTGGCAATGGCTTTGGGGATGAAGCGGATCGGGGAGATAGCAAAGATCAAACTAGCATCGTTTGCGGTAATGATGGTGGTTTTCATTGCAGTGACTCCAGGAATCGTCACGGATACGGCGAAGTTTATGCAGGATTTTCAGTATGAAATCGCCCACACTTCTACTGGACACGGTTTAGTTTTTGCGGGCACGGCTCCGGGCTGGATTTATCACATTTCTAACCTGGTTGTGGGATACGGGGGGCTCCTGTTCTTGATGAGCTTGGCGGGGCTTGGGCGTGGTAGTTGGCGGCGTCATGGTTGGCTAATCGGGCCAGCGGTTTTCATGATTTTGATTTATGTTTTGATTGGACGAGCAGAGGTGAAGTTCTTGCGCTACGTATTCCCGATGATCCCGGTTATGGGGATGGGATTTGGTTGGGCGATGGGCCAAGCGCACAAGAATGGCTCCATGAAGGCGAAAGCGGTGGTGGCTTTGGGGATTGCGTCGCTGGGCGGGTTTGGGGGTGGTCTGGCATCAACCGTTAACATGACGCGCTGGATGACCCAATCCGATCCCCGTCAAGAGATGGCAGATTTCGTGTTCGAGCATTTGCCGGATGGCGCATCGATTGGCATTGTGAAAGACCCGTGGTTTTACTCGCCAAACCTTCATCCCTTGATCCAGGCTGGTCCTGCACAAATTCCGATTGAACGGCGGTTAGAGTTTTTGGCGCAAGTCCCGGATCACCCGGTTATCCGATATGTGCCCGAGGACATCAATGCGAGGCAGGATTGGGATGTGCGTCTTCTCACGATTTCCAAGCCGGACTATGTGATTTTCAGCAGTTTTGAATACGAAGGGCTTGAGGTTTTGGATGCTGCAGGCAGGGGTTCGGAAGAGTTTGGGGTTCAGCTTGCGCAATATCAGGAATTCTTAAGGGAGTTAAAAGCGTCTTATGATCGAATCCCGGTGGTTTTGGCGAATGGTCAGCGGGCGCCTTGGGTGGGGGGTGAAGGCCTTGCCTTCACGGCACGCATCCATGACTTAGCTTACATTCGACCTCAATTATGGATTTGGAAACGAAAGGATTCGACAACGGGATCGAGTGGTACCTCGATGCCCTCAAATTCGAGCGAGGAGCCAGCGAGCACACCCTTGCCGCCTACGGACGCGACCTCCAGTTCGCCGCCGCCTACTTCGGAAAGCGGGGACGGATGGGGTGGAACGAACTAGGGGCGGAAGATTTATCCGTGTTTGTCACGGCGGCAAAGAACGGTGTCGCAATTTCGACGGCGCGCCGCAGGGTGAGTGCATTGAGGTCTCTGCTCAAGTTCCTCAAGAAAAATGGTGAAGGGCCGAGTGTTGATTTACCCAGTGCGGGCGGTATGAGGTTGCCCAAACGGGTACCTAAAGCGTTGACGATGGATGTCTTAGAGCGTCTTTTGGATTCACCTGATTTGAGTGAGGCGACAGGAATTCGTGATCGGACTTTGATGGAGCTTGTTTATGGAACTGGGTTGCGGGCAAGTGAGGTCGTGGGTCTGAGAGTTGAAGAAATTGAACTTGATCAGGCAGCATTCCGAGTGACGGGGAAGCGGGGCAAGACCCGGTGGGTTCCGATCCCGATGCACACGACTCCTTGGATTGAGCGGTATCTGACAGATGCAAGGCCAACTCTTGCGAAAGCAGGAGTGGCTGAAGTTTTTGTGGGGGCTAGAGGGAGAAAATTGAGTCGTCAATCTGCTTATGCGATCCTGGATTTTCACCGACGAAATGCCGGAATTATGGCGGAGGTCAGTCCGCATACCCTTCGGCACACTTATGCGGTGCACTTGATTCAAGGGGGAGCTGATTTGCGGGTAGTCCAAGAGCTTCTCGGACATGCGAGCATCAGTACAACGCAAGTTTATACGCAACTCGATATGGAACACGTTCAGCGGGTTTATGAATCTGCCCACCCGCGCAAGTAATTATTCGGCAATAACAACTTCTAAATTGCCGTAGCGCGTATCGCCGGCGAGGATAATGGCGCGGCGGATTTTGATTTGTCCGTCTTGTTTTTCGGCTTTCGCTTTGTTAGTCGCAACGCGAAGGGCTTCCGATTTTTTGCCCTGCCTCGTGGCGTTTGTTGTAGCGATGATTTGACCGGCGTTATCGGCGATCGTGACTTCGCGGTAGCCGCCAGCTTTGGCGATATCGGTTGCTAGGCGTTCGAGCTTGGCATGGTCGCCGACGAGAACCGTGGGTTCTATCGCCTCACTGAGGGCGTTCACGGAGCGTTCGAGTTCTGAAATGCGCGTTTGATTGACACGAAGATTGCCACCCCATGCAACGATCAGGAGGAGGAGAATTCCGATTGTAGCAAGGATAATTGGGCGGATTCGGGGATCAATTGCTTTGGCAACGGAAGGTTCCACTTCGGGAGTTGGAGGAGGTATGTCTTCGCTCACAATGGCCTATTGTAGCGTTTTGGTCGGTAAATCTGCATTTGGGTTGACATCGAGGTCGAAGTGATCTCTTTCTCCACGGGCGAGCCGGATAGATCCAGCGAGCCCGATCATTGCCGCGTTATCAGTTGAAAGATGCAACGGTGGAACGATGAGAGTTATTCCGTTTTGAAGTGCTCTCTTATGCAGGGTTTCTCGCAAAGGTTTGTTGGCACTGACTCCACCCACCAAAGTCAGAGTTCTGAGGCTCGTGTCCTCACAGGCCTGAATTGCTTTGGCAACGAGAACATCGACGATTGCGGCTTGGAGGCTCGCGGCGGCGTCAGGGATCGAAATTGCTGCACCTTCGGTTTGAACGAGCCTGAGCATTGCCGTTTTGAGTCCGCTGAAACTAAATTCTCGAGGGCTGCTCATCATGGAACGCGGTAACTTGTATCGTGCCGGATCGCCGGTTTCAGCGGCTTGCTGAATTGCCCGACCACCGGGGTAGCCGAGTCCGAGGAGTCGAGCCCCTTTATCAAAAGCTTCACCCGCAGCATCATCTCTCGTTTCGCCAAGAATTTCAGAGTCACCGGGCTCATTCACGCGAACAAGCTCGGTATGTCCGCCGCTTACAATGAGGCTGATGTGGGGAAATGGAAGATCCACTTCTGGATCACCGAGTGGTGACATCAAGTGGCCCTCTAAATGATGAACACCGATGAGAGGAATTTTCTTTGCGTAGGCAATAGCTTTTGCGGCGGAAAGCCCGACGCTGAGCGCGCCCACAAGCCCCGGGCGGTTGGTTACGGCAACCGCGGTTATCTCGGATACTCCGGCAACTTGAAGTGCTTCGCGATAGACCGGAATGATGCTTTCTACATGAGCTCGCGCGGCAGCTTCAGGGACAACTCCGCCCCACTTTTGGTGCATTTCAATTTGGCTAGCGACGATGTTGGCCAGAATTTCACGTCCTTGAAGGACGGCCATGGATGTTTCGTCGCAACTCGTTTCGATTGCGAGGAGCGGGCCGGGCCAGAATTTCAACTCTTGGGCGGTTTCCATGATTTGAGTTCGTAAAGCCACATGATTAAGGCGTCTTCTTTGTTATCTGGATAGTAGTTTTTTCGCTTTCCCGTGGTTTGAAATCCGAGCTTTTCGTAAAGGGCAATCGCCGAAGCGTTACCCGCGCGGACTTCGAGAGTGGCGCATGTCGCTCCCTGATCCTTGGCGCGTAGGAGAAGTTCGTTGATCAGGGTTTCTGCATGACCTTGTCGCCGAAAAGTATCTTTAATTGCGACGGTAATGATGTGCGCTTCATCAATCATGATCCATTGACCAGCAAATCCGATGAGTTCCTGTCCAAGCTCGCCTACGATGAATATTCCGTGATCTTGGGCGAGTTCATTGCGAAATGACTGCTCGGACCAGGGGCAAGTTTGAGCGGCGTTTTCGATCGTGACGACTTCGGTGAGGTGGCGTTCTTCGAGTGATGAAATGCGGAGGGCGGCCATGAGACTATCCGCCGAGATAGGCTTCTTTGACTTTGGGATTGGTGAGGAGGGCTTTTCCGGTATCGCTCAGAACGATGTTCCCGGTTTCGAGGACATAGGCCCGATCAGCTACTTCCAGGGCGCGGACGGCGTTCTGTTCGACAAGGAGAATGGTTGTGCCTTCGGCATGGAGATCTTTAATGACGCTAAAAATTTCAGCGACGAGGTTTGGGGCAAGTCCCATGCTTGGTTCGTCCAGAAGAAGCAATCGAGGTCGGGACATCAGTGCGCGGCACATGGCGAGCATTTGTTGTTCGCCACCAGACATCGTTCCAGCGTTTTGTTTGAGGCGTTCTCTGACCCGGGGAAAGCGGTCGAGAAATCGATCCATATCCTTTTGGACATCTCCGTCTTTGCGGGTAAATGCTCCGAGTTGAAGATTTTCGAGAACGGACATGTTTGTGAAAATCCGTCGTCCTTCCGGAGTCTGACTGATTCCGGCTTTGACAATTTTGTCAGCAGAAATGCTGAGGAGATCCTGACCTTCAAAATCTATGCTTCCGGTTCGCGGTCTAACAAGACCACTGATCGCCCGGAGAAGGGTTGATTTACCGGCTCCGTTGGAACCGATGATTGACACAACTTCGCCTTGGTTGACTTCGAGATTGACTTCGTTGAGAGCCTGGATTGCGCCGTAGAAAACGTTAAGGCCTTCGATCTTCAGCATGAATCACTCATTCTATCTGAAACAGGGCCACGGTTGCTTTTTTTGGGGAATCGAGTTCCGGTTGGCCTAAAACGAAAATAATGACGCAACCTATCCGTCTTTCTGCGGTAACAGGTTTTGAAATGAGCGTTTGGATGACTCCACTCATTGGGATATTGGCGATGCAGACAGGGCCGGCAGTTGCGAAAGTTCAGGCGAATGACTGGAATTTCGTTTCGGTCACCGGTGATGCGATGTCCAAGTCAGTGTCCGAGAGCGGCGTGGTCTACGAAGCAATCATTGAAGGGCGGCTCTTTGAAGAAGTGATCCCAAGCTGGACGGGTGATGCAAAGAATGGGGCAAAGCTCTCATTTCGCTTAATCCCAGAAGGATCAGACGGATTTGAATCGAGCGGGTTTCTGCTCGGGCACTGGTCAGAAGGCAGCGCGGATGCAGTAGGACGGACGAGTGTTAATGATCAAAAAACTGACCAAGGTGCGGTTTATACAGATACGCTCAGCTTGTCAAGTCCGGTTTCCAAAGTTCGAGTGGTCGTTACTGGAGTACGCGGTACGGACGGAATGTTCCCGAAACTCGACCGACTGAACTTGATCTTAACCGAGCCATCGCCACGTCCGTTCGCAGCTGGTTTGCCTCTTCGAGGGACGTTGCTAGACGTTCCTTTGCGGGCGCAAGCGAACTACGAAGGTGGGAATGTATTGTGTAGTCCAACAAGTGTTTCGATGATCCTGGCGTATTGGGCCAAGAGGATGGAAACTCCGACTCTCGACCACGATGTCCCCCTCGTTCAATCTGGCGTATTTGACCCGGGTTGGAATGGTACGGGGAATTGGGCTTTTAATGTCGCATTTGCGGGGTCGCTCCCCGGGATGACGGGATATGTCACTCGATTGCGTTCGGTCGCTGATATTGAGGCTTTTGTTGCCTGTGGGGTACCGGTTGCGACCTCGGTGAGCTATGCATTGCTCAAAGGTAAGCCGTCGGTAGAGAATAATGATGGTCACCTTGTAGTCATTGTTGGGTTTGAGGATGACGGAACGCCGATTTTTAATGATCCAGGACGCAATATTGTCCGGCTCACATATCCACGAGCTGATTTTGAGCGTGCCTGGGCCAATTCCAAAAATACGGTTTACATCATTCATCCTAAGGGGTGGGTGATTCCAAAGGACGGCCCTTGGCCAACAGCTGATAAGAATTGATTGAGAACGAGACCCGAGGAAAATGAAGAAACTAAAACTTGCCTTACTGATTCTGATCCCGCTCCTGATTTTGGTGGCGCTTGGAGCATCGATCGTGAATGGTCAGAAAGCTGCCCAAGTGAAACAGCAGGAAGACTTGCTGAAAACCAATGTCACAAAGGTGACTAAGGGTGACGTCGCAATCAAAGTTGTTGAAACGGGCTCGCTCGAGGCTTTGACAACTGTTGAAGTCAAAAGCCAAGTTGGGGGCCGAGTCGCTAAACTCCTTGTTGACGAAGGGGATTACGTTGAGGAAGGTGACCTGATCGCCGTGATTGATCCTCAACAGACTGAATTGCAGGTTGATCAAAACCGAGCGCAATTGGACGGAGCGGTGAGTTCTGTTCGCCGACTTGATGTAGAAATTGCTCAACGCCGAGTCACTGCAAAAACGAACTTAGAACGATCTCGTTTGCGAGTTAAGCAACTTGAAGCGGAATTGAAAGCCCAGCCTCAATTGACCAATGCCAACGTTCGATCGGCGCAGACTGCTGTCGCAAATGCCCAGAAATCATACGATCTACTGGTCAAAGTGACTCAGCCGAATGCAAAGACGCAAAGTGAAAACGCGAAAGAAGATGCAGAGAATAACTTGCGAAATGCGAACATTGAGAATGATCGCCAGAAGGGGCTTTTTGAAAAAGGGTATGTAAGCAAAAGAGAAGTTGAGCAAGCTCAGCTGAACCTTGAACTTGCTCAGACGAGATCGAAACAAGCGCGCGAGGCTTTGCAGCGATTAGACAACGAACAGCGGTTGGAGCGTGAGCAGCAACAAGAACGGATCAAACAAACGCAGGCTGATCTTGATCGAGCGAAAGCCAATTCGATTGTTGACGTAACAAAGCGGCAGGACTACGAGTCGGCAATACAAACCCTTCGTGATGCAGAAGTTGCATTAAGAGACGTTGATTCATTGATCGAACAAAAGCGAGGATCGCAGGCAAATGTATCGCAGATTCAGTCTTCACTCAATGATTCGTTGCGGCTTTTGGGAGAAACTGAAGTCCGGGCCCCGATTTCTGGGATTGTAACGCGGCGTTTTGTCCAGCAAGGCGAGTTGGTCAACGCGCTTAGCTCATTCTCGGCTGGTTCGCCTATCGTCAAAGTTGAAGATCGCTCCAAAATGTTTGTTCGCTTGCAGATCAACGAAATTGATGTCGCTCGTCTGAGTGAAGAAATGGATTCGACCGTCACGGTTGACGCATTGCCGGGATCGAATTTTTCGGGCCGTGTCACCAAAATTGCTCCGGCGCAAATTGAGAATGCCGCGGGCGTCGGCGGAGACCCGGTTGTCAAATATGAGGTCGAAGTCACTCTTGACCGAGTGAGTGACAAGTTGAAAAGTGGGATGTCGGCGAAGTGTGAAATGACACCAAAGAAAGCTTTGGGCGTTTTGCGGATTCCGCTTGCGTTTCTTGGAGAAGATGGCAAGGGCACGTTCGTGATGCTCTATGATGCGAAGGAGAAGCCCAAGCCAGGCAAAATGGGGGCTCCGCCTACGCTGGAAGGGAACAAGCAGTACGTTGAAGTGGGCGTGCGCGACCTGGCATTTGTCGAGATCACCAAGGGAGTGTCGGAAGGTCAGGAGTTGGTGCGTCCACCCTTTGATGGACCGGAGCGAAAGGGCATGATGCAGTTTGGCGACGGGGATGAAGATGAGGAAGAGTCAGCGGAAGGCGAAAATTCCTCTGAACAATCGGCGGAGTAAAACATGAACATCTTTGAATCATTCCGAATCGCATTTGACATGCTCCGATTGCACAAGCTTCGAGCATTCCTCACGATGCTCGGAGTGATCATTGGCGTCATGAGCGTTACGCTGATCTCCATGATTTCGAACGGTTTCCAGTTCTACATTAAGAACGAATTTCAGAAACTTGGATCGGACACCATCTTCATGTTTTATGATGGTGGAAACGACCGGGTGGATCGAAATTCGCAGATTGAGGGGATGGAAAACGCCGACCGACAGTTGCTCATGTCGCAAGGCACGACATTGGACATTGTCTCGGCGATCTACCAAGTTGGTAATCAGAAAGCAAGTTTTCTTGATCGGAGTATGAGTGACGCGAGCGTTTCCGGCGTTGATCAATACTATGCTGAGCTTAACCGGTTAGGCGCGGAGCAAGGCCGACAGCTGAACGAGCAAGATTTGCTGACGCGAGCAAACGTTTGCGTGATTGGGGAAGATGTTGCCACTAAACTCTTTCCTGGTGAGTCAGCACTTGGAAAGTTGATTACTTTCCCAGGAATAACCCTTGAGGTAATTGGAGTCAGCGAGTCCATCGAAATGATGGGCCGAAGCACGAAAAAGGATATTTATGTTCCGCTGACCACGGCTCAAGACAAGTGGCTGGGCGGAAACCAAGTCAGCTACTTGATGACTCGACCGAAGCCGGGAATCTCTGTTGAGGCGGCCATGGATGATGCATGGCGGGTCTTGATGCAGAAATCGGGCGGAAAGCGCGTCTATCGGCTGGATAGCCGAGAATCCATCATGAATGTCTTCGGAGGCATTCTGGGCGGTGCAGGGGCTGTTCTCGCGGGGATTGCGGCATTATCGTTGCTGGTTGGTGGGATTGGGATTATGAATATCATGCTTGTCTCAGTCACTGAACGGACACGCGAGGTCGGGCTTCGCAAAGCTGTTGGGGCAAAGCGGGGCAGCATCATGATTCAATTCCTGGTTGAAGCGGTGATGCTCTCAATTGTTGGCGGATTTATTGGGATGGGTGTAGCGTTTGTTTTTGGTCAATTGATATCCTTCGGTACCGCACAGGCAAAGATTCCGAGCGAAGGTGGCCTACAGATGATCTTCCCGCTGGGAGCGGCAATAACTTCGACCACAATCTCGGCGATTATCGGGGTGATCTTCGGACTTTATCCGGCGGCCCGGGCGAGTAGTTTGAGCCCGATCGAAGCTCTGAGAACTGAGTAAGTCAGGCATGAAAAAGCCCCGCTCCTTTCAGAGAGGAGCGGGGCTTTTTGTTTAGCGATTATCTTCGGGCAAGCTTGCTGATCAATCGAAGAATTTCGATGTAGAGCCAGACGAGAGTGATCAAAAGAGCAAATGCTCCGTACCATTCCATATATTTGGGGGCTCGGGCTTGAACACCGCGCTCGATCAGATCAAAGTCGGTGGCGAGGTTCATGGCGGCAAGAATGATCACGAAAACGCTGAATCCAATTCCGATAAGACCAGAACCGAATACCGGCAAAGCGTTGTAAATGCCTGGGTTGAAGAAGCTGATTGCAAACGTACCTAAGTAGAAAATTCCGATGGCAAGGGTTGCGCCCATGACAACCGTCCGGAATGTCTCGGTCACTCGGATGACTCGAGTTGCGTAGAGGGTGAGCATTGTCCCGAAAACGACGAAGGTTGCGGCGACCGCCATTGGGACGATTCCTTTGTATTGGGTATCCGCAAATTCCATGGCGTAGAACATTGAAATTGTTCCCAAGGCAAAGCCCATAAGCGGGGCGTAGACTAGGCTAATCGGCATCGCCCATTCGCGCTTAAAGACTCCGGCGATTCCGATGATCAGGGCGATGAAGAAGCATCCGATTCCGATCAGAGGTTGTTGGGCGACATAGCCCACAACCGCCATCGCCATTGTAATTGCGAGAAGAAGGCCCGACTTGGCGATTGTGCCATTGAGGGACATTTCGCCCGTGCCCGCCATTGGCGTTGCTTGGGTGAAAAATTCTTCTTTCATTGCGGGACTTTGCGTCCTAAACCATTGACTCATAATTGACCTACCGTTCAGTACGATTGTACTAGAGTTGAAGACGGCTTGTATGCGAAAAAAAACGCAGAGTTGGGTATCAATTAACTCGGAAGAGAACTGATGATCGTAGCTTTTTCTTCAGGGGTCAATTCGACAAGGGGAAGTCGGACTCGTTCGCAGTCAAAGCTTTGACTCGCGAGAACGGCTTTGATCGGTGTTGGGCTGGGGGCGCTGAACAATGCCTGAATGAATGGCGTGAGGTTGTGGTGAATCGCACGAGCTCGGGCGGGATCGCTTCCGAACACTTCAATCATATCCTTGAACTGATGACCCACCGCGTGAGCCGAAACGCTCACCAGACCGTAGCCGCCCAGGGCCAGGAGGGGGAGCAGAAGCGCATCATCACCGCTGTAGACTCTGAATCCGGCAGGGGCAAGGCGAATAACATCACTGATCTGTGCGATATTGCCACTAGCTTCTTTAACGGCAACAATATTGGGAACTTGGGCGAGTTCAAGAAGGGTGTTTGTGTCCAAGTTAATCGCTGACCGAGGCTGGATGTTATAAAGCATTACCGGAAGGCTCGTTTCGGCCGCGATAGTTGAAAAGTGGGCGTGAAGACCACGTTGTCCGGGGCGACTATAGTACGGATTGACCAGCATAATCCCATGCGCTCCCGCGTTCTCTGCAATTTTGGTGAGGTGGATCGAATGGCGGGTGTCATAGCTGCCTGTGCCCATCACGACAGCCGCTCGGTCGCCAACGGCTTCAAGCGTTAGCTCGAGAAGGCGAAGCTTTTCTTCATCGCTCAGAGTGGGAGATTCACCGGTAGTACCAGCAACGACGATTCCGTCATTTTTCTGGACGTCAACAAGATGGGTTGCAATTCGTTTTACTTCGGACTCGTTGATTGAGCCATCCGTATTGAATGGCGTGAGCATCGCGGTCAAAAGACGGCCCCAATCGCGTGGCCCGGAAAAAGCACCCATGATGACCTCAGAATACCAAGCTGGATAGCTCCGTTCCGGGTTAGTCCGTTTGGCTGATTCCGTGATGCGAGTTGAGGGTGCGGGTCGTCTTATCTGTAACTAGGGGTAAAAAACAGCCGTGAACTTCCGAATGCTCTCGATTGCAACCGTCGCGATGATGATCGCACCGGTGGGATTTTCTTCTTCGCCCACGAAGATGGCGAATCCACAAATGACGATGACCGTTGAAGGGAAGGGCCAAGTCGTCATTGAGCTTTTCCGGGCAGAAGCACCGCAAACCGTGGGGCACATCATTCGCTTGAGCAAGAGCGGATTCTATAACGGGCAGAAGTTTTTTGATGTCCTCAACAAGCCTCGGCCGTTCTTGGTGAGATTTGGCGATCCGAATACGAAATCGAAGCCGATGACGGATCCGTCAATTGGTCAAGGGGGAAGCGGCGCGAAAATTCCGGTTGAGAATTCTGGTAAGTCTCACGTCAAAGGTGCGGTTGGGCTGGCAACTCCCCCGAATGACCCGAAGAATGGGGATAGTCAGTTCTACATCATGCTGGACAAGAAGCCATTTTTGGACGGGAGCTATACAGTTTTTGGGCAAGTTGTCCGTGGGATGGAGATTGTTGAAGGAATCGAGGTCGGTGATCAGGTAACTTCCGTCTCGATATCCGGTGAGTGATGTTGCCCTGACCCAGAATCGGAGCCGAGCAAAGTTTTGGAGCTTTGCTCGGCCCATTTTGTTGAGGCTTCTCTATGGACTCGTAAGCCTCCTATTTATCTCTTTGATTACGTTTGTTGCGGATGAGATCGCCCCTGGCGATGCAGCGACCGCCCGAGCCGGGGAGAAAGCCTCCCTCGCTCAAGTTGAAAAACTGCGAGAAGAGATGGGACTCAACCGACCATGGCCGATTCGCTATGTGGAATTTTTGGGAAATGCTTCTCGACTTGAATTTGGCGAGACAACGGTTGGTGTTCCAACTCCGATCAACAAACTTTTGGCGGAATCGCTGCCGATTTCGATGAAGATTGCCGTGATGGCAATTTGTCTTGCCGCGTTTTTTGGAATTTTGTTTGGCACAATTGCCGCGATTCGAGAGAACAAGTTGGCGGATCGTGGCATTTTGAGTTTTTCAACCCTCGGCGTGACCATCCCAAACTATGTATTACTTCCGATACTCGTGTATGTTTTTGCCCTTCAGCTTGATGTTTTGCCGACTAGTTATGAACTTCCCAATCGGCAGGTTGCGCCGGAGATTTTCTATTTGATTATTCCTGTCGTGGTTCTCGCCCTTCGTCCAATGGCGACGTTGACCCGATTGATGCGGGCAAGCATGGTGGATACTTTGAAGCAGGAGTTTGTGCGGCTTTCGGTTGCGAAAGGGACGCCGCCATTTCGCCTCTATGCAGTGCATTGTTTTCGGAATGCGTTGATTCCAGTTCTAACCGCAATTGGAACATCGTTTGGGTATTTGCTGACCGGTTCCTTTGTGGTTGAAACCGCTTACTTGGTGAAAGGAATTGGGTTCTTGGCGATTGATGCGATCACAAAGAAAGATACGCCGCTCATTTTGGCCACAACGCTCGTGACGGGATTCTTGTTTATTGTTGTGAATCTCCTAGTTGATCTCGTTCTTCCAATGGTTGATCCTAGAATTCGGGAGAGCCAAGTATGAAGCGGAAATCTGGTTTGAGCCCGCTGTTCTGGTTTGGGGTTGGCTATTTGGTACTGCTGGTTATTTTTGCGATCGTCGGACCAAATATGCGACATCCATTTGATGTCAAAGTTGGCGGGCCATTCCTTTATCCGAGCGATCAGTTTTGGTTTGGAACTGATGAGCAAGGTCGGGACATTTTTGCTCGGTTGGCGTACGGTGCGCGAACTTCGTTGGTTATCGGCCTGGTGGTTCAGAGTATTGCGGTGACGGTGGGCTTGATCGTTGGCGTTGCGAGTGTTTATGCGCCGAAATGGATCAGCATTCCGATTCAGCGCTTCACAGACGGGATGTTTGCATTCCCCGATTTGCTGCTGGCGATTATGATCGTCGGTGTCTTCCAGATGGGTGTTGGTCCAGTGATTATCGGTTTATCGTTCACAGCTTGGCCCGCAATGGCCCGGTTGGTGAAGAACCAGATTGCCACGCTCAAGGATCGAGAATTCGTTGTGGCAGCGCAAGCGATGGGGGCGAAAACTCCTTACTTGGTGATCAAGCACATCTTGCCGCACCTCTGGGGTGTGATCCTCGCGGTCATGATGGTGGATGTTGCCGCAACAATTTTGGCGGAGAGCACGCTGAGCTTTCTTGGGATTGGAGTTCAGCCTCCCGAGCCGAGTTGGGGGCAAATGATTGCGGTGGGGAACTTGAACAAGAACTCCTATCCGCTCATGCTCCTCTGGCCCTGTTTGATCCTCTCATTGACGATTTTCGCGCTGAATTTTGTGGGCGATGGACTGCGCGCTTTGGTTGACCCTAAGAAGAATCAGGCGATCTAGTTAGCGTTGCGCCAAGGGATGACTCTGGTGAGGATGTATTCGGCTTTCTGATCTGGAGCGTCCGTGGCAGTCGCTCGGCGAGGGGATCGATTGAGGACTCGCGATTTAATTGTTACAGTGGTTGATCGGTTGCCAAAGTCGGTTACGAAGTTGACATCATCGATCAGAGTCCAGCGCGTAGTGTCACCGATTCGTGACCAGAATCGATCGGCTCCGGTACTCCCTCCGGTTGAAGCACTAAAGCTTCGCCACAAGTCTGGGCCATCCTTGAAAGCGCCTCCGGGGGCAATTTCTCCGGAATCATCGCTCCAATAGAATGCGATAATTTGACCGGCGGAAAATTGGGGAAGTCCATCCGGCGTGATTGAGGCTGGGGGAAACCGATCCATCACCCCGTCGTTGTCTTGATCGGTTCCGTTAGAGGGCAAAGTGCAGTTCAGGTAACTCCGAGTACCTGAAGAACCAACGGAACAGGTCAGAGCGTTTTCGATGACTTCCTGCATTTCATCTGCGAGCTGAGTGGATTGAGCGATCGCGAGGTTGAGACTCGCGTCTTCATTCGTTCGCTTTGAAACTAGGAAGTAGAGGCTCGAAGAACTCCCGAGCAAGATCGTGCCAACAAGCGACGCGTACAGCATCTCTGTGAGAGTGAATCCGGCTCGTTTGGATTGGGGCACGAGCTAATTTTCGGCGGTTTTCTATTTGACTTTTAGCCAATCGAGAAGACTTGTGACGAGTTTGGGATGAACTGGGCCGGTGAATCCTGGGTCAGTTGGTTGGGTCACGGTTTTGAAGTTGTGGCTGGCATTCGGAATAATTTCAAGATGAGATTTCGCCCCGTAAGCTTCATGGAGCGGCTTGGCGTCGGAAATGGCGCTAATTTGGATGTCCATTTCTCCATTTGCGATGAACACGCGGCCCGAATATTGTTTTGCATTTGCGATAGGGTCAGACGTGAAATAGCCGTGGAGAATATCTGCGTTAGAAGGGCTGAACAGTGACTGCAATCCTGGATGTAAGTCGGTTAGAGTTACTGGTTCCTTTGTGAGTTGGATCAATGCTCGATCAAGATCGGATGTCAATCTACTTTTGAGCGATTCGTCTTGGATAGCGGAAATGCTTCGCATCAGCTGCTCGCGAAGAATTTCTGCCATAGAGCGGCCCGGAGATCCAAGAAGAATGAGTCCGGCGGGTTTGAGATCGGGAGCAATTTGATTGGCGATCAATCCGCCTTCGCTGTGACCGAGGATGTAGATTTTTTCGGGGTCGATTTCAGGGCGAGATTTAAGAAATTCGTAAGCCGCTTTGGCATCGGCGAGGTGATTTTCGAAACTGAAAAATTTGCTTATCTCTGGATTCGTTTTCGGCCAAACGCTTTGGTAACGAGCTACTGGTCGCTTGTCGAATCGAAGTGTGGCATAGCCATTCTTTACGAGCGTATCGCTGAGATCGAAGAGAAGGTTGGTTTGCAGTCCAGGCTGGTTGCCATTGCGGTCGGTTGGGCCGCTGCCGGGCATAAGGAGGACTGCGGGAGACTTTTTGGCATTTGAGGGGACAGTAAGAGTTCCGCTCAGTTCAATGCCTGATCCTGTGAACGTGATTTCTTGAGGAGCAGTGCTTGCCCATCCAAAGCATGTCAGCGGGAAAAGAAGGCAAGCAGGCAAAATCGACCGTAATTTGATCATTGTCTAATTATACAGGACTGTCCAGATTCCGTTGCATAATATGTTTGTGATTTCGACACTTCCGATTGTTTTGGCCGCGGTTGCACTGGCACCGACTCGACTCAACTCATTTGAGGATGTTTTATCGGCTTTGAAAGCAGGAAATGAGGTCAAGGTTGTGGTGGATTACTCCAAAACGCTGTTGTTCATGGGTGATGATGTGGTGCCAGCACCCAAAGCGATTGGCGGGATGAAGATAGACAGTTGGGAGTGGTTTGATCGCGGGGTTGTGAAGAATGAGAAAGCTTATATCGCGACTTCAAAGACCGTTTTGATTGCCCATCCAAGCTACGGAACGGTTCACAACTACGTCCGATTCCGCATTTATGAGGACAACTTGGTTGAGATCACGGCCCGGTACTTGGCGACCAAGGATTACGAGATTTTGATGGATGAATCGTTCCAGGGCAAGATCAGCAACGGGAAGGATGACCACGGCATCTCCTTTTTTGTTGCAAACTAAATTTGTTTGAAATCTGGTAGAATTTTGGTACGTCGAATTTGGGCAATGCCCAGAACGGGGGAACCACCGCTAGGAACTAGCAGGGGTGAAGAGCGTAGGATGCGCTCAGGTCAATCTTGAACCTAACCCGGCAGCTAACCTCGTAGGCGCAATCAAGACATCATGAAAACCACAAGACAATCAGGCCTGTTCGTAGTTGTTGAGGTGACCCGATGAGCTTTGTGAGCCAGATCATGCGGAAAGCCAGCATCGTTGAGCGATCTGAAGTTCCAACCCAAGAAAAGGCAACAAAGTTTGAAGAATTGGTTGATGAAGCGGGCATGATCCGCGACCGAATGGAAGCATCGTTCAAAAGACTGTCTTCAAACGAAATGGAAACCCTTGGCCCGGGACGACGAAAAGAGATTGCTCAGCTCACCGAGACGATCTTGAAACTCAAGTCGAAACGCAAAGAGTTCCGATCCGAGACAATCCACTAACTGACTCATCAGCACAAGTTGCGAATATGGGTGAGAACATGGAAAAGTTCCGTCACATGGACGGCAGCGATGCCCTCGTGGAGACGGAATTTATAAGAATTCAATTTCAACATGGGGGTGACCCTGAACATGTTGGATTCAACGGATGTCGGATTGAAGATGTCATTGGTGTTCTGCAAGAAAAGCTATTGGATTTCCAAGGACGCGAGCTTTCGTGCGAAGAAAACGCAACGGCTCTGTACCATCTTGATTTAGCAAGGGAAGCATTGCTTTTGCGGCGGCGACGGCGAGAAAAGCAGGGATTGATCGGATCTCGCTCAAAACACTCCAGCACAGATTAAACTGATTTCATCCCCATCCAGTGTTGTTGGGGTGCCCTTGAGTAAGGCATCCCACTTCACTTACTTAAGCCGTCAATTCTCGGACTATTGCATCCCCCATCTCGGAGGTTGTGATGATCTCGGTACCTTTTTCAAATATGTCCGCCGTACGGAGCTTTTGATTGAGGGCAGCTTCAACCGCATTTTCTATTCGCAAAGCTGACTCTGTGTCGTTAAAGGTGTATTGAAGCATCATTGCCGCGCTCAGGATGGCGGCTAAGGGGTTTGCTCGGCCCTGACCGGCAATATCTGGTGCTGAACCATGAACTGGCTCATAAAGGCCAAAAACGACGCCGTTCTTCGGATCGCTAATTGATGCGCTCGGAAGGAGTCCAAGTGAACCAGTAATCATTGATGCTTCGTCGCTCAAAATGTCGCCAAACATATTCTCCGTTAGAATGACATCAAACTGACCGGGATCACGGATCAATTGCATGGCACAGTTGTCAATGAGCATGAAGCTGGTTGAGACTTGGGGAAATTCGGCGGCTATTTCGGTGACGACTTCTCGCCAAAGTCGGCTGGTTTCGAGGACATTGCTTTTATCTACGGCACAAAGTTTTCGACCTCGTTGCATTGCAATTTCAAATCCTCGTCGGGTGATTCGGTCAACTTCAGCACGGGTGTATAGGCAGGTATCAAACGCCGTATCGCCGTTGTCTCTCCGACCTCGAGGTTCACCGAAATAAATACCTCCGGTTAGTTCGCGGACAACTATCAGATCCATCATGCTTCGACCCTCTTTGAGCGGGGATGCGTGGATGAGTGGTTTGAGAGTCTTGGCGGGGCGGAGGTTAGCGTACAGATTGAGTTCTTTGCGAATGGGAAGAAGTCCACCGATTTCTGGGCGCTTGGTGATGGGTTCGAGGTTGTCCCACTTTGGTCCGCCCACTGCACCCAGGAGAATTGCGTCGCTGGCTTTGCATAGATCAAGGGTCTTGGGCGGAAGTGGCTCGCCGCAATCGTCGTACCCGGCTCCGCCGAAGGGTGCTTCTTCAAATTCTATGTTGAGGCCAGTTGCTTTGAGAACTTTGACGGCCTCAGCCGTTACTTCCGGTCCAATTCCATCGCCGGGCAAGACGGCAACCTTAAATGACATGCCTGTGATTATGGCACTCGGGGAGGCTAACTTTTCCGCCGATTTCCCAAGATGAGAATCCCAGAAATCAGGGCAAGTCCGCTGATGCTCATCGGTGCGAGGAGCGGTTTTTCGGCGAAAGGGCCACCCATTTGATTATCTTGTCGGAGCAGTCGTTCTTCATGGACATTTGACGTGAGCATGGTTTGGAGTTGTTGGAAATCACCTTTGGTGTGATAGAAAACCCCCAAAGGCCCGACAGCGGATAAGCCAATCATGATAAATCCCAGAGCAGTGGCCAGCTTTTTCTCAGCTGCTAGTCCGGCAAGACAAACAAGGAATCCCACTCCGCACGCCGCGACCGGGATGTAGGCGGTGGGGTGATTGCTCCAGGTGCCCGCGTGGGAATGGCGAGTTTCCAACACCAGAAAGAGGAATCCAAGCGCAATGACAACAAGAATCAGGTTTTCTTTTTTCATGGTTAATCGAGTTCCAAACTGCGGAATCGTCGTTCGGCGGCACTCATGTCTTTTGTGAGATATTGGTAGGCCCAGGTTGCTTTGCGAAGAAGCTCTTGGGCGTGGCGGGCTTCGTCTGTGCCGCTTTCAAAGTTTTGCGGTTGGACTCGGCGGTTGATTTTTTCAAAGGCTTTGCGGATTTCGTCAAAACTCGCTTTTGCAGTGACGTTTAGGATGGTGCGGGCATTGGCTTCGAGTTCTGTAGGTTCCATGCTGGAAATCGGATTCGCTTGCTCTTCTGGTTGGCGCGGCTGTTCGCCGATTGGGGCATCGAGTTCTCGCCAGGCGTTTTGGAGGTCGAGGCCTTTGACTCGTTCCCACTCATTGTTCACGAAGGCTCGGAGGACGTTATAGGCGCGTTTTGCTTCGCTCATGATGTTTGATTGATGGACTGATTGACTTCGTCAAAGGATTGACTGATGTTTTGGAGACGAGAAACGAGGTCTTCAAGATCGTTCTCATTGTCCAACGTAGGGATTTCAGTTTGGGTTGCCGCTTGGGTGATTTTAAGAGTTAACTGGTCTACTGCGCGAGTGGCATCGTGGATGCGTTGGTCAATTGAATCAATTGTATCGAGTGGGGAAGCGGGGTCAAGCTTTTGCGCCTCTAATCTGCGGGCGAGTTGAACCAATTGATCTCGGTTTGCCATCATTCGAGATGCCTCATCAAGAGTCTTTCGAGCGGTTGTTTGAGCTTGATTGCCTAAGATTTTGGCGGCGTCAACATTTGGGTTTGCTTTGATGACCGATTCGAATGACTCAACGGCTTGGCGGAGGGGACGGATGATTTGGCGACTTTCGCTAGTCAGTTCAGAGGGATGAACAGTGCCTTTTCGCTTAGAGAGGAGCAAAATGAAAGCACCAAACCCGAACACCAGGGCACCGAGGACGAGTATGGAAAGAGTGCCAGCGAACATCAAATTTAGTTTACAACCTTAGTCTTATAGACGTTCCAAATTGATTCAAGCCGGAAGAACCAAAGCGCAGGTGCGGCATAAGGACGACCTGGGGGCAAGGACAAATTCGCCATCGAGTCGGAAAGAATTGATCGCTTCATTCCACTCTCGAGCCCAAGCTAGCGAGAACTTATCACGACCATTTGGGAGTTGATAAATGGCCCGAATATCGGTATAGGTCGAGTCGTTATCTTGGGGGGTATGGCCTTGACGCAATGCAATGACTTCGCTTTCAAAAGTCAGGGGATACGCAAAAATCTGTGAGTCGGCACCAATCACTGTGCGGTAACCCCGACTTCTTCCCAGTCCGCCAAGGTCTTGCCGGAGAATTGAAAATGCTGAATCCTGGATACCAAAGTGTTCGCCAAAAGCAAAGCTAACACCGGAATTTGACCCGATGCGCCCGATGACCCCCCGTTGACGTCCTTTGCCCGCGTCAACAACGGCGATTTCTAAGGGTGCTTCCTCAAATGCTAGGTTTGTTCGCAGTTTGAAGGCAAGGGCAGTTTCACGAAGAAGTTTCTTCTGACCGAACGGCAAGACCTGTTTGCCGAATCTCCATTCCCCAGGAGCTTCGAGATAGAACTCGTCAGTGAGGTCGGGGTCACCGTCAGAAAGTTGCTTGGCGAGTCTCTGGGTGACTGTAATGCGGTTACCGTTTTCGAGTCGAGCTTTGAAACCCACTAGGCTTGGATTACCGTAAGCGTCAAACCACCTCAATTGGCTGTTGCGACCGTCTCCGAGGAGGAATGTCGGGCGGGCATCAACGGAAACGATGACGTCGGGTAGCTGTGCCGACGCAATTGCCATACATGTTGTCAGTATCGTTATGACGGTCAGCTTCATTCGTCATCTTCATCCTGCAGCAGGGAAGAGGAAAGCCAATCCAGCAATTCGGATCGCTTGATGGATTCTTGTTCCTGGGTCGCCATGTTCTTGATTGTGACTGTGTTCTTTAAGAGTTCATCATCACCGAGGATCAGCGAATAGATTGCATTGGCGCGGTCGGCTGACTTGAATTGTTGCTTGATGTTGCGATCATCGATGTCAATTACGCAAGAGATGTCGTTCGCGCGGAGTTCGGCCGCGAGTTGGCGGACTTGAGACCGTGCACCTTCGGTTGCGGCAACGATAAAGGTATCAATCTGCGGGGCTTCAAGTTTGAGTTGCTTTTGTTCCAGAGTGAGAAGGAGTCGTTCCAGCCCGATACCGACACCAGCGGCGGGGGTTGGTTTTCCTCCGATCTGTTCGATCAAAGCGTCATATCGACCACCTCCGCATAGGCTCAGCCCTTCGAGATCATCATCAATGAATTCAAAGACGGTGTCGTTGTAGTAGTCTAAGCCTCGAACAATCATTGGGTCGATTGTGAATGGAATCTCGCAGTCGGTCAATTCAGCTTGAACTTGGTCGAAATTTGCTTTACTCTCGTAGTTTATGAAGTCCGTGATGGGGGCAAGTCCTTGAAGGGCCGCGCGCAATGCAGGTTCTTTGGTGTCAAGCAGTCGAACGGGATTCCGTTCCAATTTGGCCCTGGCTTCTGCATCCTTATCAGCCAGGTAGCTGGAAATGTGGGCAAGAATGGCTTCGCTGAACTTTGATCGCGCACTGAAGTCCCCGATGCAGTTGATCATCACCCTAGCGGAATCGATTCCGACTCGGCTAAAGAAGTCATGGGTTGCTGTGATTATTTCAGCGTCGGCGAACGGCGATGCCGACCCGACGATTTCCATTCCGAGTTGGTGGAGTTGGCGATACCGCCCTTTTCCAGGTCGACCGTATCGGAAACTGTGATTGATGTAGCACAAGCGGTTGGGGGTGCCAAGATTGCCCATGCCGTGTTCCAAAAAGGCGCGCATAACGGGCGCAGTGCCCTCCGGCTTTAGGGCGATATGACGTTCACCTTTGTCGTAAAAGTCATACATTTCCTTGTTAACGACTTCACTCGCTTCGCCACTGGATCGGATGAAGAGTTCAATATCCTCGAACATCGGTGTTCGGACTTCCTGATAGCCGTAATTCCATGCATTGAGGAGGAACTGCGCTTCGACAAACTGCCAGCGATGAATTTCAAAAATCGGATCTTTTTGAAATGGAGCAGGGATGATGTCGTTTGTGCCTCTGGGGGCTTGAAATTTTTGGCTCATTAGTTTAGTTGTCCGTTTAGGGCGGTGTTCAGGAGGTGATCGAAGTCTTGATTTGGGAGGGGTCGGGGACCACCTAGAGTGCGGGCATGGAGAATCACGGTTGCTACTCTCTCCAGGGTTTCCATACGGAAGCAGGCATCGTACAAGTCTTTGCCCATAACGGCGGCTCCGTGGTTGGCGAGGAGAAATGTTTTGTGATCGGCAAGGAGGGGGTGGATTGCCTCGGCCATTGCATCTGTCCCGGGCATGGCAAAGGGTACAGTCGCAACGCTTCCGAGGACGACCGCACTTTCGGGGAGAAGATTGTCAGGAATTTCTTCCCCTGCAAGAGCAAAACCAGTCGCAACTGGTGGGTGAGCATGAACTACAGCCTGACAATCTGTTCGTTCGGCATAAATCGCCGTGTGAAGTCGGTACTCGCTACTGACAACTCCATCGCCTTTGATGAGTTCACCTTTGAGATCAATGATGAGCAGATCGTTTGGTTTGAGGTGGCCCTTGCTCACCCCGACGGGGTGATGAGGAGTTGACGAGGACTCAAGCGACACGAGATATTGCCTTCCGCACCGCCAAGGAGATTGCGCTGCCAAAGCCTTCTGCCGACCTCACAAAGAGCACCACGCAATTGCAATTCGTTCATTTGCCTGGGTGTGATTATGGCTGGTTTAGTCGAATTTGCGGCGGGTTTGGTCGACCGCGAGGAGCTGTTCCAATAACTCGGTTGCTCGGTTCAAGGGCCACTGGGTCGCGGCATCGCTGGCGGCGTTGGCTGGATCGGGGTGGATCTCCAGGAAAAGGGCGTCAATACCAACTGCGACAGCGGCACGGGCCATGGCCGGGATGGAGTCGCGATTGCCGCCAGTTGAAGTTCCGGCTCCACCAGGTCGTTGGGCAGAGTGAGTGGCATCAAAGCAGACAGGAACTCCGTAGCTGCGCATGATCTCCAAACCGGGCATATCAACAACGAGTGTGTTGTATCCGAAGCTTGTCCCGCGATCTGTGAGCATGATTCCATTCGCATTGAAGGCTTCTAACTTTTCAACGATGTTTTTGGTATCCCATGGAGCAAGAAATTGACCCTTTTTGACGTTGACAGGTTTGCCGGTTTGGGCGCATGCTTCGAGCAGATCACTTTGGCGAGAAAGAAATGCGGGGACTTGGAGCAGATCAACTGACGCGGCAACCTCGGCGGCTTGGTGCGCATCGTGAAGGTCGGTCGTTACGGGTAGGTCGAACATGGCCGCGATATCACGGAGGATTTCCAGACCAGCTTCCATGCCTTGTCCACGCTTTGAGTTCGCCGATGTACGGTTGGCTTTATCAAAACTAGCCTTGAAGATGTAGGGAATGCCCAGCGCGGTTGTAGTTTCTTTCAGTGTGCCGGCGATTTGTTCGCACAGGTCTTTGCTTTCAGCGAGGCAAGGGCCAGCGATCAGAACGAGAGGGCCATTGCCGATGGTGAGATTTTTGACTTGGATGGGGTTGGAGACGGATTTCACTTGAGGGCTTCAGTATAGTTCTCTTGCATCCATTTGATGAAGTCCGCGTCGGTTTTTGCCATACCTTGATACACGCTGACCAGGGTTCCGTCCGGCCTTGTGATTGCGTAAGTCGGGTTTGTAGCTGATCCAGTAAGTTCTTCGCGGAACTTTGCGTTCGCCTCGTCTTCGGCAGTCTCACGATCGGTGTATAGCTCCATCAGGGCGAATTTATTGAGTTCGTTCATATATGGCTTCGTCGGGAATCTCTGGTACTCCATCACACGGCAGTTGGTGCATGTTTTTCCGGTGAAATTAATGAAGATTGGTTTTCCTTCAGCGAGTGCGGTCGCTTCAACAGCGGCGCGGTTCTCGTTCCAAACGATGCTTCCTGTACCTTCACCGCTTTGCTTGGGTGGATAGAACCCAACCATAGGTCCGAGGATTTGGGCGTTGGAAATTCCAGCAAGGAGCCAAAGCGCAATCCCTACATTGGCGAAGGCGAAGATTTTCCTCCCGATTCCGATAACCGATCCGTCTTGATGGGGCATCTTAACAATCCCAAACAGATACATGGCGGCGACGGCGAAGATCGTGAACCAAACTGCGCCAAAAGCTTGGAAAGGCAACCAAAGAGGGTCGTTGACAATGACGTCAACGTTGCTGACGAACTTCATTGCGGCGGCAAGTTCTAGGAATCCCATATATGACTTCACGGCATTCAACCAGGAGCCGGATTTGGGGAGCTTTTTGAGTCCGTTGGGCAAGATTGCAAGGAGGAAGAAGGGAATCGCAAACGCGAGGCTGAATGCGGTCATGCCAAGGATTGGGTAGAGCAAACTGCCGCTCGTCGCGGTCACGAGAATTGTCCCGACAAACGGAACTGTGCAAGTGAACGTTGTGAGGCTGAAGACGAATCCAAGGAGAATTGGCGCGGCGAAACCAGCGGTTTTCGACTTAGATTGCGCTTTGTTGACAAACCTTGTCGGCACCCGGATTTCAAAAACGCCGAAGAGATTGATGGCCAGAACGATGAAGAGGATGGCGAGCAGACCATTAGCGATTGGACTCGCGGCAAGTCTTTGGATTCCCGATGCGCCGAAAATCAATGTTATGATGAGTCCGAGGCCGACGAAAGTGCCAATGATTCCCAAGCAGTAGGCGATTGCGTACTTCATGACGGCACCCGGGCCCTCCTCGGATTTCTTAGTGAAATAGCTGACTGTGATCGGGATCATGGGCCAGACGCATGGAGTGAGAAGGGCGAGAAGTCCGGCCACAAAACTGATCAATAGGAACGGAACAAGCCCTTGAGCTTTTGCATCGTCAATTTCTTTGGATGTCGCGTCAGTTGGTTTGGCTTGACCGTCTGCGCTTTCGCCGGGCGCAATTCCGTTCAGCGCATTTTCCATGACCTTTGGATTGGCGGTGGACTCGTCGTCGGCGGGCATGACGAAGTTGGCGGACTGTTCAACTTCGGCGAGGTCAGGTTCAGTCCGATCGGATCTGGCTTCACCGGCGGCAGGAGCAAATGGAACACCGAGAGTCGCACGTTTGGGGGCGTCGCAACCCTTGTCATCGCACGCTTGTGCTCGAATTTGAACCTGGATTTGGGGACTACCATTTCCGGTTATGCGGACGGGAACGGCAAATTTGAACTCCTTTTCGTACCAAGCAACCGGCTTATCAAAACCAGGGTCGCGCAAGACATGGGCTGGCGGTAGAACCAGGTCTCCTTCCGCAGCGGCGATGTTTCCATCAAGATCAACCTTGATGGTCATCGGAATAAACATGTCTTCGTATTGCAACTGAGGCCCGTAGGTGTGCCATCCCTCGGGCAAATTTCCGGTGACTATAAGCTGAGTGGTTTCCCCAACGCGGGTATCGGGATTTTTGAGTTCAACCGACCAAGTGATTTTGCCGCTTTCAACAGTTTGCTCCGCTAGCTCTTGTTGGGCAAGCGCAAAAACGCTGAGAATCGCAAAAATTGCGACAGTGAGGAGTCTTTTAAGTCGGTTCATGGTCTATTTGAGTTCGGACAATGCTTTTGCCCAGTTAGCCGCACCGCTCACGATCGTCCATCCTTTAGGAGCGGCTTTGGTCGTGAATTCGACGGCTTGAGTTGTAGTTTTGGGAGCAAAGCACATTGAGTCGGTGCACTGCTGGTAGCGGACTTTGACCGAAATGGTGTGTTTGCCCGGCTTTGACGGGGACTTTAATACAAAAGGTATGGAAACAGTTCCAGAATAGGTCCGAGAGGCCTCATTTTCACCCCCAACTTTATGTTCTTCACCGACGGGATACTTAATTTTGACTGGCCGGAAAGTCTCTTCGCCAACGCTCACGGCGACCGGAATTTGGTAATCCTGACTGGGTGGATTTTGGTATCCATGGAGGCCGGGGGCAAAAGTGATCGTTGCAGTACCACGAACCGGGCCACCTGCGACACCCGTTGTTTGATCAAGCTTTACAGATATTTCAGGGGCTTCCGCTTGGTTGGGCGAGATGGCGAGGAGGGCAATCAAGTTCAGCATAGCGTTGGTCTTCCGATTCTACTTTCCTAGACGAATGAAAATGCCCGAAACTCGCATTGGAGGTTCGGGCATGTGTTGATTGTAACGATTATCGCGTCATTCCGAGGAATTTTTTGATTTTGTAAACCGTGGTTTGGCGATTCATCTCCGCAATTGCGAGTGTCAACGGCACTTCGTTGGGGCAAACCTTGACGCAGTTTTGGGCGTTACCGCAATTCGTAATTCCTTCTTCGGTGGTGAGGAAGTCAAGTCGGTCATTTTCAAAGGTCTTTCCAACAGGGTGGAGGTTAAAGAGGAGAGCCTGGGCAATCGCCGCTGGCCCGACAAACTCTGTACGCTCATTGACTTGAGGGCAGGCTTCGACACAGCATCCACAGGTCATGCACCGACTGAGGTCGTATCGGAGTTTTCGGACATGGTCATCTTGCGGTTGAGCCATTCCGAGGTCATAGGAACCATCAATTGGTACCCATGCTTTGACTTTGATCAGATTCTCAAACATTTTGCTACGGTCTACGATGAGGTCGCGGATGATTGGGAACTTGCTCATCGGTTCGAGCTTGACGTACATAACATCGCCTCGTTGTTCGGCGATTTCGTCAATCAATGCCGTACAGGCTTGCCGAATGTGCCCATTAACATACATGGTGCAAGTTCCGCAGACTTCCTCAAGGCAGGCGGCTTCCCATGCGACGGGCTCGACGGCCTGCCCATCAGTGGTGACGGGATTTTTCCGAATCTCCATGAGCGTGGAGATCACATTCATGTCTTCCTTGTAAGGAGTCTCGAATGTGTGCCAAAACGCCTTGGCGGAGTTGTTGTCCTGACGTTTGATTTCAAATCGGATTGTCTTCGGCGCGACCGCAGTTGCCATAGTTCGTCTCCATTCTACGCAATTCCGCCCAGGAATGGCATCATTGCCCGGGCTGTTGCGTCTATTATTGGCAGAGAGAGTGATGGTGGCAAGCGCGATTTCAAAATTGGGGGATCAACGGGAAATTTTGGGGGTACCTGTTTGTGTTGCATCGCTCGAAGATTCAGTCGTTCAGGTGGAGCACCTTATCCAATCTGGAGGTTCGCATTTGGTCGCTACGGCGGATGCTTCGGGATTGTGATAGCGCAGGAAGATGCCGCGCTGATGCGAATTTACCAAGAAGCGAGTTGGGTGACGGCGGACAGTAATGGAGTGATTTGGGCTTTGCGGAGGCAAGACGTTACCACCGAAAGAGTGAGCGGGGTTGATCTGGCAGATCGGTTGCTGGCATTGAGCGCGGCTAAGGGGTATTCCGTTTATTTGCTCGGGGCCGCACCGGGTGTTGCGGAAGCCGCTCGAGAGCGAATGATGATCAAGTATCCCGGATGTAACATCATCGGCGCGCAGCATGGACACTTTCCAGAGTCGGAAAATGAATTCGTGGCGAAACAGTTGGCGGAGATAAAGCCAGACATCCTCTTAGTTGCAATGGGAATTCCGCGCCAAGAGAAATTTATTGACGAAGCACGAAAGCATATGCAATTCGGAATTGCGATGGGTGTAGGCGGAACGCTTGATGTGATGAGTGGCAAGGTTAAGCGGGCACCCGTGATCATTCAGAAATTGAAAATAGAGTGGTTGTGGCGAACATTGCTGAATCCGAAGAAATTTAGTAAGGCAAAAACGCTGCCGGTCTTTGTACGACTGGTCAAGCAAGCGGAGAAGAAGAAATGAAGATTTATACCAAGACTGGGGATGATGGTTCGACCGGGTTGCTCGGCGGGGATCGGGTGTCAAAAGACGATCTGGTGATTCATACACTCGGTGATCTGGACGAACTGAACGCAACGATTGGCCTTGCAATTGCCCATAGAGCAGTGTTGAGTGAACGTTTGCTCGAAATTCAATCCCGTCTTTTTGATCTGGGAGCCGAAGTCGCAAGTTTGTCCGAAGATAAACGGTTTATCATGGAATCGGCAGCGGACGAAATCCTCAAACTTGAGCAAGAAATTGATGCCGCAGACGAGGAACTTCCGGTTTTGATGAATTTCGTGTTACCGGGAGGGACTCCGCCCGCAAGTACATTACATATCGCCCGGGCGGTTTGTCGCCGGGCAGAGCGCTCCATGGTCGCCGTCGCCGAGGATTCTAGTTTGAGGCCAGAAGGTGTACAATTCTTGAACCGACTTGCGGATTGGCTGTTCACGATGGCTCGCCTAGAGAATGCCCGCACTGGAACCCCCGAAACAATTTGGAGAAAGTCATGATAACTACGGTTGCATTGGTCATCGCCCTGAGTGGTACGCCCGCGCAGAGCCCACAAGGCAAACTCTCGGAAGCAATCAGCCGCTACTTTTATGCGGCGAATGTTTCTGGGTCGATCGCAATGACGATTTCGCTGGACGGTACTCCGAAGTCAAAGATACTTACCGATCTCCAGTTTTCTACTCCGAATAAGCTCTATCTCAATCAGAAGTTGGTGTCTGGACAGGCGCGAGATATCCGGATGATCTCAGATGGTGAATTTTTTGCCTACACAGCACCCGAAGCGAGTGATCGAAAAAACTACGTTTATGAACCGATTCGTCAGCGGAATGGTGAGTTGCTCGACGTTCGCTCTCTTTATTCAATCATCACGGCGTTGATCCCGGATCGCTCAATCCCACTGGACATGATCATGGGCCGTCCCGCTGACCTCCAAACGGTCAATCAACTCCTTTCCAATTACGAAGATGGAGGAACGCGAGAGTACAACGGGGAGATGGTAAGCGTCATTTTGTGCCGTGTTCGTCCGAACGTGAATCTCAAGGCTTCAATGAAAGGTGCTTTTTTCATCAATGCTGCGGGGGATATTCGCTATTTCAAAAGTTATGAGCGGACGATTGATGGGCTGGGCAGAGAAGTGGATTACGAGATTGCCTATGAAGTCAAGGTCAAGGTGGATGATAAGGAAGCGATCCGATCCGAACTCTACAATCTCGATTTGATCAAAAAATGATGGGTATGCGGCCCGATTCAATCTTTACTTTTAATGTAAGATTAACGGGTGATTGAAATGGCGGAGCGTGTGATTTCTGCGAAAGACCTTCGACGCGGAATGCGGGCGCGGATTGAATCGGTCGGCGACGAAGAAGCGCTACACACGCGTTTGCTTGAGTTGGGTTTGATTCCGGGCACCGAATTCAAAGTGACCAAAATTGCCCCGCTCGGTGACCCAATGGAATTAGAATTGCGCGGTTATCGACTGTGCGTCCGCCAAAGTGAAGTGGAGTGCCTCCGCCTTGTCGAGCTTGATTGATTCGGTAGTTGTTGCTTCAGCTGGCCGTACTCAGCCCCTGATCGCGTTAGTTGGGAACCCCAATGCAGGGAAAACCAGCTTATTCAACGCCCTGACTGGAGCGCGGCAAAAAGTCGGCAACTACCCCGGAGTGACGGTTGAAAAAGTTTCTGGGCAGGTGGAAATTGAGGGGAAACTTGCAGAAATTGTAGATGTTCCGGGTTTGTATTCACTTGCGGCAATTTCAACCGACGAGGAAGTAGCGGTCGAGGCACTACTCGATGAAAGCACCTCGCCCGATTTGGTCGTCTATGTGATGGACGCTTCCAATCTTGAAAGAAATCTTTTTCTGTTTAGTCAACTTGCGGAAACAAACCTCAATGTCGTCGTTGCATTGACGCTGACCGACGTTGTTCATCGAGAAAAGGGGGAAATTGATCTTGCGGTTCTGAGTAACCACCTTGGTTGTGAGGTGATTCCCGTCGTCTCACACAAGAACGAAGGTCTGAAAGAGCTCCGTGATGCTATGGGAAGGGCACTTGCTGATCCCCGCGAGCTAGAGCTTGATCTCGGTTTCCCGAAAATCGTCACTGATGCGGCAGCGCGAGTTGTTGAGCAGATGAACCGCAAGGGCATTGACCTCAAGCCAACAGAGGCCCGGTGCGTTCTCATGGATGAGAATTGTTCGACAGGTGATCGATTCCGAGAGATTCCTGAGCTATGGGCGGTGGTTGAAGAAGAACGCAAACTCATTTTTGGGGCAAATGTTCAGGCCAGAACGGTCGATGCTCAGAGTCGTTATGCATGGGCGAGCCGAGTCAAATCCGAGAGCTACGTTTTACCGACTGTTCCCAGGGGTCGAACAAAGACGGAGATGGTTGATGCGTTGCTGACCCATCGCGTTTTTGGACTCGTTATTTTCTTAGGGATCATGTATGCCGTTTTTCAATCGATCTACACCTTTGCGGCTCCCTTCATGGACTTAATTGATGCGGGTAAATCGGCCGTCGCAGGGGTCGTAGGAGGATGGCTGGAGGGCACCCCGGTTTTGCAAAGTCTCGTTGTCGACGGGATCATCGAGGGAATTGGAAGCGTCGTGATCTTTTTGCCTCAGATCATGATATTGTTCTTCTTTATATCGGTACTTGAGGGCACTGGATACATGGCCCGGGCGGCATTCTTGATGGATCGGCTGCTCGGTTGGTGTGGATTGAATGGGCGGGCATTTATTCCGTTATTAAGCAGTTTTGCCTGTGCTATTCCGGGGATCATGGCCGCCCGCGTCATGCCGGATCAGCGAAGTCGAATGATGACTATTCTGGTCGCACCGTTGATGAGCTGCTCTGCCCGTCTGCCAGTTTACGTTTTGTTGATTGGAGCGGTGATCGAGCCTCGGTTTGGTGCGGTTTGGGCGGGTCTTAGCTTGTTCTTCATGCACTTCATCGGCTTAGCGGTCGCGATTCCCATTGTTTTGATTTTGAACAAAGGGTGGTTCAAAGGCAAGCGACTCCCCTTCATGATGGAGTTGCCCAAGTACCAGTGGCCACGCTGGAAAGATGTTGTCCTGACGGTTTTTTCTCGCGCTAAGGTGTTCTTGGTGACAGCCGGGACGATTATTTTTGCAATGACCGTTCTCATTTGGGCATTGCTCTATTTCCCCCGAGGAGACACTGCAGCTTATGAGAAGGAGTGGGTTTCTCAAGGGAAAGTTGTCGCAGAGGATTCTGGCTTTGACCAATATGCAGAGTTACGGCAACGGGAGGATTCAATCTTGGGCCGATTCGGCAGGGCAATTGAGCCAGTCTTTGTTCCGGCAGGGTTCGACTGGCGGCTGACAACGGCAATTTTGGCGGCGTTTCCAGCACGAGAAGTTGTTGTTCCGGCGATGGGAATTCTCTTTGGAACCGGTGGCGACGTTGATGAGGAGTCAGCCAGCCTCAAAGATTCAATCAACTCAGCAACATGGCCGGATGGAAGGCCGCTCATGACACCGTGGACAGCCGTGAGCCTGATGGTGTTCTTTGCTCTCTGTTGTCAATGTATGGCTACTTTGGCGGCGATCAAACGTGAGACAAATAGCTGGAAATGGGCCTGGTTCGCATTTGGATATATGACCGCATTGGCGTATATCTTGAGTGTGGCAATTCAGCAAGTTGGGAGGATGTTAGGCGGATGAGTTGGCCAGAGATCATTACAGTAGGGCTGATCGTCGGGGCCTCAGCAGGGTTCTTAATTCGGCGAGTTGTGATGGCGAGTCGCGGTGAAAAGGGAAGCTGTAAGAGCTGCGGAGATTCATGCGGATGCGCGATCAAAGACGCGATGAATCCTCGTCAGTAGACAGTCATCGGAAGCGGGACGTCCAACGAGGCATTATCTCGTTTTACTATTTGATTTTGTTCTTTGTGTTTGCTTTTTCTCCGGATTTGATGGCGGCAGTCACGATTTTTCCTGTATGGAGTTGGTGTGTCTTGGGTTGGATTTTGTCCATTAGTTATCCGCTTAAGAAGTGGTTTAAGAATTTACAGGTAGCTCTCGGGTTGACTTTGCTGAACGTTTTAATAGTCGCTGAAGAGCCATACATTCTCATGCGTACTTTGTTCGATCAGAGTCCGAAAAGCCAAGTGCATTTGGTTTCTCTTAACTGTGGAGGAGGAATTGAAGAAGCGGCTGAAGAGGCTCTTGATTTGGGTTCAGAATTCGTTCTCTTGCAAGAGTCACCTCCAGCGACTCAGCTTGTACCGCTCGGTGAGCGATTGGGTTACCACGTGTTTGCCGGGATTGATGCTTCGATTTTGATAAAGAAAGAACTGGTCGAATTTGAGAGCGTGTCAGTGATCAGAGAGCCCGACTTCACACTCGTAAGAACGCCTTATTCGGTGATTGTTTCGCTACGACTCGCCCCACCCATTTTTCGGCTGGATTATTGGACTCCAGAATGCTGGACTTCGCAAGCAGAGCTTTTGAAAAGGCGAAAGATGCGTACGGAAGAAATCTTAAGAATTGTGGACAAGGAGCGCAAACTGATTAAATTTGAAGGACCGGTGGATGTTCTTGTGGGCGGGGACTACAATGCTCCTCCGGCTCAATTGGGATCAAAACAGTTCATGAACGTCCGAGATAGTGGGGAAGTGAGAGGGTTCGGTTGGCCCGGAACCGCAATCAACGACCTCCCGCTTGTGCGAATTGACCGCATCTGGACTGTGGGGATGAATGATTCCAAGATGGGAAATTGGCAGGTCTCATCACGGAAAACCCGACATTCTGATCACAGGATGGTCATTGTCAAAAAGTAGTGGGCAAAGCCGCTGACTTTGCCCACTTTTGAACTTCTGGAGCTTTGTACTATTCCTTTTGAACGTGAGCGAAATCGAGTTCAACAGCGGTGTCTCGACCAAAGATTGAAATCATCACCTTGACCTTTTCGCGATCTGGATTAACTTCTTCAATCCGACCCGTGTAGTCAGCAAATGGCCCTTCAACAACGCGAACGATGTCGGTTTTGTTGAACGCGATTTTGGGGACTTCTTGGCTCTGTTCGAGGTTCGTCAAGATTCGGCGAACTTCATAATCTTCCATCGGAACGGGTTTTGAACCGCTACTCACGAAGCCGGTCACCCCGGAGGTGCCTTTGACGAGTTTGAACGAATCGTCAGTGAGATACATATTGACCAAGATATAACCGGGGAAGACCTTTCGGTCGCGCTCGGCTCGCTTGCCGTTTCGGTTGACCAGTTCCTTTTCCGTTGGAATCATGATTTCAAAAACATCAACGTTCCAGAGATTCATCATGTCGGCTCGGCGACGCAGGAGCTCGCTTACTTTCTTTTCGTGTCCGGAAATTGTGTGGACGGCATACCAAGATCGAGCCATTACTTACTGAACCCCCAAGATTCGGAAGAGACCTTGAACAAGGAATCCGAGGATGAAGAGAAATCCGGCAACGAGGGCGCAAACCGCAATCACCGTACCGGTTAGTCGTGTGGTCTCTTGGGGAGTCGGCCATGTGACTTGACGGGCTTCGCGTTTCAAATCTTTAAAAAAGCTGCCAAGCCCACGGCGTACCTGTGGGGTCGGCAGTTTGCCGCTCGATCTCGGCTGTTGCCCTTCGGGTTTGTCGGTCATGGTTTTCATGTTCTCCAATGCGGTAGCTTTTCCGCAAAAGGGGGGATTGCATGATCTTACCATTGGGAGAACGGGCCCCCGCATGTTATAGGCCCGTTAACTTTTCAATTTAAGCGCGAATTTTGATGACTTTGTAACGAAGTGTTCCAGCTGGAGCTTCAAACTCAGCAACTTCGCCAACCTTGAGGTTCATGAGGGCGTTGCCCATCGGTGATTCCTCGCTGATCATATCCATATCGGCGTTGGCTTCAATGCTGGCAACGATTTGGACTTCAAACTGGAAGTCTCGGTTGATGTCTTCAACGGTTACAAAGAGACCAAGGTCAACTTCGTCGGTCGACAGTTGGCTGGGATCAAAAATTTCTGCTCCGGAGAGAATTGACTTAAGCTCCGAAATGCGGCTCTCGACCATTCCTTGCTCAATTTTGATCTCATCTAGCTCATTATTATCTTCACTAAATTCCCCGTGATCTTTGCTTTCCCGGATGCGCTCGGCAATCTCGGCTCGCTTGTTCACCGTGAGATGCTTGAGCTCTTCTTTGAGCCGAGCGTGTCCGCCTGCCGTCAATAAGACAGGGGCTCTCTGTTCAATTTCGAGTTCTTCCATAGTTTTGTAGCGATTTGCTCCTCAAAGAGACGCGTATTATATCGGCTCTGTTTGCGTCTTTACGCAGTTTTTACTTTTTTGTTCCACATCTTGCCGGTTTTGAGGGAGGAATTGCCGGTTGTGACGGTGCGAAGGAGTCATACTTTTGGCGTGCGTTGGCTGATCACGGTGATTTTGATGGGGGTGATGGCTCTGGGATTTGGGCAGGGGGAGGAAGGAAAGCAAGAGATTCCGTTCGCCACACCTCCTCAAGTCTTCATTGTTGTCAAAAAGCCAGAAATGGGATCAGACATGGTCACGGTGACGGTGCGAGACCCCGGCTACAGTCCATCGTTGCTCCAACTCCAGGCGACGCTTGTTGGCAAATTTGCAGGCTCGGAGATTCGTGGATTGCAAGTCAAGCCGATGGATTTGGGTTCGGAATCAGGGGATTCGGTTCTGAGAGCGACTTTTGCCTGTGACAATCTGATTGATCGTCAAAATGATCGACTAAATATTGATGCCCTCGTCAAAGCATTCCTCGGGAGTTCCACACCGATGATTTCAAGCTTTTTGATTCACTTTGACGGGGAAAAGGTAAGCCCCAATTCGCTTCAAAGCTATGTTGATGAGGCAGTAATGGTAGAGGGGAAAATTCTTCAAGAGCCGGATGGAATTGAATACCGGGTTGAAGTTTTGACCCAAGACACTCGCTTGATCGAGATTCCCGGATCGCTGTCAGAAATGCCTGATCCAGTCAAAAAACCCGCAACTCCTTCGGGGTTGCCCATATTTGTTCTTCCGATCTTGATTTCAGGGATTGTGATTGCCGGGGCTTTGGTATACTTCGCCCTGCTTCGACCCGGGCAGAAGAATCGGAAAAAGTAAGAGAACCCACTATGCGTGACGCAGCTTCCATTGATATCCGCGAATTGATTGAAATCGGTTACAACGAAACCGCCTCTGACATCTTCCTCAAGGTTGGAAGTAAACCGAGAATGAAGCAGTTTAGCTTTATTCGAGATTTACCGGGCGAGTGGCCAGTTATGACTGAACATGATGTTGAGAGACTCATGAGGTCGGTCATGAATGAGCGGCAATGGAACAAATTTTTAGATAACCGCGAAATGGACTTGGCGTTCGTTTTAGAAGGGAAGTGCCGGGTTCGGACCAACGTTTACAGCCAGCGGGGCACCATCGCAACCGTTATGCGGATCGTTCCTTCCCGAATCCGAACCCTGGAAGAATTGGGGATGCCGCCGTCGCTTTCCGAAATCACTAAGAACCGCCAAGGATTGGTTCTTGTTACTGGTCCGACGGGTTCAGGGAAAACAACGACGCTTTCAGCTCTGCTCGATATTATCAACGAGCAACGCCGGTGCCACATCGTCACCATTGAGGACCCGCTTGAGGTTGAACACAAGGACAAGAACAGCTACGTCAGTCAACGCGAGATCGGGATTGACACAGAAGACTTCTATCCCGCAATGCGGGCCGTTGTTCGGGAAGCTCCGGACGTCATTCTCGTCGGGGAAATGCGCGACACCACAACGATGAACGTTGCGCTCCAAGCGGGGGAAACGGGTCACTTGGTCTTCTCCACGGTTCACACAGCTTCAGCTTACGAAACCCTCGACCGGGTTATCAACATGTTCCCGCCGCACGAAAAGGTTCACTTGTCACAACGACTCTCCAACTCTCTTCGAGCGGTCGTCGCGCAAAAGCTTGTTCCGCGAGCGGACGGAAATGGTCGGGTTGTTGCGGCGGAAATCTTGATCTGTACACCGACAGTCAGCAAGGCGATTGAAGACGGCAACTTTGGCGATCTTTATCACTTGATGAACGAAGGCGGATTCTGGGGCATGCAAACGATGAACCAATCCCTTGCTCGCTATGTTAAGGCAGGCATCATCACCGAGGAAGTCGCGTACAATTATGCGGGCATCCTTTCTGAACTGAAGCAGATGCTACGGCGGTAAGACAAGACCATGCATCCGAAGCTGGAAGCACTATTGCGGCAGGTTGTTGAGCGCGATGCGAGCGACCTGCACCTGAAAGCAAACAACCCCCCGATCATGCGTATTCGTGGGGACTTGGTTCGGGTTAATGCTGAATCAATTCCGGGAGATGAATTGGAAACGATTTTCCAATCCATCTTGACCCCCGAAAGAAAGGAGAGGCTTTACGAATTCCTGGAATGCGATCTTTCGGTGGCAGTGCCGGGTCTTGCCCGATTCCGGGTCAACTTGTTTTGGCAACGTCACCAGGTGGGCGGAGTGTTTCGATTGATTCCGTACGAAATTCGGACAATTGATGAGCTTCGCTTGCCGCCGGTTACCAAAGGGTTGAGCCTATTGCCGAGGGGTCTGATTCTGGTGACTGGTCCAACGGGTAGCGGGAAGTCCACATCGCTTGCCGCCATGATCAACCACATCAACATGAATGTGCGACGGCACATCATCACAGTGGAAGATCCAATCGAATACGTCCACGAGGATAAATCGAGCATTGTCAATCAGCGAGAACTTGGAACAGATACTCACAGCTTTGCCGATGCGCTGAAACACGTCATGCGGCAGAATCCCGACGTGATTTTGGTTGGGGAAATGCGGGACTTGGAGACCATTCAGTTGGCGATCACAGCGGCAGAAACCGGACACTTAGTCTTCAGTACCTTGCACACAGTAGATGCGGCTCAGACAATTGACCGGATTGTTGACGTTTTTGATAGCGAGCAACAAGCGCAGATTCGAACTCAGCTGAGCGTAACCCTCCAGGCAGTTGTCTCTCAAACTCTCTTGCCGACACAAGATGGTAAGGGCCGGGTTGCGGCGCACGAAGTCATGGTCTGTACCCCGGCGATTCGGACGTTGATTCGAGACGGAAAAACTCACCAAATCCTGCCGCACATTCAAACGGGGATTGATTTTGGAATGCAAACCCTAGATGGATCGCTTTTGAAGTTGTTACGGGAAAAGAAAGTGGATTACGAACATGCCTTGGTGAAGAGTTCAAACACGGCGGAGTTTCACCGGCGGGCTGAGAAAGAAGGATTAGCGGAGGCAACGAACCTTGCACATTGAAGAGCTTTTGCGTGAGTGTGTGAAGCGGAACGGGTCTGACCTCCACTTCAAAACGGATACGGGCAAGGTGTACGTCCGCGTTTACGGCGAACTTTACGAGATGGAGGAAGTGCCGCACTTTGATGATGCGACATTCCGAACCTCGATTAAGAATTTGCTCAGGCCGGATCAGATTGAGAAGTTTGACCGGGATATGGAGCTTGACTTTGCTCACGAAATCACGGGAGTAGCCCGTTTTCGAGGAAACCTATTCCAACAGAGAGAGCATGCTCAAGCTGTTTTTCGTGTGATTCCGTTCGATGTGGCATCAATGGAAGATTTGAATCTTCCGCCCGCATGTTACGATTTTATTGAGCGACCTCGTGGGTTGGTTTTGGTGACCGGGCCAGCAGGAAGCGGAAAGTCTACAACCTTGGCCGCAATGGTTGATCGAATAAACCGAACCCAAGATGTTCACATCATGACGGTCGAAGACCCGATTGAATTTGTCCATGATGATCACCGAGCACTGATCAATCAGCGGGAATTGGATGTGGATACACACAGCTTCGCGAACGCATTGAAATATGTTTTGCGACAAGACCCGGATGTGATTCTGGTCGGGGAAATGCGCGATTTGGAGACAATCCACCTTGCGATCACGGCGGCAGAAACCGGACACTTGGTTTTTGCCACTCTTCACACAGTTGATGCGCTTCAAACAGTTGATCGTATCGTTGATGTCTTCCCGATGCACCAACAGCAGCAAATTCGCATGCAATTGTCGGTCAACTTGCTGGGTGTTGTGAGTCAGTCGCTTGTTCGTCGAAAAGATGGACGGGGGCGAATTGCGGCTTTTGAAATCTTGAATGCAACGAGTGCGGTGCGCAACTTGATTCGGGAAAACAAGACCTATCAAATAGGCTCGATCATCCAAACCGGATCGCGACAAAAAATGCAGACTCTCGACCAATCGTTGTCGAAGTTGGTTGAAGCAGGGTTTGTCGAAGCTGAAGAAGCGAGAAACAAGGCCAAAGATCCATTTGAGTTCGACCGCATTATTGCTCTGGGTAGCCCGAATGCCGTGAAAGGTGATGCTCCGCCACCAACAAGTCCGGGAGCAGGGAATTCCACCGAAGCGCCTGCGGCACCGCCAAGTGTCGTTCGGGGTCAGCCGAATCGTCCGAGAGTCGGCGGCGAGTAATTAAAAATCCCCTCTTTGATCAATCAAGAGGGGATTTTTTATGCTGACATTCGGCTTACTTTCGTTTTCGCCGAGCAGCTGCAAATGCAGCAGTCCCCAAAACGATGAGAGTTGCAGGCTCAGGAACGGCGTCACCAACATTGTAGTCATCAAAGTAGGCGGTTCCCGTACTATTGATGTCGCTGATGTAATCAGAATAAATTCCTATGTCGGTGATTTGACTCAAGGCGGAACCCAATGTCAGATTGTACTGCTGACCATCGGCAAAAACCGTTGCGGATGTGGTGCCCGGTGTGTAAAGCAGCCCAATTTGAATCCATCGATCAGTTGCGGCAGATGTGAGATTTCCCACAACCGGAGCAGAAAAAGCGGATGAGTTTCCGGCTCTCACTTGTCCACTAGATGAAACGGTTACGTTAGGGCCGGTTGTGAATCCATTGAATGCGGTGATTCCAAAAATGCGATCATTTGAGCTCCCTGAGACGATATTGACATAGACAGACATGAAGAATTGGCTTGTTAAAGTTGGGCTGAAGTCCTTCCACGAGGAACCTCCAAATGATCCACCAACCGTCTTAACGGATTGTGCGCCTGTCCTCGCTCGCTCAGTGCTGACTGTTGCGTTGGAGGCACCATTCCAGCTTTGTTGACCGTCCAAGTTGCCAACGGTAAATCCTTCTGAGGTTTCAAAGCCAAACGATTGGGCAGAAGCAAGCGGGGCAAAAACGCACGCGAAGGCGAGCAGCAGAACTCTTTTCATTGTTGTTGTCTCTCCGAAAATCAGGAAATGAACCTCAATTATATCATGGAGCGGGTGACTTGTTGCATGGGTTTGGGGGAACCCGTACTCGTAGCAGGTAGATTTTGAAAGAATGACGAGCAAATCACCCGACGATGCCCTTTTTTCTGAGAACGAGCGCACGGCAGTTGTTGAGGCTGTTCGTCAATTTACTAACATCGGATCCATGGATTTGAAGGCAGGGGGCCGCTTGGCATCAGTCACGATTGCCTTTGAGACTTGGGGTCAATTGAACGAGGCGCGAGATAACGCAATTCTGATTTGTCATGCCCTGAGCGGAGATTCTCACGCGATTGGGTGGTGGGATCGTCTGGTTGGGCCAGGTTTGGCAATTGACACAAATCAATATTTCGTCGTTGGCTCAAATGTTTTGGGTGGGTGCCAGGGTTCAACGGGTCCAAGTTCGGTTGATCCGGATGGTCGGCACTACGGCTCTCGATTTCCAGCGGTTCAAATTGAGGACATGGTTGTTGCCCAGGAACGACTGATGCGGAACTTGAAGATTGAACAATGGGCACTTGTTGCTGGAGGGAGTATGGGCGGGATGCAAGCACTCTCGTGGTCAGTTCAATTTCCTGATTCGGTTGCCCGGGTTTGGTGTACGGCAAGCTGCGCGGCTCACGATGCGATGCAAATTGGATTCAATGAGTCAAGTCGGCAGGCTATTCTGCGCGATCCAGGGTTTCGAGGGGGCGATTACTATGGTTCGGCTGGGCCGTTGAACGGACTTGCGGTAGCAAGAATGATTGGCCATCTCAGCTATTTAAGCGAAGACAGCTTTCGGCAAAAATTTGGACGGCGACTGCAAGGAAAAGATAACTTTGCTTTTGACGGAGGAATTGAGTTCGCGGTTGAGAGCTATTTGAACTATCAAGGGGATAAATTCACGGCTCGATTCGATGCCAATACATTCCTTGTAGTTACGCGAGCAATTGACTACTTCGAACTGCCCTCATTAGAAGGAGCCAAGGCTGAATTTCTATTTACGAGTTTTGATTCGGACTGGATCTATCCGACTCACCAGAGTGTGGCCCTAAATAGAATGGCAATTGAAGCAGGATTGCGCTCCAAACATGTGGAAATCAGTCGTCCCTGGGGTCATGATGCGTTCTTATTGGATGGAGAAGAACAGGGACGCCTTGTCCGAGAACTCTTGTCTTCCGGCAAATGACTAGGGCCATGCGTCCCGAGCCTTGCGTTTATGGCGGTCAGTTGGGCATAATTTGGTTCCCACGCGGGGGTGTAGCTCAGTGGTTAGAGCGCCGGCCTGTCACGCCGGAGGTCGCGGGTTCAAGTCCCGTCATCCTCGCCATTTTGTGCCGCGGTAGCTCAGTTGGTAGAGCAAAGCACTGAAAATGCTTGGGTCGCCGGTTCGAGTCCGGCTTGCGGCACCATAAACTTTTTTCCCTGTGCCCAGGGTGAAAAGCACCAACAAGATATAATTGGGAGTCGCGGCGAAAGCCGCGAGCGCAGGAAAACGGAGATTGAGATGGCAAAGGTCTGTCAAGTAAGCGGAAAGAAAGCGAATAAAGCAAAGCACGTGCGGCACCGACACTCGGCTTGGAAGTTCCGAGCCCCGCACAAGAACCGATGGCAGCACGCCAACCTCCAAACGGTTACGATTCAAACCCCGAACGGTAAGGTTCGACTTACGGTTGCTGCTTCCGTAATGAAGACCGACGAATATGCCGCAGTTATTTGCGGACTGAAGCCGATTCCCAAAGCCTGGTTGATCAAGCCAGACTACAACGTTTAAGATTTCAAACTCACTGCGCAAAACCTCGTTCTGATAGCAGAACGAGGTTTTTTTGCATAGAAGGTGTTTGTGGATTGGGATCGGTTGATTTGGGTTGGACTTGCTTGTAGCGCCGCTTGGATGGCGGCGGTGGGGTGGTACGTCGGTCTGGTTCATTACCCGGCATTTAAGTTTGTATCCGGTGAAGATTGGAGTCAATTTCATGCCATGCATACTTCTGCAACCGGAATTTTGGTAGGGCCGCCGATGATTCTTCAGATACTGTGCTCATTTGCGGCTCTGAGCCTCTCAGATTCGTGGTGGGTGAAGGGATCAGTTATCCTCTGCCTTGCGCTATCTGTGGGGTGGACGGGCGTCGTTAGTGGGCCAATTCACATGAAATTGGTTACAAAGGACGTGGAATTGATTGAGCAACTCATCCGGACGAACTGGCCCAGAGCTTTGGCTTGGTCAATTCAAGCAGTTCTCGCGGCCTGGATGCTCGTTAAGCGGTAGTGCGTCCTGGATATTGCTTGAGGGCAATTTCTAGACAATCCATGGCTAAACCAAGCTTTTCAGTATTCAAAACGTACGCGATTCGTACTTCGTCTTTTCCGGAGCCTGGAGTGGCATAGAATCCTGTTCCCGGTGCCATCATGACGGTGCTGTTGCTATGGCGGAATGATTCCAGCATCCACTGGCAAAATTTGTCGCTATCATCAATGGGAAGCCGAACCATTGCATAGAATGCTCCTTGAATATCCGGGCAGACCACGCCGGGGATCGCGCGCAAGCGCGATATAAGGAGATCTCGTCGCTTCGTATATTCTGCCCGCAGTTCGTCGAAATAGCTTGCGGGTGTATCGTATGCAGCCATCACGCCCATCATCTCCAGAGTTGGGCTACTGAGTCGAGCCTGGGCAAACCGGATCGCCGGGCCCATGAGTTCTAAATTACGTGTCACATAGAAGCCAATTCGGGCTCCACACAAGCTAAATTTCTTGCTGACAGAATCCACCATGATCACGTTTTGGTCGGAATTCTCAAGCTGGAGGACGCTGACGGGTCTGATCCCATCATAACAAAATTCTCGATACACTTCATCGGCAATCACATAAAGGTTGTGCTTTCTCGCAATCGCAAGCAATTCGTTCAGTTGTTCGCGTGAGTACGTGGTGCCGGTTGGGTTCCCCGGGTTACAGATGACGATCGCGCGAGTCTTTGCGGTGATGCGCCGTGCAAAATCTTCCGAGGGTGGAAGGGCGAACCCCGACTCTATGTAAGTCGGTATGGGAACAACTTTGATGCCCGTCCCAGCGGCAAAACCGATGTAGTTTGCATAGAGTGGTTCGGGGATAATCACCTCGTCGCCCGCATTGCAAATCACGCTGAGGGCAATGCTGAGGGACTCTGAACCAGCGGTTGTGATCAAGACCTGATCGGCGGTGACATCGATTCCTTGCCGCCGATAGTCAGCCGCGGCCTTTTCTCGTAATTCTGCGATCCCCGCGGAATTTGAGTATTCGAGAACGCTCAGATTTATATTTTTGATCGCATCCCAAAATTGTTGTGGGCTTGGGACATCTGGTTGCCCAATATTGAGATGGTAGACCGTGACTCCGTCTTTTTTGGCTTGATCAGCAAATGGGGCAAGCTTGCGAATCGGGGAAGCGGGCATTGCTTTGGCGCGGTCTGAAAGCGGCAAGGTCATTTTGATGGCTTGAGTCTACACCGCATGTTCGCGCAGGCGCAGGGAACTATTTGGCGATTTGAAACATAAGGGTGACTATGAAACTGAAAAGTTTGCTGTTGGGCTTGATTGCCGTGTTCGTATTAGTTGGGTGTACTGCTGAACCAGAAGCGGTTGCTCCAACGGGTGAGGCAATCTCGGCGGCTAAAGTTGAGGCAGAGGGATCAACCTCAGAACCGGTTGCGTTCAAGAACAAGGATGGAAAGTTGGTTTGCCCACTGATGGGGGCTGAAATGAAGGATGAAAGTGAAGCCGTGGGCTACGTTGACCACGAGGGTACTCGGTACTTCATGTGCTGCGATTCTTGCTTGAAAATGGGCGAGAACGATCCGGCTAAGGTGGCAGAAAAAGCATCTGGAATGTAGGGGCGGGTTAAACCGCCTGAAATGCGGTATCCGACGTGGGTAGCATCGTTTCCGATGGTCAACTTTTCTGACATCGAAGCCGCCCACGATCGGATATCGTCGTTCGTACATCGGACTCCCGTTCGGACTTCGCGCCGCTGGAACGAAGAGTTTGGAGCCGAACTGTTCTTTAAGTGTGAGAATTTTCAGGTCACGGGGTCATTTAAGTATCGTGGTGCCACTAACGCCATTTTGCAACTCACAACCAGTGAACGCGAGCGGGGTGTCTTGACTTTTTCTTCTGGGAATCATGCGCAAGCCCTCGCCCGCGCCGGCGAAGTCCATGGAGTTGCAGTTACGGTCGTTATGCCGGATGACGCGCCAGCCCTCAAGATCGCTGCGACAAAGGGATACGGTGGGGAAGTTATCCTCTACGACCGAGACGAGACAACCCGCGAATCCCTCGGGGCGAAGTTGGCGGAGGAGCGAGGTTTGACCGTTATTCCACCATATGATCATCCGTGGATCGTTGCGGGGCAAGGAACTGCAGTCAAGGAGCTAATCGAAGAAGTGGGCGAGTTGGATGAGCTTTTTGTTTGTGCGGGCGGTGGAGGTTTGCTCAGTGGTTCTTCGATTTCTGCACGGGCATTATCTCCGCATTGCGCGGTGATTGGGGTTGAACCAGATGCGGGCGACGATATTTGCCGCTCATTCCGGTCGGGAGTTCTGGAGAGTGTCAAAGATCCGGTCACGATTGCCGACGGGGCTCGGACTCCAAGCGCGAGTGAGTTGACATTCAGCATCATCCAAGAAATTGTTAACGAGATGCTTTCCGTCCCAGACGACTGGTTGATTATGGGAACTAAGCGATACGCAGAAACGCTCAAGATGATTGTGGAGCCAACTGGATGTTTGAGTTTTGCGCCAATTCTGGGAGGGACTCGAGATATTCGGGGCAAGCGCGTGGGGATTGTCGTTACAGGTGGCAATGTTGATCTTGCTCGACTTGCTGAATTTTGGAGCATTGGTTGAAACTAGCTATCAATGCCAGTCCTCAAGCGATCTTAGCTAGAGAGAAGGGCAGAATCCCGGTGGATTTGCTCAAAACGGGCCTTGCTGAAGAATGGATTGCGGAAACGGCGGTTTCGGGTCCCTATTACGTCCATTTCCCGCTAGGGGTTGGCCCAGCAGGTGTCATAAATTTCGACCACCCGGAGCCAAAGTGGGATTGGATCGGGAGACTTTTCGACGAATGCGAGAGCGAGTTTGCAAATCTGCACATTGTTTTTCGGGAAGAGTGGTTTGGCAATAATTGTTCGGTTGATCAATACATAGACTGTTGCCGAAAGGCAATTTTGGAGTTAGCGGATAGATTCGGTATTGAAAAAGTGATCATCGAGAATTCGGTTGCCCGGGCAGATGCATGTGAAACTGAAAGAGTCAGTACGCTTGGTGAGTTCTTTTGCCAGGTTGTTTCCGAAACTGGCTGTGGACTGTTGCTCGACTCGGCTCATTTGAAGATTACTTGCATTGAAAATGTACTTGATTTTCGGGAAGAGCTGATGCGGTTCCCGCTCCATGCTCTCCGCGAATGGCACATCACAGGAGTCGGATTGAAGCCAGGTGGTGAATTACTTTATGATTCATTGCCCATGACCGACGATGATTGGGAATGCACAGCGTTTGTTGCGGCAGCAATCAGGCATGGACATGCGGCGAGGCCAGAAATTGTAGCGATTGAATATGGTGGATTCGGCGAGAACTTTGAGTGGCGGTCAGATATGGATGAAATTATTCGATCCTGTCGTGGAGTTCGCACAATTTTAGATGTGATTTGAATAGACTATCTGGATGTTGCCAATGTTGGCCCTTTTTGCGACTCTGGGAAGCCCGTTGACTCTATCGGAGCAAGTGAGTGCCCTGTGGCCCCTGCCCGAAGAAGAAAAGTGGATGGAAGTTGGGTGGCATCTTGATCTTTTTGAAGCGCGGCGGGAAGCCTATCGCCAGAACAAGCCAATTTTCATGTGGATGATGAACGGTCACCCGACAGGCTGTACGTGAAACAATGGTCAAGCGGACAAGCGTGACTTGTTCACTCGCCCCGACGTTATTCAGCGTCTCAAATCAGAATTCATCCCGTTCGCGGGGAACACCAATGAACTCCAAGTGAGTAAGTGGGAGTCGCCCGAAAGGAGTTGGTTCCTGAGCACAGCAGAAAAAGTCCATCCCGGAGTGACGAAAGGGGTCACAGGTCAAGGGTTTTACGTTGTTGGAGCAGATGGGCAGGCATACAAATTCAGCATGCACGGTCGCCAACGTGACGAGTTTATGAAGCTACTTGATGAAGGACTTGAAGCGTTTAAGAATAGTCCGCCCGAGGCAAAGCATGAACCCCTGACCTCACCCAGGTCATGGAGTCGAGAGCGACCAGCAGGCACAACAGTAGTGCGTTCGATCTCGAGGATTTTGCCATTACCAGAAGACGCACCGGAGAAGAACCGAAGTATTGGCCGAGATCATTTTTGGATTTTCCCTGAAGACATTCAGGCGATTCAATCGAACCCACTGACGACCTTCCCATTGCCAGCCAAGCTGGCTCGGAGACTAGCCCGTTTCCACTTGGTTGATAATGTGCGAGGGGAACCCAATCGGTGGCGATTTGACAATATTCGCACCTTAGACATTCAGGTCACACGAGTATCCAAGGATGAATACCAGTTCCATGGTTTGTTTAGAATGACGAATTTGGAAGGTCGTGATGGAACGGAGAAAGGAATTGCCGGGATGATCGAAGGAACGATTTCCTTGAATTCAAAAGGCGAGTTGATGTCGCGTCCGGGAGTTTCGTTTATTGCTTATGCCCAAGGTTATGCATGGGGTGATCATGCGAATACCAACGGTGCGCCGGAAGGCAAATATCCAATCAAAATGGCCTTTCAAACGGTTGATGATGAAATCGCCCTGTCAGTTCCGCCGCAACAGAGTTATTTTTGGACGGAATACTTGAACCCACTCACGAGCAAGCGAGACTCATGGCCCTAATCCGGCCTATTGCCTAACATTAAATCGCGTAGTCTGTTAACAGAGATGACGCAATCCGAGTTTTGGGGTCTTCGGCGCCGGTGGTTCGCATGGGGAATCAACCAGGTGATGAAGGTTTATGAACCTCGGATTGCGGATCGAAAATTGCAGTTGTTTGGCGGTCTAGAAGGTCGAATTTTAGAGATCGGCCCTGGAACTGGCGTCAATTTCAAGTATCTGAATCCACAGGTTGATTGGATTGGGCTGGAATATAACCAGTACATGTTCCCGTATCTGGCGAAGGAGGCTGGTCGATACGGAATTAGACATGAGCTTGTGCAAGGGAGCGCGCAAGAAATGCCGCTTCCGGACAATTCGGTTGACTACGTCATTGGAACACTCGTGCTTTGTTCAGTTCCGAACCCGGTTCAAGTCCTGAGGGAAATTGAACGGGTTCTGAAACCGGGCGGGCGATACGTTTTCGTTGAGCATGTTGCCGCGGAATCAGGAACTCTTACCGGCATGATTCAATCGGTCGTCAAGCCGCTCTGGTGCTGCTGCGCGGACGGGTGTCATCCGGACAGGAAATCGTGGGAGACCATCGAAACCGCTGGATTTGCAGAAGTTGCTCTTGATCACTTTAAGCTCAAATTTCCCGTCGTGTCGCCTCATATTTCAGGATATGCCCTCAAAGGCTGATCCGTTTTTTGACACCTGCAACAAGATTATCGAGGGCAGACGGATTCTGCTGAAAGAACAGGCTCGGTTCGATCAATTCGAGTTCGTTGAGGAATAGTTGGTTATCTTGCCGAATCAAGTCAACTCGGGCATAAAGAAGTTGTGATTCAATCGGAGCCAGGATTTTTTCAGCGAGTTCAATTTCGTCGAATTCAGGGGCGGATGCCGCGCTCACGGATTCGTTTTGACCATCAAACCTTGGCTGCTTGATGATCCGGTGTGTGAATTGCCCATCAATCCAAATCAGTGACCGCTCACCGCCGTTACTGACCGCAGTCATAAATGGTTGAACCAGGGGATTTGACCCAGCTTCAGTGATTTCTTGTGCGAGGGAGACGGCTCCATTGAATTCCGATGGTGAAAAGTAGTGAGTCAAGTAGCTTCCAGCTCCGATTGATGGCTTGATGACGATTCGATCTACATTCCAATTTGTGAAGTAGTTTGAAAATAGATCCGGCTGAAACACCTGAGTTGGGACAATCGGAATGCCCATTTTCTCTAAATTGAAAAGATAGGATTTGTCGACATTTTCGAGGAGGATTTCTGACGGATTGAGCAGAGTCGTTTGCGAGGCGGCAAAGTCGATCCAGGCTTTGAATTCTTGGGGCTTTTCAGGATAGTTCCAAGTTGCACGGGGAAGGAGCAGATCGAAATCGGCCCAATTCACAGATGGATCATCCCAACCGGGAGCGTCGGCTTGAAGCCCGGCGGAATGGAAGGCGTCGAGGGTGATTTGAGCATCAACATCAGGTTCTGGGAGCTCAAGGCAGGAGACGATGCCAATTCGGATCATAGCGAGAGGCTACTCAATTGACCGTATTTTGCCTAGTCTCTCAGAATTACGGGTTTTTGATCGTCCCCGTATCTCAACTGGTCAGGAGGATTACGGGAGGTGGAAATCCTCTTTGGAGCGACTTTGAATTGCTCAGTTGAATGAGAGATTGCTATGTTGACCCGGCTGAATGACGAAAAACGACCCGACGAGATTCTGGAAGCAATGACCCAAACCGCGACCTCGCGCAGAGGATTGCTGGCGGGTGGATTGACCATGGCCCTTGGTGCAGCTGCCGAATTGGCCAGCGCGCAGAATCGGATGGCCCCGGGACGATTTGGAAATCGGCCTCCTGGGAATGGCGGATTCAATGCTATCGAGTCAGGTGGTTCGGGCGGTGCAACTGGTGGGTCAACTTTTGGTCGCAGCTGGGCTGATTCAAAGAAGAAGCTACTTAGGAAAATATCTTATGGTCCAACCGCTGCCGATGTTGCTGAAATAAATGCCCTTGGATATGCAAGTTATCTTGATAAGCAAATCAACTACGAGCAAATTGATGACTCTGCCTGTGAAGCAATGATTCAATCCCAATATCCGCTCCTTTCTTTAACTGTTGAGCAACTCAATCAATTCGCTGGCGTTCCCTGGCATCCATTTACACAAGCGCAGGCGGCAATGATCTTCCGCGCAGGTCTTTCCAAGCGAGTCCTCTACCAACGTATGACCGAATTTTGGATGGATCACTTTTATGTCTGGGCAGGGGGTTCAGTTACTTCAGCAGCTTGGGCGGATTTTGCCCGCACGAGTATTTGGCCAAATTCTATGAGCACATTCAAATCATTGCTTTTTGCTGTTGCAGAGCACGGAGCCATGATGGTTTATCTTGACAACGCGTCGTCTCGAATGGGCCAAACCAATATCAACTATGCTAGAGAACTCCTTGAATTACACACCGTTGGAGTTGAAGGAGGGTATGCAGAAGCAGATATCTACGAGTTGGCCGAAATTTTGACAGGTTGGGGAGTTACTGAAGAAGAACCAGGAAGCCCTGACTATCAGAAGTTTCGGTTCGATCCGAATTTGAAAAGCCCAGGTAGTAGGACTGTTATGGGGAGAACTTTTAACCAGACTGGTCAAAGTCAAGGGGAAGAGGTTTTGAACTTCCTAGCAAATCATCCGAGTACGATCATTCATGTCACACATAAGCTGTCCGAATGGTTTTTGGGTCGTCGTGCAAGTTCAAGTTTGATTTCCCGAGTGGCTCAAGTATGGGGGAGCGACGGAGACATTAAAGCAATTCTCAGGGAGATTCTGGATGAGACGGAAATCATGAAAAGCAATCCAATCTACAAGCGTCCGTATCACCTCGTTGCAGGAGTATTCCGTCAATTTGGAGCCAATGCCTTAAATTTTGAACACGTCAACGGATACCTCAAGGTGGTGAAACACACCCATGAAAAGCATATTCAGCCGGACGGATTTGCTCATGGATTCAGTTTCTGGTCGGGCGGAACAATCAACCGGTTCTTTGTCATCTCACGCATGTGTAGAGGATGGGTTGGATTTTCGCCGAGTGCTGTTCAAGCAAAACTGTCTCCATTATCCGATGCCGAAAAGGTCGCTTCAATTAATGCCGACTTTTTCCTGGGAGAATTACCAGTATCGGATCAGATATTCATTCGCCGATATTTAAAGAGAGGAAACCGTCCCATGGAAGCACTTTCGATCGCACTGTGCTCGCCGTCGTATCAATGGTTCTGAAACAAGTGAGATGACAATGACAGAAAATTCATGTAATGAGTACCAACAACTTTCCCGAAGAAAGCTACTAGGTCAAGGTGCACTCCTTGCTTCATCCGTCGCCATTCCCCTCATTGCTCCCAGAATTTCATTTGCCCAAGGTACATCAATTCGTGATGCTGTGATTGTAATCCACCTCCAAGGTGGTGCCGACGCACTCTCATTCTGTTGTCCGCATGGTGACCCGATTTACTACCAAGTAAGACCTACGATTGCGATTCCAAAACCCGGTCAAGGAAGCAACGGTGCCATTGACCTGAACGGTTACTTCGGTTTTCCAAAAGCCTTTCTTCCATTGATGGAAGCATTTAATGACGGAAATCTGGGGGTTATTCACGCAGTTGGTCGGGAAAATTCTAGCCGATCACATTTTGAGGAGCAACATTTTCTTCAAGCGGTTGCAGATTCAGAATCAGCTGGCGGTTGGGTATCCAGACACTTGGCTAGTACTCTTAGCAGCAAAGCTAATCCTCCTTTCAGAGGTCTATTCTTTGGCGAAAGCACTCCCGTTTCCATGCGGAAAGGTCAACAAATAGTTTCTGTAACGGATCCCTCCGCTTACACAATGAGCGGAGGATTTAGCGATGATGAAGAGATCGCCAACACGATTGTTCGAATGTATAGCCGAGTAAAGGACGAATCGCGCGCGATTGTAAGAGATGCCAAAAGAGCTTCTGATGTAATCAACCCGCTTAATTTAACTGACTACCAGTCAAGTGGCCACCTGCAATATCCACAGTCCAGTCTTGGAAACTCGTTGCGATATGCGGCGGGAATGATTAAGGGTGATATTGGGGTCGAGGTTATTCAATACGATTGGTATGGGTGGGATACCCATGCGAATCAGGGAAGTGTTGGCGGAATCCTTGAGTCCATGATGAATGAACTTGCTCGGTGTATGGCGGCATTTTATTCTGATATGGAAGCATCAGGAGACACCCGGTGGACACTCGTGGTCATGAGCGAATTCGGTCGTCAGGTTGAAGAGAATGGATCACGCGGGACAGAGCATGGCACGGCGGGCTGTATGCTCACCATGGGCCCGAATGTCACCGGTGGAATCCAAACTGACTGGCCAGGTCTTGAAAGTGAGAATCGGCGTGATGGTGTTGATCTCAAGCCAACGATTGACTATCGAGATGTTCTCGCGGATTTGATCTTGTGTCGAATGAAAAATGACCAAACCCGCTTTGTCCTCCCATCGAGAGCTGTACCAACCACTCCATCGGGCTTTTTCAAGGCAGCATAACGAGAGAGCAGGAAGTCCCAAATTTCCCCCCATATGCAACCCCAATGAGAAAGTAATCGTCACTTGAGTCTATAAGGCTAAAGTAGTTTAATGGCTACGGCAGCAAGTAGGAAAATCAAGCGATGTCACGAACAGTAGGAATTGACTTGGGGACGACCAACAGCGTTGTCGCCGTGATGGAAGGTGGGGAAGCCACCGTGATCTCGACCGCCGAAGGGACGCGGACACTGCCGAGCGTTGTTGCATTCAAAGCGAGCGGCGAAAGGCTCGTCGGGGCAACCGCCAAGCGCCAAGCCGTCACGAACCCTGGGAATACCGTCGCTTCGATCAAGCGATTCATGGGCCACAAGCTCGAAGAAGTCGCTGAAGAAGCGAAGCGAGTCTCATACAAAGTGGTCAAAGACAAGCGCGGAAATGCCGCCGTGCATATCCCCGCCGTTGATAAGGAATTCACTCCCGAAGAGATCAGTGCGATCATTCTTCAAAAGCTTAAAGCGGATGCTGAAGCCTATCTCGGTCAGTCAGTGACCAAAGCAGTTATCACCGTTCCGGCTTACTTCAATGACAGTCAGCGCACCGCGACCAAGAATGCTGGAGAAATTGCTGGTTTGGAAGTCCTCCGAATCATCAACGAGCCTACCGCCGCTTCGCTTGCCTATGGACTTGACAAGAAGACCAGCGAAACAATCCTCGTCTTTGACCTCGGTGGCGGAACGTTCGACGTCTCCGTATTGGATGTCGGCGACGGGGTGATTGAAGTCAAGTCAACGGCTGGAGACAGTCACCTCGGTGGAGATGACTTTGACCAGAAAATCGTGGACTGGCTCGCGACCGAGTTCAGCGGAGAAAATGGCATTGATCTGCGCAAAGACAGCAAGGCCCTCCAACGCCTCCGCGAAGCAGCAGAGAAGGCAAAAATTGAACTTTCAAGCGCAGTTAGCACCGATATCAGCTTGCCATTTATCACCGCAGTTGACAACGAACCGATTCACTTGGAAAAGACTCTCAGCCGGAGCAAATTCGAAGACTTGTGTGCCGATCTCCTGGAGCGGATCAAAACTCCAATGGCCCAAGCCATCAAAGATGCCAAGCTCAGTTACAGTGACTTGAACGAGGTCGTGCTAGTCGGTGGTTCAACTCGAATCCCGATGGTTCAAGAATTGGTCAAAAAGCTGAGCAACAAGGAGCCTAACAAATCAGTTAACCCGGATGAAGTTGTTGCCCTGGGTGCGGCAATTCAAGCTGGTGTCCTGAGCGGCGACAAGACAGATATCCTCCTGCTCGACGTAACTCCGCTCAGCCTGGGTGTCGAAACACAAGGGGGAATCACTGACCACCTCATCGAGCGAAACACCACGATTCCGACCAAGAAGTCACGGGTTTACACCACGGCGGCGGATAACCAAACAGAAGTGACGATCCACATCTTGCAAGGGGAACGGAGTCTCGCGAAAGACAACAAGTCGCTTGGCCAGTTCAACTTGAGTGGAATTCCTCCGGCACCGGCCCGAGTGCCCCAAGTTGAAGTCACCTTCGACATTGATGCTAACGGAATCCTCAACGTCACGGCAACCGACAAAGCCACCGGAAGTCAGCAAAAAATCACGGTCACCGGAAGCGGCAACCTTGATAAAGGCGAAATTGAAGGCATGGTTAAGGACGCGGAAGCAAACGCAGAGATTGACCGCAAGGCACGCGAATCTGCAGAACTCAAGAATGATTGTGAGCGGTTGGTTTCCAGTACGCAGAAGATGATCAAAGACTTGGGTGATAAGGTCAGCGAAGCTGACCGGGCTCGAATAGAAGAAAAGATCACTGAACTCAACCAAGCGATTGAGCGACAAGACCTCGACGCTATGGCGGAAGGGAAGAAGGCCCTCGAAGAAGAGAGCCACAAACTCGCTGAAACGCTCTATGCCCAATCCGGATCTGGTGACGAAAAAGTCGAAGCGGGCGTCGGTGCCGGGGTGAAATCGGATGAAGACGTGATCGACGCTGACTTCAAAGAAGACAAGTAAAACAGAATTTAATTCGTGGTCCCATGATAATTACGGGACTACTTCCTAATGTTATTAGGAAGTAGTCCCGTTTCCCTTGTGATTATTCTATCGGAGCTGCGATTTTCCATGGTGTCTATTGCTTTGGTGTCAACCTAGTATAAATACTAGTTCCAAATTTTCATCTTTCTGTTAACATGTTTGTGTCTCAGTCATTCTTTTTGGCTGGAAGAGGAAATAAATGAAAAAAATCGCACTTCTGGGCGCTACTGCGCTCATCGCTATCCCCGGAATCGCTTCTGCGCAATTCAGCTACTCTACAAATTTTGATTCGTTTGCCATTGGCAATGTTGCGACTCAAGATGGGTGGGTGGCCGGCTCCGGAACTTCCAACGTTCCTGTGATCACTAACAATGCTTCGTTATCGCCCTCTCAGTCCGTTCTCTTGGCAACAGGGACAACTGGCTCGAACTTTGCCTCAGTCGGTAAAGCTTTTGCTATTGGAGCACCATCTGCTGGAACACAAATACTGAAAGGATCCGCATCAATTTTTGTTTCCTCGACAACAGGTGACAGATACTTCGGAATTGGATTTGGTACATCAGCATTTGCTACTTCAGGTTTTATCGGAGTTGCGTTAAGTGCTGATGGTTTAAGAGGCAACGGAGGCGGCTATGCTTCTTACAACGCCGGATCAACTGGAATACTTCAGGCACGAAATACAGCAGACTTCATTGGTCGATGGGTTGATGTTTCATTCGTTGCAGATCGAGGTGCAACTACTAATAACGTGACGTTCACCTTCTCTGGTTTGGGTACAGGCTTTGGAAATGCGACTGAAACATTCACAAAATCAGTGAATTTTGGTACAACCAACCTAACACATGCCCAGATTTTTCACGATTGGGACACTACCGGATCTTTTCAAGGCTCTGCATTTCTTGACAATGCGTCATTTAGTGCTGAAGCAGTTCCCGAGCCGGCAACTATGACCGTTCTTGGTCTTGCTGCTCTCGCAGCTGCTCGCCGACGCAAGCAGAAGTAAGTTCAACCGAACGTACCTTTGAAACACAATATCCCCTTTGGCGCAATGCCAGAGGGGATTTTTGTTTTGACTCGGTGAAAAACATACTTGCCCCGAGAAGAATCCTCGTTTTTCTCCACAATTTGTTTTCGTTCGCAGTCCTAAGTTTTTTCGACACAACAAGTAAAACTACCTGGGCGAGATGTTAACATCTCTGATATGATAGTGGAGTCTCAGTCATTCTTTTTGACTGGAAGAGGAAAAAATGAAAAAATTCGCAATGATTTCTGGAGCGTTGCTCGCTGTCAGCGTCGCCAGTGCTCAGTTTAGCACGAGCTTTGAAGCCCCAACATATTCGGTAGGTGCACTTGGTGGACAAGATTCATGGAGTGGTGCTAGCGCACAAGTCACAAACAATAAAGCCTTTAGCGGTACTCAGAGTGTTATCAACACCCGCCCAGGTGGCAGTACCTTCATGTTCCGTGCTGTCTCAAACATGACCGGACCAGTAAAACTCTCTGCAAAGATGTGGATTGATGCAGGAAGTTCATCGGATCTCGTACAGGGCATTGAAATGTGGAACGGAGGTGGAGCATCTCGCGTAGGTGGTCTTTGGCTCAACTCATCTGGAAAGGTTTTGGGTGGGCAAAATAGTGGTTGGACCTATAATGCGGGCGCAGGATTGGGGACGATCACAAACGCAACTGGTCGGTGGTTGGACTTGGCCATCATCTACACAACTGGAACAAACACTGTAGACGTTACAGTTGATGGCAACAATTTTAGCTACTCAATTGCAACTGCAAGAACCGAAGTGGGAGAAGTGGATATGTATCACGATTGGGACACATCCTCAACTTCTGCTGGTACCGTCTACTTCGACGACGTCGCACTTGAAGCAGTGCCCGAGCCGGCAACCATGACGGTTCTTGGTCTTGCTGCTCTCGCCGCTGCTCGCCGACGCAAGCAAAAGTAAGTTCAACTGAACGTACTTTTGAAACACAATATCCCCTTTAGCGCAAAGCTAGAGGGGATATTTATTTTGACTGGGTGAAGAAGATAATCGCACCAAGAATAATCAACCCGAGCAGAACCGCAATCGCGACTTTCCACGGACTCACCGGAGCCTCGCCTCGAATCTCACCCGTCTGACCATTGACCAAATACGCCCAAGACTTACCGCCATAGCGATAAGCCCCGCTCCAAATCGGGAGCAGAATGTGTTTGAAAGTCAAGCGGTCATGTTGAGTGTTGTAACTCGTGATCTGCTGAGTGTCTCCACCAATATCACGGCAGATGCTTGCCCGGATTGTCGGATCCATGATCCGCTTAGCATCCTCAAAACCTTGCTCCAGTCCTTTGTCGTATCGCATCGCCACAAATCCACTTAAATACTTGCCATCGTATGGGGCAAGGGTCGTGAGATTCCAACTATTCATCGCCTGGGCATATCGCGGCGGGAGATGCTCGCTGGCCAAAACCAAAACGTCGTCGAACTCATCAAACACCACTCCGCTCGCAGGGTACCACCGCGTCTTTTGCACTTGCCGAGTTTGGCGATTGCCGTCTGAGTCGGTGTAGCTTTCAGTTTCGTAGTAATGCTCGCCACGCATTCCGGTATAGGCAGTGGTCGCGAAGCAATCGTAAGTCCAGTAGGGAATGTAACACCCTTTCAGGCCGTTCTCGACCAAAGCAAGAGCTTTAAGATTGTTGGGTGCCCAGAACCTGCTTCCGATCCACTGCTTAAACTTCTCCCGAGCGGCTTTGATGTCGACCGCGAAGGGAAGAACGCTACGCGGCTCAATTCGATTTTGAGGATCCGTCGGCACAACGACATTGCTTCCGCAGAAGGGACAGGCTCCCGACTCTTGGTTCGCCGGCCAGGTGAATTCCGCACCGCAGTTATTGCAATGGAGAACGGTCGCGGGTTCGATGGATGAGGGAGGAAGATGGGTCGCAAGAAAAGCGTGGAAATCCAGCTCCTCGATCTGAGCTTCGCTCGTCGGAACTTCTTCGGAGTGCCCACAATACTGGCAGGTCATATTGGGAGTGCCGGGCGCATAGAGAAGTTGCGCCCCGCAACTCGCACAGGGGTACCGTTGTTCCGCCATCGTTGAGCCTCATTATCCGAGAGGTGGTGCGGGCGGCGGTGGGGGATTCTCGCCGAACAGTTCCTTGATGCCGTCAATGGTTGAGGCAGGTTGCCAACTTGCCATTCCGGCCATCCAGAGCGAGGAATCAGGCTGGATTCGACCTTCCTTAACGTATTGTGAAACTTGCTCCATGGAATAGGGGCCGTATTGCTGACCATTCACGGCAAGGTGAACTTGAGGGCCGCTTGGAGCGGGTGGCGGCGGTGCGCCTGCTCCACCCGGTGGTGGAGGGGCAGTTGCGGGGGTTGCCGCTGGTGGGGGAGTCATCATGTTGCCCATTTGCTGCCCCATCATCATTCCGGCTGCCATTTGTGCCCCGATTCCGCCCATTCCACCGGGGTTTTCGGCTCCTTTGACCATGGCATCGGCGGCTTGATACTTCATGTAATTATCGAGATTGCCAACCGCACCCATCTTGGATCGCGTGTCAATTGCTTGCTCAACTTCGGGCGGAACAGAGACGTTCTCGATCAGAAGATCAACAAGTTCCAGACCAAGAGCTTCGATCTTAGGAGACATGAGCTTGGTCAAACTTTCGCCCATATCGGTGTATTGGGAATAGAGATCAAGCACGGGCATTTGCGCTTGTGCGATCGCCTCAGCAAATCCGCTGACTATGTAATTCCGAATCTGATTCGTGATTTCTTCGGTCGTGAATTGCCAGTTCGTTCCGACAACCTCTTGCATGAACAGCTTTGCGTCTTTGACGCGAAGTGCATAGGTTCCAAAAGCCCGGACGCGTACCATACCAAAGTCGGCATCGCGCATCATGATTGGGTTCATCGTGCCCCATTTTTGATCGTTGAACCTCTTGGAATTAACAAAATAGACCTCTGATTTGAACGGTGAATTAAACCCGTACTTCCACCCTTTCAAAGTACTCAAAAGCGGCATATTCGATGTTTCCAACGTGTACATCCCGGGTTGGAAGACATCGGCAAATTGACCTTCATCAACGAAGACCGCGACTTGGCTTTCGCGGACTGTCAGCTGAGCGCCGTACTTGATTTCATTCCCGTGCCGCTCAAATCGGTACACCATCGTGTCAGTAGTGCTATCTGTCCATTCGATGATGTCAATGAACTCGCCTTTTAACTTGTCCCAGATTCCCATGGTTGTTCGCTTTAGTATACGCCGCCGCGATGATGTGGGATGCATCAGTTTTGAACCTAGTCCAGAGGAATCATGCGGACTAAAATGAGGGATGGATTCGACAACTGGTCGGTTGCGCATCGGGGAAGTGACGCGGGAAACACAGGAGACAAATATCTCGGTTCGCGTGAACCTAGATTCTCCGGCAGAAATCGAGATATCAACCGGAGTGGGTTTTTTTGACCATATGCTGCATCAGCTTGCGTTCCATGGTCGAATTGGTTTAACCGTTCAATGTGAAGGCGACCTCCATATCGATGATCACCACACAGTTGAAGATGTCGGAATTGCCATCGGGCAAGCGGTGCGGTCAGCCCTCGGCTCCACGGCGGTTGAGCGGTATGCCAGTCTGCACGCGGTGATGGATGAATCACTCAGTCTCATTGCCCTAGATATTTCTGGAAGAGGAATGCTCACTTGGGACTGCGATTTTCGCCGAGAGAAAATCGGTGATTTGAGCACTGAGTGCATTCGTGAGTTTTTCCGTGCCTTTGCGCAATCAAGCGGAATCAGTCTCCATATCCGCCGGGTAACGAGTGACAACGACCACCATCTTGCAGAGTCCATTTTTAAGGGGGTCGGGATTACGCTGGGACGAGCGACCCGAACCGTGGAGCGATCAGGAGTGAGCAGTACCAAAGGTGTCATCTAAGACGGTATTGCTAGATTACGGAATGGGGAATTTGCGTTCGGTGGAGAACGCCTGTCGCAAACTCGGGCACGAAGTCGTGATCCAATCGGATCTCTCGGGCGCAGAACGATTGATTTTGCCAGGGGTCGGTGCATTTGGCCAAGCGATGAACCATCTGTCAGGTTTGAAATCCGATCTGCAGGCGTTTGCGAAAAGCGGTCAACCGCTTTTGGGAATTTGCCTGGGCCAGCAGCTTTTGCTAGATACCAGCGAAGAGTTTGGTGCGCACTCCGGCCTTGAAATTATTCCGGGGAAAGTCCAGTACTTCCCGAAAACTCCGGGTGTCAAGATTCCACAGATGGGTTGGAACCGTCTTGACTCTGTTCCCGGAAAGTTCACGGAAACGACGGGCTCAGAAGAGGTTTATTTTGTCCATTCGCTTTATACCGAAGTCGAGGATGAGAGCCATGTTGCGGCTTGGACGAACTATGGGATTCGGTTTGCTTCAGCTTTGCAAATGGGGAACGTTTGGGCGACTCAATTCCATCCCGAAAAATCGGGTGAGGCGGGCTTGCGGCTCCTGGAGAGGTTTTTGACATGTTCGTAATTCCCGCAATTGATATCATCGGCGGTCAGGCTGTTCGCCTGAGCCAAGGAGATTATCAGCAGAAAACGGTCTATGATTCTGACCCTTATGAAGTGGCACGGAAGTTTGAGCAAGCGGGAGCAAAGTGGCTTCATGTCGTAGATTTGGATGGAGCGAAGGCCGGCGCGCCTCAAAATCTCGAAATTATTGAGAAAATTCGCAACCGAACGGCTCTGAAAATTGAGTTTGGGGGAGGCATTCGGGATGAGGTTCTTATTCGCCAAGCTCTCGCCGCCGGGGCGAACCGCGTGATCTTGGGGAGCCGAATCGCAGGAGACTTGGCCCTTGTTCAACAGTGGATCAATACTTATGGGGCAGATATTGTCGCCGGGATTGATATGAAGGATGGTTTTGTCGCGACTCACGGCTGGGAGGAAACTGGCGGCTTGGTGGGGATCGAACTCGGGAAAACCCTCGCCAATATGGGGTGCAAGCGGTTCATCGTGACAGACATCGCGACCGATGGAATGCTCCAAGGGCCGAACGTCAACCTAATTCAAGAATGGGTTGACCAGGTGGAAGGGAAGATTATTGCGAGTGGTGGAGTGAGTTGCATTGAGGACATTGAAGCTCTCGCGGATACGAAATGCGAGGCCGTGATCGTCGGAAAGGCGATCTATGAGGGGAAAGTAGACTTAAAATTACTGTTCTAGTATCATTGAAACCTTAAGATATTTAAGCAATAGTCCCGCATGGTATCAAAATAGTCCCGACTCACTTGCAGAACATATTGAGATATTGTAAATTATGGTCATTCAACGGGTCAGGTGACTCGGGCCGAGAAAGCGACCGCAAGCGCAGAATTCAAATCGGCCGATCAGGGACCGCAAGGGTCGCCTCCCGTTGTAAGATTAAGGAATACTGAAACTTCATGGAATGGATCGAGAACCTGATTCCTTTAGCCGCAGTCATTATGATCTTCGGTATTCCCATCGCGGCAATCTTGACTACACACCAACGCAAGATGGTCGAACTTATGCAGGGAACCCGAAACGATGTTCAGAGCCAGAATGCCTTGGCTAACGAAGTTCAAGCTCTTCGGTACGAAGTTGCCCAAATGAAGGAACAGATGAACCAACAGGCGATCCAGATGGATGATATTCGGAGTCTTGGGGGCGGGATTTCAGGACGACTCAGTGAGGAGAATCAGAATGGATCCTGATGCACAAATCGCCTTCATTGTCTTTGGTGCCATCACGATGATCACTCTGTTCTCAGTTGGAATCACCAACATGCGCAAAATGGTGGAGGCCCGACACAAGGTCACTCCTCAAAATAACGAAGAAATCAACGCTTTGAGGTACGAAGTACAAGAATTGCGCGGTGCCGTCCACGACCTTATGCTCCAAGTGGAAATGGGCGAAAAGCCCGTCCAAGTTGCGGACAGGCTGACTCCACCCGAATTCAACAAGCACTAATCCACTTGAGCTTCGAGGAAACTCCGCAAATCTTCGTCGTTGACGAGTGGTTCACCCGGCGCAACGTTGTCGAGCTTGCCCTCTTTCATCCAGATTTCGAGTTCATCGACCAGCGAAAAAAGGTGGTCAAAGCTGTCCACCACGTAAAGTAGGGGTTGATAATGATCAATCTCGAAGTACTGATTCACTATCCATTCGAGCTGCACGGGATACCGCTGAACATCGGGTGATTTGATGCTGTATTCCAGCTCGCCGTAGCTGCTGAGAAGTCCACTTCCGTACGCTTTGATCGTTCCGGTGGCGCGGTCGTTCATTAATCCAAATTCGATGGTGAACCAGAAGAACCTCGCCATGGCTTTGATGATGCTTGCGAGTTTCCTGACTTGTTCGTCGGGGTCTTTGATTTCTTTGGCGATGATTGCGGCGGTATGCGCGCATTCGCCAAATCGCACCAGAGTGTCGGCAAATGCTTTATCCGTGTGCATCGGAACATGGCCCGCGATGTCATGGAAAATATCCGGCTCGGGCAGGTAGTCCAGCTTGGAGGCCATCCGCATCGTGATCGTGGTGGGGAAGTCGCGGTTCCGCAGGCAATCAAAGAACTGAAATGCGGGGACGTATCCGCTCACGGGCTTCGCCCGGAACCCCGTCAATGGATTCAAGAACTTGTTGACGTCGTCAAGGAGGGGAACTCGGTTAGGATCAAGGCACAGATTGGCGATGCCGGCGAGAAAATGTTCGTTGGCGTACTTTTCCCATTGCGGAAGCATTCGGTCGTAGAGCCGCCGCCAAGTGTCGTGGTTTTCTTCGGAATAGAGGGTGTACGGTTGGACAATATAGAGTTCGCCCTGGCGCTTAGCTTCTTCTATGAACGGTGCCTGGGTGGTGGTCATCCCGATTCCGGGCGTAAAGTCAGCTTCGACTACGGTGGCCATGAATTCCATTGTACGGCATGAGTTGACAAAAAATTCCCCTTCGTGCGTGGAATGCCCGCAAGAAGGGGACAATTTGAGATTACCGCTGACCGCTTTGCGAGCGGACTTCTTCAAGCCATTTTTGTTTTTGCTCTTCCGTTGTTTTGAGTGCTTGAATTGCACGTTCTTTCATCGGAAGATTGAGTCCCGGATTGTCTTTGATGAGGTCAAACTGCTCTTCGGGGGGCAGTGCTTTTATTTTGTCAGTCGCCGAATAAGCCTCCGAAGGAGGTTCGTTGCAACCAATGATTGCACTCATACTGATCAATGCCAGAGTGGTGAGGAGAATTTTGTTCATTTGAATGATGGTGGGCGTGGTCGCTATAGAAACGACCACGCAACTTTTAACTTACTGGACGGACGGGCTAGCCCAGCTAAAGCCCCATGCTTTGTAGTCGGTTCGGAGACCATTGGTGTCTGTACAAGTTTCTCGCTTACAGGGGTGCAGTTGGGTGAACTTGCTGAACTTTGCGTGTGAGTCAAAGTAGGTCAAGTTTGTCCCTTCGGAATAGAGTCCTTTGTAGTTGGAACCCCAGAAGCTAGCAGTCGGGCTACCGATGCTTGCTCCGTTGTCGCATGTACCATCAACGCATCCGCCTGGCCACTGCGTACCAATGCTCGGGAAGGTGCTCCAGACAACCACTTTCGCAACATCGGTGACCTTGCCAGCGGTGCCGCTCATTCCATTGTCAACACCTGCGTTTGCTGTCGGACCCCACCATGCGCCTTGGCAAGTGATTCCGGACTCGAATGCAGCAATACCGACGGAATCGTTCCATGCAAAGTCAAGCGGGAAGTAGATGTCATCGTAGTAGTTCGCCGGACCTCGTGACGAGGGCCCAAGTGAGCCACAACCGGTATTTGGGTTTGTAATGAATCCAGGAGCAGCACCTGCGAACGGATTCTTACCTTGCTTAAAGTTGTACGATCCTTCCTTGAATCGTGAGCTATTGCTTCGCCAAATATCCTTGTTCTTCGCATAAACGTTGACACGCGCTGCAACTGTATAGAACTCCGGCCAGAGGTACTGGGGAGTATTGTCGTCATAATCTGCCATGTAGAGCTGAGTGGCGGTGCCAATTTGCTTAGCGTTTGACAGGTCTTGAGTCTTCTTGGCAGCTGTTTTAGCTTGCGCGAAGACAGGGAAGAGGATTGCCGCGAGGATCGCGATGATCGCGATCACGACGAGCAGTTCGATAAGTGTGAATGCATTTCGCTTCATTTTTGAATCACCATTGGGTTTGGATTGCGTTGAGCCGTATTCGGTTCAATACACTCCGGGTCAATCGCCAAAATGGCGGTTTTGGCCGGAATTTGGAGCCGGAGGCGAGCGTCTCCGGAAAAGCGAAGAGCCTTTCCGGAAACGACATCAACCAGCGATTTCGGCAACTTTTGCTCCAGTTCGCCAAAGCTCAAGTCAATTGTTTGAGTTTGAGCCGAACGATTGAAGGCAACGATTGCCACATCCGCATCTGCTACACGAGCAAACGCAGAAATCTGTTTCTTGTCGTCCGTTGCGAGGACGACGGGAATGCCGCTATGGAGTGCGGCGGATGCGCGGCGAGCTTCAATCAGCCGCTTGGTCAGCGCGAGGGTCGTGTTGCGTTCGTTGGCAAGTTCCCAGCGCATTCCACGTCGGTTGTCTGGGTCAACTCCGCCTTCCATGCCAAGTTCTTCGCCGTAATAAAGGCAGGGGACACCAGGCCAGGAGAACAAGGCTACGAGACCCATGTTGGCAAGCATGGAGTCATTCCCGGCGAGGGTTTTGAACCGGGGAACATCGTGAGTACTGATCGAATTCAGCATGTTTGCCGAAACCTGCGGGGAATACATCAGGTAACTCGCCATCAGAGCATCAGAAAATGCGGTAGCGGAAGATTTTCCAAGAGCGATATGATCTAGAACGGCTCCACGGAACGGATAGTTCATCGCCGAATCCCATTGATCTCCTTTCAGCCACTGAGAGCTGTCTGTCCAATTTTCGCCAATGATCCAGGCTTCCGGGTTGATGGTCTTAAGGTGAGTGCGGAACTCACGCCAAAACGGCTCAGGAACTTCATTGGCAACATCGAGCCGCCAACCTGCGACTTCGGCATTTGTGTTCCAAAAATCCAAGACTGAGAATACGTAGTCACGAACTTCTGGATTCATGACATTGAGCTTAGGCATGGACTCAAATCCCGCCCAGGCTTCGTACGGCGGATTCTGCTTTCGTACAACCGGAAAACTCTTGATCGTGTACCAATTGAGAGTTTTGGCTTGTTCATTTTTCTGGACGATCTCCTTGAAAGCCGCAAAATCCGTTGAAGTGTGGTTGAACACACCATCCAGAACGGTTGCAATGCCTTTGGCTTTCAGATCGCGAGTGAGCTGGGCGAATTCCTCATTAGTTCCAAATCGAGGATCGATAAGTTTGAAATCGGTTGTTTCGTAGCCGTGGTTTGCTGGTCCTTGAAATATTGGATTGAAATAGATTCCTGTAATTCCGAGGTCAGCCAAATAGGGAATATTCTTTTGAACTCCAGCGAGGTCACCGCCGAGGAAGTTGGAATATGTAGGCTTTGTATCCCAGGGTTGAACGTTTGCCGGGTCGTTCGCTTTGCTTCCGTTAGCGAAACGCTCGGGGAATATTTGATAGAACACGGCCCCTTTAGTCCAAGCAGGGACGCCAAATTCGGAGAATGAGTTCAAAGTGGCCTCGTCAAGTTTGAAGTTGATGTCAACTGTTTTCGCCCCATCTTGGGCTCTGAATTGCAACTGCTCTCCGGCCGTGTTTGAAGCAATTGAACCGACATGGATATCGAACAGCGCATTGCTCGCAACGCGTTTGAGTTGTGCTGTTTGGCCCCGAAACGAAGCAGTTACTTGCTGAACATCACCCTTCCGAGTTTTGAAAATCAATCGGACTGAGTTCTTTTGTTTGTCGTAAGCGACGAACTTGCGAGTCGGTTCAAAAATCAGGGCTGAATCCGTGATGAGACCATCGCCAAGGAGAGCAGGCTGGGCAAATGATGTTGGTTTGATCGTGACAAACGTATTGATATTTCCGTAACCGTCGTCTCGGTTGTTTCCGTTTGGGTCGGCAACCCAATCGGTGTCATTTATGACGAATTTGTATTGGTGATCGCCAGCGGGAACATCAATTGTTATGCGCCAAGTTGAGCCATCCGCATCCCGCTTGAGAGGATGAGCGGTTTTGTTCCAATTGTTAAATGTTCCGGCGACCGTAACTGTGTTTGCTTGAGCATGCGTGAATACGAATTCATACGGAACGAAAATTTGTTGCGACAGCGCAATTGAAAGAATAGAAGTGATCATTTGGGCGAAGCACCTCGGCGCGATGAACCTCGGACAACCAGCTCGCACGGGACAACGTAGCGGCTGGGCTCGACTTTTTCCGGGGTTTCAACGAGTTGGATCAATTTGTGAACTGCCTGTCTGACGAGAATGGGCAGGTTCATGTTCACGGAGGTGAGTCCGTGGGGGAGCAGTTGGCAAATTGTAGAGTCGTTAAAGCTTGCGAGGGCCAGGTCTCCAGGAATAGAAATGCTATTCTGCATCGCCGCTTTCAGCACCCCGGTAGCCATGAAGTCGTCCATTACTAAAAGTGCGTCGGGGACTTGCTTCGCCTCAATCAGGTCAACCATTCGGCAATAAGCGGCCTCATGTCCAAAATCAGAGTGAACAACTTTTGGAGTCAAACCTTGCTCACGCATGGCCATTTCGTAGCCAGTGATCCGGTCATCGGTCACGCCGATACCCTTCGGGCCGGCCATGAATGTAATTTTTTGATGCCCAGCTTCGAGAAGATGAAGCGTTGCCATTCGGGCGGCGAGCACGTTGTCGTTATCTACACTGTGCCAAGCGGCTACTCGGGGGTTACCAATAACGACGAAAGGAAACTGATCTTTGCTGAGGCGGATTAATCGAAGGTCTTCTGCTTCTGGCTCAACGAGGAGAAGCCCATCAACTCGGCGGCTCCGCAACATTTCATCATAGACCTGACTTTGGTGATTGGATGAGTGGGCGATATCAAAGCAGAGATGGTAATTCGTGCTTGAAAGACTTTGGGTGATTTCTGTGACCAAGGCGGAGACAAAGGGATCGTCAGCAACATCGTTGCGCTCCCTTTTCAAAACAATCCCGATAAGTTGAGTTCGTTTTCGCCGCAACGACTGGGCTCGAACGTCGGGGCGGTAATTCGCCTCTTCCATGACGCTAAGAACTCGATCGCGAGTAACGGGTTCGACGCGAGCGTCCCCCGCGAGCACTCTGCTCACGGTTGCCTGGCTGACTTCTGCCATGCGGGCGATATCTTGCTGCGTGACCCTCATTGGTCTTTCATCGACTCCGATGTGTCCGTGAATACGTATCCACGGTTCGATTTGTATAGTAACACAACTCGTGCCAAAATGTGTGAATAATTTTGAGAATTATTCCAAGATTGTGCTCTACAGGTTCGAATCCATCCGACCGTCGCCAAATTTGGAGAGTAGGAAGAGTCCGATTGCCGTAAGAATTGGGGCAATCAATACCGCCCGGTAGATCAAAAAGGAGCGTTGTCCGATTGATTCCATTTGGACGTAAAGACTGCTACTGATGGCAATCCATCCAAAAATTCCCAGAATGACCCCAATCACCAATGGAAGATAAGGAACCCAGTTGAGATGGGTGGCTTTCATCCGTCGAAGGGTGAAGTAAAGAATGACCGCGATCAAAGAGGGAAGTAGTGTAAAAGCAAGGGGCGTCAACCGACCAAGGCTCTTGAACAGTGCAGAAGCGATGTTGATCATTGTCGCCTGAGATTCCGGCAGAGTCTGGAGGAGGTAAACGAACATGGTGTGTGGTCTTGTTTGTACCAGGTTTGCACAGTTTGTGCCAAATGAATGGGTTCTAAAAACAGTTTTGCCAGTTCGCGAACGAACTGGCAAAACTGTTATCTCGGCTGGTCGACTTAGAGGTCGTAGCGGCTACCGGAATCGCTTCCGCTTCCACCTGCAGCGATCCGCTTGACGAAGCTGATCAGCTCTCGCGGGTTGAATGGCTTGGTGAGATACATATCCGCTCCATAGCTATACCCCTCGAATACGTCCTTATCTTGTGCTTTTGCCGTCAACATGATGACGGGAAGACCTTCGGTTGAAGAATCGCGGCGCAAAGCCTTCAGGACTTCAAAGCCATCCATGTACGGCATCATGACGTCGAGAACGAGCATGTCAGGCTTTTCAGATTGAACTTTCTCAAGTCCTTCTTTTCCGTCGTAGGCCGTCACGACCGTAAATCCTTCGCGTTCCAGGTTCACCTGAATCAACCGCACAATGTGTCGTTCGTCGTCGCAGACCAAAATCTTCATCGGAGGCATAGAGTCGTCACCAAGCTCATCTCTCAGAGCAAACAAAATCCTACCCCATCCTTCCGCAACTTTCCACTCCCTTGTGGAATGTTCACTAGGTTTGGGCCGATGGGGTAGGGCAAATCAGCGATAGTTTGTGAATTTGACGGTGTAAGGGAGGTCAAGGGCCTTGACGAATTGCATCACTTTTTGCAGATCATCCTTACTTTTCCCCGTGATTCGCACCTGATTGTTTTGAACTTGAGAATTCACTTTGAATTTTTCGTCCTTGATTTGCTTGTTCAGGGCCTTCGCTTCGTCCGTTTCCAATCCTTCGCGGAATTTGATCGTCTGCTTGACCGTTGTGCCTTTGGCCGGCTCAATGTCGCCGTAGGTCATCATCTTAGCGCTGATTTCTCGCTTGATGAGCTTGCTAAACAAGATGTCTCGAACCTGAGTTAGGCGGAATTCGTCTTCGGCGGCGATAACAATGTCCTTGTCGGACTCCTCGATGGATGCGGGCGAGCCCTTAAAGTCATACCGGTTGGAAAGTTCCTTGACCGCCTGGTTGAAGGCGTTCTTCACTTCCATGCGGTCTACTTCACTCACGATGTCAAATGAAAATTCGGTGGCCATAGTGCTTCTTAATTGTTCTCCGATCTTGCCGTCAGAAACTGGGCCAAAAGCCGAACGCCCCACCCACTCGGGCCATCAACCGGGAATTCATCACCGCGTGTATGTGACAGTCCCGCCATATCAATATGGGCAAAAGGCACATCTGGCGTTACAAAGCAACTGAGAAATGCCGCGCCTTGGCTTGCGTGGCCCTTGCCTCCCGGAACGCTGTTGACGATATCCGAGACAGATCCTTTCATCATGTCTCGGAATCCGTCGGTTAATGGGAGTTGCCAAACTTCTTCTCCGGAAAGTTCACCCGCAGTTTTGATTTCGGTCAGAAGATGCTGATTCTCGGTGAATAAACCGGCAAACTCGGCTCCGAGAGCCGTGACGACTCCGCCAGTTAAAGTTGCGATGTCGACGACGCACACCGGGTTCTCAATCTCGCAAGCCCAGCAAAGACCATCCGCCAAAACAAGACGACCCTCAGCATCGGTGTTGGTTACTTCCACAGTTACGCCGTTGCGGTAGGTTATGACATCATCCGGTCGGTACGCCGTTGCATCAATACTGTTTTCGGCGGCGGTGAGAAGGGCCACAACGGGGAAATTCGGCTTGATGACTTCGGAAACCGCTTGCATAACGCCAAGGACTGCGCAACCACCTGCCTTATCGTGCTTCATGCCCGGCATTCCGGTTTTCGATTTGATGGAAAGCCCACCGGTGTCGTACGTGATCGTCTTCCCAACCAAAACGATGGGCTTTTGGTTCGCCGAAGGATTGGGATTCCATTCGATTCGGGTCATGCAGGGCGGATTGCTACTTGCCCGGCCAACATTGATGTGCCCGATGAGCCATTCTTCCTCAAGTTCTTGGCCCTGGATCACTCTCACACTCAAACCCGGGCAACGGGATGACAGTTCGAGGGCTTGGTCAGCTATCCAAAGAGGATTTGCGATATTAGGCGGCGTATTCACCAATCTCCGAGTGAAATTGACGGCACTTCCGAGCCCAATTCCGCGGGCTAATCCTTTATCAAATTGCTCGGAAAGAGCTTTGATTTGAAGGCTTACTTCTGGCTCTGGCTCAGTGCGCGAGCCTGGCATTTGCCGGGGGTTATATGAAGCCAACTGGAATCCAATTCCGATAGCTTGCCCAAACTGAATTTCATTGAGGATTGAATTCTCGGCAAAGTGAATAACTTCAAGTTGGCAGTTATCAATGTGCTGCGCGAGCTTGATCGCAGCTTTGCGCACTGTTTCAACTTTTAGTTTTGAAGAATCACCGAGCCCGACAATGATTTCTCGGGGCCCGCTGGGAGGGAATGCCTGGGCAATCTGTCCGGGCTTGGACTTGAACTCGGGACGGTTTGCAGCACTATTCGCCTCAATGCTGAGTGAGAGCGGGGCATCTTTGTCGGTGAATAGAAAATGAACAACGGCTTCAGGGTGCGGATGGTTGGAGTGCTCGACGGAAGAGAACATGATGCTCTCCTTTTACCCAACACGCTAGACTAGAACGTGATGAAAGCCCACACTGACTATCTCTGGTTTGAAACAACAAATCGGGAAGAATTTGTTCGAATCACCGATGAAGTCGCACAATTTGTGTACGAATCCGGGATTCAGGAAGGGTTTGTCCTTGTTTCGGCGATGCATATTACAGCCGCCGTTTATGTAAATGACTGGGAAAGCGGACTCATCAAAGATATTCATCGCTGGCTGAACAACTTGGCCCCACGAAAAGACTATGAGCATCACAGAACCGGCGAGGATAACGGCGAAGCGCATCTCAAGAACTTGATCATGCATCACCAGGTAACCATCCCAATCACAAATGGCGAGTTGGATCTTGGCCCATGGCAACAGATTTTCTATGCTGAGTTCGATGGTCAGCGGCGGAAGCGCGTTATCCTCAAAGCGTTGGGCATTTGACGAAAACGACTGAATGCATTGCGTAGTGAACACTATGCTCCAAGTTGGTGATGTGTTTCCGTCGTTCAGTCTGCCAAATCAGGAGGGAACAACCGTTTCCAATTCCGACTTTCTGGGTCGTGATTTCGTGATCTACTTTTATCCCAAAGATGACACAAGCGGTTGCACCACCGAAGCCTGCGAATTCACGGGAGCAGTCCAGGATTTTGGCGATGTCCAGATTATCGGAGTCAGTCCGGATTCAGTGAAATCTCACAAGAAATTTGAAACCAAGCACAACCTTGGCTTCACTCTCCTCGCGGATGAAGAGAAATCCTTGATTCAAGCCTGCGGATTGTGGGTCGAAAAATCCATGTACGGCAAAAAATACATGGGAGTTGAAAGAACAACTTACTTAGTCGGCAGTGATGGAATGGTTAAGCAAGTTTGGGCGAAAGTAAAGCCAGCGGGCCATGCAGCTGAAGTTCTTGCCTCAGTCAAGGGCTAGGTTTCAAGAAGATTGTCGTTCCGTCAGGATCCTGGGTCGAGCAGAATTTCACTCCCGGATGAGGTTCGGCAATCTCGCCAAAGTTTGCGCCACGGCTATTGAAAATCGAACGCGATTCCTCTAAATCTTGGGTGAACAGGGCAATTGCTGTCGATTGCAGGGGTTCGTTGCCCGAGTCTTGTGGATGAAGGGCAAGAGAGGTTCCGCCGCAATCAAACGTTATCCAGTAGGGGCTTGGAGCGAAAGTGAGAGTTAGCCCGATGATCTCTTCATAGAATATGCTAGATCGGTCCATGTCCGTGACATAGAGGATGATTTGTGCCCCAGTAATCATTGCTTTGAAGTATAAACGAATGTGATGTTGATTCCGGCTTCTGCGCTATTCTTGACGGCAATGATTGATTGGGATGCCCTTGAACAAGAGTTTCAATTTACTGCCCCGGGCCCAAATAAGGTGGTTTGGGTCGAATCCCCTAACATCAATGATCGGCCCGAGGGAGTGAAGATTGACACGATTGTTCTTCATCATACGGCGAGTTCTAACCTTGCCGGAACTGTAAAGTGGTTCACGATGCCCGAAAGTCAGGTGAGTGCTCACTTCACGATCGGAAAAGATGGCTCAATCGTTCAACAAGTGAGTTGCCTCAAGCGCGCATGGCACGCTGGTCAGAGCACAGACTATCTTGGACGCAAAGGGGTCAACGATTTTAGTATCGGAATTGAAATTGTCAATAAGGGCGATGGCACCGAGCCATATACAGAACCCCAATTAAGGGCGGTTGAGTTGCTTTGTAAGGTCTTGGTCACTTGGTATCCCATTCAGCAGATCACAAGTCACGAGTTCATTGCTGATCCGGAGGGCCGTAAGAACGACCCGATTGACTATCCTTGGGATCGGCTTGAACCTCTCGGAGTTTCGCTCATTTATGGTCGCAAGTCGGAGCGCAAACCGCCACAAGGGTAAAACCTTGAATTCATGGCGCGTCGTTTGATTGTGAGGAAAACTGGGGCATTTCGTGGCACCATTCGGCCGCCCTCGGATAAATCTCTGACTCACCGTGCCTATATGTTTGCCGCTCTCGCTCGAAGAGAATCCGATGACTTCACTCCAGCGGTTGACGGGCCAGGGGCGGTTGGCGGAATACAAATTCCCGGCCCCGGCACGAGCATCATCAACTACCCACTCAATGGGGAAGATTGTGAATCAACCTTGAGGTGCCTTGCCACTCTCGGTGCCGAGGTACGGCGGATAAGTGCGACTCAAGTATACGTCACGCCTCCGACTCAATGGGTTACCGATCCAGTCATTTTGGATTGCGGAAATAGTGGCACCACAATACGTCTCCTCGCGGGAATCCTTGCAGGGATTGAAGGGATTGACGCAACGCTGATTGGAGATGAAAGTCTGAGCCGACGCCCGATGGGACGGATCACTAAGCCAATTCAGGAATTGGGAGCCGACATCACCGGAGACACCGCTCCAGTTCGAATTCGCGGAAAAGCATTGCGGGCAATTCAATACGACAGTCCGGTTGCAAGTGCCCAGGTGAAGAGTGCGGTACTGCTGGCTGGCCTCCGTGCCGATGGGAAAACGACCGTTACTGAACCAGCTCTCAGCCGAGATCACACAGAACGCATGTTCACGGCTCTCGGCATTGAGCTGGATCGAGTTGAAAACTCCATATCGATTGAGGGAGGTCAACAGTGGAATTCCTTTGAATTCACTGTTCCGGGGGATATTTCAAGCGCAGCCTTCTTTATCGTCGCGAGCTTGTTGCACGCAGAATCTGATGTGACCTTTAATGGTCTGGGAGTCAATCCAAGCCGAGTGGGAGTTCTTGTTCTCTTAGCAAAGATGTTCCCAGTTGAACCTGTTTTTGAGCTGCTCGATTCTCAAGAAGAACTTGGTGAACCGGTTGCTACCATGACTATTCGTACACCCAAACAGCTTCCGGCATTTGAGATTGCTGGCGAAGTGGTTCCTACACTGATCGATGAAATTCCAATTCTTGCCGTCCTCGCCACTCAATGCCACGGCACTACAGTGATCCGGGATGCCCAAGAGCTGAGAGTGAAAGAGACCGACCGAATTGCCGTTGTAACGGAAAACCTAAAGCGCATGGGGGCAGACATCACAGCTACGAATGACGGCATGATCATTACTGGCCCGACCCCGCTCCACGGAACGACGGTCGATAGCTCTGGAGACCACCGCATTGGAATGAGCTTTACTATCGCGGGAACCATTGCGACCGGTGAAACAATCATTGAGAATGCGGATGCAATCCAGACGAGTTATCCTGAGTTCGTGCGGCATTTGACCGAGCTTTCTGGATGTGCTCCCGAGGTGATTGAATGATCATTGCCATTGACGGCCCAGCCGGAGCAGGGAAGTCAACCATTGCCCGAGGATTAGCAGAAGCCTTGGAGTTGGATTTACTTGATACTGGAGCCATGTACCGAGCATTTGCCGTAGCAGCTTTTCGCAAAGGGACGGATTTTAATGTCATTGAACTCATTGATCAAGTTCTGATTGACTTTGGACCATCCCCCGATCGAAAGATTCGCCTTGACGGGGTGGATGTTTCCGAAGAGATTCGGTCACTTGAAATCTCCCAAATGGCTAGCCAACTCAGCACTGTCTCTGAGGTGAGGAGGGCCATGGTTGCGGCTCAGCAGTCCATCATCAGTGTCGGCAACTGGGTCTTGGAAGGACGTGATGTGACAACCGTCGTTGCACCAAAGGCTGACCTCAAAATTTTCCTTACCGCGAGCATTGAGGAGCGGGCACGCCGACGCTGGGTGGAAATGGTTGCCAAAGGTGACCCTGTCACCCTCCCGGCGGTGGTCAAAGAAGTTGTAGAGCGTGATCACCGCGATTACACCCGCGATGATAGCCCGCTCATGCTCGCCGAGGACGCGATCATCGTCGAATCTTTTGGGCTCTCGCCGGATGAGATTATCGAACGCATTGTTGCAAAGACCCAGTAAATCTACCATTGGAAAAGTGACTGAATAACTTCACGGGTCTTACCCATTTCTCGCTGTAATATCTCACTCCGCGATGGCCACAAAGAGTCGATTTAGCACGATGGACGATTTCGTCCCGCCGCAAAGTACCGAAGCTGAAATGTCAGCCCTCGGTGCAATGTTGCTGAGCGAGCGTGCGGCGATGGAAGTGGTCGAGATTCTAACCGAAGACGACTTTTACGTTCCGGCACACCGAGAAATCTTCAAAGCTTCATTCCAACTGCTTCGGAACTCCAAAGCCATCGATTTGGTCACATTACGCGACGAACTTCTTGTTCGCGGAAAACTCGACGAAGTTGGCGGAGTTGAATACCTCGTTCAAATTGCGGAGACAGTCCCCAGTGCGGCAAACGCAGCCTATTACGCGGGCATTGTTCAGGATAAATCCACCCTGCGTAATTTGGAATCCGCTGGGCATGAAATTGTCAAGCTCGTCCGTGAAGCGGAGCAGACCGCCGAAGAAAAAGTTGATGCGGCTGAAAGTGCCATTTTTGAAGTGGGCCGCAAGCGAATGGGGAAATACTTTGTCCCGGTTCGGTCACTCGCCAAGGAGTTCTTTGTTGACGTTGATAACCTGCTTGAGACCGGCGAGCCGTCGCTAGGAACCCTCACCGGATACACCGACCTCGACCGAGTCACAACGGGATTTTATGGTGGCGATCTTGTGATTGTTGCCGCTCGACCGGCAATGGGGAAGACTGCCCTCGTCATGAACTTCGCTATCAACGTTGCCCGGGCCGAAGAAGGTGCCGTTGCGGTTTTTAACCTCGAAATGAGCGGCAAGCAACTTGTCCGTCGGATGATTGCAACAATGGCTCAGGTGCCAATGAGTGCGCTCAAACAAACGAATCTGCACCCCAATGATTACCAAAAGCTCGCAGATGCTTGCGACGATATGTACAATCTGCCAATTTTCATTGATGACACTTCGGATGTTTCGCCTTTGGAAATGCGCGGGAAGTGTCGGCGGCTCAAAGCCGAACATGGACTTAGCTTGGTCATTGTTGATTACCTTCAGCTGATGCGCGGAAGCAAGAAGACAGAAAACCGCACTCAAGAAATATCGGAAATTGCCCGGAGTTTGAAGGTACTTGCCAAAGAGCTGGACTGTCCAGTTATCGCCCTCAGCCAGTTGAATCGGGGAGTGGAATCACGTGAAGATAAACGCCCCATGCTGAGCGATATTCGCGAGTCCGGCTCGATCGAGGCCGACGCGGACATGGTCATGTTCATCTATCGTCACGAATACTATCGAAAAAAGGAAGCCGGGAAAGATCAAGAATTCAACCCTGCTGCCGCCGAAGTGGCCGAACTTGTCATTGGAAAACACCGAAACGGCCCAACCGGAACAGTATTGCTTGGCTTCCAGCCCGCATTCACTCGGTTTACGCTATTGGATGAACAAAGTAAAGAGGAGTACCAACGGAGTCTCCGAAACCAAGGATCTGACGACTAATTCAAGCGGACTTTCGATTACGTGCAATATCGCACATGGTCAGGATCAAGAATTCGATGACCTCTTCGGGTTTTCGCCCCTCGGCTCCTGCCGAAAGCTGAGCATTCGCTGAACGGAGCGCTTGCATGAATCCTTGAAGTTGCTCGTAGCTCAAACGGCGCGCCATATCTTTGGCTTTCCCTTGGGGAAACTCATGCATTTTCGATAATGGCTTTTCTTTCAACTCCCAAACACCCGCGCCATCTTCATGAAAACTTTTGGCTTGCCAAAGGGTTCTGACTTGATTGACTATGAACGGAATAATCCGCCTTGCCTCACCGGAAAAGTCGCGTGATTGCCCGCGCAAGCGATTCATTTCCTTTATCGCCCGAGTTGCATCGCCGACCCACAAGCTATCGCACATTTGAAAGATGTTGTGTTCCGGCTCGGGGTCACGCAGTTCTTGACATCCTGAAGGGTGATTTCTCTGGCCTCTCCTACATAGAGAACAAGTTTCTCTAGTTCCTCTTCGGCTCGGTCAGCCCGAAATCCAACCATTTCCACCAACGCGTTCAGAGCTTGGTTACCAATTTTTTTGCCCGCCGCTTGGGCGACAGATTGTACGGATCGGACGTTTTTCTTGTCCGGCATATTTGAAACAATTGTAAGGCCGTCGTTTTCCTTGACAACCTTTTTCCAGGCGGCTAGGGGGTCTCCTTGAGGCTCCCGACTGTCGGCAGCTTTGGCTTCTTCATCTGCAACCAGAATGAGGAGAGCAGACGGGGAAGGCTTTTGAGTTCACTGAGTCGGAGTGATTCGGCGGCATCTTCTGGCTTCACCCGTGAAATGTTCCGAACAATGACGGCCCGGCGGTCACTCATAAAAGGAGTTGTTGCGGCGGCGCTGACCCATTCCGCAAATGGCTTTTCGGAGCTAATGATTGATTCACGGTCAAATGCATCTTGTTCGTGAAGATCAGCAAGGCGAAGAATCTCATCGAGCTTTGATTTGCGCATGGATGCATAGTCTCCGGCGAGAAGAATCAACCGAAAGTCAAGGGGATTGAGTTCTGATTTCGCCATGCTCAAAGCCGATTATGCGGGTTTTCGCTTTGATTTCTGGGCCGCTTTTCGTTCTTTTTCAACCAATTTCGCGGTGACTTCCATTTGAGCTATCGATTGACTGAGCCGGAGAGACTCCTCTTCGGAAATTTCAGTGGAACTGTAAAGCGCCCGTTCGATTATTGGTAACGACTCACTCACTTCGTTTGAAATGGGAACCAGAAGAGCCTGATGGAGTTCAGCATATTCGCGGAACGTCTGACTGAACCGCCTGGGGCTTCCCACTGTTCGTTCAAGTGCTCGCTGGAACCTCATCGTTTGTTGATTCAGAAGTTTGGCTCCGGTCTGACTCTCTGACTGATCTCGTCTTCGATAGACTTGCAAAGCCACACCGCCGATCAAAGCAATGGCAAATCCGCCCGCGATCAATGCTATGTTTTCCGATAGCCAAGCCCGAATTCTGCCGATCAAAGACTGATCCTCAGCATCTGCTCCCTCTGGTGTGACGTCAATCGCGCCTTCCGTTGCGTCAAACATCAACCAGCCGTAATCTTCAAAGTAGACCTCGGCCCAACTATGACTGTGTTTTTCTCGGATTGCGTATCTTCCATCCTCTCCGAGTTGAGTTGAGTCCATAAGGTAACCCGTCACGTAGCGGGCGGGGAACCCCTGCTTTCGCGCTTCAATAACGAACGCCGAGGCGAAGAGATCACAATAACCTTCCTTCGATTCATTCAGGAAATAGGTGACTGGATCCTTGCCTTGGGGAACAGCAGGAGTTTGGGTGTTATAGCGGTTTTGGGCAGCAATGGCGGCCTTGATTTGATTCAGTTTTTCAAAATCTGAAAGTTGGTCAAACTCCGCAGAATTGAGTTCAAGTCCTTGACCGACGGAAGCTGGAACCTGGAGGTAGCGATCCAGCATCGCAGGTGGAACTGCCCTCGTATTGCCAATTTCGGTGGGAGGCTGCTCGATCTTCGGCACCCGAACCGTAAAATCAAAGACAGATTCCTTAACACTAGTGGGCACGATCACGGCACCTGCCATGTTCTCAGAGAGGCCCAATAACTTTTTCTTGGTCGCGATTACTACTGACGGAGTTGGAACAACGGTCGAGAGGGTCGTCATTGGCTCATATGAGAACTCGACAGACTCAAATTCTGGAAAGCTAAATTCCGGCTTGAGGTCTTCCTTCCGCACCGAACCTGCCTCAGAAGGAGACGACCTGAGTGGAAGGGGTGTGATTTGTTGAAGTGATGGTGAAATCCGCCAACCACGAATACTGTATTGATCGAAAACGGACCGTCTGAGGTACCGAGGTTGATCAATTTTGACGAAAGCTTCAACTCGGTCACTCAAATTGACCGGGCCAGATCCTATGGGTGCATCAACGGATTGGGTTGTCGGATTGGAGGCCCGGTTCGTTTGATTCCTGAGCTGAGTATTTACATTAACCCGAACGGCATCGCTCACTCCGGTAAGGGATGTTTGAACAACCGGAGCACCCACGAAACTCAGCAGGATAATTGTGCCCGCCGCGACAAAAGCATACTCCGGTCCGGCTTGCCAACGCCAGACATCACGGTGAAGAAGCTTAGGATTAGCTCCGCCTTCAACAGCCCATTTGAGCATGGTTCTTTGATGAACTCGGGCGTAGAGCAAGGCGATACACAGGATCATTCCGCAAAACAGAAACAAAGCTGGACGCCATGTATCGATTGTTCCGACCAGTCCGAACAGCACCAAGGACGGCAAACTCAGGAAGAGCAAAGTTGCATCTCGCCACGCGAATATCCCTCCAACGATCAGCAAAATCGCCATCATCACGGCCGCAATGATTGCAAAGGGAAGCGGGCCATCGGGTAGTGCTTCGTTGAGGTTGCGCGTTTGTGACAGGCCAAGGAAACCAAAAAATGCCAGGAACCAGCCATCAGCCCGATGAATCTTTGATTCTTCAAGGAGCATTGATAGGCCAAAACCAGCAAGTCCCGCCAAGGCCGCTCCTCCGGCAAGGAGGCGAGCGTTTTGCTCTAATCCAACACTGATACAAACGCTATAAACCGCCATGACACCGGCAAGAACCGCCAAGAAGTGATCGAGCCAGATGCGTTCAGCGGGGAATTTTTTCATCGAATCACCTCTTGTCGGGGCAGAAAATAGACTTTTGCGCCTGATCGCTCCAGACGTCCAATGTAACTGGGATCGCTTGCCGGGCTAGGTATTCGTTTCTCTCGTTTTCGATCAATATATTCACGCGGATCATAAACGATCACCGCAAACTGAACGCCGGGCCAACCGAGGAGAGTATCAGGCAAAGATGGGTCTTGTTCAGCAACGAACAGGACAACCGTTTCACCTTCGCGGAGATTGCCCCTCAAACCAGCAAGATCAGCCGAAATCGGATTGGGATGACTCGGTACGAAATCAGTCAGGAGACTCCGGATATTACGGGTTCTGAGTTCGGGATGCTCGTTTGCGACTGTCTCGGCTGACTCATGAACGGGGAAGATAACAACTGCCCCCCGCTCACTGTAATCAGTCGACAGGAACAAGGCATGGCTGCACATCGCTTCAAATGTGCTTGTTTCCTGGTCACCCCACTCTGATCCTTCCGTGCGTTGCAGGATGAAGTTGATTGAAACACCAGAACCAGTCTCAAATTCTTTAACTAGGAGCTTGCCCGTTCTTGCGCTAGATCGCCAATGGATATATCGAATCGGGTCACCGTACGCAAACTCTCGGACTCCTCTCGGATCAAGTCCCGAACCCCGGCTTGCTCCGCTATCCAGATCGCTCGCACCATAGCCCATGAGCGGTTGAATCTCAATATTGACTGGAAGAGGGTTCGGATAGACCTCAAGCTCGACTTTGTCGGTGTGATAGCTGCGTTCCATATTCACTAAGCCGAGTGCATCTGTCCCAATCGCGGTCAGCCGTTCCCATGAGTACCTGCCGCGCCGAGTTGGGACAAATGAGTACCGCGTGCGGATTGGTTGATCGTAACTCGGAGCAACGGGCAGGCTGTGAGTACGGTCTCTAACCATCAAGCGGCTCGGCAGATGATCCCGGATCGTAATCAGAGGCCGCTTCAACTCACGCTCGCTCCAAACGACGATTTCAACTGTGACCGGCTCACCAACTTTTACGGCTGGAGGCGCATAGCGTTCAAACCGCAGATAGCGGACGGAGAGCCAGGCTTGAAGCCGAGCGGCGGCAATCGTTACCATGATCGCCGTTGCCATGTAAAACAGCATCGGCGAATAAACAAGAACTGCCATGACAAGGAGGAACATAGCCGACCATGTCAAGGTAATCCCAGCGTAACGAGTGATCCGCACGTGTCCTTCCTCTAAACTCCCGCCGGGGTGCTCACGGTTGGCGTAGGCACTGCGCTGAGGATTTGCTGAACAATGTCTGGCCCAGTTAACCCCTTAGCTCGAACCTCACCCCTCAGAATCAGCCGGTGTCCAAGAACGTACGGAGCGACGATTTTGACGTCATCAGGACGCACAAAATCATTACCTTGTAATGCGGCATGAGCTTGAGCAGCAAGCATGAGATAGAGCGATCCTCGTGGGGAACTGCCGTAAATTAGCTGGTTATTCTCCCGCGTTGAGCGAACAATGTCAACAACATACTCGCGTACTTTGTCTTGAATCGAAATCTCGCGAACGGACCGTTGGGCCTGAGTTAACTCGCTCAGTTCAACTACTTGGCTCATCGAGTCAACGGGATGGCTCCTTTGCTGATTGCGAAGAATGTCCATCTCTGAATCCCGCCCTGGGTAGCCAATTGCAACTCGACTGAAAAACCGGTCGAGCTGGGCTTCTGGCAGCGGATAGGTTCCCGTCATTTCGATGTTGTTTTGGGTCGCCAAAACAAAGAACGGGGCCGGCAGTTTACGAGTGATACCGTCGCTCGAAACCTGGCCCTCCTCCATCGCTTCAAGCAGTGCCGATTGCGTTTTCGGTGTCGCTCGGTTGACTTCGTCCACCAAAACGATATTGGCAAAGAGGGGGCCGGGTCGGAATTCAAACTCCCGAGTTTCTGAATTAAAAATCGATGAACCGGTGATGTCGCTCGGAAGCAGATCGGGGGTGAACTGAACGCGGCGGAAGTCGCCACCCGTCACATTACTGATCGCCTTTGCGAGAGTAGTTTTCCCAACCCCGGGGACATCCTCAATCAAGACGTGACCCCCGCAGAGCAAAGCGAGTACGGTTTGCTCAATGGTCTCTCGTTTCCCAACTATCACGCGACTGATCTCATCGATCATTGCGTTTGCCATTTTTTGTATGTCGTTCGGCGACAATTTTTGTGTTCCTCCAGGGCTCTCGTTGTAACCCTGGTTAAAGTACGTTCCCCGTGGACTCAGTTGTTGCAGATAAATTCAATTGAACCAGGCATAATGAGCCGTCAACCATGAAATGCGTTATTGGTGTTGATCTCGGTGGGACAAATGTCCGCGCCCAAGCCGTAACCGAAGATGGCAACTATGCCGGAGATCGGTACGAAAATCCGTCTCACGCTCAAAGCGGAATCGAACCCGTTATCGAAGCGGTTGCTCTCACGATTCGTCAGGCGGCAAATTCGGCGGGGCAAGATGTTCAGACTGTCGGCTTGGCGGTTCCCGGGCATGTTGATGACCGGACGGGGCTGGTGAAGTGGGCCCCCAACTTTGGCCAAACCGTCGATGGTGTTTTCCGCTACTGGAAAGATGTACCACTCAAGCGGCCCTTGGAAGAGCGCACTACACAAAAAATCGTTATGGGGAATGACGCCAACGTCGCCGCCCTCGGCGAGTACAAATTTGGCACAGGAAAAAATTCCGCCAAATGCCTCCTCATGCTTACCTTAGGAACGGGGATCGGTGGTGGAGTCGTTTTTGCACCGGAGGCGATGTTTGGCAACGCGACCGGGCCCCTATTGATGCTCGGTGGCAATCTTGGGGGTGGGGAACTCGGACACATCATTGTCCAAAAGGATGGGCTTGACAGCACGGGCGGGGCGTATGGCTCGCTCGAAGCCTACTGCCAAAGGGATGCGATCATTCGACGCGCCCAGCACCGACTAAATCGGGGCCGAAAGTCAATCATCAGCGAACTCGTTGAAGGTGACTGGGGCAAAATTACTCCTGCAACCATAAGCGATGCGGCGGAAAAAGGCGATGAGCTGGCGAGAGAAATCTGGCGGGAATTTGGAGCATTCTTGGGAATCGGTGCCGGGAGCCTGATCAACGTTTTTGCTCCCGATATTCTGGCGATTGGAGGGCAGGTCAGCAAAGCCGGCGAATGGTTCCTTCCATCCATGATCAACGAAGCTCGAAATGTGGCGGCCCCGACGATCTTTCAAGACTGTGAAATCAAACTCGCCGAGCAGGTCGAAAACGCCGGAATCCTGGGCGGAGCCGCCCTTGCCCTAGAATCTCTGCGATAAACCGGGACGGACCGAGAAGATAAACCCCATTTGGGCGTAGACTGCAAGCAGGGAAACAAGGGCGTTTCACCAAGCAAACGGAATTTCGGTTATGACGGAAGTTATCATGCCCAAAATGGGCGACGGCATGGAAGAGGGAACGCTCCTCGAATGGCTTAAGAAAGAAGGCGATCAGGTGAAGTCCGGGGATGTCATCGGCACAATCCAGACCGACAAAGCCACTCTTGAACTCGAAGCTCCTGGCAAGGGAACGTTGGCGGGCATCCTCCTTGAACCGGGCAAAACGGTTCCGGTGGGTCAGCCAATCGCGGCCATCCTGAAAGCGGGAGAAGAACTCCCAGCTGGCTGGGGAAGTGGAGAAGCGAAAGTTGCTCCCAAAGCTGAAGTAGCCGTCTCTGAATCGAAGCCGTCAGCTGCATCTACACCCGCAGAACCTCCCGTGACAGCCGCACCTTCAGGACGAGTCAAGGCAAGCCCTCTCGCTAAGCGTATTGCTGCAGAAGCCGGAGTCGACTTGACGAGCATTTCTGGTACTGGCCCGAACGGAAGAATTGTTGAGAAAGACGTACGATCTGCCATTGAACAGCAAGGCACCAAGATCTCGGCACCGACTTTCACACCGTCAGCCCCCACTGCAGAAGATCAGCAAATCAAGCTCAATCATCTTCGCGGAATCATTGCTGACCGAACCCAGCATTCCAAACAAACGGTTCCTCACTTTTACGTCACCCTTGACATTGATCTTGAGAAAATCATGGACATTCGAGAAATGTTCAAAGCCGAAGAGGGCGGCAAAATCAGCGTCAACGATTTTGTAATTCGGGCGTGTACGTTGGCTCTCCAGCAGATGCCCGTCGTGAACAGCACGTTCAAAGGCGACCACTTGTTGCAATTCGGCAACGTCAACATTGGCGTTGCGGCGGCAATTGACGATGGCCTGATGGTTCCGGTCATCCACGGCGCACAACACCTCACCCTCCGTCAAATCGGAGAAGAAAGCAAGCGACTTGTCAGCAAAGCCCGCGAAGGAAAGCTCATGCCGAACGAAATGACTGGCTCAACATTCAGCATCAGCAACATGGGAATGCTCAATGTGGACAACTTCACCGCGATCATCAATGAACCGAACGCCGCAATCGTTGCGATCAGTTCGGCTCAACGTAAGGTGATTGTCAATGAAGAAGGCGATCTTGAAGTTCGCTGGCGCATGAACATCACAGGATCGTTCGATCACCGTGTGGTTGATGGGGCAGTCGGTGCGCAGTTCATGAACGTTGTGCGGGACTATCTGGAAAATCCGACCCGGCTCCTCAGCTAACGATTCATCCACTCAGTAGGCGGCGCCGGAGGATCAATTCTCTTCGGCGCTTTATTTTTGATAGAGCCTAGATCAACCAAAGCCCAAAGAAAAGTCGCCGCCGCAACCATCAAGAGAACTCCGGCAAGCGGCTCAAATGGAGCTTTTCCGGTCAAAAACCCGAAGCCTCCGCGAACGAAACTGACGCCTACAAGCGATCCGATATAGAGCGCCATCATAATCCCGCCTTTTACATACCGTTCAACTGCCATCTGACCAAGACCAGGGCAAATAATCGTCAGTCCAATCGCAATCTTGGGGCTTGCATAGCCCGAAAATTGATCTTGCATAGTGAACGGATCAATGAACAAGTCCACTTTTAGAACCATCTCCCCATATTTGGTTTCAATAGACTTACTCTCGGGATCGAGCTTCATTGCGCGCTGATAAGCCTCTTTTGCTTTGCGAAACTGTCCATTCTTGACGAGGTCATCTCCGATTGCCTCTAGCACAACCGCCGAATTCGGAGCCATCTCTTGGGCTTCTTTAAGCAAACGATCAGCTACGGTTGCATTTCCGCGTACCCGGGCCAGGTTGGCTTCTCGCAAAATCCGTTCTGCCTGTTCGACTTTTTCTGGAGAATCAGGCTCGAATACCTCCGATTGTTCGGTTGGTTCCGGGTCGGTTTCTTCGGCTAGCTTGGGGTGTTCTTCCACAATGAATTACTCATTCAAGACGCATCGACTGGCTCGGTTGGTGCAGTTTCTTGGAGAGTCAAATTGGGATCCTTAGGCAGACTCTCCCAGAAGCTTTCCAGGTCGTAAAACTGCCGCTTTTCTTCTTGCATCACATGGAAAACCACGTCGCCGTAATCAAACAGAACCCAACCGCCGCCATCGCCCGTTCTCTCGGTTTGGCGATAAGGCTTGATTCCGTGATCGCGTAGCTTTTCGGCAACTTTCTCGCAGATTGCTTTGACGTGGACATCGCTTGTCCCGGTGCAAATGACAAAAAAGTCCGCCATTGACGTCTTTTCGCGGATATCGAGTGTCTCGATATCCAATGCTTTCATATCATCCGCATATTCTCGGATGAGGTTGGACTTCTCCAGGGAAGTCATTTCAGGTTCAGTCTTCTTGTTTGTCACGGTACAGGCCTTTATCTTGGATGTATTTCCAAACGGATGATTCCAGCATCAGTTCTGGGGTGGCGTCTCGGAAAATGTCGTCTCGAACTTGCGAACTGGATGCCCGATGAAGGGGAATAGAGATATCATCGATGGCATCGCGCATTTCTTCTTTAAACATAGAAAGAGCGCGGTCAAGGTTTGTGCCGTCGCGGCTCACGACCGCGATTCGGCAGAGGCGGAGAAGTCGCTCTGGTTCCTTCCACTGAAGAAGGCCCTCAAGAGCATCCGCACCCATGATGACCCAAAGCTCGCCCGGCTTGACCATGAGAATCTCTTCAACCGTTTCAATCGTGTAACTTTTCGTCCCACGACTGACTTCAATGTCACTCACCGCCATTCCCGGCAAGTTCTCAGTTGCGAGTTGACACATTTGAAGGCGTTCATAAGCCGTTGCAAAAGCTTTTCTGCGGAGGGGATTCCGAAAGTTCGGCACCCAAATCACTTCATCCAGATCCAATGACTCTTGGACGCCTTGCGCAATGGCTCGGTGGCCAAGGTGAGGAGGATCAAAGCTCCCACCAAAAAGGGCGTATCGGCTCTTACCACTCTTCATATTGGAAATCAAATGCTCCTATCAAGACTGTGTCCCCGGGCTCAGCACCCATTTCTTCAAGTTTCTCAATCACTCCGATTCGCCGCATCTTTCGGTAAAGGAAGTGGATCGCGTCGCGATTGCCAAGATTGGTCATTTCGACAAGGCGCTCAATCCGTTTGCCAACCACACGGTACCCCTCTTCTATGACTTCAACGTCCCATGCACTTCCTTCATCATTTCGATATGTGGGAACGATAATCGGAATTTCTTCTTCGGCGGAGAGCTCTTCGACACTCTTCCAGAGAGCCCACTTGAGAGGATCAAGGCCCTGTGAAGTTGCCGCAGAGATCACGAAAATAGGCACGCCAAACTGGCCCAGCCGCTCAATGATGTCTTCTTCAGCCTCCGGGATTCCCATATCAGATTTATTCAGGGCGATGATCCGAGGGCGGTTGTAAAGCTCTTCGCTGTATTGCTTCAACTCTTCTTCAATCATCCGGAAATTATCAACCGGATCCGAGTTATCAATTGGGTAAGCATCAATCACGTGGAGCAAAACCTTGTTCCGTTCAGCGTGGCGTAAAAACTGGTGTCCCAAGCCAATCCCTTCGCTCGCACCCTCGATAAGTCCCGGAAGGTCAGCCATCACGAAGGTGTGGTCGCCGATCGCAACAACCCCAAGTTGGGGAGCCAGAGTCGTGAACGGATAGTCAGCGATCTTGGGTTTTGCCGCGCTCATCACGCTCAGTAAAGTTGATTTGCCGGCGTTGGGTAAACCGATCAACCCGACATCGGCCATGAGTTTAAGCTCTAAACGTGCACTCAAATTATCGCCTGGTGCACCACGCTGGGCGAAGCTCGGTGATTGCCGAACACTATTGGTGTAATACAGATTGCCCCGGCCCCCACGCCCTCCCCGACAAATAACATATTGCATCTTATCGACGGCAAGGTCAATGATCTGCTCGCCATCTTCGGCATCATAGACAATCGTTCCAACCGGAACCCGAATCACAATATCCTTAGCATCCTTTCCCGCTTTGTTCCCGACCGCTTTACTTCCGTCGTCGGCTTTATATTCAGCACGAAGCTTGAAATCGTAAAGAGTGCGCTTATTCCTGTCGGCAAGAAGCGTAATGTTGCCCCCTCGGCCTCCATCGGCACCGTTCGGGCCACCTCGGGGAACGTGCTTTTCACGATGAAACGTGGCCGCACCGTCTCCGCCGCGCCCAGAAATGAAATTCACTTCAGCTTCATCTATAAATGCCATGTTCTAATCCTCGTCAAACATCCCCGCTATGGGAGTGATGACCACTTGTTTGTTTTCTAAATCGATTTCCTTCACAAATTCCTTGACAACGGGCACCATCGCGGTTCCAATCATCAATATATCGTGGGCAGGCGAAGGGAAGATATCTTCAACTTTCCCCAGGACATTCCCATTTTGATCGACAACCTTGAGCCCGATGAGATCCGCCGTGTAAAACTCGTCTTCTTCCAATACGGGCATTTCGTCCGCCGGAACCGTGACGCTAGCCCATTTGAGTGCTTCAGCGTGGTTCCGATCTCGAACCTCTTTCACTTCAATCCGCAACTGAGTTTTGTGCGACATCAATCGAGTAATCGTGACCGGTGTTCCATCCAAGAAAATCACCGAGCCTGGTTCAAATCGCTCGAAGAAGTCCGTTGATGGCTTGATTTTTAGCCCCCCCAGAATGCCGTGTGGGCCGACTACCTGTCCAATCGTGATGTGCGATGGGCGAGGTGATCGGCCCGACATAATGGGGAACTCGATTAGTCTTCCGTCTGAACTTTGACAACTGCTTTCACGCGCGCTTTTGCGGCGACGGCATTCGTCATGGTTCGGAGGTTGGTAATGACGCGACCATCTTTTCCGATGATGCGTCCGACGTCGTTCGGCGAAACTGTTACTTTGATGACCTGACCGTGTCGGTCGCTAACGGTATCTACTTTGACTTCATCTGGTTCGTTGACCAGTTGCTTCACAGATTCTTCAACAAAAGCGACGACCGTCTCCATTATTCAGCGGACTCCTCGGCCTTGGGCTCTTCTGCAACCGCTTCTTCGGCGACTGGAGCTTCTTCAACCGGAGCAACTTCTTCAGCCTTGACTTCTTCCACTTTGGCTTCCTCAGCCTGAGCGGCGACTTGGCTGACCGCTGATTCCTTGGTCATTGCTTGCGTGGTCTTGTCCAAAAAGCCGTACTTCTTCTTTGCGTTGGGTCGCTGAGCAAAGAACTCGTCGAGAATCCCTTGTCGCTTGAGCAGGATAGCCGCAGTTTCGGTCGGCTGGGCACCATTCATCAACCAATGCAGGGCTCGATCGCTCTTCATTTCGATTGTTGACGGCTTGGTGAGGGGATCGTAAGTGCCGATATATTCAATCGCTGCGCTATCTCGGGCCGAATCACTCTTTGCCACCACGATCCGATAAAACGGTCGGTGGGAGTTGCCCATTCTTTTAAGTCGGATTTTAACCACGTTTTCGAATTCCTTTCAATTGTGAATGTGAGGTTACACCAGCCACATTCGCGCCACGACAGACAATCTCGTGGACTCACCATTATAGCGCGTGGAACTCACTGAGCGGGTAGGTCGGCGGGGAATATAGGCCCAAGGTTTGGCTTCATCGCCGCTTGAACTTCTTGAACTTCTTTTCCATCTTCGCCATCTCTTTCATTCCTCGGCGCATTTGGTAGAGTTGCTCGATCAGTTTATTGACCTCAGTTACCGTGACTCCCGCTCCATTTGCGATTCTTTTTCTGCGTGATCCATTGAGGATATCGGGATTGGCCCGCTCCTTCAATGTCATCGAAAGAATCATGGCCTCTAAGCGATCAACCTGCCGGTCATCAATCGAATCAAGAGCTTCTTCGGGAATCTGAGCCGCAACCCCCGGAATCATTTTCATGACGTTCTTGATAGGCCCCATGCGTTTGACCATTCGCATCTGGTTCAAAAAGTCCGTGAAATCCAGCTTCCCGGATCGCATTTTTGACTCTAGCCCTTCGATATCAGAAGGATTAAATGCTTGCTCGGCGCGCTCAATGATCCCCATGACATCACCCATGCCAATGATGCGCTCGGCCATGCGGACCGCCTGAAACTGTTCCAAAGCATCGGTCTGCTCACCGACCCCAACAAATCTCACTGGAACCCCGGTCGCCTCCCGAACACTGAGCACGGCGCCACCCCGGGCGTCCCCGTCCATCTTTGTGAAAATCGCGCCCGTCAAACCAAGTTTCTGATGGAAAGCATCCGCAACATTCACTGCTTCTTGTCCGGTTGTGGAATCCACCACCAACATGACTTCTTGAGGTGGAACCGCGGACTTGACCGCAGCAATTTCATTCATCAAAGACTCATCAATCGCAAGACGGCCCGCTGTATCCAAGATCAGAACATCACAAAAGAGGTGCTTGGCTCTCGCCAAAGCGTTTTTGGCGACTTCTACCGGGTTACCGCCGGCCTCTTCGGCATAAACCGGAACATCGATGCTCTCACCCAAGACTTGAAGCTGCTTGATCGCCGCAGGGCGCTGGAGATCACAAGCGGCGAGGAGAGGCTTTTTGCCTTTCTTTTTGAGCCAAATTGCTAGCTTGGCGCTCGTGGTAGTTTTTCCGCTCCCTTGGAGTCCACACATCAAAATCACGGTCGGCGGGGCCGGATTCCAATTCATCGGGGTTTCTTCGGGGCCGAGTAGAGCGACCAGTTCGTCTCGGACAATTTTAATGATCGTCTGGTCTGCGCTCAGGCTTCCAAAGACTTCCTCACCAACCGCTTTCTCGCGAACTCGGGCGATGAAATCTTTAGTGATTTGGAAGTTCACGTCTGCTTCGAGCAACGCCACGCGAATTTCGCGCATGACTTCCTTTACATCATCTTCCGTTAGGCGTCCCTTCTTGCGGATTCCCGCAAAGATTCCCCCTAATCGCCTCGTCAAATTGTCCAGCATTGGTGGAGAAGAGGATACCGTCCCCTCTCACGCATAGGAAGGGCACACTTAAAAGGATGAAATCCAATGGAATTGCCAGGATTTTGGCCTGAATACGGGAATAAATCAAACCAATTATCTGTATGAACAGTCAAAGAAACTGACACAGAGGTCAACAGATATGGATGCAAGCGAGCAAGCTGAAGGCAAAACGCAATCAAAGGGAAGTGCGACGGGAGTGATCCTCCTTGCAACTGGCCTTGCAGTCGGCTTGAGTGCGGCGGCCTGGCTTCTCAAACAGCGTCATGACAAGAAGATTTCGTGGGATCCGGAGCGCATTCTGGACGCATGTGATGCCGCCGCCGCCAAACTCGACGAAATTTTGTTCCAAGAATCTCGACAGGCTGGATAATAACCCATATACTATTGGGCATGGTCATTGCCGCATCGAGCTTTGAAGAATACATCGCCCAAATTCCCGAAGAGCGTCACTCCGCCTTCCGCGCCCTGCGCGACGTCATCAACGCCAACATAAATCCGGGATTTGAAGAGGGAATGCAGTACAGTTTTCCATCCTGGTACGTGCCACATTCCGTTTTCCCAGACGGCTATCATTGCGACCCCAAACAGCCGCTCCCATTTGTCTCAATTGCCAGCCAGAAGCATTTCATCGCATTCTATGGATGCATGCTTTATAATTCCACCGACAACTACAATTGGTTTGTCGAAGAATACGCCAAGACCGGTCTCAAACTAGACATGGGGAAAAGCTGCGTGAGATTCAAGAAGTGGGACAATCTCCCGCTCGATTTAATCGGAGAATCCGTCCGCCGCGTCACCGCCGAAGCATTTATTGCCGACTACCTTCAACACCGCCCAACCCCCAAGGGGAAGTAGTTCAATTGTTTTCCGATAATCAATATTATGACAAATCCGTACCCGTCTTGAAATGAAAACCCCTCCCTGCCCTGATTTGCGGCGGAGAGGGGCGATCTAGCTTTTACATCTACATTCTGGGTGCCACAAGGTCTTCGTATCGCAAGGTCGTGGTGAATGTTTTCTCCCCGACCTTGAGTTCGACCAAATAATCACCTGTCGTGAGAACAACGTTACGTGCTCCACGAGCGGCCCATCGAACGGCGTTCAGCCCCGCATTTGCGGTTCCGGCAAGCCGTGCAACTTGCTCGCCCGTCGCCGTTTTGATCAACACTTCGATTTTTTCGTCACTTTTCTCTTTTAAGTGGTAGTAAATCGTCGTGCCTGGCTGTGTATTCGGGCTTGTCCAAGTGCGATCTCCTTCGAACCATCCTTCAAACGAGTTGCCAAACTTGTAAGCGTCGGTTGGTCGGCAAAGGAACACATCCGCTTCCCGAGCTTGGGGAGTGAGCTGCTCCAATGCGCTGATCGGAACAATCCAAATCGCACGACCGTGAGTGCCAACCACAAGATCAAGCTCCCGAGGATGAATGATCATGTCATCAATGCGAACCGTTGGGAAGCCTTGCTTTTGATGGAACTTAGTCCACTTTGTCCCTCGATCCAAGGACATCCACATACCCATCTCAGTGCCGACAAAGAGCAGATCAGGGTTCTTCAAGCCTTCGGTAATGCAGTACGCCACGTGATTTTCCGGCCAACCTTCACTCAACTTCGTCCACGTCTGACCAAAATCTTCGGTCATGTAAACGTAGCTGTTGAAGTCATTGCTGCGGTGACCATCGAAAGTCACATAAGCCCGACCAATTGCGTGGCGAGAGGCGGCAACTTTGCTCACCCAAGTATTAGCCGGCACGCCCGGAACTTTAATGTTCGTCCATGTTTTGCCGTCATCTTGCGTTAGCTGAACGTTCCCATCGTCTGTCCCGACCCAAACCACACCAGGTTTGATCGCTGATTCACTGATCGTAATGATCGTGCAGTGAACTTCTGCGCCCGTGTTTTCGGGCGACATCCCTGCTCCTCGTTTGAGCTTTTCAGGATCATTCGTGCTGAGATCGGGGCTTGCTTCGATCCACGTATCACCACGATTCACGCTCTTGAACAGCTTGTTTCCACCAAACCAGATCGTTGATGCGTTGTGCGGAGAGATCAAGATCGGCGAAGACCAGTTAAACCGGTACGTCTCCCCTTGAGGCGGTCGGGGGCGAATAAACCTGCGGTCCCCTGTCTCAATATTGTGCCGAACCAGTGCCCCGCCTTGACTTTCCGCGTAAACAATTCGCCAATCTGTAGGGTCAACTTGGGCATGGAATCCATCCCCGCCATTGATGAACCGGGAGTCAGCGTAACTGACGTATCCCTTGTTCGTTTGGGTGGGAATTCCCCATGTTCCGTTGTCTTGCAATCCGCCGTAAACCCAATAAGGGCGGCGCATATCCACTCCAACGGCGTAATACTGCCCGATCGGCAAGTTGTTCAAGAACTCCCAAGTCACACCCCGATCACGAGAAACCGCAACTCCGCCATCGTTCCCGATGATCAAATGGTTGTTGTCTTTCGGATCGATCCAAATGGCGTGGTGATCCACGTGGATATTCATATTGTTGACTTTAAACGTCTTCCCACCATCTTCTGAGTAGTGGAAGTTCACCGCCGGAAGATAGATGCGCTGCTCGTCCTGCGGGTCAATCTTCGGCATACTGAAATAGAATGGTCGAGGGTTCAGGTTATTCAAAAACGTCCAGCTTTCGCCGTTGTCAGTTGATTTGTAAACCCCACGATCCTTTTCACTTTCGATTGATGCAATGATCACATCTGGATTCTTAGCAAACTGCGACAGGCCAATCCGGCCCATCTTGGAATCAGGGAGTCCCTTTGTGATCTTTCGCCAGTTCTTCCCTCCATCCGTAGTTTTGTAAAGCCCCGATCCAACGCCGCCGCTTTCAAAATAGTAAGGAAGTCGTTTCTTTTCCCAGATGGCTGCCATCAGCGTATCGGGTTTGCGCGGATCCATGATCATTTCGATTACGCCCGTGTTCTGGTTCGGCATCGAAAACACCTTGTTCCAAGTTTTCCCTCCATCGGTCGTTTTATAAACGCCTCGGTCGTCGCTCGGCCCCCAGAGCTTGCCCAAAACCCCGACATAAACGATGTTCTTGTTCGTGGGATGGAGCATGATATTGGCAATGTGGTGGCTCGATTTGAACCCCATATGCGTCCACGTTTTTCCCCCGTCAGTCGACCGATAAACTCCATCGCCCCAGCTGGTACTGTTGCGGCTGTTCTCTTCCCCGGTTCCAACCCAAACGACATCGGGATTGTCTTGGTCAATCGCAACGGCACCCAACGCAACGCTGCTTTCATATTGGAAAACGGGTTCGAACTTGATCCCTGCACTGGTGGTCTTCCAGAGGCCGCCACTTGCGGTCGCAACGTAGAAAATCCTTGGCTCTTTCTCATAAACCGCCAAGTTGGAAACTCGGCCACCCATCGAAGTTGGACCAAGTGCCCGCGGAACAATGCCCTGGAGTTGTGGCTCCCAAGTATTTGCACGAGAAATGCCAACACCAGAAACAAGCAAAGTCAAAGCGAGTAATGCGCCTTGACTTGATTTCAATGCCCTCATGACCGTTACTTTACTTAACCGGAATCGTGAATCGTTCGCGTTTTTTAATGAACTTCACGAAGCACGCTCAAGAACAAGCCCCAGTGTACGGTTCCCTAGTGTCCATGGGACGGCAAAAAAAAGCCCGTACACTCAGTTCATGGACTTTGCCCTGACGCAAGAACACGAACTCATTCGAGAATCGGCCCAGAAATTTGCCGAACAATATATTCTCCCTACCGTCCGCGAACTCGACCGCAAGCACGAATCTGATCCCAACACCCTCAAGCGCATGGGCGAAGCAGGTCTCCTCGGAATCGCCATCCCGGCTAAATACGGCGGAAGCGATACGGATTACATCTCTCTTGGTTTGGTTTGTGAAGAACTTGAAAAGGCAGATTCCACCGCGCGAGTCGTGATGAGCGTTCACAGTGGACTCCACTGCATGACCTTGATGCAATGGGGCACCGAGGAGCAAAAGCAACGATGGCTCCCCAATCTGGCGACCGGAGAATCAGTTGGCGCGTTCGGACTCACCGAGCCCAATGCGGGATCGGATGCGATCAACATCAAAACAACTGCCCGCAAGGACGGCGACCATTATGTGATCAATGGTCAAAAAACGTGGATCAGCTTGGCCGATTATGCCACCCACTTTTTGATTATCTGCAAACTTGCCGAAACGGATGCAAAAGCACCTTACGCGGCCTTCATCATTGATCGGAATACCCCTGGGTTCAGCAGCCGTCCCCTCAAAGGGAAACTAGGTGTCCGCGCGGGCAATACGGGAGAAATCTTCTTCCAAGACATGCGCATCCCAGCGGATTGCATGCTCGGTGAAGAAGGCGACGGATTCAAAGTTGCGATGTCTGCCCTTGATCACGGTCGGTACACCGTCGCCGCCGGTGCCGTTGGAATCATGACCGCAAGTCTGGAAGCCAGTGTTAAATACGCCAACGACCGAGTCGTCGGAACCGAACCCATCGGCAAAAAGCAACTTGTCCAGCAAATGATTGCGAGCATGGCCAAGGGCCGAGACATCGGACGACTTCTCTATTACCAAGTCGGCTGGATGAAAAATCAGGGCCTCCGACACACTCGCGAAGTCAGCATGGCGAAGTGGGTGAATTGCGAAGCGGCTTTCGATGCAGCAAATAAGGCGGTCGAAATCCACGGAGCCTACGGTTTCAGCGATGAGTTCCCCGTCGAACGGTACTTCCGCAACTCACGCGGGGCCATGATTTATGAAGGCACCCACGAGATTCACACCTTAGTTCAAGCCGAGTATGCATTGGGCTACAGGGAAGATAAACCGCTCGCCCGAAACTTGCCGACATATCCGTTTGAGTGATTCCTTTTCCAGCCTTGATTTGTTTCCCGGGCAACGAATCAAGGCTGGGTTTTTCAAATATTCTTTTGTAGATAGTTCTTCTAGTTAGATTTGTTTGGCACAAATTTGGTGAAATTGTCGTCCTATGGTACGATTGATGCGGGCACATTGCTGTGTCCGATCATGACTTCGGTCTGGAACCCCAGTGCCGGGAGCACTCATCATGCGAAAAAATGCCTTTACCCTCATCGAACTGCTGGTCGTGATTGCCATCATTGCAATCCTCGCGGCAATCCTCTTCCCTGTCTTTGCCCAAGCTAAAGTAGCGGCAAAGAAAACCCAGGCCCTGTCAAACCTCAAGAATATCGGTACGGCCGCCCAAATTTACATGGCAGATTACGACGATGTGTGGCCGCTTTGGTCAGCTGGAATGGGTTGTACAGCAGCACAGTGCCCGCCAAGGCCCGGTACTAGCGACACGGGAAGCGTCTTTGATCTTCGATTCATGTTCCCATCCCTGATTGATCCGTATATCAAGAACGGTGTGAACTCAACGACCAACGAATTGAAAGACATTTGGGTCAGTCCACTGAGCGATGGTCTCCGACCAGCAAAGTTGTTCAACACTTTTGCCTACAATCACTGGACGTTGGGTGGCTTCAGCACTTGTGCACGAACCATCAATGTATTGACTTCGGGAGTTTGTGTGACTCGTGGCCCTGAATATGCAGAGTTCGCCGACTTGTCCTACAACTTCCCGGCATCTTCAACCGCGCTCGGTGATCCAGCAGGAACGATTGCCTTCTCTGATGGCTCTCAGCTGTCCCGACCCCGCAGTTTGCAATTGCTTCCCCGACGGCTGATGTTTCAAATATCGGCATTTGGGGTCCAAGCGATCCAGGCAGTGGAAACGTTTTCAACATCAACGGTTCACTTTCTACTGATACTCAAGCATGGCGACGCCGACTTGCGTCCGGTAACGGGACCACGGTTTCTTACGCCGACAGTCACGCAAAGCATGTTCCGACCGGAACCTTGTTCCACACCTCCTACCGGGCCGATAAATGGCGCGGTGCGGCAACGAACAACAAGGGCTGGAGCCGAGACTAAGTGAGCAAAGCTTGGTTAGCCGTCGCAGTCGTGACCTTCAGTTTCTTGGCCGGTTGTGCCGCGAAAGCTGAGGTATCGAAGGAAGAAGAAGCCAATCTCATTCAACAAGAGCAAGCACATCAGGGTTCTGCTCCAGAATTAGAAGGCAACTAAGCCGACTGAGCTGAACTGTCTCCGAGTCTCCTTCACAGCGAGACTCGGAGATTTTTTTGTCTCCGACCCACGCCACCATCCAAACTTGAGTTGAATCGTGCATAGTGAAGGAAGTGGATCCCCAGCCAAAAGAAAAGCCGACCCGAGAAGAAGATCGTATCATGCTCCGCCGGATCATCCGGCTATTCGCACCTTACAAGAAAGAAGTCTTCCTCACCATCATTGCGGTTCTCATCGGAGTGGTTCTTGGGATCATTCCGCCCTATCTGATCCAAGTCGTCATTGACCAAGGATTCGCGAAAAAAGACCTTGGAATCATCGGGCAATACTCCATTTTCATGCTCGTCGCGGTGCTGGCGGGAGCGGGAATGACTCTTGTCTATGGCTATGGGGGAGTTGTCGTCGGGCAGAAAATCATGTTCTCGCTCCGACAACAGCTTTTTGAACATCTTCAAAAAATGTCCCTTCGGTTTTTCACTAACTCCCGAACCGGGGAAATCCAAACTCGGCTGATCAGCGATGTCCAAGGAGTTCAGACCGTCGTCAGCAACACCCTTGTTGACCAAATCAGCAACATTGCCATCGTCATCTCAACCCTGGTCGCAATGTTCCTCATGGAGTGGCGACTTACCCTGCTCAGCATTGGCTTGGTTCCACTTTTTGCGTTCATCGGCAAGTGGGTCGGCGACTATGCTCGCGATGTTCGACTCGGCACCCAGGAACAAACCGGAGAGCTCAACGCCATGATGCAAGAAACGCTTTCAGTTTCTGGGATTCTCCTGACCAAAGCGGTTGGGCAAAGCCAAACCCTGTCTAGCCGCTTTTCGGTCGAAAATCAAAAGCTCTCGGGCTGGCAAATCAAGTCCAGCGTGATCCAATATCTCTTCTTTGGGATGATCCGGCTGATCACCCAACTCGCACCGGCATTGGTTTATTGGCTCGCTGGCTACCTGTTGATCATTCAAGGCGACGAGCGAATCACCGTTGGGATGCTTGTTGCCTTTACTGGGCTTCAAATCAGGCTGTTCTTCCCTATGACCGCCCTGTTTGGTGCCCAAGTTGAGATCATGTCTTCGCTGGCCCTGTTCAAACGCATTTTTGAATACATTGACCACCCGGTTGACATAGCCGATGCGCCGAATGCGAAGCCCATTCCCGCGACCGTGCAAGGTCGGGTCGAGTTTCGATCCGTTCAGTTCAAATATGAAGCTGACTCAGATCGCAACACGTTAACCGACGTCAACTTCACCGCCGAACCGGGCCAGCTCATTGCCCTCGTCGGGCCATCCGGAGCCGGAAAAACGACTCTCACCTATCTCATCCCCCGGCTTTATGATGCGGATTCCGGCGAAGTCTTGCTCGATGGCGATAACATCAAAGACTTCAAGCTCGATGATCTGAGTAAGTTGGTCGGTGCCGTGACCCAAGAGACTTATCTGATGCACACAACAGTCGCAGAGAATCTTCGAGTTGCCAAGCCTGAAGCGACTCAGGCTGAACTCGAGGAAGCATGCAAGCTGGCCGCAATCCATGACCACATTGCCGGATTGGAGAAAGGGTACGAAACAGTCGTGGGTGAGCGAGGATACAAGCTCAGCGGTGGAGAAAAGCAACGCCTTGCCATTGCTCGGGCTATCCTGAAGAACCCCAAGATTCTCATTCTCGACGAAGCAACTTCGGCCCTCGATACTCGATCCGAGCGGATGATCCAGGAGGCACTTGGCAACCTGATGCAGGGGCGAACGACCTTTGCAATTGCCCACCGGCTGAGCACCATTCTCCACGCCGACCAAATCCTCGTTTTGGATAAAGGGCAGATCGTTGAGCACGGAAAGCACGATGAACTTCTCGCCTTGGGTGGACTCTACACCAAGCTCTACACGGAGCAGATCAACGCAAAATCCCGGCAAGATTCAGAATCCGATCTCTCCCCTGCGTTCTCTGAATAAGCTCAAAGCGGTATCTTCTGTAGATGCTCGCTCTGGGTGCCCTCATCGCCGCATATTCAGGTTCGCTCACGGATTCGCTTGATTCACTCATCAATCCGGAGATCGCCACTGGCTCGTTGATTGGCGTCGTGGTTATGCGAACAGATGGAACTGAGTTGTATTCAAAAATGGGTAATACCCGCATGGTTCCGGCGAGTAATCAAAAAATCCTCTCGGCTGTTCATGCATTCGATCAACTTGGATCAGATTTCCAAATGGAAACCAAATTTTGGCGAGATGGAAACAACGTCTGGATTGATGCTCCCGGTGATCTCACCATTACTGCTAGTCAGCTCAAACAAATCAAGAACCAGCTCGGGGTAGATGGCTCAGGGCGAGTTTTCGTTCGCCAGGCTTATCGGTTTGAGTCTGGCCCGAGCTGGGAACTTGATGATATGGCGTTTCGATACAGCCCGGCAGTCACTGCATTTTGCGTTGATAGAGCCCAATTTTCGATCTCAAATTCTAAGGGGATTCCAACGGTTCCTGATTGGACCGGCATTCAGGTGCGCCATATCCCTGGCCCCAAAGCAAGCCAGACAAGTTATAGCCGAGAACAAGGGCTGGTAACCATTCGCGGAAAAATTGACCCCAAAGGAGCGAGTCTCGGTGTATTTGCCCTCCCCGATCCTGACCGCGGTGCGGCCCGCATATTCGGTAAGTCATTCCAAAATGTTGCACAGGTTCCCAGTCGAAATCCAGATGCCGTTCTTTTGAGTCCGCGTATAGCCGAATACGCCAAACTTTGTCTAGAGCCCAGCGATAATCTCCTAGCGGAAAGCCTTTTTCTGGCTGGCTCAAAGACGTCAACCTATTCTCAGGCTCAGCGGACGATGACGGAAAGTTTCTTAAAGTTTCCCGGAGTCAAGCCCGGTGGACTTCGTCCCGATGATGGCAGTGGCTTAAGCCGCCACAACTTAGTTACCCCCATGACGCTGGCACAGATATTGCGACATGCCTATTCCAAGCCTTACCGAGATGATTTCATCGAGGCACTTCCCGCTAGCGGTGAAGGGACGCTCCGAAGTCGCCTTGCGGGCTTAAGAGTCACGGCGAAAACCGGAACTCTCGACGTTGTCTCTTGCCTTTCCGGCTACGCTTGGCCCAGATCAGGTGAACCTGTGATCTTTGCCATTATGATGAATCATCACGTATTTTCATCAGCACAAGCTCGGCAAATGCAAGATACGATAGTGGAAACAGTTCTGCAATCGCTGGATTCAGAGAGGCTTGAAAATGACAATGCGAAATGGTGTGACCCTGTGGAAGAAGATGTTTCCAACCCGCGCTCTCCTCGCCCTCATGGGAATCGGATTCCTTGACCTTGTGACTACGGCGGTGCTTCACCACCACGGTCTCATCGTCGAGTTGAACCCCCTCATGAAACCCATCATCGAATACAGCGAATGGCTGTTTGCTGCGGTGAAAGCAATGACCCTCCTGCTGGCTTGGGCCGTGATGGTCAAATACTTCAAAACGCACGAAACATTTGTCCGCAAAGCCGCAATGGCGGGTGCATGCGCATACGTCGGCATCTGGACGATCTGGTTCATCGGCGGAACCATTGCGATGAGCTAAACCACCGCTTTTCTCAACCATCTTTCTGGGCCCGGGTTGCACACTTCCTGTAATCCGGGTAATAATATGTTTCCCTTTCCGAGAGGAGGTAGCCGGCCTATGAATAACCTCTCCCCGATTAGCAACTGAACTCAGAACTCCCGAGTCCTTCCTCGGTTGAGCCAAGTTCCCCGCTCAATTCCATTGCACGCTGAACTCTGCAACACCTGTTGCCCTGTCTGACCACAACAAATCAAAAAACAATGTCAACTCAGACACAACTCACAATCAAGCCTGTCGTTTCCGACGACGAATTCCAGATTTATGCCCTACTCACCCAAAATGAGCGGCCCGACATGATTGACGACGTCGAATCGATGAAGAAGTACGACGCCGCTCGCCCAGCTACTGCCTTCTTTGAGCGCAATCTCATTTGGAGTGGTGATGAACCTCAATGCGGGGTGACTATGCTCCAAGTTTATTGGAGTAGTGATCCAACTCTCTTTGAGATCTGGCTCCGACCCAAAGGCACTGTCACGTCCGAGATTGCTCAATTGGCATTGGCCTCTTGCACCGAAAAGCTCCTTGCTCAAGGGGCAAAGAAGATCAATGTTTGGACCCCGAACCATCACTCTGCGTGGATCTCCGAATTGGAAAGCAACGGCTATCAATTCGATCAAGCAAACCCGGAATCGGTTCTGATGCTTAATGATCTTGATACTTCCCCGTTTGAATCGAATATTCAGGCTGTTCTCGACAGCGGCTTGAAGATCACTAGCATGGCGGACTACCTTGCTCAAAATCCAGAAACCGGTTGGAAAACCATCTACGAAATGGACATGGAAATCCTTCAGGACGTTCCCCTGCCGTATGAGTTTACGGGTGAACCACTCGAAACATATATTGAATCAATGACCGTGAACAAGGACTCTTTCAATACGATCCACTTCGCTCAAGATGGAGACCGATTGGTTGGCACTTCCATGCTCTTTCGCTCAAAGGTAGCAAAGGAGTTCTATCACACGGGATTGACAGGAGTTCTTCGAGAATATCGTCGCCGTGGGATTGCATCCGCACTCAAAGTGACCAATTTCAAATTGGCCAAAGAAGCGGGCGGAAAGCAGATCACTTGCGACAACGAAGAAAAGAATCCGATGCTCCAACTGAACTACCAGCTCGGCTTCAAGCCTTACTGGGTGTGGCATTCCTACACAAAGGTACTTTAGGTCATTTCCCGATACAAAACTGACTGAAAATCTGCTCCAGTACGTCCGCTGGAGCAGATTCACCGGTCAATTCGCCAATCTTTCTGAGCGCACTCCTCAAGCTAACCGAAGCCAGATCATCAGGAATACCCGGATTACTTAACACAGTTCGAGCTTCTGAAAGGCCAGTTCGGACTTCCTCCATAATCTCGTAATGCCGTTCCACGAGCGAAGCTGGCTCGCCCACCAGAATATGCTGCTTCAGTGCACTGATCAGTTCCGGCAAACCACATCCGGTTAATGCAGATATGCCAATCCCTCTGTCGGACTGGCCAAGATCTGACTTTGTCGCTACCAATACAGCTTTATTTTCAATTCTTTGCCACTGGTCTTGGTCAATTTCTGTCCAACCCAGTGAACCGTCAAACAAATAGAGAATCAGATCAGACTGCTCCATCAAGTCTTGAGTCCGAGCGATACCCAGTTGCTCCACTTCATCCCCTGACTCCCGTAAACCCGCCGTATCCACAATTCGGATTGGAATCCCGTCCAAAACAAGACGTTCTTCAATCGAATCGCGAGTTGTCCCGGGAATTGGCGTCACAATCGCCCGATCTTCCTTAATCAATGCATTCAAAAGCGAGCTTTTCCCCGCGTTGGGTTGCCCAGCCAGAACGACCAACATCCCTTCCCGAATCTGACGAGCCAGGGGTTGTGTCGCAAGAAAGCGGTTACAGAAAGCTTTGGCCTCGTCTACTTTTTCAATCGCCAGGTCAATCCCAACCCCATCCAACTCTTCGCTAAAATCAGTCAATGCTTCGACCGTTGTCAATGCATGGCGCACCGCCGACAAAAGCCCCTCAAGTTCTTGGGAAATGCGGCCTTCCCGCAAGCGGTGGGATTCAATTAGCTGGCGATCCGTAACCGCATCAACTGTCTCCCGAATTCCTTCCGCTTGACTCAAATCAATTTGACCATTCAGAAAAGCCCGCAAACTGAATTCCCCTGGCTCCGCTGGTCTTGCTCCCGCCTGAAAAATTGCCTCCAAAAGTCGCTGAACCGCAACCGGTGAACCGTGACCGCTGAGCTCAGCCGAAAGCTCTCCCGTAAAACTGGCTCCCTCGTTGAACACAGTAACCAACCCATCATCACCCGTCGAAAAAGAACCATAGTAAGCATGGCGGAAAGAAATTACGGGCGGAAGAAATGCCGCCACCTGATTGAGGATTTCAACGGTTTTCGATCCAGAAATCCTTACAACGGCTACCGCACCTTTGCCCGGGGCCGTAATGCGCGCGGCAATCGTCTCCGTCCATCCCGCTACTCCGCTCACCGCCCCATTCTACAGCCGAGTAGACTTGCAGTGTGGTTCGTTCTGCCCCTTTCCTTCTCACTGTTTTGATCATTGCTGGATGCCAATCTGGTTCCTCCGACAAATTGCAGACAACGGCACCGGGACAAGCAAAAGCGATAGAAGGTTCCTATCGCCTCAAAGCAACTCCCGACGAAGTGGTCGAAGCGGGCGGCGTGGAGAGCCTGCCGCAGTTAATCATTGCCAGTGACCACTGGCGAATCATCGCTGGAGACACGGAAAGCTCGGGAACCTGGCAGTATTCCGCCGGTAAGCTCGATTTGACGGATAAAGAAACGGGAGAAACAACAAGCTTTCGAGCCGATGCAGCCGCAACAGAGTTGGAAGAAATGGCCGACGATCCCATCATCTTTGCCAAATTTGGCGTTACCGAACCGACTAAACCCGCTAAGTAGCACCTCGCGACCATCGTATAATTGAATCAGATGATTCTCACGGATTTGACCGAGCAAGGTGGCTCGTTCCTCAGCCAAACCCCCACCAATATCTTTACGCCTGAAGACTTTAGCTCAGACGAACAATTGATGATTCAGATGGCAGATGACTTTAGCCGAAAAGAAGTTTTGCCCGTCGTTGAAAGACTGGAAAGGCAGGAAGACGGCCTCATGCCATCCCTGATCACCAAGGCCGGGCAACTTGGATTCTGTGGCGTCGATACTCCGGAACAGTTCGGCGGACTTGGCCTCAGCAAAACCTTAGCCGCACGGATTCTTGAATTTTTAAGCCTTGATGCATCGTTCAGCGTCACCGTCGGGATCACGAGCGGCATTTCTCAGTTTGGACTGACGGCTTTCGGTAACGATGATCAGCGTAACAAGTATCTCCCCAAATTGACCAGCGGTGAATGGATCGGAGCTTATGCCTTGAGCGAACCAAACTCGGGATCCGACGCCCTCAGCATGACGACTCGGGCGGAAGATAAAGGTGACCACTATGTTCTTAACGGCACTAAAATGTGGATCAGCAACGCCAAGTGGGCGAACTTCTTCCTCGTCATGGCAAAAATTGACGGAGAACACGTCACCGCATTCATTGTCGAGAAAGACTTCCCCGGAGTGAGCATCGCGCGGGAAGAACACAAGATGGGGCTCAAAGGGTCTTCAACGGCTCGGCTCGTCCTCGAAAATGCGATCGTCCCTAAAGATAATATGCTTTACGAGCCGGGTAAGGGACACCATGTGGCGTTCAACGCGCTCAACATCGGGCGATTTAAGCTCGGTGCAATGTCAATTGGCCCGGCTCGCCAAGCAATTGGTCATGCGGCGTCTTACGCCCAAGATCGCAAGCAGTTTGGACAATCTATCAGTAACTTTGGGCTGATCCAAGAAAAGTTCGCTGATATGGCTGCGTTTTACTTTGCTATCGAGGCTACGCTTTATCGAACGGGAGCCAACATAGATGCCGCATTTGCCAAATCGGACGGATCGCTCGAACAAAATCGCCTCGCCGCCGAGGAATACGCCGTTGAGTGCAGTGCATGCAAAATCCTTGCGACTGAACTGGAAGCAGCCATAGTCGACCACTGCCTCCAAGTGTACGGAGGATACGGTTTCACCGAGGAATTCCCGGTAGCCAGAATTTACCGAGATGCGCGGATCAGCCGGATTTATGAAGGCACAAATGAGATCAATCGACTCTTTCTTGCCGATCGTCTTATGCGCCGGGCAAACGAAGGAAAATGTAGCCTGACCCCTTCCGGCGATGGATTTCTGAACGACCTAACGGGTCGTGCTTACGCTCAGTTCAGTAAAGATCAATCTGTTCTTGGGGCGATTAGCGACTTAACACTTCTCACATATGCCGAACAGTCAGCACGGCTACGAGCAAGCAAGACTGGTGACCTCGGTCGGGCCGCCTATGAACGGTTTGCGAATTACGCCAATGCGTTGGGAGCGGCCCGTTTCGCTGCCCTCTCTGGCGAATCTGTGACCATACCCGCACCATATAGCGGACATACTCCCGAGCTCGCCGATGCAATCTATAAGCAAGGCGGGCCGTTGAGCTTTTCCTAAAAAACATGAAGCCTCCCGTGATTTAATCGCGGGAGGCTTCTTTGTTCTTTCGATTCTTTATCGAATGCGTTTCACTGTGCCGGTACCGTTGCTCGGGGGCATCATTTCGCTCATCGAAACGTTGTTGAATTGGTATTGGAGATACTCCATCTGACCATCCACTTTGTTGATCCACATTGTTCCACTCGCGCTCATTCCGTTTGCGGTATCGAGTTCTGCGAAAACATAGTCCACTTTCCAGCAGCCAACATCGTTCTTCATCTCGTCAGCTTTGAGAGTCCAACGGGCTTTAGCATTTTGCAGGCCCTTTTCTTTGTCTGCTTTCCACTCTTGCTCCCATGAATCTCCTACCTTGATCGCCGTTTTGGGTCGGTAGAACGCGTTCAATCGTTGCATCCCTTCGCCGCCACCCATTTCTTTGGGTGTTGAATCGCTGACGACTTCCCCGTTCAATCGAGTGACAACTTTCACTGTTCCACTCATATCCGGCCCGCCCATCTGGCTCATGTCCATTTCTTGACCGTTAAAGATCACCTTGAACGCATCCATGCTGCCTTCAGAAGTCACGAGATCATCTTTGATTTCCGTAATCTTTGAGATCGAAAGGAATGAAACTTCGACGGCACCAGACGCCCCGCCCATATCAATCGGAATGTTCAGATTGAATTGATACTTCGTTACTTCGTTGAGATTCGGCTTCCACTCGAGTTTCGTGGACTCCTGAACCGGGGCCGACATCGTGAGGAGTGCGACCAATGCAAAAGTGCTTTTGACCATGACTATTCAGACGCAATTCAGAACGGTTGGTTGCAGATAATTGTAAAGAGTAGGCCGCCGCTAAAAACCAATTTTCGCTAAGAACTCAGCCGCCCCTTCGATCATCCTTGGATGCCAGTCATGCCCCCAATCAAGTTCTTCTAAATCTTTCACACCCGGCAATGTTTCAAAAACGGCCCTCACTTGAGCGGGTCGCACACTCGGATCCTTCAACCCCAATGTCACCCGAGTTGGAACTTCACAGAACGCCGCTTGATTCATCGTATCAAAAAAGCTCAAAACATCTCGTACTCGATCCTCCATCTCGGGCGAACTAAAGGCAACATCGGTCAACTCCTTCAATGGATACCGGTAGTACTTCGCATCCAAGATCCAGGGCACCCCCGCCAAAAATGGTTCATCCGCAACGACCGCTTTGATTGAATCCACCCACGCGCCCATCCAGATCGCCAATCCACCGCCTTGGCTCATCCCCTTGGCGGCGATTCGGTTGTCATCAACAAAATCCAGCTCCGCAAAAATCCTTCCCAAAATCACAGAATCTTGGTACATCCGCCTGAACACCCAAGTATCTCGGCTTTCGATGCCATCCGCCATGTACCCCCGCTCCGGGGAATACTCCTCACGGTGAAAAGACCCTTCGCCATGAAAATTAAAGCTGATGCTGGTCATTCCCTTCCGAGTGCCGTACTGATTGGGAGGCATGGACCACCTGGAATATGGGGCAAGCCATAGGAATCCGTGGGCTTTCTCTACTTCTTTGGGCTTAGCAACCCACCCCCACAAAGTTTCACCGTCTATCCCACGGAATGAAAGAGTCTGCACAGTGTGCCACGGCGGATCCACCTCCTCTTGTTGAAAGAGTTCAAACTCGACCGGAGCATCCATCGCCTGAGCGGTAGTTTCACGCCAAAACGACTCGAAGCCGGGTGGCACGTAAGGTCTGAGGAGATCAGACTCGTAGCTCATGCCCCGACGGATCGTTGTTCGGCATCAACATGGAGACCAGTAGTCATCAGCCAAGTGATCGCTCGCTGGACTTCCTCAAGCGGACCTTCGAGCCGAACTTGCATCCACCCAAAATCTGTATCAATATTTGCTTTCGTGATCGTAGCTCTGATCTCAAAGTCGCGGCAGAGGCGGCACATCCAGGGTTCACCTACTTGTCCATCACGCGCCGTCAAGTTCACATCAATCGCCGTCATGGTGCTAATTTACCTCCCTACATAAAATCCCTACTTGGGCATGCGGATTAAGCCCAATTCTGAGTACCCTATATGCAGATCAACAATGAAGCAAGTCCACATTTTCGATACCACTCTCCGCGATGGCGAGCAATCACCAGGAGTTCGCCTCAATATGGAGCAAAAGCTCGAAATCGGACACGCGCTCGTTGATCTCGGCGTGAATATCGTGGAAGCGGGTTTTCCCATCTCCAGCCCCGGAGATTTCGAGAGTGTTCACACCCTCGCCACCGAGCTCAAAGGCGTTACCATTTGCGGCCTCACCCGGGCAATCACCAAGGATATCGAATGCGCCGCAGAAGCCCTCAAGCCCGCTGAACGACCGCGAATCCATACGGGCCTCGGAGTGAGCGAAAATCACCTCCAACATAAGCTCAAAATGACCGAAGATCAGGCCCTCGAAAAAGGGGTCGCCGCCGTCAAGCTCGCTCGGCAGTTCGTTGATGATGTCGAGTATTTCATGGAGGATTCCGGACGGGCCAAACGGGAATACCTCTACCGAGTCGTAGAAGCGGTCATCAACGCTGGTGCCACCGTCATCAACGTTCCTGACACTACCGGTTACACCACACCCGACGAGTACCACGATCTGTTCCACGATCTCATCAACAATGTTCCAAATTCGGACAAGGCCATTTTCTCCTGCCACTGCCACAACGACCTCGGAATGGCAACCGCAAATACCCTCGGCGGAGTAATGGGCGGGGCACGCCAAGTCGAAGTCACTGTCAATGGGATCGGCGAGCGGGCCGGAAATACTTCGCTCGAAGAAGTCGTCATGGCTCTGCATATCCGAAACGATAAATTCAATCTCGAAACATCGATCCAAACCCAGCAACTTCTCTCAGTTTCCAAGTTAGTCAGTCGCCATACGGGGATGCTTGTCCAGCGGAACAAAGCCGTTGTCGGGGCAAATGCATATGCCCACAGCAGCGGCATCCACCAAGATGGAGTCCTTAAAGAACGAAGCACCTACGAGATCATTGATCCTCTCCTCGTCGGTGCAGAAAAATCCGAGATTATTCTCACAGCTCGGTCCGGTCGTCATGGCCTCAAACACCGACTCAGTGAGTTGGGATTCAGCTTCCCCGCCGAGCGGTTTGAAGAGGTTTACACCTACTTCTTAGAAGTCGCCGACACGAAGTCCGAAGTCGGAGATGAAGACCTCTACGAACTCGTGAAGCGCTAAGCTAAAGCACGTTTCAACACCCGAATTCCTTGCCGAGCCAAGATTTCAGGTTGTATCTCATCGGGGGGTTCACCGGAACGATCAATCATCCTGACCAATGACTCTTCCGCCTCACTTCGGGGCAAATGACAATCCCTGCGCCAGTGGTCGGTCCGATCACATATGCTCACCGCAAAATCTGCTTGTTGCAGTTCAAAAAGCACCCGCGCCAAGAATTCTAGTGTCAAAATCTGATCTCGTGCCACCGAACCATTGAATGCCTCGCGGAGAGCATCAACCATATCTAACAAAACATCTTCCCTCCGTTCCAGTTTGATTCCACAAAAACTCCGGGCCGACGAGAGAAGACTATGTTGGCACGGGGGATTCATGTCCTTTCGGATAGCGATGGCCCTTGACAAAGCCTCCATTCCCGCTTCCCACTCACCAGCATAAACTGGAATCATCGCCCGATAACCATTGGCAACCGCAAAATCAAGGGCCGCTCGGGGATGATCAATCTGCCTGAGTGAATCCAGGCAAAGATCATATTCCCTCGTTGCTTCGCCATACTTCCCTTGGTGAAGAAGATAGAACGCCCGAGTTCCTTGAACACTCAAGAGATCAATATCATCGCCCGATTCACGCGCAAACTCTTCCGTCTTCACCAATGCATCATCCGCCTCTTGCCAATTTCGCGATAGTGCATGAGCCAAGCTCACATAGTTCCAAGTCGCACGGAGCACGAGCGGATTCTTGCTCGAATTCAATAATGCAGGCGCATCACGCAAAACACCCGGCGCGTCGTTCTGCCATGCCCGCAAACCCACTAAACGCGCCAAACACCGCTCCTGAACGTCGTCGCCTGGTTCCAATTCACCAACGACTTGTTCTAGGAGAACGATCATCATCGCCGGGTTCTGTCCGGCAAATGGAAGTGCCTCCGGCTTAGCCAAGAGTTGGCGAATCAACTCCGGATAGTTCCTAATTCCAATTTGGAGCAGTTCGATGAGGAACCGTCGCTCCAAAGTATTGACCGAATCCTTATTGGCTGCCCCGGATCGCAACAACTTGAGTTTTGTTCTTTCTTCACCGCTCAGCCGTTCATTGCTCCCAAGGGCCATTTCAATCTGCTCGGCATGAGATGCACCACCGCCAATCTCGTTTCCAAAGTCAATTGCTGCGGAAAAGAGTTCCTTCAATGCTTCGCCTCTGTCACCAGCAGCTAGTCGCAAACCAGACAACGCTAATCGAAACCCATCCTCATGCTTGCCCGATTCGGCCGCCAGCCGAACCGCAATTCTCAACTCGCTCAAGAGCTGTCGGGCAAACTCCGGTGCCGTATTTTGCAAGTGGAGAGCCCCCCGCTCCAGACTCATTTGGGATGCCGCAATGATGCTTGAGAGTTGCGTCTCCACGTCCGGTGCATCGCGGAAATCTTGACAAAGGTCGTCCGCTTCCCACAAATCACACTCAACCAAACCTGATTGCAGACCGACCATACCGCCCGACTCAACAAGTGCCGATCCGATCACTTTCCGCAGTCGAAACAGGGCAACGCGCATGCGATTCTGTGCGGCAATGGTATCGCCATCCGGAAATATATTGACCTCCAATTCGCGCCGGGGCACCAAGCGATCTCTATTCAGAGCAAGGGCAACTAAGACAATTCGATAACTCCGAATAGGGATTTCCGTCTGAGTGCGGAGATCGATTAACCGAAACTCTCCCAGCACTTCAATCCGAAAATCCATCGCTTATTCTAGAACACACTGAATAAATAAACGGTGTCGGGGGCGTCCGGCACGAAAAGTGTTTCCCACTCGTCCGGATCCTCGCAGAGTTCGTTGTCAACCGGTGAACTCAAAATTGACTCCCAAGTTGCTTCAAACTCCGCTTCGTCTCGAATAATGCGGTCGTAACTCTCGCCGTAGAACGGGGGCCACCGCTCCTCACTTTTCTTAATGATCTGGTTCCCCGCTTGGCGTTTCGCCTTCTCGATGACATCACTCAGCTCGTACGGCTCATCATCAGGCCCGGTGTTGACCGTGAAGATCATCTCAGTCTTTTCTGGAAGGACGCACAGAATTAAATAATCAAATTTTCGCCGTTGTGCTCGCATCAGCCGCTGATAGAGCAACCACTGCTCCATCTCGGTGAGAGGGCGCTTGTGGCGAAATGTCGCGTAATACCGAACATCATCCGCTCGCCAATGCGGCAACCGCCCCCGCCATATGTTGAAGTTTTCCCACTTACCCATAAATCGCGATTGGGGTGAGCCTTCACTCACCCCATCCTACTATCATAACTCGTCGTCGCTGACTGAAGCCAGAGCCGAAGACTTCTGATACTCCGTCACCCGACCTTCAAAGAAGTTCTGCTCCTTCTTCATGTCCATCAGCTCCGCGAGCCACGGCAACGGATTCTGAATCCCCGGATTCAACTCCGGCAGTCCGCACCCTTCGAGTCGGCGATCCGCAATGTAGTCAATGTATTGCATGAACTCTTCGGCGCTCAAACCAACCGCCGCAACCGGCAAGCAGTCCTTGATGAACTCCTTCTCCAGAGCAACCGCCTCCTTCATCGTCTCAACCAACTCGATCTTGAATTCTTCCGTCCAAATGTCCGGGTTTTCGTCCACGAGTTCCATCAGGAGTTGCCGGAACACTTCGATGTGGTTACTCTCGTCTCGCAATGTGTAGCGGAACATCTGTCCAATGCCGGGAATCTTGCCCTGGCGATAAAGGCTCAAAACCATCCCGAAGAGGCCATAAAACTGGGTTCCTTCCATGCACTGACCAAACATGAAGATGTTCTTGGCGAGCTTCTGCTTCTCCCGAGTTTGGGTCAAGTCCATGTCCCGGCGCAAATCGTGGCTCACCCGGGTCAAAAACTCATTCTTCCGCTTGATCGTAGCCACGTCTTCAAACATCGCTTCGCATTCATGCGGATTGATTCCCAGACTGGAAATCATATACAGCAAGCTGTCTGCGTGGATGTTCTCTTCATGAGCGTGGCGACCCAATACGAGTTTCAATTCAGAAGCCGTGACCTCCTCTCGAACAACGTGAAGAATATTGTCTCCGACAATTCCTTCCGCCGCGCTAAAGTAGCCAATCGCCATCCGAATCACCCAGCGATCAACATCGCTGAGCGCGGTGTCACTGCGCCATTGCTCAACATCCCGTTGCATCGGAATATCTTCCGGCTCCCAGTGATTCGCCTTCATCTTGCGATACAACTCATAGGCCCAAGAGTATTTGAGCGGTAACAGATTGAAGGCCATCGTCTCCCGACCATTAATCACTTGCTTGCCCGCCTGAGCCGCTTCGGCTTTTTCGCGGTCGAGCACAAACTCGCGTTCGCCCAATTTGATTGAAATTGTGTTCATTTTCTGTCGTTTCGTCCTTCTTTCCAGCGCCACTCCCGCATCCCAGTCCAGGCAGCGTAGACGACTGTCTAGTTCTACCCCAATATCTTGTGTCCCGTTAGCACGATTGCATACATTTCTCTATCCGGTCAGCTACAAGATATAGGGTGAAAGGCAAGTTGAGCTTACAACATGCAGTATTTCGGACGGACTTGAAACCGAGAACGATTCCCCCAATTCTTTCCCCAACAAAAGAAATTCCCCTGGAAAAAACTCTCCAGGGGAATTTGAGTCACCACAACTTAAATGTCGTTGTAGAGATAGAACTCCATTGGGTGGGGACGCAAGTCAACCGCATCGCACTCGTGGATTAGTTTGAAGTTGATGTAGGCGTCAATCAAATCCTCAGTAAAGACATCGCCCCGAGTCAAGAATTCATGATCGTCGCGCAGTGCTTGTAAGACTTCTCGGAGATTGCCCGGTGTTTGAGGAATGTCCAATTTTTCTTCCGGAGCCAGTTCATAGAGGTCTTTGTCAACGGGCTTGGGCGGTTCGATCTTGTTGATGATCCCGTCCAGACCCGCCATCATCATCGCCGTGAAAGCGAGATAGGGGTTCGCCGTAGGATCCGGAGCCCGAAATTCGATTCGTTTTGCCTTGGGAGAATCGCCGACCATCGGAATCCGAATACAAGCGGAGCGGTTTCGCGCCGAATAAACCAGGTTGATTGGTGCCTCATAGCCCGGAACCAGTCGCCGATAGCTGTTCGTGCTCGGATTGGTGAAGGCGAGCAATGCGGGAGCATGTTTCAAAATTCCGCCGATGTAGTGAATGGCCATTTCGCTCAATCCGCCATATCCGTCGCGATCATAAAACAAATTTTCTCCGTTCTTCCACAACGACTGGTGAACGTGCATCCCGCTGCCGTTGTCGCCAAAAAGCGGCTTCGGCATAAAGGTCGCTGCACAACCGTACTGGGCGGCAACGTTCTTGACGACATATTTGAACTTCATCACCTTGTCGGCGGTATTCAAGAGTTCGTCAAACCGAAAGTCAATCTCACACTGCCCTGCTCCACCCACCTCGTGGTGATGAATCTCGGTTTGAATACCAACATTCTCCAAAGTCAGGATCATGTTGGATCGCATATCGTGAAGCTTATCGCTCGGCGGAGCCGGGAAATAACCACCCTTCGTCCGCATCGAGTAGCCGGTAGCGTCTTCTTTCCCACTGTTCCAACTTGCTTCCATGCTGTCAATCGCAAAGAACATATTGTTCGGATCAATGGAATAGGCCATCTTGTCGAAGACGAAAAACTCTGGCTCAGGCCCAAAATAAGCCGTGTCCGCAATTCCGGTGCTGTTCAGATACTCCAATCCTTTGCGCGCCGTATAGCGAGGATCGCGGGAATACGGCTCGTGGGTAATCGGGTCTTCGATATCGCAAATGACTACGGCTGTCGTGTGCTCAAAAAACGGATCAATGAATACGCTCGTTGGGTCGGGCTTGAGAAGCATATCCGACTCATTGATTGACTTAAATCCTCGAATACTCGATCCATCAAACGGCAGTCCATCCGCGAACGTCTCCTCGGTGAAGGCATGGGTTGGCATTGTAAAGTGATGCCACATCCCAAATGGGTCAGTAAATCGAATGTCCACGAATTCGCAGTCGTTGGATTCTATGAGATCAATTGCTTCAGCCGCCGTCATGAGTTGTTCCTTTGCCAATTCCACTAAACTTGAAAGACAAGAGCCCCCAGAATTCACATCCTGGAGGCTCCATTGCGCCCGTTCAGCTTCATTGCCGTCGGATATTCATCATACCATCACACTCTCTTAAAAATTGGCTGACCAGTTGCTAAAGTTGTCCACAATATGAAAATGGTCTCCCTCTACCGCGAAAAGCTTCGTCAAGCCGCAGAACTCATCTCACTCAGCGGAGCCGATCTCTGGATAACCTATGTCCGCGAAACATCTGCCGGATCGGATCCCGTCCTGCCGCTCCTCATGGACGGCGGACTAACCTGGCAAAGTGCCCTCCTGATCAGCCCAGCCGGTCAATCAATCGCGATTGTCGGCAACTATGATGCAGACCCGCTCCTCCACTCCGGAGATTGGGATGAAGTGATTCCTTACATTCAAGATATAGAGCCAATTCTGCTCGAAACTCTTGAACGACTTCTCCCCAATGGTGGTCGGATCGCCGTGAATTACAGTGAAGATGACGTCATGGCCGACGGGCTCACCCACGGGATGTATCTCAACCTCCAGCGCATGATCGGTGATCGCTATGAATTATTTTCTGCTGCGCCAACGGTGATGGCCCTCCGTGGAGTCAAGTCCCCCAAGAAGTTGAACGGGTTCGCGGTGCATTAATCGAAACCCAACGGATGTTTGACGATATTGCCTCCTTTGCCCGAATCGGAATCTCCGAAAGATCGGTCTACGACCATGTTCATGCCTTGGCAAGAGAGCGCAACTTGACTTTCTCATGGGATCCGGCTGGTGATCCCATTGTGAATTCAGGACCTGATTCAATGATCGGCCACGGAATTCCATCCGAAAACATCACGATCCAACCCGGACACATCTTCCACGTTGATCTTGGGCTGACTAAAAACGGCTATAGCGGGGACATTCAGCGAAGCTGGTATGTTGGCGACGAAATTCCGGAAGATGTAGCCGCCACATTTCGCGGAGTCTCCGGCGCAATTCAAGCCGCATCACAAGTCCTCCGACCCGGAGTATTAGGACATCAAGTTGACCAAGTCGCCCGGCAATACATTATCCAAGCAGGATTTCCCGAGTACCAGCACGCCCTCGGACACCAAGTTGGACGAAAAGCCCACGACGGGGGTGCACTCCTTGGGCCGCAATGGCCCCGCTACGGTAACACCCCTAACATCCCAATCCGAGCCGGAGAAATCTACACCCTGGAACTTGGAGTGACAATCCCTGGGCGGGGCTACCTTGGGCTTGAAGAAATGGTTCTCGTGACCGAATCAGGATGCGAGTGGCTTATGCCGCCTCAGCGGGAAATTATGATCCTGTAGTTCATGAATGGCTCAAGTCACCTGTGGTTTGCCACTGTGACCAATCGCCTAAATAAAGTGCTTCTTCTTCTAATTGCACTCCAAATCGATCGTGTACCTGGCGAGACGCATGCTCGGCAAGCCGGCGAATATCGCTCGCCGTCGCACCCCGCACATTGAGTAAGAAATTAGCGTGACGCGCTCCGATCATTGCGCCACCAAATCGTGTCCCCTTCAAACCACATTGCTCGATCAAAATCCCGCCGGAATGACCCCTGCCGCTCGCATCCCGTCGGATAGCCCTTCAATCCGTTGAGCGAGATCATGGTCAACAACGTTCTTAAAAAAACTCCCGCAACTCGCGGAAGGTGGTTGCTTGCCGATCCTTTGCCTTTGGTAGTCCCGCGCATCATCATAAATATCTTTTCGCTTTCGTGACTCCAATTGGAATCGAACAGCCAGAAGCACAATTTGAGGCGCATCGATCTGTCGGAGAACCGAATCTCTGTACTCAAATTTCATGAATTCTGGAGTACGCCATTCACGGATGCCATTCTCGACAACTTCAATTTCGATGAGAAATGCCGAAACATTGTTCCGGTACGCACCCGCATTGCTCACTAACGCTCCGCCCACCGTTCCCGGAATCCCCACCGCAAACTCAAATCCACCCAATCCGGCTTGCGCACACTTCAGAAACAAATCCTGAAATCCTGCTCCCGAATCCACTTCTACGAATCCGCTCTGATCGCACTCTATTTCTGCCGCTTGATTCAGCGTCACAAGTCCAACTACACCATTGTCGGATGGCAAAACATTGCTTCCCCATCCAAGAATGGTTTGCACGACTCCATTTTCTTGGGCAAGGATGGCAGAATTTGCCATTTCACTTCGAGTCCGAGCGGAATAGAAATACTCGGCTCGTCCGCCGGCTTTGAGGGTCGTGTAAACGTCCAGACGTTGCTCGGCAACAATCCCCGGAAGATCAAACATCGCCCCTCCCGCCAAAGGTTTCACCCATAATGTGCGCCTGCTTGGCGACCGAAATGTTTGGCTCTCCCACATAGCTCGGCATCAACCCCAATGGATCAGACTCGAAAATTCGATCCAATGGCAAAACCGTCAGAATCGAATTCATTTCAACTTCATTCACAAACTTGACTCCGTCAATCTTCTCGGCTTCGCCGACACCGATTGTTTGCGATGGGTGTCCCGGTATTCGCAAGAAAACTTCGCCACGCTTACTCGGAATCGCAACTGGCCCTGATCCAAACAAGTCGAACGACTCCACGCCGAACAGCGGAAGCCCTTCAATCTCCGCCCACATTTTAGCCATGGTCACGCCAACCCGTACGCCCGTAAAGCTCCCCGGGCCGACATCAACTACAATCCGGGAAATTTCTGCCGTTGGTAACAACTCCCTCATTTCGATGATTGCCGAAGAAGCCGCACGACGGCTTTCTTTGCAATTCCGAGTAACGAGTTGCGCACCATCAAAGAGCGCAACTGCTGCAAACGGAGTCGATGTCGACAGAGCGAGGGTCATTCGGACGAAATCGCCAGTCGGTTATGCAGAGTCGCAAGCTGACTCTCCGCGGTTTTGAACTCAAGCTCAGTTCCAAACCAGCTCAAATGATAGAAGTAGCCACCCTTCCAACCGTACGCAACCCACTGCACTTCTGTCTGACCATCCTTTTGGCCCCGCCGAAGCAAATGAGTTCCCTTACAACCAGTGTCCAGATAACCTAATTCTGGTTCGACCCGGCTTTCAACGCGGGTTATCCGGTCAAGTGCTCGCCCACACGCTTGTAACCAATCGCGCCGAGCAACCCGTTCATCTCCGATTCCATGTCCAAACACGACTCTAGTCGCCCCTATGTTGATCTGATCGCTCTCTCTCGTCCATCCTTCCGGAAGATAGAGGAATGTTCCACGAGATTCTTCAAGGACAGTTCGTTGAGAACCCAAAACCGGATTCTTCGGAGCCATATCTCGGGGCCGGAGGACGTGAGTTTTTCCATTATCCGATGTCGGCGGAGGGGTCGTTCCACCCCCCTGCTGACCAGTTGTTAATGCTTCACTGGGGAGCTTCCCGCTGACCGTATCGGCACTCAACAGCACTCGATTCCATATCTCTTCAGCTTGGATCGAAACCGAGTCGGGCGCAAACAGACGGAACAAGAATCGTTGTGGGCGGTTACTCATCAACAGTCCAGTAATCGTGATCTCGGAATCCGCTTTGCTGATGTCCCGAACCTTGGTCAAGAGGAGCGGTACTCCCAAAAATTCTTCTTCCCATTGCCGCAAGACTGCACGATCATTATTGGTATTGATTTCGCGAGTGACTTCTTGCCAGTGTGATGCCGGAAAGTTCATTTCAATTCCCATGAGATCAACATAAACCTGCTTCCCGTCAACTTTGAATCTCAGCTGATCCGAAAGTTTCTCCCGCTTGAGTTCCCAGTCGGCGGGATATTTCATTTTTAGGTCAACGTTCGTGTTGACATAATCCTTCGTGGGAGTCTCCTGAGACATCAGGGCAAGTGCAAGTGCTGGCAAGACCATGGTTTTGTATTCCATCAGACGGCTCACCTTCGGCGTCCGCTTCGCAGACACCAGGAAACCTCCGACCAATGGCAATTTAATCTACCTAACCAAAGGTAGTCTCACAGAGTCATGTCCCTTGGGATTTTAATGGAAAAAGAGATCCGGCAACAGCCACAGGTGCTTGCCGAAAACGCAGATCGCTACTTTTCTGAACTCAAACAATTTCTCGCGGGAAAGTCGTATGACATGATTCTTCTTGCTGCGCGAGGGAGTAGCGACCACGCCGCGCTCTACGCCCGGTACATGATCGAAATCCACCTCGGAATCCCTGTCAGCCTGGCCGCCCCGAGTGTAATCACACAGCACAACAGCAAAATTCGATTCCCCAAGTCCCTTGCGATTGGGATCAGTCAATCGGGAGCGGCACCAGATGTCAGTGAAGTGATCGCCTACTGCCGTGAGCAGGGCCACGATACGCTAGCAATCACCAATACTCCGGGCAGTCGATTAACCCAAGAGGCCGCCTATTCCGTTGTCCTTGGCGCGGGCGAAGAGCAAAGCATCGCCGCAACTAAAACCTATTCCACTTCTCTGCTCGCTTTGGGCCAACTTGTTCGAGCAATGGGTGCCGAGATTCCCGCTCCTGTCCTTCCTGATCAAGAATGGCTCGAATATTCTCTTCAAGTTGCCAGCGAAAACAGCGGTCATATTGTCCGTTGCAGCCCGATCTTCGCTTTGGGTCGAGGCTACAGCTATTGCACTGCCGTTGAAACCGCGCTTAAGTTGATGGAATGCGCGCTCATCCCGGCGAAGAGTTACAGCATTGCCGATTTTCACCACGGCCCAAAAGCTCTGGCGAATCCGGCTACGGCTTGCATCCTCTACGGCGAAGTCCCCGATGATCTCCGGGCCACCGGGGCAACGGTCATCGAAGCTCCAAAAGCCGACAAAGGAGTTTGGGCTCCGCTCTGGAACATCCAATTCGGTCAGTGGCTTTCCCTCCTGGCATCTCGGGCGCGCGGGTTAAACCCCGATCAAGCTCAGAATCTCAAAAAAGTCACGGAAACTCTCTAATCCGTCACGACTGGCATGACCGGGTCACCCATTGGTGGCTTCACTTCGTATCCTAAGCTTTTCAATATCTCGCCCGCAATGTAGCTCACCAGTTGGAGATTCTGAGCCTTTGTCGTGAAGATCGTCAGGGTGATTTCTCGACCATCGGGCAAAACCAACCACGAAGAGTCGTGGCGAGTCGTACTTGTCCAGCCCGCTTTGGAATAAAGCTTCGTACCCGCCGGAATCACCCGTCCGATATAAGCCCTTGCCTGACCGTCCGACTTCTCAAAATCTTCCTGAGGATTGACGCGACTAAGCAGATTACTCATCCATTCAACTCGAGGCTGATCCCAATGACGACCGAGGGCAATATCCGCCAAAAGCATCGAGCAATGATCTGGACTCAGCATGTTCCGATTGTCGAACTTCTCGCCAACCCATTGCCGCTCTCGACCATACGGCCCCTCGTTATACGTTCGTTGAACGGCATTAACCCCTTTGTAACCGAGTGATTCAAACCACCGGTTAACGGCTCTCCGCTTTTCGGCGAACACGCTGAACTCCGCATCATTCAGTTCCGGACCTGGAGTCGTGCCGCAGATCTTGTCCACGATGTATCCCGTTGCATCATTATTTGACACCTTGATCATGTCGGATGCCGCTCGTTCAAACTCTGGGGAACTGACGATTTCCTCTTTCTGTAGTTTGTGCGCAGCATAGGCCATGAAGAACATCTTCACCACACTCGCTGGATACATCTGCACATCAGCCCTAAATCCCCCGCGAACCCACAACTTCTCCGCTCTGTTCACCAAATAGAGGCTAATGCCAATATCTTCGGGCACTATCTTGTCCTCCGGAAAATGAGATTGGGCCGCCGTGACCGCATCTGCGCAAATTTGATCCAGATTGATTTGTTCCATTCGCCCGCTCGGAACGATCAGGGCGAGGGCCGCCACTGCCACCGTCATCTCTAAGGTTTACCAGGTAGATTGCTCTCCATGTCAAAGTTGCCCACGATTCCGTACAATCCACCGCGAGTATCTGCGACAGAATCGCTCGAAATTGCAAGGTCAGACTACGCCATTGCAAACCTTCGGCGATCGGTTCGGCATTTCTCCACCGACGAAGTTGATCAGAAAGTGATCGAAAACGCAATCCTCTCGGCGGGAACCGCTCCTTCAGGCGCACACAAACAACCTTGGCACTTTGTTGCGATCAATAATCCCGAATTGAAAGCCAAGATTCGGGAAGCCGCGGAAGCTGAAGAGCGAGAATTTTATGAGCGTCGAGCCACCCAGGAATGGCTCGACGCGCTTGCCCCCCTTGGAACTGACTTCAACAAAGAGCACATCACAGATGCCCCGTGGTTGATTGTTGTGTTCCGACAAGACTATGAGGTTCTTCCCGATGGAACTCGATCAAAAAACTACTACATGACCGAAAGCGTCGGTATTTCCGTTGGATTTCTCATCCAGGCACTCCACAGGGCTGGTCTTGCCACTCTCACCCACACGCCAGCGCCAATGACTTTTTTGAGAGAAATATGCAACCGACCAATCAACGAAAAGCCGTTCGTACTCATGCCTGTTGGCTACCCATCGCCAACATGCGAAGTACCAGACCTATCCAGAAAATCACTGGAACAAATCTGCACGATCTACTGATTCCAAGGCACGGAATAGACAGACCCAGACCGCATCCCTATGATAAAGCTCTCCATCGCATAACTGCGGTGAACAGAAATTGGGAATTCCTCGCTTTGGATTGAGCCAAGAACGCTTCCATCCATGCCACGGACATCTAAACCTCCTGCGGTCAAGTGCGACCACTGGGTTCCATCAAAATCTACGGCCATCTGAGGCAATCCTGGGCCAGTTTCACATTCTCGATCAATTTCTCCAGTCCTTGCATCAAAGATCAAAACGCGATTCGGTATCCGCACAAAAAGCTTCTCCGCATTCCCGCTCAAAGCAATCTCATAGTTGTGGACAAACGCAAATTTGCTGCGACTTCCGAACCCTTCTGCAACATGAAATTTCCAAATTGTATGCCCATCCGTTGCAAATCCGACTGATCCAGAAGTAACAACTGACCGCACGGATTCTGAGTGAGTCTCGGATTCAATAACGCGTGATTTCCGATCCAGCGCGACCACTTCGCCGCTCGAATAAAACACCATCAAAACATCATTTTCGTGAAGCACCGCACCTTGGGGAATGCTCGGCAAGAACCCCCATTGTCGTTTCTGAGCAAATTGCCAAGCAAGAGTTTTCGTCGAAGTACTGATTGCAACCAAATCCACCGAAGTAGCCGCAAAGAGTAAATCCCCAGTCTCGCTCAGCCAAAGACCCTGGAGTTCCGCTTCGGAATTGCTCTTGGTTCGGGCCGGTCGGACATTAAAGCTTTCAGTTGCATAAACTCCGCTGCCGAACAGAGCAACTTCGCCCGACCGAGACCCGATAGACCGAACCGCCCCGTTCGCGCTTTCGGCATAAAATTTCGCTCCTCCCTCTACGGCAACGCCTAGATCAGTTGCCTGAATTGATTCAATGATGTGAGACATGTTTCCCATACTGGGATACAACAAAAACGAAGATTCTGTGCCCATTTTCATGAAATTCGGCAAAATAGTTGCGTGAGCCTGATCATCCGCGAGACAACACATGCCGACATTTCGGGCGTTGTCGCCCTCCAAAGAGCGTGCTTTCCCGAGCCATTTCCCGAGGATCTCCTCTGGAGCAATGCGCACCTCATAGCTCATATCACTCAATTCCCTGCTGGCCAATATCTCGCAGAAATCGATAACTCCATAGTCGCGAGCTGTACAAATATGCTGGTGACAGAAGAGGTTTGGCATGCCCACTTGGACTGGCAGACGACGACGGGCGGCCTATCCCTTCCCAACCATAATCCTCAAGGCTATGTCATGTACGGAATCGATATCTCCGTCCATCCGAATTTTCGCGGACAGGGCATCGCCCGTTTGCTCTATGAGAAACGACTACAATATTGCCGAGATCGCAAGGTGCAGTACGGAACCGTTTGCCGATTACCTGGCTTTATCCATTCAAAACTTGATGATCCTCTCCAATACGCCCTTGCTGTAGTTGGAAACATTGTAACGGATCCCACTCTCACCCCCCTAATCAAACTCGGAGGCGTTTTTCAAGGCATAATCCCCGAATACATGGATGATCAAGAGAGCGGCAACGCGGGAGCAATTTTGGAATGGCAAGTCTAAGAGTTGCCGCCGCTAGCTGGGAAGTCCGGGAGATTCCGAATCTCCAAGCGTTCTTAGATCATTGCACTGATTTGGTCGTTCAAGCGATTGAACACGGGGCTCAACTGATCGTCCTACCGGAATCCATTGACTTAGAGCGCATCTCGTACCAAGGTATGGTTCCGCAAGATCAAGTCGCCCGAACTCTCGCCCCCGATTTCCCCGAAGTTCGAGCCCATTTCGAGTCCCTCTCCCGAAATCACTCCGTGACAATTCTCGCCGGAACACACATCCATGAGGTCTACCAGGCATTTTATAATTCAGCGTTGATATGTACGCCGGACGGCTCTTTCACACAATCCAAGAATGTCTTGACTCAATGGGAACTTGCTGAGTGGCAGATTCAGAGTGGGAGTGGACTCACTCTTGAACCGAATCTCGAACTCGGAACGATGGTCTGCTACGACAGCGAATTCCCGCCCGCTGCTCGAGCCCTTTGTGAAGCGGGAGCAAAAATTCTCGCCGTCCCCGCCTATACCGAAGTCCGATGCGGATTTAACCGGGTGAGATGGTCCTGTCACGCTCGAACCGTCGAATGTCAGACATTTGTGATCCATGCCTCACTCGTCGGCTCACTAGGGCGAGAGCCCGTGACCACCACATTTGGTTCAAGCGCAATACTCTGCCCAAGTGTTGCCCCGTTCAATGAAACCGGAATCCTTGCCGAAACCCCATTCAATCAAGAAGCCATCGCTATCGCCGACATTGACTTAGAATTGATCGAATTGGCTCGAAACGGTGACGATGTCCGCAATTGGCATGATCGCGACCGAGGAAACTGGGCCGTAGCGAAGTTCCATCCCACCTAGCCCTAATCATTTCGCAACCCATTACCAAAAATTACGTCTAACTGATCATGAGCGCAATCGCCAAAGTCATTAAAGTTCTCTTGACCCTCGCCGCATTGGTCACGTCGGTGGAGACCCTTATGCGTCTCGTTCGGTTTGCATGGTCACTCGTGCTGAAATTGGGACAACTCCTTGGTCGCCGAGGCGCAATGCCGAACTTCGCAAAGTTCAAATTTGCTTAGTCCGAGCTTCGATCAAGCTCAGCGACTCTTTCCGACCACCCATATCTGAGAGATACGGGTACGCCTAACTCAACCCATTCGAAAAAGTACTTTGCTGCATTCTGTCCCGTCAAGGGCATCCGGACGCATCCGTGCGAGGCTGGGTAATTTGGGACGCTCGAAGATCCATGAATAAAGTAATTTCCATGCACCTGGATCGCGAACGGCATAGGTGCATCGTTGTACAGACTGGAAGTACGATATTTTGACTTTTCTGGCCCTGTTTTGAACTCGCCCGTAATCGTGGGACTCCCCTTCTTTCCGGAGCTGATTTTTGTCTCCATAACCAAGCGGTCACCCTGGTAAGCCCGTAATCGCTGGGCTCTCAAATTCACTTCAACCCACTGCTCGCCAATCGTAATAACGCCAAAGTGAGTTCCCGATTGAATCGTGATCTCCTTTTGGACATCGTCGTATTCGACCTCAACTCCTTCACCTTTTAGGGCAAGGACATTGATCATAGGAGTGCCATCAAACAGATTGCGAACATCTTTCCCTTTGAAAATTTGTGATCCGACTAAATACGACTTTGCCTTTGTGTCCCAATCAGCAATCAACCCCAGTTCTTCACTCAGCTCATCGATCGGCAAGTAAACCGCTCCAGGAACGGATGCATACGTTACTCCGACGAGTGAATCTGACGCGGGCATCACGACCGTCGGCCCTTTCTGAGCGAAGGAAACCGCTGTAATTGCAATTGCCAAACCAATGCTGAGGACTTTCATGTTCAATATCTTTGGCGAGAATTCACTCCAACTTCAAGCAATTAAGACGTAATATTCTCGCCCTTGAATTCAACATTTACCGAATCGAGGCCCGCCGCGTCAAATAGCCGGGTCACTTGGTCAATTGCTCGCTTCCTCGCTACCTCAAGAATCCCCGCTTCTCGGCTACTTTTCTCAAATCGACTTGCCCCTTCTCGGCGCGCTTTCAAGGCAAGATTTCGATCATCCCACGTTACACCGCGCTTTTGACTGTGCAAGACCGCATCGACATTTGCCGGATAAACCTTTGCGGCAGGAATGACGATCGTAATCGAATTTCCCCGTTGAGAAACCTCTGCTTGGCTCAAATCAATTCCCGCCTCGACCGTCCCGGTGACCGTTACAAGCGCGACGTTCTTCGTCGCCCCTTCCGCAATACTTGAAGCCAGCCGGTTCAAAACTGGAACTTCCTGTGTCCAATCTGGCGCATCTTTGTGGCTCTCCATTTCAAACACTGTTTGATACTGATGCTGAACCAAATGGAGCTCACCAAGGTCGCGGACTTGTCGCAAGACGACCGGAGCTGGAGTTGGACGAACATCGCGACTCCCGCCGCGACCCAACCCAAACCCATTTCCAAGTACTGCGATCAGAGCAGCTGTAGGCCAAAACCATCCTCGGCGATGTTGTTTCACATCCCTTTAGACAGTTTTGACCTGCGCACCGTTCCCGATCCCGCCTTATGGCAAGGCAGACCGGTTTTGATACGGGGCTTCCCAATACTTCAGGATGAATGCCAGATAAATTGCATGGCGATCCCGAGTATTCATATCCCCTCCCATACCGTGTCCGCCCGTTGGGTCAATGGAAAGCTCGACGAGCGGCCCTTTTCCTGCCTGCAACAACTTGCGGTAAACGTTCACGGTGTCTTGATAAAGCACGTTCGTGTCTTCGACTCCGTGAAGGAGCATCAAAGGATGGGTCAAGTTCTTGGCGACATGGGTCAACGAGAATTTATCAATCTCTTCAGTCTTTCCTTTTGGAGCATTTGCAATGACTCCGCCTGAATACCAGTTGTTGTAGTTTTGCCACTCCGTTGGTCCGGCTCCCGCAATGCCAAGCGTCACCCATCCGGGTTGTGTGTACATCGTGTGCTGGGTTTGGAAGCCACCAAACGACCATCCATTCAACCCAACTCGGTTCCGGTCAATCATTCCCTTTGCCTCATAAAACTTGATTAGATCAACCAAGTCTTCTGTCTGGGCAACGCCAACATTCTCCCAGTTAGCTCGACCGAACTTTGCTGAGTATCCACTTTGACCGCGCGGGTCAATTGTCACCGTAATGTAACCAAGAACGTGCGTCAGATACTGGGCAAACATAACACTCGTCGAGTTCCACGTGCCATCCTGAACCGAATTTCCTTCGCCAAGCGGTCCACCATAAACGTAAATGAAAAGCGGACGCTTCTCACCGGGTTTCATATCCTTCGGAATCATCTGATACCCATGGATCGTGTCGCCGTGGCGATTCTCGTAAGTGAATAACTCCGGCTTGATTTTCACCGTTGACCAAAACCGATCGCTCCGATGAGAATCCGTAATCTTCTCTTCGCCTTTCCCATTGTGAATGTAGAGTTCGCGCAACTGATTCCAAGAACTGAATGTCAGTCCATATTTGTCACTTTTGTTAGCAAAAACTGGTGTGGTGCGACTTCCAGGTTCGGTCGAGAGTTTCTCCATTGCACCATTCGTTAAACTCACACGGTAAATATCTCTCCGAGCCAAATTCTCTTTGGAGCTCGTGACGAGAACAGATTTCCCATCCGCCGACATCTGCAGAGGATAAACCTCAAATGCGCCTGAAGTTATCTGACGCTCGCCGCCTTTTCCATCAAGCAAGTGAACATGACGCCAATCACTCTTGTCGAGAAGAACAACGACAGATTGATCATCGGCGGTGTAGAACGGATTTGCCATTCCCGGAGTGCCGTGCTCGCCATTGCTCGTTCCCTGGTAAATGACATCAACCTTGCGGTCAACAATATTCGCTTGGTGAATCTTGAGTTCCTTCTTATCTCGAGCCCAAGAACCAAAAACAAATCGGTTGCCATCTTTGCTCCACGGTTCGGAACTCACAGCAATCTCTTCCCACTCTTCGCCGCCCTTCCATTTCCAAATTTCGAAAGGCTCGTTCTTCTTGCTTTTATCCGCGATCGTCTCTGACCGAATGTCGTACAGGTACACATAAGATTCACCCGTAAAGTCGTCGTCGGCAACGCTCCGGCTGGTTTTCCTGGCTTCAGCAAATCGTCCTCGATAAACGATATAGTCCACCTGACGAGCTGGCGGGCCACTCTTATTACCAAAAACCAGCATCCGATTCCCATCCGGTGAGATTGAGAATCCACCAAAAGTAACGCCTCCATCAAGCGATGGTGAGAGTTGAATGGTTAGAGGAGAATCAAAGACCATCTTGTAAACCGCACTTCCACGGCGGAAAACGAATCCCTTATCGTCCGGCAAATATTCAACGCTGCTCTCCGAATCAGATGTATCCGTCAATCGAACTGGAGCCTTTTCGCCCACCTTCCACCGGTAGATATCGCCCCGATAAGTCATCAAAAATTCATGCTTGCCATTGGCCCAACTGACTTCACTTGGCCCTCCGTATGATTTTCGAGGAGTTGTATTCTTGCGCTGCTCCTCCTCAAACTTTTCTCGGGTTTCTCGGTACTCCTTATCACCCAATTTCTCCCACTCATCCAACCGCTTTTGGGTTTCTTCGTGTTGCTTGAGCGCATCTGTGATATCGCCATCAAACGGTTTGAATGTATCTGGAGTTGTTACTTGGATCGATTTTCCCGATCTTGAATCGTACAAATACAGGTCGCTTCCGATTACTCCAAACGGATTCCAGGTGTAAGCCAAGTACCGGTCGTCGTGCGACCAACCGAGGAGCCGAGCACTCGAACCAAAATGAGACCTCCGTGGAAAAAGATCATCAAATTTGAGGTCAGTTTCCCGCTGGGTTGCCAGCTCCAGCCCGGTGTTCGCAAAACCAATTGAACTCAGCCCAAAACCCAGAAGGGCCAACGCTTTCCATGCACGCATGTCCCCATCATACGCAACCTGACATCCAAATATCACCCCAATTTTGGTGTACTCAAATCTATTTCAAAAGATGCAACCGAACCATCCAGAACCCAATCTGTAATAAACGGCAAGTCATCAACCACCCGAAACATCGCCGAATTCGTCGAGAACATCTCACCGCACATATACCGAATATCTCGCTCCGCAAGAGCTTCGGCCAGCCGTTTCAATAAGAATGCTCCGAGTCCTTGGCGCTGACAACAGTCCGCAACAATTAACCCAAAATCCGCCGCATCGGGTCGCCGGGCGTAACGAATCGCTCGACCCACCGCAACCAAATCACTCTCGCGAAACCCCACAATTGCGACGTGATCCGCTGGGTCAGCCTCCGTCAAGTATTTCAAATCGGATTCTGAGAACCTTGGCTTCGCCCCCATGAACCGGTTGTAAATCGTCAGAGGGCTACACAATTCCAAACCACTCACAAAGGCTGGCTTGTCTTCTGGACGTACCAATCTTAACTCTATGATTTCTCCGCTGGTGAGAATGTATTCTTCCTGGTACTCGCTTGAATATTTCACGGCTATCTCTATGACGTTCCTACGACGGCTGTCCCGTAATGCGCGTCATTTCCATGTGAACTTGACGGGCTGGCCGATTGGTTTTTCTAGGCTTATCCCACCTTGAACCACCTGCTCCCCGCGCAGAAACACGTGCTCAATAGCGCCCTTGAGTTCTCTCCCTGCATAAGGCGTCCAACCACACTTGCTTTTCATCGCCTCGTTGGTCACCGTCCATGTCCGCTCCAAATCAACGATGGCAAGATCAGCATCGTAGCCAGCTTGAATATGACCCTTCCCCGCAATCCCAAAAAGCTCGGCGGGCCGTTCCATCAGCATTTTGACGAGCTGAGTCAAAGGAAGCTCACCTTTCAGAGCCCAATCGAGCATCACGGGGAACAATGTTTGGACTCCGGGCATCCCGCTAGGACTATTCGGATAAGGCTTAGCCTTTTCCTCCAATGTATGCGGTGCGTGATCGCTGCCAAAAACGTCAAACAGTCCTTCCTTTACTGCATTCCACAAAGCTAGTCGGTGGTCTTCACTCCGTACCGGGGGGTTCATTTGGATCAAAGTTCCCAGCGTTTCGTACTGATCGCTATTCAATGTGAGGTGGTGGGGTGTTGCCTCGCAAGTAACAGGCAATCCTCGTTTCTTCGCGTCGGCGAGTAAGGGCAATTCCTCCTTGGTCGAAATATGAAGAATATGAATCGGTCGTCCTGTTTCTTCACAAAGTCGAATCATCCTATCTGTGCACAGCCGGGCGGCTTCCGCATCTCTAACTTCTGGATGCTGCCGGACATGAGGATTCTCCCCCAGAGACTCCTTAAGATGACGCAATCGCGCTTCGTCTTCGCTGTGGATCGACATCGGCCTCGTTCCGTTCTGCATAACTTTCCGCTGGTCGCCCTCCCCTTCCACCAGCAAATCACCAGTCGAACTCCCAGCAAACATCTTAATTCCCGGCGAGCCCGGAAGCATTTCAAACTCCGCGAGATGTTCCAAGTTGGTAGAAGCCGCACCCATAAAGTATGCAAAATCACAATATGCCCGCGCAGTTGACCGGGCCAACTTGTCCGCCAAAGCTTCTTGGGAGGTCGTCGTCGGCTGAGTATTTGGCATTTCAAAAATTGTCGTTACACCTCCGCAAATCGCCGCATGGGTTCCGGTTGAAATATCCTCCTTATGCTCAAGTCCTGGCTCTCGGAAATGAACCTGAGTATCAATCGCTCCCGGAAAAATATGACTCCCCGAAACGTCCACCGAAGTCTTTCCAGATGATGATTCGAGCGATCCCATGGCAACAATCCGACCATCTCGAATCCCAATATCTGCCTGGCTAATCCCGGATGAACTCACGATTTGCCCTCCCCGAATGACCAAATCAAACTGCTGCATCCCCTTATAATAGTCAATCAACAACCTTTCTGTCCCAGGTATCCTTCCCTTAAATGCCTGAGGACGCGAAAACACCAACTGTTTCCGTTATCGTCCCCGCATACAACGAAGAGGACACGATACACGAGGTCATCGAACGTCTCCTCGCTCTCCCCATAATTTCTGAGATTGTTGTTGTAAACGATGGCAGCACCGACAAAACGGGAACAATTCTCGCGGAGTTTGGCAACCAAATAAAAGTTCTGACCAACCCTTCTCCCGGCGGTAAGGGGAACGCGATCCGTAAAGCCTTGCCCGCCTGCACCGGTCATGCCGTGATCATTCAAGACGCTGATCTGGAATACCGCCCAGAAGAGATTCCGGCGTTGATCGCCCCAATCACTCAGAACGAATCAAAAGTCGTTTACGGAACCCGGTTCCTTCATGGATTGCACCCCAGCATGGCTCTCCCAAACAAAGTCGTGAATGTTCTGCTCCGGCTTGCCGTTCAAGTGCTTTTCAGACAAAAACTCACCGATGAAGCGACCTGTTACAAAGCATTCGACCGCCATTTGATCAACCAAATGAACCTGGAATGCCAGCGCTTTGAGTTTTGCCCCGAAGTAACAGCCAAGGCGATCAATATGGGTGAAAAAATCAAAGAACTCCCGATTAGTTATGAGCCTCGCTCCAAAGCCGCTGGCAAGAAGATTCGGTGGACCGACGCACCCGAGGCATTCCTCACACTCTTCAAATACCGGAATTGGAAACCAGCGAAAACTCTGCCGACCGAATCTTCCGGCGACTCACAATCTTAAGTGTCGTCCTAGAACACTCAAGTTCATCCATCGGCACGACCCAACGCCACGAGCGATGGAAGTCCCCACGTGGAATCAGAGGTTCCTCAAATCGATTTTCGAACTCAAATGTTAAAGCGTCATCCAATCTTGTCAACTGCCACCAAGGCACCGAGTCAATCCGACTTCTCGACTCGGCTCGAGTTGTCAACAACTCATAGCTCATAGCCTCCGAAACACGACCATGGGTCTCAAAAACGATTCTAATGTTCTCCAGTTCATCCGTGCTTGGTGCGGTTGTATCCCCTAAACCCAAAAGCTCCTTCTTCGGGAAAGCGGACAGAATTACAATAAAAACTGGACGATCTCCGATTTCTTGCCTCACCCACTCCCAACGTCTAGCCAATTCTCCATCCGGCCAAGCCTCACGAACACTGAGGAATCCCAACCATCGCGAAATAAGCTGAGGCGAAAGAAGAATCGCCCACTCGACATCAAGCTTTCTCCATCCTTCGCTCCAAGTTCCTAGAACAACCCGATCCTCCTGAAATACTTCGGAAATATCAGTGAGTTGACTGGTTTCTGGTGGAAGCTCCAGTTGCCGACGCCAATGATCGCGATCCCATTTAGCGGCAATCTTTTGCCCCCGTGCAAATTCAACCATATTAGGGCCACCCACGCCCCAGCCGAGCGCGATCCCTGCTGTAACCGCCGCAATCACATTCTCATTTTCGGACTTCAGAGACTGAATCGTCAGATGGTCGGGTTGGAATTCTTGTCTTCCCCGATGCGGTCAAGACTCCATCTTTCATCTTTACTTTCTCAACCGTCACCGCATTCGCCAAACCGAGATCGCGCTCCAAATCCACGATGGGATTGAGAATCTTAAGCAGCCCTTGAGTAGCGAGCGGATCAGCTTTCACCCAATCAAAGTAGATGCTTGGGTTATCGAGCATCAACTTCGTCCCATCAACAATTTTGACTTGACCAATAACGGCAAATTTTGAGTTCACAATCAAAAATTCCCCATAACCTTCCACCCAAACCGTATCACCATGGAGCTTAACCTTGCACGACTTGATCTCGTGGTACTTTGCCACCAAATAGTCCGCCAAATCTTGCTCAAGTAACTTAACATACCCATCCCCCTCTCCCGTTTGGCTCACCCGAATTTGGCTCTTCGACTTTGCCAACCCATAGTCGTACCGACAGCCTGGGATGGTTGCCTTCAACTCAGAAACCCGGAGCTTCCGAAGTTGAAACTCTTTAAGCTCTAGTCGCAATTCGCCAATTTTTCCGCTCTTACTGCGCTCAGGCTCCAAGAATAGGGGCATTTCATCGAGTTGGAACTCGGAGCCGCGAATCGTTGCGGAATGGAGTTCTCCGGTCAAGCCACCTAAGAGCGTTGGTTCAACTCGCACTTCGACTTTCCCCTTCCCCTCAACCATTTGCGCCAAAATGTCGCTTGCGGCCTTGCGTTCGAATCGGCCCTTCTCCTGATCAGCAAAAAACAATCCGCTCCCCACCAGCAAGATGCTCAATAATCCCATCTCAATAGCTTAACCTGAACGGATGCAAATCGTTCCTCGTAACTACCAAACAGACTAACCAAAAATGACAATCGATGATCTGATCAAGTGGCTTACTTCCGGAACCGTTACATTCACAACTTCCGAGCGAGCTGTCCTGTTTACTGGCGCTGACGCTCGGTCATGGCTTCAAGGTCAGATAACTAACGACATCAACAAGCTCAATATAGAATCTCCGCTTTCGGCTTGCATATGCTCCCCAACCGGTCAATTGATGACCACGGTGCGCCTTCATGATCAAAAGGACGGCATCATTGCAATCACGCCGCATCCTGAGGTGCTGCTCGGCCGAGTGGAAGACTTCGTGATCATGGAAGATGTTTCTGCTGAACTCCTACCCGGAGCCGTTTCGACAGAACAAGGGCTTGGAGCGAAAGGTGAACTGGCTCACGACAGAACCGGATTTGGCGGCTTTGATATCTTAGAAACTGCTCCCAACGGATTGAGCGAATCAGAACTTCTTGAACTTGAAATTCTTGCTGGAATTCCCCGATTTGGATTCGAAATCGGCCCGAAAACCCTTCCTCCCGAGCTTGGCCCAAACTTTGACCTCAATTTCATCAACTACGAGAAAGGGTGCTACACCGGACAAGAAGTCCTCCAAAGGCTCCACTCTCGAGGTCACACCAACAAAACCCTTGTCGGACTCCTCTCAGATAGCGATTTAATTGCGGGGGATATAGTTGTAAGCGGGCAGAAGGTCGGAACAATTCATCGCATTGCTCATTCCATTCAGCACGGTTTCTTGGCTACTGCGACCCTAAGAAATGAATTCACCGGTTCAGGTTCCCAATTGAAATGGGACTCCGGAGCCGCGACCGTTCACTCACTCCCCTTCCGCTTGTAGTTCTTTTCGCTTCTTCATGGCGGACATGTGACCCATCCCCAGAATTGCAATCAGTGCGAAGCTCAAAACAATCGTCACGATCCCTGGATACAACACGAATCCCTTAGTAATTCCAGTCATCACAAATCGTGAGCTCGCAAAAAAAGCCAGAAAAATCATCCCAATGTAAACACCCCGAGGGTTTGCAACCTTGGTCGACAAGTAAGTCAAGACCAGTGTCACCATGCCCATTCCACCGGCCGCCGCAAGGCTAATCATCGAAGGCTTGCCGCCATCATGAGGGAAAAAGAACGATTGCACCCCCATAGCAATCAAAGCAAGTCCGTAAACCAACATCGACCAACGAACAAAGTTCATGAAATCAAGTTACCTTTTGCCCTTCTCAGACCCAAGGTCAGCCAGAATATCCAGATAAGTCGATGTCCCCAGAACAGAAGGAAACCTTCAACAATGCCTGGCAGGAACTGTTGCTCGCAGTTCGGAACCGCAAACATCCGTTCCGAGTCGGAATCGTCGCCAATTCATCCGTGCTCGGCCCGGAGGCTCGCACCGTCGTCCTCCGTTATGCTGAACGCGACGAGAGAATTCTGCGCTTTCATACGGACATTCGAAGTCAGAAATTTGAATCAATTCAGAATGGAACGCGTCTAGCATGGGTTTTTCAGTCACCGCAACTCAAGCTCCAAATCAGGGCGTCCGGCCCGTGCTCCATCGAAACAGACACATTAGAAGTCGATCAAGCATGGACGGAAACGCAACTTCTCTCTCGTCGCTGCTACCTCGCGACAACCGCCCCCGGCAGCTTTGTCGAGCACCCAACCGGTGGATTCCCGGAGTATCTGACCGATCGCGAACCCACCGAGGAAGAAAGTGAATTGGGCCGAGACAACTTTTGTCTCGTCAACACTCACGTCGATACCTTCGACGTCTATTCACTCGCCTTTACCGGACACACTCGCTGCACCTATCAATTTGATGAGATTTGGCAAGCAAGTTGGGTTGTCCCCTAGCGGCCCCTCAGCATCTCTCGCATCCGACTCAAGCCATCCGCACCATAGATAACAACAAAATATAGCCCAACAATCGCAAGACCAAAACTCGCTACAGCGATTCCCACACCTGCAAACCCAAACAACCCATCATCCTCCAACATTCCCAATCCGATCAAAAAAACCGCGAGTCCAGCAATCGAATTCACACCGGGGAACGGAAGAGCGATACAGAATCCCAAAATTGCAAGCACCGGAGCCATTCCAAATCGAAAAATGTTCTTATGAAACAAAAAGCTCATCCGGGGTTTGAGCATTTTTTCAATTTTCTTAAGTTTCACCGAAAATGAAGTCAAGACCTTCCTGAGCCCCGAGCCAACCCGCTTCTTAAGAATCTTCTCTGGAAACCACGGCTCGTTGCGACCAGCGATGATTTGAAATGCCAACAGAGCGCAAAGAATTCCAAAAGGTGTTGCGATCCCACTCGTGCCCGGCAAAACCGGAATCAAACTCATGATCACAAAGAGAAAGCCAAACCCTTTATGCTCAACCGACTTCACCAAATCGCCAATCGTAGCTTCCTCGCCGAGCCGATCAAAAACCACAGTGATCTCTTCTGAGAGACTGAGAGTCTCTTCTCCTGTCACTTCACTGGTTGAATCAATGCTCATGGCTCCAACCATAATGACCGTTTAGGCCGGGGGTGCATTGCGACCGACCTAACACAGTTGAAATTCAGGTGCTGATCCCAACAGATTCAAAGCGGTTGTACAAATCCACCCGAAATGGCGATCATTGCTCATCATCCCAAGACCACCATTCTTTTCAAAATGCTTGACCAATACTGCTTGCTGATCCGGAGAAAGCGAGCAGTCATAAACCGTGCAAAACGCATTGACGAGGGCCTCCAAGTCTGCTGGATTTCGTTTTCTGATCTGACCAATCACATACTGAACCGGTAAATCAGGATGCCACTCTGTCTCCTTGCCGGCCTGCTCAACCGGATACCAAGTGCGACATCCCGTGAAGTCTTTTCGCCGGATCAACATACTTGTACTCGTCCAACCTTCATGCCAATCCCAACCTGCAACCGACTGGGGAAAAAACAATCCCATCCCTACTTGGTCTGCCCAGTAGATCACTTCCCCGCAACCAGAAAAAACGTCTTCAGCCATCGGCTTAGTGAAATCAGCTTCCGCTTCAAGTTCCTTGATGAATCTCGGTCCTCCGTTTTGGGCCCGCACCAAACCAACAACATAATCAAACGGGTTCTTGATAAGCTGGCGGTAAGTCGCATAAAACTCATCCATCTCCGCCATCTCACGCAAAACCAACCCAATATCTCCGTCCATCGCGATGAACCGTTTACTCAGCCGAGATATCACCTTTTCACTCGGATTTTTCCCGGCAAACCAACCCCATAGCTTTTCGCAGATAAATTTTGCGGTTTGAGGATGCTTTGCCAGGAGCGCTATGACATCATCGCCATTCTCAACTTCTTGACCCAAAACCCGCTTCTTTCCCGGAATATTCACTTCCGGCGCATTGACAAACAAAACCGGATTTACTTCGGCCCGCCGCATGTTCTCAAGCCGCTCGTTGTTGGTTTTGCCCAAAGCCCAAAAGACATCCAAGTGACCCCATCCTGTCAAAGCCCGAGCGACTTCCTTGACATCTTTTTCGGTGTAGCCATTCCCTTCGCCAAGAGTATAAAGCTCCATCAGCTCCCGGGCATAGTTTTCGTTCGGCTTCAATCGGCTGAATAACTCCACGTTCAACTCGCGCATCACCGCTGGGCTTTTTCCAACCAAAGTCAAAATATCCGCAAACTTCCCAGCCGGATTCCGCCGTATCCGCTCCATGTAATCCAGCATCGCAATTCCGTGCGAAACATTGTCTTCGTTCACCGCAAAATGGTCGTGCCAAAACAAAGCCAACTTCTCGCGCAAAGGCGTTTTGGTCGTCACCATCTGCAACGCCCAGTGCAATCGGAACCGATAGCCACCCGGCTCCGCATCCTCATCCTTCTTGAATGCATACCGGAGCGGATCACCCAAATCCTTCGACCCCGAAAAATCCAGCAGACGGTCAATCGTCCCCCGAACCCCCAGCGGAACAAATTCCTCCATCTCCCATGTCGAAGCTCCAAATCCAAACCTGCGCAAAAGGTGAGATATCTTCTGACGATCCGTTAAGTTGTTCATCCCTGAGTCTTAGTATAGGGCAAATTTCTGTATTCCAAAAACAGGATTCGTTAAATGTTCAGGGCATTTTTCGCTGATGAGGTGCGTATACTCCCGTGAACCTATGGCATCCAAGAAAGCCGCTCCGAAAGAAGTTGCCTCAACGCAGACATCACCCACCCGAGTCTTAACCGAAAATGACCTCAAGCGACTCCCCTGGCGTTCGGTTGGCCCCGCTGTCATGGGCGGTCGGATCAGCGATATGTGTTTTGCCCCCGGAAACCCCAAAACGTTCTTTGTTGCCTACGCAACATCTGGTCTCTGGCGATCAAAGAATCACGGCGTGACATTCGAATCCCTGTTTGACAAAGAAGAGACTTGCGCTATTGGAGCAATCGCCGTTTGCGATGCACCAACAGACTGGGAAGGTTGGACGAGCGATATTAAGAAAGCGGACCGACTTGAAAAGGGCAAAGAGCGCATCATTTGGGTCGGGACAGGAGAAGGCAATGGTCGGAATTCATCCAGTTGGGGTAACGGGGTTTACCGTTCCACCGACTCCGGCAAAACTTGGACAAATGTTGGCCTCAAAGACACTCACGATATCCCTCGCCTCGTTGTAGACCACCGCAATCCAGATGTTTGCTATGTCGCCGCTCTCGGTCATCTGTGGGGATACAACCAAGAACGGGGTCTCTTCAAAACTTCAGATGGCGGGAAAACCTGGGATAAAGTCCTCTACCTTGACGAGAAGACCGGATGCTGTGACGTCGCCCTAGATCCCAAAAATCCTGATACGATTTACGCAGCTTTCTACGAGCGAATCCGATCTTCATACAGCTTCAAATCCGGCGGCAAAAAGGGCGGTATTTACAAGTCAACCGACGGCGGAAAAACCTGGAAACAACTCACCAAGGGCCTACCCAAGAACACCGGTCGCATCGGGCTTGACGTCTTCATCCAAGACACTCAAAAGCTAATTGCCGTGGTCGAAGCAACCGATGGCGGGGCAAACTCAATTCGCGACGACCGTATGCGCGGAGGTGGGGTTTTCCGTTCCGATGATGGAGGCGAATCCTGGCGACGCTGTTCCCACAGATCCCCACGCGCGTTTTACTTCAGCAAAATCAAGTTCGATAGTCAAGACGACAACCGGGTCTACATGCTTGGATGGACAACCGAAGTCAGCGACGACGGCGGCGAAACTTTCCGGGGCGGATGGGGAGACCTACTCCATGCCGACCATCACGCAATCATCGTTAACCCCACTGACCCCACCCACATCATTGTCGGAACCGATGGCGGTGCCTACCTCACTTTCGACAAAGGGGAAAACTGGGATTTTCTCAACACCATCGCAGTCGGTCAGTTTTACAACATCGCGATCGATAACTCAGAGCCATATCGAATTTCTGGTGGACTCCAAGACAATGGTTCGTGGGTTTGGCCCTCGACAAACTTTGTTCGCGAAGCCGAAGAAGATAAAGCTTGCCGCACCCCGGCGACCGGCTTAACCAACGGTGACATTGACTTCATCCTCTGGGGAGATGGCTTCCACACTGACTTTGACCCTGAAGACGAAAACATCGTTTACGCTGAATGGCAAGGCGGCAACCTGACCCGAGTCAACCTCAAAACCGGCGAACGACGATGGCTCATCCCGGAAGCCCGCGAAGGTCAACCCAAACACCGTTTCAACTGGAACGCCCCCTTCTTCGTGAGTCAACACAAACCCCACGCAATCTATCTTGGGGGCAACATGGTGTTCAAACTCACGAACAAAGGCGACAACTGGGAAGCGATCAGCCCCGATCTCACAACCGCCGATGGCTCCAAGATGGTTGCCGCTGGTTCAAATGCGGAAAACTTCTGTACCCTCGTGAGTCTTGCCGAATCTCCAATCAAAGCCGGTCTTCTCTGGTCCGGGTCAGATGACGGATTGGTTCACGTGACCCAGAACGATGGCAAATCATGGGAGAACGTCACCCCCAAGGATGCCGGCGGTCGCTACGTCAGCCGGGTTGAAGCCAGCCATTTCAAGGAGAGCCGCTGCTACGCTACCTTTGATGGTCACCGGATGGACGACATGACTCCATGCATCATGGTTACCAATGACTTTGGCAAGACTTGGCGCGAAATCTCGTCCAATCTCCCCCAAAGCCACAGCGTAATGCTCGTTCGTGAGGACGACGCCAACGAGAACGTTCTCTACTGCGGAACAGAATCTGGAATGTACGTCAGCCTCAATCAGGGGGAAACTTGGGTGAGAATGCACGGGAAAGGACTGCCCACTGTCCCGGTCTACGACATTAAGCAGCACAAACGCGAGCGCGATCTTGTCATTGCAACTCACGGACGCTCAGTGTGGGTTCTTGACAACGCCAACTGGCTCGGCGATGCAACCGCTGAGAACCTAGCCAAGCCCTTGCACTTGTTCTCGTCCAAGCCCGGCAAATCACGGCAATTCCTTCATTACAACGGCCTCTGGAGCCACAAAATGTTCCGCGCAAAAAATGCCCCGTTCGGAATCGTCATTGACTATTGGGTCAACGAATATACGGGTGATGAAGTCTCCTGCGTCATTGAAAACGAGAAGGGAGTGACCGTCAAAAAACTCTCTGGTTCAAACGCCCCGGGCTACAACCGCATCGTCTGGAACATGGAACCCGACGATTGGCACAAACTCGCCGACAAATCGGAAGAAATGATGATGAACAAGTGGCATTGCCGGCCCGGAACCTACAAGATTAAGCTCAAAATGGGCGATCACACCCAAGAAGGCACAGTTACAATTCTCGAATAGTCTGACTCGGCCCGGCAAAACTACCAGTCTTTGCCGGGCCTTTGGAAAATATCGCACAGATAACATCAATCTTAGTAACTTCATCTTGGACTGTTGGTAAACTATCCCTATCGCTGTCCCTGATTTTGGGGATTCGAGAGGAGCACAATTGAAAAAATTCATCCTAATCCTGGCACCGCTGTGCCTGATCACAATGGCATCGGCGCAAATCAACTTCGCAGGATCATATTCCCAAAACTTTGATTCGTTGCCGTCAACTTCGAGCACAACCTGGTCTAACAACACAACGTTGGCGGGTTGGTATGCCGGAACTGATGCAACCCCTTCAATTTCGACCATCGGAATCAATACCGGGTCGACCACCACTGCAGGATTGTACTCCTTTGGTGTAACAGGCATCAATCCATTGACTGATCGCTCAATTGGTTTTGCTCCATCGAACGCATTCTCGGGCGCATCTGGGACCGGGAGAAACGCGCTCGCACTTTTCCTCACAAACAATTCGAGTTCCGCACTCGAAAATTTTGTTGTCTCCTTCCGAGGAGAACAATTCAGGAGAGACTTTCCTTCGAGCCAAGCACTTACGTTCGGCTATGCAGTTGGCACTTCTCCTACCGTTCCCGCGCTGCTTGCAGCGACCGTAACCAGCGTTGCGGGCCTGACATTTACAAGTCCAACAGTAGGTCTTGGTGGAAGCGCTCTAGACGGAAATTTACCCACAAACAGTACTTCGTTGAGTTCTGGATTGACCGGACTCACTCTCCAAGCGGGCGAGACGCTCATGCTGCGTTGGATAGACCTCAACGATGTAAGCAACGATCACTTCCTGACAATTGATGATGTATCAGTAACTGCTGATGCCGTGCCTGAGCCGGCAACCATGATTATCTTCGCCGGTGCCGCCGCCATTGCTGCGCATCGGCGGCGAAAATAGATGCATTTTTGAATTGAAAAGGGGCCTGATTCAAGAATCTCCTTGAATCAGTATCCCCTAAGGTCAACCGAAACTGAACCGTGTGACTCGACCGAGCTCGCAAACAAGCAGTTGAGTTGATGATGAATAAATGTGCATTGTCAGGCTAGCACAGTCAGGGGCGACTTCAAATTAGCTTAGATAAGTTTCTCAGATGACCTTGATTGCCCGGCAAAACTACCAGTCTTTGCCGGGCTACTGTTAAATTTAGTGTTTATCATCCCATCGCACAGGAATTGTGCTTGGTCTTTTGGTAAAGTATTGACATCGGTGTCCCTGATTTGGGGACTCGAGAGGAGCACAAATGAAAAAACTCATTCTCATCGCGGCACCCCTGTGCCTCGCCACAGCTGCAAGTGCGACCACAATTGCCCACGATCTTTCTGCATCAGACTTCACACAAGACTGGTCAAACAATTCCCTCATAACGTTAGATGACAATTGGTCTGGTGTCGCAAGTATTATGGGTTACCGGGGAGATGGTCTCGCAACTGCCGCTGCAACTGATGCGCGTACGATTTTGGCTGATGGCTCATCAACGCCACTAGATGTTAATGCGAATCAAACCAACCCTAATTCGTTCACTTCAGGAGGCGTTACAGAATTTCAGCTAACTGATTCGACTATTGCCCTTGCAGGAAGTAGTACTGCTCGGGCGCCACATCTCGTTCTCTATATGAATGCGACCGGACGTAAGAACGTCCAAATCTCATTTGATATACGTGATCTCGAATCGGGAACTGACAATGCTATCCAGCAAGTCACATTGCAATATCGAATTGGAAATTTTGGCAACTTTACGCAAATAGCTGGAGCGTATGTGGCAGATGCAACTCTCGGCTCGCAATCTGGGCCAAATTATAACATTACTTCGTCCTTAACACAATGGGACAATATCGCAGACCTTCAGTTCCGAATTATGACTGTTGATGCACAGGGAGCTGACGAATGGGTTGGCATTGATAACATTTCAGTTACATCCGAAGCCATCCCCGAACCCGCCACTATGACCATCCTCGCCGGGGCCGCTGCAATGGCTGCCCTCCGACGACGCAAAAAGTAAATCCGAAGAATAAATCTCCGTTAAACTCATACCCAGGGGTTCGTTCCCCTGGGTATGTTCTTACAGATGTCCCAAAGCCTCACCCGACGATCCCTCCTCGGCACTTCTCTTCTTGCCGGAGCCTCCGCTCTTCTCCCGTCGTCCCAAACACCCGCGCCCAAACGACAACTCCGCATCGCTCACCTCACCGATACCCATATCACAACAGAATCAAAAGCTCAACTGGGATTCCAGAAAGCCCTCGAAGCCGCCCAATCTCTCGATCCCAAACCCGACTACATCCTCTTCGGCGGAGATGAAATCATGGACGCATTTGTCGCTGACGAATCCAAAACTAAAGCCCAATGGGATTCCTACAATTCTGTTAAGAAGGCAAATCTCGAAATCCCCGCCATACACACGATCGGAAATCACGACATCTGGGGGTGGAACAAGTCCTCGTCTCAAACATCCGGACAAGAAGCAAAATGGGGCAAAAATTGGTGCATGGAGCAATTTCAGATTTCCAAACCGTATCACTCCGTTACGAAGAACAACTGGAAAATCATCGTGCTCGATAGCACTTATCCGAGTGGCAGTGGTTACACAGCCAAATTGGATGAGCCTCAATTCGAATGGCTCGAAAACGAACTCAAGTCCACTCCAAAGGAAACCAACATTCTTCTCTCATCTCACATCCCGCTTCTGTGCGTATGCGGATTCGTAGATGGTGACAACGCCAAATCTGGAAACTGGGTTGTTCCCGGTTCGTGGATGCACATTGATTTTCTTCGCCTCAAGAACCTGTTCCACAACCATCCTAATGTCAAAGCTGCAGTTTCGGGTCATATGCACCAAGTTGACATGGCCAATTTTCTTGGCGTTGATTACTACTGCAATGGGGCGGTTTCTGGGGCATGGTGGGGCGGCAACTACTACGAATTCGGCCCCGGATTTGCCGTGATTGATTTATTCGATGATGGCTCAGTGACAAACATCTATCAAAGTTACTAAGTGCCCCGCGCAATCAGCCACAATGAACTCCAATGAGAGTTGTCATGCTGTCCTGGGAATACCCGCCCCGCATCGTTGGCGGAATCAGCCCTCACGTTTACGAACTCTCCCAAAAACTCGCTGCACGCGGAATTGAAGTCCACGTCGTTACCAAAGCCACCCCGCTCGCCCCCGACGAAGAAACCGAGCCATCAGGCGTTCAAATCCACCGTGTCCATCTCGAAAAAGAACCCGACAATTTTGTCCACGAAATCCAACTTCTGAACAAAGCCACCGATCTCCGGTGCCGCCAACTCCTCGAAGAATGGCGCGAAGAAGGCAAACCGACCATCTTCCACGCCCACGATTGGCTCAGCCTCGATTCAGCGCGATCTCTTAAATACGAATACCAACTCCCGATGATCGCCACTGTCCACGCAACTGAGCAGGGCCGCAATCAAGGGATTCACAACGACCTCCAGCGCTACATTCACGAAGCCGAATACTGGCTGACCTATGAGGCGTGGCGCGTCATCGTCTGCACCCAATACATGAAAGATGAAGTCAACCGCTACTTCAACTGCCCAGGTGACAAAGTTGACATTATCTACAACGGAGTCGATGCCAAGAAATTCCGCTTTGAATGGAGCGAAGAAGAACGAGCGGCATGGCGCGCAAAGCTCGCTCTCCCCAACGAAAAAATTGTGATGTACGTTGGTCGGTTCGTCCGCGAAAAAGGCATCCATGTTCTCCTGAACGCCGCCAGCGTTGTCCTCGCCAACGAGCCGAACACCAAGTTCGTCATCGTGGGTGGCGGCAACCGAGAGTCCCTCGAAAAATTCGTTCGCTGGTACGGCCTCACCGACAAAGTGCTTTTCACGGGTTTCATGGCCAACCGTTCGCTCCACCAGCTTTACCGATGTGCCGATGTCGCGGTGTTCCCCAGCCTCTACGAACCGTTTGGCATTGTCGCACTGGAAGGAATGGCGGCCGGAGCCGCTGTCATCGCATCTGATGCCGGAGGACTCAAGGAAGTCGTTCTTCACGAAGAAACGGGTCTCACTCACTGGGCCGGCAACCCCGAATCACTTGCTTGGGCAATCCTTCACGCCCTTCGTAACCCAGAGAAAACTGAAGCTTTCAAGAAAGCGGCAAACCAACGGCTCGACACCGAATTCGATTGGGGCCTTATTGCCGATCAAACCATCGCGGTCTACGACCGGGTTTGGAGCGAATTCCTTGATTCCTATTGGGCTGATCGAACCCTCTGGCCAATTTCGGAAGGTGCACGTGAACGGGCTGAACTCCTTCGCGTCAAAGACAAAGCAAAGACCGGAGCATACGTAGCCCGACCGATGCCCAACATCGCCGTTCCGAATGTTAAACTTCCCGCAGACGAAGCCCTTCATCCCGGCAAAAAGCCGCAGGATGAACTCGAAGAAGACCTTGCTCTTTTCAAAGAGAGTGATCGATCCTAAATCCTCCGAACGATTTCCCCCTCTCACCGCTTAGAACAACCATGGCTCAAACTGAAATCGCTATCGTCGCCGGAGGATGCTTCTGGGGAGTAGAAGACCTGTACCGGAAACTTCCTGGAGTTCTTAAAGCCGAGTCCGGTTACATCGGCGGACATCATCCGAACAGCACATATCGCGAAGTTTGCAGCGGCCTCACCGGTCATGCGGAAGCCGTCCGTATTGAATTCGATCCGGCAATAGTCTGTTACAAGGAAATACTTCACTATTTCTGGGAAATCCACGACCCCACCACCCTCAACCGCCAAGGCCCGGACATCGGCACTCAGTACAGATCCGCCATTTTTGCAACTTCTGAAGAGCAAGTCCAACAAGCTGAAGAATCAAAAGGGTGGGCACAGGCTTACTTCAATCGTCCCATCGTAACCGAGATTGTCCCTGCAACTGAGTTCATCCGCGCGGAAGAATATCACCAAGAGTATTTCATCAAAAATGGTGGTCATGGCTGCCACATTCGGCGGCCCATCGGTCGCTGATTTTCTGCCCAATCTCAAGGTCGGCTTGGCACTTCTCACTGTAACGATTCGTATCTAGTGCCAAGCGACCCGATTCTGAAGAAAATTTTGAACGAGGTTGAACTTATGGCGCTCAATGCCGTCAGTACCCCGGTTACTTGCATTTGAGGACAAAACAAACGGTGGCGATTACTCCCGAACACGAACAAGCAGCTGATCTTGGATTTGGCTACATCAATCTTGAAGAAACCAAGCCGTCCAATGATGTTATCGATCTTGTTCCCCGAGACTTTGCCCTCAAACATCAACTTCTTCCCCTCTCAACCCAAAATGGCACTCTTAATGTCGCCATCGGCAGTCTCAAATCCATCTCGGCAACTGACGATCTCGCTGTCCTCGTCGGAAAGAATGTAGAAGTCTTCCTTGCCGACCCGGCGATGATTCGCGACCAACTCGAAAAACGCTACCTCGAAGGCATGCTCGGGGACATTTCCGGCGCCGACGAATCTAACTTTATTGATGTCGACGAAACCAGCGACCTTGCCGACCTCCAAAAACTTGCTGGAGAGGCTGCCGTCGTTCAGATGGTGAACCTGATGTTCGCTCAAGCCGTTCGCGATGGCGTCAGTGACATCCACGTCGAACCGTACGAAAAGGAACTCAAAATCCGGTTTCGAATCGATGGCATCCTCAAAGATGCAATGTCCCCCGCCCGGAGGATGCATGCAGCGGTCATTTCTCGTCTCAAAATTCTTGCCGAACTCAACATCGCCGAGCGTCGCTTGCCCCAAGATGGTCGCATTAAGCTCACCATTGGAGCGCGCCAAGTTGACGTTCGGGTTTCAATCGTTCCCACCGTCCACGGTGAGCGCGCCGTCATGCGGATCCTCGACAAAGGAACTAGCATGTTCACGCTTCCCCAACTTGGAATGCGCGAAGACACATTCAAAACGTTCCGTAAAGTCATCGGCATTCCGTACGGAATGATCCTGGTCACTGGCCCGACTGGTTCCGGTAAATCAACCACGCTCTACGCCAGCCTTCAAGAAATCTACAGCCCCAAGCTGAACATACTCACCATCGAAGATCCGGTCGAATACCAAGTTGCGGGCATCGGCCAGATTCAGGTGCGCGCCAATATCGGCCTAACCTTCGCCTCTGGACTCCGGTCAATTGTTCGACAAGACCCTGATGTCATCATGGTTGGGGAAATTCGCGACCATGAAACCGCCGAAATCGCCATCCACGCGGCTCTGACCGGTCACTTGGTTTTTAGCACCTTGCACACGAATGATGCTCCGAGCGCAATCACGCGGCTCCTTGATATGGGCGTTGAGCCGTACCTCGCCGCATCCTCAATTGTTGGCGTTTGCGCCCAGCGGCTTCTTCGCACCAACTGCAGTAACTGCTCGGCACCCTATGTTGAGAAAGCCGAAATTCTTGCCGCAATCGGAATTTCACCGGACGACTACGATCCCAAAAATCCGCCCTTCCGCGCCGGAACCGGATGCGAAAAGTGCGGCGGCTCAGGATTCAAAGGGCGACGAGGACTCTACGAGCTCATGTCAGTAGATGAAGAGGTTCGGCGGATGACCGTCGAACATGCCCCCGCGAGCGCGATCAAAGATCACGCCCTCAAGCACCAAAACATGAGAACGCTTCTCGGAGAAGGCCGTCTCGCCGTTCTCGAAGGCCAAACAACTGCCGAAGAAGTGCTTCGGGTATGTCAGAGGGAGGACATCTAACCTTTGCCTACTTTTGCTTACTCCGCCGTCGAAGCGTCGGGCCGCAAACGGAATGGTGTTCTTGATGCTCCAGACCAAAACGCCGCGGTAGCTATCCTGACCAAAGAAGGCAAATTCTTGCTCGATATCAAAGAGCAGGCAAAAACCAGCGAAACTAAGCGCAGTTCCGAAGGGGAAAAGAAGAAAGCCCGTTCAAACCGGGCTGACCTTGCCCTTTTCACTCGCCGAATGGCTGATCTCTCCAGCGCAGGGCTTCCCCTAGACCGCGTTCTCACCGTGCTTGCCGAACAAACAGAAGCCCTCCCGCTTGCAAAGGCCGCAGAAGGTGCTCTAGCAGAAGTCCAAGGTGGACTCGCCGTGAGTGATTCACTCGCCTTACAAGGCTCCAAGCTTTTCCCCGAGGTCTACACCCAAACTCTACGAGCCGGTGAAGCTTCAGGGCAGTTCTCAGAATCCGCCGAACGGATGGCTGACCTCCTCGAAGGTGAAGTCGCCCGCCGATCCCAAGTCACTTCGGCCCTCGTTTATCCCGCTGTCCTCACTGGCGTCGCCATATTCGTCGTCGTGTTTCTTTTAACGTTCGTTGTCCCTCGGTTGAGCGGAGTCTTTGAGGGGATGGGCGACAGTCTTCCCACTATGACCAAGGTGCTCCTCGCAACAACTGGATTCTTGACCGGGAATGCAACCGCCATAACCATCGCTCTCGTTGTCGGGTTCTTTGCATTTCGAGGGTGGGTTGCGACCCCCGCTGGTGCCCTCGCAAAAGATCGATTGCTGATGAATTTGCCTCTCGGCGGATCAATAATCAAAAAGTCAGTTGTCAGTCGGTACGCCCGTGTTCTCGGAACACTTGTGAACGGCGGAGTCAATATCCTCGAAGCCTTGGAACTTTCGGGCCGTGCTGCAGGAAACCGAGTCTTTAGCAGCACTTCAGCCCAGGTTCTCCAAGATGTCAAGGAAGGAATTCCCATCGCCCAAGCCATGAAAGACACGGGTGAATTTCCCCCGGTTCTCACGCACATGGTTGCAATTGGGGAAGAAACGGGCGATCTTCCAAAAATGCTCTCCCGGGTCGCAGATAGCCTTGATTTTGAAGTCGAACAAGGCCTCCGCCGCCTCACTTCTGCCCTCGAGCCCGTCATTGTTCTCGTCATGGGCGCCTTTGTCGCTTTTGTCGTTCTGAGCGTTATGCTCCCCATTTTCCAAGCACAGGAACTTGTCAAATGAAAAATCCTCGCACGTCACCCAAAACCCGAAAAGCGTTCACCTTGATCGAGCTTCTCGTGGTCATGCTCATCTTGGCGATCCTCGCCGCAATGATCGTGCCCCGAATTGTCAGCCGATCCGCCGATGCCAAGCAAGCCAAAGCAAAAGGCGATCTCGTTAACCTTCAAAAAATGTTGGACACTTACCGACTTGATGTCGGCTACTATCCCACATCCGATGAAGGGCTAGAATCGCTTCGCACCCAACCTTCAGACGCACAAGGCTGGAAAGGACCTTATATCACTAAGCCGCTTCCAAATGATCCTTGGAACAACCCTTACATTTACGAATGGCCCGGACCAGACGGTGATGAGTCATTCGTACTTCTCAGCTACGGAAGCGATGGTGCTCCCGGTGGTACAGGCGAAGCAGAAGACGTTATCGAATCCGGCGAATAGTCTCCACCCCCATGATGCGACGCCGAGGATTCACAATCGTTGAAGTCAGCACGGTGATCTTTCTGATCATCCTGCTGGCGGCAACTGTGTATCCTTCGATCGGAGCAATCCAGCGGTCACAAGCGGCAATTGGATTCCGACAAAGCGTCGAAAGTATCGCCCAAAAAGCAAGAACCGAAGCCATTCGCCAAAATCGTGCTACCGCCCTAAAATTTAACGCCGATGGCCAAATCGGATGGGATTTTATTGAAGACCAAACCGAAGAGCAAATCGCGAACGGGGCTGATTCCGATGAACTCGAACTCGGCGCGGTCAGGGATGCGGTTCAACCTACACCCACTACCGAGATGCTTACGTACGAGCTGAATCGGCAAGACGTATCGCAAGATGAATGGCAAGTCGGATTCTATCCAGACGGATCAGCCGACCGCGCTTATCTCGAATTCACCCAAGACGATCAAACATTCCTCCTTATCGTTAACCCGCAAAGTGGCTCGACGCGGATTATTCAAGGCACTCTCAGTGAACAAGCCGAAGAAGAGTGGGAAGCCGGGGAGATTGAACAACGTGTCGGCTAAGCGCGGTTTCACCCTCGTCGAAGTTCTCGTTGCCGCTGTTCTCCTCGCTGTAGGGATTACCGCCCTCGTCGGAGCAATTTCTGGACTGATGCGTGCCGAACGCGCCGTTGCAGAAAAAGACTTCATTGATCGAATCGCTCACGAAAAACTCCAAGAATTGATCGCAACTCAGGCTTGGCAATCCGAGGCCGGAGGAACATTCGACGACGAGCGGCTACGTGACTACACTTGGTCTCTTCAAGAATCGAACGTCGGAGTTGAGAACCTCACCGGTCTCACTCTGACTGTTTCGAGCCAAAACAAAGGCGAAAATTCGATCAGCACGGTCGTATTCACCGCTCCCGCACCAACCGGAACCGCCGAAGGGGGAGGCACCTAGTGCGAAAGAGAGGCTTCACCTTTATTGAGCTGATCATTGCCATGACGATGACCCTGCTCCTCATCGGGTCAATTGCAACCGCTTACCAAATCACTGTGGATTACAGCCGCAAAACTCCAGAACGGCTCAATGCATTCCAAGACCAAATTCAAAACCGCCGAACTCTAGAGAGTTTAATGGAGGGCACTTATGTTTCGGATGACAACGATGACCGGCTCACCTACTTTGTCGCCGCCAACGCAACTGGTCAATCAACAACGGCTGACTCTCTCACCTTCACCACTCTCAGCCGCCGGATAGATGGCGGCTTCTTGCTCGATCAGGATTCCACTTTTGAAGACCTCAATGATCGTTTTGGGCCGCAAGGTGGCCTCAGCGAAGTGAGCCTGAATATCCAATCAGTCGGCGATCCTGGTGACGATCGCGCTGGACTTTTCCTCCGCATTCAAACCCCCGCCGACGGAGACCCCACACAAGGGGGAACCGAACGCCTCCTCTTCCCTAACGTCACAAACGTCATCTATGAATTCTGGGATGGAGCGCAATGGGTGGATGCGTGGGACACAGTCAACGGTGGCTCACGCCGTATTCCTCCGGCTGTCCGCCTCACCCTTGAGCGCGAAGAGGAAGAGCCCGAATACCTCACATTCCGCATTCCAACCAGCGATGTCACCGCCGAGAATCCCATCACCCAAGAATCAACTGGAGGTACCGGACCTTGAAACGCACCAAGCAATCAGGGAGCGCGTTCATGCTGGCCTTGGCGACCATGGTGATATTGACCCTTGTCGTCACAAGCTTTAGCTTGCGGCTCGACTCACACATCAAGTCCGAATCCAGCCGAATCGATCGCCGGAAGACTGAACTGGCAATTCAAGCTGGCCTTTCTCGCGCCATGGCCTCACTCGTTGACGCAAATATCAACGTCACCACAACGAATGATGAATGGTTCAATTTAGGCGAAACTGGTTCCATTGCTTTCACAGTGGCAGATTCCTCTGTTCGTATCCAGATCATCGACACGACTCGGTTTGTCAATTTGAATACCGCCACCGAAGAGCAGCTTGAACAACTCAATTTCACCGAAAATCAAGTTGCGGCAATCCTCGACTGGCGCGAAGATCAGCTCCAGCCAAGGCAACTTGGAGCAAAAGACGAGTACTACAACACACTCACCACTCCCTACAACGTCAAACTTCGCCGATTTGACTCCGTTTCCGAGCTGTTGCTCGTCCGCGAATTCACGCCCGCCGACGTCCTCTTCCCGCCTCAGAACAACGGTGGCAACGCCCTCTTATCTGGCAACATCGAAGATCAGCCCGCGCCCATCGACATTCTCACGATCGAATCTCGTTCCCCGAACCGACGAGAAGACGGATCAGAGCGAGTCAACCTCAACATCGCTCAAAATCCTCAACTCGTTCAAGCCGGAATTTCCAACCAAGCCGCCCAGGCCATCATTCAGCGTCGCAACACCCAAGGACAATTCACTAGCTTGAATCAAGTCTTCGCCGTTAACGGACTCAATCTTCAAGATGCGGAGGTGATTCTCAATGTGGCGACGATCTCTGCCGAGAACTTCCTCAACGGCAAAATCAATGTCAATACGGCACCAGAAGCAGTGCTCCGAACAATCCCTGAAATCACCGACGATCAAGTCCAGGGCATCCTCACCCGGCAAGGGTCATTTGAACAACTCGGCGATATCACAGAAGTTCCTGGGATTAGCACAAACACCTTACAGCAACTCGCCGATTTTCTGACCATTGGGTCGCAAACATTTCTGATTCGACTCGAAGGGCGGCGCGGCCCCGCCCGCTCTTACGCTGAAGCCATTGTCAACATTGTCGACGGTCAACCGAGACTCCTCCAACTGAACCGTCCCATCGAACGCGATCCTCTCACCCGCTGGGGCTGGGAAATCGATCCGTTGTCCGATCAATCCCTCCTGGAGGAACCCAATTAAATGAGTCACTTACCCATCATTGAATGGTCGCCCGAAAACTGTCTTGCGCTCGATCCCTCATCTGGGCAAATCAGTCAGCATGTCACCCCTACCGAAGCACTTCGTGCAATCGGAAGCCCCAAGCGGATCAATCTGGCCCTTGGAAGGCGCCAATACTTCCAGCGAAGTCTTCGCCTCCCTGACCTGGAAATTGATGAAGTGCGCAACCTCGTTCGGTTCCGTCTGGAAGAACTTTTCCCAGTTCCAGCCAACGAACTTGCCTTTGACATTCATCCCACCGAGAGCATTGATTCAGAGGGCCGCGAGTTTGTCGTGTTTGCAACCCGCGCTGAAACGCTCAAGCAAGCACGGGCACTCTTCCAACACGCTGGATCGAAAATCGAATCGATGATTCCGGCTGGATTGGGATCCATTCTTTGCGGAGATCCGGGCAAATCTTCCCTCGTGATCGCTCCCTGCGCAGAAGGAACGTCATTTGATGTCATTACTCATGGCAACATCGATTCCAGCCGAGTCACCCATTCCATGACGACAACCGCCGAAATGGATACAGAAATCCGGCGAAATATCGCCGCAGGTGGTCAATCATCAACCGCTCCACTCGCTCACGATTCACTCCGAGAATTAGTCAGCCCCAACGTTCGAACTTTCTCCGAACACCCGCTTAGCAAAGTTGCCCATCATCCCACGTCCATCAACCTTCGCCTGCCCGAAGACTTGGCCAAAGCTGCTGGGGCAAAACTAGGCGCTCGCAAGCGACTTGTCGGACTTCTTGCTGGCTCTCTGTTCATCGCTGGAGTCTTCACCTGGATGGCCCACGACGAAGATTCCGCCGCTTTCGCCAAAGTCCAAACTGACTACAACGGCAAGGTTGACCGAATCAACGCCCAAATCGGTCGCATTCGAACGGAAACCACCAAAATCGAAGAGCAATTGCAACTCGTCAGCGATGGACTTCAACCCCGACAAGCAATTGGTGACATTCTTACGATCGCCGCCAATGCCACGCCAGATGGGCTCTGGCTCACCGGAGCCAGCATTGAACGAGGCAAAGACCTTGCCGTACGAGGAACCGCACTCAGTAATGCGCAGGTAGCAGCATTCGTTGACACTCTCAGCGCAACGCCCCGTCTCCGTGAAGTCAAATTGGCTTTCTCAAACAACAACAACATCGGAGAAACGCCCGTTGTCCAATTCTCAGTTACTGCTCATGTTGTCGGAAACATACCCCTCGCCGAACCTCGTAAAGAAACGAGAGGAGGACGCGCACGATGAACTTCGAACTAGGCAACAATCTCCGAACTTACAACATCCTCACCGTTCTTTTGCTCCTCTGCCTTGCCGGGATCGCGACGTTTTTCTTCATCGTTCCTAAGCCTGATCCAGAAATCGCCGAAAGAGCCGGCAAACTCCGGCTCGAAAAGGCACAAAAGGAACTCAACCTCAACCTATCCAAACAAGAGTCACTCAAAAAACAGAATCCGGCTCTGTGGGAAGGACAGACTGAGACAATCACCCCGCAAATCTTGCAAAGCATTAGCGTGATTGCCAAAGCCCAAGGGGTCAACCTCAAGAGCTTCCGACCGCAAACTCCCGTTGCCGATGGAGACCTCTCCCGAGGTAACTACGTCCTCCTCATAGACGGGACATTTCCCCAAGTTGCGAACTTCGTACGGGCACTAGATTCCGCGGCAAATCGCTTGGGAGTCAGCCAAGTGCAGATTTCCTCAAGCGATCAAGAATCTGACAAAGTGAACGCCACCGTCGCTGTAATTGCCTACGTGAAACAACCAGTCGTCGAAAAAACTCGAGAATCCAGCGAAAAATCCAAAGAAACGTCCCAAAAGGACGAAAAATCGCCGAACGATTCCTCCGCCAGTTCGTCTGCACCAGGAGAAGCAAAACGTGAAGCCAACGAATAAGCGCCTTTTCCTGTACCTCGGTGTCGCCGTGATCGGCGTTGTCGGCTTCATCATGACCGAACCAGAGCCAGATGCCAAAAGCTCGCTCGAAGGAGCGACAAAAACATCAGCTTCCTCTACCCGGTCTTCATCCCGAGCGGCAAAGCAGTCTAAATTTACCGAAGACGATGAAAATGCACGGTTTGCTCGGCTTGATGAACCCATTAACAACGCATTCAAACCAGCAGTTGTTGACGACGGTAAAAAATCTAATCGAGGCGCCGAACTCCCGAATCAAATTCCCGCCAATTTCATGAATGGAGAAAATGGCTGGTTCCTCACCGGTATCGTCACCGCGGATGGTCAACGGATGGCCCTCCTGGAAAACGCAACCGATAATCAGGGGGAGTACCTCACGCTTGGTCAGACCTTAAAAAGTGCCACGCTCACCGATATCAGTACGAACACAATCGTTCTGACCGGACCCTCGGGTGAATCCAAACTTTTCACACTCCTCGAAAACCGACCAATCGTCGAACTCAATGCCCAAAACGCTCCTCTCAACCCCCTTTCGGGTCAAATCGGAATTTCACAAGCCAACGCCCAAAACAATTCAACTGAATCAAATAGGACAACAAACAATGAAGCATCGAACGCTACTCGTTAGTACCCTCGCCATCGCCCTTGGCATGGTTGCACCCGCAACGGTACACGCCCAATTCTCAACGGGAGGCGGTTCCCAAAGCTCTTCGAGTCGGAACGCCTGGGAGCAGTTCGACTTACCCAACAAGACCGTCAAACTCAACTTCCGGAACGCGAACGTTGATCTTGTTCTCGACCTCTTCATGAAGGTTTCAGGCATCACCATCGTTAAAGACCCCAACCTGAAGGACGCCATGACACTCAGCACCCCCAAAGCGGTGCCGATCAAAGAAGCATTTGAAGTCCTCAACGCCGCTCTCAGTGTCCGAAATTATCAATTTGAAAAGCAAGGCAACGTGCTCCTCATCAAACCCCGACGCGAAGATCGAGGGAGTACCGGGTTTGATCCCGCCGCTATGGCGGCAATGATGGGGGGCACCCAAAATGTTGAACTCAAGGTCTACCGAGTCCAGTACGCCAGCGCGTCCGAAGTCGCCCGCGTAATCAACGAAGTCTTCCAGCAACAACAACAAGCTAACAATCCCTTTGCTGCTTTTGGCGGTGGTGGACAAGGTGGTCGTGGTGGACGCGGCGGCGGAGGAGGCTTCTCGTTTGGCAACTTCAACTTCGGTCAACAACAAGGCCCCACGGTTCGAGCATCGGCTGATGATTTCAGCAATTCCGTAATCGTTAACGCACCGCGTGAAAAACAACGGGATGTCGAAGACCTTATCGCCGAAATCGATAAGCTGACCGATGCTCCGCTACAAACTCGGGTTTACACCCTAGAATTCGCTTCGGCCCCTGATCTGGTAACGACGGTTCAGACTGTCCTCACCGCCAACGCTCCACAAGGACGAGGCAACACCGGACAAGCGAACCAAGGCGGATTTGGCGGATTCCTCCGGCGAGTTGCCGGGCCGGGCCAAGGCGAAGCCAATGTCAGCGCAGATCCCCGTTCGAACTCTTTGATCGTCTCCGCAACTGCCGAAGCCCACAAAATTCTCGACACCCTGATGGTCGAACTCGATAAAGAAGTCGAAGTCGAAAACACAACGTTCGTCATCCCTTTGAGTAACGCACGGGCCGATACCGTCGCTGATCTGTTGAACAGCGCATTCGGTTCACGAAACACCGGACGCGGCAACCAGTTTGGCGGAAACAATACAAATCGAAATAACACCAATCAAAACCGCAACCGCAATACAGGCGGTGGTGGAGGAGGAGGACTCGGAACCGGTCGAGGTATCGAAGAAAGTGCCGCACGATTCGAGCCGAATTCAAAAGGCGAAAACGAATTGCTTCTTGAATTTGAAGAAGGGTCAGACGAACTCTACACCCAAGTCCGAACCCAACAAGGCGGCTTCTTTGGTCAACTCGGCGGACGCCAAAACACTCAGCAAGGCGGAACAAACAACGTTGCCCGAAATGCTGATGGGCGACTGGTGAATGTCCGCGATCTCTCCGGACAAGTCAGCATCATTCCGGACCCGAACACCAACAGCCTGATCATCGTAACTGCTCCTGACAACATGGAATTGGTTCGCCAAATCCTTGGTCAACTCGACAAAATCCCCGAGCAGGTTATGATCGAAACCTTGATTGTCGAGGCAACCCTAGATAGCTCAATGAAGCTCGGCGTCGAGTGGAATTTCACTCAAGACCGACCGTTCGGAAACAGCGGCACTGGTACCGGAGCAACCGATTTTAATCTCGGCGGCTCCAATCCCCCGCTCGACGGTCTTCGCTACACCATCACCGGGCAGAACTTCAGCGCGTTCCTCAATGCGCTCAGCACTGACGATAAATTCCAGGTTCTCAGCACCCCACGAATATTTACGAGCAACAACGTTGAAGCCGAGATTAACATCTCGCAAAGTGTTCCCTACATCCTCTCCACCCGAGAGGATGCGAACGGCAACCTCACATTCAACTATGCTTTCCAGGATGTCGGAATCGTTCTCAACGTCGTTCCCCGGATTACTTCCAATGGAACGGTCACGCTCGATGTCACGCAGACTGCAAACGATCTTCAAGGGTTCACCGACTTTAATGCCCCCATCGTAAACCAAAGGCAAGCCTTCACCACAGTTTCTGCCCAAGATGGCGAGACCATTGTTCTAGGTGGAATCATGCGCAATACCGTCACAAGCAACGTTCGCAAAGTGCCGCTTCTTGGTGACATTCCCATCCTCGGCGAGCTCTTTAAGTCGCGAGAAAAGAGTGAAGTGAAGACTGAACTTCTGGTCTTCCTCACCCCCCGAATTGTGCGCAGTCCGGAAGAAGCTGGAAAGCTGAAAGCCGACGAAGTGCAACGACTGAGTCCCCAAAGCCAGAAGGGAGTGCAGCAAAGCCTTCCTCCAACGGCAAAAAACAACTCCGGAATCAAATCCGGACCCAAAAAGGAAATCGGAAATGACTAACCTCAAATCAATCGCATGCGCCGCGCTCGCTCTTTGCGTTGTGGCTCTTCCACTCGCGGCAGAAGCACAAGGCCGAGGAGGTGGACAGGGCCGTGGCGGCATGATGGGCGGCGGAAACATGATGCAAGGCCCAGGCATGCTCCTGGCCCGCAAAGACGTCCACAAAGACCTCAAGCTCTCCACCGACCAAACGACCAAACTCGAAGCTCTCCAAAAAGAGTATCGCGACAAACTCATGGCCATGTTTGAAGGCATGCGCGGACAAGGTGGTCAGGGAGGCCAAGGTGGCGAACGACCAGACTTCACCACCATCCAAAAGGATATGGAGAAAATGTCAACCGATTTGAACGAGAAATCACTCGCTCTTATCGACGATGCACAAAAAGCCCGCCTCGGTCAGATCGAACTCCAAATGAAAGGCAACCGCGCCATCATGGAAGAGAAAACCCAGAAAGAGCTTGGATTCTCTACCGCGCAGCGACGGCAAGTTGAAGACTTGGAAAAATCCATGAATGATGCCAACCAAGCCATCTTTGCCCGAGCACAAAATGGAGAAATCGATCGAACTGAAATCCGACCGCTGATGGAAGAAAACAATCGCATCCTTGATGGCGAACTCGTCAAAGTTCTCACCGGAGAGCAAAAGACAAAGTTTGAATCCATGAAAGGGCCCAAATTCGAGCGAGACCCCAAGGTTGACGAAGAAATGCGCAATATGATGGGTCGCGGCGGACGTGGCGGCGGAAACTAAACAAAACTTCCCCAAATTTCAAAATCCCCCGGGGCGTTAAGCGAACCGGGGGATTTTTACATTACAACGCTCGGACAGATTCCAAAAAGGCGAGGGCAATCCGCATATGTCCCGCTGACCCCAAATGAACCCGGTCATTGGTAACAGACATAACGGGAACATGAGAAACCATCTCATCCAGTTCACTCTGAATGTCCACAAAAATCGCTTCATGTTTCTTCGCGACTTCCATCGCGGATAAGGCATATTCTTCAACTAACGAGCGCATTGGGTCATCCAAATTTGGCTCGACAAAAAACGGACTCATGACAACGACCTGCGCACCACTATCTCGCGCTGTTCCTACCATGTGATTCACCGCACTTCGATATTCAGGCAATCGAACATGATTCTCAACCTCCAAATACCGGTCAAATTGTCGCCAGACATCGTTCACCCCGATCATCAAGGACACCCAGTCCGGTTCCTTTTCCAGAACATCATCATCCCACCGAGACGAAAGGTCACGCGCTGTGTTGCCTCCGACTCCAACGTTCTCCACTCGGATACGGCTTCCTCCCCGCTTTGCTTTAAGGTAGGCGTCAACCATCATCACAAATCCCTGGCCCAAATTCGATCCTTGGCGACCGCATTCAGTGATGCTATCGCCTGCAAAAATCAAACTTGAGCCAGGTGCAATGATCACTCGCCAGTTGCTCCGGTACCAATGCCCCCTCTCGCGGGTCGAAGCTCCTCAAACTTGAGCGCAAGTTCAGGCTTTCCGGCTGCGACAAGGGCCTTGTTGAGATCCGGCAACATCTTGGTCTCAAACTCCTTCATTCGGTCTCGCTCGGCCTGCAAGAGCGGCATCAGACTGTCATAAACAGCAAAACTCTGCTTTGTCGCCCCATAGTCACCGCTTTGGATATTGCCAAGCAATGCCGCAAATCGGTTATTTAATTGCATCGGGAAATTCAGGAAGTCCTGACCGGCTCCCGCTTTACCCTGGTGCAGCGAGTCTTCAATTGATTGAAGAATCCTAATCGCATAGGCACCCTTGTCTTCCAGTTCCTTCGATCCCTTCATCGCCTCTGCGATCGCCGCTCTGTACCCTCGGGTTTTCATAACCATCGCGTTGCACTCGGTCGCCGCATCGGCGACTTTGCGTGATAGCTCGTATTTGGCCACCATGTCAGCGTCAGAAGCTGTTGAACCTGGATTGTTCGACCACACCGCAACAGTTTCCAGTTTCGTTGACCCAGATTCGAGTTGAAGAACATATTCACCGGGAGGTGCCTTGAGAGTTCCTGTATAGCCGCTCCACATGAGCAGTCCCGCAAATGTTTGCATTCCCGGATAGGTCGGCATCAAATACGCCACATTCAGACCCGGTTTTGCCGAAGCGATTTTTGCTTGTGCAACTCCAAATCCAGACTGATCTCTCATCGTCACCATGACATCTTTCATTTCATTGCGCGCAAAAAACTCCACTCGTAATCCTGATCCCGGTGGGTTCTTACCGACTTCCCCACTTCCCACCGGACCAAATCGAGCTGGATTTCCAAATGCCGGATAAAGAACAACATCCGCCAAGTCAGCCGATTGAGCCGTGCCCCGAATCGGATTCACACTGTCCAAGATATAGAATCCTCGACCATGGGTCGCCACGATCAAGTCATGATTTTTCAAGACGAGATCATGAACCGGAGTCTCGGGCAATCCGCCCAACTTCTTCCACGGAGCACCGAACGCCGAAACATAAACGCCCGCTTCGGTTCCTGCGTAAAGAAGCCCTTTCAGCGACAAGTCCTCCCGAACTGCCCGCACCCAAACATCATCGGGAATCCCCGCCGTCAGCGCAGTCCAAGTCTTTCCGTAATCATCCGTCACAAAGACATAAGGGCGGAAATCATTCTGACGATAGTTGTTCACCGCCGCAATTGCTCGCCCGGCTGAGTGCGGTGAGGCCTCAATCAAACTCACTGTCGCCCCACTTGGCATTCCCTTCGGGGTGACATTCTTCCAAGTCGCCCCGTTATCAATCGTCAAGTGAATCAAACCGTCATCGCTTCCCGCCCAAATAACTCCTTTCTCTGCTTGGCATTCAGCAATCGTGAAAACCGTGCAGTGGACTTCCACAGCTGTATTATCTTTGCTGATCGGACCACCGCTTGGCTGCATTTTCTTCGAATCGTTGGTCGTCAGATCTGGCGAGATTCTTTGCCAACTTCCGCCCATGTCCCGACTCCGCAAAACATGCTGCGAGCCAACATAAAGTGTGTTTGGATCGTGCGGCGAGAAAACAATCGGAAACGTCCACTGGAACCGCTCCACAGCCTCTACTGCCCCCCTTCCAAGCGGATTATCTGGCCATGGATCAACTGCTCGGCTGGTTTCAAGCAAGTGATTGCGCCAGCTTAAGTCCCCTCCGTAGCTTCCCCCAAAAACAATCTCCGGACGATCCGGCTTTGCGACGACGTATCCGCTTTCTCCCCCCGCAGTCGAAGTCCAATCTTCGCCGGTGATTCCTGCTCCTCGCGTCCGGCTAGGAATCCGCACCGTCGAGTTGTCTTGTTGCGCTCCTAGTACGTTGTACGGAAACGAATTGTCAACCGAAACGTGATAAAACTGGCCGGTCGGATAATCCTGGGCCGACCAAGCTCCGCCACCGTTCACGCTCACACTTGCCCCACCGTCTGTCCCGATCACCATGCGCTTGTTGTCATTCGAGTCAATCCACAAATCGTGATGATCACTATGCTGAGCCACGCCCGGACGCAAAGTTTTACCGGCATCAGTGGACTTGTAGTACTGAACGTTCAATATGTAAACCGTATCCTTTTCCTTTGGGTCAGCAAACACTCTTGTGTAATACCAGGGCCGTTGTCGGGGCCCGCTCGATCCATTAGATAGCTCCCAGGTCTTCCCCCCATCGTTGCTTAAATAAAGCCCACCCTTTTCCGCCTCGATCATCGCGTAAATCCGGTTCGGATCGGCACCACTTACACTGACTCCAACCTTCCCCCAGAGCCCAGTTGGCAATCCTGGTCGTCCCGAAATGTTCTCCCACTTTTCACCTCCATCGCGGCTTGTCCAAAGTCCACTACCCGGCCCTCCGGAAACCAACTCCCAGGGCCGTCGCCACATTTCCCATGTCCCCGCAAACATTACATCAGGATTCGCCGAGTCAATTGCAAGCTCAATCGCTCCCGCTTGATCATTGACGAACAGTGTCTTCTTCCAACTCTTCCCCCATCTTTGGACTTATAGATTCCCCGATCTTTGCTCTTACCGAACACTGGCCCCAATGCGGCAACCCAAACGGTATTCGGATCTTTGGGGTGAACGATTACGCGACCAATAAATTGAGTCTCGGCTAGCCCCAAATGCCTCCAAGTATCCCCACCGTCATCGCTCCGATAAACCCCATCCCCGGATGTTACATTTCCCCGGATCGCGTGCTCACCCATTCCAACATAAACCACCTTGGGATTGCTCTGAGCAACCGCGATGGAACCAACTGATCCGAGCTTGAAAAATCCATCCGATACACATGCCCAAGTCACCCCTTCGTCGCGAGTTCGCCAAACGCCGCCTCCCGTCGTCCCCATAAAGAACGTCTTCGGGTCGTCGGCAACCCCACTCACCGCAACTGATCGCCCACCCCTGTAAGGGCCAATTGACCGCCATTCGAGCTTCGAGAGAACTGGGTCGTCAGCTGATTTAATCTGCGCGGAAGCCGAATGAGGTATTCCAACCGCTGCAATCAAGACCAAACCAAGCACAAACGGGGACGAACGTCGAACCATGTTTCACTTTTACATAATTCGGACCCTTAACTCAAGGCAAGAAGGGAATTCTATGGAGCCAACCGGCCCGAAGTGAAGGGTACGGCTCTCGCCCAAATATTAACTCTCCTGAGCCATTGAGCGAATTAAATTCACGTGACTATCGTCGCATGTCGTTTGGAGGAACATTCTGCCTTGGGCGGCCCATATTCTTAGCCGCCTCCCTCATCATCTTTCGCGCTTCCTCGGCTTTGCTCAAAATATCGCTCCCGAGATCATTGAACTTCAAAGCCCGGGCTTGAGGCACCAGTACACCGTCCGCCATTTGAATCGAATAACGAGTCACCGGATCAACAAACTGGATGCTGGAAACTTTCGCCTGATAATACTCATCAAACTGGGTCACCTGAAATTCCCCGGTGCTTCCCTCTCCAAATCCGATCATCCCGCCTAGCTGGGCTGCCGTCATCAAACTCCCATTCGGATGATTATTAACCTTCCCTAAAACACCCGGAAATGGCTTGACTTCCATAGGAAACTCAGTCTCGTTGGGTATCCCCGCTCCGAACTGCTCCGTAGGTTCGCGATCAGCCGCCATCCGTTTCTCGGGTGGCCTCTCTCCCATCGAAACCCCAATCGAAAACGATCCAGAATCTTGCGTAATCGTTGGTGTGCTCGCAAAGAGCATTCGCTCATAGGCTGCCCGTTGACCCAGATTCATCTGGCCATAAAGCCACGTTTTTGAACCCATCTCAGTATTTGCCTTGAACTCGGGGGTCGCAACAATGAAATCCGCCAAATCGAGATTCAAACGAAATGTCGAGATCAAATCCTCAACCGTGAATGGAATAGAAAGGGCAAAAACCATCATGTCTGGTAATTGTTCAAAAAGACGGACACCGCGCTTTGAAGCATATTCTGCAACTTCCGCTACTCTGGCGAATCCCCGGCCATGGACGGCACTCGTCAATCGTTGCATATCATCTCGATTAACCCGACTTTGCAAAACGACCATCGTATCCTGTGCCCGAACAATCGCAAAGCCGTCGACCTCAACTTCCTCAGTGAAATCCCTCAGGGCTTGCATCGCAAACTCCTCCCGCATTTCGGCTCCGCTGGCACCTGTGACCAACCTCTGCCAAACCTCGTCCGGCACGTCGGCGATAAAACTCCGTTCACCAAACTTATGTCTCAATAGCTCCGGAACCAGAACGCTCAAGAAATCAACTTGACCAGGGTTTGCGAGGAGATTCCACAACTCCGGCGAATAAACAGGGGGGCGAACCGGATTGCCCACGTTGAGTAACACAAATGAACCACCAACATCCATTCCCATCGACATTTGATTAGAATTGGAACCCACCCCATTCTTAGTCAAGAATTCTTGCGAGAGTGCTGAGAGTGGTATCGGATCTCCCTGCTCTTCTTGTGAATCGTTCTCATTTGGCAGCTCAGCTTCTAACCCACTTGGAGTAACCCTGAGCGAATGATAAGCCAATTCCGCACCGTCCGGATCAACCAATTGGAAGCCAACTATCCACCCGCGATCCTCCCTCATCACCGTTGCAATGAGTTTTGTGATGTTCAAATTCCGAAAAGTTGGTAACCCCAACGAACCCCTCCAATCTGCCCCAAAATCATCTCGAACATTCCGAGTTGATTCATCAAAAATCTCTTGATGCGCCTTGGCATAAAGATTCACTACCGAGCGTATGTCCGATGGGTACCTCTTTTGGAGCCGATTCGGAGCAGAACTATAAACAACTTTTTCGCCAACTTTCATATTCACCAGGAGCGAAGGAGTCAGCTGCTCCATGATTGTCCCCAAAACTAGCCGCTCCACTCCCTTAGGAGAAGGTCCAGCAACTTCAATCGTCGGTCGATCGCCTTCACCCGTTTGCGCGCTCTCACGGTACTGCTTCCTCAAATCCGTTATTCGATCAACGTACTCCCGCGCTGAATCTGACCCCCAGCCCCCTTTTTTGAGATCATCAATGGACTTTTGCAAATTCGCAATGAGTTTCTGGTTGCGTTCGGCGAGCATTCGATTGCTCTTTTCCCGAGCTTCCCCAGAAAGCGACAAAGTAATCGCCCCGTTTTGTGATGTCCATTGCCCGTACGTCGCGGTTGCTAACGCATTCATGACTTCGCGCACAGTTTTGCCTCGCACTTCGGCAAAGATTGGTTCGTTCATCAACTCTCGCTGAACCAACAGATTCTCTCCACTTTTCTCCGCAAGTCGCTTGACGACCGAACTCACTCGATCACCTCGTGCCGAAAATTGATCAAGTCGAACATCCAAGCCCGATTGATCTTGTCCCGCAACCGCCAACGCCAGAGCAAATGCCGTGAATCCCATATGCGTATCATTACAACGCTCAACAGTTACTGAAAAGTTTCTACAAAAATGCCTGGAGAAATACCTCGACTTCCTCCAGGCACCGTATCGAGAGATCAGTCTATTACCGCGACATCAACCGCAGGAACCAAACCAATTCGCGCTCCTTCACTCAAAAGCAACCGAATCGCTTTAATGCCTTCTTCACCCATATCCCGCGTTCTTTCGTTCACATACATTCCCACAAATGTATCGCTGGTCTTGACATCCATGCCCCTTGCAAATTGCAAAGCATAGTCCAGCGCTGTAGATCGGTTATCAAGACTCGCCTGAATTGACTCGCGCATACACCGACTCACTTCAATACAAGCATCTTCACCCAAATCCTTGCGGACAACGTTGACCCCAAGCGGCAAAGGCAATCCGCCCGTCTTCTCACCCCACCATTTGCCCATGTTGGCGAGTTCCACAAGACCCTCTTCGGCATAAGTCAGCTGACCTTCATGAATGATCAAACCTGCCTTGTACTTGCCGGATTTGATTGCCGGAATGATCTCATCAAACGGAACGACTTCATACATGGGCTTCACTTCGCTACCAAACTGGTCTTCAAACCAGAGATTGAGCTGCAAAAACGCCGAAGTCAAAATCCCAGGCACCGCGATAACCATCTCTTTGAGATCATCTAGGGAAATCTCAGACTCGGCTACGATCATCGGGCCGTAGTTATCACCAAACGAACCACCGTGCCGCAGCAACGCATATTTATCGGCAACATAGGCGAATGCATGGACGCTCACCGCCGAGCTCTCCAACTTGCCTTCTTTAGCCCAATCGTTCAATGTCTGAATATCACGCAGAATGTGCTCAAATTCAAATTCACTTTGAACGGCCCCACTGGCAAGCCCCCAAAACATAAACGCATCATCAGAGTCAGGCGAGTGTCCAAGGCGAATTTTCATCAATTTTCATTTTATCTTGAAAATTCAGATGTCCTGGGGATAAACCGGAATTCCCACCCGGCTCTCCGGCACAATAGTCATGTGGTCACTTATTCCGATCGCATAGCTGGCATCACTGCCGATCAACTCACAGGATTCTTTGAGGGATGGCCCATGCCGCCAACACCCGAAACCCACCTCCGCATCCTGGTGGGAAGTTCAGAAGTGATCGTCGCCCGAGAAGGCGAAGAAATTGTCGGATTCATAACCGCCATCACGGACGATGTGCTTTGTGCCTATATTCCGCTGCTTGAAGTCAGACCCTCATATCGGAGCCAAGGGATTGGCAAAGAGCTTATCCGACTTATGCTCCTCAAACTCAGCGACTACTATATGATTGACCTCACTTGTGACTCGGCACTTCGGCCGTTCTATGTTTCACAAGGAATGAGTGCCCTGACCGCCATGTCGATTCGAAACCGTAGCCATCAAAGTGGTCGCCCCAAATAAAAAAATCCCTCAGAACTTATCGTTCTAAGGGATCAGTTTCAAAGGATTACGAACTCAGCCCAGTTTTTGGACAGCCGCAATTACGTCGTCTACATCCGGAATGCATTCAAGTTCCAGGTTGCGCGCATAAGGTGTCGGAACATTTAATCCGCCACAACGAACAACCGGAGCATCGAGATCATCGAAGCTCTCTTCTGCGATTCGGGAAGCAATTTCGCCGCCAAAACCACCGAACTTCCAGTCTTCATAAACCACAACCGCGCGGTGAGTCTTCGCCACACTCGCGTTGATTGTTGTCATGTCTAGCGGACTGAGCGAGCGAACGTCTACAACTTCCGCACTGATTCCCTGTTCGGATAGCTTTTCTGCCGCCGCCAAGTTGATCTGAGTCATCCGGCTATATCCGACCAAACTCACATCTGTTCCTTCGCGCAAGATATTTGCTTTACCAAACGGAACGACAAACTCTCGGTTATCGGGAACTTCACCCATAACGGTGTAGAGTCCTGGATTTTCCGTGAAGATCACCGGATTATCATCGCGAATCGCCTGCCGAAGCATTCCGTAGGCATCAATCGCCGTTGCCGGTGCAACGACCTTCAATCCCGGAGCGTGGGCATACCACCCTTCCAAACAGTGCGTGTGCTGAGCCGATAACTGCTTGGCCGCACCGCCGGGTCCACGAATAACGAGCGGGCACTTAGCTTGTCCACCAGTCATGTAGTGGATCTTCGCCGCATGGTTGATGATCTGATCCATCGCCAAAATGGAGAAGGACATGGTCATCATCTCGACAACTGGACGGAGTCCCGCCATTGCGGCACCAATCGCGATACCAGTAAAGCCGGCTTCCGTGATCGGCGTATCAATGATTCGCTTCTCGCCGTACTTATCAAACATGCCTTGGGTTACTCGGAACGTGCCTTGGTAGCGACCAATGTCTTCACCCATGATGAAGACATCCGGATTCGCTTCAATTTCTTCGGAGAGCACCTTACTAATGGCGTCTCGGTAACTCATCGTTTGAGTTGCTACTTCTACTGCCGCCATCTTAGTGTCCTTTCTCCGGTTCCATATCGGTATAAACGTTGTCGTAAACCTCACTCGCATCGGGGAACGGCGAAGCATCAGCCTGCTCATAAATCGCTTCGACTTGATCGGTCAACTCTTCGTCAATCGCCTCCATCTTCTCGCGAGTCATCACGTTCCGCTTGAGCATGATCTCTTCCAACCGAGCGATTGGGTCGCGCTTCATCGCTTCCGACTCTTCGGCTTTCGTTCGGTATAGCTCGCGGTCATTGTCTGCCGCACCATGACCATTAAACCGATAGTTCATGATCTCAACCCAGTACGGCTTCTGATTTTCCCGAGTCCAGTCAACAATCCGTTGCATGTCCTTATGGAAACTCAAGACGTCCATCCCGTCAATCCGCTCACTCTTGATCCCGAACGGCTCACCGCGCTTGTATAGCTCAGTATCCGCTGCGTGATATTCCAATCGGGTGCCCATCGCAAACTCGTTGTTTTCAATGCAGAAAATGATCGGCAAATCCCACAGTGCAGCCATGTTCATTGTTTCAAAAACAACGCCTTGGTTAGCCGCTCCATCGCCTAGCAAACAAATGGTGACTCGATCTTCATTGCGATACTTGCTCGCAAATGCCAAACCGCCACCAATCGGAATATGACCGCCAACAATCCCCCAACCGCCGTAAAAACCGCGCTCGATATCATAGACGTGCATCGAACCACCCTTACCACGGCTCATCCCATCAGACCGGCCCATGATCTCAGCCATAACCTTGACGGGATCCGTACCGAGCAACAAAGGTTGCGGGTGATCACGATATGCCGTAATCATGTAGTCATACGTTGGCTTGATCGCGTGGTGGATTCCTACCGCCGTCGCTTCCATCCCAACATAAGTGTGCATGTATCCACCGATCTTTCCAAGCCGGTAAGCCACATTGCACTTCTCTTCAAATCGCCGGATGAAGAGCATCTGACGATAAAACTCTTCGAGCATTGCCGGGCTTTCAATTTCTTCCAATTTGGCCTTCGCCACTCAATTAACCTCGTGTGTTGATCGCCCGCCGCTCCATTGAGACGCGCTCCCTCATTCTACCAGTCACCCTGCCAACTCTACGCTGACCGGACCTGATGCACTCCTTCAAACGAACCAAACCCCTCAACTGTCTCTCACCTTTAAGAAGAAACTTCAACAAAAGACCATAATCCCTGGGAACCATAACGTTCTATCAAGGAGTAAAGTAACCAAAGATGATTCTCAAACTCGGATGGTTTGTCTCATTGATCTCAATCCTCGCCGCCGGATGCGCCGTGGCCTGGGCCACCCATACCAAGGTCATCCAAAACCAATCCGAAGAAGTTCGTGTCATCGCCCAAGACGCCTTCAGCAACAAAGAATGGGAGCTTTCCAAAGAGAAGAATCTCGAAATCCTCAGCGAAGACCCCGAAGACCCGGACGGATGGTTCTACCTCGGCCTCTCACAACACTACCTTGGTGAATTCGACGCCGCCCGCCGAAGCTTCCTGAATTCAAAAAACTTTGGCCACGAACCCAGCATCATCCACTACAATCTTGCCTGCGGGTATGCCCTCCAAGGCTACGACAAGGGCGTCTTTGAACAAATCCAAATCTCAAAAGATCTCGGCTTCCCCGTCGAAGCATTCGCGCAGAACGACGAAGACCTCCGCGAGTACATCAACCGGCCAGAATTCAAGCAGATCATCGGCGACTAGCTATCCGCTCTGCTCTCCCCATATCATTACCAGCACAAATCAAGAACAATTTGTGAGATAATCCCGTCAAGAATACGTATTCTTCAACAAGCACCCAGCTCACTGAAGAATCTTGAGAGGACACATGAAAGCGATTCGTTCCGCCATTCTCTTTGCCGTTGCCACACTGTTCTGCACAAACGCGCTCGCCCAATCGGTCAATCATCTCACCGGCGAAGGGCCATGGAGAATCCAAGATAGCATCCTCACTCGTGGTTGGAAATACTATTCTGTTGACGTCCTTGGCCAACATGGTGAACTCAAAATAGACTTTCAACAGCGCAGAGGGCTTATTGACCTGTTCATCAAACAAGGATCACTGCCCTCGCAAACTAATTTCGATATCTCAGCCTTCTTCAACACAAACGGAACCGGTGGTTCCAGATCGCTTTCAAACACCACTACCGTCAAGCTAATCAATGGACGTGTCTATTTCGGAATCTACACCCGAACTGCGTGCCTCTATACATTCACAATTTCCCGCAACGTCGTCGCCAGCCACGTCCAAGGAATGGGAAGCATCCCCGCCCAAGACGGCACGAGCTTCCGCACCTATGCCCCGTTTGCCAACTCTGTCCATGCCGCCGGGGATTTCAACAGCTGGAACGGACTCGCCGCCCCCATGCAATCCGAAGGCAACGGATACCGTTCCGTCTTCATCCGCGGTGCCCTCACCGGACAAAGATACAAATATGTCATCCGGAACGGAACCCAAACCCTGTGGCGCACCGACCCGTACGGCCCTCGTGTCACCAACTCAGTCGGCGATAGCGTCATCTACGATCAAAAAGCGTTCAACTGGACATCAAACAATTTCTCGACTCCCTCCTGGAACAACACCGTCATCTACCAAATGCATATCGGGACGTTCAACGACACGCCCGGCGGTGCTCCCGGCAACTTCAATTCAGCAATCCAACGCCTCGACTATCTTCAAGACCTCGGCGTGACCGCCATCAAACTCCTACCTGTCAACGAATTTGCTGGTGATTTCAGTTGGGGTTACAATCCATCCCACCCATTCGCCGTCGAATCTGCTTACGGCGGGCCCGATGGACTGAAAAGATTCGTCAATGAAGCGCATAGCCGAGGCATCGCCGTCTTGCTGGACATTGTCCACAACCACTACGGCCCCAGCGATCTTGATATCTGGCGTTACGACGGTTGGAGCGAGAACAATCGCGGCGGAATCTTCTTCTACAACGACGACCGCGCCATCACCCCGTGGGGAGATACCCGACCCGATTTCGGTCGAGGATTTGTCCGCCAATACATCCGCGACAACGCCCTCATGTTTCTCGAAGAATTCCGCCTCGATGGATTCCGATGGGATAGCACCCTCAACATCCGACGAACCAACTGGGGCGACAATCCCGACGGTTGGTCGCTGATGCAATGGGTCAACAACGAAATTGATGCACGACAACCCTGGAAACTCAATATCGCTGAGGACTTGCAATCTAACGAGTGGATCACAAGAACCACCGGAGCCGGCGGAGCAGGGTTTGATTCCCAATGGTCACCCAACTTCGTCCACCCGATGCGCCCGCTCATGACCACCCCGAGCGACAACAATCGAAACATGAACGATCTTGTCACCGCCCTGACCCAGAACTATAACGGTCAATGGCTCCAACGGGTGATCTACACCGAGTCTCACGACGAAGTCGCAAACGGACGCTCCCGTGTGCCCCAAGAAATTGATCCCGGCAATCCAGGCTCATATTGGGCCCGCAAACGCTCCACCCTTGGCGCAGTTGTCACGATGACGACCCCCGGAATCCCGATGATCTTCCAAGGCCAAGAAATCCTTGAAGACGGCTTTTTCCAAGATACGGACCCAATTGACTGGTCAAAGGAAGTCACCTTTGCCGGAGTCCGCCAGCTTTACAAAGACCTCATCAATCTTCGCCTCAACCGAAGCGGAACAACCAAAGGACTTTCCGGACCGAACCTTAACCTCTTCCATGTGAACAGTGGAGCTAAGGTCGCCGCATATCATCGCTGGGATCAGGGCGGTGCCGGTGACGACGTCGTTGTGCTTGTCAATTTCAGCAACACAAGCTTTGCGAACTACACGATCGGTCTTCCCCGGGCTGGTAACTGGTCGGTCGTCTTCAACAGCGACTGGAACGGCTACGGAAGCGATTACTCCAACACGTTTACTGCTGGTGTCACCGCCCAAGCAAACCCCCTCCACGGGCTGGGCTACCGTGGCACCTTCGCCCTCGGCCCATACAGCGCGGTCATCTTGACTCTCAATCCCGCCAGCGGATCGCTTGTTTCGGGTGGAAAGTCAGACCGACATGACCGACCATCCAAGAATTGATCTCTTCTAATTTGAACGATTAGCCGCTCGGGTGACACTCACAATTCACCCGAGCGTCTAAATCCATGATGATCACCGCCCTCCTCGCCCTTTCCACCCCGATCTTCATGGAGCGCGCCATCTACCCCGCTGCTTCGGCGGTTAAAGACTCCGAAGCCCTCGGCGGACACGGAACATCAACCAATCTCCCAAAACCGATCACCAAGAACTCCCCCAAAGAACTCCTCTCCATCGTCCGCAAAGATTCAAAACTCACGATCCAGATCACCAACAATAACACCCCAAACCTGTGGCTCCGCGCCGCCGATGGCAACCTCATTGCTTGGCTCGAAGCAAAAATTGGCGACACCTGGAAACCGATCCAATACCACTACTGGATCACCTGCGGAAACTCCTATCACCGCATCAATCTTCCCATCGGTCAGCAATTCACCTACGAACCAAAAATCCCCGCCGGCTCTCACAAAACCGAACTTCGATTCGCACTCTATGCTTCGAATGAAAAGCCCACTTATTCCAAACCCCTCACTACAACAATCCATCCCGACATCCTCAAACTCAGTCCAGAACTCACCAAAGATTCAAAGCTTACGACAAAGTGGGTAACCCCAACCCTCGTCCCCAAAGATATGGATTTCTAGCTGTCCCGCTTGTCCATCTGCCTAAGATAAACCCCACTCATCACTCGCTCACGGAACTTGTCCGCATCTGTTCGCCCATGCACACGAATTCTCGGTAACAGGAGAGGGTTCGCCGAATCGCCGGGTCGAACCGGACCGCCGCCTTTCTTCCAAGCCGATAAGTAGCCGGCCTCCGCAACTGCCACCACAACCCGATCATCAAATGCCCCCGCTGGATAAGCCAAAGAAGTCACGGGTTTCCCCAATCCCCGCTCCAAAATCTGCCGAGAATCAACGAGTTCGCTCAAAAGCCGACGATCATCAATCACCCGTAAATCGGGATGACTGACCGTGTGCGACTGAATCTCAACTGCTTTCACCGACATCTCAATCAAATTTGGCCAACTCAATCGCTCGGCCCGCCCCAGATTATTGGTCACCATAAAAACCGTCCCCTTTGCTCCGTACTTCTTGAGAAGTGGGAACGCAACATCAAAATTATCTTTGTAGCCGTCGTCAAACGTCAAAGCAACTGCACGTTCCGGAAGCGGTTTGCCAAGCTTAAGAGCCTCCGCAACTTCTGTGACATGTAAAAACGTAAATCCCTCATCGCGCAAAAATTGCAATTGGGCTTCAAAATCCGCCGGAGATACCGTCAAATCCCGCATTAACGGACTCCTCTCCTCACGCTCCGTGAGTTCAGAAACCCGGTGGTACATCAAAACTGGGACGGCAAAATCGTAAGTCATGGCGATTTCGGGTTTCTGACCCACCAATGGTTCCGCCTTAACCAGAGGCTCCGAAGTTGATCCACACCCAACCAATGCTAACCCTGCTACCCATATCCAACTCGCCTTCATAAACATCCAAACGCTTGAGGGTTAAATCCGTTCCCAAAGAGAATTTAAATCAATCCCTCACGCATCAAACTGACGTTCCCCTTACTCCCAATAATCACATGGTCCAGTAGCTTCACGTCAAGGATCGCTCCCGCCTCCGTCAGCCTTTCCGTCAAAGCCAAATCCTCAGCCGATGGCGTTGGGTCGCCACTGGGATGATTGTGCGCAACTACGACCGAGGCTGCATTCTCCCGCACCGCTTCGCGAAAAACCTCGCGGGCTCCCACCAGCGACATATTGAGTGTCCCAATATGAATCACCTTCGTGCTAATCACTGCCCCTTTGGTGTTCAAAAAAGCCGCACAGAAGTGTTCTTGCTTCTCTTCCGCCAGCCACTCGAATAACCTGAACGCTTCCTCAACCGAGCTAATCTCATTGACGAGTTGAGCGCGGCTTTGCCCCGCCCGCCGACCAATTTCAATCGCGGCCAGAATGCGCAACCCCTCGAACTGCTCCAATCCGGCAATTGAATGTAACTCGCTCTGGCCCAAATCCACCAAACGCTTCCCCGGATAGCGACGCACCAAATCCGCCGCCGCCGTTTCATAATGCCCGACGTCCCCCTCTTCCCTGCTCAAAATCAGTGCCACCAAATCATGCAATGTCGCCGACTGTAACCCCAATTGCTGAATCCTGGCCAGAACCCCTTCCTCGTCTACTCCCAACCATCAACCTCCGCTTGGGTCACCGACTCCCACCCAAAAAAGTCCGTAGGTGGTTGCACAAACAGCTCAATCCACTCTTCTTTGATGGGATGTGAAAACTGCAAACTCGCCGCATGGAGTTGCATTGGCCCTGGTCGGAGCTTGATCGGAGCATAAAGATCATCACCAATCACCGGCCACCCAAAGTGCGCCATATGAACCCGAATCTGGTGGGTTCTCCCCGACTCCAATCGGCACGAAACGAGGAGTCCTTCGGGCATCCGGCGCAGTTCTTGGATATGCGTCCGAGCCACTTTTCCATCTGCCACAACCGCCCTCATCAGTGGGTTTCGAGGATTCCGCCCAAGCGGAGCATCAATCGTAAATCGCGGATTTGGCAGATCACCATGAATAACCGCCACATACCTTCGTTGGATCGCTCGACGTTGAATCTGCTCACCCAACCCCGCGTGCGCCCGATCATTCTTTGCAACAATAATCAGTCCAGTTGTTTCTTTGTCCAGGCGGTGAACAATCCCTGGTCGGAACCCACCGCCCAATTCGCTCAAACCGTGTCCCCGCGCCAGCAGACCATTCACCAACGTTGCTCCCGTCATCGAATTTGCTGGATGCACCGCAAGCCCCCTCGGTTTATTGACCACAAGAAGATCAGAATCTTCCCACACAACATCCAAGTCCATTTCGACAGGTTCGATTGGGTGCGGAGCGGTTTCTGAAATCGGTTCCGAAACAATGACTGACCCTTCCCGAATCTGGAATCCCGCCTTCGCTTCCACAACCCCATCAACCGTCACGCCGCCCGATTGAATGTGCCCCGCAACTTTTGCCCGACTCACTTCTGGAAACTGGCGACATAAAAACTTATCAAGCCTTTCCTTACTCTCTGCTATCCACTCCACCCAAACATCATACCAATCCCGCTGAACATTGGCCCGCATCATTCGTTAATACACATATGAATCAATTCCGGCTGATCATCGGAACTCTCACTTTGGGCGTCTCCGCGCTCGCCCTTCCCCTCGACTTTGAGACACCCGGCAAAAGTCTCAAAAACCTCATTCCCGACCTTTCCGAAGCGACCGGACTAAAACTTACCGTCAATTCTCAGTTCGAGAACCTCTCGGTCATTATCCAAGCCAAAGGTGTTCAGCCCACCGACCTACTCACCCAGATTGGTAACGCCACGGGACTCACCTGGTTCCAAGCCGAAGGTGGATACCGATTGGATCGCTCCCCCGAAATCGAACAAAAAGCATTTCAAACATATTTAGAATATTCGACCAATCTCTGGAAATCCTGGCAAGAGAATCCGCCCGTAAACTCCTCAAATTCTGTTGACCAAATCATTCTCGCTTTCCCTGCCGCTGAGCTCGGTCGGATCGTGATCGGCGGACGAGTCGTTTATGCAGATCGCCGGAATGCGAATCAACTCCAGCTCCCTAATGCCGCCGCAACCGCAGTCAACACAATTGTCAGTGCCCAACAATCCGCCATGCTCGCTGGCATTGATCAACGCCTCAATCAAGAGCAAAACGCCGAGCGGAAAGCGCGATTCCAAGCCTTTCGAGATCAAATCGCAACCCCTGTCAATAAACGAATCGTCTCAATCTATCGATCTGGACTCAATTCGTACTCCGTCTCCGCTCAAGGAATTGACTCCGAAGGCAATCCGCGTTTCAACGCTGCTCAGCAATACCGAATCACCGGGTCAACTCCTGCATCCGAACTTTCAGCCACCGTTCCTCTTGATGAAGAGGCCATCGCAAAGTTGAAAGCATTCAGCCAAGTTACACCTGCCGCAAATCCCTACACTTCAGCTTTGCGCCAGATTCTTTTGAATCCCGCACAAAATGAACCGGTAGCCTTCGCCATTGCACCAGCACTGAAAGCGAGCTTGCCAAAATCAACCAACTTTGTCGCTTTTGTCCCCGATGAATCCATGATTCCGCTCGCCAACGCCATGATTTCGTCCGGGTTAAAGGGATTGCCCGAAGCGAGGCTTGTCACCGAATCGAAAGGCGGTTGGGTCGTCATCAAGCCCCAACTCCTCACTCACGCCTGGATTACTCAGCGCAACCGGGCTGCACTTGGGCGGGTCACTTCCGAAATCGCACAGACCGGAGTACTCAGTCTTGCGACTCAACTCGCCTACGCCAACTCGGTCAACGAAGTGTTTAGCACTTCGGGATGGGAAAACACGCTCGCCCGCCAAATCCTCGGAGGTAGCCCATCCTCGCAACTCTCCACCTTCAGCGGACTCAGCCTCGAAGGCCTTCAAATCCTTGCCGCTCTCGGAAATCGCGCGACCGCTCAAACCGTGGTGCAACTGCCTTCAAGCTCCCTGAGCCCAGCCGTAGTCAATCCGCTCCTGTTTAACTCTCCCGGGGCACCGTCAAAGGTCAATCCGCAAGCCCAAGCCCAAGCTCAAGCTGCAGAAACAACCGAACGACGCGGTCAAGAAATGGAGCGTGGAGGTCGTGGATTCGGCGGAGAACGCACGGAATGGCTTGCCAACACACCACCAAACGGAGGCACGATTACCGTCACAACTCAGACCCGTGACGCCATTATCGCCCGGACTCAGGATGGAAAAACCCAAGTCGCAATGTCCGAGCGAGACCTCGCCTCACTTCGTGCATCCCAACTCTCCGGAGGAGTCCGAAGCCGCTACTCAGATATCGCCGGAACGCTCAATCAATTCGGAATGAGCAAGACTATCAGCGTCACGATTCAAATTCAATATCCTGACGGCACCCGACTCACCCGCAGGGTTGGCGCAACTGAACCAGCTCAGAACTTTGGCACCTATGCCCAACTCCCTGAGCAGCTCCAACAAGAAACAAATCAACGCGCCAACGAATACGTCCAGCGAGCATCCAACCCCAATCAAGGGCGCGGAGGCAACGAGCAAAGACGCGGAAATCGAATCCCCCGCCAACATCCTAACAAACCCAAAACCACCGATCACGCCTTGGCTAAAATAACCCCATGCGTGATCGGTACGAACCCCAAGCCTTTGAATCCTCTTGGCAACAGAAATGGCTTGACTCCGATCTTTTCCGCACCCGAGAAGACGAAGGCAGACCCAAATTTTACGGACTCGACTTCTTCCCCTATCCCAGTGGTGCCGGACTCAGCGTCGGACACTGCCGCAACTACATCCCCACTGACGTAATCTGCCGAGCCAAGTTTATGCAGGGCTACAACGTCCTCCACCCTATGGGATTCGATGCCTTTGGCCTCCCAGCTGAAAACGAAGCAATCAAACGAAAATCCCATCCCGCCCCGATGATCGATCAATATGCCGCAAATTATCAACGGCAAATGAATCTCATCGGAATCGGTTATGACTGGTCACGCGAATTCAAGTCCAGCGATCCCAGCTATTACAAGTGGACCCAATGGATATTCAAGCTCCTCTACGACCGAGGACTCGCATATCGCTCCAATGCGGAAGTCAATTGGTGCCCCAAAGACCGAACCGCCCTCGCCAACGAAGAAGTCGTCGGCGGACTCTGCGAGCGATGCGGAACCCCCGTTGAAAAGCGCGCTATCCCCCAATGGTTTTTCCGCATTACTGACTACGCACAAAGGCTAATCGACGACCTGGACGACGTTGACTGGCCTGATGGAATCAAAAACCAACAACGGAACTGGATTGGTCGCTCCGAAGGAGTGGAGTTCCAAATGCGCGTGCAATTTGCAAACGCCGCTCAGCAATCACACCCCGACGATCTGGAAGTTGTCGAAAAACCCCACACTTTCCGAGTCTTCACCACTCGGATCGATACGATCTACGGAATGACCTTCTGCGTCCTCGCCCCCGAACATCCCCTCGTCGCAGAAATCAAAAAGCGATCAACACCCGAAAAGTCCGCAGAAATCGAATCCTACCAAGTCAAGTCCAAATCGCTCAGCGACATGGATCGCCAAGCGGACAACCGCGAGAAAACCGGGGTCAACACGGGAGCTTCCGCCATTAATCCTGCCACGGGCAAACCCGTTCCCCTCTTCATTGCCGACTACGTCATGATGGGCTACGGAACCGGGGCGATCATGGCCGTTCCTGCGCACGACCAACGCGACTTCGATTTTGCTCTCAAATTCGACCTGGACGTGATTCCCGTGTTTAAGCCCGAACAGGGTTATCTCTCGGCAAACGAAACGACCGAAGCCGAGTATCTCGCAAGTCCCAAGCTGTTTAAATCCGTGTTCAGTACCAAAGAGGGCATCCTCGTTAACTCAGGGGAATACTCCGGAATGTCTTACGCCCAAGGCTCGGCCGCCATGGGTGAATGGATTGAGGCCCTCGGCATTGGCGAGCGCAAAGTCAACTATAAGCTCCGGGACTGGCTGATCTCCCGACAGCGCTACTGGGGCTGCCCCATCCCGATTGTCTACGACAAAGACGGCAACGCCGAAACCGTCAGCGATGATCTCCTCCCCGTCGAACTTCCCGCCGTCGACAACTACGAACCCGCCGACGATGGCTCCAGCCCCCTCAGTCGAATTCCCGAGTTCGTCAATACGACAACTCACGATGGAACCCTCGGGAGCCGCGAAACCGACACACTGGGCGGATTTGCCTGTTCCTCGTGGTATTTCCTTCGATTCTGCGATCCCCATAACCCCGACGAAGCCTGGAATATTGACCGCATCAAGTACTGGATGCCAGTTGATTGCTATGTCGGCGGAGCCGAACACGCGGTCATGCACCTGCTCTACGCCCGTTTCTGGACCAAGGTGCTTTATGATGCCGGACTTGTGAGCGTGAAGGAACCATTCCAACGCCTCATGAACCAAGGTCAAGTGCTTGGTTACACACCCTACCGCGCCCCTCGCGACGGAGAAACCCTCGGCGTTGGAGAAGACGGCATCCTTGTCAGCTTCGCCGAAGCCGCACAAATGGACGAATCAGATCTCACCTGGAAATGGGTGCGCATGTCCAAATCCAAAGGCAACGTCGTCACCCCGGAAGAAGCCGTCGAAAACTACGGTGCCGACGCCCTCCGAATCTATGAACTTTTCGTCGCTCCATTCGAACAAAACGTCCAGTGGAACAACGATGGCATGCAGGGGGCAGTTCGATTCCTAAGCCGCGTATTTCGCCTCGTCGCTGATCTTAAACCACATTGGAACCCCGATTGGCGAACCATGATTGCCTTCACTCCAATGGATGGCAAGGCCAAAGACATCCGCCGCGCAACCCACCAACTCGTTGCCAAAGCGACCGACGACATCGAGCGATTTGCATTCAATACCTACATCTCCGCGATGATGACAACTCTGAATACCCTTAGTGATCTCACCAAAAGCCTCGATGACCCAACCGAAGCCGAGAAGCTTGCGCTCAGCGAAGCCATTGAGTTCTTCATCACGGTACTAAGCCCAGCTGCTCCTCATAGCGCCGACGAGCTCTGGTCAGAAATTGGCGAGCAAGGATTTACCTACCATTTGGATTGGCCAAAAGCTGATTCCGAACTGGCCGCCGCAGATGAACTCACGATTGCGGTTCAAGTCAATGGCAAACTCCGAGACACAATCCAGATGCCCGCGTCGGCTTCTAATGAAGAACTCGAATCGGCGGCAAGATCCAGCGAAAAAGCCGCTACTTTCATCGACGGCAAAACCATTCGCAAGGTCATCGTCGTCCCCGGTAAACTTGTGAATATCGTTGCGAATTAACCTCCTTCCCATATTGGCCCTCGTACTGGTCGGTTGCTCGGGTGTCGAGCCCGACTTTCTTTACACGAATGCACAAGCCACTCAAGTCAATAACCAAATTGCCGACCTGACAACCAAGCCGATCCAGAAATATCTCGCCGGAGTTGAACTCTCTCCCGCCGACCGCACCAGTCTTGAAAAAGCCCTGCCTCTGATTGACCAAATCATACAGTTCGATCCCATCACAATCAACTCCTACAGTCTCAAAGGCAAAATCCACCGCGCCTTGGGTCAGATTCTTCCGGCCAAAGAAGCGTTTTACGACGGAATCGCGCGCTCCGCTCCGCTCAACAACCCCGATGACACCCTCATCCGAAGCGATCTTTACTTAGAACTTGCCCAAATCAACTACGAAGAAGAGAACTTCTCTGCCGCACAAGCTGCCCTCGAAACATCACTCAAAATCGACGACGAATCCCCCGCTGCTCACGTCCTCCAAGCTCGTCTTTACATCCGAAATAATAAAAAACAACTCGCAAACGACCATATTCTCAAAGCCCTTCTCCTCAACGCGGAGTACGAGCCGGCCCGAGTCCTCTTTACCGAACTGAACGTACCCCAAGTGGCTTCGCCTTAATTTTCGCCCAACTCCTCGGGTACTCAATTGGCGTCGGCTTGACCTTATCCCAGACCGGAAATAGCCTCGTACCCGCTCCACCAGGTAGCACCACCTCGTTCATCTCATGTAACTTCAAGCCCAGCATCCCCAAATTAGCTGATTCAATCTCCGCTCGTTCCGCCGCCGTTCGGAATGGGACAAACACTCCGCCAACTCTGAGCCATGCCGCTGAAACCTCCGCCTGGATTCCGAATGGAGCCAATGCCCGGCCCGTCACCACGTCAAACTGATCTCGCAAAATTTCCTCTTCTGCTCTCTGAATCCGTTGTCCCAGATTAACTCGGGAGTGTTCGGACAAAAACCCTTGCATTTTGGAATTAGAGTCCAAAGCCAGAACCGAAGTGTCTGGCCTCGCCCATGCGATGACCCAAGCCGGAAATCCTGGGCCACACCCAATGTCCAATACATGCGCCCCTTCCGGGATAAATGGCACAACCAACAACGAGTCCACAACGTGCCGCAGAGCCGCATCTTCGGGCGAAACCCGCGTCAAATTACGAACCTTGTTTACTTCATACAGCGATTCCATAAAAACCGAAAGCTCATCTTGGCGGTTTTCAACATCAAGACCCTGCCGATCACATTCCGCCCAAACCGCTGTGAGGTCTACCATTCCCAACGCAAATCCTACCTGTGCATCAAAATGTTCAAATGGCCGAGTCAAAACTCCCCCGGATCGGATACTTCTTCTGTGTCCTCGGATTGGGCGTGGCTATGCTCAGCCTTCTCCCCGGAATTGTGCCCCCGGGCGACTTCCCATGGCCGATTTTTGTAGGTTCAGCAATCTATTTCCCCGGTGCTTTTCTCGCTTTTTTTCTTACCAAAGGAAAAGACCGAAACAAAGTCTTCAATCAACTCCGATTCATCAGGCTGGGCTTCATTGCCATCATGGCCATCCTCATGATCATCATTTTCCGAGCCTGATTCGAGCAGAGAAAAGGCCCCGCGCCATTGCAGAGCCCCCTCCCCCGGAAGTCAGATGTGGAACGAAAGTGCAAATCTATGCAGCGGAGCGGACTCGCCTCAGCAAACTCTCCAGGTAATGGTCATACCGAGCTCGGTTAATCCCATTCATCTGGATAATTTCAACCCCTATATCCGACTCTGACATCGGATATTCGACCGATCTCGCAACCCGGGCCGTAAATTCGACCAACCCCATCGGAAGTTCCATTGCGCATTGAATCTCGTCGCCTATCTCAAAGGTTGAAAGAGACCGAATCCTGAGTCCAGTCGATGAGAGATCACAAACCGATCCCACATTGCGGATGTCACCCAATACCATTGAAACTGTCGTCCCCGGAGCTGCCGCCCGTGGTGCCCTGGTGATACCGGGTTCAATTGACAGCACTTTGAGCCAGACTAGACCATCGGTCTCTTCAGAATTGGGCTGAACAACCACCCGCTGAAGGCTTCCTTCAAGTTCAGTAAGAAGCGTTCTCGTTTCGGCTTCAATGAACAGAGGACTACCCTCAACTTCCACCAGCAACTCCTCATTCCTGAAGTCCACAACCCTGAGAGTACGGACGTCATGTTCAGAGGACTCCCTAAAACGCAGTATAAGATTCTTTAGGTTTGCTATCATTGGATCACCCAATGAAATCATCTTTGGATTAAATTCTTGTGACAAACATCATGAATAATGCTCACTCCACAGCAAAATTCAACCCCTCGTCAGGCAGTCCCAATCTAAATCAGAGCAAATGCGCCATCATATCGCTTCACGCCCACCGCAGGGTCACGATCATAGCGGTGAAACCAACTGGAAAAGGCTAGGAAACCATTAGCATGGCGACATATCGAGGAAGAAAGAAAGACATCTGCCGCAAAGTCGGCTTCAATATCTGGGGACAGGCCAAGTGCCCGTCCACCAAACGACCCTACCCGCCGGGACAACACGGCCCCAACCTTCGCGACGGAAGAATGTCCGAGTACGGCGAGCAGCTTCTTGCCAAGCAGGTCATCCGACGATTCTACGGAATGCTTGAAAAGCAATTCCGCAAAACATTCGAGCGGGCAAGCCGAATGCAAGGCAACACCGGACTCAACTTCTTGAGACTTCTGGAAATGCGACTCCAAACCCAAGTCTATCGACTCGGCTATGCGCGCACCATTTTCCAAGCTCGGCAGATGGTCACCCACCAACACATTTTCGTCAACGGCAAACTCGTTGACGTGCCCAGCTACACCTGCAAAGTCGGCGATGTCATCACCGTTCGCGATCGTGAGCAAAGCCGCAACATTGCCAAGAACAATCACTTTGAAGGCGCCGCAGTTCCCGTTTACATCGAACCCGATGTCGTGAACTTCTCCGGCAAAATCATCGCATTGCCTGAGCGAGAAGATTTCCCCGAATTCTTCAAAGAACAGCAAGTCGTCGAATTCTACGCTCGATAATCTAAGCTTCTCGACATTCCAAAACTGGACGAACTTTCAATGGTACGTCCAGTTTTTTTATGCCCGTAACTCTTGCATTGCTCCGAGCAATCGAGCCTGCGAATTCCGATCCTTCACGGCAATCCGAAGCCAGTCATCTGCAAAACGAGGCGACAAATTATTCGCATCGCGAATGAAGATATCCCGAGCGGCAAGACCAGCTACCAACTGAGCGACACCGCCTCCGGGCAATCTCCCAAATACATAGTTCGTCACACTCGGCAGAGGCTCAATCCCAATTTGACCCAAGCCCAAGACCAATTCTTCTCGAAGTACCATTGTCTCGGTAACCTGAGCCCGGTAATACTCACCATCGAGCAAAGCCTCAATCGCCCCTAACTGGGCCAACAATCCCACCGACCACGGCGGAGAAAGCCGCTCCCACTCGCTCACCCTGTTCGTTGAAGCAACCAAGTAGCCCACACGCAAGCCGCTCAGACCATAGAATTTTGACATCGACTTGCTAATGATCAAATTGTCAGATTCACCTACTACCCCCTCCAGACTTTGATGATCAACGAAGTCTATGTAAGTCTCATCCACCCAGAAAATTGTTTCTGGACATGCCTTCACAACTCGTTCCATTTCTCCCCGTGTCACTACCCGCCCAGTTGGTGAGTTGGGATTCACAATCACCACCATTTTCGCTTTTTTTGCTGATTCAATCAAGCGCTCAATATCCGGATCAAATGAATCGAGTGGCAATTCAAAACGCACGAGTTCCCCACCGACCACATTCTCGACCAAGTGCGCATATTCCCCATAACTGGGATCAAACACCAACACTGGGTCTCCCGCTTCAATCAACCGAGGAAACACCAGGAACATCAAGCTCGACGTTCCCGCTCCCAAGAGCACATTCTCAGCATTGATCCCCCTTTGCTCAGCAATCACCTCCCGCAAGCCTTCTCCGTGCGTTGGTGGACTTGTCTTGATCAACCATGGTAAATGATCCGCCAGGGCAGAAATAACCCTCGGCGAAGGGTCGTACCAAGCGTCCAAAACATCGGCTGAAATCACCTCATCCGCTCGGTCGAGCGAACGCAAACTTTCCCCAATCGCCCCAAAGAACGCCCCTCCGTGAAAAGCTTTCTTCGGTTTATCCATCAGCCTTTTGTTGCTTCCTTGAGCGCTTTGACTTCCCTCAGCAATGCTGACCGCGAAGCAGCATCTTCCCAATCCCTCGCCAACCTGTCGACGAGCCAAGATCCAATAATCGCTCCATCTGCATACTCACAAACCGACCGAACATGATCCGGCTGAGAAATCCCAAATCCAACGCATATGGGGACATCCGTAAAGCCCCGCAATGACGTGACCAATCCCTCTGTTGATTGAGCAACTTCGGCTCCGACTCCCGTCACCCCAGTCCGCGAAACTGCATAAACAAAACCTGTACTGACTTCGCAAACGACTCGTTGTCGCTCAAGCGTCGAAGTCGGAGCCGCCAAAAATACAGTATCCACTTCCGCCGCTGTCGATGCTTCAATCCACTCCCCCGCTTCCTCCGGAATCAAATCGCACATGATCGAACCCGACACACCTGCCGCCGCCATCAGCCGCGCATATTCAGATAATCCAACTCGATGGGCCGGATTGAAGTAGCCCATCAAAACCACAGGAATATCCAGTGAAAGTTCACCAACGGTGTCCATCACTTGGCTGGGTGTCACGCCGCGATCAAGAGCACGCTGACTACTTGCCTGGATGACTGGCCCATCCGCTATAGGATCTGTGAATGGCACCCCAATTTCTAAGATATCGGCTCCCGCCTCCTGTAAAGCTTCCGCAATATCTGGCAAAGCCTCAAGGCTTGGATCACCCGCAGTGATAAAGAGCACCAGTCCCTTCTCTCCTTTGGTTCGCAAAGCCGCAAATTGATCCTGAATCTTCACTCGTTCAACTTACCGCAACGCTCAAAAATTGACCGGGCCAATGAATCCCGTATATTTACGGGCACTTGTCCCATCCATTTGTAATTGTATTCAGGCATACTGATCCAGTTGCGCTCTGTGCATAACGATTGGATCCTGTCCAATCAAGTCGAGAGGAGTCAAATATGAAAACACAACAATTGATCATTGCATCGCTGTTCGTCGGAATGACCGTTTCCGCCAACGCCCAAACCTTCGTCGTCAATTCGGGGCCGCTAGACAGTTCTGTCGGGGCGGTTCGGTATCGAAACTTCGGCAATTCAGGTGGTGACGATATGTTCCTTGGAGTACCGAGCCTTGGGAATGTAGGGCAACGAGTCGCCACGAGCGCCCATACATGGGTTAACAATAGCTCAGTTGCATTTAGCTTCAACTACGATCAAGCTAACAATAAGCTGACAAGCACTCTAGGCACAACAAGCCTCACCTATACCAATTTCGTCGCGAATGTTACAACATTCAAGGGTGCTCCCGCAGTTGCACAAGACTGGAACGCAATGTCGATCAAACTGTTCAATAGGCAATCTGATGATCACAGCATTTCGATGAGCGACGTCTTATTCAACGGAAATTCTTTAACAACAAATGGCACTATTGTTAGTGGTTTCAACTCAGAAGCGACTTTCCAAGTGCAAGGCTATGACTTCAAAAATGGCTTCACTCTAAGTGGATTGATTAATCTGAGTGGCCCAACTGCTTGGAACACGTCACAAGAGCTCAATGTTATCAATGCTGACTTTGGCTACGATATGGATGCAGTACCAGAACCAGCAACCATGTCTATTTTGAGCCTTGGTGTACTGGCAGCCCTCCGGAAACGCAAAGGAGTTTCATCAAAGGGCTAATTCTTAGTCTGTTCCAAAATCCAAACCCCACTTTCCAAAATGGAGGTGGGGCAGCTTCTTTTCAGCATAAGCATAAAACTGCCGCTAGAGTAGTCGATAGCCAATTTTCTCCAATGAGTCAACACAATTGTATGTTCTTTCCAACTTCATGGAAATATGAATGATGCAGCCTCTACAAATCACACCACTGCTATTCTTCAAAGTCTCTTCGAACTGTGCAATGGTGACTGCCACCGAGTCTTACCGAAATTGATCAAGACACCGTGTGCACTTTTGTCGTGACTATTCAAGAACAGGTGCCAAACCCACCTGTAGTCCTCTCAATTCTCGTACTTAGCATTATCCTTTACCAATTTCACGGACAAATTAATCAGAGTTTCCACATTTGCGTCAGCCGATTTTCTCGGAATCACCGAACGCCAAGTTTTGGTAAAGCAACCGACAATTGGTTAAACGTGCGACGTCCGAACTAAGCACGATTCTCCTGAACTTCTCAGGTGATCCTTCGTCCTTTTGACTATGATCAGCTCAGTTGTAGCCGTTTGCCTCCTCAACTTCAATTCCCAACCAATAGAGCGGAACGTCTCAGAACTCGTCTACAAATCGGTCGATGGTAGGGAATGTAAGGCGGTCCTTTCGATACCAAAAGGGTCGGGGTCGTACCCTTTGGTTGTAACCGTACACGGTGGAAATACAGAGAAGCCGTACGGATACTTGAGGACAATGGCGGCTCCCAATCCGATCTCATCGATAGTCAATGACATGAATAAAGAACCGTGGGCAATTCTTGCTGTGAGTTACCGAAACGGTTTCATGAATCTAGGCGATGACGACGTCATTGAAGGTATCCGGTTTGGAATGGGCCTCCCACAAGTGGATAAAAATCGAGTCGCATTGGTCGGAGGGAGTCATGGAGGATACAAGGTACTCCAAGCAGGCATTAGGATGGGTAAGGAAATCAGGTGTATTTCCGCCGGATCACCATGGATGGTTGACCCAGTAACATTTATGAGAGGAGATGTCACTAAGGCACCGCTTTCACTCATTACTGAAGATGTTAGGAACCGGCTTGCCGCACAAGGTAAATCACTATACAATCAAATCTTGAGGCGCGAAGGAACTGAGGATAAAGCACAAGAATTTCTGATAGAGCGATCCGCTTTGATTCAATCTGCAAAGATTCAAGTTCCACTTCTCCTCCTCACGAGCCGCGCTGATGAAAGTGTTCCTCACGTGCTCATTGAGCCCCTTTTTGACCGAATGAAAGAACAGGGCCAAAACGTTGAACTATTCACTGTTCAGAGCTCACCGCACGGGTTTTACTGGGGTCGAGAAGAGGGTGTAAGGGCAAGGCAAACCCCAAAAACTGAAGTGCAGAAAATTGAAGAAGCAAGTACATCCGAGAAGATCATTTCCTTTTTAAAGGAATACTTGAAATAATTATAAATTCCTTAGAATTATATGTCGATACGACTCCTCGCCGCAATACGAAATCGTAAAGCGTCGAAGTAACTCATACCTACAGGTAGCCCATCACCAACCGCGATGGGCTACTCCATTTCAGTTGACCGGGCCGTCTCCGCGCCATCCAAATAGTAGCCAAAAATCATCGCCCTTTCCTTCGCGGATTCAATCCGACCAATCAGTTTCACATCATTCTCAAACATTCTGCGACCACTCCTCACTGTCTGCAAAAGCTCATCGTAACTCACCCCCGTCATCGAACTCGATTGCGAAATCATCGCATGTTCACTTTCAACTTTGAGTTGAATCTCATCCCATACTGCGCGCACCTCACTCTGAGTGGCCGATCTCCCATCCGGTTTCCGGTCGATCAACTTCCCAATGACTTCTTCGGCCGACATCCGAACCCCCGAGCTAAACAGGCTCCACATTGTCCCCCCGCCAGTCCGCGTATAGCCCACTTGAACACAGGCCTGCTTGTAATCAAACATTGGACGGCGCAAAGCTGAAATCACTTGCCGACGCCCCGAGTCAACCTTTCTCAGTAGCCCCGAATTGATAATGTAGAGCGAGTCGCCGTACAGCATGGATGCAAAATTCATCGACATCGTCGTCTCGCTCCCGGTCTTTCCAATATAAAAGTCGTACCACTTCTCCCAGCCCATCCCCACGATCTGCTCCGGAGTCCGACCATAACTCTCTTCCATGTCAATCTTCGTTGGCTCATCAAAAGCCAACGCCAGCGAAAACAACAAAGTCCCAAGCATCACAACCTAAAGACGCAACAAATGCAACCAAGTTATTTCGACATTCGTCTAATTATCTGTGAATGAAGTGTTCAAAGCGATTGCCGATTCTAACCGGCGAAAAATTCTCAAGCTCCTCAACGACGGAGAGTTAAACGCGGGAGAAATTGGACAGTCGTTTGAACTCACTCCACCAACCCTCAGCCATCACTTGTCCATTCTCAAAGCCGCTGACCTCATCCGTCAGCGACGCGAGGGCACCCAACTTATCTACAGTTTGAACACAACCGTCATGCAAGATCTCGCCGCCGCCGTCTTTGATCTCATTCCGGCTCAAACCACTGACCTCACCACGGAGAATCCATGAACCCCAACCTGCGCCTCTTCCTCGTTGCCGTCGCTTCAACCGCTATTGCCGGAGCATATACCGCAACCGTGTATCCATCTCTGCCTGCCCAAGTTCCTGTTCATTTCAATGCCGCCGGACAGCCAGATCGTTTTGAACCCAAAGAGAGCGGCGCACTCATCACCCTCTGGATCATTCTCGGCATGGGTGTAATGTTTGCCGTTCTTCCATTACTCAGTCCAAAATCTAAATCCATAGAAGATTTCCGGAAAACCTACGACATCATTGCCATCGGAACGATTCTTTTTACCGCCGCAATTCATGTTGTCGTTCTTAACTCAGCCCGAGGCAATGAACTTAATCCAACCGTATTTGGAATCCTCATCTGCATATTGTTTGGGTTCCTCGGCAACTTCATGGGGAAAGTCACCCCCAACTACTATGTCGGAATTAGAACTCCTTGGACTCTGGAATCTCCGGTCGTTTGGGAACGCACCCACCGCTTTGCCGCCAAGATCAGCGTCGCCTCCGCTGTCGCGGGAACTCTCATTATCCTCACCACCGGGAATGCAGTTGTTGGCATCCTTGGCGCTTCCCTGGCCCTTCTAGCCGCCGTCCCATATAGCTACTTCCTTCATCGAAAGCTTGAACACTCTCCCGATTCCGCCGCTTGATGGCACTTCATCCATCCAAAAAGGCAGTATCTTATGGAATGCGCAGACTTTCACGCAAAGAGATTAGGGCCGAATTGGAAGAGATGAAGGCCAAAAATGATAAACCTCTTATCCCGGCAAAGCCGAAAAATACCAAACTCGCACCTAAGCAAACGAGTAAACGAATTCGAAAGCAGGGAACTAATTAGTGGGAGACCGTAAACCCAAAAAGAACTCGTCCGGAAGTAGTGACAAGCACAAAGCTAAGCTTGCAACCGACCTGAAAAACCGTCCTGTTATCAAACCCACCGACAAACCAACCAACCGCAAAGAAAAATGATATTCAATCCTCCCTTAGCGGAGTTTTTTCGCCAAAATCTGAAAGGGGGTGTAGTCCGGCAGTATAATGACTTATGGATATTTTCAAAACAAAGCTACATTCATCAAATGAATCCCTAAAAGTTGCGGTTATAGGCACCTTCCCTCCAACTAAGTGCGGCATCGCAACATTTACATCGGATATCGCAAGTGCGATTCGATCAACAGGTCAGGAAGCCGAAGTTGATATCTACGCTCTGAGTACACAATCCGAATCCAATTACCCAGAATCAGTTCGCTGTATCATCCAAAAAAACTGCCAGGCAGACTATCTGGAAGCCGCTTCACTCATTAACTCCCAAGATTACGGCACGGTTCTCATTCAACATGAATATGGAATCTTTGGCGGAATTGCCGGTTCTTTCCTCCTTGACCTCATCTGGAACATCACAACCCCGGTTGTCACAACCCTCCACACTGTCTTAGACGATCCATCACTCACCCAAAAACTCGTTCTAGAAGCCATCCTTGATCGATCCCAACGAATCATTGTCATGAGCGAGCGAGCAATTGACATTCTTGAAACCGTCCATGGAATTGATCGCTCCAAAATTGACCTCATTCCCCACGGAACGCCGAGCCTTCCCCCGCATTCGGGTGCAGACTATCGCCTGAATACTCCCCCCGAGGCTCCATTAGTTCTTACATTTGGACTGTTGTCACCCGACAAGGGCATTGAATACGTCATAGAAGCGTTCCCGGCTATTCTCGAAGTATTCCCTGGTGCCAAATATGCCATCGTCGGCGCAACCCACCCTGACATTCTCAATAACCATGGCGAAGAATACAGGCAGAGCCTCATTTCACAATCCGTCAAGTTAGGAATTCAAGACAACATTATTTTTATAGATGAATTTGTACCGCTTGATTCAATCGTCGGCTACCTGAAAGCGGCTGATATCTACGTAACACCCTATCTCAAAGCAAATCAAATCACCTCCGGAACCTTGGCCTACGCGGTTGGGGCTGGAAAAGCGATTGTCTCCACCCCCTACTGGTATGCCGAAGAACTCCTCGACGAAGGACGAGGCGTACTCGTACCTTTCCGAGATGCTCTGAGCATCGCTGAAGCAATCGTGAAAATTCAATCCAATCCCTCTGACAAACTGAGAATGGAACAGCGCGCCGCTGACTTCGGCAAAACGATGTCTTGGCCCTCGATTGGCAGGCAATATCGAGAATCGCTCCACCTTGCCGTCGACCTCTTTCAAGATTCCCTACTCACCCAGTCTGAGAATGCTCGCCCAATAGACATTCATCAATTACCCGAACTGAATTTGTTTCACCTGGAAGAAATGACCGATGACTGCGGAATGATTCAACATGCTCACCATTCAACTCCACTTCGTGCAGAAGGCTACTGTGTTGATGACAATGCTCGGGCCCTGATACTCACGGCTATCCTGGAAGCGGAATCAGAACTACCCGAAAAGCTAAACCACCTCCAAAGCCGATACTTAGCCTTCATCCTTCATGCATTTAACTCTGATGGAAATAGGTTCAGAAATTTCATGAGCTACGATCGGAATTGGCTAGAACAAGAAGGCTCCGAAGACTCCCATGCTCGAACAGTTTGGGCTCTAGGCACCCTCTTTCACCACGGCCGGTGCCTTGCCCGCCGAGAAGTGGCCCAAACACTCTTCAAAGATGCACTCCCTGCCTTCGATTCGTTTTCAAGCCCAAGAGCCTGGGCCTACGGAATTCTAGGTGGAGAAAAATATCTGCGGACATATCCGCACGACCTCAATGTTCGCCAATTCGTTTCCAGAATGTCAACAAGACTGTTGAATCTATATAAAGTCACAAAGACAAGCGATTGGCATTGGTTTGAAGACTCACTCAGTTACGCAAATGCTCGACTCTCACAAGCAATGATTGTCTCGGGCCACATTAATATGGATGAAGAACTACTCAATGCCGGAATAGAATCACTTGATTGGCTCAGATTGATCCAGACGGATAAGTCCGGCAACTTTTCTCCCGTAGGAACATCAAGCTACGCTCTCCACAGCAAAGAATTACAACTTTTTGACCAACAGCCAATTGAAGCCGCGGCATCAGTTTCCGCCTACCTGTACGCGTGGGAAGTGACTGAGAACTCGGTCTGGCTCTCAGAAGCCCATCGGGCGTTCCGCTGGTTCCTTGGAGGAAATATTCTAGAAACTCCACTCTATCAACCAGCAAACGGCGGCTGCCGGGATGGACTCCATCCTAACCGTGCAAACGAAAATCAAGGAGCTGAATCAACCTTGTCATTCCTAACCGCCCTCACCGAAATGCGTTCTGCAGTATTCCCCGTTACACGAAAAATCCTTGCTTTGGTGAGCAAATGAGAGCAAGCGAATATGAAGTACTGCTTCATAGACACCCGAACAATCCCATCCTCACTGCCAAAGATTGGCCGTACCCAATCCACACTGTATTCAATCCGGGTGCGACCCGACTCAAGGACGGAACAACCCTCCTCCTTTGCCGAGCAGAAGACCGCCGTGGCATTTCTCACCTTTGCGCCGCCCGATCAAAGAATGGGATTGACAACTGGATCATCGACTCTGAACCAACTTTTGCACCAGACCCAATCAACTACCCTGAAGAAGTCTGGGGTATCGAAGACCCGCGCATAACTTATATGCCAGATATCCAGGAATATCTCGTCGCATACACGGCATTCGGCAAATCTGGGCCAGGGGTGGCAATTGCATCAACAACGGATTTCATCCATTTCCAACGCTACGGACTTGTGATGCATGCTGATGATAAAGATGCCGCAATTTTCCCACGACGCTTTAATGGCGAATATGCGCTCATCCACCGCCCTTCAACCGAAACATCGGCGCACATGTGGATTTCGTTCTCGCCCGATCTCCACAACTGGGGTCGAACAATGCTCTTCCTCCCCGCCCGAAGAGGCGCATGGTGGGACGCAAGAAAAATCGGACTTTCACCTCCACCCATTGAAACAGAGGAAGGGTGGCTGGTCATGTACCACGGAGTGAGACGCCACGCTTCTGGTTCAATCTACCGATTGGGACTCGCACTCTTCGACCTCAAACATCCCGAACTATGCCTCAAGCGCGGAAACGCATGGATGTTTGGACCAGAAGAGCCTTATGAACTCGTCGGAGACGTCGGATCTGCTGTTTTCCCCTGTGGCTATACCGTCGACGACGACCAAGATGGAATCAACTTTTACTATGGAGCAGCTGACTCGAGCATCTGCCTGGCAACCGCCAGTATTAGACAAATGCTGAATTGGTTAAACCAAGAAGGCAATCAACTCACTGGCGTTGCAGGTCAAATCGCAGAACAAGGAACTGACGAACCACCTTACTGACCAGAAGGTTTGAACGGCTTGCCTTGCAACGCTTCAAAGCGATTCATTTGAATTGCTTTGACCGTTTTCTTCACTACCGCCAACCAACCATCCCGCATTTTATCAAGCTGAGGCTGAATCTTAGCCATCGCCGCCTGAGCTTCTCCCTCAACCTTGGCTTGGAGAGCCTTGGCTGCCTCTTCGTTTTCTGGCTTTTCGTTACCGTACTTGTCGTAAATCGGCTTCATCGCACCCTGTTGCAATCGCTGGACTTCCGTTCCCATTTTCTGGAATTCGTCTCGTAGCTTTTTGAGCTGAGCCGCATTCAGTCCAATCTTCTTCGCGACAATGTCATTCATCATCGCCGGATATCCTGCAGCCTGCAGGGTCAATTCCGAAAGCCGCTTCATCTGCTTTTGGTTCAATAACCCAAAAATATTCTTCTTCAAATCCGATTCAAACTTGGCAAGTTGATCAATCAATCCTTGGGATGGCTGCTGCGCCGAAGGATTCTTCTTTCGAAATTCCTCTTGCGCACCATTCGCACGGCGATTAAAATCCTCGGCGAATTTATTCATCTTGTCCCGAGTGGCTTCACTGATCCCCAACTCGTTCTGAACCTCTTTGTTCTGCAACAAGCTCAAATCTGAAATCTGCGACTCGAACGACTGAGCCACCGCGATCCCCATGCTCGCAACCATCACTCCAATTGTCAAAATCCGCTTCATGATTAAATCCTACCCATCTTAACGCACAGATGCGGCTTCTCGTCCCTCAACCATGCTTTCTTCCCCAAATGTCCCAGCCGAGCTCATCACATCAATCTCCGCGTCATCCAAAAATCGCCGCATCATCCGGAGCACTTCATCCGAAGGATTCACCCGATTCAGGAGAATAATCGGCGAAAAGCCATTCGCTCCCACAAAATTCAAAACAACTTCGTAATCTCCTGGATTCGATTCCACTAACTGCCGGAGTCGCTCCAATTGACTCACCTTTGCCAATTTGATATTCACCATGATCCGGCCCTCAACTGAATCATCATTTGACTCTACATAAACTGGCGCAGGGAGCTCCTTCACATCAAAAATCTGAATCTCGGGTATTCGCTCAGCAGCTTGGCTGCGCTCATCAAACTTCACTCGGCCCTCGACCAAAACGACTTTGTCTTTCTCCAAAACCCCCTGGAGTTTTGAAACCGTATCCCCAAAAGCGAACCCCCCGACTTGCCCCGTAAAGTCTTCAATCGTTATCCGAGCCACCAGCGCACCCGTTCGCTGGCTTGGTCGTACTTGAACCTGGCTCAGCAAACCTGCCACGCTCACGCGCTGAGGATTTTCCATCTCCAGTACATTCGCGCAGTTATGTGTTCCTGCCGAACGCAATGTGAACTCATAACCCCGCAAGGGGTGATCACTGATGTAAATCCCCATCGTCTCTTTCTCCATCTTCAAAATGTCTGAACGATCAGGAACGGGAGTTTCGGGCAAAACCGGCAATTCAAGGGCTAGCTCAGTCGCTTCACCAAACAGCGAGTCTTGACCGACAATTCGGGACCGATTCGCATTGTCCGCAAAGATCAAGGCACCCTCTGCCGCATTCAACAGCTTGAAGCGGTTCTTGTCTATTGATTCCAAAGCCCCCGCCCGAATCAGAGCCTCCAGCGATCCCTTGTTCAGCCCCGCTTGCCGAAGGCGATCACAAAAATCGAACAAATGCTCATACGGAGCATTCCTCCGCTCTTCAACAATCTTACGCACCAGCCCCTCGCCCACCCCTTTGATCGCTCCGAGTCCAAATCGGATCGCCTCGACCTCCTTCACCTTTTTGCCCTTCCCGACCGATTGCTTTTCAATCGTAAAATCCAGCTGAGACAAATTAACATCTGGCGGCAAAACTGGAATCTTGCTCCGACGACATTCCTCAATAAATGTCGTCACCTTGTCCTCTTTCTCGCGGAACACCGCAAGCAGCCCCGCCAAATACTCAACCGGATAATTTGCCTTCAAATAAGCCGTCTGGTAAGCCAAAATCGCATAGCAGACCGCATGGGCTTTGTTGAAAGCGTAGCCCGCAAATGGGAGCAGCAAATCCCACACCTGGGCCGCGGCTGATTCTGCGATTCCGTTCGCTTTTGACCCCTCCATGAACTCGCTCTGCATCGCGTCCATGATCGCCTTTTCCTTCTTCCCCATCGCCCGGCGAAGAATGTCTGCTTTCCCCAGCGTAAAGCCCGCAAGAGCCTGAACCAGCTTCAAAACCTGATCTTGATAAACGATAATCCCGTAAGTCTCCCGTAATAAGGGCTCCATTTCCGGAGTCGCAAGCTCAATTTCCGTCCGGCCAAACTTATTCGAAACGAATCTCGGAATGTGCTCCATCGGCCCGGGCCGATAGAGCGCAACCATAGCCGCTAGCTCCTGTACACTTTGAGGTTTGAGTTCAACGATATTCCGCCTCATCCCCCCGGATTCCAATTGGAAAACCCCTACCGTCTCACCCCGACTCAACATGTCGTATGTCGGTTGATCATCAAATGGGATGTTCAAGTGACCACCTGGCATCAAGACCGGATGCTTTTCCCTAATCTCTTTCTCGTCCAAGTGCCCCCTCGTCGCCCGAATGTGGTCAATCGTCCGGGCAAGAACCGTCAAGTTACTCAGGCCCAAAAAGTCCATCTTGAGCATCCCAATCTTCTCAAGAATTCCCATTTCATAAGCGGTAACCGCCTGACCATCACTCCCGCGATAAAGCGGCACATAGTCGCTCAGCGGCTCCTCAGCAATCACAACCCCCGCCGCGTGGACTCCCGCATGGCGAGACAACCCTTCAATCCGCTTGGCTGTGTCAACCAGCCCTTTAATCTTGGGTTCATTTGTGTAAATCGCCTTGAACTCTGCGACCTCTTTCATCGCCTTGTCAATGCTCCAGCCCGGTCCCGTCGGAATCGTTTTCGCAACCCGATCCGCTTCCATCGGCTGAAAACCCATCACCCTCGCCGCGTCTCGAATCGCCGCTTTCGGCCCAAGAGTTCCAAAAGTGATAATCTGCGCCACCCGCTCTTGACCGTACTTTTCCGTGACCCACTTGATCACCTCATCCCGGCGGGCATCCTCAAAGTCCATATCAACGTCCGGCATACTCACCCGTTCGGGATTCAAAAACCGCTCAAACGTCAAATCATAAAAGACTGGATCAACATCCGTAATCCCAATCGTATAACTCACCAAACTCCCCGCCGCCGAACCCCGAACGCCAAACATAATGTCCTGGCTCCGTGTAAATTGGGCGAACTCCTTCACCAGCAAAAAGTATGTGTCATAACCAGTCTGCTCAATCACGCTGAGCTCGTAGTTCAATCGTTCAAAGTAAGAATCGTCCGGATTCTTCACCCGGTTTTTCAAGCCTTGCTCCGCCAAATGACGCAAGTAACTTGATGGATTGTGACCAGGTTCAAGCTCCGGATTCGGCATCAAAGCCCGGCTAGATTCCAATTCCAAATTGCACATCTCAGCAAAGTGCAACGAATTCTCCATCGCTTCTGGATTCTGTGGGAACAGTCTCGCCATCTCCTCCGGTGTCTTCACATAAAACTCTTCGCCCGTGAACTTAAACCGCTTATTATCTTCCCGTAAACTTCCCGTACCAATACAAAGCAGAACATCATGCGGGTCTGCATCTTCCCGGCACAAATAGTGTGCGTCATTCGTGCAGACCAGGGGCAGTTTGAGATCTTTCGCGATTTTGATCAGCCCTTCATTGCACAGTCGCTGTTCTGGCAATCCATGATCTTGTAGCTCAACAAAATAGCTCCCCTCATCGAATAAGTCTCGGTACCAACCTGCGATTTCAAGTGCCCGTTTGTAGTCATTTGCAAGGAGCGCCTGGTTCACCTCACTCCCCAAGCAGGTCGTGCTCGTAATCAACCCCTTGGCATGCTTCTCTAAAAGTTCATGGTCAACCCTCGGACGGTAATAGAACCCCTCCAATGCTGCCACCGTGTGCAATTTACACAGATTGCGATACCCCTCAATATTCTTGGCCAAAAGCAAAAGGTGAAAACTATCCTTCTCTTCCCCTCGGCTTTTGTTCTGCAACCCGCCCGGCGCTACGTATGCCTCCATCCCCAAAATCGGCTTGACCCCCTGTTTCTTACACTCAAAATAAAACTCCATACACCCAAACATCACCCCGTGATCGGTGATCGCCATCGCCGGCATATCGTTCTCCTTTGCCCGCTGAACCATGTCCTTGATTCGCGTTGCCCCGTCGAGCAACGAGTATTCGGTGTGGTTATGCAAATGGACGAACGGCTGCTTGCACATAGGGTTCAACAAGAGAAGCTGAAACCCAACCGGGCCAGCAAATTCAGGACGGTACGAGTATCCCTCCCGATGCTCGTAAATACTCCGGCTTTTCCACCCTCATTCCCCTATTCCAGCGGCTTGCGGGCATAAGTCAGGGCAAACTTCCAAAACGCGGGCCACCAAATCAAATCATTAAACACAAAGACCCAAGCAAACGCCAGTGGAAATTCCCCTCGTGCAAACGCCATGACTCCTCCCACCGGCCCAAACGTCTTACCCAGCAAACCTACCCAAACAAAGTTTCCGTACCGCTCCGGATCCTTCCCAATATAGTAATAACCCACCGCATAAACCAGAACAATCATGCCCACTCCTTGCCAAACCCCCGGATAGTTGATCGGATCCATTCCGCACAGTTCAAAAATCATCCCCGGAAATAAAATCACCCATGCGCCCCACAAAACATTGTAAATCGCCGCACCCCAAAACCAACCCCGAACCCAACGCGGTACCCTTTTCACGTCCATCACCGTCCTCTACGATATCCGCTGATAAAGAATGCAACAACGGCCCACTCCCGAGTCCCCCCAAATCGTTCAGAGCCGCGCAAAACTCGGGCTCGAAACTCCCCTTTCCAGCCGACTAGTTCGAGAAACCCGCATCGTCGTCGCACCACCCCGTTGGTACGATTTCTTAACTTGGGCCAGCATCATCTTTGGCGGTCTGCTCTTTTTGCTCGCTCTCACGGGCAACGGTTTCCTCTTCTTTCCCAGCTATGTGCTGATCTGGGCTGGCCCTTTGGTCGCTTTTGCCGGAGTCTGGGGACAATTGTCATCCGAACGAATGACTCTCGATCTTAAAACTCGCATATACGCCCGACGCGAGGTCAAGGACTCTTCAAGCGAATAATACGCGGGCAACTTGCCGAACTTGATGCCATCGTTCTACTTGCCGAACATGACTATCGCGCAACCGCAATCATCGGTCAACAAATCACTTACCGCCTCGTCTTGTATTGGAAAAGTAACCGCCAACCGCTTCTCATCATGGATTCGCAAACCGCAAGCCTACTCGGCGGTCAACCCGTGAATTCTCACTCCGGAAACTTGGCCCAAAAGGGCAACACTTGGGCAAGGCTGATCCAGCTCCCGTTCTACGATAACTCATATTTTCTCAGCCAAGAGCCGCTGAAGCCCTTCTGACCCCGCAACATTCACCCCTGAACCCAAGTAATATAGGACATACATGAAAAACTTGGCTTTCCTTGCCGTCGGCGTCGCCGTGGGATTTGTCTTGGCAAATCTCGTACAAAAGTCACGCGAGCAGGAGCAAGACCCGAATGCCCTCGCCGAAAGCATTGAAACTCAACTTGAACTCCTCGAAGGACTCCACGCCTAAGCTGCTGCTTCCCGCTCTGTGTTCAAAACAAAAATCTGATTGCCCCCCGTCGACTTGGCCCGCTGAACGCCAATTGCCAAGTAGCCAGAAACCTCATCCCTTGTTAATCTGGGTGAAATCGGCACGCACCCCACGCTCACCGTGACACCCGATTCGCTTATCTGAGCGACACCGCTCGTCAAACGAGTTACAAATTCGTCTGCCCGCATCGCCGCACAAATGTAGAACTCATCTCCATTCGCTCGTGCCACAAAACCGCTAGCTCCAACACAATCTTTCAAGACCGAACCGACTCGTTCCAGTACTTCATCGGCACGAACAGACCCCTCTCGGTCAATGAACTCCAAGAACTGGTCAATGTCAACCAGAGCCGCAGCATATTGACCTGCCCCCCGCCCCACCAATCCAATACATTTCACGACCTCATCACACCACTCTTCGTGGGTGCCAAGAGCAACCCCCAAAAACCGCCCCGTTAGCTTCTCCGACAGCTTGACCCTACGTTTGACAAAGTCCTTGGACGCATCCCACCGCTCACTCTGTGTGGGCAATTGAGCCAATAATGCCCGTAACTCATCACCGCCAATTGGTGCGTAACTTGACCGATCAACTAATTTCTCCAATTCACTCCGAACAGATTGAAGTCTCTGTGCATCCTCCTGCGCAGCCTGAATCAGCTCCGAACAACCGAGCGACAACTCCCGAAACATATCGGAAACCGCAGATTTCTGCCAAAGTCCATACTCTCGCGACAAATAGGCGACTTTTTCCCTTAACTCCGCAACCTGCTTTGGCGAGGGAGAATCACTCCTGATCGCGCCCCTTAAGTCAACTAAGGCCGCTTCAAAGACTTCGGCTTCCTTCGCATTCCGAATCATAATCCCATCGCGCAAACTTTCAATCAGTACGTCGCACAAATTTACGACGCTGAGTGAATGATCGTGCGTCGATTGCCGTGCATCACCGTCATTTCCAAGCGATTCGCGCTTTCCATCTGCCCAAAGTGAAAGGAATCCCATAGCCGTATCCAACATATTCGGCAGAACTTACACAAGACCTATAATCCAATCCATCAAGTAGAATCGAACTATGATTGGCACGTTCGCTTTTGTAACCACCCTCCTGATCCAACCCCAAATGAATCAAGTCGAATTTCAGGTTCAAAACCGGGGCTCGTTCGTCTTCACTCTCGACCGAACTGCTGCTCCCAACACATGTGCCCACTTCCAATCCCTTGTCGAACAAAAGGTCTACAACGGAATGCTCTGGCACCGCAAAGTGAACAACTTTGTCCTCCAAACGGGTGACCCAGATTCCAAATCCATGCTCCCCGAAGAAGCTCGCCGACTCCCGGGAGAAAATGGCGGCACTTCCGGGCTCGGAGAAAACACATTCGGCAAACCCATTCCGTTCGAAAAATCTCCGATGAGCCATCTCAAAGGCACCCTCGGAATTGCACTCGAATCCCCAGGCGACAACAGCGGTAGCAGTCACTTTTTCATCAACCTCGCCGATAACAAGCGGCTCGACGGAAAATATGTCGCATTCGCCAAAGTCACCGAAGGATGGGACGTCATCGAAAAATGCCAACGCGGTGACCTCATCCTCTCCGCAAAAATGAAGTAACCCGGACCACCACCCGCCTCCGGTATCCTCAACCTAAGCGGAAAACACCATGTCGGTTTTGGTCAACAAAAATACAAAAGTCGTCGTCGCCGGAATGACCGGTAAAGAAGGAAGCTTCCACGCTGGACAAATGATCCAGTACGGAACTCAAGTCGTTGCCGGAGTCACCCCCGGAAAAGGCGGCACCACTCACCTCGACCGACCGATCTTTAACACAATGCACGAAGCCGTCGCCGCCACTGGTGCCGACGCTGCCCTCATCTTCGTCCCCGCGCCATTCGCCGCCGATTCCGTTCTCGAAGCCGAAGACGCCGGAATCCCCTTCATCACCCTGATCACCGAAGGCGTTCCCGTCAACGACATGATGCGCGCCGTCAACAAAATTAAAACCAACGGCAAATCTATCCTCCTCGGCGGAAACTGCGCCGGAATCATCACCCCCGATGAATGCAAGATGGGCATCATGCCCGGTCACATTTTCAAGAAAGGACCGATCGGAATGGTCTCCCGCTCTGGCACCCTCACATACGAAGTCGCCTGGGAACTCACCCAAAACGACCTCGGACAAACCACCTGTGTCGGCATCGGCGGAGACCCGATCATCGGCACACGATTCATCGACGCCCTCCGCATGTTTGAGGAAGACCCCGAGACCAAAGCCGTTGTCATGATCGGAGAGATCGGTGGAACTGATGAAGAAGTCGGAGCCGCCTTCATCAAAGAGCACATGACCAAGCCCGTCGTCAGCTTCATCTCCGGTCGAACCGCACCTCCGGGCAAGCGAATGGGCCACGCTGGAGCCATCATCAGCGGCAAACTCGGTACCCCCCAGTCCAAAGTGGATGCCCTTCTCGATGCCGGAGCAAAAGTCGCCGATACCACCTCCCAAGTCGCGCAAATGGTCAAAGATTCTCTCGTCGCCGCTGGCGTCTGACGAAATCGACCATCCCAACATCAAACGCCCAGGCTCCCAAAGCCAGGGCGTTTTGTCGTACCAACCCGCCGTCCCCAAGCCCCCACCCCACCAAACTGTAAACTCGCAGATTCAAATGAGCGAAGATCGATCAATCCACGAGATTCGTCTCGAAAAGCTCCAACAGCTTCGAGACCTCGGCCTAGACCCCTACGCCACCGAAAAATTTCAAATTGATCATTCCGCCAAACACCTGCTCGAAAATTTCGATACCCTCGCCGACCTCAGCGAAGACAAACCAACCGAAGAAAAGCCCCGCATCAGCTTTGCCGGACGCCTCGTCAGCATGCGCCTCATGGGTAAAGCCGCCTTCGCCCACCTTTCCGATGGCGAAGAGCGAATCCAAGTCTATTTCCGCAAAAACGAACTCGAAGAATTCAACCCGAACGCCTGGGAAGCTTTCAAACTCCTCGATATCGGCGACCATGTCGGTTTCACCGGCCCCCTCTTCAAAACCCGAACGGGCGAACCCTCCCTCCATGCTTACAGCCTGACCCCTCTCAGCAAAGCCCTCCACAATCTCCCCCTCGGCAAAGAAAAAGATGGCGAGCAATGGTACGGCCTCACCGACGTCGATCAACGGTACCGCCACCGCCACCTTGACCTCATTACCAACAAAGAAGCCCGGGAGATGCTGCTCAACCGCTCACGCATCGTCAGCGAAGTGCGCAGATTTTTCGACGCTCGCGGGTACCTCGAAGTCGAAACACCTCTCCTCCAACTCGAAGCCGGTGGTGCCGCCGCCCGCCCCTTCCTCACCCACTACAACGCCTACGACCTGGAAGTCAAGCTCCGGATCTCCTTGGAGCTTTATCTCAAGCGAATCATCTGCGGCGACGTCCCCAAAGTGTACGAAATTGGCCGCGTCTTCCGCAATGAAGGCGTCTCCAACCGCCACAACCCGGAATTCACCCTCCTCGAATGGTACGAAGCCTACGCCAACCTCGAAGACATGATGACGTGCGTCGAAGACCTCTTCCGCCACGTTGCTGAGAAAATATTTGGCGATCCTCACATCCAAAACATAGATTTCGGTAAGCCCTGGCACCGTGTTGACCTCATGACTGCGATCCACGAACGATCCGGAATCACCCCCGAAGAACTCACCAATATCGAAGACGCCAAAGCCGCCATGAAGCGAGTCGGTCTCCCCACCGAGAAAGAAAGCAACCTCGGCGGAATCATCGAAAAACTCCTCGAACACTTCGTTGAACCCCACCTCCAAGAACCCACCTTCGTCGTTGGCTACCCGATCGAAACATCCCCCCTCGCCAAAAAAGACCCCGACCGACCCGGATTCACCCGTCGGTTCGAAGGCTATGTCCTGGGGCGAGAAATCTGCAACGCCTTCAGCGAAATCAACGACCCCATCGACCAACGAGAGCGGTTCGAGCAGCAACTCGGCGAACGAAGCAAAGGCGACGACGAAGCCCATCCCATGGACGAGCAGTTCCTCTATGCCCTCGAAAGCGGGATGCCCCCCACCGGCGGCTGCGGAATCGGAATCGACCGCCTCGTCATGCTCCTCACAGGTGCCGAACACCTCCGCGAAATCCTCCTCTTCCCTATGATGAGGCCAGAAATTCACCACGACCACCCCGAAGACTAAAACTAAATGACCCCCTCTCAGTTTCAATGGAGAGGGGGTCATTTATTTATCGAGGTCAAGATGACCTCAACCTATCTTTACCGCTTCATATTGATCAAGTCTTGCAACATCTCATCAACCGTCGTCACAACCCGGGTATTCGCCTGGAAGCCACGCTGAGTAATAATCAAGTCCGTAAACTCGTTCCCGATGTCAACGTTCGATTGCTCCAAAAAGCCCGAGTTAATCTGACCACGACCACCTGTCCGAGGAGTACCCACAACCGGAATCCCGGAGTTGTCCGTGGCTCGCCAAAGGTTGCTACCCTGTCGCTCCAAACCGTTCGCGTTCGGGAAGATCGCCGAAGCAACTTGACCGAGCGGCCGGGTCAAACCGTTCGTGTAAAGGCCAATGATAATCCCGTCTGTGTTCACACTGAACGAGCTCAAAGAACCCGGAGCAAAACCGTTCTGGCTGCTCGCTTGAACCTGCATTTCTGTCGCAAGTTGACTCACGCCATTGAAATTCAAGTTGATATTCAAAGGTCCAACTCCGCTCGCCGCAGGCGGGGTCAAGACAATCGCACCGGGAGTCCCCGTCAAAATCTGACCATTTGCCGGATCAAATGTCAAAACACCAGTACCGGTCACTGTCGAACCTGCCGGACCCGCTGCCGACCATGCCCACTCATTTGGCGTTGCCGTCTCCGTGAGAGTCAAAGTCAAGTCATGCGACCCGCCCAAGGAATCATAGACTCGCACGATGCTTTGAGTTGTTGCCAAACCAGTTGCGGAAAACACTCGGCTATCCAAGTTCCCCGCCCAGTTAATGTCGGTAGTCTCTTGGACAGCGGTTCGTGCACCAATGGGAATCGTCAATCGAGATGTCGGGCCAATCGGCGCGTTGGTGTTGATATCACCCGTCGCTGGATCGGCAAGCCAACCCGTTAATCGCTCACCCGTTGCCCGGTGAACCAAGTCACCCGCCGCATCAAGATCAAAGGAACCATCTCGGGTATAAGCAACCCGCTCACCGTTGCTGACCATGAAAAAGCCATTCCCCTGAATCGCAAAGTCAGTTGGGCGGTTCGTTGCGTTTAATGATCCTTGCTCCTGGTTGATGTCCGTACCGGCAACCAGAACCCCAAGACCAAATTGGATCGCGTTCGTACCCCCCAAGTTGTCCGTCGGGCGACTCGCTCCTCGAACTGTCTGCGCCAACATGTCTTGGAAAGTCACCCGACTTCCCTTGTAAGCAGTCGTGTTAACGTTCGCCAAGTTGTTTCCAATGACGTTCATGCGCGTTTGTTGCGCTTTGATGCTGGCGACTCCAGCAAGCATGGCTTGTAGCATAGTTTCTTCCTTGTGTGTTTCTTTTGCCGTAATCACTGGGGAAGACTCTGCATTTCTTGCTTCGTCAAAGCTCACAACTCTTCCAAGTTGCGACCACCTTTCATCGCCCAAGTGACTATCCTAATAATCGGTTAATAATTGCTTACTCCTCAGTGAGAAGTTAGACAATTACCGCCGAATCAATGTTCGTAAAGACATTCTCTTTCAAATGCTGCTGATCAACTGCCGTGATAACCGTTCGATTTCGCACGCTGACCACCAGCGCAACATCATCAATCATCACTAGGCTCTCTTTCGCACCCTTCTGAGCTGCCTTCTCAATTCCACCCAAAACCCGCTCCCACTTCGCTTCATCCAACTGAATGTCCCGACTTTCGAGCCTCGTTTTGGCATGATTACTCACCTTCAACCGATCCGACAAAATCGCCGAGAAGTCTGTCCCCGTCGTCGGCGAACTGTTCGCTGGCTTGGGTGCAACAACTCCACGATTCTGTAAGAGTTCTGCAACCTTATTGTTCTGAATCGGACTACTCATTTCGCATTTCCTTATCCACGAATTTCGCGAACATTGCCAATCTCTACTTCAACAATGCCCCCGTTCGATTCGCGAACACCCAAAATCTGTTTGCCGTCTCGCATCGTGATTCGAACAACTTGGCCATCAACCAAACTGTTCACACCACCCGAGTTCGCATCCGTCATCGGACGAACCGCCGTAACGGTCTTGCCAATCATGGAAGACCCGTTCAAAGTGTCCATCCCACTGTTCAGCTTGTCCATTCCCTCAACCTGACCCAACTGCGCCATCTGCGCAAAAAAGTCTCGGTCGTTCATCGGCTCCAATGGATTCTGGTTAGCCATTTGAACAGCCAGTAGCCGCAAAAATGCCTCCATATCCAGTTCACTTTTTGCCGTGGACTGCCCACCAAAGTTGGTGTAAGTCTTGGCTCCTGTTGGATCAATCGTGTTCATCGTTTATCTCCGTTCATCACGCCGCCAAGTCCACCCGGCCCGACCCAACCTTCGCATAAGACGAAGTGGTCGTCACCGGAGCCTCAGCTCCATTTGAAAACTGTCCCAAATTCGCCGCTTGGCGAAACTCCTGTTGAGTTGCTTGTCCCTGACCCTGATTCCCAGATTGATCAGTAGCTTGTCCCAGCTGAGCTCCAACATTCATCGAAGTCACTGTTGCACCGCGAGTTTCAATAGACTGAATCAAGTCGTACCGCTGTGTCGCCAAACTCTGTCGCACTCCGTCATCTGATGCCAGAAGGTCAACATCGACCCGGCCCATCAAGGACCGAACGTTCACCTCAATCGTCCCCATATCTTGGGGAGTGAGCTGAATACTCACGGACTGAGGTCGCCGCGCCGCAATCAAATCAAGAGTTGTCTCGATCAGCTTTTGCCGCGCCTGGTTTACAGCCGTATCCGCTTTGGTTTCGGGCTTTACCGCGATTTCATCAGCGACTCCAGAATCAACCTTCATTCCGAAATCTTCTCTGGAAACTTCACCGCTTCCATCAAGCTGACTCACTGATTCTTCCCCGGTCACATCATCATAAGTGATCAGAATTGGCTCGGATACACCCTTGGCTAATGCCGACATCGCCACTGTTGGAATCAGCTTTTCCGCAGGCTCCTGAGTTTTGGTCAGGTTCTTTTGTTGACCATCCACCTTCAATTCGTTCGCAGCTTCGCCACCAGATTCCATAGAATCCATACTCATAGCGACAGGTTTTTCACCGATCTTCTTGCTTTCCTTGGCCCCAGTAAAGCCAACAACCGCTTGCACTGCCGTTGGCTGAGTGGCAACGCTTTCTCGAGTCAGTCGTCCTGTTGATCCTTCGATAATGTCCTGTGCCAGAACGATGGGTTCGGCCTCAGCTCGTTGTGTTGGATTAGATTTCGCAGGTTCCCCTTTGCTCAAACCTGTCGAATCAGCGTCGAGAACCTTTCCTTCGGTGAGTTCAAGTGGAACAAGCCCATCCGTTGATCGAATTCGTTCGCTGCTCTGTGATCCAGATTTAGCCAGTGTGAGTGGTGCTATCTCCTGCGCATTTTCCGGTTTACTCAGATCCTGGTCAATCAGATTGATCGCTGCTTGCAACCGCTGAACCATCGCCGGGTCAACAACGCGCCCTGACTCCAGAAGAGACACAAGCTTTTCCTTGACTTCTTCCAATCGGATCATTGGGCCAGTAGCTTGCGCGATCTTTTTAAGTTCAGCCAGAGAGATTAGCCCGGTTCCAAGTCCGTCTTCTCTGCGGCCCTGACCCGTGCCCTGGTATCCAATTTTCGGCCCGCCAACCGCGTCAGTTGCCGGGTTTGCCTCCGGCGTTATGTCTGCATTCGGTTCATAACGCAATCCCGGTTCCAAACGATATTGACCACTGCGGTCACCATTCGTGCCATTGCCGTTTCGATCCCCATTTGTAGCGTTTGAGTTTCCGGTCAAAAATCCTGCGACATCCCCGCTCGGCCCACTGCTTTGACCTGGCTCCGCATCAGAAATTACCGGTGTCACATCTTGAGCGGCCACATCAATTGAAGCCGGTTTAATGCGACTAGAAAGCCAATTGGCAAGCCCAGAAATGACTTGTTCAGACTCAAGATTACCGACTGAAAGTTCAGTAACACCTAGCTTTGCGGTCAAACCAGAAGCCGCCTCGCTCAACGCCCCACGCGCTACCGCGTCGATCCGTCCCCAAGACAAATCAAACTGCGGAGTTCCGCCTTCCATTCCGTGATTCGGCTTCATGCCAGGAAGGAGGTCCAGTCCAACCAACTGAGCAATCAGCTCATCGAGGTTAACTTCCTTTTCCTGACCACCGGATAGCGCAGCATTCAACACATCCCCAAACTCTGCAAGTGATTTCTCACTCACCGCCGCCTGGTCGGTCATCATGCCCACTGTTCCGAACGCTTGCCGATTCACCGATGGGTTCCCATCAACTGAATCATTTCCATTTCGCGCCTCGTTTTGTGGCTTACGTTCCATATTCGGCACAACCACGCAATCTTTACAGGCCAAATTTCAAAACCATCAGCCCCATCCCATCTCTCAACTCTCCCAGAACGTCAAATCACCTGTCATAATGGGGAAGTTCCAAAAATGGGAGCGGGGGTCAAAACACAGGGTTGACCACAATTGCAAACGGAAACTATTTCCCCACTTAAACCTCCCTAAATCAACCCGAAAACGATTTTACAAAACGAGCTGGCGTTCGATCAATGCCCAATAAGAAAACTGAATCCGAAAACCTGTCCAAAACTGGACAGAGCAAAAACTTAAATACGACGACTGAAAGCGAGGAAAACACCTCCAGCCGAAGACGACGCAGAACCGCCGAGGATATCCTCGCTGCGGCTCCCTCCACTCTCGAAGAACCCAAGGTGAAGGCACCCTCTAAGCGACCAAAAACTCTTGCCGAAGAACTCGCTGAAGAACAGGCCAAACCGAAGGTGCGCGCCCCACGCTTGACCAAAGCAGAAAAAGAAAAACTCGCTGCTGAGCAAGCTGAGACTCTGGTCAAAGTTACTCCCGAACCAGAAGCAGAAAGCGAAACTGATCGGCCACGGCGTATGCCCCGAGTACGGTCATCACGGAAACCTGCCGAAACCGCCGCTGAACCACAACAAGCACCAGTCCAAGAACCAACCGTCCGAGTGGATCGACCGCGCCGAGAGCGAACGCCGCGACGCTCAAACCAAGAAATTGATCTCCCTGTCTCGTTCCGCGCTCGCGATCCAAAGCCGACAGTTTCAAAACCAGCAGTAGCTAAGAAATCAGATGCCCCAAAACCCGCCCAGTTCAGTGATGATCTCCCCGTGTCTTTTAGAACGCGTAAGCGAGAGGGAACAACGCCAAAACCCAAGCGGAAAGAAACCGACGAAGTCATCGACACCGATGGCCTGTTCACCCTCTCATGGCGATCCGCAGATTCTGCCGCACCCTCAAAAGAAACCGCCAAGCGACTTCTCCCCAAAGAAACAGACTTTAATGATAGTGAAGAGCGGGTAACGATCGCTGCTTGGCGTTCCACCGAACCAAAAGCCCCCGAACGCGAAGCCAGAACGCGTAACCGGCGATCCCGCGATGCCGATGCACCTAAGGTCACTGCCGCCGATGCATACGGTGAGGAATTCCCCGAGGCCAACTTCCGATCACGAGCCAAAAAAGTAGTCGAGCCGCCTCCCGTGATTGTCGAAGTACCCGAGCCCGTTGCAAAGGAGACCCCAAGACTTCCGATCGAACGGCGTGAAGAGGCCGCACAAGTCGCCTTTCACAAAAATCACCCGACGATCATCAGGAACAAAATCGCCTACTCCCCGATCATTTTCCACGCCGACGCAACGACGAAAGATCAACGCGCCACCGTCATGGAAGAGCTCAAAGAAGCCACCGATCAGGGCCTCAAAATCTTCTCGTTCCGACTCATCATCACCGTTGATCCCGAAACCATCCCCCTCGTTCTCGAATTCGCAGATATGGTGATCTCTGCCGCTGTTGCAATCAAGAGCGACCTCCAAATCATCCCGCGCATTTCCTTCCAAACCCCGCAAGGGTGGAAAGAGAAATTCCCCGACGCCCATTACAAGTATGTCAATGGCGAGACTGCCGACCCCAGCGTCAGTGATGACGCTTACTGGAGCGAAGCCGAAACCACGCTCACCGCATTCATCGCAGGACTCCGAGCCTCCAAACATGCCGACAACATCATGGGCGTTCATCTCGACCAAAACGAGTGGTTCCTTGATGAAGAAGACGGCTACGACATCTCAACCGCAAGTGTCGAAAAATTCCGCCGCTGGCTCCGAATGCGTTACCGAAACGACATCGTTTCCCTCCGCGCATCCTGGTACGACGGCTCCGCCGAATTCGACAGAATCGACATTCCTGACTTCAAAGAAGGACTGGGAGGTGAGGACTTCCTCCGCACCGACCGGAAAGCGCGTCGATGGGTTGACTATCACCTGTTCATCAGCGATGAAATCGTAGACCGAATCGCCAAGATGTGCTACACCGTCAAAAAAGCCTCAGCTGGCGATTATCTCGTCGGTGTGAGCTACGGCTTTACATTTGAATGGTCTCACCCATTCAGCGGTCACCTCAGCCTCGGAAAACTGCTCCGATGCAACGAACTTGATTACGCCGCTGGCCCCTCCAGCTACCGAGATCGAGAACCGGGTGGAACCGCCGCATTCCCCTTCCCCGTGGACAGCTTTGCCCTCAACGGCAAGCTCTACATGAGCGAAGAAGACTTCCGAACCCCCATCTCGGGACGCGAAAACCCCAACGAATCGCGCAACCCGATTATGAAAACCCCCCAAGCCCTCGAAAGCGCTCACTGGCGCGGCGTGGGCGGAGCTCTCGCGCACGAAGGCGGGGTGATCTGGATGGATTCCCACGGTGGCGGCTGGCTCAACAGCCCCGGAATCTGGGAGCGCGGCAAAGATATCACCAATCTGCTCGCCCGGCGGCTATCTGCCGGAACCCCCAAGCCCGATGTTGCTCTCTTCATTGACGAGCGATCCCTGGCCTACCTCACAGATCCTCGAGCATTCGAAATTCTCGTCCAACAAACCCGCGAAGCCCTTTTGCGTTCCGGTTTGAACGTCGGGTTCTACCTGCTCAGCGATCTCGCCCACCGCGAAAACTTCCCCGAATGCTCTCTCTACCTCTTTGTCAATGCCTGGGATATCCGACCTGAAGTCCGTTCCGCCATCAAGCAACGCCTTCAACGTGACGGAAAAACTCTCTTCTGGCTATACACCGCTGGCCTCTTTGAAGCCGGACGAGACAGCCTCGAACGAGTACGCGAAGTCACCGGGATTGCCCTCCGACCTCAGCCGTTCAACTACAAACCCGGCACAACCTTGATCAACACCCGAGACGAGTTTAGCCAGCACTTAGAACAGTCCGAACTCGCCCTCGGCGGACAACTCGAGCCAAGCTTCTTTGCCATCCCCGAGCAGTTGACCACAATCCTCGGCGAATATACCGAAACAGGTCTTCCGAGCTTCGTCATTAACACGTACAACGAAGGCACCCCCGCAGAACGGTGGAATTCCGTATTCCTCGGCGAACCCATGGTCACCCCCGGGCTATTCCGAGCCATGGCGCAAAAGAATGGAGCCCACGTTTGGAGCTTTGACAACGACCTGGTTCACGCCAACGTTCCTTTCGTCACGGTTCACTGCAACGGAACTGGACCCCGATCCCTCATGCTTCCCGACCACTGGGTGGCATATCACCTGGATCACCAAGAATATATGCCCGTCGAGAATGCTACGGTCAAATTCAAAGCCGTTGATGGAAGCACCCACACCTTCCTCGTCGGAACAATGGGCGATGTTCAAGCCATCCTGAACGCAAATCCTGATGACCTTCTCAAAGTAACCGAACCGATCATCCGACCCGACAACACAGTCGAGTGGAATAGCGTTGCATTTGATGTCGCCATTATGAAACTCGACGAATGGGTCGAGGAAGCCTGGTCCGAAGAAATGGCCGATGACCTCCTCATCAAGCCGTCCATGGTCACCGATATGGATGAATCCGAGGATGACGAGTCCCTGGCCCCTCGCCGACGATCTGAACGCACTTCCGACGACGACCGCACATCGGGTCGCCGACGCCAACGCCGACGTCGCTCCCCCGAAAAGCAAAAGGGGAACGAGTCATTCGGACAAACCGGAGTCAGCGTCCTCTTCCGGAAGCGAGACTAATCCATGAAAGCTGGACTTGTCGCCGTTGTCGGTAAACCAAATGTCGGGAAATCAACTCTGATCAACGCAATCGTTGGTCACAAAGTCAGTATCGTCAGCGACAAAGTCCAGACCACGCGCAAACGTGTTCTGGGCATCGCAACTACCGATGATTTCCAGATCATCTTCGTGGACACCCCCGGCATCCACAAAGCCAAACATAAACTCGGTGCCGCTCTTAATGAAACTGCTCAGCAATCCGTTCACGATGTTGACCTCGTCCTCGTCATGACCGATTGCTCCCGGATGCCCGCGGACGAAGATAAAAATGTCTCCCGCATCCTCAAAGAATCAGGTGCCCTCAATCAACCCGAAAAGCTCATCCTCTGCCTCAACAAGATGGATAAGCTCAAAGCCGAGGACGTCGAGCGAGTTTACGAAGCCTACAAGGAACTCTTCCCAACCGAGAACATCGTCATGACTTCTTTAACCCGAGAGCAAAATCTCGATATCCTCCAGGGACTTATCGTCAAACTTCTCCCCGAAAACCCCACTTTCTATCCCGACGACATCTACACCGATCAACCGATGGCCTTTCTCGCCGCCGAAGCCGTCCGCGAAAAAGCCCTGCACCTCACCCGTGAAGAAATCCCCCACTCGATCGCGACATACTGCGAAGAATGGACACGCGACGAAACCGACAACCGCCTCCTCATCCGCGTCGTCATCCTCACCGAACGCGATGGACAAAAAGCCATCATTCTGGGTCACAAAGGAGCCATGATCAAAGAAATCGGCATCCAAGCCCGCCGGGAAATTGAAGAAATGGTCGGCGAACAAGTCTTCCTCGAACTCTTTGTCAAAGTCCGCGCCGATTGGCGACAATCCCCCCGCTGGCTCAAAGAACTCGACTATATTTAGATTTGACGCTCAATGTGATCGCCTCATCTGGAGCGTCACTTTCACTTCAATGTCACTTCAATTGGTATCATACAAACGTGATACCGCTGGCTTTCTTCGGGTTCGCTTTTGCTTTGTTATGTTTGGCACTGTGTGTTCCAAAACTTCGCCGATTGGAAGCTCGTCGAGCAAGTGCTTTGAAAGGAGAAGAATATACCAAAGCACTTGCGAGGATCCAATCTATTCTTCCCGAGGTAAAGCTGCTCGTTATAAGAAAGGGCAATCGAGTGTTCTTTACATTTTCTGAAATCTGGTGTACAACAACAGTCCGCACACTAACTGATCTTGACGACGAGCAACTGAAATTTGTCCTGCTTCATGGGAAATTTCACTCAAAGATAGAGGGGAAAATCTACTTCAAATTTTTCTTTATTTTTATTCCTGTCATACTGCTATCAATATTCCTTGGCACCCAGTACCAAGCAATCCCCGCAATTGTCGCTCTCATCACCATATCTGGTTACATATTTGTCCGAGATAAGAATGTGCTTAAAATCAATCTCATCGCAGACGAAGTTGCAGTTCAGAAAACGAAGAATCCCGATGCTGCGATTGAAACACTCAGGTTCCTAGAATCGATCAAGGAAGAGCCAAAAGCTTTGATTCAATCTAGGATCGTCGCACTGAGCAAATGACGTAATTAGCTATCCCGGCTGAGGGCTCACAACCGCCGCAACTTCCGTATTCTCGCACTCACCTGTCTCTTCCGCCGTCAACACCGCTTGCAAACTCCGAATCGCAACCTCAACATGCTTCTCTTCCGGCTCTTCCGTGGTGATCAACTGAGTTGCCAAACCCGGCTTAAGCAAGATATTGACCCACTTAGCGTCCTTCATCTTCCCAGCCGCCCGAATCACCTCATAACTCACGCCCGCAATGATCGGCATAAAAATCAGGAGTTCCAAAACCAACCGCAAAATGACCGCAAAAGCGCCCGTCACTTCATAACCAAACAGGACCGGATACCTCGGCACCCAAACCGAACTCAAGAATCCAATGATCACAACGATAATCGCAAAGTTAGTTCCGCAGCGAGGATGCAGCCGGGTCTGCGCCATGCAGTTCCCTGACGTCAACTCTTCCTCCGCTTCAATCGTATTGATCGCCTTGTGCTCGGCCCCGTGATAACGGAACGTATCCAGAATCGCCGGAATACGCCTGATCAACGCCAGATAACCAATGAACATAATGACCTTGAGAGACTCCGCCACAAAGTTTGTCAGAACCCCCTCCAAGTACGTTGCCTTTGCCAAGTCACCCGGCCGGTGCCCCGTCACAAATTCCGCCGCGCTTTCAGGTAAGGCCTTGAAGACCACAAAGCCAAACCCAATCGAAAACACAATCGCCACCCCGATCGCCAGCTTTTCGTTCGTACTCAAAGCCATCTTGATCGGACCCCAGAACACGGTGAAAATCAACAGCAATACCGTCAAAACGCTCGCCAAAAGTGGCGCCAGCATTGTATTCGGGTCAAACGAAGCACCACTCAAAATCGGTGACCATTTGCCAAACAAAAATGCCGCAATCAATCCCGAAATCAGAGTTGCAATCGCCAAATTCCGAAATTCCTTCGGGGTCGCTTTCGCCTGCTCGGCATTCTCCTTTTCAACTTTCTCGCGCTCTTCTTCCGCCACATACTTCGGATCAAGCGCAACCGAACTCGCAAAGTTCATCGCCCGCATCCCCAAGGCCATCGTGTCAAGCAAAGCTAACGATCCCCGCAAAAACGGCTTCTTCAAAAAGTCCAATTTCCCTAGCCAAGTCTTCTCCAACGGCTCGGTCTTGACAATAATTTCTCCGTTCGGTGCCCGGCACGCCACCGCGTAATATTTCGGCGAGCGCATCATCACCCCTTCCGGCACCGCCATTCCCCCAAATTGCAAATACTCCGGTTGCTTCTCGTCCGCCATCTGAGTCCCAGTGTACCGCCGCACTCTTCGAGCCCGGTACTCATCATTTAACGTCGGCAGATCAACCGCCAATTCCTGTACCCATGCCAAAATTCCCCCAAAATTTAGTCCCAAACTTGAAACGTATCACTATGGCCTATACGTCACTTGATAACAAGAGACTCAAGTATGCGATTTGACCGACTCACCATAAAAGCACAAGAGGCATTCCAAGCCGCCCAGCAAGCCGCCACCGAATTCCAACAGCAGTCCATCGAACCCGAACACCTCCTTTACGGACTGCTTGCAGATTCAGAAGGCATCGCCATTTCTCTCATCCAGAAGGCGGGATCAGACCCCAAAACAATCAAAGCCGACCTCTACAACGCGCTCAATCAAGCCGCCAAAGTCTCCGGATCAGCCAACTACGGCGCAACTCTTGGTTCCCGAACCCAATCCGTATTCAACTCCGCCTTCGATGCCGCTTCAAAACTGGGTGATGAATACGTTTCATCCGACCACCTTCTCCTCGCCCTCGCCGATGACAAAGGCTCCGCCGGAAAGATTCTCAACTCCAACGGTGCAACCAAAGATCGCCTCAGCAAAGCCCTCGAAGAAATCCGCCAGGGTCGCCGCATCACCGACGCCAACGCCGAATCCAACCTCCAAGCCCTTGAAAAATACGGTATCGATCTGACCGAGCGCGCCCGCCAAGGCAAACTCGATCCCGTCATCGGTCGCAACGAAGAAATCCGCCGCGTCATCCAAGTCCTCTCGCGCCGAACTAAGAACAACCCTGTCCTCATCGGCGAGCCAGGAGTCGGAAAGACCGCTGTCGCCGAGGGCCTCGCCCAACGCATCATCGCCGGAGATGTCCCCGAAGGGCTTCGCGGAAAGTCCGTAGTCGCTCTCGATATGGGCGCCCTCGTCGCCGGCGCAAAGTTCCGGGGCGAATTCGAAGAACGGCTCAAAGCTGTTCTCGACGAAATCAAGCAAGCCGCTGGTCAGATCATCCTCTTTATTGATGAAATGCACACGCTCGTTGGTGCGGGCAAAGCCGAAGGCTCGCTCGATGCCGCCAACATGCTCAAACCCATGCTCGCCCGCGGCGAACTTCGGTGCGTAGGAGCCACCACCCTCAACGAATACCGACTCTACGTCGAAAAAGACAAAGCCCTCGAACGCCGATTCCAAACGGTCATCGTCGAAGAACCCACCGTCAGCGAAGCTATCAGCATCCTCCGAGGTCTAAAAGAGCGGTACGAAATCCACCACGGTGTCCGAATCACAGATTCCGCCATTGTCGCCGCCGCAACCCTCTCCAACCGGTACATATCCGATCGCAAACTCCCGGACAAAGCAATTGACCTGGTAGACGAAGCCGCATCCCGACTCAAAATCGAAATTGACTCTGTACCCCACGAGCTTGACGTCATAGAACGTCAGATGCGCCAACTCGAAATTGATCGTGAAGCCCTTAAAAAAGAGGCTGATTCCGCGAGCAAACAACGCCTCTCAGAAGCCGAATCAAAACTCAGCGAGCTCAAAGAGCAAGCCGACTCTATGCGCGCCCGGTGGCAATCCGAAAAGGACAAAATCGAATCCCTCCGTGGACTCAAAGAGCAAATCGAACAACTTCGCGCTGAACTCCAAACCGCCGAGCGAGACGCCGATTGGGGCCGCGCCGCCGAAATTCAGCATGGACAGCTCCCCAAACTCGAAGCCCAACTCGCCGAAGGCAACAAAGCCGCCGAATCTGCCCTCCTCAAAGAAGAAGTAACCGAAGAAGACATCGCCAGCATCGTCTCACGTTGGACTGGCGTCCCCGTCGCCAAGCTCATGGAAGGCGAACTCCAAAAGCTGGTCCAAATGGAAGAAATGCTCCGCCGCCGCGTGGTCGGCCAAGACGAAGCTCTCACCATCCTGAGCGATGCGATCCGCCGGAACCGCGCTGGAATCAGCGACCCCAACCGACCGATCGGGAGTTTCCTATTCCTCGGCCCCACCGGAGTCGGGAAAACCGAAACCGCGAAAGCCCTTGCCGAACTCCTCTTCGACGACGACCGCGCCATGGTCAGAATTGATATGTCCGAATACGGCGAAAAGCACTCGGTCGCCCGCCTCATCGGAGCCCCTCCGGGATATGTCGGATACGAAGAAGGCGGTCAACTCACGGAAATCGTCCGCCGACGACCCTACAGCGTCATCCTTCTCGATGAAGTCGAGAAAGCCCACCCCGACGTCTTCAATGTCCTCCTCCAGCTTTTGGATGACGGACGCCTCACCGATGGTCAAGGCCGAACTGTGGACTTCAAGAATACCGTCGTGATCCTCACTTCCAACATTGGCAGCCACCACTATGGCGACAGCTTCCTCGATGCCGAAAAGTTCGATGAAATCAAAGCCAAGGTGATCGAAGAACTCCGGTTCCACTTCCGCCCCGAATTCATCAACCGTCTGGATGACATCGTAGTGTTCCGCGCCCTTGGCGTTCCCCAAATCAAGCAAATCGTGGAGATCCAACTCGCCGGGCTAGTGGATCGCCTCGCTGATCGGCGCATAACCCTTGAACTCACCGATGCCGCCAAAACCCAAATCGCAACCGCTGGATACGACCCGGTCTACGGGGCTCGCCCGCTCAAGCGCGCCATCCAGAAGGAAATCCTCAACCCCCTCGCAATGCGCGTCCTCAGCGGCGATGTCCACGACGGCTCCCACATCGTCGCGGACTATTCCGAAGGCTCATTCACATTCACTTCAAAATAGCCACACTTCCCCCTCTCCGTTTCAATGGAGAGGGGGATCGAGGGGGTGAGGTGAGAGGCTCACACGTACCCTTCACACGATAGCGATCAAGGTTCTACCCACAATACTCCTGAGGAGCGGATAAAGCGACCTCTTTTTAGATCTGGGATTCGTGAGTAAATATCAGTAAGCAGAGAAAATTACGATTAGCCTGTCAGGATCACTATCGAAACAGTAAACCGATAGTGTGCTGAGTCCAGAACCATAGTGATTTCCCCAGTAATCAGTACCGTCAGAAGTAGAAATATCAGTAGCAGTAGTCGCAAATGGTAAATCGTCAGGCTCAGTTACATCGTCCCAAGTCGCCTGACAATGCAAGATCCCTTTTGCTTTGAGATTGTTGATCTTGCCAAGAATCCCCAACTGGCGCGCCCTCATCTCACAAGCCGTATCTTGCACTGTGAGGTTAACAAGAACTAAGAGGAAAGCAATCCCTAATCCCGATACAATGAAAGAGGTTTTCCAATTCTTCCACTTAAACATTTGATTCTTCCCACCAGAATTCAGTCCGGTAATCTAATGACGGTGTCTGTATAGAGATGAGTTCAATGTTCTTTCAGTTGAATCACCCCTATCTGAAAACCCTTCGGCAGGATGTATTCAGCGATTTCACGGTCATTTCACGAATCCAAAATACACTCTGAGAATGAGAAGCCGCACTCAAGCCCGTTCCCTATTTGCCGCCGCTCTGCTCACCACGGCATTCCTGGTGGCATGTGGAGGTTCAAACTCCAACTCAAACTCAATCCAGTCGGAAATCACCGGAACCGTTCAAATCCCCAACGCAACCGTTCCGGACCTGACCATCGCCTCAGGAACAGAATCTGCACAAGCAGGCACCACCGGCTTCAAGCTGAAAGTTCAGACCTCAACGTTTGCCCTTCTTACTGCAAATGACCTCACATCTGGCAAAACCGTGCTCATAGGAATGCGCGATCCGCGCTCAAGCACAACAATCTTGAACTCGGCAAATTGCGCAAACACCCTCATCTTCCTCAGTTTGGGAGGATCACAGATGTCCCCCGAGGAGCGCCGAACCCTTTGGGATCGCATTGCCGAAAGTACAGTGTCAAATGCTCTCAAAACTGTTCTTGAGGCTGAAATTGCCACCGATGTATTCGCTCTCGAAAACGGAAATGCAAACATCAAAACGGCACTTGCCAACTCCATAACCGCACTCAGTGCCGCGTCTCTCACAAACAATCTCGGGGAACAGAACACCGCGACCCGCGCCCCCGGCGACCCACCCCCGTCGTTTATCTTCAAAGATCAATTCCCGCGAACAAGAAGAGCCGAACCAATCGCTCTAACACCGGGTGTCGCAATCGACAATCTCTTTTCAAAAGCTGAAGGCAGTTACTTTGCCTACAACATCGGATTCAAGGACAAAGATGGAGTCAACCATTCCACCGTCCCGGCCATCGTCGGGAGCGAGAATAAGTTCAATCCTTTGTCGCGAAGTACGGCGATACCGCTTCCCCACGAAGAAAACCACAGCGAAGATCAGTACTCTTTGGTGGTTCTTCAACCAATTTTTGGACAACCCGAACCCACAGTATTCAACGATTCAGATTATGCGCCGGAAATCGCAAAATGGCGGGCAAGTCTCGTTCCAATGCTTCGACGCGCTTACTCTTCCGTGATGAGTGCTTCAGTCTTGGATGCATTCGGCGCACCCCTAGTCGATTTCACACCGGGAGCCCTCGATGAATCCGTCGCGAAGTATTCAGAAATCAACACAGAATCTGCTGCAATCATCGGGGATACGTCTTCAGCGCCAGATCTTGGGCCACTGGTTTCCAGAATGGCTGGTGTTGCCGCCGGTGGCGATTCCGAAGCATTCAGCACGCTCGCAGCCGTCGCGCCACTCCTGCGCACCAGCTATCCAGAACTAGCAGATCGGCTTGCATCAAAAAGCCTCACTTCCGCCCAAATTCAAGGATTCCGAGGCACGATGAGAATTCTCTCCGCCCTCGGCTCGTGGCACTACTCCAGCAAGGCCGGACCGCTCGCCGAAACCTATACGACGGGAGAAATGGGCAAAGTCATCCGAGGAGCAATGAAGTCAGTATTGATCGACCTCGAGCCCAGCACATCGCAATTTGAAGCGGGGAAATCCTTGCTCCTGACCGCCAAGCCCAACTCCGGATTCACAAACCCATTCACATACACCTGGACTCTGGACGAAGGTCCGGGCGCAATCACCAACGCCGTTCTAAACGACAACAAAGGGAAAGTCGGTCGAACCATCACCACAACCAGCAGCACGGTCTACTTAGTAACCGGGAATGATTCGGTAGGAATCGCTCGGATAAGACTCGAAGGCGAATCAAAGTACGAAGATGGAACTCCACTTTATGCTGATACCGAAGCTGACTACACTCCCCAAGGACACCTCGAACTCAGCCCAATTGTGTTCGATGAGTACCCCAACAACCCGAATTACCGAGGAATGGCCAGCGGTACATGGGTGATCAAACCCGCCCCGGTCAATGGAGTCTATGCTGCCGCCAAGCTGAACATAGTTGGTCAAGTTCACGGCTTTGGTAACACTCTGGACGGTAAATTTCAGAAGCAATGGAACGTTCCCGTGTTCAATGGTCCGATCTCACCAACATCAAAAGATCCGGTCTTTTTCACCGGAACCCCGCAGTACCTTCGCCGAGACTTCGATACCGGACCTTCATCGATGGGGATCGGAGCAATCGACTACGGTGACCGCATCTTAGTGATTAACCACACCGGAGCATTTGACGTGAATGACCCTGCTTACAGGCAAACGCTGACGGGCATCATTTGGCAGTGGGCTAATTCAACCCAACTCAGATACACCCTGAAATAATCAATGCGATCTTGGGTTGCGCTATGCAGCCCAAGATCGTTTCTCAGTGATTCCCCGCCCCGAAACATCCACACCCACCATCCGCAACTCGCCCCCCACAAACTCCCCGCACACCCCACCCCCAACTGCTTCACCTAAAGCGACTTCGTTCCCATCAAAGTCCAAACACGGATGATAGTAACGCGACACCTCCGTCGCCTTCGCCGTCACATAGTGCCCGATCAATGCCCGCCGGAACCGATTCTCCGACCGATTCGGGCCACTCCCATGAATCACTGATCCATTGAAAAACAATACATCTCCCGCCTGCATATCAATCGAAACCACTTCCATCCCCGGCGGAACCGGAACCGTCACATCCGTAAAACTCTCCGCCGTATCCGCCCCCACCGTACACAAAGTCGGCAAATCCTGACTCCCGCGCACAATCCGCATACACCCATTCCCCTCGTCACAATCATCCACCGCCATCCAAGCCGCAACGCACGTCCCCGGCTTGGCGAGCAAGTAAAAATTGTCCTGGTGCAACGCCTGCCCCGCGCCCCCGGAGGCTTGAAATAGAACATCGTCTGGACTGCCACCGGTGCCGCCCCTAAAAGACTTTCAAGAAGCCCCTTCAACCGCTGATCGAGTAGCCAATCCCGGCTCAATTCATCGAACTTATGCGGCATCATCACCCGGGGATACTCCGCTAGCGGATCACCCGCCGCAACCCCATCATCCACAACTCCGCGCCGCTCCCGGTTGATCTCCCCAAATCGCTCTCTCACCCGCTCAATCTCTTCTCGCGAGAACAACCCCCGCTCCACCCAATACCCCTCCCCCGCAAAAACCTCCCGCGCATCCATTCCTCAATAATACGACACCTTGCAAACTCTGTGCTTATTCTCCATTCAATCCCAGAATTTCCCTCCCCAAGTTTGGGGAGAGCTTGCCCCTGGCTTGAACAGGGGGTATCCCGCAGGGTCGGGAGGGGTTGCAGCAGCGTAAATCCCATTCCCTCAAATATGCCAACCTGAATCCATGAATCTGAGAGCCATCCTCGCCCCCCTCGATACCCCCGACCCCAAACACCTCCGCCAAACCGTCGAACTCCTCACCGCCTTCCCCACCCGAAACTCCCTTTCCCCCACCTCCGCCCCGCCTGCGAAGCCCTCAAAGCCCAACTCGACCAACACAAATCCCTCCAGGTCGAACTCATGGACTACACCCTTCCCCAGGGCCGCCGCATCCCCGAGCCAACCCCCTGCACTCAAGTCATCGCCACCCTCTCCGGAACCCGGCCCAACCGCATCCTCATCGGCGGACACCTCGACAGCCTTAATCTATCAGTCAAACCCCAAGAGGGCCCCGCCCCCGGTGCCAACGATGATGCCAGCGGAGTCGCCGTCGCCGCCGAACTCGCCCGAATCCTTGCCGCCCAATCCCACCCCAACACCCTCCAGTTCGTCGCCTTCACTGGCGAAGAACAAGGCCTCCTCGGGGCAGCCGCCCTCGCTGCTCGCGCAAAATCCGAAAACTGGATCATTGACGCCGTTCTCAACAACGACACCGTCGGTTCATCCTCAAACCTCAGCGGTCAAAAGGATGATCAACGTATCCGCATCTTCTCCGAAGAAGCCGAAACTCACAACTCCCGCGAACTCGCCCGGTTCGCCGAACTCATCATCCGCGAAACGCAGTCCGAATTTCGAGCCAAACTCGTCTTCCGCCGCGACCGATTCGGCCGAGGAGGCGACCACACCCCCTTTGCCAATGCCGGGTTTAATGCCGTTCGATTCATCGAAGTTCACGAAGAATTCGCCCATCAACACACCCTCGATGACACCATCGAAAAGATGGATTTCGACTACCTTGCCCGCGTTGCCGCCGCGAACCTTGCCGTCATGGCAACCTTGGCCCAAGCGGGCGACTCTCCAAAAGAGGTCCAGATAAAACGCGATCAAACCCACGACACCACGATCACTTGGCAAGCAGCGCCCGGAACCAAGTACGTGGTCTACCACCGCGAAACAACTTCTCCCGTCTGGCGGTCCGTCATTCCGGTCGGCGAAACCGACTCCCACACCGTCAAGCTCATAAACAAAGACGACCATATTTTTGCCGTCGGAGCCGAATTCGGCGTCCCCCTCGAAGCCCTATGATCTAAAGATTAACCATTCCCTGACCCACCATCATCGTGACCTGGGATAAAATCACCGGGCAACCGCAAGAACTAACATGGCTAACCCGAAATCACCCTACGCCGACCAACGCCAAAACCTCAGACTCGTCGTGATCTGGTTCGTCATTTTTATGGGCGGCCTCGGAGTCGGTGCCTATTTCCTCGCCCCGTCCATGGCTCAAAAAGATGCTGATCTCACCCTTCCGCTCTTCTGCCTGATCGCCGGAATCGTCATTGCCGCCGTTGGCTTCCCGGTTGCCGTCAAACCCCTTCTTGCCAGCCTCGATAACCATAACGATTTCAGCTCAGATGTCGTCAAAGGCAAGATCATCACCGCCGGTGCAATTTACGAACTTCCCGCCATCGCCGGACTCGCAGCTTGGGCGTTCTTCAATGCCTGGTGGGTCTTTGCCATCGGAATGGCAATCCTCGCCTCCGTCGTGTTCTTCGTCCTCGTCCCCAGCGTCAATAAGCTGTACGACTTCCTCGAACTCCAACTTCAACGCAAAGAAGATGGCGGAACTGTCGCCGTCGCCAAAAAGACAACCTACGATCTTTAACCAATCAAAATCTTTTCTTCCGGATATCGAAGGCGCTTGGGGCCGCTCGGTCGGGTAAAGGCAAACAAAATTGTCAGAGCCCCCAATCGACCCCAAAACATCATAAACATAATCACATACTGCCCAAAAATCGAAAGGTCAAGGGTGCGATCCAAAGTCAGTCCGCATGTCGCAAACGCTGAGACAACTTCAAATACCGCTTCTTCCAAACTCCAACCTGGATGAGTGATCAAGATCAGCCAAGTTGCTGTCAGAACGACAAACAAGCCCACGGTCAAAACCGCCGCCGCCTTGCGAACCATTTCTCCCGGAATCGCCTTGCCCCACACAACCGGAGTGTCCCGCCGCTTCACATAACTCACCAAAGCGAGTACAAGACACACAAATGTCCCCGTCGTGATCCCACCGCCCATCGAAGCTGGACCACATCCAACAAACATCAAAGTCACCATCACCATCACTGATGAGGACTGTAATTCACCCAAAGACCCCAAGAATGCAAATCCCGCCGTCCGGCAGCTCACTGATTGCGCCAAAGATAGTTCAAAAGCCCGCCAGAAAGAAAGGCCGTCAAGCATCCCCCCCGGAACAGACTCTGATACAAAAATCGCGAAAGCACCCCAAAAAACGAGCCCTGTCGCAACAAGCAAAGTCAACTTAGAATGCAAACTGAACTTCCGGATATTCCGAGTCGTAATTGCATCAAATAAAACCGGAATCCCCAGGCCACCCAGGTAAATCAAAGAGCTCAAAATTGCTAAAGTCCCCGTATCAGTGGGGAAAACGTACTTACCGTTAAAAATATCAAACCCCGCATTACAAAAACTCGACACCGCATGAAACATCGCGAAAAATGCAATGTAACCCGGCGGCTTCCCAACCAGAGGCCCATAATTGCTCCACACGAAAAAGAGCAACACCGCCCCAATAAACTCAATCACCAAAACCGTCAAAAAGACCCGAATCGAAAGCTGAACAATCCCGCCCAAATTGATCAACCCGAGCGAATCCTGCAGAGCCATCCGGTCGGTCAGCGAAATACTCCGACCCAATAATCGAAAGACCAAAATCGCCAAAACCATATAACCCACTCCACCGACCTGAATCAGCAACATCAAAATTACTTTCCCCGCCGGAGACAAATCAGTCGATGGAGTAATCGTTGACAAACCCGTCACCGCCAACGCACTCACTGAAGTAAACATCGCTTCTTGAAAAGAAATCGAACGTCCGTTATCCGCAAACGGCATACTCAAAAGAGTTGTGCCCACCAAAACCAAAAGCACCAAACCTAATACCAATCGAACTGCAATCGGAACTCGCCGACTCAGAGCCGAAAACCTAGACGTGGCTACTGAGTTTCTGAACTGCTTCATCGGATCCTAGAACAACCAACAAATCATCTTCACGCAAAACGGTCGATTTTTTTGGAGTCGGCATTACATTCGTTCCTCGTTGCAAGGCAACTACCGTCAATCCCATCCGCCCATGAATATCCACATCGTCCAAACTCCGGTCAACCATCCCCTTCGGAACCGCAACTTCACTGATTCGGTAACCCGGACACAAGGTCATTTGTGAAACCACGGTCGGCGATGTAATCAATGTCGCGAGACGCTCACCTGCTTCAAATTCGGGCAACACAACTCGGTCAACCCCAACCCGCAGCAAAATGTCGCGCTGCATTTCCGTCGTCGCCTTGCAGATTAGATTGCGAACTCCAAGCGATTTTAAGCCCACAGATGTCAAGAGATTAGCCTCAAAATTCGTACCGATTGCAACAATAACCGTATCGTAACTCACGATATCAATCTCTTTCAGAGCTTCTTCATCGGTTGAATCTAAAGCGATTGTCTGAGTCAACAGGTGAGAGTAGCGTTGCACCAAAGCCGGGTCACGGTCACAACCCAAAACCGTATGACCCGTTTCAACAAGCTTCCGGCCCAGACTTGTTCCAAACCGACCAAGCCCCACAATCGCAAATTCTTGTTTCGAAACCGCACTCTTTTTGCCAAAACTGACCATGAAAAACCAACTGATCCAAGGTGAAAGTTACCCTACTCCCCTCAAGTGCCTTTGACCTTGTTCATCCTCAACCGCAAAAATTGCTAAAGACAACTAATTCAACTTCCGAACATTTACCTGGGCCAACCTGGCTCCCTCGGGAGTACCGATGTTATCAGACCAAACGACCAATCAGAAATCAAGAGCTTTCACTCTCGTGGAAATGATGGTCGTTGTCCTCATCATCGGGATGCTCCTCGCCATCGCTGTCCCAAATCTCCTCAAGGCGAGAAAGGCCACCCGTCTCAAGACCATCATCGCCAATCTCAAGCAAATTGACGATGCCAAAAGCCGGTGCGCACTCGAAGAAGGACTCCGGAGCGGTCAAACTGGGCGATGCAGCAATAACAACCTCGTCACGAGGCAATATCTCCAAAAATGGCCCGTAGGGCCAATTCCCGGTGTCTACAATGCCCGCCAAATCGGTCAAACACCGACCTTCCGAGGTCGTGATGTGGATTGGTGGCAAGCCCGGCCCAACCACAACCTTCTCTAAGTCACCCGGTATCATTCGGATGAAATGAAGCAACCGGTCGTCGTCATCGGGGCCGGAGCTGCCGGGATCATCGCTAGCCATACTCTTGCAACCCAAGGCGTACCTGTCCTCCTTCTAGAAAAAACCGACCGCATCGGTACAAAAATCCTTATCTCCGGCGGGGGCAAATGCAACATCACTCACGACGGCCCGATCGAACTTGTCCTCAAAGCCTTCCGCAAAAACGAGGCAAATTTTATTCGCCCCGCCTGCTACCGATTCCTCAATACGCGAATCATTGATATGCTCACCGAACGGGGGCTCCGCGTCTACACCCGGCCCGATGGTCGCATCTTCCCCGTTGATCAAACCGCCAAAGATGTCGTCCGCATCTTGCACACATATCTCGACGAAGCCGGGGTCAAGATCAAATTCCATTCTCCAGTCACCGAAATCGTCGCCCCCGGCGGCAGAATTTCCGCAGTTCGAACCGAGACTGATCTCATCCCCACCGAGCACGTCATTCTCTGCACCGGCGGCTCTAGCTACCCACGATCCGGCACCACGGGCGATGGATTCCCCTGGGCCAAAACCCTCGGACACACCATCGTCCCCATCCGCGCTGCCCTCGCCCCTATGGAAATCGGTCTCAAACGGCAAGCCGTCAAAGCGGGCGTCTCTCTCCGAAACATCATTCTCAAAGCCCGGGTCAACAACAAAGAAATTGCCCGGTGGCAGGGCGACCTGCTCTTTACCCACCACGGAGTCTCAGGTCCTTGCGCCCTCGGCATTTCCCGCGAGGTAAGTGATCACTGGCACACCGCTGCTGCAACCCTTGAAATTGACCTGCTCCCGACCGTAAAACTGGAAGAGTTCCAAAACGACCTCCAAACCTTTAAAGCCCAAAAACCAAATCACTTTATCCGCCCCATCGTCGAAGAATTCGTCCCAAATTCTGTTGCCCCGTTCATTCTCGCCGTCGCGGAGATTCCCGAAGACGCTCGCGCCCAAGCCGTCTCCAAAAAGCAACTCAACATCCTCGCCCAAACCATGAAGTTTTGGCAAATCGGCGAAGTAGAAGAAGTCATTCTCGATAAAGGTGAAGTTGTTGCCGGAGGCGTCAGCTTAGAAGAAGTTGATAACCAAACTATGCGCTCTCAAATTGTCCAAGGGCTCTATCTCGCTGGAGAAGTCCTCGACATCGCTGGCCCTGTCGGCGGCTACAACCTCCAGGCCGCTTGGGCCACCGGCTTCGTCGCCGGAGATACCGCCGCCCAAGACTGGCTCAGTTAGCAGAATTCGATTTCCATCTCTTTCCAGGTTTGATTAAGAATCACCCCTTCTTCAGCGGCACAATCACATCCACCACACTCTCAAACGCCACCAAAACCCGCTCTTCGACCGCCGATCCAATCGTACTCACAACCACCCGACGCAAATCCCCTTCACCGGCCAGCCAAGCCGCATCCCAGGCCTCCGCCACCAAACAACACTGCCGGAACAAATACTCCTCTCGAGTTTTCATCCATTCCGGCAAAACTTCCCCAAAAGCTTCTGCCCCCAGACTCTGCCCAGCTTCACCGACCACCAAAACCGTCCGCCACCCCCACAGTTCCGCCTCATCCATCGCCAGGGCATCCCCCATCGCCACCACCATCACCTGCAGACGATCAATCCGGTCAACAACTCCCGAATCAACCGCTAACCCGCGCAAGACCTCAGCTCTCGTTCGTGCCAAGAACATCCTCCGGAATCGCCATCATATCTGGCTCCGGTTGCGGAACAACCGCCATCAAACCCGCCATCACCTCATCGCTCAGCGGCAATTCCTTCAAATTCCCCATCCGGTCGAGTGCCTCATCCGCCGGAATCTTCTCCTGCTCCATCAACTCATCAAGCAACAAAACCGCCTCATGCGAATCAAGCAATCCCGCTTGCCCCGGTTTCATCCACTCCCGAAGAAATGCCGTAGCCTCCGCTTCGAGTTCCTGATCCTCGGGATCTCCCGGGAAACAGTCCACGACCAAAACAAACGTCCGCCAGCCAAGTTCATCTTCCGGCTTCATTCCCATAACCGGCCCCAGCTTCATCACCCAGTCCCGAATCCTCAAATATCTCAGCCACGGTTCACTGTCCGCCCCCAGTGCCGTCATCCGCGCCCCTTCTGCTCGCTCAATATCAAATCTCATCTGATTCATTCTCCCGGATTGCCTTCAAAACCCAACGGGCCTCTCGAATTTCGTCAGGTGTCGCCGTCCTCGGATCAAGCCAAATCTGACCATCTTCGATCCGTCCGATAACCCCTGCCTCCCTCAACCGCTTGGCGACACCCTCGTCGCCAATCCCCAGTCCGAAACGCCAAGTAGGCACCCCAACCCCCGGAAAACTCCCACCACCAAGTTCCGTCGTTCCCTCGGCAACAACTCCTGATCCCCAAGCCTTCTTCATGGCCAAACAATCCCGCCGTATTTCATCCTGAGGCTTCGAGCAGGCAGCCCAAACCGGAATCTCCGACTCCCGCCCTTCCAAGTACATTCGCAACGTTGCTTCCAGACCCGCAAGTGTCAACTTATCTACCCTCATCGCCCGCGCCAATGGATGGGCTTTACAGAGTCCGATCAATTCGCGATTACCAACCAAAATTCCCGCCTGGGGACCCCCCAAAAGTTTGTCCCCGCTCGCCAAAACCAGATCCGCCCCATCACTTACCGCCTCCCGCAAAGTCCTCTCTTTCGGCAATCCATATCGAACCGTATCCACCAGGCAACCGCTCCCTAGGTCATCTACAAATCGCCAACCTCTTGATTTCGCTAAGCTCGCAAGCTCGGCAGGATCAGGCTGACTCACAAAACCTACTTGAGCAAAATTGCTTTGATGGCATCGCAGAAGCACTCCTGGCTCTTCGCCCATCACCCGCTCAAAATCGCGCAAGTGCGTTCGGTTCGTACAGCCCACTTCCACCAAATCACACCCGGACATCTTGATAATATCTGGCATACGAAAGTGACCACCGATCTCCACCATCTGCCCCCGAGAAAGCGCAACCACACCCCCGCCCGCCACGGCCGATAAAGCCAAAACCACTGCCGCCGCACAGTTATTCACAACGAGGGCATCCTCTGCCCCCGTCAATTCCGTGAGAATCCACCGGACATGATCCTGGCGATCCCCCCGCTGACCAGAATCCAAGTCAAACTCAACCGGCGAGTGACTGCCCGCCGCACTCGTCACCGAATCCGCAACCTCGGGAGCCAACCTCGCCCGCCCTAGACCCGTATGCAATACCACCCCGCTCATGTTGATCACAGGAGTTAATCCCGGCGAAACGCACTGCAAAAACCGGCTCCGAGCCACCGGTTCCCAATCCCCATCCGCCTGAACCGCCTCTCGTGCCGCCATCACCGCATAAACATGCAAATCCGCATCATCGTTGATCAATCTCGCCAACTTGTCAACACTCGGCGGATAAGACTTCTCTCGGTTCATTGCAACCTGAGTCTATCTCACTTCGGTATATTCTAATGAAATGACTTATGCTCCGCCTCCCGGAATGGGTGTTCCCAAAAAACAAGGAACAAACCCCCTTGTTTGGATTTTCGTTGCTCTTGGCGCATTCTGCTGTATCGCCATCATCGCCTTCGGTGCAATGACTGCAACTGTTTTTAACCAAACAAAAGACATGTTTCCTTGCATGTTCTCCCTCGCCACCCTCGATAAAGCGATGGACGAATATGTCAAAGAAAAAGGTGTCTTCCCACCCGCCGATTCCTGGCAAGACGAGCTCGCTCCTTATTACACCAAGCACTCGACAAGCATGAAGGATGAGTTGAAAGACGCCCCTGGCCCAATGAAGGACTGGGGCAATGTGACTGATATCTCTGGTGACTTCAAGTGCAGCACCACAGGTGTGAACACGTTCATCGCTTACAACCCAGAAATTGCGGGCAAAAAGCTCTCTGACCTCAAAGACCCGGCCGATACCGTGATGTTCTTTGAAACAACTTCCACCGGACGCAACATCGCTGAGCCGTTCAAGGACAAAGACTTCAAGGATTCCCCCAAAATGATGGGTCAACCCCGAGGGTGGTACCGAATGGGCACAGACGGTGAAATGGTCGTCACCGATCAAACTGGCAAAAAGACCAAAGTTGACATCAATCAATAAGCAAAATTGAACCAAACCGCCCCTGAACCGTCTAGTTCAGGGGCAAACCACCGTATAATAACCTAAAGCGGCGGAACAAAAACCATGAGCATTCTCCTCAACAGCATCGCATTTCTTGGCACCCCCGAACTCATTGCCATCGGCGTCCTCATCCTCCTGTTCTTTGGCGGAGCAAAAATCCCCCAAATGATGCGCGGACTTGGACGTGGTATGGGCGAGTTCAAAAAAGGGGTCGAAGAAGGCAAACGCTCATTCGATGAACTCAAAACCGTCGATGACGACGAACCCAACGCAAAAGCTAACTAATTGAGCTAGCAATCAATTCCAAAACTCCGGAACACCCGCCGTGTCTTCCGGAGTTTTTTAATTTGGACTCAATCACTGCCAAATCTGGTTTTTTGAGCCTCAACTCGTCCAAAATATCCAAATCGCTATGCGCAATCTTCTCGCCGTTCTAGCCCTTGCTGCAATTCTTGGAACACCAACTCTCGCCCCCGCTCAGGCAAAACCCGAAGCCAAGCCGCAAGAACAACCTGCAAAACCAGAACTCACCGAAGATCAAAAGGCCGCCCAAAAATACTCCGAGAAGATCAAAGACCTCAAGAAATTCACCGGCGACTTTACATTTTATCAACGAAAGAACGAAATCCTCATCGAACTCACTCACGATCAACTCGGCAAGCTTTTCTGCGCCCAAGCCACGATTGCCGTAGGTGTGGGTACCGATGGCCTTCAGGCCGGGGACCCCCTGAACGCCGATGCCATCGACGTTTTCGAATTTCGACGTGGTCCAGCCGAGGACATTCAGCTCGTCAAACCCAATCTCAAGTATCGATTCGACAACTCCAACCCATTGGCGGCAACGAGTGAGCGATCATTCCCCCACGCTATTCTCGAAAACTATTCCATCGAAGCCGAAGACCCGATCAAAAAACTCATCCTCATCAACGCCACTGACTTTTTCCACGGCGAACTCTTCAACGTTCGTTCGGCGACCGGCGTCGCCGGTCCGGGATACATGCCCGACAAGCAAAACTTTGCTGTCGAATCCATCCGCAGCTTCCCCGAAAACTCCGTTGTTCGCTATCAACTTCACTTCAAGAAACTCGGCGGAGGCGATGATGGTGGCCTCGCTGCCCTCCTCTCAGCCTTATTCGGAATCTCTGGCCCGCCCCTTGCCGATTCGCGAAGCCTTCCTCTCACCATCAACTACAACCTCTGGTTTCGCCGCGAAACCGGCTACCAACCCCGTTTGGCCGATCCCCGAGTCGGCTATTTCACCACCGACTTCTTCGACGTCGCGAAGTTCAATACTCCCGACCGAACAACCCGCCTGATCCAACGCTATAACCTCAAAAAGAAAGACCCCACCGCCGCACTTTCCGAGCCGATCAAACCGATCGTCTGGTACCTCGATCACTCAATCCCCGAGTACTACCGACAAGGCGTGCGCGATGGCATCCTCTATTGGCAATCCGCTTTCGAAAAAGCGGGCTTCAAAAACGCCCTCGTTGTTAAAGATGCCCCGGATCACGATGATTTCAACCACGCCGATGGTCGCTACAACGTCGTCCGATGGACCATGACCACCGACCAAGCCTACGCCGTCGCCTGGTTCCGGCCCGACCCGATCACCGGAGAAATCCTGAACTCCGGAGTCACCGTAGACGCCAACTACCCCGCCGGTGCGTTCACGGAATTCCGAGACGAAGTCATCGGGCGAACCCAACACAAGCCATGGTTCGATTCCGAGTCCAAAGAATCTCTGATTCGATCCCAAATTGACCCCACACTCCACAAGCACGGATTTAGTCGGACGAACTGCAATCATGCCAACGGACTCGCCGAAAATGCCGCCTTCGCCTACAACTTGATGAAAGCCAAAGGTGTTCCCGTTGACGAAAGAGAATATGTCCGACTCATGGTTGCCGACCTCGTCGCCCACGAAGTCGGGCACTGTCTCGGTCTGCGCCACAACTTCGCCGCATCAACCTACAAGTCGACGCAAGACCTCAAAGATTACGAAGGCATCAAGAAATCCGCCATCGCTTCCAGCGTAATGGATTACACCCCTCTAAATCTCGTTGCCATTCTCGAAGGACACCCCGGCTACTACAACCCCGTCGTCGGACCATACGATAACTGGGCCATCGAGTACGGCTACGCCGAAATTCCAAACCGAACAACCGAGAGTGAAAAGTTCACCCTCGGAGAAATCGCCCGCAAATACGGTCAACCTGGCTTGCTCTACCTCACCGATGAAGACGCGGACGGACTCAATCCCCTCAGCGTCCGGTGGGATCTCGGCTCGGATCTTGTCGAATCGCTCAAAGTCAATGACCGAGCATCCACTCTTCTCCGAAACTATGCGATTAATAACGCAACCAGCTTTGGAGAGAGCTACGCCCGTCGAAACAGCATCCTCCTCCGAACCATTCGGACAACCTTCCGCAACGCCTCTGTCGCATCCCGAACCATCGGTGGAATCGAATTCCGACGCCATCTCCGAGGAGACACCAGTGAGGTTCCAAACCTCCAACCCGTAAGCGCAAAACAGCAAACGGATGCGATGAACTTCATCATGAGTACGGCCCTGAGCGTCAACTCCCTCAATTTGAGCCAAGATGTGCTCCTGAACATGGCCCAAGACCCCAATGCTGGTGGCAGCGACTACAATGCCCCTCTTCGCAACTACATCGCAACTCAGCAAATGCTCACTGCTGCTGACCTCATGAGTCCGGATCGAATTGCCAATATCTTGGAAAACGAATTCAAGCTCAAGGGGAATCAACCAAAGTACACCCTGCAAACGCACTACAAGCTGTTCGTCGAGGGAGTATTCGCAGAGTTGACCAAGCCTGGATCAATCACTCCCCTTCGCCGTGATCTCCAAACTTACACCCTCGAAAATCTGATCAACCAAGTTGACGCCGAGGCGGGAACCATCCATCCCGACGGAGAACTCATCGCCAATCTCTGGCTGGAAACTCTCCAGCCCCAAATCGCGGCTAAACTAAAACAATCAGGGCTCGATCAAATGACATCCCTCCATCTCAAAGCAATGGCTAAGTCCATCGCCGAAATTTTGGAACCAGACGAAGCCCCATAACGCTATACCAAATCAAGGAATGAACGCAACCTCGCAAGAAGTCCTCGCCGGAGTTACCGAAGCAGTCAAACGGGCAAACCCCCAGGGTCACCCCGTACCCGCTCTCGATCCCGGCCACCGCCATGCGTTTCATTGGCCTCCGCACGCGATTAGCCGGGACTATCATGTGACCTCCGCCGATTGGAAAGAGTCGAGCTCCCACATCTTCCAAGGTGAAGAGTACGAAGTTCAGTGGGCCGAAACAGAACAGGGACTCTTTGGACGAATCATCAATCTCTGGAACGAAGCTCGGGGTACTTCTCTCGATGAAGTCCTTGCTGAACTCGAAAGTGGCGCCGCCCCCTGGTTCGAAAGAATGGACTCGATCAGCCGAGCCATTGGGTTCGAAAATCGATTCCACGGTCAAATCAGCGAACTTTCAAGTCCGCAACTCGCCGCTCTGCTTTTTGCCGATGATCGCGACGTCGCCTATGCCGCCGTGATCGAAATTGAAAAGCGAGCCTCACGGGTTCAATTTGCCGAGGCATTTGTCACGATCCTCAGCGACACTCTTCACCCCAATCGCCGCACAGCCCAGTGGTGCGTCCTCGACATGCTTGAGGATTACAAAGCCTTCTGTCGTACCGATGCCGAAGTACAAGCTGTAGTGACCTCCATCCACAATCTGATGGCCAACGCCCCCGACGACTTTGCTCGCACAATCTACAAAGCTGGAGTCGTCCTCGGCGGACACTTCTGCAACGAACCCGCCGCCGAAGCTCTCATTGCCTGCCTGACTGCTCCCAGCAAAATCGGAAGACGTTCCGCTATGCACGCCGTTTTCCATCTTGTCGAGTGGTTACCTGACCACCGATCTCAAGTCGTTCAAGCTCTTCGAGATTCGGCTGAAACCGAGAGCGAACCCCTTCTCCGGGAGTTCGCCCTCAGCCAAGCCTCTGATATTGAATCAGGAGCCCACGATCACAAAGCCGAACCGATCTTTCCCGAAGAGATTCCGGCTTAGCCCTGCATATCCACTTTCCACGCCAAAGGCGGGATTCCGCCCTCCGGCTTAGACTCTTCTTGCTTAGGAACATCCGGATTCTTGACCCACTTATCAAGCCAGGCAATCCAGCGGGCCCACATATCAAGCCGCGTTTCCATTGCAATCTGACCATGATCTTCAAAAGGATACATGTAAAGGGCTGCCGGTTTACCAAGTGCCTCCAGAGCCATAAACATTCGCTCGGAATGCTCAGGGAACGTCCCCATATTTTGATCCTGCATACCGTGATACATCAAAAGCGCACCTGTCAACTTCTCTGCGTGCCACACCGCCGAAATGTCTTGATACATCTCCCGCGCGACCCACAATGAGCGAGGCTCGCGTTGGAACCCAAACGGAGTATAAGAACGATTGTAGTTCCCTGCTCCCGCAATACCGGCCTTGAAGAACGGGGTATGAATCAAGGCTGTTGCCGTGCCAAATGCACCGTAAGAGTGTCCTCCGATTGACAACTTGTTTCGATCAATCAAGTCCTCCTCCGCGAGTGCATCAATAACCGCACTTAAATTGTTCCGAAGCTGATGAGTAAACGTATTGTTCGCTTCAGTCTCCGTACCCGTGATCGGACACTCTGGATCTACGACAACATAACCTTCCTTCAGCAAAATCTCTGGTGACGAACTCCTCACTACCGGGAATCGATTCTTGTTGTAAGTCCGCTGACTCTCATCATAAACCTTCTGATCCGTGTACTCCGTGGGATAGAACCAGAAGAACGCCGGTGCTTTATATGCACCTGCCGGAATCGTCACATTGACATGGAATTTGAACCCATCCGCCCGGGTTACCAGAATGCGCTTGCGGGTTGCACCAGAAATTTCCGGAAGGTAATCCACATTGTTTGTGAGTTGCTTTTCGCTACTGCCAGACTTGAAGAAAATCTGCGGCATCATTGTCGCACTTTGGCGATTGATCAGCCAGTTCGTCCCTTCATCGAGCATATCTGCAGACTCAAAAGCATCCGCCGAACTTTCCCATATTCGCTCCGGCTTCATTTCACCGTCCAGCTTCAACCGATCAACAAACGGTCGGGGGCCAGTTCCTCAGGGTTCTTGAAGTACCGAGTACCGCTCAAATAAACTGATCCTGCATCCGCAGACATCCGAACCACCCGACCAAACCCTGGTTTCGCTTCAAACATCAACGCACCCGGCGAAGAGTAAAAGTCAGTGTCAGAGCTTGTCTCCCAAACTTTTTTCGGCTCGGCCTTGTCCCCCAGCGTAAATACAGAGAACTCCGTCTTCTTTCCGTTCACCTTACTAATCACAACCGACTTATCGTCACTTCCGTAACCGACAAGGCTAAAGACATCAGCTTGCTCAAAAATAACCTCGACATCATCTTTACCAAACGGTGCCTTCCACAACACAAGCTGCTTCTTCGCTTTCTCTTTGGAATCCTTCGGCAACTCTTCATCCCGCAGATAGCTCAGGCCCGCTCCATCTGGTCGCCACTGCAATCCCGTCCGAGTAATCGGCTGGTCTTCCTTCTTGACCGGAACTTCTCGGCGACCCGAATAAGCCAACACCGCGACTTCTTTGCCATTTTCATCGAGCAACGATCGCTTGGTTGCCATCGAGCTCGCCGGGAAAAGATAACTGAATTCGCCCTCGTGCTCATTGACAATAAACCCCTTTGCAAACGGCCCCGCATCAACTGACATCAGCATTTTTGGCTCCCCAATGCGCCGCAAGCGACCATTATCCGTATCAACAATCCCAATTTGAGCCGTGAGCAAATACTTCAACAACGCGATATCTTCAGGCGTCTCCAACATGCTCTGCCAGGTCCGCAGCGGATCGGGTTTCACATCGCTATTCCGCACCTTGGGCCCCATCGGGAGTTGACCAAATACCGGCATCTTCAATCCCTCTGGTCGAACCGGAACCACCACCCGCTTGGAATCCGCCAACCAGTCCATTGACGTGACTTCCGTCATCCGGAGACCATCCATCACTTTTTTGACTTTCCCGGTCTTCGCATCAGCGACGTAGAGCGATGTCTCTCGCTCGGTTACTCCCACAAACGCAATCTTAAGCCCATCTGGAGACCACCTTGGCCCGTTTGCTTCAACCCCCCTCGGCATCTGAATCGCCACAACTGATCCCGTTGCAACTTCCATCACGCTCATCCCATCGAGCGAACGAATTGTCAAATCACGATCGCGCTCCGCGACTAAATCAATCGCCATTCCCCCCAAAATTCGGTGACTCCGTCCCAACGCCTCTAAACCAACGAGTCCCCCTGCATCGGTAATGAGCATGTGTGTCTTCTGAGCATTCAGCGATCCTCCCGAAACATTCTTGTTCCAAGGTGCCATCACTGCCTTCTCAATGGCTGCTGAAGGTTTGATATACCCCTCTGCCTTCAAAACCTCATCGCGAGTCATTCCAGAACCCGCAAGCGCAAAAGCCCCCACTAACCCCAATGCAATCGCCGATAACGACCGAACGTTCATAACGTTAACCTACCTGGCTATAACCTCAAAAGTCGCGCTATTTCGCCTGAATCATCCGATCAACAAACTGCACAAAATATTTTCGGCTGTCCCAAGGCCCCGGAGCCGCCTCTGGGTGATACTGAATCGAACTCGCATCTGACCCCTTAACCCGAATTCCTTCAACCGTTCCATCGTTCACATTCAACTGCGTAACCACCGCAACCGACTCGTCTAGCGAGTCTGCATCAACCGCATAGCCGTGATTCTGAGAAGTGATCGTCACCGAACCATCCTCCAAATCCTTCACCGGATGATTACTCCCACGGTGCCCAAACTTCAGTTTGTAAGTTGACCCTCCAACCGCCTGACACAAAATCTGATTCCCCAAACAGATGCCAAAAAGTGGTTTTTGCCCGAGCAGATTCTTTGCCGTCTCGACAACTCCCGCCAGTTTCGCCGGATCACCCGGACCCGGACTGAGCAGAACACCGTGAGCACCACTTGCCAAAATCTCTTCCGCACTCGCTGTATGCGGGAACACTTTGCTCTGAATCCCCAAAGCAGCAAATCGGCGCAAGATATTGAACTTCAACCCACAGTCTAAAACCGCCAATGTCGCCTTATATCCATCGCCCGGCTCACTAAAATCTTCGCGCCCTCCGTAACCCCATCCGTAACTCTCTTTTGTCGAAACAACTCCCACAAACTCCTGATCGCTATAGTTCTCCACAACTCCGAGCCGCTCTGAAGCACCACTAAGTGCATCCGTGACCAAGCCCATGGTAACCCCCGCTGATCGAATCCGCCGTGTCAACGCCCGTGTATCAACCCCTTCAATCGCCGGAATGCCCCGCTCCTCTAACAATTCACCTAAAGTACGCCTACTCCGCCAATTGCTGGGATCTTTGCAAGCTTCCCTGACGACAATCCCCGCAACCTGAATACGATCACTCTCAAAATCATCTTCATTAATTCCGTAATTGCCAATCATCGGATAAGTAAAAACCACAATCTGCCCCGCATAACTCGGATCGGTCAATATCTCCTGATACCCCGTCATTCCCGTATTGAAAACGACTTCTCCCACCGCATCACCCGGAGCACCCAAACGACGTCCCACAACCTCAAACCCATCCCCCAGCAATAACTTGGATTCCATACGCTTCTAAAATCTCACTCTACCTGCAAGCCAATCCCATCCCCAGTAAAATCATCGCTACCGCCGCATCTGGCGATTAAAATACCGTTCTCCGTCATCCGGCTTGAAGAAAGTTCGAATCACCTTGTTCCGGTTGTAGGCAATAAACTCACCATCCCGTCGATCAAACTTTGTCACCACCCCATCATTTCGAAACCCCACAATCACAGTCTTCCCGTCAGCATCCGTGTCTCTGAGTTCCTGAGCTAAATACAAATACTCCGCCATCGTCACCTTTCCCCACTGCCGACCGTGCTTTGACCAATGCTCCCGCAACGCCTCCTGATTCCGGAAACCTATTGAAGTATCAACCTGAACCGAATCAGAAGCCACAAGCGGCTCAGCAACGCAGCCCACTAATGCCAATCCCGCGATTAAACCGAGCAACCAATTGCGCACATCCCCAATAAACCCCAAATTTTCAATGCTTTAACCCTAAATCGTTAAGGGTAAATTACATCCATGCGAGCGTTCGCCCTTCTGCCTCTAGCCTTTGCTGTAACAATTGCGTCCGCCAAGCTCCCCCCTACCAACCAACAACTCAAGAAATTGCCGAGCTTCAACGCCGCTCCGCTAATCTCGGAAACCAAGTCACGAACCAAGTTCTCAACTGGAATCTCACCTTCAATTGGATTGACAACGACCGGTTCCATTACCGCCGACAGCTCACACCCGACACCCATCGATTCACCATTTTCACCGTCAACACGAAGTCCAAATCCGACCTGTTTGACCACACCAAACTCGCATCTGCCCTCGCTCTCAAGCTCAATCGCGAAGTTTCCCCGGAACGTCTTCCGATCCAAATCACGCGGGTCAATGGCGAAAACATCACCCTCACTCATCAAGGAAAATCCTACAACTGGGACAGCAAAACCAACACCCTCACTGAAACTCCACAACCAGCACCAGTAGTCCAAAACAACAACGGTCAGTTATCTCCAGACCGTCAAACCCGTGCCCGAGTCAACGAAGGCGATCTCCAAATCCGACCCAACCAACCCGACTCCGAGTGGATGACCGTCGCCTCAATTCCCCATCTCAACCGAATCCTCTGGTCGCCCGATTCCCGCTACATCATCGCCCAAACCCAAATCCCCGGCGACCGAAAAACCGTCTCGTTCCTCAACTCTGCAACTCCAAATGCCACCCGAGCTGCCCTCTCGACCAGGCTTTACGACCAACCCGGCGACAAGCTCGACACCAGCGAAACCCATATCTATAATCTCGCATCAAGCAAAGTCACAAAAGTCGCTCACGAACCCATCATCTGCGGAGGACATCCCTGGTCATCACCACCCCCAATGCGGACATGGAATTACCGCGAAACCCCTTCCGTCCTGATCGAGTTCGACGTTCGTGGATTTCAACAGAAGAAAGTAATCGAAATAACCCTTGAATCCGCTCAGGTCACGGAGTGGATAGACGAAAAATCCCCCACATTTATCCATCTCAGTAATTTCTTCTTCCGGCCCACTCCCGACGAGAAAAGTCTGATTTTCCAATCCGAGCGCACCGGCTGGAGCCACCTCTACCGTTACACCGCTCCCGGAAAATCTAACCCGATCACATCCGGCAATTACGTCGTCCGCGACGTCGAGAATCTCACCAACGACGAAGTGATCTTCTCCGCAAACCACCGGGAACCGGGAGATCCATACTTCATTCACTACTACCGAACCCAACTGAACGGAACCGGTCTCACTCACCTCACCCCCAGCCCCGGTCACCATCAAGCAATCTTCAACCCCAACTTCACCTACTTCATAGATAAGTCCAGCACGGTCTCCAAAGCCCCCACATACATCCTGCGAGACCGGACCGGAAAAGCCATTTCTCCCATCGAGTCCAGTGACGCCAAGCCCCTCCGCGATGCCGGAATCGCTGGCCCCACCGAATTTGTCGCCAAAGGGCGGGACGGAACCACCGATATCTACGGCATCATCCACTTCCCCACCCAAATGGATCCGGCAAAATCCTATCCAATCATCGAGGACATCTACGCTGGCCCCCACGATAGCCACGTCCCCAAAGCTTTTACCCCCATATTCGGGAATCAACGACTTGCCGAACTAGGATTCATCGTCGTCCAAATTGACGGAATGGGCACCGCCAACCGTGGCAAGAAATTCCATGATGTCGCCTGGAAAAATGTCGCCGATGCCGGAATCCCCGACCGCATCGCTTGGGTCAAAGCCGCCGCCGAGAAATTCCCCCAAATGGACACTGCCCGCGTCGGCATCTACGGAACTTCCGCTGGCGGTCAGAACTCCACCGGAGCCCTCCTTTTCCATCCAGAATTCTACAAAGTCGCCGTCAGCTCATGTGGTTGTCACGACAACCGGATGGACAAATTTTGGTGGAACGAGCAATGGATGGGCTATCCCGTTGGCCCCCATTACAACGACCAATCCAACATCACCAACGCTGCCAAACTCCAGGGAAATCTCCTTCTCATCGTCGGAGAAATTGACTCAAACGTCCCGCCTGAATCCACCTTCCGCCTCGCCGATGCCCTCATCAAAGCAAACAAAGACTTCGAGTTCGTCTATCTTCCCGGGTACGACCACACCGGTGGCGGAGCCTTTGGCGAACGAAAACGAAGGGACTTTTTCATCCGCCACCTTCACGGAGTCACACCCCCGCAATGGAGCAATTGACCGCTACCGAATCACCATTCCTGTGATCAGTCCATCCTCGCCAACCGCAACTTGCAGGGTTAACGGAGTCGTGCCAAAAACGAGGCGATAAGTCCGACGTACAGCTTTCTCTCCCTCCGACTTCAATAACGTGAACTCGGTCAGAGCACCAAGATCAGCGAACCGCTTGGAAGTAGCAAGAAGCATCGCGGGGGGAGCTTTCTGAAGAAACTCCGGTGAAAACAAGGACTCATCACACTTCCCGGCAACCAGTTCATCAATCATCTTCCGATGCTTCGCCGTCAGCTCAGGGAGTGTGTCTTCAATCGTTGCCGGCTTAGGTTTGGGGTCGAACAAATCACGGATCTCGCTGCTCATCACGCCAACCCCGGAATACTCGTGGTTCGCCAAAACGATCACCGTAACTCCACCAACCGTCCGCTCAATAATCGTTGAAAATCCTGGAATTCCCCCCGTGTGCGAATGGCTATAGAATTTCCCATCAACATATTGAGAATCCCACCCAAACCCATAATCGTTGCCAGTCCTTTTCGCTACTGGATCCGGATTGAACATCAACTGCTTTTCCGCTTCTGAAAAGAGCTTGGTTCCCGCCAAAGCCTGATCCCACTTAACCATATCACCCAGCGTAGAAACGATCGCTCCCGCCGCGTAGGGCCAGTCCATATTCAAAGGGAAACTCGCCTTTCCATCGTCCCCAAAGCTCTCCGCAATCTTAAACTTCTTCTCTGTTCCGGTTTCCCTCATGCCTGCAGGCTTGAGCAAAATCGTATCAAGTGCCGAATAGAAATCCTTCTTGGTTGTCCGTTCGATCAAAGAACCAAGCAAACAATAACCCGTGTTGTTGTATTTGAAACCGGTACCTGGTTCAAAGTCCATCGGATCATCCTTCATGAACTGCCAAATCCCATCCGGAGTCACCGGATTCCTCACCACCGACTCAAATCTATCGGAATTGGTGTAACTCGGAATCCCGCTCGTATGGGTCAACAACTGCCGCACCGTCACCTTGTGCCAAGCCGCGGGAGTATCCGGCATCAACTTGCCCAAAGTGTCCTCGTATCCAAATTTCTGGTCTCTAACCAGCCGGACAATCACCCCCGCCGTAAACTGCTTACTCACCGATGCTAGCCGATAATGTCCATCATTCTTCGCCGTCGCCCCTTTTCCATAAGTCTTCAAATGCCTCACTTTGCCATCCTCCACAACGGCAACTCCAACGCCCAAAAGCCCCGAATCAAGGTGCTTCTGGACAATGGTCTCAACAGGATCGGACTGCGCAAGCAGGAACGAAAAAACCAAGGGGGTCAACATGCTAAGCAGGATACGAAACTCTCTGCAATTTGGTTTCCTGACTTCGCAACTCCAAATCAATTTGCATAACCACTGACCTTGACTTGTCATGCACTGACCCTCCAGGAAAGTTGAATTCGCTCCCGGGCAGTAGAGCATAGTAAAATGACGCCACACAGTGTCACCTTTCACCCCCGCGCCAATCACCAAGATTCTCCACGGAGTCACAATCGAGCCCCTGACCCTTGGTCATTTCGACGCCTATTACGCCGCCCTCTTGGTCGATCCCACAACGATGGATCTCTACAGTTTCCCGCCCAAATCAACTTCTCCCGAACACATCCGTGAGTTCATTACCGCCCGAATCGCCGCCCCGAACATGGCCCAAGTCTTTGTCAATTCCGCCGGTGAAGTCCTCGGCTCATCAAGCTATTACAACGTCTCTCACGAAAATCACTCCCTCGAAATCGGGTACACCTGGATCGCTGCTCCCTACCGTGGCACCAACCTCAACCCAATTGTCAAACTCGTCATGATTCAGGCCGCTTTCGATGACATGGGCGCAGAGCGTGTCCAATTCGTCACCAGTAGCAAGAACCTCCGTTCCCAAAGAGCGATGGAAAACATCGGCCTCACCCGAGAAGGCACCCTCCGCCGCGACCGCCTCATCCACGACGGCACCCTCCGCGACACCGTTTTCTTTAGCGTCATCCGTCCCGAATGGCAAACAGTTCAAGAGTGTCTCGAAAATCTTATTCTTAGTCGCGAATTTTGGAGTCACTGTGATAAAAACATCTAAAGAAGTCTTAACACACAAATTCAAGATCAGTGATTTTCTAATCATCCAGCAAAATGATCGATTGATCATACGAAGGAGAACAACATTTTTGGACGTACTTTCTTGTATCATCGGCGTAATGACATTACTTTCCTTTAGCGATCAGATAACGAAATCTCTAAATTTCCCCAACCTCCTTTTTTTGTTACTAATCAGCGTCGCTTTGCTTTTCTTTGTACATTGGCGATTAGAGCCGATCATCTTCGATCTAAAATCTAACTCCATTCATAAGAACTTCACCAAGCTTGGACAATGTGATCAAGTTCAGATAATTATTACTGGAGATGTTATCTCTCAAACGTTAACCATCTGTGGCCCAGACACAGAAATTTGGACAGTTACAACGAATGTTAAGTCGAAAGTCAGAAAACTCGGGAGACTTCTCGAATCATTTTTGCCCGCTGAAATCGAACGCCTCACCAACCTGGCAAAATTTCACAATCCTGAGTTTGAGGGATTTGACGAAGTTGATCCAGAAGAAGAAGCCTGCAAGGACTAACGGGTACTCAAGACCCCACCGCAGGAGCTAAGGCGGTATCATTCCCCCGGCTCAATTGAACCTGAGTCAAATTCTCACGGATCACCGTGCCCCCTGGGTCGCCCCAACAAAGGCGAGGTAGGGCGCATAAAGAGACGGCGATCCGGCGGCTAAAACCCACAAAAGGAAAAACACAATAAATGCCCGAACTCAGTATGAAAGACCTGCTTGAAGCAGGCGTCCACTTTGGACACCAAACCCGACGATGGAACCCCAAAATGAAGCGCTACATCTATGGCGCACGCAACGGAATCTACATCCTTGACCTCCACCAAACCATCAAGCTGTTCCAAGATGGCCTCGACTTCGTCCAAAACATCGTCAAAGATGGCGGATCCGTCCTCTTCGTCGGTACAAAGAAGCAAGCCCAAGCTGCAATCAAAGAAGCCGCAACCAAGTCCGGTCAGTACTACATCACCGACCGATGGCTCGGGGGAATGCTCACCAACTGGGAAACCATCAGCCAGCGCATCGTCCGCCTCAAAGAACTAGATCGAATGATTGAAGAAGGCTACTTGGCCCGACTTCCCAAGAAAGAAGGTCTCAAGCGAATGGAAGAGCGAGACAAACTCGCCCGTTACTTCGACGGAATCCGAACAATGGAATCTATGCCCTCGTGCATCTTCATTGTTGACCTTAACAAAGAATCCATCGCTGTTCTCGAAGCCCGCAAACTCGGTATCCCCATCGTCGCCATCGTCGATACCAACTGCGATCCCGATGATGCCGATATCGTCATCCCGGGCAACGACGACGCTATCCGATCAATTCGCCTCGTCACCAGCAAATTCTGCGAAGCAATCCTCGAAGTCAAACCCATCGAAAAAGAAGGCGACGAAGATGGATTCCTTGCCGAAACCGAAGCCGAAACCGAAATTGACGGCGAAGAATCTGCTCCCGTAGCTTTCGGCGAAGTGGAACAAGAATTCCTGCGGTCCTTCGAGGAATCAACCAAAGCCAAAACCACCGAAGCACCCGCTGAGGCAAAAGTCGAAGCCGTCGCTGAAGTCCCCGCCGAAGACGTAAAAGAAGAGGCCGCAACCGAAGCTCCTGCCGAAGAAGCCGGCCAGACAGAGGAAACAAACTAATGCCGATCACCGCACAAGATGTCAAAAAGCTGCGCGAACTCACAGACGCGCCCATGATGGACTGTAAAAAGGCTCTCGAAGAAGCCGATGGTGATATCGACCGAGCAAAAGACATCCTTCGAGAAAAAGGGGCTGCCGCCGGGCAAAAGAAAGCCGGTCGCGCAACCAAAGAAGGAATCGCAAAAGTCGTTGTCGCCGCTGACGGAAAATCCGCCGCCGGAATCATCGTCGAGTGCGAAACCGACTTCGTCAGCCGCAACGATGACTTCAAAGCCATGGTTGACAGAATGGTCAACGGAATGCTCGCCGCCGGAAAAGCAGGAACCGATGTCGTCGTCGATGATCTGACCATCGAACAGCACATCGCCGAAGCCGTCGGGAAGATTCGCGAAAACATTCAAGTCCGCGCTTCTGAGTTCTACACCGCAAGCGAAGGCAAGCTCCTCTCGTACAACCACCACGATGGCAAATGGGCATCCGTCGTCACCTACACTGGTGACAACGACGAAGCCGGAAAGCAAGTCGCCGTCAACGTGGTCGCGTTCAAGCCGAGCTTCCTCAAGAAAGAAGACATTCCACAAGAAGTAATCGACGCCGAATTCAACCTCCAAAAGCGACGAGCACTCGAAGAAGGAAAGCCGGAAAACATTGCCGAAAACATTGCCAAGGGCCGGATCAACAAAGAGTTCTATCAAGAAACCGTCTTGCTGGAACAACTGATCTACTTGGACAATAAAACCAAGGTTGTTGACTACCTCAGCCAAAATGGCGGCGGGTCAATTACCCAGTACCACCTCCTCGCCGTTGGACAATCCAGCGAAGAAGCAACCGAAGAGGCATAATTCAAAAATGAGCGATGGAATCCGCTTCAGCCGAGTCCTCCTGAAAATCAGTGGTGAAATGCTCGGCGGAGAGTCCGGAGTCGGACTCGACACCGAAACTCTTGATTACATCGCTCAAGAAATCAAGGCCGTCTACGACCTCGGTGCCCAAGTGGCCATCGTTGTCGGAGGCGGCAATTTTGTCCGCGGTTCAGCATTCAGCGAAACCGGTGGCATCAACCGCACCGTTGCCGATCACATGGGAATGATGGGCACGATCATGAATGGTCTCGCCCTCCAATCTGCAATCGAAAAAGCCGGAATCGCAACCCGAGTCCAATCAGCCCTCGATATTTCTGCCGTTGCCGAGCCATTCATACGCCGACGCGCAATCCGCCACCTCGAAAAAGGCCGCGTCGTCGTGTTCGCCGGAGGCACCGGAAACCCCTATTTCACAACCGATACAGCATCCGTTCTTCGTGCCCTCGAAATTGACGCCGATGCCCTTTTCAAAGCCACCAAAGTAGACGGCGTCTACAACAAAGACCCCCGCAAACACGCCGACGCCACCAAATACGAAACTTTGACATTCACCGAGGCGATCAACCAGAACCTCGCCGTGATGGATCAAACCGCATTCACAATGTGCCGCGAGCACGGAATGCCCGTCGTCGTCCTAGATTTGAACCGATCCGGAGGCATGGCCCGCGCCCTAAAAGGCGAACCAGAAGGCACCCTCGTCCAAGGAGGATAAAATAGCACAATGAGCGAAGTTCTGAACGAAGCCGAAAGGAAGATGAAAAGTGCGGTCGAGGCCACCGTCCACGATTTCGGACGTATCCGAACCGGACGCGCCAGCGCGCAAATCCTTGAACCCATCATGGTGGACTACTACGGAACTCCAACCCCTATCACCCAATGCGCCAACGTCAGCGTGCCCGAACCGCGCCAAATCCTCATTAGCCCATACGATAAATCCATGACCGGAGCTATTGAGCGCGCAATCCAGAATTCTGACCTCGGCATAAATCCGAACAACGACGGTACTGGCATCCGCCTGAACTTCCCACCAATGACCGAAGAGCGACGAAAAGACCTCAGCAAAGAAGTCGCCAAACGAGCGGAAGAAGGGATCATCGCGATCCGAAACGTACGCCACCACGCTATCAACGAACTTCGCGACATGCAAAAGAATAAAGAGATCACCGAAGACGATCTCAAAGGGCTAGAAAAACGCGTCCAAGACCTCACCGACAAGTACGTCGCCAAAACGCACGATGTCCAAAAGGTCAAAGAAGCCGAAGTCATGGAAATCTAAAGGCGACACCTCAGTGGCCGCATCCGCCCTCAACTCAGTCCAAACCAATGCGCTCCAGCAAGGCATCAATCTTGATGCCCTCCCCGCTCATATCGCGATCATCATGGACGGCAACGGAAGGTTTGCCCAAGGCAACGGATTCCAAAGACTGTGGGGCCACCGTCAAGGCTACAAAACCCTCAAAAATGTCCTCCTGACCGCCGCTCAACTTGGCATCAAGTACCTCACCGTCTATGCATTCTCGGCTGAGAATTGGCGTCGTCCCGAAGATGAAGTCGGTGGGCTCATGGCTCTCATCGAAGAGGCTGCTCGACACGAACTCCGGGGCCTCAAAGAAAATAACGTTCGGGCTCAAGCCATCGGACGCCTCCACGAAGTCCCCCTCGGACTCCAAGAAGCCCTTCAAGAAATGAAGGAAGACACCCAGCACAACACCGGAATCGTCTTCACACTTGCCATCAACTACGGCGGACGCGCCGAAATCCTCGATGCGATCAAAACAATCATCAAAGATAATCCCGCTGGCGACATCACAGAAGAATCCATCAATTCCGCCCTCTACGACCCCACCCTCCCCGAGCCGGACCTTCTGATCCGCACCGCTGGCGAACTCAGATGGTCAAACTTTCTGATTTGGCAAGCCGCTTATTCCGAACTCTTTGTTACCCAAACAACCTGGCCCGAATTCAAAGAAAAGGAACTCCTCGAAGCAGTTGCCCACTACCAAAAGAGAATCCGAAAATTCGGTGGCCTCGCCGATCCGCAGTAAGGACCTTTTCCAGGTTCAACAACCAAGCGACCCCCGTAATCGTCATTTCTGTCGTATCCTAATGGTTGCAAGCCGAAACTTTTCCTAGTCCCAGATTCAAAACCTCCAAAAAAAGCAAGCATCAATGAGCCGAACCACTCCCGCAAGGCCTCGTCTGTCAGAGATTTCCACCAGAAATCTTAAGCCGCTGCGCTTTGCTCTGTTGCTTCCGGTTGCCCTCTGGACACCTACCATCTACTTCCCCGCCGTCGCTGATGCGTCTCTCCCCCAAACCCCTTCCGACTATTCCGTCGAAACATACTCCCCCAACCCCGTCAAGTCATTCTTGCAGTCGCTCGACTACAACCGCGATGAAGCCCGGGCGATCGTGGAGCGCAACAAGGACGATATCCAACTTGCTTCCCGCGCATTCAATGTCCCCGATTGGATGATTGCCACCATCATCTATGTCGAAACCGCCCAAGGCCTCCCCGGAGCGTGGCGACTCAACGATTCCGCCAGTCGAGACCTCTTCGTTGGCTTCGGACGCCGAACAAGTATGGGCGTCATGCAAGTCCAGCAAGATCCTGAAAAATTGGGACTCGATAACCACTGGCAACGCATGACCTACGCCCGCAACTATCAGCAAAACGAAACAACCCAAATCCTCGATGGCGCGCGGCATCTTCAGGATGCCCTCACTCAAACCAACCGCCTCGCGGGCCAAAACCCCAACACCTACCGATGGACGACTCACAAACTCGCCGTCATCGCCCACGAATATAACACCGGCCCCGTCAATTGGCGCGGAACATCATGGGGAGACGCTCTACCCCTTGATTACGGTCAACTCTTCACTAAATTCCTTCCCGACGCATATGTCGCCCTTCATGGCACTAATCTCACCGATTGGCCCTTGCTTTATATCCCCGAAGATCTTCAAACCCGAATAGATGAGATCAAATCCCAAGAAGCACAAAACCTCATCACCGAAGAAACGCTCAGCCCATCAAACGACTGATCTAGTGCCCGTGTTGCTCCAAAATCCCTTCCGCCACAAAGATCGGGGCTCCGGCCCGAACCGCTAGCGCAATCGCATCACTCGGTCTGGAGTCAATCACCATCTCCTCCGCTGTCGCATCTTCCAAAACAACCTTTGCATAATAAGTTGAACCCAAAAAGTCATCAATGATAATCCGCAATACCTGACCGCCAAGCTTGTCCACCACCCGCGCCAGCAAGTCATGCGTCATCGGGCGATCGGGCTGATGCTTATCCAAATGCAAACTGATTGCCATCGCCTCAAACCCCCCAATCACAATCGGCAACTTCCGGCTTCCATCACTGAGCAGAACAAAACGCTGAATCGCATCTTGAGACTGAGCCGCAAACACTGCCTCAACCTGAACCTCCACCGGCTCCCCCATCGACTCAACCGCATCTAACTCCGCCGCTTCTTCATAAGGAAAAAACGAAGGCGGCTGATCAAAATCTTCCGGCTCGTCGCGCCGCTCTTCTGCCATACCTGTCCAGATTACCAGGTCAATTCAAGTTTTAACTGCGCCCCAAAATGTGCTCTCGAATCGTCCGGCAACTCGCCAATTCCTGATTCTCAAAGACCGCCAGAGCCTTAGCCAAAGCCCTTGCCGTATCCACACTTGTCACACAAGCCACGCCGGTTTCAATACACGCCCTGCGTATCCGGCTCGCGTCACTTCCCATCACTTGCCCCGGACCCGGAGTGTTCACCATCAAGCTCACTTCCCCCGCATACAGGCGATCAAGCAACGTCGGCGATCCGTCCTTGATCTTGTTCAAACGCTCACATTCAATCCCCGCCGCTCGAATCGCATCACAAGTCCCTCCCGTAGCCGCCAACGGGTAACCGCGCTCGGAGAGCAATTGCGCAATCCCCACCGCATCCGCCTTATCGTCATCACAGACCGTCAAGATCACCTGACCTTTCGATTTGAACGTGATTCCACTCGCCACCAAGGCTTTGAACAACGCCGCTTCGTAGCTGGAATCAATCCCCAAAACCTCACCCGTTGACTTCATCTCCGGACCCAAACTCGGTTCCACCATCGCCAGTTTCTGGAAACTAAAAACCGGTGCCTTCACTGCATAGAGCCGCGCTTCACCGACCCCCGCCCGCACCTGCTTGCTCGTCCGCACGGAACCATCCGCTCGTGGCGGCTCCTCGCCTCCTTCAACACCATGTCCATCAGTTGAACCTAGTTCCCACAGGCCGCTCGCGTAACCCAAATCCTTCAAACTCTGACCCATCATGCACCGTGTCGCCAACTGCACCATCGGCACACCTGTCACCTTGCTCAGATACGGAACCGTTCGGCTTGCCCGCGGATTCACTTCCAAAACATAAGCCTCCCCATCCACCAAAACAAACTGGATATTCATCATCCCTCGCACCCCTAGCTCCCGGGCAATCAAGCAAGCATAATCCACCATTTTCGCCTGCAAAGCCGAATCAATCCCCACTGGAGGAAAAACCGCCATCGAATCTCCCGAGTGAATCCCCGCCCGTTCTACGTGCTCCATAATCCCCGGCACCAAAGTATCAACCCCATCACTGATCACATCAACTTCTGCCTCCTGACCAAAGTAATACTTATCCACCAATACCGGCTGGCCCGGATTTGCATCTTCTGCCTCCTGATAAAACCCGCGCAAATGGTCGGCATCGTAGATGATCGCCATCGCCCGGCCCCCCAATACAAAACTCGGACGAACCAACACTGGATAGCCGACTTCCTCAGCAACCACCAGAGCTTCGCCCAGACTCCGCACCGCTCGGCCCTGCGGTTTCGGAATCCCCAGTCGATTCAGCAACTTCTCAAATTGATCCCTATCCTCCGCCGCCGCAATGGCACTCGGCTGAGTCCCCAAAACCTTCACACCCGATTCATCAAGCTCTTCCGCCAAGTTGATCGCCGTCTGCCCCCCAAACTGGCACACAACCCCAATCGCACTTTCATGATCAACGACATCCAAAACCTCATCCAGGGCCACCGGCTCAAAATAAAGTCCATCCCCCGTATCAAAGTCCGTACTCACCGTCTCCGGGTTATTATTGATGATCGCCGCCCGATACCCCATCGCTTGCAAAGTCCAAACGCAGTGCACGCAACTGTAGTCAAATTCAATCCCCTGCCCAATCCGAATCGGCCCCGAACCCAGTACAACAACCGTGTCTTTCACTAAACCCATATCCTACCTTCCCAGCAAATTCTTGTTACCCATTTGGTAATGCCAGATATAAAGCCATTTGGGGAGGCCAACTTATCAAATAGCTCAAGGATCATCGCCTCATCTCTCCCCTCTAATGGAAAGGGACGGGGTGGGGAGGCTCACAACGAACGAACTTCCTTCTTCAAGCTTGTTTCCCCCTCCCCCGCGGGGGGAGAGCCTGCCCCGGGCTTGAACCGGGGACTCAGGAGGGGGCAAAGATCAATCACATCTCGGAGAAAATCGTCCTCTCTCCCTTTCCTGATGGAGAGGGAGAAGGGGTGGGAAGATCACCGTTGAAAAAACCTAAAGCTCAATGAATGTGCCGTTGTCCAAATCCCCTCCCCAAAACTGGGGAGGGGATGGGGTGGGGTTGAAAAGGGAAAAGGGGTGGGGAGATTACCGTTGATAAGCCTAAAATGCCTCCCCTAAAAGCCCGGAGACGAGGCAAAACAAAGCCGCCCGGGCCCCCCAAAAACTCAAACTCCCTCAAAGCGTAAAATAAACCAAGCGATGAACCTCGACGTCACCTACCCCCGCCGAAAAACCAAACCCTGCCGCGTCGGATCCATCACCATGGGCAACGGACACCCCGTCGTCGTCCAGTCCATGATCACCGAAGAAACCCGCAACATCGACGCCTGTGTCGAACAAATCATAGCCCTCCACCGAGCCGGCTCCGAAATCGTCCGCGTCACCACCCCCACCCTCGGCGAAGCCTCCTGTCTCGAAGAAATCAAAGCCAAAGTCCGCGAACAACACACCGACGTCCCCATGACCGCCGACGTCCACCACCAAGGCACTAAAATCGCCATCGAAGCCGCCAAATACGTTGATGAAATTCGCGTCAATCCTGGCCTTTTCGTTTTTAAACGCCACGGCTCACGAGGAGCCCAAACCGGAGCCGAAGACGCCGATATGCGCGGTCGAACCGAAGAAGACCTCACCTCCGTCGAAGCCCTCCGCTCCGCTCTTGCCTATTCCCCCGAAGAATGGCAACAAGAAATCGAAGCCATCGAAGAAGATTTCGTCCCCGTCATCGAAGCCTGCAAAAAGTACGACCGCGCCATGCGCGTCGGCGTCAACCACGGCTCCCTCAGCGAGCGCATCCTCATCACCTACGGCGACACCCCCCGCGGACTCGTCGAATCCGCCCTCGAATACCTCCGCATCTGCGAAGCCCACGGCTACTACAACCTCAACATCTCCGCCAAAGCCAGCCGCGTCCCCGTCATGATCGCCAGCAACCGCCTCATGGCTATGCGCCTCGATGAAGAAGGCATGAACTACCCCCTCCACCTCGGCGTCACCGAAGCCGGCGATGGTCAATACGCCCGCATCAAATCCACCGCTGGAATCGCCACCCTCCTCGCCGAAGGCATCGGCGACACTATCCGCGTCAGTCTCTCCGAAGACCCGATCAACGAAATCCCCGCCTGCTACGAAATCCTCCAGGCAATGAACCTCCGCAAAACCCAGGTCGAATACATTGCCTGCCCGAGTTGCGGACGCACCAAATTCGACCTCCCCACCGTCCTCAACCAAGTCCGCGACGCCACCCGCCACCTCAAAGGCCTCGATATCGCCGTCATGGGCTGCATCGTCAACGGCCCCGGCGAAATGGCCGACGCCGACTACGGCTATGTCGGCGCCGCTGGTGGCAAAATCACCCTCTACCGCAAACGCGATGTCGTCAAATCCGGAATCCCCCAAGAACACGGCGTCGAAGAACTCGTCAACCTCCTCAAGACGGATGGCGTTTGGTCAGAACCAGAAATGGTCACTTCCTAATCATGGGTGGCATTGGTCTCTGACCAATGATTAGCCTGAATCAGAAACCTCAATGCTTGATGTTACAAACTGAAACCACCATTGTTGGAGCATTGGTCTGTGACCAATGCTCCAACAAAATAGTTCTTGTTGACCCGTGGCATTGGCCATTGACTAATCACTGATAGCATAGGCTAAGATCATTAGTGGCTAGCATTGGCCTTGAACCAGTAAAAGGTGGCATTGGTCTCTGATCATTGCCACCAACCAGAAATTCTCAAGAAGATGTTTCAATCCTATCCCGAAAAACCCAAAACTCGAAAGTCCTACAATTGTCCTTGCCATGCTCATGAGCTAACTTTTTCAACATTTCTCAGACATCCATTTTTCTTTGATCCTCTCATAGCCGAAGCGTTTGTGCAGAACCTCGCTCGTATAAAAGATGCACTCAACATAGAAGTCATCGCTTATGTCGTTATGCCTGAACATTGCCATTTGCTCATCTGGCCAAGAGATGAAGAATATCAAATCGCAAACATTCTCCGCCATTTAAAGGGTCCCGTTGCAAAGAAAGTCTTGAAAGACTTTCCGAATATCAGAAATCTATGTCGAGTAGAAGTCTCAGGAAGGAACAAAGAAGTTCATCGGTTTTGGCAACCTGGAGGGGGATATGACCGAAATATGTGGTCGGATAAAGCTATCTACAACAGCATTTCATACATCCACAACAATCCTGTAAAGAGAGGACTATGCGAAACGTCTGAAGCTTGGCCCTGGTCATCAGCGTCCAATCCTATTCATTAAGCATGGGTCAGAGACCCATGCCACCCCCGGCAATCATAATTCAGCTTTCACGATGAGCATACAGATCCGAGCCGTGTCGCCAGAAGTGTTGTTGGGTGGCACTGGTCTGTGACCAGTGACTGTTGAGGAATGTTAACAGCTAAGCCAAAACCTAGCCCAATAACTCACTAACACCACCGTCACCTCGGCCACCGAACCGTATTCACAACCCCCGGCTTCGCCCCCAAAATCGCCGACCGAATCCGATCCATCTGCTCCAAATACCCCTCCTCTGTCGCGGGCAGAATGTCCAACACCACAATCCCATACCGAGGATAAAGATTGCCCCCCGGGAATTTCATCCGCCGATCCGCCGTCACCACCACGTCAAACGCCGAATCCTCCACCTCCCGCAAAACCGCCCCCTGACTCTTCCCCACCATCCCCATCCGACGCGCCACCAGAACATTGAACCCACTCATCCGCTCCGCCAGCCCCTCCGGAATCGTCTCATCCAACAACACTTTCACAACCCCAATTTAACCACCTGAGCAAGTAAACTTCCAGCCATGACCGAAGGCAATCTCAATTTCAAATTCGGCATCCCCGGCCCCAAACCTACCGCCTATCATTATCCCAAACATTATGAAATCGAACCCAATCGCCTCGTCATCGGCCTCCAAGAAAACGCCCTCGAAATCATCACCCGCCTCAAGCAAAATCTCTCCGAACCCCTCGCCGCACTCTATGTTCTCAATGTCCCCCGCGACGATAAAATCCTCCCCGGGTGCTACCAATCCCCCTGGCTCAGCCACCCGGAGCTAGACGACTTCCTCAAAACCTTCCAGTCCTTTATCGAAGGAGATGCCCGCCACGAAGTCTGGGTCTACTCCGAGCCATCAAAAACCCAAATCGTCTACGACTTCCATAACCTGATCTATTACTATTCCCACGACCTCAATCTCGCAATCCAGAGCCTCAAGTCCATCGGCTTTTCACCCGGAAAAGTCGAAATCCCCTTCCCCCACATCCACCCGTATCATCCCCAATTTGACTCCACCCTTACCGATCTCCTCGCTGCCTTCGACTGGCAATACACCCCTCACCCCGAAGACCACGAGCCCTAATCACCCCCCAGTCCCATTCCAACCGAGCCTTCAACGTGCCATAATTCACATGGCTCAAAAACCAAAGACAGCAGGCGTTGCAATCAAGCGACCATAAGAAACCAGCCCGCCGAGGAAAAAAGAGACCGAAACAACCCAGCGAAATCAGTTTCAAAAGGTCGGTTCCTGTCCCTCAAACCTTGGACAAGAGCCGACCTTTTTTGTTGACCAACAACAAAAATATCCAAAGGCAAAATGGAAGTAGCCCTAAAACCCCAAATCCAAGCCAAGGCAAATGTCGTCGACACCACGCAGGAGAAATACCAGCGCGCGGCCGGCGTCTATTTCGCGGACTACCGCGGCCTCTCGGTAAAGGAGATCCAAACCTTGAGAAAAGAACTCAAGGCGAAAGGTGGGGAGCTGCACGTCATCAAAAACACCCTGTTCCGAAAGGCAATCGGGGATGACGCCAACAAACTCGGCGAAGAAATGACCAACGGAACAACCGCATACGCATTCGTTTATGAAAACGAAGCCGACTGCGCAAAAGTTCTCGTGGACTTCGCCAGGACGAGCAAAAAACTCGTCGTCAAAGGAGGACTCCTCGATGGAAAACCCTACTCTGCCGAAAGTGTTGATGTGCTCAGCAAGCTCCCGCCGCGAGAAGTGCTCATTGCCCAAGTTATTGGCGCAGTGGCCGCTCCGCTCTCCAACCTCGTCGGCGTCGTTGAAGCCCTCTACGCAGATCCAATCCGCGTTATTGGTGCCGTCAGCGACAAAGTCAACGAAACCGCTGCATAAGCCAAGGCTCAAACAGTTTCATCCCTCCGCCCCCAACCGGGCCAAGACATAAAACACAAAACAAACAAAACAATGGCAACCAAAGTTGAAGAATTAGTTGAATCAATCAGCGGAATGACCGCTCTCGAATTGAGCGAACTCAAGACCGCTCTCGAAGACAAGTTCGGCGTCACCGCTGCCGCTCCCATGATGGGCATGCCCATGATGATGGGTGGTGGAGCACCGGCCGAAGCCGCTGAAGAAAAGACCGAATTTGATGTCATTCTCGCAGAAGCAGGCGGAAACAAACTCGGCGTCATCAAAGTCGTCAAAGAAGCCCTCGGCCTCGGACTCAAGGAAGCAAAAGACATGGTCGACACCGCTCCCCAAAAGCTCAAGGAAGGAGTCGGCAAAGACGAAGCCGATGCACTCAAAGCCAAGCTTGAAGAAGCCGGCGCGAAAGTCGAAGTCAAGTAAGTTTCCCTTACAACATCTCAAAACCCCCTGTAACTTAGTACGGTTCAGGGGGTTCTTTATTTTTTGCTCGCGACCAAAATCATTTCCATCCTGACCCTACCAGACCAAGTAATATCCCCAAATCAAGCCGCTGAAACTCTATAGATCTCTGCTCTTCACCGACGGGATCATCAATTCCATCATCGGAACTCTGATGGCAATCTATTTTATCAAAGAAGCTAACCTCAACGACTTCCAACTTGTCATCCTCGGAACCATCTTCGAGATCACAATTTTCCTCGGTGAAGTCCCCACCGGTGTCATCGCCGATGTCTACAGCCGCAAACTCAGCGTTACCCTCAGCTACCTCCTGGCCGGAGTTGCATTCCTGATCACCGGCCTCAGCACCCCCTTCGCCCTCCTCGCCCTCGGAGCTGTCGTCTGGGGAATCTCCGAGACATTCCTGTCCGGCGCCCGTGAAGCCTGGATCGCCGACGAACTCACCGCCGTCACCCCAGAAATTTCCGCCGATCAAGCCTTCATCAGCGGCAACCAATACAGCCTTGCCGGACGATTTATCGGTGTTTGGGCCGCATTCGGCTTCAGCTTCATTTCCCTGCGCGCCTCCATCCTAGCCGGAGCCGTCGCCTTCCTCATTCTCGGTGTCGTCTATCTACTGCTAGCCACCGAAAAAGGATTTCATCGAGCCCCCGATCACACTCATAATTTTGGCGACCTTGTTCAAACCCTCAAAGATGGATTCAATCTCATTAAAACTCGAGCCGCTCTCGTTGCCGTTGTCCTCACAACAATGTTCGTCGGATTCAGTTCCGAAGCCATGGATCGCCTCTGGCAAAAACGCTTCCTCGACTCCTTTCCGCTTCCCACTCTGTTCAATAACCCAGAAGGCATATGGGCCCTCCTCCAAAGCGGAGTCATGCTCGGAACAATCATCGTTCTCGCCATCGTCAACCGCGCCAAAACTGAACTCCCTCCTCTCAAAATCCTTCAGATCATCCTCGGCCTTGTCATCTCAATCGCCGCCGGGATGATCGTCTTCGGTTGGGCCGAAATCTTCCCGGTCGTCATCTGTGCATTCTTCGCCGTTCGAATCGCCCGACGCGCGCTCGATCCTCTCATCAAAGCCTGGCTCAACCGCCGCGCCGAATCAAATGTCCGAGCCACCGTCCTGAGTTTCGCCGGGCAAGCCCACAGCTTTGGCGAAATTCTTAGCGGCCCTGTCCTGGGTTCAATCTCCCAGGTCGCCGGATTCCGGTGGGCCATGCTCGCCTCATCCGCCCTTCTTCTCCCCAACATCCCCATCCTCGCCCACCGAATCAAAGTCGTCAAAGCCAATCCGGACGAAAAATCAGACTAAATCACTGCACAACGAAACTCGCTAGAACCGGGAAATGGTCACTCGGAAACCTTCCATTCTTCATTTTTGAATCATCAACCACCACTCCCTTACTGGTCAAAGCCCCTCGATAGAAGATATGATCAATCCACCCGCCGCCCGTAGCCTCCGGGTTGAAAGCATTGAATGTAAACCGAGGCCCAGCATGAACATCTAACAGTTTGAATCCACCGTCAATCAATTTTCTAACTGGTGCTGAGATCAAATCACAGTTAAAATCACCCATCAAAACCGTGCGCATTCCGGGATGAGTGTCCGCAAAAGCGGAAATTTGCTCCGCCCCCAAAAGTCTTGCTGATTCAGAACGATGATCCCAATGTGTATTGATCACCAAAATCTCTTTTCCTCCGACCCGAACCACAACCCATGTAAAAACTCGCGGTAGTGTTGCATCACCCCCCAAGGAACCAGCTACTTCTGGAGTAGTGCTGATCCACCGAGTTCCCGACCGATCACCCATTCGGAAACCTTTCCGCATGAAGATTGCCGATAATTCTCCTTTCATTTTCCCGTCATCCCGCCCGACCCCAACCCACTCATAGTCCGGAAAGCGTTCCGCAATAAACTCCACTTGGTAACCCAAGGCTTCTTGGACACCAAAAACCATTGGCCGGTGCGCCTTCACACGTTCAACAACTCCATCTCGCCTCAACTCCCACCGATCTGGCCCATCCGCCGCATCACCATAACGAATGTTGAAACTCATCACATCAAGTCGAGCCGAATCGATAGACTCGCCCTCAATCCCAAATCCAATTGCCAACATGCCGAGCACCGAAATCATAAATGCAAACTACCCCTACTTGGTTAAAAATCCGAGTCAAAATAGTGTACGAATGCAAGATTTCATCGCCACCCGCGCCCTCAGCCGATCCCGATTCACCGACTCAATCAAATCCTTGTCAAAAGACCAACTCAACTTCCGCCTCCACGAAAACACCCTCACCATTGGAGAAATGGCAATCCACGTTGCCGGAGTCGAAATCTCCTTCGCTTCCCAACTTCTTGATGCCGAACTAACCCCCGAAGAAACCCGCATTAAATCTGCCGCCACCGACGGAGCCGTGAACGAACTCCCATTCCCTTTCACGGAAGATGAAATCACCCCCGCTTTTGTCAACCAAGCCCTCAACATCGCCGATCAATGGATTGAAAAACTGTACGCCAAGGGTGAATCACTTCGCACAAAAGAACTCAAATCCGCCCTCGGCCCCATCATCCCCGGCGAAGGTGCATTTGTACGGCTAGGATTCCACCCCGGATACCACCACGGTCAAGTCTACATGATTACAACCGCGCCGAACTTTCCCCGTAACTAAAGCATTCAGTACAATAGAACCGTCTCAAGGATAACAAAACCATGATCACAACCCTCGCCCTTGCCTCCGTCATTCTCGCAACACCCGATAAGGGCTATCCCGCCACCGACATCAAGAAAGAACTCTACGCTACCAACGATTTCCGGGGTAAAGCCGCTCCCGAGATGTTCTTTGGCGAAACCATCAAAGGCAAAGTCCCCGATCTCAAAGGCAAAGTTGTTCTTGTTGACTTCTGGGCAACTTGGTGCGGCCCCTGCCGAGCCTTCTCCCCCAAACTCAACGAATGGCAAGCCAAATTCGGCGATGACCTCGTCATCGTCGGTGTCTCCGATGAACCAGCTTCAACCCTCAATCCATTTCTCGAAAAACACGAGACGAAGTACATCATCACATCCGATCCCGCCAAGAAGATGAGCAAGGCTCTCGGCGTAAAAGGGATTCCTCACGTCATGGTAATCAGCGGAGATAAGGTCGTCCGATTCCAAGGCTTCCCCAATGCCCAAGAGGATCCTCTCACCACCGAGAAACTTGAGCAAATCATCAACACCAGCAAAGCTCAAAGCAACTAAAGTTGAAAACAAAGAATCCCCCGGCTCAAAGGTGAACCGGGGGATTTTTCTTTCCTAATCGTCAATAAACTGAATCTTCGAAATAATGATCCTTCGCATTCGCGGGCAAGACCAAATCAACCGGTAACACTTCATCCACTTGGGTACCGCTCGGTTTTTTCCCTGCCTTCAAGTCCGCAACCATGCGAGCAATTGCAAGCTCAATCATCTTCGGCGAATAGGTCACCGTCGCCGGGAACATCTTGTCCCCATCCATCACTCGCTTCACGACAACTTTGCTGCCGCCTCCGCCAACCATCCAAACATCGGACAATCCAGCTTCCGTGAGAGCTTTCTCAGCCCCTAGAGCCATATCGTCATCTGCCGCCCAGATCGCATTGACGTCCTTGTGCTTCAAAAGCAAGTTCTGCGTCACCGTGAACGCCTTATCCTGATTCCAATCACCCGGCTGCATCGCCAAGATCTTAATGTCCGGGAATCCTTTCATCACTTCTTCAAAGCCTTTCACTCGATCTTCATCAACTGGGCCAGCCATCCCGCGCAAAACCAAGATGTTCCCCTTGCCTCCGAGTTTTTCCGCCATGAATTTCGCCGCTTCAGAGCCAAATTTCATATTGTCACCCCGCATCCAAACATCCGCAATTGGCTCAGCCAAGCCCCGATCAACACTCACAATGTAGCCAAATGAATCTCGGTTCATCTTCACCGCAGGCGTGACCGCTGCCGGATCAAACGACAGAATCACAAGTCCATCGTATCCCTGTGTGGCCAGCGTTCCCAACTTATCCGCTTGGTCATCCACACTCTCAGAAGCGTAGATCGTAATGTCAGCATCCGAAGCAAACTGCTCCTTCGCCTTCTCTGCCCAGTCAACAACCCCCGCTGTCCAACCATGCGTCGCCGTTGGGATGCTCACCGCAATCTTGAACTTCTTTGCTTCACCCTCTTTAGCCGGAGTCGTTGTCTCACCGCCACCTGCCGCCGGAGCCGAACATCCAACCATTGCCATCGCAAGAACTGCGACCCCACCAATAAGCCAATTCTTCATCACCCCCATTTTGCCCCAAAGAACGCTCCTAAATCACCTAAGAAGCCGGAGCCCATTCAAAATCACCAAGAGCGTCGAGCCTTCGTGCGCCACAACTGCGACCGGAAGGGGCAACTTCACAACAAATGAACCCAAGATCAAAACCACGATCACCGTCCCCGCAATCACCAAATTCGCCAGGATAACCCCTTGGTTCGTCGCCCCAATCGGATCAACTCGGGAATCCGATTCAACTGGTCACTCGCCAAAACAACATCCGCTGCTTCCAACGCAACATCCGAACCTAATCCCCCCATCGCTACCCCAATCGTTGCCTGCGCCAAACTAGGCGCGTCATTCACCCCGTCCCCGACCATCAATACTGTTCCCTTCCTCGCCAGTTCCTGAATATGCGTCACCTTATCTTCAGGCAGCAATGCCGCATCAACTCGGTCGATTCCCACTTCTCTCGCCACGATCGCCGCAGTTTCTGGCTTATCCCCCGTGAGCATCACGACCTCTTTCACCCCCAAACTCCGCAAATCCTCTAGAACCCCCTTCGCTTCCCTCCGAATCTCATCTGCAAACGTCGCTAAAGCCACGTTTCCTGGCCCGGCGGCATACACCATCGTCCGACCTAGCGATTTCTCCTCCGCCGCTTTTGCATGAATTTCCACGGGGATATCAAACCCCTGCTCCATCAATAGCCGATCATTTCCGACCCAAATCTCTTGCCCATCCACCAGACCAACTAACCCCTTCCCCGGAATTGTCCGCACCTCCACCCCCTCAACGGACTCATCAACTGACCGCACGAGTGCTTTTGCCAAGGGATGCGAACTGCCTGCCTCCACCACTGCCACCCGACGCATGAATTCAGGTACTTCCCGCCAATCTTGCAAGCCATTTTGAGAAAAAACCCACCCCGAAATCATTTCCGGACGACCCACCGTTAATGTCCCCGTCTTATCCACCGCCACAAAATCTACTTTCGCAGCCGCCTCAATATATGCTCCCCCTCGAACCAATATCCCACGCCTTGCCGCATGGGCCAGTGCACTCAAAGTTGATGCCGGGATAGAAATTACCAAAGCACACGGACTCATACCCACCAAAAGCACAAGTGCCGCATAAAATGCCGAGTCCCACCCCTGCCCCAGCCACAACCGAACTCCCAAAGACACTCCAAACGCAACCAAAACCAAAATCGTATACCACTGTCCAAACCAAGCCGAAATCCTTTCGCCACTGGCTTTATTCTCCTGCGCGTCCTCTACCAATCCCACGATCCGGTCTAGAGCTGAATCTCCCACCCCGCGGCTCACTCGAACGGTCAAAGTCCCCTCCAAATTCTGAGTCCCCCCCATCACCTCATGCCCAATACCGACCGGCACCGGTTGCGATTCTCCCGTCATCGCACTCGCATCTACCGAACTCTCTCCGCTCACCACCACTCCATCTGAGGGCAATCGCTCAAAAGAGTTCACGCGCACCAAATCTCCCACGATCAACTCTTCGACCGAAACCTCAACTAACCCGGAATCAGTAACGCGAAGAGCCTTCTGCGGCCTCAGCTTCACAAGCGCCGCAATCGCCGATTTCGTCTTACCCAACGCAAAGTCCTCCAGCGTTGAGCTCAAACTAAAGAGGAAAAGGAGCATCGCAGCATCCTCCGGTCTTCCGACCATCACCGCTCCGACCGCCGCCAAAACCATCAAAAGATTGACATCCAACTGTCGCTGACGCAACGACTCCCACGCAGAGCCCAATGCAAAAACGCTGCCGAACAAGATCGACACAAAAGCCATCCAAGCCAAGCCCGGCACAAAGCAGAGCACCAGCGCTACGAAACAACCTAAGGTCAGCCACCCACGGAGTCCCAATCGCTGAAATGCCGCAATCACATCAATAGGTTTACCTGGAATATCAGAATCACTAAAGCAATATCCTAACGAAAAAAAATGAGGGGTTCTTTTGAACCCCTCAGGCTGACCAATCTGACTTACCGCGCCGCGCCAGAAGCAACGGCCGCACCGAGTACCATGACCTGCAAAATGTTGAGAACGACTGCAGCGACAAGGACACCAACGCCCCACTTCGCCCAAATCACCTGACACTTGTGCATCTCATCTGCCGAAGAAAAACGTCCGCTTTGCCAAGCAATCTCGTTTCCTTTGAAGCCCAAGTAAATGGCATAAATCAGCCCAACACAGGGAATGAAACACAGCAAAGCCATGTAATGCTTGTGGTTCAGTCCCCAGATCCAGTTCAGCAAGAGTGCCCCCCAGTTGAACTGTTTGAGTTCAGCCTCCGTTGGCTGCCCTCCCATATTGTCTCGTGGATAGTTTGATTCCATGTTTCCTCCTCGATTAAGGTGATCCGCTCCCAGTGCTTTTCACCTTAAACTGTTATCGTCCCCCATTCATAAGGGATTGAACGGCCGGATTGCTCAGATTAACTGCGGCACCGATCACACATCCAAGAACTAAACTGACAATTCCAAGAATCATCGCGACCTGACCGTTCGGGTGACCCTTCTTCTTGGCCATGCTTCCCAAAACAATCCCCGCTACGCTAAACACAATCGGACAGCACAACAAACCAATTGCTGACATCACCAACGAGACGATAAATTCCGTCTTCCCGGCGTTCGGATCAGAATAATCGGCCCGAGGATAATTCGTCGGAGCCTGAGAATATTGACCGGTACCTCCTCCTGTTGATGGCCCTCCCATCGGTTGCATCGGATTCGCCGCCGCACTTGCCGCCGTCGGGAAGATGATCCCCGGCACCATGCTCGCCGTCGCCCTGGCTCCCGTCGTCGCGTTCTCCAATTCAGAATTCGGGTTCAACCGATTGTCTGCCGCCCACTGTGAAAGTGTCGCCGCATCTGCCGGACCGTACTTCGATCCATCCGCGCCGATCACAAAGTAGCTATCCGCTCCACCCGTTGGTGCCATCGTTTGCGTCGGCTGGACTGGCTCGGCTGAGCCGGCTGCCCCATATCCGCTGGCGTACTCGCTACACCCGGGAAGACCAAGCCCGGCAAGCTACCCGCTTGCATCCGGCTTCCATCAACGACCGATTCCAATTCCGTCGTCGGAGTCAAGCGACCCTGTGCCGCCCACTCATTCAAAACTGTTACGTCTGCCGGGCCAAACTTCTGCCCATCTGTCCAAATCACGAAGTACTGCATTCTGTCGTCCTCAACCTTTCTCGGCTCATCGTGCCCGTTTCACCAGCAATTCCGGTCACAAACTTGCCCAAACGCACCAATGTCGTCAAGCATCACGACGAACCAAGCCCGCGATGTGATGCAAAACCCGTGCAACTCTCCCTATCTTGACCCAAAAACATCCAAAAATCACCGCATTTTTACCGACATAATAAGCAAGCGCTAATGGCATCACGTTTCGCATTCAATTCCCGCTCCCTTGGCAGTAACTCCGGCACCATCGGCCTTATCATTGCGCTCGCGGTCGGATTCGTACTCTGCTGGATTCCCCAATTCGGCTCGTTGCTTATTCCTAACTTCGCTCTCGCCTTCGATCTCGCCAAACCGTGGGCTCTTCTCACCTACCCATTCATCACCAATGGCTCCGGAGTTGGACTGTTCTTCTTCCTACTACAACTCATGTGGTTTTACAGTTTTGGCGGAATGTTTGAATCACGATTCGGCACCCAAAGTCTTCTCATCCACTTCTTCTCCGGAACGCTCTTCTTCGGCCTCATTGGCTTCATTGCCAATCTTCTCATCCCGGGAACATCGGCCGTCCTCTATAGCGGATGGCTCCCCATCGCCTTCATCACAACCATCATCTGCGCCCTCCAACCCGAAACCGAGATCACATTCATCTTCTTCCCACTCCGGATGAAGTGGCTTGCATTAATCACCGGCGCACTAGTTTTGTTCGGTCTAGGCACTGGAGCCCCCCTCTTTGGTGTCCTTCTCGTCATCCCCCTTGTTGCCGCTTGGTTCTACGGTCAGAACAAATTCCCCGGCCTCACCCCGGCCGCTCACCATTCGAAAAGCAACGCCAAAAGGCCAAAGAAAACCGAGAATTTGATTCCTTCCGATCCAAAGTCATGAACCGAGAAAAAGAGCGAGAAGAGCGCGAACGCCTTCGCAAACTATTTGAGGGGAGCCTGGACGACCAAGACCCCCCTCAAACCAAGAGCTAATTACGACTATTCAGCGAGTGACTTTTCGATCGCCGCCACGATCGCGTCATCACCAGGAGTTGTCCGACTCCCGAATCGCGTCACCGTCTTCCCATCTTTCGCGATCAAGAATTTGCCGAAGTTCCACTCCACATCCTTAGAATCAGGAGTGGCATGAACCAACCACTGATAAAGAGGGTGAGCATCCGGCCCCTTCACGTTAACTTTTGAAAACATCGGGAAGCTCACATCAAACTTCGTTGTGCAGAACTCCAAAATCTCTTTCTCCGTCCCCGGCTCCTGTCCCATAAACTGATTACAAGGGAATCCCAGCATCACAAATCCCTGATCCTTGTACTTATCATAAAGTGCCTCCAAACCTTCATACTGCGGAGTCAACCCACACTTGCTCGCCGTGTTGACAATCATAACCGTTTTCCCAACGTACTGCTTCAACGGCTGATCCTTTCCATTGATGTCCTTCATCGTAAAATCGCCCAAGCTTTTCATATCGTCTGCCTTCGGTGTGGATTGCTTCGGAAGAATCGCGTATCCCAACCCGCGAGCAAAACCAACCCTGAAATCAAGAAAAATGCCGTCTTCATAACGTTCACTAATGCACAGTCTAGCCAATAGTGCCGTACAATAGGCCGATCAGTCTAATGAATTGGCGAATCATTTCTTCTCCCGCATTCTTCGCGACCGCCGTATTCTGCCTAACCGCCGCGACATTAGCCCCGCAACCCGCCATCTCCCAAACCCCCAACGAAGCCCAATCCCTGAACAAACAATTCGACGAAGAAATATACGACCTCTTCGAAAAAAACTGTCTCTCTTGTCATAGCGGCGAAAAACCCGCCGCCGGAATGGACCTGGGGGATTTTGCGACTACCGCTGAAGTCGCTGCCAATCCCAAAAAATTTGACAAAGTCATTCAAAACATTAGAAGCCAAGTCATGCCCCCCGCCGAGGGCGGAAACCCCTCCCTTGCCGACCGAGAACGCATGGTTCAATGGCTCACCCGCGCCCTCGCCACGCAAGATAAGCCCATAAATCCCACAATTCGCCGCCTCAACCGCACCGAATATAACCACGTCATCCAAGACCTCCTCTTCATCGAAGGCGATTTCAGTCGCGACTTTCCCAGCGACGACGTCGGCTACGGATTCGATAACATCGGCGATGTTCTCACCCTGACCCCGCTCCACCTTGAAATGTATCTGCGAGCGGCACAAGCCATCACCGACCAAGCCATTTATATCCCTCAACCCAAAATCCGGACCGTTGACATCGAAAAAAGCGCCCTCCCCGAAAATTCCGCAATGTCCGGTGAAGGCTTTCTCAATATGTACGCCAACGGAGTGTTCTCAACCACATTCCAAGAAGTCGAGGCCGGTGACTATGAAATCGAAGTCGAACTCGCCGCCACCGCAACTGGAGTCGGCCCCGCAGATGCCCAACTCCGCATCAACAACCAAAACTTCCAACTCCTTAACGTCAAAACTCTGTCCCCAACTCTGTTCAAAATTCCCGTCCGACTCACAACTCGAACCGTCAAACTCGACGTTGCGTTCACCAACGACTATTACCAACCCAACGCCCCGACCCCGCCAACCGTGACCGCAACCTTCACATTTACTCAATCACCCTTCGGGGCCCCGACGGAACAACTACTAGTCTCCCCGATTCGCACCGCCGTCTCATCTCTGCCTCCCCCAGCGGGACAAAAAATCATCTGACCGCCGCCCGAGAAGTCTTGGACAAATTTGCAACCCGAGCCTATCGCCGACCCGTCTCGCCCGAAGAATCGAACCGCATCATGACCATCTACCAACTGGTGCGAAAAAATAATGACAGCTACGAACAGGGCATTCGTGTCGCAATTCAAGCCGTCCTCGTCAATCCCAATTTCCTGTTCCGAATCGAACCCGCCGGAAAATCACGCGATCTCAACGGCTACGAACTCGCTTCCCGATTGAGTTTCTTCCTCTGGAACTCAATCCCCGACCAAACCCTGTACGATCTCGCCGCATCGGGAGAACTCTCAAAACCCAAAACACTCGAAGCCCAAGTCCAGCGGATGCTCACAGACCCCAAAGCCGAACGGTTCTCAACCGACTTCAGCACCCAGTGGCTCCAAATCCGACGTCTCGAAGAACACGATGCCGACCCCGAACTTTTCCCCAACTTTAACCAAGAACTCAAAGTTGACCTCAATCAAGAAGTCATTCTCTACTTCCGTGACATGCTCACCCAGAACCGTCCGATCACCGAATTCATTAACGGCAAATTCACTTTTCTCAACCATCGCCTCGCCAAGCATTACGGAATCTCCGGCGATTTCGACCAGAATTTCCGACGCATCGATGTCTCATCCCAAAACCGAGGCGGCCTCCTCGGAATGGGTGCAATCCTGAGCGTCACCAGCAACCCAAACCGAACTTCCCCCGTCAAGCGAGGCAAGTTCATCATGGAGCAAATCCTCGGCACTCCACCCCCCCACCACCTCCAAACGTCGGTGTTCTCGACGACACGAAAGAAGCCATCACCGCAACACGAATGCGCGAACGCCTCGCCCAACATCGTGCCGACCCATCCTGCGCATCGTGCCACCGTCCCCTCGACGCTTACGGATTCACCCTTGAAAATTTTGATGCCGTCGGCGGTTTCCGCACAAAAGACGGAACCTTCCCCGTTGACAACATCGGAGAACTCCCCGGCAAAATCACTCTCAACGGACTCGCCGACCTGCGCAAAAACCTCGCCAGTCGAGAAGTCGATTTCACCCGCACCCTCACCGAAAAACTGATGACCTACGCCCTCGGGCGCGGCCTCACCGCCTCCGATCATGTCCAAATTTCTAACCTCGCCCAACGCCAGAAAAACCCAACCCTACAACGCCTCATCACCGAAATCATTCTCAGTGATGCCTTCCGCAAAAGAACCAATAATTAAAGGAGAACCAACCAAATGAGCCAAAAAATCGACCGCCGTACGATCCTTCGGGGAGCCGGAGCCCTCGTCACCCTCCCATTCCTCGAAGCCCTCGCACCCAAAACGGCTCTCGCTGTGTCTGCCCCCGCTCGCCCAGTTCGAATGGCTTACCTCTTTGTCCCCAACGGGATCAACATGCAACATTGGCGACCCACCAACCCCGGTCGCCTCACCCAACTCCCCGAAATCCTCCAACCTCTCAACGGTCTCAAATCAGAAATCAGCGTTATCTCCGGCCTCAGTCAAATGAAAGCCTTCGCCAACGGCGACGGCCCCGGCGACCACGCTCGATCCTCCGCAACCTGGCTCACCGGCGTCCAAGCCCGAAAAACCGCTGGCTCAGACATCCAAGTCGGAATCTCCGCCGACCAAGTCGCCGCCCAGCAGATCGGCAGTCGAACCAAATTCGCAAGCCTCGAAATAGGATGCGAACGAGGTGCCCTCGCCGGCAACTGCGACTCCGGCTACTCATGCGCCTACTCCAGCAGCATCTCCTGGCGATCCGAATCCACCCCCAACGCCAAAGAAGTCAACCCCCGCGTCCTCTTCGAGCGACTCTTCGGAGCCCCCGGCGACCGTCAATCCGCCGAATCCCAAGCTAAACGACGCGAATATGAACTCTCAATCCTTGATTTCGTCGCCGAAGACGCCCAAAGACTCCGAACAAGTCTCGGTACCCGCGACGCCCAAAAGATCGAAGAATATTTCACTTCCATCCGAGACATCGAACTCCGACTCAAAAACTACGAAGCTTCCAGCAAAGCCATGATGCTCGACGGAATCGACGTGCCCCGAGGCGTCCCCCGCGATCGAGGCGAACACATCCGACTCATGGGCGATATGATGATCCTCGCCTTTCAAGCCGACCTCACCCGAATCGCCACCTTCATGTTCGCCAACGAAGGCAGCAACCGACCCTACCAAGAAATCAATATCACAGACGGACACCACGACATCAGCCACCACGGCAAAGCCCCCGATAAACTCCTCAAAAAGAAAGAAATCGACGTCTACCACACCCAGCAACTTGCCTACATCCTCAACCGAATGAGCAAAATCGACGACGGAAACGGCACCCTCCTCGATAACACCATGCTCCTCTACGGCGGCGGAATCAGTGATGGCGACCGCCACAACCACGACGACCTCCCCTTCTCATCGCCGGAAAAGGGGGCGGAAAAGTCCCCGTCGGACAACACCTCCAATACCAAAACGGCACCCCCCTCACCAACCTCTTCCTCAACATGCTCGACCACATGGGCGTCCGAATGGATAACCTCGGAGACTCCACCGGCCGACTCCAAGGAATCTTCTAAAGCTCCACCCACAACCTTCCCTTAACAAAAACTCTGCCACACTAAAGGAAGCGTGAAACCACTCTTCCCCATCACCGTCGCCGCCCTCTCCCTCGCCAGTGCCGCATTCGTCGCCACCAAACAAACCCAAGCAACCACCGAACCCCAAAGAGTGATCTACACCTGGAATGGCAACCCCGCCACCCAAGCCGCATTCACCTGGCGAACTGATGCCCCCGTCGCCTAAGCCCTCATCCAATTTGCCCCCTCATCCGGCGACCCCCGATTCACCACAACCGCCACCACCCAAAACGCCACATCTCAACCCCTCGAACTCGCCGAAGGCCCAACCGCCTACTATCACACCGCCTCCCTCAAAGGACTAAAACCCAAAACCAAATACAGCTACCGCGTCGGCGATGGCGAAACCTGGTCCGAATGGTTCGACTTCACCACCGCTTCCGCAATGGACGACCCATTCACCTTTGTCTATTTCGGCGACGCCCAAAACAACGTCAAATCCATGTGGAGCCGCGTCATCCGACAAGCCCAAAAAGACGCCCCATACGCCGATTTCATGCTCCACGCGGGCGACCTTATCAATATCCCCGAAGCCGACAAAGAATGGGGCGAGTGGTTCTATGCCGGCGGCTGGCTCCACAGCACCATCCCCTCCGTTGCCACCCCCGGCAACCACGAATACAAATCCGGAAAAATCACCCGCCTCTGGACCCCCCAATTCGAATATCCCCGCAACGGCGTCCCCGGCCTCGAAGATTCCAACTACTACATTGATTTCCAAGGTGCCCGCATCATCAGCCTGAATTCGCTCGAAAAAACCGCCGAGCAAGCCGCCTGGCTCGACAAAACCCTCAGCGAAACCAAGGCCAACTGGACAATCCTCACGTTCCACTACCCGATGTACAGCACCGCCAAAGGCCGCGACAACAAAGCCCTCCGCGAACTCTGGCTCCCCATCATCCTCAAACACAAAGTCGACCTCGTTCTCCAAGGCCACGACCACTCCTACGGCCGCATGAACCTCCCTCATTCGCATTCGTCAGTTCCCTCCCCAAGTTTGGGGAGGGCAAGGGAGGGGTTGTTTGATGCAAATAAATCTTCGTCCACCTCATCCGCAGGGGAAGGACAAAAAGGACAGCAAATTCCAACTCCAAATTTCAACGTCTCAGAACCCCTCTTCCGGGGCCCCAACATCACCAACCTCTCCACCGGCGCCACCGCCCAAGTCGGACAAACCTACTTCGTCGTCTCCGTTTCCGGCCCCAAAATGTATAACGTCGGCGAAGACGCCCTCTCCCGCATGACCAAAACCGGAGAGTACAAACAGCTCTACCAGATCATCAACGTCACCCCCACCAAAATCACCTACCGCGCCCACCTCGCCAACGGCGAGCTTTTCGATTCCTTCACAATCGAAAAATAGTCAGAATGCACATTGAAACGTGGCCGGACCGAGTTTCGTAAAGTCTCACAATGGAGATCACGCCATCAGCCCGGCTCATCATAACCGGTCTTCTTGGCGGGCTTTTGCTGATTGCTTATATAGCTCTGGCAAATCGATTCCAAAAAGTTGGAATCAGGATGTCAACCTGTTCTCCGTCCCAATCACTTATTAATCGCTATGCACTCCGAAACTTCACGCTCGTCGTTATCATGGTTCTGTTTTTGGTTTGCTGCGCATTTGCTGTCTATGAGAGTCGCCAATTGGTCCGGTCAGTCAACGTAGGCTTTTTCTCTCAATACCGACAGCAAGATTGAGTATGAACTTGTTTCGGAGCGAGCTAATCTAACCTCTTGATTTGGCGTCAGGTCATCAGAATTACCAACCGGAATCAGAAGTAAGAGCAAAGAACCAACGCATTTAGGCAAAATGATCACCATGGAGTTCTCACTTTTTGGTTTCCTGGTTTCAATTGCTGTGGCGATTGCCAACCTCTTCGCTCTATGCAACATAAAGTACGGAGTCAGATTGCTGCGAAAGGGAAGCGAGAGTTCCAACGCATTCGAGTTAATCGATTCAGGTATCTCCCTTCTGGTCATCCTGGCCTGGCTCGCTGTAGCGGGAGTAGTGATTTCGAATCTAAAAGCCATAGGTATTCTTCAATTATAGAGCCATTACATAAAATGAATGACAGAGCTATTGCCCTCGGACTTGCGGTCGTGTTTGGGATCCTATACTTCATGCACACCAAATTTCTTGAAGACGCCAAATACGAAATTGATCGAGACATCAAAAGTGAAGAAAAACTCCGCAACTACACGATCCACTTCTGGATTTCAAAAGGATTGATTGCTCTCGCAGTTCTTTCGATAATGTATGCCATTCGCCGTCCATCACTCACGAACTAGACCAGATTCCGACCAGAAAAATCTCCCCGCATAGTCATATTTACACGAAGTGAACCAGGAATAGGAGCGACATGCTTTAGTTAAGAGTTGTGACCAATTCCAACTCTTCTGTTAAATTGGAGAACTAAATTCCAACACAAGAGCGTTAAAGTTGTCCATTGTAAAAGACACGGAGGAGACGCGATAATCCAGCATGTATAATGAATCCTAATGACTGTACAGCCAATACTTCTCGGGGCTGGACTGCTTTGCTGGGTTCTTTACTTTGTTCACAACCAAAAATTTCAATCAATAAAATATGAACTCAATAGAGACATCAGAGACGACCAAAAGCTCGAAAGCTACACTTTGCATTACTGGATATCGACGTGCCTATTCACACTTGCCCTAGCACTAACAGCATTTTCATTTTTACCTGGCGGCGGTGGTTCAGGTTCAATTTCGAGAATACGCCTTTCCATTTAGAAAAACTAAATACCTCCCCCGGAACCGAAACCGGCCCGGGGGGAGTCATTAATCAAGCAGCCCGGGCCTTAGAAGCCCATGCCGCCGCCCATGCCACCCATGCCATCCATATCCGGCATGCCAGCACCAGCCTTAGCGGGTTCCTTCTTCTCAACCACAAGCGCTTCCGTCGTCAACACGAGGCCCGCAATCGAAGCCGCGTTCTGGATCGTTGACCGGGTCACCTTCGCCGGGTCAACAATCCCCGCCTTGACCATATCAACCATTTCGCCCGTAGCCGCGTTGAGACCCATGCCCGCCTTCGCGTTCCGAATCTCCGTAACCACAACACTGCCTTCCATGCCCGCATTCTCTGCGATCTGGCGAACCGGAGCTTCCAAAGCCCGCTTTACAATGTTGAGACCCGTGAGTTCGTCACCCGTGAGCTTCAAGCTGTCCAAAGTTGCTGCCGCGCGGAGCAGAGTCGTTCCGCCACCCGGGACAATCCCTTCTTCAACCGCCGCTCGGGTTGCGCTAAGCGCATCCTCGTATCGGTGCTTCTTCTCTTTGAGTTCGGTTTCGGTGCTTGCGCCGACCTTGATCACCGCCACACCACCGCTGAGCTTCGCCAGTCGCTCCTGGAGCTTCTCGCGGTCGTAGTTGCTGTCTGTGGTTTCGATCTGCGCCTTGATCTGACCAATCCGGCCCATCACTGCGTCCTTCTTGCCCGCACCTTCGATGATCGTGGTCTCTTCTTTGGTGATCACTATCTTCTTTGCCGTACCGAGCATGTCAAGCGTGACGTTGTCGAGCTTGGTGCCGAGGTCTTCGCTCACAAATTGACCACCCGTCAGGATCGCCAAATCTTCCAGCATCGCCTTGCGCCGGTCGCCAAAGCCCGGTGCCTTTACTGCCGCAATGTTCAGCACGCCACGAATCTTGTTCAACACGATGGTCGCAAGCGCATCTGCTTCAATGTCTTCGGCAATGATCAAAATCGGGCGTCGTGCTTGCGCAGCCTTTTCCAGGAACGGCAACAACTCTTGAGCCGAAGAAATCTTCTTCTCGTGGATCAAGATCGCCGGATTGTCCAAAACAGCTTCCATACGTTCGGGGTCAGTCACGAAGTACGGGCTGATATAGCCTCGGTCGAACTGCATCCCTTCGACAATTTCAACATTGGTTTCGCGGCCCTTGCTTTCTTCGACCGTGATAACGCCGTCCTTGCCCACCTTGTCCATGGCGTTCGCAACTTGCTCACCAATTTCCGGGTCATTCCCCGCGATGGTCGCAACGAATTGAACCTGCTCCTTGTCCTTAACCGGCTTGGCTTGCTTCTTGATTTCGGCGATGACTGCTTCAACCGCCTTGTCAATCCCACGCTTCACCGCGATCGGGTTACCCCCAGCGGCAACATAGCGCAATCCTTCGTTTACGATCGATTGAGCCAAAACGGTCGCCGTCGTGGTTCCGTCACCGGCCACGTCGTTGGTCTTGCTGGCAACTTCTTTGCAGAGCTGCGCGCCCATGTTCTCATATGGATCATCCAGTTCGATTTCCTTGGCAACGGTAACCCCGTCCTTGGTGATCGTCGGGCTTCCCCATTTCTTATCCAAAACAACGTTGCGACCTTTCGGGCCAAGGGTCACCTTGACTGCATCCGCAACCTTGTTGACACCGCGCTCAAGCGCACGTCGAGCATTTTCATCAAAAATCAAAGTCTTTGCTGGCATTTCTTTTTCTCCTTACTTCGTTACAACTGCGTAGATTTGGTCTTCATCCAAAATCGTCACTTCATCTCCGCCGAGATTCACTTCATTTCCACCGTACTTGCTGAAGATCACGCGATCCCCAACCTTCACGGTCAAAGAGTTTCGCTTGCCATTTTCCAGCACGCGACCCTCACCCACGGCGATTACTTCGCCTTCAGTCGGTTTCTTCTTAGCTGAATCCGGCAGGATAATTCCCCCGCCGTCTTCTCTTCCGCCTCAAGAACCTTCACAACAACCTTGTCTCCAAGTGGTCGAATGGCTGACATCTGTTTCTTATCTCCTGAAATGTGTGGCGCGCATCCCGCGTTAGCAGTCTCCGCGCACCTTTGCTAACATTCTACTAAAGGAGACGCCCATTCTTTAGCAGACATGGGACTAGAGTGCTAATTTTGCCCACCTTTCATCATCACAATAATTCCCGAGTCTTAACTTGCACCCAAGCCCCCCACCCTGGCATACTGGAACTATGTCGATGGCCATGGATATCAACACCGCCCTGCAAAACAACTACCTCATGCAGGGACTCAACGTCGCTCAGATCTCAATGATCGCCCAAATCGCCAGCAATCAGGAATTCAATGGCGGCGACACTCTAGTGCGGCAATTTGCCAAAGACGCCGACCTCATGATCGTTCTGGAAGGCACTGCTAAAATCAAAGGCTTTTCCGGAGAAGAAATTGCCCAAGCTGGCCCCGGCTCCGTCATCGGCGAAATGTCCCTCATCGACGACAAACCACGCTCTGCCACCGTCACCGCCGCCGGCAACGTCAAAGTCGCATCCATCCCCCACAACGACCTCTGGGCTCTCATGAATAACGAGCCCGAAATCGCAAAAGTCATCCTCCTCAACATCTCTCGAATCCTCACCGCCCGTCTCCGCGCCGCAAACGTCGCCCTCGACAGCGTCGTCAAAATCGACTAGCAAAAAACCCCGCAAGCCTGTCGGCATCATAAACAACTTCAAACGGAACAACCCTTCCGCTGGAGTTGTTTTTTTCATGGCCCAAACCAACGCTCAAACCGCGAGACTCATCGCACAACCTGACGCCCTGCGTCTCCTCCCAATCGCCACCGCGCGGCAATATCGGCTCCTTCCCCTGAAAGCCGACCAACAAACCCTCGTCTGCGCTGGACCAGGTCCATTCGACCTTGATTTCCTCAACCGTCTTCAATTCCAACTCGGTCGCAACCTCACCCTGGTTCGAGTGCCCGAAGATATCTTCTCCGCTGCCTTTGAAACCCACTTCGGTTCCGCCCCCGTTCCCGAAGCCTCCGATTTCCTCGAATCACTCTCTTCAAAAGCTCCCAAGCTTTTGAATGAACAACCAAACAACCCCATCGATTGGGCAAGGCAGCCGTGCCGGATCACCGCCGTCATGGGAGCCGCCGGAGGACTCGGTGCAACAACTGTCGCGGCAAATCTCGCCGTACAACTTGCCGAGCAAAACCTAAGCGTCCTCCTCATAGACGCCAATTTCAGTCGCCCCACCGCCCACATTGCGCTCGGCGCAAAACCTACTGCGACAATCCAAGACCTCCACCGAGGCAAGTCACTCGCGTACGACAGCCTGACCCTCACGACGTCAGGTGTCCGGTTGCTCGCTGGAGAGCCCGGAGCTGCCGATCTCGCCCACCTCACATATGGCGATCTAATTAACCTCGGAGCCGCCCCAACCCAACTCGCTCCTCAATTCGATCATATCATCATTGATCTCCCCTCAACCATCGATAACGCCGAGCTGAGCTATCTCAAGTTCGCCCATCAGTTCCTTTTGCTGACCGGCACAGACTCCACAAGTCTTCACAACAGCCTAGTTATCATCCGAACCGGACTGGAGGCCAATCCCAATCTTCCGATAAACATCCTGTTCAACCAGCAACCAAAAGCCGAAGTCGCAAAATCCGCGTTTCGCAAGCTCCAAGTCGCCGCCGATTCCAGCCAACTCAAATTCGCCGGAGCGTTACCGCCTTCCAAATTCATGGCGGAAGCATGGTTGTGCCGAACTCCACTAGCTCGATTTAAACCCCGGGATAAATGGAATCAGAACCTGAAATCCCTCCAATCCCAAATCCTCCCGAACCTGCTGACCGCCCATACCGGCACCCAGGCGATCAATCCAGGTTCTCAGATCGCCGCGGGATAAAGTAGTAGAGCGAATCCGTCTCTGGGAAGTCTGCGAGCCCCTCTGCTTCGGCAAGACCTCGCAGATGACCACGGTGATAGGAACCATGGTTCAAAACATGGTGAACCAATTCCCGAACCGCAAGCCTACGCTTGTTCCCTTTTCCGCCCGTGAATTCCACAACCTCGTCCAACTCCCGTGTCTGTACCACCGCCCGCCAACGCCTCAAAAGATCCTTCATGTCCGCCTCAAGGTCAAGTTCTTCGTGAGGCTTCCCTTCCCACTCCGCAACAAGCCCAAGCCATCCGTTGTAGCACCCCACAATGTGACGCATCACCCCTTCTGCGCGGGCGCGATCCTTAAAGCGACCCAATGTGCCAAGCCACTGTTCATTCGCCCACACTTCGTACCCCACCAACTGTTCCAAAAACTCCCGATCCGTCATCTTCTTCGTCAGACTACCACTCCCCTATGAAGTTCCAATTCACGGGTCTCCAGGAAACACAAGTCCCCCGTCCGCCCTTAACCGATCAAGAGTTCTCATCACCGCCAAACTATCATCAGGAGTCATCGTCGCCACAAATCCATGATCCAAAGACCGAACAAAAACATCAACTTCGTTTCCAAATCGATCAGCCCTGATCCCCTCAATTTCTTCCCAATCATCAGAACAGTGATTCTTCACACGGAACCCCTCCGTGCAATCCCACGGCCTTGAAACTTCGAGCATCCCTTGGGTTCCGAAAATCCGGACACGATTCTCCATCTGAACATGAATCCCGCATCCAAAACTCACCGTCCCTCCTCCTTCAAAAATCATTGACCCCGTTGCCCACCCGTCGAACCCCGCATCCGATTTCTTAAACAAATAGCTCACCCGCTCTGGTTCGCCGCCAAAAACCATCATCGCATAACTCACAGGATAAACCCCAACATCCATCAAGCCCCCTCCCCCATACTCCAAAACCGTTCTGACGTTCTGCCAGTCATCGGCTGCCCCAAAGGCAAACTCCGCCGCTATGTGCCGAATCTCCCCCAATCTTCCCGAATGCACTACCTCCATGACTTGCGCCGTTAAAGGATGGGTGCGGTACAGGTACGCCTCACAAAATAACACACCCGCATCTTGACAAGCCTTTATCGCACTGGATGCATCCTCAGATCTGAGCGCGCACGGCTTCTCACAAAGGACATGCTTCCCCGCTTGCGCCGCCGCGATCGTCAACTCAGCATGTAGGTGATGCGGCGTTGCAATGTAAACCCCATCAACATCCTCAGCCTTCAAAACCGCTTCATAACTGCCCACCGCCCGCCCACCAAACTCCACACAGAATGCCTCTGCCCGCCCCAAATCGCGTGAACCGACTACCGCAACTTCGCTTGTCTCCGAAAGTTGTACTCCCGCGCCAAATTTCCGCGCAATGTTCCCCGGACCCACAATCCCCCACCGAAACCGACCCGCCATTCCCCCACCATACACCCCGCAACCACCCGATTTTCAATTCAAACTAAAGTTTGTTCCACATCCTTCCTAAAATCTCACACAAGACTCGAAAGAAATTTCGAAAAAAACCAGGAGTGGTTCAAGAGTGAGTTTAAGGATTAACACCAATATCCCGGCAATGACCGCAATGCGACAAATTGCGATCAACGAGAACAACATGCAAATGTCCATCACCCGGCTCAGTACCGGACTGCGCATCAACAGCGCGGGCGATGACCCCGCCGGCATGGTTGTATCCGAAGGACTCCGCTCGCAAATCAGCGGGATCCAACAAGCCATCCGGAACTCTCAAGATGCCGTCAACATGTCAAAAACGGCTGAAGGCGCACTGGAAGAAGTCAGCCGACTTCTTCAGTCCATTCGCTCCCTCGCCGTCAGCAGTGCAAACACCGCCGTTGTCGACGCCAACCAACTCCAAGCCAATCAAAACCAACTCCGCAACATTGTCTCCTCCCTCAACCGAATTGCCGAACAATCCACATGGGGCAACAAAAAGCTTCTGAACGGCGCAAGCGGAACCGTTACCAACATCACGAACGTGTCAAACGTGGAAAGCCTGTACATCGGCGGTACAGTCAATGGAGAAACCGTTCGATCCGGAAATCTCACCATTTCGCGAGTGACCGCAGCAACCCAATCCGTTGCCACACTCTCCACAACCGTCGCTAACGGTGCCTCACCCATCAACCCCGGTGTCTTCGCTATCAACGGTGTGAGTTTCACCAGCGAGCCCGGAGAAACCGCCGCTTCAATCCTTGCCAAAATCAACAGTAAGACCAATCTCACTGGGGTAACCGCAAGTTTTGCCAACGGTGGAACCTTCACCCTTACTTCAAACGAATTCGGCAGCCGATTCCCCATCCAATACGTCGAAACCAATAACATCCTCAACGGTGGTGTCGGTAGCAATGGGACGACTGGAGTAGACGGAGTCTTCACAGTTGAGATTCCCACCGAGCCAAGCCCGTCAACCACCGTCGAAACATTCACTGGCGGTCAAGGCCCCGGAATCAACGGCCTTACCCTGACAAGTCCCTCCGGAAACCGACTTGTTATGACCTCCGTCGGAAACGGAACAGCTCTCGCCAACGCTCCGGTGGGAGCCCTCAGCGTTGGTGCGGTTCGATTCCAAATCGGAGCGAACGCAAATCAATTTGCCAGTTTCTCACTCCCCAGCGTCTTCGCCAAAGATCTCGGCTTGGGAGTCTATCCTGGAGAATCAATTGATACAGTTGACCTGACAACGGAAACCGGCGCAACCCGGGCCATCGAAATCGTTGACTCAGCTGTCCAACAACTGGGCGTTATTCGAGGATCGCTTGGATCATTCCAACAAAACTTCCTCGATAGCAACGTCCGGTCTCTCGGTATTGCCGAAGAAAATCTCACCGCTTCTGAAAGCGCAATTCGAGACGCCGACATGGCAAAGGAAATGACCGAATTCACTAAGATCAACATCCTGCGCCAAAGTGGAATGTCAGTCTTGGCCCAGGCATCTCAAGCCCCCCAAAACATCCTCCAACTTCTCCGTGGCGGCTAGGTTCGCTCAGCGATCCTCGCCCGCGGCCAAATAAGCTTCAAGGACGGTCTCAACTGAGCCGTCCATTTTTACTTGTCCTTTTGCGAGCCAAATCACCCGATCCGCCACCCGCCGAACCGAGTCCGGATTGTGACTCACAAACAAAATCGTGCCCCCCTTCCGCCGGAACTCATCAATATAGTCGTAACATTTCTTCTCGAACGAATAATCACCCACCGCCAAAACCTCATCGACAATCAAAATGTCTGCATCCACATGAGCTGCAATCGCAAACCCCAGCCGAGCCTGCATCCCGCTCGAATAGGTTCGGACTGGTGTATCGATATGCGTTTCCAGCTCCGCAAAAGCAACGATCTGGGGCGTCCGCTCCAAGACTTCCTTCCGCGACAACCCGAGTATCATCCCGTTATACAGAATATTTTCGAGCCCGGTCAAATCAGGGTGAAAGCCGGCCCCTAGCTCCAGGAGCGGCGCAATCCGACCATCCACCACAATCTCCCCACTTGTTGGCTTGTAAATTTTCGAAATCAAACTCAACAGCGTAGACTTACCTGCTCCATTACGCCCAACCAGGGCAACACACTCCCCATGCTTCACCTGAATGGTCAAGCCATTCAATACCTCTAACTTCTCTCGGTTTGCCTTCTTCCACCAGAGCAGAGCCGTTTTGAGCGAAGCGGCCCCCGAGTGACTTAACGTAAACGTCTTGCGAATTTCCCGGATGTCAAGCGCAATCCCCGTTTTCATGGTCGCTCCACAAACCTCCATTTCATCCGGTTAAACACCCAGTAACCATACACCATCAACACGAAACTGAGGACACAAGCAACCCCGACCATCGTGTAATCAAACGGAGCAGGCGGAACCTTCACCGCCACCCCATCCTGAATAATCTCAATCCGACCCGGTGGAACCAAAACTTTCCGAAAAGCCGTGATAAACGTCGCCACCGGATTCAAATGGTACAGCGTTTCAATCAACGCGCCGTTCGCCCGCCCTGCCAAGGCACTTCGCACAGTCTCGCTAAAGTACATCACCGGACTGACAAAAAAGAGCAAGTACAAAAACACACTCAAAATGTACTTCACATCCTCATAAAACACATTGAGAGCACTGATCAGAAGCGAGCAACCCACAACCAACGCAAAGAATGGAATCAGCAAGAGCGGCAAGGCCACCAACCGCCAAGTGAATGGCGCAACCTGAAAACCGGTAAACGCCCACACTCCAAACAAGAACATAAAGAAAACTCCCAAAGCTAATACAAAGTGGATGAAATTCCCGATCACACTCGCCAAAGGAAGAATCTCCCTTGGGAAATACACCTTTTTCACCACATTCAAAGATCCCAAAACCGACTGCGCTGAATCCATTAACGCCATGTTGAAAAACAAGAACGGCAAATACGCCGCCAAAATATAGGCGCTGTAATTCTCAGTGTTATTCCCAAGCAAAAACGTGAAAACGCTCCACATGACCGCTACCGTCACCAGCGGATTCAACAAGCTCCACAAAAATCCCAAAGCCGAATTCTTATAACGAATCCGGAGCTCCCGCTCAACCATCGCCCAAAGAAGCTCGCGAAAACGCCAAAGCTCCTTCAAGTCCGCCAACATAACAAAAACTCTACCCGCAATCTTAAGGCGAACTCGGTCTGCTCAACCCAACCAGAGTAACTTCAAATGTCACCGATTTCTTGACTTCAGGCCATCGCGATTCAAATCCATCCCCCAATGCCGACGGATTCACACGCGCACGCCGGAATCCCTTCAACTGCAAACCTGAAACCCCCATGTCAAAAACATCCGGAACTGAACCATCACCCAATGTAAAACTAAACTCAAACCCCATCCGTTCTGAGTCAACCAACACTCTGTTTTCATCAAAAAAACGATAGCGCACCGTAACTCGGTCACCTTCCTTCGCGTGAACTCCCGCGGTGCGACGCAATTCCAAAGTCTCAATCGGCACAGCCTGAGCCGACCGAATTTGAACCGTCTTAGTCTTCAGCGGTTCCGTCTGTACTGGCCCAGTTACTGTCCCAGAATAAGTCAAAAGCCAAGGCAACATGATTAAATGTTTCAGACGAGGCAGTAAGGGAGGGCGACGCAGAATTATCCACGATCTGGGTCATCTGGGACAATTTGCCGCATCTCACCCGTCACCATAAAGACAACTCGCTCCGCAATATTCAGCGCGTGATCTGCAACCCGTTCAATGTGGTGCAACGCCAAAAGCATCCAACTCGCGACCACCATATCTTCCGGATGCGCTTGCATAAACTCATGAGTTTGTGAACGGAACTCCCGATACATATCATCAACTTCGTCTTCAAGCTGGGCAATCAGCTCCAAACCATCCGCAGATTTCCGGCTAAACATCTGCGCCGACTCGCTCAACATCCGAGTCACGACGCTCGAGAGCTTAGGTAAATCAACAAAATCTGCTCGGCCCATCAACTTGTCAATCTTGAGCGTGATCTTCGCGACATCAACACTCAAATCACCCACTCGTTCAATATCCGTGATGATCTTGAGAACCGTACCGATCTCTCTCAAATCACTGCCCATCGGCTGTTGCAACGCTAAAACATCCAAACACCGTGCTTCAATCTCCAACTCAAGGCGGTCAATTTCGTCATCCGCCGCCAACGCTTCGCGCGCAAGCTCACGATCAACCGTATGCAGTCCCCGGACGGATAAATTAAACATCGCGACTGCCTTGTTCACCATTTCGAGGAGATCAAGTTCAACTGCTTCACGCTCTTCCGCTAAAGCTCGACGCGGGGTTAGTCCGTCCGACATAATTGTTAAGAAATAATCTACCGGAAATCCAGTACCCCAATTAGGTATAGCAATGACTACTGAACAAGCGGAAAATGGCACAAAGCCTGGTGTCCCGTCGGCACATCAAATTGCGGGGTCGTTTGCCGACAAACATCCTGAACAAAAGGACACCGACTCGCAAATCTGCAACCCACAATCTTCTGCGTTGGATCAGGAATTTCTCCCAATGGAGCATCGGGAATCACCCCAAGCTGGGACAAATCCGGCGAAGATGCTAACAATGCTTGAGTATACGGATGCTTAGGATTTTCAAATACCTTCGCGGTTTCTCCGATCTCCACAATCTGTCCCATATACATCACCGCAACTCGATCCGCCAAATACCGAACCGTCAACAAGTCGTGAGTAATGTACAGGAAGGCACAACCCGTTTCAGCTTTCAAATCCTTCAGCAAATTCAGAATCTGCGCCTGAATACTCAAGTCAAGAGCCGCCGTCGGCTCATCGCAAATCACCAGCGGCGGCTTCAAGCCAATCGCCCGAGCGATAGCCGCTCTTTGCCTTTGTCCGCCACTCAGCTCATGGGGGTACCGATCAGCCAAAGATTCCGACAAGCCCACCATGTCAAGAAGTGCACCGATCTCGACACCCTCCCCACAAATTGCCGACGGTTCCTCTAAAATTCGCCGAATCTTCCACTTTGGCTGAATGCTCGCGAAAGGATCCTGCCAAACCATTCCAATCCGTTTCGCTTGCTCACCCATTCGACCATCAACGCGCTCACCGGCAACCGAAATCTCCCCTCCCGCCGTTGGCTGAAGCCCCAAAATCGCCCGCGCCAAAGTCGTTTTCCCGCAACCAGATTCCCCCACCAAAGCGAGTGCTTCCCCCGGCTGAACGTCCACATCCACCCCATCAACTGCTCGAATCGTCCCGCCCGAAGTTGAAAACTCAACCGAAACCCCCTTCACCTCCAAAGCTGAATTCATCATATCCGTGAGCTCTTGCTCCATTGAAACCGATTCGCCAGCTTACTCAAGAAATCCTGAGAATCCACACTCACCAAGCGAGTCACGCGGGGAGATTTCGTAATCCGCACCGAATCCCCACTCAACAAATGCAACCGACTCTGTCCATCACAACTCAAAACCGCGTCCCCTCGCGTTTCGATCTGAATGTCAATCACCGCCTCGCTGCGAACGACCAAAGGCCTTGCGCTGAGTGTATGAGGCATGATTGCCGTGATCAAGAGTGCATTAACACCTGGATCAACAATGGGCCCCCCCGCGCTCAAGCTATAAGCCGTGGATCCCGTCGGAGTCGAAACCATCACCCCATCCGCCGGGTAACGACTCATCCGCGTCCCATCCACTTTTACATCAAAAGTCAAAATCCGCGTCGTCGCCGACCGCTGAACGACTGCCTCATTGAGGCTATGCAAAGTAGCCACGCTCCGTTCATTTCGGATCAACTCGGTCTGAACCATGATCCGCTCATCAATCTCCGCCTGACCGTCAATAAACGAACTCAACGCTGCCCCAACCTCACTCGGCATACACTGAGTCACAAATCCAAATCGCCCAAAATAGACCCCCAAAATTGGCGTTCCACTTTCACTACAGAGGTGCGCCGCCCGAATCAAAGTGCCGTCTCCCCCAAACGACACCATCAAATCCGCTTTACCAAGTTCTTCTGGCGCAACGGCTTCCACCCCCAATGCCGCCGCCGAATCCCGATCCGCACCAAACGTAACAGAACTCGCCCGGAGGCCGTCCAGAGCTTCTTTAGCTGCCTGAACCGCATCCGGGCGAAATAGATTGACGATCGTGTGAATCCGCACTAACTACGATTTTAGCCGAGCCAGCTGCTGCTTGACTGCATCATTATTCGGTTCCATCGCCAAAGCTGCCTCAAGAACCTTCACCGCCTCGGCAATTTTGTTCTGGCGTTCCAGAACAACTGCCAAGTTTTGGAAGGCCGGCACAAATTTTCTGTCCGCAGAAATTGATTTTCGGAAATAACTTTCCGCTTCATCGTTCTGGGTTTGGAGCAACGCCCACATCCCCAGACCGTTCAATGCGCGAGCATTGTTCGGGTTGGTTCGGTTCACCGTCGCATAGTGGAACCGTGCGCCGGGGGTGTCTCCGGTGTTCCAAAGTCCGTCAGCCAAATCAAGTCGAATATCCACTCGCTCCGGATTAGTTCGGACAACGCCGCGCCAAATGTCAACCGCTTCATTGATCTGGCCCAATCGAACATGGCAAGCCGCCACGTTCAACTTCGCATCGACGCTCTCTGGTTGCATTGCCGCCTGCTTCTTAAAGCAGTCTAAAGCTCCTGCATAGTCTTCTTTCTTAAAGAGCAAGACACCCAGATTGTTCACGACATCTGCATTGTCCGGTCGAATCTGAAGGCTTCGCCGATAGGCCGCTTCTGCTTCGGCTGTTTGCCCCGCTGCCGCATGAGATGCACCCATGCTGAACCAATAGTCAGCGTCGTTCTCTCGGGATGACCGTACTTCCGGCATCATCCAAATCGCCATCGCCTTTTCGCTCATGCCCGCTCGGTCATAAGCACCTGCAAGCGGAACCAAGATATCCGAAGACTTCTCGATGCTCATTGCTCGCTCCAAATACTTAATCGCCGCCGCATCGTTACCCACTCGGATCAACGCGAATCCAGCATTTTTCGCGAACGTCGCATTGTCCGTCCGCAAATCACTCGCTTTTGAATAGTTCGTTGCCGCTTCCGCATTTTCGTTCAAACCTTCGTGCGCTCGCCCAAGGTTATTCAATGCAAACGGATCGTTGCTTCGCGCTGCTCGAACCAAGTAAGGCTTGGCTTTCGCATAGTCGCCTCGGCTCAGGTAAAGCGAACCAATATTGTAGTCCGCAACGGGATTACCCGATCCCATTCCCGAAAGTTCTTCGAACATCGCTACCGCTTTGGCTTCATCTCCGGAAGCGCCTCGGCTCAAATAAGCATTGGCCAAATTATTCACAACGCCTTGGTTTGTGCCATCAATCGCATAGCTGCGTTCCAAAACCGAAATCGCATCATCGTATCGCTTATTCTGCAAGTAGATAAAGCCCATCCAGCCCAGCTGAACTGAAGTCAGGCTCTCGTCCGACTTCATGCGGTCAAAGACCATCATTGCTTTGTCCTGATCACCCGTTCTGGCGTAGCTAATGCCAAGGTCAACATTCACGTTTCGCAAAGAATCTGGATCATTTGTGAGCAAACCAGCTGCTTGTTCAAGGGGAGCAATCGCTTTCGCATACTCTTTACCCAGAACATAGCTGCTTCCCAAGAGTGCCAAAATGTCCGCTTGCTCCGGTACCTTCTGATCAAGCTCAACCAATACTCCAGCCGCATTCGCGTACTGCTGGCTCAAGTAGTAGCTCGCCGACAGGTTTCGCAAATTCATGATGTTCACGGCTTCGTCGCCGCTCGCATTGCGGATCGCTTCTAAAACTTCAATTGCTCGTGCGTGGCTACCTGTTACCGTAGACAGATATCCGATCCATGTCATGACCGAAAGATTCTTGTCATCCTTTACATGCAAAGCTTCAAACTTTGCCAATGCAATCATTGCGGAGCCCATCAAATCATCCGCTTGCCCATCATTAAATTCTTTGATAATGTCTGATGCTTCTTTCTGAGTTGCACCATTCACCTTTGAACCGTCAATGTTCTCTGCCGGGAGTTTGCCAGGGCCTTGGCTCTGGGCTTCCGCTTGAATTCCTGGCAACGTTGCCGCTGATTCATCAAATGTGGGCAACGTCGTACCAAACGACATCGCTCCCAGTGATGTCATTACGGTCAGTGTCAGAAAGTGTGTGCGTTTCATGTCGAATTATCCCTGTTTGCTCAAGTGGTTTCATTATAGGCGACGAAGTTGCTCGTACCTAAGAAGCAAGCGAACCTACTTCAGTGCCAGAACGACGCAATTTTTGTGCCGTGACACAAAATCCCGTATATTCACCGAGGCGACTTCCCTCTCTTCATATCGGAATCTAAGCGACCTTTCCTCAATCAAGCGGCCTAACGGTCTCAGACTGAGTCCCTCCGGAATTTGCTCCCGGACTTTCCCTATTTTCTCAGAATTCACTGCCAACAAGACAAAACCTGGTAATTCTGCGAATAGTCGGGAGTCATCTCGCCGAATCCCTTCGACTTCCGGCAAATCAACAACCACCCCTCGGTTCGACTTCAGAAACATCTCAGCCACCGCAAACGCCAACCCACCCTCGCTCACATCATGCGCAGCTTCAATCAAACCATGTGCCGCCAATTTGACCAACGTGTCACATAGCAATCGCTCCGAATGCAATACCGGCGGAACCGGTACCCCGTTCTCCACCCCATGAAATTCCGTCAAATAAGCACTCGCGCCAATCCCTTCTTGGGGCACTTCCGGCAGATCGTAACTTAAAATCAACAACACATCCGTCGAATCAGTCACAAGCCCGCCGATCCGGTGATCGGCGTCTTCCAAAATTCCCAGCATCCCGATCATCGGCGTCGGCAAGACTTCTCCCAGATCACCGTGATTGTAAAAGCTCACATTACCGCTAATAACTGGCGTGCGCATCGCCTCACACGCATCTGCAACCCCCTTCACGCTTTGGTCAAAAGTCCAATAAATCCCCGGATCCTCTGGTGATCCATAATTCAATCCATCCGTTGCCGCCACCGGATTTCCTCCCGTACAAGCCACGTTTCGGGCCGCTTCAACAACCGCCAGCTGACCGCCAACATAGGGACTCAATCGAACCCAAAGTCCATTCCCATCAATCTTGACTGCCAAACCTTTATTGGTTCCCCGTGGAGCTAAAACGGCCGCATCCCCATCCCCGGGCAGGAGTGCCGTCTGCGTCTGAACCTGGTGGTCATACTGCCGGTAAACCCATTCCTTACTTGCCAAAGTCGGAACATCGGCCAAATCGAGCAATGCCTGACCCAAATCCGCCGGCACCGGCACCGATTCAATATCAAACTCTCGCGCCAACCGGCAGTGTTCTGGCTCCACCCCCTCGATTTGATAGGTCGGGCACATATCTGCCAAGTGCTTCGCCGTGACATCCGCGATGACTTCGCCATGCCGTGTCACCACAACTCGACCCGTATCCGTCACATGTCCAATCACCCGAGCATGAACTCCCCACTTCTCAAAAACATCAATCACCTCTTGCTCACGCCCCTTATGAGCCACCGCCAACATCCGCTCCTGACTTTCGCTCAGCATCAGCTCGTAACCCGTCATGTCCGATTCCCGCATCGGTACAAGGTCAAGATTCACATCCATTCCCACATCCCCCTTTGCACTCATCTCAATCGTCGAGCAAGTCAGGCCCGCTGCCCCCATATCCTGAATCGAATGCACCGCCCCCGTCTTCAGAGCCTCAAGAGTCGCCTCAATCAACTGCTTCTCAGCAAACGGATCCCCAATCTGAACATTCGGCCGCTTTGAATCATCATCATCCGCCAGTTCCTCACTCGCAAAAGTCGCTCCGTGAATCCCATCCTTTCCGGTTGCCGATCCCAAATAGATCACTGGGTTCCCAACTCCCCCCGCACCCGCCGTTGCAACTTCATCAACCCGAAGAATGCCCACGCACATCGCATTCACAAGCGGACGACCGTTAAATCTCGGGTGAAAGCTCACCTCCCCTGCCACCGTTGGGACCCCAACGCAGTTCCCGTAGCCCGCAATTCCGCGCACAACACCATCCACCAAAAACCGGTTCCGTTTCACTACTTCATCCGGTGCCTTTCCATTCCGAATCGGCCCAAACCGCAAACTATTCAAACACGCAATTGGCCTGGCCCCCATCGTGAAAATATCGCGGATAATCCCCCCAACTCCCGTTGCTGCTCCCTGATACGGTTCAACCGCACTCGGATGGTTATGGCTTTCCACCTTCATCGCAATCCCCCACCCATCCCCAATGTCCACAATCCCCGCGTTCTCCAGGCCTTCCCCTTCCATCGCCTCTTTATATTTGCTAAAGTAATTCAAGATCGGACGGGAGTACTTATAACCACAATGCTCGCTCCACATCACCGCGAACATCCCCACTTCCGTCAAGCTAGGCTCACGCCCCATCAACTCCACTATGCGTTCAAACTCTGAATCCCGCAATCCCATCGAACGATACACTTCTGGAGCCATGCCCGCCATGCTCCGAATCATACCGCTGGCCCTCGTTCTCATCGGGTCAACTGGTTGCGCAAACCACACGAAAAAATGGGTCGGCACCTGGGAAGGAATGGACGAAACTCTGGTGTCGCCCGAACTCGCCGAAGAAAATCCCGTCATCGCTGGCACAATCCAGCGGGTCATCCTGACTATCAAACCCGACCGGACATTTGAACTCATTCGCGGAGGATTTCCTGCAATCGGCAACGCCGCCCTGGGGGAAAAGCAAGCCACCCTAACCATCACCCATCTCATGGATCAACCACTCGAAAAACTTCCCAAGGAAACCCAAGCTCAAAATCAACCCATCACGATCACGTTTTCCGAAGGCAAAATCGAACTCAAAGACCCAACCAACTTTGGCAAACCCAGCCTGACCCTCGCCAAGAAGGTCGAGCGATAAACTGCCTGCAACCCTGACCCCTATTCTCACGTCCTAACTGGTAACTATGGGTTGGGCCATTGCCTTCTTCGTCATCTTCCTCTTGTTCGCCATCGGCTTCATCGCCATGTACAACAAGCTCGTTAAAATGCGCCAGCTCACCATGAACGCATGGGCGCAGATTGATGTCCAGCTCAAACGCCGATATGATCTCATTCCTAACCTTGTCGAAACTGTCAAGGGAATCATGTCCCACGAGAAAGACACCCTGGAACGAGTAATCGCCGCCCGAAATCAAGCGATGGGCGCGACCGGTGTCGCCGATAAAGGAAAAGCAGAAGGTGCCCTTGCCGGAGCCCTCACCGGATTCTTTGGCCTCGTCGAAAACTATCCCGACCTCAAGGCCAACACCAACATGACCGAGTTACAGTCGGAACTGCGCGAAACAGAATCAAAAATTAGCTTCTCTCGCCAGTACTACAACGACGTCGTCACCGAGTACAACACCCTACTCGAAACATTCCCGAGCAGCATCATCGCCGGAATCGGATCATTCAAGTCCCGAGAACTATTCGAAATCACAAACCCTGTCGAACGAGAAACTGTTCAAGTCAAATTCTAAGCGGCCCGCGATTGGTCAGCCGAATACTCACCGGCCCCACCCTCAACAACCCTCAGTTCAACTGCCGGTGCCGCTGTTTTCGCCGCAAGAGTATAAAACGCACCTGCCGCAATCAAGTAACACGCTGCGATGCCGATCCAAATCATAATGTAATCCTCGGCCTGCCCCAAAGATTCTTCACCCCGTATTTGCATCAGAGTTCGAATTTTCACGCATTACTTTAGGCGACACTCCGAATCTCTGACTAAATGCCCGGCTAAAATGCGCCGAACTCACAAATCCCATCCCTTCCGAAATCTCCCGAATCGCCAATTCCGTAGTCAAAATCTCCTGACGCGCTTTCTCCAAACGCATATTCAAAATGTACTTGTGGAACGGCACCCCGACCCGCTCACGAAAGAGTGCTCGGAAATGACTTGTACTCAAGCCGACTTCCGAGGCCACATCATCATCATCCATTTCTTGCGTGAATCGGGATTCGATGTAACGAATTGCGCGGTCAATTACCTTCCCTGAATCTGACTTGCGATTTGGCAAATAGCCCTCAAGGAGTTGATCCGCCAATGCCGCCGCCCGATCCGCAACCTGTCGCGGATCAGTCAGAGCATCCAATTCCCGAGCCGCATCAAGCTGAAATCGGTGCATCTCTCGATCGCCACCAAAATCCAAAATCGCCGCCGCCACGACCGCCAAAAATGTCAGGGCTGAACCTTTCCCTTCATCCAGATCACCCGACTCCAAAATCCCCCGCCGCAACTGCGCCACCGATGCGTCAAACCGCCCCCAATCCCTTAGCCGAACAATACTTCCCAATTCGGCAAGTGAGATTTTCTCCCCATGCCCCCGGAAAGGACAGACCGCTCCCACTTCCGCCTCAAACAAAACCTCAAACACTGCAAAACTCGCGGGAGTCCCCATATCCCGGAATTCTAGTCCCGAAACACTACGAACTCGCCCAAACTCTATCCGTAGCTCATCAACTCGGTAATTCTCTCCATCAGCCCCTTCCACAACCCCCACTTGCCGCAAGCTTGTTCCGTCCCCATTGATCCGCTCAACCGAAACCCCATCACCCCCATCCCCATAGTGACGACCATTCACCAAATTCAATTGAAATGGGGCCACTCCTTCCCCACCTCGGACAAGTAAGACCGCACCAATCGCCCCCAGCGGTTCATGGCGAACCGCCGCACAAGCCGCAAAAACCCCTCGCATAACAACCGCCGAGACCCGAGCCGCTCCATCCGGAACTTCAACCACTAACCGCATCGGAAAAGCCCGAGCAGGATGCAGACGCCCAGCACCACCGTGACTTTGCCACCCCAAACGAACCGATTCCCCCTCCGGATGCCAACTCAAGGCACCCGGAGAGGGAACGAAGCGACCAGCAACGAGCGTTGCCACCAGATTTATCGAGTGACCGTCGCTTCTGTGTGCGGCAAGTAACCGCCCAGGCTCGGCCGCAGATTCTTGATTGCTGGCGAGACCAATTCAACGTCACGTTGGAAGTAGATCGGAATCCAGGCCGCATCTTGCAAAGCGATGTCTTCCGCCTTCTGGTAAAGCGGAATCCGCTTATCCATTTCCACCGTCGTATCCGCTTGCTGGCACAACTTATCAAATTCGGCGTTACTGTAGCCAAACTTGTTTTCTGGACCATTCGTCGCCAACATGTGACTCAAGAAGTTCTGCATGTCGTAAAAGTCGGCTGACCATCGCATATGATAGAACGTCAATCGCTTGTTGTTATATTCTTCCAAATACTTGCCCCACTCCATCGGCTGAGCCCGTACATCAATGCCCAAATTCTGCTTGATCTGGCCGGCAACCGCTTCGGCTACAGTCTTGATGTCCGGATACCCTTCTCGGAAGTTAATCTCCAGTTGGGGCATTCCCTTTCCTCCTGGATAGCCCGCATCCGCAAGCAACTTCTTGGCCTCTTCCGGATCAAAACCAAATCCCGCACCTTCTTCTCGGTGCCCCGGAATCCCCGGCGGAACAATTGTCTTCGCCACCTGGTTCACGCCACCAAGAAGTTCATTCACAATCACGTCCCGGTCAATTGCCATGGCAAAAGCGCGCCGCACTCGCACGTCGGCAAACGGCTTGTATTGCAACGAGTTCATCCCGACATACCAAATAGCCGCCCGAGGCTGGAAGTTGATTTGACTCTTGAGTTCTGGATCAGACTCCACTCCTTTCAAATCCTGTCGCTGCAACAGCAACATATCAAGCTCACCGTTCTTGAACTTTGTCAATCGGGTATCTGCTTGCAAAATGACTGGGCGCTCGATTTTGGAGAGCGAAGGCTTGCCCCCCCAATACTCGTCAAACGGTTCCAAAACCGCTAACTGCTTGTCCTCATACTGCACCATCTTGTAAGGGCCAGTTCCAACAACCTCTTCCGCCTTATTGATTTGTCGATCCGCCGGAACCGATTCCTTTGGTACTGCTGCCGAAACAATATAAGTCAACTTCCCAAGGAAGTACGGAGTCGGCTGCTTCAAGCTGAACTTGATCGTCTTCTCATCCAATACTTCAATTCCGGAAATAGAATCGGCATCTCCCGCATTCATTTCAACTACCCCCACAACGTCACCCAGATAAGCCGTGCATGTCGTAGATGCCATAACCGGATTACAAGCCCGCTCAATGCTCCACTTCACATCCTCTGCCGTGACAACACGACCGTTCTGGAACTTGACCCCCTCACGCATCGTAAACGTGAACGTCTTGGCGTCCGGGGTCACTTCCCAACTTTCCGCCAGCAAACCCACAACTTCATTGTTCTCATCCCAGCCGACCAAACCTTCATAAGTTTGTAACAGCAAGTCAAGCGTATCGCCATCCTGCACAATCGCCGGATCAAGACTTGTCGGATTATTCGGAATCGGATAGCGAAGAACATTGTCCTCTGCCGCCGCGCCACGTTGGCTAAATCCGCCGCCGCCCGAACCCTGACCGCAGCCCGCAAAAACTCCCAAAGCTATCGCTCCCATGAGCAACATCGCCATCGATGAAAACTTCATCTTCATAGCCACATTCTACTCAGCCACCCCGGTTGACAGTTGCCTATCCTGATGATCTCAGGTCCGAAATCAAACTCCGAAGCGCAACGCATTTCCGATCCGTGTGGTATTCCATCACCATTCGTAACAAGTTGAGACTCACTACTCCGTGCCGAAACTTGAGCGGTGGCTCCTCCAACTCCCCAATCCGCATCAATCCCACGAGAACCTCAAAATCAACCCACTCCACCTGACCACTCGCCAATTCAGGATTTTCCACTGGACCACCCACCGCAAAATCAAACGCAACCGGAGTCTTCGCTAATGCCTCTCCCGTCACCGCACAAACCAACCAATCCGGTGCCAAACCATCCTCCATCAAAAGCCGGGCAAAACCCCACGCCAAAACGGGAACCACGTCACGCTCTTCTTCCAAAGTCCGCAAAATCCGAACCGATAAAGCAAAAATTTCATCCGCTGGTGCCCCAAAAGGCAAGAATGACCTCACCGAATCGCACCAGGCTATCCCCCCCATCATGCGATCATAATTCTGCCTCAACCCAGGAAAGCTCGTAACCGGTTTCACATGCTGGACAAAACTTCGCGCGCGCCCTTCAGCCCAAGTGAACTCCGCTAAAACCATCGGTTCACTCCCACCGGCTAGACGACTTCCCGACTTCCTCGCCCCCTTCGCCACAACATCCACCAAACCCTGCGACTCCGTCAAAAGAATCAGACGCCGGTCGTTTTCACCAGCGTCTGATCGATTCAAGACAAGTGCGGAAGCAGTGACTTCAGCCGTAAGCGGTTACCTCTGCGTTAATGCCTGCACCCACTCGTTCACGATATAGCTCATCCGGTCAATGACCAACGCAAATCGAGCCATAACCGTACTACCAAAGATCGCACCAAAACCAATCATCAGCATCCAGCGACCAAACTTGTTGATCCCGGTCAAGAACTTGCCCTTCAATTCAAAGCTGAAAATGAAGTAGCTAAACGCCGAGGCGAAGGTCAAGACAAAAATGAAGTTCGTCAACGCTTGAGTCAAGTAAAGGTTGTTTGCCAATTGCTGCTGAACGTTCGCCAAAGCAACTGGATCCTGAATTGGCATTACCTGACCATTGACGACCTCAACCGTAGCCGGCACTGACAAAGTGCTGAAAGTCGTCGGAATAATCGGCTGCATCGAACTGTAAATTTGTGGACCCCAGGTGTTCCACCAAATTTGAATCTGTTGTCCAGACCACAAGCCCAAAATGACCCCAATCGGAATCTTGCTCATCCAGTTGTGCTTCCGATTAAAGACCAAGTAAGCCAAAAGCCCAATCGGGAGCATCGCCGCATAAATCCAGTTCCCCGGAACCGCCGGACTCGTCACCGCACCCGTTGCCGCATCGACATCGGCAACCTGACCAAACATTTTGAGCCACCACTGGGGATACAACGTATCTTTCCACTGAGCAACAATTGTGTAGCCCGCCGCCAATCCCAAGAACACATGCTCAAAGAACCGGTAGAACTTGTTTTCTTTGTAGAGGATGCTGTACAGGCCAATCGTGGCAATCACCCCCGCCGTTATCTTGATTGCATCATAGTCCATCAGACTGCATCTCCTTTTCGTCGTCGGCTCGCAAACATCGCAACGTTGCCCATGATTACCGCCAAGATCAGCAAAACCAGTGCAACGTGGAGCGTCCCGTAATAGGCCCGCCCCCGCGAGAACGTAGTCCCTTCGCTCACCCGGTCAACCTTGCCAACTTTGTCCCACTCAACGACTTTCTGGCCTTCCACCTCAACATCGTTGATCCCGTTGACCATCATGTACTCAACGTCATAAACGCCTTTCAATCCTATCGCTAGTCCCTTGACCTGCCCCGATTGGTAGAACGGCAAAACCCCCGGACCAGTAACTCCCGTAACCATCGCCGTGATCGGAACCTTCTGCGCGAGTCGCTGAATCGCAACATCAATCGAAGCCGATGCCGTCACAACTATCATCATGTCAATATCCCCGATGTTCTTGACATCTTTAAGCACCGGCGTTTGCCAAACATCAACTTCGCCTCCCGTCGGTGTCTTCGACTTGCGATTCGCCCACACTGAGCGCAAGTTCGATCCCATCGTGGTATTCGTTGCCTCAGCGTTTGGGAAGAATCCAAGGTCAATGTAATCCTCGCCTACCTTGTACTCCCGGAGTCCCTGACCTTTGCGTTCGGCAACAATACGGGCCAGAACCGTCCGCGCTACCTGGGGAGCCGCCGGGTCAGCCGCTGAATAGAACACGAACTTATGATCACCGTGCATCATCAACCGCATCAAATTCTCAAAGTGACCCATACTCTCACCACGAGTACTGTTAGTCCAATCTGTCTGAATAATGACTGTAGACCCTTTCTCCAGCTTCATCACTTCAGCATAAAACGACTTGCTGCTGGGGTCAGGATCAGTCGGAATCGTAGTTGGGAAGAACAACCCAACACAAACGCACACAACCAAAATCGCATACAAAATGCGACGGTCAACTTTCTGCATCTTTTCCCAAATTGTCATGCCGTTACACCACCTTTTTCCAAACCGAGCCAAAGCCGAAGACCCATCGCCAACGCACCAAGGCCAACACCAAAATCAATCGCCCGAATCGCCGGAATCTGCATCGTCGACCGAAGCCAATCCGCAAAAACGTTCAGTTTGAAGTTCATCAAGAACGGATTACCCGTTTGAACCACCAAGTTGTTGATCCCCTCACCCCATGCATAGGTGAGTGCCCCCATAAGGTTCAGCATCAAAATCAACGCCGATGCCATCATAACCGTCGCCTCCACACTCCGAATTCGAAAGGCTCTGTACGCCGCCGAAAGGATGAAGAAGGCAATCATCGAGAACATTGCCGAATCCATCTGCTGATAAATCCCTTCAAACAGCAAATCCTGTGCATAGTTCACAGGTTGCCAGTTATCCCGCACGTTCAACGCCCCCGTTTGATCAACAAATGCTCTCAGTCGCCAGTCCCAAAATCCGACTACCGTCATGATTGCAAAGCTTGCCAACAGAACAAGGGAGTAACCCCAGTTCTCCTGTCTTCGCTTAATCCGGATCGAATGAACACGAACTAAGGAGAAAATCCCAACCCCGAGCAAGAACCCGCCGAGGATATTTGTCAGCGTCCCGACCGGCTCCACTGCCTGATTGATGAAGAAACCAATCTCTTCTCCTTTGTTTCGGGGAATATCATTTGTGAAGTCCGCGCTAATCGGCCTTGGCCACAAAAAGGCCAAAACATAAGGCAATCCCGCAAGGAACGTAAACGTAAAAATGACTTTCTTCCGCAGATTCGTCGGAACCGTAGAAAGCAAGAAACAAAGACCTGTCCCGAGGGCCAAACCAATAACCACCCAAAGAATCAAACCTTGGCCCGGCGCCTTTCGCCAAAACGTCTCTTCGATGGCCTGCTGAGCCAGCATGTATTGCATCAAGTTCATTATTCGCCCTCTCCCTCAGCTGCCTGCGCTGTCTCTTTTTTCTCGCGCTCAATCTTCGTCAATTCTTCCGGAATGAAGGGGTTAAACAAGCGATTTGTCATCGTATCGGTCTTCTTCTTCCGCTCCTCGGTCCGCTCCCCATTGCTTGACTCGGCAACGGAAACCATTGCGTTTCCGGCCCGATGCTCGGTCGTCATTCCCGTCAATTCAACTGACTGGAAAATTGTCCCGAAGAGAACTGTGCTCGCAACTAGGATTTTCGCCCAATCTTGCCCAACCAACGATCCGACCAAAACCGGCTCCCGAGTCAAATAAGCCGACGCCGCATAAAACTCATCCCCAATCAAAACATAGTCACAAGCCGCAATAAAGAACGGTGTCTGCGTCACCTGAGTGGAACCTGCGACCTGAATCGCTCCAATTGCGTTTGATGTCTCAGCAAAAATCAAAGACTCTGCATAGAACGCCCCGAGCAAAAACGTCGCTGCAACCTTTTCCCGGTGAATAATCCCGCTGACCCCAGCCGCAAACGCAAACTGCTGTTCAGAAATATACTGAACCGTTTCAGGAGTAAACCGGTCGCCCATCCCCTGCTGAGAATAAACGTCTCGAATAACTTCCTGGGCAAAAGCATAAACCGCCGCATTCCCACAGCAAAGCCGAACCGGAGTTGAAAACTGAGCCGCTGACTTCGTGACCTGAGCAAAAATGTTGACCGCCTGAACAGAAATCGCATCAAGAGCCCCAATCCCCGGAACCATCAAAACCGGACGGCCCATTTCTGTAGCTCGCCCAATCGCATCATCAATCGCGTTCAAACCTGAAATCCGGCGAATGAACAACCCCTCGCTCCCCTTCTTGGCCCGACTAATATTCACCAAGATGAACACCACCACCAAAAGGGTCACGAAAATCCCCACCGGAGCAGTATCAAGATACTGTTCACCTTGTAACCAATTAAACATCGGAATTCACCTCAGCATTCTTACTCGTCATTGCAGTTCCTTCAGTTCCCTCTTCCATCATCGAAAGCGGTTTCACCGGCTTCACTGGATCACTCGGATCCTCCAAAGCCAATAGCAAACGATCAACCGCATCACGGTTGTTCAACAAGCGACCATACCCCTGGACGTTTCCCAAACCAATAAAAGGAGCAAGAAAAGGGGTCAATACCACCGAAAGAGATTCGGACAACCCCGCCAAAGGCTTGTGCGCTTCAATGAAAAACACCGCCGGTGTCTCCATCTTCCGCCGCTTCACCTCATAGGCCAGTTGAGCAATCAAATACTCTTCCTCCTCAGGCGTCAGCTTCTCTGTCCAGGTCGCTTCCATTTCGTTCGGTAAGTTCGGCTATTTTGGCTAAAACTTCGCTCCGGTTGCTACTAAATCGCAGATAAACCCCCCGAAATGCATCCAAACGAGAACTTTTTTCCAATGGAGAGAGCGTTACACCCTGATCTGTCTCTAAAACCCGCTTAACATTCTCCCATCGGATCGCCGTTACACTCAGCCCAACTCGCGCCGAAGCCTCATAGCTCGTCAACTTAAAGCGCATCGGCATCCAAAGCTCCGCCGTCGAAACAAAAACAACCGCAACCCCCAAGAAGGCTCCAAAAATGCCGATAAACACGGCCCCAAATCCCGCCGCGACAAGACCAGCAATCGCAACCGGAATCCTCTTTTGAGCCAATTGCTTACCCAGCTCAACCGTCCACTCCAGCTCGACAACTGGTCTCTTCAAATCGCTCATCTATCGCCAATCGTTGAACAATGTACTGATCGACTCATTCAGATGAATCCGGCGAATCGCCTCACCCAATAAAGGCGCACTCGGCAAAACCGTCAGTTTAGGAAACTGCTTTTCTGAACCAAGTGGCAATGTATCCATCGTGACGACTCTGCTCACAATACTATCCTGCAATCGCTGCGAAGCATTCCCGCTGAACACCGCGTGAGAACAGCAACACATCACCTCAGTAGCCCCGCGTTTCAACAGTTGCTCGGCCCCCATAATGATCGATCCCCCCGTATCAATCATGTCATCAATCATGATGCATCGCTTCCCTTCAACATCACCAATGATCTCGACAATGTCAACCTTGTTCGGCTCTGGACGCCGTTTGGCAATGATCGCAATCGGGGCTTTCAACATTTCCGCCAAACTCCGCGCTCGTGGAACCCCTGCAACATCCGGGCTTACGACGATGATGTCATCTTGCTCAGCCATTCCCTCATCTTGGAAGTACCGACCCAAAATTGGACCACCATACAGGTGGTCAACCGGAACATCAAAGAATCCCTGAATCTGCTCCGCGTGCAAATCCACTGCCACAACTCGGTGCGCTCCCGCCGTAACAATCAAATCTGCCACCAATCGAGCAGTAATCGGCTCACGAGGTTTCACTTTCTTATCCTGCCGGGCATAACCGTAATAAGGCATAACCACCGTCAACCGCCGCGCACTTGCCCGCCGGAACGCATCCAGCATGATCAGCAACTCCATCAAGGAGTCATTCACCGGCGCACATGTCGGCTGAATTATAAAAACATCGTTCCCCCGGGCACTCTCCTCCACCATCAAGCGAATCTCACCATCGCTAAACTTTGTCGAGGTCAAACCACCAAGCTGAACGCCCAAGTAGTCCGCAACCTTCATCCCGAGGTCTTTGTGAGCATTGCCCGCAAAAAGTTTCAATCCAGCAAGATCATTCTTCATTGTTTTTCCGATGTTTTCCGCGCCCGCCACGCCGTATACCACTGCTCTTTGTTTTCCTGCTTCCCGCGACCAATTGCCATCGCACCAGAAGGCACATCGCGAGTCACAACACTGCCCGCCGCAATAAACGAGCCATCCTCTATCTTAACCGGTGCAACCAAGGTCGAATTCGACCCAACAAAACAGTCATCCCCAATCTCAGTCATAAACTTGTCAAAGCCATCGTAATTGCAAGTGATCGTCCCCGCACCAATATTGCTTCGACTACCCACCCGAGCGTCACCAATATAAGTCAAGTGACTAATGCTCGTCGCCGATCCGATCACGGCATTCTTGATCTCAACAAAATTGCCAACTTTCACTTCTTCCTGCAAATCTGCCCCCGGACGCAAATTGGCAAACGGACCACAGCGACTCCCCTCTGCCATCCTTGCTTGATCCAGATGACTCATAAAAACTCGGCACCGCGGCCCAACCACTGAATCCTTGATCCAACTATTCGGCCCAATCGCACTCCCAGCACCAATGGAAGTGCTCCCTTCAATCACGGTATTGGGGTGAATAACTGAATCCTGCCCAATCTCAACATCTGGCCCAATCGTGATCGAGTTGATATCCAACAACGTCACTCCGGCTTCCCCATGCTGGCGCAAAATTTTCCGCCGCATGATCTCATTAGCTTCCGCCAATTGCCACCGATCATTTATCCCCAAAAACTCGTCCGGACTCGGGCTTTCCATTCCCACAATCTGCCCTCCATCCTCAACAATCAGCTTTACCAAATCGGGCAAGTAATACTCGCCCTGTGCATTTTCATTTCCCACACGAGGGAGCAATTCTCTCAACTTCTTGGCTTCAAAGCAGTAAACCGCTGGATTCACCTCAGTGATCGCTCGCTGCTCATCCGTCGCATCCTTTTGCTCAACAATCCCAATGACGTTCCCCGCACCGTCTCGCAATATCCGACCATATCCCGTCGGATCCGTAAGCCGAAAAGTGGCTAAAGCTAAATCAGCCCCCGATTCCTCCCGTATCGCAACTAACTTCCGCATTGTTTCCGCGCTCAGCATCGGAACATCCCCCGCCAAAATCAAAACCGAACCACCAGCCTCTGCCAGCGCATCGCCCGCGCACATCACCGCATGAGCTGTCCCCTTCTGCTCCGATTGAACAGCAAAGCGAGCGCCATCTCCAAGTGTCTCACGAACTTTTTCCGCCCCATGACCCACAACGACACAAACATCAGAAATCCCTGCTTTCCCCAAACTCCGGAGTACCCAACCCACCAACGGAACCCCAACCACCGGATGCAAAACCTTCGGCAAATCGCTCTTCATCCGCGTGCCTTGGCCGGCGGCTAAAACAATCGCAAGGGTCTCACTCATGGGCAGACCAAACAATACCCCGCCGTCGCTTTTCGTGTAGCATTCAGCACTATGTCCGTCCACGTTTCGACCCACCCCCTGGCCCACCACCTCCTCGCCAATCTCCGAAACACATCTACCGACCCCCAAACTTTTCGCCGCTCCGCCAAAATTCTCTCCACAATCCTCGCCCTGGAAAGCACCGTCACGCTCCCCGTCAAGTCTTCTCAAGTTCAAACCCCTCTTGAGACGACCGATGCCATCACCCTTCGCACACCCCTCGCTGTCATCCCAATCCTCCGCGCCGGGCTATCAATGCTCGAACCGTTCCTCGAACTCTTTCCCGATGTTGCCGTTGGTTATGTCGGCCTCGAACGAGATGAAAAAACAGCGAAAGCCAGCTCATACTATTGCAAACTGCCAAACCTCACCGAAAAAGTGGCAATCGTCGTCGATCCCATGCTCGCCACCGGCGGATCCGCATCCCAAGCGATCAAGCTAGTCAAAGCCGAATCACCCCACTCCGTGATTCTGGTCAGCGTCGTCGCGGCACCGGAAGGGGTCGCAAAAATGAACGAAGACCACCCCGATGTCCCCATCTACGTCGCCGCTCTCGACCGAGAACTCAACGAAAAAAAATATATCCTCCCCGGACTCGGCGATTACGGCGACCGCCTTTTCGGGACTCTTTAGCCACATTAGAAGAAAAAATCGGATGGGAATGTCTCAAACCCCCATCCCAAATCAGCCAGCAACTATTTTCGCTTACGTCGAATCGCTGCCGCGACAGCTCCCATCCCGAGAACCAGCATGGTAGCCGGTTCTGGAACCGCCTCAACGCTTGCCGAACCATTCAAACTGGCATTCGAAAAGTTGAGCAAAGTCACATCCGAACCAAGTTCAGCGTAAAGGTCGCGGGAAGATCCATTCACATCAAACGACAGAGTTGCCAAATAGTCTGCAAAAGCAAACTGCAACCCAAAGTTGTCCGTATCAAGGGCCGTCCGAATCGTTGACTCAGAAAAGAGACCAACTCCGAAAACTTGATCCCATGACTTCCCAACCAAAGTTTGGGCAACAATGGAGTCGACTCCAACCGTGACCCCAGATTCGCCATAAGAACCAAGAATTCCGTACTGAAGTGAGCTCAATTCAACATTTGTCCCAAAGCTCGTCGTCGTCGTTTGACCAACTGGAGCGGTCAAGTCAAGCGGAGCGATCAACCCTACGGTTGTCCCCCCGGTTGTATAAGAGAAAAGGACGCCGATGTTGTCTGCCGAAGTTTGTGTCGGAGAAACGGAGACGTCAAACGTTTGTTGTGCCAAGGCTGATCCCGAAAGAGCGGCCAAAAGCAAGAGGGTTGTTAGTTTTGTTCGATTCATGGCTTTCACCACTGTCAATCTACATTTGCTCTTGTCAAGCAAATGTGAACAATCTGATCAACCCTTACGACGATCTTGCCGAGGTCAATTCAGTTCGCCGATACTCCTTCGGCGACAACCCATAAACTTTCTCAAAATTGCGGCTCAAATGACTATGATCAGAAAATCCCGTGTCATAAGCAATCGATGAAATAGATGATTCAGTCGTAGTTAACAAATCCTTCGCTACCCCAACCGAATACGCATCATATAGTCATGGAGCCTCAATCCCGTAGACTCTTTGAAAATTCTATGAAAATGGGAAGAACTATATCCCGCCATACCAGAGACTTCCGCTAGTCCAATTTTCTCACCAATATTTGCCTTAACAAAATGCTCAATCTCACGGAGAGCCCGGGCCGACAACGGACCAGCGTGCTCAGAGCGGACTGACTGGTTGTTTCCGTATGTCGAATAGACATGAACCGCAAGTTTTCTTGCCAAGCTCTGACCGAACTCACGACCATAAGGACACCCCATCTCAAAATCCTCAAGCAACATCTTCAAAATCTCGGCACCCCGAGCATCCGAGCGAGAAAAAGTCGCTTGGAATTCAAATCCGTCAACTTCAATTCCCGCCTCTCGCGCTGCTGACTCCATGAACTCAGGCAAAATCTTCAACCCAATATCCTCATGAGTCAAGTCGTCCGCCTCCACCTCATAAGGAGTATCCGCCGGAATGAAGGAAACCGAGTCAGGGTAAATAACAACGTCACCAGCTTCCGCACCACCTTTCAGCCGATACCGAATTGGAGCACCCCGGTACACAAACAATGTGTGAACATTTGATGACAAAGAAAAAGAAGGCAGTGCATGAGCCATATGCACAAGTTGAACGCCATCCCAAAAACCCCAATCCGAAATCGCATAGAACTTAACCTCATTCGGAACAACCTCTCGCCAAGAGCGTGTCGGCACTATCGTGCCGATAGGCTCTCTTCCGATCCCAGATTCTTCCGCGCTCACATTGAAATCTACTTACTGACGGCCGCAATCCATTCGCGCAAATTATAAAAACTGGTCACACGACCCAACTTGCCCTCCCGAACCTCATAAAACACCGCTACCCGAATCGAATAACGCTGGCCTCTCGCCTCCGGCAAACCACCGTCCGTCTTCAAATACTCGCCATCACAAAAACACTCGATCGCCCCCCGGTCGCCATTTTCAAAGTAAGTCACATCCCGCAGTTGCTCCCGGTAACAAGCATCCATATGCTTCCGAAATTCCCGAAACGCATCAATCCCCACCTCAACACCCCCTTCATTCAACTCATGAACAACCTCGTCATGCAAAGTCGCCAGCATTCCTTCCAAGTCATGCCGATTAAACGCATCTACATAAGCTCGCATCAACTCTCCAACCATACGCCCAGAATATCCCACCCCAAAAGGTAACCTCCGGCCCATGCCCAAACTCATCCTCGTCCGCCACGGTCAATCCCTTTGGAACCTAGAAAACCGATTTACCGGATGGGTGGACGTCCCCCTCACCGAACAAGGCATCGCCGAAGCCCGCCGCGCCGGCGAGCTCATCAAAAATGTCTCGATCGACGTCGCCTACACATCGGGACTGCGCCGCGCTCAAGACACCCTCGCGAACATCCTCGATGCTTCCGGAAAAACTTCCACCCCCGTCATCCGCGACCAAGCTCTCAACGAACGCGATTACGGTGACCTTGCCGGACTCAATAAGGACGATATGCGCGAAAAATATGGCGAAGAGCAAGTCCATATCTGGCGCCGATCCTACGACGTCGCCCCTCCCGGCGGCGAATCCCTCAAGGACACCCGAGAACGCACTCTTCCATTTTTCGAGCGCGCCATCCTCGGTGACATCAAACAAGGCAAGGACGTCCTCGTGGTCGCCCACGGCAACTCCAACCGGAGCATCGTGATGGCCCTGGAAAACCTCACCCCCGAACAAATCCTCGCCAAAGAACTCGCCACCGGAGTCCCCCTCGTTTACGATCTCAACTCCGACGGCACAATGAACTCTGTAGAAGTTCTGAGCTAAGAAACAAGCAAGAAGTCTCCCCCAAAATCAGAGGGAGACTTCATTTCGCCTAATCTGACTAAGCCACTAACCGACCACTCTTCAATCGAACCAACCGACCCTCCACCACCGAGTATCCGCGCTTAACCAACTCCATCCGCAAAACCTTCCGACGGCCCTCACCCAAAGCCGAAAAATCAAAATCCAAACCCATCTCAAACTCGCGGATCACCCGATCTGCTTCCGACCGACCCCACTCCAACAACGAGCCAAAAGCTCCCGACACCAGAATCTTGTCTACTTGTTTCATATATTAGTAGACGCTTATGTAGACATAAAGGTTCTGCTCAACAAAAAGAAAAGCGGGGCGCTGCGCCATCCCTAGCGCAAACGCCCCTATCAAAGTCCCATCTCCAGCCCAGAGATAGGGTCTAGCTCAGCAGTTATCGCGGAGTAACGTCGTTCGCCGAATTCAACAGTCCTGCAACCGTTGACTGGGCTTCTTCTTGGCTCGGAATCGGCAAGGCATCCTTGTTGTCCTGCACGGTCGTGAACAAGCAAGCCACTGCGCGTCGAGTCTTCTTCTCAACTGCATCAAGATCTTTCGCATAAGCCATACGGTGAGTGCGCTGCTCAATATCCTTCAAAGCAACCAGAGCCTTGTCAAGTTTCGTCTGGATGGACTCATCTTGGCCATGGTCTTCCGTCAAGTAATCCAAGAACATCACGCGCATCGCTGCCGCCACTTCGTCCGTCGACTCTTTGTCCTGGCCCGCCAAAATAATCGTCTTGAACTCGTCTTGCTTTTCAACCAAAAACGCATCCAATGCCGTATCCAATTGACCGCTTGTCTCTTTCGCCAATCCTTCAATCTCCACCGTCAAGGTGTTCTCAAGGTCTTCGCGCAAAATCGGCAACTGGCTCTTCGCCATATCCGGAACGCTCTTGATCAAAGTAGGAATCTCGGCTCGCAAATATTCGCTCACCTGCGGCTGAACTTCATCCAATCGCTGAGAAACCAATCCTTTCGTGATCTTCGCAGCCTCTTTCGGCTCCAAGTTCGTTGCAAATCCGTTAGCAATCGAGAACAAGAAGCACATCAATCCGAAGACGAACGCGGATCCGAAAATCTGAACGCCTTGCAGTGCCTTCTTAGTCGCCGCTAACTCTTCAGCAACATACTTCGACGCTACCTCTTCCGTCACTTCCTCTGTCACTTTTGACTCTTCCGCACTCATTTCTTTGCTCCTTCTTTCTTCACTGCTTTCACCGGCTTAACTGGGGCAACTTTTGCAACCGTTTTCGCCGAAGTGAACTCTTCTGACTTGCTCGCCATCGTTGCACCCTTGTCCGGACGCGCTCGCTCGAGGTCTTCTCGCAAAATGTCCATCACAAGCAAACCCATCTCCCAGCTCGGATCAACTCCCTCAAGATGAGGTCGCTCTTTCTCGGCAATAACTTCCAAATTCTCATGAATCGCCATGAGCGTTTCGTGGTGCTTACCAAAAAGTTCCAATGCCGCGCCTTGCGCTTCTGCTCCTGCACTTTCTGCCAAGTTGGTCAACAACCGCTCAATCTGCTCCGGTGTCGCTTCCGGGAACATCTCCTGCAAGTCGGTTTCCTTCTTCTGCAACATTGCAACGAAAGTTTCTTGCAAAACCTTCTCGCTCTTCGCCGGCAAATTCGCTTGCAATTGGTCAAGTTCGCTCAAAGCGGCTTGCGCCAAAATCGGCATCTGCTGATTCACGTCTTCAACCGCCTTGTTGATCTCGGGCTGTACTTCGCGAATCGTTTGTCGAGTCATATCCTCAACAATCGGCTTCACGTCGCGCTCAAGCTCCGTTGTCAGTGTTTTCACAAACAAGTCTTGTTGGGGACCCTTGTCAACCAAGCCCCGAAATGCTGTGTTGATTGTCCCAACTGAAGCGATGACGATCAGTACGCCAACGCCGAACAAACTCCAGCGCCAACCCGTAAGCTGACTCCGAAGCTCCTTAATCTCTTTTATCTGCTGTTCTTCCTTGCCCATATCCATGAGGCCCTCCGTGGTTCGCCAGGTCAACAACGCCCTCGCAATTGCCCTGGCCCGTAGAACTTATTGGTTCACCACACAACCACCCTCCACCCCATTCCGCAAAACCCAGTAATCCCAACAGGGCCATCTTCATTGTCAAATGAACTTTTAGCTTGCCCATTCTGCCTGCATCCAAAATTGATTCATAATGGAGTTTCGCTAAAGAACAAATGTGCTGACAAGGATTGTCGCCCCCCCTCTCTCACTGGGGGAGGACTTAGGAGGGGGATCGTTTAGACCTGAATCGCCTCCTAAAAATAGCCCCCTAAATCTCCCCCGCAACCCGCTCCGCACTTTCCAAAGCCCCCTCTATAAAGCCCATCCAACTGCAGGCCCAATCCCCTGCAACATGCAGTCGTCCCCAGGGCCCAACCCAGCTCTTTCGTTCCGACACAACGCCCGCAGCCATATCAGGATCAATGACTTTGAACTGCAATGAACGAGGAGCAGACCCTGGAGGATAGTAGGGAAATGCGCCCCAGCTGTATTCATCATGAATCCAGTCTTGCACTATTCCTCCCATGAAATACCGACTCGCTTCAGGATGAATCTCTGACAAAGCGCGCAAAGCGACATCAACAGAATCTTCTCGCCTCACAAGCCACTTGGCTTCATCCCCACAGACATAGCACCCCAGAGCATGCAAATTCCCTCGGCCAATCTCCCAAGTCTGCTGACAAGGCAGGTCACAAATCATTCGACCTGTCCAATTTTTCTCCCGCCACCACGGCCGATCAAACTCCAAAACAACCTTAACGGCCCGCGCCATCCGAGTCCTTGACTTCCTAACACTCCACTCACGAACCTCACCAATCTCCGGCTCCCGACCATCCTCAGCGGCGCGATCAACTCCATCAATGAGCCGATCAAGGATCGGCCCCGGAACCGCACCCACAACACGGTCAAACACAAGCCGCTCCCCATCAACAAACTCAATCTCACCTGATTCCGGTTGAATCCTCTGAACTGCACGTCCGAGCCTAACATCGCTAAATCGCTCTGCCATCTGCTCACAAAGCCGCCCCCGCCACCCCCAATGCGATACAAACTCATTTCCCCTTCTGACCGCTCCAAGTAGTGCGCATATCCCCTTAACCAACCCAGCAACCCAACTTGCGCCGTGTCCTCACCCTCATCACTCCGCGTCACCGCCTCTGCCCACCATCGCCCTTGCGCACCGGAACACACCCGATCCAACCATTTCCCCAAAGGCATATCCATCGAATCCAAATCCAATAAATCGCGGTTCAACAATCCATCAGGCGCCCCATCCTTCCGCCATTGCTCAATCAATTGAACCGCTCCCTCATGAACCAGGGCCGCATCCGCCTCCGCCTCGGGCCAAACCTGATTTTCGGTAGCGAACTCCCCTTGATAAACAACCAGACCGGGCCACTGACTCGACTTCTCCGGCGCAACCCCAAACTCCCGGCAAAGTCGCAACACCCGGTGATGATCCGCATCAATCCACTCTCCCCCCGCCTCATACCACCCCTCTCCCCGCTCAACCGTCAACATCCTCCCTCCAACCCGGTCACGTGCTTCAAAAACCGTTACGTCATGCCCCTTTTGTTCTAGGAGCATCGCCACCCGCAACCCCGCAATCCCCGCTCCAACAACGCCAATCTTCATTTCACCATCACCACACTTATAACTCCGCTCAAATAAGTCAGGAGCATATTTCCCTCCGCAATGATAGAAGGAGAGCCCGACCCGCGCTTGATCCATTGGTGAGTTGTGTGGACAAATCACGCAAATCTCTTCGCTTCCTCCCTCCTCTGATGGGGAGAGCCTGCCCCGGACTCGATCCGGGGGGAAGAGGTGTGGAGACCACACCGAGAGCGAATAACAAACACTTCGTTATCACGATTCAACTCCCTTCCGCGCCGCACGCACCAGAAAATCCCCAACCAAACAAACAAACACCAAACCCAACATGCCAAATACCGCCCCGTCCGGCCAACCAGAGCCATATCCCCACATCACTCCCGCCATAAAAGTAAATGCAACTCCCATCAAAATCCCTCGAACCCGATCCTTTCCCGAACGAACCACCCAACTCACCGCAAACAGCAAACAAACAACCGCCGCCCATTGCAACGCCACTTTCACCTCACCCACCATGCACCTCCTTCTAAACCACCTACATTCGGAAACGACATAAAAAGATTTTCTACCTTAAAATCGCTCCGTCCTGACCGGGCAAGTTTCCGTAGCAACTGTGACTTATCGACAGAGTTGTCTCCCCCCTCCCCGATGGGGAGGGACTTAGAGAGTGGCATAATTGAGTTGACCTGATGATCATATCCAGCTACTTCTAATCGGTCACCCACAATGCACCTCCCGCAAAACCGGACCATATCCAAGGGCCGCGCCCCCATCCTGAACAACCCCAACCCGTCGCTCCCGCGCCGTCGCTAAAACCGAGTCAAACTCCTCCCCCGGGCGACACAAAACAACATCAAATGCATCATGAAACCGCCACAAACTCGCAACTCCCATCGCCCGACCCGCCACATGTAAGCCCAGATGATCAACAAGCCGTTCCTCCCGAGCCGATTCCAATGCCGCCAACGCCCCGTTGATCTGGAACTCCTCCCAAGCCCGCGCCACACTCAAAAACCAAACCGAAATCCCCCCATCCGGCGAATTAGAGACCCTTTGCACAATCTCCCCCATCATGATTTGCATCGCCTCGCCCTCGTCGCGAGCCCGTTCAACTCCACCCGAATCACAAACCAACCAGTCACATCCCAGCCCTCGTAACTCGTGCGCCCAAATTCCTGGCGAACCCATCGCCAATACCGGGCGCGGTTCAGCTTTCAACGCAGAAACAACACTCTCCCGATCCCCAAAACCCACCAACTTCCACCACTCCTCCGGCCAAACTCGATTCGTACGTCCCAAAACACTGCTCATACCAAAACCACCAACTGAAAGTGTCTTCGCTCACCCTCCCCAATGAACTGGAATGGAGTTAAACAGCCATATCCAGCGAAAGGCAAACTGCTTATACAAGTCAACATTGTCACACTCGCACCATCCAATCCACCAACAAAAACAAAAACACACCCATCGAAACAAATCCGTTCAAAGTGAAAAACGCCAGATTTACCCGGCTCAAATCATTCGGCTTGACCAAGCTCTGCTCGTACGCCAGCAACCCCGCGGCAAACACAACCCCAGCCCAACCCCATATTCCACCACCCAATAACCACACCCCCCAAGCCAAAAACCCAATTGCCATCACATGGCAAATCCGGCTCACTGCCAACGCCTTAGTTTTTCCCAAAGTCTGCGGCAAACTACGCAATCCCTGGTCAGAGTCAAACTCCTCATCTTGCAAAGAATAAATGATGTCAAATCCCGCCGTCCAGAACAGAACCGCTCCCGTCAAAACCACTACTTTCCAGTCCAAACTCCCCCGAACCGCAACCCAAGCCGCCGCCGGAGCAATCCCTAGTCCCAAACCCAAAACAAAATGACAAAGCGGCGTAAATCGCTTCGTCATGGAATACCCAAGGGTCACCAGCAAAGCAATCGGAGCGAGTGCAAGAGCCAATCCATTCAACAACCCTGCCGCACCAAAGAAAATCAAGACGCTTCCATATAAATACAAATTCGCCGTACGCAAACTCAGCAACCCCGCCGGTATCGCCCTCACTTTCGTCCGAGGATTCAACGCATCTATATCCCGATCTGCAATCCGGTTCCACGCCATCGCCGCACTCCGGCAACTCACCATTGCCACCACAATCAACCCAAAAATCCGCCACCCCGGCCACAATCCCAAGCCCGCATCAACACTCGCCCAAATCATCCCCACCATCGCAAAAGGAAGCGCAAAGATCGAATGCTCAATCTTGATCATTTCCAGATAGACCCTAAATCCAGTCCACCCCCGGGCCTGCGTCGCCATCACCCTAGTCTACGTAATCCCCAAACCACAAACTAAGCCCCTGGCAATGCCAAACCGCAAACGGGTAAAACGTCATGTCAACGGAGGCCCGGCCCAACTGGAGTCGGCCTCGTTGTGCGTTCGGAGGGAACGTCTTTAACATGCAGCACTGGAATAACTCAACTGGGAAACGGCTTATCGGCTGGCTCCTAGCGCTCATCGCAGTCCTGGCCCCGGCATTCGCCATGGCCGCTGGCGGTGAAGCCAACATCAAACTCGAATTTACGCAACAAGACAAAATCTTGCTCGGAATCTCGCTCGGCTTTGGGGTACTTGCCCTCGCATTTGCATATGGAATCTGGAACTGGGTCAAAAAACAATCCCCAGGAAATGAAAAAATGCAAGAAGTCGGAGGAGCCATCCGCGACGGAGCACTTGCTTATCTCAAGCAACAGTTCCGTACCATGGGCATCTTCGTCATCATCATCGCCATTGGTTTGTACTTCATGTACAGCGGAAAATTCGGTTCTCTGGTTGCCATTGGAACCTCAGTCTGTTTCATCTTCGGCGTCCTTGCCAGCTATATCGCTGGATATGTCGGCATGGTTGCTGCGGTCAGCGCAAACATGCGCGTCGCCAACGCCGCCCTCACCAGCTACAAAAACTCGCTTGAAATTGCGTTCAAGTCGGGCTCCGTCGCAGGACTCGTCACCGTTGGAATGGGACTCCTCGGTGCCACCATCATCTTCCTTTTCTTCCCCGAAAATGCAACCAAGCTCCTGATCGGATTTGGTTTCGGTGGATCACTTGCCGCCCTCTTTATGCGGGTCGGTGGTGGAATCTTCACCAAGGCCGCAGACGTCGGTGCTGACCTCGTCGGAAAAGTCGAAGCCGGAATTCCCGAAGACGATCCACGAAACCCCGCCGTTATCGCTGATAACGTCGGCGACAACGTCGGAGACTGCGCCGGGATGGCCGCAGACGTTTTTGAAAGCTACGAAGTCACCCTCGTTGCCGCTATCGTTCTCGGTGCCGCAACCGCTGCCCTCTTCCCCACAGAAGTCTGGATGAGACTCATCCTCTTCGCAATCATGGCCCGAGGCGTTGGCATCCTTGCCTCCATCGTCGGAATCATGAGTGTTAAGGGATCAGACGACATCAATTCGGACCCCCTCACCGCAATCCGCAAAGGATTCTACAGCTCAGCTGCAATCGCCGCATTGCTCACGGCTGGTGTAGCCTTCTGGATGCTCGGTGGAATGGACGCCTCCAAAACCGTCAAAACCAACGAACTCGTCCCGGCGAACATCGTCGCCCTCCCCGGTTCTGGTTTTGGTGCTGGACCTCGCGTCATGCGCGACCAAGCCATGACTATTCTCGATGCTCAGCGCGATCTCGCGAAAGAAAAAGGCGTCGAGCCATACGAAGTCAAAGCGGAAGACATTCTCGAAACTGACAAAGTCAAAGCGTTGAATCTCGACGAAGCGACCGGAGCCGCAACCGTCACCGCCGTCCTCGGCGCAGGTGAAAAGCCGTTCAACAATCCTCAAAACTTTGAAGGCTACCGGGCCGTCAATTTCAAAGATGACGGAGCCGAAATTCTCGGTTTCGCCGTCCCCGACCAAGCCGCAGATCCTGCTGCTGAACCCAAGTTCCTCTCCTTCAAGGAAGCGTACGACGGAAAAGAAATCGGAATCTACCAACTCGAAGTCACACGGCCTGCAACCAAACCGGACGGTACACCCGATCCGGCTGGTGAGCCACAAACCCAAAACTTCACCGTCGGACCAATCCTCCGAGAAGCGTTGGATACGCAGCTCAAGCAAGCGCAAGATGCTGACAAGACAGGCAAGTACGAAGTCGGAAAATCATTCCCCGTCACTCTCTTCGCAGATGTGAATGGAGACCTCGTTGCTGGCGTTGACGCCAAACCAACCGAACTCGACCTCAGCACCGTCCAAGGCGGCGCACTTGCTTACAAAGGCACCGTGGCCAAGCTTCAAGAGTTCGTCAAGAATTCTCAAGCAAACCCGGCTGAAGCGGCAACCCCGCCCCCATCAATCAACGCCGAATTGGCTTACATCAAGCACAAAGAAGCGCAATGGTGGCAGTTCCTCCTCTGTATCGTCTTCGGTCTCGTCATGGCCTTCGTCTTCGAAGCCCTCACCGACTACTACGTAGGACTCCACAAGCGACCGGTTCAAGAACTTGGAGCTGTCTCAACTGCAGGCCCCGCTCCGATGATCATCACCGGATTTGCCTACGGTAAAGAAAGCTCGGTATTCAGCCTCTTCGCCATCGTGGCCTGTCTCATCGCTCCGCTCCTCATCTTCCCTCCGGGAGAATACGGCGGATACCTTCTCAGCTTCTACGGAATTGCTCTCGTCGGTCTCGGACTCCTCACCACCACAGGATTCATCCTCGCGATGGATACCTTTGGCCCGATCAGCGACAACGCCCAAGGCGTTTTCGAAATGTCCGGTGCCGCCGAAGAATCACCCGAAGGTGCCCGAAGAGTTCAACTTCTCGACGCAGCCGGTAACACAACCAAGGCCCTTACAAAAGGCTTTGCCATCGCTACCGCCGTCGTTGCTGCCGTTGCTCTCTTCCACGCTTATGTCGAAGAAGGAAAGCTCACCCAAATTGGGATGCGCCTGGAAGTCCCCGAAATCTTCCTTGGCCTCCTCATTGGTGGTGCTGCGCCTTACCTCTTCTCTGCCTTCTCGATCAACGCGGTCGGACGTGCGGCCTTCGAACTCATCGAAGAAGTCCGCAGTCAGTTCCGCAACGATCCCGGCATCATGGCAGGGACAAGCAAACCCAACTACGCCAAGTGCGTGGCAATCGTGACCAAGGCTGCCCAAACCGAACTTCTCGGCCCCGGCATCCTCGCGATCTTCTTCCCCGTCGTCGTTGCATTCGGCTTCAGCATTGGCAAGCCGCTCACAATGATCAACGGAGTTGAATACAACCTCGTCGGTGCTCAAGCCCTCGGTGGATTCCTTGCCGGAACAATCCTTTCCGGACAACTCCTCGCCGTCATGCTCGCCAACTCTGGCGGCATGTGGACAACGCCAAGAAGCTCATTGAAGATGGACTTCACGGTGGAAAAGGAACCGATGCCCACAAAGCTGCTGTCGTCTGCGACACGGTTGGTGACCCATTCAAGGACACCGCTGGCCCCGCTCTCAACCCGCTCATCAAGGTCATGAACCTCGTTGCCCTCCTCCTTGCCCCGGCCGTTATCGCCAAGCAAGCTCCCGGAGTCACAATCGGAATCACGGTCTTCGCCGCAATCATGCTGATCATCGCTATCTGGTGGTCCAAGCGCGGTGGAATGGGTTCCGGAATGACCGCCGCCAAAGCCGACCACGGGGACTCCGGAGATAACACCCCGGATAACACTCCAGACAACGACCCAACCCCAGCAAACGCCTAAGGTCGGTCAAGTCAATCCCCTCTACCGCACGGCAGGGGGATTTTTTTGTGCCAGCCAAGGCCAAAATTTCAAATCAAGTAAAATCAAAATCTCAATGGATCGCATCGTCGGAATAAAAAACAGCTACATGGCCGATGGCCTCAGCGATGATCAAATCGCCGCCATCGCAGGCATCAGCGAAGTCATCACCGCAACCGATATGCAAACCATCGTCAACGAAACCGAAGAAGCCAACGACATCTTCATCATCCTTGACGGAAAAGTCCGCGTCACCACAATCCATGGCGACCCGATCGCCCGACTCCAAAAAGGTGCCCTCGTCGGAGAAATCGCCCTTTTCGGCGAATCCGAACGCTCCGCAACCGTCATCTCCGACGGCGATTCCCAACTCATCCGCATTTCCGCCAACAAGCTCAATCAACTCATGAACGAGCAGCCCCAAATCGGCCTCCAAATCCTTCGCAATATCGGCCGAACCCTCTGCCAACGCCTTCGCAGCTCAAACGTCCAGCTCGAAGCCGTCCTCGGCGTCCTGTAACAGCCTGCAGAGTATGGGTGGCACTGCCTTAGCCAGTGGATTCGTACCTGGATCACTGATTCATCTCCCCCCACCCAACCAAAACCCCCACAAAAACCACACCTCCCGCGCCAAAAATTTCAAGCGAGAACCCAATCCTCGATAAGCCGAGCTCGATGTCGGCCTCGCCTCCGCATCCATCCCAAGCTTCCGTGCCATCCCCATCGCCCGATGCATATGGAGCGGATCACTAACAACCAAACAGCTCATCAACCTTTCGCGCTCTATGATCTCCTTGGCATTCTTCAAATTGTCAAACGTCCGGCGAGAACGATTCTCCTCCAGAATCACCTCTGGCGGTACCCCCTTAGAAACCAAGTAGCGTTTGCCAACCTCCGCTTCGCTCAATCCCCCCTTCGCACCTACGCCTCCCGTAACAATCACCTGATCCGCCATTCCCGACGCAACGAGTCGAACCGCCTCATCCAGCCGCCCCTCAAAAACCGGGCTTGGCTCCTCGCCCCAAACCGCTGCCCCAAGCACAATCGCGACATCAGACTTGCTCCCGCTCGAACTCCCCGCACTAGTCCAAATCAAAACTGCAGTCCCAACGAAGGCGACCAGCAGAGCAGCAACAACTCCCAAAACCCACCGAACCCACTTCCGCCGGAGAAACTGCTTCACAACTTCCCTAGACTACAACATAAAAACCCACCCGCCAAGCCCAGGTAAAACCCCACCCATGACCATCCTCGCCATCGGCGGAGGCGGATTCGACTCCGAACAACCCCACCGATCCGCCCTCGACCGGTACATCCTCACCCTCACACCCAAACAAAACCCCAAACTCTGCCTCATCCCCACCGCCTCCGGAGACTCCCTCTTCCGCATCGCCCGGTTCCAAAAAGCCGCCGAACAACTCCCCTGCCAACCCACAACCTGCGAACTCTTCCGCCCACCAACCCGAGACCTCGCCGACTACATTCTCAGTCAAGACATCATCTATGTCAGCGGCGGATCAACCTACAACATGCTTGCCCTCTGGCGAGAATGGGGCCTCGATAAAATCCTCCACCAAGCCTGGCAACAAGGAATCCCCATCACCGGAACTTCCGCCGGCGCCAACGCCTGGTTCCAGCGATGCAGTACCGATTCCTTTCATGGCGAACTGAGCGCGATGGACTGCCTCGGCTGGCTCCCTTACGACTTCTGCCCTCACTACGATGAAGAACCCGAACGCAAACCCACCCTCCAAAAGCTAATCAAATCTGGCAACCTAGGCAGAACCCTCGCATGCGACGGCGGAGCCGCCTGCCTCTTCACCGGCACCGAACTCACCCAAGTCGTCACCACCTCTCCCACCGCATCCGCTTACTGGCTGGACGACCAAGGCAACGAAACCTTAACAAACCCCCAACTAATAGCACTCTAAACTCGTCAAAATAGAATTCATGGCGAGCCACCCTTTCCTCCAAAGAAACTGGCCCGCCCTCGTCATCATCGCCATCGGTGCCCTCGCCCGGCTCTGGTGGCTCACCGAAATCAACACCCAGCCCCAAACCGATTTCGCGTGGTACCTCCAACGCGCCACCGAACTCAGCCAATCCCTTGGCTACCGAACCGAACAAGGCCACACCGCCTACTGGCCCCCCGGATTCCCTCTGGCCCTCGCTGCAATCTTCAAGCTTACAGGCCCTTCCCTAGTAGCCGCCAAAGTTTTCAACGCCACCCTCACCCTCCTCTGCGCCCTCCTCACCGCAAGCATCGTCCGCCGACTCATCGGCTCTCAGTCTCTTAGCCTCCTCGCGGGAATGCTTGTTGCCCTCAGCCCCGGAATGATCGCGTACAGCGGAATCATCGCCTCCGAACCTCTCTACACATTTCTCACCCTCGCCGCCCTCCAAAGCGTCCTCTGGGCTCAATCCTACACCCGCTGGGGCTGGGCCGGATTCCTCGTCGGATTAGCCACCCTCGTCCGTCCCCAAGCCATCCTCATCCCCCTTGCGCTTGCGTCCTCCCCTCGGCCCACCACCGACTACCGAAAGCCCAAACTCCATATCGCCGTTCTCTTCTGCGGGATCATCGCCCTCACCACCATAACCCCATGGATCGTCCGCACCTACCGAACCCACGGACACCTTGTGTTCATCTCAACAAACGGCGGTGATAACCTCTGGATCGGACACAACCACGGGGCCACCGGGAACTACCAAACCCCGCCCGGAATCCCCCAATCTCCCTCTGCCGAAATCAACAACGACCGCACCACGCGCGTCCTCGCCCTTCAAGAAATCCGCTCCAACCCCGCCCGCTCTCTCTCGTTGATCCCCGCAAAACTCAGCTTCACATTCAACAACCCCACCGACATTCCGTACTGGTCCTTTCAAACCGATCCAAACAAACAAATCACCCCCGGAATGGACAAAAACCGCGAGCTCTTCCTCGCCGCCCGGCAATACACCAACACCTACACCGCCATCCTCCTATGGGCCGCCTTGATCGGAACAATTCTCGGACTGATCACACCATCAGGCCGATTCCTCGTCCGCATCGCTCTCCCCCAAATTTTCCTCACGGCGGTCATCGTCGCGATCTTCTTTGGCAACGGACGCTTCGCTCTCCCCACCATCCCCTTCCAGGTCATTCTCGCCATCGCTGGCCTAGCTTCAATAAGAGAATGGGTCGGTAGGCACACGCCTCCCGACCCTGATGACTATGGCTACCAAAGTGAGATTATCGTTTCTGGTACATGAACCGATCAAAGAACACTTTCAAGACCGGCCCTTCTTCTGAATCACGACCCAGCTCATCCAGCCACTCGTGATCAATCTCATCCTCATGCCCCCCACTTTTCTCCTTCTCGTGCTTCTCCTTCTTCTTCTCTTCCTCGGATTTCTCCCCGTGAGATGCGTGGAGCGCATGATTAATCGCTAGCGCAAGTTCACGTTTCAAATGCTTCATTCCGTCCGGCTTCGTAATGTCATCAACTGACATCTTTGCCAAAGTCATGTTCACCGCGTCCCGAGCAATCGAAAAAGTCATCTCGCCGCCCCCTTTGCCGTGATCGTCCTTTTTCTCACCCTCTGCCTTTGGCGCCGGATCATTGACATGACCTTTCTCATCCAGCTGAACTGAAATCTCCGCCAAGAGATAAGTCTTCCCGTCCTTCAAATTAACCAAAAACTCACCGCCCAATTTCTGAACGGCCCCAAGCTTCACTTCAGGCTCTTCTTCCTTTTCCTTCGGAGCCTCCTTCTTGCCCCCCATCGCGAAGAACCCGCCTCCCGCAACGGCCAAAACCGCCACGAGAATAATCGGTAACTTCCCGCCCTTCTTCTTTGCCTTCTCTGCCATAGCTTCCCTGCTATCTCATCTTCTTCCACATTCCCCCGCAAATTTCCCACGGAATTCCCGCAAACTCCGCCAAAGTCCCCCTCCAAACCCGCCTCCCTGCCCATGGGGGTTCACAAGAGCCGTCCCTATCCCTCACAATGAACCCCATGGCCTGCACGCAGAACGAAACAATGTGGCAAAAAATCTCAAACGGTGAATTCCGATCAATGGTCGAATCCCTCACCGATCAACAAGCCGCTGATCTTTCTCAAGCGTACGGCACCCTCAACTACAAACCCCTCCCCGTTAACATCATCCGAGGCCAAAACGCCCGGGTCTGGGATCAAGCCGGAAAAGAATACATCGACTGCATCGGCTCGTACTCCGCAACCGCTCACGGACACCTCAACCCCGCAATCGTCAACGCTCTCAAAGAACAACTCGATAACGTCGCCGTTGTATCCCGCGCATTCAACAACGCCGAAGTCGGCCTATTTCTCCACGGTCTCGCCGAATTCTGCGGCCTCGACCGCGTCTGCCCCATGAACACCGGAGCAGAGGCCGTCGAAACGTGCATCAAACTCGCCCGCAAATGGGGCTACACGGTCAAAGGGGTTCCAGCCGACCAAGCCGAAATCATCGTCTTTGAAGAAAACTTCCACGGTCGCACAACAACCATCGTCGGCTTCAGCTCAGAACCGGGATACAAAGCTCACTTTGGCCCCTTCACCCCAGGATTCAAAATAATCCCGTTCGGTGACATCGAAGCCCTCAAAGCCGCAATCACCCCCAACACCGTCGCGATCCTCGCCGAACCCATCCAAGCCGAAGGCGGAATTATCTGCCCGCCCAAAGGCTGGATGACCCAAGTACGAGAACTATGCGATGCAGAAAATGTCCTCCTGATCTGGGATGAAATCCAAGTCGGCTTCTACCGAACCGGAACTAAATTCACGTTCATGCACGAAGAGAATGCCGTGCCTGACCTCCTCGCGGTCGGAAAAGCCCTGGGCGGCGGAATCCTCCCCGTCAGTGCCGCGGTCGGAAAAGATCACGTCATGAAAATGTTCCAACCCGGCGACCACGGTTCAACTTTTGGTGGAAACCCTCTCGGCGCCGCCGTCGCCCTCGCCGCACTAGCCGAATTTGAAACCGGCGACTACGCCACCCGCGTCACCGAACTCGGTGAAAAGGTCATTGCCAAGCTCAAAGCCGCCAAACTCCCCGCGATCAAAGAAATCCGCGGAATGGGCCTCCTCATCGGAATCGAAGTTCACGAAGACGTAGACAGCTACGCCATGTCCCACGCTCTGGTCGAACGGGGAATCCTCACCAAAGAAACCCGAAAACGGACCTTCCGTCTCACTCCTCCGCTCACAATCGAAGAAGACCTCCTCATGGAAGCCATCGACCGCGTCATTGATGCGATCAAAGCCGTCTCATAACAAGCCGCATGGAACAAGTCACCGCCGTCCAAACCGAAGCGATCACCGCCATTAACGCGGCAAAATCCACCGACGACCTCCGCGCAGTGGAACTTGAATTTCTTGGAAAATCCGGAAAACTCAGCGGACTCATGAAGGGCATCGGTGCCCTGCCCAACGACCAAAAACCCCTCTTTGGTGCCGCCGTCAATCAGGCCAAGAGCCAGGTGGAAGCTCTTCTCAACCAGCGGATTCAAGACCTCAAAGGCGGCGAACTCTCAAAACAGTTCGAAGCCGAACGCATTGACATCACCCTCCCCGGACGACCGCCTCGCTACGGTCGCGAACACGTCCTTCAGCTCACCACCAACAAAATCAAGCGCACCCTCGGCTCAATGGGCTTCGTCTACCAAGAATCACCCGAACTCGAACAATTCAAATACAACTTCGACGCTCTCAATTACCCACCCGATCACCCTGCAATGGATGAACAAGACACCTTCTATGTCGAAGATGATCTAGTGCTTCGCACCCAATGCACTGCCCTCCAAGGCCGAGTCTTCGAAACTCAAAAACCACCTCTCCGAGTATTCACCGTCGGCCGCACCTTCCGCAACGAAGCCGTTGACCGCACCCACAACCACACATTCCACCAAGTGGACTGCTTCATGATCGATCGCGGCATCTCCATGGCCCATCTCAAAGGAACTCTCGGAGAATTTGCCCGCGCCATGTTTGGCCAAGAAGTCAATGTCCGTTTCCGACCTGACTTCTTCCCCTTCGTCGAACCCGGCGTCGACTACGCGATCTCCACCCCCAAGCTCTTCAACGGAAAATGGGTCGAACTCGGCGGTGCCGGACTCATCCACCCCAACATTCTCGAACGATACGGCATCGACACCCGGGAATTCAGCGGATTCGCATTCGGCCTCGGTGTCGAACGAATCCCCATGATGGCCTACGGCATAGATGACCTCCGCCACTTCTTCGACAACGATTTCCGATTCCTCTCCCAATTCGCCTAACCCTTCAAATTCGCCATGAAACTCACTATCTCCATGCTCAAGGATTACGTCGAAACCAATCTCGACGCCCAAGCCATCGCCGACCACCTCACTATGACTGGCTTTGAACTGGAAGAAATCACCGAAGTCGAAGGCGAACCCGTCCTCGACATCAATATCATGGCCAACCGAGGCGACGGGGCCTCTGTTCTCGGTCTCTCACGCGAACTCCTCGCCAAAGACCCCTCCAGCAAGCCGACGGAACTTTACACACGAGCCACCAACCGATTCCCTGCCCCCGACGCTCACAATCGCGACATCTGGGCCAAAACCTCCGTCGAAATCCAAACCGCATCCTGCACTCGCTACGCCGCCCGTGTTTTTGAAAATCTCCAAAACGGTCCGAGTCCAGAATGGCTCCAAAAGCGCCTTAGTCAAATCGGTCAACGCCCAATCTCTCTTCTCGTAGACCTCACAAACTATGTCATGTTCGAAGTCGGACAGCCCCTCCACGCATTTGATCTCGACACCCTCGCCGGCGAGCGAATCATCGTTCGCCAAGCCGAAGCCGGAGAAAAGCTCACCACCCTCGACGGCACAACCCATGAACTCCAACCGCATCACATGGTGATTGCCGATGCCGACCAAGCCATCGCCCTTGCCGGAATCATGGGCGGTGAACCCACCGAAGTCAGCGAATCCACCACCCGTTGCCTCCTAGAATCCGCCCACTTTGTCAATACTTCTGTCCGCCGAACCCGCAAAGAACTCGGACTCTTCACCGAAGCCAGCTACCGATTCGAACGATCCGTTGACCCCGAAGGCGTCGTCGCCGCCCTCAACCGATTCACCGAGCTTTACACCGAAATCACCGGAGAAAAATCTGTTGGCGGAGTCATTGACGTCTACCCGACCCCACCCCAAACCCAAGAACTCACCGTTTTCATCCGCCGAACCAACACCCTCCTAGGCATGGACATCACCGTCGAACAGGCTCAGTCTTACCTCGAAAATCTCGGCTTCACCATCCTTGGCATCAGCCCCGACTCCATCGAAGTCCAAACCCCCACCTGGCGAATTGACATTCTCCGAGAAGAAGACCTCATCGAAGAAATCGGTCGCGTCCACGGTTACGAAAAAATCCCCGAAGCCCTTCCCATCGGCTCCACCCCCATCGGCGGCCCCCAAGGATTTGAACTTCTGACCGATAAAATCCGCGAAGCCGCCCTCCGCTCCGGATTCGACCAAGTCGTCTCCCACTCCCTCCGCGACCTCCACCCGCTTGATTCCCCCCTCTCCGTTTTAGTGGAGAGGGGGTCAGGGGGTGAGGTAGAAAAACCAACCCGAATCCGAGTCCGCCAACCCCATAGCCCCGAAATGGCCTACCTCCGCAACAGCATCCTCCCATCCCTCGCCGATGCTCAGCGCAAAAACAATCTCGACAACATCCACATCTTCGAAGTCGGACGTATTCACTCCTCCGAAGGCGAATTCACTCAGATCGCGTTTCTCAGCAACGGCGCGTTCGAAGAGCAATCATGGCGTCCAACGGATCAATCAACCGCTGACTTTTTCACCCTGAAAGGCACCCTCGAACAAATCGCCCACAGCGTCAACCTCCCCATCACATTCAAACGCCACACATCCGACCCCCGCTTCCACCCCACGCGATGCGCAAAGGTCGTTTTCGGCAACCAAGAAGTCGGTCTGCTCGGGCAAATCCACCCGCTCGTCGCCGAGTCAGCCAGCCTCCCCGCTACGACCGTCATGGCGGAACTCACGCTGGATCCCCTCAAATACGAGGTCACCGGTATCCCGACCTATCACAGCATTTCCCGAAATCCCGCCTCCCGCCGCGACATCGCCATCCTCATCAAAAAAGAGGTTCCGTTCACCGAAATTGATGCGGCTATCCTCGCCGCTGGTGGCCCCGATCTCGAACGACACTGGCTCTTCGATGTCTACGAAGGCAAAGGCGTCCCCGATGGATTCCACTCCCTCGCAATCGCCCTCCAATTCCGCCGCATGAACGCGAACCTCAAAGACGAAGAATCCAACGCCCTCCGCGACCAAGTCGTCACCGCCCTCGCCAAACTCGGCGCAACCCTCCGGTAGCGAACTTGGATTCCAAAGTTCCTGACCGCGGCTCGAACCGTGGAACGGAAGAACGGCTATCAAGTCGTCATTCCGGGCGTTACCCGGAATCTCATCCAATAACTCACAATCGTTACCTCCCTCCCCTGATGGGGAGGGGCAGGGGTGGGGAGACTTGCAACACACCAAAACAATAATGTAATTCCATTGAAACGGAGAGCCTGCCCCAGGAAAAAACTTTGCGAAATCACAACAAATTTCGTTTCCCCCTCCCCCTTTGGGGGAGGACTTAGGAGGGGGCAATCCACTAACCCAGATCAATAAATACTACCAAGTCGTCATTCCGGGCGTGACCCGGAATCTCATCCCACAAGTCATTTTCGATACCTCCCTCCCCTGATGGGGAGGGGAGAATCAGGCTTTAAGGGAGTTGGCGCGTATAAAGAAACGCGCCCCCTTGCGGGAGCGCGCATTCACCTTCACTCTCTAAGAAAAATCTTAGTTCCCGCCGGTCTTCCCGCCGCCGCGAGCACCGCCGCCGCCCTGACCCTTCTTCTGGGCTTCTTCCATGATTTTCTTCATCTCTTCTTTCATCCGAGATTCATACTTCTTAAAGTTTGCATCACCCATCGCCTTCTTCATATCGGCATTAAAAGTGTCCTGAATCTTCTTGCCTGCCGCTTGCAAAGCCGTCCGATCCATTTGCTTGCCCGCTTCGCGATCCTTCATCATCTGGTCGCGCATCTTTTTCCGGGCTTCGTCGCGTTTCTTGACCGCCGCATCAACCTTCTTGGTCTGATCTGCGTTCAACTTAAGTTCCTTCAAAACCTTCTTGTGAGCAGCTTCAATTTTCTGCATCACTTCCGGACCCATGCGCATCCCCTGACCGCCACCCCGTTGACCCTGGCCTTGGCCCTGCTGACCGCCACCTCGCGGACCGGCTGTCTGGGCAAAGCTGGCACTCATCATGCCCAAAGCGACCGTTACTGTCATCACCATCATCAATGTTCGTTTCATAACTGTTTCACCATCGAGCACATGTCCGTGCCATTCGATACCTTACAAAACGCTCAGCCGCCGCTAAAGTTCAGACCGCTCCAAACAAAAAGCCATTCCTCACAAATTTCTCACAAATCAACCAATTCCAGGCTCTCCGACCGGGCCTTTCCGATTAATTCGCCAATCGGGCCATCCTGTACAGCCCGGAAGTCCATTGGACTCCCATTGAACAATATCTCTCCCTGATGCAAGAAGATAATCCGATCTGCCACCCGGAAAATCGAACTCACATCATGACTCACCACCAAACTGGTCAAGCCCAACCGATCCCGAGTCTCCACAATCAAACGATCAATCGAATAAGCCGTAACCGGGTCAAGACCGCTCGTCGGCTCATCATAAAGTAAAACCTGAGGCTCCATACACAACGCCCGCGCCAAACCCACTCGCTTGCGCATCCCCCCGCTCAATTCGCTCGGCAGTTTGCTCTCCACGTCCTCCAATCCCACTTGCTCCAGCAACCGCCCCAAAATCTCCTTCTCCTCCCCCCGCGAAACCTTCTTCGCTCGCCGCAACCCAAAAAGAACATTGTCTTCCACCGTCAAACTATCAAACAACGCCGCATACTGAAAAACCAACCCCAGCTTCGCCAAGGCATGATCTGGATCACGCACCACGCTCAAGCCATCCACCAATATCTCCCCCTCTGTTGGCTTCAGCAACCCAGAAATACATTTCAATAAAGTGGTCTTGCCCCCGCCACTGCTCCCCATAATCACGGCAATTTCCCCCGCCCCAACTTCAAACTCAATATCCCGCAAAACGAACTTCGTATCAAACCGATGCGACAAACCCGAAACCGTAACCAAAACCCTTACCCTCCAACCGGCACAGCCGCCTGCCGCGCCGCCCGAACCCGCTCAATCTGAGAATCCTCAACCGCCCGCTCAAAGCTCCGATACCCCGCCAACTTGAATCCAAGCCGCCGCGCCATCTCCTGAACCTCACGCACTTGCTCCGCGCTCACCGTCTTTCCCAACGTAAAGCTCTCCGGACGGTCAAGCATCGCGAGCATAAAGGTTTCGCTCATGCACGCATAAGCCGTCCCCTGCGGAAAACCAAAGTCAAACTCTGTTTCCATCTTGCCCGGTACGGCAATCACCCCCCCCTCAATCACCAAAACATCGGGTCGCTCCTTCGCCACCCGCACACTCACATCACGGGGCCGGCTCACATCACAAACTATCGCTCCTTGTTTCAAATGCTCCGGCAACACCAAATCCGACTCCGAACTCGTCACTGTCACTACAACATCTGCCTGCCGCAAATCCGCAATCTCAACCGATGCCACCGCTCCCGGAATCTCTGCCGCCACCGCCTCCGTCCGCGCCAAGTCCCGACCAATCACAATCACTCGTCCAAACTCCGGGGCCATCACCTCCGCACAAGCGCGCCCAATCGAACCCGTCGCCCCCACCACCGCCAATGTCGCCGCCTTGCGGTCAATTCCCACTCGGTCACAAGCATCCAAAGTTCCCTCAATCGCGGTCGCAACCGTATAGCTGTTCCCCGTCGTAATCGCCATCCCCGTGCGCTTCGCCAGCGTAATCCCCCCATCATCAAAAACACTCGTAAACGCCCCAAGACCAACAATCTGAGCCCCATTCTCCTTGGCCATTTCCACCGCCCGAACCAACTTCTTATAGACAATTTCCTTCGGTAATTCCAAAAACTGCCTCGGCGTCAAACCCACCCCGATGAGCAACCCCTCCGTCGTCTCTCCCGACGGACTCACAATCCCCGTAATCCGCCCCGCAATCTTAGGATCAACAAAAAGCACCAACCGCTCAATCACCCGATCCGGCAAGTATTTCAAAAACCCGTACTTACGGGCCATATCCTTCGCCTCAAGCGGATGAATCAGAAACGCGAATTTTGTCAATGGTGCTGTTCCCAGGAAGTTTGCTAGTGTACCGAACTCATGGATTCAACTCCATCACCCCCGGCGACCAGTCCAACTCTTTCAAGACGTCCAAATAATCCTGTTCTGTCATCGCCTCCGGGCGTTTTCCGACCAAAGCCACAATCACCCCTTCCATCACATTCGTCGCAAAAGTCTCGCCCCCCATCTCCGGTGTTGTCGTAATCAACCGCCGCGCTCCCGTCCCGCGCAACCATTCAATATCCGCGCTCCGAACCGTCTGAGTCAAAATCGTCTTCCCGCTCAAATCATCTGGCGCATACCGACGGATGTAATGCCAATCCCCACAAACAAATGTCCGCCCCATCCAAAGCCTTGGGAACATCGGTTTTCTCTGCTCCTGTTTTTCTCCCGTAGGATAAAACCACTGAATCGGTAACCGAGTAATGATCGGACATAAAATCCCCGCCAATGCCTCCACCGTTTGATAGCTCGAAACCGGCATCGGTAACCCCAATCCAAACAGCAAATCCCCAAAAACCACATCCGGGCACACATCAGCGAGCGCCTGAGCCATCCCAAACCGATCCACCGCCGAAACCAGCAAAACCTTCTCAACCGCAAAATCCACCGTCCCGTCCCGCTGCAATCGGTGAATTGTCTCCCGCTCCAGTGTGTGCTTCAGACCGCTTCCATCCACCACCGGCGTCTGCTTAACCCCACTCACAAGGTTCTGAATCTCTTTGAAGGCATACCGCTTCTTGCTTGTCGCGATCCAAATGTCCGCCCCCCCAACCCCGAGAGCCGCCACTTGGCCATCCAACTCCTCCATCAGAGCTTTGAACTTCGCCCGATCACCATCCGTCCCCCGCCGTTCAATCAGGAACTTCTGCCCCAAGACCTCTGTCTCGTGACTCTTATCCCGCTTGCTCGTCCCAAGCGAGACCGATACAACGCGCTTAACTTCGGACACAGATCACTTCAATTTCGACGTCAACGTTCTTCGGCAATCCTGCCACCGCCACCGTACTCCGCGCCGGGGATCACTCGGAAAACGTGCCCCGTAAACCTCGTTGACCACCCCAAAGTGATCCATCGAGCTCAAAAAGATCGTCGATTTCACAACATTTTCAAAACTTAAATCCATAGACCCCAACAACCCCTCAATATTATTCATGACTTGTTCAGTCTGCGCCCGAACATCCCCCTCAATCAAAACTCCTTCCGGTGTGAGCGGAATCGAACCCGAGCAAAAAACAAATCCGTTCGCCTCAACTGCCTGCGAATACGGCCCGATCGCCCCCGGTGCTTGATCTGTCGCATGAATGCGCTTCATGCCAAAAACTTTACCTGCAACGAACCCGATTCAATAACCCAATCAAACGATGTTTGAGACCCCGGATTCTGCCATCGTTGCCAGGGCCAGATTCGACCGCTGCTTATTGCGATACATCTTCTCGTCCGCGACCTGCATCAAAATGTCGAGAGACCTCCCGTCATAGCCATAGTAAGCAATCCCCGCTGATGCCGACAATTCAAATGCCAATTCCGCCGAAGCCCGTCGCAAAGTTCCATTCAGTCGGTTCATAAACAAATTCGCGCCAATAGAATCCGTCTCCGCTAGCAGAACCACAAACTCATCCCCGCCCAAACGTGCGATCAAATCATCTCCTTGCGAGCTGTCCTTCAACGCCCGAGCAAGCACTTTCAAAGCCTCATCCCCCGCTGCATGACCGTACCGATCATTAATCGCCTTGAACTTGTTACAATCCAGCAAAACAACCGCACATTGTGACCGTGTGTTCTCATTCTCGTGCAAAATCTCTTTCCCCTGGTTGACAAACGCAGCGCGGTTCAGCAAACCCGTCAACGGATCCGTTGCCGCTTCCTTACTCACCCGAGCCATCCGCCGCTCCAGTGTTTCAAAAATCATCATCACCCCCGCCAAAATGACAACGTTCAACATCCAAGCCAAAAGCGGATACCGAGCATCGGCGAACATCGCCCATTTCGTCGCCGTCATCACCGAAATCAATCCACCCGCTAACCGACCCCCTTTCCGGGCCGAGAACCAGATCGGCAAAAAGTACAAATACACAAATCCCACATTCTCAAAAACCATCCCCGCAAACCAGTCTTCCGCAAGAGAAATTCCCACCAACATCAAACTCGCAAAACCAATTGTCTTTGCCAACTCCAGATTAAAAACATGTCCCCTCATTGCCGTCCGCCAAAAACGCCGTGCACTCTTTTCAATGATGTCAATCAGATCGGTCCACATGGGCTTAATCGGATAGTCGGCAATCCTGCAAGAATCAACAGGCTGAATTGCCGTTTTCCCGATCAAAAAGCCACCTTTCTTCAACCCAATTAGGACATTTAGCAAATCAGGGAAGTATTTCCCAAGTTTGGGCGTTTATATAATTGGACGCGAATCCTCCTCAACAACAAAGGAGCGGGAGTCCCAGACCCGTTCCAAATTCCAGTCCAAACCAGGCCCCGCATCCCAGGCGGGGCCAATTTTTTTATCATCGTCCGAGATAAAGATGGCGACGGCGTAATGTCGATAGTCCGCTTAACGGCTCTTCAAAGCGAACTCGAAATTCACGCGTGACTGACCCGCCAAACTGTGAAGGCACTGACTCCAATGCCCATCCCCAAATCGAACCCAATTCCTCGGGCAAATCCAGCGTTACTCGGTCACCCGGTACCAAGTCAGAATTGCTCACGATTCGCGCTCCACCTGCGCTCAAGTCCATCAGACTAGCTGGCTCACCATTCACGCGAACAATTGAACCTTCAACTGTTCGATCGCGAGCCTCTGCCCGGCGATCAACCTGTCGCATCCGCTGAGGGTGGGCCAAAGCAAACTCATGCGTCTCCACATCCCGAGAAATCACCGAACTCCGGAAAGTCACCAAACTATCCGCAACCGGAGCTTGCACCATCATGGATTCCCCAACCCGAACCGGCACATACCGATCCCGCTGCAAAGGCGCGCTAAAAACCAAACCCTTCTTCGTCCGCTTAACGAAGTAACACCGATATGTTCCCCCCGGACCAACCATCCGAACTCGGGCATTTTCCATCAAAGGAACAAACGTCACTTTCCGGCGATTCTTCGCCGTAACCAAGTAACTCACCACCATGCTCACGGCAAAAACCACCGCGAGCAGACCAACCATTTGCAAAAATTCAAGCATCATTCGTCTCCAAAGAACCGAACTAATTGAGCGCGGTCTTTGACCGCTCACGCTCGAAAAGACTCCGCAAGGCCGGAAGCATTCGCAATGCTTCCCCCAAGCTCAAAGTCCCTTCCGATGCCAGATCCTCTTTCCGCGTCGTTGCGTACTCAAATACCTCGGTTACCCCCTGTACCATCAATTTATGTGCCAAAGCTCTCTGGACATGAGAACCCGCAAATTGACTGGGAACTGGAGTCAATTCAATGAAGGCCGTAATACTTTCCGCAAGTTGAGTATCCCGAGCCGTCAGAGCAACCAACTCCGGATCAGTGCGATGAATCTTGTGGAGCGCCACTCGATCCCGAATTCGCACCCCAACCCCTTCCAGCAAATCCGTACATACCGTAACCGCCATCACATAACTATCACTCAGACGATCCGCTGGAAGATCAACCAAACTTGCCAGATCCCCTCGGCAAAGATCAATCTGACCTGACAATGCATAAGCAACCGCCCGTCCGTAAACAACATCGGGAGTTGGCCCACTCCGAATCGCCGAGGAATACCACTCAATTGCCTCACCCGCATTCCCCTCCCGCAAATAAAGCTCGCCCATCATCCCCCGAGATTCCCGATCCTCTCCCCCTCTCGCCAACAAATTGTTCAGCGCATCGCGGGCCTGATCAAGGTGACCACTCCGCAACCAATTCATCGCCGCCATTCGGTAGAACGGTGCAGGCTTCTTGACAACCTGAGCACTACGAACCGCTTCCCGCGCCGCCTCAACATAAAGTCCTTCAGACTCCAACAATTCACCGAGCCGCAAACGAAAATCATTTCGGAAGGGCTCTCGATCTATCATGTCGCGCAATTGAACAATTGCCGATTCGACCTCACCCTTTTCCACCAAAACATCAATTGCTTCCAACCCCATCCCCGCATCTCCCATCCGAACCCCCACCGGCAGAGGAACCTGATCGCCCGGGTCTGCGTCCGGCAAATTCTGCTTCGGCTGAGCTGGCAAATCCTTCAACGGCCCCTGCTGAATCAATGCCGCAAAAGTCCGCGCAATCGTCCGTGAAGTGGAATCCCAGTCCACCTGTCGCCCCACCATGATTGGCGCAAATTCCGGACGCCCATTTCGCTCCAAATCCTTAAACTTCCGGAACTCATCTTCATTCAGAGGTTTCAATTCTCCCGTATAAAACGGTGCCATTCGCCGATCATAGTCCCCGTAACTCCAAATCTTACGGAACCCTTTTCCACGGTACAAAGTCGCCACTGGTCGGACAACCGCATCCGTCTTCTGGCACCAAACAACAAGTGTGTACTCCGCCCCAACTTCCCGCGCAACCGGAACAATGAACTGCTCACTCGGTGAATTCCACTCCAATGGAAAACTATCTCGACCCGCTACATCCCGAAATCGAGCATCCCCCATTGACCAAACAACCGAATCAACCTGCCCAATCTCGTCCAAAGCCCCCGCCAAATAACTATCGAGAATCAAGCTCTGAAAATCGGGAAACTTTTCACCGTCCTCAACCAACTGAACCACAAACATTTTCGGGACATCCGCACATGCAAAAGCCCCTGCGCAGAGCAGGAGCCAACAAAAACAAGTCCGGAACGTCACCCGACCCAAACTCAATTAGCCTCCCAATGCCGAGATCGCCCGCTCACAACTCTCTTTAGCTGCCCGAATCGAACTCGAATCACTTCCACGACTAATTTGACGTTCAAAGGCCGCAACAGCTTTACGGTAATTCTTGATCGCGTCGCCTCGACGGCCCAATTTCTCGTAACATTGCGCCAACCGCTGATAAGTCGCCCCCGAAGTCGCACCCTTATCGATTGCTTGCTCATAAGCCGCCGCCGCACCCGAATAATTCTCTTGGATGTAAAGATTCCGAGCCTTCTGGATCAATTCCTCTGCCGTCTGGGCTCCTCCGCTTGATGCACCCGGATTGTTTCCCTGCTCCTGCGGTTTCGTTCGAATCTCAATCACACCTGGATCGTCCTCTTTCTCCGCTGGTTGCTCAGGTGCCGCTTGAGCCGTCCCTTCCACTTCATCCGCCGGACGAGCCGTCGCCGTATTTGTATTCGGCTGTGGATTTTGCCATGGCTCTAGATTTACTGGTGGAGTGAACGGCGCATTGCCTAATTCCGAAGGACTTCCCGCTCGGACAAATCCCGAATCAGGGCGGGTCTGAACGAATCCACCACGCCGCGTAGGAGCCTCGTTCGTTACCGCCGTCGCACCATCCGCCGTTGGCTGAGCCGAAGATTCTGATGAATTAACCGCACCCGGAACCGTCGGCACCAGAGTCGGATCAATCTGAGAGAAACCAGTTGCCTGTTCGTTCGAAACCACCCAACCAGATGTATCCGTTTTGGGTTGTGAACTCACCATAAACAAAACCGCCGAAACCGATAACAACAAAACCCCCGCCGCCGCAACTAACAAAACCCCTTTGCGATTTCCAACTGGCTCTTCAACCGCAATCTCTTCGGCCGCTACGAGCTTCTCAATGTGCGCAATCCGAATCCGATCCATTGCATGATCAGGGCGAATCTCTGCAACCCGCTGATAGGCCTCAAGCGCCTCCGCAAACAACCCTTCTTTCTCAAAAACATCCCCCTTCAGAGCCAGCGCATTGGCACAGCCCGGATCAATCTCCAAAACCGCATCTGCTACCAACCGCGCTTCATCCGTCCGCCCGTCGTTCAACAACTGACGACCGTCAATCAATAACTTCTCTGCTTCCGCTTTCATCTCTTCACGCAAATCTTCTGGCAACTCCGTTCCGCACTGACGACAAAAACGACCATCCAACGTGTTTTTCGCCAAGCACTCTTCGCAAACCAGCATCTCCAAAGAACCCATACTGTCTTTCCCCAAAGCAATCCTCATGCCATCCAATCCGGCATCAGAACCACACTTGGTAACCCTCTCAGTGTACCAGTCACCTGAACTCACGACGCATTCATTTTCCGGTTTGGTTCACCCCCCACCCCAACCGGGACCGATAAACCCGCAAAACACCCAATCCCGACTATAATCTGAACCGTGACACAGCCGTCAACAACCCCCCTCCACGCCGACCACCTGAGCCTCAACGGACGCATGGTCGAATTCGCCGGATTCGAACTCCCCGTCCAATACAAATCCATTATCGCCGAAGCTCAAGCCGTCCGCAACGGAGCCGGAATGTTTGACGTCTCCCACATGGCTCGCCTCACATTCCGCGGCGAAAATGTCCTCGAATTCCTCGAACATATCACGGTCAACGATGTCGCCGCCCTTGCTGACGACCAAGGTCAATACTCCATGCTCCCCAACGCCACGGGCGGAGTCGTGGACGACATTATCGTCTACCGCATCACCTCCGACACCTACCGCATGGTCGTCAATGCCGCAAACCATCAAAAAGACCTCGCGCACATCAAATCCCTCCTCCTCGCCGGAATCTCGCTCACCGATCAAACCAGCGAAACCGCAATGATTGCTGTCCAAGGCCCGAAGGCCGCCGAGATTGTCTACTCCCTCACCCAACAATCCGAAGATCTCAAAGCCCTCGCCTTTTTTGGCACCGCTACCGTCGAAATCGCCGGAGTAACCACCTTCGCCGCCCGGTCTGGATACACCGGGGAGGACGGATTTGAACTCATCTGCAGCGCATCCGACGCCTCCGCCCTCTGGAACGCCCTCCACCAAGCCGGAGTCGAGCCCTGTGGACTTGGCTCCCGCGACACCCTCCGGGTCGAAGCCGGACTCCCCCTCTATGGACACGAACTCCTCGACGACCTCTCCCCCATCGCCGCCGGCCTTGGCTGGGTCATCAGCAAAACCAAACCCTTCCTCGGCTCAGAGCCGATCAACGCCGCCCGCGAGAACGGAACCACCCAAAAACTCCAAGGCATCCGAATGGATGGCAAACGATTCCCCACCCCCGGGATGAAAGTCACCGTGGATGGCACCGAAGTCGGCGAAGTCACCTCCGGCGTCTACTCCCCCCTCCTCGAAACCGGAATCGCCTTCGCCTTCATCAATTCCGACATCAAACTGGGCACCCCCTGCACCGTCGATATCCGAGGAAAACACGAACCCGCCACCATCGTCTCCAAACGATTCTTCAAAAGATCATAACATCCAAACATGGATCGTACTCAACCTGGCTACATCAACTCACCCCCGATAGATGATAGAAACTACCTCTATGAGGTCTGGTTGGAGGTCAACGGATACCCTCGCAAAAAACACCCTGGTCATTGGCAGGACTTCTACAATACTCCGCTCCACAAACGAAGCATAGCTGCAGACATTGGCCTCTACATCATTGTGTCAATGATTTCAATTCTGGCCCTGCTGAGCTTTCCCTTCGCAGAGTTTCCAGCCTTCTTTATTGGAATCGTCGCAATGTTTTTCGGCACGATTTGGATTACTCCCTTTCTACTTCCAACGGAAGTTCCCATCCAAGCCGTGGGAATTTTGTCAATCATATCTCAAGGCTATGGTCATCGTTACGTCTCTGAAACGGTAGATCCTCCATCCATCAACGATGTAAATCTATACGACATCGAAGTTTTGGCCCGGGCCGCCGAACGAAAAGTTACCCCAGTTCTTCATGGCCTCACAGAGTCAATGTATGCACTACAAGTCAGCATAGAATCTCAAGCGAGAGAAGTCAAAACAATTCAGTCACTTATGGTCGATGTGAGAGAGCAGCTCACATCTGATGATCGCACTTGGATCAATATTCTTCAGCCCAAACTCGATCGACTCGAAGCACTTGAAAAAATCGCGGTCGAACAACTTGAGCAACTGACCAGCTCCTTCAATATCCTCAAATCCCAAAGCGAAAAATTACAGTCGGATGTTAATATCTTGAAGCAGCGGGCGTCGATCATCGAACGCCTCGAACTCATCAATGAACGCGATGACTCCGAATTGGACATACCAGTCGCTTTTGAACACCTCTCCGCTTCCCTTGCAGATACCGAATCACAAATAGCTGAAGCCAACAAAATCGCCTCCGCTCATGAATCTGCAAAGCATGAAATAGAAAATCTGCTGAACTAGAGTCCAAAGAAAGTATGGAACATGACCTCATCTCTCTGAGAGAACAATATCCCGAATTTTTCTCCGATGAATCACTCTATAAGATTTGGCTCAAGCAAAATGGATACCCTCGCTGGGTATCTGGTGCCCAAAATTACTCCAGATTCAATGAAACAAGCCATCGCTTCGCCGTAGCCACCGACCTGGTTTCCTATTGTTTTATTTTCTATCTCATGCTAAATTCGTTTGTTCCGTTCTCCAACATTCCAATTCCATACGCATTAGGATTAGCATTTCTACTTGTCTTTGGCGTGGAGCAAATCCTTCCTATGTCACCGCCATGGGGAGTTGTCGGAATCTGCTCCTCCGTAAGTCAAGCAAAATCTTATTTAGAAGTGCTCAACCAAAATGAGCCACCACAAATGAATAGAGTGGTTCTGCATACAATTCCTGTGCTTACCGAGGCCATGGTGCAGTCCCTGGAGGTCATTTCCCAAGAGTTAATGACAACAATCGAAAGTGTTCGTAGTCGTCAGGACAGAATTGAGAATTCCATAAAGGTTATCGAAAAGACATTGAACGATATTGAGTCTGAGTTGAATTCATTAGATCAAGAATGGAACCGTCACCTCAGCAGCCTAACCGCACCCCTCTATTCAGACAGGCTAAAACTCAAAAACCAGTTAGCATCATTAGAAGCTCAACTCAAACACTTAACTGAGAAACATAGTCTGATCCTTGAACAATTGACTCGTTCTCAAAAGCGACATAAGTTGGTGAATAAGCTTGGAAGGTTTGAAAGAAAGTTTCGACCTTCAACTTCGGCAGACCGCTTCGATCTTGATTCTCTGATATCTTCTTTTAAGGAAGCTCAGAAAGATTTGGTCGATGCTCAAGCATTATCCTTCGCACACGAAGACGCTAGACTTGAAATGGAAGATCACCTCAAGTCCTAAGTCCGAAATACGACCAGCGACAATCTAATTGCGTTCCAATTGAACATAGCATTTGTGAACCTAGGCAAATGGCTATGCGCCCACGACTCACTCATCCTCGGATATTTGTTCATTGATGCCCAAACCAAAACTCGCGGCATACCACTGAATTGTTGACAAACTTAACTATCGATGAGATTTAGCAATACTTTGCGTTTGAACTTCTACTTAAAATCCCCTCCCCAAGCTTGGGGAGGGGTAGGGGTGGGGTTGACTAGCGCAAACTTTTGACAAAAGCGCCCATTCATTCTTACCGGCTCTCATACCCACCAGGATGCGCGACCATCCATTCCCAAGCGTGAATCACACAAACCGCCACATCATCAAACTCCGGTGACCACCCCAAAACCGACCGCGCCCGCGTCGAATCCGCCACCAACCGCGCCGGATCACCCTCCCGCCGATCTCCATAACTCACCGGAAAATTCACCCCCGTAACCGACCGAACCGCATCCAAAACCTCACGCACACTAAACCCATTCCCACTCCCCAAATTAAACTGATCCGATGCCCCTCCCGCCTCCAAATACCGCACCGCCCGCAAATGCGCATCTGCCAAATCCCAAACATGAACATAATCCCGAATGCAAGTCCCATCCTGAGTGTCGTAATCCGTCCCAAAAACCGTGATTTCCGGTGCCCTCCCCGCCGCCGCAAGCAATATCCGGGGAATCAAATGCGTCTCCGGCCGGTGATCTTCCCCCAATTCTCCTTCCGGGTCACTCCCACATGCATTGAAATACCGCAAACACACACTCCGCAACCCATAAGCCCGACCATATCCGGCCAACATCCGCTCGACCGCCAGCTTCGTATCTCCATAAGGATTCGTCGGATTCTTCGGGTGATTCTCCGGAATCGGAACAACCGACGGCTCTCCATAAACCGCCGCCGTCGAACTAAACACAACCTGCTCAACTCCCCTCACCCGACACTCTTCAAGCAAGTTCCAAACCGCCGTTACATTATTCTCCCAAAACTTTGCTGGCTCCTTCACGCTCTCGCCCACCTCAATGTAAGCCGCGAAATGCATCACCAAATGAATATCAAACTGCTCAAAAACTGCCGCCACGTCATCTCGATTTCGCAAATCTCCCCGAAAGAACTGACTCCCCCCAATCGCAGCCTCATTTCCCCGTTCCAAATTATCAAAAATCACATGGTCAACCCCCTCCTGCCGCAATCGCTTCGCCATGTGCGACCCGATGTATCCCGCCCCACCGCAAACCAAGATCATGTTGACCTCATTTTAGGCGATTCGATTCATGTGGTGTAGCCCAATCTGGATTAAGGGATCGCCAAAATCGAGCTAATTCAACTTGCTGAGGGGCAGATTAACCCCCCGCTGTGAACACCGCCGGCCCCAATACCGTCTTCCAATCCGTTTCCGCCGGATAATCAAAGTCCCCGCGCGGCCAAGCAACCATCAAATTATTCGCCTCCGTAGGCTCAAATTTTTCCCAATACCAAGCGTGAACGTCACCCGAACTCTTCAAAGGCTTCGCCATCAATCCATACCGAGTTCCTTTCTTCAACCCGCTCGCATCCACTTCCAGTCGCAACTTCCCGATCGGCCCCTTCCAAGTTCGCGCCGTATGAACGATATATTCAAAGAACTCCCTCGGCATTGCATCTCCACCCGGTCGGCTGACAAAAACATTCTTCACCGTCCGAGTCTGCCCTGCTGCAAAATCAATCCGCTTAACCCACCAAACCGAATAGCCCATGTCCGGATCAACCGAATCATCATTGACTTTCTGAACCAAAACATTCGTCGGCTTTCCGTCCACCCAACTCTTAAAGCTCTTGAACCAAGTCTTGTTCTGAGAATCCAAAAAAGCGTCATAACCTTCTTCCGGAAACCCCATCGTTGCCGTCACTTTCTTCCCCGAACTATTCCGGAACGAGTACGTCACGGTCACTTCGCAACTGGGCACCTTCACCCGAATGTCCGCGCTTAGCATTTCAACAGGGGTATCTCCCTCCATCGGCTTCGGATTCCCGCTCCGCGCCGAGAAAGCCGTGTCGTTCATTGCCAAAGCCGCTACCATCAAACTCGTCATCACCGCCCCATTCTACAACTTCAAGCCAAGATCGCCCAGCAACTACTGTAAAACAGGCAACTCAAATCCCGGATGTTGCACGCACAACGACTTAAAATCACATCTCGGACATAACCGTTCTTTCACCACTGGTTCAACCCCCTCCCAGTCCCGATCTAATATCTCCCGGCCCAAAAGCTCAATCTCCCCCCGGAATTCATCAAGCTCAATTCCCTTAACCTGCGCCGTGGCCTTGTCCCCACTTTTCACCGCGATGATTGAAGCCACAATTTCCCGATCCGGAAAATGCTCCGCCAGAATCAACTGATAACAAGTCATCGCCAAATCGTTCCGAACCTCTTCCTCTATCACCGTTTCCCGGCCAGATTTGTAGTCAATAACCTCAATCGTCCCGTCCTCGTGCTCATCCACCCTGTCCACCCGGCCCAAAAGCACAAACGGCCCAAGCTCTCTCCGATAAAGCTTCTCCACCACAATGGTCTGTGCACTGATCGGCTCCCGCATCGCCCGCTCAACATGCGCCTCAACGATCTGTTTCCCCTCCGCCAAAGCCTGCATCATCTCGTCTTGGCTCGAATAACCCGCCTCGATCCAGCTCTCTTCCAATGCCGCAATCGCCTCATCCGTCGTCGTTACCCCCGCATCCCTAGAATCATGAAACCGCTGCAAAACCGCGTGCAAACTGGTGCCAAATGAGTAGTAACTCTTAGACCGCAAATACCACTTCCCCTTGGGATTTATGTACGTCCAGTAGTACTTCACCGGGCAAGCCAGGTAAGTCGTAATCTTCGTTGGGCTAAGCGTCGGTCGTCGTGCCATAAATCAAAATCCATCGAACAACGCGTCCGGCGTTGTCCCTGCCTCTCGATGCGTTCCGTACGCCAAAGCCATTGCATCGCTCAGGTCAACGTCATCTACTTCTGTATTCTTGAACGAAGGGGCCGCCGAGAAGAAGGTCACGGTTCCCAACCCTAGCCACCGTTGCGCAGGATTCTGCGTCACTTCGGTCAACTGAATCTTTGCCATCGGAAGATAATTCCATCTCACTTTCAACCACCCGAGCCGATTCGATAAAACACGATTCGATTCACTCCAGCGCGCAAACCGATGATACAAAAACCCCGACAAAAGCGATAACGCCATAAATCCACAAAACACTAGGGTTGGTCCGTACTGTAATTGCCAAAGTGGTGCTCTCCGAGCAACTTCCGGAGCATGATCAACCAAAATGCGAATGCCAAACGTCATTCCACCTGCCACAAGCAAAGCCCCTAAAAAGCCACTTCTCATATGTCGCAAAACTGTCTTCTTCGAGACCCGCTGATAATCAGGATGCTCCAAGTCATATTGCGGCAAAGTGAGCCGCAAGAGATCCGACCGCTTGTCATCACGCAGAACCGGAGTGAGCAACGGCGCCGAAAGCAATTGAGGATTGCCCTGACCTTCCTGCCCCGACTGAACCGCCATTCCCCCGCCGTCGCCGCATACATCTTGCAAATCTTCAACTTTTTCTGAATCAAGTTCTGGTCAATATGCACCGTCTGAATTCGGCGAATCGGCAACATGTTTTCAAAATGATTGATCAAACCATAGACTCGCTTGAGCTTCCCTTCTTTCTCGCTAAGCACAAATCCATAATATTTTACAAAAGTTGAAACAATCGAAATCACCCAGCCTATAAACAAGAACACCAGGAATCCCAATGCAAATATGCGCCATTCTCCTTCGCCCAACCGTGAAGCATTCCGAACAACCTGAGTCCCTTGCTCGTCAAGCCAACTGTTCAAGATCGGCTGAAAAAATCCCAAACCCGCAATCGCCGCTACAATTGCTCCCGCCCGGTTCTCGCTCGCCCCAACCAAAAACAGTTCCCACGAAGTTGGCCGGTAGATAACCCGCACCGCCTCATCTTCTCGCTTAATTCGCGAATAACTTCGTGCCTGTTGACCCAACAACTGAGCCTGGAGAACGTGGCCCTGCTCTTCACTCAGCGACGAAATTGTTGCCTCCGCTTGCGCCCCCGCTGCCGTCTCGATCTCCAAAACAACCAAACCCAACAGCCGGTGCAACCAATCGCGCTTAACATTGATATTCTGTATTCGATCAAGCGGAATCGTCCGTAAGTTCTTCTGAATAATTCCCGACTTCACAAGTAACTTACCGTCCGTGATCGAATAGCCATAACTGTAATATTTGAATACCGCCGGCAAAATGACAAGGGCCCCGATTCCTAATCCGATGAGCTCAAAACCCACTTGCTCACCCCCCTGGCCCGTCACCAAAACAAATAGCCCATACCCAATCAAAAATATGAACTGTCGGACAAATCGTTGAAGCTCAACGACCATTGTCAATGGATGTAATCGCTGAAAAATTGGTTCAGCCACGAATGTCCTCACCCTGAATTGGAGGCTCAACTAGCTCCTGTGTTTGCTGAGTCATCATGCTGCCCGGCATATCAGCCGCCTTCACCAAACTTGCCCGCAAAAGCTCCGCATCGTATTGACTCAAACCAGGAATCGTCGCTGCGGCAGTCGGCATCCCTCCAACATAGATCGAGACTTCCACCAATCCCAATGCCCGGGCAATCGGTCCACTCGTCAAGTCAACATGCTGGATTCGATTTCGGTTCACAAACCGCCAACTCTTCCAAAAAACCCCCTTTGCCACCGCCAAGTCGTCTTCACCTAATTTATAGCGATAACAGTAATAACTCCGACCCACCACCCATTGCATCAAGAGCCCCAAAACCACAAATGCAATCAGCGGGAGCGCAAATGGAAACAGCGGCCAAGCTCCCTTTGTTGCTTTTCGGACAATCAAATCCGGAATAATCGCTAAACCAGAGAGCAGCAGCGCATATATCGCATTGGAAACCCGCCACAAAGTCTTAACCTTAGGCTCCAATTGGCTCCATTTCGTGATGTCAATCTTTTCAACCATCGTTTCCATCGTCGTCTTACCCGACTCTCTCCGATTCCACCAGCCATCGGAGTAATGGCGAGTCAGATCCAGCCCGCCTCAATTCGTCCATCTCTTCGTCGCCTCGAACCCACCGAAGAATCTGGTGCGGAACCACAGTCAATGCTTCCTCGTTCACCGCATCAGGCCATTCAACTCCTTCAACTGCCATCAACTCCACACCCCTCATCAAGTTCAAAACCCTCACCCCGTCCAATTCCCTCAAAACATTTGAAACGACCTCTCTCAATATCCACACGCGGCTCACTTCTCCCGAATCGGGAGCAATCAGCAGACGCTTCGTTTGCTCACTGAGTTGATCAACCGGAGTCGGCTTGTTTCGGTCGCCACCCAGATAAAAGTCCATCGGCTCCGCTTTCTCAAAATATTCCAAAGCCACGGAACGTCCGCCTCCCCGCATCCGCCTCGCGCAGTCTTCGTGAAGCGTGACGATTAAATCAGTTGTCCCCTTGCAAGCCAGATCCCAATCCTGAAATCCAAAGACCGGAACTTCCGAATTCCAAGCATCCATCAACTGCTCAGCAAGCAAACGTATCAACTCTAACCGCTCAGGATTAGCATCAAACAAGTGAACAGTAACCGGAAAATCTGGATACCACTGCGACAATGTCGAAACCACCGCCGGGCCAGTTCGCATGTTGCCCGCACCTAAAACCGTGATGACCCGACCACTCACGGAGCACAGTGTACCGATCAACAATCAAAAAAACTTGCACCTCAACACGCGGAGTCGCTATTCTAGCGAGCATGACAAGACGCGAACTCCTCCAGGCTATGGGTCTCACCGCTGCTGGTGCATTCACACCCAAGGAACTCCTGACATGGGACGCGCACGAATCAACTCCCCAAGATCCCGGCCTTCCCACGCCAAAAGGAATCGACTATAAACCTCTTGATCGACCCATCCGTGTCCTCATTGCGGGTTACGGCAACCGAGGCGGATACTACGGTTCATTCCAGTCTCAGCTCAAAAGTGAATTTCAAGTCGTTGGCGTCGCCGATCCTGTTGACTACAAACGCGCGAACGCCACCCGAATCCACAATCTCGACCCCAAAAACGTCGTCACCACCTGGGAGCACCTCTTCGACCGCCCCAAATTCGCCGACGCCGTTCTTGTCTCCACACCAGACCACCTGCATTACGGCCCAGCAATGGCCGCTCTGAACGCTGGCTACGATCTGATCCTAGAAAAACCCATCGCTCAAACGTGGCGAGAATGTTCAGACATCTTGGCCCTTGCTCGCAAGAAAAACGCCATCGTCGGTGTCTGCCATGTCCTGCGCTATGCACCCTATTTTGTCCAAATGAAGGAAGTCGTCCGATCGGGCATGATCGGCGACGTCGTCAGCATTCAGCATATGGAACCTATTCACTACCTCCACTTTGCCCACAGCTATGTTCGAGGAATCTGGCGCAACGAAAAGCAATCCAACCCCTCCCTCCTCGCCAAATCGTGCCACGACCTCGACATTCTTCGGTGGGTCATCGACGCGCCGTGCGAACGAGTCTCCAGCTTTGGATCACTCAAGTACTTCCGCGATGAATACGCCCCCAAAGGAGCCCCAACCCACTGCATGGACGGCTGCCCAATCGAAAACTCATGCATCTACCACGCCGCCCAAGTCTATGTGCACAAAAAACTTTGGGGTTGGGGACATATCGAAACCTCAAATCGCACAGACCAAGGCATCCTTGAGGCCCTCCGCAAGGGCCAATACGGAAAATGTGTATTCAAAAATGACAACACCGTCGTTGACCACCAAGTTGTCAACATGCAATTCGCGGGCAACGTCACCGCTGCGTTCAGCATGGAAGCAATGACCAGCTACGGCGGACGCAAAACCCGTATCATGGGTACCAAAGGCGACATCGTCGGCGATGAGAGATTCCTCGACGTTTACGATTTTGAAAACCGCAAGGCGATTCGCTGGGACGTCAATCAAGCCTTCGGCAATCTCGATGGTCACGGAGGCGGCGATATTCGGCTCTGCAAGGATTTCTGCCACGCCGTCGCTCGTCGAGATGAAACCATTCTCACATCCAATCTGACCGAAAGCATGGAAAGCCACCTCATCGGATTCCAAGCCGAAAAATCCCGTAATTCAGGGGGTCAAGTCCAAACCGTTAAAATGCCCCGATAGTTTTGAAGAAACACATCTCCGAGCGTTGGTTGTCGTCCTACCGAGCGTCAGCACTCGTCATCCTGGGCGTGACCCGGAATCCCAACCTCCGTCAAATTGTGTCACTTGCCAGAACAGAGAAATCTCCCCAACTCTTAACAACCCACTAGGGTATCAATCACTACAATGGAACAACTAATTGCCATGAATAACGGTGCCGTCGACATGTTCTTCAAAGCCGTCCGCAAGATGCCCGAAGACAAACAGAACTGGAAACCCCTCGACACAGGACGATCCGCCCTCGAACAAGCCCGCGAACTCGCAACGAGCCCCCATTTCTTCCTGATGCATATTGACCCCAATCATCAGTCCCCATATGCAAACTATGAAGAGTTCAGCACTGCTTCAACCAATTGGGATCTCGACACCTGTGAGCAAAAATGTCGAGAAGTCACCGCAACCTACAATGAGTTCCTCAAAACTATGACCCCCGAACAAATGAGCGCCATGCACTCAATGCCCTGGGGTGAAGAGCACAGCGGAGCCGAAATCGCTGGCTTCCACTACTGGAACGTCGTCTATCACGTCGGACAAGTGAATTACATCCAAACCCTATACGGCGACAACGATATGTAGTTCAATCCTCAGCGCGAGAGAGTTCAAACTCCCTCGCGCTGAGATTCAAGACGCAAGTCGGTATTTCCCACGACCAACACGAACCAACTTGCCCGAATCCACAACCGTATGCAAATTCCGATTCAAAGCTTCTCGGGAACATCCGACCTGCTTCGCCAACTGAGTTTGATTCAAAGAAAGCACTCCCGATTCATCCACCGGTAACTTCTCTAGGAGCCTAATAATCTTCGCTTCAATACTCTCAATTCGACCCGTCGTCAGTTCTTCCGTCGCCTCGCGTAGCCTCAACATCGTTACCTTCAATAATTCAAAGCAGAGCTGCGGATTCTCTATCACCACCCGGCGGAAATCCTCTTTTCGGATCTGAATCGCCTGACAGTCCGTCACGGCTGTCACTCGGGCCGAACGAGGCTCATCGTCCAACAAGCTCATTTCACCCACCGCATCTCCTGCCTCACGGTAAGCAACCGTCGAAAGCTGGCTCAAAGCCGGACCTTGCTCAATCTTCACCCGACCCCGAATCAAAACAATCATCGAACGGCCCGGCGCACCTTGCTCCATCAAAACCGTCTTCTTGGCAATCCTAATGAACGTTCCGCACGCCGCAATTTTTTCAATATGACCAGGCGGTAATCCAGAAAACAACTGAAGCTGACCGATGACCCGAATTCGAGAATCCATAATCAAATTGTGATGCACATCACAGTCCAAAGCAATCCAATATGAGCCAAGAATGTAACATAGATCACTACCTTGCCAAAAGAAAATTTCTTCGCATCTGGCGGCACTCTTGCCCCCGAACACCCAAGCTACATCCGGAGGCTCGCGGATGAACAAATCTTTGTCGCCCTCACTCAACACAAGTTTGTATCCGTTCTCGATGCCAGGCAAAAAGGAAAATCAAGTCTCGTAGCCCAAACTATTTCAAGACTCGAAGAATCCGGTCACCTCTGCATCAAGCTAGATCTCCAAAGATATGGAAGCAATCTCACTCAAGATCAATGGTGCGCCGGAATCGCCACAGCTTTCCAAGAGCAACTCCCCAACTCCAATTTCTTCGCCGATTACCGTAAGGAATGCACTCTCATCGGGTCAATAAATGCCTTGTTTGCTCAAATCAGACTCCTTCCTTCACATCTCAACCAACCCGTAACCATATTTGCCGACGAAATTGACTTCGTCCGCGTCCTCCCTTTCCCTGCCGATGGTTTCTTCGCCGCCATCCGAAGCCTATACAACGAACGGAGCCAAAACTCCAACCTCGAACGCCTCACTTGGTGCCTCATCGGATCGGCCTCGCCATATCAACTCGTCCAAAGTCAGGCCGTTGCTCCATTCGATATTGCCCAGACAATTATCCTCGAGGACTTCACACCTCAAGACCTCACTCAATACGCAAATCATCTTGGGTCCAACCCTACCGAAGCAAAAAAACTCCTTAAACAAATCCATGGTTGGTGCGGTGGACACCCGTTTCTTACTCAATACCTCTGCTCAATCCTGCATCAAAGCAAAACTCCAGACATTCAAAAACTTAACACAATCATATCCACCGAGTTCATCCACCGAAGCGGTGCCGAAACAAACCCCCATCTCCACCAAGTTGCGACCGGATTCCTCAGCCCGGCCCACCCAAAACCAGAAGAATTCACAACAACGTGCCTCCTGGCTTACAAAAACATCCTCAAAAAGCCCCAGCCCGTCACAAATTATCCGAAGGACGTTGTCAGTCATCTCAGATTGAGCGGCATTGTCACCGTCTACAATAACTTCCTTGCACCTCGAAACACTCTCTATCAACGAGTCTTTAACGATACTTGGATCACAAATCATCTACCGATGGAGGAAAACCGCCGCCAAAAACTTGCCGCCCGGCGCGCGGCTCTCCGAGTCGGGGCAATCGCGTCCGTAGTTTGCGCCGCCCTCGGGTGGCTTGCTCTCTCAAATCAGAGCCTGGCAAACCAAGCCCAAGCCGCTTTATCAAAGAGTGAGCTCAACCAAAAACAGCTCCAAGAGCAGGTCTACTTGAGTGCTATCCAAGCCGCAAATAGTCAGGTCAACCTAGGAAACTGGATTGCCGCCACCAAAACCCTAAAAACAGCTGAGAGCTATCCAGCGAAGAACTGGGAATGGCATTACCTCAATCAACTCACGACCCAATACGAATCCGAAATTGATCTCAAAGAACCAACGATCACGGTAGTCCCAATTGCCGACACAAAACTCTTCACAGCATTCCGAAAATCCGGTACTGAAATTTTTACACCCACTGGCTCGAAAAAATATTCCTTTCAATATTCCAATTGGCCCGTCAGAACTGTCTCCAGAACAGGACAATTCATCACCAGGTTGGCCGGAGAAGAACAATTTGAAGTCCTCACCTCAATCGGAAACCAAGCAAAAGTTCTGAAAGGCACACCGATTGGTTTCACGCAAGACGATAAGAGTATATTCGTTCTTGATTCAGAAAAGACACGTGTTGATCAGACAGATACAACGACGTGGAGAACTGTGCGATCTTATCAAGTAGAGGAAAACGTCTACAGTGTATATGCCGAATCTTCAAGTAGCGATTGGATTGTAACCAACCAAACTTCAATTTCTCGCATAAACCCATTAACAGATCAAGTTGTATGGAATACCTCATTTCCAGAATCCATACGTCTCATCCAGCACTTCAAAAGCACAAACCAACTTCTCGTTGGGCTAGCAGCTGGACCAATGCACTCTCTTGACTACGAATCTGGAAAGGTCGTTACTGAATACAAAGATGCTGGAGGGCCAATTATGGCAACCGCTCAGTCCAAAAACGGACAATTCACCGCCTCAGGTTCTGCAAACGGAACCGTGTACCTCTACTATACAAATAAGCCAGACCCAATCGGAACGCTTGTCGGTCATCCCGGAAGAATCAACGCCATCTGGTTCTTCGATAATGACTCTATGCTGGCAACATCCTCTGACGATGGCACACTGAGAACTTGGAAAATTCCACCCAGTTTGCTCGTCACAAAACTCAAACTTGGAATACCAGGACCCAACATTCTCATTACCTCACCAAGTAGCCAATACTCCGCCGCATCAGACATTCTCGGACGAGTTAGGCTCATCACATCTGAATCAACAATCGAAAAGGAGTGGTTGTCAAATTCCCCAACTCTCCCTCGCATATTATTTGATCCCACAACAGACCTCCTTGCCATCGCATCCAAAACCTTCGGTCTCATTACATTCAATCCCCAAAACAGCCAAGAGCGCACACTCAACGGTGTGTTCAAATCTGAAGTTGAAGATGTCGAGTCTGCCTCCTTTAACGGTCAAACTTACTTCGCTTCGCTCGAAGCCGATGGACGTATCCTCATTTTCACAAAATATGATTCCCCCCAGGAGGTCAGAGCACCAAAATCCCAACCTATTCGAATTGCCATGTCACCCAATGCTCAACTACTCAGTTCCGTAAATAGCGATGGTTCCGTGTCAATCATCTCAGTTGAAAGCCGGAAGATTTTGCGTACCATCCCCGTCCACTCCGACAAACCTCGCTATATAATTTTCTCACCAGATTCCAGACTCATCTCGACCGTCAGCAACGACGAAACAGCAACTATCATCGACGCCCACTCTGGAAGAATAATTCACACGTTAGTGGGACACACATCACGCCTTTTTATGTCCAAATTTTCACCGAATAGTCAACAACTCGTCACAACATCATTCGATGGGACGGTCCGACAATGGGATGCGATCACCGGTAAGCAAATCCACGTCTTTCAACATAAATCATGGATATCTGACGCATCATTCTCAGCCGATGGAAAACGAATTGTCACCGGCGGAAATGACCACATCATCCATGTCTGGGATGCGGAATCAGGACTTGAACTTCTCAGCCTGACCGACTATTCCACCACCGTCAACCGATGTCATTTCACATCGGACGGATCGAGCTTAATCTCGGTTGACGCCGATGGCAACCTCATCAATCGTGTAACTGGATTCTCTTTCCCCGCTCGCGAAAAAAGCTCTCAATCAAGCTTGAGATCACCTTAGACTCAGGGCGACCGTACCACAACCCCAAGAGCCGAAGTCGGTTTAGACTTTCCGCGCTCATCTCTCGACCAAGTTCATACTGATGCCATCCAGAAAGGGCAACCTCATCTCGCTCCAATCGGTTCCAAAGCGACTCCATGAGCCGACCCAAACCAGATTGGTCTCCAATTCGTCCAGCCTTCAAATCTCCCACTGAAAGTTCACCCCGGGCGAGCCCTTCAAGTGCGGCCGAACACAGCCCCGGATGTCCGCCAAGAACAAACAAAACGTCACTCAATTCATCTTGCTGAATCACGACATTACCCATCTCCCGGTTGAGTGCCGAAAGATCATCCTTCTCAAAAGGCGAAATCTCGATCATTACCCCTACGTTAAAGGGAGACTGCTGTTGGTTCTTAATCAGCTGCGTCGCATCCGAACGATACGCCAAGCCAATGGTTAATCTCTCCCAAATCGAACCGCGCTCCCACGCCCGCCGATTGTGCCAACTTCGCATCAGACCAAACAAGTCGTCGGCGTATTCTTGAAACAGTAATCGCTCCGCCTCATCCCAAGCCCAAAAAATACGACCACCCGTCTCCTCCAATGCTCGCACAACCCCCCGCTCAAAATTCAAATTGCTCCCAAGTTCCTCATCCCACTCCATATGAAATGACAATCCCAACTGATCAAACAGCCCGTGCAAAATTTCTCGATAAAGGAGATCGCGCTCCGCCAAAACTGCACTTTCTATCCGCCGAATGTCCAGAATCACAACTTGGTGCCCCAAAGCGACTGCGGCTTCCGCCCCTTGTTGTAACAAAGTCGATTTACCAAAACCAACCGGTGAGCGAACCAAAACAAAACTCTCCCCCTGCGCAATCGCTTGCCTCACCCGGCCAGTACATTTCCGCTCAATCTTCACAGACTTCGGAATTGCAACGCTAGTCTCTGCCAGCCACAGGTTGAGTTCTTCATCCGATAGCAGGTCGTCAAAGCAACCCTCAACAAAAACCCGCCAACCGTTCTCCGTCTCGGATACCAAGCGACGATACTCACCGCTCAATCGGTCGAGCAGTCCCCATTCACTCAGACTTTTTGGCTCCTCGGATTCCATCCATCCCTCCCGAGCCGTGCCACCCGCCCAAAGCTGATCAAATTCCCGACTCCCAACCTGCCACACCAAAATGGCTTCTCCAGACTTCACCCTCCGAAGGGACGGACTGTTGATCAAACCCCTCCATTCTCCAAATTCTCGCAATATTCGCCCCAAATCATCTGATACCAGAGGGTGTCCACCGTCTGCAACTGTCATCACCCTCTGAGCAAATTCAACCGCTGGCCCCGTAAAATTCAGTCCACCCCGCAAATCTTCCCGAACAAACGTCACACCAACATGAGCCCCGATCCGAACTCGCGCCGTCATCTTCTCCTTAAAAAATGCATCCAAAGTAAGCGCAACTTCTCCGGCACAACGCGGATCACCCTCAAAAACCACAAAGAAACCGTCGCCATTGTCAACGGCAGCCAGAAACTCAGCTCGCTGCTTTTCTGCCTCAGCCGCACTCCGCAGAACATCATCTATCAGCTTCTTTTCCTCCAACGAATGCTTGCTATATCGAATAACATCCCCGTAAACGACAGTAACCAGTCGCGCTTCTCCTGCTCGTTCCCTCACTGTCTCAGTTTCCCCTATTAACTCCCGATTATCACAATCAAAGCGATATTTTATTTGGCTTAAGTAAATGCAGTCACATATTCACTCCTAAATAGAGTGCTATCAGTTTCCAGCTATACTCAGAGAATGCGGGCCCCCGCCGGAATCGCCCTCTCCGCCACTTTTCTCACCGCCGTTGCCTTCATTGAACCAACGATGTATTCGATGGATAGAGATGGCCTCCCCGCTCCGTCAACTCCGCGCACATACAACTACGCAAACCCCAACCTCCCCGCCCACTATCTCACCGCCGACCTCAAACGACACGACAACACTCCCCAAAACAACCCCATCACCGATGCCGGAGCAACTCTTGGGCGCGTCCTCTTTTACGACCGACGCCTCAGCGCAAACAACACAAAATCATGCGCAAGTTGCCACATCCAAAAACATAATTTCGCCGATCCAGAGCGCCGTTCCATCGGATTTGAAGGTCTCCGAACCGGCCTCCACGCCATGTCGCTCACGAATGTCAAATACTACGAATCGGGCCATGTCTTCTGGACTGAACGTGACCGCTCACTCGAACGTCAAGCCGTCCGGCCCATCCTCGATCCCGTCGAACTCGGCACTGATTCCATCCCCGCCCTCGCCGCCAAACTCAACAAAACCAATTTCTATCCCGAGCTATTCCGCAAAGCATTTGGAACTCCAGAGATAACCTCCGATAGAATTGCGCGCGCAATCTCCCAATTTGAACGCTCACTGATCTCAACCAATGCGAAGTTCGATAAAGCTCTCGCCTCGCCGAAACCAGGAGAAGTCTTTACCGAGCAAGAACTCCTCGGCTATGCCGTCTTCGGTGGAGCCCCCAAGCAACTTCTTGAGCGAGTAAACCTTGATCATATCGAATCAATGGGCTGCAACGAATGCCACGCTACCGCCGCATTCGTCCTCGAAGACGGCCCCACAAACAACGGGCTCAACGGGGGTCGTGGTCTATTCAAAGTCCCGAGTCTCCGCAACATCGAAGTCAGTGCCCCCTACATGCACGACGGGCGCTTCGCCAATCTTGTCGAAGTCACCGATCACTACATGGACAACATCCAACACGGCCCTGATCTTGACAAACGACTCCGCGTCGGAAACTCCCCATCTGGTGATGTCGAACGTTTCCGCCGATCCGCGACGGAGCAAGACGCCCTCATCGCGTTTCTCAAAACCCTCACTGATCACGAATTTCTCAACGCACCAAAATTCTCCGACCCATTCAACTGGCCAGACAACTAAACCCCAGCGCCAAGCCGATCCCGCACCCGGACAAACGCCGCCAAAGCATCCGCCAAGTCCTCCTCCGTATGCGTCGCATTCGGCATCGTTCGAATCCGCGCACTCCCTTTCCCGACTGTCGGATAGACGATCGCCAAAGCATACACCCCCTCATCCCAAAGAAGCCGTTCCGCCTCCTGAGCCGCCTTCTCTTCACCAAACAAAATCGGGGTAATCGGGGTCTCGCTCCCCATCGTGTCAAAACCCGCCTCGTGAAGCATGGCCTTCCACTTCCGCGAGTTCGACCAGAGCCGCTCCATCGGTTCCGGATCATTCTCCATCACATCCAATGCCGCAATCAACGCCGCCGCAACCATTGGCGGGTGTGCCGTCGAAAACAGATACGGCCGGCCCCGGTTAATCAACCACTCCTTCAACGCACCGCTCCCCGCAATGTAGCCACCAATCACACCCAAAGCTTTTGAAAGTGTCCCAAGTTGAATATCAACCCGACCATAAAGTTCAAAGTGGCTCGCCGTACCCGCCCCATTCTTGCCAAGAACCCCGCTCGCGTGCGCATCATCCACCATCACAAATGCATCATATTTCTCCGCCAACTCCACAATCGCTGGCAGAGGCGCAATATCTCCGTCCATCGAAAAAACGCCGTCCGTAATAATCATCCTCTTTTTAAAATGACTGGCCCGCTTCAAACAATCCTCAAGCTGATCCATATTCTTATGCTCATAAACCCACCCTTCGCTCTTCCGATAACTCGCCGCGCTGAGCCGAACCCCATCAATAATTGATGCATGGTTCAATTCATCACTGATAATCACATCATCCTTGGTCACCACCGCCGGAATACAGCCGCTGTTCGCCGTAAACCCACCCGTAAAGACCAAAACCGCTTCCGTATGCTTGAAGCTCGCGAGTCGCTCCTCAAGCTCCTCGTGAACGGACATCGTCCCCCCAATCCAACGCACCGCCCCCGCCCCGACTCCCCACTTTTCAATCGCGGCCAAAGCCGCCTCCCGTACCTTCGGATGGTTCGCCAAGCCCAAATAGTTATTACTACTGAGATTGATGACCGATTTTCCGTCCATCATCACTCGCCCCCCCGCCGCACTTTGCAGAATCCGAGGTTTCTTGTAAAGATGGGCATCCTTCAACCCCTGAATCTCGCCCGACAACCACTCCTGCAACGTCTCGTTCATGTCCTTCAGTTTGACACGTCAAACCCTCTCCAAAACCAGTAAACTCACCTCATGCCGATGCTGTCGTCGCTTGTTCTGACCGCCGTCCTCCAAAACACAATCACCCAACCCCACATTCGTTCCCGCAACGAACTGCGTGACGGCTACTACGAACTCGATCTCGCTTGGTACATTTTTCCCGAAACGCACCCACTAGCAACCCTCGCCAATAAAGCCGCATGGGAGCCCATCGGCGAAGTCGATCAAGAATTTCTCAACTCACTCCAAAGCCTTGATCAGAAGCCAACCGCCCCCTGGTCACTCGCAATCAAACCGACTCTCTCCCTCTACCGAACCAACCTCATTAGCATCCTTTACGACCGATACGAATACACGGGCGGAGCCCACCCTAACTCAATGACCTACACGTTCAACATTGGTCTCATCAATGGCGAACCCAAACGCCTGAAGCTCGGTGACATCCTCGCCGAAGGCGTCAAAGAATCTGATGTTCTCGAAGGGTTCGTCCGCCCTCGGCTCAGCAAGCTCCGCCGCGACCGCACGGGTGAAGGGGTCGAATCCCTCCCCATCGCCACCCACGAAAAATTCATCATCACCAAAAACGGACTGACTTTTCCGTTCGACAAGTACAGCGTCGGCGCATACGCCGAAGGCGATTACCTCCTCAAACTCAAATGGTCAGACCTCCGGGGCCTGATCAACAAATCCATCATCCCAGAAGCAGTCCTTTAAGAGAACGTCATTCCGGGCCTGACCCGGAATCTCAATTACTATGCCACTTACGGAACGTTATGCCCCGCATTTCGCAAGTGATGCTCCAGGCTGAAAACCTCGTCCAACTCCGCCTCACTTAAGTGCGCACGAACCTCCGCATCCTCATAAACTGAAGTCTTAAAATCCACCCCATCCCACGCCAACGCCGCGTGCTTCTGGGCCAGCTTATAAGCTACCTGCCGCATCAAACCCTTCCGAATCAGGTTTGACATCAAATGTTCGCTGAAAACCAAATCTCCCATCAGTCGCATGTTGCGCGTCATGTTCTCCGGCAAAACAACCAAACCCGACAAAATCGCCCGCACTCGATTCAACATGAAATCCGCAAGCTGGCAGCTATCCGGCAAAACCACTCGCTCCATCGAAGAATTCGTCAAATCCCGCTCGTGCCAAGTCGCCACACTCTCAAGCATCGCTCCCGCGTTCCCCCGCAAAATCCTGCTCAATCCAACAACCGTCTCGCTGTTCCAAGGATTCCGCTTATGGGGCATCGCCGAACTCCCCGTTTGCCCCGCCTTGAAAGCCTCTTGCACTTCCAAAATCTCCGTCCGCTGAAGATTCCGAAGTTCAGTTGCGATCCGTTCTAACCCCGCACCAAGCAAAGCCAACAAATTCAGAAAGTCCGCATGGCGATCCCGGTTGATAATCTGGGTCGAAATCGGTTCTGGCTTCAATCCCAGCCGGGCGCAGATACCCGCTTCCATCGCCGGATCAACGTGGGCGTGAATTCCCACCGCTCCACTAATCTTTCCAAAAGCCACCGTCTCCCGCATCCCCTCCAACCGCTCAATATTTCGCTCCAGCTCCCGCGCCCAACTCGCACACTTAAATCCAAACGTAATCGGCTCCGCATGGATCGCATGAGTCCGGCCAATCATCGGCGTGTCCTTATGTTCCTCACCCAAACGCTTGATCTCCGTGAGCAAACCACGAGCCGAAGTCAGCAATACATCACAACTATCCCGGAGCATCATCCCCAATGCCGTGTCAATCACGTCGTAACTCGTCACCCCAAAGTGGATCCACTTCCCCGCCTCCCCAATGTTCTCCTCCAAATTCCGCACAAATGCCGCCAAATCATGCCGCGTTTCTAACTCTATCTCGTCACACCGGGCAATATCAAACCCCACCTTTGACCGGATCTCCCCAATCTCCACCGCCGAAACCGTCCCCGCCTCGTGGTGAGCCTCACAAATCGCAACCTCAACCTCCATCCACCGCTGGTACTTCGCCTGGCGACTCCAAATCGCCGTCATCGCCGGGGTCGTATAACGCTCAATCACAACCCCAATTTACCTTCGCAGAGCTATACTGAGAGAGTCTGGACAGAACCATATGAAATCGCGATTTAGGATTTGGCTAGCAGGCTGTTTGAAATCTGCGTCTGATCGATTAAATGGAAAACCTATTGTTGTCGCTACAAACAAGGAGATATCCTCTGTTGATTGCACTCCAATCAGCAATGACCCACATTCCACAAGCCGTTTCGAGACCGAAGGAGATAGCGCGCCACTAGACAAAGATCAACTAAACGCTTTGCGAGTTGTTTTCTGGTCATTTGATCAGATATTCCTCATAGTTGGTGGAGCAGGATCGGGAAAATCAAGACTCGTTAAAGAATTTTCTAATCGATCTGGAATAGTGTGCTGTGCACCAACAGGTATCGCCGCATTGCGAATTAATGGCAAAACTCTACATAGCATGTTTCATCTACCCACGACTATCCAATTTCCAAATTTGATCCAAGGACTATATGGTGATAGAGCGGAGCAAATCAAGAACTGCGATATGATAATTATCGACGAAATTTCGATGGTACGCGCTGATGTTTTTGATGCTGTCGACAAAAAGCTTCGTATGACGCTCAATAGTGAAGCCCCTTTCGGCGGTAAGAAGATCGTCTTGGTGGGCGACATGTCGCAATTGCCCCCTGTGCTGGGTTCAAACGAGCAATTGGCCTATTTCAATAACTGGGAGGGAAAAAGTATTTGCAATTCCAGCGTATTCGATTTGATTCACCCGCGCATTATCGAACTTCGAGGAAATCATCGCCAGGCTAGTGATAAGTACTTCTCTGAGCTTTTGAATTCACTTAGGAAGGGAGTTTGTTCAAATGAAATCCTTGATCAACTCAATGAGCGCATCGGCCCCGCCATGAACAAAGCTGTACATGTTACGTTGAACAATGCAAAAGCGGAATCAATAAATCATCTTTATTACGCCAGACTTCAAACTAAAGAGCATTCGTTTCCATCACTCAGTACCCCAGACCAAATCGATAAGTTCATTGAGTTATGCCAAAAACTCCCTGTTCCAAGGGTAATCAAAGTAAAGGTAGGTTGCAGAGTCATAATCTGCGCCAATTCTGATTCTTACAAGAACGGTGATAGTGGAACAATATCGCTAGTTTCGGGAGCATATATCCGTGTCAAACTAGACAGAACAGGTATGGAAGTTGAAGTGCCTCGAAATACATTTACGGCATTTGATTATTTTCTTAACCCGAATACTAATGAGTGGGAGCCGATGGTAGCCGCTGAGTACGTTCAATTCCCGATTTTACTTGGATATGCCATCACGGTTTACAAAGCTCAAGGTTTAACCCTACATAAAGTCCATATTCACAACGAAGGAGGGTTTTGGGACTTCGGTCAAGCATATACAGCAATATCCAGAGTGCGAAATCTCTTAGACTTCTCTTGCGAACAACCATTTCTTCCTTCTGATTTCCTCCTCAATCCAGAGATTGAAGGAGTTTATCAGGATGACTCTGAGATCGGATTCTGAATTATCCTGCAACAAATCCCCATCCCAGCGCATTACTATAGATGCAGATGAAAACAATCGCCGCTACCCTCGCCGGAATCGCCGCCCTCTCCCTCGTCGCTTACGCCGCCACCCAAACCACGCCCAAAGACACCAGCATCTCCCCTACAATCAAGCTGGAACCCACCAAGAACAAACCCAAATCCACCAAACGAGAGCGCGCCATCCTCGCCGGAGGGTGCTTCTGGGGAACCGAAAAATACTTCCGCATGACCCCCGGAATCCTCGCCACTGCCTCCGGATACATTGGTGGCAAAGTCAAAAACCCTACCTATAAGCAAGTCTCCTATGAAAACACTGGAGCCGCCGAAGGAGTCATGGTCGAATTCGACCCCGCAATCATCACCTATTCCCAACTCCTCGACCGATTCTGGGACATCCATAACCCATGCACCCTCAACAGCCAAGGCCCGGACTTCGGGGATATGTATCGCTCCGGAATCTATCCCACAACTCAAGAACAAGAGCGCATCGCTAAAGAATCCAAAAAGAAAGCCGCTCCGCTCTTCAGGCGCCCAATCGTCACAGAAATCATCCCCAACCAACCGTTCTACATGGCCGAAACCTACCATCAACAATACTCCGAAAAAACCGGCCGCTTCTGCGCCATCGACCGCTCCGATCACGTCAAACCCTGATCCGCTAAAACCGTTTCAGAATCCGTCAAAACCCTGCCGGAAGCAATTCCCCTAGCAGGGTCTTTTTTTAACCCCAGACCGACATATCCGGGCGCAACCGCTCGAACCCCATTTTACGCTGAATCGCAAACCCTGCCCGCATCATATCCCCCTCCGCAAAAGGTGAGCAAATCATCGAAAAACCCCTCGCCGCTCCCCTCTCACTTACCCCCGCCGGAATATACATCTGCGGAACCCCCGTCACATTCAATCCATAAATCCGCGGATACAGCCGGTCATCCGCCATCACAAACGAAAACTCACTCAAAACCTCCCGATAAAGATCAGCCAAGATCAACCGGTATCGATCCGCCTGGATGTACTCAACCGCCGGAATCAATCGCCCGCTCCGGAAGCTCTCCGGCCAACTCGAATAACCCTCCAACTCCTGAATTGCTTCGCTTCTCGTGAATGACTCAAAAGCCGCCGCGCATTCCGCAAACAAAATCGAATACATCCCATCCGGGAATGCAGGCAAGGTGCAAGGCTTAACCGATGCCCCCAGCTCCCGCGCAACCTTCAACCAAGGACGATTCCCGTCCGAAATCTCCGCTTCCAAATCTTGTTCCCGATTGACCAAATACCCCACCGTCAAGCCACTCAAATCCTCAGATGTCGAATACCCAAATGTCCGAACGACCTGACTCGGATCATTACCCGTCGGCGCGCAGAGAACCGAAAACACTACCGCACAATCTTCGACCGTCCGGCAAAGGGGACCAACCTTATCCAAACTCCAACAGAGTGCCATCGCTCCCGCCCGGCTCACCGATCCAAATGTCGGTCGCAATGTCGTCACCCGGCAGTTATGAGCGGGCGAAACGAGCGATCCGTTTGTCTCCGTCCCAATGGCATAAGGAACCAAACCCGCCGCAACCGCACTTCCCGACCCCGCCGAGCTCCCACTACTCCCAATCTTTGCATCCCAGGGACTCTCCGTCCGCCCCGCAAACCATACATCCCCCATCGCCAGAGCCCCCAAACTCAGCTTTGTCACCAAAACTCCTCCCGCCCCTTCCAATATCCGCACGACATCAGAATCCTCTTCCGAAACCGCATCCTTCCGAGTCCCTATTCCCCAAGTTGTCGGATACCCCTCAGCATCAAACAAATCCTTAACCCCAAACGGGATACCATGAAGCGGCCCTAAATACGATCCCTGAGCAAGTAAATCATCCATCCGCTTGGATTGTGCGAGGGCCCGCTCTTCGGTCAAATTAACGACGCACCGCAGCTTCGATCCGTACTTTTTCAGCCGCGCCAAAAACAATTGCGTCAACCGAAGCGAAGTCACTTTCTTCGTCCGAACTAAAACCCCCAAATCTACAACATCCATAAACGCCAAATCCTCATCCGACTTCGGCATTTCAACGACCCTCTCAGCTAATGCCAACTCCTCATCCGGAAAACCTCCATTTGCCTCCGCCTCAGCCACCCGATAGTTCATCCCCATAAACCCAGAGTCCTTCGCCAATTCTCTCAAAGGGGGCCACCATTGACCGAAATCCTTCACCGAACCGACCATCTCCTTGACTTCATCGTCAGCAAAGTTCAGATTCGCCAAACGAAGGGCCGTTTTGATATCCGCCTCAGAAATTTCGCCTTGTTGAAACTCCGCTGCCCCTGCTGCACCCGGCAACATCATCCCGGCAATCCCACATCCGGTCAATTTCAAGAACTCTGAACGAGAAAGGTCTGGCACAGAACAAACCGTACCAGACCACCCCCACATAAACGCAAACTATTCGCTCGCCGGAGCATCAACCTTTGGCGTCTCAGCTTTAACCGGCTCGTCAGGCGTCTGCTTCGGAGCGGAACTACCACTCGCCACGTCATTGACATAAAATCCCGAACCCTTAAAAGCCACGCCCACCGGCTGAATAACTCGTTTCACATTCCCCTTCCCACACCGACACTCCGTCAACGCATCCTCAATTATTCGTTGCTCAACTTCATAAACGTCGTGGCATGTGTCGCATTCGTAAACGTAAATTGGCATTCTTTTCACCCGAGACTGTCTCGATCGCTAAAATTGTGACAGAATCATCAAGCTTTTCAAGAGTCCAATCGCCCATGATCCCCCAGCAAATCTTTGAGGTCACCGACATCCCCGTCATCGGGATGCTCATCCTTCTCGAAGGCCTGCTCTCCGCCGATAATGCTCTTGTCCTTGCGATCATGGTGCGCCATCTCCCGGAGAAACTCCGGGGTAAAGCCCTCATCTATGGTCTAGGTGGAGCCTTCATTTTTCGCGCGATCGCTATCCTGCTTGCCACATTTATCATGGGACTCTGGTGGCTCCAAGCCATTGGCGCACTCTATCTGGTTTGGATCACCGTTAAACATTTCTTCTTTAACCGAGACCATCACGAGGAAAAGCAAGTCGGCCACATAGGAGACAAAGCGAGCTTCTGGAAAACCGTCCTTCTCGTTGAACTCGCCGACATCGCATTCGCCGTTGATAGCGTTCTCGCCGCCGTCGCCCTAGTCCAAGTCGGCGAAGGTCAGAAGTTTGAATCCAAACTTTGGGTTATATACGCTGGTGCAATCATCGGCGTCATCCTTCTCCGCTACGCCGCTAAAGTCTTCCTCGGTCTACTCGAAAAGTATCCGTTCCTCGAACACATGGCATTCCTCCTCGTAGGTTGGGCCGGCGTCAAACTCGCCGTAATGTCTGCCCACCACTACACCAAAATCGCAAAGCCCGGTTTCTATATTCCGGAAATGCCTCCTGCACTCTTCTGGAGCGTCCTCTTCCTCATCCTCATCGGCGGGGGCATCCACGCTTACCGCAATCAAGCCACTCCGGAGGATGGAATCCCAGAATCAATTGAAGAAGATATAGAAGCTGTCGACAACCTTGGTCACGCCGACTCCTAAAACTCTAACAATCCACTATAGGTTTCGACAGTTTCCCCGAATATAATATTTATGCGAAATCCTACAAAAACTCCCCATTTTGTTGAACCATCAAGTACTTTTGCTCGTTTATCAGCCATAATGCCAAACGTTATGAAGCGATGGATCGCCTGTTTAGCTCCATGGATGGTGCTAGCGTGCGCAGCAAGCGCCGCCAAACTTGAACCAGTTTCCGTTCAACTGACCTACAACGCACCCAACACAACATCAGCATTCCGTGTCGGTGATCAATGCTTTATCGAACCATCTCTCGCCAAGTCCTGGCAATGGAACGTTTCCCTCAATGGCAACGAAATGCAAGTTGTCACCGAAGGCAAGCTGTTCCGAGTTCCAATCCTCCGCGAAGAAGGCAAGCTCCTAATGTCCCTCACCGAGTCCGCTCGGTACCTCGGAGCCCTCGCTGAATGGGACGGAGACCACTATCGAGTTCTCGGAAGAATCCGGAATGTTGAAATCACTCCTGAAGGCCTTCAAGTTGACTCCACAATCAAAGTCAGACCTAAATACCTTCGTCTCACCAACCCCGACCGCCTTGTCATCGACTTCATCGGCGGGCGCATGGATGTCCCCGAAAATTCAACCCTCCCCGCTTGGTGGAGAATTGGTCAGTTCGACCCCAGCACCGCTCGAGTCGTTCTCGAACACCCCGGAGCAGTTGCTGTCTCAGCAAAAGCGTCCCCCGAAACCCGGCAGCTCAAAGTTCCTCTGCCAACCGTCGTTTCCCAAGACCCTTCAAAGATAACTGAGCCAATCGTTCCAGTCCGAAACACAAACCCTGCTCCCGCTGGAACCGCCGCTCCGAATTTCATCCTCGATCAACCCCAGATCGCCGAAGATACAAACGCAAGCACCCTCCTTACAATCAAATCTTCAAAGTCACTCACTTCGCCACCTTCTGTTCAATACATCACTCCTACCCAACTCCAAATCACCCTCCCCGATGCCGAATTCCGGCAGATGACCAGTACCAAGCTCGAGTCTTCCCGATGGATCACCTCGATGCAGACTGGCTCGGACGGAAGAAGTGCAACGCTCACAATCGTGACCAGTCGCGCCATGGCTTTTTCGGCATCTACGAGTGGAAATACCATCCGCATTCGAGTATCCGTTCCGCCCCGATCAGGTGGACTCCAAGGCAAAGTGATCGTTATTGACCCCGGACACGGAGGCAAGGATAGCGGGGCAAGATTCGGAAATCTCTATGAAAAAGACATTGTCCTCCCGATCAGCGTCCGACTCGGCGAACTTCTCCAAAGCTACGGAGCCAGCGTCATTCTCACAAGATCAACTGATGTCTATCCGTCACTCAGCGAGCGTCCAGCTATCGCCAATCGAAGTCAAGCCGCTGCATTTATCAGTATCCACGTCAACAGTATCGCCAAAGAAAACGGCCGATCCGGAGGAATGACTTTCTATCACAAGCAAGACCCATTCGACCGGCTCCTCGCCGAGTGCATCCAGTCCGAAATCGCTAAAGTCAGCAAAATCCCTGACCTCGGTACCTGGTCAGACTCACGCATATACAGCTCCGGATTCAAAGTCCTCCGCGACAGCACCGTTCCATCGGTACTCATCGAACTAGGATTCATCAACCACAAAAACGACCGAGCACAGCTCTCATCCAAAGATTTCACCGAGAGAATGGCCCAAGCTATTCTCCGAGGCGTAGAAATCTTCCTGGGGAACAAATAATCATGGGTAAAAACAGCAATCGAAACGGTCTCGCCCTCGGCCTCATCGCCCTCGGCACTGTCACCCTCGCCGGGCTCGGCATCTACGCCAGCAATGAGCAGGCCAGCCCCAAGCCACAACCCGAAGTCGCAGCGCAATCAAAACCTAACATCCAAGTCACTCCCGATGAGCCACAAAACGGAGAAGTGACCGAACTCACCCCCCGAGTAACTCAGGACGACGTTAAATATGACCGCTCGTCCTCAACCCCACCTCCGGGCGTCGACCCCAAAGTCTGGGCGATCAATCAATATCTCAGCAAACTGGATTCCATCCCCGCCGGAACAAAAGTTCTCAGTGTCACAACCAAGGACAAAATCGCCACCGTCGACATGAGCAAGGAAACCGAAGCCGGATTTGGCAGTATGGATGAAATGATTCTCGTCGAAGGCGTCCTCAAAGTCATGAGTCAATTCAAAGACATCAACGCCGTCCAGTTCCTTGTCGAAGGCAAGAAAATCGAATCAATTGGCGGACACATTGACTTGTCTGAACCCCAGCCCGTCATCCCAATGGATGGCAATTAAACCGCCGAGCTTTCGGGAATCTGGTCGTCGTGGTCTTCATTCCGAAGACCACGACGTTTTTTAATCAACTCCCAAATTTGCGCAAGCCCAAAAGCAACTCCTGCCCCCACGAGCCACCCAAACAACACCTGGTAAGGGTAATGAACTCCCACATAAACCCGTGAAATTCCCGTCAAAATCGCGACCACAAACCAGCCCCAGCCCCAGGGCCGAGCATATATCAAAAACGCCGTTGCCACCGCCATCATATTTGCCGAATGCGCGCTGGCTGTCCCAAAACTTGTCAAACGATTCACTCGGACAATCGCCTCCGGAAAATCCACACTCGGCCTCGGCATCATCAATCCATTCTTGAGCAGATCACAAACTTCATTAGCAAGGGGAAACGCCAAAATTGCCAAAACCACCGGCACCCGCAATTTCGGCCGGCTCAGACAAAAAACCAAAAACACCAGAAGGAAAATTCTTACTCCCAACCACTTATTCCCTTCACTCAGTCCATAAAACAATGGGAAAACAAAATCCGGCCACTGATTGATCCACCGAAAAATAGCGTGGTCAATCTGTTGCATTTCCAAATTCTACTGCCCAAATCGGCGCAACCCCAGCCCCCTTTCCACGATAAACTAAGGCAGAATTCATGAGTATTCAAATTCAGGTTGAACAAGCCGCTCTCGGCGCAATTGCGGGGCTCGCTCTCGGTAGCCCCCATGTCGGACGAACCCAATTCCAACGCCTCACCGGATACTCTCCCATTCCAACCAGAATGTCGCCCCACGCGAGCCTCGATTCGTGGCTTATCTGGCAAAAAGCACACCTCGAAAACCGCAAACCCTTCCTCTACGGTCAAATCCTTCTCGAGTCCCTTGATGACCACACCGACGAAACTGCTTTTGGGCTTTTCAATCTCCGCCGAGGATATGGAACTCCCTATTCCGGTTCTCTCGACAATCCACTGAGCGATGGACCGCGCGCCATCCTGCGTTCACTTATCTGGGGTTTTCTCCACTTCGGTAACCCCCAAGCCGCATATACCTCTGCATTTCACGACGCCGGCATTGACCATGCGGGCGATGGCGCATGGATTCCCGCTGCACTTGCCGTAGCTCTCAGCCTATCTCAGCCTGGAGACACCGCCCAAGATTTCCTCAATCGAGTCACCGCAATCCTTCCCGCTGAATCCCAACTTCATCGCATCACTCCCGCAATTTCAAAAAATATCGGAAATCCGGAGGCCGCTCAATTCTTCGCCAACCAATTCGCCACTAATTTCCCCGATATCAACCGATCTCATTGCGTTGCAACCGCCGCATTTGCTCTCCTCGGGCTCCTTCACTCCGATCAGAATAGTGAACAAGCAATGCTCATCGCAGCTGGATGCGGCGGCCAGTCTGAACTCAGCGCGGCGACTGCCGCAGCCATCGCGTGTTTCCTGTGGTCGCCACTCCGTCCCGACTACATCACCTCACTCGACCCTGCATTCCTTGCCACCCACGCCCTCAAACACATCTCTCCCCCCGCTGGCATCGCTGACTTTGCCCGTCTCATCTCAGAAAGTGTCGCCCTTCCCCTCCAAGGGGAGAGCCTGCCCCAGACTCAATCCGGGGACTTAGGAGAAGATCAAGAATCGTTAGAACAACCTAACGCCAATCCTAATTCAGAAGATGCCCCCCCTCCCCCGCTGGGGGAGGACTCAGGAGGGGGCCAAGAACCGCTAGAACAACCTAGCACCAATTCTGATTCAGAAGATGCCCCCCCACCTCCCCTGGTGCTGGACTTAGGAGGGGGCCGAGAACAAGAACTAAATGACACCAATGCTAGCTTAGAAAGCGACACCCCTCTCCCCCGGGTGGGCTCAGGAGAGGATCAAGAACAAGTCCAAAACATCACCACACCAGAACTAACCTGTACTCACAACACCACAACCACAACCGAACTCGCTGGACTCATTATCACCGCCAACTACCTCGAAACACCAATTGCTGCACCGCCCGTTAAAAAGCTCCAAATCACAATCAAAAACCCGACCGGAGAGACGCGCAACATCGCCTTGGCTATCACCGGACCAGAAGGATGGCAAATCGCAAGCCGAATCGCCGATTGCGCCCTCCGCCCCGGAGAATCGGTCAAATTCCCGACCGTTATCCAACCTCCAACGACAACGGCCCCCGACACCAACCTCCGTCTCCGAGTGGACAACTACCAACTCCTCATCCCATTCCTTCAACCCACTCAATTCTCGGTTCTCGGCCCGTTCGTTAACATCGAAGGCACCGGCTTCTCCTACGAACACCCACCCGAAAAGAACAATCAAAAAATCCAGTCAATGACCCAACCATTCTCCGGTCGTAGTGAGATGGGCATTCGCTGGCAAGTCCAAAATTTCCCTGCCACTGAATTTGACCTTGAACCTGTCTTCAACGGCGGCCCCGGCGTTGCTTACCTTTACGCTCATGTCACCTGGAATTCCTCCGGCCTGCTCAATCTGCAAACGCAATTTCCCGGCGGACTCAAAATCTGGATCGACGGCACTCTCGTAACCAGCTACAACGATACGACCCCCAAACCCTTTCTCCATGCGTCAGGATCATCCGAATTCACAACCGCCGGAGAATCCCGTATTCTGATCAAAATCGTACGTGGGCGCGACCCAATTCCGCCGCTCCGACTAGCATTCTATGATGAGTCAGGCCGGATCATCACTCCTCAGGAATTTATCACTGACCCCTAATGACGCGGTGGCTCGCTCGGCGCATTTGGTACTTCATGCTCTGGCTCATCCGCCGCCCCGGAAGCCGAAAACTCCAACGTGCCGCCATCAACCTCTCCCCACCCCATAAACGAGAAAAAGTCCGCGCATCCATCAATCGCCAAGAAAAATTCGCTCGCAAAATTGGTCTTCCTCTGCTCATGTTCGTTATCAACCTCTTCTTAGTCAGCGTCGGTCTCACGTTTGTCCTCCTCTTCGTCCTCAACGCACAGGCCGAAGGCTGGCTCATTATTCCAACCCAGGAAGCCTTAAACTTGCGGCAAGAGCAAGATTGACCGCCCGTCTTCCTGGCGCGCTCATCGGTACTTCGTCCAATTCCGCCAATTCAAACCACGTTAGTCCGTCCAAATGACACTCCACTCCCAACCGTCGAACTTCCAAAGTTATCTTATGCCGAGTGACAACATGCTTAAATCGGCCAACGAACTCTCCTTCCCCAATTCCTAAATCTGCCCCAACGTCCCCCCTCGGTGGTTGCCAAAGTCCTGACCACCATTCTCCCGGTTTAGCCTGCACTAATCCAACTTGATCACCCCAAAACGGAACCACCGTAACATGATTCAACTCAATCCAATCTTTCTTAGGCATCGGTGCCGGAAATTCCCCAACCCGACCCGCCTGAAATGCTTCACAACTAATCGCAACCGGACACCTCCCACAAGCTGGATTCTTTGGCGTGCAAACCGTCGCTCCAAGCTCCATTAACGCCTGGTTCCAATCTCCTGGACGCTGTGGATCAACGTTGCGACCAGCCCAAAAAGTTGCGTAGCGCTTTAATTTTTCACCAGTGTCACTGACCATAAATCGCCGCGAAAATACCCGCTCCACGTTTCCATCGACGGCTGGAACAACAATGCTCTGAGCAATTGATCCAATTGCCCCCGCCGTATAATCCCCAACTCCAGAAATCAGCCGCCAATCCCCGACAGATTCGGGCCAGCCCTGTAGTACCACTGTTCGAACACCCTTGTGCAAATTTCTCGCCCGAGAATAGTATCCCAGCCCCTGCCAATACTGCAAAACCTCCTCTTCGCTCGCTGCCGCCAATGCCTCCGCTGTCGGAAACCGGGCCATCCATCGCTCATAAAATGGAATCACCGCCGCGACCGTCGTTTGCTGGAGCATCACCTCACTCACCCAAACCGCATAAGGATCAACGTGATATTGTTTCCGCCAAGGCATTGACCTCTGCTCACGGTCAAACCATGCCAACAAATCCGACCGCCAATCGCTCATCTAGTCGCAGAGCCGAAGGTCGTTCAGAGCTTGCTCCGGATCAGCTGCTTCTGTCAAAGCCCGACCAATCACCATATAATCCGCCCCCGCCGTAATCGCATCTCGACCATCCCCAATCCGAGTCTGATCATGCGATTCTCCGTGATTCGCCCGAATCCCTGGAGTAACCAAAACTGCCTGGTGAGGCAATGCTGCCCGCAAAGCTGCGGCTTCATGCACCGAACAAACCACACCATCAATCCCCGCTCGCATCCCCAATTCGCTCAAATGAACCATATGCTCTTCAATCGTTCGACCCACGCCCAAATCATCACTTAAAGTCTTTTGATCCATCGAAGTCAAAACCGACACCCCCACCAACATCGGTCGGTCCGATACCGTGACCATTTTCGCCTCCTCCGCCGCCGCACTCAGCATCGCCGGACCACCACTCAAGTGCAGGGTCATCATCCAAACCTTATGCTTCGCCGCCTCCCGCACCGCAATCCCAACACTGCTCGGAATGTCGTGAAATTTCAAATCCAAGAACACTCTCTCCGCCCCCGCATCCTGCAACCGATCAATCACCTCCAATCCGTTGGGCAAGGTCAAAGCATGGCCAATCTTAAACGCACCGCAGAACTCGCGTAACTTCCGCACGCTTGCCAAAGCCACTTCCAAATCACCCGTATCGAGCGCACAAATGATGCGATGTTTATTTCTTCGTCCCATCCCACCAACCATTCTATACGAAACCCCATGCCATCATGAAACCGTGCATCAAGAACTCTTGATCAATGGCGTCTTTATCGGCGGCCCCTGCGACCAAAGCATTGGCAAAACCCAACACTCCTCCCCCTACGACGGCAAACTCGTCGGCACTGCCGCCGAAGCCGGATGGAGCGAATTCACCGCCGCCATAGACGCAGCCGAAACTGCATTCGAATCCTGGCAGTTCTCCACCCCCAAAACCCGTGCCGATCTCCTAAATCGAGTCGCCTTCCTCGTGCGCGAACGGTTTACTGAACTAGCTGAACTCATGGCCGAAGAAATCGGCAAACCCATCACCCAATCCGAAGCTGAAGTCACCCGACTTGCCATCACTTTTGAACTCGCCGCCAAGCTGGCACTCCAAAATCACACGCGTGAAATTGATGTCTCCCATGATTCCTGCTCAAAGAACGTTCGCGTCACCGCAACTCGCGTTCCGGTCGGCCCAATCCTCGCCATCGTCCCATATAACTGGCCCCTCAACCTTGCCGCTCACAAGATCGCCCCGGCCCTTGCCGCAGGCAATACGGTTGTCGTCAAGACCCCCAGCATGGGAACCCTCTGCACCCTCGCCCTGGGTCGCATCATTCACGAGGCCGGTTGCCCCGATGGTGTCGTAAACGTCCTCAATACCGTTCCTGCCCTAGCTCAAAAAGCCGCTCTCGATCCACGAATCAAAATGCTGAGCTTCACTGGCTCACCCCAAGTAGGCTGGATGCTCAAAGAGCTTCTCCCCAAAAAGCGAGTCAGTCTCGAACTAGGCGGCGATGCCACCGCTGTCATCGCGCCCGATTCAGATATCGATCACGCCATCGAAAAACTAATCCCAGGCGCATTCGCCTACGCCGGCCAAATCTGCATTTCCCTTCAACACATCCTCTGTCATGAAACCCGGTATCTAGAATTCCGCGAAAAATTCACCCGCGCAACCGAATCCGTCCAAACAGGTAATCCATTGGATCGCACCGTCACTTGCGGGCCGATGATCTCATCCGAAGCCGCAGATAATGCTATCGCCCTCATCGAAGACGCCGAAAACCACGGAGCAAAACTACTCACCGGAGGCCACCGAATCGGCAACATCATCGAACCTGCCGTCATCGAAAGTCCAACCCGCCAAATGCGAATCGGCATCGAAGAAGCTTTCGCCCCCCTTGTCACGATCCAAAGTTATTCAACCGATGATCAAGCGATCAACTGGATCAACTCTTCCCAGTTCGGAATCCATGCCGCCCTGTTCACCCAAGATCAAGCCCGAATCCAAACCTACTTCAACAATCTCGAAACGGGCGGCCTCATCATCAACAACTCCCCGTCTCTTCGATTCGACGCAATGCCCTACGGCGGGATCAAAAATTCCGGATTCGGTCGCGAAGGTGTCGCCAACACCTTTCACGAAATGACCGAAGATAAAGTTCTTGTCCAAACTGAAAACTAATCCCTATCTCACTGGCCTAGTCCCCCGCCCCAAAAGACACATTTTAGACTCCAATTCGTCCATTCTCTTGAACATCAATGAAACACCTCTCCTCCGTCCTCTTCCTCACCCTGGCGGCAAGTCTGGGCACCGCCCAAACATTTGAAGCCTTCCAGTCCAAAAAGGCTGATCGCTGGGAAGCATCTGCCGCCTATCCACAATTCCTGACCCGAACCGCGATCAATGGAGTTGCAAATCCTGACCTGAAAGCCACCGCGAAAAAGGTCTACGACGAATTTATGCGCGAAGCCAAAACCTTTGAGCGCGAAGGATGGCAAGGGTCGTCCTGGGGACTCGAACTCCAACCAATCGTCGGCGTCGCGAATGCCGGAATTGTCTCCGTCATGTGGAACGGCTACCAGTTCACCGGCGGAGCAAATCCCCAACTCTTCTATCTCAGTCGCACCTACGGCCCCAAAAACGGCAAATTCGGCGTCCTGAGTCTTGCTGACCTCCTCAAGAAAGGCACAAAACCCGCCGATTTTGCCAACAAATATGTCCTCCCCAAACTGAACAACGTCAAAGCCAGTCGGGACATTTCCCCGTATGAAGCTCTAACCACCGAACTGGCAAATCAATTCGTCGTCACCCCTGCCGGAATCACTTGGCTCTTCGGCAAATACGATGTCGGAGCCGGAGTAGAAGGCACTTACGAAATCAAGCTCAAATGGTCAGACATGCCCGAAGGATTGGATGACCAAGGTGTTCTCTCCGGATTAATGAAAAAAGTCTGGTGACCCCCAAAACTTGACCGGGTGAAACTCAGTCCACCCGGTCAAGTCCATCAACCCGAACCACTATAACTGTTGCATTGTCGGAGCCACCCCCCACAAGGGCATCTCCAACCAAACGCCACGCCGCTTCACTCGGCGATCCACTCCGCAAAATCACCCCAATTTGTTCGTCCGCAACATGGTTCGTGACTCCATCCGAGCAAAGCATAAAAACATCGCTTTCCCGTAATTCCATCTCAAAAAGATCGCACGCAACATCGCGTTCTGTCCCAAGCGCCCGAGTGATCACATGGCGATATTGGTGCGCCTCAGCCTCCTCCCGGGACATCATCCCCGCCGCTACCGTTTCCTCAACCCAAGTGTGATCCGTCGTAACCTGTCTCACCCCTTCTCCTTGCAACTGATAACAGCGGGAGTCCCCCACGTTCACCACCAAAGCCTGATCCTGTCGCACAATCAGCGCAACCAAAGTCGTCCCCATCCCCCTCCGACTCGGCATCGCCCGGCTCAAATCATTGATAAATCGGGTCGCCGCCGTAACTGCGGATCGCGCCGCAACCATCCAATCTTCGCTCGGGTGCGAACGATAAACATCAATAAAAGTCTTTGTCGCAACTTCACTAGCACACTGCCCCGCCTCGTGCCCCCCCATTCCATCACACACTACAAAAATATGCCCTTTCGCCGCCACATCACCATCGCGTTCCGCCAAGAAAAATTCGTGCTTGTCTTCGTTGTTGTCCCGAACTTTCCCCATGTCCGTCTTGCAACCAAAACTCAGCCTAGGGCGCACTCGCAAAGCCGTCTGAGGAACAACCGCCTCAACTGTGATTTCCGCCGTAATCTCTTCCATCTTTTAGCTCTGCTGCCCCGCAAAAACAATCTCTAACTTATATTGCCCAAGCCGCACTTCATCCCCTGGGTGAATCAACGTCTTCTGACCCGTCGCGAGCCGCGCTTCATTCACAAAAGTGCCATTCGTTGAGCCCATGTCGGTTATCGAAACTCCCTCATCGGTGACTTCAAACTCGCCGTGCCGTCCGCTTACATAGGGGTCAGATATTTGAATTCCATTCTCTGGTTTTCGCCCAAACGAATGACGTCCCATAACGAGAGGAACCTTGTTCCCGTCAACTACCAAATGCGCCATCGCTCCCGTCCCCACCGGAGGAGCGGTCATTGCCGCCGTTTTCCCACTCATCGCCGCCAAAGTCTTGTTTGCTTCTCCCGGCATCCCCAGCTTCATTTCAACCCCTCCAAAACTGATGGTTGCCCCGTTCTCAACCAAAACCCGCCCCGTCGTTCGCTCTCCGTTAACCGTCGTTCCGTTCGTCGAACCCAAATCCTCCACAAAAACACTTGACCCTTCCCAGCTCACTTTCGCATGTTGGCGGCTCATCCGAGAATCTTCAACTAAAACATCGCCCTGACGTCCCACCATCACCGCACCCGCGCGCAACTTGTACTCGCGCCCATCGCCATCCACCAAAACCGGAACCTGAACCGCTGGCGCACCAAATGCATCGCCGTCCAACGCCATATCAAAAATTAACCCACACTCGACACAGAACATCACCCCCGGTGGATTAAAGGTCTTGCAAACCACACACTGAACTGGCTTGATCGTCACCGTCGCCTCGTAATTCGGAGAACCCATCACGGTCCGATTCGGGTCAATCGGGGCCCCAAGCTGAGTTTTGTTCGGGTCAACCATCGGCGGAGCCGCCATCTGTGTGCGATTCAAATCACTCATAACCTAATCTCTTATTTGGACGTCTGCGAGCCGTCAAAAGGTGGCGGAACCGCAATCTCTTACAAAAACGGCACAATTCCGCTCCATTCGGGGTAGAAAGTGCCATGGTTCGCCGCACTTTGGCTCCCGTCCTTCTCGGACTGCTTCTAACCCCGACTGCTTTTGCCATCAATGCTCCAGAAGTCGACAAAATTTCGGAGATGCATCTCAAGTCCAATCTCGAATTCATTGCTCACGACCTCCTCGAAGGCCGAGACACACCCTCCCGCGGACTCGATATCGCCGCGCTTTTCATTAGCACTCAACTGAAGATTTACGGTGTTCAACCCGGCGGAGAAAACGGCACATACCTACAGAAAATGCCACTTGAATCCGCCGTTCTCAACGCCGAAAATTCGATGCTAACCATTGACGGCAAGTCCATCACACTCGGCGAAGGATTCCTCCCGACCGGACTGACCGCCGCCGATGTTCAATCCACTCCCGTATTCGTCGCCTCCGGATGGACAAACGTAAGCAAAGGAATTGACCCGATGAAAGGACTGCCGCTCAAAGGAGCCATCGTCATTACGGACAACGCCCTCCCCGAAGGACTCACGATGCGCGATGCAACCCGCGATCCCAACTGGGAATCGCCCGCTGTCGCCGCAAAACGTCATGGTGCGGTTGCCGTTATCACCATCGCCAATAACCCCAGTACTGCATCTTGGAAACGCCAACTTGACCGTATGGTTGCCGGAGGACGATACTCACCCAAATCCAACAATCCAGTCGCCGGACTTCCCGTCATCACCGTAACTCCCGAGATCGGTGAATCCCTCAAAACCGCCGCCCTCAATGCCGCACGCGCAGAGTTCGCCTCTGCCGGCCCAACCATCACCCTCAAGCTCGATGTCCAACGCCGGGAAGTCATCACCCACAACGTCATCGGCATTATTCCCGGAACTGATCCCACCCTTAGCAAAGAGTACATCTCAATTGGTGCCCACTACGATCACGTCGGGATGAGCACCGCCGATGGAACCGGGGACACAATCTTCAATGGAGCCGACGACAACGGAAGCGGTACCGTTGCCCTCCTCGAAATTGCCCGAGTCATCGCCACCGGCCAACGACCAAAGCGATCAACCCTGTTCATTTGGTACACTGGTGAAGAGAAAGGACTCTGGGGCTCACAATACTTCTGCGACAATCCGACCGTTGATCTCAAACAAATTGTCTTCAACGTCAATCTCGACATGGTCTCCATGTCCCGCCCCGCCGGAGACACCAACCCCCGCAACGAAAAACTTGCCGGTGTCAACGAAATCCACGCAATTGGCCCCAAGCTGATCAGCTCACAAATCACAAAAACCCTGAACGAAGTCAACAATGCAACCGTAAAAATGGTGCTCCGCGACGATTACGACCGAATGGATGACCCAGAGCGAATTTTCTACCGATCCGATCATTACAGCTTTGTCCAAAAAGGAATCCCCGCGATCTTCATGTTCTGCGGCCCCCACGAGCACTACCATCAAAGGTCCGACGAGGTGGAAGTAGTTGACTTTGCAAAACTCACAAAATCAACCAAACTCATGTACGGTCTGATTTACGAGTTCGCCAGTCAATCCAACCGAATCGTCATCGATGGCCCAGTGAAAAATCTCTTCCAATCCGGAAGCTAAGAAACCACAGGTCAAGCCGGCGGCAAAACCTTTGTCGCCGGCTTTTCAATTAACTCGACCTGAGAATTGCGACGCCGTCCGCCTTTCCTCCCAACCGCACGCTCATATCGCCCGTCCGCCAATCCACGCCATGCCTTGACATTGTCAAGCAAAGCCAACCCAATCACTTCATCCCGCACGTAGTCAATTTGATCCTGATCCTCAAGCGGAACCAGAACCTCCACCCGGCGATCCAAATTCCGGCGCATCATATCCGCACTCCCGATCAAAACTTCTTCCTCTCCACCATTCTCAAAGTAATAAGCCCGCGAATGCTCCAAAAATCGACCCACCACACTCACAACCCGGATATTCTCGCTGAGCCCCTCAACCCCGGGCCGCAAACAACAAATCCCTCTCACAATCAAATCCACCGTCACCCCCGCCTGACTCGCTTCATAAAGGGCATCAATCACCTCAATATCAACCAGCGAATTCAGTTTAAACGCAATCCGGCCCCGACCAGTCTGACGAAACGCCTCCACCTCACGCTCAATACGATCAATAATCCCCTCCCGCAAGTCCAGCGGAGCAACAAGCAGCTTCCGGTACTTAACCTGACCGCTCATCCCCGTCAAGTAATTGAACAACTCTGCAATGTCCTGGCAAATCTCTGGGTCACTCGTAAGCAAACCAAGATCCGTATAAAGCCGCGCCGTACTCGGATTGTAGTTCCCTGTGCCAATATGCGCATATGTTCTAATTCCTGAATCTTCCTTCCGAACTACCAAACACAACTTACAATGCACTTTCATCTCAACCGTCCCATAAGTGACATGAACCCCGCTCCGCTCCAACGCTCTAGACCAAACCAAATTGTTACTCTCGTCAAATCGAGCCTTCAGCTCAACCATAACCGCAACCTGCTTCCCCTCCTCACTCGCTTCAAGCAAACTCTCGACCACAGGTGATTCCGAACCCACCCGGTAAAGCGACTGTTTGATTCCAATCACCCTGGGATCACTTGCCGCAGAACGAATAAAAGATAACACCGGCTCAAAATCGTCGAAAGGATGATGAACCAACACATCCTGATGCTTCAAAACCTCAAACAAACTTCCCGCATCACAAACCCGCTCATTCCTGTAAGGCAAGTGCTTCTCAAACTTAAGAACTGGCAAATCCACGCCCGACAATTCCCACATAAAATCCATCCCAATACGACCGTTCACCTCAAAAACATCCGAGGGCTGAAGCTCGAGGTTGTCCATCAAGAGCCGCTTTACCTCCTCCGGCATCCGCTCCTCAACCTCCAGCAATACCGGATCGCCAAACCGACGCATCCGCAATGTTTTCTCAACCGCATCTATCAAATCTGCCGCTTCAAGTTCTCGAATCTCAATATCCGCATCCCGAACAACTCGGAACAAATAAGAACCAGTTACCGCCACACCCGGGAACAGATGCGCCAAATTCGCCGCGATCACATCCTCCAGCAACACAAACTCACGTGCTCGCCCAGGGATCGCCATCAAACGAGGCAACACCGGCGGCACTTTGATCCGCGCCCACTGCTCACTCCCCTCTTCCCCAAGCCCCACCGCCAAGTTCAAACTCCGGTTACTAATGAACGGAAATGTCATTGTTGGAGCCATCATCAGCGGCGTCAAAAGCGCAAAAACTTCCCGCTCAAAAACTTCCGTTAGTGCCTCTTGCTCGGGAACTGACAACTCGTCAACCGCCCGCAACACCACCCCCTCCGTTGCGAGCTCACCCTCCAACCTCCTCGAAATCTCCGCCGCCCGCCGCCGCAAAGGCTCCGCTTCCTCCGCAATCATCGTCAACTGCTGACTCGCATCCAGCCCGTCCGGTGTCACTTTCGACATCCCGGCTGCCTCTTGCTCGATCAACCCCGAAACCCGCACCATATAAAATTCATCCAAATTTGACTCAAAAATCGCCAGATACTTCACCCGCTCCAGCAGAGGATTATCCGAATTCTCTGCCTCAAACAACACCCGCGCATTGAACTGCAACCAGCTCCACTCCCGGTTGACGTAGCGATCCGCACCCGTCATTTCCCGCTCACCATCCAGTTCTCGCTCGCCCGCTCACTCATCTCCAAAATCGCCCCCTCTCGAACTCCGTATTGGCTCATCTGAACTTCGCTGTGCCCAAACATTCCCATCAAATGCCGCAAAATCAGTGACCCCGCCAAAAGCGTCCGCGCCCGATTGATCTTCACGTCATACCGATCAACAACAACCTCCGCCTCCAATCGCGCACAATCCCAAGCCAAAAAGTCTAATTCCTCCACCCTCAGCGTCTTGTCACCATCTGGATGCAAAGCCCGCCACAATCCTCTGCAGAGCCCACCACAAGCCACAATCCGCTTCACCGATGGATAATTCGCTACCGCATCACATTCAATCTGAATGATCTCAAGTGCCTTATTGATCGCATAATCACTGGGCGGCTGATCCATTCCACTCCGCGCCTTGAGAGCTCCCGACCCAATCGGCAAACTCGTCACCCGTTCCAAAATCCCATCTTGGCAATAAGCCACCTGAACACTGCCCCCACCTGCCTCCACCATCAGCATCGGCTCCGGCCCAAAACAATCCAACTGCGAACTCTTGTAACTCAATTCCGCCTCCCTCATCGGAGAAATCAAGTCAATCCGAATCCCAAATTTCTCAAAAATATCCGCCAATATCTCTTCATGATTCGAGGCCTTTCGCATCGCCTCCGTCGCAAAGAACATCGCTCCCTCAACCTTGTATTCATCCAAAAGCCGACGAAAACGCTCAATCGTCGCCGTCAGCTCCTTGCGCTTGCCCGCCGAAATCTTCCCATCTCGGCTCACTTCCTCCCCCAATGAGAGCCAATCACTCTCATTAACAATCTTCTTTAACCCCGTCTCCGTTAAATGAGCAATCAGCAGATGAGCGGTGTTACTACCCACATCTGCAGCTGCAATCAAACGACCCATACCTCTCAGTATGACAGGCCGAACTCACCTTAACCCTACCAACGGGTCGCGACGGTATAAGTGATCGTTTTCACCTCATTTGGCTTCAAATCCACCACAAACTCATAGATGTTCGCATCCAATTTCTTCGCCGGAATACTCGAAGACGTCAAAGAATGCTCCCACCAATGGCGCTCCCAAACCGTCACCGTCTCCGGAGTTTCTTTCCGATTCCGAACCTCAATCTCGAACGTCTCATCCGATCCCCTAACCGAGTTACCATTCCGGAACCACTTGAACATCGTCCGCTTTCGATCAACTCGCACATCAAACGCGCGGCCCACCGTCAACATCACCGTTTCCTCTTTCGGAGTGTGGTCAATCTCATCCTCGCCCAAAAGCTGTAACGAACCCGCCGAATCCCGCTGATAAACTTTGACCACTCCTTTCGGCAAAGGCATCCCCATCTGGTTTTCCTTAGAATTCTTGAACTCCAGCTGAATCAATGGCTTGATCTCGCCAAGCCCCACCGCCCCCTCATTCGGCTGATACTGACCGTAATTGCGCATCGCATCCGCAAGCAACCGCTTCTTCATTGGCACCCCCGTCGCCTCCATCAAACTCACCTGCTTGATCTCCTTATCCTTCACCGTCGTCGGGCGGAGCAACGTGTACAAGTGATAATCCGCAAACTGCTCCTCTGCAAAACCAGCATCTGCCGCCTTCGACATCGCAAGTCGAGCTCCCCCTCCCCCAAAACCACCCTGATTCTGAGGCTGAACCCGCTGAACATCCCCCGCCAACAACTTCAACTTATTCACCGCAAAGCTCGTCCCGCAATTATTCGTCAGCGTCACCCAACCCTTCAAATCCGCCTTCTTCCCTTCCGCATCCAAAGAAAACACATAGTCCGACTTCCAAGTCATCCCGCCCGTGATATAGCTCAGCTCAACCTGGTTCGCCCCCGCTTTCGCCGCATTGAGCAACCACACGAGCGTCGGCTTAGTGATCAACCCCGCCGGAATCGAACTCACCTCAATCTCCCCGCTCGGATTCAAAATCACCCGGCCATCCGCCGTCTGGATCACCATCCCATTCCAAGTCATCGAACTCCCCCCGTTCGCATTCCCCACAATCTGAGTCGGCGCACTCATCAAAGTTCCCGTAAGCCGCTCCCGATCTCCGTTCGGCAACACCCGGTTAAACGTAATCTCACTCCCCACCGCCTTGTTCAAAATCGCAATCGGCGAAATCAAATCGTACTGGTAGTTCTGCTCCAAAACCGAAAAAGACCCCGGCGCACTCAAACTCTTGATCGCCACCGAATTCGCCTCGATCATCTGCGCCACATCCTGAACCGCAACCTCCTGCTCACCCACCTTCAAATTCAGATTCCGCTGCTCTTTCACCAGCGCAAATCCACCGTTATAAATCGTCAATTCCGTCGAACTCGGTTGCGAAGCCAGTACCAAACTCATCATTGCCCCTGTAATCATCTCAACAACCCAGACGCCCCACCTACACCCATCGTTTCCGCGAGACCCGAGCATTCACCCGGTGAATATTTAAAAAATCGCCGTTGCTCTACATCCATCTGAACTCAGTTTTAAGTTCCCAAATATTTTCCTTGCAAATCTAAAAATTCTTTTTGTATCATGGAAGTCAGTTGATCCGTCAATGTGAAAAATCATGAGCAATTTCCTTCGTCTCTGCACTCTTCTCTCCGCACTCCTTTTCGCCCTCGTCGCATCCGCCCAAGTCCAAGGCGGACCAGGCGGTCCGGGGGGGGGGGGAACTCAGTTACAGTTTCGATCGTGACCGTTGAAGGACTGGACGAGGTAACAACCTTCCACCGCAACGCCCAGGGCATCGTCTATTCAAATCACTGGACAAGGAACTGGCTCGAATCAGGGTGGAGACTAAACGGGAATACCTTTAGCAATGGCGGTATTGGCGGACCGAGCCTCTCACCGGGAGCGCCCGCTGGCAATACGGATGGAATCACGACGCCCGTAGAAATGACGAGCGAAGGAACCTTGAAAGTTGTCGTTCAGTATTCCGGAGACCCCCAACAAATGCCCACCGAAGTCGGTGTCGTGGTTGACTCCACGGCTTACGCCGCGTTTTTGCCAAGCGGGAATTCACAAGCCGACAATGGACTGGGTGACGAGTCTGAGTACTCATCTTTCATGATTGAAGAAGGTGTTGGAGGATTGGGCGGCGAGCGCTCGTCGGGCCGCAATCTGCGAATCATCCCCCTAAACTCCAGCGGCTACGGAGAACTAGAATTCAGCCCGAGCGCCTCGGCTACTTCCTCTGCCAATTCACCACTTGTTTGGGCCGAAGCCCAATCCGCTACCGCCACCCTCGATTCCAATCGAATTGGCCTCTCAGTGAGCGGTGCGCCGTTTTGGAAAGCAACTCCACTTCTTTCAGTTGAAAACCACAACGCGCTGTGTCAGCATGAAAATTTTACCTATCAACTAACTTTCAATTCGCCTGCTTTTCAGCGAGAAGCGATCGTGGAAGAGTCGCATTCTGCATACAGCAGATATATGCGTTTTCCAATCGCACTCTTTCGAAATCCAAGAAGCGTCAGTAATGTATTCTCGCTGAAGACTCCCTTACATTTCATTGGAACTAGTACTTTTTATCAAGGAGAACAGATTGGTCACGGTGATTTCTCTTGGACAATAACAAACCCGAATCCGAACTTGAACCCAACATATCATCCAATGTCAGGTGCATTTCCTTGGGTTATTTCGACATCTACCACACAGGGCTCTTTCGCGGCAAATCCTATCATTTGGATTCAACACTTTCCAATCCCAGGAACACCCTCTCTTGTGATTGGAGAGAGCGACCAAGACGTTGGTAGTACGCAACCTGTTATCTTTGAAGTAAATTATCGTGACGGAGTCAAGGCTAAAGTAAAGTACGATGTCGATTATGTTGAAAGTTCGGTACCCATTCAGTACTCTCAGGTCTTCGAAATTACGCCAGAACACTATCCGTTGGCAAATTTTACCGATCGCAATCTTGTCCCTGTTCATCATGAAACTCATACACAAGGGCTTTATGTATTGAGTTCCTCCCATGAATTTCTGGGAGCGGAGGAAATAGAGCAATATGCATCATCGACTGCTGCTACACATGTTCTAAACTTAGGCGTAGATGTGGCTGACTTTGCACTCAGAAACGCTCCTTATGCTCAAAAGCTAGCTGCTCCAGCGGTGCGAATAGCTCTTCAGTCAATCTTCTCCGAACAGCTCACTACGCCTGCCACATTTCCGCTTTCGCGGGATGGTGCCTTTCCTCGCACGGAAGTTAATCCACTTGTTCAATTAGATTGGGATGCAAACTATCGCTCGAACCTAAAATGGCGCGTAACCTCAAGACAAGGGTTAATAATACAATATATTACTACTCTAGAATACAATGAAAGTGGATTCCTACACAAAGCAATCAATTCCAATACACAGTATATTTCTCCGATGCGAGGTTACCATACACTGTGGGTGGAGCCACGATGATAGCATACTTCCTTGCGAGCGTTTTGCTGTTGCCATCTTCACAAAGTCGCAACTCGGCGTGGTACGAGCGAGAAATGCTCGGAGGTGTCAGTCCTTATTGGACTTCTGTCCGCGCCAAGAACACTGATCGGCTTCAATTTCTCAAAGATGATTCGAGAAGCAACCGTTTCTCGAAATTCACTTCAATTTTCAACGAATGCGCAAAGTCACAAAAGTCTGACTCGATTCATTTTCTTTCGCTTATCTTGACAAGTTTTCGAGACGATCTCAGAAGTCATTCAAAATTTGGACAATCTCTTGCTTTAATATCGGATGCTGAGGGTTCTCAGGATCCGGAGTTTTGGAGAGCCGCATATACGGCTCTATCTATAAATGATGCACAACACCCTTCTTGGGGTAATATTGGATCGAAAGTGATAAATATCTTTCCAGATGACTTGCTACTGATTGAGGGGTATGTCTGGGATTCTGTACGCGGGAGAGGCAGTCTTGCTCAAATTAAGGCAGCAACATCATTACTTACAAAGCGACTAGCTGGAGTCATTTCAGTCAATCGGTATTCAGAGTTACACTGCTGGGCAATGCTGGCAATCTTTTCAAGAACTCGTGAATCGGAAGACTATAGTCGGGCTAAAATAGCCATGCGAAAATATATTGATACAATTGGAGATGAAGTCAAAGCAAAAGCTATGATGCAACGGCTAGATGCTTACGTAAGAAAGTGGGGCTAGTTTGAGCCACTATCAAAGATTGCGTGAGATATCCGTTTCGAAGTCACATCATTTTTCGTCCCACCCAAAGCTATGAGAGTTGCAATCCTATTCTATCTTGCTGCTGGAACGCATTGTGTTAAAGTCGAGCATGAGCAGTTATCTAATCCACAGATCAGCGAATGGGTTGTCTTGCCGATGGAATCAAAGGTTTCAGCTAGGTGGTTGAAGAGGAAGACTGAAGTTGATGAACGGATAGTCATGTTGTCCAAAGATTCCCGCATCAATCGACTCAAAAAAATCAAGGCATTTTCAGAATCAATTGGAGACGAGACCTCTGTCTATCACGCCTATCTCTGCGCTCGGTACTTAGTGAGCTTCAGTAAAGAACTTCGAGAAGAGCTTCTTTCGCCAAAGTTGATCAACCAATTGTCGAATAGTGTCGGATCGACCGACCCCGAATTTGTCAAGTCAGGCTACATCGCATTGAATTTCTACAAACAGTCACCAAATTGGCATAGGGACACTGGGACTCGCCTCCTGAATCTCTATCCAAAGGAAATCAATGTATCTAAGGCATATGTTCTCGAGGGGCTTTATTCGTCGCAGAGTTCCAAGCGAGTGCTGTCAAGCATTACCAAGCTGAATCAAATCCAGCATGAATACAAAGAAGTAGATCATGTTGGAATTCGTGCAACCTTGCTTTACAAACTATACAATCTCACGAAGAAAGTTGACCACGCCCGCCAAGCCCGCGACGAATGGCAAGAAGTCAAGCGCATCAACCCCGACCCGAAAGCAAAGCAGCTTGCCGACATCCGCTTAAGGGAACTCAACAAAGTGATCGGCTGATCCACCAAAGTAACTCAGGCCTAATCCCTCGCAACCCACCCCCCGCCTCCACCGTCTCCACAATCAAGAGGCAACCAAAATGAAAAACGCCAGCCCCCTCAAACTCATCGGAATCGCCTTCCTCGTCATCATCGGCCTCATCTTCGGCGTCAAACTCATCGGCGGACTCGCCGTCGGCCTCATCGGCCTCGTCCTCAAACTCGCCATCCCCGCCGCCATCGTCCTCGGCGTCCTCTATGTCATCTACCGCGTCACTGGTGGCGACAAATCCCTCCCCGGCTCCCAAAAACGACTTCCCTAAACCACTAACCAAGGCCAAAGGGTAAAACCACCCCATGATCATCGCCGCCCTCGCGGGCATCCTCCTCGCCCAAACCCCCACAATCACCCGCGACTCGTACGGCGTCCCCATGATCAAGGCCCAAACCCAGGCCGAAGCATTCCGCCTTATGGGCCAAGCCATCGCCGAAGACCGACTCTGGCAACTCGAAATGGCCCGCCGATCCTCCCTCGGACAAATGTCCGAAGTCTTCGGCCCCAGCACCGTCGCCGCCGATACCGCCACCCTCCAAAAACAATACACCCCCGAGGAGTACGCCGACATGATCGACCAACTCCCCGCCAATGTCAAAGTCGCCTGGTCCGCCTATGTCCAAGGCATCAACGACACCATCACAAATCGAGTCGCCACCAACACCCTCCCCGAAGGCTACACAACGAACCGGTTCGTTCCTCGCCCCTGGACCCTCACCGATTCCGCCGCCATCGCCGTCAACCTCTCCCGCCAATTCGGTCAAGGTGGTGCCGGAGAACTCCGTAACTACGCCCTCGTCCAGTACCTCCGCACCCGCCCCACTGTTCGCGACAACATCCTCGATGTCCTCGATGATCTCGCCTGGCAAAACGAACCCCTCGCCCCCACCACCGTCGAAAAACGTGACGACGTCACCCTCCGCGCCCCCGAAATCTTCAATTTCAACCGGCCCGAATCCGAAGCCCACCTCAAAGCCCTCCCCAATACAAATCTCCTCGAACTCGCCGGAGCCGTCCGCCTCGCCAGCATGGAGGACGCCAAACTCGTCGCCGAATCAAATTCCGTCGTCCACAAAATGGGAAGCTACGCCATCGTCGTCAGCCCCCGCCGATCAATAACCAACCACCCCATTCTCCTTACCGCTCCCCAAATGGGTCACAACACCCCCAGCGTAGTCCACGAAGCCGCCATCGAAACCCCCGATCTCAAAGTCGCCGGAATGAATGTCCCCGGCATCCCCGGCATCGTCATCGGATACACCCCCCACGCCGCCTGGGGTTTCACGTCCGGAGTCGCTGACCTGGAAGACATCTTCGTCAGCCCCCTCAAAGATTCCCAAACCTACACCTCCGCCGACATCGACTACAAGCTCGACGAAATTCCCTTCACCCTCAAAGTCAATGGCGAACCAGACCGCACGGTGACTCAACTCCGCACCATTCACGGCCCCGTCCTCCTCAAGTCCAATTCAAGCAAAGCTGTCTACAGCCTCCGCTCCCCATTCTGGAAACGAGAAATCGCCTCCACCGCCGCCCTCTTTGATCTCTACGCCGCCAAACAACCTTCCGACTTTTCGATCTTCGCCGCAAAGATCCCCGTGAGTTTCAACCTCTTCTTTGCCACCAAACAAGGCGATATCGGCTACCGCTTCTGCGGCTTCATGCCCATCCGAGCCCGTGGGGTTGATCCCCGACTCCCAACCCTCGACACCAAAGACAACCAGTGGCGAGGGTTCGTGAGTTCAGTAGATATGCCCCGCGCCGACAATCCCACCAGCGGACTCCTCACCAACTGGAACAACAAACCCATCGCCTGGTGGCCCAACGGCGATACTCCCGTCTGGGGTCGCTACTTCCGTAGCAAAAACATCCCCTTCTATCTCCAGTCCCCCAAACTCTCTCCCGAACTCGTCGAGCGCGCCGCCTTCACCATCGCCCGAGAAGACCACGACACTTTCCAAGCATTTCAACCCCAATTCATTCAAAGCCTCGCCCCGCACCGTGCCTCTTCCCTTCTCCGTGACTACAACGGCAAGAACCTCATCGGAACCCCCGAACCTCTCGTTTTCAACGAAACGATCACCCAACTCCGCCGCGAACTCTTCCTGAATCAACTGGGCAACTTCACCGCTGATAACCTCTTCGTCCAAGTTCTGCAGCCCGATGTCATCATCAACGCTCTCAACGGAACAACGAAGTTCAACTACCTCGGCACCCGATCAAAATCCGAAGTCATCACCGCTGCCCAAACCAAAGCCATCGAGTCTCTCGAAAAAACTCAAAGCACTGACTACAAATCTTGGAAATTCACCCCCGGTCAGATACGCTACACCAATCAAGACCCGATCCCTTACAACGCCCGAGGAACCTACATCCAAATCACCGAATTTGGCCAGTTTTGGCCCTCAGCCCGCTCCGTCGCCGGACCAGGAGTCTCCGAATCTGGCCCCAACGCCACAACTCAAATCCCCCTCATCCGAGATTGGAAATACAAAGTCATGTGGGGCTGGGAGTAAAAGCCCCCTCTCCGTTTTAATGGAGAGGGGGTTGGGGGTGAGGTCACCAGTACTCATAGATACTTGCAAATTTTATTGTTGATCCATACGCGTACGGTTCACTCCCAAATCAACTGTGTCTCATTTCTTAAGCTAAACAGGTCAAGAACCAACATGACTTCTCTAACCCTACGAATCAGCTTTCAGTGTCCCTAACTTCCAACCTCCAAAACCCGCCACAATAGAATCCAATGATTCATATCGTCGGCGGTGGAATGGCTGGCACCGAATGCGCCCATATCTGCGCCACCAACGGGCTCAAAGTCACCCTCTATGAAATGCGCGGGCCACACGAAACTCCCGCCCACAAAACCACCCACTTCGCCGAGCTCGTCTGCTCCAACAGCTTCAAATCCCAAGACCCAGCCACCCCCGCCGGACAACTCAAAGCCGAAATGAGAGCCCTTGGCTCCCTCCTCATCCCCACCGCCGAAACCCATTCCGTCCCCGGCGGCTCCGCCCTCTGTGTGGATCGCGACAACTTTGCCGCCGCAATCACTGCCCAAATCGAGCAAAACCACAACATCACCATCCGCCGCGAACTCTTCACTCCCCAAATGGCCGAAGAAATCCTCGCTCAAGGCGAACCCCTTGTTCTCGCAACTGGCCCTCTCACGAGTGAAGCCCTCGGCCAATGGCTCGCCGAGCAAACTGGCCAAGAGCACCTCTATTTTTACGACGCCGTCTCCCCCACCGTGGACGCTTCCACCCTCAACCGCGACATCATCTTCGCCCAATCGCGCTACGACAAAGGCGAAGGAGACGACTACCTCAACTGCCCGTTTTCCAAAGAAGAATACGACACTTTCATCACCGCCCTCGTTGCCGCCGAACGCGTTCCCCTCAAAGATTTTGAAGACCCGAAATACTTTGAAGGCTGTAAACCAATCGAAGAAATTGCCGCAAAAGGCCACGACTCCCTTCGATTCGGCAATTTCAAACCCGTCGGTCTGCGCGATCCGCGTACCGAGCGTCGCCCCTGGGCCGCCCTCCAGCTTCGTCCCGAAAACCGAGATAAAACTCTCTACTCTCTGGTCGCTTGTCAAACAAGGATGAAGTGGGGACCCCAACTCGAAGTCCTCCGCATGGTGCCCGGACTCGAAAACGCGGAGTTTGTCCGAATGGGCGTCATCCACCGCAACACCTACATCGAATCCCCCAAAGCCCTCCATCCTTGGCTCGAATTTCGCACTCGACCCAACCTCTTCATCGCCGGACAACTTACCGGAGTCGAAGGATATGTTGAATCTGCCGCGATGGGCATTTACGTCGCCCACACCCTCATCCGCCGATCTCAAGGTCTCGAACCCTCTATTCCCCCTCGTGCGTCCGCTTACGGCTCCCTCATCGATCATCTCAGTGACGCCGAAACCGACCGCGAATTCGCTCCGATGAACATCAACTGGGGCCTCTTCCCGGATCCCGAACCATTCATAAAAAACAAGGGTGAACGCAAACTTGCCAAACTCACCGCCGCTCAATCCGCATTTGAAAATTGGCAAAAGCACTTAACCGCGATTGCTCTCAAATAGTTAAATACTTTGCTCGGGCCGAAATCTCCGGCCCAAGCATTCATGAGACCAAACCTACTATCTCATTCGACGACAAATTGCCGCCAGAGCCAACCCGCCCACGAGCAACAAGCTCGGTTCCGGCACCGGGTTGACTTCAACCACAAAGTTGTCAATCGTATGCAGTCCGTTGGCCGAACTCGGATAATTGTTGTAAAGCAAAATCCCAACCGAAAAAGCTGACCCCGTTGGACCCCATTCAGGATTTGACATCGTGTTCACAGCGGGGCCACCCGCACCCAAGACCTCGGCAAAGTCCAAAGCCGATATCACGCCACTCGTGAAGGTCAACTGGCTACTGGTTCCTTTTGTCATAAACGGCGAAGCATAAAGAAATCCATTTTGCCAAATCGCGAAACTGTACTGAGTAGTTGCCGCTCCAGTCAAATCCATGGTGAACCGCATCTCATTCAATGCAAAAGAACCTGGATCAATTGTCGCCGCCAAGTACTGATGCGCCGCCAACACTTCAACACCCCCCGTCCCAATCGTGCTGCTCTGCCGGCGACTGGGAGCCGGATTGCCAAAGAAGTTCGTCTGGGTCGCCGTGATGTTGGTCGTCGCCGATCCCGAAGTCAAAACCGACAAACTCCAGTTTCCATTCGCAAAAGTCGAATCCGAAATCACGACCGTCGCCTGGGAAATCCCTACCGCTGCAATTCCAATCAGTACCGCACCAACGCGGAATCTCAATCTAGCTTTTTTCATGTGTTTCTCCTGTCCGAGATGTCAAAGCCATTCGCTCTGAACATATGAAGTGTGATCGAACCTCACCCCATAACCATGTGATGCAAATCACGAAAACGGACAACATTCTATCCAACTAGCAAAAAAACAAGGAGCGAAACCGGCTCAAGCAACCAAACGCTCAAACTCCCCCAAGCGCAAATCCTCCGTGGTCTTGCGCGTCAAAATATAAGCGATCCCGGCAATCCCCACCGCTAAAACCAACCCCTTAACCCACAAAACCGGTATCACGGCAACCGAGAATCCGACTGAGACTACAATCGCCAAACAAGAAACCCATTTAATCCTGCGGCTAATACTTCGGTGCTCTTCCCAATGCCGTAAAGTGGCCCCAACAACTTTATGGTTGAGCAATCGCTCGCGCCAAATATCATTTGCACCTTTCGTGAATGAGAACAAAGCCAAAATAAAGAACACCGTTGCGGGCAAACCTGGAACAAAAATCCCCGCCGTACCAAGGCCGACAAAAACGAAACCCGCCAAGTTCCAAACCAGCCTCATGATCATATTCTTGCCGATCAGAGTGGAGTCGCTTTTGCCTAACATAATGACCCTTTGACTCCCCTATTGAATAGCTCAGGGGAGAGTACGAATTTCCTCGAACTCTCCCGACATGCACTAGGCCGCTTTTGCCCGAGGACTTCCCGATTTTCGAGATTTATCAATCACTTCCTGAGCTTGCTCAATCACTCCATTGAGTTGCTCAATCTGCTGATTCACCTCGTGGATGCTCGCAACAAGCTCCTCAACCTGAGCCGTCATCTCCTGAGTCGATGCGCTCATCTCCTCCGTCGAAGCACTGTTCTCTTGACTCGTGGCCGCAATACTTTCGATTCCCGTATTGGCCGCCGAGACTTCATCCGTCATACTCGCGATCAGGCCCAGATTCACATCGGCAATCAGATTCACTTGCTCCATTGCCTGCGAGAGCTCCGCTTTTTTCTTCGCTGCTTCCGTGGCAACCGTCGAGATTCCTTCCAAACATCCTGCCGCCAAAAGCGTAATCTCCGCCGCGCCGCTCACATCCTCAATCGTTTGATTCATAGACTCTGAAGCCTGCTGACTTCCCGCCTGTACCGCCTGAATCAACACCGCGATCTCCTTCGTAGCCGCCGAGCTATGCTCCGCAAGCTTACGGACTTCCTCTGCAACAACTGCAAAGCCCCGACCCATCTCGCCCGCCCTAGCCGCTTCAATCGCCGCATTCAGAGCCAAAAGATTAGTCTGGGCCGCAATATCCTCGATCGTCTGCACAATCCGACCAATCTCGTCCGACCGCTGGTTCATTTCATTCACTTGCTGAGCACTCGCCGAAACCGTCTCTTTCACCCGGTCTATCGCTCCCATCTTCTCCCGAATCTCCTCCCAAACGTTCGACTGGGTCGCAATTTCGTCAACACTCGTCATAACTACCGAAACAACTTCGCCCGCATCCGAGAGAGCTTTCTTTTGATTCTCAGAACCTGAACTGATCTCAAGCCCCGATTGGGCGAGTGACTGCATACTATTTGCGGCAGACTGGCTCGACTCCGCCTGACTCGTCGCAGCATAAGCAAGCTGCTCACTCACATTCGCAAGCTCGGTGATGGCACGTCCGGAATCTTCACTCCCTTGCAAGAGTTGCTCGCTATTTGCCTGCAAATTCTCTGCAATTTCCCGGGTCTGATTCACAATTTCGCGCACCGGAGCAACAAACCCAAATTCAACATAGGCCTCCATGACCAATGCCTGATCCAAGTTCAAAGTCTTCTGAAAAGCCACTAGCCATCGGGAAAGCTTCGCTGCCGAAAACCGGTTCTCCTTAACCATCAAGTCAAAAATCACCTGATAATAAGTACTCATCGCCGCATAAAACCACTTAGGCTCCAACCCAATCACCGCGTGAATCTTTCCCACAATAAGCCGACTCTCAAAGTAACTCGGGCAAAATTCACCTGTCAACATCTCGGCAAAGTACTTCGGATTGGTCTGTTTCAACCGCTCGATACTCGAACCTGCACCCGTTACAATCGCCAAAGCTTCAGGATACTGCCCGATATGACCATAGAATTCATCAACAATCATCTTCATATGCTTGTCAAAGAACGGCTTCATCTCACGCAATGCCGTCCGGTCAGCGTCAGTAATCCGGTTGATTCTCAATCGGTAGTTCTGCTCACTCGCATCTAATCCAAAAATCGGTGCCAACATGCTCTTCACTTGCGAACTCCAGGTTCAATTCACAAGGTCGGCTAAATATTCATCGGTATTTATGGTTCTTAAAAAAATCACATAAATTGAGCAAAAATAATTCTTAATCATCATTCATTGTTCATGTTTATTACAGACAAATTACTCGCAGCTAATGTGATACAAGCTCCGGTGGAGGCAACTTTTCTAACTCGGCACGAGCATCAGTTGGTTGATCAACGACCTCGTCTCGCTCGATCAAGCCGTCCCGGAACCGAATCACCCGATTGCAATGCCGCGCAATATCCTCTTCGTGCGTAACAATCACAACCGTTTTTCCTGCTCGGTTGAGCTCCTGGAACAGCGCCATGATCTCAAAGCTCGTGCGAGTATCGAGATTCCCTGTCGGCTCATCCCCCAAAACCAATACTGGATCGGTCACGATTGCCCGCGCAATCGCAACTCGCTGCTGCTGGCCCCCCGAAAGCTCGTTCGGCTTGTGCGTCATCCGCTGACCCAAACCCACACGCTCCAAAGCTTGTTTGGCCCGCGCCGTTTTGTCCTTCGCTCCTGCATAAAGCAAAGGTAACTCAACGTTCTTAATCGCCGTGGTTCTGGGCAACAAATTAAACGTCTGAAACACAAATCCTATGTACTTGTTCCGAATCTCCGCCAACGAATTATCACCCAGCCGGCTGACTTCCTGACCATCCAAGTAGTAATCACCACTTGTCGGCCGGTCAAGACACCCAACCATATTCATAAATGTCGACTTGCCCGATCCACTCGGCCCCATAATCGCCACAAATTCCCCCGCATGAATGGTGACGCTTACGCCTCGGAGAGCCCGGACCGTCATCTCGCCCATCACATATTCTTTCACCAAGTTATTCGTAGAAATGACCGGTTTCGGGGGTGCTTCACTCATCGTTATTCTCCGGGCAAGGACTGACCAGTCACAAGTCGCAACCGGACGTCCGAGATCAACAAGTCATACGTCGCCTCGACAACGTTTGATTCCGCTGTAGTCAGACTAACCCGGGCCGTCAAAACTTGAATCAAGTTCCCCGCTCCCTCGCGCTGAGCTTCGACCGCCGCGTTGTAGTTCACTTCTGCCGCTTTCAAAGCCGCTTGAGAAGCTTCAAAGCGCAGCCGATTCTGACCATATTCCGTATAAGCCGACTCAACCTCCGATCGAACAACCCGCTCATCCTGTTCAAGGCTCGCCTCGAGCGATGCCAATGTCAACCGCTCAGCATCAACCAAGGTCTTCGTCCGTTCACCATCATATAGTGGCAAACTCGCCGAAAATGTGAGCGCCGCTCGCTGGAACGGATCATCCGCAAACACCCGTCGGTATCCCGCATCTAACGTGTATTGTAAAAACGACTCTCGTTTCGCCGTCCGTACGTTCAACTGCTGAGACCGCACTCGCTCACGAGTCGCCGCCAGGTCAGCCCGATTGTCCAAACCCCGTACAATCGCTTCTTGCAAAGTCATGTCAAGAACCGGTAACTGCTGAGGTGTCGGCTTCACCAACTCCGGCAAATTCTGCTCATCCCATGCCAAAACGGCCTTCAAATCAGCCGCCGATGTAAATACGCGATTCTCCGCCTGCAAAACACTTACTCTCGCATTCTGGAAATCCGCCTCGGCCTGCAAAATGTCTTTTTTCGGAACATCCTCAATCGGCGGATTCGCTCGGAATTTCGTCTGATCCAAAATTTCCTGAGCCCGTTTTAAGTTGTCGGCCTGAACCCGGAGCAGTTCCTGAGTCCGCAATGCATCATAAAACCGCTGATGCACCCCAAAAAGCGTATTCCGAAGCGTCTGCAAACTCGAAAACTCCGAAGAACGCGCCCCAATCTTCGCCCGATCAAAAGTATCTTGCCGTGTCCCATCATCCAGCAACCGCCAGTTAACGTTGATCGCTGCATTAGTGGTGTTCAGATCTGTATTACCCCGGAACGGCCCCGTTAAAATATCACTCGTTCCCCACTCACGACTCACACTCGGGGTCACCGTTGGCAAGAACGCGCTATAAGCACTTTGGGCATTTTTTTGCGCCGCTCGATAACTCAAAATCGCCGATTGAACTGTTCCATTCCGCTCTTTCGCCCGCTGCAAAGCCTGATCAATAGTCAAGCTCTCCTGAGCAAAACCAACACTCACTGCAATCAGCCCCAAAATCAGCATTCCAAATCGGTTCTTAACCATGCGCGTTCCCATTTCTCAACTCTTTCCGTTATACCGATCACCCCCCTTACCAGTTTCAGAACCAGGCATTCGGACCCCAAAACAGCAATCCATGGCAAAATAAAACCTATGGCGCGCAATTACAGCGAAATCCAAGCAATCCTGGGCAACGAAGCCGAGAATCTGCTCAACCACAAGAGCACAACCATCGACAAATCCATGCTTCATCTCCCCGGGCCGGACTTCGTTGATCGCATCTACGCCCAATCCGACCGGAATAACAAAGTCCTCGGATCACTCCAAAAAATGTTCAACCACGGACGCCTTGCCGGAACCGGATACGTCAGCATTCTCCCCGTTGACCAAGGGATCGAGCACTCCGCCGGAGCCTCATTTGCCAAAAACCCCGCATGCTTTGACCCCGCCGGAATAGTTGAACTTGCAATCGAAGGCGGATGCAATATGGTCTGCTCAACTCTTGGTGTTCTCGGAATGGTCAGTCGCAAATACGCCCACAAAATTCCTTTCATGGTCAAAGTCAATCACAACGAACTTCTGACCTACCCCAACCAAGCCGACCAAGTCATGTTTGCTCAAGTCGAGCAAGCCTGGGATATGGGCGCAATCTCCATCGGAGCTACGATCTACTTCGGATCCGATAACGCCACCCGCCAACTTGTCGAAGTCTCTCAAGCCTTTGAGCACGCTCACAGCCTCGGCATGTCCACCGTTCTCTGGTGCTACCTCCGCAACGATGCGTTCAAGTCAGACAAGGACTACCACCTCGCCGCTGACCTCACCGGTCAAGCCAACCACCTCGGCGTCACCATCGAAGCCGATATCATCAAGCAAAAGCTCCCCGAGTGCAATGGCGGATTCAAAGCCCTCAATTCTGGCGGATCAAGCTACGGCAAACTCGACGAACGCATTTACTCCGAGCTCACAACTGATCACCCGATCGACCTCACCCGCTATCAACTCGCAAACTGTTACATGGGCCGGTGCGGACTTATCAACAGTGGCGGCGCATCCGGGAGTAACGACCTTCAAGACGCCATCACCACCGCCGTCATCAACAAGCGGGCCGGCGGTACTGGCCTCATCTCCGGCCGAAAAGCGTTCCAACGCCCCTCAAAGAAGGCGTCGAAATCCTCAACGCCATCCAAGACGTCTACCTCTGCAACGACGTCACCATCGCCTAATCGTTAATTGCTCCTGTTAAGAAACTCAATAAAGCTGTTTCGTTATACAGTTCAGGCGCAGATTCCCTCCCCAAATTGGGGAGGGTGGCCCCAAACGAGTCGGGAGGGGAGGCTATGAGCACGCTCTTTCACGAAGTTTCCAGAGATTAGCCTGAGAAACCGGAGCACAAGATGAACACCCAAGGACTAATCACCTGCTGCGGTCAATTCTCTCGCCCGCTTTCTATAATCCATACCCGTCCAATTCCCAAACCCTGGACGAACCCCCAACCGCCACAAAACAACCGTGATCCAAATTGACAGCCCCAAAAACAAAGTCAAAGACCCCACGCAATAAGCCAAAGTCGAAGAAACCACCAACCCAATCCGCACAAACAAAGGCAACTCAACAAGACCTTCAAACAGAAAAGCCGACCATAATGCCAGGCCGAAATACGCCAAAGTCGAAACAACCCCCACCCCAATCGCCCAATTTACATTCTGCAAGAACACCAACAACGAAATAGGCTGACCAACACTCGCAATCCCCGCCAGGCCGACAACCTCGTATAACTTCCCCCAGCCCAAAACCAAGTCCGACTCTCGCACCATCTCCCCACGGGGATAGTTAGACTGGACATCCATCTCCCCCTTCTACGAAACTCCTACCGGTACCGCACCATCATTTTCTGCAAGACCATCAGTTCGCTTTCTGGCACACTGACCACCCCCGGGTTGACCCCAAACTCCCGCAAAATCCGCTTCATCGTCACCACCAAAATCACCAAAAGCACCGCATTCAGAATCAATACCGGAAAAGTAACTAAATGCAAAACGACCATCAACCAAACTGGCCATTCCAATGCTTCCGCTGAACGAACCGCCGCCAAAACTCCATAACCCAAATAAGCCAACCCAACCGCCATCGCAACGAGCGGCATGAGCATCGGCATCGTAAAACCACACAGAACCAACACCATCATTCCCCCCAAGAATATAAATGCCGTCATATTCAAAGCCTCATAAGCTCGCACCGTCGCAATCAACCGAAAGTAGTCCGGATGATAATCCCGATAAACTCCACTCGCTTTCTCCACGTATTTCACGCAAATCAATCGAGCAAGTTATGCGCCAATCAGATTCAGCTTAAACAGTTTCTGACTCTTGACCCACTTCCGCCGGCTCTTCCATGAGAACTGCCGCCATAACCCGAGCATGATCCTGAACTTCCAATCCCAACGGCTCGGCAATCTTCCGCGCGTGCTCCATCGCCGCCCGGTAATGATCCTTCCCGTCCATACTTTCCTGATAGCTATCGGGAACCGTATCCAAAAGCATTGCTTCCTTCCGCGCCTGCTTCCAAATTGCAAAAACCCGATACTGCAAAAACTCTTGCGCATCAACATCATGCTTAGCCGCTGCATCAAATCGTTCACTCCGAACGGCGATGCACTGAAAAGCCACATCGGCTCTGCCTCGTTCCCCGAGCAATACTGGTAAGAACCCTTTCACATACTCGTAGCGACCCTTATTCAAGTCGAGAGAAAATTTCACCGTCCAAGTTGCAACCAAGAACGCACCAAAAAGCAATACTGCCCCAACCGCTACTTCCCAGACTATAACTCGCCGAAAACCGTACAAACCGTGCGCAATCATCATCGCCGGAATCAACGCCGCCACCAAACCCCACAGTCGCTGGCGATTCGGCGTCTGCCAAGTCATCACATTGCCATCACCGCCCAGTTTTTCTTCCAGATAGCCCGCCATCTTGCTTCCCTCATCCCTTGCCGCTCGGAAATTCAACCCAAGAAACTTCCAAGTGCAAGCATCCTTACTGATTATTGTACAGAACAATTCCTTAAAAACAAAATCCATCCAGTCCAGGCCCCCGCCCCACCCCCCGGTAAAATCCCCACTGTGCACAGTTCGCACCGAGGCGAATCACAAAACCACAATCCGGAGCAATCAGCCACCGGGGTCGCCCCTGTCGCACCTCAGACCTTCGAAAGTCTCATCCGCGAAATCAGCGAACTCAAACCACCCCAGGAAAAAGAACAACCCATGGCAACCGAAAACTTTGATGCAGATCTCGTCGTCATCGGCGCAGGCCCCGGCGGATACGTCGCCGCCATTCGAGCCGCCCAACTCGGAGCCAAGGTCATGTGCGTTGAAAAGGAATATCTCGGCGGCACCTGCCTCAACTGGGGATGCATCCCATCCAAAGCCATGATCGCAAGTGTTGAAAAATTTCAGGAAACCAAAAAAGCCGATCAACTTGGAGTCACGATTTCCGGTGAAGTCGGGTTCAACTTCGACAAAATCATGGAGCGCAAGGACAAGATTGTCCAAACCCAACGCGGCGGCGTCGGCTACCTCTTCAAAAAGAACAAAGTCGAACACGTCGAAGGTTTTGCCAGTTTCAAAGATCCCCACACAATCGAAGTCGACAAAGACGGCACCAAGCGCACCATCCGCGCCAAAAATTTCATCCTCGCCATGGGATCATCCGTCATCCACATTCCCGTCCCCGGTTTGGAAGGCGGACGCGATAACGGAGTCTGGACTTCTGATGAAGCCGTCACCGCAACTCATGTTCCCAAGCGCATGCTCGTTCTTGGTGGCGGAGCAGTCGGATGCGAATTCAGCTACGTTTTCGGCGGACTAGGCTCCGAAGTCACTCTTGTCGAAATGATGCCGAACCTCATCCCAATGTTCGATGAAGAACTCGGCAAAGAACTCGGCAAGCAAATGGCAAAGGTCGGCGTCAAAGTCAAAACCGGGGCTGCCCTTGAAAAATGTGAAAAGAAAGGCGATGCCTGGGTTTGCCATATCAAAACCGGAACGTCTGTCGAACAAATCGAAGTCGACGTTGTCCTCCTTGGCGTCGGTCGAAAAGCCAATACCGACGGAATGAACCTCGATAAAATCGGCGTCAAACTTCACCGCCGAGGCGTCGAAGTCGTGGATGACACCCTCGTCACCCACGTCCCCCACATCTACGCCATCGGCGACGTCACCGGACGAATTCAACTCGCCCACGTTGCCTCGCACGAAGGCATTGTTGCTGTCCACAACATCCTCGAAGGCAAAAAAGAAAGGGCCGATTACAAAGCAGTCCCAAACTGCGTCTACACGGTTCCTGAAGTCGCAAGCGTCGGCCTCACCGAAGAGCAAGCCAAAACCCAAGGGTATGACATAAAAGTCGGTCGCGGAATGTTCCGCCCCAACGGAAAAGCCATGGCCGCCAACCACCAAGACGGATTCGTCAAAGTCATCGTAGATGCCAAGTACGGCGAACTTCTCGGAATGCACATGATTGGCTCTCACGTTACCGACATGATCCACGAAGGCGTCGTTGCCATCAACCTCGAAGCAACCCTGGAATCACTCTTCATGAGCATCCACGCCCACCCGACCATGGCTGAAGTAGTCCTCGAAGCGTACGAAGACGCCCACGGAATGGCCATTCATAAAGCCTGATATCCAAACGGTCGCAGGCGTCCTAACCGGCCGTCTGCGATCGTACATATGTCGCCACTACTTCGATCAATTCCAGCTTGCCAATCTGCCCACCGGCGACTTCAAGCCCAATCTGAGACGCAGTATCTTCAGGACAATCAAATTCCAAACCGTTAATCTTCAAAAAAACGAGTGCCGCTGCAAATGCTGTCCGTTTGTTTCCATCAATAAAAGGATGATTTTGAGACAAATGAAACCAATATGTTGCAGCAAGCTCAACTAGGAGTTGAAAATCAACATCCTGGTTGCTGTAATGATATGTATTAAGCGGAGCCGAAACTGCACTGTCAAATGCTCCGTGATCTCGAATCCCATCTGCTCCATCAAACTGGTTAATAGACTGACGATGGAGTTCCAAGACTTCATCGACCGAAAGGAAAATCGGCTCAATTTTCATTCTGCCAATTTCTTAAAGGTCTTCGCATACTTTGCAAATGATTGCTTAGCCGCCTCATCAAAAGTGGAAGCCTTCCGCTGATCAAATCCCTGAGGAGCAACAAATCGCCCCGTCTTCGGGTCACGAACCGGCCCACGACCGCCCTCATACTGAGCCGCCGACTCGCGAACACTATCAAATTTCTCTTCAGACATACCTTTAGTCTACCAAATTGACTAAAATAAGGTTATGCGCAACTTCCTCATCGCCCTAGCTTTGCTGACAACTCTAACTGCTTGCGCCCCTCCCGTTTCCGTCAAAAAGAACCTCGATGGATCAGAAACCGTCAATATCCAAGGCGAAGATTTCTCCGTCAACGCCAACGACAAGACCGGTGAATCAACCTTCAAAGACGATAAAGGCAACGTCGTCAAATCAAAAACGAACGAGGATGGAACCTACTCCATGGAGTCCACCAACGCCAAAGGTGAGAAATTCACTATGGACTCTGGAAAAGAAGTTGATCTCACCCAATTCGGTCTCAAACCCTATCCCGGTGCCGTCGCCGATGAAAAAAGCAACAGCCAATCCATGATCGAAACGAACGAAGGCAAAAATGCCTTCATCACTGTCTTCACCCAAGACTCTAAAGAAAAAGTCGCCGAGTTCTATGCTCCCCAGATCACGAAAGACAAAAATGAACTGAAAACCGACGATGCCATCGTCCTCAGCGGAAAAACATCAAACAACTCAGAAGTTTTCGTCTCCGCCAGCAAAGTGGATGGACGCACCCAAATCTCGATCACCGCTGGAATCAAAAAGAGGTAATTCCGACCTCAAACCTAGAGAAATCACCCAACTCACCAATAGGGTATAGTGGAGATCGTAAAGAGCGGGGCAAAGATATTGCCGCTCAATCTCAACCGACGACTCATTTGAGACGTCTAATGAAAAAGAACTCTCGCACCGCCCCACCGATATCACAGAAAAACCAGTGGCGGATCGAAGGAAGAGAGTTCAATGCCAAAGGAAGGCAAACGACAAGAAAATGAAAACTAGCCAAACCAGCTCAGCGAATGCGAGCTCACGAAATAATTCGACATCAACGACTTCAAAAGGACAAAAGCAAAGCCAACAAACAAGCAGCAAAGCTATTGTCAACTCAAATTGGCACTTTGAACAAATGGCTCCGTCTACAAAGTAAATCAGAAGTCTCGCTGTCCGGCGGTGGCGATTCATCAAGACTCCGGATCAGAACAGTGCATCCTGGTATTAGTACTAGGATGCTTTTTTTTCACTGAAAGCCAGAGCATTTCATGTTAAAGTAACTCTTCATCCAGCACATTTTCTGGACTAGAGGAAAAATGAAAACCACCTTCCATCGTTTGCTTCTGACGAGCTTCGTCCTCAGCGCCGCCGTCCTATCCCAAGCAGGTCAACTCATTGCCATTGACAGTTCCCGTGCTCTCTACAACATCGATATGGCAACCGGGGCAAAAACTCTCATTACAACTGTCAGCGCGAATGCAAGCACAACTGCAGGCTTAGCCTACAATGGTGTAACTGGAACAATGTTCCTGACCTCAACTGGTAACGACTCCCTCTATAGTCTTGACGTTGTGACCGGAAACGCCACCCTTATCGGTGCATATGGCGACTCGGCTCTCGTCATGCACGGTCTAGAATGGGACAGTAGCACCGGCACACTCTACGGTGCTTCAAGCCACAACGGTGGGCTCTACACCATCAATACAACGACTGGAGCAGCAACATTGGTCGGGACATCCGGACTCACAAGCTTTCCGAATCTTGTACACAACTCGGCTACAAATGTTATGTACGGAACAAATAGTAGTACGGATAGCTTCTACAGCGTTAACCGCGCCACGGGTGCATTCACACTTATTGGAGCACTAAATGGTCCAACAAATCCCAATGGTCTTGCTTTCAACAGCGACAACGGCCTGATCTACTTGGTTGACAATAGTACAGATAATCTCTACACGATAAATACTCTTACTGGAGCAGCAACCGTAATCGGATCAACCGGAACCGGGAACTTGCTCGGTCTCGCGTACGTCCCCGACGCCGTACCTGAGCCGGCTACTCTCGCCGTTGTTGCTCTGAGTGCTCTGTTAATCAAACGTCGAAAAAAGTAATCCAACTGCGTCACCTCTGATAGAAAAGTGAGAGGTGACGCTTTTTTTTAGTTTTACTTCCCTCGTGTCCGACTCACAAAATCTCCCACTTCCCTCGCCAGTTTCTCCAACGAACCCTCGTGGATGTACATCATGTGCCCTGCTTCATACTCTTTAATCTCGATATTCCCCCGCAAAGACTCATCCAAGTCCAAATGCGAAACCGTGTACTCCGTCGCAAAAAAGGGTGTCGCCAGATCATAGTAGCCACTCGCAACGAAAACCCCCATGTAAGGGTTCCGGCTCATTGCTTTTCGCATGGCCTCACTTGTATCTGGATGTCCTTCGCCCGCACTACCCCAATCCCATGGCTTCTTGATTCCCTTAAAAACGCAGTACTCCAAATCCGTCTCGTATCCACACTCCGTGCGAGCATAGTGGTTATACATTGCCGTATACGGCCCCATCAAGAGCGACATCGAAGGATCATGCTCGGGCCCCTCATCCACGCCCCGGTTAGTCGCATCAATTCCCTTAAAGCGTGAATCCAACCGACCAACCGAGCGCATCTCATCCCGGCAAAGCTCCTTGCAAAACTTCCAAATATCGGGACGCAAATCACATCGTTCCAGATAGTCTTCGCTCAATCCCGTCAAAGCCGAAAGTCTTGCCCGAATCCGGTAACGCTCCTCACCCGTCAAATTCGCACCTTTCGCCAAAGCAAGCCAATAATCCCCAAATGCAAACTCCCGCGCCTGACCAATCAACTCCTGCAAATCACCCGAAATCTTGCCATGATAGTGAGCCGTCGCCGTATAAGTCGGCAAATAAACCGCATAGGGCAAATCATTTCCTTTGTTAAACCTCAAAGTCTGGAAGCTCAAAACCGAACTCACGAGAATCAAACCGCTAAAGCTCACTCCCCGTTCAATCAAATAGCCACTGAGACCAGTTGCCCGAGTTGTCCCGTAACTTTCTCCCGCCAAATAAAGCGGTGAGGCCCACCGCTCTTTTCGCACCAAAAAGAGCCGGATAAATTCTCCAACACTTTCAATATCCCCCTTCACACTCCAAAACTTCTCCGACGTTTTCTCGTCTTTCGCCCGGCTGAATCCCGTCCCCACCGGATCAATAAACACCAAGTCCCCAAACTTGAGCCAATGGTGGGGGTTGTCCACCAATTCAAATGGCGGCTGAGGCATATTCCCATCCGCTTGCATCTTCACCCGGCGCGGCCCCATCGTCCCCAAATGCAACCACAAACTCGGAGATCCCGGCCCACCATTGAAACTGAAAATCAACGGTCGTCTTGCCGCTGACTTGACCTTGTAGTAATGATAAAAGACCTGCACCTGGATTTCCCCCTCATCATCAAAAATCGGCATCCGGCCCGTCTCAACTGTGTACTCCATCCCCCAACTGAAGCCTCTCGAACGACGGGGGTCTCCTCCAACATCTTCTTTTCGTCCTTTTTCTCAGTCGATTCTTCGGTCTTCTTGACTTCGTCTGCCATATCCTTATCCTACTCAGTTCCCTTCATCAGTCATTCCGGTTGCAATCGCGAATAGTCCACATCGCTGTTACTCCAACCACCATCAATTCGCAACGTTTGCCCGGTCATGTAAGGCACCTGGTCAGTCACCAAGGCAAATACCGCTTGAGCCACTTCTTCGGCTTCCGCGATCCGCCGAATCGGAAGTCGTCGTTCCACCATCGCCCTCCGTTCTCCCACCAAACTCCCCCGGCTCATCTCAGTATAAGTGAATCCAGGCGACACCGCATTCACCAAAATCCCATGCTGTCCAAGCTCAACTGCTGAATTCCTCGTAAGCGCCTCAATCGCGGCCTTGCTACTTGCATAGGCACTCCGGTCATATCCTCCAATCCATGCATGACCGCTACTGATGTTCACAATCCTCCCGGGAATCCCCATCGGAACCCATGCCTGCGCCGCCAACCTCGAAAAATGAAAAACACCCCCCAGATTCGTCTGCACCACCCGCCAAAAATCTTCTGGCTCTGTCTCCAAAATCCCTGCCCGCAAGATCACTCCGGCGTTGTTCACAACAACCTTCGGAACTCCGATCAAACGCTCAATCTCGTCCCAAGCCGCACTGCATTCTTCTGGCTCGGCAACATCACACTCCACCGCAATCCCGCCGAGAGACTCCGCCGCTTCTTCCGCTGCGGCGACATCAATGTCCAAAACTGCCACCCGAAAACCCCCTTTTACTAGTCGCTCCGCAATCGATCGTCCAATCCCCGAACCCGCCCCTGTGACCAAAGCAACTTCTGACATACCGTCAACATACCGAATCCTCTAAACTAAAACATCGCCAAACCCCCACACATCCCACCGGAACTCCTCGCCCAAGCCGCGAACTCCGGAAAAACATGACCCGCCCCGAACGAATTCTCTGGTCATATCTGAAAGAATTCAGGAAATCTGGGATTGTCTTCCGTCGCCAACATACAATTCCTCCCTACATCGTCGACTTCGCTTGCAGTTCCTGCCGCCTTGTGATTGAGTTGGACGGCAATTCTCATACTGATCAAGAAGACAAAGACGAACGAAGATCAGCTTTCCTTGAATCACAGGGTTGGACAGTCCAGAGATTCACCTATGATGATATTTTTCGCCATGCGCTCCAAATTTCAAACGGACTCTTTGAAACTTGCATAGCAATACTCGCCAGTCAGAATCAAGAAAGCGTCCCCCCTCCCCCTCCGGGGGAGGACTTAGAAGGGGGCGTATTACTAGAACCCCAAAGCCAAGATTTCGTCCCCCCTCCCCCTCCGGGGGAGGACTTAGGAGGGGGAAAATTACCGGAACCCGAAAGTCTAGGATTCGCTCCACCTCCCCCACTAGGTGAGGACTCAAGAAGGGGAAAGATACAAAAACTCAGCGACCTCCTAGACCACCCAGCACTCGCAAAAATCAAACTCCTCACGACGAACAACAAGTTCGAAAACCAAATCTACATCGTCGGTGGCGCAATCCGCGACGCCCTACTCAATCGCCCTCAAAAAAACGACTTCGATCTCGTAACAGAACAAGATGCAATCAAGCTCGCCGAGTTCCTTCACAAAGCTGACCCGAAAAGCATTCCAAGCCCTCAAATTTATGCAAGATTCGGGACAGCCATGCTCCACATTGCGGGCGTCAATATCGAACTCATCACCGCGCGGCGAGAATCCTACAGCCCCGACTCCCGAAAACCCAATATCGAACCAGCAACCCTAGCCGATGATGCCCTCCGCCGCGATTTCACCATCAACACCCTCCTCGTCAATCTCCATAGCCAAGAACTCCTCGATCCGATTGGAGTAGCACTCGATGACCTTCATAACCAAATCATACGCACCCCCCTCGACCCCCATCAGACTTTCTCCGACGACCCCCTCAGAATGCTTCGCGCCGTCAGATTCAAACACCAACTCGGCTTTACATTCCTTGAGACATTTGAGAATCCAATTAAGGGCAATACTTCCCCTCCCCCTCTGGGGAGGACTTAGGAGGGGGCAAATTACCGGGACCCCAAATCCGAGGTTTCGTCCCCCCTCCCCCTCCGGGGGAGGACTTAGGAGAGGGCACAAAAGAGAATTCCATCAACGACCTAGCAAGTGCTATTCGCGCCGCAGCACCCCGCCTCGCCATCATCTCCCAAGAAAGAATCCGCGACGAATTCACCAAAATTCTCCTCGGCCCAAACCCTGACCTCGCCCTCCAAGACCTCCTGGACCTCAAACTCCTTCAAACTTGGGCCCCCGAACTCGAAGCCATGGTGGACGTCGATCAAGGCCAGTGGCACTACGCCGATGTCTGGACACACACGCTCCACGTCGTCAAAAACGTGTCCACGATTTCGTTCCCATATGCAAGCGTCCCCCCTCCCCCTCTGGGGGAGGACTTAGGAGGGGGCAAAATCCATGAATCCCCGATCCAAAATTTCGTCCCCCCTCCCCCTACGGGGGAGGACTCAGGAGGGGGCAAGACAAACTCTCCAAACCTCGAAATCCTTCTCGGCGCCCTACTCCACGACATCGCAAAACCCATCACAAAATCCATCGACTCTAACGGTCAAATCCGATTCTTCAATCACGAAAACATCGGCGCCGACCTCGCATACGAACTCTGCCTCCGCTGGAGATACTCCCAAGACACCGCAACTGCCGTCCGCCTGCTCGTCAAAAACCACATGCGCCTCACCGGGATAAAAAAACTCTCCATCCCCGCGACAAGAAGAATCATCCGCGATCTCGGCTCCCAACTCGACAGCTGGCTCACTCTCATCGATGCCGATGCCAAAGCCTTAAAATCCGGGGTCCGACGCCTGGACCTCTCCGAACTCAAAGAAAAAATCCAAGAACTCAAAACCCAAGAACCACAGTCCACATACGACTCACCCCTCACCGGTCAAGAAATCATGGCCATCGCCAAAATCCCCCCCGGTCCCCAAGTTGGAATCCTCAAAGAACAACTCGCCAATCTCGTCATCGATGGAAAAATCCTCCTCAACGACAAATCAAAAGCCAAAAAGGCCCTCCAAACCATCCTCCGCAACCGTCCCAAATCATAATCCGTACAGACTCCCAACAAACCACCATGCAACGATACACCGAAAAAAATCAATTCATCATATTCTGGATCGCTGCTATCGCCATCCTTGCTGGAGTCATTGTTCTGGTAGTTCCCTTTATCCCCGCAATTCTTTGGGCCACCGTCTTCACCATCCTCGTCTATCCCATCTTTGAAAAACTTATCAAAAAAGGATGGAAGCGGGGCAACGCGGCCATCACCGTAACCCTCATCCCGGCCCTTGTTCTCATCCTCCCCTTGGTCGTCATGGGGTCAATCGCTGGAGTCCAGATCGTCTCCAGTGCCCAAAAACTCATCAACAGCTCACAAAACCCCAACGGCCCTGACCAAGACATCCTCCTCGTGCTTGGCAACGAACTCGACAAAGCCGTTCAACCCATTCTCAAGAAAGTTGGCGCTCCCGAAATCGATCTCTCCGAAGTCCTCGAGCGCAATCAAGACCAACTTGCCCAGCGAATCACTGGCCCCCTCGTTGCCGGCTTCCAAAACTTCGTCCTCACCATCGTCACTCTCGTGATATCGCTCCTCACGATGTTCTTCATGGTCCGCGATTGCCACAACATGAAGGACGCCGTACTCGATCTCGTTCCCCTCAAACGAGAACACACCGAACAAATCCTCGAACAAATCGCCAATACGGTTCGCTCTGTCTTCTTCGCCGTCGTCATCGTCGCCGGAATCCAAGGCGTCATCGCCCTCATCACTTATTGGATCGCCGGAATAGACGGCGCAATTCCTCTCGCCCTCATCACCACCCTCCTCTGCACAATCCCCCTCCTTGGAGCCCCCATCATCTACGTCCCCCTTGGCTTATTCCTAATCATAGAAGGCAACATCTGGCAAGGAATCATGGTGCTCGGTGTCGGGTTCCTCATCATCTCCCAAATCGATAACCTCCTCCGACCACTCTTCATCGGCGCCCGAACCAAACTCCACGAAATCCCCGTCTTCTTCTCTCTCCTCGGTGGCGTTATCGCCCTTGGCCCAATCGGCCTCATGGCCGGCCCCATGCTCCTCACCCTTATCCTCGCCATCATCGATATCCTCCGCCTCCGCAAAGAACAAACCGCAACCATGGACGAAATCGAAGGCGACCTCAACGACCCCACCGAATCCCCCAAACCCGCATAAAATGCAGTTCAAAAATCCCCCCTCTCCGTTTTAATGGAGAGGGGGCTAGGGGGTGAGGTCAACTCAATCGAAGTTCCACCCCAAAAACTCCCAATCAGACCCAGACCGAAAACCCCCAAACCCAACATTCCCACGTAGAATCAATCATACAAACATGATCGCCTCCATCCAAGAAGCACTCGAAGACCTCAAAGCCGGGAAAATGATCATCGTCGTCGATGATCCCACCCGAGAAAACGAAGGCGATCTCATCATGCTCGGCGAACACGTCACCCCCGCCGACATGAACTTCATGATCAAAGAAGGCCGAGGCGTTCCCTTCATCTCCGTCCCCGAAGAACGACTCGACCAACTCGGCATCCCCATGATGACCAAGGCCAACACCGCCCGACTCGGAACCGCAATGGCCGAAACCGTGGACGCAATCGAAGGCACCACCACCGGAGTCTCCGCCGGAGACCGAGCCAAAACCGTCGAAGTCATCTGCAACCCCCAGTCCCTCCCCTCCGACCTCATGCGCCCCGGACACATGCTCGTCCTCCGCGCCGAAAAAGGCGGTGTCCTCCGCCGCGCCGGACACACGGAAGCATCCGTAGACCTCTGCCTCCTCTGCAACAGCAAACCCGTCGGAGTCGGAGTCGAAATCATCGGTGACGATGGCGAAATGCTCCGCCTCGATGGTGGTCTCGAAGCCTACGCCGCCAAACACGACCTCAAGATCATCACCATCGAAGACCTGATCGCCTACCGCCGACGCACCGAAACCCTCGTCACCCGCAAAGCCGGCCCGATCAACTTCCCCACCAAATTCGGACAATTCACCATCTACGCCTACGAAACGGAAGTCGAACCCGAACCCTTCATCGCTATCGTCAAAGGCGAAATCACCCCCGACCCCACCCTCGTCCGCGTCCACAGCTCCTGCCTCACCGGCGACATCCTCGGCTCCCTCCGCTGCGATTGCGGTGACCAACTCGCCGCCGCCCTCCAAATGATCGAAGCCGAAGGCTCCGGCGTCGTCCTCTACATCGCCCAAGAGGGCCGCGGGATCGGCATCGTCAACAAACTCCGCGCCTATGAACTCCAAGATGGTGGACTCGACACCGTCGAAGCCAACGAAGCCCTCGGATTCAAACCCGACCAACGCGACTACGGACTCGGATCCCAAGTCCTCTACGACCTCGGCATCCGCAAAATGAAGCTGATCTCGAACAACCCCGCCAAACGAGCTGGCTTGCAGGGATTCGGCCTCGAAATCACCGAAACCGTCCCCATCATCACCACCCCCACCGAATTCTCCAAAGACTACATCGCCACCAAACGCGACAAAATGAACCACCTCATCCCCTAAACGACATCGTCATTCCGGGCGTGACCCGGAATCATTCAGAGAATTGTTTTCGCTCCTCCTCCCCCTTTGTGGGAGAGCCTGCCCCTGGCTTGAACAGGGGACTTAGAAGGGGTTATATCCTTGTTCGTCGTTCCCCCTCCCCCTCCGGGGAGGACTTAGGAGGGGGCCAGGCTGGGATACAGCGAGGCTATTGTTAGAGTCCCCCTCCCCCTTTGGGGGAGGACTTAGGAGGGGGCAATCCAAATCGTCATTCCGGGCGTGACCCGGAATCCCGCTTCCAAGCCACCGACGAAACCAGTGCCAATACCCCGCATAATCACAACCATGACCAACCCCCAAATCGCCCAAACCATCTGGCCGATCCTCCGCAAACTCGCCCGCGACCAGCAAACCATGACCTACGGCGAACTCGCCACCCTCGTCAAACACCCCGCCCGCTTCCTTCGCGCCCCCCTCACCCTCATCCACGCCGAAAGCGAAGCCCAAAGTTAGACCTCCTTCAACCTCCTAATCGTAAGCAAAGTGACCTAACTGCGCCAGCTTGCAGTCGCAGCGACTCATTTGAATATACTATCTAATGTAATTTCGTTGATACACACTTGCGAACAAATTACAATCGGCCCTTCATTGGCTACGTTCAGACACGAGCTTTTACTCCATTTCAAGTAAATAGATTACTATAACACCTTCCCACTATAGTGTAGCATATCGTTTCCACTGACTCGAATTCCATTTAGCATAAACATCTTTGAACTCTTCTACTGACATAACACGCGGGAGGTATTCTGTAAGCCAGAATTTCTTCTCGAAAGGAGGCAACTCTACATGATCCGAAACAACAATTGGCACCATGATCTTCGGTCTCCCAATTAAATCAACAACAACATTATTGTCTCGTTTGTTCCAAAGCAAATTTGCCTTCCTCTCTGCTTGTGAAAGAGCACTTCTCCACAATTCATTCCGCTCTGAAACAGCAATTGGATTACCACTCAGAACTCCCCCTCTCATTAGCTTAGATTTTAATTCAACAACAATACATACGTCTTGGTCCAAAAACATTGCGTCAACTTCACAGGGGTTACTTTTTGAGCCAATCTCACCTGGAAATAGAGAGCCGCGTAAATGTCCTAACTTTTCCGTCATCGAGGATTCCTTTCCCTTTTCGTAATCTCCAGGAGACTGTTCAGCAATCCAACGCTCTAGAATTTGTATACTCTTGTAGAATCTCACATAGTAATTTCCGTTCACTATTGCGAATATTTTACAGTACTTTGCTTGTTCAGACCCGGACATTTTAACTGCCTCCCAAATCTCTTCCACTTCGACTCCCTGACTTACAGAAAACATCTCAATAAGTTTAGATAACCCTTCCGTGGACTCCTTAGTGAAGCCATCTGAGCACATTTGACCAAAGTGACCATCCGCGCTTCTATACAAGAAAATAAAACTTGCGAATCTTACCGAAAGTATCATATGCCTGACATTTTGCCAAATTTTTTGCTGCCTAGGATTGTCTATCCAGATAAGTGATTTCTCAATCTCGCTTCGATCATAACCCAATGGCCAAAACTCTATGATGCCGGAATGCTCACCCTTTTTCATATACGGTGCTACTTCTAGAATTAGGTTTTCCGGATCAATATCCTTGACACCGAATCTGGAGACACTAGCATCGAGACGGATGCCTGTATGTGACATTGGATACTTTGAACTTCTTATTTCCCAACCCTCTATTTTTCTTTCAACTTCCAAGCTGGATTCAATCGTAAATTTGCCGCTGTCAATCCGTACATTTCCGCCTCTACTCACTATGTTTGAATTCGAGATTCCTTCGCAATAATCAAGCATTGTGGCGATTAGATTAATAATATGCTTTCCAGATTGGCTTACGTCTAACGCATAACCTCTGGCGCCCTTGATTCCAAGAACGTCTTCTACTACAGGCTTATTAAGTTTATCATTACTAGTTTCAAACAGAGACTCGAAAATTAAGTCCAACCCTACCCCTAGACTTCGAGGGTTGACCTGTAACAATACTTTGAGCATTGGCAAATAAGCCGCTAATTCGACCGTACTCATTTGAGATGCTGCTTTTGAGAGGTCGTTCTTACATATATTAGTATATTCAAACATCCTCTGACCGCTTATTTGTTTGTCTTCTTGAAAATTCTCCAACCTCCTATTTGTTATTTGTTTTTGAATTTCAGCCTGAATGCCATTCTGATGAGTGCGCTCATATTCATTAATTAACCTTAGAGAATAATTCAGATTTGCATCGTAAATTGCTGATTTATTTTCTAATTCTACTGACAAGCCTCACACTCCTCCCCGTTCCGCATCGCCTCTATCGAACACGCCGCCTTCTCCGCCTCCGAATAAACCTTCCGCTCGTCCGCCTGCTTCTTCACCGCAACCGTCGCCTTCTCGATATTCGAAGCCCCCAATGTCCGCAGGTAATACGTCGTCTTCAAGCCAACGTGCCAAGCCTTTCGGTACATGTGCGAAAGAGTCTTCAAATCCGCCTGACCCAGGAACAAGTTCAGCGACTGAGACTGGTCAATCCACTTCTGACGCCGCGCCCCCGCATCCAAAATGTACTCATAAGAAATCGCAAACGCCGTCGCGTACTTCTGCTTCAAGTCCGCCGGAATCGCATCAATCGCGTCCAACTCACCATCAAAGTACTTCACCTGGTCAATAATCTCCGGCGTCCAAAGCCCCCGCGCCTTCAGGTCTTTCACCATGTAAGGGTTCACAACCACAAAGTCACCGCTCAGGTTGCTCTTCACATACATGTTCTTGTAAAGCGGCTCAATGCACGGCGAAGTCCCCGTGATGTTCGCAATCGTAGCGGTCGGCGCAATCGCCAAGACGTTCGAGTTCCGCATCCCCTGGGTCGCAATCTTCTCCCGAACCGGTGCCCAGTCCATCTTCCCGCCCCGAGGAACCTCCACCGGAACGCCCCGCTCTCGCTCCAGAATCTCCAACGTATCCTGCGGTAACAAGCCCCGATCCCACTTCGACCCCTTGTATGTCGAATATGTCCCGCGCTCCGCCGCAAGGTCAGATGAAGCCTCATACGCATAAAACGCAATCGCCTCCATCATCTCGTCGTTGAACTCCACCGCTTCCGACGAACCAAACTCAATCCCTTTCTCAAACAGCGCATGGTGCAAGCCCATCACCCCGAGCCCAATCGGCCGGTGCCGCTCGTTCGCCCGCTTCGCCGCATCTGTGGGATAAAAGTTGATGTCAATCACGTTGTCCAGTGCCCGCACCGCCACCCGGATCGTCTCGCGCAACTTCTCGTGGTCAATCTCACCGCCCGGCAACAAGTGGTTATCAATCAAAATCGATCCCAAATTACACACCGCCGTCTCGTCCGCGCTCGTGTTCAGCGTGATCTCCGTGCACAGGTTGCTCGAGTGAATCACCCCAACGTGATCCTGCGGTGACCGCAAGTTGCACGGGTCTTTGAACGTGATCCACGGGTGACCAGTTTCGAACAGCATCTTGAGCATGGACTTCCACAAATCAAGTGCCTCGATCTCCCGGCCCCACATCTCGCCGCGCTTCGCCATCGCTTCGTACTCTTCGTACCGCGCCTCAAACGCTTTGCCATAAAGGTCGTGCAAATCCGGAACATCGTTCGCCCGGAACAGCGTCCAGTTCTCCCGCGCCTCCATCCGCTTCATGAACAAGTCGGGAATCCAGTTCGCCGTGTTCATGTCATGAGTGCGCCGCCGCTCATCCCCCGTGTTACGCCGCAATTCCATAAAGTCATAGATATCGTTGTGCCAGCTTTCCAGGTAAGCACAGCCGCTCCCCGCGCGCTTCCCGCCCTGGTTCACCGCCACGAGCTGGTCGTTGTGCATCTTGAGGAACGGAATAACCCCTTGGCTTTCCCCGTTTGTCCCTTCGATGTAGCCACCCGTACCGCGAACGCTCGTCCAGCTTCCGCCGAGGCCGCCCGCCCACTTGCTCAAAAACGCGTTCTCCGCAATCCCCCGAATCATGATGCTCTCAATCGAGTCATCCACTTTGTAAAGATAGCAACTGCTGAGCTGGCTCCGCAATGTCCCCGAGTTGAATAACGTCGGTGTACTGCTGCAGAACCGCCGACTCTTATAAAGCTGATAAAGCTCAATCGTGCGCTCCTCGCGGTTGGACTCCTCCTTAAAGAGCCCCATCGCCACCCGCATCCAGAACATCTGCGGCGTCTCCAACCGCACTGGCACCTTGCCCGTCTTGTCCGTGATCAAGTACCGATCATAAAGCGTCTGAATCCCAAGGAAATCAAAGTCCAAATCCGCCGTCGGATCAAGCGCACTGGCGAGCTTCACCAGGTCATAGCTCCGCAAATCCGGGCTGAGCCGGTTGATCTCCACCGCTCTCTGAATGTATTTCGTAAACGCCTGAGCGTGGAACGCCCTAAGCTTCTCCACCCCATCCCGAACGATGTCCCAACCCAAAACCTCTTCATAAATGTAACTCAAAAGGATCCGCGCAGCAAAGAACCGGAAATCCGCATCCTTTTCCATCAGCGTCTTCGCGTTCATCGTGATCAACTTCCGCAAGTCCGCCGCCGGAATGTCCGCCGTAATGCTCCGCCGAAGTTCGACTTCCAGCCGATCCCGGGTCATGTCAATCTCCAGCCCAATGAGAGCAAAATCAATTCGCCGTCGCAGGTCTTCCCCATCCCAGAACTGGCTCACCCCGTTTTTGTCGATGACCGTAATCATCTCGAACTGGTCGCTCGCTGCCTTCTCTACCCGCTCGTTTAGGCGCATCATCGCCCGCTCCGCCCTGTATGTGATGTAAGCCTCTGCCACCTTGAAGTGGCCACCCCGCATCAACTCTTCCTGAACCAAATCCTGAATCGTCTCAATCCCCACATAAGCGTTTCCGCTCGCCAAAACCTTCAACTCAACATTCGCCGCAATCTCCACTGCTGGCTCGCTATTCAAACCCTGACTCAAAAACGCTTTGCGGACCGCAATCTCAATCTTGTCCCCGCTCCATGGCACCACCTGCTGATTCCGCCGAATCATCTTCACCGTGCTGCTCGGCACTTCCGCCTTCGGCAATCGGCTCCGCTGACTTACCAAGCTCTTCGCAACATCAAACGCCCCCGCCTCAATTAAAACCGCTTCGATCAAAACACTGAGGTCGTATTCCGTAATCGAAAGCCGATCTCCCCCAGCGTCCCCAGCCGGTCAACCACATCGCGCGAGATGCGCTTAGCAAACGCCCGATTCTCCACCGTGTCCAGATCATCCCGGCCCTGGCTCAGCAATACCGCCGCCATCGCATCGCCAACAATTTCCCCCACCACTCCCGCATCAAAGTCGCGCTCATCGCGACCACTCACCAACCGAATCTCCTTCTCAACGCTCAAATCATTGGCAATGTCCGTCGCCCAGTCCAATTTCGGCCGCTCAGCGGTGGACATCAAGGCGAATCTCTTCAATTCCAGATCATTTAGCGTCGTGCTCATTTCTTTCTCGTAACTTGTTTATTTCTACGTCCCGCAGGACGGTTTGCCCAGGTGCCCTAGCCCCAAGCCGCGAGTCGCAACCCGCACCGGTGGAGGAATAAAAAACTCCGGAGATCACCTCCAGAGTCGCTGTCCTCATCAGTCAAGCTCTTCCCGTCGCAATTCCTTGCTCCCAAGCTGACCGCTAGCGCGAATCCGTTCCGCTATTTCTGGCAATCCCATCCCGATCAATCCCTAGTGATTTTTCCAGGTGGAACCGCTACATTCTGTGGTCAAGACGACCCCCAACCACAATATGGAGCGACTTTTTTGTTTTTTTTCTTAGCGAGTTCCCCCGCACTTTTCCCCGAATCAAAGGGGAAAATCTCACAGCACAATCATCATTCCATATTATGTATATTTTTGTCTACTTATTTGAGGCAGGCAAATAAAAACTGGCTCGGTTTTTCAACCGAACCAGTTCATTGTCTCAGAATTCAGACTTCAGAATGAAGCTTAGCTCTTGCGTCGCTTGCGAGCCGCAAGTGCAGCTGCACCAAGAGCGAGAACACCCATCGTCATCGGTTCCGGCACAACTTCAGTTCCAGAAACGATGAACGGAACTTCCTGAGCAACGTCTGCTGCAGTAGCAGGGTTACCCGTGTCAATCATGTCCGCCCAAACACCAGTGGAATTCGTACGCTGCCGACCATTCGCTCCAACTACTCCACGCACGTCTTGGTGGGTGGTACTAGGTGCAAATCCAGATGCGGCGGTCAAACTGAAATCCATCCAGTATGTACCGGGATTAAGAGTCACTGCGAGCGTGAAGTTGTTTTGCCAAATTCGGCGAGTCGTACCTGGAGCAGAACCCGGCGCCGGAGAATTAGTATTGAAAATTCTGTTTCCAACACCAACTGTATTCGCATCCAATTGCAACTGGTCTGTCGAGTTAAACCAAGTTCCAGTTGTAACAATCGTCGAATTAGCATCGCCAGGCCGACCACTCCAAATGTTCAAGGTGCCTCCTGTGAATGGATTTGCTGTAGCACCGGTCGAATATGCAAAAACTGCAAGACCAGTCACATTCCATCCAAGTCCACCGACCGTAAAGTCATCAGCTAGTCGGTTTCCGGTTGCAGGAGGACCAGCAACCCCGGTTAACATCCCAAATCCAGCGGTCGTATTCGACTCAAGCTGCACGCCTGCGCCATTCGCCTGAACTTCGCTCCACATCGTTCCCGAACCTGCGGTCACACCACTTCGGGTTGTCGTCGAGAAGTTCAACGCCGCGACGTTGACGTTTGATGATTGATTGCTGTACAAGTTCACGCCAAAAGCCGAACTCGCGATGGTGGCGGACAACGCCACGATGAGGATTCTTTTCATTCCATATTCTCCGATGCAAATCAGTCAAAGGTGTCTTTGACCCGGCAACCAACTGTTGCCACCGCAATATTATCAGAAAAAAGACACACAAGTTTTACTTCATTAAAATCCCTGACCATATCCGGTATTAATACTGTGTAATTCACTACAATAGCGTCCCCCAAAAAGAGGACACCCAGACCCAAACTTACTTGTAGCAAGTTCGAGTCTGGCTGAAACAGGGATTTCTACTTGTCCCGATTCCGACGATGCTCGCGCAAGAACGCCGGAATATCAATCTCCGTATCCGACTCCTCAAAAACATCCTTCGACTCCGCAACTTCGCGCTGTGCCGCCTTGTTCCGATCCCAAATATCCCGGATCGCATTCCCCGTCGGATTAGAAGGAGTCGAAGCTCGCTTCATCTCGGTGACCGGCGGTTCCGGAGAGTTCACTGGCTCATCTGCCACAACTTCAACCACCGCCGTGGGAGTTGCCTGAACCGTTGCCGTTTGTGAACTCACGGACTTAAAAGTCGGCTTCTTCACCTCAGAATCAAAACCCGTCGCCAAAACCGTAATCCGAACCTCACCTTCAAGCCGAGGATCAACCACCGTTCCAAAGAAGATATTCGCATCGTCCGGATCACAAAGCGAATGAATGTAATCCATCGCTTCACTCACTTCGCTGAGGGTCAAATCTTCGCCGCTAGAAATATTGACGAGCAATCCGCGCGCGCCATTGATTGTTTGCTCCAGAAGCGGGCTGGAAGTCGCTTGCTCCGCCGCCTGCAAAGCACGATGCTCGCCAACGCCATATCCAATTCCCATCAAAGCTGGCCCCGCATTGACCATGACCGCCTTTACGTCGGCAAAGTCAACGTTGATCTGACCAGGAATCGTAATAATGTCGCTAATCCCTTGCACACCTTGACGCAAAACATCGTCCGCAACCCGGAACGCATCCTGCAAACTTGTTTTTCGCTCAACAACATCCATCAGGCGGTCATTAGGGATCGTGATCATCGTATCCACCCGACCAATCAAACTGGTGACGCCATCTTCACTCATCCGGCGTCGGCGTGGACCTTCAAACTGGAACGGACGAGTCACAATCGCAATTGTCACGGCGCCAACTTCGCGGCTCAAATCAGCAATCACCGGCGAAGCACCCGTACCCGTACCTCCACCCATACCAGCCGTCACAAAAACCATATCCGCACCTTCAATCACTTTGCGAATTTCGTTCTTGCTCTCTTCGGCCGCGGCCTTACCAACTTCAGGGTTACCCCCAGCGCCAAGACCTCGGGACAAATTCGGGCCAAGCTGAATTTTCTTGCTTGCCTTGGAATTGTCCAACACTTGGGTGTCTGTGTTCATGGCAATGAATTCAACTCCTTGAATCCCCGCCTCGATCATGCGGTTGACCGCATTGCAGCCACCCCCGCCAACACCGATTACTTTTATAACCGCACCGTCTACCATTGCCATTGCTTTGTCCTAGTCCATTATTTCGCCAAAACCAGTCGTTCTGACTACTTTTTCCCATCAAATCTTGAAATCAACGTCCGAAACCGATCACGCCAACCAGCCGATCCGCTGATCGGGGCTAACTCCGCTTCGTCCGATTCTAAAGCGTACCGCGCAACGCCCACAATTGTTGCGAGCATAGGCGATGCGACCTGCCCTGCAAACCGCCCCGCAACCTTAGGCTGAGCAACCTTGGCCCGCTTTCCGTCCAAGATTTCCTCGCAAAGTTGCTCTGTTCCGCGCACGACTGAGCCGCCACCTGTTAAAACCACCATAATTGGTAATTCTTCGAGCGGAAGGAAACCTTCCAGCCGATTTCGACATGCAGAGAAAATCTCTCGCATCCGACTCTCGACAATTTCGGCCAAAACCTTTTTCTGCATCGGACGACTCTCGCTCATCCCCGATTGCAACACAGAAATCCGATCATTCGCCTCCACCGATTCCGCCCAAGCATTCCCCTCATCGCACTTCAACCGCTCCGCTTCATCCCATTCCACGCTCAAAAGCTGCATGATGTCTCTCGAAACATAAGCAGATCCAACGGGCAAAACGACTTGATAGACGAACGCCCCTTCCATAAAGACCCCCACAGTCGTCGTCTCCGCTCCGATGTCAATGACCGTCGCCCCCAACTCTAATCCGTCAACACTCAACGTCCCAAGTCCAGAAGCCAACCCCGTCGGAACAAATCCTAAGACTTCGCGTTTTCCGGCCTTCAACATCTTTTCAATCTGTTCAACTTCCCCAACCGGACATATCAATATATGAGTCTCAACTTCAACTCTTTGCGCCTCCAATCCCTCCGGAGGACTGAATATTTTCTTACCATCAACCAAAAAATGCCGAGGCAAAGCGAGAACTTGTTCCCCTTCTCCTCCCCCTGTCACACGCCGGCTTGTCTGCACAAGCGTATGAATATCTTGCCGCTTCACCGCTCGACCCGCCGGAAAAATCGGCATCATCGCCTGACCCGTCACACTCTCCATTTCTGGAGTCGCAAAACCAACATAAAGTCGCTCAATGGGAATTCCCAAATGCCGTTCTAATTTCCCAAGTACCGAGTCAATTGACTCTGCGACCGCTTGCTCGTCAACAATTCGCCATCGTTCAAAGCCCAGAGTCGGACCATAAGCCAACGAAACAACCTCCAGACGCCCCTTCGCGTCCGGACGCGCTACCAACGCCGCCGTTTTCGCACTCCCAATTTCCAGAGCCACTACCGCTTCATGCAAGTCCATCGTCAAAAAATCACCAAATCAGCCTCAGGCTTCCTGCGGCGAATCACTTTCCGCCGACGCTTCGCGCACCAAAACCTGGCGCTTCCGTTGCTCTGCCATTCTACTAAGAAAAAGCCGCCGAATCAAACTCAAATTTGTAAAAATCCTCATCCCAAAGACAATTCCTGCCGCCAACATCAAATTCATTCCAATCCCAATTCCCAACCAAACAAAGAAGATCGCTACCAAAATGTTGAACAAAAATCCACTCACAAAAATATCCTGTTGGAATTTTCCTTCAAGATAACTCCTCGAACCTCCACAAATCGAATCCAAACCCGCCAAAACCGCGACACTCACATAGGGCGCCATCGCCAAAGGAACTTGGGCCGAAACGACCGCACCCAAAAGAACCCCAACAATCAAAGCCAATATCGGAATCAAAATCATTGGGGAACTTCAATAACCTCCGCGAATTTGAACCCTGCTGATCCTTCATATGCGGGCACGACAATCTCCGAAGCTGGTTCTATCTTGACCATTTCCGGATCCAAGTCGCGAAGGTCAGTCAATACCCCTCCAGGAAGGTTCATCGCCCCAAGCAAAGTTTTTGTATCTCCAATCGCCTTGATTACAACCGGAGGAGCAATACGCTGGGTATCAACCAAAATCACACTGCCCACGCAGCGAAAATCTGTCCTCGGCCCAACTCGCAATCCGTTCACCGAGATCGCCTCCGCCCCAGAATTAAAAAGTTCGTTCACCGTTTTCAAAACATCCAAGTAATGGATTATCCCATTATCCATAATCAGCATTTCCTCGGGCGGCTTCTTGCTGTCACTTAGAGTAATGATCAACCCTGGCCCTTTCAAGCTAGTCAATCCCGCAAATGACTTCGTGTCTTGCAAACTATCATTGATCGCCTTGCTCGCATTTCCTGCCTCGGCTAGAGTTGTCTCAAGCTTGGTTTTATCTTCCCGCAATTTCCCTACTTCGTCCCGCAACTTGGCAACTTCTTTGGCAAGATCCAAGTCCTCGTTCGCAACCTCATTGCGCATCCCGGGCTCCAGAGCCATCGCCGTTCGCTGCTTGGCCTGCTCGGTTGAAAAAGCCAAGCTCCCCAACATCCCGACGACCAGAGCCAGAATGCTCAATGGAAGCACCCATCCTTTCGGGCTTTGTCGGATTGCAAATGGGTTCATAGCTGTGTCGTTACTCGCTGAAGACAGGTCGATCAGGTGCACTAACATTGATCACCTTGGTGCGCTTCATCTTCTCCATTTCATCGCGGAAAGCGCGCTCCAAAACCAGGAACTTCTCATCTAAATCAGATTCCGTCCCCAAAATAATGCGTGGCCCGTTGACCAGTTCTAAGGATAGAACCGAACGCTCGTCCAACACAACTGTTAATGCCTGTTCAGGCCATAAAACCTGACTTTTGGCGCAAACGACCCCCACCGCACGCATCGGCCAAATCGGCATCACTGCGAGATGCAAGTTTTTTGCACCATCTGGCAATCTCACCGATGCACCCGCAAATTGCTCAGCCCAACCATCTCGGTACACAAATCCACCCTCGTCAACATAGTAACCGGTAGTCGGCACCACACCTTCTTCAATTTTTGTCTCCAGCCGACCGACTGGATTTCTCCGCACGACCGTCACCTCACCACGACCAAAAATATTTGTCGTCACTCGCGCCGAAGCCAATCGGTTGTCGCCCAAAATCGCCGTTTCCATCGTAGACACGTTTTGTCGTGACCAAGGAATCTTTGCCCAAGGCACAAGTCTCCTTTCTATCCCCTTGATTTCATCTGCCCCAACTCCTTTCACTGTCACCGATCGCAATGCTGTGGCTTCGCTGAACCCCAGCCCAATCGCCAAGTTCACAAGGGCTAATCCCCACAAAACGGCTCCCAAACTCACTTTGACGGGTGATTTCCTCGGGGCCACTCGCCGCTTGGGACGAGCCTTAGAGCGGCTTTTTGAGGCCATCTTGAATAATCCAATCCACTAACTCGTTGAAAGTGATTCCCGCCGTCTCCGCTGATTTCCTGACTAAGCTGGTCGCCGTCATTCCTGGCAAATTGTTCAACTCCAAAGCAACAATCTTGTCGTCCGTAACGATCATGTCCGTACGAGTCAGCCCCGCACAACCCAAAGCCTTGTGCGCCGTCACCGCCTGCCTCATCGCCAAATCAAGCTGCTCTTTAGAAAGCCTCGCTGGGCAAATTTCATCCGAATAGCCAGGCGTGTACTTATTGGCAAAGTCATACCCGCCTTCATAGAGAGGCACTATCTCGACCGGAGGCAGGGCTCGATCCCCCATGACCGGAACACTAATCTCAACGCCCACAACCATTTCCTCAACCAAAACTTCCTCACTGTGAGCAAACGCCCTTTCAATGGCTTTGGGCAGATCAGCCAAATCATGCATAAAACTCAACCCAACGGTCGAGCCCTGAGCGTTGGGCTTCACCACGACCGGCAGCTCGACTTCTGGAATCCCATCTCCCTTTCTGAGCAATACCCCTGCCGGAACCGGAACCCCCGCATCCCGCAATACTCGCTTCGTCGCTTCTTTGTCCATCGCGACCGCACAAGCCTGAATTCCACAACCCGTGTACCGAATCCCAAAAGTCTCCAACAAACCCTGAATCACACCATCCTCAGCCCCTTCACCGTGCAAAGCCAAAAAGACCAAGTCTGGTCGCTCAGACCCCACTAAATCGCTCAAATCTCCCTTCCCAAGTGCCTGCGCATGGAGATCAATGAGCCGCGTTTCATAGCCCAACTCCTGAACGGCCTGAAAAACCGCTCGGCCCGAATGAAGTGAAACCTCTCTTTCCGCACTCACTCCCCCAAAAGCCACCCAAACCCGTTTTCGCTCCCGACTAAACCGCCCCATTTCTTCAACAAATTTCCCCGCAAAATCCTGAATATTGCCGGCTCCCATTCCCACCACAACATCGCCCGGACGAACAATCTCCGCTACTTTCATGGGGAGCTCCTGGCGCGCTGGTATGTACAGCCCTGGTCGAGTGACCTTCTCCAAAACCCTCCAACTGCTCACTCCGGGAATCGGATCCTCGCGCGCTGGATAAATATCCGTCATCACAACCAAATCCGCCTCATCCAACGCCTCAGCGAATTCTTGGATCAAGGGTGCAGTTCGCGAATAAAGATGAGGCTGGAAAACCACGACCAATCGTTCACCTTTCCCTTGCTCAATCCACCCCTTGCGAATCGCCCCGAGCGAAGCCCGCACCTCCGTTGGGTGGTGGGCATAGTCGTCCAAAACTACCAATCTCCCGAATCCCGCCACATCCCCGTCCAAATAAACCTGCTGCCGTCGCTCCGCTCCACCAAAATCCCGAATCCCCTCCAGCGCCGCCTCGCTCCCGCCCACCTCTCGAACTGCCGCCCAAGCCGCCGCAGCATTGGCAATGTTGTGCGCCCCCTTCTGTCGCATCTCGCCGTTCGTAACGACTAACAACGGATCGAACCCAACCTTCCGAACCCCAACCCTTTCTGCAATTTCGCATGCCCCCGAATCGTTTAGGTTAAAGACCAAAACCTTCGCTCGGTTGACAAAACGAGTCATCGAATCGCGCAAGTTTTCCCAATTAACATGGAAATCTACATGATCCAATTCTAAGTTCAACAAAACGACAATTTCTGGGTCAAAGTCGTGCAAAGAATCATAAGCCTCGCATGCTTCAACCACCGCAAAATCACCCCTTCCGTCAACAACCGAAGTCCCCAATTCCGGAATTTCCGCCCCAACCACAATCGTCGGATCCATCCCCGCCGCCCGCAACCCCGCCGAAATCATCCCCGTTGTCGTCGTTTTCCCATGACTTCCGGTCACCGCTATCGTCTTCTTTTCTTGCAGAAGCCAGCCCAAGGCCTGAGACCTGCGATAAATCGGCAATTCAAGTTCGCGTGCACGCGCCACCTCTGGTGACAATTCCAAAGGGATCGCGTCACTCAAAATCACCGCATCACCAGGTTCGATTGGCTCACCCGTGTGACCAATCCAAACTTGAATCCCCGCTTTCTCTAATTCTTCCGTAACGGCAGATGCCGTCAAGTCTGTACCCCGAACCCGAAATCCCCGACCTTTCAGAAGTCGAGCCACCCCCGCCATCCCGGCACCACCGATCCCCACCAAAAAAAACGACTTTGCCTCCGCAAGCTCTTCTCGATTCCCAAATGCCGAAGCTATCTCAAGTTTTGTTCTCATACTCGCTTCGTTCCCACTTCCTCAATAATGTCCAAAATCCGTTCGACCGCATCCGGCACGTCCCACTCTGCCAATTTCTCCCTCGCCACCGCCTGCTTATCTGCGTCATACAACCAGCCCAATATTCGTGACTCTAGTCCGGAAGAATCCATATCCTCCTGTCGAATAATCTCAGCCGCCCCCATGTCCGCAAATTCTTTGGCATTAAAAAATTGATGATCGTGAAATGCCGCCGGGTATGGCACCAAAACCGCTGGCTTCCGAAATGCCGCAAGTTCCGCCATCGTTCCGGCACCACTCCGGCACACCGCAACATCGCATCCAAACAACGCATCGGCCATCTCCTGCGCATGAAGATAACTCTTGATTTCATACCCCGACTTCACCCCAAGTCGCTCTAACGAACTCATCGTGCTCTCAAAGTGGCTTAACCCCGTCAAGTGCATCCAACGCACCTTCTCCGCCCCCATCCGAACCGCCGTACTCAAAGCCATGTCGTTCAAAGCCTGACTCCCCTGACTTCCCCCCATCACCAAAACTTGGGGAAACCCACTTCCCGATTGGAGCAACCGCCCCTGACCCGCTGATTCTCTCAATTCACGCCGAATCGGCATCCCCACTCGTCGCACTTTGTCGGCAGAAAAGTGCCGCGCCGATCCATGAAACGCTGTACAAACCACCTTCGCATACCGACTCATGATCAAGTTCGTCCGCCCCGGCTCCGTATTCTGTTCGTGCAAAACAAGCGGCACTTTCAGCTTCCGCGCCGCATTCAAAATCGGGGCCGCCGCATAACCGCCGGTTGCAAAAACACCATCCACCCCCATCCCTTCCATTTCCCTCACGACCGAATTTGTTGACTTCATCAAAGTAATCAAACTCTTGATTCCTCTCAAAGAAGTCAACCGATAAACTGGCCCCGACTCAAATCCCCGAAATGCCATCTCTACCCGGCCACATGCCGCCCCTTCCTGCCCCCGAAGCGACCCCCAATACTGGACTTCATGCCCCCGAGCTTTTGCCCCCAAAGCACACTCCAACGCCGGATAAACATGCCCCCAGTTCCCCCACCCGTAAAGAGGAGCCTCACTTCACATACGCCGCACGGTTTCTCACCGCACGACCCTCATTCTCTCGGCTTAGCCCCTCCTCCACAACCACATTCGGCGATGAAACCACCGCCTGCACCACCCCGAGTCCGAGCCACAATGCAAACAAACTCGTTCCACCCGAACTGAAAAACGGCAACGGAACCCCCATAACCGGAACTGCTCCATTCGTAACAACGACATTCGTAACCGTTTGCACCCCAATCCAAACACTGACCCCCACCATCGTCAATCGCTCAAACCGATCCACCCGCATCATGCCTTGAGAATAAATCCGCCAGGTAATGAATCCCAGCAACCCGATCACCAAGAGCGAACCGAACAAACCCAACTCCTCGCCGATTGTTGCAAGAATAAAGTCATTCGTCGGCTCCGGCAAAGTGTATTTAGCCCGCCCCTCACCAAATCCTTTGCCCATCACTCCCCCCATCGCCAGCGCTGTCTCGCTCTGAGTCGTCTGGAATCCGATCGAATCAATCTTGTTCTCGCTCCAGCGATCCGAGTGGCTCAGCAATCGCGTCAATCGGTAAGGCTTATCAACAATTGCCGCACCAGCCAAAACAACTGCACAAACACCTAACAACGCGAACGATTTCCTGCTCACCCCGCCGCCCAGAGCATGAATCCCGCTGTCACCAAAATCACACAGGCCGTTTTCAAATCAGGCTGCATTTCAATCAACCCAACGACAACAAGAACGGGCAACAAAGGCCAAGCCCGCTGAATCTTCGGAATCAAAACGTGACCGATCCACTGCCGCGAATTCTTCCACTTCGGCTTCACCCAAGGCGTCAAACCCGCAAAGCCCGCCGCCATTGAAATAATGCAAAACACCTTGGCCACTTCACTAGGCTGGAACGAGAACGGACCAAACCGGTACCACCGCGTCGCACCATTGATCTCCTTCCCTAAAAACAAAACTCCGACCAAAAGAAGAGAAATCAATATCATCCCCGGAACCGCAATCTGTCGAATTCGCTTCGGTGCAACTTGACTAATTCCCCAAGCACCTACCAATCCCGCAATCCCGTAAAGCCCTTGAGTAATAACCGAACGCGGAAGCATTTGCCCCATCGCCGCCGCTTCAGCATAACCTGCATCCCAAACCGCAATCACCCCAAACAATGTCGCAACGACCACCGCCGCATAAAGCACGTAATCAGGATTTCCGTATCTCTTCATCTTCCAGCCACTCCTTGGCAATTTGTTTGAACGCCGAGCCGCGCTCCTTGAAATTCGCATAAGGCCCCGAACTTGCACATCCCGGTGCAAGCAACACAACCTCACCAAATTCTGCCGCCGACACCGCATCCACGAACGCCGACCGCAAATCTGAATATTCCGGATACCCTCCACCCAAAAGCGAATTCAAATACCCAGAATCTTCCCCGTAAAGATACACTTTATGGCCCGCTATATGCAAGTATTTCTGCAAGGATGAGTAATCTCCCTCCTTTGTATTTCCACCCATCAATAAGTGTAACTTCTGAGGCAAACTCTCACAGCTCTTCACCACCGCCATCGGATTTGTACACATCGAATTGTTAACGACCTGCACTCCGTCCTTAGAGCCCAGCGGTTCCATCCGATTCTCCAACGGTCGGAACTCCAACAACCGCCGCAACATCCCCATATCGGGCTCACCCACATAAGCACAAGCCATTTCCCAAGCCGTCATCGCATTCGCAAAGTTCATTTCCCCGATGAACGGCAAATCAACAAACTTGACTTCCTCTCCGCTGAACCAAAGCGCATCATCTGTCCTTCTGGATTGAGCCTTTTCCCCCGATCCTCCCTCCGGACAGAATCCTACGAAGCCTCCCGAACTGACCCACCCACGATCCACCGACTCTTCGTCCAAGTTCAGAACAATAAATTGCCCATATCCCATGTTCCTAAACATGTTCAGCTTGGCGTTCTTGTACTTTTCAAAACTCCCGTACCGATCCTGATGGTCTTCCGTAATGTTCGTAATTGTCGCCACTCTCGGGCACCAATCAATCACCGTCTCCAACTGGGCCGAACTAATCTCCGCCACCAAAACCCCATCCGCCGGTGTTTTCAGGGCAGCCTCCGTCAAAACGTGCTCAGGGTATCCGCTCCCCGCAATATTCCCGCACAAAACCGCCCCAAAATCCTGCAAACACTTATAGAGCATCACCGTCGTCGTACTTTTCCCATTCGTCCCCGTGATCGCCAAAATTGGAGCATGCGAAATCCGGTAAGCAAACTCGATCTCCCCCATAATCTTCCCCGCCCAAACCGCCATCACCGGGTGACCTGGCGGCAAACCCGGACTCACCAAAACCCAGTCAAAATCGCCTTCCAACTCCCCATGCCACCCCGTCACCACCTCAATCCCCTGTGCTTGCAACCGATCCGCCGCCGCCATCACTCGCTGAACATCACTCGGCTTCTCATCAAAAGCAACTGGCGTTGCCCCCACCGCAACCGCCGCCTCACACATCGCTACTCCACTCACCCCCAAACCAATCACCGCCACCCGCTTACCAATAAATTCGGCCCGACTCATATCACCCCCATCATTCCCTTTTTCAAAAAGGGAGGGAGGGGGCCAGGGGGGCGGGAGGGGTTGTCGCACTCATACAAATCACAACCACAACCACCCCAAAGCCAACACAACCAGCCCCGCCTGAACAACATGGAACAACCACACAATCCGCGTCTCCGGCCAACCCTTCTCCTGAAACGCATGGTGAATCGGAGTCTTAAAGTTAAACGCCCTTTTCTTAAACACTTTCACCCAAAAAATCTGGATCGGAACCGGCACAATTTCGATTAACATTACAAGCAGAATTACGCTCACTGGCAAAAGCACCGGCGTATTCAGCTCACCCGAACCTCCGAACAATATCCCCATAGACATCCATGCAAAGACCGCCCCGATTGGCAAAGCTCCAACATCGCCCATAAAGACTCGCGCCGGGGGAGAATTGTAGTACAAGAATGGCAAAAATGCAACTCCTAAAGCCGTTGCTAAAGGCATGATTGAACTGGGATCATAATCACCCTCTGCCACCCTAACTCCAAGAAACGCCACTAGCAAAAAGTATCCCAAACACAAAATCACCCCCAATCCCCCCGCCAAAGTATCAAGCCCATCACTAAAGTTATACGCATTGCTCAAAAATAACACCAAAAACACAAAAACCCCCATCTGAATCGGATCTTTCCACCCCGTCAAGAACGCCGCCCCCACCGCCGCCCCGATCTCCAACCCCAGCTTCGGCGCCCAGTGCAAACCCCGACTCCCCGGCTTCATTTTCGGAACCAAATAATCATCCGCAAAACCCACCGCCGCAAATCCCAAAACCAAAACCAAAACCCCCAAATACTCCGCCCGCCAAGTACAAGCCATCCCCGCAAGCAATCCAATCAAAACAATAATTCCCCCCATCGTCGGCGTCCCCTGTTTATGCGCATGCTCGGCCAAATGCGCACTCACATTCTGGCGGCTTTTCATCGCCACGAGCATCTTAAACACAAATGGTGCCGCCACCGCCGATGCCAAAAGCGACGCCAACATCGCCAAAGCAACATCACGCACGCCAACCCTCCAAAACCGACTCCAACCCCAAAGCCCGCGAACCTTTTATCAAAACCGTATCCCCATCCACCGACCCCTCTAAAAACGACCGCACTGCCCCCAAATCAAGCTCCGCCAAATTCACCAACTGCTCCGCCTTCATGCCCGCCGCCCGCGCCTCATCATAAATAAAACGAGTTGGCCCCCCGGTTAGCATCGCCAAATCCACATTCGCCCGCGCCAAAGCCGAACCCACCAGCCGATGCCCCCGCTCCGTGAAGTCTCCCAGCTCCTTCATTTCCCCCAAAATTGCAATCCGCCGACCAAGGGCCGGCCCCTGCGCCAAAGCCTCCAATGCCGCCACCGTCGAGTCCGGACTCGCATTATATGTATCAACCAATACCGTCACCCCTTCCCGCCTCACAATTTCCAATCGCATCCCCGGCAAATCAGCCCCCGCCAACGCTGCCACAGCATCACTAAAATTCACCCTCGCCTCCACCGCCACCAAAACCGCACATGCCGCATTCATCGCCTGGTGCCTCCCAAAAGTCGGCAACTCAACCTCAGCTTCGTCGCCCGCATACCCAAGTCGAACCGTGCACAGTCCCCAATCATCACTTCGATAGCCCAAAACCCGAACATCCGCCTCCGGACTCGTGCCAAAACTCACACACCGAGCCGGGCAATTTGCCACAAGCTCCGCATAAAAGTCATCCTCCCGCCAAACCACCCCCACCCCACCCTCCGGCAACCCCGCAAAAATTTCGCTTTTCGCCCGCAAAATTCCTTCGCGACTCCCTACCTTCTCAATGTGGGCTGTCCCAATCACCGTGACCACCGCAATCGTCGGCCGGGCAATCTCCACCAAATGCGCGATCTGACCAAACCCTCGCATCCCCATCTCAACCACCACACTTGCCGTCTCCGGCTTCAACCCCTCCCACAAAAGTGGACTCGTATACTGGGTGTTTTTATTCCCAACGTTTTTCAGAACTGGCCCAAGGGGACTCAGGGCTGCCGCGCAAAACTCCTTAGTCGTCGTTTTGCCATTGCTCCCGGTAATCCCCACAACCGGCCCAGAGAACTCATCCCGCACACTCCGACCAAACCGCGCCAAAGCCTTCTCCACCGAATCAACAACAATCTCCGTTATCCCAATCCGGCGCTCAACCAAACACCCCACCGCTCCATTCTCCAGAGCCAAACGCACATAGTCATGTCCGTCCACACGCTCCCCCTGAATCGCAATAAACAAAAACCCTGGCTTGACTTCCCGAGAGTCAGTCGCAAAACCCAAAATCTCTCCATCGTCTCCGACCATCTTCCCCCCACAACGCCGCGCAAATTCACTCAATTTCATCATAAATCCCCGCCAACACCTCGACACCTGCTTGGTGCGTCTTCCCCGCGAAGAGCCTGCCCCGGGCTTGAACCGGGGCGGGGATCCAGACAAACCCGAACAAGACTCACACTACTGCAACCAAATGCGACAAATTCTCCCCGCCATGCTTGTGGAGGGATCACGAGGAGTTGAGTGGCTCGCCTCCTCTCCTTTGAAATCGAAGAAGCCTGTCCTCGATTTGATCGAAGAGGGTCAGGGGTGAGGTCATCGCGAACTCCCCCCCCAAGGCCGAGGGGGGTGGCCCCAAAGGGGTCGGGAGGGGTTGACCCTGCAATCAGATCGAACGATAAAAACTCGTAAATTCCCCCCCAAGCTTGGGGGGGTGACTCCGAAGGAGTCGGGAGGGGTTGTCCCCTCAAACGACCTCTTTACTTCATCGTGAGCATAATCAAAAAACTTCACCGCGCTGCCAAAGCCTCCGCCGCCACAACCCGATCATCAAACCACTCCTTCTTCCGCCCAATAATCTGATAATCCTCGTGCCCTTTCCCCGCAATAACCACCACATCCCCCCGCTGAGCCATCTCCACCGCCGCAAAAATCGCCGACCGACGATCCAGCTCCACCGAAAACTCCCCACTCATTCCCACCAAAACATCCGCAACAATTTTCTCAGGGTCTTCAGTGCGCGGATTGTCATTCGTTACAAATACAAAGTCCGCTAATCCCGAAGCCGCAACCGCCATCTTGGGGCGCTTACTCCGGTCTCGATCACCACCACAACCAAAAACGCAAATCACCCGGCCTTCACCGAGGTCACGCACGGTTCCCAAAAGTTGCTCCAACGCATCCGGAGTATGAGCATAGTCCACAATCACCGAAACCCCCGTATCGCTCAATACCGGCTCAAAACGACCCGGTGCTGGCTCGACCGAACTCATCGCCCCTCCGATCTCTGTAATCGAATATCCTAAACCGACCAACGTGGCAACGCACGCCGATGAATTCTGAACATTGAATCCACCTCCGAGCGGCACCGTCACTTCTTCCGTCTCGTCTCCCAGTCGAACCCCAAGTTCAATCCGATCAACCCCCACCGATTGTGCCGCAACCAAAACATCGGCATCAACTGTCGCACCAAAGCTCAAGCTTCGACACGGCAGTTCTCGCAACCATTCCAATCCCCGATCATCCTCACAATTGATCACGCCAACATAGGGTTTCTCACTAAACGCTGCCCATTCTGTAAACAGCAGCTTCTTCGCCGCCGCATAGTTCTCCATCGAACCATGGAAATCCAAGTGATCTTGAGTCAGGTTCAAAAAGACTCCTGCATCAAAACTCACCCCCGCCAGACGACGCTCCTGCAATGCGTGACTACTCGCCTCCAAAATCAGATCAGTCACCCCCGCGTCCGCCGCATCTGCCAAAACACCCCAAAGCTCAACCGGAAAGGGCGTCGTATTCGCCCCCTCTCGCAAGCCATCGTCATCCAGATAGCCCAGCGTCCCAAGGTAAGCCGCTTTCCGCCCCAAGTTCGCCAGTGCCTGACGCATCAACCAAGCCGTCGTTGTTTTTCCATTTGTCCCCGTAACACCAATGACCCTCATCTTAAGACTTGGATCGCCAAAAATCAAGCGACACAAGTGCCCCACAACAAAATTGAATCGACTCCCCCTCGGTTCAACCCAGATTGCCGCCAATCCAAGCCCCTGTGCATATTTCAGTACCGATTGAGAATGAACCACCGCTGCAGCCGCCCCTGCACGAGCAACCTCCGGCAAAAATTGATGGGTGTCCCGGCTCGCACTCGGCATACACACATAAATATCCCCCGATTCCACGAGTCGAGAATCAGCGCGAACGCCCTTTACAACCGGATCTGCCCCAGTAACAACTTCAGCTTTCAGCAATCCCAAAGCCGATGCAATCTCGCTGATCCGATACTCACTCACAACCGGATACTCTACCGCCCGTCACCCGCCGAGATTTCCACCGGGAGCTTCGGCCCTCGGGGAATTCGCTCGGAATCCGGAGCAATTCCGTACCGTCGAATCACCGTCTTCGCAAGGCGTGCAAAAACCGGACCCGCAACCGATCCCCCGTAATACGAACCACCCTTCGGGTCGTTAATCATAACCAAAATCACTGCCTTAGGGTCATGCGCTGGCACCATCCCAACGAAGTTCGAAACATAGCCGACCATCCGCCCACCCTGCAACTTCTGCGCCGTACCAGTCTTGCCCGCCAGCTGATAGCCCGAGATTCGCAACCCTTTACCCGTTCCGAAATCTTTCTCAATCGTCGCGATCATGAGTTCGCGGACATATTCTGAAGTCTCAACCGAGAATATTCGGCCCGCTTCTTTCACCGGGGTTTCCTGATCCCCAACCTTGGACAGAAGGCGCGGATTCATCCGAATTCCGCCGTTTGCCAAACTCGAATAAGCACTGGCAAGTGCTACCGGGGTCGCATTCATCGCCTGACCAAATCCGTTATTCGCCAGTTGCATCGCCTTGGCCGGATCGTTCTCGTTGTGCCGCCCCGCCATTTCCCATGGTAAACCGAGATTTGGTTTTTCCAACAAGCCCAAATCAGTCACGAACTGCCGCATCTCAGCCGTTCCGATCTTCTGCGCCCATCGCGAAGCCGCAACATTGCAACTCTCCGCAATTGCTTTCTCCCAATCAATATCGCCGTGCGCACCGTGCGAACATCTGATCGTTTTCCCCGGCACAGTGATCGATCCACCACACTGCATTCGATCATGCTGCCCATACCCTCCCATATCAAGGGTCTTGGCCAGCGTCATCACTTTGAATGTCGAACCCGGCTCAAAAAGCGCTCGGTAAGCAACATTCATGTCTTCATTGTCATGAATCGTCCCCTCAGGATCAAAAGTCGGATAGTTTGCCATCGCCAAAATATCGCCCGTCTTCGGATCAATTGCCACGGCTGCTCCACTTTCCGCGTTGTTACTCTCCACCGCATGTCGAACCGCCAGACTTGCCTCATTCTGCAAAATACTATCAATGGTCAAAGTCACATCTTTGCCTTGCACCAGCTTTTGCAAGTCGTGATCTTCAACCGCCATAAAGGCTCCCGTTCGGTCAATAAACCCGCGCACTTCCCCATCCTGACCCCCCATTTCTGAATCCAAGCTTTTCTCAAGACCATTGATCGCCTTGTCCGCCCGCACCAAACCGACAATCCCGCTCGCCGTCCACCCCAAAGGATAGCTCCGCACCAAGACTTTCTCCAGCGACACCCCGTCCGCATTCCACCGCCGCATCAACGACCGAACCGCTTTCGCCTCACTTCCGACAATCGGCGACTTCCAAGCCCGCTTCTTTTCCCCCAACATCGCCGGTCTGCGCAAGTCATCAACTGAAATTCCCGTCGCCAAACTCAATTCCGCAAAAAACCCCGGCGATTTTGGAAGTCGATCATAAAACAACTGAAAACGATAAACATCCTGATTCTGCGCCATGATCATCCCGTCACTCGAAAAGATAGAGCCACGGCGAGCCATCAAATCATCCTCGATCTCATAGCGACCCTTTTCAAGCGCATTCGTCATCACAGTTCGACGGTTGACCACCTGCACATTGGCCTGGCTCAAAGCCGCCGCCAAAAACCCAAGCCCCAACATCCAACCAACGGGGCGCGTCATCGCCACCGCCGACTTAGACGGCCCACCTGACTTCTTAATCCGCCGCGACATATCCTTCACTTGCCCCCAATCCATAAGCCGGCGTGAAACCACGCGCCATCGCCCAATCACCAATGTCAGAAGCACTGTTCAGACGGTCATACTGTTCGCGAAGACGCACCATATCTGCCTCAGCAACCTTCACCTTAGTGCCAGCATCAACCGCCTTACGCCGCTCAAATTCGCCCATGGTGTTGCCGAGCAATACCGACATCATGAACGTCGCAACTGCCAATACAACGAATGTCACGGCCTGTGCCATTGCAAATTCAATTGTGGACAAGCCAAAAGCCGAAACACTCTTCGCTTGCAATTTCTTCTTCCCTGGTTGCGCCACGACGCGAACGCTCTCGGCCTTGCGAACTCGTTGTCCTCGAGGGGCCGATTTCTTGGTCTCAGCCACTCGCTCTCGAACTGTAATGTAGGGTGCTGCACTCATGATGTTGTCTCGTCCTTAAATTCGGCGAACCGCGCGCATAATCGCGCTCCGCGCCTTTCCGTTCACCGCAATCTCATCCGCCTGCGGTCGTAATGGTTTTTTGTAAATCGCTTCAAACCCCCCACCCTTCACCAGCTCCTTAATCGCTGTTTTTGCCGCTCTGTCTTCACCCGAATGATAAGATAGAATAACCATCACGCCACCCGGTGCGAGGCATCGCCCAGCATCAGCGAGAGCCTCATCAAGCTCATCAAGCTCTCCATTGACTAAAATCCTAATCGCCTGAAACGTCCTCGTAGCGGGATGAATCCGCTTATCCCGTTTCGCCGCTGGAACCGCCGCCAAAACGCAATCAACCAAGTCCTCCGTCGTTCGCAACGGATGATTTTTGCGCCGATCAACGACAACCTGCGCAATTCGCTTCGCCCAACGCTCATCCCCGAAATTCCACAACGCCTTCTCAAGTTCGATTGGTGAAATTCGATTCAGAACCGCACTCGCGGGTTCGCCTTTAGAGCGATCCATGCGCATATCAAGATCACCCTCCTGCCGAAAAGAAATCCCCCGATCACCATCCTCAATCTGAGCATTGTTCAAACCCAGATCAAGCAGCACCGCGTCCGCCTCCGGGACGCGGCCTGCCTCCGAACACGCAAGGTCCAACTTGCTCCGCAAAGACCGATAATCTGTCCGAAACAGTCGAACTTCAACCCCTTCAACATCCCCCAAACGAGACTGCGCCTCGGCAAGCATCTCATCATCCCAGTCCAAACCCACAAACAGGCCGCCGGGAGCAATTCGCTCGCACATCATCTTCCCGTGGCCCGCCAAACCCAAAGTGCCATCAACCGCCGTCGCTCCCGGGCGCAGCGGCAAAATGTCCATCACTTCACGCGCCATCACCGGAACGTGCGACATCACCATCAGTTGACCCGCCCCTCTTCAATCATTTCGCGGCGCAGTTCTGAAATGTAAGCCCGGCGCTCCGCGTTGTATCCCTTTCGATCTGCCTTGTATTTTTCGTATTCTTCCTTCGACCAAATCTCCGCCACATCCCCCGCAGCAATGATCACCACATTGCCCGGCTTGGGCAAACGGCATTCCTCAACCAAATCCTTGGGCACCACAAAGCGACCACTCTCCTCCGCCTCAATTCCCGTCTTCGCATTCCCCATGACTTCCAAGGCGTAATCGCGACGCGCATCCGAGTGCGGACTATAGCGGCCAATCTCCTCCCACAACTCCAAGTAGTACTTATTGGAAGTTACTTCCAGACAACCCTTCTTCCCCACCATCAAAACAAAATTCGTCCCCACTGCATCGCGCACAGATTTGGGCAACATCATGCGCCCCTTCTTATCTATCGTCGTCTCATCACGACCCGAAAGCAAAGATTGGACAGCCGCCAGATGATCCGTTTTCATCGCTTCACTGTCCATAACTCTCAATAACCTTCCCTGGCTGGCGTTTTAGATAGAAAGAGGTCGATTGCATCCATGCATCGACCCCCTCCCGCTTCATTTCGGACACCCCGTCCAAAAAACCCAACTCGTTCACCCTCATGGTTTCCAAACTGGATTGATTGGAACTATACGGGATTTCATGGGAAAAAACAACACTTTGTTGAACTTTTTTGCAATTTCGTTATCCATTAAGCAAACTTCTACCTTTTTGTCTACTACTTCTTATTTAATGTATACATACCCTTCCGAACCCCCTGATCACTGCAAATCTTCGCCAACCACAAAAATTCCTCCCCAAGAGTCTCCCAGCAACCCCAAATCGTCCCATAATCACCACTAACTAATCAAAACCTCAAACAAAACATGAGCTTTTCCCGAAAATTCCCAGTCACTGCCATCGCTCTGAGCATGCTTCCCATAATTGCCACAGCCTGCCCAAGCGGCTCCCCCTTAGAAAGCTACTCATCCTTCCCCAACAGTGCGCAACTCCCTCAACCCGGACCCGGACAATCAAAATTTCTTACCCAAATCACCGAAGTCGACATCTCCCGAAAGCTCATTCGGGCCAACACGGACACCCAGATCAGCCCCGACGGAACGGAACTCTTCTACGGAACCCCCGCCGCCCACACGTTCTCGATCGATGCCATCACCCCCGTCTACTACATCAATAATCAAAATCGGTGGATCTCAATCCGCGAACTCAAACCAGGAACACCCATCGCCATCTACGGCAAACCCAACGGAAATTCAATCATCGCCGAGCAAGTGATCATCCCAACCCCTGATCCAAAGACTCTGCCCCAGACCCCCGTCATTCCCGCCGGACTTAACCCTATCGAGCACGATAAAGTCTGCATGGATCGTGTGGTCGTCCCCATGATCTTCCCGATTGCCGGACGCAACAATTGGTCAGATACATTCCTTGCATCACGCGGCGGTGGAACCCGACGACACCTCGGTCAAGACCTCATGGCCTCCAAACTCACTCCCGCCGTAGCAACATTTTCCGGCACGGTGTTTCTGTTCACTGGGCGTGGTAACGCCGGCAATATCATCACAATCGAAGGTGATAACGGATGGACTGCTCAGTACTATCATATGAACAACGATTCCCCCGGCACCGATGACGGCAAAGGAACGGCGGATTTTTGTTTCGCCCCTGGAATCCGGAACGGAGAACGTGTATTCCCCGGTCAACTGATCGGCTGGATCGGTGACTCAGGCAATGCCGAAGGCACCGGCCCCCATATTCACTTTGAAATTTGGAGCCAAGCCACAGGAGCTGTCTATAACGCTGCACCCAGCCTCAGTGCCGCTAAGAAACTCTCCGCCCCCGTCGTCTTCGCCCCTGCTCCCGACCTCGCCATCCCCAAAGGCTACGGACGTTACGAAGGCGTTATCAAGAACATTGATCGCGACCGCCAAGTCCTCGTTCTCGATCTCATCGCATCAGATACCAACGGTAAGGGTCTCCAAAGCGTCACCCGTCCCACCCGCGAATACCTTGTCGCCGATGCCAAGTCAAAATTCAGCATTTTTGGCCTGACCGATCCCCTCTCATTCCAAAACATCCTTGTCGGTGACCGAATCACAACCATCGCTCGCCTCACACCACCCGGTAAAGGTCAAGAACTCACCGAGCTTTTTGCCCTTCGCAATCTCGCAAAACCAGTTGTGCAAGCGGCAACCCAATCAGAATCTCAAACCCAACCAGAAAACAATGGCACCATTCTCCTCGGGCCGAATGACGAATTTCTTGCGTCATTAGCCAAAGTCGTACTCGACGAGGTAAATCCGCTCCGAGCCGAGAAAAATCTTGCCCCGCTCACTTTCGATCCCCTCCTTGCCCGCACTGCCCAATCGTGGACTGTGAGCATGGTCGACGGCGACTTTTTCGATCTCACCGACGGTCGCATCAACCAATCGCTCACCGAGCTGGCCCAACGGAATGGTGCCCCCGAATCCACAATCGGCGTCATCTCCTCAGCCCCTAGCATCAAAACCATCGCCAACCTGCTCCGCACGGATTACCGAGACGATCTCCTTTCTCCCTCGACAAAATCTCTCGGAATCGGACACACCTACCTTGACGAAGACACCGGAAAAGTTACCCACCAGCACTACTGGGCCATCCTCATCGCCCGAAATTGAGCAAATTGCTCGTCTGTCCCCCCTCTCCGTTTTTATGGAGAGGGGGTTAGGGGGTGAGGTCAAAAATCCCCTTTGTCCATCGGGGTAAAAGGACTTACACCCGAACAATTTCAGACTTCAAATTGATCACTTACCCAAACGATCAATCCGCCGCGCTAACTCAAAATCAAATGCCGTCAAGCCACCACCCGCATCATGGGTCACCATACTGACCCGAACTTTTCCGTATCCAACAAACAAATCTGGATGATGATTCAACTCATCCGCCGCGAACCCAACCGCACCCGCAAAAACTAAACCATCCTTGTACCGCTCAAAACCAAACTGCTTTGTCAACGCTCCACCTTCAATCGCCCAACCATCAACTGTCTCAAGCTCCTGTGCGATTCCAGATTCATCCAACTTATCGTAAGTCATAACCCGTTCTACTCGATATTCAAAAACTCATCAACAGAAAATGGGCGGATGACCAAAGCCATCCGCCCACTTTCATCCCAATCCCAAGATTACGGGCAGGAAGCCGTATCTTCGGAGTCGGTGATATTGCTGCCCGGAATACCGTGCAAGTCATTGTAAGGGCCAGTCACACCGTCAAGCGTAAAGCCGGTCGGAGCGATAGGAACGCTTTGCAATGTCCCTTCGGTCTTACAAAGAGCGGACGTTCCGCAGTTAACGGCATCGCGTCGCCAGCTGTAGTAAACCGGAGCGCGGCTACCTGTCGGTGTCGGAATATCCTTAGCAATACCGTTGACAGCAGTTGCCCGGAAGAACTTAGCGTGAGTATCTGCAAAGTTAATGACCAAACCATCCGCGTGTCGCGCCATACCCATGAACGTGAAGTAGTCCAAAGTTGGAATCGCTCGTCGGATGTAGCCATCAAAGAACATGATGGTGTCGGTTTGAGTTTCCAATGCTGTTGCGTTCACAACCGGAGTCTTTGCCGTCTTGAATCCGCAAAGGTTCTCACCGAACAAACCAAGGTTCGGGATGTAGCTCGCTCGCTCAATACCGTTCGGCATCGGATTCAAACCAAGAGCATTCAAACGATCCTTCCAGCTCTGACCTTGTCCGTCGGCTGGGCTGACCAAAATTTGCTTGTTCTTCATGTATGGCTGCAAAGCATCGTAAACCGAATGGACTTGGTTCAAAGTACCAAGACCAACGAAGTAAGCACTCGGCGGCATCACATCGTCGTAGTCAGCATTGTAAATCGCAACCGACGTCCCGGTCTGCTTCAAGTTGCTGATTGATTGGGTCTTCTTAGCCGCATCTTTCGCCTGAGCAAAAACGGGGAAGAGGATCGCGGCCAAAATCGCGATAATCGCAATAACGACCTAGAGTTCAATGAGGGTAAATGCAGTTCGCTTCATTCGAGGATTTCTCCAGGGAAACAGGCAGCTGGCCCATTCCGAGCCGCACGCCGAAAAAGCATGATAGCTCAAATGATGTCTGACGTTAAAGTGTTTTTAACAGTTCCCAGTATTTTTTCTAGCAAACTTTTCCGCAATCAAAACGCCCGCCCAAAGAAAATTGAATTGAGCCAGATTCGACGCTGAGCTGTCATAAAACCGCGAAAATTCGGATTATCCGCAAACAAAACCACCCGACCAGACCCAAGACGTTTCGCCAAAATCGCCACTTTCCCGCCCGCAAGCTCTGCAACCCCCGGACCAACAAAGCCCGATAAAACCGCATCAGAACGATACCGACCCACAACAACCCCCGACTCCGCCGGAACTTCCCAAAAAGAAGCCCCCTCCCGAAACGCTGCCGGCGAATCAACCCCGAACATCAAAGGATGAGTCGAATCGTAATCCACCGCCAAAATTGCCCCCGGAGCCAAATCCACTTGCCTTGCCTCCTGAAGTTGCCCAAAGCTCATCCCCGAATAGTCCGCCGAAACCGAAGCTGATTTCAATCCCCCAAGCGACGTTCCATTTGCCCAAACCGCTCCGCTCGCCGTCGCGACGACCGTACCGCCGCCCCGAGCATACGTCGCTAGTGCCTCTCCCGCGTCCATCGGATACCGCCCGCCCGTGACCAAAACCGCAGAATAGCGAGACAAATCCAGGGCCGATACCCTCGACGCATCAAGCAACGCCACCGGAATCCCAAGTTCCCGATCAAGCATCCACCACACTTCCCCCGCATTATTCGAATCAACTCCTTCTCCCACCAGGAGCGCAATACGAGCTTTCGGCAAACGCGTCACAGCATTTCCCCCCCAACTCACAATCTCGCCTGTCTGCCCCGGAACTGCCTCAATCCTAACCCTTCGATCTCTCGCCAATCCCGTAAAGAAGCTCTCATCTTGACTGCCACCGGCAATGAAAACATCACCTGGAGCCGCCGATCCAATTGCTCGCGTGGCAAAGTAAGCCACACGACCACTTTCCATAGCGTCAAAAACCGCCCCGTGAAATCCGGATGCCCCTTTCCTCAAAATAAATCCAACTGGGTTATCCGCTTTCACGTAGCCACCAACCGAAACTGAAACCGGTTTATCAACAACATTGGTTTTCATCGAAACTTGAGTGTCCGGCAACATGATTTTCTTAACTCTTGCTTCAGTCACATATTGCAAGCTCCATGCGCTGATGTCATAGAACACCGTGTCATCAAACTCCTTCTGCACTTCAAACATCGCCTGAACAAGGCGCCCCAGAGGCTGATCAACCGGAACGACCCACTTTCCGCGATCTTCAACCCGAATCTCGTGTTGCAACATAAGATTTACAAGTTTCGCCCCCGCTTCATCCTTCGCAATTTCAAAAGCCGCACCCGTACTCGGAACGTCGCGGAAGAAATCGCGCTGATACTTCAACAGCGTCGTTCGCATGTCCCGAGCCGCCTCCAAAGAGGCCAACGCCGTCACAACTTGATTGCGAATCGTATTGCCAAATGTCAGCTCGCCGAGAGGAGTTTCCCGCCGCAAAGCCCGACTCGAAGCCTGCTCAAACAAAATCCCTACCGAACCTGTGACGTCTGGATAGGTCGAGCCTTTCCCAATATAAAAATCGTCGTACCGCTGTTCAGTGAAATAAGCCTCGCTGACTTTTTCCAAATCCTTTGCATAGTAGCGAGCAAATTCAAACGTCAACTCCTGGTTCCGCTTAGGAGTGTATCGATTCACCCGACTCTGAACCCCCGGCTGGAAAAAGTAATTCTCACCCCCCTGTTCATGGAAGTCCAGGACAAGCTGAGGTCTAAATTTTATCACGAGCTCATGCCGACGTGACGATTCCACCTGGGTCAAAGGAAACCAATCGCGGTTCAAATCAAACCAATATTTATTCGTCCTCCCACCCGGCCAAGGCTCCGAATGCTCACGATCTTGACCATCGGCCAGTGCCAAAGCTCCTCGCTGACTATTCACCCAATTCGCAAACCGATCCCGTCCGTCCGGATTGTAATTCGGCGCAATGATGACGACCATTTGCTGAAGCATCTTTTCCGTCTCCGCCGACCGATCTGCCGCCAAATGATAAAGCGTCATCAAGCCCGCTTCGACCCCACTAGCCTCGTTGCCATGAACTCCGCAACCAACCCAAACAATGACTGGCTTTTTCGCCAAGTCAGCATCGGTGACCCGGCCCGCTTCAAAGACATTCTTCCGGTTCTCTTCTATAATTTTGCTTAGATTCTTCAAATTTTCGGGTGAAGAGACGACCGCAAACGGCATCACCCGATTATCAAAACTGCGGCCGTAATCTCCCCCCGAAACCCGATCGCTCGCCAAATCTATCGCTCTCATATACTCAACCACCTCACTACTGGTGATATGTCGAGTACCAACTTTGAACCCCGCCGGATCAAAGGGACGCGGAATCGCCGAGGAATAATTACCTTGCTTAAAATCCCAAACCGAAACACTTTGGGAGAACCCCAATCCAAAAAGCCCCAAGCTGACCAAAACCACTCCTGAGCGAAGCCCCATAAACCCATCCTACCCAGTGCCACACTGCATCGCCGATGCAAAAAACTCCTGTCAAAGAATATTTCCGGCCCGGCATCGAATCTCTCCGAGCAATGTGGCCCCCCATGCTTCTTGTCCAAATTGTTTGCATCATCACCGTGATCGGCTACTTTCAGATTCCCGCAATCACTGACTTCCTCGACCGTGCATCCAAGTTCAAAGACCAAAACCTGTTTGCTTTTATTCTCGGGTCAAGCTTTATCGCCGGGGCTCTGATCCCTGAAGTTGCAAAGTTCATCGTTGGTCGAAAACCCAAATACGATTCAGAATGGCTTAAGCTCGTTCTCTACACAGGAATCGTCTACTCTGCCCTCGGAATTCTCGTCTATTACATGTTCAAATTCCAAGTCATGTTGTTCGGAGACACCGGTGACTTTCCAACCGTTCTCAAAAAAGTCCTTTTCGACCAGTTCATTTTCAGCCCATTTCTCAGCATCCCGCTCGGTGTCGGACTCTTCAAGTGGAGACAAGCAAAATTCCACTTTTCAGCTTGGTCTCAAGTCATCAAGCCCGATCTTTACAAGGCTAACGTGTTTCCCGCCCTGATCATGTGCTGGTCATATTGGGGACCCATAACAAGTGGCATGTACTGGCTTCCCGAAAGAATCCAATTCGTCGTCAGCGCATTCTGCCAAGCTGCATGGAGCCTCCTCTTCGTCTTCATGGTTCAGTCTCCGAACATCGAGAATCCCCCGCCAGAATGAAACAATCCCTTCATTCGCAAAAAACTGCATTCTCAACCGTACTCCCGGCAATCAGAGCGACATGGCCTCCCATGCTCGCTATCCAACTTACCAACGCATTTCTCGTCTACTCGTACTTCAATATCCCTTCTGTAACCAAAGTGCTTGATCAGATAAGCCTCTGGAGAGATCAAGGCGGTATCTTAGCGGTTCTCCTTGCCGGATTTGTCGCCGGAGGTGTTCTCCCAGAAATTGCAAAAATCTTGACCGGTAAAGTTAAGACATTCGACAAATCTTGGGCGGTCGCCGCCACCTATGTCGGAATCGTCTACACAATCATTGGTGTTCTGGTCTATCTCCTCTATTTCGTTCAAGTCTTTCTCTTCACAGAATCAAACGATCCGATTACTGTTGCAAAAAAAGTCTTGTTCGACATGCTCGTCTTCAGCCCATTTCTCAGCATCCCGTTCGCAACGGGGATGTTGATCTGGAGAAAGCGAGCGTTTCAAGTAACCGCCTGGAAGGAAGTCTTTGTTCCAACATACTACCGAGAAAATGTCCTTCCTGGCGTCATCCTCTGCTGGATTTTCTGGTTCCCCGTAATGAGCGCAATCTACGTCCTCCCGCTCAAACTCCAGTTCCCAATCGCAATGCTTTGCGAAGCCGCTTGGTCAATCGTCTTCGTGTTTAACGTTCAAGAACTGACCGCCGAACCAGTTCTTGTCGAATAACATGAGGCGGATCATTCTCGGGATCAATCAAATTTCCTGACCAGCTCCTCGCCTTTGCGGCTTCAATGTTCGCCGCATTGTCATCAAAAAAAATGATCTCGTCGCCCTGCAACCCGTAACGCTCTTCAACAAACTTGTAAATAGCAGGATCAGGCTTGCTTAAGCCAAGACGATGAGAAGCCAAAAGCTCATCGAAAGCCTCGCAAACTGGAAACCGACCCGAAAAAAATTCGCGGTAATGCAACTCGTCTGTATTACTCAAACAGACGACTTTGATCCCGGCATTCCGTAAGTCTTTCACCAATTCAGCCGCACCTGGATAATCCTCTCGCAGTATCAACTGGTGGGCTTCTCGAACCTGGTCGACTCCAAATCCAAACTCTTGGGCCAAAGCCTCCAGGAATTCATCTTCCTCGATTTGCCCGTTTTGATATTCCGACAAAGTGCGATGATCCGACAATCGATCGGAAGTGAACCCATCCGGCAAGCGCAAATCCATCTCAGCCAAAATCTCTGACCAAGCGTGACGAATCCGAATCATCACTCCACCCAAATCAAAAACAACGAGCCGTATGGACATCAGTCTTTGAGGCCCAATCCAAGCAAGTAGTTACGGCTCTGAATCACCGCTGCCAGGGGATCACCTTTTGGATCATCATTTTCGATCACCGCCCAATCCAACTTGACTTCCCGACTCTCCGGAACAATCGACCGCCAATCCAGGGTTCCGCTTCCAATTTCGGTGAATTCCCCTTTCAAATCCATATCCTTGTAATGAGCCAATCGCAATCTTTTTGCCAGTCTCTTCATCCAGTCCACCGGATCATGCCCCCCTTCTTAACCCAAAATAGATCAAGCTCGGCAATCAAATTCTCCCCGGCGTTTTCCCAAAAAATTTCAAAACCCGGCCGACCGTCCTGATGTTCAAATTCAAATGCATGGTTGTGATATCCCAACCACAGGTCATGAACCCGTAACCGATCCGCCAACCCACTCATAGACTGAGCAACCCCGATCCACTGACGATCAAATTTTTTCGGGTCAATCCATGGAACAACAACAAACTCGCATCCGAGCGTATGAGCCTCGGCGACAACCGCATCCATATCATCGCGCACGCGCTCGAAGCCAACGTGCATCGAATGAGCCTTCATACCCCGTTCAGCCAGGCCAGCCCGAACCTCCTCCGCAGTGAAACCACCCAAACCCGCCATCTCGACATTCTTAAAGCCAGCCTGACCGAGCCCTGTCAAAGTTCCCCAAAAATCCTTCTCCATCAAACTCCGCAACGTGTAAAGCTGAACTGAAATTTTTGCCATCGAATCTCCAAAGTGCACAACCGGGAACTAAACCCAACTCTGCGTTGTCTGCCAGAATATCACCATGAGGCTGAAAGTTTCGCCCGCATTAGTCGCATTCCCCATTCTTCTCGCTCTCACCGCATGTCAACAATCTGATCAATCTATCGGTGGTCAGGCTAGAAAGTCAGAACCCGTTCGAGAGTATGCGAGCCTTTCACCAAGCACAACCGAAATTTTGTCAGTAGCCGGGATCTCTGGACCTGGACTGATCGGGAAAACCGACTCATGCAATTACCCGATCACGACAGATAAAGCCGTCGTCGTTGTGAAAGGTACAACCCCCAACTTTGAACTCATAACACAATTGAATCCTCAAAGAGTCATCGTTGAAGCTGATCTCTACCCCGAATCTACAATCCAAAAGCTCAAGGATTTAAAGCTAGACGTGATGGTCGTTAACCTCAAAACCGCCGAGGATTATGCTAACACTATCATCAAAATTGCTTCTGATGCCGGAAGCGAAACTTCTACAAGTGAATACCTCGACCGAGTCTACGGCGGATACTCACTTCTCAAAGGCAATATGCCCGAAGGCGCAAAAATCGCCGTCATCATCGGTGATCCAACAACCGGGTACATGATCCAAAGCAAAAACACCCTCCTCGGTGACTACCTCACCAAAGCCGGAGCAACCGACGTCGGCCCCGAAACCGGAAAGTTTGAACCCATCACCGCCGAAAAGCTGATCACCCTTAATCCCGATATCATTCTCACCAAGATCGGCGATGGTGAAAAAATCATCAAAGACCCAACGCTCAAATCTGTTCCCGCCGTTGCCAAAGGGCGCATCGTAGGCGTAGACCCAGATATCCTCCTCCGCGACGGTGCTCGAGTCGACAAACTCCTCGAAGGAATCGCAACCGGAATCGGACGCATCGCAACAATCAAAGGAAACTAACCCAACAACAATGTCAGTCGCAGAAATTGGTGTATTTGGAGGCTCGGGATTCTATAGCCTCCTCGAAAATGTCACGGAAGTCAAAGTTGACACCCCATATGGCCCTCCCAGCGATGCCATCATGCTTGCAACCGTCGCCGGACGAAAAGTCGCATTTCTTCCCCGCCATGGTCGAACGCACACAATCCCCCCGCACAAAATCAATTACCGGGCCAACGTTTGGGCAATGCACAAACTCGGGGTCAAGGCCATCATCAGCCCCTGTGCCGTAGGCTCACTCCAACAAGAAATTGCCCCAGGCTCATTCCTAGTTACGGATCAATTCGTTGACCGAACGAACGGACGCGCCGACACATTCTACGATGGCCCCATCACCAGCCACGTCTCACCCGCCTTCATGTATGACGAAACCCTGAGGAAAATCGCCGTCGAAACAATTCGGGAACACGGAATCGAAGCTCACGATGGCGGTACCGTAGTCGTCATCCAAGGGCCACGTTTCAGCACGAAAGCCGAGTCCGAGTGGTTCACAAAAATGGGCTGGCAAATCATCAACATGACCCAATATCCCGAGGGTTATCTTTGCCATGAACTCGGAATGGCCGTCGTCAACATTGGCTTAGTTACTGACTACGATAGCGGAGTAGTCGCCGATGTCGAGGCGGTCACTGCCCACAGCGTTCTCGAAGTTTTTCAGCAAAACGCTGAAAACGCACGCAAAGTTGTCCTCGGAATGATCGAAAAATTTCCCGCTGATCTCGATGCACTGGGGAAAAAAGACGGCTTAAAGTTCACTCGGGGCGATGGTCACGCGTCTAGTGAATACGACATCCGGATTTTCGATTGATCCATAAGGGATTGAGCGAAATCTGAACCAAAGGACATACTAAAACGAAATGATCGGCCTGACTTGCGCTGCCCTCTTGCTTGGGATGATTTCATCCCCCCTTCAATCCGCCGCAAATGCACCCAGGCCGATCCCTCCATTCGAAACTCCAAAAAATCTTGTAACTATTCAGGGTAAGTCTTTCCAACTCGTCAACGACCGCACTCTCGGAGCCCAAATCGTTGATCCCAATGCGCCCGATCTTTGGCAATCAATCACTAAACAAGCAGCTGAAAACGCCACAAAACCTCTCCCTAAACTCAAAATCAAACTCTTTCTCTACAGCGAATCATTAACGGTCGCACGATTCCAAGGCAAATACATTCAAGACCGAACAATCCTCGTGGGGCCAGAAAGAGAAGCCTACACAAATGCGATCGAACAGTACAAGACCCTGGTAAGAGCAACAGGGTTTGAACCTGAGATTTCGTTCACAGAAGACGATGATTTGCTTCTCCTGACGGATCCCGCTCAAGGCCCTGCGCAAATCGCCGCTTACGTAGCACCCAACGTCAATGACACTCTGTTTCTCGGCGACAATCCTAGCTACAACGGCCCATTTGACGTCATCCTTGCGCTGACAACCGCCCCTCTCGCCGAGATTTGGAACGGCCCTCTTGATGAATCCCTCATCAGCATCGTCCCGCTCCACCGAGTAACTCCAAACAGTTCCGACGTTGACCTCGCCGCCTATCTCTACCACGCAACCAAGTGGCAGATGACCGTCGCTCCCCAAACGAACCGACTCGCAATTCGCACCGCGGTTTTCCCCCAATCTGTCGTCCCAAGCGTCGATTTATCATGGACAAGCAACCCCAACCCCGTTGAACGCACCCCGAGTCCAGTCACCCCCCTCGATCCAAGTTTCCCCCTGCATAACCTACCTATCGATACGACCGCATACATGTTGGAAGACAACACCCTTGCCCTAACCAGCAACGGATTATCGATCCTTCGAGATTTCGAAACATCCGGATCCCCACTCCCCCTCCGCGATCCCAAGCGAGGATTGGACACCAAAGGGCGAATTTGGTACATCTACTCCGTCGAACCTGGAACCACTCTCAGCTCTCTCCTCAAGTTCACCGCTCCCGCACCACAAAACGATCCGGCCCTTCCTCAAAACGGTGAGCTTCTCCCCATGATCAAACCAGTCGGTAATTTCCAACCCACTCAACCATTTGCCGCCCTCAGTCCAACACCAAACACATACACCCAGCTCGGTTTCCAAGCCACGGGCTGGCTCGAACTCATTAACCAAAAAGCCAATCCCGCTGTCACCGGTCCTTCCGCAAAATCCTTGGAATTCACCGCGAAATCTTCAATCGAAGAAGTCATCTCTGTGAATTGCTATGGCCAAGACAATCGATTCCTTGGCAGTATCCAGATCACTGGCCCCAAGCAGCTTTCAGCTTCCGCGTTGCACCGACGCGCCTTTGATCCCAATAATTTTCAAACTTATCACATTCCGCTCGCTTCAATAAAATCACCGATCTATCGCATCACCCTCGGCCCTCCGCCCGCCGTCATTCCGTCTTCGCGCCTCCTTCGAGAAGCTCGCCAAATCGAATTTCAATCCATTCGAATTGTCGATACCAAACCGGAAGCTATCACAGCTGACGAAGCTCATTCGTTTGATATTTTCGACCCAAACCTGCCCAATCCCCAACTCGAAGAAATCGTCAAGAGCACCAGTCGAATGAACTCGGTCGCGGCCATGGGTGTGATCGCCGATCAACCTGTGAACACCCAAACGACACTTTTCGGTGAACTGTCTCGCGATGCAAACTCCGCTCTTGCCTTTTTCGCTTGCAAAGCCCTCGCCCAGCTCAAAACACCAGAAGCGCAAGCCGAGTTGCTGAAAACCATTCAATACGGACCGTTTGACTTTAACCGCCGCGTCGCTGCTATGGCAATATCCGAACCTGGGACGTACCTGGACCAAGGCAACCTCTTGTTCAGCGCTCGCAGTTGGCATACCCGGGTGCAAGCCGCTCGACTCCTCAGCTTACAAAAGACCGAAGCAACTCAAATGTATCTGGTGAGTTCCCTCTTCGACCCTATCGCCAATACCCGAGGTGAAATCGCCCGCCGACTCGACCCCGCATTCCCGCTAAGCGCCCGCCGCCTTCTGTTCCTCGCCGTGAATGATCCGAGCGAAGATATCCGTGCCATTTGCTACACCCAACTTCTGACAACCAAAGATGACGCTATCCTCAAAGAAGCTCTCACCGGAATCAAAGACGAAAGCCGACTTGTCCGACTCGCAATCCTTTCTCGAACAATGGCAACCCCGGATGAAAAATTCCGCTCGATGTATCAAACCGCGATCCTCGACAAAGACCCCACAATCCAGGCTCTCGTTCTCAAGGCATTCTCCCAACTCCCCGAAGCCGTCGTCCTCGGAGAAGTTTCTAACGTCGTTGGTTCAAAATCAGAACCAGTTCAACTTGCTTTCCTTCAACTCGCCCAAGCCAAAACAATCGCCCTCCCTTCAGAGGAACTAAACCGACTCGCCGAATCACCGAACAAGTCCATTCGAGAACTCGCCCAGAAGCTCAAAGGAGCTGAGAATTGACCATCGTTCTTGGTTCAGATCACGCCGGTCACAAGTTCAAAATCGCCCTTTCCGACTACCTCCAAACGCACGACATCGCGACAAAGATAGTTGGATCACAATCAGAAGACCGATTCGACTACCCCATCGCCAGCGACGAAGTCGCCCACCATCTCCTCCATCATCCCCACGATTTCGGCATCCTCATCTGTGGATCCGGCATAGGGGTAAGCATCCGAGCAAATCGGTACCCGCACATTCGCGCGGCTCTCTGCACCACTCCACAACTTGCCCAACTGGCCCGAGAGCACAATCATGCGAACGTCTTGTGCCTCGGTGAGCGTATCATCACAATAGAACAAGCAAAAGAAATAGTCAATGTGTTCCTCAATGCCAAACCAGACCTGGGCGAACGCCACCTGCACCGGGTTCACCTTCTCGGCACGGAACTTGTAGACTAATTCTTCCCAAAGATCCCACTATGCAAGAAGGCAAAAACACCCTCATCGCGATCATTGTCGTATCGTCAATTATCGCCAGCGCATGTTTCGGATACATCGCCCGAACTCGCGCCGAAATGGGATCACTTGCCACCGCAAAACCTGTTGGAGTTGGACTACTCGCATCCACCGATAAATTCGGAGAAACCACCGAATCTGAATATTTTTACGAAGTCGCCGAACTCCTCCGACAGAAATATGTCGAACCGGTCAAGGTCGATCAAAAAATGGCGTCGGGAGCTGTCCGTGGAATGGTCAACAGTCTCCTCGATCCCGAAAGCAACTTCTACGACGGCGACCAATTCAAAGCCTTCACTCAATCACAAGCCGGAGCATATTCCGGAATCGGCGTTGAGCTCAATCTCCAATACGACCAAAAGGAACTCAAAAAACTCCAATCCGGTGACCAAACCACCGACTCCCTTCTCCTGCTCCCCAAAGTCGTCATTGCGTCCATCATGCCAGGGAGCCCCGCCGAAACCGCCGGGATCCAACCAGGAGATGAACTCCGGGCCGCCCAAGGCAAATTCATCGTCACCGGAGAAGATGTCCGAAAACTTCGCGACCTCCAAACCGCCGTAACCGAAGGCAAAACCTCCGCCGAAGAACTCAAGAAAGTCCGCGATGATCTCCAAACGCGAGTCGAAAATGTCCTCAGCCTTTCCCGAGCCCGCGACTACCTCCTTACAGGTACCGAAGGCGAAATCTCCCTCGAACTCCTCCGCAACGGGAAACTCATCAAACTCGATGTCGGTCGCCAAAAAACCGAAGTCAAACCCATCGAAAAAACCCTCGAAGGAACTATAGCAATTCGATTCTTCACCAATCTCGTTCAGGAACTTCAATCCATCACGATCGAAGACGGCATGACTCTCGACCTTCGCAATTCGGGAATTGGCAACTTTGATGAAATGGAACGATCACTCGCAAAATTCTTGCCCGCCGGAACATATGGCGGTGTCACCAACTCAGCTGGTCAAGTCAACCGCCGCATTACCCTCATCAACGGCCCAGAAAAACCACCTAAAGTGAAACTCCTAGTCGACAATTCAACAACCGGAGCCGCAGCAACATTTGCACGAATTCTTAACTTGTATGGCAATGTCGAAATTGAAGGAACACTCCCCAGTGAAACCGCTTGGACAGAAATTCAGTCCCTTCCAGACGGCTCCGGATACACCCTCGCCATCGGAAAATATACACAGAATCTCCCCGCCATCGCTCAGAATAACCCCGCCAATACGGAGGAATCGAAATGAAACTTCTCAAACCCATCGCATTCTTATTCACCTTGTTTCTCCTATTCAGCCTCGGATTCTTTGCCCGTGACGTGCTCGCTGGTCAATCTCCCGATCTCCTCGCCTTCCAACGCCTCACTCAACCGGAAACCGCTGAATCCTCCACCCCGGTCGAAACATTTGAGACCCATTTCCGAAACATCCTCGCCAAACACGGCGAATCCACAACGAAAGAAAAACTCCGGTATGCCGCCATGACTGGCCTCGTCGCTAGCCTCGGCGATCCTCATACTAACTTCCTCGAACCGAAAGTCAACGAACGATTCAGCACCGAAACATCTGGCAACTACTCCGGTATCGGCGCTCGACTCCAACAAGACCCCCTCGGCGCCAAGATTGCAACCGTGTTCAAAACTGGGCCAGCATTCTCCGCCGGAATCCAAGTGGGTGATATCGTTACTGAAGTCGATGAAAAACCTGTCGCTGGCAAAGAAGTTGATCAGATTGTCGAAAGAATCTTGGGCGACGCCGGAACTCCAGTCAAACTTGGCCTGATTCGGACAGGTCACACCGGCCTTAAAGAACTCATTGTCATCCGACAAAAAGTGATCATCCCAACTGTTGAAGAGAAAATCGTCTCCAACGACATTGGCTATATCAACGTCAGCGGATTCAGCGAGCCAACCCCCCGCCAATTTGAAACCGCCGTTCTCGAATATGACCGGATGAACCCCACCGGCCTCATTATCGATCTCCGAGGCAATCCCGGGGGACTCCTTAACGCCGCCGTGGAAATGCTTTCCCTCTTCGTAGACGAAAAGCCCGCCGTCACAATCAACGCTCGCGGTGCAACCGACCAATCAAGCAGTAATCCGCTCAGCCCATCAAATTCAGTTACCCTCAAAACCCTCACGGGCCGAGCAATCAGCAATAAGTACCCCATCGTAATCCTAATCAATGAGGAGTCCGCTTCTGCCAGCGAGATCTTTTCTGGGGTCATGCGAGACTACAAAAAAGCCACTCTCATTGGTGATCACACCTATGGAAAAGCTTCCGTCCAAGAGCTACACCCTCTCCCCGAAGGTGCCTCCGCAAAAATTACAATCGCCAAGTACCTTCTCCCCGCAACGGGTGACATCAGCCGGCGGGTCGATGAAGATGGTGGCTATCTCTCAGGTGGACTCGCTCCCGATATCCGGGTTGAGATCCCACGTGATGGTGAATTCCAACTAGCGATACCGGGAAAAGACCCCCAACTCGATCGCGCCATTCAATTCATCCGCCAAAACCAAATGAACTAGAAAACCATGACCAGGAAGAATTCAAAACATATCCCGTTCCTCTGGTTCACATGTTGCATCGTGTTTGCCATTCTCCTCTTGTTCGAAATTTTTGTTCGCTCTGCCCCAACTCCATAACGCACCATATACCAAACCGTGTATTCTGTGACCATGTCATTAATCACAGAACTCGAAACTCAAATCTATGAGCTAAAACAGCAACTCGCTGGGGCTCGCCAGCAAAATCCACCCGAGCAAGTCCAGTATTACCAATTTGAAACTCTGAACGGAGTCAAATCCTTATCCGACTTATTCGAAGAGCAAATCTACCTTTTCATCATCCATAACATGGGTGAGGGCTGTAGCTACTGCACTCATTGGGCCGACATCCTTGATTCAATTTTCAAACACTTAGAATCAAAAGCTGCCGTTGTCCTCTGCACCCCGGACGAACTCACAACAGCCCAGCGATTCGCTCAGTCCCGCAATTGGACATACCCCTTGGTGAACGACACCGACCGCGGCTTCTCCCGCGACATGGGCTATTACAAAACCTATACGGAAGACGGACAAGAGCACTCTGGAGTCTGGCCCGGAATCAGTGCCTTCCGTAAGAACTCCGATGGCTCCATCGTTCGCCTCAACCACACTCAATTCGGCCCTCTCGACGACTTCTGCCCAACGTGGCATCTTCTCGATCTCATCCAAACATCAGACTGGGAACCAAGCTAGTTCACCTTAAAGAGCAATCCCCTCGGATCAACTGGCTCACTCGCAATCGTGAGCCGACCCGATCGGACGGCATCCGCCAGAAGCACTTTCCACGAAATCTCCCGATTCGCCAGCATTGCCGCCCGTTCATCTTCTGCCCACGACAAATCAGCAATCATTCCCGCCGAAGCGAGCCACTTTGTTACTGAAGCACGATCCGAAAACGCATTGGACAAATAGACATGGCTAACGCCTTGTCTCGCCAGTTCATCAGCCAAGTCATCCCCGCTCACCATCTTTTCAAACGGCAACCGATCGCTGTGACCCGGATTCGCCCAAAAATACTTCTTATCCAGCAAAAATCCAAAAACCTCATCAAATAGAGCCACCTCGGTCACCTCAGAATTGTTATTGATCACATCCGCCATCGATGCAAAACTGGTCGTCTTTTTCCGGTAATCCGCCGGAGACATGTTCCCTGTCGCAACTTTCCACTGATCCGCAAATCCAAAATTAACAAGAACATAAATGCTTACAAGCGCTTGGACCACAGCCGCCCCTGCCAATACTTTTCCCATCGAAATGCGCTTCGGGGCCAATGCAACCAAAACTGCAGCCGGGACAACCAAAAATGTTAAGTAGCGACTCTGCTGACTCAATACGAACCACATCAAAAACGACAATCCAACCCAAGCCAAAACAAATCGTTCACGTGGCCCCTTCTTCCCAGAGACCGCCCAAAATACAAAGGTCAGCAACGTCAAGAATCCCACCGCCCCTGTCGGAAATCCCATCCCCACCGTCTGACCTGGGTTCACATACCGCCCCGGCTGGTATCCCAAACCCAAAACCGCATGACCAATCGACATCAAATCTTTCCCAACTCCGAAAGTCTGTTGCTCATTCCTATAAATATCCGCCCGCCACTGATCCCATCCGCGCCCACCAAGCTGCTCGTAAAAGAATGGGAAAACGGGATTTCCCGTGAACACAGCAGATTTCAAGAACCATAGGCCTGCCACGACGAGTGCCACTCCCGCAACCACTCCGACCGGCTTCCCCACCTTGCCCATCCTTTTCGCCCCAAAAATCAAGAACAACAGACCCGCCGCAAAGAAAGTCTGCAAACCTGTCAACTTCGTCCCTAATGCTAACCCCCAACACAATCCAGAGACCAGAGCCAATCCACCGACTTCCTCTTCCCGGCTAATTCTATAAACCATTTCCGCAACGTACAAAACCCCCAATCCGGCAAAAAGCCCGTGACCCGCATCTATATAGGCCGTGCCCGACTCCCAAAGCACAACCGGAGAAGCCACAAAAGCAATTGGTGCCAAAATCGCCCACTCGCCCGCGCCCCATCTGCGGGCCAATCCAAAGAGTGCACGCGCTCCAATGAGCATCACAAAAAACATAAATGCCTTTGCCCCAAACTCATCCCCCCACTGCAAACCAAAAAGATACAACCCATCCAATGCAAACGGAAAATTCGAGTGGTGTATCGTTTGCACCCAAGTGACTTGATTCGCTTCAAGCCAAAGCTTCGGAACCGCCAAATGATACGCCAACGAGTCCCAATCCATCGTCGTACTTGGCGTCTGTGAAGCCACCATCGGGAAGAAGGCCATCAAAGCGAGCAATCCTGCCCCTGCCAAACCAATAGTTTCCGGTTTGCCCGAGTTCAGAAGCCCTGACCCGTATTTCTTTGCTCCCCAAGCCGCTAAAACCAAAACCAGGAGTCCAATCCCGATCGTCCCAAAACGCAAAGCTCCTGGAATCAAACCGATCCCAACCGCCAGCGTGCCGCAAAGCCCAAGTCCGACCAATCCTGCCACCCCATAGGCTTCCTGGGGATCCAAGTCATCCAACCAGCGCGCCAACAGACCCCGGAAACCCAGCGTGACCGCAAGGCAAAATAAACCTGTCAAAACCAGCGCAACCATCCCCCCAATCATAGCACTTTGAACCTAAAACCACACTCCTTACGGTTTTCAAAGATGTCCTCGGGACTTCCGTCCAAAATGACCAACCAATGACCCAGGCAGAAGACCCGCTCGGAACAAATCATTTGGTCTCTCAAAAAAGTCCCTTAAGATGACATCCAAGGAGAAATCCAAAATCATGACAACAATTGGCGACGTATTGATGGTCTTCGGCGGAATCGCCCTCTTCAGCCTCTCCCTCTTCTGCGGAATGGTCTTCTTTAGCATCCTTCTCCCGGCGCGAGCCGCAAAGATGGCCCACCAACTCGATAACAACCCCGGTCGAACAATTGCGGTCGGAGCCGGACTCCTCACCCCCGCGATTTTCCTAGTCGTTCTCCTCGCTGCCCTCCCAATCCAGCTCACTAAAATCCTCGCTTTGTTTCTTGCCCTTGCATTCCTCGGATGTGCTGCAGTAGGTGGAGCAGGTCTCACACGCCTCACAAGCGACCGCATTCGAAGCTCCGCCGAAAATGGAGCCATGGCGCTTTTCCCCGCTACCGTTCGCGCCGCCGGACTCATCATCGGGGCACTCAACATTCCGTTCCTCGGCTGGTTCTTCTTTGCCCCCATCATTCTCTTCGCCTCCGTTGGCTCCTTCGCCCACGGATTCCTCAGCCGCCGAGCTGTCGAAACCCCCTGGCAACGAGCAGAATCCTAAACTCGAAGTCAAGGTAATCAAAGCAATGAAACTCACCCGCCGCGAAGCCCTCGGATTCACTGCTGCCGGAATCGGCACCATCGCTCTTACCGGATGCAATCGGGCCGCCAATGCAGCTTACGAAGCCGCCAGAAGCCCAATTGCCCCTCCCCTGCCCCAAGACGATATTGCCGTAGCCACCCTGAACCGATTCGGATTTGGCCCGAACTCCGCTGACCTCGAACAGTTCAATCAGTCCACTCCACATACATGGTTCGAATCTCAGATCAATCCAACGGATGACGAGCCAACCCACCTCGTAACTCGGCTCGAAAGACTTGAAATCAATCACCTCGGCCCCTGGGATCTCCGCGACTGGAAAGAAGAAGCCATCATCGCCCAAATGCAACAAGCCGCTATCCTTCGTGCCACGTACTCCCCCTGGCAACTCCGCGAACGGATGGTTGATTTCTGGACAAATCACTTTAACATCTATGCCAAAAAGGGTCTCGCGGTCTATCGCAAACCATGGGATGAACGAAACGTAATCCGAAAACATGCTCTGGGCAATTTTCCCGACATGATCATGGCTTCAGCGAAATCCACCGCCATGCTCCTCTATCTCGATCAACAAGCTTCCACCGCCGCACACCCCAACGAGAACTACGCACGAGAACTCCTCGAACTCCACACCCTCGGGGTCGAAGGAGGATACACGCAGAAGGACGTCATGGAAGCCGCTCGATGCTTCACGGGATGGTCCGAAGAACGCGGATTCCTCAAAAAGAAAGGGGCATTCTTGTTTATCGACGAAATACACGACAAGGAAGAAAAAGTTGTCCTCGGCACCAAAATCCCTGCTGGTGGTGACATCTCGGATGGTGAAACCGTCGTCCGCCTCGCCGCTCTCCACCCCAGCACGGCTCGTCACATCACTCGCAAACTCTGCGACTACTTCCTCGGCGATCCTGATCACAAATGTCAAGCTGAAATGGCCGAAACATTTCTGAAAACCGAAGGCAATATCCCTGCCCTCCTCCGCATCATCCATCGCGAATTTCCAACCTCAACAGAGCCCGTCATTAAGCGCCCCCTAGATTTCATCGTCAGTGCTTTACGCGCCACTGACGCTGCCACCGATGCCGGGCTCCCAGTTCAAAACCTTCTTGCCGAAATGGGGCAACCCCTCTACCTCTGGCCTATGCCCGACGGATTCCCAACCGAGCCGACTGCATGGACCGCATCCCTTCTCCCAAGGTGGAATTTCGCTTCTCGACTTACAAATAAAGGATTGGACAACACCAACATAGACCCCAAAAGAACAGCCGAAAACCTCCCTATCCCATCCGGCGTAGCCATCGCCTTTCGTCGTGATCCCTCCAACAAACAGCTGAAAAATCTCAACCAAGTTCTCAAGTCAAAACCCTTGCCAATGCAAATCGCACTGGCCCTAGCCTCACCGGAATATCAATGGCGATGAAAAACCACAACTGGACTTTCTGCGACGGAGACGGTCGTCTCGACCGTCCTCAACCCCAATTCTCCCGCCGACAAATTCTCACCGCATCCGCTTCCCTTATCGCAGGTGGAGTCTGGTGGGCTGGATCAAAGACCGCACTTGGGCAGGCTTACATTCGTTCCGACCGAAGTAACGGACCAATTTTTGTTTCCCTATTCCTGCGCGGCGGTGCCGACGGGCTGAACATCGTCGCCCCATACGGAGAAGATGACTACTACCGGCTTCGACCGAGCCTTGCCATAGCCCAACCCAAATCCAACAAACCAGAACGTCAACGCCTAACTGACCTTGACGGATTTTTCGGCGTCAACCCCGCCCTCTTGCCCCTCTTTCCCGATTACGCCGAGGGCAATCTCGCGTTCGTCCATGCCGTCGGCAGCTATGACACCACCCACAGCCATTTTCAAGCCATGTCAACCATGGAACTTGGTCTGAAAAACGAAGTTGGTCGGGTCAACGGAGGATGGCTCGCGCGCCATCTCAATTCAACCTCCGAGCGGCAAGCACCCTTGCGCGCCGTTGCATTTAGCAGCACAATGCCCGACTCCCTCAGCGGCGCCAACGGTGCCCTCGCCATAAATCATCTATCCGAATATCGTCTTCAAAACGACTCAAAAAACTGGCATCAAGACCTCACCGCGCTTTACGACCGAGGAGATAACGAAATTGCCGCCGCCGGTCGCGACACTCTTCGTGTCCTCAAACTCCTCAACGAACAAGACCCCCGCAGTTATCAACCGTCTTCCGGCGCAAACTATCCAAATACGCAACTCGGACAAGCATTTCGTGAAACCGCCTTTCTGATCAAACAAGATGTTGGGCTCGAAGTGGCATGCCTCGATAGCGTAGGCTGGGATAGCCACATTACGCAAGGCAATACAGAAGGGTGGCTTTATGAACTCCTCAAAGATGTTGCCGACTCGATCGCCGCATTTCGCACCGATCTCAAATCAGATATGAACCGAATCGTCATATGTGTTCAAACTGAATTCGGTCGCCGCGTCGCCGAAAACTCGGGCCTCGGTACTGACCACGGAGCCGGAGGGTGCATGATCCTTCTGGGTGAGCCTGTCAATGGTGGAAAAGTCTATGGCGATTGGCCAACCCTTGTTCCGGACAGTCTAACTGGCCCCGGAGATCTTCAGGTGACAACCGATTATCGCAACATCCTCGCTGACATCTCAACAACTCATCTCAAGAATATGCAAACCGAGGAGCTATTCCCAGGACTAACTCATCAGACTCAAAAAATCTTATAGTCCCGTTAACATTGAACCCAGAATTCGTATTCACCGGGTCTTTCATTCCAGGACTAAATGAGTTTTCAGGAACAATTACTTTGCCCTGTTGCCTGTCCTTAAAGGCAACTTTAGTGGTTTTTCTCCAACTTTTGGAACAAACGAGCCAAATCTTCCGAAGATTATCCAAAGACCCCACTGGAGCATAGTTGCCAAAACAACGAACGAGCCAAAGAGATAATGAGCTACCTCCAAGAAAATGAAAACGGTAAAGAACGAAAGATAAGAGCCACTGGGTCTACGGCTCTCGTTACCCCACCTATTTACGACATAGCTCTAGATGCAGACAAACCGCGTTATCAGAACGGACTTACCAGACCACTAGGGTTCCCGCGATTCCTCCACCGACTCTGTGACCTCGAATCTCCCGTTTATCACCCAATCTCAAGAGAACCGGACTTCGCCCGCTATCTCCAAATTCTAACCGGCACCGCACTCTTGATTGATGAGGACGGCAAAACAACATTTGTCTCTGCCGGATCATGTATCTATCTAGCCGAAAATTTCGTCTGCGACCTCTTGCTCGGTCGAGGAGAGCACAACTGGCTCACGGCATATTGGGAACCAACTGGTCACTTCGTTCCGTCCGTTTCTGAACCATATGCCATTTTTCATTTGGACAAAACAAGTGAATCATCCAAGGCGCTCACCCGTGAGATTTGCCTCCGAGATGGTGCAACTGATGACGTTCCGCACCTGCTCCTCGCATGGATCAATTCGCAAATCCACGATCGAACGACCAACAACACTCCGTTCAAATTCACTCGTTCATCCGGTGAATTTGAAGAAAACCTCCAACTCCTTCTAGAAGCAATTCTCGCAAGCCCGCAAACGGATTGGAATCTCGCTCGCGCCGCCCAAGTGGCCGGATACTCTCCATTTCATCTTTCAAGAATCTTCAGAGCCAACCTCGCCGTCGGACTCCCAAAATTTGTTGAACTCTGCCGAACCGAAGCGGCAATCCCACTCATCCTTCATTCCCACACACCCATGCATATGATCTCGGAACAATGTGGCTTCGGTACTCCTCAAGCCATGAGAACTGCTATCCGCGAACACACTGGATTCCTCCCCACCGAATTAAGAGGACGAGGCGGAGAGTAACCTTTTCTACAGACCAAACCGGTCGAATAATCCCTCTGCGATCTGGACTGCATTCAGCGCAGCTCCTTTCAATAGTTGGTCGCCGCATGCGAATAAACTGATCGCATTCGGGTTCGATGCATCCTGACGGATTCGGCCAACGAGAACATCACCGCCTCCGTTCGCATCAATCGGCATCGGGAAATAACTCCGCTCTCGATCATCCACAACTCGAACTCCCGAAAATTCACTAAGAACCCGACGCACTTCATCAATTCTAGGAGCAGGCCCTTCAAACTCAACCGTTATAGACTCACTATGAGATCGCAGAACGGGAACCCGAACACAAGTCGGATTAACCAGAATTTCCGCATCACCCAATATCTTCCGAGTCTCAAGAATCATCTTCACTTCCTCACCGTTATAGCCTGACTCGTCAATCTCGGAGTTATGACTAAAAATATTGAACGCATAAGGGTGAGGCATAACTTTCGGTTCAAATACCTCACCATTCAGATACGCCCGAGTCGACTCCTCCAATTCCACCATTGCGTCGCGACCCGCTCCGCTCGCTGATTGGTACGTACTCACCAAAATTCGCCGAATCCGACCCAACGCCCGGAGAGGGGCAACCGCCATCAGCAGAATAATCGTGCTGCAATTGGGGTTCGCGATCAACCATTGATCAGGTCGAACGACTCCCAAATTGATTTCTGGAATCACTAATGGTACATCCGGCTCCATCCTAAAGGCACTCGAATTATCAATAACCAGGGTGCTCAAACTTGCTGATTTCACCGCAAAACGACGAGAAACTTCTGAATCTGTAGCAAAAAATAAAATATCTAGCCCATGATTGTGGTCAGAGTCAAAGTTTTCAATGGCAAGTTCCTTGCTTCCGAATTTGATCGGTCGCCCAATAGATCGTGAACTTCCAAACGCGACGAGTTTCAAAATGGGCCAGCCACGATGGAGCAATAAACCCAAGATCTCGTTTCCCACCGCACCCGTCGCACCTACAACGCCGACTGAAAGTCCACTACTCATTCTCTCAATTGTAGGGATATTCAGCAAATTTCGATCAGGACTAGAAGGGAGATAAAAAATGATTAAAAGTAATTCTAAAATCCAACAATTTCCTGCAGAGTCACGTATCCTTCAAATAATGAAGGTCGAGTCACCAGGTTTGAACAAAGCTGTGATCTCCGATCCGGACGTCCGATACACGGCTTTGGAAAACTACCCCGAGATCCAGGCACTTCAAGGATTTATCGTTTCTCCCAACTACCATATGATCTCCGAGCTAACCGAATTTCACAAAATTTTCTACTGCTCAATTGGTTCAGCCCTCCTCATCAAAGAAGAATCAACTCCCGTGTTTATCAGCCAGGGAACCGCGATTCACATTCTCCCGGACGAGAAATGGCAAATCTTGCTCGGTCGCGGTCCACAGCAATGGCTCTTTGCCCACTGGATAAAGAACCATTCAGCAATACCTACACATTCGCTCATGGAATCAAGACCGTTCCATGTGCCCAGCTGCTCTCAAGTCGTCGGCGATCTCTGCAAACGAGCCATCGAAGGAATAGAACGATTAGATAGGTATCCAAACTTTAACCTCGCATGGATCAACATGCTCGTTCACGAGAGGAATAAATCTGTCAGGCACTTTCGGCTAACTCCACTGTTCAACGAGGCTGGAGGAGCAATCGGTGAACTCGTCCATGCTATCAAGACTCGTCCAGAAAACAATTGGAGCCTCAGTTGCGCGGCCGCAGTCGCTGGTTATTCTCCTTTTCACCTCAGTCGACTCTTTAAAGCCACCGCAAATATGGGCTTTCCCGAATTTGTTGACCGGTGCCGAACGGAAATTGCCATTGAGCGCGTAATCTCCTCTAACGACTCCATTGCACTCATCTCAGATCAGTGCGGGTTTGGATCGCCGCAAGCCATTCGTAACGCTTTGCGTGAATTCACCGGATTTCTGCCGAGCGAACTACGAATCCAAAATCCCTGCGATTAGCTAGAGACTCAAAATCTGAGAAGCCCGCTCCATATCCTTATCGCCCCGACCACTCAAATTCACCACAACCCGAGTCCCCGGCTCCCACAACCCATGCCGCAAAACCGCAAACGCGTGAGCTGATTCAAATGCCGGAATCAAGCCCTCTTTCTCAGAGAGCCACCTAAACGCCTCCAAAACCTCTTCGTCCGCCGCTGGCAAATAAGTCACTCGACCAATATCTTTAAGATAGCTATGCTCCGCCCCAACTCCTGGATAATCCAATCCCGCGGAAACCGAAGCCGTTGCCAAAATTTGCCCCTCGTCGTCCTGCATCAAATAGGAATATGACCCGTGCAAAACCCCCGGCCTCCCCGCCGAAAGTGGAGCTGCATGGCGACCCGTCGCAACCCCATCGCCACCAGCCTCGACTCCGTAGAGCCGAACCGACTCATCCGGCACAAAAGCGTGAAAAAATCCAATCGCATTGCTCCCGCCCCCAACGCACGCAACCCCAACGTCCGGCAATACACCATGACGCTCCAAATACTGCGCCCGAGTTTCCTCGCCAATAACCGTGTGGAACTGGCGCACCATGAAAGGATAAGGATGCGGACCCGCTGCCGTACCAATAACGTAATGAGTGTCTTCAACATTCGTCACCCAGTCTCTCATCGCCTCATTCAAAGCATCTTTCAAAGTCTTCGTTCCACTCGAAACTGGGCGAACCTCAGCCCCCAAGAGCTTCATCCGGAAAACATTCAGTCTCTGACGCTCCGTATCTTCTTCACCCATATAAACAACACACTTTAACCCCATCTTCGCGCAAATTGTCGCTGTCGCCACCCCGTGCTGACCCGCCCCCGTCTCGGCAATAATTCGGGTCTTGCCCATTCTCTTAGCCAGCAACACCTGACCAAGCGCATTATTGATCTTATGCGCCCCCGTATGATTTAGATCCTCGCGCTTAATAGATACTAAATAGCCTGTTTCCTCACTCAGCCGAGGAGCCTCGGTCAATGGCGTCGGACGACCAACATAATCCCTCAACAGTCCCCTAAACTCCGCTTGAAACTCCGAATCTTCCCACGCTTCCCCAAATGCCGCCGTCAATTCGTCCAATGCCGGCACCAACGTCTCGGGAACATACCGCCCCCCAAACTCTCCAAAGCGCGACGGAATCACTGTCTCAGCCATCTAATGATTCTACGTGATGCAATCCGACTAAGCTTCCCGTTTGGCCCGAACGGCGGGAACAGGCTGAACCGGGACAAAACGATCCATCAAAACCCGACCCGTAATCAAAAGCGCGAGTCCTGCGCCAATCCCAAACAAAATCTTTGACCACAATGGAGCACCACCGGTCACCTCAATCCGTATGACCTCAGAAGCTGCCGCAACCGACTTGGCTCCCGCCAAAGATGACTCAGCTTGAGCATCAGCCCCTCGGGAGTCCGCCGGCACTGTACTTTGGGTCTCACCCCGTGTCTCCGGAGAAATCTGCCGCTTGCTTACACCACCAAAAGTGCCGCCCGGCTCAACATCTTGGGCAATCGGAGCCCGCGCGTAGCCACCAGGTCGGTACTCAATCTGCTGGGCCGACGCCGTGCAAACAAGCAGCCCGGCGACTATCCCCAACCCGATTCGATAAAGTGCCCTCATACCTTTTCTCACTACTTCATTCGGAAGCCTTTGTCTTGCCAAGAGAGGAACTTGATCGAAGGACCACGCGGCAAATCAATGTCAATCAACGGCTCCGAGTTGTCTCCCCGATCCTTGATTCGACTGTCATAGTTCATCGTGATTGGCCCCGAATAAGCCACAACCGCTTGATCCTTACACACCATCGAACCGTTGATCGTCAAACCGCCACCAAAGTAGCCTGCCTGACCACCAACCATGTTATTCGTGTAAACAATCGCATCAATCTGCTTCACACCTTTCGCCGCTTCCGCCTTAAACGCATCCTTGTAAGCTGGGTCATTCAACAGGAGTGACATATACTGCTTGGCTCCCCAGCTGTCCACTTTGTTCGCATCCCAAGCCGGAACAATCGCTCCATTCTCGTCCTTTCGTGCCTTTGTGAACGGCGGAACCATGTGGTCAAGCTCATAATTTGTAAAAGTCTCCGGATCGCCCATCATCACCGATCCCCGCGCCGCGAGCCCCAAAACATCGCGCTTGGAATTCACTCCTTCAATCGTATTGATGTTGTTCCCACGGAAGTCCGGACCGGATTTGTATGTCACCGAACTCAAAATGTGCACGTTGCGGGCACTGTAAAGTGTTCCTTGCCCCTGAACCACCCCGCCAATGGCAACATCCCCATTCACTGTCACCGGGCCATGGATGCGAATGGGCTTCGACGAAGTACCAATCAGCAACGCAGAGCCATCCACAACTCCATTGCTCGAAACTCGAACATATTTGTTCTGAGCCGGATCCCAAACATCAACATATGCACCCGCATAGTTCGGATTGGGATTCCCCGCAATGAACTCGTCTGAGGTGTTCCCGTTACCCTTGAAGTTCGGATTAGAAGTACCGTCTGCAAATGTCGCCTTTGAATCTCTCCAAGCTTTGCTCTGGGCAAACCGCTTACCCGTCGCACTTGCACTGTCCGATATTGAACCAAAGTCGTTCAAATCCGGCATGACGATCTCTTCAGTCGGATTTTCATCCAAGACTTTGTATTGCGCCCACGGACTTGTTCGCTTCCAAGCCCGGACGCCGTTGGAGTCCTGAACCGTTGCTCCGAAGGGCCGACCATTGACCATCTGAGCCTCGCTCAAGAACACAAGTTCTCGCCATTTTTCAAACTCAGCTGTGCCAATTGCACCATGAATCGCAGGATTATAAGCCTGGCGCATTCGTTGAGACCAAGATTTATTTGTACTCAAATGACTCGCATACTTTGCATCGTCCCACTTGTAAGGTGTCTTATTCACGAGACCAATTGCAGCGCTTGGCAGCAACTTATTATTGTTCGCCGCAATAACCGATCCATTGATCGTCGCCGTACCATTCAACAATTCAAAATTGCCATTGACCCGCCAATCTCCGTTGACAATCATGTTATTTTCGTTGAACCCTTTCACCCAACCGTAGTTATTCACAAACTGGGCGTAGTCAAAGACCGTACTGCGCTTCAACGAAAACGCAATTCGAACATCAATCGTCTTCATCGGCTCATTGGAATCAGCAACGTTATTGCCGTTGTGATCCATGAAACCAACCCCCCGAACAATAATTGTTCGGCTCTCATTGTTTGTCGCTTTTGAATAACCAATAACCCCTGCCGCAAAATTACCAACATCAGGAATAGAACCACTCACCGAACCCTTCGGTGAACCTGCAGTAGCACCCGTTAGTTGAGTATCCATAACCGCAAAGTTCTGAGTGACCTTAAAATCTTTCCAATACGACGCAACGACTTCCTGAACCGCTGTATCGCTTAGCCAAGTACCGCGAGACTCATAATTGGTTGCTCGGGCCAACCGAATCGCCTGCGTGGATTGATCAATATAGGCGGTACTTGCCGCCATAACCATGCTCAATAATGCAAACGATACAATCATGGCAACCCCACGATCGCGCTTTCTCATTTTCCTTCGTTGACTCATTGATTCTAACTGTCCTTGTCTCTAAAGTGTCTCTGGTCTCTTCCTAGCAAGATTCGCGCCGAAAACCCCTCAAAATGCTGCTATAGGCTTTTTGGGTTGTGGCGGAGCCGGTGGTTTAGGCGGAGCTGGCGGCTTCGGTGCTGGTGGTTTCGGAGTCGATCCCCCCCCACCTGGACTTGGCGAAGTGCCCGTGGGAGGCTTCGGTGGAGCAGGAGGTGCAGGTGGTTTTGGCGGCGGCGGGTTGCCCGGATCTTCATTCCAATCCCCACCAGTCGTTACGTCCGGGATCGTTCCCGAGCCTCCAGGTGTTACACTCGCAGTCACAACCGGGGCTCCTGTGTTTCGCAAGAAAACACGCTCGCGCTTCCGGCCCATAACAACGTTGTCGCGTTGACCCGCTTCCCCAGTCACCAACATAATTGTCAATTCGCGCAGATTCCCTGTTCCCGTACTTGAAAACATCTTGTATTTCGGGCCGGCCGCCATCTCATGCCCAACATAAGTATTAAACGCTTGCGACTTACCGCTCCCTCGAGCCATGTAAGGATCAACTGTCCAAACCATATCGGCAACAATCCGAGTTCCACCGGGATCAGTCTTATACAACTTTCCCTTAGCATAGTGATAACTGCGTTCCACCCCATCCCACTGCAACGGCTGAACATAGTCACCCGAAGCATCCATTTTCGGAAGCCGATAAACAACCTTAGAACCAGAATCCTGAATGGTTACTTTGAGAGCTGACCGAAGCTCTCGCGACATCATAGAAACAGCTTTTCGCGATCCATCATCTGATTCAATCCAACTCTGACCTTTCTTCCAACTTGATGCTGTCGAAGTCATCAAAGTAGCAGCTCCGGCAACGACTGCCGTACTGATTCCTAACCCAACCACAAATTCAAGCGCAGAAAAACCCGCTGACTTTGTTCTGATTCGTTTTCGTTGATTGTTCATACAAACGGAGTCCAAGCGTCGCCGTATCTCCATCTTTGGCACAATCACTCCTGTCCAACCCTGTTAATTCCGCCGGAAATAAATTAAGAAATCACCCCGAAAGATTTGCTTTCGGGGTGATTTGGGTTTAGAACGCCGCTATTGGTTTTGGTGGCTTAGGCGGCTGAGGCGGCTTGGGTGGCTGCGGAGGCTTCGGCGGTGGTGGCGTTGGATTAGGATTCGTCGGCGGCTTGGGAGGCTGCGGTGGCTGAGGAGGCTTTGGTGGTGGTGGAGGCAACGGCGGAGGAGGATTCCCTGGATCATTCTCCCAACCAACACCGCCCGGTACGACCGGCTTAAATGACTCAGTACCCGTAAGATTTCGTAAGTTCACGCGCTCTCGTCGTCGAGCAACCAACGATTCAGACTTCGCCCCCCGAACCGCCGTAACGATCAAGACCGTCACATCGCGTGGATTCGATGCCGAAGTCGAGCTGAACATTTGGTAAGCCGAGCCCGTCGCTTCCAAATCAGCAACCGTATCGTTCCATCGCAAAGTCTCACCCGAACCTGACGAAACGTAAGGATCAACCGTAAGGACATTCGGAATCAGAATCCAACTCTTCCCGTCCTCAAATCGCATCAGATTGCCGCTTTGTACAAAGAATCGGCGTTGAACACCGTCCCATTTCACTGGCTGTACAAGCTCACCCGATGCATCCTTGGCCGGAATCTTGTAAGTGATTCCCTTACCATCAGGATCAATCGAAACCGCCAACGATTCACGCAAAGTGCGAGTCACAACGTCAACCGCAACTCGGGCTTGATCATCAGAAATCGTTGCATTCAGACCTCGCTTGAACGAAGTCCCCGTTCCAACGAATACCGAGGCACCAATCGCCAAGACCATCGCCAGAATGGATGCGCTGATCAAGAGCTCAATCAATGTAAAGCCCTGATTCCGCCGTCTAAAATTCTCTTTCAATTTGAAGTGCTTCCTGGACTTACAAATTTGCAAGTCGCACAGCAAGCTTCACAAAGCGCGATTCTCCAAGCTCCGTCCAAAAAACATAGACCTCAACTTGACGGACATCAATGCTCGGATCAGTAATCCGAACAAATCCGCGACCATTCGGCAACAAGTCACCTGCACTATCAATCAACCCCGCGTCAGAAGCCGTAAACTCATAAGAGTTCGTTCCCGTTGCCCCAGGGTAGAGCATCACTGCAGTCAAATTCTTGCCCGTCGTCGAATCAATCAAGCCCGAAGCTTTTAACTGACTCGGAACCATGTTTGCATAGCCCAAGTGTTTCAAAGTTTCGATCTGTTTTTTGGCCAAACTCAAAGCAATATTTGCATTCTGTGCCTTCCCACGACTCTTGTTCGCGATCGGAACCGATCCCGCAAAAATCAATGCGCAGACAAGGAGTGTAAACATCGAAACAACCGACTCAATCAATGTGAAGCCGAGTCGTTTCGTTCGCTTTGTTTTACCTGCCATGTTCACTCTCTTTTGATGCAAGATTCGTGCCTAAATTGGTGCTTTTCATCAATTTCTTGACGATTAACTATGATCGTTTCTTCACCGACATTTCCGGTACCGAGCGATCCAAGTACATCCTTATTCCATAGGCAGAAATCAAACCAATCATCACCAGTACTCCTGCCAGGATCATATTCAATCCGCCTTTCTTCGCCGGAGTCACCTGGTCAACTTTCGCCTGCGTCAAGCTCTTTTCAGCGTTCTCAGGATTTCCAGAAGCTAAAATCTCCGCCGCCCTTTTTGAATCCTGCGACTTCTGAACCACGGGCGTCTCATCCAATCGAGGAGCCGCATCTGGAGTCTTGGCAACTCCACTCGATCCTTGATAGCGACCCAATTCCGACTGATTCAACTCCCGGTGGAACTCAGAACCACTCGGCTTATCCTCAATCGGAGCAAAGCAGAGCCCCGTCAAAGCAACGACCATCACAACAAGTCCAATGCGAATCATCATCTTCATTTCTTAATCCACCCGAAATCCTTTGTCTTGCCACGTACTCCGCAGAATTGTCGGACTCCGAGGAAGATCCAAGTCAATCAACGGCTGTTTCGTCACTTCTCGCTCACGAATCCGAACGTCGTAATTCATCCGGATCGGCAAACTCCAAGTCACAATCGCTTCGTCGCGGCTAATAATTGTCCCGTTCAAAGTCATTCCACCACCGGACGTTCCAACATTCCCTCCACCCACAAAGTTGGTGTAGAGAATCGCATCAATTTGGTTCACTCCGCCGGCTGCAATCGAAGCATATGCCGCTTTCGTCGCATTATCGAATTCCAAGAGCGATTGGTACTTCTTAATTCCCCAACCGTCCGTCTGCCGGGCATCGTATGCAGGAATCGTATTTCCATTCTCATCCAATCGCGGTTTGGTGAACGGCGGCGACATGTAATTCAACGGGTAGCTGCCAAACGTCGTCGTGTTCCCCATAATGATCGACTCGCTCGCCGCAAGCCCAAGGAAGTCCGCTTTCTCAGAGGACTCCATTACATCATCCATGTTTGAACCTCGGAAGTCCGGTGCATTCTTATATCGAATCGAGCCAATGATATGAACATTGCGCTTTGTATACAATGTCCCCTGACCTTGCACTGTCCCCGCAATCGCCACATCACCATTCACCGCCACCGGGCCATGAACCCGGATCGGCCTGGCATCCGTTCCGACCAGCAGAGCACTTCCGCTCACAACACCATTTGAACTCACTCGACGGTATCCGCCTGCTCCACTATTCAAAGAAGCATCCCATACATCGAGGAAAGCACCTTTGTAATTCGGATTCGGATCACCATTCGGCAAGAACTCGTTCTGAGCTGCTGGGTTCCCCGCCCAATTCGGATTCGGCGTCCCATCCAAGAACGTTTCCTTCTCATTCACATAGGCCTTCGAACGTGCAAATCGCTTTCCACCCAAATCTGCCGAATCGGTCGGACTTCCAAAGTCGCGCAAATCCGGCATGATGATCTCGTTTGTCGGACGATCATCCAGCTTTGTAAACGTGGGGGTACCACCGGTGTTCCGCCACCCTCGAGATCCGTTCGAGTCTTCCATCGCCGCACCAAAGATCCGACCACTCGCAATCTGAGCCTCACTAAAGAACACATAGTCTCGCCATTCTTCAAACTCTGGTGAACCTACTGCCCCATGTTTCGCCGGATCGTATGGCTGGCGCATCCGCTGCCGATGAGGAGTACTCGAACTGTTAAACGTCGTCGTATAACCCGCGTCAGTCTGCTTGAGAGGAGCCGCATTAATCAGGCCCGCTGCCCCCGGTAAAAGTTTCTCGTTCGCCGATGCAACAACCGATCCGTTGATCGTCCCCGATCCGCTGATAAACTCAAAGTTGCCGTTCGAGCGCATGTCTCCATTCACAATCAAACTTGTTGGGCTAAAGCCCTTCATCCATCCATAGTTGTTGATGAAGTAGGTGTAGTCAAACACCCGACTTCGAGAAAGCCGAAACTCTGCAACCACATCAACCGTCTTGCGCGGCTCACCAGCATCCGCAACACCGTTGAAATTTCGATCAATCCAACCGATTGAACGAACAACAACCATCCGTGCAAAGTTATCGCCGCCGGGTTTCCAATAACCAACAACCCCAGATGCGTAACGACCGACACCCGGAAGTTCATCCGTCATGGAATTCTTCGGTGTCGCTTCGCCCGCACCCGCCAAAAGAGTCTCCATATCGTGAAACGCCTGCGTCTGTTTAAAAGGACGCCACAAATTAAGCATAACTGCTTGAACGCCAGCATCGCAAAGATGAGTCGTCTGGACTTCCTGAGCGTTGTGACGGGCCATCCGGATCGACATCGTCGCACGGTCAATATAACTCGTCGCGGCAATTGTGATCAACATCATCAGGCCAAACGTGACCAGCAGGGCCACACCACGCTTTTTCGATTGCTTCTTTGCTCGTTTCATCGTCATCGTCCTAAACCTGCCCTTCACTTGATCAACTGCGGCACATTTCGCAACACGACCCGCTCCCGTTTCTTTGCCCGAACCGACTCTGCCGCCTGCCCACCCCGACTACCGGTAACAATCGTAACCGTCACCTCACTCACCAAGCCCGTCGCCGGCCCCTCAAAAATTCGATATGCAGGCGGTGCTGCCGTGGGGTTCAAAGGGTCTTCGACATACCGCTTTGAATCAAGTGCATGGGTTCCCAGCCGAAATGGATCGACAGCCAAGACATTTCGACCAATCGTTCTCACGGATCCGCCATCGTCAATCTCCAAATTCGCTCCGTTCAGCTCCATTCGCCGGTCAATCCCATCCCAAACAACCGGAATCTCAAAGTCGCCACTCGCGTCCTTCCTGGGCCTGCGATAAGTAATCCCCATGCCATCCGCATCCACGCTCACCCACATCGCTTCGCGCAATTCGTCCGACGCAATCCGAACAATCTGCCGTGTGTCGTTGTCACCGTCCATCATGCTCTCGCCGCGAGCCCATGCGCCGATCACCCCCAAGAAGAGGGCAACTGCCGAAGACAAAACGATGAAAGAAATGATTGAACCAACAACCACTTCAACTAATGTAAATCCAGAGCGCCGGGAATTCTTTTTCATGATGATTTCCTAAAGATTCGCCACCAACGAGGACAGCCGAATGCTCTTTACATCCGCGTTCTCTCGCCAACTTACGATCACCGTCACCCGCCGAACATCCAGCCCCAACTGCTCACTAAAAATAAATCCACGACCCTGTGGCAAAACCGAACCCGGGCTATCGACAACCCCTGAATCAATTCCCGTAAATTCCAATGCTTGCTCGCCCAACGATCCACAACCCGCCGAATGTGTGCTCACTAATGTCGCACTATCCGCCAATCCAACTTCAAACAGCCGCTGATGAGTCGTATTCGGATATCCTTCCCCCCGAACCGTCTCCATCATCTTCTGGGCAAGACTCGTCGCCGAACTTAAATTCTCCGCCTTCCCCCGAGTGAAATTTGCAACCGGAATCGTTGCCGAAAAAATCAAGGCGCAAATCAGAACGAGAAACGATGCAAACATCGCTTCCATGAGGGTATGCCCGCTGAGCACATTCCGTTTTTGCATTTCCTTAACAAGTTCGTTCCACCACCGCCATCACCCAACCCCGACAAAATTGCCAGATCAACCAAATACAACTCAAACCAAACCTAAAGAAATCAAAACTCATAACTGAAAATCTGCCAACTCGTCTTTTCGCTGAAACCGATCTGTCAAACGATCAAGTGGAATCCCCTCAAACGTCGCTTGGCTCCCCACCGCCTCTGCCGAATAAATGCGACCAGCCGGTTCACTTGGCCAATCCATCAAATACTTCGGAACCAAATCCCCCATTGATGGAACTTCGCTTCCCGACTTTCCTAAATCATAAGCCCACCGCAATTTCGCCTCTTGGATCATCTGAAGATTCGCAACCACCGCCGCTTCACGTGCCTCAGTTCGACGAGTCGAGAGTTGTGGCAAACTCATCCCCGCCAACATCCCGAGGATTAAAACGGAAACACTCACCTCAACCAAACTCAAGCCAGTTGTCTTTTTTCTTTTCATCGAACTATTCCCAAACTCAAAAGGCCCCTGGCAACAACCAGAGGCCCGCTTTCCAATCGACTTTCTGTCCGTATATTACAGACCAGCGGCGGTGATAGCAGCGGCTTTCGTAGCTGCACCTTGGAAGGCATCTGCATTCTGACCCTTGAAGGTCGGCAGAGTGGACATGTTGTTTGCAACATAGTCCGTAGCAACGCCAACCGGTCCGATTGGCCACTTCTTCACATAATCGGGAGTCAAGTCAGCCGAAGTCGGGGTTGCAGTGCTTGCTGCGCCCGTATCCATCGCCCACTGCTCTTTGGCAGACTCGATCTGCTTCAAGTTACCAACAACAGTTTGAACACGGCTGTTTTGTCGTGCTTTAACAAAGTTGGGGACTGCGATCGCCAGCAAAATGCCGATGATCAAAACAACAATCATGATTTCAACTAGGGTGAAACCTTTGTTCGTGCGCTTCATAATCTCTTCTTTTCCCTCACTAGGAGTTGAAGCCCTGAGAGGGCCTGCCAAGAAAGTCATTCCACATGGTTTCGGCAGGACACCAAGCATAATTGCTGTAAAACAAAAAACTCATAAAAAATTGCCCTCCAACGTACGCTGGAGGGCAATCGACTAAAAGAGTTTTCTGTTTACAGACCAGCAGCGGTGATAGCAGCGGCTTTCGTAGCTGCACCTTGGAAGGCATCTGCGTTCTGACCCTTGAAGGACGGCAAAGTTGACATGTTGTTAGCAACATAGTCCGTAGCAACGCCAACCGGTCCGACTGGCCACTTCTTCACATAGTTCGGAGTCAAGTCAGCCGAAGTCGGAGTAGCCGTGCTTGCTGCACCGGTATCCATCGCCCATTGCTCCTTCGCCGCTTCAATTTGTTTCAAGTTACCAACAACAGTTTGAACACGGCTGTTTTGTCGTGCCTTAACAAAGTTGGGAACGGCGATCGCTAGCAAAATGCCAATGATCAAGACAACAATCATGATTTCAACGAGGGTGAAACCTTTGTTCTTACTCTTCATAATCTCTTTTCTCTCAATGAGGTCAGGGAACCTCACGAGACCCTGCCAACTTGCTACTTCCATATTCAGAGAGCAATCATCCAAGTAAAAATATTAGGTTTGATTTTGAAATTGCTCCCCAGCGCACCCGAGGAGCAATTGTCTCCTGATTTCTTAGAGTCCTGCTGCCGTAATCGCCGCCGCCTTCGTCGCTGCGTCTTGGAACGCATCCGCGTTCTGACCCTTAAAGGTAGGAAGTGTGGACATGTTGCCCGCGACATAATCCGTCGCTACCCCAACCGGACCAATTGGCCATTTCTTGACATAGTCCGGAGCCAAATCTGCCGAGGTTGGCGTGGCCGTGCTTGCCGCACCCGTATCCATCGCCCACTGCTCCTTCGCCGCCTCAAGTTGCTTCAAGTTTCCAACAACCGTCTGAACACGGCTATTTTGCCGAGCTTTGACAAAGTTAGGAACGGCGATCGCCAGCAAAATGCCAATGATCAAAACGACGATCATGATTTCCACCAAGGTAAAGCCTTGGGTTCTTCGGGAGTGGTTGCGTCTCATATCTGTTCTCTTCAGTCATCTCGATCATCCAATTCATCAGAACCAGTGACCGTCTGTCGTTAACATTCCGCTTCGCCCTGGTGCTAACCCCCGCAATAAAAACAGACAGAAAACAATCACGCATTTTTGCCATGAAGACAAACCCTCGCCGCGCCGCATGCGTCAAACTAAGTACAAATGCGCTGGATTCCCGCCCTCATCCTCACCATCGGCTTAGTTGTTCCCGGCCTCGCCGATCCCTTTCGGCCCAGTGTCCAACAGCAAATCGACCTCGGAAAACAAGCCGCTGAGCAAATCCGGAAAGAAGAAAAGGTTCTCCCCCCAGCCGATCCCCGCGTCAAAGAACTGCGCCGCCTCGGTCAGCAAATCATCGCCCAAATCCCCGAAAAGGATCGTAATGACCGAAATTTCACCTACACATTCGATGTCATCGACTCAAAAGAGGTCAACGCCTTCGCCCTCCCCGGCGGTCCAGTCTTTTTCTACACCGGAATGCTCGACAAAATGAAAACCGAAGATGAAGTCATCGGCATCCTCGGGCACGAGATCGTCCACGTCCAAAACATGCACTGGGCCAACCAATACGCCAGCACGATGAAGCGAAAGCTCGGACTCATCGTCGTCTTTTCCCTCATCGGGGCCAACAACGACATCCTTAACGCCGCTGACATGCTCGACGATGTCTTCAATGGTCTCCGCTACTCCCGGCAGCATGAATCCGAATCCGACCGGGTGGGATATGACCTCATGACAAAAGCCGGATACAACCCCACCGGAATGGTGGATGTTTTTAAGATGCTCATGGCCCAAGGCGGAGAACGACCCCCCGAACTCCTTTCAACTCACCCCGATACCGGAAATCGAGTCAAATCCCTTGAAAAGAAAATCACCGACGATAAGCGAAAATTCCCCGCCATGCGCCCCCGCAAAGCCCTTGCCGCCACCGGCTCAAACCTAAACGTGACTTGGCAAAACGGCTGGCCGAACCTAGGCGTTATGATTCCGAGCTCGGGACAAAGTTCAACTCCGACGGGTCTTGGGAAAGGTTCTGGTTTCGGCTCACCGCAACCACGCTCGCTTGCCTTGCTATCTCACCGGCAATGCTGCGGAACGCCCTAGCCGATGCAGAATCCGGGCGAGTCTTCAAGACCGGCTCGCCCGCATCTCCGGCATAGCTCACGTCTGGATCAAGCGGCACCGAACCCAAATACGGCACGCCCAATTCCACCGCAAGCTCGTCGCCACTCCGCCCCGCAAAAACCCGCATCGTCTCGCCATTCGGCAACACCATCGCCCCCATATTCTCAACTACTCCAAGAACCGGGGTGTTCAACCTGCGGAACAACGCCGCGCTACTTCCCGCAATGTTCGAAGCCACATTATGCGGAGTCGTGACAATCACAACCCCCGTGAGCGGAACCTGCTGAGCCAACGTCATCGGCGCATCGCCCGTTCCCGGTGGCAAGTCAACAATCAAATAGTCCAATTCGCCCCACTTCACGTCAGAAAGAAGCTGTTTCACCGTCCCCGCGACCATCGGACCGCGCCACAACGGTGCCTGCCCCTCTTGCAACAAATATCCCAAACTCATCAGCTTGATCCCGAACCGCTCGATCGGAATAATCTTCGCATCCTGAGTCAACGGATATTGTCCGCTTGTCCCCGTCATCATCGGAATACTCGGACCATAAACATCCGCATCCATCAATCCCACCCGAGCCCCCTGCTCAGCGAGTGCCACCGCCAAATTCACCGTGACCGTACTCTTTCCAACCCCTCCTTTCCCCGAAGCAACTGCAATTATTTGTCGAACGTTGGGCAAGGTATCCGCTGGATTCGGTCGCTCCCGAACCTGAGCCGTCATCGTTAAATCAACTTCCGTCACCCCCGGGACCGCCTCCACCGCCTCCCTCGCCTGTGCCTCCAACTGCTCCTTCACCGGGCAAGCCGGCGTCGTCAGCTCGACCGTAAAACTGACCTTCCCCCCTCAATTACAACATCCTTCACAAACCCCAATCGCACAATATCCGCATGCAAATCCGGGTCTTCGACAACCCGCAGAGCATCCAAAACCATCGCTTCCGTAACTTTCATTTCGCCTCCCCAGGCTACCCTTCACTCTGATTCTGAACTAGGTTCATCGTGATGAAAATATAAGTCCGCTAAGGCCAGAATGGCATTGAATAGCAACATTGCCGAACCCAGCAAACAAGTTACTAGGCTCACCTTTTGGGCCTTGCTCTTGTCCGGCAAAAAGAGGGCCACCAGGTTAATCACAGCGATGGCAAGAAAGACATAAGTTCCTATGTGGTAGTTCTTGTCGTTGAAAATTCCGTCTCGATATCCGGTCTCGCGAAGAAAGTTGAACTTGGGATCCATCCCCCAGTTAAAAAGCGCCATGAGAACCCACTGAATACAGTTCATCAAAAAAATTTGCGCTGAACAGAAATGTTGGGGTTCCTAAAGTGCCACACATCGACGAATACACTTCCCCGCGCTCCTTGGTTTCAACGCCGTTAGTATCTCCATCGATGAGTTGCTTTCGAAAGCTTCCATTTCAAAGCATCTAGCGATCTCCTCGTCCAAACCTCTGAATAACCCCGCCCACCCCATTCCAACCACCCTGGTATTCTCACCCCCTATGCCACTGCGGAAGGCTCAAGCACCTAACCCCAACTTCATCCAGTGCAAAGGCTGCAAGAAAACCCTCTTTGTCGCCGATTTTGAAGCTAACCTCCGCGTCTGCCCCAATTGCGATCACCACCACCGCCTCACGTGGCAACAGCGGGTCGAAGTCACTTTCGACATCAATTCTTTCACCGAGCTTGACGCCGAGCTCTACTCCGGGGATCCCCTCCAATTCCCCGAGTACGAAGAAAAGTACCTGCAAGCCCAAACAAAATCCGGCATGAAAGATAGCCTCGTGAACGGGACGGGAACCATCGACGGTCAGCTCATCTCCGCCGCCATTGCCGATTTCCACTTCATGGGCGGATCAATGGGCTCTGTCAATGGCGAGAAAGTCGCCCGAGCCCTCGAGCGCGGCGTCGAACTGCGGTGCCCCGTAGTCATCTTCTGCGCCTCCGGTGGAGCCCGAATGCAAGAAGGTCTTCTCAGCCTTATGCAGATGGCCAAAACCACCGCTGCAGTGGACAAGTGCCGACAAAACGGAATCCCCTACATCGCCGTATTCACCGATCCGACCATGGCCGGAGTTCTCGCAAGCTACGCCTCCATCGCCGACATTATCCTCGCCGAACCCAAAGCCCTCATCGGATTTGCCGGAGCTCGCGTTTCCGCCCAAGCTCAAGTCCTCAAAATTCCCGACGACTTCCAAACCGCCGAATTTGTCCTCCGGTCAGGAATGCTCGACCGAATCGTCCACCGTAAAGAAATGAAAGCGACCCTCGGCAACCTCTGCTCCATGCTCGGACACCGACTCACCGCAGGAGCAAAATCCTAATGGCGAACAGCTGGAAAGAATGGGAAAAACCCGTCCTCGATCTTGAAGAAGGCGTCACCAAACTCAAAGCGCTCGCCGATAAAGAAACAGATGCAATCAAACGGGAGGCTCTCGAAACCCGTATCGAAGAATTCGAAAAGCGGATCGAGAACTTCCTCGATGTCCGCTATTCGCGGCTAGGCCCGTGGGAGCAAGTGCTCCTCGCTCGCGCCGATCCCCGCCCCTACACTCTCGACTATATTCAGTCTCTTTTCACCGATTTCACCGAACTCGACGGAGACCGCCGTTACGGCGCCGACCACGCGATTGTCGCCGGCCCCGCACGGTTTAATGGTCAGTCCGTCATCGTCGTTGGACACCAAAAAGGCCGCAACATTCAAGAACGCGCCCACCGCAACTTTGCCATGGCTAAACCAGAAGGCTATCGCAAAGCCATCCGCATGTTTGAAATGGCGGAGCGATTCCGGATGCCCGTCATTACGTTCATCGACACCCCCGCCGCCGACCCGGGTGTTGAATCCGAATCCCGAGGAATCTCCGAAGCCATCGCCGCATCCATGCTCAAAATGTTTGAGCTCACAGTTCCCATCGTCTCCGTCGTGATCGGCGAAGGCGGATCTGGCGGCGCAATCGGCATTGCCATTGCGAACCGAGTTCTCATGCAAGAACACAGCGTCTATAGCGTCATCCCCCCGAAGGATGCGCCGCAATCCTCTGGCGCGATCCCGCCAAAAAAGCCCAAGCCGCCGCCGCCCTCAAACTCACTTCCGACTCTGCCCTCGAACTTGGGCTCGTCGAACAAGTCCTCAAAGAACCATTTGGGAGTGCTCACCGAAATCCGGCTGAGGCGGCCCAAATTGTTCGTGATGCCATAAACACCCACCTCACTGAACTCCAAAAACTCACCGGAGAACAACTCCGCCAACACCGCTACGACCGCTTCCGAGCCTTTGGTCATGTCCTAGGGCTGTGAACTGAAACCCAATCAAAAACGTCCCAGTAGCAACTAATATGAGTCGCAGGGTCAAAGCAATCGCCATCACAACTGGCCTCATTGGTGCTACTGTCGGCGCAGTTCTGCTCTATCCTGCCCTTTTTCCCAAAGTCCTTCTCGTCAAAAAAATCCCTGCCGAAGTCTTGCGCCGTCAGCCCGAAATCCAAGTCGCCTATCGACAGTATCAGAGCAAAGGCAATGAGTACATCTGGGGCACCAATGATTGCAGCATCCTTGTGATGGACTACATCCTCGCTACCGGAAATCCTGTTCCATTCCGGCCAACCACTGAAACCCTGATGAGCGATAAATTCATGCGGGAAGTAGGATTCAACCCCGAAAAAACCATCAAGACCGGCGACATCCTCGTCTACCGGTACAAAAATCATGATAACGAATGGCGCGGGCACACAGGGGTCGTTGTCTGGCATGACAACCGCCAATGGGTCGTCCACAACGCAGCCTCCCACGAAGGAGTAGTCATGGAAGACCTTGAGCAATTTCAAGCTCTCACCGCCCGTCTTACAAAGAGCAACAAGAACCAGCAAAAAATCTTCCGGCGTAACGATTGGAATTCCTGGTACGCCGAATTCGTCAACCGTCGCGACAATCCCGCAAACTAATCAACTGTTAACGGAATCTCATTGCATAACGGTTCACAATGTAGGCGATGTTCGTCGCAACCCTCGCCCTCTCTGTTGCCCTTCAGAATCCTATCCAAATTTGGGATGTCCCCATCACTCCCGAAGTCACATTCCGCATGGAACGCAACACCGCGGAAAACACTAACTCCTACGGTCTCCTGCTCGATCCCAAAACTGTTCAACTCAATGTCGCTTTAGCGGGAGGCACGGTCTACGATGAGTCTCCGTTCAACGGGCGAACAACCTTGTCGAAAATCATTGAACAAACCAAAGCCAGCGGTGGCATCAATGCCGATTTCTTTCAATGGGGCGACGATCCCGGCGGCGACCCATCCGGAGCCATGATCCATCTAGGCAAACTCCTCAGCCGACCAACAAAGGGTGGTCGAGCAGACGCAATCGGCTGGGATAGCAACTCCCTTCTGTCCCTCCTCGACCTCGACTGGGAAGCGTCCGCAACCATCGGGACTCAAATCATCCCCATCGACGACATCAATGCCCGCAGCGATGATTCAGAAGTCATTCTTCACACCAATGACGCCGCCCACTTCTACGCCACCACACCGCAAACCGCGATCTATCTCCAAGCCCCAGAAGCACAACTCACCACAAACCGCGAATTCCGACTAACAATAAAGTCAATAAAATCCACCCAATCAAAGGCCCAAATCCCAAACGGTGAATGGGTGCTCACGATGCCGACGGCAAGATTCGAGAACCTCACCAAACCGCAAATCGGTGATCTAGTCAGCATCAAGGTAAACATCGCCGGACTTGATCCCAACAAAATGACCAACGTCATCGGAGGTGGCCCCGACCTCGTCGTCAATGGAAACCCTCAATCCTTTCCAACCACCGATTCATTCGCCGAAACCAAACACCCCCGCTCGGCAATCGGGTCAACCACGGACGGCAAAATTTGGCTCGTCGTCGTGGACGGCCGCCAGCCGCAAAGTGTGGGAATCAAGCTCAATGACCTCGCCACAAAGCTTCGAGACTGGGGATGTACCCAAGCAATGAACCTTGACGGAGGTGGAAGTAGTTCAATCAACTTTTTCCAAACCGTCCTCAACAAACCCAGTGCTGGATCCGAACGTGCAATCGCCAACGCCGTCACGTTCAATATTCCGGCCAACCCATCTCAGAGTCAGAAAAATCTCACCGTCACTTCCCCCGAGTCCACCATCTCAACCAAACAAACTCTCACCCTCTCCGCAAACATTTCACCAATCATATGGACAGCCCAAGGCGATGCTTGGATCGATCAATCTGGAACTCTTCACCCACTAAAACCTGGAAAAGCCACTGTCACCGCCACTACCCGCGACACCTCATCATCAATCGAAATTACAATCACAGAATAGGAAAAGCAGAGCCTGCATCGTCGCCTCTCGCGTCGTCCCACGCTTCGTCGCAACGGAAGTGACACCAACGCCAATCCCTATCGACGACTCGACAATGAATCTCCAGATGGTCTTTTTGGGGAAGAGGGATGCCCCGGAAATTCGGCTCTGCTAACTGCCTGACGCATCCCCGATCATCAATCGTTCACTAGCAAAAATACATAATTTGCGCAAGTTCTTGTCTCTTTTCTTAACCTCATTGTCCCGTAATATTTAGACAGGGGAAACGACCACTGTCCGTGGCTCAAAATGATTACAACCGCCCTTGCTGCTTCCCTCATCAACCGCACAACATCGAACCAAGAGGCTCTTCTACAAGCTGCCTGGGCCGAGCTCAAGCCCGTTCACAGAACTTCACCATTCCTAACAAATCCGAACATCGCTCTTCGACAACCCGGAGAACTCAACCAAGACTTCGTCAAGGATGCCCACAATTTCCTCAAATTTGTACGAATCACCGCTCAATTGGATTCAAACTTGACAATCGAAGACAACCTTAGTTTCAAAGCCCAATGGGGAGCCCACCTTCTCCAATCAAATAACTCCGTCGGACACAGATTGCCAATGCCATCCAATTTTCATATTGATGATTACGCGACCGCAAGCCAAGGCACCGTCCAAAGCAACATCACCCGACTGTCGGGCCGCCGAACCAATCTGGTCGAAATGATCCATCTTCAAATGGTCGACGACAAAGCAAATGTATGGAACGTCGGCCACCGACGATGGTTCCTCAATCCCCGCCTCCAAAAAATCGGCTACGGATTTGTGCAATCCGGCCAAGTCCCTACTTCATACGGCGCAATCATGGCCTCTGACCAGTCGGCGCTCAACGCAAAGAATCCGCCCTTCGTTGCCTGGCCCGCCCCCGAAGCTTTTCCCATCGAATTCTGCCCACCGTCCATTCCCTGGTCGGTCAGCCTCAATCCCAAGAACTTTGCAAAACCCAACCCAGATCTGATCACCATCGAACTCAAAGACCATTCAACCAATAAAATATGGATATTCCATCCGGATGACAACCGGAACAAGCGAACAGATACCGATTTCTTCGCAAACTTTTGCGGCAGGAAATTTGGAAACGGCCCCGCATTTACATTCCGACCGACTGGCATCAACTACGCACCCAACACCACTTATTCGGTCCGGATAACTGGACTAAAAACTGCCCAGGGCGAGGCAACTGAGATCAACTATCAGACAAAACTCTTTCGGCTCAATCATCCCGTCATCCTGCACGCTCATCCCCAAGAGCGCACTCCAAATCCGAGGACTTAAGCAGGGACATCCAAACCCAAACTTTCCTCAAAGCCACACATCACATTCATGGCATGAACCAGTTGGGCAGCACCACACTTCCCATCTCGATCCGCCATGACCAAAACCGTCACAAGTGCCCGATCTTCAAACGGACTTACCCGCAGGGTGTAACAAGCATGATCCTTCCCGCGCACCTGCTCCGCATCCCAAAGCAAAGCATCTGCTTCTCGAACAAAAAATGATCGACCGTAAGCTTCATGGAACAACTCATCAAGCTCGGAATAATCGTCCATGACCGCAATCTCTGCCATACAAACCGCGGCGAGGACTGAACCAAGTCCTTCTTGCACATCAACATGTAAAACGACGTCGCCCCGCCAACCCATTTCCTGCAATCCCGCTGCCAAGTCAATTGCATCACGGTCAAATGAAATCTGAACAACTGGATCATCCAGCACTAAACCCGCTCTCACCAGCGGGCCCAATCCAATCAAACCCAGCGTAGCAACTGGCCCCGGAACACTAAAAAAATCTGCACAAACCAAGGGGTTGTTATCCGCCAACTCAACCAAACCATACAGCGATCCATTAATCGCTTCCTTGCCCGGTTGCCCCGCGACTAGCTTCCGATTCCAATCACCCTTTTCAAAGATAACTGATTCAACAGGTTCGCCCTTCATTTCAAACTCAGAGTGGGCTTCAATCAAACGATTGAACTCTGCATCCATAGAAGGGCGAACCAACCAACTCATTTGCGCGTCATTGTGATCGCCATGTTAACCGACTGATTAACCGGCTTCCCGTTGCTGTCCTTCATCGAAACCGACATTTTCAGGTTCATTGAAGACCGGAAAATGTGTCCATCCGACATTGAAATTAAAGTATTTGTTGTCCCCGCCCCGGTAACCCCACCGCCGGTTGTTTTCAAATCGGTTACGACGTGAGCGTACTGCTTGCCCCCTTCCGTCCTGAATCCTTTCAACGTGTTTGTTGCCGTGCCCGCCATCGAACCGCCACCCATTCCCGGCAGGTTCGCCTTAGTCTTCCAGGTACCGCCGATCGAAACCGCTTCTTGTGGAAACTCCAAAATGTTGCCAAAGCCACTCGTACTGCCTCCTATGGAACGTCCCCGGTTATCAATCGTAAGTTTTTCCTTCTGTGGCTCTTGGCCCATCCCTTTAACCGTCACATCAACAACACCAGAATTGCCTTTAACCGAAGAAACGACATAGTCAATACCCATCTTCATCGGAGCCGAACTCCCTCCAACTTGTTTCATTTCCAGGTTGTAACCAAGCTTCGCTCCCTTCGACCACTTCATCCTAAGCTGGTACTTGGAACCTGACTTGGTCACTTGGGCTTCCGATGCGGGTGACCCAACCAATACAACTCCTCCGACCAACAACAGGCCAGACATCATCATAATTCTTCTGCGCAAATTCATCACTTTCTTCAACGACTCCTTAGCTCTTCCCGTTGACCTTAATCAGGTCAATCTCGATCTTAATGGGCTGATTGCCCTGAACACTCTCCGTCCCTGCCAATCCAAAAGCAAGGTCTGGGGGAATCACCAACGTACGCTTGCCGCCAACTTTCATGCCTTGAATACCAACGATCAATCCTGGCATCGCTTCCGGAGTATCTTCAACCTTGAAGACAAGAGGCTCCCCTCGCTCACGGGAATCGTCAAAGACTTTGCCGCTCAAATACGTCCCTTTATATTCAATCGTAACCGTGTCACCTTCCTTGACCTCTGCTCCGGTTCCCACTTTCTGATCGCTCACATCATAAACCCCGCGCTCGCTTTCCTTCAAGACATAAAGCAACTCAAGCTCAAATTTCAAATCTGCATTAGGTGGAATCTTCTCTCCGTTACCGGCTGCACCGTACCCATGGGCATAGGGAATCTCCAATATCCGTCGTCCGCCTTCCTTCATGCCAACGATCCCATCTTGCCACCCCTTGATAACATTTCCCGTTGGGCCAGCCGTAAATGAAAGTGGAGGACCGGCCGTTGGATCGTCCATATTCGCATCAAATTGACTCCCATTCTTGAGCAACGTGCCGCGATACAAAACATAAGCTGTGTCACCGACAGCTACCTCTCGGCCCGTCCCAACCTTCTCATCGATCTTTTTCAGCTCTTTCAGGCCCGTATCAAATTCCGATTTGACTGCTTCTTTACCTTGACAACCTACCGCCGTCAAAGCCAATAATCCAATCAAGCCAATCGTCCAAGCACGCATCGCCAAATGGTACCTCTCTAACTTCACGGTAAACTCAACGACCCATGGGGGCAAAAAATTCCAAAAAAGAACAAAATAAGGGCCCCGCTACAATCCAAAATCGCAAAGCCTCCTTCGACTACCATTTTGAAGAAACATTTGAAGCGGGCATCGTCCTCGTCGGATCCGAAGTAAAAGCGATTTACAACGGGAGAGCAAACCTTACCGACGCATACTGTCAAGTCAAAGAAGACGAACTATTCATCTTCAACCTCGACATTGAACCATACGAATTCACCGCCGCATTCCAACCAGATCGCCGAAGATCGCGCAAACTCCTCATGCACCGCGCCGAAATCTTTCAACTCCAAAAAAAATCTGAACAAAAAGGACTCGCTCTCGTCCCCTTCAAAATCTATTTCAAAAACGGCAAGGCCAAGGTTGCAATCGCCCTCGCCCGAGGGAAGAAAAATTACGACAAACGAGAATCAATCAAAGCCAAAGACGAAAAACGCGACCTTGATCGCGACCGCTAATCTTCATCTGGCCAGCAGCCACGCTTCCCCAACCATTTCCCTCGAAACGTCCGCTCCGCCCCCCCCGTCATCGTGACCTCCATCTCGGACAGTTCAATTTCCAAATCGCCCCCGGGCAAATGAATCAAACTCCTGTCACCGACCCACCCAAAATCTCGAGCCGCCACCGCACAAGCACAAGCCCCTGTTCCACACGCCAAAGTCACTCCTGCCCCCTCTCCCAAGTTAACTGGCGAAGCTCACCTTTGCCAACTTGGCTCAAAAAATGAACGTTAGTCCGATCCGGAAACGCTGGATGAACCTCCAACTCCGGCCCCCATTTCTCCAGCGGCACTTCCTCCCCCTCTTCTAAAAAAACTACCAAGTGTGGATTTCCCATATTCACACATCTCGATTCAAATCGTCGTCCACCTAATTCCACAAAAGTCGGAAAACTATCACCCAAAACCGTTGCCCGACCCATCTCCACTGCGACCAGATCACCCTCAATCCGGCAAAACAACACCCCTGCCCCAGTCTCAATCTGATACTGACCACTTCCCCCACTTTGCTCATGAAACCAACGAGCAAAGCACCTCAACCCGTTTCCACACATCTCCGCTTCAGATCCGTCGGGATTCAGCATCACCATGCGAGCATCCCCTAACTCGCTTTCAAAGCCTAAAAGTAATCCGTCCGCCCCAATTCCAAACGTCCGCCGACAGACCGCAATCGCCAGATCTGCCAATCCCGCCCGATCCAAATCACCAGGAACCGAGCCAAGCAGCACGAAATCATTCCCAATTCCGTGCCACTTCTCAAAAATCAAACGTTACTCCTCGGACTTTTCCGGAGTATCTTCTTCGTCACGCTGTCCAACTTGCTTACTCGGAACAACGCTCGTGATCGCATGCTTATAAACCAATTGAGTCGGCTTGCCCGGTGAATCCAAAAGCACCGTAAACGCATCAAAACCCTTCACGCTTCCCCGCAATTGAACACCCCCCATCAGATAAATCGTGACCTGAATCCCTTCCTTCCGAACCTGATTCAAGAACATGTCTTGAAGATTGATTGCTTTGCCCATTGTGTCGCTCTCGTATTAATCAATTGACGTCCTGATCGCCGAAACTGCCGCTTCTATCCCCGCTTCATCCCAAGACTGCAGCGCAATCATCTTCAGATTCGGTTCTCTCCGCATCCAAGTCCGCTGACGCTTTGCATATTGCACCGTCAACTTCAAAACCTCGGCGAACGCCTCATCGAACGTCGTTGCGCCCGACAAGTAACATCTCCAACTGTGATACCCGATAGCCCGCATCGCCGGGGCATTTTCGCTCACGTTTATATCATTCAATTTCCGAACTTCTTCAATCCAACCCCCATCAACCATCTCCAGAAGTCGCTTCTCCAACCGTTGGCGCAACGCCTCGACTTCCACATCAAGCCCAAACTTGAACTTACGAAAGTCAGGAACCTCAATCTGAATCCGTTCTCCTCCTCCCAAAACCTTCTCCAGCGCTCGCCTCACGCGCACTCCATTGCGCAAATCAACTCGCCCCGCCATCTCAGGATCAACGGCCTCGAGCTGCTCAACTAACTTCCCAAGCCCCTCTTCCGCTTCTCGCCGCATCAACTCTTGTCTCAACTCCGGATCAGGCGGCCCCGACATCTCCGCATACCCCTCAAACAACGCCCGAATATATAGCCCCGTCCCCCCCACAACAATCACGTCCTGCTGAGCATCCCAAGCCGTTTGCAGCATCCCCTCGACTCTCCTAAGCCATTCCCCAACCCCAAACTGTTCCTCAGCCTCACAAATATCGATCAGCTCATATCTCTCACGGTTCTCCGGCTTATTTGTGCCAATGTCAAAACCCTGATAAACCTGAAAAGCGTCCGCATTCACCAAGACCGCCCCCCATTTATCCGCAAGCCGCTCCGCAACCGCACTCTTCCCCGACCCCGTCGGCCCCATCACCGCAACCAATTTCGGCCCGCTCACAACCTCCTTGTACCCCACCCCCGCAATCCCACCGGAAAAAGCTCATCCCCGCAAGCCTCACGGGAATTTTGTCCACATCAACCTGGAAAACCACCCTTGCTGAGAAGGGTGTGAACTGTCGCACCCCACGAAGGGCTGACTATGAAAAACCTCAAATCCCTGTCCGGATTGACCCTCCTCCTTGTCGCGGGCATGGCGACCGCGTCCCAGTTTGGACTAGCTAACCAACCCGACCTCATTCAACCCAAGCTTCGGGAAATGCTTCGGACAGCCAACACCGCAATGATGTCTGGCGATTATGAACGCGCTATAGCCTATTCAAACTCCGTACTTGTTGACGGAGATATCAAGTTCTCCATAAACACCGATGGTATTCCCGATGCCCAACGCGCCGAAGCCCGCGCCGCCGCCGATCAAGCCATCGCCCTCTGGAGCGAAGCTCTCAACGGTGAAGTCCATTTCGTTGAAGTCGAATCACGAAAAGCTAACGTCCGCATCAACTTCCAAACTGAAGTCCGCAACATGGGCACAAACATCGCCGGATTCGCTGTTTGGCAACGGCAAGTCTTTGACTGGGGCAACAATAACTTCACCAGCAACATCACCGCCGATATCAAACTTCGTTCCCAAACCCCCACCGGACGACTCATGCCAAAAGACGCCATGGTGCACACCGCCGCTCACGAAATTGGACACGTCCTTGGCCTCTGGGATAGCCCCACTTTTGGCGACATTATGGGGCCTCTCTACCTCAAAAGCCCCGTAACCAAACTCAGCGAGCGAGAACTATCAGCGATTCGGGAAGCTCGATCCGAAGCCAAGCAGATCACCCAAGCTTGTCTGGTTGCGAAAACCAGATAACCCTAATACCAAAGGGCTTTCATCCGAACCAGGTAAACCCCCAGACTTGAAAGCCCTTTCGAATTTGCTCACTGCCGCCTCCGGATTCGGAGCCGCCGCGCTTGCATATGGACATTTTGTCGAAGCAAATCGCCTCGTTGCCGAGCAACGAACCCTAACCATCCCTCGCTGGCCCGCCTCCCTCGCTGGCTATCGCATCGGGTTCATCGCCGACCTCCATATCCGCGACCAGCAAACCATCACCCTCGCCCGAGCCGCACTGTCCTGGCTCGCCGATCAGAACCCCAATATCCTCGTAATCGGCGGTGATCTTGTCGACCGAAACACCCCCTACTACCGCCACCTCCTCCAGTTCGCGCTCCAAGACCTCCCCCATTTCGCCGGGAAATGCCTGATAATCCCCGGCAATCGCGACCACGACCGAGGAGATGTCAACCAAGTCAAATCCATCGTCGAAGACCTCGGTGCCCGATTTCTCCTCAATCAAGTTCATCACCAAGACGGCATCGAGTGGGTCGGCATTGACTCCGCCAACGGTGGCACCCCCGCTCCCTACACAACCCTCGAAAAATCCAACCCCCAAAACCCCATCGTCATCCTTTGGCACGAGCCTGATATGGTTGAACAACTCCCCATCGGCCCTGAACTCATGCTCGCCGGTCACTCTCACGGCGGACAATTCCTCACCCCTTGGGGCTGGGCACCCAAGAAAACGTCCAACGGGCGCAAATACATCCGAGGCTACTATCCCAATGCCCCCACCCCCCTCTATGTCACCCGGGGCCTCGCCACCACCTTCTTCCCCTCCCGCCTCTTCTGCCCCCCGAAGTCGCAATTCTAACTCTGGAACCCCCTTCCCCCTAAATTCTTTTAGGGGGAAGGGGGCCGGGGGATAGGGGTCTCGCCTGATAATTACGACAAGTACTAGGATGGATTTGCAATTCAATTTTTTTTGGCTCTTAAACCCCAGAAATTTTGATTTACCAGACCATCCTCGTTCTTCCCTCCCCGGGGGGGAAGGGTAATGGGTGAGGCAGAAATAGCAAATTTGATCCCGTCTCGCAAGAAAATGAAACTCAGATTATTCAAGTAAACTCACGCCCATGTCCGAAATCAAAGACTTCCTCCACGAACGAATCAACCAATCCGCCAACTTCTACACCCAAGACCTCGAAGCCCTCTCCCACGAACAACTGGAAAAATCACCCGGCGGAAAAGCTCGCTCCGGCTACGACTTCACCCACGAAGTCATCGTCGTCAACCATCGCATCGCCGCCCAACTCCGCGGCGAAGATCCCGGCCCATGGCCCTTCAACGACGATTGGGCCGTCTGCCCCGACTCAGACCGGAACAAAGAAACCGCCATCGCCCAGCTCAAAGAATCAGCCGATGCCATCATCGCCGCCATGGCCCCCATCCCCAGCGAAAAATTTAACGAAAAATTCAAAATCGGCGAACGAGAAACATCGTTCAGCGGAATGGTCGGCCTCGCATCCGTCCACATGATGTACCACACCGCCCAGCTCAACTACATCCAAGCCCTCGACGGTGACACCGACGTCCACTGGAATTAACCCTTTCTACTAAAAAGAAATCCCCCGAAGAGCAATGCCTTAGGGGGATCTTACTTAATCGAACCTCAATCAGTAACTCAGATCAATCCGCTCTTCTTGACCCGTCTCCGAACTCTTATAAACCGCGTCAAAAATCGCATTCAAAATCAACCCGTGCTCACCCGGAACCAGCGACTCACCGCCCTCCCGAATCGTCCGCACAAACTCCTGAACTTCCTTAACATGCGAACTCTTCACATCCGGAATGTTCACCGGGCGCTCATTGAAAACCTGCTTGTCTCGCTCACTAAAGATCACAATCGGATCCTCACTAAAGCCCGGACAAACTTCCGCCCCGCTCTTCGTACCCATCAATGTCGTCTTAAAGAACTCCTGCTCAATATTCGCCATAAATGAGCTTTCCAAAAGCACCATCTGACCATCCTCAAACCGAATCATCCCCACCGCCATATCCTCAACCGTAAAAGTCGAACGGTCATAGTCGCCCATGAAGTTCGTGATCTCAGGATTCTTTCCGAGCATGTCCCAGGTCTTCCCCGTCGCCGCCACCGGCTTCGGATAACCCATCAAATGCAGGGTGAAGTCCAAAATGTGCACCCCAATATCAATCAGCGGGCCACCGCCCTGCTTCTCCTTGTTCGTAAAAACCCCCCAACCCGGAACACCCCGTCGGCGCATCGCCTGGGCCCGACCATAGTAAATATCGCCCATATGTCCATTCGCGATATAGTCTTTCATGAACATCCCCGGACCACAGAACCGGTATTGCAAGCCAACCTGCAACACCTTCCCGCTTTCCTTCGCCGCGCGGCACATCGCCTTACTCTGATCGGCATTCATTGAAAGCGGCTTCTCACACAAAACGTGCTTGCCTGCCTTCAGAGCATCCACCGTCATCTGCATGTGCTCCAAATTCGGCGTTGCCACGCTCACCGCATCAATTTCCGGATCATTCAGCAAGTCGTGATAATTCTCCGTCGTCTTGCTCACCCCCCACTTCGTTGCGTTTTCCGCCAGCCGATCCGACTTCTTGTCACAAAGCCAAACAACTTCCACTTCTTCCGGAATCGAGAAATACCCCGGCAAGTGCGCATGATTCGCAATCATCCCCGTCCCAATCACACCAACTTTGATCTTCTTCGCCATATCGAACCCAATCTTACCAAGAACCACCAAGTCCCCGCCCCTGCGGTAACCTAATCCCTAACCAAAAAGAGAAAAGAAATGGCCGATCCCATCTTCGTCGGAAAATCAACCGAATCCGTCTACCAACTCCCCAAACTCTCCAACCGCCACGGACTCATCGCTGGAGCAACCGGAACCGGAAAAACCGTCACCCTCCAAATCCTCGCCGAGCAATTCTCCCAAATGGGTGTCCCCGTCTTCATGGCCGATGTCAAAGGCGACCTCAGCGGACTCTCACAAACCGGCGGCGGAAACTCCAAACTCGAAGAACGCGCCCAGGTCATCGATCTCCAAAACTACACATACAAACCCGCTCCCGTCATCTTCTGGGATCTGTTCGCCGATCAAGGCCACCAAATCCGAACCACTGTCTCCGAGATGGGCCCCCTTCTCCTCGCCCAACTCCTCCAACTCAATGAAACCCAAGAAGGCGTCCTCAACATCGCCTTCGCCATCGCCGACGACCAAGACCTCCTGATGCTTGATCTCAAAGATCTCAAAAGCATGCTCAACTTCATCGGCGACAACGCCAAAGAAATCCAAACCGAATACGGACAGGTCAGCTCCGCATCCGTCGGCGCAATCCAACGCGCCCTCCTCGTGCTCGAACAGCAAGGCGGTGAAAAATTCTTCGGCGAACCAGCTCTGGATCTCAAAGATTTCATGCGCACCACCCACACTGGCGAAGGCTTCATCAACATCCTTGCCGCTGACAAGCTCATGCAGAGCCCCAAGCTCTACTCCACATTCCTCCTCTGGCTTCTCTCCGAACTCTTTGAAGAACTCCCCGAAGTCGGAGATCCCGACCAACCCAAGCTCGTCTTCTTCTTCGACGAAGCTCACCTCCTCTTCAACGACGCCCCCAAACCCCTCGTCGATAAAGTCGAGCAAGTTGTCCGACTGATTCGCTCAAAAGGCGTCGGCGTTTACTTCGTCACCCAAAATCCTCTGGATATCCCCGACAGCGTCCTCGGCCAACTCGGCAACCGCTATCAACACGCCCTTCGCGCCTTCACCCCCCGCGACCAAAAAGCCGTCAAAGCCGCCGCTACCACATTCCGCGTCAATCCCTCATTCAGCACCGAAGAAGTCATCACCCAACTCGGAGTCGGTGAAGCCCTCGTCAGTACTCTGGAAGGCAAAGGAACCCCCATCATCGTCCAGCAAACCCTGATCCGCCCACCCAGCTCCCGACTTGGCCCCGCAACTCCAGAAGAGCGCGCGAAAATCATGGCCAATTCCCCCGTTGCCGCCCTTTACGACAAAACCGTAGACCGAGAGTCCGCCTACGAAGTCCTCACCACACGCGCCGAACAAGCCGCCGCTGAAGCTGCCGATCTTGAAGCCGCCGAAGCAAAAGCCGAAGCCGAAGAAAAAGCCGCAAAAGAAGCCGCTCGGGCCCAAAGAACAACCTCACGACCCCGGACCCGCGAGACCGCTGGAGAAGCCATGATGAAATCCGCCATGCGCTCCGCCGGCTCCCAAATCGGCCGCGAGCTCAGCAAGAACAGCGGCAAAATCATTCGAGGAATCCTCGGCGGCCTTTTCAAGGGCCGCTAAGGAACTGGGGCGACACAAGAATATGTCGCCCCAAATTCCTCTCCTTACTCTTCGCCCAAAAACGGATAGCGGTAGTCCGTTGGAGTGACAAATGTTTCCTTAATCGTCCGGGCGCTCAGCCACCGATACAAATTCAAAGGCGACCCCGCCTTATCATTCGTCCCGCTCGCCCGCGCGCCACCAAACGGTTGCTGACCAACCACTGCCCCCGTCGGTTTATCGTTGATGTAGAAGTTCCCCGCCGCGTGCCGGAGCTTTTCAACCGCAAGCTCCACCGCCGCGCGATCCTTGCTCAGCACCGCACCGGTCAAAGCATAAGGCGAAGTCGAATCAACCAAATCCAAAGTCTCCTCAAACTTCTCCGCATCATAAACATGCACCGTCAAAACCGGCCCAAAAATCTCCTCACACATCGTCCGGTACTTCGGATCCTTCGCTTCAATTACCGTCGGCTCAATGAAATAACCCACCGACTTGTCGTGACCACCGCCCACCCAAATATCCTGTCCGTCCGCCTTCGCCTGGTCAATGTAACCCGCAATTGAGTCAAACGCTTTCTCATCAATGACTGCATTAACAAAGTTCCGGAAGTCGTCCACCGGCCCCATCTTAAAGCTCTTAACCCCTGCAATCAGCTTCTCCTTGACTTCCGCCGCCATATTGGAAGGAATGTAAGCCCGACTCGCCGCCGAACATTTCTGGCCTTGATATTCAAAAGCCCCGCGGAGCAAAGCCGTCACAACTTCATCTGGATTCGCCGATTTGTGCGCAATCACAAAGTCCTTACCGCCCGTCTCTCCAACAATCCGTGGGTAACCCTTGTAAGTCGCAATTCGTTCACCAATCGTCTTCCAGAAGTAATTGAAAACACCCGTAGAGCCCGTAAAGTGAACCCCCGCAAAGTCCGGGTGACTCGTGCAAATCTCTCCCGCAACGGGCCCGCTCGGATAGATCAAATTGATGACCCCGTCCGGCAACCCTGCCTCTTGCAAAATCTTCATGAACATGTAAGCCGAATACACCTGAGTATTCGCCGGCTTCCAAACCACAACGTTGCCGCACATCGCAACACAAGTCGGGAGATTCCCGCCAATCGCCGTAAAGTTGAACGGCGTCACCGCCAGCACAAACCCTTCAAGTCCTCGGTACTCCATGCGGTTATGCATCATCGGCCCACTGATCGGCTGACCACGATAAATCTCGTCCAAAAAGTGAACGTTGAACCGCAAAAAGTCGATGATTTCGCAAGCCGCATCAATCTCTGCTTGAAATGCGTTCTTGCTCTGACCCAGCATCGTGGTACCGTTCATGTAAGGTCGATACTTCGTCGCAATCAGATCCGCCGCTTTCAGAAAAATCGCCGCCCGCGTTTCCCAATCCATTGCCGCCCAGCTCTTTCGCGCCGCCAAAGCCGCATCAATCGCTGCCCGGACATGACTCTCATCGCTTGCATGAAAGTGTCCCAACAAATGGCTGATTTCGTGCGGTGGCCGAATCTCTTTCGTATCACCACTCCGGACTTCTTTCCCGCAAATCACCATCGGAATGTCCATCACCTGCCCCTTCAGCTCACTTAAAACCTCTTTAAGCCGTGCCTTTTCTGGACTTCCTGGCCCATAATTCAAGATCGGTTCGTTGACTGGCATCGGGTAACGGAAATTGCCCACTTTCATATCCGCAGTCTACCGAGCCAACTGCCTGACTCCCTCGTCCAAAGTGACCACGACCCGACCGAATTCCTCCCGTGAAACCTTTCAACGATCTCTCCAAACAAAGCCAAGTCGCCACCCTCCGGCCCTTCGCTCAGAAATTCGCCGCCGAATTCGGACTCGACCCAACCTCCATCCGACTCGCCAACCACGGATACAACACAACATTCCGGATTGAGTCAGCACGAGGCACATTCGCCCTCCGCATCAATATCAACTCACCTCGGACGCTTGAAAACATCCGGGGCGAAATCGCTTGGACATCCCAACTCGCCGAGAACCCCAAAATTTCCGCTGCCATCCCTCATTGCACACCCACAGGCGAATACATCTTGACCGGCGACCTCCCCAGCTTCGACCGACCGCTCCATGCCGTGTGTTACCACTGGCTCCCCGGAACCCCCTACCCAACTCGCCCGTCTCTTAAGCTCGTTAAAAGTTATGCAGAAACGATGTATTTGCTCCATGAAAACCCACCTCAACTTCCCCAAAACGCCGAGCTCCCAACGATTAACGATGTGATTCTCGGTCAAACCCTTAACTTTTCCGAGAGTGGGTACAAAACCTATACACCGCTGTTCAAGAGTATTTTCGATAAAGCCAATTCCATTTATGTCAACTTACAACAATCTCAATCTACTCAGATTATTCACTACGATCTGCACATGGGAAATATGAAACGTACTGGCGATCAAATTCACATCCTCGATTTCGACGATTGTTGTTATGCCCCGCCATTATTCGACATCAGCACCGCATTCTTCTACTTCCGCTCCCAACCAGGCTGGCGCAAACGAGAAGCCCAGTTCTGGAAATGCTTCCCCTATTCACCCCCAGATTTCGGTGTCTCGTGGACAGACTGGGAGTACCTGATTGCCTCCCGGCGTCTCCTCCTCGCAAACGAGATTCTGACCATCGCAAATCCCGAGATTCGGGCTCTCACTCCCAAATACACCGAAGCCACCGCCGAACAATTCCAGCGACTCGAACAGTCTGGGTCCTACTCACGACTCGATGCCCCGGACTAAACTCTGCGACGGAAATCGTATGAAGACCGCCCGATCCTAAGTTGCCCAAGTGCAAATCTTGGAGCCCACAAAAATCTCTTCACCACCAGCATCTGGTGGCACTGTTTAACAACAACTAGGATCAATTGAACAAACAAAAACAACTTAACAAGCCGTTTCGGTGCGTCAACTGCCGCACCCTCGTCTATCCCGATGGCGCTGGATCAAATCACCGCAATCACTGCCCCAATTGCCTTCATTCTCTTCACGTCGATCACAAACCGGGGGACCGAACAAGTCCGTGTCAATCCGACATGGAGCCCGTCGCCATTTGGGTGCGGAAAGGAACCGAATGGGCCATCATCCACCGATGCACTGGATGCGGTGCGTTCAAAAGTAACCGCACAGCGGCGGACGATAATCCGTACGTTTTGCTCAAGCTCGCTGCAAAGCCATTGGTCGAAAGCCCATTTCCAATCGAGAGGATAGAGGGCCTATGAACACAATAAAACCCCGACATCATCGTCGGGGTTGCGTTGAGGAGAGGAATGGTGGGCATCCAGCAAGCCAGCTGCCCATAAAAATCGCTCTCTTATGCAGCAAAAGCCATGTAGCGCTCGCGACCTTCCAACACGCCTTGCAGGCGCGCATTCGTCAAGACCGCCGCTTCATTCTGGGTTCGCGTCACAAAGGTGATCCGCGAGGCTCCCCCGAACAAGCACATTTCTCGTGCTTCTTCCAAAGTCCGCGCAACATCCTCCGCCATCGGACTCGAAGTCGAATAATCCATCATCACGTCAAAATGCCGATCACTTTTGTCCGCAAGCAATTCTCGCAGCTCTTCCATAAAAACGTTTGCCTCAGCAAGCGTCACTTTTCCGCCAAAGCTGGCTTCAATTTGTCGATCTATGTGGTTCCAAGTCAGTAAGTACATCAGAGTTCTCGCCTCAATCTCAATTCAAACTGTGCCACTCTCCAGGGATGGAGCATTCCGGCACACTGATCTTATTCAACAGTTGAATGCATTCTTTCACTACCAAAATTAACAGGGCCCAACCAATCCGGCAACCCTACTGATCGCACACTTACTAGCCGCAAACCCTACCAGCCAGCAACAAAATCGGGCCAGGAGTCAAACTCCTAGCCCAATTTCTCAACAAATCCGCGAAACTAGCTCGCTTCTTTTATCTGTTCCTGAGTCATCAAAATCGGCTGCTTCTTCTCGCTGATCACTCCCGGAGGAATAACCACTCGTTTCACATCCGTCTTGCTCGGAACCTCGTACATCACTTCCAGCATGATCTGCTCAATGATCGCCCTCAATGCTCGAGCCCCCGTCTTTCGCTTCATCGCTTCCTGAGCAATTTCACGCAAGGCTTCTGAGGCAACCTGAAGCTCAACGCCATCCAGTTCAAAGAACCGAGCGTATTGCTTCATAATCGCATTCTTCGGACCGGTCAAAATCTCGACCAATGCTTCTTCATCAAGCTGATTCAAGGCGGTCACAACCGGCAATCGACCAATGAATTCGGGAATCAACCCGAATTTCATCAAATCCTCGGGGTTCGCATCCTGCAGAACGTCTTTCTTGCGCTCCGTCTTGCTCTGCGGTTCACTCCGGAAGCCCATCACATTCTCCTTCTGCCGGCGCATAACAATCTCTTCCAGACCATCAAAAGCACCGCCGCAGATAAAGAGAATATTGCTCGTGTCAACTTGGATGTAATCCTGCTGAGGATGCTTTCGTCCACCTTGGGGCGGAACATTCGCAACCGTACCTTCCAAAATCTTGAGTAACGCTTGCTGAACCCCTTCTCCACTTACATCGCGTGTAATCGAAGGATTGTCGCTCTTGCGGCTGACTTTGTCAATCTCGTCAACATAAATGATTCCGCGCTCACAAAGTGACTTTGGATCACGCGAATCCATGTTCTCTGCCGATTGCCACAACTTGAGCAAGATGTTCTCAACATCTTCCCCAACATAGCCTGCTTCGGTCAAAGCCGTCGCATCCGCAATCGCGAAAGGGACCTCAAGCATCCGCGCCAAAGTCTGAGCCAAGAGCGTCTTTCCACTCCCCGTCGGGCCAATCATCAAAATGTTGCTCTTTTGCAATTCAACATCTTGATCACCACCCTTGTGGCTCACGCGCTTGTAGTGATTATAAACCGCGACCGAAAGGGCTCGCTTTGCGTGTTCTTGACCAATCACATAATTGTCCAAGAACTCAACGATTTCCTTCGGCTTCGGCAAATTACGCGAATCAGAACCAGAGAATGAACCCGAACCAATCGCTTCCAAAGACGCCGCAGCCGCCGTCGGCGCAACATCACGCTTTGATCCTTCATTGCTCAGAATCTCTTTGCAGAGTTCAACGCAATCCGAACAAACCGCTCCATGCAGTCCAACAATCAGCTTCGGAACTTGTTCCTTTTTCTTTCCGCAGAGACAACAACGATCCCGGCGCTCGTCTTGTTTAGCCATGTTCCTTCCCTTTATTATCGTTCGCCTGGCTTCAGAACTTTATCCACGATTCCATAATTCGTCGCTTCTTCTGCCGACATGAAGTGGTCTCGGTCACAGTCCTTGGTCACTTCTTCAATTGGTTTGCCAGTTGCTTCAGCAAGAATCCCCATCAAAATACTCATGTATCGGTCAGCTTCCTGGATCGCAATTTTCATATCCGTCAATTGACCCTGAGCCCCACCACTCACCTGGTGGATCATCACACGAGCATTGTTCAAGCAGTACCTCTTCCCCTTTGTCCCGCCTGAAAGCAAAACCGCGCCCATTGAAGCCGCTTGACCGACACAAATCGTCGCAACATCTGGCTTGATCATCTTCATCGTGTCATAAATTGCCAGACCCGCACTCACGCTCCCGCCCGGGCTGTGAATGTAAAAATCAATATCCTTGTCCGGATCTTCTTTTTCCAGGAACAAGAATTGGGCAATCAAAAGATTGGCCACATAGTCATCAACCGGAGTCCCCAAAAACACAATCCGATCTTTGAGAAGACGTGACCAGATGTCGTAACTGCGCTCACCACGGGCCGTTTGCTCAATGACAAACGGGACTCCAACATTCATTTCATTCATTCTGTCAATCCCTGTACCTTTAATGGAGTTGTCGGGCCTGAAGCGTCATCCGTGCAGGCCCAATTTAACGTTACTACTTTTCTGACTTCTTTGTTGCCTTAGTTGCCTTTTTCGCCGGAGCTTTTTCACCATCAGCCTTTTTCGCCGTTGACTTTTTGGCCGCCGGTGCCGCACCCTCGGTGATCTTTGCATGTTCAATCAACAAATCTGTCACCTTGCTCGTCATCGCGCGGAAAATCACTTCCTCGCGAATCTGCGCGCCATATTCCTTCGCAAAGGCTTCAACCTGGTCGTGAGGAACATTGTTCTCCGCAATCACTTGGTTGAAGAAACTATTCAAATCGTCCTGCTTGATCTCCATCTTGTTGTCCTGGAACAACTTCTGGATCACAACCGCACGCTCGACATTCACTTTCGCATCCGATTTAAGTTGCTCAATGAACTCTTCTTCCGTCAATCCGTTCTGCTTGAAGTAATCCTCAAACTTCGCTCCGCGAGCCTGTAGTTCCTGTCCCATCTCGCGCAAACGGCGATCCACAACACTTTCCCAAGTGTTTTCGGCAACGTGAACCGTGCTCTTACTCAGCAAAGCATCAAGCAATTGATCGCGAACCATGTCCTTTGCTGCGTTCTCTTTGACTTCAGTGATGCCTTGGCGAACTCGCTCCCGAAGCGCATCAACATTGTCAAAGTTGTAACCCTTTGCAAATTCATCGTCCAAAGCCGGAAGTTGGAACGCACTCACAGACTTGATCGAGAGCTTGGTTTTCTTCTTCTGGCCCTTCCAACCTTCATGCTGGAAGTTCTCCGGATACTCCAAAGTCACCGCCTTCACATCGTCCGCGACCATCCCCATCATCGCCTTGTCCAAACCGTCGAAAGTCTGACCTGCGATCACCATAAAGCTGCGCGATTCATCGTCATCGGCGGTCAACGAGAGGACAACTGCATCGCCTTCTTGGATACCCCGATCGGAAACTTCGCTCTTCTTACCTTGGCCCCGGCGAAGCTCTTCAATCTGGTGATCAATCTCCTCGTCGCTCACCGCAACTCCAGGACGATTGGCTTCCAAACCTTTGTACTCCGCCAGCTCGACCACCGGCTCCAGCGGAACCTTCACACTAAACTTGAACGCCGGGTCAGCAATCTTGCCATCTTCGAGCGGCTCGCCTCCGCGATAAAATTCCAAAATGTCCACACTCGGCTGACCCGCTGGCTTCAAATCCTCTGCTTTCGCCGCTTCTTCATAAGCCTTACGAACAATATTCTCCGCCGCCGTCTCATAAAGTGCCTGAGGATTAATCGCCTCCTCAACCATCTTCTTCGGGGCCTTCCCTGGGCGGAAGCCCGGAACCTTGACCTTCTTGCTCAAGTCACGCAAAGCACGGTCGAAACCCGCTTTGATCTGGTCTTCACTGCACTCAACCGCCAACTGAACTGTTGCCGGGTTCAAATCTTCTCGCTTTACCTGCATCTCTACCATTGAGGAGTTGCTCATCCTGTAATCCCATAACTCTACCCAAACCCACTCACCCCACTTGAGCCTATCGAAGCACCCCAAAAAGCCCACTTGCATTCCCGCCCCAAGACCATACTCAGCCTCAGAAGCCCGAGCGATCTGTCGTGGATCGCGCGCCTCACAAAAGGCGAACAGGGGAAGACCGGTGAAAATCCGGCACTGTGCCGCAACGGTAACTCAACTCAAACGAGAAGTCCGAATGCCTGCCGCGCTTCAAAACAACAACTCAATAGGCCAACCCCTACGAGCATAGGAAACCAAAAAATGAAAAGCGCATTCACGCTCATCGAGCTTCTCGTCGTCATCGCCATCATCGCGATCCTCGCCGCTATCCTCTTCCCCGTTTTTGCCCAAGCAAAAACCGCCGCCAAAGCCACGCAATCTTTAAGCAATCTCAAGCAAATTGGTCTCGCCTGGACACTCTACGCCGCCGATTACGATGACACCCTCATGCGGGCAAGCACCTCCGCTCCCGGCAAAACTTACTACTGGTGGGGAAGCTACGACGGAATTACCCTGCGCAAAGAAGAAGCCCTTCTCCATACCTACATGCGCAGCGGGCAAATCCAAGCCGATCCTCTACTCCAACTCAAAAACCGACCTGCCCTCGGCGATACTGGCTATGCCTACAACTACAGTTACCTCAGCCCGAGCAACTTCCCTGCCCCCACCTACCAAGAAATCCCAATTCCCGTCACAAGCACCCAAATCGAAGAATCCAGCAACACAATTGCCTTCGCCACTTCGGCCCGAATCAACACGTTCGCTTCCACACCAACATTCGAGTCAAACTCCTACCTCGAACCCCCTTCCGCCGAATACCCCACCGTCCACGGCCGCGCGAACCAGCAAGCCCTCATCGTCTGGACCGACTCCCACGCCTCCCGCCGCCGCCCCACCCTCCGCGCCGGATCGTTTGGCTACGGTCTCGATGAATCTCTGTTCAAACCCCACAACCTCGGAGAACTCCTCCCCCCGATTGCCAATTCACCCAGCCCTGCCAGGACAACCTCTTTAGCCTGATGAAGCAATGACGGAAAACGAAAACTAGAAATTCTTCAGAGAATTTGAAGTAAGGGTCGGGGAAGGCATGATCACTTGTCACACTCCCCCCCTCCGTCGGAGTCATTGCGACTCGACTGCAACGGCCTCAACTCCCCTAAGAACCCCTCAATATGATCCACCCCCAACCAACTCAACCCACCCATCGCCTCTACTGCCCTCCTCACAACCCCCTCAACATCCCCCGCACCAAAGAGTGCATTCACCGTCCAGGCAATGTAGGTGTCGTACTCATCCGCGCAGGAACTCCGAGCCTCCCGAACTCCGATCGGGTCAAACCGCCACCAAGCTTCCCGCACTTGATCACGCAGAGAGCCATCATCCAAACTCATCAATACCCCGGCTTAAACTCCAGCGGATCAACCTCGTCAAACCCGATCTCCGCCTCAAATTTGCCCGTCCGGTCAAACATCCGCCTAACCGCATCCTCAATATGAGAAAAGTCCAACCCAGGAAAAATCGCCGTTTCCCGCAAATTCCCGTCCTCATCCGGCACCAAACGAGTCTTCCGAATCCCTTCTTCCAACATCTTCTTACTCGCCATCCCCAGATTGTTCAATGCCACCTGGATCACATCCTTCGCATGTTCCCGCGGCCCGTAAATCCCTGCCTTGTGAACAATGGTCGAAAACTCATCGTAGTCCGGAATAATCGCTCCCGCCGGCATCGAAAAGTACTTGATCACATCGTGCATCGCCTCAATCGCCTGAGCAGGATAGTAGTAGAGGAACAATCGCGCCCCCTCCAAAAAGAAGTTGTAATGCGCCGCTTCGTCAATCGCAATCAATCGCGAAGCCTGCACCAAAACGGGATCAGCTGAGTCCTTAAACTCCTCCTTTTTCGACTGCCCTTTCGCAATGACGCCCATCCCCAAGTAGTTGATCTGTGTCGCACGCTCCTGAAAAACCGTATAAAAAATCATCCGCATCGGGTCGCCCTCCCAAGGCAAAGTCCATTGGTTCGACCTCAGTTCGCCCATGTACTTGCGGAGCCAATCCGGACTCCGGAACCGACTAAACAAACAGGCGTTATGCCACAAATCCGCGTGCTTGGCCTCCTCACTCCCCCACCGAATCTGAAAATGCGAACGACCGTGGCTCCCCCGAATCAAGTTCACAATATTCTCAACATAGTCCGGCACATACTGCTCAACCGCAAAAAATCCCTCTAAAATCCGATTCACTTCATACGAATGATCCTGCCGAATGTTCTTCCACAAAACATCCCGATCCGGACTCCAATTCCGCAAAGCCTGGCTCCGATCCACATACCACCGATACAAAGCCAAAAATCCCCGCTCAATCAACCGGTCTTTCTCCTGCCGGGAAAGCAATCCAACCGGAATCTTCGGCCGGCTCTCTTCTAACTCTTCAACGATGGACTTGTCGTAATTCAACATGCGGCAATCTCCTCAGGCTCCCCACCACTTTTCTACGCCGAGAAACGCCGTTGTCATCTCGGCTGGCGTGACTCCAACAATCAAGAGCCCACCCAATAACATTACCTACTCAACAACCGACTAAACAGAGGCGAAACTCATTGATTCAGGAAATTTAACCAGCCATTGGTACCAATCAGCCGCGCAAAGTCGTATCCTAGGGAAGAAATTCCATGCTCTCAGTGCTCTGCTCAATTGTGTTACTGGAAACCCAAGCATCCGACGCCTGGCAAGAAGGTGTCGCGGATTTCGCGCGCCAACAACTGGGGAAGCAAGTCGGTCGCGGAGAATGTGCCGAACTGTCCGCTGAAGCTCTCGATGCCATCAAAGCCAAACCGTACGGCACATGGCCCGACTCACCATCCAGCGGTGACTATGTGTGGGGAAATCGCAAAGCAACCATAACCCCTCTACCAAAGAAATTGAACTCAAAACCGGAGACATTCTTCAATTCCGCAATGTCAGAATCGTCACCAGGTCCGGCAACACGACTTTCACATACACAACCCAGCAACACACGTCAATCATCGAAAAATTTAATTCCGAAACCAAAGTCGCCACCGTACTTCAACAAAACAGCAACGGTCGAAAGTACGTCACTCGCGACACGATTAACCTTGCCGGAGTTAAATCCGGCACCATTTGGGTCTACAAACCTGTACCCCGCTCAAGCCGCTGATCGCATTTTCGGTGGCAAGTGCTTAGGCAAGAGTTCCATTTCATCCGGCCCCGCCATTACCGTAGCTCGTTCCATCGTGTTCTCTAGCTCACGCACGTTCCCCGGCCAACCGTATCCCTCAAGCAAAGCCAGTGCTTCCGCTCCAACCGATGCTAGTTTGCGGTTGTTTTCCGCCGCATACTTCGCCAAAAAGTGCTCACAAAGCGGAACAATGTCCTCGCGCCGATCCCGAAGCGGCGGCAACATAATCTCCACAACCTGCAACCGATACAGCAAGTCGAGTCGGAACGACCCGTCATCAACTGCTTCTTGCAAATCCCGATTCGTTGCTGTTACCAACCGAACATCCACCCGGGTTGGCTTGGTAGAACCCAATCGCTCAAACTCCCGCTCCTGCAAAACCCGAAGCAACTTAATCTGGATCGGCATCGGAATATCCCCGACCTCATCCAAAAAGAACGTGCCTGAATCAGCAAGTTCAAATCGCCCAGCTTTCGCTTGATCAGCTCCAGTAAAAGCCCCCTTCTCGTGGCCAAAAAGCTCACTTTCAAGCAAAGTCTCCGGCAGAGCCGCACAACTGATCGCCACAAAGGGGTTCTCCTTTCGATCCGAATAAGTGTGGATCAGCCGAGCAACAACTTCTTTACCCGTGCCACTTTCACCGGTAACCAAAACCGTAGCCCGGCTGTCTGCAACCTGCTGAACCATCTCCAAAATCTCTTTCATCGCCGGAGATTCCGCAATGAATGCTCGGGCGGTCTCACCCGACTTCACCTTCTTCTTGACCTTGGACGATTTCTTCTGGCCAGGCTCAACACCATCCAGTGCGTTCTGAATAATCTTCTTGACTAAATCCAAATCAAACGGCTTCGTTACGAATTCAAACGCTCCGTGCCGAATCGCTTCAATCGCCTGGGGAATTGTCCCGAATGCAGTCATGATCACAACTGGCAAATCTGGATAGATCGCACTGATCTCTTTTTGTAAGTCGTAACCACTCATCCCCGGCATCGTGACGTCAGTTAAAACACAGTCAACGTGCTCGCGCTCCAGCAAGCGCAAAGCCTCGTGACCACTCTCCGACGTCAATGCAACCCAGCCGTTTTTGTCAAACGACGCTTGCAAAATACGTCGAATGTTCAATTCGTCGTCAACAATCAACACGCGCTTCTTACTGCTCATTTCTGTTCCCAATCTAGTCGAACGGTAAACGTCGTACCAACCCCCAATTCCGAACGCACAACCATGTCCCCACCATGTGCATCCACAATTTTCCGGCTCGTACATAAACCAAGGCCCGTTCCATCTGCCTTAGTCGTAAAGAATGGTGAAAACAGTTTCTCAACCGTCTCCTCATCCATCCCACCTCCAAAATCTTCCACCTCAAACCAACCCTCACCCACTTTCACTATTACTTTTTGCCCCGGTGACGAAGCTTCAATCGCATTCCTCACTAAGTTATGGACAACTTGCCCCATCCTGCGACCATCGAGCATAAGCTCTCCTCCAGCTTCGTCAATCGTCAGATCGAGTTCAACTCCGGACTCCCTTGATTGAGCCCCAATCAACCGAACCACCGACTCCACGATTCCACCGAGTGATTCCGGATTCAAATTGAGCTGGAATGGCCGCGCAAACTCCAAAAACTCATCACAAAGCGAATTCAACTTCATCGCCTCTTCTTCAATCAAATCGCTAAACTCCGCCCCAACTTCCGGATGCTGTCGAATCATCTGAGCCGCACTTCGAATACCCGTCAATGGATTCCGAATTTCATGGGCAATTGCCGCCGTCATCTGCCCGATCTCCGCCAAACGCCGAACCCGACCCAACTCTCGTTGCTGCCGCTCATGCTCAGTGATCTCTTGTGCCGCAACAACCGCCCCCCACTCTCCAATGGCGTCGCCCGCATCAACCAAGTCCTGTCTACCCCTGAATCATAAACTTGAGCCCGAATTGTATCGCTGTCCGCCAAAGCCGATTCAACCAACCGAGGCATCGCCAACCCAACTTCCATGACTCCCGCTTCACTCTCAAGCTCCGCCGCTGGAAAATTCTGATTAACCACCCGACCCCCACCATCAACGACCCAAACCGCCCCCCCACCGAGTCCAAAACCGCAACAAGTTGCTCGTTAGCCACCGCCGTTTGCTCCCAACTTGACTTCAACCGGTTCACCAACTCCGCGTTCCCGACTGCCAAAGAAACATGCGCCGCCAAAGCCACTGCCTGATCCAAATCAATCTCTCGAAAAGCTGGCTCGCCCATCTTACGGCTGATGTTCAAAACCCCAATCACCACCCGCCGCGGATCCGCCAGTGGAATAACCATCGAACTCGAAATCCCTTGGTTCCCCTCAACTCCAGCCATGTCCGGATATAGGGACGGGTCATCAATCAACCGGGCAACCCCGCTCATCGCCACAATCCCCGCAATTCCCTGCCCCTTCTCAATTGTCGCATCGTGCGGCAACCGTTTTTGCTCGCCAAACTTCGCCCGCAACACAAACCCATCCGCCCCATCCTGTAAAAAAATCGAACCGCCACTCGCACGAAACCAACTCACGCACTTGGCAAGAGTCACGTCCAAGTACTTCTGAATATCCGAATCTGAGACCGGGCTAAGGTCAAACAAATCCCAAAGGTCGTCTTGCGACCATCGCGGTTGAGCAGCCACCACTCAACAATATCGGCAATCTAATCACGAATCGTCAGGCTCAAAAACCTTGTAATTCGGGTGTCCATTTCGGATCAGGCTGGTGAGAATAAACTGCCACTCTGGAAAAAAAGTAACCGAGAGCATCCCCAACTTCTTCATTACTCATCTTGTCTCCAGGATTCACGACAATCGGCCCCACTGGAGCGATCATCCCCCATCGACTCAATTTCAACAACTGGTCAACCGTCACCCCCTTATTGAACTGAGCAACAACATCCGGATAAGTATCAAACGGTCGAGACGTCACTCGGTACTTTGCCGAATATTTTTTGTCCAAATCAAACAATGTCGCAACAAATTCCTTACGAGAAATAACCCCATCACGAGTTGAAAACTGAGTTGGCTGCAGCCCGAGTCGCTTTGAAGAAGCCTTATCGAGTTCCGTGACAACCGTCACAAAATCGTTATGTAGAGCCTGAGGCACCGGTTGTTCGGCAACCCCGATACCGCCTAACAAAACTCCCATCAATCCAAGACTCGCCAACCGCTTCATATTCGTGTTACTGCCCCTGATTTCTCAATCGCATCCATCTGTTCCAAGGCCCGACCAGTCCCTATTGCTACGCAATCTAATGCATTGTCAGCAACCCTGACTGGAATCTGTGTGATGTTCTCCAACAGCGTGCTCAGCCCTCTCAAAAGTGCCCCACCCCCAGTCAGAACAATTCCGCGCTCAATCACGTCGCTACTCAACTCCGGCGGAGTCTCTTCCAAAACCTGACACAGCTTTTCTGCAATCTGGCGCACTGGCTCACTCAATGCCTCCCTAATCTCAACGCTAGAAACTTCCACCGTCTTCGGAAGCCCCGCAACCATATCCCGACCCCGAACTTCCATTTGCAGTTCTGGATCTAGCGGAAAAGCACTGCCAATCCTAATTTTCAGTTCCTCGGCTGTCGGTTCCCCAATCCCCAAATTGTATACATTCCGGATATGGCGAATGATCGCCTCATCCATCTTGTTCCCCCAATCCGAAGACTTGCAGATTTGACAATTCCCCCCAAGCTAATGACCGCAATATCTGTGGTTCCACCCCCAATATCCACCACCATATTTCCGCCTGCAGTCGAAATCGGTAAACCAGCCCCAATCGCCGCGGCCATCGGTTCTTCAATCGTGCTCGCCCGCTGAAATCCTGCCGCATGGGCTGCCTTCAAAACCGCCCGGCGCTCAACGTTGGTCACACCGCTAGGAACACAAATCAACGCCACTGGTTTCACAAAACCCGGCCCCGGAACGGTTTTCTTCCGGATGTACTCAAGCATCTTCTCCGTCACCGTGTACTCAGCAATCACCCCGTCTCGCATCGGTCGAATCGCCGTAATGTTCCCCGGAGTCCGGCCCAGCATCTCACGCGCATCGTTCCCAACCGCCAAAACACGCTTCGTTTTCGTGTTGATCGCAACAACCGTTGGCTCATTCAAAACAATGCCTTTTCCACGACGAAACACCAAAATGTTCGCTGTCCCCAAGTCGATGCCGATCTGCGGTACTAATCTCAATTTATTTCTGCTCTACAGACTCGCTTTGACGAGCCCACTCCTCTTCACTCAAACGTTCAATCTTGCCACCCAGTTGCGTAAAGTTCTTTTCCAAATCCTGGTAGCCACGATCAATATAGATCACATTCCGGATCACCGTCTCGCCACTTGCCGCAAACGCCGCCAAACACAAAGCCGCCCCTGCCCGCAAATCGCTCGCCTCGACAACCGCACCTTGCAATTGCTTAACGCCTTCAATCAAAGTCGATCGCCCTTCAACCCGGACATTTGCCCCCATCCGCTCTAGCTCAGAAATATGACCAATCCGACTCTCATAGATCGTCTCTTCAATCGAGCTTGGACCATCTGCCAACGCCAGCACCGCTGCCATCGGCTGCTGAATATCAGTTGGAAACCCAGGATAGGGCATTGTCTTGACCCGGATTCCCCGGCCTCGGCCTTCCGCCCAAACGCGCACCCAATCGTTACCCTCTTCAGCAAAAAAGCCCGCTTCCCGGAGCTTATTCACCAATGCCGTCTGTTCTTCGGGCAAAATTCCCCGCGCAGTAACGTCTCCCCCCGTGATCGCCGCCGCAAGCAAATAAGTCCCCGCCTGCATCCGGTCGGCTGGCACCGAATACCGACAATCTGTGAGTTTCTCAACTCCCGTTACCGTAATCGTGCTCGTACCCGCACCTTCAATCTTCGCCCCCGCCGATTGCAAAAAGCCCGCCAAGCTCACGACTTCCGGCTCAATCGAAGCATTTTGAATCACCGTATGACCCGGAACAAGCGTTGCCGTTGCAAGCAAATGCTGAGTCGCCCCTGCACTCGGAGCATCCAGATAAATCTCCGTCCCTTCGACCCCTGTCGAATTCGCCACATAGTTCCCCGATAAAGTTTCAATAGTTGCCCCAAGTGCCCGAAGCCCTTTCAAGTGAAAATCAACTGGACGGGCCCCAATTTTGCATCCCCCCGGCATCGGCAACGAAATTGATCCCAGCCGCATAAGCAACGGCCCCAACATATAAAACCCCGTCCGAATTTTCCGGACTTCTTCCTCCGGAAGCTCCGCCGCTTTCAAGCCTTTGGTATCAATAAAAAGCGTTCCTTCCCGAAACTCCGACTCCACCCCCAACCGCCGAAGCAAATTCAACTTGATGTGAATGTCACTAATCTCCGGCACATTGGTCAAAACTACCGTGCCATCCACCAAGGGCACAGATGCCAAAATCGCCAAAGCCGCATTCTTGCTGCCCGCAATGTCAACCGACCCCCGCAAAGGTCGTCCACCCTCAATTCGCAAAACATTCATCTCAGTCACTCACCATCCATGGCGTTACAACCAACCAGGCACACCCAGCCGATTAACCTGCGCATTTTACCGGACGTTATGCCTCGGGCAAAGGATGCTCACCCGCAAATTCCACCCGAAATCAATTTTTTTGTTAAGAGATGAAAAAAACTGCGCCAAAACATTCGGGAAATCCGTTTTAATAGCAAGTGATGCAAGTTTGCGATCAGAACTTGGTGAAACATTGCGGGTGTCCTCCGACTCAATTCGACACCCTAATACACCAACGTCTTGGTGTCACTCCAACCCGCGTTTCGGTGAGACACGCGGGTTTTTTTGTACCAGAACCCGCAAACCCCCATCGAACGAGGTGAACCCAATGGCCAAACATGAAGTCCTTCTGCTCAACGCCAACTATGAGCCGCTGAACGTCTGCAACCTCAGGCGTGCCGTCACGCTCCTCATCCTCGGCAAAGCCGAAATCATCGAAGATGCGGGGCGAGAATACAAAACTTTCGCCGGCGAACACACCATGCCGTCCGTCGTCCGAATGCGCTACCAAGTCAAGCGCCCACTACCTCGGTTGCGTCTCTCCCGCCACAGCATCCTCGCTCGCGATAACTACGAATGCCAATACTGCGGGTCAACCCGCGACCTCACCCTCGACCACGTTGTCCCGCGTTGGTGCGGCGGCCCCCACACATGGGAAAACCTCGTCACCTGCTGTCGTAAATGCAACCTCAAAAAAGCCGACAAAACCCCGCTCCAAGCTGGCATGAAACTCAAAAAGCAGCCAAAACAACCCCATTACGTCCCGTACCTTAGCCTCCAATCCTACATGACCGCCATCGAAAAAGAACAATGGGCGTACTACCTCCCCATCTTCAAAGAGTTTCAACAAAAAACAGTGAACTAATCACCAATCGGCTGACCGATAAAGAACGAAGCCTGAGTCGAAGGAAGATCAACATGGATTTCCCGCATCTGGTACTCCTGGTCAAACGGAGCCTTGTGCCGAATCCCGTCCAAATGGCCCTGTAAACGGTCCCATACTGCCTCAACGTCATCAACCTTAATATAAATTGCTATCTGCCCAACGCCTTCACCCGCTCGTTGCAAATGAAACTCAAACCCATCTCGAACCAAAATGCAGTACGTTTCAGTTGAAAACACTAACTCAAAACCCAACCTATCAACCAAAAATCCAACTGATCTTTCCAAATCGGTGGAGGGAACCATCGCCGCTATACTCTCCACTTTAAAGCTCATGACGGGCTAAGAATACCCGCTACATCTTTGCACTAACAAAAAAAAAAACCCGATGCTCAGTAAAGCCCAGCGGGGATCGCAGCCACTAACCGAGCTTCCTTCTCCAGGGCCCCAACCTTAACTCGATCCTGAACCGCCGCATATTGAACGTGGCGTTCCCTAGGACAGAGAAATGGACATACTACTTCACTCATCTTCAAAGAGTTTCAACAGATAACTGTGAACTAATCATCTCTGAGTGTAGACTGGGATTACCTTATCAATCCTTTCCACCTTGCTCTGCAAATTCGCAAGCATTGTATTCTCTATGGTTTGCTTTAGGGCACTAGTGACTTGTTCAAATATTCCAGAAAACTCGCTCCGGCTTCGTCTTCAAATCAACTACTCAGAGCTATACAACTGACCCCATTTGAAAAAGGTAACGATCAGTCCGCCTTTACCACCTTGGCTATCTAAGAGGTACTCGACGAGAAAATCGCCGTCGCCAAAGCCACTCGAAGCGACAAACACCTTTCCAACGACACCTTCCAAGGGCGTAAATGCTGCATACTGAGCGGACTCTGTTGCTTTCCAAAGCCTGTCTAAGTACTCGTCGTTTTGCTCTACCGTATACTCAGGCTCTGCCAAAGATGAATCACAAAAGCCAATAGTTGCCGTATCTGCCCAAGTCGATCCAGCTTCCGCTTTCTGAGTAGTAACAAACCCTGGTCGAACCATCCAAAGGCATCTGACTCGATCTCCGTCCTCCGTCGATGCTACTTTTACCCAAACTTCATAAACAGCGCTGTCAAGCATTCCAATAAAAGAAGGATCACCGGGAATGAACTGTCCATCGCCAACGTGAACTTTTCCTGAAACTAGATTCAATTCGCCAATTAACTGTTGCGGATAGTCATCTCCAACTCGAGTATTCATAGTCTCAAAAAATTACCCTAATAACTGGCTCCCCGTCCACCAAAAAGTGAACGGGGAGCCCATAAATGACCGAACTTACTTGTCCGCCGCGCCGACCTTAACCCGATCTTTAACCGCCGCCTGTGCCGCCGCCAATCGTGCAATCGGAACTCGGAACGGTGAACAACTCACATAATCCAAGCCAATCTCATGGCAGAAGTGAACCGATTCCGGATCACCACCGTGCTCGCCACAAATGCCACACTTCAAGCCCGGACGAGCCGCCCGTCCTTCCGCAACGGACAACTTCATCAGGCGACCAACCCCCGTCTGATCAATCGATTCAAACGGATTCGTGGCCAAGATTTTCTTCTCTACGTAAGTCTGCAAGAACTTCCCTTCCGCATCATCCCGACTGTATCCAAAGGTCATCTGAGTCAAGTCGTTCGTGCCAAAGCTAAAGAACTGCGCATACTCCGCAATCTCACCACTGGTCAATGCCGCCCGAGGAATTTCGATCATAGTTCCAAACTGGTAAGCAACGTCAATCCCTTGCTCACTCATGATCTTCTTCGCTTCCGCTTCCAACTGATTCTGAACAACCCGAAGCTCATTTACGGTCGAAACAAGCGGAATCATAATCTCTGGCAAAACCGTCTTGCCCGCCTTGGTCAGCTTGCATGCAGCTTGCAAAATTGCCCGCGTCTGCATCACAACCAAGCCCGGAAGAATAATCGAAAGCCGAACGCCCCGTAAGCCCATCATCGGGTTCGCTTCGCTCATTGCCTCAACTTCATGGAGCAATTTCTGCTTCTCTTCCAACTTTGATTTCAGTTCGGAATTCGTCTGCGCTCGATGCGACAAATCAGAAACTTCTCGAATCAATTCGTCTTTGCTCGGCAGAAATTCATGGAGCGGCGGGTCAATCAAACGAATCGTGACTGGCTTGCCGTCCATCGCTTCGAAAATCCCTTCAAAGTCGCCCTGCTGAACAACTTGCAGCTTATCCAACATTTCTTGCTGAACTGCCGGATCCTTGCTCAAGATCAACTCCTGAACCAGCGGCAACCGGTCTGCTTCAAAGAACATGTGCTCCGTACGGCATAGACCAATTCCTTCGGCACCAAATTCAAGAGCCTGCTGAGCATCCCGAGGATTGTCCGCATTGGTGCGCACCTTCAAGGTACGGAATTCGTCGGCCCAGGCCATCAATTCACCAAATGAACCGCTGACTTCCGGTGCGATCAGCTTCAGCTCACCCAAATAGACCTTTCCGCTCGAACCATCCATCGTGATCACATCGCCTTCCTTCACCGTGTGACCATTGACTTCAAAGTAATGCGCCTTCTCATCAATGTGAATTGACTCGGCCCCCGCAACACAAGGAATCCCAAATCCACGAGCAACAACTGCGGCGTGGCTTGTTTTGCCACCGCGTGCCGTCAAAACACCTTGAGCCGCCAGCATTCCATGAACGTCATCCGGATTCGTTTCTTCACGAACAAGCAAGACCTTTTCACCTGCCCCTCCATGAACGCCAATCTCGGCCGCCTTGTTTGCCGTGAAAACGACCTTCCCAACCGCCGCACCCGGAGATGCCGGCAAGCCTTTTGCCAGTTCAACCGCTTTGTCCAAGACATCCGGATCAATACGCGGGTGAAGCAACTGGTCAAGATGTGATCCTGAAACACGCTGAATTGCTTCCTCGCGACTGATCAACCCCTCTTTCACCATTTCAACGGCAATCCGAACTGCCGCCGGGCCAGTGCGTTTACCCGTTCGGCACTGAAGCATAAACAGCTTCCCGTGCTCAATCGTAAACTCCAGATCCTGCATCTCCTTGTAATGAGCTTCTAACTTATCGCAGGTCTCAATGAACTTATTGTAAACCTCCGGATTCTGCTTTTCCAATTCGCTGATCGGAACCGGAGTTCTCACCCCCGCAACAACATCCTCACCCTGGGCATTCATCAAATACTCACCAAAGAGATACTTCTCGCCCGTACTCGGGTCTCGCGTAAACGCAACCCCCGTGCCGCAATCCTCACCCGCGTTTCCATAAACCATGGACTGAATGTTCACGGCCGTACCAATCTCGTCCGGAATCTTCTCCGTTCGCCGATATACTTTCGCCCGATCGTTGTCCCAGCTACGGAACACCGCCTCAATCCCCGCCATCAACTGCTCCCAAGGATCGCTGGGGAAGTCATGTCCAGTCTTTTCTTTCACATAAGCCAAAAACTCGTCGCAAACATTCCGCAAGTCATCAGCCGTCAAATCAAGGTCGCCTTTCGCGCCAACTTTGCGCTTGTAAGCTGAAAAAATCTCGTTGTCAAAATGGTGCTTGCTCAAACCAAAAGCAACATCACTGAGCATCATGATCAAGCGGCGGTAGCTATCATAGACAAATCGAGCGTTGCCCGTTTCCTTGATCATCGCCGCAACCGTCGTCTCATTCAAACCAAGGTTCAAAACCGTATCCATCATCCCCGGCATCGAGAACTTTGAACCAGACCGAACCGACACGAGCAATGGCTTTTCTGAACCACCAAATGTGCGGCCCATTTCTTTTTCAACATCTGCCACCGCTGTTTCCAATTCGGCACGCAATGCCGCTGGCAACTGTTTCCCCGTCGCGTAGTACTCCCGGCAAACGTCGGTCGTGATCGTGAATCCCGGAGGAACCGGAAGACCAATGTTGGTCATTTCTGCAAGGTTTGCGCCCTTACCACCAAGGAGGTCGCGCATCGTCTGATTTCCTTCTCGGAAAAGATAAACTCGTTTTTCGCTCATGGGTCGTTCCTGTATCTCAACTGGAAAGCCCACTCGCCCTGGCGACATTGACAAAACGGTGGGAACTTGAAGCCGAGTATAACCACCTCCCCCGTAACATCCACGGGCCTCCCAAACCTTAATGAACACCGTATATTTGCTAGTTCAAGGGGAAATTTGTGGCTATGTGCCAACACCTGGGAACAATTCTAGTGCTTTTCATCACAAATAGCTGTTACCATAAAGGGAACTGAGTGCCTTCGTATTGAGAGGGCCTCTTTTTCGGAGAAGGAAAACGATATGAAAAACGTTCTGCTCATCGCAACCCTCGCTGCCTCGGCGTCAGCTTTTGCATTCACCCAAGACTTCAATGACATCACCACGCTCGGTGCGGCTGGCTGGTCAACCAGTAATCAAAGCAACCCCGTCGGTACGATCGGATGGTTTCAAGGGAACGACACCGTGTTCACCTCTCAAGCTGGTGCCGCGAATGCATACATTGGAGCCAACTTTAACAATACAACGGGCGCAGGTACGATCAGCAATTGGTTAGTAACACCCGAGGTTGCGTTAGTAAATGGAAGTACCCTAAGTTTTTGGACTAGGAAGGCGACCAGTAACTTTGCCGACAGACTTCAAGTACGAATGAGCACAGCAGGTTCTAGTACAAATACGGGGGCCGGTATAACCGGTATCGGTGACTTCACAAATGTACTCCTCGACATCAACCCGACCTATCTCTCAACTGCAAATGGTGGCTATCCAGATGTCTGGACACAATTTACGGTGAACGTATCAGGTCTCGGCGCACCCACAACTGGTCGCTTTGCCTTCCGATACTTCGTCGAAAATGGTGGTCCAAGCGGAGCAAACTCAGACTATATCGGTCTCGATACCGTCAGCTACGAAGCTGTCCCCGAACCCGCTACCCTTCTTGTGCTGGGTGGCCTCGCCGCCGTAGCCGCTCGACGCAAACGCAAGTAAGGCTCAAAACCGCAAATCAAGTTTGCCCGCCAAATATTTGGCGGGCAAACTCATTTTAAGCCGACTTCCGACCGAGCCACTGCTCACTGATCGAAGGCACGTTCTCCTCAAAATAATCGAGCATCTCCAAAAAGACCGACACACACTCCGGTTGAAAATGATTCCCACTTCCCTCCAAAATAATCCTCCGAACTTCCGACTGGGGCAAGGCTTTTCGATAAGGACGGTTAAAACTTAATGCATCCCAGACGTCCACAACCGAGAATATTCGAGCTTCAAATGGAATGTTCTCGCCCTTAATCTTAAACGGATAACCCGTACCATCAAACCGCTCATGGTGATACACCGGAATAGGCAAGGCATCTTTCAAATACTCAATCGGATAGAGCATCTCATGCGCATGCATCGGATGCTTCTCCATAATTCGCCGCTCTTCCTCCGTCAGTGGTCCTTGCTTACGCAAAATCGAATCAGGCACCGCCAACTTACCAATGTCATGGAGCAAAGCACCCCGCCAAATATGAGATAACTGCGCTTGCGGAATTTCAAAAGCGCGCGCCAAATGGACAGTCATTTGCGCAACCCGTACCGAATGACCTTCCGTCTCGTGGTCACGCAAGTCCAAAGCCTTCACCCACCCCTGGATAGTCTTATCATACGCCTGTTGAATTGCTACCAACGAACGCTGAACTTCAAACCGGTGCTCTGCCAACTTTCGAAACCGATTCAACCGCGTCACATTCTTGACCATCGCCCGTAACTCAGCTTTGTTGTATGGCTTCTGGACAACTGCGTCCGCCCCCATCTCAAAGGACCGAATGCGCATCTCAATGTCCGCTACCCCCGTCACCATGACAACCGGAAGCTCGGCAATATCCTGTGTCCGACGAATCTTGTCAATCAATGCCCAAGCATCAATCCCCGCATAAGCTACGTCAACAATCAGCATAAGCTACGTCAACAATCAAAAGATCAGGCCTGTCCGCCATGATTAAATCTAATCCACGGCAAGGATCGGGCTCAGAGATAACAACCGACTCCTCCATATCGAGATGCTCTTCAATCGCCGATTGACCAACGAACGAATCATCAATAATCAAAATCTTGCTCTTATCTAGCTCATGCATGCGTCACCTCCCGCAGAAATTATCGGAAGCCATTACACTTTTCCTATGCCGAAAAATCCAAATTTCCACCTACAACCAACTCAGGTCCCATCCAGCAAGATTCAGATCAATCTCAGTCAGTCATAATAGAGGGCCGCGTTTGAGCAAACTTAAGGACTATCCAATGAAAACCGAAACTCACCCCGTCAACCACCCCGTCCTCTTCGTCGACGGTGAAAACGAATGGCAAGGTATCTCAACCATGAAGAGCAACGAAATCCGCTCCATCGATGGAATTGATCACTATGTCGTTAAAGTAGAAATCTCCGCTTTCAGCCACCCCTTCTATACCGGACAAAAGAAAATTGTTGACACCGCTGGCCGAGTCGAGAAATTTATGCGACGCTACGCCAACGTCAAGAAAAAATAATTTTCTCAAAAACGCTCAGACGTTTAGCAATCCCCCAAGTCAAACACTTGGGGGATTTACTTTTATAGAGCAAATCAATATTCACCCTCATAATCTTCTGCATAACTCAAAAGCTGTGAACGAACTCAACACTCGCACCCCTTGTTTACCAAACAATAATCCGCCAATAATATCCCCGTGGCCCACGAAAATAACTACCGCGATCGTTCTGTCCTCATTCACGGCAAATTCCGATCAGAAAAGTGGGACTTCCAAGACCACATCATTCCCCCCATCACAACTGCAGTATCTTTCCGCCTGCGGTCCGCCGAGCGAGGTGCCCAAGGATTCCAACAGTTTGCCAATCCCGAAATCGACCGCGCGTCCGCAACCCCCATCTACATCTACGACCGACTCGATGAGCCCTGCCAAGGCCTCCTCGAAGAAACCCTCGCGTTTAGTGAAAAAGGCGAATGTGCCGTATCATTCGCAACTGGAATGGCCGCCGTAGCCGCCGCAATCGACATCCACGTTAAAGCCGGTGACCACATCATCCACCACCCCGCAATCTATGGCTGCACCCACGGTCATATCCATATGTGGCTCGCTCGCTTCGGTGTAGAAGCCACAAATATCAATCTCAACCATACCGATCAACTCATTTCGGCCATTCAACCCAATACCAAAGTCATCTACTTTGAAACTCCATGCAACCCAACCATGGAACTGATCGACCTCAAGGCGATAACCACCCTCGTCAAGGAAATCAACTCAACCCGCGATCAAGAAAGCCAAATCGTAACCATTATCGACAACACTTTTGCATCCCCGTACGGCCAGCGACCCATTGAGCATGGAATTGATTTCGTCGTCCATTCTTTAACCAAACATATCGGCGGCTTCGGAGCCACGATGGGCGGAGTCGTCATTGGCCCAAAATCCGCCGAAACTCCCCTTCTCCTCTACCGAAAAGACTTTGGCGGTTCTCTCAGCCCCGACGCCGCATGGCACATCCTCACCTACGGTATTCCCACTCTCGCCGTCCGAATGGAACGTCAACAAACCTCCGCCCAACGAGTAGCAGAATTCCTCGACCTCAACGGAAAAGTTGCTCGGGTCGCCTACCCTGGACTGGATTCATTCCCCCAAAAGGAAATCGCCCTGCGTCAAATGCGCGACATTGATGGCGACTTTGCTCCCGGCGCAATGATTTACTTTGAGCTCCCCGGAACGCCCGCAGAAAGCTACTACCGAGCGATCAAGCTCATCAACCACATCGCACAAAACTCACTAAGTATCACCCTCGCCGTCTCACTTGGTCAAATCCGGTCTCTCATCGAACACCCCGCTTCAATGACCCACTCCGTAATTCCCCCGAAGACCAACTCAAAGCCGGAATCAACCCCGGCGGGGTTCGACTCTCCCTAGGGCTCGAAGACGTCCGAGACATCCTCCGAGACCTTGAGGAAGCACTTGATGTGGCATTCAAATAAAAAAGTCACAAAAACTCGCATGCAGTGGAACAAAACCTGCTCAATCCATGTCCAAGCCCAATAGCGGGAGTGCATTGAGGAGCGTCGCATGCCACTGACCATTCATCAGGTGAACCAGGAGGAGACAGCAGTTTTAGATAACCTGCTGCAGCTTTACCTGCATGAAACTTCAATGTACTCTCCAAAAATGATCGAAGAAACAGGTCGCTACGACACAACAATCATCACCGATAATATCAAATCGGGAGCTCTGGAAGCCAACCTGGTGCGAATCAAGGGCCACCTCGCTGGCTTCATCATTACCCAACCTCGCATCCAAAATGGCGAAATCGTGACGCGATCAGTATCGGACCTTTTTATCTTGCACAACTACCGGGGATTCGGAATCGGCGAAGAAGTTGCTCGTCTCACTTTTGACCAAGCCCCCGGACTCTGGCACATCGAAATCCAACCGCAATTTGAAGAAGCGACTAAATTCTGGACAAAGGTCATCTACCGCTACACCGGAGACAACTTCCGACACCTCAAATGGCAGGAGAGTAAGGCCGAAATTTTTGAATTCCGATCCCCAGCCGCCCGCCCATCTGCATCCGAACGAGCACCCATTCGTATCCAAATCCCTCAACAATCCTAAAGCGACTTTTCCTTGAGGGTAACGCAGTTGAGCCCCGTCTTCCGAAAGGAAACGGGGCTCATTGCATTTTTGATCCGAGACTTAATTCTTCCGCCGGCGAGCCATTGCCAATGCGCTGGCTGCCAAGACCGCAAGGGTCGCAGGCTCCGGAACTGCTTCCGCCGAATAGTCATCAAAAAACGCCGTTCCAAAAGTGCCGCTCGTCGGAGAAATCGGCCGGCTATACAAATCCACGTCAAAGATTGAACTCGCTACCGTTACATCGGGTAGCGCAAATGAAGTCCCATTAACCGAACCCATCACTTGGTTAGACAACAAGTCAATCGTCAACTTCACTTCAACCCACTGATCCGCAATGTTGCCGACATTCGCAACCGTGCTCACACCCGAATTACTCGAGGATCCAGTCGTTGCACGGACGTCACCGTTCTTGTTCACAACGACATCCGCAAACTCAGAAAACGAATTGTCAAAAAATGGCCGCAAACCGAAGTAATATCCGGCGTCGCTGTTTGAAGAAATCTGAACGAATACCGATGCCATCACTTGATTCACCCCGCCAAGATCAACAAACGCATCAACTCCGGAGGCTCCGCCCGAATTTGTCCACTGCACCGACTGACTCCCGGTTCGAGAAATTCCGTTCACAACCGTCCAAGCGGTGCCAGCCGCCCAACCATCCTGATTGTTCAGGGCAGAACCTGCAGTAAAAGTCGGAGCCTCAAAGCTCGTAGTGTAGGGAAACGCCGCTGCAACCGCGTTCAAACTCAAGCTCACTAGGGCAACGGCAACTGTTTTAGTACTGTTCTTCATTGTTTTCTCCTCTCTCTCAACTCACGAGCGACGTGCTTTTCGTCGGGCAAAAATTCCCGCACCCAAAGCACTCAAAACCAACATTGATCCCGGCTCCGGAACCGCTTCAAATGAATAATCATCAAATCGAGCCTGACCACTCACGGCCGTCGTTGAACCAGAAATGTTAAACGCAGTCATGTAAATGCTCCGTATCGATCCCGTATTCGTGAGGCTCGGCAGAGCAAAATTAACCCCGTTCACCGATGCTGAAACCGCCTTGGTCACTGCGTCGGTCGTCACCGTGACATTCACGTACTGGTCAAATATTGCACCCACGTTCCCAACTTGCGCCAGATTGGGATTCTGACTTCCGGAAGTCACAAAAACTGCTCCATCTCGCCGAACCAAAACCGTCGAATAATCCAAGCTCAGGCCATCGTAAATCACATCGAGCCCAAATCCGTAGTCCAGCGAACTGTTCCCCAATACATTTACCCATACTGAACCTCGAGCGTTCGTTGTTGCCGCATCACCCGCCGGACCAGCCCAGGGAATCGCAACTCCCGTATTATCATTAAAAGCAACAGCCTGTGAACCAGTTCGAGCACCACCAGAAACAACCTGATAATTCCCCGTTACGTTCTGCCAATTGTTCTGGCCGTCCAGAGTTCCGAGCGAATAACCTGGTGCTTCAAAACTCGTGTTAACTGGAAAAGCCAATGCCGAAGCCGCCGCCGCAAAAACCCCAAGGGTCATTTGAATCTTCATTTTTTCCTCAATCCTTCAAAGATGGATCACGGCAAATTCGCAATCGAATTCAAACCGAACTCCTAGTCTATCTCAAACACCTGACTCCGAGCAAAAAGTCCAACCCAAAATCCGGACAAACCTCGCAAAAATACAAGGAGAAAGACCATTGGTGTCCAGTCCTAACCTACACTTAACCAAACGTGCCAAAATACACAGCCTCATTGAACGAGGCGGAGTCCGTATTTTGGCCAAGAAGACGAACCTTCAAGACAGCATCGCGCGTGATTACGCAGACCGACTTGTACTACAAAAGCTTACCGAGCTGTACGAAGTCGTCAAACCAAGTGAAATTTCCGAAGAACTTACGAGCCAAGGTTTGAGCCTGGCAACTGTTCGCGCTCTACTCGCCAGCAACCCCGAGCGCTTCGCCTACGCCGAACGACGATGGGTTCCCGCCGCCCGAGTTGAATCAGAAGACCGACCCATCGCCGAAGCCATCTTCAATATGGTCTCTCGATTCGCCGCTCCGATGCCCGTCAGCCTCATCGCAATCGAACTCACCCGCTCCAACAACGTCCCTTCAGAAGAAGAAGCTGAAGATATCGTTCGAGCCCACGCCAAGCGAGACCCCCGATTCTTCCTCACCCTCGATGATCAAGTTGTGGACGCCGAACTCGTTTTCACTGGCACAGACGAATCCATCGAGCGAGCTTATGCCGTCAACGAAATCACCACCGAGGACGTCGAAGAAGTCACCAAAGCTCTCGGTAAATTTGATTGGCGCGAGCAAGATGCCATCGTCAAAGCGGTCGAAAAAGCTGCTCCCGTAAGCATCAAGGCTCTTGGAGCCGCCGCCTGGCTCGAACTGAACAGCCAAGACCCGTTCGCGGTTCACCTCTACAAGTGGCGACAATTCAACGCTGAACTCCTCAGCATTCCGGGATTCATTCTCAGCGTAGACGGAACCCTCTACCCCGAGTCCGAAGCCGCAAAATGGATCGCCGCTTCCGCCAAAGTTGCTGGCAAACTTGACGCCGTCATCGAAATTGAAGACGCCACTCCGCTCGAGCTCAAACCGGAAGACATCGAAACATGCGTTAAGGCAATCCTTTCAACCGAAGAGGCCGTCGCCGCGACCGACATCCTCTCAGAAATATTTGAAGTCACTCCCAACATCAAGACATTCCCAGATGATCTGGCTAACGTCATGAATGTCCTTAAAGGAGACAAGCGAGTCTGGTGGGTCGGTGGAGACCGGTTCCGACAGCCGAACACTGCTCCCGATTTCATCAACGAAGTTCCCGAGCCATTCCACTTTGTCCAGACCGATCACAAGCAAGAAGATGGCGACCCCGTCGACATCGAGCTCACCGACGAGGGCCTCAGCAGTTCCCTCCGCAAGCTCATGGTTCACCCCCTTGCAACCGACGTCGTTGACGAGGAAATCATGCCGGCACCTAAAACCATGCCGGAATCAATGCGTTTGGTTCTCAAACCCATTCACCGAGAACTTGGAACATTCCCCCTCAGCCAATTCCCGACAGGATGGTTCGATCAAGAACCAAATATCCAGGAAATCACATTCCGAGATAGTCAAGGCAAAGAACTCCAAGTCTGGCTCAACCATGAAGCCCGACTCCTCTTCAACTTGTTCGACTGGTGGCTTGACCAACCCGTCGAATCCGGCTCAGTCTTCCAGCTCACCAAGACCGACGAGCCCAATGTCCTGGAATTCACATGGCTTGACCAAACCGACCCCGTCGTCTACATCAGTAACCAGCGGATCGAAGAACTCCGAGTCATCGCCGACAATTCCGTTGGGAAGTCAACTTTTGAACTTCTCACCGAAGTCATGGCCCACTGGCCAAAAGGCGCCGATTTCCTTACCGTGCTCTGGGAACTCAACGTTGTGCGAAGAACAAGTCGGCGAATGCTTGCTTCAATTCTCAGCAGCTACGTCTGCTTCTACCAACGGTCTGGTTCACCCGTCTGGCACTTCGACCACAAGAAAGTCGAGCAAGGCTTCGATAAATCGAAGAAGAAATTCATTAAGTCCTAACCAGACGACCGACCAATGCCCCAAGAGGGTTGACTTAATGTCAACCCTCTGCCATCATCTCTAGGCTAACCGAAAACAAACAACATGGCTAACCTCAAAGCATCGAAGAAAGACATCAAGCGCGCCACGCGACGACAAGCCGTTAACAAAGGCGTCAAAACCGAAATTAAGACCTTCATCAAGAAAGTCCGAACCGCCGCTGATTCCGGTGATCAAGCTGCCGCAAAGGCCGCTCTCGTGACCGCTTCTAAAAAGATTGATAAAGCCGCACAGCGTGGAATCATCCACAAGAACCAAGCCGCTCGTCGAAAAAGCCGAGTCGCAAAAGCCGCCAACAAGGCCGCTCAAGCCAGCTAAACTCAATTTCGGTTAGCCCCAACTGAAAACACCCAAGAGAACCACTCTCTCGGGTGTTTTTTTTCTTCAAGATAGGCCCCCCGAACACTTAACCCAATATTTTCATCTAAATATACATCGGAACTGCGGGATATTGCCCTCTCCCAAAAGGATCCGATTCATGGAAAAACTCCTCACGGAAGAAGGAGTCTTTGCGAGTCACCAGAGACAAATACTCGCAATCTGACAGTTGCACCGGAGAAGTGCAAAAATTGCACCGATCAACCTTGTCCTCTCCAGTTGATCGGTGCCTTTTTATGTCCCTAATTTAAGATTCGGGATACCGAGGAGCCAATGCTACGCTCGCAGCGTCCTGGCCAATCACCGCCGCAATCGCATCCCACAACCCCGGATGAGTCTCGCCCGGAATCTCTTGCAAAATCCAAACTGTTTGCATCCGATAACGCTCTAGCTTGTATCCCGAACGCGTCATCTCACTCTCACGAATGTTGCTCAACCGATCACTCAATTTGATCATTCGCGCTTCCCAACTCATTCCTCGAATCTCTTCCAAAAACAGCCCCGTTTTCATCATCCAGTGCTCATGCTTATCCATTCCCTCCGGTCGCTCAGGCTCATCTCTTGTCACTTCACCAACTATCTCCGCCACCCGTTCGCCAAACTCCTTGCGAATATCCAAAAGCGTTACTTCCGTATCCTCAACCGTGTCGTGCAGAAGTGCAGCACACAAATGCTCCTCGTCCGTCACTCCCGCTTGGTGTCGAAGGGTCAGCATGACCTCTACTGGATGACAAGCATATGGCACGGCCGCCTCCCCATCCCGGAACTGCCCCCGGTGAGCCTGAACACAGAAGTCAAGAGCCTTCGCAAGCTTCGTCAATTCAGACATTGGGCCGCGCTCCCGGACCAAAATTCGCCTTGTAATAGTCCGTTACATAGCTCCCCGGCTCGACGACCTTATCAATCGCTTCTCGGCACTTCGCTGGCAAAACAATCTGACAAGCTTTCACCGTAGCCGTTAGCTGATCTGCTGATTTCGCCCCAACAATCGGCACTGTCACCCCCGGCTGACCCGCAACCCAAGCCAAACTCATCTCCGTCAAAGTCAAATCAAATTTTCGTGCAATCGCCTGGAGTTTCTGAATCACTTTCATCGCATTCGGATTCAACCGCCCCATGGGATCGCTCTTGCTATACCGTCCGTCTAATGGCTTCTGATCCAAGTACTTACCCGTCAACTGACCTCCCGCCAAAGGAGACCAAGGCAAAACCGCATAGTTATAAGTCTGGCAAAACGGAATCAACTCCCGCTCAATCCGCCGATCCAACAAGTTATAAGGGGGTTGCTCACTCACAAAACCTGCGCTTCCCAGCATCTTCGCCACATAGTGCGCTTCCGCAACTTGCCAGGCCGCAAAGGTCGAACACCCTGCGTACCGAATCTTTCCCGCTCTCACCAAGTCCTCTAACCCTCGCAAAGTCTCATCAATCGGGATTTCCGGCTGAGGACGATGAATCTGATAAAGGTCTATCCACTCTGTCCCCAACCTCCGCAAACTCGCCTCGCTAGCTTCAACAACATGCTTCCGAGAATTCCCCCAAGCATTCGGATCCGTATCACTCATCTTGCCGTGACACTTACTCGCAACGACAAGCTCCGACCGATTCCCCCGCTCTTTCATCCAACGACCCAAAATCTCCTCGCTCACTCCCCGAGCATAAACATCCGCCGTATCAAAAAAGTTAATGCCGAGCTTCACCGCCGCATCTGCCACCCCAAAGGCATCTTTCTCACTTGATCCCCAATCATCCGGCTCCCATCCAAAAGTCATAGTCCCCAAGCAAGGGTTGCTCACCTTCACTCCCGTTCGACCCAGCATTCGATAATCCATGGACTCCTTTTACCCAACCCTCGGAACCAATCCACTCATCAACTCCTTGAAACCAACAAGATGACAACAATCCTCAACCAAAGAATTCACCTCAGCACCGCCCTGCTCGTCATCCTCGGCATTGTCGATCTTCTCAGCACGATCGCATGGCTCAACCTCGGCGGAGCCGAAGGTAACCCCCTTTTCCGCCAATTCCTCGCCCACGGGATTCCGACCTTCACTCTCGCAAAAATCGCCTTCATGGCCGGCCCAATCGCAATCCTGGAATACGCCCGAACCAAAAGCCCTCACAGCGCCGAAGCCGGCACCTGGATCGCTTTCATCGCTTACTTTGGGCTATGGGGCTCACAACTGTACCGCCTCGGACAGACTCTTCCCACCTAAATCAGTTAGAATGAACCTGTGCGGCTAACCGAAGGCCTTGGACTCCAAACCTCCGATTCACCTGTCCGTCCCACCAGCTACTGGCGGGTCAGCAGCCGCGTTGAAGATCACCTCCTAACCGGTCAGAACGAAAGCATTTACATCCGTTCCGTGTTCTGGATCCTTCTCTCAATAAGCGTCATTTATGTGATCGCCTTCCTCCGGCGCCCAAGTCTAAGCGACGAAATCGCCTGGATTCTCCACCTCAAGGGCTACCTGGTCATCGCCTTCATCAACGCCGGTCTGTTCTACATTTACCGACGACTTCTCAATCACCTCCATCTCGGGCCCGGACTCAAAAAACTTCGGCTCAAAATCCCCAACGACGATGCCCTCCCCGTCCGCATTACAATCACCCAAAATGACGGCGTCACCGGAATCGATGAAGGCTACATGTGGCTCGAAGAGGGCACAATTTTTTATAAAGGCCGTCAAACCGTCTTCCGTCTCAATCGAGATGACATTCCGCCGCTAAGCACTTGGCCCAAACGGGACCGCCCTAACCCCGGCATGAACAAACTGCCCGATACACTTCTCGTCCCCGTCGAAAATCGGCTCCTCAAACTCCATTTCTCCATTCTTGATTCCCATGAAGATTTCGGCACACGGCGCAAAACCCACCTTTTCCAATCGAATCTCCTCGACTGGCTGAGAAACCGACCCGAAGGAAGCCTCGAATCCCTCCTCCCCCCACCGATCTCCACCCCGGATTCCAAACCACACGCACCAGCCGCGAACCTCTCTATGCCGCTGCGGTTCTCACCGCCGCAAATGCGGTGATCATTGGGGCCATGAACATCGGAGTCAACTTTTCCGCCACAACGCAAGGATTCGCAATCCTGTGCACTCTTCTCCATGTCGTACTCTTCGCGTTCTCTCTCAAACTCTTAATCTCCGCAACCAAAACTCTCCGCATCCGCACCGATCTCGAAAAAAATCTAAAAACTCTTTGAACCATTCTTTCCGTCCCAAACACTAACTTACTGGAACGGCTCGAATGACCTCCACTGCGGAACAAGCCAAATCTGGCAACCCCGAAGCCCTGCGGCAACTCGTCTGCGAGAACTACGCTCAGGTCTACCGGTTCTGTACCCGCCGCATCGGGGAACAAGCTGCCGCCGACATCACCCAAGAAGTGTTCATCACCATGCACCAGTCCCTCCGCCGATTCCAAGCCAAATCAAGTTTCCGAACCTGGCTCCTCGGCATCGCCACCAATCACTGCCGCAACTACTCCCGAAAAGCCAAGTCCCAATGGCTCGCCCTCGAAAACTGGCACGAACCCACCACCCAATTCGAATCAGATGTCATCAACGCCGAATTCATCTCCCAAGCCCTCGCCAAACTCTCCGAAGAACACCGGGAAGTCATAGTCCTCCACGAACTCGATGGTCTCTCCTACGCCGAAATCTCAGAACTCACCGGCGTGCCCGAAGGCACCGTCAAGTCCCGACTCCACCACGCTTTCCAAGCCCTCCGCCGCCAAGGAGACCCCCGATGACCGACCGCCTCAAAGCCTATCTCGACAACGAGCTAACCCCACCGAACGCACCGAAGTCGAAGCTGCTCTCGCCTCAAATCCTGCTCTTCAAACCGAGCTCGATGAGATAAAAGCCACGACAACCTACCTCGAAACTTCCGCAAAACCGATTGAAATCGCTGGCCTCGAAGCCACCCTTTCCGCCCTCAAACCCAAGAAAATGAAATCACCCTTCTACCGATCACCCTACGCGATCCTCGCCGCCTGCACCGTCATCGCCGCGATCATCATCACCCCGCGACCAATGGGAACCCGTTACGTCGCCGCCGAAATGGTCGCCCCAACAAGTGCCCCTTCTGCCTCTGCCGATGTTGCTTCTCGATCAAAGTCGGCTTCTGGAACGGCAGAAAATTACGAGTCCGCGGAAATGCCCGCAACTTCTGCCCCAAATCCCGGATCCGTGAATGCCGAGCCCCCAAATGTCTCAGGTACCAATCGCCTCATCATCAAAACCGGCGATATCTCGCTCCGTGTCAAATCTCTCGAAGCCACCCTCCCCAAAGTCGAATCCCTCGCCAAAAAGTACGGTGGATTTGTCGAGTCTTCGTCCCGATCCTCCGGCTACCAAGTCAAAAACGCCTACCTCACTATTCGCATCGATGCCGCCAATTACGACACATCGTTCAACGATCTGCGCTCGTTCGGCGACGTGATCTCAGAATCAACATCCGGACAAGATGTTACAACCCAAGTTGCCGATAACGAAGCCCGACTCCGGCAAATGAGACTCGAAGAGCAGCAGTACGAAGAGATTCTCAAAAAGACGACGAAGGTCAGCGATATCCTGCAAGTCCGCAAATACCTGTCCGAAGTCCGCCAGAACATCGAATCAATCGAAGCTCAGCTGAAATCCCTCAAGAGCCTTGCATCACTCAGCACCATCACCGTCAATCTGGAACAGCGTGAGCAAGTCGCCACCGCCCCCCGCCGTGACTGGCTCAGCAACACCTGGGTTCAAGCCCTCAGCCGACTCAATAGCCTCGGTCGAACGGTCGTCAGCTTCGCCATCAACCTCCTCGTCCTCGCCCCCTTCTGGCTCCCCATCGCCGCCGGAATCTGGTGGTTCTCCCGTCGAAAAGCAAACTAAAATCGACAGTAAATGAATGCCCCCTCTCCGTGTAAATGGAGAGGGGGTTGGGGGTGAGGTTAACGACAAATTCGACAACGCTGTCGCAAAAATCTACGTCGCTGTCTCTTCGTCCGCCTTAACCTCGCTCCCCGCCAACGCAACAAACAAATCACCGTTCACCGCACTAACATCAAGCAAGCCTGAACCTTCGCCCAACCGACCGGTCACCTTCATCGGCTCCTTAACCTCATCAATCAACGGCAACGAGCAATTCACTTCGCCCCGCAACGTACTCACGCTCACTCGAGCGTCAGATCCATCCGGAACATGCAACGTCACATCCCCGCTCACCGTGCGGATATTCGTCGTTCCGGTGACCGGAACCAACAAATCCGCCGTCACGTCGCCGCTCGCCGCTTCAATCGCCAAAGAAGTCCCTCGGAATCCGTAGAGCGTCACGTCACCACTCGCCGTTCGGACATTCGCCGATCCATTCACATGATCTAGCAACACATCGCCGGACTTCGTCTCAATCGTCGAGCTTTTCAAGTCCGAGTGCCGAACCCGAACTTCACCTGAACTCAAATTCACTTCGACCGCGCCTCCCGCTTGCTCAATCCGAACGTCACCGCTGCTTGAAGTCACCTTGACACTCGCCCCAGTATCACTGACGTGGATATCACCCGTCGCCGAACGAACACTCACCGCTGTTCCCTTGGCCAGTTTCACCACGATGTCCGCGATCACTCCGTTCTGCTCCATTTGCTTCAGCGTCACCGCATCGTCGCTCTCCTCCAAACTCGGCGTAAAGCGATCCGCCATCTCTTGCGCTTCTTGGTTGTTGAAACTCCGGAAACCCGCTTCAATCAAGACCGATCCAATGTCATGTCCTCCCTCGATCCGGATATCGCCATGGAACGCCTCAACCTTAAACAACTTCCCTTCCGGAACTTGTAATGGCAACTCAACTGTTCGCGAGACTTGAGGCGTAAAGATAGACCCGAATGGCCCCTTCCCTTTGGAAGCCTCATTCGCCGCTTCTTTAATCGCGTCTACACCCTTGCCAACCCCCAAACGAACCTGATTTGAAATGTCTTTCCAATCAATCGAGCCCGCAACTTCTTTTGTCACCTTCTCAATCGATCCAATCAATTTCGCAAAAGGATCATCGGACTTCTTGGAATCTCCAGCCTGCTCTTCAACCGCTGGCTCCTCAACAGAAACTGCTGGCTCTTCATCCGGCGCATCTTGGAAAGCCTCAATCAGCTCCGCCGCATCCTCCGGCGACAACTTCCCATCTTTCACCAATTGCATGATTCGTCTTACTTCGTCTTTCATTTCGCACCTGCCTTCTTCAACATCTCTTTCGCTTCTGCGGCGGAAATTTCGCCGTCTTCTAATTGCTTCAAAATCTTTGCCCGATCTTCCGCCTTCGCCTCGCTCTTTTTATCATGCTTAAACGGCTCCAACTTCATCGCTTCCAACAAAGCATCAATCTTATTGCGAACTGTCGGATAACTAATGCCCAATTCCTTCTCCATCGTACTAATCACGCCCCTAGCTCGCAAAAAAACGACCAAAAAGTCCCGCATTTCCTCGCTCAGTTCATCCTGCTCCGGCAAAGCGAACTTGCCCCGGATCACCACCTCACTCTTTGCCGAAGTCAATTCGCTCACATAAAGTGACTCGCCCGTCACCGGACAAACCTTCGGAATCGCAAGTAATTCGTTCTTACCCATCTTGCACACCATGCTCCTTCTACTAAGATTCTCTGCACGAAGATGCGTGCCATTCTCAGAATTTTCAAAAACTAGGCCAATTGTATCTGAAAATTCTTAATACCATCCCAGACCCGCTCCAAACTCAAATCACTCACGTGCCCCCCCACCCCTGGCTCAACCACCTTCAAATTCGGCACCGGAGGTGCCCACAAGCGGTGGATACCGTTCCGGAAGAGCCCAACAACTGGAGTATCCGTCGAACACGCAAAATGCAAAATCCCATTATCCAAGGTCACTACAAGCTGAGCTTGATCCAATGCACCCACTACCTGAGGAAGCGTAAACTCGCCCCGCAAATCTTCAACTGGTGACTCCTCCACAATTCTCGTCTCGTCATCAACGCCACGCCAAAACTCGCTTCCTGCCTTCGGCTTAGCTCCCAATAGTCCAATCGTCCGCCCATCCGCCGCAATCAGGTTCATCAAGTCAATCCATCGGTCAACTGGCCAAAGCTTATCCGGCAAGCTCGCGGTCGCCGAAATCAAAACGTCCGGAATCTCCCGACCCGGATCGTGTTTCGGCAAATTATAAGCCGGAATCCGCCCATCCCAATAGCAACAGCGACAAACAATCTCACTAATGTGGCCCGTACTCAAAAAAGGAAAGTCAATCCGCAAACTGTCTCTTGTCCACTTCGGATCAGCCCACAACCTCCCCTCAGGAGAATTCCCGTAATCCAAATCCCCCCGACCATCCCGATTTGCCGCCGGACCAATCGCTCCTCCATCCTCGCCAGCCAAGAGCGGAACCAAACTCTTCGCCCAAGCCGCGTTCTCAATGTTTACAACCAAATCATATGGCTCTCGCGCCAAAATACGCTCCGCAACCACTCTTGGCCCATCCCCATAAACCGAAACAACTTCATCAAACCACGAGCACTCCGTGGCAATTTCCATCACCCGACTCCCCGTAAAACCATCCAAAACCGATGGCTGATACATCGTCCGAAGAACCTGAGCAACCGGGCTGGAAACCGCAAAATTACCCAGAGCATCATTCGCAATCAGAGCAATCCGGGAACCTAGCTTCAACCCTTCCCCCATGTAACGGTGCATATGCCCCAGTCTATCACGGAACAACCGCCCCCTCAGGTAAATTTCCCGAGTTCAATGCCCACTTACTTGGGAATAGATTGCGGCGGTTCCACAACCCGAACCTGCATCGTAGATCAGGACGGAACTGTCCTCCACCGAGGTCAATCCGGCCCCGGCAACCTTGCCTCAACTCCCCAAGTCGAAATTGAACGACACATCCGCGAATCGCTGGATGTCGCACCTCCGACTGACTTCGTTGCTGGGTGCTTTGCCGGACTGCTCACCGAAGCTGATCGAATCAGAGCGATCGCTCTCGTCGAGTCGGTCACCCAAGGCAAAACCATTGCTGCTTTCCCCGACTACCGAGCAAGTCTTGCCGCATCTCCCGATACCGATATCATAGTGATTTCCGGAACTGGTGCCCTGGTCGCTTCAAATACCATCCAAGGCGTACGGAAATCTGGTGGCGGTGGTCCACTTCTCGGAGACCATGGTTCCGCATTCGATCTCGGTCGGAGAGCCCTCGCCAAAACGGTCCTCAGTCCCACCCGAGCCGAAGCAAGTCCCATTTTCTGGGAAACAATCGTCGAACTCTTTGGCAGTGATGAACCCAACCAAATTCTCGCGAGCGTCTACCGATCTGTTTCACCCGCCGCACGCGTCGCCAAACTCGCCCAAGTCGTCGTTATGGATGCGACTCGGGGACTCGATTACGCACGACAATCCGTAGATCAGGCCCTCGCTCATCTCGCCGTCACAACTTGGCATCACATTTCCGTCTTCCATCCCAAAGATTCCACCGATCAACCAAGCCTCAATCTTCGCCTCGCCGGTGGTACTTGGGAAATCGATGAAGGAATCCTCATCGAAGAATTTAGAACCCAGCTCAAAGCACTCAAACCCCGCAACGTTGAACTCGATGTCAACGTGGAAAAGCTCACTGTCGAACCCGTAATCGGCGCAACCCATCTCGCTCGAGAACTCGGACAAATCCACATTTCAAAATGAACACCGAAGCCCGCAACCCCCGCTCAATTGGCCTCGATAAAATGACCGCCAATGAAATCGTTCGTCTTATGAACGAAGAAGAGCAAAATGTCATGCGGGCATTGACGAAAGCCGAAAACGCGATAGCCGTTGCAATCGAACATGCCGCAACCGCTTTCCAAAACAACGGACGCATCATCTACGTTGGAGCTGGAACCTCCGGTCGAATAGCTACGATGGATGCCGCCGAAATGCCCCCAACATTTGGCATCGATCATTCCAAATTCATTGCCATCATTGCCGGAGGCGAACAAGCCGGAACCGCCGCAATCGAAAACGCTGAAGATGAAGAGCACACCGCAATCCAAGCCCTCAATAGCCTTCATCTCACCAAAAACGACATCGTCATCGGACTCGCCGCTTCCGGCCGAACTCCATTCGTTATCGCCGCCTGCCGCCATGCTCGCCAAAAAGGAATTTGGACATGCGGGATCGCCAATAACGCCAAAGCCGCACTCTTCGACCAAGTCGACCACAGCATCCTGATCGAAACTGGCCCCGAAGTTCTCACCGGATCAACCCGACTCAAAGCTGGAACCGCTCAAAAACTCGTCCTCAATCGAATCTCAACCGGAGCCATGGTTCTCTCAGGCAAGGTCATCGAAAACCTTATGGTCGATGTCAAAGCAACGAACCATAAGCTCAAAGATCGGTGCATCAGAATTCTCTGCGATCTCTCGCCAACAACTCAAGAAGAAGCCCGAGAATTGCTCGAGAAAAACGACTGGAACGTCCGCCGGGCAATGGAAGCCCTCAAACAGGAAGCGTAATCTCACCTCGGCTAAAATAAGAGCCATGACCGATGGTTCTTCAAATCTCGTACCCTATATCAAACTATTCGGCTCACTAGTCTTCAACAACCCATCAATTCCCGAACGAAAACCCCTTACCAAACCCGCCCTAGCACTCCTCGCCCTGCTCCTCATTTCCCCCCGTGTCCATTTCCGCTCAACCCTCGCCGAAGAACTTTGGCCCGATGCTGATTCAATTCCTGCTCTCACCAGTCTAAGAAACGCGATCGCCCAAATCAAATCCGCCATAGGAAATCAAGCAATTGTCGCCGACAAGACAACAATTCAAATCAACCGTCTCGCAATCCGGTGCGACCTCTGGGACGCAATCGCAGCGCGCGACTTAGCAAGAATCACGTCCGTAGATTCCGACCGCCGCCAACAGCTCGAACTCCTCATTCACCTTACCCACCTCCCCCTCCTCCCCCACTTGACGATAGACCGCATCAACCAAGAACGAGAAACATGGATATTAGATCGACACCAGGCAATGCTTCAGCTGGTCGAAACTCTTCGCAAGCAAAATCATCTCAACGAAGCGCTCAAAATTGCTCAAAACGCCCTCCACATTGACCCTCTCAGCGAGCCGGCTTTGATCGCGGTCATAGAGCTTCTTGCCGAAACCCAACAATCCCACCACGTCCGACCCACCACTGAAGATATCGCCAAACAATACAAAGCGATTATTCAAGCTCCCCTTCCCCGCTCTGTGCTAGATCTCGTGGCCGAAATTCAATCAGGAGCCTATCGAGCAAAAACAAATCTGCGTTCAAAGTTCACAAGCACCGGACAACAACTTCTTATCACGGCTTATTTCGAGCAAACTCTTGCGCAAAATCCCGAACTAGCCTTGCAAATTCTCTGCGATCAATCACCATCCCCCATCGCCATTGATCACATGACCGACCATCTCGCCCTTTTGGAAATTGCTCTCACCGAAACAACTGGGACCTCCCCTCAGAGAATTCGCGCCGCAAGAATGGCCAGCGGCTATGCCAGTTTCTCAAATCAACCCGAAAAAGCATTCCACTGGGGACAATTCGTTCTCGACAGCACCAAACCAGATGATCAAATCCATGTCGCCGTTCTAACATTCTTGGCAATCATTCATCTTGATCAACGAAATTGGACAGAAGCGGAAGCCTTATACAATCGGGCTCTTGCGACCGCGACCGAGAAAGGATATATCATTGAAAAACTCAGTAGCCAAGTCGGCCTCGCCAATATCAAACTGCGCCAACTCAACTGCGACAATGTTCTTGATACACTCCATGGCGTCAAAGACCAGCTGATCAACCACGAAAACAACCCCGAGCGCCTCGCATCAGTTGTCTCAAACATTGCCGTCGCCCACCTCGCACAAAGCCAATTCCATGAGGCAAAAGTTGCAGCCGAGGAGGCAATCTCACTTGCAACAAAGGGCGGCACCCAAAATATGCACAGCATTGCGAAAGCAATCGCCGCCACCGCATCCCTCCGACTCGGCGAAACTCAAATCGGTCTTCAATTAGCCCAGGAAGCCCTCACCGAAACCTACTCCGGGAATCGTCCCCTACTCATTATCGGTGCGTTGGAAGCAGCCGGGCTCGCCATCTCCAACACACCAAACCCAACCCCCGGGCTCTGGATTCTTGAAGCCGCCCAATCAACTCGAGAGAAAAATGGCACTCCGCGTGTCCCGCTTGACGATTTCATCATCCAACAGACTCTCCCCCAGGTCTTGTGAATGATCAAACCAACTACATCAACAACGAACCGTTACCCACAATCGTTGAATTCGCACTTCAAGAACTTCGATTTGCGCTCGAAGAAGCCTGACCGCTAATTGATCCGGATGTCCGCAAAAACCGGCAGGTGATCACTTGCCCTCGTCCCTTTTTCCGTGTATTTCACCGTGCGTGCGCCCGTTGTCTCATCTTCGCTCACCTGGACTCGACCACTGAGCCCTCTAATCGCCGGTGCATGATCATATACATAAGCTTTCGCTCCTCGGGCAAACAAGTTCGGTGAACAGAAAATCTGATCAAAGAATGTCTGAGGAACTTTCACATCTTGCGGGAATCGGTAATCCCTACCTCTCAATCGGTCGTTGTCCGCCTTAGAACCTGGAACCTTCGCCGTCACCCCCGGCTCACCAAAGTACAAATCATGTAACCCAATCGTCACAAAATCCTGATCCGCTAACTCCTCAGTGACATTTGCCATGAGAAGATAATTCTTGTCATCCCCGCCTTTCGCAAGAACATTTCCACTCTCCAAAATGTTCGCACTCGCATCATTCGGCGCATCGTTCCAGTCCCCCGCCACAATCACATTCTCATCCCGACGATTCGCAATCAAACTCGCCAGCATTCCCGCCGCCATCTGCCTTTGCCAGTCCGTTTGCATTCGTCCCCCACTTCGACTCTTCATATGGTGCGAATAGACCACCATCGTCTTCCCGCTCGGGGTCTTTACGATCGCTCGCATCACATCGCGCTTACCCGGAAACGCATAATCCAACTCCTTACCTGTAAAAACTAACTCATAGCTCTCCAAAACGTACGGTCGCCGTACCGCCACCCCTGTTTCCTGAAATTCGTCCGGCGCATCCACCATCGCAATTTGCCACTGTCCATCAAATATCTGGCGCAAAGCCGCTCGTCCTTCAATCTCTTGAACGCAAACGATGTCCGGCTTCGTCTGATCCAGAATCTCCTTGATACTCCCAATCCGCTTCGCATCATCTCCCGCGTGAAACCACTGAATGTTATAAGTCATTAACCGCGTGTAGTCGCTTTGTTTGCTGGGAAATGGCGTTTGGGCCAAGCTCATCGCACCACAAGCACCTAACAACAAAAGCCCACCCAACCGCTGAAATCTCATGTGTAAAGAATACTCAGCCACCCCGATGAGCTAAAAAGACAACTAGGCCCGAAGATCAACTTTGCGGCGCAATAGCCCCTTCAACCAGTTCTTCCGATTCGACCACCAACTTCCGCTTGGCTTCAGTTGCCACAAACTTCTCAACTCCGGACGCACCAAAGCGAGTTCGGCAACTCGCAACTGCAAAAGTCGCTCATCAGAGTCAAATTCACCGCTCCAGCCGCAGCAAAAGCACTCACTGTTCTGACGGACATTCAATGCCCCACACAGTGGACAAGACTTCAATTTTTGAATTGAAGCCCAATCCCGCATATGAGCCATTGTCGTCCGAACCAAATGAACCTGCCGCATGAAAAACCTTACTTTCAATGGTTGGAATCACAATTCTCAATCCTCAGCAAAATTGCTAGCATTTTTAAACCCCTAATTGTCGCCTCAACTTTCACCGATAATCTCCCCAAGGAGTCGATAAATGAGTGCACTCGGAATGATCGCATATATGGTGGCCGCCCTGATCGTAGGGACACTCATCACCGTTTTCTACAGTATCTTCCGAAAAGTCAAAGAGCATGATAACTTTCGCTCCTGGCGATTCATTGGCCTATTCAGCGTTATCGTAGCCTTTGCCCCATACGGATGGGCCGAATATCAGACCCACCTGCACGCTGCTGACATGCAAAAAGCGGTTGAAGCCACCATCAAATCCGCCAAAGTCAAAGGGAAACTCGCCTATTTCAAAGTCCAAAAAGCCGACGAAACTTCCGCCAAAGTCATTATCGTCGTCAAAGAAAAAACCACCACGAACGACGCTGAATCTTGCGTGATCGACGCCACCCTCAAAAATGACCCCAAAAAAGGTTGGCGACCCGACAAATTCCAATTCGTCGACTCATTTGATCGCGGAAAAGACGGTGTTACCTTCCCGCCCTATTGGTAAGTCTCAAACTTCCAAAAGTTCGTAGCGAGTATTCCGGCGTCGCGGTTCATATCCTGCGTCTCGAATCAATCGCTCAAACTCCTCGGAGCTTAGAATAAACTTGTTCCCTGCCGCGCTGACAACGTTTTCCTCGATCATTGTCGAACCAAAATCATTCGCTCCATAACCAAGAGCGATCTGCGCCACCCTCGGCCCCTGAGTCAGAATGGACAACTGCACGTTGGCAAAGTTATCCAAAAAGATCCTGCTCACCGCCACAGTGCGCAAGTAATCAAAACTCGTAGCCTTCTTGTCAATTGGCAAATTTGTCTCTTCCGGCTGGAAATTCCACGTGACAAATGCGCGGAACGGCTCGCACTCATCTTGCAAATCTCGAATCCGACCCAAATGCTCAACTCGATCTTCAAGCGTCTCCACGTGACCAAACATCATGCTCGCCGTGCTCTTTATCCCGAGTCCACTTGCCGTCCGCATACACGCCAACCATTCATCCGTCGTATCTTTATAAGGCGCAATAATCTTCCTTACTCGATCAACCAGGATTTCACCCCCCGCCCCCGGAATTGAGTGCAGTCCAGCAGCCTTGAGCCGCTTCAAGCAATCTTCAAGCGTAAGCTTACTGATGTGTGCAATATAGATGATCTCCGCCGGACTCAATGCGTGCAAGATCACCTGCGGAAACTTCTCCTTAATCAAGCCAAAGATATGCTCATAGTAGTCAATTTTCAATTTCGGATTCAGACCACCCTGGAACAAAATCTCAACCCCGCCCTTATCAACCGTATCCTGAACCTTCGCCAGAGTTTCCTCTGTGTCCAACGTATAGCCCTCTTCATTCCCCGGCACCCGATAAAACGCACAGAACTTACACCTCACCCAACAAACATTGGTGTAGTTCAAAATCCGCCCGACAATATAGGTCACCGTCTTCGGATCCGAAGCTTGCTCGCGACGATAGTTCGCAAGCGTTGCCAATTCATTCAAGTTCGGATGGTGAAACAGGAACAAAGCATCTGCCGCCGAAATCCGCTCCCCGCCATAAACCTTATCTGCAATCGTGTCAATTGAGATTTCTGGACTCACCGTCGTTGCCATGTCATTCCAATTCTACTCCCCAAATTCAGCGAATTTTCAATTTAGGCTGAAAGTTCGCCCTTGAGTCATAATTGTGACGATGATTGAGAACGCCAATTCAATGAAACTCTCAGTCATCATCGTCAGCTACAACACCGCGAGCCACACCCTCAAACTATTAGCCGCTCTCAAATCCCACCCGGTTCACGAAGTTATCGTCATCGACAACGCATCCATCGACGAAACAACATCTTTCATACAAAAGCTCCACCCCGACGTCAACCTCATTCAAAACCCACAGAACCGTGGATTCGGAGCCGCCAACAATCAGGGGCTAGACCACATGACCGGCGATCTAGCCCTCCTCCTCAATTCCGACTGCTTCCCCGAACCAAACGCGATCGCTTCTCTCGTCCAAGCATTCCAAGACCCCAACGTCATCGCCGCTGGCGGACAGCTCCTCAACCCCGACGGCACCCATCAACAGTCCGCTTGCAACAACCTGACCCTCTGGGCTGTCCTGTGCGAACAACTCCTCCTGGAAAAACTTTTTCCCAATTCATCGTTCTTCAATCCGTACTGGATCAGCCGAAAGATCATAGACAGATCACTTGATCCTGCACCCGTATCCCAAGTCATGGGAGCATGTCTCATGCTTCGTCCCATTGAGCGATTCGACGAAAGGTTCTTTCTCTACTGCGAAGATACCGAGCTATGCCGAAGGGTACAAACTCATGGCCAAATCCTTTACATACCAGAGTCGAAATTCGTCCATGCCTTAGGTGCTTCATCAACTCAAAACCGCTGGTGGTCTATCGCCATGTACAACCGAGGAAAAGAACTCTACTTCCAGATTCATCACAGCCCGATCCACCAAACACTTTGCTTTATCATCAATAGAGCGGGTGCCCTTCTTCGCCTTGTGATCAAACCCCGCCAAGCCAAGCAATGGCTCCAGGTACTCGTTACTCCGTTTGGAGGCCCAACACTCCCGACCGACGCACAATAAAAAGCGGGCTTCACTTCAACAGCAAAGCCCGCATGTCGCCCAATGAGAATCTTAGTTGAAGAACCCAACCGAACGAGCCAATCGGACATCATCGTTGCCCGTCAACTCATCCAGATCCTTCAAACTCAATTCCTTGTTCGACTTGTCTTCAACCGCAACCTTCATACAAAGCGATCGAAGCTCGTTAACCAGGATCTTGAACGACTCCGGAATCCCCGGCTCTTGAATGGTCTCGCCTTTAACGATCAATTCGTAAGCCTTCACCCGGCCCATCACGTCGTCAGACTTAATCGTCAACAACTCTTGCAAAGTGTAAGCCGCACCATATGCTTCAAGTGCCCAGACTTCCATTTCACCAAAGCGCTGACCACCGAACTGCGCCTTTCCACCCAACGGCTGTTGAGTAACCAAGGAGTACGGTCCAATCGAACGAGCGTGAATCTTTTCGTCGGCCAAGTGTTCCAGTTTTAGCATGTAAATACAGCCCACCGTAATCTTGTTCGGCAACTCATCTCCGGTCAAGCCATCTCGTACGATTGACTTGCACGACTCCGGATCAAGACCCGCTCGGCGGAACACGTTTGTTTGCACATTCTCAAGAATGCCCGCGTAAACTTCGTCGGCTGCTTTGAACGCCTTGCCCGGAACTTCGTTCAACTCTTCCGGAACAAAGTTTTCTGCATCAATCTCCATCAACTCTTCCATCGAGTGTGTTGAAGGTGCCGCTACAATTCGACTGATTCGCTCCAAACTGTCTTGGTCAAGCGATCGCAACTTAGCTTCCAGCAATTCAAACATTGAATCAACCGTTGCATCTTCAGCAAATTTCACTGCGAGTCGCAATTCACGGTTGACATAAGCCGAAAGTGCCTTACGTCGCAAGTGGTGAGCCAAGCGATCCATCTCTTCCAAGATTTCGTGCTCAGTCGCCCCTTCAAATGCCGGACATTCGTACCGGCAACCCATGTGGTAACCCACATAGCCCAGGTGCGTCTCCAAAATCTGACCAATGTTCATCCGGCTCGGAACCCCAAGCGGGTTCAGAATGATATCAACTGGAGTCCCGTCCGCAAGCATCGGCATGTCCTCGACCGGCAAGATTCGGGAAATAACCCCTTTGTTACCGTGGCGACCTGCCATCTTATCTCCGACCATGATCTTGCGTTTCTGAGCCGTATAAACCTGAACCGTCATGTTCGTGCCCGCCGGAAGCTCATCGCCCGCAATCTGCAAGAGCGGCTCCTCGGTTCGATCACAAATCAGTCGGTCGCGCTTCTTCGACTCCTTGTAGATATGGTTAATGCTCGGGCTCAGATACTTGTACCGGCTAAACACCTTCACGTCAATAACCGTACCCTTCTCACCGTGCGGCAAGGTCAAACTCACGTCGCGAGTTTCTTCTGCCTTCTTACCAAAAATCGCAATGATCAGCCGCTCTTCAGCCGTCATCTCGGTCTGGCCCTTCGGCGCAACCTTTCCTACCAACAAATCTTCCGGTCGAACCTCAGCTCCGACCCGGATGATTCCGTTTTCGTCCAAATCGCGAAGAGCATCCTCACCCACGTTGGGAATGTCGCGTGTGATTTCTTCCGGCCCAAGCTTGGTGTCAACTGCTTCTGCTTCGTGTCGCTCAATGTGAATAGACGTATAAACGTCATCCTTTACCAACCGCTCGCTCAGCAAGATCGCGTCTTCGTAGTTGTATCCGCCCCAGGGCATAAACGCAACGATCAAGTTCTTTCCGAGTGCCAATCGGCCATCGTCCGTATTCGCACCATCCGCCAAAGCATCCCCTTTCAAGACTTTTTGACCCGGGAACACAATCGGTCGGTGAGTGAAACATGTGGACTTGTTGCTCTGGAACATGTGCAACAGCTCGTAGTGATCCTGCTCGCCTTCTGCAGTTTCAATGATGATCTGTTTCGAAGTTACTGAAACAACTTTTCCTGCTCGCCGCGCTATCACCGATGCGCCACTGTCAATCGCTGCTCGCCGCTCGTGACCCGTCCCAACAACCGGAGCCGAGCTCCGCAATGTCGGAACCGCCTGACGTTGCATGTTCGCACCCATCAGCGCCCGGTTCGCGTCGTCGTTCTCAAGGAATGGAATCAAACTCGTAGCAACCGAAATGATCTGCACCGGACTCACGTCCATCAAATCAACCCGGTTGGGCGGAACCGCCGGATAGCTTGCTCCACCAAACTGCTTGTCGCCTCCCGGACAGCGAACAACAACTCGATCCGTCAAAATGTTGCCTTCGCTGTCAATTTCAAGGTCAGCTGGAGCGATCCGCAAGTGGAAGTCTTCCTGAGCGGTCAAGTAAACAACTTCATCCGTCACTCGACCATCAACAATCTTGCGATATGGGGTCATGATGAATCCATATTCATCAATGCGACCATGGGTCGTCAACTGAGAAATCAAACCAATGTTCGGACCTTCCGGAGTCTCAATCGGACAAATTCGACCGTAGTGACTACGGTGAACATCGCGAACCTCAAGCTTCGCACTGTTCCGTTGCAAACCACCCGGTCCAAGGCTCGAGAGACGGCGCTTGTTCGTCAACTCGCTCAGCGGGTTCGTCTGATCCATAAACGTCGAAAGCTGGTTGCTACTAAAGAAGCTCTTAATGCTCGCACTCACCGGCTTCACCGAAAGGATAATTGACGGCAACAAATTCTCCTGATCCGCCGAGGTCATCCGCTCCCGAGCAACCTTCTCCATCCGAACGAAACCAAGGCGCAACTGGCTTGCCAAAAGCTCACCAATGCTTCGGACTCGCTTGTTCCGCAAGTCGTCAATGTCGTCGTGATCGGCCTCTTTCTTCAAGTAAGGCTCCATCTCGATCAAAGTTCGCGCCAGGTCATCGCTGGTCAAGTTACGAACGTTCTTCTCAACATCAAGCTTCAACCGGTTGTTCAAGAATCGGCGACCGACCTTCCCAAGATCGTAACGGCGACGATCAAAGAACAAGCTGAAGACAAGCTGCTTGGCCGCATCGTCATTCGCCGCTTCGCCCGGCCGCATCCGCTTATAGATGTCCAAAATCGCTTCCCGAGTGTTCGAGACCTTATCCGCTCCAATCGTCGTCTCGATGTATTCCGGCAATCGCAGAACATGAATCTTTTCCAGTTCCAGGCTTTCCAACTTAACCGCCGTGTCCCGATCAATCCGCTGCATCGGAGCAATCACGACCTTCTTGCCTTCGCGAATTTCTTCAACCGTCCGCGCACCTTCAAGGGCATCCGCCGTCGGCTTTTCGATCCACTCTTCTTTCCCGAAGTACCAATACATGTCCTCCGTTGAACCAAGCGGACTTTCCATCAAGCACTCAAGCTGCTTCTGCTCGTCGGTCATCGCTTCAAAAACTGACTGAGTAATGATCACACCCTTATCGAACAAAACCTCGCCCGTATCCGGATCTGCACACGGCTCGCTGAACCGCTTGCCCAAGCTATCCCCGAGCTTGCGCATGTTTCGCGCTCGACCAAGGTCAAACCCGTGCAACGCCTTCATCAGCTGCGTGATCGGCAACTTCTTCGTTTGGGAAATCTGCGTATTGACAACCCCGTTCGCATCGTTCTCAACCTCAAGCCACGGCCCTTCCATCGGAATACATCGTGCCCGCGCGATCATCTGCATTGACGTATCAACGTCTTCTTCAAAATAAATCCCCGGCGACCGGCTGAGCTGGCTGACAATGACCCGCTCCCGACCATTGATGATGAAGGTTCCCTTGTCTGTCATCAAAGGCAAATCGCCCAAATAAACTTCGGATTCAATAACTTCGCGGTCTTTCCCACCAAACCGTACCTTCGCCTTGATCGGAGCTTCATAAATCAAATCCCGATCGCGACAATCTTGCATTCCGTACTTCGGTTCACCCAAAACAAAATCAACAAACTCAATGTACGTGCTTTGGGTAAAGTCCCAAATCGGGCTGAAAGTCTGGAAAAGCTCAGGCAAGCCTTCTTCCAAAAACCATCGGTAGCTGTTCAGCTGAAGTTCAATCAGGTTGGGGACGTCGAGCGCACGACCAATGCGCTTTGCTGACGGTTGAATAACTCTCATAGTGCTCCGAACGTAAACGGGGACTCAAAACTATACCTGTCAACCCCCCTCATTCCCAAGACTGTCCCACCCTCTCTAGGCCCTTTGAAATACCCCTCTCCTAGCTCACCAATGTCGCCAACACCGCAATCACCACCAGCGGAAAAACTCCTACCCAAAATGCCAACGACAATGCAATCAAATCCCTCGGAAGAATCAATATCCTATTACTTTCATCGCCTTGTTTTTTCAAACCCCATATCGTAAGCCCCACGAGCAACAAGCACCAAAACCAATCTGAATCATTCACAAACCACCTGTAAAGCCCTTCACTTTCCGGTCGGACTGACGAAAAGACCGCCCAACTTAAATACCGAAGCAACCCATGGCATGAAACAGCCATCCCCGCCAGCAAACTCATGAAAGCCCGTCGACTAACGGTCAGTGAAGGTCGCTCGTTCATCCAAAATATAATTGCCATCAAAACTGGAGCACCCATCCAAGCTCCAAAAATTTCTGGCATTAGGCGCAAAAATTCAATCATCAACTCGCAACGGCTCCAATGCCCGCATACAACATCAGGTAGCAGATTCCCGCTGCAAGCCAACCCAATCCCAAGAAACTCCAACTAGAACGAACACGCTTCGCCTCCTCAATCCTTACCGGCAAGAAACAAAAAATTAATCCCAACAAGGTCAGAGGAATACACGCCACTGATATGAGCATGCCAAACGGTATCAAGACCACAAACGCCCAACTTAGGTAAAGGACTGATATTCCGAGTCCCCCAATAGACGAGGCTAGTAACACAATGTAATGCTCTTTCACAAGATCACCACAACGCATTCCTCGTATAAACAATATGCTCCCAACCACTGCCGGTGCCCAGTAAAGATGATGGGCAATCATCATAAAAATTTCCATATGGTTTCTCACTCCTCCTTTCGCCAATGAGTTGCAAAGTCAAATCATTTCAATCCTAAACCACCCGCTCCCCTCCCCGATATACCGCAACTGGTTTCGGAAACTCGCTCGTCTTTCCCTCCCCAAGTTTGGGGAGGGTGGCTCCATTGGAGCCGGGTGGGGTTGCCCGACAAAAATCCGCTAAGGCCCCCCGATCATAAATCTGAAAATCCGCCCCAAATCCTGACTCGATCCGGCCCAACCACTCCCCATCGAAATTCGCCACTGCTCCCCCATGCGTATACATCCCCACCCCCTCCTCAACCGTACAAGCCTCCGCCTCATCAAACCCCTCCGGCCGCCTAACCGCCGCTCCAATCCCCACCCATGGATCACCGACCACAATCGGCCGATCACTATTGAACGACAACGACAACCCCGCATCAATCAAACTCCGCGTCCGAATCAACTTCTGCCAAACCCCGTCCGCCAACTGCGCCCGATACCCCTTCCCAAACCGATACAAAAATTCTGGCTGCAAAGTGACATGGCTCCCAAGCCGCGCCAACCGCGCTATCTGTTCATCCGACAAAATCATCGCGTGCTCAATCCGGTGCCGGCCCGGATCAGCCGTTTTCTCAAACGCTTCCATCACCAAATCCGTACTCCGATCCCCAATGGTATGCACACTGCACCGCCACCCCTCAGCATCAATCAAAGCCAAAATCCGCGCCAATTCCGCCTCCGGATAAATCAACTTCCCGTTCCGACCCGTCGTCACAAACTTTCCATGGATCGCAGCCGTCGCACTCCCAATCGCTCCGTCCGCAAAAACCTTCAACCCCAAAACCTGACAGACCTCCGGATCCATAGCATCAATTAATTCCGCCAATCGAGCCGGATCAATCCCCCGCTCTCCCAAAACCTCTCGCCACTGCATGTACATCCGTAACCTCACCTTGCACCCCCGCTCACTCGCAATGTGATAAGCCTGCAATTCCATGTCCAGATCCCAGCGGCCCGTCATCATGTCCGTCGCCGTCGTAATCCCAAATCCCGACATGCTCTCCCCTGCTCGCAAGATCGCCGCAACCATCTCATCCAGCCCTGGCTCTGGGGCCGAACTGGTCACAATCTCGTGCGCTTTCTCCAGCAAAACCCCCGTCATCACGCCCTGCGCATCGCGTTCATACTCCCCTCCCACCGGATCGGCGGTCTCCTCCGTCACCCCGGCCGCGCGCAAAGCCGCTGAATTCGCCACGCTTGCATGACCATTAGAATGACGAAGCAAAATCGGCACCACATCTGAAATCCCATCGAGCTCCCCCCGCGTCAAATGTTCACCCCACCGATTCTGATCGTACTGCGTCGCATGCAACCACTGCCCCTCCCCAACTTGAGGCAGCCACTCCCTCACCGCCGCCAAAACTGCTTCCTTACTTTCACACGCCGAAAGATTCAACTTGAGCAAATCAAGGCCGCTCGGCAAAACATGACAATGCGCGTCAATAAACCCCGGCAACGCCACATAGCCATCCCACTCCCCCCCATCAATATCACCGCCCACCTGCCCAAACCGCCCCCCCTCAACCGTAAACCCACGCGCCCCACTCCCCCAAATCTCTGCACCGATCAACATCCCTCCATCATATCCCGCCAACAAGCTAAAATCAGTCCAATGATTCTCCGCGAGGTGCTCCACGCCCACATCCCCTCCTTAACCCATTCAAGCACTCTCCGCGACGCCGTTGATAAGATGGATATCTATCAGTTCCCCGCCCTCGTGATCGTCAACCAAGATCAATCTCCGACTCATGTAATCACCGAAGGCGATCTCGCCCGAGCAACTCTCAAAAGCGGAAAAATCACCGCCCTCAGCCACGAAAGCGCATACCTCTTTGCTACCGAAAAACCCACCGTCGCCCACCCGAATACCGAAATCAGCGATGCCCTCCACCTCATGCTAAACCAAGGTCTCACAATCCTCCCCGTCGTCGATCAAGAAATTCTCATCGGAATTGTCCTCCGCATCGACCTCATGCAAGCGCTGCTCATGGATGCGGCTGAATCTGCTTCTAATTAAACAGGTTCGCCCAAATAGGCTTCAATGACTTTCGGATTGCTCCGAATTTCGTCCGGTCCGCCCGCCGCAATCTCTTCCCCGTGATCCAGCACGACGATTTTCTCGCACAAGTTCATCACGAATTTCATATCATGCTCGATGAGCAAAACCGTCTTCTCAAACTCATCCCGAATCCGGTGCACAACCGCCCGCAGCTCATCTTTTTCTTGAGGGTTCATCCCCGCCGCAGGTTCGTCGAGCAAAATCAACTTCGGATCCGTTGCCATTGCGCGAGCAATTTCAAGCCGGCGCTGTTTCCCATAGCTCATATCCGCTGAACGAGATGAAGCTTCGTCCGCCAAATTTACAACGCTCAAAAGCTCCATAGACTTCTTCCGGAGTTCTGCCGTCTCCCGGATCGCCCTTGGGCTCAGCATGAATCCACTAAACAAGGAAGTCTGATGCCGCAAATAAGCCCCGACCATGACATTTTCCAAAGCCGAAAGCGCCCCGAACAGTCGGATGTTTTGAAACGTTCGGCAAATTCCCACTTGGGCAATCTTGTTCGGCGGAGTCCCCGAAATGTCGTTCCCCTCAAAAATGACCTTCCCACTTGTCGGCGTATAAACCCCAGTAATCATGTTGAAGCAAGTGGTCTTGCCCGCCCCATTCGGACCAATTAAACCAAACAAATCCCCCTTCTCAATATCAAAATTCACCTGATTGACCGCCGTCAATCCACCAAACTTGATCGTAACATCTTCCATTCGCAGCAGTGCCATGACTAAGCCTCCACCGCCCGGCGATTCATTTTCGATTTCAACCAATCCCAACTGAACTCATGATGCCCAAACAGTCCACTCGGTCGAATCAGCATCACAACCAAAAGCACAATCGCCAAAATTACCCAACGCAAATCATTCGCTTTGTAAAATTTATCTCCCAAAATCGTATACGTTTCTAGCAACTTGCCCAGGCCAAACATCACCACATAAGGCAAAACAACCGCCCCAAGCAGCAAAAGCGACTTCTGCGTCTTCTCACCGTGGAATGTCCGCTCGACGAGCCGAATCGCATAGACCATGAGTCCGACCGCCACCAAAACCCCGAGGAGAACGCCCTGACTCACCTCAAACTTCGCGATCCGGAGCAATTCAGGAATCAAAAACAATGTGGCCGCCGCCAAAACCGAACCCGTGATCGAACCAGTTCCACCCAAAACCACCATCGTCAAGATCAAGAATGACAGCTCCATCTTGAACAAATCCGGATTGATAAACCCAGAATCATGGGCGAACAACGCCCCTGCCGCCCCCGCAAACGTTGCGCCCACAACGAAAGCAACTACTTTGGTTTTCGTCAAATTAATCCCCATTGCTTGCGCCGCAACCTCGTCTTCCCGAACGGCCAAAAACGCCAATCCGTGCGCCGATTTCAAGAGGTTTCGGCAGACCGCAATGCAAACAATTGCCAACAAGAACACCAAAGCCAAAGACTGATGCTTGTGGTTCAAGTTATAACCATAAGATCCGCCCCAAGCCTCCTGGTTCAACGTGATAATCCGGATAATCTCCCCAAATCCAAGCGTCACGACCGCCAAATAATCTCCCTTCAAACGCAAAGAAGGTAACCCAACAATCAGACCCGCAATCGCCGCCGCAACTGAACCAATCAACACTGAAACAAGCAAGTAAGCCGGCATATCGAGCGACTGTCGAGGAAAGAAATAATTGCTACTCAATCCCGCCGCATAAGCCCCCACCATATAAAACCCGGCGTGTCCAATCGAAAACTGCCCCGTGATCCCGTTGATCAGGTTCAAGCTCACCGCCAAAGTGACATAAAGTCCTCCCAAAAAGAAAAGCCGTAACATGAACCCATCCACCGATTGGGTCAACACCATCTGAGCCAATACGCACACCCCAACTGCCGCAAGAATAGAAAGAGCACGCTTGCCCAAAATCTTGCCCAAGCTCATACTTTCTCCACCTTATTCGATCCAAGGAGTCCACCTGGTTTAACCAACAAAACTAAAATCAAAATCACAAAGGCGACCGCGTCCTTATATTGCGAGTAGCCCAGCCATGTCACCAACGTCTCCGCAAGCCCCATCACAAGCCCGCCGAGAACCGCACCTGGGATATTTCCAATACCTCCCAGAACCGCCGCAACAAACGCTTTGACGCCCGGCAACACCCCGAAGAACGGCTGTAGCGTTGTTCCCTCAAAGGTAGTGAGCATCATCGCCCCCGCCCCCGCCAAAGCGGACCCCAGCATAAACGTCGCTGTCACCACGCGGTTCACGTTCACACCCATCAAACTTGCTGAATCAAAGTCGTGACTGGCCGCTCGCATCGCCCGCCCCGTCTTTGTGTACATAACAAGATAAGTTAAAACCGCCATCAAAACAACAACCGTGATCAACATAATCACCCGCCCTTGAGTAATCGTGACTTCAACCGCCGGGCGAATTACTTTTCCACCCTCCCCGATCACAGCCTCTGAAAACACCTTGGTATAAACCGCCTGGTAAGGATTGACATCCTGAGAAACACTCGGAGGAGGATTTGAAGGCAAGAAGAGCTGACCCGCATACTGCAAGAACAAAGAAACCCCAATCGCCGTTATCAACGCTGCAATTCTCGATTGGTTCCGCATCGGCCGATAAGCAAAGTATTCAATAATTGCCCCGATGATGGCGCACACTGCCATCGCGACCAAGAGCATTATTACCAAATTTAACGGGCTACTCGTCACATCGCGCCCCTCAGCAAAAGCTTTTCGGAGCGCATCGGGCGAGTAACCCATTGCATAAGACGTGAGAAGAGCAGTATAGCCACCCAACATGAATACTTCGCCATGGGCAAAGTTGATCAAGCGCAGAACGCCATAGACCATCGTGTAGCCCAAAGCAATCAATGCGTAGATCGAACCAACAACCAATCCATTGACCAACTGTTGGGGCAGGGAGAACCAGTCAAGCTGGATCCCTGCCATCAAAGGCAATACTGAGTTCATCGTTTACTAGGAACCCAATTTACTTCGCAAGCACTTCAGAAGGCTCGTACGCTTTGTTGAAAACAAAGCCATCCTTTCGAACTTCAACAACCAGCGCTCGCTTTGCCGGGTCACCATTCGTACCCTTCAAAGTAATGTCACCGCTGACCGCCTTGAACCCTTCAGTAGCCATGATTTCTGCCGCCAAATTCGCCGAATTGATTTCCTTATCTGCCGCGGCAAGTCGCTTCAGAGCGTCCAATACCAACGCCGTCGCATCGTAGCCCAAAGCACCCATCGTAGTTCCCGGAAGGTTGCCGTTATTGTTAGCCTTAAAGTCCGTCAAGAATTTCTGAACTTCCGGCCGATCTTCTTGATCATTGTAGTGGTTGCAGAAGAATCCACCAACAATCGCATCGCCACCGTTTGAAATCAGTTCGGCACTATCCCAACCGTCGCCACCCATCAAAACTACATCATTCATCCCGGCTTGTCGAATCTGTCGCGCCATCGGTCCAACTTCATTGAAGTAGCCGGACATAAAGATTCCGTCTGGGTTGGTCGCTTTCACTCGCGTCAATTGACCACCAAAGTTGCTCTCGCCCGCTTGGTAGCTTTCTTCCGCAACAATCTGACCACCCAATTCCTTGAATCGAGCAACAAAAGTCTTGCTCAAACCAGTCGAATAAGGAAGCTTCTTGTCGGTCATAACCGCAACTCGTCGCAAACCTTTGTCAAAAGCAAACTTCGCCATGACCGGTCCTTGCAGGTCATCGGTATAGCAAACTCGGCTGATCAAACCCTGTCCGTCCTTAGTAATGTCCGGATTAGTTGCCCCAACCGCCACCAGAGGAATCTTCGCCTCAAGCGCAACGGTCTTCATCTGCTGGGTAATCCCACTCGCGACTTCGCCAATCACGACGATGACTCCGTCACCAACCAATTTCTCGGTGGCTGACTTTCCTTCTTCTGGCTTCGAGTTGCTGTCTTCAACCTTCAACTCGACCATCTTGCCGTCAACTCCGCCCGCTTCATTGAATAGCTTCACCGCAAGCTGAGCACCTGCTTCGCAATCAACACCCCAAGGTCGTTGCTCACCATTCAAACTGGCTACCAAACCAATCTTGATCGTGTCTCCACTGGCAGATGCACCGCCACCCGATCCCGATGTACCCGTAGTTGTGCCGCCCTCACCGCCTTTGGCAGAAGGATCTTTGCAGCCCGCAAAGAAGCTCAACGAGCCCACTGCCAGCGCACATGCCGCTATCTGAAGCAATCCGTTTTTCATAATCAATCCAAATGACCTCGTGAATCAGCCCCAAAACAAGCCGAACACCCAAGAAGGTCTCCTCGAATACGGGCGAGTATACAGGAAAATTCACCGGAGGTCATCCTCAATCAACAAAACAAACCAACGACTTATTCCATTCCCAACAACATGAATAAACTAATCTTCATGCGGATCACTACCTTCGCTGGAATCTCTTTCCTCTGTGCCATATCTCTGACCGCCTGCCGATCCAACACGACCTATAAAATTCCAACTCGTGAAAACAGTCTCGTCGAACGAACTGCCGACCCAACAGAACAAGCTGAGTTCGAACAAAACTACCGCGATTTCGCCAATTCTTGCAAAATAAACCTCCTCTCTTCCGAAGAAACGCAAATCCTTCCTGTCCTAAGTGGCTACCAGTCATTTTTGACTCTCCTCGCCGGCTCAGAAGGCGATACATACAATCAAGTTGCGCAAGTCCTCCAGACCAATGCCCCCGACGAATACTCCTTGGTTCAAGGATTTAACGGACTCATCCGAACCCAGAACATTGAAAAAAGTCCCCAAGAAAAAACACCAACGCAAGTCGGTTCATCGTTCTGGATGATCTGGCCCATCCTCGTCGAACCACCATTCGCCGAAGAAATGGCCGCCCGCATCCGAACCGATGTCGTTCGCCTTGGCAGCACCGGGATCACCGCTCAAAACGCAATCCAAAACTGGCTCGACCAATTTCTCCCCCAAACTGTGGCCCGCAAACCAGGACTGACCCGAGAAAATCCCATCATCAATCTCGGCGTCACCCAAATTACGGCATCATTTGAACTCAAAGCCACCACCAATTCAGATGGAACAACCTGGCAAGGTGACTCCGCCGATGGCCTCCTCACGTTTTCGGCTAATTCTTCCGGCAAAACTTCGAGCCAGCAAACGCCCATGAAGAATGAACAGATCACTTCCAAAGTCGATTTCACCGAGCTCATCCGCGCAGCTAAGTCCGATCAACTGATCACTGGCCCCAATGATTTTCGAAACATGTCCATCGATCTCATTCCCCAAGCCGACCCGGCAGGAGTCGCTCAAATGTTTCACTCTGCAACAATACACTTATCCATATCCGGTTCGAATCCATTCGCCCAAAGCACTACGTTCACTTTTGAAATCAAGGATAAGAAAACGAGACTGCCACTCATTCTCGGAAAAGTCTCAAAAAATTAGCCCGACGCAGTGTTCTGCACCGGGCTTCCAAATCACTGTATGCTCAATACTTGATGAGCTTTAGCGCGCCCGCCGTAATCTTGTCCACACTCGGCAGAACATAGAGTTCAAGCGGCTTCACCCACGGCACGGGCGTATCCATGCGGGTGATCCGCATCGGCGGAGCATCCAAATACTCAAATGCCTTCTCCGTCATCCGGCTCAAAATCTCGCCCGCAAATCCGCACGTCATCGGAGCTTCATTCACAACCAAAAGCCGGTTCGTCTTCTTCAACGACTCAATAATTGTTTCTTCATCAAGCGGAACGATGGATCGAATATCAATCACCTCTGCCTGATAGCCTTCACTTTCCAAATTCTCCGCCGCCTTCAAGCAGTGATAAACATTCTGCCCGTAACTCACAATCGTAATCGCATCACCCTCGCGAGCCACTCGTGCCTTCCCTAGCGGAACAATGTAATCCTCTTCGGGCAACACTTCCTCGATCTCGCGCCGACGATACAAATCTTTGATCTCATAGAAAATCACTGGATTCGGATCGCGAAGTGCCGCTTTCATCAACCCTTTCGCATCATAAACCGTGCTTGGGCAAACAATCTTCAATCCCGGAGAATTGGCAAACCAAGCTTCGTTCATTTGGCTGTGATAAAGCGCACCACCACCATAAGCACCAGCTGGACCGCGAATCACCATGGGCATACTCACATCGCCAGCCGTACGGTAGTGATAAGTCGCTGTCATGTTGACAATCTGGTCAAATCCACAAGAGATGAAGTCGATAAACTGCATCTCGACCATGACCGTCTTACCGTTCAAACAAAGTCCACAAGCGGTACCAACGATTGTGGCTTCGCTGATCGGCATGTCATAGACACGCTCCCGACCGTACTGCGCGATCAAACCATCGGTAACTCCAAACGCTCCACCGAGGGCTCCAATGTCCTCGCCCATGCAGATCATGTGCGGATTCCGGGCCATCTCTTCTGCGATCGCTTCTTTCAAAGCGGTCAAATAATTCTTCTTTTCAGTTCCTATTGCTGTTGCCGCCATGATTAGTCCTCCTTAAACACCCACATTGCACCCTCGGTCTCGTCCGGCAGAGGTGCCTTGATCGCAAATTGAACACCCTTCGTCAAATACTCAACGACTTTCGGCGGGAAGTCTGCATCAGTCACTTCGCCCGCTCCCTTGTTTTCCGCTGGATGCTTATCCGCTTCTTCCTGCGTCAAGATGCCCATGCTGATCATCCGTTCCTTCAACACATGCAACGGATCTCGTTTACGACCTTCCGTAACTTCCTCTTCCGGTCGATACCGATCCGCACGGTCGTCGTCATGATCACCATGTCCATAAGCCCGGAAAGTCTTGCATTCAACAATGCTCGGACCTCTGCCACTTCGCGCATGTTCGACCGCCATCATGACCTTGTCGAAAACGTCAATGACATCCTGACCGTCCGCAACAAATCCCGGAATACCGTAACCATCCGCACGCCGGGCAAAATCTTCGAGCGCATATTCGTAGTGTGTGGGAGTGCCGTACGCCCACTGGTTATTTTCAATAATCGTCACCACCGGGAGCTTCTCAACCGCAGCAAAGTTAATCGCCTCATGGAAAACTCCTTGTGCGGTCGATCCTTCACCGTTAAATGTCATAGCGATCGTATTGAGCCCATTCAACCGATCCGCCAAAGTCACACCTGTCGCCGCCGGGATAGTCCCTGCAAGCATTGAAGTGGAGTGGATAATTCGCTTCGCTTTGCTGCCAATGTGGCTCCAGTTATCCCGAGCGCGGCCCGGAGATGTCGCCTTACCCCAGACCTGGGAGCAGACTTCCTCGATCGACATACCCATCCGATCCGGATTTTCCCAACCTGCTTTGAAATCTTTCAAGAAAAAGGCTGGCATATCCCGGTGGATCGGAGAAATCCAGTCCATCGGTTCCAAACCGTAGAGTGAGCCCACCAAAATTGCTTCTTGGTTGTGACTCGAATAAAGTGTCCCTCGCAAGCGACCCCGCTTCTTTTCTTTAATCAACCTCACGTCGAAATACCGGGCCAAGTAAAGCTGCAAGAGCAACTCCCGGTAATCATCATGGGTAAGCCGATCGCTCGGTCGGCTAACCGGACTATCTGTGCCCTGGGCTTGGGCTGGGTCGGTGTCCGTCGTCGTTGTCGCCACTAGGTGTTTTCTCCTTCGCTACCCGGATTTCACTCAATATTCCAGGAGGAAAGTGGGCGAATTCTACCGTGCAGAAGCTGGCACCTCAGTTAAAACGAACCCAAGGGCCTAACCTTCATAGTCGGACGAAAAAACCCTGGGGCGAGTGCCAACCCCAGGGCTTTTTCAGTATTTTTACTGTGGTGACTTAGTTGCCGAACTTAGACTTTGCTTTTTCGACTTCGCCCATCACCTGACCAAATCCGCCGTAACCAACGAATTCATGAACAACTTCACCATTCGGGTTGACGAACTTAACCGTCGGCATAGCTTCGATTCCGTATCGCTGAGCTTCTGCTTGCTGGCGATCAACATCAATTTTCAACAGAACCATGTTGGCCGTCGCTTTCTTGAATTCATCAGTCTTGAAAACTTGGGCTTCCATCATTTTGCAAGGGCCACACCAGTCCGCCATGAAGTCAATCATAACCAGCTTGCTGCCTGCCTTTGCCACGTCGAGAGCTTCGTTCAAGTTGTAATACCATTTGCCCGCACTCATCGCGCTCAGGTCAACTTTCTTCGATCCTTCCGGAGCGGAAAAAGCAAACATATCAGAACCAACCGCCGTCAACGACAACTCGCTCGTGGACAACACCATGTCTGTAGTCGAAGTCAGAGACTTCGCAGAAATGGAAACTCGATTTGGCATCTTCGTCTTATCGCTGATGAAGAACGCCATCTTGGTATCGCCTTTCGCATCAGCTTCTACGTTGACAACCGAATGCTCTTCGCCCTTGATTTTGCGAGAGCCACCATCTTCAACACGGGCAACACCCTTGAATGCCGTTTCGCTAAAGAACGGAGACCAAATTTGAAGCTCCATTGGGCTCAAAATTTCGCCGAGTGACTGCTCGGTTTGAGGAACCGTGAAGTACTGGTTCTTGCTCTTCATCAAGGTCGTAACCTCTTTTCCGTCCGCAATCACCAACTGATCGTCGGTTTCCAATCGAAGCATATTCGGCTTCTTCAACATCAACGAATAGGTGCTAGAGCCACCATTCTGAACCGTTACCTGAACTGTCGCTTCAACCCCATCTGCCTTCAAAAGCCCACTCTTGAATGCATCAAACTTGGAAGACGACATCATGGCCACCGAACCAACCGCAATTGCGGCGATCGGCAATGCTAACAACATGCGCTTTGCGTTCATACCTTCTGTCCTCAATGTAAAACCTTCCGGCTTCGTTCCCCATAGTGTACCAATTCTCGCCGCTAAATGTTGCAAGATCAACCGACATAAGCCCACATCTCATTCCCCTATCAGAATAAAATAGCCTTCGCATGAAGCTCCCCGGCCCGCTCTACTTCATTCTTGCCACATTCATCATCCTATGCGGAATCTATAACTCTGTCACCCCCTACCGCGAATCAGGCGTCCTCCGCTATCAACGAATGCCTGACCCCATCACCGGGCAAATGATTCCCCAAACCGTCAACGATGTAGGAGCCCCCGATGAGCGGCAACACTCCAACTACATCGCGCACCTCAAAAGCGGCAAAGGCTTCCCCGTCCTCGTCCCCGGAGACCCCAACGCATACGAAAATTACCAAGCTCACCAGCCACCCCTCTTTTACATCCTTGGCACGGCTTGGTCAACGGTGACCGGTGCCGACCCAACTGACCCCAATGCCGGATTCCGCCTCCGATTTCTCAATTCCATCATCGGGCTCGCATCCCTGCTCGGCATCTACTTCGCTGGAATCTGGGGACTTGGCCGTCAAGAGATCGCTCTTGCCGCAACTGCTTTCGCCGCATTCCTCCCCATGAATGTCGCTCTCCACGGCGCAGTCAGTAACGACCCCCTCCTCTATGCCATTGTCACCTGGGTTTTTGCCCTCACAATTCGCGGAGTCCAGCAAGGCTGGCACTTCAAACTCGCCATCACCATCGGTGCCCTGGTCGGACTTGGACTCTTGACCAAAACGACCGCCCTTGTCTGCTTTCCCGTTCTCCTCGCTGGACTTGCCCTCACCCATTTCCAACATCGTGAAGATGCAAAACCAAACCTCACGATTTGGGCCGTCGCTCTCGTTCTCCCCATCATCATCGCCCTACCCTGGCTCCTCCGAAATAAAGAACTTTATGGCGATTTCCTTGCCGTTTCCGTGTTCAACGCCGCGTTCACCGGCTCGCCTCAAGCCAACACATTCATAGAAATCTTTGGCCCCCAAGGCTACTGGCTCAACATGGTTCTTTGGTGGACCAGCCGCTCATTCATCGGCGCATTTGGATATATGGACATCTTCTTGTTTGATAAAATGCGTTCCGATCAATCCGCCGCCCTTTACAGCGGAATCTTCCTCATCACCGCTGGAATCGTCCTCCTCGGCCAATTGGGATATCGTGAAATCAAATCCCAATCCGACTCCGAGGCCCTTCCTCGCCCCGCTCCATTCCAAATTCTTCACCTCGTACTCTTCGTCTTCACCACCATCCTCTTCATCCGCTTTAACCTTCAATATTTCCAGGGCCAAGCCCGCTATCTATTCCCCGCAATTGTCTCCTTTGCCTACCTCTTCGCCTTCGGATCCGTCCGAATCCTCAAATCCAAGCCCGAAATTGCCTACCTTGTTCCAACTGTCTTTCTCGGGCTGCTCAATCTCGCCGCAATCCAATCCATGACCTCTGGCTTCCCCCTCCGCCAACCCTAAAGTCAATTCCCAGACTCATGTGGTCAAAGAGAAAGAATAAAATGCCCCCTCTCCGTTTCAATGGAGAGGGGGTTGGGGGTGAGGTCAACAAAAAATAGTCTGACACTTAGTAGTCATCCACTAACACTCCAATCTCCAAGCTGTATGTAAAAAAACACCCCCGAAAAAATAACAGTAAACACCACTCAAACGTAAACCAAGTATATAAACCATGAAAGCCCGTCTCCCGCTCCTAGCCACTCTCGTCCTTATCGGCATAATCGGATGCGGCGGAGGCGGTTCTGACACGGGTGGCAACACAACCCCCCTCGCTTGCGGGCCGAACTATCTCACTCCCAACTACACCCAAGCAACCGATCCCGGTGATAATGAATTAAACCAAATTCTCACATGGCCCGGATTCCCCCTCAACGTCTATTACCAAACCTCTGACTCCCGAACCTTCAGCGGAACAACCTACTCCACTACCGATACATTTCAAGCCGCTCTCAACCGCTGGGTCGCCGCATCCGGCAACGAGATGCAAGTCAACACCATTAACTCCACGACCGGAGCCGACATCATCGTCAATGTCAATCAACTCGGCGCTGCACCTGGCGGTGGCGGAACTCTCGGCTTCACCCAAGTCACGTTTTTCCCGTCAACCGGCCAAATCGTCTCCGCCCGGATCACCATCAATGTCTGGCCCGGAATGACCGCCGCCCAATTCGTTGACGGACTTCGTGGCACCGCAACCCATGAATTCGGACACGCCCTCTTCTTGCAGGGCCACAGCGACTCAAACGCGGACAACATGTACTTCCAAGGGTCATCCTCAACCGACAAAGTCCTGTCCACTCGCGATGCCAACAGCTTCCTCACCGCCTATTGCGGAACATTTGCCAGCCGATCACGCTCCCGTGAAGCCGTCGGCGCCCCAGGCGAACAACCCGTCACAATCACAATCAACTGCGGACACTAAGAGAAAATCAAAAGTGGCTGGCCAACCACAACTGGCAGCCACTCCTATTGCAATCAACAATATCTTCTGTTAGAATCTCTCTGATGCCCAACGTCACCCTAGCCCGAGCCCTCAAAACCAAGTCACGACTCGCAAGCAGACTCAAAGAGCTCCAAGAGTTTATCGTCAAATATAACTCCATGCTCGAAGGCTCCGAACGAGCCGCCTCGGTGACCGAAGCCTACGAAACATACAAAATGCACGCTCTCCTCCTCGCCCAGGTCAAAGCCGCAATCCAAGTCGCCAACGCACCCATACAAACCAAAATTTTTGAGCTATCGGAACTACGTAACCAAAAAGTGTTCCTCCAACGCCTCCCAACCACTAACGGGCCCGCCAACATTGGCTACACAGGTGAAATTGCCCAACACGAAGCCGAGCTCAAAGGGGCATTTGTCAACGAAGAACTAAAGGTCATCGTCAAACGATTAGAAGAACTCCAAGATGAAATCGACGAATTTAACGCCAAAACCACACTCCAACTTCCGGAAATTCCCGAATAAAATTGAGGGGATTGGTGCAATGGAAACGGTGCAATGCAAACTTCTCAAACAAGAGATCTATCCGTGATTCACGGATCTATGAAAAGAGCAAGGGAATGACATAAGCAGAAATCTCACAAAAATGAGCAGCAAAGAAACTCCGAAACTCGATACGAAAACTCAAAAATCAAAACTCATAGAACGCAACGCATCATCCGCGCCGATCCCCTCAGTTCAAAATTCTAGCTACCCTGTCTGGTAGATTAACCAGTAAAGGCATCACTTGGAGTAACCAACTTGACATCATTGATACCGCTCCTCGCTCTCACAACAATTGTCCCATCCCCACAACAAGCTCCACGCCAATACAATGGCAAGCTCAAAACATTTTATCTCTTGGGTGAAGAGAGGTATGTCATAGGTTCGAAGGAAATCATTGAAATTGGTAAGAAAAGAAGAGTTGCCCTCAACTCTGTTCGAACAGCAATCGCCTTTGGATCAAAAACTGAAAATATCGTTGCTCAAGAAGGCAAAATGCTCGTTATCCTTGAGGCAACAGTCAAGAATCCAGAGAAAGGCCTCATCAATGTTTCAACCTCAGAATTGTTTGGTCTTCGTTTTTTCGATGCAAACCTCAAACCTGGTGACGTCGTTTACCGTGGTGGATTTGATCGAAGCCTCAATCAAATCAGTAAATCACTTAAGTCCGGTGAATCAGTCGATAGTACACTAGTATTTGAATTTCCACAGAAAATGCCCCACCTCAAAATGGCAATATATTTCGATCGATTCATCGCCGGCAAAAATCCTCATTATGATTTGACAAAGTTAATCACTTCTTCCGGTTCAGTCTTTGCGAAAACACCCCTCGAATACAGCCCGACCGCAACCGTCGCTAAAGAAAAAGAATTCGACTTTGACGAGCTGAGAATCAAAGTGATTGACACCCAGGCGATTGAAGATAATGGCCATCGAGTTCGTGTAAAATTGACAAATCCCATGGTGAAACCCATCTCCTGGGGATGGCAATACGCGACTGCTGAGACAGTAGATACCAATGGTCAAGTCACTCCGATGTATCGAAATTTCTATCCCGCACCTGAGCACCAAAACTGGAGAATGCAAATTTTGCCTGGTCAGTCAATCATTGGTGATTACTACTTTTACCCTAAGGAAGCTACAAGACCAACTCAATTCAAAATCACAATGAATGCAACTCGTCGTTCTGTCACCGTTACAAACCTCTAGTACGAAACTCATACTCACTCAAAACGTATCGTCTCCATAATCGCCTCGTCCTCCACCAAAACGGTGTCCCCCGCCCCCAATTCCATAAAACTTACTTCAAAATAACGACCGCTCGCCTCCCCCGCATACCGAATCATTGACATCGCTTCCCCACCAAAGTTGAACGTCACAACCCCCCGCCAAGCTGGCCCAATCGGCAACTCAACCTTGCGCTTGCTCGAATGAACCCCCTCCGCCCCAAAACCACTCATCATATCCACCGCCTCATTGATCGCACCTTCCGGACTGCTCGAACCCGCCGGAACGTGAAATGCCGTCATCATCACCATGCAATCCCGGCCCTTGGCGTCCGGCCCCTCATAAACTCTCGTCAAACTCGAAGAATCCCCCAACTCCGAAATCATTGACCAAATGCTGTCTTTCGGCACCGAATCCTTCTTCAAATAAGGCGGCAAAACCACCGACATCTGGGATCCGACCGAATGCTTGGACCACCCTTCTGGAACCGCAGCCGGAGCAACCCCCGTCGCACCCACACTTCCAATCTGACTACATCCTCCAATCACCAATCCCAACAAAACCAAAACAAAAAACCGCGCCATGACCCTTCAATCATAGCGCGATCTCAGCCCAAAAACAATCCCAATTTCTAGCGAATCGCCCGCTCAGATTCACCATCAAAAATGTGAATCTTCGCGCCGTCAATCACAAACTTGTGATCGCTGCCCATTTCCAACCGATTCTTAGGTTCAAGTGAAGCAATCATCGAATGCTCCCCAATCTTCAGGTAGGCCGTATCCTCCGCCCCGAGCTTTTCCAAAACATCAACCCGGGCCGTAAAACAAAACGCCTCATCCGCTCCAGATACCAACGAAGCATCGCTCACATCCTCCGGACGAATCCCAAATGTCACCTTCTTTCCGTCCATTGCTGCCGCTGGGTGCCCAGTTGGCAAAGGAACGGTCAAGACATCAGAAACAAATCTGCCCCCGGAAATCGTCCCATCGACGAAGTTCATCGGTGGCGCCCCAATGAACCCCGCAACAAATTTATTCGCCGGCTGGTTATACACTACCTCCGGTTCATCGCACTGTTGCAAAACTCCGCCACTCATCACCGCAATCCGCTGACCCATTGTCATCGCTTCAACTTGGTCGTGAGTGACATAAATCGTTGTAATCCCCAAATCGCGGTGCAATCGAATCAATTCCGCCCGAGTCTGAATCCGCAACTTCGCATCCAAGTTCGAGAGCGGCTCATCCATCAAAAAGACTTTCGGCTTGCGAACAATCGCCCGGCCCAAAGCCACGCGCTGACGCTGACCACCCGACAACTCCTTCGGCTTTCGATGAAGCAAATGATCAATGTCCAGCATCTTCGCTGCTTCATGCACCCTCGCATCAATGTCGGTCTTGATCTTTTTCGCCTCAGCCGAATTCGCCAACTGCCACAAAAACCCTTTCAATTCCCGGAGCCGCAATCCGAACGCAATATTGTCGTAAACCGACATGTGCGGATACAAAGCATAGTTCTGGAACACCATCGCAATGTCCCGATCTTTCGGCGGAACGTCATTCACCCGCCGATCCCCAATCATCAAATCCCCACTCGTCGCCTCTTCCAAACCCGCGATCATGCGCAGAGCCGTCGTCTTGCCACATCCCGAAGGACCAACCAAAACCATGAACTCCTTATCACGAATGTCCAAATCTAGGTTGTCAACTGCTTTGACATCCTTGCCAAAGATCTTCGTGATGCTCTTAAATCCAACGCCTGCCAAACTGATTCTCCGATGATGGTCGCCCAGCCCCGTTGCTCGGCTCCCGCAGTATAACCCACCTCCCCCACCCAGATACAACAAATTCTTAACCCCAATTTACCGGTGGACGCCGTGAACCGCGTCACAACCAAAACCCTAAAAAAAATGAACCCATTAAGGCAAACTTGACGTAAAATACCAAACGGAGCAATTGTGCCCGCCTTGTCAGCTTTTTCGGCCGACAACGTTTTTCAACGCTGAAATCATGAAAACTAAAGCATTCACCCTTATCGAACTGCTGGTCGTCATCGCGATCATTGCAATCCTCGCGGCAATTCTTTTCCCTGTCTTTGCCCAAGCAAAAACTGCGGCTAAGAAAACCCAATCGCTGAGCAACCTCAAGCAAACCGGAACCTCAGCCCACATCTACCTCGCCGACTACGACGATGTGATGTTCCAAACAACGCCCGCAACTGGTTCAAATGGAGCCTATTCGGATCCATACGCTTGGGACGCATTCGTGCCCACCCCGGTCAACGTATTCAACTACCCGAACACGCCAGTTGATCAAGATCGTCTCGCAATCGCTCAAACGTTCGCGTTCAACGCTATCCAACCGTACATGAAGAATGTCCAGTTGTTCGTTGATCCTAGCTCAAGCGTGATCCGAAGATTCGCATTCTCATTGACCCCGACCCCGAACAAGGGTGCCGCTGGTGTCAACCTTCCAACTAACATCCTCAACTTTGGCTACACCGTCAACGGTCTTTTGAACTCGTATCCCCACAGTTCAATCACGGCTGTCTCTCAGTTGCCAATGTTCTGGAACGGAATGGGTAAACGAGCCGTCGCCGGACACACCTATGCATCCCCGATCCTGTATTGCGATACTCCGGGCCAAGCGTGTAACTACGTTCCCCCGACCGCAACATGTTCAATCGCTAACAACGGAACGAGATCCTTTGCCAGCACAAACACGGCCCGAGCCGGGTGGGACAACTACGGACGCGGCGGAAACTATGTCTTCGCTGACTCCAGCGCAAAGTTCCGGAACTACAACATTCCGGGTGGCACAACTGTCCCGACAACGGCTTACACAAGCCCACGCAATGAACCGTTCAGTGGATACGTTCAAAATCGAGCCGCTGGTCGCTGGTTTGACCAATTCGGATGCCATGCATACATGTTCCGACCGGACTTCGACTTCTCAGCAGAACCAGCCGTTGGCACCATCAACGACACGGTGGAGCCATAAGCAAAGATGAAATCAATTTTCACCATTGCTGTCGCGCTGTGCGCATTCTCATTCGTGGGTTGCGCCAAGTCTGAACCTGCAGCTCCTCAAGAGCCAGGAGTCGAAGTCAAAACCATGGAAGAGGTCGGCAAACTTACACCAGAAGAAGAGGCCGCCAAAATCAAAAGCCAAGACTCCAGACCCGAAGAAGACAAATCCGAAGGCGGAATCTAAACTCCGTCCGACTTGTGAGACAGCTTGGGTGATTCCATCACCCAGGCTTTTCATTTGCCAAAAAATCATGGCACCCCAAACCAACCATAAAGCATAATAAACGACAATGTCCAAAGACATCTTACGCATCGTTGCCACCGACTGTGGATCAACTACAACCAAGGCCATCATGATTGAGCGGAACGCCGAAGGCCAGTACCGACTCGTCGCCCGAGGAGAAGCCCCCACCACCGTCGAACGACCGTTTGAAGATGTCACCATCGGCGTCACCAACGCCATGAACGAACTCGAAGAAGTCAGCGAAGGCAAAGTCCCCGAAGGATTCACCGCCGCCCGCCGACAGCTCCTCAAAGACGGGCACGTCTGGCGCATGATCAAAGAAGGCAATCGAAGCGAAGAAAGAACCAACGAATTTGCCGGAGCTGATCTCTACGTCTCCACATCCTCCGCTGGAGGTGGCCTTCAAATGATGGTCGCGGGCGTCGTAAAATCAATGTCCGCCGAATCCGCCGAACGAGCCGCTCTCGGTGCAGGAGCCATCCTCATGGACACCCTCGCAGTAGATGACGGGCGCAAAGATTTCCAAAAAGTTGAACGACTCCGCAAACTCCGACCCGACATCATCCTCATGTCCGGTGGAACCGATGGAGGAACCAAAATCCACCTCATCGACATGGCCGAAGTCATCCGCCGAGCCGACCCCAAACCGCGATTCGGAGACATGAAACTCCCCGTCATTTATGCGGGGAATAAAGAAGTCCGCGAAGAAGTCAACGAAGTCCTCGGTGAGTCAATTGAACTCAACATCGTTGACAACCTCCGGCCAACCCTAGATCACGAAAATCTTGACCCTGCCCGAGAAGAAATCCACGAACTCTTCCTTGAGCACGTCATGCAGCAAGCCCCCGGTTACAACAAGTTGCTCGAATGGGCCAGCTACGACGTCATGGCAACCCCCAACGCCGTAGGAAAGCTACTCAAAGCCTATGCCGATCAAGAAGGAATCAACATCCTCGGTGTTGATATCGGCGGAGCAACCACTGACGTCTTCTCAGTCTTCGAAGGCATTTATAATCGAACCGTATCTGCCAACCTCGGAATGAGCTACTCGATCTGCAACGTTCTCAAAGAAGCTGGAACCGAGAACATCGCCCGCTGGCTCCCCTTCGAGATCGATCCGTTTGAAGTGCGCAACCGATTGCGCAACAAGATGATCCGCCCCACGACTATCCCGCAGGCATACGAAGACCTCCTGATCGAACAAGCTGTCTCCCGCGAAGCCCTCCGCCTTGCTTTTGACCACCACAAATCCCTCGCCCGCTCACTCAAAGGGGTTCAGCAACAACGCGACGTTGGACAAATTTTCGACCAAGCCGAGTCCGGAGAGTCTCTCATCAAGATGAAGAAACTCGACATGATCATTGGCTCCGGTGGAGTTCTCTCCCACGCCCCGATGCGCGCCCAATCCGCCCTCATGATGATGGATGCCTACCAGCCGGAGGGCATCACCATGCTCACAGTGGACAGCATCTTCATGATGCCCCACCTCGGTGTCCTCTCCGAACATTTCTTTGAAGCCGCTAAGCAAGTCTTCGACTACGACTGTATCGTCAAGTGCGGACACTGTGTCAGCCCAATCGGTACCGGAAAAGAAGGCGAGCCCATGGTCACGATCTCCGGCGATGGCATCAACGAATCCATCAACGTCGGACAAATCAAGATCATCCCCCTCGGGCGATATGAGTTCAAAGATGTCACCATCACCCCAACCAAAAACTTCGATGTTGGAGCCGGAAAAGGCAACCCCGTTTCCGCCAAACTCGAAGGAGGAACGGTCGGTATCGTCATCGACGGTCGAGGGCGACCCCTCGTCCTTCCCGAAGACAACGCCACCCGAATCGCCAAACTCAAAGAGTGGCTGGAAGCCATGGGCCTCCCCTTACCGAAATAAACAAAAAAACCCTGAGGGAAAAACGGAGCAAGGATTGTTGGAGACAGCCTTTTGACCTTTTTCGAGTGGTCGTCCGTTTCCCCTCAGGGACACACTGAAATACCAACCCGACAGACTCAAAATTCCTGAATATCAAGGAACTTCAAAACCAACTCTAATCCTTCAAAAACCTAAACTTTCTCCCTAAGACCTCCGATAAATCTACCGGGCAACAACGACCCGAAAACAAAACGTCATGAAAGCAAAGCACATCGCCGCGGCAACCCTCATCGTTGCCCCCATCGTCGCACAAGCAAACGATCTTCCTGTCAGCGTCTCCGTTGACGTGCCGTTCTACAGCAAATACGTTTGGCGAGGAATCAACCTCGTGAACGACCCCGTCCTCCAACCCAGCGTAACCCTCGGCTACGAAAACTGGTCGCTCAATCTCTGGGGCAATTACGACATCGACAACGCAAAGCGATTCAACGAGTACGACGTCACCCTCAACTATAGCCGAGCCTTTGGTCAAGGAACTTGGAATCTCGGCTACATTGATTACGCTTTCCCCGGTGTAAACCCTGGTCACACCCGCGAAATCTATGGACGAGTGGACTTCAATCAAGAATTTGCCCCGTACTTCGCCATCAACTTTGATGTCGATGAAGCCGATGGATTCTACGCCCGAATCGGTGGCAGCACCGATTTCAGCACTGCCGCAGGAGACATCAACTTCCACGGCTGGTTTGGCTACGGAAGCGACAAGCACAACAACTTCTATTACGGCAACAACAAGGGCGGCCTCGCTGACTTCGGAGTCGAAGCAACTTGGAGCCGATCCCTTTCCGAAAACACCACTGGATACGTCAAGCTTGGCTACACAGCCCTGCTCGACAAAAACCACCTAAATGGCGCACCAAACCGAAACAACTTCATTTTCGGATTTGGCGTCAACTTTGGCTTGTAATCAATCAGCCCCCAAACCACAAGAAACCCCGGTGTAATTGCACCGGGGTCTTTTTGTACCAATAAACTCAAATTTCACCCTCCAAACCCCCAGTATTTCTACCGAACATGATGATGTGCCGGGGACTTCCCCGCACAAAACGGCTCCAAGGATCGGAACCAAACAACTGCACAAGGAAGGCGCGGATCAACCCAAAAGGAAAAGATCAACGTGTCATCGCTGAACAAAATCTTCGGAAACCACGCACAAAACCTCGGGCAGGCTCTCAATCTGACGAGTCGCCGGTCGGGCCTCATTGCCCAAAACCTGGCCAACGTGAACGTACCCGGATACAAACGCCAAGACATTGATTTCTCTGTCGACCCAATGGACGACGAAGGCAACTCTTCCGGATCCGGCATCAAAGAACTCAACCAAAAATTTGGCCTCAATCAAAGTGCCTCAATTCGAATCGACGGCAACAGCGTCGATGTCGAAACCGAAGTCATGTCCATGGCCGAAATGGAACTCCGATACCAACTCATGTCCGAAATCACCTCACGCTATTTCAGCGGACTAAAAAGCGTCATTCGGGAGGGCAGATAATTAAATGACTATTGGTTCCGCTCTCCGCGCCAGCGGTTCCGGAATGCACGCCGAGCGCATGAGGCTCGACGTCATCTCCGCCAATATCGCCAACGCAAACAGTATTCAAACCCCCGAGCAAGATGCTTACCGGCGCAAGCTTGTCATCTTGGAAGCAACTGACAACGGTGTACGAATCGAATCTGTCGTCGAAGACGAATCCCCCCTACGAAGCGTGAGCGAACCCGATAATCCAATGGCTGATGCCCGGGGTGTCGTCTACTACAGCAACGTCAACCCCGTAATGGAAATGGTCAACATGATGTCCGCTACTCGCTCCTACGAAGCAAACATCGCAGCCTTCAACAGTACCAAATCCATGCTGCAATCCGCCCTCAATATAGGAAGAGTTTAACAACAGGAGAAGACTAAACCATGAAAATTAATGTCAACTCCAACCCGCTCGCAAATCTCGCGCAGCCACCGTCAACCAAACAAACTGAGCAGTCAGAAGACTTTGGTCAAATGTTGATGGACGTCATCAAAGAAGTCAACGGAGCCCAGGGCGATGCCCGAAAACTCCAAGAAGATTTGATGGCGAATCGACCGGTGGAAACCCACGAACTGATGATCGCGATGGAACGAGCAAGCACGGCAATGCAACTCACAATGCAAGTGAGAAACAAAGCCCTCGAAGCCTATCAGGAAATCACCCGGATGCAAGTCTAGGTCAACTCTTGACCCCATCAAAACTTCATAAACAAGGTTAATCCCCGGTCGCCGGAACACCAATGAGTGCCATCCTCGACCGAATCAGACAATGGTGGGCAACCGCCGACCGAACACAGAAACTCGTCACCATATTTGGCGGCGCGTTCCTCGTGATCATGCTCGGCATGACCATCATGTTCGCCAGCAAGCCCAAACTCCAGCCCGTCCTCACCGGACTAACCGAGGCCGACCGGGCTTCCGTTTACGATGAACTCACCAAAGGCGGATTCGCAGTCTCCATCGAAAACAACGAAATCGTTGTCCCCAGTCAAGATGTCGCTCGGGCGAAAATGCACCTCGCCACCAAAAATAAACTTCCTAAAACTGCAGGTGGCGGTCTCGATATGATCAACAGTATCGGAATTGGTGATTCTCAGCGGAAAGAACAAGAAAAGATTATCGCCGCAAAAACTCAAGAATTGGCTCAGTCCATCATGACAATGCCCGGAGTCGCAAACGCAACTGTCCACCTCGCCCCCGGTAAAGATTCCCCATTCGGTGACCAAGCCACCCCACCAACCGCAGCTGTGAGGGTTTCCGAAACCAGCGAAGGTGAACTCTCTCTCGAAGCCGGAAAAGCCATGGCCCGCTTGGTGCAAAACGCCGTCACCGGTATGACCTCAAAGGGTGTGACCGTCATCACCGATTCCGGACGAATGATCTTCGATGGCGAAGAACAAAACTCCACCTCCGCATTGGCGAACCGCAAAATGGAAGCCGAAGCATCTGAATCCAAAAGACGCGCTGCCGAACTCCAAAGAGAATTCGATCAAGTCTTTGGAAAAGGCAACACCATTGTCCAGGTCGATGTCCAGCTCAACATGGATACAACGAGTATTCGCAAAGATGAAACTCTTCGCACCGGCGATGCCATCGTCGAAGAATCCGCCAAAGAAAAAATGGGGAGCAACTCCAATGAACCCCTCCAAGGTGCCGGAGCTGAATCAAACATCCCCGGACAGCCCACAACGATTGACCAAACTGGCAAATCCTCCAACTACGAAAACGAACAGAAATCACGACAATTCCCCACAAGCAACACCCTCACCAACATTGAGAAAGCCGCTGGAGAAATCGTCAGCATGAACGTTTCCGTCATGGCAAATTCCGCCGTCATCACCGATGTCGCCCCCCTCGAATCCCGGGTCGCATCCTACATCGCCCCGTGGGAAGGTGATCCAAAGTTCACCCAAAGCGTCACGTCGGCTGAATTCAGCACCGATATCGCAAAAGCCCAAAAGGAAGCCGCCGCCGCTGCCGCGGGTTCTGCCCGGATGCAACAAATTATCTCCCTTCTTCCGGTTGCCGTTCTTGTTGGTGTTGCCCTCATTCTAATCAAGTCGCTCAGTAGCACCATCAAGAAGTCACAAAACCAAACCCTTGTCCTCAGCAACGGCGACAAACTCACAATCCCCGTCAACTCCGACCCACGCCTTCTTGCCTTGCTCGAAGAAGCAAGTCGGCCCGTCTCTCTCTCCGCACTCCCCAACATCGAAGAAGAAGAGTACGAAGAAGTCGTTGAAGAATCAATCGACGAAGATGGTCACACCGTCGTCACAACTCGCAAGAAGAAAAAGAAAAACATGTACGAAGAGGAAGATTACGACGATCCAGATATCGAATCCATCAAGAAAAAAGTCGACGTCCCGCTAGAACAAATCCGAAAGATGTCCCGCAATAACCCAGAAGCCGTAGCCATGCTCCTCAAGAGCTGGATGATGGAGGAAGCAAAGTAATGCGCAAGAAAAATATCGAACTGACCGCGCGTCGCAAAGCCGCTATCATCCTCGCCGTCATGGGGCCGGAATTCGCTGGCGAAATCCTCAAGCACTTCTCCGACGAACAAGTCGAAGCCATCTCCATGGAGATCGCCCGACTCGAAAAAGTCTCGCCCGAGCTCAAAGCCAAAATCATCGGCGAATTCCATGACATGGCCCAAGCCCAGGAATTCATCGCCGAAGGCGGTGTAGACAACGCCAAAAAAGCCCTCATTGCCGCCTTCGGAGAAGAGAGAGCCGAAGAACTCACTGGCAAAATTGTCAACGCAATGCAGGTCGTCCCGTTTGAATTTCTCAAACGCGCCGATCCCCAACAACTCCTCAGCTTCATTCAAGAAGAACACCCGCAAACCATCGCCCTGATCCTCGCCTACATGGGGCCAGCTCAAGCCGCCACCATCATCGGCAAACTCCCCGCTGATCTCCGAGGCGAAGTTGCCGAGCGAATCGCAGCCATGGATCAAACCCCACCAGAGGTCATTCGATCCGTTGAATCAATCCTCGAAAAGAAAGTTTCCAATGTCATCAACACCGAAATGACCAAAGCGGGTGGACCAAAAGCACTGGTTGACCTCCTCGCCCGCGTCGACCGACAAACCGAACGCTTAATCCTCGACCAACTCGGCGAAAACAATCCCGAACTCGCCGACGAAGTCAAGAACATGATGTTCGTTTTTGAAGATGTTCTTCAACTCGACGACCGAGCCATCCAGTCCATTCTCAAAGAAGTTGACTCCAAAGACCTCGCAACCGCCCTTAAAGGCGTCAAGTCCGAAGTCCAAGACAAGATCTACAAAAACATGTCCGAACGTGCCGTAAACATGCTCAAAGAAGACATGGAATTCATGGGTCCGGTCAAAATGCGCACCGTCGAAGAAGCCCAGCAGAAGATTGTTGCCTCCATCCGACGACTCGAAGAATCGGGCGAAATCGAAATCGGCCGCGACGAGGAGGAAGTCCTTGTCTAATATCGCCTTCAGCAAAAACATCATGCGGGAGTACAATTCCTCCCGTAGCTTTCTTGATCAACTCAAGACGACCCACGCTGTCGCTGACAACACTCCCGCCGCTCGGTGGACAAGAAGTCAGATCGAAGAGCGATACCGCCTCGCCCACGAAGCAGGAACCCACCTCGGATATGCCGAAGGCTATGCCCGAGGAGAAGCCAATGGACTGGAAATTGGACTCGAAGCCGGAATCTCACAAGTGCGCCAAGAGTCAGAAGCTTCTCATCAAGAAGCAATCGCTGCATTTGCCCAAGACCTTAATGCAACCCTCGAACGCGCTCAGCAAGGTGTAGACCAATGGTATTCCGATGCCGAGCAAAAGCTTGCAGTCCTCGCAATTGAAATAGCTCAGCGAGCCATCAGCCAGGAACTCTCTATCAACCAAGAAGCCGTTCTTCAAATCGCCAAGCAAGTCTTAAACGAAGTCACCACCGGCAACCACGTCCGCCTCCGAGTGAACCCAATCCAGACCGCTATCCTTGACTCACGCCGCGAAGAAATCCTGCAGTCCATTTCCCACCTCCGCAACATCGAAGTAATCGCAGACCCCAACATTTCCGACGGTCTCATTGTTGAATCCGACTCCGGCGTTATCGATGCCCGCATCGAAACCTACCTACAACGCCTTACCGACCAAGTCACCGGAGAAGCTGCCTAAAATGGCCCCAACACCGGTCTTCAAAAATGCCCTCCGAGCGGTTGAATCGGTTCACCGGTTCGAAATCATGGGCCGTGTCACCCAAGTCGTTGGCCTTGTCATAGAATCTGCTGGACCATCCGCTCGAATCGGCGACCTCTGCATCATTGAAACGGCACCCAACGAACCTGGAATCCGGTGTGAAGTTGTCGGCTTTCGGGGTGAAAAAGTCCTCATGATGCCTCTCGGCGACATCTCCGGTGTAAAAGCCGGTTGCCTCGTCAAATCGACCGGACATTGCCTCCGCGTCCCCGTCGGTGATCACCTCCTTGGTCGTTGCCTCGACGCCCTCGGGCGACCAATTGATGATTTAGGCGAGCTCGACACACACCACCACTATCCCGTCAATGCCGCCCCCCCTAATGCCATGCAGCGCCAAATGATCGAACATCCGTTCGAAACGGGTGTCCGAGCGATAGATTCCGTCCTCACGATGGGAGTCGGGCAAAGAGTCGGCATCTTCGCCGGATCAGGCGTCGGGAAATCAACCCTCCTCGGCATGATCGCCCGGAACGGACAAGCTGATGTCAATATCATTGCTCTCGTTGGCGAACGGGGCCGAGAGGTCAAAGAGTTCATTGAAAACGACCTCGGACCCGAGGGGATGAAGAAGAGCATCATCATCTGCGCAACATCGGATGAGCCCGCGCTCATGCGCATCAAAGCCGCCCTCAGTGCCACTGCCATCGCCGAGTACTTCCGGGACCAGGGCCTTAATGTCCTTCTCATGATGGACAGCGTCACCCGATTTGCCATGGCCCAACGAGAAATCGGACTTGCCATCGGCGAGCCACCCTCGACCAAAGGCTACACCCCAAGCGTATTCGCATTGCTCCCCAAGCTCATGGAAAGGGCGGGATGCGGACCACAAGGCGCAATAACCGCGATCTATACAGTTCTTGTGGATGGAGATGATACAAATGAGCCAATCGCCGACGCCGCTCGATCAATTCTCGACGGTCACGTCGTTCTCGACCGGAAGCTCACGTCACGCGGACACTATCCTCCCATCCAGATCCTCGGAAGTCTCAGCCGGGTTATGCCCATGGTCACCTCTCCTGACCACGTCCGCCAAGCCAACAAACTCCGCGAACTCATCGCCGCCCACGCTGATATCGAAGATCTCGTCTCAGTCGGAGCCTATAAAACCGGAACCAAACCCATCGCCGATGAAGCCCTCGACAAATGGGATCGCATCAACGCCCTCCTCCGACAAGACAAGTCAGACCAAAGCTCACTCGCCGACGTCCAACTCGTCCTCTCCAATTTGGTGAATTGAAATGTTTAAGTTCCGTCTTCAAACCGTTCTTGATCTCAGATTAATCGCCCTCGATGAAGCTGAGCGACAATATGTCCTCGCGAAATCCAAGCGCGAAAGCGCCCAAGCCGATCACGACGGCGTCCAACGAATTCTTGCTCAAGCCAAACAGCAATCCCGAGCCAATTTTCAAGATCGAATCGATTCTCTCGCGTACACCGACCGACTCCAAGATGAATCCCGGGCCCTCCTCAGCACAATCGGTGTTCTCGAAGCCGAAGAAGACCAAGCCTTCGCTGCTTGGATGGAAGCAAAAAAAGAAGTGAAGACAATCGAAAAACTCCGCACAAAAGCCCTCGAAGAATATCAACTCGATGAAACTCGACGCGAACAAGCAGAGCTTGATGAATGGGCGACCCTTAGAGGCGCAACCGGGAGGGCCGCATGAGCTTCCAGATCCGAGGGTTTGAGGGAACCCAAAGCCGAATCCATGAGATCAAGTCAAAGCTTGCCCAACTCGAAGGCCGAGTCGCCGAAAAGTCAAATCCCAAGAAGAACTCCTTTGAGTCAACTCTCGGTGGAGCCATCGGCAACCATCGCACCGGAACGACCGCAAAATCAAACATCCTCGGCAATTTGTCTTCCCTACCCACCGAATCAAATCTGGGCAATGCCCCCCTTGACCCCATGGCTCTTGGACTCATCAATCCCGGTGCAGCCCCCGCAACCGACCTGCGCGCACTCGCGTTAGAAGTTGCCGAAAAATATAATCTTGATCCCAAACTCTTTAACGCATTGATCACCCAAGAAAGCGGGTTCAACCCCAAAGCCGTTTCCCATGCCGGAGCCCAGGGACTGACCCAACTCATGCCAAAAACCGCCCAGTCGCTTGGCGTGACCGATCCGTTCGATCCCCGCCAAAACCTTGAGGGTGGCGCAAAGTACCTCGCCCAAATGCTCCGTCAGTTCAATGGCGATCGGAGCCTCGCCCTCGCCGCTTACAACGCTGGCCCCGGTGCCGTCAAGCGCTATGGCGGAATCCCTCCCTTCAACGAAACCCAGAACTATGTCAAGAAAATCCTTGGCAACATCGGAGAATAGCCCCACCCATCCCAGGAGTAACTAATGAGCGAAGAACTTGAATCTGTAGAAGAACAGTCACCTAAACCTCAAAAGAAGAAAGGCAAAAAAGGACTCATCATCACCATCGCCGTCCTCGTGCCATTGCTCGCCATCGGAGGAACCCTGGGGGCCGCATATGCCGGACTTCTCAAAATCCCCGGCCTCAAACTGCCCGGCATGAAAACCCAATCTGTCGCCAAAAACTACACGGAATCCGAAGACGAACCAACAAAACTCGCCAAGGAAACCAAACCCACACCCCCCAAAATCAAGATCGAAGCCGAGCCCGAACCGCCCGCCATCAAAGAACCCGAAACCGACCCCGAACTCGGAGCAAAAAAACTCGCCGGAATCTGGAACAACATGGACGCCGAGGACATCGTCCGTATCTCCGCTGCCTACCGCGACGAAGAACTCGCCCGTGTCCTTATCAAAATGGAAGCCGAAAAAGTCGCTGAAATCCTCCCCATCATCAAAGACCCCAAGCGCGCCGCCAAACTCAGCCAACTCATCGAGTCGCAAGCCAGCATCATCCCCGAAGAATCTTCCTAAGGCCCTAACCCCAACTCAGCCTCACCCGGTATCATTCTCAACTCAAATCCGGCTGTAGCTCAGTGGATAGAGCACTGGTCTTCGGAACCAGGTGTCGGGGGTTCGAATCCCTCCAGCCGGGCCAACAATCTTATTTTTCAATCATCCACTCCCTAAGCTCACCCGGCCGATCTGTATTAATCCATTCCACTGCCAACCGTTTCATCAAACCCCAATAATCCGGGCGATCCGGAACCCCCCAAAACCGGCTCTTCTTCCCCTCCGCAAAAGCATACTTCGTGAAGTTCAAAGCCCGAATCAGATTCTCTTCCGGCAAATCCACATTCTTATTCCAGCCCACATAACTCCAACTCTCACTTACCATCGGCATCCGCCGCACCGGAATCTTCTTCCCCAAATCACTCCGCCGACCATCCAAAGCCAACCACCCTTCGTGCGATCCCAAGATCAAATCCACCGGACGATCCCCACTCACCACAACCCGAACCGCCCGCACCTCCTTATCCGTACTAAAAACCCGGCTCCGTTCCCTAACTAATTTCTCCAAAACTGGAAACACCTTCTCCCCGTCCGCCTTAACATCAACGAGCAAAATCACTTCCGGCCACCCCTCTCCAAGCCTCCCATCAACCAACTCCCGCCTAGCCAGCGGATCCAGATAAAGTTCCTCCAAAGTCTTCCCCGCACTCGCTTCCGCTAAATCGTGCCCGACCTTCAACTTCCCATCAATCAAAAAAACATCTGCCTCGAACGAACACATCCCCGCTTCCAACGCCTCCTCCAAAGGCCGCTTCCGCCAGTAATCGTTATGCGAATGCCCCCGCACAACCGGACTAGGCAACAGAGCCACTTGACCCAACAAAATCACGCTCGCCAACACACCATAAATTATCGCACGTCAAGGTATCGTATCGGGTTAAGAAAAGCCATGAAAGCCGCTCTCATTTCCACACTCCTCCTGGGCCTCGCTACCCTCGCCGCAGCCCAAGAAACCAAACCTCTTCTCCCCGGCGACAAAGCCCCTGACCTCAAAGTCGCCAAATACTATCAAGGCGAAAAAATTGCCAAGTTTGAAAAAGGAAAAGTCTACGTCGTCGAGTTCTGGGCCACCTGGTGCGGCCCCTGCATCGACGCCATCCCCCACCTCAACGAACTGAGCAAGAAGTACAAAGGCAAAGCTGAATTCGTTGGCGTAAACGTCTGGGACGATGAAGATGGTCGCGAGACCCGCATCCAAGACTTCATCAAAAAAATGGGCGACAAAATGTCATACCGAGTCGCCGTCGATAACGACGAGCTGCACATGACCAAAAACTGGATGGCCCAAAGCTACAGCCAAGGCATCCCCACCGCATTCATCGTCAACCAAGAAGGCCAAATCGCTTGGATTGGTCACCCCATGGAAATTGACGAACCCCTCGAGAACGTCATCAACAAAAAGCACGATCTCGAAGCCGCACGCAAAGCCCAAGAGGCATCTGTCCAAGATGCCATGCAACAGCAAAAAATCATGGCGGATATCGAAGAAGCTCAAAGGCTCTACACCTCCGGCAAAAAAGACGAAGCCATCGCCATCCTCGACAAAATCGCCAAAGAATCTGAATCCATGGGCGGAGAGGCCAAATCGGCAAAGCTCAAACTCTTTGCCAAAGACGACGAACCTAAAGCAAAATCGCTACTCGAAGAAATGAGCAAAGGCGAATTCGGCGACCAAGCCAACGTTGCATTCTTCAGCATCGAAAACGCCACCGAAGAGGAAGGAAACCGGGCCCTCGCGGTCTATGCATCCGACGTCCTTCTCAAAATATGAAGAACGACGACCCAATCCTCCTCTATTACGCCGCCCCAGCCTACAGCACAACCAAAGATCACAAGAAAGCACTGTCCACTCTCGAACGAGCCCTTAAAGCGTTCGACAATGGCCCGTACGCCAAAGAAGCAGAAATGGCCGATTTCCGCAAAGAAATCGAAGACGCCATCAAGAAAGAAAAAGCCAGCATCGGCTAATTCTCCCTAACCAAAAGCCCCGGAATTCACTCAAGAACTCCGGGGCTTTTTCATGCCCAAACCAAACCAGGTAAAAAACCCTCACCCAACATGAAAATCGGACTGTTCACCCCCCTCTTTGGCGACAAACCCCTCTCCGAAGTCCTCGACATCGTCCAAGACCTCGGCATCCAAGCCGTCGAACTCGGGGCCGGTGCCTATCCTGGTAACCCCCACCTCGACGTGGATCACCTCCTCGAAAATCCAAAAGCCCGCGAAGAATTTCTCGCCGAACTCGGACGCCGCAACATCACCCTCTCCGCCATCTCCGTCCATGGCAACCCCTCCACCCCAACCGACAAATCGCCGAAGACCATCACACCGCATTCCGCAAAGGCGTCCAACTCGCGTCAGCCCTTGGCATCTCGTGCCTCAATGGGTTCAGCGGCTGCCCCGGCGATCATGCCCAAGCGGTCAACCCGAACTGGGTCACCTGCGCTTGGCCCGACGAATACCGCGACATCCTCGAATACCAATGGAACGAAGTCGCGATCCCCTACTGGACCGAGCAAGCCAATTTCCTCGCCGAACACAACGTGAACTTCTGCATCGAAATGCACCCCGGTTTCATCGTCTATAACAACGACACCCTCCTCAAACTCCGCCACTCCACCGGCCCCAACGGCACCCGCATCGGCGCGAATTTCGACCCCTCGCACCTCTGGTGGCAAGGCATTGACCCCCTCGCCGCCGTCCGCCAACTTGGAATCGAAGGCGCACTTTTCCACGTCCACGCCAAAGACACCCGCATCGAACCCGAAACCAGCAAGCTCAACGGCAACCTCGATACCAAATCCTACGGCGATTTTCTCAACCGATCTTGGGTGTTCCGCTCCGTCGGATACGGTCACAGCGTCGAATGGTGGAAGGAGTTCGTCTCCGTCCTCCGCACCGTCGGCTACGACCACGTCATCAGCATCGAGCACGAAGACGGCCTTATGACGAGCATGGAGGGCCTGACCAAAGCCGTCTCCACGCTGAAAGAAGCAGTGATCACCGAACAAGCTGGCCCATGTTCTGGGCCCGAGATTAACCCCAATCTCTGCGGCTCAAGCCTCAGCACCGGGTTGTCTCAGTTTGTGAAGTGAAACAACCCGAACCAACACGTTTCCCTTGGTGGTAACGTCAAATAACCAATGCTCCCTACCATCGCCGCCCTCGCCATCCTTCAATCTCAAGACCTGATCATCAACGACGCCGAGTACCAAGCCGCCCTCAACGCCTACGGGAATCGTGTCGCGAGCAAAGAAATCCCCCAAAACAACGCCGAACTCCAAGCCCAACTCACGCGCAAAACTGCATCCGTCACCCTCCCCACGCCCAAACCTCTGACCACCAAAGAATCCGACCTCTACACCGCCGCCCGAAAAGCCACGGTCATCTTCTCCAGCTTCGGGCTCTGCGGCAACTGTGACCAGTTCCACCCCAACCCCGCCTCCGGGTTCATCATCAGCCCCGACGGCCTTGTCATCACCAACCACCACGTCATCGCCGACAAAGACGCCTCCGCATTCGCCATCATGACCGCAGATAAGAAAACCTACCCGGTCATCGAAGTCCTTGCCTCAAACGAAGCCGCCGACATCGCCCTCGTCCGAGTTGATGCCAAAAGCCTCCCCTACTTCCCCGTTCGCGAAGCCGCCAACCCCGGCGAAACCGTTTACGTCCTCAGCCACCCAAGCGGACACTTTTTCAGCTTCACCCGCGGCTCCGTGAGTCGGTTCATGATGGACCGAGGAACCCCCTGGGTCGAAGTCACCGCCGACTATGCTGGCGGCTCATCCGGTGGCCCCATCATGGACTCAACTGGTCAAATCATCGGCGTCGTCTCCATGACCAACTCCCTCTATTCCGGCGAACGCCGTACATCCGATCTCCAAATGGTGCGCAAGATCGCCGTCCCCAGCAAAGCCATCCTCAACCTCATCAAAAAATAAACCATCCCAGACCCAGGCAACCCCCCAAAACCATCGGGTATATTCTCATCGGCTTTGCCGGATCGTCTAAGGGTAGGACAGCGGTTTTTGGTGTCGTCAGTCTAGGTTCGAATCCTAGTCCGGCAGCCACAAATCCCTGGTTCATCAGAACCGGGGGATTTGTTTATTATAATAGAGGACTAATCATGGAGACCGTAACATTGTTCCGACCAGTTGGACAAGCAGAGTTGAATCTTATTCACTCAACAGGTAGATTCCCTCCTCGACTTCCAATCCAGCCAATCTTTTATCCCGTCACGACATTCGAATATGCCGAAAAAATTGCATGTGACTGGAACACAAAGGATGCAGCATCAGGATATATCGGCTACATAACCGAGTTTAAAGTTAAATCAAATTACCTCAGCAAATATCCGGTTCAAAACGCAGGAGGCTCAGATCATCAGGAATATTGGATTCCCGCTGAGGAGTTAGAAGAATTTAACGATAACATTGTTGGGGGAATCACAGTTGTAGCTTCGTATTCAGGAACGAGTTAAGTGTCATACCGAACCTGGCTCAAAGACGTCACTCATCTCAATGACATCGCACCTTGGGAAACAACGTTGGATATTCTTCACCCTGAGGAAGAAAAGATGGAAGCTGTTCGACTTCAGAAATTCTGGAGTCATCTCGAACACTATTGCCCTGTTGACGAAGAATCTAAAAAGTACTTTTGCTCAAAACTGCATGATTCTCAGTTTCTTGGGATTTCGAGCTGTAAGTCGACCGTAACAGTATCGATCAATGATATCTCTGCGGAAGTTGCTGTTTACGATATTTGTAAATACCTATTAATAGAACGCCCCCACATTCCGATTCCTGTTGATCTCATTTTTGAAGATACCGTTTACTTTACTTCCTTGAGATATGACCCGAATTTTAAACTAATTTACGACAACATCGCGTCACTTAAACCTTGTCTTAGTCAGTTCGAAATGAACTTTCTGTACGACTGGTTTTTTGAAGAAGGCGGTCGAATTCAGTGGGTAGCGCAGGTGAATTCTGGCAAGGTTGGCCGAAAACTATCCTATCCGATCTTCATCCTCATTGATTGCGCGCGAGCAAAAGCCGTTGACCGACGCCTTCCTGCCCTCAAGAAGCTCTTCGGCCCAAACATCGTTCCTCTCTGGAATGATTACCTTAATCATGTTGACTTTCCAGAACCATTTTCTGATTACCCTGTCCACACTGGCGGATTCATTGACTACTTCAACCGCCGCCTCCCCATCCACGGCCTCACTTGGAATGATCTAAAATTCCAAAACCCATGACCCTCGTCCAAACCCTCGAAACCCGATTCCTAGCCAACCCCTACCGCCACCCCACCCTCACCTGGCCTCAAGTCGAACAAAAACTCACCCCCCAAGCCCTCACAACCCTCCAACTCATGGAGAAAACGGGCGGCGAACCTGACCTCATCACCCACAACCCCGAAACCAACGAGATCACATTCGCCGACTGCTCTTCTGAATCCCCTACTGGCCGCCGAAGCCTCTGCTACGACCACCCCGCCCTCGAAAAGCGAAAAGCTAACAAACCCGCCAATTCCGCCCAAAACCTCGCCACTCAAATCGGCATCCAACTCCTCACCGAAGCTGATTACCACCACCTCCAAACCCTAGGCGAATTCGATCTCAAAACCTCAAGCTGGCTCCAGACGCCCCCCGAAGTCCGCGCCCTCGGTGGAGCTATCTTTGGCGACCGCCGATTCAACCGCGTGTTCATCTACCACAACGGAGCCGATTCCTATTACGCCGCACGCGGCTTCCGTGGCAAAATCATTCTCTAACTCGCCATGCTATCCCTCCTCCTCGCCAAACCCGTCGTTGTCTTCCAATCCCCCGCCTGGGGCTACGACACCTTCCGCATCCCCGCCCTCCACCGCACCAACCACAACACCCTCCTTGCCTTCGCCGAAGCTCGGCAGTCCCAAGCCGACGCCGCCGGAAACCACATCGTCCTCAGCCAGTCCGTCGACAACGGTCGAACCTGGTTTATCCTCAAAACGATCGCCAAACCCGAATCCGGCTCCTTCAACAACCCCACCATCGTCGAACTCCCCAACAACACCCTCATCCTCCACTACCAGCACTATCCCGCCAACACCCACGAATACGACGTCGCCCCCGGACACACCGGCCCCAAAACTGTCCAGTCTTATCAAATCACCAGCACCAACGACGGACGCACCTGGTCAGACCCCACCAACCTCACAACCCAAATCAAAAACCCCGAAGCCCACACTCTCGCCAGCGGCCCCGGCAACGGCATCATCCTCACTCAAGGCAAACACAAAAACCGCATCGTCATTCCCTACAATCAGCGCATTGGCAACCGCTGGTTCGTCAATATGGCCTTCAGCGACGACCAAGGCAAAACCTGGCAATCCGGCGATCCTGTTCCCGCCGACCCAAAACTCCAGCCCAACGAAGTCCAAGTCGTCGAACTCGCCGGCGGCGACATTCTTCTCAATGCCCGCAATCAAGCATCCGCCAAGAACCGGCTCACCGCCACAAGCCGCGACGGAGGCAAGACCTTCACCCCCGCCACCCTAGACCCCAACCTCCCCGATCCAACTTGCCAAGGCTCGATCTTCCGCATAGCATGGCCCTCACCGTCCAAACCCGGAATCATCGCATTTTCCAACCCCGCCTCCCCCACTTCCCGCACCCAAGGCACCCTTCGCCTCAGCTTCGATGAAGGCAAAACCTGGCCCCAGACTCTCCTCATCGAACCCGAATCCTTCGCATACTCAGCCCTCACCAAAATCGACGACAAAACCATCGGCATCCTTTACGAACACGTGGTCAACAACCGCTACCAGATTGTGTTTCGATCAATCACATGGGATAGCCAGGCTTCCCATGAAACTTCCCATTCGGTTCCAAATCATAAATGATCCAAGAAATTCAAGCTCAGCTCAGTACTCTTGAGCACCAAGAACAAATCACCGTCCTCTTCGCGGCCGAATCCGGCTCAAGGGCATGGGGGTTTGCCAGCCCCGACAGTGACTGGGATGTCCGCTTTATTTATGTTCGTCCACCTCTCCACTATCTCACCCTTGATCCGCAACGGGACACCATTGATAAATTTCTACCGAACGACATCGACCTCGCTGGTTGGGATCTCCCAAAGGCACTTTTTCTATTCCGAAAGTCAAATCCTTCGCTCTACGAATGGCTCGCCAGCCCACATATCTATATGCAGAACAACCAGTTCATCACAGAGCTTTCGTCACTGATTCCCAAGTATCAATCGCTCTCAGCTGGCCTGTACCACTATCGATCTATGGCAAAAACGAACTACCATAAATTCGTTACCGGCGAAGTGATCAATTATAAAAAGTACCTCTACTGCCTTCGCCCAATTCTCGCATGCCAATTCATTGAACGCAATCAAGTCTGGCCGCCAATGCTCTTTTCTGACCTTGTCCAAGATAGCGACCTTCCCGCAACAATCAATGAAGCAATCGCCGAATTGCTCTCAATTAAGACCACTTCCAACGAATTCCAATCCGGACCTGTCAACCCAATCCTCCATTCATACGTTACCGCCGAACTTGAGCGGCTCATGACATTGAACTTGAACCAAACGACAGTCCCCGAATCCCAACCTCTTTTGGATCTGTTACGCTCGACTGCGCTGAGGCTCAACCCTTGGTGAGTATTTTGAACATCTCACTCCCACTAAACTCCCCTTCCGATCCCCGATCCCGTCCCGTTCGAACAACCACCATCTTCTCGCTCGGAATCACAATCAACAACTGCTTCCCCGCCCCCGCCGCCAAGAACATCGGCACTGCCGAACCCGTTCCGCCTCCCGTGCGCGGATTTGCTTCAGGGCTCAACCAATGCGTCAATCCGTACTGCGTTCCCGCTCCCTGTTGCTTCTGACTCTCCGAATAAGCCTGCGCATCCCACATCTGCTTATCTCCCAACTTTCCGTTCCGCCACATCAACTCGCCCAGCTTCACCCAGTCGTTCGGCGAACACCGCCCCATCCCCGCAACCTGCACTCGGCCCTCAACTTGGCGACCACCATAGCTCACTTTCATCTCCAATGGCCCAAAAACCCGCCGCTCCAAAAACTCATGCAATTTCTCCCCACCCAGCTTCCGCTCCAGAGCCAAACTAAACACATTAAACGGCATCGGCCCATATAGGAACCGTCGCCCCGCCGGGAAAACCTGCTTTGCCGCCAAAATCTGCTCCTCCGTAGGTGCCGCCAAACTTCCGCCCGGACTCTCCCCCCCAATCCCGCTGCTCAAGCTCAAAAGCTGACGATAAGTAATATCTCCCCGCGCATCATCTTTCCATTCCGGCAGAGCCACCTCCAACTTCTCATGCCAACCCGATACTTTCCCATCTTGCACTGCGCATGCCATCGCAACCGCACAAAAACTCTTCGTCCCGCTCGCCAAAATCTGGTTCCGGTCGTCCACATCCCCGGCCCGGTGAACCACCTTCCCATCCACCATCACCACCATCGCATCGCTCCCCCGCACTTTCGCATATTCCCAAGCCCCATCAAAGTTCAGACTACTCGCCTGCCCCAACACCGCCACCATCAATACCGCTTGAATCATAGATGCTCATAACGAGACAGAACGAACGAAGTTCACTCCCGCAATTCTCCTCACGTTGGAAGTCCAATAGTCACCGCCTCACTTCCGAAGTAAATCTTGTTAGGTCCAACCTAATCCATTTGCCAATCCCAGATAAACCTTGCTTTCACAATATCTACGGAAGAAAACGAAATGACCGCCGCTCAATTCCAATTCGCCCTCACGGCATTCGCTGCGATCTTCGCTGTTCTCAACCCTTTCAGCATCATCCCTATCTTCCTTGCCATCAACGAACAAACTAAATCCAGCGTCCAGCGGTCAATGGCCGCCGTCATCAGCATCTTCGTCGTCATCGCCCTCTGCGCCGTACTCCTCATCGGAGATCCTCTCCTCCAGTTCTTCGGAATCTCCATCCAAGCCTTCCAAATCGCTGGCGGCATCCTCCTGTTCAGCACCGGCCTCACCATGATCCAAGGCACAACCCGATTCATCGACCGATTCGTTGCCCAAGAAGAAGAAAATCTCAGTTCATTCCAAGAAGCCCGCGCCCGTTTCCGGGACCTTATCGTCCCCATCGGCACCCCCCTCTTCGTCGGACCAGGATCTATCTCAACCGTCATCCTGTTCGGCAATCAAGCCAAATCCCAACCCAATCTCCTCGTCGGCTACGGACTCGTTGCCGCCGCTTGCCTCGCCTGTGCCCTGAGCACCTACCTCATCCTCCTCAGCGCATCAGCCCTCGTCAAAATCCTCCGCTCCACCGGAATCGCCATCCTCTCCCGACTCATGGGCCTCCTCCTCTGCGCCCTTGCAATCCAATTCGTCATCTCCGCTCTCAAAAGCCTAATGCCAACTCTATTCAGCTAGTCAATCTGCAAATACAAAATAACACACGGCAAATCCCCCTTCTCCATCCCCTCCGCTGGCTCATGCATCCGCATCAAAGTCCGATCAAAAACCACCGAATCGCCCTCGGCCAAGACAACATCCCCACTAGGAAAACGAAAAACCACACGCCCCCGAAGACACATAACAAAAGCCTCCCCGCTCGCCTGACTGGCATAGCCACTCCGACCATACACCTCCACAACCCCGCCCCGGAACGCCCCACCCGGAAGCTCCGCCCCCAACCTCCGAAAAAACTGATTCGCAAACCCCAACCCGCCCAACCGCCGACGCTCCCGCTCCTCTTGAACCTCTTCCGAGGTCGAAACCAAACTAGGCTCATAATCGTTCACCAAGTCCATCCGATACCACCGGCCAATGCCCTTACGCGACAACGCAAAACCCTCGCCGCGCTCAACCGCCACATCTTCAAATGCCGGACGCATACTCAAAACACCGTATGCCGCGCAAATTTTCTCCCGACTCCCCTCGCGCACCGGAAGCCCTCGCTCCAACCGCATCACCGTATTCTTATCCACTCCAGAACGAGCACTCGCCTCCCGAATCGAAATCCCCGCCCTCAACCGAATCTCGCGCATCCGCACCCCCAGCCCTACCCAACCATCACCCGTCATTCCCCAAGTATATACACCTGTGTGTCTTAATTTCCCCTTGTGAAGTTCACCAAAACTCAACTTCCTGTCTGAACTAGCCCAAACTTCTCTTTACGATGCACAACTCTCAGCCTGAAATTTACATATCATCCTCACTACGCACTCGGCTCTGCCTTGTGCCATTCCATTCACTCACTGAGGAGAAGACCATGAAATTCAAGAACTGCAGAACCAATCTCATCATCGCCGCCATGTGCTGTTGTGCTCTCGCCCAAGCCCAAACCACCTACCGGATGACCGAACTTGGGCCCGCTCAAGGCCTCGCTGGAGGATCAACTTTTGGCCTCAACAATAATGGCCAGATCGGCTTCGGAGGTTCGTACGTCCTCGAAGGCAACACCGGAACTTTCACAACGATTCCGCTAATCCCAGGAAATACTCGCCAACCTTCCGGAACCGCCCTCAACGCACTCGGTAACGCCGCCGCAACGGTAAGAACCGGAACCACCGCCGCAACAACCCGAGGCGCATATTTCAACAGCGCGACCAACACAACGATCCAACTCGCCGACCTAGGCGGTCAAACATCAACTCTCGGAATCAACGACAGCAACACAATAGTCGGCTCATCTCGAACCTCAACTGCTTCCGGCAGCGAAACCGCCGTTCTCTGGAACTCAGGCGGAATAGTCAACCTTGCTACAGTTGGATTCGCCTCGGGGCAAGCATCCAGGGCCGTTGCAATCAACAACGGCAACCTCATTGTCGGGGTAGGACGCTTGAACGGGGATACCGCAAACCAAGCTCTCGTTTTTAACGGTTCGGGCGGAGCTTCACGCTTATCCCTCCTCAGTGGAACTGATCGGGGCGAAGCCCGTGGGCTCAATAACGCCGGAATGATCATCGGAGTCTCTAGTAATCTCACCGTCGATACCCGCCGAGCAACCCTCTGGATGAATTCAAGCAGTAGCGGGACTGAACTCCTTCGCCCAACCGGGTTCAACAGTAGCTCCGTTGCCAACGATATCAACGAACTCGGAATCGTCGTCGGTAACAGTTCCCCCGATGGAATTGAAACAAGAGCCGTCGTCTGGGAAAATGGCATCGGCTACGATCTCAACACACTCCTCATCAACCCCGACTCCGGCGTCCTCCTGCGTATTGGAGAGGCAGTCAACGACCAAGGCTGGATCGTCGCAACCGGCTTCAATGCAAACCAAGAACTCCGCGCATACCTTCTCACACCAGAAGCCGTGCCCGAACCATTCACCATGGCAGGACTCGCCGCCCTCGCGCTCCTCCGCAACCGCAAAGCCAACCGCCAAAACAAAACATCGTCCTAACTTGCAAGCAGACAATCAACGGCCCGCTCCCCAAAAGGGCGGGCCTCTTTATTGGCCAGACCTCTGATATACTCCCCCCATCGAAAACCTCGCCCCCAATCCCACTATCACTACTCAATTCACCCAAAACCCCGCCCACCTGCCCATTCCCGCTGACCGAAACCCCGGCACCCCCTCGACCTCGATTGGGTGCAATCCCTCACCATCAACCGATCCGCCGTTGACCGCCGCGCCGACACTTTCACCAAACGCCGCACCGTCAAAAAAGACCACCAAGCCGCCTACCTCATCCGCGCCATCGAATGCATTGACCTCACCACTCTCAGCGGCGATGACACCCCCAGCAACGTCCACCGCCTGTGCGCCAAAGCCCGACAGCCAATCACTCCCGACCTCCAAACACGACTCGGCATTAAGCCCGTCCACACAGGAGCCGTCTGCGTCTACCATGCCTATGTCGCCGACGCCGTCCGTAATCTCCAAGGCTCCGGAATCCCCGTCGCAGCCGTCAGCACCGGATTCCCCGCCGGGCTCAGCCCCTTCAAACAACGTCTCGAAGAAATCCATCAATCCGTCCAAGATGGCGCCCACGAAATTGACATCGTTATCACCCGGGCCCATGCCCTCAATCAAAATTGGTCCGCCCTCTACGACGAAATGCGCGCCTTCCGAGATGCCTGCGGCTCAGCTCACGTCAAAGCAATTCTCGCCACCGGCGAACTCGGCACCTACACAAACGTCGCGCGCGCATCCGCTGTTTGCATGATGGCCGGAGCCGACTTCATCAAAACGTCAACTGGCAAAGAACCCGTCAACGCCACCCTCCCCTTCGCCTTCATCATGACCCGCCTCATCCGCGAATACAACGAGCGCACGGGAGTCAAAATCGGGTTCAAACCCGCCGGAGGGATCCGCACCGCCAAACAAGCCACCGAATACCTCATGCTTATGAAAGATGAACTCGGCAACGACTGGCTCTCCCCCCATCTTTTCCGGATCGGCGCATCCACCCTCCTCTCCGATATCGAACGCCAACTCGAACACCACGTCTCCGGACGCTATTCCGCATTTAATCGCCACCCAATGAGCTAAAAACCATGAGCAAAGTTGCTGATCTCCTCCACCAAGACCTCCCGTACGGCCCCGCACCCGAAGAAGCCAAAGCCGCCCACGCCTGGCTCGACCAACACGCCCGCTCTTTCGGCTCATTCATCAACAACCAATGGGTCAAAGCCGAAAAATCGTTCCCCACGCTTAACCCCGCCGACGGCACCGAACTCGCTCTAATTTCCCAGGCCTCCCCCGAGCAAGTCAACCAAGCGGTTCAAGCCGCCCAAGCCGCCCTCGCCCCCTGGCAAGCCCTCTCCCCCAACGCCGCGCCGAATACCTCTACGCAATCGCGCGACAAATCCAAAAACACGCTCGCCTCCTCGCTGTCCTCGAAACCCTCGATAACGGAAAACCCATCCGCGAAACCCGCGACATCGACATCCCCCTTGTTGCTCGACATTTTTACTACCATGCCGGATGGGCCAAGCTCGCCCCCGAAGAATTCCCCGGCTATCAACCAGTTGGTGTATGCGGACAAATCATCCCTTGGAATTTCCCCCTCCTCATGCTCAGTTGGAAAATCGCCCCCGCTCTCGCTGCTGGCAATACCGTCATCCTCAAACCTGCCGAATTTACGTCCCTCACCGCCCTTCTCTTCGCCGAAATTTGTGATCAAATCGGCCTCCCCCCTGGAGTCGTGAACATAGTCACCGGCGACGGGTCAACCGGACGCGCTATCGTCGAGCACCCAGGAATCCAAAAAATCGCCTTCACGGGCTCAACCGAAGTCGGACGAATCATCCGCCAATCCACAGCACAAACAACCAAAAAACTCTCCCTCGAACTCGGCGGAAAATCCCCATTCATCGTCTTTGAAGACGCCGACCTCGACAGTGCCGTTGAAGGACTCGTAGACGCCATCTGGTTCAACCAAGGCCAAGTCTGCTGCGCCGGGTCCCGCCTTTTGGTTCAAGAATCCGTTTCCGAAAAACTTTACGCCAAAATCCGCCAACGCATGGCAACCCTCCGCGTCGGCAACCCTCTCGACAAAGCCGTCGATCTCGGCGCAATCGTGGACCGCTCGCAACTCGAACGAATAAACAACCTAGTCAACCAAGGGGTTGAAGAAGGCGCAACAATATTCCAAGCCCCGTGCGATCTTCCAACCGATGGCTACTATTTCCCCCCCACCCTCCTCACCAATGTTGAACCCGCCTCCACTGTTGCAATCGAAGAAATCTTCGGCCCTGTCCTCGTCGCCATGACTTTCCGAACCCCCGCCGAAGCCGTCCAACTCGCCAACAATTCGGTCTATGGACTCGCCGGGTCAATCTGGACACAAAACCTCGACATCGCCCACGACATCGCCGCGCAAGTCAAATCCGGCATCATCTGGATAAACTGCACAAACCAATTCGATGCCGCCGCCGGGTTTGGAGGCTACCGGGAATCAGGATTTGGTCGAGAAGGGGGCCGCGAAGGAATGTTCGAATACCTCAAACCAATCCTCCCCCAAGCAACCACTAACTTCCCAACCCAGTCAGTTCAGAAACCAGAAATAGATCGCACCCACAAACTCTACGTTGGTGGTAAACAAGCTCGACCAGATGGTGGATACTCGTTCACTGCCCAGGGGCACGAATTCGCTCTCGCCAATCGCAAAGATCTCCGCAACGCCGTCGAAGCCGCCACCGCCGCTCAACCGAGTTGGGCCAGCACGACTCAATTCCTGAAATCCCAAATCCTTTACTACATTGCCGAAAATCTTCAAGCAGCCGAATCTCAATTCGCCAATGCTGGCATCTCACCGGAAGAATTTCAAGCCAGCCTTGACCTGATTTTCCGCTACGCCGCTTGGGCAGATAAGTACGACGGAGCCGTCCACCAAGCCCCGATGCGTGCCCTCATCTACACCCGCAACGAACCCATCGGAGTTGCCGCAACCTTCGCCCCTCACGAACCAGCCCTCCTCGGACTCCTCGCGACAACCCTTCCAATCATCAGCATGGGTAACACCGTCGTCGCCATCCCCAGTGAGACCAATCCCCTCCCCGCTGTCGAACTCATGCGCATTCTCGAAGCCTCGGATGTCCCCGGCGGAGTTTTCAATATCCTGACCGCTCCCCACACCGACCTCGAAAAAACTGTCGCCGATCATCTCGGCATTGACCTCGTTTGGCATTTCTCCGGCGAATCCGGAGCCCATACCATCCAGTCACTCAGTTCCGGAAACCTCAAACAAACCTGGTGTGTCTCGCACCCCGTGGACTTCACCAAACCCCACCCCGAATTCCTCCGCCGATCAACCCAAATCAAAAACATTTGGACACCCTACGGTGCATAAAAAGCCGACGCATCAACTCCGAGCCCAAAATTTCACATTCCCCATAAACCAATACCCATACCAATTCGTCTAAACCAGTAGCCACCGCCATGACCCCATTTCTCGCATCAGTAGCACTTGCCGGCGTTCCATTCGCCTCACCCTCCCCAAGTTGGGGAGGGATTCAAGGAGGGGCTGTCCTCATCACAACATCGCTAAATCTCGCCCAAGCCCCCTCATTTGAACAAATCGAAACCCAAAAAACCGAAGCCATCAACAAACTCACCGGATTCCGAGGCACCTACGTCATGGTCTCGATCCCCCAAGAAGGCACCGGAACCCGCCAAGAAGTCGGACTCGTGATTTCCCCCGACGGACGACGCACCAAGCTCAATGTCAACGGCCAAGATGTCGCCGAATCCGCCTACAACAAAAAACAGAAGTGGACGGCTTACCTCACCGAAAAAGTCTACGAACTCACCGCTCCCGAAGAAGGATATCCTCTCCCCCAATCACTCCACCGCTCCGCCCCGCTGAAGGTCAAATGTCCCTCACCATTGATGACCTTGGCGTGCGTTTCGCCACCAACCCCGCTCCCGTCGTCGCCCCCGCCGTCCCCGAAACCCTCAACGGAAAAAAAGTCACACGCTACGACGCCAAAGCTCTCAATCCAGGCTCTGATTCTCAAGTCCAAATCACCCAGTGGTTCGACACCGGCACATATATCCTCCGCCAATTTGAGATCACCAAAACCACCAAAGGACGCACGAGCCGCATCCTCGGTTACCTCGTCAACGATCAAATCAATTCCGCCGTCCCGATCTCCGAATTCGATTTTCCCTCCAAATATGCAAACACTTTCCGCAAAATCACGCCATAAAATTCCGACCCATCACGCCCAAATCCGAACCCAAACCACACTGGTATAATCCGCCTCTGGCCCCAGGCCAAGAGGCTCCCAATTGCAGAATCGAAACGTATGGTTTCTCGCCCTAGTCGTCGCACTCACCGCGGCGTCCATTTACGGTTTCACCCAAACCAAACTCAAAAAAGGGCTTGACGTCGCCGGCGGTATCCGCCTCACGATGCAAATTGACGAAGAGTCGCTGACCGAGGATCAAAAAGAAGAAATCGGCATTGTCCAAGCAAAAGTCCAAGACAACCTCGAACGTCGGGTCGGACAAGGTCTAGGTGTCAACGAAGGCACCGTTGCAACCAAAGGCGACCGCCAATTCGTCATCGAACTCCCCGGCGCAACCAACATCGAACAAGCAAAAGCCCTCCTCTCCAGCACCGCCAAAGTCCAAGTCTTCCACGCCAAAACCGTCACCACCCAAAAGCGATCAAAAACATACGATGTCGCTGAAAATCAGGTGATCGACGAAACCGGAGCCCCCTACGCTACATTCATCCGCCGCTCCGCTCCCGACACCATCATCACTCCGGAAGACCCGGCTTATGAGCGGATCATCGAATCATGGGGCGATCCCATCCTCGAAGGCGATGAAGTCGTAGACGCTTTTGCCGAAACCCTAGCATCTGGGAAAGCCCGGCCCAATTTCCGATTCAGCGATGCAGGTTCCAAAAAGATGTCCGCATGGTCACGACGCTACCTCAACGAAGGAGAAAATCTCGCCTTCGTCATGGGAGGCCGCGTCCTCCAAATCTCACCAAAAGAGAATGGAGCCATCCTCTCCGATGGTGCGTTCATCAATGGAGAATTTGAAGCCTCATACGTACGCGAACTGAGCAGCATTATCAAATCCGGATCGCTCCCCGTTGACCTCACCGTCGAAGCATCCGAGAAAATTTCCCCGACCATCGGCGAAAAAGCATTCGATCAAATGGTCTTTGCTGGGGCCGTTGCAATGGGAATCATCATCCTTTATCTCATTGGCTACTACGCTTTCCCCGGTGTCATCGCCGCAATTGCCATGGTGCTCTACTGCCTATTCACCATCACCGTGATGAAAGCGATAGGAGCCACGTTTAGCCTCGCCTCCCTCGCTGCATTCATCCTGAGCGCGGGGATGGCCGTAGACGCCAACATCCTCGTCTTCGAACGGATCAAAGAAGAACTCCGCGCTGGCCGCAAGCTCATGACCGCTATCGAACTTGGATTCAAACGTGCGCTCAGTTCAATCCTCGACTCCAACGCCTGTACCGTCATCACCAGCACCGTCCTGTTCATCATGGGTACTAGTGCGGTCAAAGGATTTGCCACTGCCCTCGTCATCGGGGTTCTCGTCAGCTTCTTCACCGCTGTCACCGTAACCCGATCCCTCCTCATTGGACTCACGTCCATCGGTATCGGTACGGACATCAAGTGGTACGCCCTCAACCGAAGCCTCTTCGGCGAAAAGCTCGAAGCCGGTGCCGGAGAGAAAACGATTCAAATCATCGGAAAAGCCAAACGTTGGTTCCTGATCTCCGCAGCCATCATCCTTCCCCTCTACATCTTCGTCTTCATGGGAGGCATCAAGCCAAACGTCGAATTCCAAGGTGGATTTGAAGCCAGCTTTGCTGTCGACGCCAATGTCACTTCTGCCCAAATTGCGGATAGCCTGAAAAAGAACGACATAGAAGGCGCAAACATCAAATTTGCCGCCGTTGACAACGTCCGTCAGGTCTATATCACCGTCCCGACTTCTGCAGGAATCACCGAAGGCGGAACCGCTGCCCTCAACAAGATCGGCGAAGCCGCTGGGCTCACGGTAGATGAAAATTCCGGAATCAGCGAAGTCGGCCCCTCCGTCCGAGCGGAAACCACCAACAACGCCATCTATGGTGTCTTGATCTCTGCCAGCCTCATTGTCCTCTACATGGCTCTCCGGTTCGGATTCGCCCTTGGTGGAATGAAGAACGGAATCAAATTCGGATTAAGTGCCGTCGCCGCTCTTCTTCACGACGTTTTATTCATCGTCGGATTCGCCGGACTCGTCGGATTTGCCCTTGGCTGGGAAGTCAGCTCGATGTTCATCACTGCGCTTCTCACCGTCGTCGGGTTCTCCGTCCACGATACGATCATCATTTTTGACCGTATCCGAGAGAACCTCCGCCGATCCCGGGGAGCCGTCACCTTCGACCAAATCTGTGACCGATCCGTCACTCAAACCATCGCTCGATCCATCAACACATCGTTCACCGCGATGCTCCCGATGGCTCTTCTCTTCTTCATGGGCTCACCCACCCCCGACCTCAAGTTCATGATGCTCGTCATGTTCTTTGGCATTGCGGTGGGAACATACAGCTCTATCTTCAACGCTTCACCGATCCTTTGGCTTTGGAACAAAGCCGTCATCAAGCGCAAAGGCGAAAAAGAGGGCCTCGTCGCCGAAGCTCAGCACGAATCCAAACTTCGTGCTGCCCAAGTCGTCGCTGCCCCAACCGCTGGTGCCGAAATTGATACAAGTGCCTACGGCACGATCAAACGCAAGCAATCGGTCAAAGAACAAGCGTCCCACAAAGTCGACGACGAAGATTAATCGCCTAGCGAAATCCCAACCCCCTCCCCTTGAGATTCAAGAGGCAAGGGTGGGATTGAGGAGAAAATCAAATGGAAATCATCGATAAACCCTCCTGCTTCATCGTAAAAATCCCCTCCCCAAGATTGGGGAGTGCCTGTCCCGGACTCGATCCGGCAGGCAGGGGTGGGGTTGACAAGAGAGAAAAGTGACCAATTTGAAAAAACCCTCCTGCCTCATCGTCATCCCAAGCCGAATGGGATCAACTCGATTCCCCGGTAAACCCCTCACCGACCTCCTGGGCAAACCAATGGTTCAGTGGGTCTACGAAGCCGCACTCAAAGCCAACATCACCCCCAACATTGTCGTCGCCACCCCCGATCAAGAAATCATAGACGCCTGTAAGGCGTTCAATGCCCCGGCGATCCTCACCTCTCCCGACCACCCCAGCGGAACCGACCGGATCGCCGAAGTCGCCCAAAAAATGCCCCACGACTTCTATCTCAATGTCCAAGGCGACGAGCCTCTCATCCAAACCGAAGATCTCATTGCCTGCGCCGCACCACTCTTTGCAGATCCCACAATCCAAATGGCCTCCCTCATGACCGAGTGCCCCGAGAACGAAATCGATAATCCTGCCGTTGTCAAAGTGGTCACCGACCTCCAAAGCAATGCCCTCTACTTCTCGCGGCACCCAATCCCGTACCCTCGCAATTCCCGTCAATCACCTGTCTTCAAACACATTGGCCTCTACGCATACCGCCATTCCGTTGTCCAGGATTTTGCCACTTGGCCGCAATCACCCCTCGAACAAGCCGAGTCGCTCGAACAACTTCGATTCATGGAGAACGGAGTCAGAATTCGCATGGCTCACGGGCACGGCTCAGCCCTCGCCGTAGACACTCCCGAACAAGCCGAAGCCGTCCGAGAACTGCTCCGAAAAGCTCAGGCAACCGAGTCTTAATCCAGTCCCGAATAACCGCGAGTGATCCGGATTTCTGCCCGATCAACCATCTCAACCGCCGCTGACCTGAAATCGTCCAGGCTGACTTCGTTAAGTGTTTCCGACCATCGGGCCAACGGCAAAGATGGCAAACCCATTCCGTTCAGGAGCCCTCGCCACCGCACATCATCATGCGGCAGTCCAAAAAGCGGCGACTCTCCGTCAACATAGACTGAAGCAAAAGCATTCGGATGCATCAAAACCTGTTCTGCCATTACTTTGGCCCGCGAAAACTCAACAACGTCCAATGAAGATGCTGATTCTTTCAAAGCCGCAATCAAATCCCCACCAAACTTGAGTTCTGCTTCCTCAGACTTGCGAAGCATCAAAAACCGAGGCACAAAACCCGAACGACTTGGCCAGAAAACCCCTTCCACCCGATAAGCCAATCCGTCACGTTCCCGAACTGTTTGCCAAATTGAGGCGCCTTTGCCCACCCCCAAAGCAATTGCTGCCAAAAACTGTGCCCCCGAGCCATTCTCCCCGATCCTAATCGGTCGACCCGTCATCTCAAAAGTCGATACCCCATACGGCTGTCGTTCAGGAGCTGCCGTTTCCTCGGCAAATCTCGAGACCTTTCTGTATTCGGGAATCGCCCAAGTTCGAGTTACCCGATCCAATTCTTCCTTCACTAATCCCTGCTCAATCGGTCCTGAAACTACGATCCGCAAGCCACCTTTGTCCAGCAACCGGGAATGAACACTGCTTGGTTCATCAACTTGTAACGCCTCAGAACTCCATGGCCGCTTGGGCCACAATGCAAATTTCCAAGGATCGTCCACCGATCCGCGGAGCACTTTCTCCCGCTCCTCCCACTGGTTTGACCGCCAATTCGGTTGCGCAACCAAACTCGCCGCCAACGCAACTGATTCTCGCCACTTCTCCGGAGTGGAAACAACTTCTAGCCGCAGAAAATCCGGAGCCGAAACCACCCGGGGTAACACCCCTGTCGTGCCCCCAAAAAACGAAACTTCATCCGCCGCATAAGTAGTAGAATTGATACCAATAGTATCACAAATCACACGCCAAGCATCCTCCTCTTGAGTCAAGTTCTGATCCCGCCAAAGATACGCATGAATCGCCACCGTCTCCGCCCCCGGATCAGGTAACTCCAAAACGCTGATCTTCATCGGGTACTGCCCAATCGCAATCGCCAAAATTGCCGAAATCATCGCGTTCCCTCCAAGTGCATTGCCCCACCACGCCAATCTTGCAGGGCCGACCAAATCTCATCATCCGTCAATCCCCGCGCCGTACTTTCCAACTGATCCAAGTTAAATGCAGCCGCTTGACGCAATTTCTTCGCCCGCAATACTCCAAACCTTGGGCCTTCCAATTTCCAACCATTCACCAGTCGCAATGCCTGTAATCGAGCCAGAGCCGCAAATCTCGAAAGACCCGCCTGATCGTACTTCTCCAGTGCCCCAAATCCTTCCCCGGATCGAGAATAAAGCAAAACTGGTCCACGATCAAAACTTGGCTCATAAACCACTTCAAACCCTGGCTCCAACCGCATGATCGCCAAGGCAACGCCAAGTCTTGCCAAAGTCATCGGGCGATCCAGTCCCGCCGCAACCACAGCTCGGGCTCGCCCTTTTCCCGCCACCGTCTCCTTCCGGCCAATCGACTCCAAAACCTCACGCGGCGCAAAATTCACCTGACCTCGAGTTGCTGAATTCAAAACTTCCGTCAGCCGCAATGCCGTAACATCCGCATCAACATCACCCCGTACATAAACCGTCAGCCCACCGGAATTCATCAACGCCTCGGCCCCACCCATCAACTGATCCGGAGTCAATTGGGCCATCCCTTTCAAATCACCAAAAACACTCCCTACCCCCGGCTCAAAAAGCTCCAGCCACGCCCGATCCAAAAATGGTTCGTAATCTGCTCGCAACGCCGATTCCTGTTCCAAAATCTTGAGTTCAACCTCCAACTCACCGCCATCAACCCGAAGCGGTTCGAGCAAGTCCCGAAGGCTCTCAATGGCAAGAACACTTTGCCGCGATGACCCCATCACCACGAACGCCGTCCCATCCCGTTCTGTAAAAGCTGTTAACGATAAACCTACTGATTCCAGTTTCGTGTCGAGCAAGCGATCCCCACCCTTTGCAATCAAATGTTCCAGCAAATGCCTCGTCCCCGGCACCCCTCCATCGTTCGGCAAACCAGCTTCGCTTGCATAAAGCGCAACCATCAAAGTGCCCGTTCCGGGAGTTGCTTCAATTCGGAACTTCGCCCCATTCGGCAATTCTTTCTGAACAACCGAACCCTCAGCTTGAGCTATCAAAGCAAGGCCACAAATAAAGCCTAACATCAGCGCAGGTAACTCGCTCCGTTGATGTCAATTACATTCCCACTCATATAAGCCGCATCGTCCCGAACTAAGAATGAAACCGCCGCCGCGCAGTCTTCCGGCGAAGCCATCCGACCAAGCGGTATGGATGCCAAAATCTCTGCTTCCCGATCACCCATCCCATCCCGTGCCATCGCCGTATTCACCCAGCCCGGAGCAATTGCAAAGTGCCGAACATTCTCTTTTGCCTGCTCAACCGCAAGAGCTTTCGTCAAGTTCAACAAGGCCGCCTTGGATGCCGAATAAAACGCCGCCCCTGGCTCGCCCCTGTGCCCCACACGACTGCAAACATTCACAACCGTCCCTCCCCCATTCTTCATAAAGTGTTGCGACGCCTCCCGGACAATCCAAGCTGGTGATTCAAAATTTACCGTCATGCAACGACTAAGCGCTGCATCAAAACTTGCGTCCGAACAACCCGCAAAGTCCATCGTCACATAAACCCCCGCATTGTTCACTACCGCATGCAAAGGCCCGTCCTTCACCACTCGGCTCACCAACTTCCGCGCCAACTTGACGTCCCCCAAATTCGCCTCATAAACCCCCGCCGAGCGATCTCCCAAAAGCTGAACAACCTCTTCCGCCGCCTGAGCCCGCTCGTGAAAATGCACCGCAACATCCCAGCCATCTGTCGCCAATCTCAGCGCAATCGCTTTCCCAATTCCCCGGCTTGATCCCGTCACCAGAACCCTTTTCTTCATCATTCCTAAACTCTAACACAATTTAACTCGTCAATATCCTAAACTAGTTCAGAGGAACGCATGAATCTCTCCCCAAAACTCATCTCCGCTCTCGTCCCCGCTCTCGGTATCTTTGGCCTCGCCCTCTTCCCGGCACCTCCTTCCCCAAAATCAACTCCGAAAATAAAATCTGAAGTCAAACAAGTAACTTACGCCGAACACGTTGCCCCCATCCTCAATAACAACTGTGTCAAATGCCACCGCGCTGGCGAGAATGCCCCATTTAGCCTCGAAGGATACGCCAATGCGAAACGCTACAGCGACATGATCGCCCTCGCAACCAGCAAGAAGCGAATGCCTCCCTGGAAAGTCCTGCCCGGTGACGTCCAATTCCGCGACGATGCCCACCTCAGTGACGAAGCCATCACAATATTAGCCAACTGGGCCGAAGCAGGTGCCCCGCGCGGTGATTCAAGCAAAGAACCCGCGACTCCAAAATTCCAAAGTGGGTGGGCGAATGGCACACCCGACATGATCTGGGAAATGCCGTACGAGCACACTTTGTCCGCAGAAGGCGACGATGAATACTGGAACTTCGTCTATTCGCCCAAAATCACCGAGCCGACCTGGATCAGCGGTATCGACGTCCAACCCGGCAACAAGAATATTGTCCACCACGTCATCGTCTTCCTCGACGAAAAAGGTCAAGGGAAAAAGCTTGCTCAAGGCCCGCGGGGAGATGGCAAACTCGGATACCGCTCATCTGGAGGTGGCGTCGGATTCAACCCCGATGGTGCCCTCGGCGGATGGGCACCCGGTGCCCACGGACACCTCCTTCCCTCCGACGCCGGATTCCTTCTCAAACCCGGAACAGACGTCATCATCCAGCTCCACTACAACAAATCCGGCAAACCCGAGAAAGATAAGACTCAAATCGCCGTCTACACCAACAAATCAAAACCCGAACACAGCGTCGAATTGGCGTTTATCCCCAATCCACTCATCGCAATCAAACCCGGCCCGGCCAACCAGAAATTCACCCAAAACCTTCCACTCCCCGCTCAAGTTGGTGGCAAAAAAGTGAACTTCCGGTTCTACAACCTCATGCCTCACATGCACCTCTTGGGTAAGGAGATGAAAGCCACGGCTGTCCTTCCCAACGGCTCCGAGAAAACCCTCATTGACCTCAAAGACTGGGACTTCAACTGGCAACTCATCTACACCCCCGTCAAACCCATCGATCTCCCCGGTGGAACCAAAATCCGAATCGAAGCCGTCTACGACAACTCAACCGACAACCCATTCCAACCCAACGATCCGCCCAAATGGGTGCGTTGGGGCGAAGAAACCGATGATGAAATGATGCTCCTCGTCGCTGCTTTCACAATCATCCCCGAGTAAGGAATTTACTTCCCTCCCCAATGCAATGGGGAGGGATAAAGGGAGGGGTTAATTGAGTGGATCGGCTAGATATCTTCTACAAAGGTGTATTTCATGTTGTTAGTTACTAAGCGTACTGTCTTACTACATGAAGAAACCCCGACCGCAAAGGCCGGGGTACTTTTTTTGACCTCGGAGACCCAGTTCATGACGAACCAGATCAGTCATCTGGATTCGCTAAAACCCAGAATCTCCGAGGCAGTGTTGTTTATGGTTATCCATTTTTGGGCACCACCTCCTTTTGTTTGTAGATTTGACTGCTCCCGAAGGAGCCGACACTCCTAATAACGTCCCCATACCAAATAAAGTTTCCCCCGCCCAATTATTTCGTATCCGATTCCGCAGATTCTAATGCAATTTGCCGAGCTGCCGCAACATCGCGCGTAGCCGAATCCTGATCCATTCTCAACCGATCCATCACCGGTTTCAAACCCAAAACCGAAGTCAGTCGAAACCGACTATCCGAAACTTTCACTGCGCAGACCATCAGCCGAACAGGGCCGTCTTCCCAAAACCAGTATTCCGCCGTCTCCCCTTTCACAATCGCATCAGAATCTCCATAGACAAATTTGTACCGCTCGACCGCCTGATCACGATCCTCCGACGAGGCCCTATTGAGGAGATCCAAGGCCAATATAATGTCCTCTTCCAACCCGACCAAATTCACCGACCGCTCAGGTGTCTCCCAACCCAAACCCTCAAAATCCGCACTTAGCCCAGGGGGTAGTTCTTTCAACGTGACTCCTCTTGTCGGCTTGCGATAGTCACCCACCAAAGCCGTATTCAGCTTCTGACCCACCCGAATCGCCGTGTTCGGCTTCATCAGCGCCAAATTACTCGTCAGAGCATCTCGATCAATCGTAACATCGGCAACCTCGAGCAAACTTCCCCCTTCCTTGCCATCAATCGCCAAACCCGAAACGTCGCAACCCGAAACCAGCAGTCCAAAAACCAGCCCCGCCAAAAGTTGCCACGTTCGCATTTCAATCCACGCTCAAAATCTTATATTTTTGAGTTCCCGCCGGAGCTTCAACTTCGATTTCTTCACCGGCACGCTTTCCCAACAATGCCGCGCCCATCGGTGCCGCAACCGATATCAAATCATTGATCGGGTCCGCTTCAAATGCGCCCACAAGCTCAATCTTCATCTTATCTCCCCATTCCAAATCTTCCAGAACAATCTTCGATCCTAAATGAGCCGTTCCCTCTTCGTGCTCCATATCAATAATCTGAGCATGCATCAAAACTCGCTCAAGCTCCGCGATCCGCGATTCAAGTCGTGTTTGATTTAACTTTGCCTCGTGATACATAGCGTTTTCTTTCAAATCGCCGTGAGACTTCGCCTCGCGAATATTCTCCGCGATCCGCTGACGTTCCGGACCTTTCAAGAACTCAAGTTCTTTCGTCAGCTTGTCAAATCCCTCTTGAGATAGCATTGAATCGTTGGACATAACGAACCCCCTATTCTACATCATTTGAACTCAAATCCGGTCCCAAGCTCTCAGGCATAAGGCACATCGGAGTCCCACTTAAACTTCTTCTGCTTCTTCCCTTCATCACCCAAAAGTGAGCGGACGCGATCCCCCATCTGCTTACCAACGAGCATTTCTTCGTCCACCACTTCGTCCGCACCCACCATATCTAATTCCAGAGAATAAACGTGATACCGACTCCGTGTTATCAATGGTACTTTTGGTGCCAGCGACTTCACCAGCGAGACAACCCGGCGACAAACCAGGTGATCACTCACTGTCACCAAAATCACTTTTGCCTGGTCAACATGTGCCACCTCGTGCAAAAACTCCGTACTCGTCGCATCCCCAATCACCGCCATGTTCCCATTCGACTCCGCCAGCTGAACTAGTCTAGGATCAAGTTCAATAACCATCGTCGGGCAGTCAACGCCCGTCAATGCCTCGCATGTCGCTTGACCCGCTTCCCCATATCCAATAATCAAGATATGACCCCGAATGGATTTCGGATGCGCTTCACGCTCGCTCCTTGCCAGCTTTCTCGCTGGAACCAACCGCTTAGCCAAAAATCGAGCGATCACCAATGACCGGGAAACCATCACCGGAGCGACGAGGAGCGTCAGCATAATCGTCGAAATCACAAGCTGAAACAAGTCCGAATCCAAAACCCCGGCATCCCGACCAATAGTCAACAGCACAAACGAAAATTCCCCTACCTGACTCAGCGCAATCGCCACCGCCAAAACCTCAATAATCCCCCGCACAAACGGCCGCATAGCCAGATAAGTGGCAACCGTCTTCACCGAAATAACTACAATTGTTGAGCCAATCACAAGCGGCAAATTCGCCGCCATCCAGCTCAGATCCGCCAATAACCCAACGCTCACAAAGAATATCGTCACAAACAAAGTCCGCAACGGCAAAACGTCCGCCCGCATCTGCTCACTAAACTTAGAATCAGCCAGCAGCATTCCCGCAAAAAATGCCCCCAGAGCTGGAGAAATCTTCAGCTCATGCGCCGCCCAAGTCGCTCCCACACAAGTCACAACCGCCAAAATAATCGGCAATTCACGATTCCGTGCCACGATTTTCTCATCAAGCAAACGCGGCACAACCTGGCTAACAAAAACAACTAGCAACAGCACCAAAATCGCAACTCCCCACAACGCTCGCCCCAATTCTTTGCCAATCTCTCCACTCCCACTGGCCAAAAAACTCACTGCCAAAACAAGTGGAACCATCGCAATATCCTGCACCAGCAAAACCCCAAGCGAACTCTTACCGTGAACCGAATCAAGCTCATTCTGCTGACGAAGAACCCGCATCACAATCGCCGTCGAACTCAAACTCCCTGCTGCCCCAATAATCACCGCCGCCCGCCAATCAAGCCCAAACGAAACCCCGACCCCCGTCAGAATCGCCGTGCAAGCCAGAACCATCGTCACCCCGCCCATCAGCACCCCTGCACCAAGCCGGATCAAGCTCCGAAAACTAAACTCCAACCCGATAGTAAACAGAAGCAAAGCAACCCCAATCTCGGCAATGACGTCCACTTCGTCCGGACGTTGCAACAAACCCAATCCCCCGCCCCAACCAAAGCACCCGCAAGCAGATAGCCTGTGATCGCACTGAGCTTGAGCTTTTCAAAAATCAATCCCATGACAAGTGCAGCCGACAACGCCAGCAACAAGTCATAAATCAGTCCCCAACCCGACATCAGCCTCGCTAGGCCCCCGCACGGCCCGCTCATAAACAGCTTCCATCCGCTCCATCATTTGATTAAATGTAAACCGCTCATGGATCAATTGCAAAGCATTGCTCCCCATTCTCAACCGGTCATCTTCATGATCCAACAGGTAATTAATTCCCGCACTAAACTCCTCGGCCGTCTGCTCCGCGAGCAATCCCGTTTCCCCGTGAATGACCAGCTCATCAACCCCCCAATCCTTGCCCCACAACGGGACGCTTCCGAGCCATGCTTTCCAAAACCGCCAACGGACAAGCCTCCGCCGAACTCGGCAAAATTGAAAATTCCATCGCATCCAACATGCGCGCGACATCCGGACGATTCCCCGTGAAAGTAATCCGCTGATCTAATTCCCGAGACTTCACTTGCTTCTGAATGTACTCCGCAAACTCACCCTCGCTCCGCCCAACAAAGAGCATATGGGCATCAGGATGCCGATCCAATACATCCGGAAAAGCATTCACCGCAATTTGGTGTCCCTTCTCTTCCGCAACCCTACCCACCAAACCAAATAGTCGCCGATCCTCTGGCAACTGGAACTCCGCCTTCACATCCCGGTCTGACGAATAGTTGAAATCGTGAAAGTCCGTCCCGTTATGAACAACATCAATATGGCCCGCTGGAACTTTGGATCCCTCCAACAAACCCTGAATGTAGTTACTCACCGCAACCACACGGTTTGACTTGCGCGCCGCAAGCCGATAGACCAAGTAATGAGTTTTGACATGAACGCTGCACACAAGTGGATTGCCCGTGAAAGCCGTCGCCACCAAACTCAAATAAGCCGCTCGGCTCAAGTGCGCATGAACGAGATCATATTTTCGCTCGCGGCCTAACCGCGTCAAGTGTCGCCAACCCGGAACCCCCCAGCCCCCGCGCATATCCACCTGATGAACCTGAACTCCAGTCCCCGCCAGATCGTCCTTCACCCAAGACACATCCGGACAAGCAAAATCCACTTGGTGACCATTAGCCTGCAAACGTCGCGCAAGCGCGACTGAATGCTTTTCAGCCCCCGAAGTCGCGGAGCTGGAAATCACTTGCAGAATCCTCATTGGACGCACAGAAATTGCCCTTTTTCCCACTCGCAATTATACCAATCCCTACCTAAGCTTCGGCACCAAACTAGGTTAACATGAATTTCATGTCAGGCCCTTTGGAGAAAGCTTTCGCATTCATCCAGTCCTGGCCCGCATTCCGAGTCTTCCGCCACCGCGATTTTCGCCTCCTCTGGTTCGGTGCCCTCATCTCATTCACCGGCGCCCAAGTCCAGATGGTTGCTCAAGGCGCATATGTTTATGACCTCACCGGGAAAAAAACCGCTCTCGGTCTCGTCGCATTCTTCTCAATGATCCCCGTAACTATCCTCGGGCCATTCTCTGCCGTCCTCGTCGACATGCTCGACCGAAGAAAAATCCTGATTACAACTTCGGTCATTCTCATGATTGCGACCGTCTTCAACGCCACCGCCGCCTCGATCGGAACGCTCACATTTGTCCAAATCCTCGCCATCGCTCTCATCGGCGGACTCGTCCAAACCGTTGAACCCACCTCCCGCCAAACCATTGTCCGCGAAGTCGTTGGCGAAGACGACCTCGCTGCCGCCGTTCCTCTCCAAGCGATGACGTTCAACCTCGCCCGAACTATCGGGCCTGCCATCGGGGGAATTCTTACCGCCGCATTTGGCATTGCCGTCTGCTTTTGGGTCAATGCCGTCAGCTATATCGCCATCCTGTATGCCGCCATCGCTCTCAAAACCGTGGTTCCGCCCGGTGCCCGGCGCGGTCAACCCATCAAAGACCTCATCTTCGAAGGAATGCTCTTCACCTGGCGAGACTCATCCCTCCGCACCCTGTTCCTCATGGAAGGCACCCTTTCACTATTCGGCGTCCCCTACATCTTTCAAATGCCCGCAATCGCCGCCGACCAACTCGGTCTCGACCCCGCTGGTCTCGGAATCTGCTACTCCGCCATCGGAATCGGAGCCCTCACCGGCCTCGTCACCATCGCCACAATCTCCAACCGTCCCTTCAAAACCCGCATCGTCGGTATCGCGATGTTCACGTTTGGACTCGCCCTCACCACCCTCGCCTTCACCAAAAGCATCTACTTCGCCGCCCCCCTCTTTTTTGTGACGGGCTTCTGCCAAATCGCTCAATTCAACACCACCAATACCCTCTTCCAACTCCTCAGCCCCAAGCCCTTCGCGGCCGAGTTCTTAGCATGCACCTCTGGGCCATCGCGGGCCTCGCCCCCCTTGGCAATCTCCTCATCGGCGGCCTCGGCGACCTCGTCGGCCTCACTCCCGCCCTCGCTTTCGGTGGAACCGCTGTCTTCCTTGGCAGCATCATTGCCTTCTTCAATCGAAAACGACTAACAGAACCACAAGTAATCAGCGATAACCAAAGCTGAAATAATTAAATAGTGTGTTAGTTTTCACAATTAGAATTCTATCTGGAGCCCGATAACAGAGTCGAACTGATGACCTACCGCTTACAAGGCAAAGCCAGGTTCAACCTGAATTCTGAATTTGAATCTAGCCATGGTCTCAGTTGGGCCACCCAAGACCATGGCATAAGGTGACATCGGAGTGACATAAAATCTCAAAAACAAATGTCCGTTTTAGCTATCTTGGGAATATGGTTACTTAATCCACTCCTTCAATTTCGCAAAGCAATCGTGGTGACCTTCGATCTTTTCCCCGCTGAGTTTGCCGTCAACGACAATGACCGTCAGCGATCGAAAAACCACCCTGTCGGTGTCAATGCGCTTGAAGTCTGGGTGGAATTTGTCTGGGGCAGAGCCGGAGAAAATGTAGTGAACTTCTACCCGCCGCTTAACTCCATTCGCATCTTCTATATCCCAAAGTCCGTCGCCCTTTCCCGAACCGTGATTGATCTGAAATGGGTCACCGGGGCCGTTCTCAATCCACTTTACAACGCCATGAACGTGACCAACCGATTTGACCCCCACGCTATGCCACGCTCCAACCCGCCCATCGAAATCCACACGGAAGATCGGGGCAGTCGGGAAGGCCGAACTGTGAATCAGGGTGATACCAAGTTCGGGAACTTTCGTCGGCGTATAGGTCACACCATTATCCACCCATGGAGTTCCTTTTTCAAATTTTAACCCACCGCCCCGGCTACCCTTTTTTAACTCCTCAACTTCGGCGCGAAGAGATTTGACGATGGCTTCAAGGTCAGCCGCCTTTTTATCAACATCTGCAACATCCTCAGCGATCAACTCGGCAACGTCTTCGAGCTTTTGTTTGAGTTCGTCCATCAAACAACCTGGCCCTCAATCTTTTCGAGTTCTAACTTTTGTGCCGCGAGATTTGCCTCGGCCTCCTCAATTGCGACCCTCTGTCGCTCAAGCCGCAAAGCATTTTTGGCCTTGGCATATTCGCTCAACTCACCTGATTCAGCCGATAGCGCGGATTCTGCAACTACACCGTCAACCAACTCGGCGGGGATGGGGTTATCATCGTACAGTTTGTAAACGCGATCCATGCCGTTGTAGATCATCTGCTGAATTTGACCCTCAACAACTTTGCCCGTTTCGGCTTCCTCGTAATAAACGAGCTGTCCGGTGTAAAATGCAAACTCAATAACGTTTGCTTTGTGTTCTTTTTGTTCTGTAATTGTTTCCATCTTTGTTATCCTCAAATCATTCCAGGGTAGGTAAATCCTGCCCGTTTCCACGCGGTTTTGTTGAATACTCCAACCTGTCCCACAAGTAGTTTTGCACTACTGTCAAACGACCCGCCAACTGTTGAAAGCGATATCCCTACAGCCATTAACTGGCCAGTTGCCGAAGCCGAAGTGGGAATCACACGGATACCTGTCCGGAAATCGTTCGAGAACATCCCGCGATTACCGTTGTCCTGCCCCAAAAACTCGTTAGGAGCCGCGTTGTATGTCTGCAAATAATAGGACGGGACACTTGTTGTTGTGTCTAAATCTCCGCCGATCCTAAATGTAACAAACAACTCGTCACCAAGTTGCATTGTTTTAGAGCCATCCATCAAAGCCTTAACTTCAAGGCTTCCCGTATTCGCCGTGCGGGTAAGTTCGCAAACGTGACCGCAAAGAAACTCCAACTCGTCCGATGTTGCTGATCGCACGGTGGCGGTTCCCCCCGCCGTCGTAGTGTTAAATCCAGAAAGTGACGCGGCACCCGCCGCATCATTAAAAACCCCACCATTGGTATTCATCCAAGTCTGATTCGTGATCGACGTATTGTGCGCTCTTGCTTTTGGTAGTAGCGGATGACTCCAGGGAGCTTCGCCTCTCAGCGCACGGGCAATAGCGTTCGTATGCCGAAACGAACCAAGTCGGCTAAGATGCACGGTGTCAACAACATAGAGAGGGTTTTCTTCCCCATCTATGTGGTCAGTCGTACATGGTTCAACATCCACCCACATCCAAGCGTTATCTTCACACATCATCCAAAGGCCGAGGTTGTAGGCCCGCTTAAACGCTACGGACGAACTACTTGTACCCGTCCAGGTCAGCACCAGCGGCATAATCCCGTTAGCAGATAATGCCGCACAAATCGCATAAACTGAAGCCAGCAAAGCGTTAACCGTTGCAAGTGATGTGACCAAATCATTAACTGGCGCAGGGACGATGCACGCATCCCAAGGATGTTTTTCCTGCAAAATGTTACTAAGTTGCGTCTGCCCCATCCCAGCCACTCCGGTGTCTGCAATTCTTGCCCCACCCTTCGCCTGCACCGCCTGAAACGCGCTACTCGTTGTGCCATCCATTGACGACAAAGGCGCATAAAATGGTAGTCGAACATTGGCTGGTAAGTTCGTGAAGAATTGCGGGAAAATAAAGCTGGATTCGTTTGACGTGCCCAGTATTGCCAACCACACATCTTGGCCCCAGTCCATCTTCGTGCGAACTCTGCCCGCATTGTCGAGAGCGCGTTGTTTTTGTGTTAATTGTAAGATCGGCACCCGCCCCGTCGCCGCAAAGCCGTCCATTACGACACCGCCCCAAGTGCAATTCCACGAGTGCCAGCAGTGTGATAATAGGCACGAGCCTTCGCGTCCGCCAGCGTTCCCTCCGTTTCGTCAGACTTTGCAGTTGTGATCACCAAATCAGCTGAAGTTGAGCCAATTATGAACCCAACGGCATTGGCGGGAATCGCACCACCAGCCACGTCAGCAAGACTATGAAACTCCGAAGTCGTGACATCAAAGGTCAAGTAGCTCCCGACCAATCTGCCGTATGAGTCAACGAAGTTCCCGGTGATTGTTGCCGTGCCAGATCGACCAACAAGCCGATAAAATTCCAGTGGTGGTGTCCCTGCCCTTGCCATCGTACTGGCTTGAGACGTTAAACAAACGTTTCGCCATCAGTTGATCGGCTGACGACAACCGCCCCGCTCTCAATGTGCGCCATTTCGATGGTTGCCACGCCGCCGGCCGCCCGCGCATTGTCAACGGCGAGACCCGAATCATCCACCCCGGTCTTCACGGTGAATGCCGCGCCAAACGCAGTCATCGCCGAATTGTAGAGCCGACCTTTGATCGTGTCTCCACCACTAATCCAATAAACATGGCGAACTCCGTCCGGAGTGATGGTCAATGCCGGATATGTGTTCCCTGGCCCTGATGCGACGGTTGTTGCCAATGTCCAAATCTCTCCTTCGTCTTGTGACGCCACAACGTTGATATTCCCGCCCGAATTTTCAAGAGCCATCACCAGGCGACCAGGCTGACCCTTGTCCCAGGCCATCGAGAGGTTGACCGCTGATTGTCCGGTGTCAATCTCATCGCCCGGAGCCTGACCCGCATAAGCAAACCGGAGGGAAACGGTTCCGGAGTCGTTGATTCGGCCGTAAGCGATGTACCAATCAGATCGGACTGCAATCGCAACGCCTGAGGAAACGATATCAACAAGCCAGCATCTTCGATGGCGAAGCCTGTTGTAGACCGTAAACGCCGGAGATTCAAGTGACCCAGAAAACCCTTTGTGGCTGAATTTCTTACCGTGTGGGGCTCCTGTTTCGTAAAAGCCAATCCCGTCGGTTGTTCCCGACCCAACCGTTGTTCCGCCCGGATTGGTTTTGAGGGTCACGATTGCACCCGAGGTCGGCGAAGTCCCCCCGGTATCGAAAACCAATCCCCACATTTGACCTCGGAGTTGTTTTGCCGCTCCAATCTCCGTGATTTCGCCGTAAGTTCCCGGCCCCCAGACATTCCCAGCACCGGGATAAACCTGCACTTCATCCCAGAGAGCCTGAGCAGGAATCGTCTTGGTTGTTGCAACCGAAAGGTCAACCCCAGGTAGGTAATCACCTCCGCCACTCCAAATCACACCGCCGCCCCAAAGTAATAGGGCTTCGAGGTCATTGTTATGGTAGCCATCGGCAGGAAACGTAGTCAGCATCATTGTATCCCAACCGAGTTTCCGCTCCATCAAATCTCCGGCGGCGGTGATCGAAAAGAAACCATATCCAGCAGACTGCTTGAACTGCCAAGCCAGGTCGCTCACCCGCCCATCAGCATTTGTCCAGAATTGGCTCTTAATCTCAGCATCTGTCCATCCAGCGCGGAACGGCTGAAATGCTGGGAGGAACGAAACCTCGCCCCATCCAGACGTCTCCTTGCGAGCCAGCCTGATGTAGTCAATTGTGAGAGTTTGACCATCCGGAAAAGTGATCTCAATCTCATCTGCTACGTTAAATCCCCACGTTGCATCTGACTTTTGCGGCACCGTCGAAGAACTGCCTTCTAGCGGAAACCGGGATTCCTGAGTGTAAACATCGTCATCAAGGGTGTCATCGTTATCTGTGATGTCATCGGGAAGGCAGAGATCAATCCGAACCACCGAGAACGTATCCGCCGACCCGCTTTGAATCGTGTAGCTTTTATCCTCGCCATCTGCGTGGCTCAGGCGAATCGTAATACTTTGATTTGCGTCTGTGGTTTTCAGCCGAACATCAATGTAGCGATACCCTTCCAGATTCCAGTCAACGGTTTTGGCAACAGTTTTTGTGCCACCGCCCGAAAGTGGCAGGGGTGATTCCCCGTCAAACCATGATTCTGGGGTGAACCAAGAACCTTCACCAAAGAGACTCACCAGCTAAAAACGTAGACCGCGCCGTTGCCCCCGGCACCGCCCGCGCCCCCCGTGCCAGTATTTGAGCCAACTCCCCCGCCGCCGCCCCCGCCGCCAGGGTTTCCACCGTTCCCACCATTTGCACCGTTAGTTGCCGCCGTGATCGTTCCACCACCACCGCCACCACCTTGACCGCCGCGATTGGCCCCACCATCAGCACCCGCCGAACCCGCCGTAGGAGTTGCACCACCAGTTCCAGCCGCCCCACCACTTCCACCAGCCGCAAGAGCCGAACCGCCCGCTGTGGGATTGACTAACGCCGGAGCAACCGTAGCACCACCACCAACGCCACCACCGCAACCGCCAAAGATTGAGCCCCCACCAACCGCGTTCGCCGGAACGTTCGTGTGACCTCCCCCGGCTCCCCCGCCATATTCAGCAACAACCGGAGTCCCCGCCGTCGCAAATGAGTTGGCACCGCATCCACCGTTTGGAGTTGCTGGGGCACCTGGCCCGCCGCCTGTCGCCGCCGAAGTTGTTCCCGTTCCTCCCGCCGCCGCTAAACCTCCGCCTGCTCCACCTGCACCAGCAGACGCCGCATTGTCGCCAAACGCCCCACCGCCTCCGCCCCATGCTTTGAGTTCGGTGATCCCGGTTGAGAATGTCGAAAATCCTCCGGCACCGCCCGCGCCACCATCCGCGCCCGATGCACCCGCCGTTCCGGCTGTCCCACCTGCCCCAACAACAACCCCCTCAGTCGCACCAAGATTACCCGCTCGGTAGATTCTTTCGGCTCTCGCTCCGCCTCCGCCTCCGCAACCACCAGAGCGCACAACCGCCCCGGTCTGCGATGAACCACCGCCACCGCCTCCGCCCGCTCCATAGCAAACAACCTGCACGAATTGGGGGTTGAATGAGGTTGGTTTTGTCCAGGTTCCTGCGCCCGGAGTCGTGAATACCTGAATGTTGGTTGCGCTTTCGTTGGCCCACATTGTCCAACCTGCCCCATCATCATAGTGAAGCGAAGCATCGGCAGCAAGGGTAATCTCAATTATCTCCCTAGCGTTTGTGCCATCAAAGAATTCGACTGTGACTTTGACCGGGATTGAGTCTTTGTTTCGGATTGACAAACTGCGAACGTTTCGATATGTCGAAGCCCCTGGAGCCGAAACAATGGTCGTTGTGGTTGCCGTCGTGATCGCCGTATCCTGGTTTCCGGGCGTGTCGGTGGTTCCGTTTCGATCCACGAACGATGCAAAAACATCAACGGTTGCCCCTGCATCGGTCACCAATCGCAAAATGTCTGAGGTTGTTGTCAGTAGAATCATGGTGTTAATGTCACGCGAAAACCAAATTTCCCCCACTGCTAGAGACGCTCACGCCGCTCCCTGCCCATCCGGTTGCGCTACTCCCATCATCAAGGTCATGGGTTGCGTTTTGCAAAACCGTCAACGCATCCCACTTTGTGCCTCGAATCTGCACCCGCCAATCATCAGCGTCTTCACTGTTCAGCAAATCCGGATCCAGATTCCACCGAATTCCCTGCCACTCTTCTTTGACGATTGTCGTATTCGTCGCCAAATTTGTTCCACCTTGCAACTGGTGAAGTTTTTGCCTGACCGTTTCGTTGTAGGTTGGATTCGCCACAACTTCCTTGTATCCATACACCCAGTCCGGAGAACTGAAAACCCGCTTGTCCCAAAGCCAAAGACCAATTGAGCCAGGGTAGCTCACTCCGAACGTGAATGCTTTGAAGTTGCAATCGTAAACGCAATCCGGCGCCATGACCATGTTGCAATTCGACTCGCCAAGCCCACCGCTCATCACCGCTACAAACCCTGCTTTTGCGTTATCCCAATCCATAAACGACCCCTGTGCGTCGGGTGTGATCGTTCCCCAATCTGCGGTCAGTTGTTCGCCCTCAAAATCCACTCGCCAATCGGCAACAATGTCATCAGCCTCCGGAGCCGCACTTGAGCCAATTGTCAGATCACCAATAATTTGCACCGGGTAGCCCATCGGAATGTCTGATGGGGTGTACCACGTCCAGATGGCGGTTCCCCCAAGCGTTCCAGACACCGTAACGCCTGTCCCCTCTGGAATGATCTCGTAGAACGTGATTTTCTTCGCCATAATGCCGTCCGCTTGAGCAGTTCCACCAAAAGCTGGAAAGTTTGTCCCAGTGATCGTTGTGTAATCGCCGCCTGGCAAATCCACCACTTCAAAAACCTCCTTCACACCCGGAATCGTTACACTTCCAGCAAAGCCGATTTGTTTCTCCAAAAAGTAATCTACGTTGTAATCATCGGGCTCAAGAAAGTCTCCCGCCGTGTCTTCACCATCAAAAAGCACCCCGGCATTCACACCCCAGTTTAATGTTCCGGCTGTGCTTGGCAAATTGGAGAATCGAAGATACGGTCGGAAGATAGTTGTTGGCAAAAACAGAAACGAAAAGTCACACCCTCCATCGTATGCAATAAACGAAAAGCCGGGATACAAATGTTTCAGCTTCGATTCCAGGTTTCCAGACACCTCAAAAACAATATCGCGAATGCGGCCAGTTTCGTAGACCGCCATCAGGTATCGAGCCTCACCAATCCATTAAACAAATCACGGAACCGTGAACCCTTCACCGCCAGCCGCTTCAACTGATTTCGACCAATCAAAAGGCTTCCTACGGCCCCGGTCGAAACCGCCCATGGTGCATTAGCATCAATCAATTCCCCGGTGTACGTCGTTGGTCGCCACATCGAAAGCTCAAGCCCACTTCCTCCACTCACCACATCCTTGACCGAGCTGCCGTTAAAGCTCCGAACCCGGTACTTTTTATCCCCATCAATCCGAAACACTCCGCCGCGCCAAAGAGGAACCCCGTTGCTCTTGATCGCCAAATGCGTTTGTATGTCAATCAATGTTCGAACCCTGGTAATCCGATCTCCAAGCGTTGCAGCAGCACTATCAACCAAATCCTGTGTAGTCAGCATCGGCTCCAAATAGCCAAAGCGAAGTCGCTCACCCATCCAATTGTCTTGCCGCAGCGACGGAGCAACCGCCGGGTCTTGCGCGTTTGCGTCGATGTATTTGGCTTGCAGGTACTTGTTTGACCTAATGTCAATCCCCGTCACCCGAATATCCGTTGCCTCTGGCTCAATTCGCGTCTCCGAGTAGTTTTGAATCAGCCGCATGTGGGCATAACGCTCAGCGTCTCCCGCGCTCATCCCCTCAAGCACAAGCTGGTCAACTGCATCGCCTCGGTCCCGAAAGAACTCCACCTCCACGCTATCGGAAAGCGACGCCGGAGAACTGGCAAAGAACTTCGGTAATCCGCTTGCCTGGGGCTGAATCCCATAAAACCAATCCCCAGCAAACCCCTCAAAAAGACGCTCCACCCACTCTGCCGCCGTGTCGCCCTCTTGAATCAAAACCGACCATTCTCCCGCCGTTGGGGAGCTTGCAAGTCCAAGAGTCAGGCCAGGGTCTTCAACATCAAGTTGTGACGATTCAAATCCGGCAAGCAAAAACATCAACTCAACCGCCGCTTTCCAAGAAAGACCATCGAGGGGCAGTCGCTCCTGGAACCGATAATGCTCCAAAGCTTTCCACGCATCGTGAATATCGAGAGTCAAAACATCAAGATCATCAATCCGGCCACGCTGAATCTTTGGCTCTCCGCCACGTCCATCCACAACAACTTTGGAGTTGATCGCTACTTCGATTGGGCGGTTGTTGATCAGAGAAAAGCGGTTAATGCCCGAGTTTTCGGGGTCCCAAGAAGTAACAGAAAACTTGGCCCCAGAAGGTGAATCCGGAACCGACCAAGAAAGCTCCTGCCAAGTGATGACCGCCGCTTCACTATCATCGGTGTCCAGAATTTCCTGCTCATATCCGGCAAACGCGCCGTAAACAAACGGTGACGCGCTTGGCCCACCGCTCAAAGCCACTTTCAGACGGCAATTGTCTTTGATCCCATTTGGAGCAAATGCGCCGCTAAGGTTTGACTCTTCCAGCGTGACCGTCGCCGCCGCTGAACCATAACCAGCACCATCGAAAATCGCCTCGGTGATCAGTGTTGGAGCCGGACTCGGTGGTGGATCAGCAAAATACCGCTTCGTCGAATAAAGCGTCCCCGTTGACTCGAATTGAATGCGCGCAATTTGCACCGTTGCAGTTCCGGAAGGAATCAAAACCCAGAACTTTGTGGCCGGCGTTATTTCCTGGACGGTGCCATCTTCCGGCAAATCGGTAAAGAGGTGAGAGAATCCATCCCCTTGATTGGAGTAGACCAAAACCTCCCGGCGGCGAAACGGCAAAAACATCACTCCTAGATGAGAGGAATCCTTCAGCGTGTCATTTGTTTGGCTTCCACTGACTTTCCCGCTCCCCACCTGCACCTCACCCTTCCAAACCTCAACTTCGCCATCCGACCACACACGAAATCCAACTTGAAGCGTCGCATCATCAGCCCATCCGCACTCAAAAAGCACATAACGGCTTTGAGCCTGGAGAACGATTCGAGCAACGTAAATCCCCTGGTTGATGTTCGCGAGAGTCGGGGTGTAAATCACATCATCCGAACAGTCAGGCTTTTGAATCCATCCAACCCCGTCCGCTGTTGGCGTGTCTCTCCATCCACTAGATGCCGAAAATGTCAGATCAGCAAGCGCATATTTGGAGGTAATCCCGGTGTTTGTCGTTTCCCAGTTGGCCTTTTGTGGCCCTGGGGTCAGCATCGCTGTATATGTCACCCGGTCTTGCCAGATGTTCTCGGAGTTGATCAAATCCCAGCCAGTTTGCCGACCGCCCCGCTCCGCCTTGTACGATCCTTCCGCCAAAACGGTCAGACGGTCGCGTCCAATCCGTTTTTGGGCATGGTCAGCCGTCAAGATGATGGGGTGCATCAACTAGCTTGAGACGATTTACGCCATAGCCCGCCGCTCACCCTCGATCATTTCATCAAAGATGTCCATGAGCACTGAGCTGAGCCGATCACCGACAAATCCACCGCGACGGCCGCCGCCGCTACTCTTGCGACCAAAGACACTTGTTGCCGTAATTCCTTGCTGACCGAGTTCGCCGCCACCGAGGATAAGCCGCTGAGCTTCCACCATTTGACGGGTGTTGTTTTCGATACCCGCGAGCAATTCTTGAGTCTTCACGACGTCAGGGTCGGTTGGGGCTTGCTGAGAAGCGGGGAATGCACTGTCTTTTGGAGCCCCTGGGGTGTTGAGCAGGTCAAGGTTTTTCTTAAAGGTCACTCCAAATGATCCGGTTTCGCTGAAGAACGCTTTTCCAATATCCGCGACACCATCTATGCCCGCCATTCCCTCCTTGTACTTCTCACCAAGCCACCACTTACCTAATGGGCCAGCCAGTGAACCCATAAAATTCACGGCCCGTTTAATCACATTGTCCATCGCAAGTGCGATCTCTTGAACCATCTGCACTGCCAAATTTGCAATTGCCGGAAGTTTCTCCAAAAAAGTCAAAATCCCTGCAACCAGGGGCTTTAACTTTTCTGGATCGCCAATCATGTTCCCCATCTTTTCCGCCAGCTTCGTTATCGTGCCGTTATTTGTAAGGTTGCGAAGCCATTCCGCAACTTTCTCAAAGACTGGAAGGGCCGAATCCTTGATCGTCTTTCCAAAATCTGTGATTGCAGCCCGAATAGCGTCCATCACGTTTGACCATCTGGTGTCAACAGATGCCTCCATTACTGCTTTCAAGTCTTTCAGCATCGGAGAGTCCTTGGAAAGCTTTTCAAGTACATCCAAAGCATCCTGGGTGTCACCGAGAAATTTTCCTTGACTGTCAAAAGATGCACCGTACATTTCAAGCATCTTTTTGTTAATCCCGAGCCGACCAACCCCATCAGGCCCAAGAGCGTCCGAAGTTTGTCCACCCATCAGCCGACGAATGATGGAAGAAACATCATCCGCGTTCTGGCTTGCATCACCACGACCAAGAAACGAAAATGTCTCCATCATAGGCAGGTAACGATTCACGTCTAGCCCGCTGAGACCAAGTGTTTTAATCATTCCCGCAAGTGGCAATTGGTCAATTGAAGATTTGAGTCCATACTGTTGCATCGCCCCAGCAGCTTGTTTTCCTTGCTTCGAGCCCCCAAAGATTGCCGCAAATTGCCGCTCGTACCGATCCATTTCCTTTGCCGCGTTCATAAACGGAATTGCAAGGAGTGGCCCACCGATTGTAGCGGCGAGTGTTGCGATAGTTGGAGCAAGGGCCGCAAACGTCGTTAAAAGCCCACTCATGACCCCACCAAGGTAACTTCCAGCAGATGCCATTGCCATCATTGCCGCCGCAGCGATGGTTGCACCAGCCGCAATCCCAACTGGCGAAGTAAGAAATGTCACCGTATTTGAGAGCGCAATTCCCAAATTTGTCCCAATTGCCACCGAGGCCTGAGCTGCCGAAGTTGCAAGTTGCCCCAGAACCGGGCTGAATGAAACCGCGTTAATCATCGCGTTCTTCATCATCACACCCATCTTGCCGTTGGCCTCTTCGACTGCATTGGCAGTATCTTCTAGGTTTTCTAGCTCATTCGAGAGTTTTTCAGCGGCTTTTTTTGCTTCGTCCGCCTCCTTCTTGAAATTCCCGTCAAGCGTGAGCCTTGTTCTGAGTTCGTCGAGCGGGCCAATTGCCATTTCAACTGTCTTGAGACGTTTTTTTCAACGCCTTAAACCACTTAATGAGTTTGCGGGTATTTGCTTCAATGGCAATTAGCCTAGATTTGTCTTTTTCTGCCACAAATCTTAGGACGATTACGGCTTTAGTAGATTCAGAATATCGGAATGAAAATCCTCCATAACACGCAACCACTTTTCTTGATTGGTGCCACCCGACAAACAAATTACCCTTCCGTTTGCCGTCAACCGGTATGTCACGACGTCCATCGGATCCCCAGAAAGTAGCTGTGACTCCAAAATCCATCTGCCATGTTCACGTCTTAACAGAACAAGCGTCCCAGTGGCGTATTCTAAATTTGAGTTTTCCCCCAAAACTTTCAATTGCTCCTGCGAAACATAGCCCAAAATAAAACGCTTCCCCTCAAGTTCGTAGCACATTGAGGGGAACTTTGACGCATCGGCAAGATGCTTTTTGTCGCTGTAGCGACCAAACATCAATTCATTCTACACCCAACCTAAGCCGACTTCGCCGCGTTCTGGCTCATCTTTCGGATGATTCCGTACAGAGAATCCATGCTCCCGTACTTGTCAATCCAATCAAGCTTGGCAAGTTTCTTCGCCTCCGCCCTCTTGGTCAGATTCACCCCGGCGACGAAGTTGTATTCGTAGTAAATCCGCCGCCATGCCTCTTGGTGGGAAACTCCGGAGAGCCTTACCAGTTCATCCACCGCCTGACGGCATTTCTCGCGCATGGAGAGTTCCCGTGTCGGCTCAGTTGGTTCCGGCAACGCCAAAGCCCGCTCCCGCGCCTCCTTCCGTTCGGCTTCGAGTCTGCCAATTCGGTTTTCCACATCGTTTTGGCGAATGTAGAGAGTTTTGATTCCGTCCAACATGGCAAGGAACGGATCACCGGATGGTGGAGCGACTTCGACCGAATAGCTCCCGGTTTTGCGAATCTCCGGAAGGACTTCGTGGGTCACCCACCGGCTGAACGCCTTGGCCTCCTTCTTGGTTGATCGCATGACCATCGCGTAGAGGTTGGGTTCGTTGATGAAAATCATGTCCTGAACACCGCTTTGGGTAGGTTCCGTAAACTTTACGACCCCTTCATCGTCGCACCAGTCGGACTTAGTGAAATTGGTCGGGTCTTTCATTTCAAGCACCGCCCCAACATCTGCCAAGCAGAACCATGGCTCACCATCATCACCAACGCGGGTTCGGACGGTGAGGGAATTGTAAGTGAATGGGATCATGCCGCTACCTCACTATCAATGACGTTATCGAGCGAATGAACATCAAGCCGAACAAACCAGGCATTCGGCACGAACGGCATGGAGAGCGAGACCTCCTGCCGATGGCAAAGACTGTTCAAAAAGAAATGGGTGTCAAGCTCCACAGATTCCGGACCAATGAATTCCACCGTCGTCCGCAAAGTTGACACCGCATCCCGCGAGGGGCCCCGCAAGGTTACGTCAATGAGCCACGCCCGTTTTCCTCCCTTGCCTGCTTTCAGGACTTGATCTTTGACATGATGCGCCAAATCATCGGCAAGCGTATCGAGGGCAAAGGTGCTGGCGAGTATGAATCCAGCGAAGGACACTCCGTCGCCACCGAGGGCGAGAGGGTTATAGGGCTGTTGTTGCATTTCAGTTTCCTTTTTGGGGAGCCATTCACGTTCAGTGCTGGGGTTCCCAGTGCAACAACAGCCGCGTGTACGGACGGTTTCTGGTACTACCCAGCACCAAACTGGCGCAATCCCGCCTGAGGTTTGGAAATGGTGAGCACGTCACGTACTGCGCGATATTCAACTGTTGTTGCAATTACGATTATAGCCACAATTTGCGCGGATCGCAACTTTTTGCTATAATTTTCCTGTGATGAAGCGGATTTTCATTCCATGTGTCCTGTTTTTGAGCTTGATCCAAGCCTCTTGTTCACCCAGTAAAAGTGAACCAGCTGCACCGATTGCAGAGCAGCATCAATCCGCTTCGATTCCGCCTGTTGCTAAAGCCCAATCATCAACTCCTGCAGAACAAGTCGCACCCCCATTAGTACAGCAAGATGAACCCAGCAACCCCCCAACACCAACACCGTCCCGACACCCATTTGAAGATACGCTGGTAAGCCTTGGGCTTCCAACGGACGTTGAGTATAAATACTGGCCACTTGTCTGGGAGCCACCTTACGTAAAAAGAACCACCCATGGTTCAAAGTATCCGCCTGGCACAATGCCAACAGAAACACGGGGCGACCTAACAACTTTCGTTAAGCTGCACAATTATGGAAGCGAAACCGTAGCGGATATTACTGTTTCTTTTGATGAAATTCCACCTGGAGAGGATGGTTCCCAAGGCAAAATATGGACGACAACAAGAAGACTTCAAACGCTTAGCCCCGGAGAGTCTCAAACAATTCTATTTTATTTCCATTACAAGCCCGAATGGCACAGGGAGCCAATCATAAGTGGGACCAAGATTGCTGGTGACCCCCGTTACCCTTAACCTCTCGCCGCTTCCGCTTCGACCTCGGACTCCCGTTGCCGCCGCTTCGACTGCCGCTTAATTTCCTCCGCTTCCTCAGCCATGTCTGCCGCCAGGTCGGTCAATCGGCCAATCTGATTTTCCGAAAGATCAAGATAGTGGCACTTGTAGGTGAGACGCGCAACCCGGAGCAACCACGCATGAACCGGATCGCGCTTGATTAGTTTTTTGAGTCAGTCTGCTTTTTCGAGAGGTCTTCCGCTTCACCCATTGAGAGCTTTGCAGAAAAGAAGTCGCTAATCATCCCGAACATCGCTCCAAACTCCTTACTCAGCTCATAGAACTTGAACGCATCAACTCCTTCATCAAGACAAAAATCAGCCATGAGGCAACATTGGGAAAGGACTTCCAGGATGATCGGGTCTTTGGCTTCCCCTTTATCCCGACCTGGCTCCAGCACATCATAAATCTCTCCCGCTTTTTCGCTTGCAACTTGCTTGGCCTTCCTAATCTTTGCAAAGTTGCGCTCACGCCGAAATCGAAGCACCTGATGAGATTCGTCCCCAATCGGAATCGTAAATTCCTCAGTCTTCGGTGCCAGTGCAATTAGCTCATCAAGCGGAGAACGAACCACCTCACCTTTTTCCGCCATTAGCTACCCGCCTCTTCCGGTTTGACTTCCTTGGTCTCCTTCTTCTTCGGACTCGGCTCATCTTTTGGTGCATCAAACCGAGTAGCCCCAAAGCCACCCTGCAATGCGCCGCGCATATCTTTGGTTTCGTATCCTTCTTTTTGCTGTTCTCTACTCATGATGTTCTCCTTATGCCACTCCGATTGTCAGCGGGCCTTGCAGTTCAATGGATCCACTCGCCTTGACAATCTGACCATCTTCAACCGACACCGTGAGGCTGGTGATGACCCCCGTCGCCGAATATGTTCGGACGTCGCTCCCGATCGTCTTTTGCCAACTCACTGTGATGAGCGCATCACCAATCAATGCAACGGCATAGATGTTCGTGCCGCTTGCTGGTGACGTAATCGCCCCGCTCTTACTAAAACTGGCGTTGATCTTCGTCAAAGCTCCTTCACTGTCGGATTCCTGAGCCTTGGTCAGACGTGTCGGCATTGTCACCCGAGCGGCACCAAAGTTCAAATCTATAATCATCGCCCGATCAGCCGCAGTATTTGAGTTGGAAGCCGTGATCAAATCGGGGGTTGTGCCAGACAAATCAACCACTTCGGTGAGCTGCGCCGTAACCTTTCGCCGAACTGCCACCGGGTACATATCAAGGTTCCCATGACCGCTCCCATCTTCGGTTCGGTTGTTGACGGCAATTGAGAAAGATTTGCAGACGCCGATCGTGCTCCTTGCATCAACGGTTTCGGTCGAAATCTGCGCCGAAGTCATTGGTGCGCCGCTTCCGTTATCGACTTTCAGGTTGAAATTGAAAGTCGTACCGCGCTTCACCTCGGTTGCGCTTTCGTCGCTGGCAGCACCGCTCGCGCCATCAACCTCCGTGATGGATTGGTCAAAATCAGCCGACTCAATGTGAGCCAGGTGGTTATTGCCATCAAGCGTAAACGCCGTCAGTTGCTGTAGAGAGTGTCGCCCCGCCATTTCAAGGGCTTGAGACGTTCTTTTTTCTGATACAATAACGAAATGGCTCTTCCGCGCAACATGGTCAAAGTTTGGACTCCAAAGGGGCGACCCATTTTATGTACCAAATCATTTGCTGAATCTCTTGGATTTACTTTTGAGGATGCCCGCACATTAAGCGAAAAAAGACCTCATTGGGTTGTTGTGGTTGCGCCTTATCCAAAACCACCACTGTTTACAGTCTCCGACGGAGGCCCAATCGACTATAAGTTCAACTACCCATGCAAGCTGATACAATAACAGCATGACTTACGAAGAGGCTCAGAACGCATCGAGAATCGCGTAGGAGAAAAAGTCAGCCAAGCGTGAACGGGATTTTCAAAAGATTTCAGACCAAATGGGGCTTTACAAAAGAAACGCGATTAACACCACGTCCCGCGACAACAATAAACCGGGAATTATCAGGCCCTAAGCCGCATTGTAGCGCATCCGCATAATTCGCTTCTTTGCCCGCCACATCCGCTCCAAATACGCTGGAGCCGTCCGACCAAGGCGGTGACCAGTCAAAACGTCGCGACCCACCATCTTCGGTGTCCCGAGTGGGTGCATCACATACCGTGCATGGGGAGCTGAGGCATAAATCTCATAAGCCTGAATGTGCTGAATACTGATGTACGGAATGATCTTGATTGAGCTTTGGAGCCGTCCTTTCTGGCGGTTGATCGGATTCAGCGGATACTTCTTTCGGACATAAGCTCGCCTTGATCTTCCACCCGGCCCCTTCTTCACACTCCCAGCAAGTCCCCTCATTCGCCCATCTGGGCCAGTTCGACCAAATGGGTGACCCGCCCGCCGAAGTTCCGCCTCGGAAATCGTTCCCGAAGTCGCCCGCACCATGTCCGCTTTGTATTCCAGGGCAAGAACGCGGTGGGCTTGGACAGCATTCGCTTGAAGCCGATCAAGCCGAGCCTCAAAAGCATCGCGCCATTTGCGAGCATCGCGGTAGACGCTCATTACGCCCCCAAGGTGACGTGAGCTTCGGCTTTGAAATCAATGACAATCCGGTGAACCTCAGACCCCTCAAGCGGAGCCGGACCAACACCAACCTCGGTGATGTAGCTATTCACCCACTCCCCATCACCCCACACAAATTGCGATTTAAGGAGGTTTGTCAGCTTGTCCGCTTCTTTCAGCCCCTCCATCGTGACATTCTTCGACTTATCGCTGGGAAGTGGCAGGAGCACAATGATCATCACCTCCGCGTTGACCTGCTCACCCCGATTTCCCGACGGTTGCATCTGAATGTTCTCACCAACAACCAAAATCGCGCAAGGAACGTCGCCCCACTTGAGTTCAAGATTGGGCCACCCCCGGTAAATCTTGTTTGTTCCGCTGGCAATCGCCGGATATGCGGTGTTAATATGCCCCTCAATGTCATCTAGCAGCGCATCAAACAGATCATGCAGGGTTGGCAATTTGCACCTCCGACAATGGCACCTGGACGTGATCGGTTGGAAGCCCCTGATCCCACACCTTGGGCCGACTTCTCACATAGAAAATCTGACTCCCCTTCTTCACCCGTGCCCCATACACAAACTTTGAAGCCTCCGACACCCGCGCAAAAAGCTGAAAAGATGCTTCAGTCTCTGGCCCAAAGTTATCAAAGACCTCGGTCGAAGATATTGGCTGGACATTGCACTGAACACTCGCCGGAGTGCCATATGAAATCCCCCCGGAGTTCGTGCCGCTTCCACCATCTGACGGAGCCGCAACCGTGACGGTGTGCGGGAGCCACATTAGCCATACACCTCCGTCAGCCGGTAAACATCGAGCACGAGCATGGCCTGGGTCACCGCCGCCTTCCCCGAGCGGTAAGACCATCCCATTCCTTAAAGCTCGTTGCCCGACCAAACTTGATTTTCACCTGTCCGGTGGTTGTTTCGGTCATATCGCTGGCATCGGTTGCACTCGCCGCAGTTGCCGCCAAATATGCCGCGCCAAGCTGTGCCCCTGCGCTCACCAGTTCATTTGGAACATCAACCTCCGCCCAAATCCCGGTCTTTCCAGTCAGTTGGATGGACTGCCCATTCCGACCAAGTTGACGATTGAACTCCACGCCAACAATCACCTCCGTCTGAGCATCGTCAACAAATCGCCGCTTAACCAAATGGTAATCCCGATCCGCAACCAAAAGCTCACCACTTGGCGCATCGTAGCTCACACCAATCCTCACCTCAGTTACTTCGCTCCAAGGATTTCCAAGTTGAACATGCGGGATTCGTGATGGTGGAGCCGGATCAAAACGCCTGTCTACTTCGGCAGACTTAATGATGGAGTACCCCAGTTCGCGGTTGACCATTGCCCTGACCATCGCCGCCGTCCCCACCTCGGCACCAGATTCAACAACGACGCCCCACCCTTCCGCCGCCGCCAAAACATCTGCATCCTCAAGCCAAGCCATTGAGTGCTTGAGACGTAAAGAAGCCCGCCATTGCTGACGGGCTGTCCTGCATCACCTGGAGAAGAGAGCGGAGGTTATCCGCCGTCTTCCTTTGGCTCAGCCTTTGCCGCTGCTGCTGCCGCTGCCGCCGGGTCAACCGGATCGGCTTTGCCGACCTTCGGCTTTGGCTCAGCCTTTGCCGCTGGCTCTGTGGTCGCGGGTTCTGCAACAACAGGCTCAGCCTTTGCCGCTGGCTCTTTCAAACCAGCCGCGATCTCAGCCTCTTCCTTTGTCCCGGCGAACCGGGAACCATCAGGAAGCCGCCACTGATCAACACCGCGATCACGACCGATGCACCGGAGTTCGCTCATTACGCTGTTGCCGCCGCCGGCTGATTGAGAATTGTTCGCTTCGTGACTTCAGTGTCGCGAACATCACGATTCAACACCTTGATCGCAATGATCGACTGCACAGTGACGTTGCCGCCCGTGCGCTGGTAATCAAAGCGAAGATACCGCTGGAGCGGTCGCCGAACCTCAATCACTATAGTCTTGTCGTCGCCTTCACCAGCGGTTGGGTTGACTATGCTTCCAAGGTCACCAACAGTGCCAGATCCGTAAGATGCTGAAACATTCGAGCCTTTTACGAATCCGGTAAAGAGGCCAGATGCCGCAACGGTGCCGAGCTGAACGACGAAGATTACGCTTTCGCAATCCTTGGCATCCACCTCAGCAAGTGAGGTCACGCGGGAACCATCAGTTCCCGCAGTTAGGTCGCCATCCAACCCTTGGATGAGAATGCTGTGAGACAAGTTGTATCCGTTCATTTCTTCATTTCCTCCTTAGCTTTGCGTCCACACCTTCATGCCGCGACCCATCAAAAGGTCACCACCGAAGCGGAAGCGGAAGACGGCCGCCGGTTGCTGACCAGGAATGTCGCGCATTCGCATCGTCATTCCCAGGCGGACAACCATCATGTAGGTAGAGAAGTCGCCATGAATGGCAATCTTCTTCGCTGAGCCGCTATCTTCGGTGAAGTCGGTGAACATGATCGGGGTGCCGCGCAATCGCTCTTGAGCATTGAGGGCAAGTCCGTCAAAGTTCGCCTGGACACCAAAGATGTAGTTGTTAGCTCCATCTTTGAGCTTTTGCAAATCGCCAAAAACGCTGTCGCGCATGACAATTCGGCTGTTGTTTCGTCGGTACTGGGCCGGAAGCGTGTAGTACGCATCGATCAAGCCATCAGCGGTGACAGGGTTGCCAACGTTGACCGCCGCCGGACCGTACACTTCGCCTACTCGGGCAAGGATTCCAGTTGGCTTTGCAATGCCGTTGCCATTGAGAATCACATCCTCAACGCCAAGGTCAAAGCTAGTTCGGAACTCTTCGCCGATGTAGCTGTTGACTGCCCCAGGTGCATCCTCAAGGAATGTCCGTGTCAACGCAACTTCAACCTCTCCCTCATGCACCGGAATGGTGAATGGTTTGAGCTTCGGCTGGTTTTGGTCGTTCGGATCAGCACCCTCACCAGTCCACGCAATGCGGAGACCCGTGTTGGTGTAGGTGTCGCCTCCAGAATCCTCATACCGAAGCATTTGGATTGCAGCGGAGGTTGTTGGCTGACGCCGAACCATCTGGGAAACGCTGGTCTGACCTGCTCGCTGACGGACAATTTCGTTGACCATCTGAGGCGGAACAAGGAAACCACCATCTTCCTCAATGCCAACGGATGCAGCTTTTCGCCGCATTTCTTCCACGAACTTGATTTGATCTTTGTCAAGGAGTCGGTACGGGTCACGCTCTCCACCTTTTGCGATGAGGGCAAAGCACTTCTGATATTCCGTGCTCGCAAACTCCTTCATCAGGGTTTCATTACCGAACAGCGGGTCATCAGTGTAAGCAAGTCCGAATGTGCCATCCTTTCGAACGGCATACACATCCTCACCAGCACTTTTATTAGTTGCAGCCGGGGTCGCCGGAGTGCCACCAGAGGGGACAATCGGGGCAGGGGTTGAGGAAGACTTCGCAAAGCTGATGATGTCACCAGCGTCCTTTGCTTGGGCTTCGAGGTCTGTGATCTGAGTCTTCAAGGTCTTGGCTTCGTCGATTGCGGACTTAAACTCCAGCACCTCCGCATCAGTTGCGGGCGCAGTAGCTTGGTACTTCGTAATCGTCTTGACCAATTCCCCAAGACTCTTTTTCAGTTCTTCGAGTTTGTTCATTTTTAGTTGATCTCCAACAGCATCGCCTCTGCTTGAAGCTGCAAACCTTTCAAAATCACATCATCAGGAGCCGTCGCCCCTTCCGCTGACTTGATCAAGGTGTCCAGCCGGTCACGCAAAGACTTGGCGTTCGCAACAGCGTCGCCGCCGAGCTTCCGCCCATCCGCAGCTCGAACCGACTTGATCGATTCCAACCGCTCCACTCCCACGTCCACGCCCGCAAGCAGCATTTTCATGAGTTCATCAGTAGCCAAATCTGCAAGCAATTTGTCACCACCAAAAACGTTCTTGATTTGAGTCGCCAGGGCTGACGGCGCCGCCCCAACGCATACTTGTGAGAATTCAAACAATTCATCCACCTTCTTGATGGCCCAGCAGTACCGAGAATAAGCCCGAATTTTGTCGGTGTTTTTGACCCGCCCCATGTCATGGCCTTCATCTTCGAGCCAATTGAGCAGTTGCTGACCGTTCTCGAATTCTTCGTACCCCTGCTTTTGAATCCGGATGCCAACCGAGAGGCCAGTTCCCTTCCCCATTTCCTGCCGCTCCTTTGCGACTGAGCGCGCATCTGTCGCCTCCTTGTGCGTGTGATATACAAAATCCACGGCAAGCCCCTCGTCAACCTCGTCGGCTTTGGTGCAAACGCCAATCGGGAGCATCCCATAGTGGTTGAGCATCACAACCGCCTCACCTTCGACAAACGCCGGAGCTGCACTCTTGTAGCATCCGGGCAGCATCATGTCCCCGTGACGGTCAAGCTCGTAAAATGGAGAGGCAATGCCGGAGGCCTTCCGCTCATCAAATTTCACGGAGCCAACGGACTTGAAGATTTGGGTTTCTCGATGTGCCATCGCTACTGGATGGCTTTAGACGTAAAATTTATTCCTCTTCGGGCAAGAGGGTTTCAATAGGGTTCAGTTGGGCAAGTTCAGCCGCTAATTCGCCGCGTGGCAAATCAATATCACCTTTGTCTTCGCTCAGTGACGACATCATTTTTGGATAGTTCTCAACCAACTCCTCAAATGACTTGCACTCAATCAGTTTCTTCATCAATCCACCCCTCGGCAATCATCGCCTTCACTATTGCTTGATAGACCGGGCCGAAGTCATCGTCCTCCCAATGTGTCGGAAGATTTCGCTCAAACTCTATCCGCATTCGCTGCGCTAATTGCTTTCCAAGTATATCAGAGCCTGACCGTTTGGTCACAAATTGAGCATAAGCCCTGGCCCAGATCTCTTCAGGCATCAACAGATAGTCCAGCCGCTCAAGCCATTCAGCAAGCTGGGCACCAAAAGCTAGGTCTCCATCACTCACCGCTTGACGAAGCCTGTCCCCAACCTGATTGCGCGCATTGAGGAGTCCGCCAACCTGGGCAGTCATCACCAATGCTTCACCAACATCATTCCAGTGTGGCTTGCTAAGTCGGTTGACAATTGTTCCGGCTCCCAAAATCTCAATCTCAAGAATGTGCCCGATTTCGTGCACAACTGTTAGCTCAGGAAAAGCCGCTGTTGGCTTGAGGTTCAAAAATCCAACGGTTCGGCCGTAATACTCGTTTGATTGCACTGATGTGAAATACCACCCCTCAGCGGTCAGCCCATTGGGGTCAACAAAGCGACCTGCAACAACTTTGGGAAGAAGTCCGTCGCTGTGCACCTGATCCACAATTGCAACCCCGCTTTGAATCCGCTCCTTTACTGCTGATTTCCGGTACTTAATTGCCGCCGATACCGGCGACTGTGGCAGAGTGTATGTGTCGTCCTGCTCAGTGACCGCAACTTCACCAGTGGTTTCTCCCACATAATCCTCCAGCGGATTAAACCCATCCTCCGGTGCATCCTCAACATATTTCCCAACCCCCGGATCGGGCTCAAAAGCCTTCACCCCATCACCCCGAACCAGCCAGCACTTGCAATTGACAATACATTTTGTCCCCCCATCCCCAGGGAAAACCGGGAGTTCACCCTGCGTATGCGGTGATTCGGCGGCAAGCTCAAGACAATCCGGACAATGCTCGGCAATGCCAAGCCGCCAATAAAATTCCGACCCTTCCGGAGAGTTGGATTCAAACGCAATGTTCGCGCTCCCGCGATACCGACTGGCATACATTTGGAGATCGCGGTTGATGACCCCGCGTTTCCATTCCCCTTTTTCCTCATCCCAGTACCGCTTAGATTTCTCGTTTAGCCGCCGGACAAACCCCTCAAGATATGCCCCTTGTTGCTGACCATGAAAGAGAGCAACTTCTTTGTCAAGCTCATTGAGCGCGCCCAGAATCCCCGCCCTTTGACGGCCGGCCGCAACCGCCACCGCATGAGCCCTGAGAAGTTCAGTAAAAACAACATCTCCAAATTGATCTGGACTGAGCTTCGACTGAAAGAACCGCCCGAGATTAGAGTTGAGCGACCGCCGAGCCGCCGCCATAAAAGCCATCCACTCAGCATCACTCGGCCCGCGCTGGGTTAGTTCGGCAATAATGCGATAAGGGTCAACATCTAGCGGAGCAACCTTGATTGTAATGCCGGGGAAGTCGCCCAGTCGCTCAGTTAAGCCAAATCTCATGATGTTTTTGAATACTGGCGAATCGCCGCCGCTTTTCGTAGTTTATCAGCAATAGTCTTCGCCTCATCCTGTAATTCTTGCGGGTCTTCCTCGGTTGCATCTGGCTGAGATTCATCACCACCACCCATCGCCTGAGATTGCAATTCGAAAATGTTGACTTCATTCTCTTCATCAAACGGATCACCAATCATTTCGAGAGCCCTTGCCTGAGTGATGATGCCTTTCTCAAAAAGCAGCGCCGCAACAGTCGCGGTTTCGGTTCGGTCATCCTGCAACGCCGGAACTCGGGAATTATCCCAAGCAATCCGGGTGTTTTTCTCACCGAGCTTTTGTTTGAGATATTTGACCGTAATCTGCTCTGCCCACTGCTCTTTTGCCGGAGTAATGATGCGTGTGTACGCCGCATCATCCGCCGCTTCCCGATTTGCATAAGTCTTATTCGCCGACGGCAGGCCAAGAACCATCGGGTCAAACCCCATTGCGCCACAGATGCGAGCGATAGTACGATCTGTCAGCGGCCCCAAATCCATTTCAGCCGGTGAAAACGCCAGTTTCTGAACCTGCACACCGACCGGGCTCCACATCGCTTTTCCTGCACCTTCGCGGGTGAAGAACTTGCGAATCTGATCCGGAAGACTCTTTGCGTCCTCCTTATCGATGATGACCTGCGTTTTTTGCCGCATATCTGGACTAAACATAAGCGAAACAACGCCCGCATTATCGAGGATGGCTGAGGTGTATGTTGTGGCAACGTTGTCGCCGTAAATTTCTTTGATTGCCGCTTTGACTGGGCTAAATCCTCGTTTTGGATCGCGCAAATCAAAGCCCCGTGCCAGATGAATCATTACATCAGGTGAAAAGTCGATGTATCCACCACCCGGCTGATAATAACGGTAATACGTGACCAGCCGGGAGCCGTCTTGCGGAGCCGCAACATCGCTTTGCTGGTCATCATGTACCTCCACCAAATCATGAGGGAGCCAGAACCATCCATTTGAGCCACCAGTGACACTGGGCCAATCGAGAATGAAAACATTGCCATCAAGAAGCCAGCTTTGGGCCATCCCGAACGCCAAACGCGACCAGCTGTAATGAGGGTTGGGCATTGCCGCCCGCTCCTGTGCTTCATGACCGTCAACCGGACTCCACCTGACACCGCCCGCCTCTGCCTTCGAAGCCTCAACAATCAAAGGGCTCATGGCGATGTTTGAAGCAAAATAATCAACCCCCATTGCAAGGAGTGAGTTTAGGTGTAGTTTGCCTTCAAGTTCCGCCTGATAATCGACCGTGGACTGCGGGAGAAGCATCCGCAAATCGAGCCCGGTTCCGGACTGCGACACAATTGGAGCGGACTTCGAACCTTGACCGAATCCGCCAAGAAGCCGAGCAAGCAAATTCGCCACTAACCAATCACCTCAAACGAGAATGACGTTGTGGGCCGAGCATAGTGGCAGAGATTGAAAGCGTCTGCATCGTCTGGGCTTCGTTTGATTCGCTTCTTCGTCAATTCCTTTTTCTCCACCACTCGCCGCCCCGATGAATCAAGCTGCCATGTTGGGGCAAGAAGCTGAGTCATCAAAAGCTGTTGATGTTCCTTTGAAAGTCTTGAGACGTCAATCTCACCCCGCCCCGCCAGTTCCGCCGAACAAAACCACGCTTCGCTCCGTACATTCGGATAATCATCAGGCACTCTAGGAACCGCCCCGCCATTCATCGGCAAAACAAAGTATCCACCTTCGACGAGCCCATCAACGACGCCGCCGCCAATCCCATCATCATCCACCGCGATCATAATGTTTCGTGGATCTTCGAAGTCTTCACAAAACAGCTTGGCCAATTTCTTGAGTTCGCCAACAATCTGTCCTGTTCGCCAACCGTTGACCGTGAAGTGATAGAGTGAAGCCCTTCCCCGCCGGACGTGGATGCTCGTAAAATCATCACCAAACCGCGCTACATCGCATCCAATCGCAAGAGCAGCTTGCGGGATTGGCTTTTGAATCAAACATGCTTGCCAAGCCGCATTTGACCAAACCGAGTTGGTTGCTTGGGACGGCCATCGCCCCATAACCCGTGATTCAAAGAGCGGGCCAGGTCTATACCAAACCCCTGATTCGGGCGGCCACTCAAAATCCTCTTCCGTGTGTGGCGATTGACCAAGAGGGGTACACCAACTCTCAATCTTTTCCTCAACCCATTTGAGGCTCACCGCCGCCGGAAACGGTGGAGGCTCACCCCGCAATTGCGCTTCGATGTTTGGGTGATTGAGGGCCGAGATTTGAATAATATGCCAACGTCCCGAGCAGAACTCTTCGTATGCCCTACTTGATACATCCGTTGGGTTCATGATCGCAACAAGCCGACGCTCATCCGATGTCATCATCCCCTCCGCCGCATCCCAAAACGGTGCATCCACCCCTACGGCCTCGTCAAAGACGATCATCACGTTGGCTTCGTGCCGTCCCTGAAAAGCATCTGATTTACTGGCCGTAAGCCCAACGGCAAAATGCTCCGCCGAGGATTCCATCCGTGGAGCTTTCGGCATGAGCCCAGGGCGATTTCCGCGCTGACGCCGCACTTCTTTCCAAAGCACGTCCTCCACCTGGTTTTTTGTTGGGGCGGTCGTTATTGTGATGCCTGGGTCATGGACATCATAATGCCAATTCGTCAACCCACCCATAATCATGGATTTGCCAACCGAGTGCGATGCAATCACCATGACCCGGCGATTGTCAACAATTGAGCGGGCAATATCTTCCTGGTCTGGCGTGTATTTGACGCCAAGCACCCGCTCAGCATAAAGCACCGGATCAGCAGCAAACCTCCGGCGAGCTAGCTCAGCTACAGCGGCTTCACGGCTTAGCACCAAAAGCAACATCCTCCAGAGTCTTGGAGTCAATGCCCGTCATGTCGCCAAAATGGTGTCGGTGAGTGTGCTCTTGCTTTTCTGGCGCATAACCACCGTGACGCTTCAACAGCTTATCAATCGCATCGAGCTTATTGTGGAGCTTGAATTTGATCTTCCTAACCTTTGTCGGATCACCATCTGGCCCTTTCTCCCAGACTTCCTCCGTTTGAATTTCACTAATCGCCGCCGCTTGAGCTTTTGTCAAATTCGTCAAATCGACGTAAGCTGAACCATCGGAGGAGATTCGGACATAACTGAGCATATTGGCATCCGCAACCCGCTCAAGCTCTTGAATTAAGTCATCAATCGTGAGCCGTGACCGCTCTCTTATTTCGGCTTGCAATTCTCCAATTCGAGCCTGAACCTTTGGATTTCTTAACAGCGTCGAACCTTGAGATTCAGCGGTCTTTTTGCTATAGCCCGACCGGATTGCCGCTTGGCTTGCAATTTGATCCACCACATACTCCTGGCAGAACCGCTCTTGCTTTGGTGTAAGTTTGTCCATTTTGTTTTATCACCCACCGTGATTCATGAACTGCCTTAGCCGATCACCGCACCAATCCAGGAAAATGCGGAAATACCTCTTTCGAGCTAGGAAGCCGTCCGGAGAGTTCCTCCGACACCACACCAGCGAGTGAAAGTGTCTTGGCGGTTGCTCCATCCGTGGAACCGAGGGGTTGAACGCTTCCCTCTCCCCGCCAAATCGTCATTAGTCCTCAGGCTCCCCCCGGAATCCATTATCTGGGTTTCCAGCACCTGAGTCAATTTGTTGGATATACAGCATGTCGCCAGGATTCACCCAAATCGGGCCAGGAATGCCACTACCGTAATTACCTCCGATTGGCTTAGGCTGCGCCACTGCACCTTTCGGCACAAATACCAACCCCGCCTGCGAGTATTCGGGGTTCAGGATATTCAAAACTTCACCCCGAACTGCAATCCAATACCAAAGTCGGGAACCTGTTTCTGAGGGAACAGAGCAAAGACGCCGATCTCAGCATAAGCCGGACGTGCATCAATCCGATAGGTGAATCCAAATCCCATCGAGGGCTGGGCACCTGTCCGAATTTCATATCCTGCTACCCCGGTAAAATTCAAACCTTTCAGCCAAACATCCTCTCGGAGTGCATAGTTGATCGTGGCGTACTGTTTGCCCGAGAAACTCCATTGGTAGCCGACGCTGAATGGTTCAAGCGGCTTTGGTTGAACCGGAGTTTGGAGGAGCGCGGGTGACTCGAACACCACCCCATATGGGGCCATCTCTTTAGCAAAGAGTGCGGCTTCGCCTGTGCCGTTCACGCTCCCATCAGGATTGAAAATTGGGACTGAACCCATCGCCACGGAGCAAAGAGCAAGTGCAGCGAGAATTGTTGTTGTTTTCATTCGGGTAAATACCCCGCGCTAAATCCACCTGTCGCGCCAGCAATCGCACCAGCTACCCACCGCTTCACGGCAAGGCCCCAATCAAAAGGATCATTCGATTTTGACCATGCGTTTACATCAACGGCTAAAGCGGCAAGAAAGCCACCGACCGCACCTGCAATAATTGTTTTCCAGCTCATTCTTTTTCACGCTCCTTCAATTCTGCTTTCAGCTCACTAAGGGTTTCCTTGATTTGCCGAACCTCACTCACAAAAACTCTTTCCGTCGAATCCACTCGCGCCATAAGCGAAGTAACCCAACTGCCAAACACAAACGCCGCAACAATAACCGAGATAAACATGGCAAAAATCCAACCAACTGCCTTCTTGGCTACCTCGGAATAGTGAGCTTCGATTTCTTCTTTCACCACCCCGCGAATCGCGCCAAGCTGTGAAATAGTCAACGAATCATCCCCGCTCACTTACCACCCCTCCTTCTCTTTGCAGTAGAGGTAAATCATCGTCCGTATCTCGCCCATATCGACTTTGCGACCAGGGCAACTCTTTGATGTTTTTGCTCGCTCGGGATACAACCCTTTAGCGACCAGCACGTTAATCTCGTCATGTCCAAGAATTCGGAACGGATTCTTTTTGAAATTGGAGAGCATTCCAAAACGCTTCATCCACTGATAAACCTGGAGGCAAAGGGATTCTTTCTGCTGCGGAGTGAAATCTTCGTAATCGCCGTGGCCTGTGCAGCAAACATGCAGCGTGTCAACATTCGCCCACGCAACTCCAGCACCCACCAAATCCTCGTCTCGCCCCTCCTCAATTTGTCCGCCTCGGCGAATCACCGCGTGATAGCCAATGCTTTTCCAACCCCTCGCGCGGTGCATGGCATCAATGTCAGATGCTGACGGATCAAGGACGCCCTTCCGTGAATTGTAAGAAGCCGATGTGTGCACAATGATTCGATTGATCTTCCGGGCCATCGTGATGGCTTTAGACGCTGATTTGATTTCGCGCCTCCACGAGCTGCTCTTCGTGCCGATCTGCCAGTTCGTCAAACGGAATGTCGAACGCCTCGGCGATTAGCCAAGTTGGGAGTCCAGCATCCTTGAGGATGGTCATGCAAGCAACGAGAGGGTAATTTTTGGCCAGCTCCGACATGGCATAGTCGGCATCTTCTTTTGTGATTTCAGCAACATCTTTGGCAATGTCCTCGATGCTGAATGTTTCGATGATGCGCTTTGACTTTCGCCCAATAATGTCCTGAGCCAGTCGGTCAACCACCCGTTCAACTGCGGCGATGAATTCCAGTTTTCCCGCCTGACATTTTCGATACACTTGGACAACCGCCTCTTGCTCAAAATCAAGTGCATCGTCACCTCGGAGATTCCACTTGTGGGCGTAGTATTTCCCCCGCTTGCGAGCTGCGGCTTCAACTTCGGGAGACCATTTGAGGGGATTTGAAATAACCCGGCTTGGACGGGCCTTAGGCTTTCTTTTGGCTGTTGCTTTTCGAGTGCGACGGACGACCGTTTTTCCACCAATCATATTGAAAAGCGGTGCCTGTTCGTCCCACGTCATTCTCATGCGGTTAACCCGCCGTGCCTCCGAGTTTAGACATTGCACAGAATCTCCGGATTTAAGTCGGCGGCGACGTCTCTCAACCCTGTGACTATCGACCACATTCCTGTGTATTCGTTTGCGTCCCTCTGAAATGCTTTGAGAGCATAGAGGATCGTAGTGTGATCTTTGCCCGCCGCTTGCGCTATCTGCCTTGAGTTAAATTCCTCTTCTTTCAGCACGAAGTAGACACATGAGCGAATACGGCAAATCTGGGCAGTTCGATCACGCCCGGTCAGCCGCTCAAAGGTGTAGCCCGTCCGCTGCGCCGCATACTTGCAAAGATGGATGTAAAACTCCTTGCAAACTTTGTCGCGGTTTGGGTCAAGTCTTCGGCGGTCAATCACGCGCCCACCTCCAACTCCGCAATTTGCTTGCGCCGCGCTTCCTGCGTCATCCTCGCCCCCAAATAAATCCCTGGGTGTCTGGGTGACCATCCGACAAAAAACGCAAGTGCTTTGAGTCCCACCAGGCTTCCGTTGTACCGGACTCACCAAACCGGGAATACTTGATCACAAGCTCACAAGGAACCATCGTGTTAGGAGCTTCGGGCTTTTCGTCAATCTTCCGATCAATCTCAATCATCAAGCCGCAATGCTGTTCCCACTCCGCCCCGTATCTGGCCTTTGTTCCGCCTCTTCCGTCTTCGGTGATCTGTGAACCAACCGCAAACGCCGTAGCCTTGTTCGACCGCGCCAGTAGGTTCATTTCATCGCCGACCTGCACCATGCGCTCATATGGCCCTCCGCCCTTGATCGTCTTCGATGTTTGAATTACTTGAGCGTAATCAACGCAAACCAAGTCCACCGGATTGTCAATCATGTGACCCTCAAGCCACATCCGAAACCCTTCGATCTGTGAAGCGGCCCTACTTGTCATTCCATCGTAAACAACCATGTTCACAAACGCATCATCAACCGCCGCTAGTCCAGCTTCGTAAAACGCCCGCTCTTTCGCTGAGTCAGGCCGAACACCCCATCCGCATTCCAGCTTTACTAGCCTGAGCTTGAACTGGGCGGGGGTCAAGTCGCTGAACAAAGCATAAACCACGCTTAGCCCAAGTTGTGACGCCGCGTTCCATGCGATCTGAGACAAAAGTGGGGTTTTCCCGTGCTTTTGCTTCCCGGCTATAATCGTCATTTGGCCCTTGGGCAAACCGCCACAAGTGACGGCTTTGTCGATCAATTCCAAACCAGTTGGAACCCCGTCCTGTTCAGAGCCATCAATCGCGATGTCCCTCAGATTTACGGACGATTTGCCGGATTCCCGCCCCGCAATTTCTCGAAGCATCGAACCAGCCCGAGAAACCAATTCCACTTCAGGCACATCCATGTCGTGAGCAGAAACAACCATGTCGCGACCACTCTCAATGAGCTGCCGACGCATCGCATTTTGCCGAACAATCCCCGAGTAGTACGCCGCGTTCGCCGCCGATGGAACCGCCTCCGCGCACTCAACCAAATACGGAACATCGCCCGCCTGTTCGAGCAACGTCAAGCACCCAACGACCGTCCCCGGCCTTGCCGCAAGCCATGACTTGACCGTCACCAGGTCAATCGTAGAACCAGACTCCTTGAGAGCCTTGATCGCCCGGAAAATCAATCCGTTCGCTGGGGAGTAAAAATCTTCCTCGGTCAAAAGTTGGCAAACTTCCAAAACTGAACGACTCGAAAGCAACGCCGCGCCGATCACCGACATTTCGGCTTCGTGGTTCTGAGGCGGGATGAGTTGTTTCACTGCGCCACCCCCGCCCTCGGCCTCGGTGACGGATTGGAAACCACCTGCAGCGATGGCCCTTTAGGTTCGATCAAGCCCTGATAGGTGTTATCCATCGAGTTCTTGACCGCCCGCCCAAACCTTGCCGGATCACCTGCAAATTTCTTGACCGTCGATTCCCAGGTCACCCGCTTCCACGGTTTGTGCCCATAGGCCGCCCGGTAAGACTCCCATGCCGATGCGGCTTTGAGAAAGCCTTGGGGATTTCCGCCCCGTCAAACGGTTCCCGTTTCTTCCCGTCCCCCTTGGGGATTTAGGGGGTTTATCTTCTCCTTTCTTCTCTTCTCCTCTCCTCTCCTCTGCGTTACTACCGTTACGTAACGCGTTACCACCCGTTACGTTCTCACCATTTTGAACCTGTTTTTGCTTTTCACGCCACCGTTTTTGGCGTTCTGAGGCCGTTTCGTCACCCTGATGTTTTGACCAACCTGTCAGCAACCAAGTCCCATCTTCTTCAACGAGTGCCCCATTCTGCTTTGCGGCGCGGATCATCTGCTCAACCGATTCCTCGCCGATGAAGTTTTGGCGAGCAAAGACCATTGACGGCTTGGCCTTGACCCGCCCGCCAATGCCCGAGAGCTTGACGTAGCAGAGCATTTGCACCCACGCTAGCCGCGCTTCTGCTGATAGCACAAGTAGCCACTCCGAATCCATCCAATTACCGTTTAATTTAACATACCTGTTTGCGCTCATTTCTTATCTTCCTTGACAATCCTTTCATATTCTTCCCTGGCCATTTTTGCCGCATCTATGTTTTCTTGAGTAGGATATTGTGCGACCAACGATTCCGCCATTACTAACCGCTTAGATGCTTCAAGTCTTGTCATTTCTTCCCCCCATCAATCGGATTCAAAACCCGATCAATGTCCGCAACTGCTTTCACCCGCACTACCGGATTCCAAGTCGTTCCCACACACGCATTCCGAACATGGCGGAGTGCGGTTTCCGGCGACTGAGCAAGCAGAATCTTTCCGCTGTCGTAAAGTTCCTTTTGCTCCGGGCTTGACCATCGAACTGGCCCAGGTTTTTTGATCTCAATCCCAATCCAAAGTCCGCTAATGAGCGGGTGAGCAACCAAAAGGTCAGGGACGCCTTTGGCAACCCCCGACGAACCCTTTTGCCGATATGCCGAAGTGTGAAGGACGGTGAGGTTTGCCAGCTTGAGCGCATCAACAATGAGTGCCTGGACTTGATGCTCAGTGACTTTGGGTTTCACTTCGCCACCTCCTTAGCACGAATGTGAACATATTTCCGCGCATCGCTTACCAGCTCATCCCCCGGATCACGGTCGCAAATCGGGCAAGTGGTCACAACCTCAAGCTCATCGACAGGGACGGACTCTACGGTGCCATCGGGCATTTCCAGCTTTGCCGTTTTGTGGCAGGGGCAGGTCGAAGTAACCCGACCCGTCTGTCTTTGCCATGTAACGGTTTTGCCGAGGATTGGGGGAGTTCAGCCACGGACTGAACCTCGCCGACTGCTTACTGTAATTTGAGTTTCTTCTTTCTCGCTCATAGTTCTTTCTGTTTGCTAGTTCGTGGCGAGTCAGGTAAGATGCCATTGATAGGCACTCCTGTTCTCGCGGAGTGATTAACTGGCCTCTTGCTGTTTCGGAGCGGAGGCCGTTTCAATTTGCTCTTTCACGATTCGCCGACCATCTTTGACCGCCGTTCGAGCCGTGTTTGGGTGAACGCCAAAAAGATCGCGCACACCTGCTATTCCCGCTTCCAGAAATAGGTCAAAGGCAAAAACCTTTCCCATCGGAGTACGAAGATACGCCCGCTTTTCCGAAGGAGTCATAGACTGAATGTCACTTGCCATGCCAGCAAACATACCATATTTTTGTCACCTGTCAACATTTTGTTGACTTTTTTCTGCATTATGCTGTTGTGCTAGTGACAGGCGACGATCTACAAAGTCTCCGGCGAGCAATGCCGGGGAAAATGACGCAAGAAAGATTTGCGACGGCTCTTGGCGTTTCGCGAAGCTACCTGGCGATGATGGAGTCAGGCACAAAGCCCATTAGCGACGAAATTGAGGCAAGGGCAATGACCCTAGCTACTGTAGGGTTCGTTTCCGAGCGGCGCAAGACCTACGGCGACGATGGAGCCATTAAGCAGGTCACCCAGTTCTTGATTGACTTTTTGGCTGAACCCGATGAACCCGCCTTGGTTCGGCGGGCAGCAGACCTATTGAAGCGGTTGACATAATTTTTACATTTTTTTGTTACTAGGGTTGCTTTTTGTCACCTAGTGACATATAATGATCTTGTGAGCACCGAAACGGCTTGCAAGGTCTCAAAATGACACACACACAGAAATGGCCTCCTATCGGGCCGAACATTCAGGAAATCACTCCGCGCAAACGCCGCAAGGTCAAGAATCAGCGGCATCTTGACAAAGCTCACCCGTTGTTCCGGGGGTATTTCGGTGAAGCTCCTCTCGCTTCGGCTTCGCAATTTCAAAGGGGTGAGGGATTTGACCGTCACCCCCTGCGGGAACGACCTTCTCATCTTCGGAGACAACGCCGCTGGCAAGACAACCGTGGCGGATGCTTACTACTGGCTCCTATTCGGAAAGGATTCTCTCAACCGGGGCCAGTTCGAGATCAAGACCCTGGACTCGAAAACTGGCGAAGCAATCCACCACCTCGAACATGAGGTGGAAGGTGCGTTTGAAGTTGGCGCCAAGTCAATTAACCTCCGCCGGGTCTACAAGGAAGATTGGGTCAAGACACGGGGAAGCAAGGACTCTAGCTTCTCCGGTCACACCACTCACTACTTCGTAAATGATGTTCCGGTTCAAAAGAAGGAGTACGACGCTAAGGTCGAGTCAATCTGCTCGGAAAAGCTATTCCGGCTCCTTTCCGACCCTCAGCACTTCAACGTCAATCTGTCATGGCAAGAACGCCGACGGGCTCTGCTTGAAGTCTGTGGCGACATCACAGACAGCGATGTCATTGACGCAAACCCAAATCTCTCGAAGCTCCCTGCAATCCTGGATGGTCGAACCACCGATGATCACCAAAAGGTGCTCAAGGCGGGCATGGCGAAGATCAATGAGCGCATCAAGGAAATCCCTGGTCGCATTGATGAAAACCTTCGGTCTGTCGCTGATCTTGCCGCTGGCGGTGAAGTGAAGCCAACAACCGAAATCGAAACCCGGCTGGCTCAGCTCCGCGACAAACGAAGTCGAATAACATCCGGTGGCGAGGTCAGTAACCTTCGCGCTCGGGTTTCCGAGATTGACAGCCAAATGAGCCAGGTCATCACCAGGCTCCGCACCGAATCTACGAAAGATTATGATGCGGCGATGGCGGTAGTTCGGTCAAAGCAGACCGAACTCGAACAGCACCAATCTCAACTCAGCAGACTCAAAGGCGAAAAGGTCGCCGACGAATCTGCTCTCGCTGGATTGGTGGAAAAGCGTGACGCTCTTCGCTCCAAGTACGACGAAGTCCAATCGAAGGAGTTTGAGTGGAAGGGTGATGACACTTGCGGAGCATGCGGTCAAGCACTCCCCGCAGGTGAAGTGGAAGCCGCTAAAACTAAGGCTCAGAGAAACCACAACACGCTGAAATCTGATGAGTTGGAAAGAATCGCCGCTGGCGGCAAAGCCACGGGTGAGCTGATCGCGAAACTAACTGCTCAGATTGAAAACAAGACCAACGAGATTGATCGCCTCCTCCTTTTGGTGGATGAGCAATCCAAGGTAGTCGATACGCTCAAAGCCGACGCCGAAACAAAGGTCGCATCGCCCGCCGACCCTGGTCAAGACTCCGAATACCAAAAGATGAAGACGGAAAAGGACTCCGTGATCGCTCAGGTCTCTGACCTCGAAGCTGGCAATGAATCAGCACTTGAGGCGGTTGCAATTGAAATCTCCGAAGTTGAAGCGGAGCTGAATGAGGCAAAGCGACACAACCTGGCAATCGAGGAATCGGCAAGGGTCAAAACACGAGTTGCCGAGCTGGAAGCCGAGGAGACATCGCTTGCGGGTGAATATGAGCGAATGAAGTCTGAAGTCGCTTTGATTGAAGACTTTATCAAAGTCAAGGTTCGGATGCTTACTGACCGAATCAACTCGAAATTCAGCATCGCTCGGTTTAAGTTGTTCGATGTTCAGGTGAACGGCGGGATTGCCGAGTGCTGCGAGACGGTGGTGGATGGTGTGCCATTCGCCTCGCTAAATCACGGAATGAGGATGAACGTCGGCCTCGACATCATCAACACCCTTGCCAATCACTTTGGTTTTGCTCCGCCTATTGTGCTGGACAACGCTGAATCCGTCACTCAAATTCTGCCGACAACCGGTCAGCAAGTCCGGCTGATCGTATCGGCTGCTGACAAAACGCTCCGCATCGAAACTGCGGACTCGACTCAAAAGGAACTCGCACTTTAATGGAAACAACCACTCAAGAAACCCAGATCGTCAACTCGCCAAATACGACCCAAGACCTCAAGCGGCAAATCCTTGACGGGTCGATGGCTCAGATCAAACAATTTATAGCATCTGGTCAGCTTCATGTTCCACCTGATTACTCTCCAGAGAACGCCATTCAATCAGCCTGGCTTTTGTTGCAGGACATTGTTGACAAGGATAAGCGTCCGGCCCTCAGCGTATGCACAAAAGCAAGCATCGTTCACGCCCTTCGGACGATGGCGATTCAGGGACTTGACCCGGCGAAGAAGCACTGCTACTTAATCGTCTACGGGAATTCTCTCCAATGTCAGCGAAGCTACTTTGGTGACATGGTGCTCGCAAAGCGAGCGAAGCCGGGGATTGAGTTTTATTACTCAGTCATCCGAAAAGGGGACACCGTTGAAGTTGACATCGAGCGAGGTCGCAAGTATGTCAAGCACAAGACTTCGTTCGACAATGCTGACAACGAGATCGTTGGTGCGTACTGTGGATACACCGACGCCGACGGGGTTGACCAGGGTGCAACGGTGATGACTACAAAAGAGATCAAGCAAAGCTGGTCTCAATCGAAGACGTACAAGCCGGAATCAGACTGGGCAACTCACAATAAATTCCCAGAAGAAATGTCACTCCGGACGGTCATTCGGAAGTGCTGCAAGCCAATCATCAATGCCTCGAATGACGCACTTCTGATGCAGGCAATTGCGGAGGCAGAAATGGATTCAGCCGACGCACAGGTTAACCAGGCGGTCGAAGAATATGAAGATGCTGTTGCCGTTGAAATTGGCTCACCCGAGGTTGGTGAAGTCAATGCAGAGGCAGAAACCGCTGTTGTTGGTGACCCTTATCCGGAAGAAAAGATCGGCAAAGCTCCGGTCGAGGAATCTGGTGCTCCATTTTGATCACATTCAAGCCTCTTGCCTCAAGTTCTGCCGGATGTTCCTATCTGCTGTCATCCGGCGGCAACTCTCTCCTCCTCGATTGTGGTCTCGGCTTCGATCAAATTCAGCGCGGGCTTGCCTATAAGGTCACTCAGCTTGATGGCTGTCTGATTACCCACGGTCACGGCGATCACGTCAAGGGATTCAAAGGGCTCCTCGCCGCTGGTGTCAACTGCTACGCGACGCTTGAAACATGGGATCACCTCAAAGCTCACCGGACGCATCGCTCAAAGATCATCACCCCGTACAAGGAGTTCAGAGTTGGTGATTGGCAGGTTGTGGCCGTCGATTGTGTGCATGACTGCCCGGGCACTGTCGGCTATGTGATCAAGGGTGGTGGTGCAACCTGCCTTTATCTCTCTGACACTGCTTGGAGCCGGAACAAATTCCCGGGACTCACTCACCTCTTCATTGAATGCAACCACTCGGTTGAGATCATGCGAGACAACACGATTCGGGGTGGGATGGATGCCCGCCGGTACAGCCGGACTCGCACTAATCACATGAGCCTCGAAACGCTGGAAAAGTTTCTCGACGCTAATGACCTTAGCTCCTTGCAGGAGATCCATTTGCTTCACCTCTCGGACGGCAACTCGGATGAGCGGATGTTCAAAGAACGGATTGCGGCGAAGACGGGAGTTCCGGTTTACATTGCCGGGAAACATGAGGTGCCGTTCTGATGCTCCCCCGCGAATTCGACCCGAATGTCGAGCAGTTCAAATCAGACAGCAACGAGGTTGATTTGGCGGCAAAACGAGCCAAAGCCATTGCGGCCGACCTCAGCAATGCACCAGGTGATTTGACCATCAAGAAAGATGACGACTGCCCAAGCTGGACGATCTGGCACACGGTTCAGGCGGTTTGCCTGGTGGCGGCGACAGCGTTCGTGATCTGGGGGTTTGTGCGGTGACAGATCAGGAACATTACTTGCCAGATGGCCTTGTCGATTTGGAGCCTGGGGACATTCTCTGCTGGGATCTTCAGCCAGAACCAGGCGAATACTACTTAGTTGCGACGTCAAAGTTTGACGCAATTGTCTCCGAACTACTCGGCGCGAAAAAGGCACTTGCTGACGCTGTGGAGCTTGGTTTTTCCTCTATTGATGCAATGCAAGCCATTTGGGACTCGGACTCCGAAGTCCAAGCTTGTGGAGCAGGTGCAACCGCAATGCCCGAGCTCTACAACTATCTCAATCATCAACGCTTTGACCATGTGGATGGTCAACAACCTTCTGACCAACCGGTCAAGGAATCACCACAGGAGGAGGCGAGCTAAGGAATCAGCCGGGGCGGGGCTGTGCATCCCCGGAGCAAGCGCGTTGGTGTTTGTCCGCGCTCCCCGGCTCATTCTACGTTCACCCCAAAACCCAAAAAACCAGGGGGTCAGCAATGGCCCCCAAAAACTTTACTAGCAGAGAAAATCATGGCTGAAAAAATCATCAACATTAAAGACATCCCGGCGGAAGGGGTGGAAAGTGGAACCGTTATTGCAGATTGGGGCGGGGACAGGATCACCGTAGCGATCTGCGTAAATCAAAAGGGTGAGCGATATGCAACCTACATCGTCCAGAATGACAACCCCGACTATGGATGGGTTGACTACGACGACGAAGGGTTAACCACCGTTTTAATCAACTTGTTTGAACTGCCCCTCTTCCTTGTTCTTGATGGTGACTTGATCAAGGTGAAGCAATGAAAACCCTCACAATCACCCTCAACGAAACCCAACTCGAATTTGTCCGCCAATTGGTGGAAGATGCCAGCGATGGGGTCAAAGCGGTGTTTCCGGACAAAGGGTTGTATTTGGAGATCAAGCCGGTGAAGGGGTGATTACCTTCAACCAACCTTTGAACTTGGCCTACGACGTGTTCAAGCAACAAAAGGAGGCTGACTCGGAATGAAGCGTCTAGTCGTAAAGCCATGCGCATGGCCCACAACTCTTGCCGACTGCCCGCCTGGTCATTTCGTATTTGAAGGTGATCTGTGCTTTAAGTCAGAATATGAGAATTCAGACTATGCGAATTGCGTGTTTTGCTCCTCCGGTGAAGTGTTTTGGGCAGGCACAACCACCTATGCCGACCGAGCTAAGTTGATCGTTCAGCCAGTTATCGCGGAATGGGAGGAGGCCGACTCGGAATGACTCCCGCATCAATAGCTGAAATTCAATTATTGGCTGAACGTGCAGAGCGGTCAAAGATTGCAGCAAACATTAGATTACTGGCTGTTCAAGGTCGCGAGGATGCCAGGAAGAGCGGACGCGACGAAAGGTCGACCGCAATTCTTGATCAACTTGCGGACATGATTGAAAGGGGTGACTTTTCGGAATGACCAAATTTGAAGAGCACCCTGGCCGAGCCATGTCGCTCCCTGGTGGCTTTGTGCAACTGCGTCCATCCGATGTTGTTCATTTGATTATGCGGGAGTGCCAAAAGTCCAGCCAAAAGACCGTTGCAGAACAAATTGGTATTTCCCCGCAATACTTGTCCGACATTCTGAAAGGCCGACGAGAGATATCCACTGCAGTCGCTGAGAAGCTGGGACTTGAGAGGGTTGTAACGTTCGTGAGGTGGGGCGATGAGTGAGATACTGATTCGATGCCCTCGATGTCTAAAAGAAAAAAAAGCAGAGAGAGAAGCGACTGACCCTAAACGCGCCGACGTAGCCGAGATTCTTTGCCCAAGATGCTGTGACGCTACTTGTGCCCACGAACCACAAACGAGATACTTCACCAACGACGGATGGGAAGTGCCTTGGTGGGAGGATGAACAGAAGTGACTCCAAGCATACGAGAGGCAATGGTGATCGGGATCGTCGTGCGATACGGCGTCCGCCTTTCGTGTGCGCAAGCTGCTAGTCTCCTCGATATGTCTGAATCTCAACTGCAAACCAGAGTCAAAGAAAAGAAGATTCGGGCCATGAAGGATGGGTCCCGAACGTACTTCAATCCAGAAGACATCATTGACTACTCGTTGCAATCTCACATCCAACTGAGTGCATAATCGAATTCCATGCGTCGTAGGCGGAAAGGTTCCGGTTCTATATTTGAAAACAAAGCAAGAGGGGTCTGGATTGTTCGCTACTATGTGACGATGGTGGATGGGAAAGTCAAGCGCAAGCAGGTCACATGCTACAGCAACCGGGAAGCAAAACGGGAACTTGCAAAGCGACTAGAACAAACATCGGACAAGAAAGTTCACTATGACATAACGCTCGGGGAGTGGCTGGATTCTTGGCTCACAACTTCAGCCCAAGGGAACGATCACACCAAATCGAATTATGCCCGGGCAGTAAGGGAGGCGAAGACGCTACTAGGTTGGCACCTACTCCACGACGTGACGGCACCGATGATCGACGCGGCCCTCGCGAAAGCATCCACGAAACGGAACGCCCAGGAAATCCTCAAAGTTCTTCGCATCGCTTTCAAAGAAGCCCAGCGGGAGCGGCGCATTCCCGATAACCCCGCCTCCCTTGCTCGCCCAATCAAACTGGAATCGAATCATAAAGCCCAAATCTTTACAGCGGCCAAACTCCAAAAAGTCTTGGCGCACACAGAGAATCCAGTCTATCGAGCCTTCTTTGCATTCCTCTGGGCAACGGGAGCTCGGCCCTGGTCGGAAGCGGCTCCACTTCGCTGGGATGATTTGATACGGGATGAGGATGGGGTCTACTTCCATGGCGCAAAAACCGCGAAGGGGCGAGAACCCAGGCCAATCGCAAATTGGATGCTGCCACATCTGATGGCCCTTGGCTCCGAAGAGTTCATCTTTCCTGGCAACATGGATCAAAGCAAAGTTGCTAAAGCATGGAAGGAAGCCTTGCAAAAAGCCGAGGTTCCGCATGCCCCGCTCTATGATCTTCGCCGGAGTTTCGCCACAATCCGCGCCGAGCGAGGAGACCCAGTGAGCGTCGTTGCCTCCCTTATGGGCCAGTCAGACTCCAAAACAACAGAGGCGCATTACATCCGAATCCGAAGGCAGGAAATGCGCAAATATGTGGACACATAAAGTGACCGATAAGGTGACATGATTTCTACCCCAGCCTGAATATCTGATAATTTAGGTTCAAATTTGGAGCCCGATAACAGAGTCGAACTGATGACCTACCGCTTACAAGGCGGTTGCTCTACCACTGAGCTAATCGGGCCCAACAACGCAAAAAGTACCCGACCCGCCCAAAATCTCGCTGGGCGGGTCGCAGCACATCCCCAAAATTACTTCTTCGAACGGCGAACGCGCTTCTTCGCCAAACGAGGAGTCCCGTCCGGACCGTAAGTCAGCTTGAACCCAGCCGGTACCTTCTCCAACGCTGCCTTCAACTCATCCGGCATCTCAGCCGCTGACTTGTTTGCCCCGCGCTTGCGGCGGCGGCTCTTCTTGAACTCGTTCGCTGCTGTCGTTGCCTCGGCCGCATCCGTGACAATCGTGAAGTCAGAAGTCTTCATCACTTCAGCTGCCGGAGGAATGTGAACGAACACATAGTTGTCACTTTCCAACATCCGAACTTCAAACGGAAGAACAACCTTCCGCTTGCCGACACGCAAACTCAAAACGCCTTCGCGGGCACTGGTCTTCAACTTCAATGAAGCCTTTACTTGATCTAAGCTCTTAGCCATTTCTCAAATTCCTGTTTCGCATTCAACTGCAAATACCCCCGCATTATCCCACACATTTCATAAACATTTAACAATCGAGAAAAAATCCCTATTCAATTACCGCAAGATTGTCAATCAATCGAACCCCCGCAAAACGAGCCGCAACCACTAACCGTGAATATATGTCTACACGTTGAACCGGACGCATTGTGCGAAAATCAACAACATCCAAATAATCAACCTCAAAGCGATGGCGCGATAACTCACCCTTCCCCCACTCAAAAACTACATCAAACTCATCTCGCCCTCCTGCCAATCTTTCCGCCACTGTTCGGCAAATCCGGTTCAAATGAGCCGCCCATGCCCGGTCAGATTCACTAAAGTAGCCATTCCGACTACTCATCGCCAAGCCACTCTCTTCCCGAATCGTCTCAATAAATCGCAAATCAATATCCATACACAAATCCGCAACCATCTGCCGCACAACCGCACACTGCTGCAAATCTTTCAACCCAAAATAAGCCCTAGTTGGTCGCGCAATTCCAAACAACTGAGCAACAATCGTAGCCACACCCTCAAAGTGACCCGGGCGACGCTCACCCTCAAATAGGTCGCTCACGCCACTCACCGTCACTCGCGTCGAGTTCCGACCCAACATCTCCTCCACACTCGGACAAAACATCGCCCCCATCCCAACCCCTTCCGCCAATGCAATATCTTCCGCTTCTCTGCGAGGATAGTTTCCCAAATCCTCACCGGCCCCAAATTGCAAAGGATTCACAAAAATACTCCCTAAACCCACTGCGTTCTCTCGAACTGCGTACTCCATGAGTTTCAAATGTCCCGTATGAAGTGCCCCCATTGTTGGCACAAAACCTACCGTTTCATATGTCGCACGAAACTCCCGAACTTCCGCAACTGTCCGCAAAACGATCAAAACGAGTTCTCCGCACTCGGAAATGTTCGGTCACGGACTCCCGCCATATATTCCTTCAATCCTTCGACAAAGATTCCCCGCCCATCAACAAACCGCCGCGCATGTTTAAACGAATGTTCGCTCAAGCCTAAAACGTCATGCCAAACCTGAATCTCCCCATCGCATTCCAAACCCGCCCCAATCCCAATCGTCAGACACTCAACCGCAGCCGTGATCCGGCCCGCCAGCTCGGCCGGCATCAATTCCAATACCACCCCAAACGCCCCTGCATCACTCAACCGCCGCGCGACTTCCAAAATCTCGTCCCCCCCTGTCCGGCCCTGAACCTTAAATCCTCCAAATCCATGGACACTTTGCGGCGTAAAACCAACGTGCCCCATCACTGGAATACCAGCCTTGACGCACGCCTCAATCGCTTCCGGATAATCCCCCTCCAATTTCACCGCTTCCGCCCCACATTTCATCAAATAAACCGCACTATCAACCGCCTGTTCCACCCCTGACTGATAACTCCCAAACGGCAAATCCGCAACTAACAAAGCGTCTTTTAGTCCACGCTTAACCGCCCGAACGTGATAGCCGACATCCTCCAGCTCAACTGGAATCGTCGTTTCATAACCCAGAATAACATTCCCCAGAGAGTCCCCCACAAGAACCAAATCAACTCCCGCTGCATCGGCCATCTGTGCGGACATGAAGTCATACGCGGTCAAACAAGCAACCCGCTCCCCTCCCTTCATCCCCAACATTTTCGGCGCGGTTCGCTTGTGGCTCATCAACCCAAAAGCATATCAGAAACCACCCAATCCTGTCAGGAACCCACCTCCGACATCCCCCTGAATATCGAACCACTTCCTTGTCTCATACTTCCGGCAAATCTCTCCCACTTGCGTATCAGTTTGCTTCGCAAGACTATCAATCCGACTCCCGCTTGTCCCCTGCATTTTCGTGAGTGCCGCAACTGCCTTCTCCGGAGACTCACTCGCCATCTCAACCGCCTCCAAAATTTCAACAATCATCGCTCCCGTTTCACCCAACGCTTGCGCATAACTCGCCTGAATCGGTGCACATTCCGATGGTGCCGGAACACTCATAAAGTAATCGCTCAATTCGCGCCATTCCCGCCGCTTGTCCTCCGCGCTCATCGCCAAGCTCTCCGTCTTCGAAGGCCCTTCGTCAATCGGAATCGGAGATTCATCCGGAGTAAACAAACTCTTCATCGCATCCGTAATGCCCTGCCCCTTCATCTGCGCCATCATCACCGTCAATTCGCCAATCTGATCCGCAGACATCGACTTCCGCGCCTCCTCAGTCCGGCGCAAATGCTCCAACCACTGATAAACATCATCCGGCATCTGAACTGCCTCATCTGGCTTTGGTAAAACTGGTGAATTCTCGACAACTTTTGGCAAAACTGGACTCGTTTCCGCTGGAGCTTTCACCGTCACCGCATCGCTTTTTGGCCCTAATAAACCCAGAGCCGCCAAGCCACCCCCCACCAATACTAGAGTAGCCAAAACCCCGATCCCAATCCCCAAAGCCAACGCCGACTTCTTCGTCTCATTCGCATAAGGATCAGGTTGCATACCTCTTTATAGACGCCATTCCCCCGCCAAGGTTGCCCAAAGTTCACACCCCCGTAACATCACCTGACTTTCCGCATCAAAAACCTAACGAATCCATCCATTTCCACCAAAAATCCCCGATTACGGTAGGAACATTTCTCAAACCTGCACGTCTAGGAAAACAAATGGCAAGAATCAGTCAAGACCATCCCCTCTATAAGATGATGGCTGAGCTCGTCAATCAAGAGCTCAACCACCATATCGGTTCGGGCTACACCCCCGAAACTCAAGAATATCTCACACACCTCCTCCTGGACTTCATCCGAACTGATCGCCTCTACTCCCTCCGCGATCCCGAAGGACATCCAATCACCAGCATCATCGAAATGCTCGCCGAAGGCGATGTCCGCCTCCGGGCTGATTCATTCGAAAGAGAGCGTCAAGTCCACAAGCACATCGGCGACTTCATTCTGTTCTGGTCAGGGCTGTATCCCGAACATCTTCACAAGTTCAAATTGAACCAAATCACCGACCTCACGTGCGATTACACACGCCAAGGAATTCAAAGCTACAGCCTCGTTTCTAGCTTCAATCACCCACCTTTCGACCACGAAGCCCCGACATTCTCCAACCTCAGCCAAGGTTTTCCCGACTACGCCTTCATCCTCGGGCAAGTCGGACGCAAAGCAGGTCTTTACGCCGCCTGAGAAGACTCTGCACCTGGCATTCGGGTGTTCATAAACGATTGACTGAACACCCCCACCAAACATGCCCCGGACAAAATCAAGCCCATCGCAATCAACGTTCCTTCAATGCCCACCCAGGCGAGAATCGGACCAACAAGAACAACGCCAACTGGGTTCATCGCCTGACTAATCATCAACCAAGCCGAATTCACCCGGCCCCTCAACTGGTCAGGAATCGCCAATTGCAAGTAACTCTGCAGCGGAATTATCATCAACGGCAGTGTCAGTCCGCACAAAACGTTTGCTAGCAGCATCATCCAAAATGGTTTACTGAACGCCATCAAAACAACCGTTAGACCGATCAAGAATTGACCAAGCAATAACCAGCGTCCAGGGTGAACAACCGTTGCCCGACCAACGTACAAACTTGCAAGCATCGTCGGAAAGATAAAGCTAAACTCAATCCACGCCAACGTGTTGTAACCACCCCCATACCACTCCCGATTCAAAGCCAGATAAACAACAAAAAATCCCGCAACCCCAATGGTCGAAATCATATTGATCGGCAACGCCCGTCGAACCACCGGATCATCCAAAATCGCACGAATCCCTTCGCGCAAATCCTTTTTCACCCGTTCCCAATTCCCCTTAAATCCCGTCGCTTCAACCTCTTCAATCTCTTCTCGCAAAGGCAAAAGCTCCGGCAATTTCCGTACAAAAAACGCAGAAGCCAAAAATGTCAGACCATTAACCAAGACCGCCGAAAAGAAGAAATAATCAGGATTGATCTTATACAAAGCACCAAGCGCAACCGCCGAAATTCCAATCCCCAACATCGAAACAACCTGCCGAGTCGCCTCACTCAAAGCATTAGCCTTCACCACATCCTCGGTCGGAACCAAACGAGGGATCGATGCCGAACGTGCCGGGAAAAAAACCGTATTCACGATGCTCATCAAAAAAGCCGCCGCACACATCACCCAAACTTCAGGCTCTGGCCTAAACCAAGCATAAACTGCTAAACCAAGCGTAATCGTTGCACTCCAAAGCTCCGATCCCAGCATCAATTTTCTTCGGTCAACCCGGTCAACTAATACCCCCGCAAACGGTCCAAAAATGACAAATGGAATAGCCGAAAACATCCCTACCAATCCCACCATCATTGGATTCTTAGTGATGTGATCCACAACAAACAAGAAAACAAGATAGTACGTCGAGTCCCCAAGCTGAGAAATCGTCTGACCAATCCACAAATCACGAAAAGATTTGTGCCGCAGAGCGGAAGTGCTAAACACCACCCAATCCTACGGCACACCCAACCTTGACCCTAGGCCGAATTTCGCCTAAAGATCTGACCAATGCGCGACTCAATCCCAAAGCGCGCATCCAATGAAAACGCCCCCGCCCCCTGAATCACGACTCCCAATGCAACCATTCCCAAAACAAAAGTATAAAAAATTAAATTCACCGAATCATGAATTCCTGTTGCTAACACACCAAACCCGCCGACTCGATTAGCATTCACAGCCATCGCAACCATCATCGTCACGAAGACCCCAAATCCTGCCACTCGACTCAGCAAGCCAACCACTAATCCCAAGCCGCCCAAAAATTCCGCCAATATCGCCAAAACAACGAGCGGTTCAGGAATTCCCATGTTGCTTGACATCCCCTCCACTGTCGCCGAAAATCCTGACCCACCAAACAACCCTAACGCCTTCTGCGATCCATAATACGCCATAACAATTCCTGTCGCAATACGCGCTAGAGCCCAACCGAAGTCTCGATTCTCATTTTCCATAGATTTACCAAACGCCATTACGAAACCAACCGTTTCAAATATCGAAAAAAGAAAACAAAAGACCCGACCGTCGCCAATCGGGCCCTAATCGGCTAACCAAATTCCTCTAGTCGTTCAAGCTTGCTTCGTACCCTTCCGCACTCAACAAACCATCCAACTCACCCGCATCAGCCAACTTCATTTTCACCAACCATCCCTCTCCGTACGGATCCGAATTGACAAGCTCACTCTGCGCACCCAATGTTTCGTTAACTGCAACCACTTCGCCCCCAACCGGAGCATAAATGTCGCTCACCGTCTTCACACTTTCTACCGTTCCAAAACTATCGGAAGCACCCAAGGCTCGGCCCACCGTCGGTAAGTCAACAAACACAATATCGCCCAATTCACTCTGCGCATGATCGGTGATCCCAATCGTCACCGTATCCCCTTCAACTTTCACCCACTCATGGGACTTCGTATACTTCAAATCAGCCGGAACGCTCATAACCCAAATTTACCCCCAACAACGCCCCTCAATCACCACGCTCGATCACAACATTGTTCAATCCCAATCGTGAAATTCCATTATCACCCCAATAGCTGTCCCAACCCTGAACAAATAAGTAGCGTCCACCCGCCGGAATCGTAACTCCCTGTGGACCAAGCTGACCACTCCAACTCGATCCATTAAAGTAGCCCTGATCCCCCCAAAAATCGTTCGCCTGGTCTGCGTGAGGATTCGTGATCTGTCCTAGTCCCGTATTCAAGGCATCCGGTACTCGATTCGTTGCCCTCGGATCACGATTAATTGTTCTCGAACTAGAAATTACCGCCGACATATTCTGAAAAATGTATTCGCGATTCGCCGGCCAACTCCAAGCGTTCCAGCCTCCACTCATATTCAGCCGAATCCGATCCCCCGGATAAAAGCCCAAACTCTGCAAATCAATCGGCGTCGCGCTCACAACTGTCGGCGAGTCTTCCAATGTTGTGTTGTAAACCGCATTGGCCCGCCAAGGAATCGTAAATGTCCTACGTGTCCCTCCCACAAAATTTGCTGGTCGGAAAACGTCCGCCGGAACCGGAACATAAGCCGTATTACCCGGCGCCTGCCACCGAAATGTCAGCCGACCAGCTCCACCGTAATCCATAAAAAAAAGCCGAAATGGCAATCGCTGACCCTTTGTCCAGTTAAAAGTCAACCCCCGATTAACTGGCGAACTCCGATACCCCTCATGAGAAAATCCAGCATAAAACGCATCGTAAACATTTGAGCCATTAATCCACAAACTCCAACAATTATCTGCGCTAATCGAGAACGTATAAGTCCCTGTCTCCGGCACAACCAAGGTTCCCTCCCAAATCACAAACGGACTCGGAGCATCTGGCATAAAACTCATCGTCCGTCCGGAATATTCAAACTGTGTGTCAACCCGCATCAATGTCGGTGAATCCGTCAGCTTGGGTGGCCATTCCCACCAACTGTCCGTCCCATTCGTTTGCCAATAAGTACCAAAGAGTCCAACCGCTTCCGTTGTCTCCTTCAACGGCAGTCCAACGGTGACCGTCCTCCGATAACTCCTCCCCTTCACGACCGCAACTGCCGTCGCCTGAGCTGTCCTCGCCATCACTGAGCTCGTATCCGTCACCGATCCCGTGACCAAAACTCCGCCAAATGTTGCACTCGGGGAACTCGGCATCAAAAGCAATCTGTTTTGCGCCTGAGCCTTAACCAAACTCACCCAACCATCCAATGCCGCTTCCGCTTGGGCTCGCTCTTCGCTCCGGCTCACCGTCTGACTCGCCATCGCGTTCAACCGCAACATTCCCCCCGTTGCGACCGCCAATATCGCCGCTGTCACAACCACCCACAGCATCGCCCCGCCTCGATTCAACCTCAATCCGGCACCCCCGAAAACTGGAACCACATCCCCGTCGAATCATAAGAATCGCTCGATCCTGGCCCCAACCGAAATTCAAACCAATCCCCCGCATTCACTCGACCCAGACTTAGGCTCACTGGCTTATTCACTCCCGCCGCTTCCCCCGCCGAAAATGCGTCCGACCAAATCGCAACGCCATTTTTGACAATAGACATCTCGACCCCAGTACTAGAAGCATCAAATCGTGTCCAATTGGCCGTCAGAACTGCATTAGTCGCCCCAATCGCCGCCGTCCATCTGCGCGCCGCAATGTGGAAACTGCCCCCCGTGCGACTTCCACCCCCACTCGGGTGCATCCACGTGACTCCTTGCAAATTCCAGAACGCACTCGGTGTCGGGCTCGATCCACTAACCAATCCCCCATCAACCGAATAAGCCGAATCATTAAACTGCGCATCATTGTTCTTCCGCATGAAGCGCCACATCTTTTCATCAACCGCCCCAAGCGTAGCCGCTTCAAAATATCCAAATGACATCCCATTGAACCCCTGACTCCCGTACATCCATCTCGAGTCAGCCATAACTTCACTCCCGCCCGAAGCTCCCGAAGAAATCTTCGCAATCCGAACACCAAACCCCTCCAAACTACTCCGATTGTCCGTGTGATAGGGGATATCTCCCACTCCCACAAACAAGTACCGCGCCCCTGCCGGAACAACCACCGAAGCGCTACTCCGAAGCCCAGGATTATTCGAACTCACTTGAAACGTCGCTGCCGGAAAACCTGCCGCCAAACTCCAGCGATCCCCACTAACAAATCCAGGACCAGCCGCCACCCCAATCGCCCCCGGAACTCGCTCCACCAAACTAAAATCAGGCAAAACTTCGTTAGTCGAGCTGAAGAGTGCGACCATTCCCGCGAGCCACGCTGGTGGGGGATTGCTCCCCCATGCCGTCCAAGTGTTCACCGGAGCTAAAGTGATCCGATCTCCCGGCACGATTCCCCGCGCCTCAAGGTCTATCGCAACTGGCATCTGGGCCGGAATGTTGTAGTTCACGCCAAACGTCGATTTAGGATTCACCGTGACGATCTGCCCCAAACTCACAGTAACCGCAGAACTCACCCGAACCACATTGTCGCGATCCGTCGTCCATTTTCCCTCCCATTCCACAAAGTAACGACCCATATTTGCCGTATCTTCTGTGACTGTCCTCGACAGCGAAAATCCCGCCGGTACACCGTACAAACTCGCTATCTGAGTCACTCCACTCACCGGAGCCGCCCCCAATCGCGCCATCGCTTCCGTTTCCCCAATATCCGACCTCACTCGGCTCACAACCACGCTGCGCTGCTTCTCAAAGTTCGTCCGGGCGGCACTAAACCCCACCGCATTTCCAACCGAAGCCGCCACAACAACCAAACAGGTTGCCGCCGTCAAGTTCTCAACCAGAGTCCAGCCGCGCCGCTTCATCACAACTTCAGATTCAATTTCCCAGTAAAAATATCGGGCAATTCCCCCGACTTCTCCAGCTTCACGGTAACCTCAACTAACGCGCGATGAAAATAGACTTCGTAACCCTTTTCCCCGACCTGGTTCTACCCACCCTCGATCACAGCATCATCGCCCGCGCCCAATCCCAAAATCTTGTCAGTTTTTCTGCTCAAAACCCTCGTGACTTCGCCACCGACAACCACCGAACCGTTGACGATTCTCCTTACGGCGGCGGCCCCGGTATGGTCATGTTGGCCCCACTCATCCACCAAGCCGTCCGAGCCTGCTCACCAAATCCCCAAACAAAAATCATCCTCACCGACCCCGCCGGCGAACTGTTCACCCAGTCCCACGCCGAGCAACTCAGCCAAGCCGAGCACCTCATCTTCATTTGCGGACATTACGAAGGGATTGATGAGCGCGTCGCAACCCAAATCGCCACCCATATCCTCACCATCGGTGATTTCGTTCTCACTGGGGGAGAACTTCCGGCGCTCACCATGACCGACAGCATCGTTCGCCTCCTCCCCGGTGTCCTCGGCTCTCCAGAATCTCACCAAGACGACTCCCACTCCAATTCTGGACTTCTAGGCTTCCCCCTCTATACGCGCCCCGTTGAATTCCTTGGCGAAGAAGTTCCGACCGTTCTCCGCTCTGGTGACCATAAAAAAATCGCCGAATGGCGCCGCCAACAGCAACTAATGCGCACAAAAACCCGGCGACCAGACCTATTCGCCCGGGCCGACCTGCATCCAACCGATATCGATTTGCTATAATCTGCTTCCTGAGTCACGCCATCCCGGCCTACTCATGCCAAACAGGAAACAACGAAACTATGTCTAAGCAAGCGATTCTCGCCAGCGTTGCTGAACCCAACCTGAAAAGTGACCTCCCGGTCATCAAGCCCGGAGATACCGTCCGAGCCCACGTTAAAGTCCGCGAAGGCGGCAAAGAACGAATTCAAATTTTCGAAGGTCTTGCTATCGCTGTTAAAAACGGTGGCATCGCCAAAAACGTCACCCTCCGCAAAATCAGCAATGGCGTCGGTGTCGAGCGAACTCTCCTCCTCCATAGCCCCAACGTAGAAAAATTTGAAGTCCTTCGCCACGGAAAAGTACGACGAGCCAAGCTCTACTACATCCGAGGCAAAGTCGGGAAAGCTGCCCGAATCGCGGAAAAGCGATAATCAATGCTTACCTGGGCTGGATTCTTGTTGGCCCAGAGCCAACCCAATAATCTTATCCTTCTGGTTGATCGGCTTGCGAGAACGCCGATCAGCCAGATCGTTATTTTCGCCGCCGTCCTCACCGCCGTCCGACTCCTCCTCTACCCCTATCTCAAAAATACACCGATCCACCTCCGCTCTGGCATCTACAATTTTGCCCGCATCATCAACGACCTCGCCGACGCCCTGATCTATGCCGCTATTGTAGTATTCATGCTTGTTCGACCATTCGGCATCCAAACGTTTTACATTCCCAGCCCGTCCATGGTTGATACCCTCCGCACCAACGACTACATCGTTGCCAACAAATTTGTCTACCGAACATCCGACCCCAAATTCGGCGACATCGTCGTCTTCAAACCCTCCGTCTATGCTCGGCCCGCCGATTCTCCGGATGCTGATTTCATCAAACGCTGTCTTGGCGTCCCCGGTGACCTGATCGAAATCAAAGACTGGCAAGTCTTCCGCAACGGCAAGCCCGTAGAAGAGCCCTACAAAACCATCTCCGACCAAACCAGAGGAAATCAACTTCCTCTTGCCAAAGAAGAATGGCAACCCTATATTGATCAGCAAGAAGATTTTAAATTCATCCAGCTCGACAACTACAAAACTACCGATCCCACCGAGCCCGGTAACCCGGAAGGCATCGTCCCATTCATCTTCAAAAAAGACCAGTGGTCGGATCAACACAATTTTGCCCCACGCGGTGGCAGCCTTTACAACCCTATGATGGACACCAACGAGGCCGTCCAACTCCCAGCCCAACGCATCCCGAAAGACTACTATCTCATGATCGGCGACAACCGCAACGGCTCAAACGATGGACGCTACTGGGGCCTCGTCCACCGTTCCCAAATCGTCGGCCGGGCTGAATTCACCTGGATGCCGATCAGCCGCGCCAAAAAACTCTCCAACCCCCACGCCAAGTAACTTGAGCCACGCTCAAAATAGGCCCAAAGACCCCCCCCATTTCCAATCTTAACTTTCATTCAAGGCTAAAGTTACTTATAATCACACTATGAAGAATACTCGTGTCTCTAAAGCCATTGCCGTTGTCTTCGTGTCAATTCTCTTAGTCTGCTCAGCATTCGCCCAAAGGGGCGGTCAAAACATCGCTCTCCTCCTTGATACCAATCGGGACTTCACCGGGAATATCACCGCTACCGACCGAACATGGTTCTACCTTAACCAAAATGGAACACCAAAACCAGCCGGAGATGGAATCTATCCAAGCATTGAAGTCTCAGATGATGGCATTCCATCAAACGACATTGACAAAGCCTTCTATGTTCGAGGGTCTTCAATCACGCTGGTCGTCACGCTCAAAACATACACTAATAGCCCAGATGCCGTAAGTGGAACCCTCAGCCTCAGCGATGCAAAGTTTGTCACATCAGGAACGGAGTACGCATGTAGTATCTCTGGACCTGCGACCGTCTCCGTCCCTGGATCTGGAGGAACCCAAAACATCACCCTCACCTTCACCGGGCTACCCAATTTCGTCGCCAAAGGTCAACTCAAATTTAAGAGCTTTGTCACCCTTACCGCACCGAGTAATGGACAGCCAACTGGTCATATCGCCTGGGGAACTTCAGCTAGTTCCGTCCTCTGGCCAAGCACCATCTACCTCACCGACCAAACCCCAACCGGACACCAAACCGTACCATGGACAGACCTCCTAGACTACTCATGCTTATGGGCCCATGGGCAAACTGGAGAGGTGTTGTGTTCCAAGAAAGTAACTTTGGGACTGTATTGGTCACAGCAAATTGCATACAATATTGGAACTGAAAATATAGACTCAGAATATGTGGATTACGATGTCGACGGGAAATTTAAATTAAAGAATCTTCTCGATGACTTTAGTCAAGTTGGCGCATCCCCGGCAAACTGCGTAGATATCTCTTATGCCGTCATGTTGGCTTGTCAAGGGCTAGGAGTAAATGCGAGCTGTAAGAGAATCAGAGAAATTGAAAACCGCGACTTTCTCACGAACCCGATTTGTCCAATTGGAAGCGATGCTACAAATACTTCAAATTACAGACATGTCTCCTTTTCTATGCACCAACAGACAAGAGTGCTCTCTAATGTCTTTGATGGTGCACTTGCGCTTGTCTACGACTTGAGCGGTGCCAACTATAAAAATCCTCCTGCAAATTGGGATGTCTTCCAATATTGGCAAAAATGGGGAATTTCTGGTCATCCTGTTTTGGGACTCACTTATCGTCTTTACTCAGCAACAGATTCGGCTCTTCCGGTTTGGGGATATTCACCAGATCAAAATATTGGACCGTCTATAGTAAATAACTACGGATTTGATGTAGATTTAAATGGAGTCAAATAGATGACAAATGCAATTCTGCTCTTAGCCATGATTTCTGATGAGATCAGCGTTGATCGGTATCTTATTCGACATAATCTTCCCGTCTTGATGACTGATGCGAGGGTAGCAAGTTCAAGAACCTATTCCAGTCAGAGAATATCGCCTCCAGTTAAGCTCTTACTCGAAGTTTCTGAAATTGACTCCAAGGAACAAGGCTACGCTGGTTTCCAACGAAGAAGGGATAACTCCCCAAAACCATCTGGCTTCGATAATTTGCCAAGAGCTTTTCCAAATGGTCTCAAACTAGGGTTCGTCATGATCCACAGTAAAAATAAAGTTTGGAAGGAAGATTCCGTTCGCGCGTTTGGCAATCACGTCTCCATCCGAGTTACGGTATCTGGGCTTCTCATGCCCACTCAAAATCCCGGCGAAGTCAAAGAAGTCGAACCGGCCCCACAAAATACTGAGTCAATAGCTACAAATCTCGCGACCTTATTTATAGCGGAGCAAGAGGCATATAACTTTGCACCACGAAGTGTCATTGAAGATGGATTCAACTTCCAAGTCTTAATTGGACTGGATGGAACACAATACTATTCTCTCAAGTCATACGCTGCTTTCCGTAAGTGTAATTTCTCACTAAACCCGGATTCAGGCGCAGGTGTCTTAGAATCAAACCCGCCACTTGTCTTCAACCTTGGTAGCCGAGATTACAGATGGGGCGAAGAAGAAAGAATGGCAGAGCATATCGTTGTTCTAAGCTCAAATGATGCCTTTTTGCCCAAGGAAATGCTCACCAGATAAGTAAGCTCCTGCCATGAACATCGGCATCGTCGGCACTGGAGTGATGGGTCTCTCCACCGCCCTCGTCTGCCACCAAAGGGGACACGAAGTCACTCTCTACGACCAACACCCCCCGCTCCACACCCAGGGCTCATCGCACGGAAACTCCCGCATTATCCGCCTCGACTACCCCGACCCGTTCTATCTCGAAATCATGCTCCAGGGCTACCCCCTCTGGAAAAACATCAACCTCCTTCTCCAGAAACCCATCTTCACCGAAACCGGCATCGTCACCTTCGGCGACCCCCACACCCCCGACCTCCAAACCCTAGAACAAGGACTCATCACCAACAACATCCCGTACGATCGCCTCGATCACACCCAGAACATTTTCCCCGCCCTCCATCTCTCCGCAAACGAAATCGCAATCCACAACCCCGTCGCCGGATGGGCAAACGCCGACCTCTTCCGGCAGAAGGCAACCGATTTTCTCCTCAGCCAAGGACACAGACGCATCCAAACCCACCTACTCGATCCTACTTCGGTCAAAAAAGACCACGACTCGCTCATCCTCACCCTCGGTGCTTGGTCAAAACAACTCCTGAACCTCCCCGTCATCATCAACTGCCAGACCTTCGCATATCTCCGAGTCGCCAATCCCGCCGAACACACCAAAGTCTGGATCGAATCCAACGAGCACGGAATTTACGGATTCCCACCAGAATCCTCAACCACCGACCTAATCAAATTTGGCGTTCATTCCCCCGGCCCCGAAGTCGATCCCAACGACCCGGATCGTCCAGTCTCAGAAGAAAAACTCGACCTACTCCGCGAATTCGCACGATCAAAGTTCGATATCGCAAATCCCAATCTCATCGACCCTCAATCCTGCCTTTACACCAACACGTCTAACACCGACTTCCTTTGGGGCGAATATTCCCCCGGCATTTTCTGGGCCTCACCATGCTCTGGTCACGGATTCAAATTCGGCCCTTGGATCGGCGAACGCCTTGCCGACTTCGCCGAGTCAAAACTCCACCCATCCGCTTACCCAAGATTTAACTTCCCAAAATGATTTCGTGGCAATTTTTTGATAAACACTGATTCCCGCGAAAGCACAGTCTCAGAATTGTAGACAAAATGCTCGAAATTTCCTCACCCACCCTCCCCAAGATGGGGAGGGACAAAGGGAGGGGTTGTCACTGATTGCGTAATAATCAAAATACCAAAAGTTAATAAACCCTTCCCTTCCAAGCAACCTTCCCCAGACGAACCGCCCATGCAGAAGCAATCTGCGTCACCCCCGCAGCGAGCACACTCACTGGAAAAAAGAGCAAGCACCAAATCGGCAACCGAGTTCCAAAGAGACAAACCACCGCCGTAACTGCACTCGCAAAAAACGCAACTGGACTGACAAAGGTGGCCCCCAGTAAGCCAAACATGAGCAAAGCCAACAACCCCGCCCCCCAAACCTTTCCTGTCACATAAAACGAATTCTTTAACATCCCCCGCCAAGCCTCTCCTAAATTTCGATACATCAGCACCGAAAACACTCGGCTCACATCCGCCGTCAAAACTCGCACCCCATCTTTAGCCAACATCCGTCCGATCTTAATATCCTCAAGAACTTCGCCACGATTCCGTTCATGAGGATTAATATCAAAATAGCGTGCAGAGTTCCACATAACAAATTGCCCATTCGTAAATCGAGCGTGCCCCATCCCACTCGCAAAAACCAGTCCAAACGGAATCGTCGAAATCAAAATCCATGGCACCCAAAACAGAAAAATTGGCTCTGGAAAGGCTCCCGGGCGCATTCTCGGAAAGCCCGTCATTACCGGATACTTTGCTCCGTATTTCACAACCATCTCGCGCATTGCCCCTCCAAATCCCGACTCCACTTGCGTATCCGCATCCAAAAAGAGCCACCAATCACAAACCGCAGTTTCGGCGGCAATTTTCGCCAACTGCCAACAAGCATGATTCTTCCCTGTCCATCCTTCCGGTAACTCCCCCTTCCCCGTCACAACCGTCGCCCCAAACTCTCGCGCAACATCACCCGTGCCGTCCGTCGAGCCATCATCAAAAACAATCACCTGCTCAACCTCTTTCACTAACTTAGGAAGCAACCGTCGCAAATTCTCCGCCTCATCCCGCGCCGGAATCAAAACCGTTCCCCACTTGCCTGTTCCGTGCTTCACTCTCGGGATCAAAATCGCATTCGTCACCGCAACAACCGCCATCAAAACCCAAATCCCCGTCAAAATCCAGATCGCAATCGTCACAGACCCCATTCTATCCGCCCCCCGCTAACCTGACTCCCCCAAACCCGTATACTCGGCTATAACGTGAGCCTCCTGTCCCGCCCCTCAAAATCTTTCTTGGCCTCACCTTATTCAGTATTTTGGGAACGATTCTCTCTCATTTCACTGGCCTCGACCCCGATCCAATCAAACCCGCCGCCAGCATCGCCCTCATCCTCTCTGGATGTTGGGCCGTCTGGACAGATGCGGCCCGGCTCACATCCCCCAAGTCCGCAACCCAGTCCCTCGGATTCCTTTTTGCCCTCGGCGGAGCTTCAGAAATAATCGGCCTCTATACAGGTCTACCCTTTGGCGCGTATACATATACCGCCAATTGGTTTCCCACGATTCCTCTCCCCGGCGGCAAGAATTATCCGCTCCTCCTCCCCTTCGCCTGGACCATGATCGTAGGTGCCGCCGCCCTCGCCGCCGGCCCGCTCAAAAGACCGATTCTCATTGTCTTCGCCACCGCCGCCCTTGCCACTCTCGTAGACTTCGTCATGGAGCCGGTCATGGTCAAGTCGCTGAACTATTGGTCTTGGCAATCCCCCACCCACTCCTTCGATGCGCCATATCAAAACGCAATCGGATGGTTCCTCGTCTCCGCTCTCGGAGTCCTTCCTTTCGCATTAGCGCTCGCAAAGTCAGAACAAAAAGCTTCCATCGTAGATGCCGGGATTCTCATCCTATTTGGTCACCTCTGGCTCATGCTAGTTATTGGCACAGTTTCAAAACTTAACCAAATTCCAATGGTCGGGCTCTATTTCATTACGTTTATTCTCGCAACCGCATCGATGACCACCGGACTTGTCCGCCAAAGTCCAAAAAAGACATCACCAGAACTACCATGACCACCCCCCAAAGAATCGTCATCATCGGAGCCGGAGTCGGTGGCCTCGCCACCGCCGCTCGACTCGCCCACCTCGGTCACCAGGTCACAATCTTCGAGCAAACCAACCAAGTCGGTGGCCGGAACCGCCACGAGCAAGTCAATGACTGCACCTTCGACGGTGGCCCAACCCTCATGATGATGCTCGACCCCTTCCGAAAACTCTTCACCGACCTCGGCGAACGAATGGAAGACCATCTCGATATATCTCTCTGCGACCCCAGCTACCGAGTCTTCTTCCGAGGACACAACACCATTGACGGAACCCCCAACGTCGCCCGGATGCTTGCCCAAATCGAGTCCCAAATATCCGCCGAAGAAGCCGCCAAATACCCCAAGTTTCTCGGCGACCTTGCCGAACTCTATCACACGTCGATTCCAAATTTTGTCCGCACAAACTATACAAATCCCTTCGATATCATATCCCCCATCCAACTCGCCCGGGTCATCAAGCATAACATGCTGGGCAACCTCGCCAAGCGCGTCAACCGAACCTTCCGCGACGAGCGCCTCCGCATGCTCTTTAGTTTCCAAACGATGTATCTCGGCCTCAGCCCCTACGACGCCCCGTGGGTCTACGGCACCCTCACATACATGGAATACGGCGAAGGCATTTGGTATCCCAAAGGCGGACTCCCTGCAATCTCTGACGCTATCGCCAAACTCGCTATCGAACGTGGTGCAAAAATACAACTCAATTCCCCCGTCCGAAGGATCAACGCCAATTCCATCGAACTCATGTCCGGCGAAACCATCCCCGCCGACATCATCGTCTCAAACGCTGACCTCCCCACCACGGAAGAAAATCTTCTCGCCAAACCCCGCCGAACCAAATTCCGGAACTCATGCTCCGCCTACTGCCTTTACATCGATTACGCTGGCGACCTACCCGAACTCCTCCACCACAACGTGGTCTTCGGTAAGGACTACAAAGGCAACTTCGACTCCCTCTTCAACGCCAAAGAACTCCCATCCGACCCGGCATTCTATGCCGCCATCTCCTCAAAAACCGAGTCATCCCGAGCGCCGGCCGGACACTCTAATCTCTTCGTCCTCATCCCCGTACCGCATCTCGAACACCCCTGGTCTGAATCTGACGAAGATATCATCAAAGAAAAAGTCTTTGCTCGGCTCGCCGAAATTTCATCCTTTGACCCCTCCAAAGTACGCGCCATGAAGCAGCGCACTCCACGAGATTGGCAAACCGAACTTGGACTCCACCAAGGAGCCGCATTTGGCATCAGCCACGACCTCTTCCAAAGTGCATTCTTCCGACCAAAAAATCAAAGCAAATCCCAAAAGAATCTCTACTATGTCGGCGCATCAACCGCCCCCGGAAACGGTCTCCCCATGGTGCTGATCTCCGCCGAACTCCTCGAACGCCGCCTGAATCTCGCTTCGATGACTCGGGCTAAGTCTCTTTCAAATGCGTCTGACCGAAACAAATTAGGATCTAGTTTCCCTCCCCAAGATTGGGGAGGGCAGGGCGGGGTTGACTTAAATAAAAATCTAGAACTAAATGAACATCCAACGACCGAGGTCAAAACGTGAGCCAAGAACAAGGACTCGCCGGGCGTCTCGTTGGCAAAATGATCCAATCCAATGTCAAAAAACGGTTCCATACCGTCCATTGGATTCCTCCCAGTTTCACAATCACACCACCAGCAATCTTCATTACCAATCACCACGGCTGGCACGACGGCTATCTCATGTACCACGTTGTGAAAGCCCTCAACCTCCCCAGTGTGGATTGGATCCAAGAGTTCGATTCTTTTCCCCTATTCGCAAAAGTCGGGGGAATGCCGTACCCCGCGAGTGATCCCCAGGCCCGCGCAAAAACCATCCGCCAAACCATCCGACTCATGCGCGAAGAAAGCAAATCCCTCATCCTCTTCGCTGAAGGCATCCTCCATCCTCCACATGAAATCCTCCCTATAGGGAAATCCCTTGCCCTTGTCGCCCGGCAAGTCCCCGATGCAACCCTCATCCCGACCGCAATCCACTATCAACATTCATTGCACGAGCGTCCAGAAGCTTTCATCGCATTTGCCCTTCCCATCTCCCACACCCCGAACCTACTCGACGACGCTCATTGTTCGCTCACATCGCTCCTCCAGACAATCCGATCCGCCGCCCAAAATCCCGATCGCGCCCCATTCAAAACCCTTGTGCAAGGCACCCACGACATCAACGAAAGGATGAAACCACCTTCATGGATCAATTGACGATGTCCTCTGATTTTCAAGATTCATCTTTGAACATTGCAAATCCCTCCCTTGATGGGGAGGGGAAGGGGTGGGGAGAAGTAATGCCAAAGTGCGATTGGAACATATTCAGTCAGAATTCTTGGCGTGGATGTAATAAACAGGTCAGCTCGTGTCTGAAAATCTGGGGTCGCCGATGATCCAAGTCGCGCCCACAAACTTCGCCTCGACCGCCGACTACGCCCTTTGCGAACAACTCCATCGGAAATTCGGCACCACGTACTACTTTGCAACAAAAAAATTCCCTGCCGAGATCCAACGTCACACCCACGCAGTCTACGGATTCGTCCGCGTCCCCGACGAATGGGTTGACAATCCCGGCCCGCTTTCGCCGGACCAACAACTCAATCTCCTCGCCGATTGGCGCGCTCAACTCAACCAGGGAATCGTAGGAGTCGCCCCCGCCCACCCCGTCATGCGAGCCTTCGTTGACACCGTCACCACAACGCGAGTCTCTCCCTGCGAAGCCAGCGTTTTTATCCGCGCCATGGAAATGGATGTCACCAAAAATCGCTATCAAACCTATTCAGAGCTCGAAGATTATATGCGCGGCTCAGCCGCTGCCGTCGGCATCATGATGCTCCAAATTCTCGTCCCCCAACAAACCGCCGAGCAATACACCGCCGCCAAAACTCTCGGCGACGCCATGCAAATGACCAACTTCCTGCGCGACATCAGTGAAGACATCCAAACCCGAAACCGAATCTATATCCCACTAGAAGACCTCAACGCCTTCAACGTAAATCCTGACCAAATCCCCCAACAAGTCTTCGACTCAAACTTCAAACGCCTCATGGAATTCCAAATCGACCGAACCCGCGCACTCTACAAAGCAGCTGATCCTGGAATCGCCTCTCTCCCCGATCACGCCCTTCAGGCCGTTCTCCTCGCCCGAGTCCTCTATTCCAAAATTCTCACCAAACTCGAAGAACAAGACCTGAACCCCTTCACGGCGCGCGCCCGAACCACCAAAGTAGAGAAAATCCAGGCCGCCTACCAAGTCGCCACCAACCCCAGAAAACTCCTCGAATCTCTTCAATCGCAATGAGCAAACAACTCATCATCATCGGTGCCGGACAAGGCGGACTCTCCGCAAGTATCTACGCCAAACTCCATGGCTGGGATGTACTTGTCATCGAAAAACGGGAACTCCCTGGCGGAAAAGCTGCTCAAATCGATGTAGCAGGATTCCAGCTCGACCCCGGCCCAAGCATCATCATCCTCACGCACCTTTACGACCAAGTCTTCCAAGCTGCTGGTCGAAACCCCCGCGATTACCTCAATTTCACTCCCCTCCCCACCCTGAGCCGAGTCTACTTTGAAGGCCAATCCATGATCGATCTCCCCGCCGATCTTGATGCCTGCCGCTCGCTTCTCCGCCAAGTCGCACCCCAAGACCTCGCCGGGTTTGACAAACTCTATTCCACCCTGAGAAAAGCCGCTCCCCTCGTCGACAAATCGGTATTCTCCCAACCTTTCCGAGACCCCAAAGATCTCCTCTCCCCCGCTCTCCTCAAATTCGGGTTCCACTTTAACCCTTTCCGCGACTATAAGACCCTCGTTGACCAATACTTCAAGTCCGATCTCCTCCGCAGTTTCTTCTACGGATTCCCAAGTTATGGCGGACAAAGCTACCACAGCAAAGCCCCCGGAGCATTTCTGATCCCTTTCTATATGATCGAGCACGGGGTCTCATTTCCCGTTGGTGGCGTCCGCGCCATTCCCGCCGCTTTTCACCGTCTCGCCGTCGAGCTCGGAGTCGAATTCCGTTTTAACACCGGAATCTCAGAAATAGAAACGGCGAATGACCGAGTCGCCGCTCTCATCACCGACCAAAACGAACGAATCACCGCCGACGCGATCATTTCCAACGTTGATCCATGGACGCTCGGCCCGCAAAAACAACCCCCAACTAAATCCGCCAGCTTCAGCTACTTCACCGCCCACTGGGGTCTCAACAAGAAAGTCGAAGGACTCGATCACCACACACTCTTCGTTCCCAAAACATACGAAGAATCTTTCCGCGAACTGTACGCCGACCGTCAGTTCCCCACTCGCCCCATCGTATACGTCAACGACACCCATCACCTTGATCCAGTTTCCCTGCCGATTACCGAAAGTTTTGTTTCCCCCCTCCCCTCGGAGGAGGGACTCAGGGAGGGGCAAAATGATGAAACGCCAACGTTGAAAAGCGTTGAGCAAGAGTCACTCATCTTCGCCGTCATCACCGCCCCCAGCCAAGAACCTCACATCAATTGGCAAGCCCAAACTCCCGAATACGTTCAAAGAATTCGCCACGAACTTGCACTCCACAATATCTCATTCAACGACGAAGACATCGTCTTTGAGAGAATCCAAACTCCAGATCTCTTCGCCCAACGAGACGGTAACTTCCGGGGCTCGCTCTATGGCGGCGACGAGCAATTCCGTCAATGGGGCATCTTTCCTCCCGTCAACATTGACCCCAAGGTCAAAAATCTTGCCTACTGCGGGGGTGCCGTTCAACCCGGTGCCGGACTTCCCATGGTCACCCTCAGCGGGAAGTTTGCCGTAGACCTCCTCAAATAAGAACAACGCCCCCAAAAGGGGGGCGCTTGATAACTCAAAACCGTTTAGTTCTTGTTCCGTTTGCGAGCCGCAACTGCTAACGCGCCAATTCCAAGAGCAATCATTGTTCCTGGCTCCGGTACAGCCTCAATACTGTACTCCCAGCTTGAACTCTTGGTCGCATTTTGATTTGCCTGAGCAATCGAAAAAGTCTCAAATCGGTATGTACCTGCTCCCAAATTCAACAAATCATCCCAGTTTGTGTTCACTTGCTTCACCAAAAATATTTGCCAAGTCGAACCGTTCCAAAAATAGCCAAAAGTGTTCCCCGTCGTCTGGTTCAAAGGCCCGTCTGCAGTGTGAGAACCCATAAATCGCACCTGCTGAGCCGAGTTAAGCGCTATCTCAATCGAGAATTCACTTCCTGGCAAAGAAGACGCTACCTGGGCTGTTGCATTCGAAGAAGTGATCGAAACAGTTGAAGAACCAGAAGCAGTCAACTTCGTCGCCGATGCCGCGCTACCAATCAACGAATACTGATGACTAATATTCCAAGATCCATTTGCAGACCAGGCCGTCCCCGAAGGAACATAAAATCCTGAACTATCTTCCGACCCCACCAACGCCGTACTATCCGTAACATCCAAAGTCGTCTCAACCAAAAAGTCGCTTACGCTCTCCGATTGGTTGGCAAAGCCCGCAAAGTAATCGTAGTTCACCTTTGAATAGCGGGAGGTCAACTCAAATTGCGCACTCGCAACCGAGCCCAACGTCAATAACACCGCACTAGCGGTCAGCATTCGATTTATTTTCATAATCCACTCCAAAGCCAAATCCGGGCATAACCCGCCCAATTCAATGGCACTTCACTAGCCACTATAGAGGATTTCTGTCATAAAGTCAAGCAACACTGCCCAAAATCTCAAATTCAATCCCAAGACAAATCAACCTTCAACCGGTACCCTCACCCCAATGAAGTTGCTCAGCCGGTCTAAACCGGAAAAATCCTTGGAGCACAAATCTGTAAATTCTTCAATTGTCAAAGTCTATTGGCCTCTCGCCCTCAGTTGGTTCTTCATGGCATGGGAAGGACAACTCGCCATGTGGCTGATCGGACTCATGCCCGACAACAAAATTTATCAAGCGGGCTTCCTGATCGTCTTCGGAATCGCCATCTTCATCGAAAGCCCCGTAATTGATCTCCTCAGCACCGGAACGACTCTCGGTACCACCAAAAAGCGATTCGAACAACTCACCCGATTCACCCTGATCCTCATGGCTTGGGTCACCATTGCTCATTGCATCGTCGTATTCACCCCGCCCATATACACTTTCGTTGCCGAAACTCTCCTCGGTGCCCGTCCAGAAGTGGCCAAAGCGGCTTGGTACGGCCTCGCTTGGATGCCCGTCTGGTCAGCCTGTGTCGGGTGGCGCCGCTACCGACAAGGAATCATGATTAGGGCCGGAATAACTGGTCCAATCTCCTGGGGCACTCTCGTTCGCATTGTCGCCATGATGATCTCCGGCTTGGCTCTCTATTTCAGCGGAACGATGATCGGCCTCGGTGTCATCGGACTCTCGTTCACCATCGCCGTCTTCGCCGAAGCCCTCTATATCCACATCGCATCGAAACCAGTTATTGCTCAGCTATCCCAGCCAGACTCGAGCAGTACGGACAACATCACCCTTTCCCAGCTCGCCAAATTCCACTTCCCCCTCACTGCGAGCACTATGCTCATGCTCACTGCTCCCGTCCTCATGACCCGAGCCCTCAATGAGGGGCCTGAACCAGTCATCGCCATGGCCGCCTGGCAAGTTTCATCAACTGTCGTTTGGCTCTTCCGAACCATCACGTTCGCCCTCCCCGAAGCCGTGATTGCTCTATACAAACCCGGTCGCGAACGATTCCTCGGACTTTTTTGCATCAAAGTCGGCGGCGGAATCACCCTCACAATGCTCGCCGTCCATTTCCTCCAATTCGACCTCTACGTCTTCCGCACAATTTTCAAATCCGAACCTCTAGTCGCCGATCGTGCCGCCATCGCCTTTCTGTGGTGTTCATTCTTACCCCTCCTCAACGCCCTCATGGCCTACTATCGAGGTGTCCTCACCAGCCACCACATCACCTCGGCCCGGCTCTACGCCATCATCATTGCCCTGGCCGCGCTCGCGATCACTCTCACCCTTGGGCTCAGCATCGGCATCCTGACCGTGATCCTTGCCGCAGCGGCCCTCACCCTTTCACACTTAGTCGAACTCGCAACCCTGGCCATCGCTTGGCACCGATCCCGGCACCTCGCGTCGCCTTCTACTTGATCAAATTTCTCCAGAATTTTTGGCCCCTGACCCCCACCCAATCACGCCCCAAGCCAGGTATACAGAACCGTCATGCGCGGCCCGGCTTCCCCGAAAATCCTTTCCCTATTGTTAGCCACCGCAATCAGTTCTTCCGCCCTGGCCCAACGAGCCGACGGATTCGCACTTTACGTCGATCGCCACCCCACCGACGCCGAAGCCCAAGCCAATTTCACAAACGCCAAATTTGAACCGAGAACTGGGTGCTACGCCGGTGCATTCATTGATCTCGATAACACCATCCTCGAAACGTTCAAAGATTCAACCGGTAAAGTCCGCCGCCTCCCCTGGGCGTTCGAATCAGTGGTCGGTAAAACCCACGCCACCTACTTCTATTACATGGGATATGGTCGCCGGCTCGCCTCGGATTGGATCACCAAACTCGGCCAAGACGGAAAAATTGTCCACATCGCCCTCGAGCCAAACGACGGCCTCAACCTGGTGATGGACGACGCCTACTTGACAACTCTCGCCAAAGAAATGGGACAAACCAAAACCCCCATCTTCCTGAGATTCGCCAGCGAAATGAACGGCCCTTGGGTCAAGTACCACGGCAACCCCAAGCAATACATCGAAAAATTTCGACTCATTGCCAAGAAAATGCGTGAATTCGCCCCCAATGTTGCGATGGTCTGGTGCCCCTACGCCACGCCAACAAATCCGATCCCCAGCTACTATCCCGGAGACGAATATGTGGATTGGGTTGGCGTCAATATCTACAGCGTCACGTTCTACAACCAAGACCCACGGATGAGCGGAAAAGGCGTCCACCCCGTCGAAAAACTCGACTATATCTACAACCGATACGCCAAAAAGAAACCCATCATGATCGGAGAATATGGCGCAACCCACTTCTCCGCACTCGAAAATACATCCACAACCGAATTTGCAAAGAAATCCATCATGGGAATGTACGAATCCCTCCCGCGAAAATATCCGCGAGTCAAATGCATCAACTATTTCAACACCAATAACCTCACCCTCGAACATCGAAAGAACAACAATTACGCCGTCACCCAAAACCCTGAAGTCCTTAACCTCTACCGCCGGATCATCGGCCAAGACTACTTCCTCTCCCAACCTACCGACAACCAAGGATTCCTCGCCGATGCTGCTGTTCAAATCCCGGTTTCCGGCGAAAATCCCCCCAGCCTTTACCCACTCCAACCCAAACCCATTGTCCAAAAGCAGGAACTCAGCGGCATCGTTCGCCTCTCTGGGTGGATCGAAGATCCCACCGGAGCCGCCAACATGCATTTCTTGATCAACGACAAAAAAGTCCATGTCGGCTACACCAAAGATGAGTGGTTCTACGAATTCGATACCACCCAATTCACTAACGGACGCCTCAAACTTGAACTCGTCGCCGAACGCTCGGGCAAAACCCTCGGCCGCTACCCGATCAGCGTCATTATTGACAACTAACTTCAGCTGTCCTAAATGGGGGAGGATTAAGGTGGGGGCAATGCACTTCTCCAACTCAAGATTTGCTCCCAAAGTCGTCATTCCGGGCGTGACCCTGAATCTTCGTCGATGAGCAGGAAGAGCCTGACCTTGGCTTGAACAGGGAACTTAGGAGAGGGCAAAACCATGGTCATTCTCTGATCGCTTTTTCGTTAATCCCTCCCCTGATGGGGAGGGGCTGGGGTGGGGAGACACCACCCGAATGACATTAAATACAAGAAACCCCGATTGATCACCAAATGTTGACTAAGTTCTGCTAATCAATTCAGCAAATGTGCAAGAGATCGTGAAAAGTTCATTTTCAGGTGCATCTGGAAGTTTGGGACTCGCGGTTCACGCCAGGTAAACCCAACAACCGATGGAAAACCCAATCCTTCAGACCATCCAAACCCGGCGCTCCATCAAGCTCAACCACCTCAAACCCGATCCCATCCCCCTCGACATCATCCACGAAGCTCTCGAAGCCGCCAACTGGGCACCATCCCACGGTGAAACCGAACCGTGGCGATTCACCCTCTTTACCGGAGAAGCACGCCACAACCTCGGTAAACTCTTCGCCGAAGCCTACGAACTCACCACCTCCGAATCCCATCCATTCAAGCCAGAAACTGCCGAAGCCCAACGCGCCCGCGCCACCCAAGCCCCCGTCTGGACATCCATCGGCATGACCCCTGCCCTTCATCCCAATGGCGACCGCAAAAAACCCCGTGATGAAGAAATCATGGCTGTCGCCTGCGCCGTCCAAAACCTGCACCTCGCTTTGACTAGCCACGGAATCTGCGGAAAATGGACGTCCGGAGCCGTCGCTGTCCACCCCCACATCGCCCAAGCCTCGGCCTCACTCCCCCGTCCGAACTCCTCGGATTCTTCTACTGCGGCTTCCCCGCAATCCCCTGGCCCGAATCATCCCGCCAACCGTGGGAAGAGAAAGTCACGACCTTTTCATCGCCAAATCCCAACTAAAACGTACTGATTATCCTTCTGTTAACAATCGCTACAAAACCAGCAACGACGCTAACCGAACAACCACACTCACCGTATGATTGCTGGCCTCACGCTCCTCACCCAACTCCTCGTCACAAACCCTGGCACAATCTCCACGTACCAAGCCCCCGCCAAATTCGCCTACGCCAAAGTCGTCCCCGGCGGAACAACCATCCTCCCCAACGGCCGATTCCTCACTCCCCTCGGTGACCGACTCTACACCGGCGAAGACCTTTGGAACGTCCTCGTCAACCCCGCCCAAACGCACGCCGTTGGATTTCACGATGGCGGAATGACCATATACGATCTAAAAACCAAGAAGTCCACCCGCCTCGAACGAAAAGCCATTGCCCCAGCTGGCGCATTCCTCCCCAATGGCGACCTCCTCGTGAGCCTCGGCGATGCCTACCAGCTCGAACTCCTCAAAGCCAACACTTGGGAATCCCTAGGCTTCATCAACCTCAAAACCGACACCCACCCCTATCCCTACATCAACGATGTCGTCATCGACCCCAAAACAATGCTCGCCTACGGCGTAGATATCTCATACCAAGACGTCGTCACGTTCGACCTCAAAACCCGCCAACTCCTCCACCGCACTCCCGCCGGACGACAACCCTACGCCCTCTCCTTCGATCCCCAAACCAAGCAACTCTTTGTTGCCAACATCGGCATCTTCAATTACAGCCGAGTCCCCGCACCCGAAGACGGAAAAGGTAACCCGCGCGGACTCAACACCCCCGCCTTCGCCTTTCCCACCGAAGAAAGCGAAAAAGGTATCTACAAAGAAGGCCGATTCGTCCCCGGACTCGGAAGCCCGTATGTCCCCGACGCTCACTCTCTCTTCCAATACACCCTCGCCAACCCCAAGGCTCCTAAACTCAAATCGTCCGCAAAAACTGGACTGCTGATCCATTCTCCAACCACCGCCGGAAAAGCCGTCGGCGGCAGTTCCCCCAATGCGGTCATCACCACCTCAAAAGGCATCATTGTCAGCAACGCTAACAACGACACCGTCCAAATTTTCGACCCAAAAACCCTCAAATCCAAAGCGCAAATCCGCCTCGCCCCAGTTCCTGAACTAGCGGGACTCCGAGGCACCATCCCCACCGGAATGGCCCTCGACTCCAAATCAGAAACGCTCTACGTCTGCTGTTCCGGCATCAACGCCATCGCAGTCATTAATCTCAAATCGAACCGTGTCCTGGGATACATCCCCACCGGATGGTTCCCGATGCAAGTCCGACTCGCCAACAAAGCCAAATCCCTCGTCGTTGCAACTCAAAAGGTCTTGGCCGCGGCCCTCGTGGCCCCCTCACCCCACGCCAGCCCGGTGACGAAAGATACGGACTCTCGGACATGCCCGGCATGATCAACGTCCTCGAAATCCCCAAGTCCCTGACTCAACCCACCCAAACTGTCATCCGCAACAACGGAATGGCCAAAACCACCCGGCCAGCCAGCCCCGTGATCCCCCACATCCCCGGTAAACCGTCCGATCAAATCAAGTACGTCGTTTTCATCACAAAAGAAAATCATACATTCGACGGCATCTTCGGTGGACTCTCCAACGCAAAATCCGAACCCTCCTACGCCGAATTCGGCAAGCAAGGCTGGATCAGAGAAAAGGGCAAAGATGAGCGCCTCGCCATCATGCCAAACCACATCATTCTCGCCGAGCAATTCGCCATCAGCGACAACTTCTAAATGGAACCCCAAGCCTCCGGCGACGGGCACCGCTGGCTCGTCGGCGTTTACCCCAGCCTCTGGACCTCCCGCGTCTTCTACGCCGGCTGGAACTACCGACTCGACAACAAAACTCCCGGTCGAATGGTCTCCTTCGGCTCAGATGGCTCCCAAATCCCCGAGGACTACCTCGAAAATGGCTCCATGTTCGAGCATCTCCACCGCTCCGGAATCACGTTCCGCAACTACGGCGAAGGCTACGAACTTCCCCGAACCGACGAGGGAAAAGACACCTCCAAATCCGGCACGTTCTACCCCCACAACATGCCAATGCCAAAAGTGTTGCACGACAATACTTGCTTCGAATTCCCTGCCTACAACACCAACATTCCCGACATCGCCCGCGCCCAGTGGTTCTTTGAAGACCTCGAAAAAACCTACTTCAGCCAAGGCAAGGGCCTTCCCCAATTCCTCAACATCGCCATCTGCAACGACCACGGCGATAGCCCCCGTCCCAACGAAGGCTATCCCTACCTCTCCAGCTATATGGCCGATAACGACCTCGCCCTTGGACGCATCGTCGAATACCTCTCCCGCCGACCTGAATGGAAAAACATGGCGATCTTCGTCACCCAAGATGACTCCGGAGGAGACAGCGACCACATCGATCGCCACCGCTCGTTTGTCCAAGTGATCTCCCCCTACGCCAAACGCAACTATGTCAGCTCCGAACACACAAGCATCATGAGCATCATCCGAACAATCTACGGCATCTTCGGACTCGGCCCCAACAACATGTTCGATGCCGTCGCCACCCCGCTCGACGACATGTTCACCGACAAACCCGACTTCACCCCATACGCGCATGTCCCCGTCGACAAGCGTGTCTTCATCCCTGAAAACGCCATGGATGCCGAAGACCCTAAATTCCTCAAGCGTTTATCCCGCTCATTCACGCCGCTCGATGATCCTGATTTCATCGAATCACTCCGCAAAGAACCCATCAAGATCAAACCAGGAAACTAACCAAATCTGACGCCCAAGCCCAACTCCCCACAACCTGCCAAAATCAACCCCATGGCAAAGGATTTGGGCGTCACGAGCAGAGAAGAAAATTACGCGGATTGGTACAACGAAGTCGTCAAACGAGCCGACCTCGCTGACAACAGCGTCGTCCGCGGATGCATGGTCATCAAACCCCACGGTTATGCCATCTGGGAACACATGCGCGACGCCCTTGACCGCATGTTCAAAGAAACCGGACACGTCAACGCCTACTTCCCTCTTCTCATCCCCAAATCATTCCTCAGCAAAGAAGCCGAACACGTCGATGGCTTCGCCAAAGAATGCGCCATTGTCACCCACCACCGTCTGATGAACGACCCCAACGGCAAAGGCGTCGTCGTTGATCCTGAAGCCAAACTCGAAGAAGAACTTATCATTCGCCCCACCAGCGAAACCATCATCTGGCACAGCTACAAAAACTGGATCCAAAGCTACCGTGACCTCCCCCTCCTCATCAACCAATGGGCCAACGTCATGCGCTGGGAGCTCCGCCCCCGCCTTTTCCTCCGCACCGCCGAATTCCTTTGGCAAGAAGGACACACCGCCCACGCAACCTACGAAGAAGCCGAACAAGAAACTCTCACCATTCTCGAGATATACAAGCGATTCGCCGAAGAGTGGATGTGCGTCCCCGTCATCGATGGCATTAAATCCGACGGTGAAAAGTTCGCCGGAGCCGACCACACCTACACCATCGAGGCAATGACCCAAGATTTCCGGGCGATCCAAGCCGGAACCTCCCACCACCTCGGTCAAAACTTCGCCAAAGCGTTTGACGTCACTTTCCAATCCGCCGAAGGAAAGCGCGAATACGTCTACGCCACATCATGGGGCGTCAGCACCCGCCTCATCGGCACCATGATCATGGCCCACAGCGACGATAACGGCCTTGTCTGCCCTCCCAAACTTGCTCCCATCCAAGTCGTAATCGTTCCCATTGGGAGGGGCGACGACCGAGCCGCCGTCATGGAAGCCACCGACAAAATTGCCGCTGATCTCAAAGCAACAACCTGGTCTGGTTTACCCATCCGCGTCAAAGTTGACGACCGAGAAAAAGAATCCCCTGGCTTCAAATACAACTACTGGGAAATGAGAGGCGTCTGTCTCCGGATCGAAATCGGCCCCCGAGATCTCGCGGAAGGGAAAGCCGTCATCGCCTCTCGCTTGGGCGGTGACAAAAAAGAAGTCCAGCTCGATCAAATTATCTCAACCGTCGCCACCGAGCTCGATAACTTCCAAAGGGCCCTCTACCAGCGCGCCCTCGCCCTCCGTGAAGCAAACACACACCGAGTGGATTCTTGGGAAGAGTTCCAAACGGCCTTCGCCCAAGAAGGTGGCGGAGGCGGATTCATCCTCGCTCACTGGGACGGCACCCAAGAAACCGAGGACGCCATCAGTGCCGCCACCAAGGCAACCATCCGATGCATCCCCCTCATCCCCCTCGATCCGAAAGACAACGAACCTGGCGTCTGTGTCTACAGCGGCAAACCCAGCCAAAAACGAGTCATCTTCGCCAAGGCCTATTAATCGTCTAGCCCCCTCTCCGCGTAAGTGGAGAGGGGGTTGGGGGTGAGGTAGAGTCGTCCTAACTAGAATTCTGCATGTCTAGAATTTCGTCAAAGTCGCAACCGCCCCTAAAATCCAGTCCCCCCGCCGATTACTCCTAACCTCCAACCAAACCTCCCCCGCTAACTCACTCAACTCTAAAACCCCTCTCTCCCCCGCTCGTGTCAGATGCCAATGCCGGGCCCCCTTACCCTGGAGCACCCCCATCTCTCGCACCACCAGACCCAACTCTTCCGCTCTCCCCAAGACCTCCTCCACCGAAACCGAAACCACTTCAAACCGCTCGACCATCCCCTCTATTATAGAAAAGCTTAACAAAAGCCGAAAATCATAGCGTTAAACCATGAATTCACTCCGCAACATGGTCCACGACTATCTCAAGGAAAACAACGGGCTCAACGATGAAGAGCTTGCGTACGCTCTTCGTCAATATGTCCCTTCCACCCAAGCCGTCAGTCTTATCTGCCGACAACTCGAAACAGAAGGCGTTCTCAAGCGCATCAAACGCGTCGGCAAACCCCACGGCAACTACGTCATCACGGACGAATCCCAGCTCGTTCCCGTCGATGTTTCTCCGACTCTCGCCATAACCCTTCCGACCGATGACGAACTACCTGACATCCCCAAAGGCCAAGAACATGTCAAAGAACTTCTTAAACTCGGCTTCAAATGGGTCGGAGATTTCACCCTCACCGATAACACCCCAACATTCTTCGTCGGAGAAAGCAATGACATCAACGACATTCTGCTGGTGTTGACCATCGACGGAGCGGTCGTCTACATCCAGAATTCCCCTCGGTCGCTCGGGCAAACCCTCGCCACAATCAGCGGAAACTCACCGCCCGCCCATCTTCAAAGATACAACACCTACCTCCGCGCCACACTCCAACGTGGTCGCCATGTCCAAATCTATATCCTCAAAGACCCCGGCGGACTCAAATACACCGACTTCCGCATCAGTCTCTGCTCAGGGCTATTTCCCACTCTGATGGAACACTTTCGCCCGGTCTGGAACAAAAACGTCAACGATGTCCTCGCCGCCTAATTGACTTTCAACAACGCTTTTGCCCGAGATTTGATCGCATCACTTGGCCCCTCTGTCGAAAGATAATCCATCGCGTCTTGAGCTACCTCAAACATTCCTGATTCAACAAGTCCCAGAGCGGCCTCAATTTCCGCCCGATTTGCCGAATAGAGCGATTGACGTCCTGAACCGAGCCCACCCTTCAAAAACGCAAACTCTTTCTGATGCGCCGACAAAATCTGCAAAGCTGCCAGGCGATCTTCGCTTTCATCGAACGTCAACATCCTCCCAAAAACCAGCTTCAAATGAGCCCGGTCAAAGTCATCTATCTCAGGCCCCGCAATCTTCACAAGACTTGCAGAATTTTTCTTGAGCCATTCCCCAGCTTTCTTCCCATGAAACCGATTGAGCGCCTCCAACAAAAAGCCCGTCGCATAAGCCGGAGCCGCATTGCCCGCCAAAAATTCCGGTCGAACAATCTTTGCGTCTTTAACCATCTTCTCGCCTAAACCACCCACCCAATCAACATCCGCTAATGCCATCACATAACTCGAAATCGGCAGTTGCTGAACCAATCGCTTATTAAGGTCATCGAGTGACGCCTTGTCCGTGTAAATCCAAAGCCGCGCCTGATCCCATGGCCCCCGGAAATTTGATTCGTCCATCCGTTTCGCCAGCATCGGAATCACCGGATCTTTCGGAACATAAGGAAAATACTTGATGCCCGCCGCTGGCTCCTTCTTGTTCATATTCATGCAAAGAACACGCATGGAAGGTGCCTGGCTACCCTCCCCAGTCACGCTAGCAACGAGATCAAAACCCGGTGACATATAGTCAAATCGCACCCCCGTCATCATCGACTGGTAACCCTTGTTGGATGGCACCCATACGGTTCCCGGTGGAAAGTCCAAATCCGCTTCGCAATCACTCTCCTCCCAATCCCCAAAATTAAGTCGGTTCATATCCGTTCCCTGCGGAGCAAGTCGGTCAAGTGTCCGGGACAATTCTGGAATCGTGTATCCCTGAGTCTGCAAATTGGAAAATAGGGCCGAACCATTCGCTTTAGTCAAATCGGCAATATAGTTTCCAACCGTCCGTTCCTCAAAAACGGATGGATACTCGTACTCCGGTAACTGAACCTGGATCGTGCTGTCCTGACCGTCCTTTCGGAAAATCCCCCCGCCAAACGCTTCCTGAAGCTTCTTCTCGGGACTCCCGTCCGGCACATAATACTGATCAAGAGCGCTAAACCGAGGCGCAAACGCCGAGCCCAAACTTACCGATCCACTCAGCTCAACTTCAGAATAAGCCTTCCCGCCGTACTCAAACTTTGCTTCAATCGAATAGTCCATCGAGTAGTCAACCAATTCATGCCCGTAAGTCCGAACCGTCCAACCGCCCGGCTGCAAATCTGCTTTGGTATTAATCATCACTGGCTCAAATGAACCAGTCTCCAATCGTGCAGAATCGAGGCACTTATCAATCGCCGTGTTGACCTGATAGCCAAAGTCCGAACCCCCTCCAATTTCCTTGAGCGACGAAAAGAGAGTATTCACTTCACTCTGAACAACATCCACTCGCTCCAGAGCCGCCCTTAATTCAATTGAATCCTGCGATTCCGATTTCTGATCAGGGCGTAACCGAAGCGTACGATATGGCCGATCCTGAACATCTTCAAACTCATCAAAATCAGAAGAGAACGTTGCCCGATATTGAACAGGTACGGTCAACATCATGCCGTCAATCACCCGCGATTCCGAAACCGTCTTCATGTCGATCGTGTAGACACTGACCGGCACATCCCGAAAGTCATTATCGATCCAACCACTAGAAACCGCCGACGCCGCAACCGCCCAAATCATCATGCCCCTACTCTAACAGAGCAGAGGCATGACAAACAAGCACTATGCGCAACTTTTGTATCGCAAACTACATGTGCTTAACAATCTCTTCGCCAAATCCCGAACAACTCACCAAAGTCGCTCCCGTCATCAGCCGCTCAAAATCGTAGGTCACTGTCTTCGCTCCAATTGCACCCTCGACACCCTTGATAATCATGTCCGCAACCTCGGTCCATCCCAGATACCGGAACATCATCTCGCCACTCAAAATCACCGAACTCGGATTGACCTTGTCCTGATTCGCATACTTCGGTGCCGTTCCGTGGGTTGCCTCAAAAATCGCATGACCACTCACATAGTTGATATTCGCGCCCGGTGCAATCCCAATCCCGCCAACCTGCGCCGCCAAAGCATCACTCACATAATCGCCGTTCAGGTTCAACGTTGCAACAACGTCATATTCTGCAGGTCGAAGCAAAATTTGCTGCAAGAATGCATCCGCAATCACATCCTTAATCACGATCCCCGCCCCCGGCTTACCTTCCGGAATCACATGCCACGGACCACCATCCAGGGGAACCGCGCCAAAGAAATCACGGGCAACTTTGTAACCCCATTCCATGAACGCGCCCTCGGTGAACTTCATGATGTTCCCCTTGTGAACAAGCGTCACGCTCTTCCGACCATTCGCAATCGCGTATTCCATCGCTGAATGAACAATTCGCTCGGTGCCGCTATAACTCACTGGCTTAATCCCAAGACCGACTTCAACCGCTAAATCACGAGCCTGAGAACCAATTGATTCCAACTCTTTGTTCCAACCGTCAACTTTCTCCTTTGTCCCAAATCTGATTTTCTTGAATCGATCCGGAAACTCCGCTTCCAAGAACGCCAGGAACTTTGCCGCGTCATCACTCCCCCCAACAAACTCCATCCCCGCATAGATATCTTCCGTGTTCTCGCGGAAAATCACCATGTCCACCAAATTCGGCTCCTTCACCGGACTGGGAACACCCGTGAACCAGCGAACCGGACGCAAACACACATATAAGTCCAAGATCTGGCGCAATGCCACATTAATTGACCGAATCCCACCACCGACCGGAGTCGTCAGCGGCCCTTTTATCCCAATCAAATACTCGCTGAAAACATCCAAGGTCTCCTGCGGCAACCAATCTCCGGTTGTATCAAAAGCCTTCTGACCCGCCAAAACTTCCTTCCACTCAACGCGCCGTGTTCCTCCGTAAGCCTTCTCGACCGCAGCATCAAAAACGCGCTGGCTTGCTCGCCAAATATCCGGCCCTGTGCCATCACCTTCAATAAACGGAATGATTGGATCATTCGGCACGTACAAACCCGTCGCGGACTTCGTAATCGGAGTTCCCATAGTCGTCCCGTCAGGTTACCCCTCACCCTATCTCACCCACCAACCCCCCTCCCAAAGACCCGTAAAGACCTAACAAAAATCCCCGGCTCGCAAAAGCCAGGGATTCTCGGATTTCAGATCAAATGCTCTCACACGGAGAGCAAAAACCTAAAACGGTCAGCCATAGGTGAGGCGAGTCGGCGCACCCTCAAGCTTGAGAGTCGGAGCCGTCTTACCTTCAACCTTCGCAATTCGATCGCTCAGAGATTTCAACTGGTCAGCCGAATAGCCTTTGTCAGTGTGAACAACATTACCCTTCTTGTCAACGACCACAAACCAAGGGGATCGCTGGGCACCAAAAGCCGCAATCGTGTTCTTCTCCGCATCCATGAGGATCGGATACTTCGCACCGCTCTTCTTGGTCCATGCTTCGGTTTCAGCCTTTCCACCATCAAGAATTCCAACGAACTTCACCTTCTTACCATTTGCCGTATTCGCAAACTGGTGAACGTAAGGGTAAGCCTTGGTATTGATCGGGCAAGTGTGACCAATGAAGTAAAAAACAACTTCGTCCGCATCCTTTGTCAAGCTTTCCAGCGTATGAGCCTTGCCATCCGCCGTCTTCAAGCTGAAATTAGGAGCCTTAACATTCTGCGTCTCAACCGTCTCCAAACTGGAGGCATCAACCCGGGAACCGGCAACAACTAAGGCTACCACAGCACCCGCGACGAGAGCAGAGAAAGCAAACGCTTTCATCCTAACCCTATTATATGCCAATCGAATCCGTTTCGTTCCGGAAAATCAAGGCGGGGGGGCTAAAACCCAATTCCAGTAAAATCCAAAATTATGAAATTTGAGGAAATGATGGAGGAACTGGAACGCAGTGGATCGAAAAAGAACTGCGCTGTATACAAATCGCATGGCATCAAAGAACCCATGTTCGGAGTCAGCTTCACTAACCTCAAACGTATCGCCGGAGAATTTCGCAATAGCTCACGCCAAGCAACCCTCCTCTGGAACACAGAAAACCACGATGCGCGCATGCTCGCAACCCTTGTTGCCAGCCCCACCGATCTCAGCATGGATGAACTCACACTTTGGGCCGAAGAAGCCGAAAACTTCGTCCTCTGTGGTTCGGTCGCCGGACTCATGGTTCGCTATCCCAACTCCTGGATCACAACCCAGGCCTGGATCGAATCCCCCATGGAATCTGTGTCAACCATCGGGTGGAATGCCGTTTCCATCTTCGCCGCCAAAGCCACTCGCCGAGCCGACACCGAATTTCGCCCGCTGATTGATTTCATTATCAAAAACATCCACCACGCCCCCAACCGAACCCGATACGCCATGAACTCAGCCCTCATCGCCATCGGAAGACATCGAAAATCCTTGACCGAAATCGCCATCAAAGCGGCTGAAGTCATCGGAGAAGTCAAAGTTGATCACGGTCAAAGTGGACAAGAAACCCCGAACGCCGCAAACGCAATCCGCGAGTTTCTCGCCAAAGCATAAGTTCAATCATGCTCGTCGCCGCGTTCTATAAGTTCACGCCGATCGCAGAACCTCAAGTTCTCCGGGAATTCATCCAGTCTCTCGGAGAGCAACTCAATCTCCTTGGCACCGTGCTCATCGCGAACGAAGGAATCAACTCAACCCTCTCAGGTGAGCCCGTAAGCATCGAACAGTTTGTCCAGGAACTCCAAAACCACCCCGATATCAACACCCTCACAATTAAATATTCGGAAACCGAAGAGTCACCGTTCCACCGTTGGAAAGTCAAAATCAAGCCAGAAATTGTCACCATGGGCATCCCAAGTATTGACCCCAACCAATTGGTCGGCACTTATGTTACACCTGAGGCGTGGAACACCCTCATTCAAGACCCTGATGTCACTCTCATCGACTGCCGTAATGACTACGAATTTATCCAAGGCACATTTGATGGTGCAATCAACCCCGAAACCGAGACATTCACCCAATTCCCCGAGTATATAAAAGAAAACCTAAAGGATCCTAACCAAAAGGTTGCTATGTTCTGTACCGGCGGAATCCGATGCGAAAAAGCGACCGCTTACCTCCGCCAACTCGGTCACAACGAAGTTTTTCATCTCCTGGGAGGCATCCTCAAATACCTTGAGGAAATCCCCCCCAATGACTCACTGTTCCAAGGCACCTGCTTCATTTTCGACGACCGCCGCACGCTTGATCACGATCTCAATCCCACATACACCGAAACACCAAAAACCTAGCACTCCGGAACCACAACGCTAACTCGCAAAGCCAACCCCCCTTCGCTCGTTTCCTTGTACCGACTATTCATGTCAAGGGCCGTCTCCCACATTGTCACAATGACATCATCCAAACTAATCTTCGCCAGGCTCGGATCACTTCCGACGGCAATATTCGCAGCCGTGATCGCCTTCATGGCTCCCATCGTGTTCCGCTCAATACACGGTACTTGCACCAATCCACCCACCGGATCACATGTCAATCCCAAATGGTGTTCCATCGCAATCTCTGCCGCCATCAAAACCCGCGCCGTATCGCAGCCCAGCATGTAAGCGTGTGCCCCGGCCGCCATCGCCGAACTCACCCCAATCTCCGCCATACATCCTCCCATTGCCGCACTGATCGTCGCCCCCTTCTTAAATAAGCATCCAATCTCTGCTGCCACCAAAATAAAATCCCGCAACTGCAAATCCGTATAACCCAGAAATGTGTGTCCGTACATCATGACTGCCGGAATCACTCCCGCCGCACCATTGGTCGGAGCCGTGACCACCCGACCAAACGCTGCATTTTCTTCGTTCACCGCCAGGGCAAAAACACTAATCCACCGCAACGTTTGTTGGAAATTCGGGCTTGCGTACCGCATCGCCGCAACCCAACCATCAAAATCTGAATAACTTCTTGCCCCAATCAACTCCGCATTTTGAGCTTTTGCCCGTCGCGTCACGTTCAACCCACCCGGCAAAACCCCATCCGTGTGGCAACCACGATAAACGCACGCCTTCATCGTCTCCCAAATCTCATCCAATCCCGCCTCCGTCTCCTCACGTTTCCGCCATCGGTCTTCATTAGCAAGACTCACTCCCGGAATGTCCAGCCCCGAACGCTCGCAATGCCCCTCAAGCTCCCCCGCACTCTCTACCGGATAAGGCAAAATCAAACACCTGGCTCCCGCCAATTCCTCATTCTCAGTAACAACAAATCCACCCCCAACGGAGTACTGGGTGCTGCTCTCTCTGCGCCCATCACCCCAAGCCGTAAAACGTACACCATTTGGATGGAATGGCAAACTCTCGTCCATGTGAAAGACAATATCTTGTTTCGGATCAAACGCAATTTCCATTCCCCGCACCTTCAACCGTTTGGTTTCCGAAATAATTTTGATCACTCCCGAAATAGCTTCGACGTCACAACTCTTCGGATCCCACTCCATCAACCCTAACTGAACCGCAATGTCCGTTCCGTGCCCCTTTCCCGTCTTTGCCAAACTTCCATAAAGGTCAATCTGCACCCGCTCAATATCAGCAATCCCCAAATCCCGCAAAAAGATCATCGCCGCCCTCCACGGCCCAAGTGTATGGGAGCTACTCGGCCCCACCCCAATCTTGAAAATGTCAAAAACACTGATCGCTTCGCGCAACATCGCCACGCCCCCAGTATACGGCCCGCAACCCCAACCGAGTATCCTAACCGGAAGTTAAATGGTCGAAGCCCTCCCATGGATTCTGGTTGGATTAGCTGGTGGTATCGCCGTCGAATGGCTCCGCCATCGTCCTATTCTCAATGCCCTCGCTCAACTTCCCAAAGAACAGGCAAACATTGATGGTCAATCACGCGAGATCGAACGCCTCAAAAACCAAGTCGCCGATCTCCAAAACCAGGCTCTTGCCATCCCGAAGCTCAAAGCAGAATTGGCCCAACTTGCCACAAAGTCAACCGCCCCAACCACAATCGCTATTCCCTCCGAACCAGCTCAAACAATCGACAACCCGATTATCTCACTTTCAACACCGTTAGAAGCTACTCCCGAAGACCTCTCTGACCTTCCTGGCATATCCCCTGGTCACGCGAAGAATCTCGAACATTCCCTATTCAACACATTTGCCAAAATTGCCACTGCCACTCCTAATCAACTCGTCGCCGCTGCGAATGCCCAACCTTGGGATAACCTCGAACCAGAAGCCTGGATCGCATTTGCTAAAAATCCTCAAAAAACTTCCGAGGCACCTCAGTCATCCCCGAGTATCGCCGAACCAGAACACCAACACGCCGAAGAACCAACGAAGCCTGACCCAATCGTCACAAGCCCCGTCACAAGCCCAGCACAACAAACCCCAACCACAACCTCCCCCAAACAGAAAATGCCCTGGGATCCCGACTAGACCAAACTGATGCGAAAACCCACAATCCCCGAACTCCAAGATCAAGCTCGTCGCTTCGCCGTCGAAAAAGTATTCATCATCGCCATGCTTGTCATGATCGCAATCTGGCTTTTCAACGCCAAATAACCATTTCCTCGTCAAGCCGTCTGATTCCATAACCGAGTAAAGTAGCACCCATGATCGCCGCCCTATTCGCTATGTCAACAACCACAACCCAAGCCGCACCGCCTGAACTCAAACGAGAATTCAGAGCCGCCTGGGTCGCCACCGTCGCCAACATTGACTATCCTACGAAACCCGGACTCTCTGTCGATCAAATGAAGTCAGAAATGGTCGCCATCCTCGATAAGTGCGCAGAGCTCAAAATGAACGCAATTATCTTCCAAGTGCGCCCCCATGCTGACGCACTCTACAAATCCAGCTATGAACCATGGAGCTACTACCTCACCGGTAAACAAGGCCAAGCGCCCACTGGCGGATTTGATCCCCTCGCATTCACAATCGCCGAAGCCCGCAAACGCGGAATCCAAGTCCACGCCTGGTTCAATCCCTACCGTGCCGATCACCCTTCACACAAGTCAGAACTGACAAAAGACAACATCGCCGTCACGAGACCCGATCTCGTTAAACCATACGGCACATTCAAGTGGATGATCCCCACCGCAAAAGAAGTCCAAGACCGCTCGTACAACGTCTTCATGGAAGTCGCAACAAAGTACGATGTAGATGGAATCCACATAGACGACTACTTCTATCCCTACCCCGTCACCACCGAAGGTAAGAAAGTCGATTTCCCCGATGCTGAATTCTATGCCAGTTACCTTCAATCTGGCGGTCGGCTCAGCAAATCAGACTGGCGGCGCAAGGGTGTCGATGATTTTGTCCTCCGAGTGCACGAAGGACTCAAAAAAGATGCCCCTCATGTCCAATTCGGTATCTCCCCATTCGGCATCTACCGGCCAGGAATCCCCGAAGGAATCAAAGCCGGAATCGACCAATACGACGAGCTCTACGCAGACGCTCTGAAGTGGTATGAACTCGGATGGTGCGACTACATGTCACCCCAGCTCTATTGGCCGATCACCCAAACTCCCCAAGCCTTCCCCGTCCTTCTCAACTGGTGGAGCCAATCCAATAAAAAGAATATCCACCTCTGGCCCGGGCAATACACCAGCCGAACCAACCCCGCCGACGGCAATTGGAAAGCCACCGAAGTCACCGACCAAATCGAACTGGTTCGCAAAGACAAAGGCTCAACTGGAACCATTCACTTCAGCATGAAAGCCATCCAAAACAACTGGAATGGCATCGCCGATGCTCTCAAAAATTCGTACGCCGAAACAGCCATCATCCCTGAATCGCCGTGGATGAAATCGCCCAACCCGGGAACTGTCGAAGCCGTCATGGACAAGAAAATGCCGCCTAGCCTGCGATTCAGTGCGCCAAACCCCAAAGGCGTTGGTCTTTTCGTTCTCCAGGATTCCACTAATCGAGCGATTACCACCGCCGAACCAGGCGCAATTCAACTCGTTCGCGATGCCAACAGCACCGTCTTCATCCGCATCATGGATCGAGTCGGCAAACTCGGACAATTCAAAGCCTTTACAGGCTATCGTCTCTCCGCCCAGGCAATCGAACGCTAAACGTCGAACCCCGATTTAGCGCACTCTCAACCCCCACCTCGCCGCCGTGAAGTTCCACAAGGTGCTTCACGATGGCGAGGCCCAGCCCGGTTCCGCCACTCGCCCTACTTCGCCCCTTGTCTACGCGATAAAACCGCTCAAAAATCCGCGGCAAGTGCTCGCTCCCAATCCCCAGTCCCGAATCCTGAACTCGGAATTCAACCACTCCGTGTTCCAATTCAAGCGTTACCTTGACCTCGCCCTCGTTGGAATAGTTGATCGCATTATCAACGAGATTAAAAACGATCTGGGTTAGCTGTGTTTCGTTCCCATCCACCAACAAACCAACTGGTCGGTCAAAGCTCAACGCCAGTCCTTTTTCCTTAGCCTTCTTCTCCAGCTGGGTGACAACACTCCCCACAATCTCCCCAAAATCACATTCAATTTTCTGGACAGTCCCACTCTCCGCAATACTTAACGTCAGCAAGTCATCCGTAATCCGCGTCAATCGGTCAACCTCGCGAATAATCTTGCCCAGATACCGCACCTGCAATTCCCCATCATCCTCCCCCTCTTCCAAAGTCTCCGCCATCGCCCGAATCGTGGTCATCGGCGTCCGCAACTCATGGCTAACATTCGCAACAAAATCCCGCCGAACTGTCTCCAAGTGACGCAACTCCGTTACATCCCTCAAACTCACAAACAAACGATCTTGACCGAACTCCTCCGGCCAACATTGGGCCTGCACAATCCGCATCCGGGGGTGATGCAACACAACTTCCCGACTGGATCCCACCCGCGATCGGACAACTTCCATCGTCAACTGATCCAAGTCATCACTCAAAGTGATTGCCTTCAATAAGTCCCCGTCACGATCCGTAATGCCAAAAAACTCCGCCGCACGCGAGTTCGCATACAGCAACCGCAAATTCTGATCCAGCAGAAAGATCATCGCATCAAGACCGTCTGCCAAATCATCAAGCGCATCTCGATGCCGAACAACTTCCGACTCCAAGCCCATAATCTCTGACCGGAGACGTTCCCCCTCCTTCAACCCAAAATCATAACGCCGGGCCGTCTCAATCCACCCCAACAGCGATGCCAATCCAAATCCCACCACCGCCGCAAGCGCAACCCCTCTCGCCTCCGGCACAAAATAGCCTACCGCTGCCGCCAAAAACGCCAACACACCCATTACCGGAGCAAATTTCAGCCAATTCACACTCAACTCCTTATACCTGTCAAAATTAATTTCACAACATGAAGCGCGTGCAGGCCTACATCCGCCTTAACAAACTCGAACCCGTCAAGGACGCCCTCTCCAGTCGAGGCATCCTCGGGATGAGCGTTCTCGAAACACGCGGATTTGGACGACAACAAGGCCAAACCAGCACATTCCGAGGAAGCACATACGCCCTAAACCTCGTCCCAAAAGTCAAACTCGATATCGTCATCCCCGACGACCAATTGGACGATTGTCTTGATGCCATCATCTCTGCCGCTCAAACGGGAGAACTTGGCGATGGCAAAATCTTTGTGTCTGAAGTTACCGATGCCATCCGAATCCGCACCGGCGAACGTGGACTTGAAGCCCTCTGAGGCTACCCATCGACTCCAAAAGATAACTCCCGACACAAACAAATTACACCAGCGATCGCTTTCCCGCCAATCAAATTTTCAGTCGGAAACACTAAATTCGTTTCAACACATCAGTTGCAAACTTAGCCCCAAGCCCGGCCCAAAACTTTTTCCGTCGTCTTAAAGTGAACCTTAGCGGTCCGCGCCAACACCGATTCGCCTTGCTGTCGAACCAAGTTCCTCGCCAGCTGGTCAACCCCCGGCCCCGCCCCTTTCATGAGCGGAACCCCGACCTCATCACCCAGTTTTTCCAATTTCCGCAAAAATTCTGCTCGGGCCAATACACTTGCCGCCGCAACCGCCAAATCACTCTCCGCCCGAACTCGGCTCTCTAAATCAACATCAAGACCTTTTAAACCTAAAACTCGCTTCAAACCCGCCGGATTCGCAAACTGGTCACTAATCACTTCCCGCGTTTCCACCCCTTCCAATGCCAAAACATTCTCAATCGCCTTCGCATGACCCCACTCCAACATCCGATTGAGATTCTTCATCTTTGCATGCATCTCGTTGTAACGCTCCGGCCCAACCGCGATCACCGAATGTGGACAATGCTCTTTTATCACTCCCGACAAAGCCAAAGCCTTCTTATCCGTCAATTTTTTGGAATCCATCACCCCCTCCAGAAACTCCTCATGCCAAGGCGCAACAAAACAAGCCGCAATCACCAGCGGCCCAAAGTAATCCCCCTTCCCACTCTCATCAACCCCAATCCTGCCCACCAAACTTGCCATCGGGGCTGAGTATAACCCCAGCCCCAATTCAACAAATTCCAACTACCGAGTAACAACTCCAATCGAGTTGGAGAGTCGGTAAGTGACATCTCGATTGGTTCGGCTCAGGGTCACGACTCGTGAAAGATCGAATCCTAACGTGAGATGGTTGCTCACTACTGCCGAAGAACTCAGCCCATAGTTCGCACTCAAGCCCAGCCAAATCCCGCGCACAGAGACCGTTCTATCACCCGAGTAAGGCGAAGAAACCGAACCACCCGGCAAGGGCCCGTTATACAAACTCAGGCGAACTTCCTCAATCGGAGCCGCAACTGCGCCGGTGTAAAGCGGGAACGACTGATAGAATTCTTGCGATCCTTCATAAATCGGACCGGTCCGCTCTGCGGCAACGTAAGATGGACTCCCAATCCACACGGGTCGAGCTGACTCATCATTGATATAATTTTGAGCCGCCGTCGTTCTTCCTGCGACGCGAGTGAAAGTAGTCTCCCCTTGCCTCCGGATATACGCATGAATTTCAGGCATCTTGCGATCAGCATCCATTCGATATTCACCATCAATGAACACCGCCAATCGACCGCGTATGTCGCGAGGAGCGGTGCGAAGCCCGGTCAAATCAAACCGACTCCCCAAAGACCACGATTTCACTCCTTGAGTAATCCTGCCTGCCAAACGAGGTAACTCCTGAGTTACGACATCGCGACTTCCCCCAATCGCCGCAGATAATGTGACCGACCGGACATCCCAGTCATCAGCATTGAGATCGCGCTCGCCATAGTAACGGAATTTGTATCCAAAGTTCCCAAACATCCAGTGCGCCGACTTGAACAAATACGCCTGCTGCAAGTCGCTCAGACTCTGCTCGTAATTCCCAAGTTCAATCGGCAAATTGACACTTCCATTTCCACGGATTCCCTGACTCCGACCAATGCTCACTCTCGAAGTGGCACCATTCTTGAAAACCAAGACAAGTCCAGCACTGCTATCGTCTCTCAGGTCATCATTCCCGGTTGCAACCGTCACCGTCCAATTTTTGGTCTTCGTATTGCGACCTGTTTCGTCATAAGTGGTCCAGTTCGCACTTGTCCAAGCTTGAGTGCGGTTGTCCAATGTTCGGTTCAACCCGCTCCCCTCCCAAATCACGCGGCGATTTTCGGGATTGCTCAATCGAACTCCTTGCAGCACCCAGCTATCAAAAACACCATCGGATCGGTTTTCACCTTCAAGGCGAATTCTAAAATTTTTAACCTTCCGCAATGACAAATCTGTGTTCAAGGTCAATGAAAAACTCGAGCGCTGATTGTAAACAAACCCCGGACCCGTTGGCGGATCAACGACCCCGCTGGCAAGAACCGTATTTCCATCCCGCCCACCAAGGAACTCGAACACGACGCGGTTTTTATCCGAACACCCTCGATTACCCGAAGTAACCTCAACATTCATCCTGGTTACTTGGGCAAAGCTGAGACACACAGACATCACCATCAAGACCAACAACGGCACACGACAATTCCCGCTCTTCATAATGACAATTCTATACAATCTCCTGCTCATTTTGTATTTATCGTGTTACGAACCTTAGAATAAAGCCGGAGCAAACAAGTAAAATCAGAGTCACTTGGCAAAAATCCGAGAACCCTTCAACGCAATCTCTCACCTTGTCGGTGCAATCCTCATTGCTATCGGCACCATCGTTCTTGTCATCGGTTCCCTTCCCTCCCCCATCGCCGCATTCTCGTTCGTCGTATTCGGACTCGCCGCAATTTTTATGTTCACAAGTTCCAGCCTCTACCACTGGCTCAAACTTGACTACCAATGGCTTCAGCGCATGGATCACAGCGCGATCTACGTCATGATCGCCGGGTCGTACACTCCCATCTGTCTTCTCGCCCTGCCAACTCCACAAAAGTGGATAGTCCTCGGTCTGCAATGGAGCCTCGCCCTCGTCGGAATCCTCGTCTCCGCTACTCGCGACAAAACTCCAACCTGGCTACGCCTCACCCTCTATCTCACAATGGGCTGGATGCTTGTCGCCGTCATCGGCAACCTGTTCCAAGTGATTTCCCCCGCGGCCATCGCCTGGCTTGTCGCAGGAGGACTGTGTTACACGATTGGTGCCGTGGTCTATGGAACAAAACGCCCCAAACTCTGGCCCGGAAAGTTCTCCTCACACGAGCTTTGGCACCTCTTTGTCCTCGGCGGAGCTGGCTGCCACTTCGCAACAATGGTCTATCTAATTCGATAGTCCCACCCTATTTTTGAACCTAAATCACCCCACATTGTCCTTTTTATAAAATTCCTGCAACGGGAGAACCACCTCAGTCCTTCCCGTAACATGGAAAAGAAAAAACTGATCCTCGCCACAGCCATCGCCATCCCGGTCACAGTCATCGGATGGGCACTGTTCCGACCCGAATTGCTTTTTGTCAACCAAACCGTCAACGAAAAGCTCCCGACCGATTCCCAAACCGCCGCCGAAATCCTGGCATCCGGAAAGTTTCAATCCTACGCTCATGAAACAAAAGGTAAAGCCCAATTCGTCCGCGTCGGCAACAAGACTTACCTCCAACTCACCGATTTCCACACGTCAAATGGACCTGACGTTCGAGTTCTACTCCTCAAAGGAACCGACTCGAACAATGGAAAAAGCCCAGATCGAATCGAGCTCGGCCCCATCAAAGGCAACATCGGCACACAAAACTATGAAATCCCTGCCGGAACAAACCTTGACGAATACCAATCGGTCTCAGTCTGGTGTGAACGGTTCTCCGTCGGGTTTGGCGGTGCAACCCTGCAAGCTGAATCTCCCAAGGTCACATCCAACACTCAGAATTTCCAATTCCAACTGATCGGACTGGGCGCACCCATCACCGTCACAAGCGGCAAAGTGGAAGGAGATAAGGCATTCGCCGGAAGTGCATCCATCATCGAAGAAAATAACAAGCGCTTCGTCGAAACCAATTTCACAAAAATTGGCTCCGGCTCCTACCAAATCCGATTGGTCAAAAAGGAATCCCTCAAAGTCGGTGAATTCCCTGCCAACACGCCATTCGAAAAAATCGGCACGTTGGTCAAAAACAAGAAACGATTTACCGCAAGCAAAGGCCTCGATCTCTGGCTGTACCGCTCCGTTGCCATCGTCGATTCCAAGACGCAAAAAATTGTGAGCTATGTCAACTTGCGCAGCGATCAAGAGCGAAATAAATCGCTCAGTTTCACTGGCCAGATTATCTAGTCACTCCGGGCCAGTTCAAACGACTCAAAATCCGCGATTTGGCCCCACTACGCCTCAGGCAAACAACTTGAACACAAACAAAAGGAAAAAACAATGAACAACACACTCCGAAACATGATCGTACTCGCCGCATTCGTCAACACCGTAGCAATTTCCGGTGCAAACGTTGCCCCGACCCACAATCACGACTCAATGTCTCTCACATCAATGAGCCAAGACATGATGATGCAAAAAAGTAGCCAATTCAAAGGCATCGAAGTCAACAAAGGCTCCGTCAGCACCTATGTCAAAGATGGTAAGACCCACATCAAGTGGAGCGATGATTTCACCGTTCCCAACTCCCCAGCCCCCCACTGGCAAATCGTTGACGAAAAAGGCACGGTCTATCTCCTTCAACGCCTCACCATCGCTGGAGACAAGCAAAATCGAGACATCATCGTTCCCAGCCACATCAAAAGCATCAAGAAAGTCCAAATCTGGTGTTCGTTCGCTGAAGTCAACCTCGGTGAAGCAACTTTCGCCAAGGCGGTCAAAGCGAACTGATCAAAAAATTGGCTCCTTCCCCTAGTGGAAGGAGCCACAATCTTAAACCTGAACTGCCATGCCAATCTCCCCGAGCCGAAAGCAGAACTCACCTGGTGAGGTGCTTGAGCAAAACTTAGAACTCTTGTACCGCGTGGCAAATCGACTCACCGGGAACGCCACTAAAGCCGAAGACCTTGTCAGCGAAACAATTGAAATTGCATTCCGAGCCTGGTCAAGTTTCGACGGCAAATTCCCCAAGAGCTGGCTCATCAAAATCTTGCGTAATCAGTTCTTTCAGCAAGTTCGGAAGGCAAAGACCAGAAATGAAGCTCCGCTTGATGATTCAAATGAACCAATCGAAGACAATTTCTGGCATGCCGTTGACAAAAAACTTGAAGCCGACCTGATTCTGGAAGCACTTGACCGAGTCAGCGAAGAGTATCGAGAAGCCATTATCCTCTGTGACGTCGAAGAACTCGACTACGCCGAAGTCGCAATGATTCTCGAAATACCCCCCGCAACCCTCCGATCCCGTCTGTTCCGAGGACGAAAAATCCTCCGATCAAAACTGGTCGCCATCGCCGCCAATTAACCGAGCAAAACAATGAAATTCCACAAGAACGCCGAACAACCCCCATGCAAGAACATGGAACTCCTCCTCCAAGACCTGGCAACCGGAAAACTCACCGGAATCAAGAAGTTCTATACCGTAGCCCATGCCGCGCAATGCCAAGGATGCGGTAACTTCCTCTCCCGCCTCAAAGTGACCCTCGACATCCTCAAAGAAACGAAGTCAGTCGCCCCAGTTCCCGAGGATGCGAAAAGCCGCTTGAGAGCCAAGATCGAATCACTGGAATCACCAAAGTCATAGACTCCGCCCTCCAAACGGCGGAGTCTATGACGACAGACGTAAAACAAGCTATGGCTTATCCAAAACTGTCCCACGTTCACCTCAAAGTCAATGACATCAAATCGGTCAAGCCGTTCTACGAAGAACTCTTTGGAATGACCGTGAGTGACGATCTTGGCACGTTTGTATTCCTAACCAACGAAACAACTCATCACACGTTGGCCCTGCAGCAAACGCCAACTCAATTCTCCTCAGCTTCCCAGAAACTCTATCACATCGCATTCGAAGTCAATTCCGAAGAAGAACTCTATGGCTTTGCCCGCAGACTTCGCTCCTCAAATATCCAATTCTCTGCCGTGGACCACGGAATATCTTGGGCCATATACTTTAACGATCCCGAAGGAACCGGTCTTGAACTATTCCTTGACCGCCGAGGCTCTCCGAATGGCGTCCCGCATTGGAGTGGTGAATCGCACAAACTTATCATTCCAGACTAACAGATAAGAAACGAAGTCCGCTTCTAAGTAAAACTCAGAAGCGGACTTCAGTTGGAATCGAACTCAGTTCGTTACTTCTTCTTTTTCTTGCGAACCTTCACTGTCTTTCCGACCCAAGCCGGCTTGCCGCCAACTTTTCCGCCATCGCGGTGTCGAGCTTTCTTCGGCGGAGCCGAAGCTTCAAAGCCGCCCTTGCGATGACCCTTTTTCACACCCTCAGCGCCCGATTCAGGAATCAAGAGTTCACGCGCACCACCGGAACGCTCGTTCGGAGAAAGGACATCGCCTTTCTGCCGCCGAACTTTATCAACCGGACCCTTGTTCCACGTCTTGCGCTTTTCCGGTCGCTCGGTGACAAACTTCCGACCATTTTTCCCTTGGGTGACCTTTCGCCGAACTTCGCCCGGACCACGGCTGTAATCCGGTCGCTCATCACGCCGACGGTTGTCAGAGTAGCTACCCCGATCATCGCCTTGCGGTCGGTCAAATTGATTCCAAGCGGGATGATCATTGCGCCGATCATCACGACCACGATCGTTAAATTCTCGATCCTGGAAACCTCGGGAATCCGATCCCCGATTATCAAACCCACGATCATCTCGTCCGCGAGGCTCAAAGCCACGATTCTCATTACCACGAGAATTGCGCTCTCGATTGTTCCATTCTCCGCGCTCTGGACGAGCGTCTTGCTCAAATCGCTGGGGACGATCATTGCGCTCTCGACCATCAAATTGTGCTGGTCGGTCGTTTCGCTCAAACCGCTCTGGCCGAGAATCATCCCTCATCGGTAGATCATTTCGTTCAAATCGCTCCCGATTCTTCGGTGCAGGTCGGTCATCTCGATTCCGCGCAGTCGATCGATCCGGTCGCTCAAACCGACCGCGTTCGTGCCGTTCATCTCGCTCTTGCCGTGAAGGACGATTTTCCCGTTCTTGTCGAACCGGACGATCCATTTCGTGCTCATCTTGGACCGGTCGCTCTCGGTGATAAACCGCATGAGGCTCTAAATCTGCCAAAACTTCTCGAACTTCCTTGATCCGATCTCCCATCACTCGCTCAATGTTCCGAATTAAACGCTTTTGGTTAGTCAGTGCCAAAGTCACTGAACGACCCTTCGCACCTGCGCGACCAGTTCGGCCAATCCGGTGAACATAATCTTCGGCGTGCTCCGGAACGTCGTAATTCACAACCAAGGAGATGTCCTTAACGTCAATTCCGCGTGCGGCAATATCTGTTGCCACAAGAATTCGATAACGACCATTCTTGAATCCGCCAAGGGCCTCGCGTCGCTGGGCCAAAGTCCGATCGGCATGGATTTCCGCTGCCGTGTGTCCCCACTCGCGCAAACCCAAAGCCAATTTTCGTGCGCCGTGACGCGTCCGCGTGAACACAAGAACCGTTCCCTCTGCCTTGCTGAGTGCGTCGTTCAAAGCTTCAAACTTCGCTTCATGCCGCAAATAAACCAACTCCTGGTCAACCAATTCGCTCGCCGAACCCTGGGGTGCAACCTCAATGCGCTCCGGGGAACGCAAATATTTGCCCGATAACTCGTCAATTTCACTCGGCATCGTCGCCGAAAAGAGCATCGTCTGCCGCTCATCCGGACTGGCCGCCAAAATCTGCTCAATATCCGGTGCAAATCCCATGTCGAGCATCCGGTCTGCCTCGTCCAAAACAACAATTTGAACGCGGTTCAAACGGTACGTCTTTTGCCGCATGTGATCCATCAAGCGTCCAGGCGTTGCAACAACAACATCGTGAGGCATTCGCAATTCGCGGACTTGTCGGCCCATCGGTGAACCACCAACCACCAACACGGTTTGCATATCTAAAATCGCCAAACTTTCACAAATCTGTTGCGCAAGTTCGCGGGTCGGTGCCAGAACCAATCCCACTTTGCCCCGGCCCAAACTCAATGACATCGGAATGCCAAAGGCCAATGTTTTTCCGGTGCCGGTCTGCGCCAACCCAATGACGTCTTGTCCACCCAACGCGACCGGGATGGATCCCGCTTGAATCGGTGTCGGAATAATAATCCCATGCTGCTCAAGGCGCCACGCCAAATTCTTGTGGACGCCAAGCGCCACAAAGCCACTGCTTACTGTTTCGTTCATTTTTCGATTGTCTCAAGGGTTGCATTCGCTGCACAAGCAAACGCACGATTGCCGGTCTTGGTCAACTTCGGTTCACCGAGGCAATGGTCGGAACCGGGTCGGCGCAAGCCCATCTCTCTTTCTGATCCGTTGAGATTCTCGCGCAAGGGGTCACAAACACTTATTGCAACCAAACTTAATTGGTGGGCCCAGCTGGACTCGAACCAGCGACCTCACCCTTATCAGGGGTGCGCTCTAACCAGCTGAGCTATGGGCCCGGTCAGAGGGACAGATATTACCACTCCTATCTCAAAACTACAACCAAGGACCCGATCAGCGCTGGCCTTGAATCCGAGGACGAATAAACAGCTTGTACAAAAGGCCCGGAACAGCATCGCCGTAACTCATCGCAAACCTCGGCAACAACCGCCGATCGTCCCGGTCACTGATCCATCTTTTCTCAACCGTAAATCCTGTCTCGTAACCCGCCTCTGCAATTGCCGTCGATGAAAAATTCGTGTAATGACCATAAGGCAAACAAAATGTCCGCGGATCAAGCCCTTCGGCAACTAGTCGTTCATGGCACTTACGAATCTCTGCGACCTGCCCGGACTGATTAAGTTGCGAAAAACTCGTATGCGTCGCCGTATGATTCCCAATTTCCATTCCCATTTGCTGCGCATATCTCAATGCGCTCCAATCCGCCAGCGGCTCACCACTGTTCCCCTCCCAATTCGCTCCGCCCCCAACGCATTCGCTCACCGCATATATTGTCGCCGGAACTTTTAAATCCTCAAGCACCGGAAGCCCATTCTCCAACATGCTGACAAATCCGTCATCAAATGTCACCGCAATTGCCCGATCAACCCCCTTCCCCCGATCTCGGATGCTGGCAAAACTCCATACCCCCGGCGCAAAAAATATGAAATGTGTTTGCGCAAAGTGTCCGGTGCAACATTGATCCACCGACCTTCAACCGATTCCAGCCCCACCTTGTGATAACACAACACCAGCCGCACTGCCCCATCATATCCCGATTCGCAATTTTCTCGTGACCTTAACGCCTTTCCGTACGTCCCTTAAACTGAACCGAAAAGCGTGGAATTTGTGCGTCCCGTACCGCTATACTGACGGAACGGGTCAGCCGACTGACCACCCTCAAAGGAAACTGGATGATGCGATTGATTCTGAGAGCCCTCCCTGGAATTGCCCTTGCGGCGATCTTCGCCAACGCCATGGCCGATATAACCGGCCCAACTCCCCTCGCTTGGCGATGGGCCGAATCCGCAAAAGCTTCCCCGAGCGGAACTCCGCAATTCCTTGGCGACAATGTTATCGTCGCTGTTGGTGGCCGGGTTTATAGCCTCAATAAAGCGACCGGAAATCTCAATTGGCGCTATCCCTCAGGTGAACCAATCGCCGGAAGTTTCTCCAATGGGTGCACCCTCTCCGGAAACACGGTTTACGCCGCAGGAGATGAAAAAGGTCTCTACGCCATCGACGCCAACACTGGCCAACTCAAATGGCAATATGTCGCTGATGCACCGATCACCAGCAACGCTGTTGTCTCAGGAAACACCGTCGGGTTCGTTACAAATAAGCAAAACCTCGTCTTCGTGGACAGTGCCACTGGTGCTCCAGCCGGCGCGCCATTCACAAGCCCCGCCGTGATCCACGACGACATCGCGGCCTTTGGCGACCAGGTCATTTACACAACCGCAAGAGGTCGAATGGTCTCATTCGATACCAGCAGTGCCCGGGCAAAGTGGGACGTTGATTTCCGGTCACTCAAACCAACTGGCAACTTCACAATTTTCAACGACCGCATCTACGTCAATTCCTCCAACTTCGTGATCTGTGTTCGTGCCAGCTCCGGCTCTGCCATCTGGCAAGAAAATCTCGGTCGAGATCTAATCGGCAAACCCGCCGCATCCGATTCAGGAATCGCAACCTTGACAGCTAACGGAGAGCTTTATCTTCTCAATACCAACGGTCGGCCCATGTTCGGCAAACCCGCTTCAGTAGGCGTGCCTGCAGGTTCGCCCAGTTTCGTTGGCAATATGGTTCAAGTGCCAACTGCAAATGGTGCCATTAACCTGATCGATCCGAAGTCCGGAACTTCCGTCTGGAGCTATGTGATTTCACCAATCGTCCGACAAGCCGCTCAGTCTGCCGCCGCTGCTGGTCCTTCAGGCGGCCCTGGGGGAATTGGCGGAGATGGCGGAAATACCGGAGGATTAGGCGGAGATGCTGGCCCAGGCGGTGGTGGTCAAGCGCAAACCCAAACTCAAACCCGCAACTACACCCTCGTCGCCGGATTCGCTGCTTTGAGCGGGAACTCGCTCTTCGTACTCACCCGAGACGCAAGTCTCCTCATGTTCGACCGAGACCTCGGAGTAGACCTCACCCCGCCTAACGTCGAAATGCTCTGGCCATTCGCCGGAAACGAAATTGCCGGAAAGGCGCCGATGGAAATGATCTTCAAACTCGAAGACCTTGGCATCGGCATCAACCCCGACAGTGTCAAAGTTATGGTGAACAGCAAAGAGTACGTTCATCGCCTCACCAATGATGGTTTCCTAAGCATTCTGATCATTACCCGAGGTGCAAATCCACAAATTGCCAACGGTCGAGCAACGATCAGCGTCACAGCCTCCGACTGGCTTGGGAACCAAATCAAAAAGGATTTCAGCATCGTGATCGACAACTCACTGGCTCCCCTAGGTAGCCCTCCGACCGGAACAACCAACAATAATCAAGGTGGTCTCGGTGGCGGTGGCGGTGGTCGCGGCGGCGACGGCTCCTAAACCAAACCATGTACCCCGAGCGTTTCTGGCAAGTCTTCACTGCCGCATCGCTCAACCCAACCAAGGCCGAAGAGTTTCTCCAAACTCTTCGGCCAACTGATTTAGACCCAACTGATCTCTTTCTCTCCTGGCCCAAGCTCACCGATGCCGAACGCCACCGGATCACCTCAACCAAAGCCGACACAATCACGAAAGCCTTCGCCGATGGCGTCACCATTCTCCACCCCAAAGACTATCCTGAGTCTCTCCAACAAGTCCCTAATCAACCACGACTCCTCTTTGCAAAAGGCCAAGTCGAACCCCTCAATAACCCAAAAGTCGGTATCGTCGGCACTCGCCGAGCAACAACCCAAGGCAAAGCCATCGCCCAAAAATTTGCCGAGCACCTCGCCCTCGCTGGGTGCACCATCGTCTCCGGAGGAGCGTTTGGAATCGATATCGCCGCCCACCTCGGAGCCCTCAACGTCAATAAGCCTACTGTTTGCGTTCTTCCCTGCGGCTTGGATAGGGCCCAACCGCCACGCCACGCTGAGCATTTTCAACGCATGACCACAAACGGCTGTCTGATCAGCCCCTACGCCATCGGAACCCCCACATCCCGAGATTCACTCCTCGCGCGAAATGCTATCCTCGCTGCTCTTGTGGACGTTCTCCTTGTCATTGAAGCCCCCCTCCCCAGCGGCTCCCTCAACACCGCCACCCACGCCGCAAATCTCAACCGTCCCCTCTACGTCGTCCCCGGAAGCATCAGTCTCGACAACTACCGGGGCTCCCACCAACTCATCCGCGATGGAGCAACCCTCGTCGATCACCCCGACCAAATCCTCGCCGACCTCAATATCCAATTCGATCTCAGTAGCCAAAAATTCGATGAACTCCCAGAAACCCAAGCTCTCATCCTCCACTTGCTCGGCTCAGAAGCCATCCCCCTCGAATCCATCTCTGCCGAAACCGGACTCACCACCCAAGAACTCCTTGCCGAACTCACCATGCTCGAACTTGACGGTCACGTCATCAAGCACTCCGGAGGATATGCTCGCACATAAATGACCATCATCGCTCAAGCCCCCGGTCCCCAAGGGTGGGATGCCTATGAAGTCACCCTGGAAAATGGTCAACCAAAATTTGCTCCAACCAACCGAGAGCCAGATTCATATTGCATTCCCGGCTTCGTTGACCTCCACATTCATGGTGCCTTCGGAATTGACTTCATTTCCGCATCTTCCGATGATCTCATCCAACTCGCTGAGCTCCTCAAGGCAGAAGGCTATGCCGGATTTCTCCCAACAACCATCACCTACGACTCCATAACGATTCAATCTGCAATCAATAACCTCCCGAACCATCCGCTGATCTGGGGATTCCACCTTGAAGGACCATTCATCTCCCCCTCATACCCCGGTGCTCAACCCCCCGGGGCCATCATCCCAATCCCCGATGAGCCCTCGGACTGGGATCAAGTCCTCAGCGATCCACGGTTACGCCTCGTCACCCTCGCCCCGGAACAACCCAACGCCCTTCCCCTCATTACAAAACTCAAGGAGCAAGGCGTAATCGTATCCGCCGGACACACCAACGCCACTTACGCCGAAATTCAAGCCGCAATCCAAGCCGGACTCACCCACGCAACCCACACTTACAACGCAATGCGCCCCCTCCACCACCGCGAACCCGGAACGCTTGGCGCCGTTCTCAATCTCGATGAAATCCACGCCGAACTCATCTACGATCGGCACCATGTGTCCAAGCCTGCCGCCGAAATACTCTTGAAAACTAAACCAGCCGACAAAGTCATCGCGGTCTCCGATTGCACCCTTGCCAAAGGAAAAGCTCCTGGTGATCAGTTCACCATGTGGGGCCATTCAGTGACCAAAGGAGAATCCGATGTTCGGCTCACCAGCAACCAATCTCTAGCTGGCTCATGCGCAACCCTGCTCGACTGCTTCCGAAACCTCGCCCAAGACTTCAGTCCCGAAATCGCCACCCGGCTTTGTTCAATAAACCCGCTTAAAGAACTCAAAATATCGAAATTTGACCGATGGATCATTCTGGACCAAAACTTCCAGATTCAATCCTTGTAATTCTCTATATACTCCCATTTTGAGCCTCCACCGGAATGGCTCAAAATGCAAAAACGTCCGCTCAAACACATCATCTTCGGCAAACCGATCCACGAAAGATTAGCTCATAACGAACGACTCAATGTTCCATTCGGGCTGGCTGTATTTGCATCGGATGCACTTTCAAGCGTTGCATACGCGACAGAGGAAGTCCTCCTCGTTCTCATCTTGGCTGGCAGCCTCGTCGCATATAACCAATTGCCGCCAATCGCAATCGCTCTTGCAGTTCTCCTCGCAATCGTTGCCTTCAGTTATTACCAAACTGTGCATGCCTACCCGGATAACGGAGGCACCTACGTCGTTAGTACTGATAACCTGGGATCTGGAGCGGGGCAGTTCGCCGGAGCTGCTCTCCTCATTGACTACGTACTCACCGTCGCAGTCTCAATCTCGTCTGGAGTCCAAGCAGTAATCTCTCTTGCGCCCCAAGCTCAACCCTACGCCATACACATTGCATGCGCAGCCGTTGGAATTCTTTGCTTCATGAACTTACGTGGAGCAAAAGAATCCGGAATCGTTTTCGCCATTCCCACATATGGCTTCATTATCCTCATCCTCATCCTCATTGGGAACGCCATCGTCACCGGAGTTAATTCACCGCAAGTAACCCCCAATCTGCCTCCCCATGACGGTGACCCCCTTCATCAAATGGGGCTCTTTCTGGTTCTGAGAGCATTCGCCGCATCCTGTACCGCTCTAACCGGGACAGAAGCTATCGCCAACGGAGTCAAAGCTTTCAAACCTCCAGAAGCAAGACATGCATCACAAGCCCTCGTGGCAATGGTCGTCCTCTTGGGTGTCATGTTCATCGGAATCAGCTGGGTCGCACATCATTCCGGAATTGTCCCAATGCACAGCGGAACAGAAGGCTACAAAACTGTTCTCGCCCAAATTTCTATAAACCAGTTTGGAAACGGGCCGATGACATGGGCCATCATGATCATGACCGCAGGAATTCTCTTCCTTGCCGCTAACACTGCATATGCAGATTTCCCAAGGCTTGCCAGCTTCATCGCGCGCGACGGATTCCTCCCACGGCAACTTGCGTCCATCGGCGATCGACTTGTTTTTCAAAACGGCATCATTCTCCTCTCCGTTGTGAGCATCGCCCTAATTATCAAGTTCAATGCCGACACACACTCGCTCATCCCGCTTTATGCCTTGGGCGTCTTTATCGCCTTCACCCTCAGTCAAGCAGGGATGTTCGTCTACTTCCGAAAACGGAGATGGATGGTCCTCAAACGAAAAGACCTCGAGGCAAATGAAGAAAATCCTGTACACACTCCTCAAGAACGAATCGTCGCCGCCCGCAAGCTTGCTTACAAATCTTATATTTCGGCCTTCGGATGCCTCGTCACTTTTATCGTTGCAGGAATTCTTGTCGTTACCAAATGGGAAGAAAAGATTTGGATCGTAGTGATCGCAATGGGCGTGATAATGGCAATCTTCACCCTGATTAGCCGGTATTACAAAAAACTTGCCACCAAACTTTCCGTCACCGACGAAGACACCCTCCCAGAACTCACTGCCACAACCCTCCTCCTTGTCCCCCGACTCCACAAAGGAATCCTCCAAGCAATCAAATACGCCCAAGCCTCAAGCCCGGACGTCCGCGCCCTTCATGTTTCGCTCAATCAAAAGTCAGCCGAAAAACTCAAGGAAGAATGGATCAAATTCGGTGTCGAAATGCCCCTCATCATCCTCGACTCTCCGTACCGATCCATCGTCCAACCAACCACCGAATATATCGACGAACTACTCGCAAAAAATAAAAAGAGAATGGTAACCGTCATCGTGCCAGAGGCCGTCCCCAATCACTGGTACCAGGCCCTTCTGCACAATAATGCCGCCATTCAGCTTAAACTGGCACTCGCAAAAAGGAAAAATGTCGTCATAACAAATGTCCGATACTTTATTGAAGAACCAAAATGATCGTTGAATCAAGCGAAGACGTCATCAGCCTCTCAGGAGCCCTCAAACAACCATTCTGGGATTCCGTGCAGACCGCTATAAGCCTTACTTTAAACCGCCACCCTTCTGGAGTCATCGTCGACTGCGGCCAGATCACCGAAATCACCGAAGAAGGCGCACACACATTCGAACTCGCCAACGACTTTGTCCTGTCCCACGACAACGCCAGAATCATCTTTGCCAACATCCCTCAGCACGTCCAAGATGTCCTCAAAGCGACCCCGAGCGTCAAATCACAACTGGCTACCGCCCCCACCATCGCCGAAGCCCGCAAATCACTTGACCTCCTCGATGCCGCCTATGAAGACAAAAAACGTAAGTTCAAAGAAACCGTCAGGTCACGACACATCCTTGCCGTGATCTGCCCCAACGAGTGCCACGACCACTTCCTCCACCAACTCGACCAACTCGTTAGCACTGCTCCCGCCCACATCGTTTTCCTTCTTCCCGTTATCGTCCCCCGCGAACTCCCTCTCCACGCCCCCGTCCCCAATGAAGAAGCGCGTATGTCTGCCTACGGCGAGAAAGTTCGAGCGGCATTTGAAAATGGGCAGAACCTCACCGAACTCAGACTAGAAAGAACTCGCGACATCCCTTCCCTCGTAGCCGAAATCGCCGAAGAAATCAACGCCGAGCAAGTCGTCGTTGCAATCCCCGCCGACAAATTCGCAAACTCCGACTCCAACAAAACGTTCGGGGCACTTCTGGAAAAAGTCCAACGCCCCCTCATGTTTGTCCGCTCAAGCTGCGGTGGCTAACCATCTAAAGTAAGTTAGCACTCGCCTTGCGCAATCGATCCCAAACCGCTTCCCACTCAACCCCGTCCGGCGGCTCCTCAACCAGAATCGCCTTCGGCTTCCGCAAATCCAACTGCTTCAAAGCCGAATACAAAACCGCGCCATAAGCCCGCGCATCTTTCGGCATCTTAACCTGCAATTCACTCTGTGCTGCCCCAAAAGTCAAACCCACTTCATCCGCCTGCAAAACCCGATCAATCAACCGAACCGGAGAACTCGGCGCGTAATGTCTGCGGTACATCCCCGGAGATTTCCGAACCTCTTCGGGAGGCATATGCCCCAAAGGACGTCCGATCAAACTCTGAATCTCACCCCGGCTCACCGCCCCAGGTCGCAAAATCCGAGGCGTCTCCTCTGTCAAATCAATGACCGTGCTCTCCAGCCCATATTCGCACGGCCCCCCGTCAACAACCAAATCAACATCAACCAGAATTTCAGGATCTAAATCGAACGCATTGGTCGGGCTCAAACCCATAAAAACGTTTGCACTCGGAGCCGCAATCGGACAGCCCGCTGCCTCAATAATTTCTCGCGCCACCACGTGGGCTGGAACCCGCACCGCAACCGTCTCCAAGCCTCCAGTCGTCACTTTCGGAACCTCAGGGCCCCGTCGCAGTACCATGGTCAGTGGCCCCGGCCAATACCGCGCCGCCAGCTTCCACGCCAAATCTGGAATGTCCACCGCCACATCCTCCATCTGCTCTGCTTCCGAAAGGTGAACAATAAGAGGATTCTCCGCCGGACGACCTTTAATCTCAAAAACCCGCCGCACCGCATCCTCATCCATCGCGTTGCACGCAAGTCCATAAACGGTTTCCGTTGGAATAACGACCACCCCCCATCAATCAAGAGGTCGCCCGCATGGGCAATCATTTCCGGAGTTGGTTCAACAATGGTCATAACCCTACGCTCCTAAGCATAGCCGTTCGAGGCGCCGGTCTCCCCAACCACCACTCAAAAGCCAATGCCCCTTGCTCAACCAGCATCGGCAAACCATCCGTCACGGGAAGCCCTCGCCCCATTGCACCCCGCAAAAACGGTGACATCTCCTCACCATAAGCCAGATCAAATGCCAAACAGCCATCCGCCGCATGACTCCATTCAACCGGAAGGTCAAGCCCCTTCAAACTCGCCGAAGTCGCATTCACGACCGCCCCACAACCCCGGACATCAGCGTCATCCAAAATCTCCACATCCAACCCCTCAACAACCGCGTTCAGCTTAGCTCGAGTCCGATTCCATCCCCGCACCAAATATCCCTCGTCCAGAAGCCCTCGTATCACCGCCCGAGCCGACCCCCCTGCCCCCAAAACCAACACCCGGCTCCCCGGCTCAACCGAATGCGCCCGCAAAACACTCAAAAAACCCGGAACATCCGTATTCATTCCCGCCCGATCCTCTAACCGAATGGTGTTGACCGCCCCAAAGCGCCAAGCCCCATCCTCCAAAATCTCACACCACTCAAAGGCAACTTCCTTGAGAGGCACTGTGACATTCACACCCCGATACCCCAAGGCAACCAAATGGTCAAGTGCTTGGTCAAACTCACTTAATTCAACCCGAATCGCCACATAATTCAAATCCAAATCCAAATCAGCATAAGCCGCCGAATGCATCTTCGGCGACAAAGAATGACTCACCGGATCACCCAAAACCGCAAACTCAGCCACCGGCGCATCACGCCACTCAAACCAACTCATTTCTTCCGAAACGTCCACAGTTTCTGACCCGTGAAGTTCCAAAAGAACCCCGCCACCATCCCCAACAAACTCCCCGCAGCCCACTCCATCATCGGGCTGGCATCCGCCAACCTTTGACCAACCGCACCCACCGAAACCGCAATCACCATCCCCACCAATGCCACCGCATAAAACTGGAACACCTGTTTCATCGTCACCTTCTCATGCGTCGTCCGGAACGTATAAAGTCGGTTCAATAAATACGAAATCATGATTGCCACCAAAACTGCCGGGACTTTCAAAGGCGCGTAAGCCGCATCCTGTAAATGACCATAATCCATTGGCCAGTCTAACCTAAAGGTTGAAATCACCCATTTCCCAACCTCAGCCTTCAAAGCCCCATCACTCCCACCCGCCTTAAACATCAAAAAATAGTGAATCCCAAAGTCAACCGCCGTTGCCACACCACCGACCAACCCAAATTTCACCAATTGGCGAACTGTCTCATGCCGAAAAAATCCTGGCTTCACCGCCGCATCCACCCCATCGGCCTGAAAGTAGTTGTGCAAAATCTTCCCAATCACTCGCTCGATATTCCGCGAAAAATATTTTGTCCCAACAAACTCCTTCCCGCCCATCGGCTTCACCCATAGTGCATCTATGCCAGCTCGATTCGCCCCCCAAATGTCCGTGAGCAACTGATCCCCAATCATCACCGCCTCCTCGTCTTTCACCCCAAATTTTCCCAAAGCCAAGTAATACATCTTCGGATTGGGCTTAAATTTGTCCCGAATAAACTCCACCCCAAGCTTCTCGCTCAAACGACCCAATCGCTCGGGATTCCTTGTATTACTCAAAATACAAAGGTCAAAGCCCAACCCCCGCGCCCGCGCAAGCCAATCCACCGTATGCTGAGGAACATCCTCGCTCCGCCACGGCAACAAAGTATTGTCCACATCAAGCAAAATCAACCGCTTCCCCGATTCCCAAAGCCCCTCCAAATCCACATCTTCAAGCCCCCCCAACGCTTCAACCGGAGACCAACGTTGAAAATGCTTCGGAACCCGTTCCTTATCAAAAATCCCTTCCCTAAACCCTCTCACTGACCACCTTCCCGAACCTTTTTCCACTCCCCGCGTGCCTGGTTGATCATCGCCCTGTGCTGAGAGTATGTCGTCGTAAAATAATGACTTCGATCCGGACGCGCTACATAAAACAGATAGTTGTGTGATTCCGGATTCATGGCTGCCTCAATGCTCTTCGCCCCCGGTGATCCAATCGGACCCGGCGGCAAGCCCGCATTCAAGTATGTATTGTAGGGCGATTCCACCGTCCGCACCACCCCCGGCCCCAACTCCTTCCATTCCCCCAAAGCATAGAGAACCGTTGCATCCAACTCCAAACGCATTCCCCGTTTCAACCGATTCTCAATCACCCCCGCCACCCTCGGACGCTCTTCGTCCAAAGCCGCCTCTAGTTCCACCATCGAAGCAACTACCACCGCCCGCTCCAATCCCTCCGTCCCCAGGTCTTTGACAACCTTCGATTCAAAAGCTCGTAACTGCCGAGTAATGACTCCCTTCGCCCCCAGCATCGGCGGCAAGTCATATGTGTCCGGATACAAATAGCCCTCCAAACTCTCTTTCGGCAACTCAAAATCCACATACTCCGCAAAAACTTCTGGCTGACCCGCAAGCTCAATATATTCCTCGGCCGAACACACATTCTTATCTTCCAATCGGGCCGCCACCCGGCTAATCCACCACCCCTCCGGAATCCGCACATTCTGCTGCAACGGCGTCTTCAACGCTTTGTAAATCTCCTCCTTCGTCATCCCCGGAGCGAACTCATACGTCCCCGCCCCAACCGCCGCCGCCTTCTTCTCAAACTTCGCGACCTTGGTAAACAAATCCGCATTCCGAACAACCCCATCCTTCTCCAACTGCTTAATCGCCGCATCAAAAGTCAGCGCATCCCACCGCACCATCTTCTTCTCCCCTAGAGCCGTCGGCTTCATTTCCCCAGTAAACCAATTCAACCCGCCCAAACCAAGAATCGCCCCCAAAACAAACCCAATCAAAGCCTTCTTAGCTGGCGTCATAAACCTCTCCAAATCGCTCCAAAATCCCACACGCCGACTCACTATCCAGCCGCTTCTTCCGCTCACTCGCCTTCAAACCCGCCTCAAACATCGCCGTATCCGCCGCATGGCTGGTCAAACTTTCATCCACATAAAACACCCGCAAACCCCGCGATTCCACCTCCCCTCCAAACCGACGCATCACCCCGCTCATCCGAGTCTCTTCACCATCCATCAAAGGCAAACCCAAAACAACCCCCTCGCAACTCTCTTTCTTCGCCAAAGCCACCACCTGGTCAGCATCCTTCGCCAATGCCGCCAAAGCCGAAATCACCGGCAAAGCCCGGGGCAATCTCACATCCGTGTCCATCACTGCAACTCCAATCCTCTTCTTACCCAAATCAACCCCCAAAACTCTCAAGACCAGCACTCCAACGCAAAATCCCTTAACCCTGGCGTCAAACTCAAAAGCTCCAACTCACCATCCGGCCTACTCCCATCCAGAACATCACCCCCGTCAAACCGCATCGCAATCCCCCCCGCTTCCTCCACAATCGGGATCACCGCACTCACATCCCACCTGCTCACTACCGGGTCAACCATCGCCTGAACCCGACCGCTCGCCACCAACATATGCCCATAAGCATCCCCCCAAGTCCGGTGCGCCATCATCGGCTCACTAAACCCCATCATCCCCTCCAACCGCCCAAATTTCTTCAGCGATTGCATACTCCCACTGCACACCACACACCGGTTCAAATCTCCACCCTCCCGAACCGCAATTCGCCGACCATTCAGAAAAGCCCCGCTCCCCCGCTCGGCATAAAACACCTCGTCCAAAGCCGGAAAATACACCACCCCCAAAACCGGACGCCCCTCAACTTCATAAGCCAGCAAAGTCGAATAAAGCGGCACCCCACTCACAAAGCTCTTTGTCCCATCAATCGGGTCAACCACCCACCGCGTGTCCCCCGTTCCCGCCTGCCCCTCTTCTTCCCCCAAAATCTCCTCCCCCGGGAACATCTCCGCAATCTTCCGCCGCACGAGCGCCTCGGCCTCTTTGTCCGCCACCGTCACCGGCGACTCATCCCGCTTGAGTTCGACATCCAACCCCCGCTGGAAGTGCTGGAGCGTCCCCCGCCCCGCCTCCACCGCTATCTCAATCGCCTTCGCCAACCGGGGTGTCATAGGTTCATTTTGACAGCTTCACAAATTGGGCTCAGACTCAACATGTTGCTACTCGACAACTCTCTTGGCAATGATGAGTAAATGTAATGTTGCAGAGTACAGATAAAAAAAACTTGGGGAATTGAAGTAACGAGCAGAGACTAATCCGTGAGACACATCATTTCGCAGATTCGAGCCTGCTCGCTCGACTAGCAAGCTCCTTAGATCAAAGGCTAACTCTTGACCAAATAGGTCAAGAAACTCGGGCCTTGCCATCAGGTCATGGAGTAAGTAGACGTCTTCAGTGCCATTTGGCTTTACATAAGTGACCACGTGACCCTGTGATGCGACATATTCCCGGATCGAATGCTCAAGCTGAGGAATGATAATGTGTGCAAACATGATAAAATCTGATTGCAGACCTGCCTTGAGAGCTTTCTCCCATAATTCCACTCGTGCATCTTGCACCAGTAAATTGCCATCAAGTAACCAGTCAAAACTATACTCGGCAAGGTCAAATTTTTCGGACAATTTGTGGAGACCATACTTAGCACAAAAACCCTTATACGCTTGATGTTCAGAGGAAATTGCAAGCATACGGAGCCTTATCGACTCATCGTTCCCTTCTTCTCCAGGCAATTGCCCGGGAATAATTGCCTCGGTTCTTCCATCCTCGCCTATCAAACGCCGATCAAAGATGTTTGCCAGCCTAATCTCATCCTGGCTCTCTGCTAATTCCTTCAGTGTCGATAATGGAGTTGGTACCCCTAACTCGGCAATAAGTTGTATCGACTCTTCGAAAGATAAGTTCTCAATATTGTCAAGCTTTGCCTTTAGCTCACCTTCAATCTTGAAAGCCATCTCACTTTTTTGCATATTACTTGAAGACTTCTTCTGCGCTGATTTTAGCTCATTTATCAATTTCGCCTTAAGCTCCTTGTTTTTACCTACACGATTAACAGCAGCAATGGCTCTTTCGATCCAAACAATTGCTGCTCCTGAATTATATTCGGTACGATGAAAAAATTCAGCAATTTTAAGGCATGATTGCACCATTTTTTCTAGTAAGACGTCTTTCTGATCTTTCGTGCCGGAAGCCCCCACTATATCAAAGGCGCACATATAGTAGTCAAACGCAGATGGGAGATCGCCACTTGCAAACTGTTCATCACCGCATCGAAGCGATGCTTCAACCATTATTCCTTGATCACCCACTTTGTGATCACGAAGAAGTTGAATCAATACTAATACTAACCCTTGCCCCTTGACTGAAGAACTACTGATTATCATTTCTTGAACATAATTAATACAATCGAGAGTTTCTTTTCTTTTTTTGCCCAGAAATAGATTTAAAGTAATCGCTCGCGAAAGTCTTTGAACCTCATTCACCCAGCTCTCTTCCGTCAAATGCTCTTTCGCAATGTTCAGATAAGACTGAGCGGCTAGCGCTGCAGCTCGATGATCTGAGATGCGCAAAAAATAGATATCAGCGATCCGTGCCACCAACTCAAGGTTATCAATCTTTTGTGCAAATTCAAACAATATTTCCGCCTGATTGTCCGTGTAATCATCAATTTCACCTCCTCTACTATCTTTAAATTGCCAAATTGGATCAAGTGGCTTATTTCTCTTTCCTGTCAGAAACATTGAAGCAACGTGCCCTAAAACTGCCAAACACTCCGCTTGCACTACTTCACCTTTTTCTGAAAGTTCTCTCGATTTTTTATTGAATTCTGCGTACAGCTTATCAATTTCCCATTTACTGGATTGTGCGAAGACATCTTCCCAGCCACAACTTAAAAGATTTTCGACCGAAATTGTAATTTCATTAAAATGCTTTTTCATCCTCTTCGTCATTTTTCGTTAGTCTACTATATTTTGGTGCAGATTTAGTTACTGCATTCCGATAACTCAAGAATGTAGACTACAGATTCAAATCCGTTAGCCATGCAATCTTCATCCTTACCCACAAAATCCTCCTCGCCTTGTTCCCCCATGCTCACTTCGCCCGAACCCGATTATTCCGAGGGTTGTGCTCCAACTCCACCAACCCCAAAGCTTCCAGCAAAGGCGGAACATACATCCCAAAACGGCCCCGATAACCCTTGCGCTGGCCATACCAACCCCCAACTGGATTACTCTCCGACCGCCCCCAAGCCTCAAAAGTCCCCGCCTTCGCCTCCTTCTGCTCATCCGCCGAACCAAGCTCCACCCAGTCACCCTGCTCGCGCAACCAAGCCACCGAATCCTCAATGCACCGCACCAAGTAGGTGAGCTTCGTCGAACCAACTTGACAAACCAGCAAATCACCCTCAACATACATCTTGTAATCGCCCGTCCCCGGCGGGGTTTTCAATTCCCAAGGATTGCTCTTCTGTCGGTGCTCAATTTCCATGGTCACTGTGTACCCGAGAAAATGTCTAACGATCATTCCATACAAAATAAATTCGTAATCTTTAACAAAGTTTCCCGAAGCAGAACCCGCGCTCAACCAGATACAATTCTATCCAGCCACAATGCTTGCCACCCTCGCCTTCTCCCTCCTCACTCTCCAAGAACGACCCCGCCTCGGTGACCTCGAAACCCGCTCCCTCCTCGAATCCCGCGCCCTGACCTGGCTCACCCAAAACGCAACCCCCCTCCAAGCCGACATTCCCACCCCCGAAGAACTCAAACCGATCGTCAATGCTCTTGATACCGCTCGCGTCATCGGACTCGGTGAACCCACCCACGGCGACCACCAATCCCAACTCTTCAAAACCCATGCAATCCGAGAACTTGTCCGCCAAAACAAAATCAACGCCCTCATGCTCGAAATCAACCGGGAACCCGCCGCCCAGTTTGATGCCTACGTCAATGAAGGAAAAGGCGATCTCACCGACCTCATGGTCAACTCCGGACTCTTCTCAATCTGGCGCACCGACGACTTCGCCAACCTCATTATTTGGCTCCGCGCTTATGTCGTTCGCACCGGAAATCCCATCCGCATTTACGGTGTCGATTGCCAAGATGCTCAGGTTGACATCATCCATGCCATCAACTTCCTTAAACTCCACGACCCAGAGCGAGCCAAACAAGCCGAAAAAGACTTCGCCAATCTCATCGCCCACAACGAAGACGAAAAAACAATTTACGTCTTTATACAAAGTCAACCAACCGAAGAATTCGCCCGACTGACCAAAGTCTGCGATGAACTGACCGCGTATCTCGACTCCAAAAAAGAGAACCTCAGCTCAAAACCAGGATTCGACGAAGCTCTCTATTCAATCAGGGTCGCCAAGCAGATGTTCCTCGCTTACGAATTTGAATTCGGGGGCCAAGAACCGGACTTTTCCAAAATGCCTCCAGACTATTTCGCCCGCCGCGATGTGTTCATGGCGCAAAACCTCGTCGAAAGACTCGGCGATCAACGTGCCGCTCTATGGGCTCACGACGGACATACCCTCAGCAATCTCCCCGACTACATCGCCGCCAGCGGTTACAAAACAATCGGAAGCCAGCTGAAATCACAGCTCGGAAAAGACTATGTCTCGCTAGGGTTCGCTTGGACAAGAGGCAGTTTCCGTGCGCGTCTCGTTAAAGCCGGCACTCCGCTTGTAGAAGCCCAGCGAATTGACTTCACACCCCACAATCTATCAAGCGATAAGCCAGATGATTTAGGAGAACTTCTCGCTCGATTACCCCACCAACGTTTCATCGCCGACCTACGATCAGCCGACGAAAAAACCAAAGAATGGGCAAATCTCCCCTACTTCAGAGGGTGGTGCGGATGGGCAGTTGATCCCGAGAACTGGATGAAAGATCCCAGCCAATTCGCCGCACCAACATTCGTCCACGATGTCCTCGTCTACTACCGAGAAATCAGTCCCTCCACCGTTTGGGAACTTCCACCAAAAAAGTAATGCTCCCGGCCCTCCTCACCCTCATGACCATCTCCACCACCGATAACTACGCCAATCCCGAAACCAACTGAGGGAAGTGGCTTTAACAGTGGTGTAATATTGAAATATGCCGTTCTACATGCGATTCTTTGACACAAGTCAACAAGGCTTAGAGCTAGAAGAGCTTCGCCCTGTTTTTACTCATCCGGCAAAGCTCACTGTCGACGGCGACCTTTTTCTGAACGATTTTCCGATCGCTATGATCTCAATTGAAGACAAAGGTGACTCTCTTTTTGAGGAAGAAATCGAGGAATTTCAAGAACTTCTTGAAGACGAACCATCACCTGCTGCCAGAGAAGTGGAAATTACCCTAGATAAATGCCAACGAATTGTCATTGTTCAATTGTTCAATTCACAAGGTTCGCTCGAAGAATCGCTTCAACGGATTGACCTCCTTTGGAACCACTTAACATCGAGCCGTACCGGCCTCGTTCAGGTGGATGGAGAGGGGTTCTACAATTCAGAGAGGCTTATTCTCGAGATGTAGCTTGGGACGCAAAATTTTCCATGCTCGCCGCCCTCCTCACCCTCATGACCACCCCCACCACAGGTAACCCCGTCTTCCCCGGCAACTACGCTGACCCCGAAATCCACCTCTTCCAAAACCAATACGTCATCTACCCGACCTACTCCGCCCCTTACGAACAACAAACATTCTTCGACTGCTTCACCTCGACCGATCTCACCAACTGGAAAAAACACCCCCGCATCCTCGATTTCGCCCATATCCCCTGGACCACAAACCGGGCTGCATGGGCTCCCTCCGTCATCGAACGCGACGGCACCTACTACATGTACTTCTCCGCCGGCGACGGAGCCGGAATCGGTGTCGCCACCAGCAAATTCCCCACCGGCCCCTTCCAAGACGCTCTTGGAAAACCCCTCATCAAGGAGTACATCAACGGCGCCCAACCCATCGACGCCCATGCCTTCATCGACTCAGATGGACAAGCCTATCTTTACTACGGCGGCTGGAAACACTGCAATGTCGTCCGGCTTAAAGAAAACATGATTGAAACCGAAGGCGAATTCCTCGAAATCACACCCGAGAACTACGTCGAGGGCCCCTTCATGCTCAAAAAAGACGGCAAGTACTACTTCATGTGGTCCGAAGGCGGTTGGACAAATTCAACCTACGGCGTTGCCTACGCAGTCAGCGATTCCCCACTCGGCCCCTTCAAACGCAAAGCCCACATCCTTGACGGTAATCCGGAAATCGGAATGGGGGCAGGCCACCATTCGGTTCTCAAACTCCCCCGCACCGACGACTACGTCATCTGCTACCACCGCCGCCCCGCCGGATCAACCGCCCGCGACAACCGCGTCACCTGCATCGACCGACTCATCTTTGAACCGAACGGAGACATCCGCCCCGTCAAAATCACAACCGAAGGAATCCCTCCCTGGCCCGCAATCATCAATCATTAACCGCCTCGGCCAAAAGGTAATCTCTCGCCATGAGCGATGGCAAAGTCATCCGCCTCCTCGGCCGACTCACTCTCCCATCCCAATTTTCCAAGAACAATATTCTTTTGCTTATTGCCCTGAACCACCCAGCTCCCACCCACCGCTCCGAAATTCTCAAACACATCTTTCCCGAAACCGAACCCAAGGAAGCGAACAACCGGGCTCGTGTCACCCTGTCGCGCCTTCGCAAAGCCCAAATCATTTCGGAATCAGAGCATCACATTTCACTCTCGCCCGCTTACAAGACTGATCTCCAAACCCTGCTCGAAAATGTGCAATCGGCAATCTCAGAACCCGACCCCGCAGAAGAGATCAAAGTCCTCAATCCCCTCATCTCCAGCCTCGCCCTGCCTCTGATTCCCCAGTCTCACGAGCCGTGGGTGCAAGCGCACCAAGACCAGTGGGCCATCACCGCAACAACTTACCTCTCCCAATTGGTCACGCTGGCACACCAACAGTCAGACTTCAAAACCGTTGCCCGAGCCGCCGAATCAATCATCGCCCACTTTCCATTCGACGACGATGCCTGGTCTGCATTCCTCACCGCCAAAGCAAAATCTGGCCATGTTTCAGAGGCCCTCCGCGCATTTCAACAAGCTCGCCGAATCCTAAAAACTCAAAACGAAGACTTCTCCCCAGAGACACTAGAAGCTGCCGATTCCCTCCATCTCGTCGCTGCTCCAACTCTCCCATTCAGTCCGGGTCAAGAAAAAATCATCGTCTCCCTATTCCACCGCCTCACCCAAGAATCTCCAGAACTTGCACATCAACTGCTCTCCTCTCCTTCATTTCGCACCGAACTGATCACTCATCCCGCTGAATGTCTCCCTCTTCTCCGCCAAGCCCTCGCTCAAAATCCGTCTCCTGGTCCAACCCGAGAAAGGATCGAAGTCCGAATCATCACCGCATTATCTCTCCTAGAAGATAATCATTCGCTGATTCCACTCGCTGAAGCCTTTCTGAGCCAACCCATCGACCCTGCTCGCCAGCGGATTGCGCTTCTTCATCTCTCATTCGCATTTTTCCAAACTGGCCGCTTCGATCAAGCATTCGAGTCCATTGATCGCGCAACCTCGATTGCTGAGTGCTATCACACCGAACCTGACGCCTGGGAGTGCCGATCTCAAAAAGCCACGTTCTATCTCCTCAACGCACAACCTCAGGAAGCAATCCCGATACTCCAAAATTCTATTCAAGCCCTTGCAAACAACCCGAGGGATTCCCTCGCCCTTCAAGTCAATCTGGCTCATGCCTACCTCCTCAATGACGACTTCAACCAAGCCGCCGCGCTCCTCAATCAACTCGATTCCCTGCCAATTCTCCGCAGTTACCCGCATCTTGAGCCCATCATCGCCCACGTTCAACTCGCATTTTCGATCACCCACAATCAAACTGAACAAGCGCGCATTCAAGGAATTCGAGCTCTGAAAACCGCCTACCGCACTTCGGCTCGGCACACCCTGTTTGCCGCCGCAAAAGTGTGTCAATTCCTAGAGCTCCAACATCACCCTGGAGTGACCGAATATTGCAATCACATTCAATTTCACCTGACTGCACAGGGACTTGTCCTGCCCAAAATCACCCCCTTGCCGCATCCACCTACACCAATCCATCAATCTCAGTCAGTGTCTTTACGCAACCTCACCCGCTCCTTGATCGCCACCCTCCGATCACTCCCTCACGCCCCCGAATCCCGAGAGACCTAAAAAATCCCGGCCCAATTCCCGACAAAGAGCTTGGAGTTGGGTATATTTCAACTCCACCGACGTGGGGGATTAGCTCAGTTGGGAGAGCACCTGCCTTGCATGCAGGGGGTCAGGGGTTCGAGTCCCCTATCCTCCACCACTCATTCCAAAACTTTTTTGTTTATTCACGCTTTTTCGATTGGTTACTCAAACCGTTCCCTTCCACTCCGTATCAATCCCATTCGCGATCAAAATCTCCGAAAGCTGGCCAATGTGTCCGTGCAAATGCCGCAGACTCAACACCATCAATTCCACCCGCGAAACCGTCGGATACCAAGTGAATCCGCAATGCTCCGCATCCAAGTCAAGCCCATCAATCCGACGATCAAACTCAGATTCAATCAAATCAAGACACTCGATCATCTCAGACCGATTATAAGCCTCTGCCACTTCAGCATCTCCCTCCAAATACGTACAATCAAGGCGGTGCTTCGACCAAGGCTCAAACGCCTCCAAATTCTCAAAAAGATAGAGATGAACATATGCCGCCGCATGATAAGCAATCCGCCAAAAAGTCCGTGGGTGACTCCCTGAAACCCAAATGTCATCCGGACACACTTCGACACATTCCCTGAGCATCGTAAGAGCCGCATGGTGCTGCTTCTTGATCGCAGTTCTCACATCCATCACCTCACTACCGTGCATCCGAATCGAAAGTTCCTTTTCTAATCTCTAGCGGCTGCTGAGGTAACTCCCAATCGCACCAATCAAAACCAAACTAAATACCGCCCCCATCACAATTCCAAAAATCGCTCGACCTTTCCCCGTCTTGTGAGGATTCGCCTTCAAATCCTTCAATGCCATCAACCCAGCCCAAAGGGAGAACGGAGCAAAAATCAACACGAGCGAAAACAATCCCAAATAGCTCGCGACAATCGCCCAGCCAGAAGAATGAATCGGGGCAACAAACCTCAAGGGATCCTGGTTACCATCAACCGGAGCGTGCTGAACCGGCGCACGCAAAACCGGAGGAGGCAGCTGCACAGACTGTACAACTCCTCGCACATCATCTTCAGACAAATATGCGCCTGAATTCAAAGCTCGCACCTGCATCCCTGCAAGCTTTCCCGCATGAGCCCACTCCGCAAGCCCAAAAGCGTTCACACAACCCACCGGCGCACCCTGACCTTCAATCGAATACAACTCACTATTCATCCCATCTATTTTGTTCCACTTTTTTCAATTTATCTCAAATTTAATCACAGAACTTTTAACAAATTCTTATGAAATTATTATGAAATTCTCTTCTACTCCTTCACCAAACTCGCATTCACCATCGTCGCATACTGCCGACGGGCATCCTCAGAGATAAAAAACGTCTGAGCCAAGAACACCAGCGAAACCCCCGACTCTCGATCATGCCAAAACTCGGTTCCAAAAGCCCCTGTGTGACCAAACGAGCCGACACTCCGCAAAGTCCCCTGCCCCAACGATCCACGAATCACCGACCAGCCGACCCCATAACCCCGAGCATCATTTCCATCACTCAACAAACTTCCCGTCTGCAACCGAGTCATCACGTCCAACCCACGCGGAGACAACACCGACTTCCGATTTCCTCCTGCAAACGCCTCCATAAAGCGACCCATATCAGCAGCCGTTGAATACAAACCACCCGCCCCGTTCGCAAACTTTGCCCCCACTCTATATCGATCATGGGCAAATGGAGTCAACACCCCCTTGTCCTTCGTGTAAACCTGGGCCAACCTCGGCCTCAATCCCTCAGGCAAGAAGAAGAAAGTCTCCTTCATCCCCAACGGAACAAAGATATCCGCACCAACAAAATCCTCAAATTTCCGACCCGTAACTACTTCAACAATCGCCGCTGCTGTGGAGAACCCCACCCCCGAATACCGAATAACCGTCCCCGGATCACTCCGCAGTGGCTCCGATCCCAGCAACTTCGCGTATTCCGCCAATGTCAACTTGGCCTTATCTTCGTCCGATATTCCTCCAGGATCATCCGAAGCCAACCCACTCGTATGGCTCAACAAGTGCCGAATCGTCATCCTTGCCGATGGTGCCCTCAACTCACCATCCTCACCTTTCACCTGAATCCCTTCAAACTGCGGCAAATATCGCTCCACCGGATCATCCAAACTCAACAGTCCCCGTTCCACACAGATCATCACCGCCGCCGCCGTAACTGGCTTCGTCATTGACATCACCTGGAAAATCGTGTCCCGCCTCATCAAGCTCTTCGATTCCAAATCCGACCAACCAAACGCTTCGTGCGAAGCAACTTTCCCATCCAGAATAACAAGCGTGACCGCCCCCGCCAGATTTCCCCGATGAATGTGGTTCCGCAGTCGATCATTTGCCATCGTCAACCTATCTCGATCAATCGAATAGCCTCCGCCACTCGCCTGTCCCAATAAACCTGCCGCAATCATCGTCGTCATCATCATGCCTTTGTTCTCACCCGCCGAACCGTATCAATTACCGTTCCATCAATCCAAGTCACTAATCCAATCAAATCATCATCCAAATCAACTCGAGCCGGTTTGCCCCCCGCTAATTTTTCGGATTCAGCCTGAATCTCCTCAATCGACTTTAAAGGCAATCCTGATCCCACCACTGCCTCGATCAAATCCTTTCGGCGAGGGTTGACGGCAATTCCCCGCTCCGTCACCACAACATCAATCAACTCACCTGGACCGCAGACCGTCGTCAGTTCATCCCGAATAATCGGAACTCGATTCCGTAATGAAGGCACCGCCAATATGGTGCACTGACTCATCAAAGCGTCCTGCCAACCCCCGATCCCATGGAGCAACCGACCATCAGAATGTGTCACTACATTCGCATTAAAATTCACATCAACCTCAGTCGCCCCCAAAACCGAACAGTCCAAAATCGAAGCAAAATTTCCTTTCGTATGATTGCAGTAACTATTCCATGGGGTCGTCATCACATGATTCCGATTCTCCCGCAAACTCCGAACCCCCTCCAAATCAAATGTTTGCCCATCCAGAATCGCCCCCAATTGACCAGATTCGAGCATCTCAACCAAATACTTAGTGCTACCCCCGCGAGTAAATCCCGCCCGAACACCCCGCCGAGCCATAATTTCCTGGACAAAGACTACGAAACTGAGCGAGATTCCCCCCGCCCCAGCCTGGAACGACCATCCATCTCGAACAATTCCTGCCGCATCCACAAATTCCGCCGCCAATCGGGCAATCCTTTGTCGCTCTGGAGAACTTGTTAGCACCGTTGTCCCAGCGACGATCTGCGCCGAATCACCAATCGTATCAACTTCCACCACATGGTCAATATGATTGCCCGCAATCTGCCATGGAACACACGGGAATTCAACGAGATGATCCGTCACAACAATCACTCGGCCCGCATACTGAGCGTCCGCCATCGCAAACCCCAACCCACCACAAGCCGACGGCCCCAATGCCCCCGTACAGTTCCCAAAGTGATCGCTCGCCGGAGCCGCAATCACCGACACATCAACATGAACATCCCCATCCTGAATCGAACGGTACCGATTCCCATGTGAGCGTAAAACCGCCAACCCACGCATCTTCCCGCCACTTGCATAATCACCCAAAGGGCCATTCAAACTACCCTCAATATGATGAATCGTTCCGTCTTCCAAATAAGAAATGAGCTCCTCATGGCAAGGAAAAACCGCACTCGGAAACCACACAATATCGCGCACGCCAAGCGACCGAATCGCCTCAAACAGCTGAATCGCGACCGCGTCGCCATTGCGCAAATGATGGTGCGTCGAAACCACCATCCCATCGCGCAATCCTGACCTCCTCAAAGCCTCTCGCAAAGACTCAACACGTTTATCCCCATTCGCCGGAAATTCCGAGCATGTCCGAATCGCAGGCGCAACCTGGTTCGACTTCAAAGGCGGCTGATCAACCCCGCGAAATCCCACCAGACCCCGTTCACTTAAATCTGGAATCATCCGCCCCACCGCATTTCGGTTCATTGCATTCCTCCTTCTGAGAGTCGCACGACCCGCTTCGCCCGCTCATAAGTCGGCAAGTCCGCCATCGCCCCATCAACTCCAACCGCCCCCTTCCCTTCCGCTTCTGCTCGCTCATATGCCTCGACAATTCGTTTCGCTCGTTCTAATTCCGCCCCACTCGCCACAAATCCTCGATGCGCTGGTCCAATTTGATTGGGGTGAATACATCCAATACCCTCGTATCCCGCCAGTCTCGCCCCTCGGGCGTACTCTTCCACTTCGTCCTCAACCTGAAAACGAGGAAAAACTGAGGCCAGCGGCATCACTCCCGCCGCCCGCGCTGCATTCAAAACCCTTGACCGAGCAAACCAGCTTTCACTCTGATCAACCGTCCGTGTCGCCCCGATATCCGCCACATAATCCTCCAGTCCAAGCGAAATCGCCGACACCCTCGGCGAGCATCCCGCAATTTCAAAAGCGTTCTCAACCCCCAACGCCGACTCAATCAAGGGAATAATCTTGGCTTGAGACTCACCTAAATCCAGCACATCTAAAATCGATACTAAATCTGCTGAACTATTAACTTTGGGAATTACAAACGTCCCCACCGATGATCGCGCCAAAGTCGTCAACTCACCTAAACCCAGAGCCCCAGAATTGATCCGAACCATCAATTCGATTGCCCCCCAATCCACCCCCTCGCTCACCGAGGCCACCATCGCCAGTGCCTCCACCTTTCGGTCAGCATGAACCGATTCCTCCAAATCCAAAATAACTGCATCTGGAGAGAACAAGGGTGCGTTTGGAATCAACTTAGGCGTATTCGCTGGCACATAGAGCCGACTCCGGCGCAATCCATGCCCCGAAAATCTACGCTCCGAAACAACCGACGGAATCGCTAAACCCAGACTCAAACAAAAAACCGCCCTGAGGCGAGCCGACCAAATCATTGGCAAAGCCCCAGAATCCTGACAAGTCAAGTGCAGATGAGGCTCGCCAAATTCTCGCGCAATTGCCCAAATCTGATCCCGGATCAAATCATCATAAAGCGGAGAGCAACTCGAAGCAAAATCAAATCCAAACTTGGCCGCAGGCTCCGCCGTGATCTCAACATCTGCCCGAACATCTGGCCCCGAATAACCAACCCGAACCATCACTGCCAGGCCACCTGCAACCACGTCGTCCGCCATGCCCCATCATGCCTTCCCCCACATTTCCAATAGGGCGTCATTTTGATTACATCTCGACCTGCCTGCCGCAGTTCCAGTAAGCCCCCCTCAACCACTCGAAAAACCGATTCCGGAGCAAGCTGGGGCAATCGCAAAGTCTCTTGAGTTCGATACCCTTCGAACTTCTCTGCTGCATAAACGTACTTACCAACCTGCGCACAAACATACTCCTCCCGAACAATTTCCTGTCCATGATGATCAACCGAATGCACCTTCTGCTCAATGTTCAGTTTTTGCCGAAACCGTATCTCCACCGAACCCGAGATATCTGCAAACCTTAACCAAGGGCCATCGAGAGTTGCCCCGTCCGGCACTGATTCAAGCTCAATCGTCGGCGATATAAAAAGATTCAACGCCATCGACTGATCAACTAATATCTTTGCTCCGTCCCCTCCAAGCACCATCTCAACCCTTCCCCAACTCGGTGTCTCAACACTAAAGTCTTCAAACCCTGTCAAGAAGCAAGCTCCATCAAACTCTGCCAAAAAGCACTGCGCTGCATAAGCCAGTCCAATCGCCCCACTCGACTTACAACAAGCCCAGTGATATGTGTTGTTCCGACGTCCATTCGGAAAAGTGAAATAGCACCAATCCGCCCCGTTCGCATCCACTGCCCCCAAAACCGAATTGTATAGCGTCTTCTCCACTTCCACCAAATAGTGAGGCTCGCCCGTTACCTCAAACAGCCGCCTCGAAAAAATCATCCAAGTCACCGAAGAACAAGTCTCTACCAAACCACAGGGATCAAAAAAGTCCGCCGGATTGAACACCTCTTTGTGTGTGGCAATCCCCCCCCAGGGCCCACCCATCGGTGTCAAATGGAAATCGCGAACATTCTTCCAGAACCGCTCAACAATATCCAGCAAATCCTTTCTCCCCGTCGCCATTCCAAGTTCGAGCAACCCCTTCAGACACCACAAGAGCTGATACGACTTCCCCGTCCCCACCTTCGAAGCATCAACATCGTCCAAAAATTTCAGTCCCGAATCAACCGCTTGGTCAAAGAACCGCTCCGCTAATTCTGAGTACCGTTTGTCCCCCCACCGAACTGCCATCAACGCGAGCGGCTCAAGCAAAACCAAGCTACTCAAACCCTCATGATTCCCTTGCCGAACCGGACTCCGCTCGCCTCCAAATGTCGTAAGCAACAGCTCCCCAATCTTCTGCGCACAAATCCTCGCCTGTTCGCACCCAGCAATCTCCTCAACTTCCAATAATCCTAAAAGCAACCAAGCGTGAATCCACAAATCCCAAGTCCGAACATTGTCCGCATCCTCGTGCGTAAACCGGGCCGAAGATTCAGCCGAATACGTCCCCAAATAGCCTGATTCCTCCTGCTGATCTGCCAAATATTTGACCACGTAAGCAATCCGTTCACGCCAATCTTCAGATGGATTCGACCGAAAGGTTAGTCCTGCCGCCATCAACCATTTACCCGCATGCTCCCCATACCAATCCCCCGTCGAACATTGATCCTTCTGACTCGCGTGAAATAACTTGAGCGGTTCCGAATTCTCATCGCGAATAAACTGCTTGAGTCGCGCCTCTTCACTTAGCCGAACAACTTCGCCCAATTCACTCTTCCCAAATTGAACCGAAATCATAAAGGCTCAATCCTTGGCGTCCCCGCTCCCATACAACCAGAAGTCACCACAAACGCGAATCCACCAGACTCCAAAGGATCATCTTCATCCGAAGTTTGTAAAATTAACTCACCATCAATAAACAGCCGCAGCTTATTTCCAACCGCCTCGACCGAGACTTCATAATCCTCGAATGGCTTCCAGTTGAATGGCACCCGAGCCAACGAAGTCACTCCATCCAGGGCTTTCTCCAACCTCACTTCTCCCGGAGACCCAAACACAAAGGCGTAGTACCGGCGAGTCCCCTGATATCGAACCGCGATTCCCCCAGATTCGGCCATTCTCGGCGTAATCCGGCAACTCACACAATAATCCTTCCACTCTCGATGCCCCTGTGCCAAGAATCCAGTTCCTGAATTCATCGCCATGTACTCATACCGATCACGCACCGGCGCAAATCGATCAAGTGCATTCGCCCAAGCGCGGTACCACATGGTTCCTTCAACCGGAGGCCAGGCGGTCGCTGGAATGTTCGACCAGTCCATGCGCTCCATAAATATCTCTCCATCCTCCACTTCAATGCCAATGTGATGGATCGGATACCCTTCTGTTTCCGGCACCTCCCATGTCATCCGCTTCGCCTCACCAGATTCAAGCCTGAACGCAGGGCCAAGAATCCGCTGTGTCTCATCCTCAAAGTCGTAGCACTCAATAAAGAATCGGCCAGTTGCAGATGCAGAAACTGACGCCAAATCCACCTCCACAACATGCCCACTAAAGAGAGTCGGGCATGCCACGAGCACGTAGCCCGTGACCATATCTTTCGTATCCGGCGGAATAAACGTCGGAGTAGCCACCCGTACAGCCTCCGGCGATCCCGCCGTTCTGCCAAATCTCAGTCCACTCCGCTCCTGTTCTGCCCCCAAACGGTCTGGTACCAACCACCCCATTTCCGGATTCTGAACCCGGAATCCTTGAACCGATCCCGGCAACTCAAAGTGAAATCGTGCTCCCCCTTTCGGAGAAATCCCTGGCAGACCCTTGATCCGCAACCCTGCGTTCACAACCTCAATCGTTTCTCGCGCCGCGTCCGTAATCGAACGCCCGGGATCAGCCGATGGCAAGTAAAGCCGGTCCGCAACCGGCCCACGCCAATCCTGCTGATTGAATGACTTCAAACCGTTCCGAACCCCCAAAATTGCACCCACATTCCCAGAATTGCAGTCCGTATCCCAGCCGCTAGTATTCACAATCATCATGGATTCATCAAAGTCACCTGCTCCATGCAAAAGCGACAAAATAATCAATCCATGATTTGGAATCAAATGGCATTGCCCTTTGTACTTGTCGTAGCCGTACTGATCGTGCAACAACGAAAGAGATCTGCGCCAATCCCGATCTTGAATATGCCATTCCCGCAAATCGTCAATCAGTTTCCGAACTTGACAATCTGGCGGAATCATCGAAGTCCCCGTGTCCAACAAGCGGTCAATGTCCTGCTCAACAAAGGCCTGTGCAACCATCGCTGCAACGACCTGCGCCCCATAAATAGCCTCGCCGTCGTGACTCACACTCGCCGCTTTCCGCGCAAAATCTGCCGCCAATCGCGGATCCCCCGGACAAATCAAACCCCAACCATCAATAAAAATCTGTGCCCCAATCTGCTCCGATACAATCTTGGAATTCAAAGCCGCTGAACCTGACTCCGGGGCTCTCACCCCGTTCTTCAAACGTAAATAAGCGGTGTGCTCGGTCGAATTCCCAAGACCACCCCACCACAAAATCGTCTTCTCTTCAATCAAATAATTCAGCCAAGTCTGACCAATATCTGCCGCCGAAAGATTCGGCGAGTAGCCGTAATCTTGCAGTGCTCTGAGAAAAATCAATGTCCCAGAAATATCGTCATCCGTAATAATGAGCCGCCGACCACGTTGCTCATGCACATAATATCGAATCTCGCCAAACTCTTCGACAATCTTTTCATGCGACCAATTTTCAACCGGCCGGCCCAAATAAACCCCGATCAATTTCCCCAAAATTCCGGCATAGACCCGCTCTGCATAAAGCGGATGACTCGGGTGGTCAATTCGCTCATCACTCAACTGCTCAATTTCTTCACTTCCTGTATTAAAAATCATGATCGTTTCAACAAAAGCATGGCAATCGGTCGATCACCCGTCTTCAGCTCCACCCTAACCGTCACTGTCTGTCCCAAGGCATCCGCATCTCGAATAACTCGTTTCAACTCATCCGATGGGTTCTTAATCTTCATCTTGGCCTCAAAAGTCCTCGAAATCGCTGTTCCATCCACCTTCTCCCTCCCCGTTGAACCCTTGCTTGGCACTGCATTCACTTGGAATACTGTGTTCAATCCACTCAACGAGTCCACTTTCTGAGCAGTACCCGACCAATCAACCACCGACCGCTGATTAAGAACCGACTGGATTGCCCGGTTGACTTCTTCCTGCTTTGATTGAGGCAGCCGGGCAAACTGAATCACCGCCAAGTGTTTTCCATCCACTACATCCGCTTGAAACTGACTGGACGCCGGAGGGTCTGCCTGGATCGAATTCTCGCTACCGCCACTTCCCAAACTTAAGTCGGCATCAATTTGCAACTGCACCAAGCTCTCAACTTCTAGCGATAAATCGTCGCGAACCCCCAGTGCCATCCCTTTCACTGATGAGCCGATCAGGTCAGCCTGTTCTGGCGAAAAGAGCCGACCCGAAACAAGCGATCCTCCCGACGTTTTTCCCCGAACCAAGATTGAATTCGGTGATGACACTGCAGGATTTTTCAATTTCGCTACACCGCCTGCTTTTGCCGCTGCAACTCCCTGACCCGCCAAGGCCGCCGTCAACTCAAGCTCATCATAATTCCGAACCTCACTGACCGTCTCACCTTGCTCAACCACCTGTCCAAGTACGCTTTCATCAATTACAAAAATGCCGGAAGTACCTGCGGCGATGATTTCAGGCTTAGGCATCGCGAAGTCAGATTTGGCCCCCAATCGCCCCAACGCCTGCCCCGCCACAAAGCGATCAATGGCCTCCTCTCCTCGGATAATCTCCAACACCGGTTCACCCACCGCTACTTCATCAAAGCTCCGAATCACACTTCTCACCACCAAAACTGGCTCCTCAAATTTCGTGACGGTCGTCGCCGCTTTGATTGCCACCTTATCCGCGCTGATCACATCATCTACGCGGTAGTTAAATGCGAAAACAAACGCACCGAGTACGAGAGTGACGACCGTGTAACCCAGCCGCTCAAGCCACTTCATGTACCGGGCATAAAACCGCTTTTTCCAAGGCGATTGTGTCCGCCATTCTGCCGGATACTTCGGTATCACTGTGTCACCTCATTCATAATCTGTTTCCCATCAACTGTTTCAAAAGTCCGGTGCAATCGGTAAAGGTCAGCATACAACCCGCCCATTTCTTGCAACTCTCCATGATTGCCTCGCTCCACCACCACACCCCGATCCAAAACTAATATCTCGTCTGCGTCAACAATCGTCTCCAAACGGTGCGTCACCACAAACACAGTTCGCCCCTTGCCAACTTGCCGCAGTGTTTCTACCAACTGCGCTTCTGTCTCGACGTCTAGAGCCGATGTGGGTTCATCGAGGAGCAAAATCTTGGGCGAAGGCAAGATCGCCCGGGCGATTCCAATGCGCTGTTTCTGCCCCGCCGACAACCCCGTCCCCCCTTCCAAATCATGCGCCAGGCCATCTTTTTGGGCTTCCACCCATTCCCTCAGTTCCACCTGCTCAAGCACCGCCCAAAGTTCTTCGTCCGAAGCATCCGGCTTGGAAATCCGCAAATTCTCTGCCACCGAACCTGAAAAGATGAACGTATCTTGCATCACGGTTCCTACTTTTCGCAGATAACTCGTTCGGTCAACATCCCTCAGGTCAACCCCATCAACGGTAATCCTGCCCTCGCTCGGATCTTGGAACCGAAGCATTAACCCCAATGCTGTGGATTTACCTGCCCCACTCGGGCCAACAATCGCCGTCGTCTTGCCTGGGCTCAAATCAAAACTCACGTCGGTGAGAACATTCCCCACACTCTCACGCTCAAAGCTCACTCCCTCAAATGAAACTTTCCCCACAAACTCATCCCCCAATTTCACCGCGTCCGGGCGATCCTTAACCGCCGGATCGGTCAACATAATATGCATCAATCGCTCCGCAGAAACCATCGTCTGCCAAATCCAACACCCAAAGTTCACGATCCGCTCAAGCGGAAACGTCACTCGCGACAGATATGCAATCAGAGGAACTGTCATCCCAAGCGTCATCTCGCCAAAAACCACCCGTCGAATCAAGAACAGATAGATCGTAATCGACTTCAAATAAGGGATCAACCTCTGCGTGACTAACTCAAATCCCACCAAAATCAAATAGCCTTGAATTGCAACCCGCTGAACCATAATATTCGCAACACCGTTCCGCCGAACCTCTGACCGCACCCGCATATAAGACTTGATAGTCGAAAAGCTCGACGCTGCTTGCAAAATTGCCGAATCACGCAACTCCGTAAACCGCAATCGGCGGCGATCATAAATGCGCCCGTAATGAGTAACCCAAATAAACAAAACCGTCCAAGGGATCAAGAAGCCCATGACAATCATTGTCAAAACTGGCTCGATATAAGACGCAATTGACAATATCAATGCAAATTCAACCAGCATCACCGCCGTCGGCAAAATCCGCACCAACATATGGGCAATCCGATCCGCATCCGTCGTAATCCTGAACTGCTGTTGTCCCACCGGAACAGATTCAATTGTATCAATGGAGAGCTTCTGCAAATGACCATACATGGCCCGGCGAATCCCAAGCCCAATCAACAACTCTGCCGTGTTATAAAGATACGTTCGCAACGCCGAAAGACCATAAACTGTTGCGACCAAAAGGGCAATCCCCCCGCAATCTGCAATGTCAAATCCCAATCTCTTTGCGGAAACGCCTGGTCAATAATAAATTTCCCAAACCAAGGAATCGCCAAGTTGATAAAAGATATTGAAATATCAATCAAACACACCAGGAATAATCTTCGCAGCTGTGGCTTCAAAAATCGCAAGACAAATAGAAGGGCTTTCCAAGAGTTCTCACGATGACTTTCCGAAGATTTCAGTGCTTCCGCTTCAGTCATGAACCCCACCCCTCACTTTCCCGATCTCCCACTGCTGCTCCCACAATTTCCTGTAAAGTCCATCAACCGCCAAGAGCTGATCGTGCGTCCCCTCTTGGACAATTCTCCCCTCGTCCAAAACAATAATTCGATCGCACTGTGTCACGGCCTTGAGCCGATGTGCAATTGTCAAAATTGTTCGCCCGCCCCGGATTCGCTGAATCGTTTCCAAAATCGCATCCTCCGTCGCCGGATCAAGACTCGCCGTCGCTTCATCCAAAAACAGAATCTTCGGATCGCGAATCAACGCCCGCGCAATGCCAATCCGCTGACGCTCCCCGCCAGAAATGGGAGCGGATTCTGAAATCATCGTATCAACTCCATCCGCATGATGCTTCAAAAACGCCGAAGCCCCCGACTCATCCAATACCCTCTGCAAATCCTCTTCCGTTGCGTCCGGGTTGCCAAAGAACACATTCTCCGCAATCGTTCCCGCATAGAGATAAGTTGATTGAGGAACCGACGCCACTTGGGAGAGATAACTCTTCAATTGCACGGTCTGCAAATCATGACCGTCCACCAGAACCTGTCCCGAATCAGGGCCATAAAGTCTGAGAGCTAAATTCACCAACGAGCTCTTGCCCGCCCCACTTGGCCCAACAATTCCCAAATATTCTCCCGGCTTCACTTGGAGTGATAGTTCATGTATGATCGGCTCATCTTCCCGATACCCAAAAGTTAACTCCTTAAACTCCAGATTCCCCGAAATCTCTCCAAGAACGACTGCATCCGCTCGGTCAACCAATGTAGGCTCGACACTCAAAGTTGAAAAAATCCGGCGGATCGGAACCAACTGCATCTTGATCAGTTGCGTCAACTGAACAAAGTTTTGCAACGGCATCTGCGCCGCTTCGATAAGCAGGGCCGTTGCGACCCAATCCCCAATCGTCGCCTCGCCCAAAATGATCTGCCGTGCCAAATAAACATAAACAACTGTTGTAAAAGCCCACCGCATAAACTGCTGAAGCAGATTTTGCGTTCGCACCATTTCCCCATACATCCCAACCCCACTTCGGCGTGCCTGACCCGCTGCCAAAAAGTACTTCTTCAACTGAAGCGTTGTCCGCCCAAATGCCTTCATCGTTCGCAAACCGGCAATACTGTCCCGCAGTACTTTTGATTCGTTCTCAACCCCTTCCTTAAAGGCAAAAGCTGCAACTCGAACCCGATTGAACGCAAAATATGAAACCAGCGAAAACGGAACAATGTAAAGCACTAGAAACAACGACAACATCGGATCAATGAGATAAAGCAAAACAGCCCCCCAACCCATGGCATAAAGAGTCTCGACAAACAAAGGCATCGACCGAGTAATAATTCCCATAACCCCCGGATCATATGGATCAACGTCATTGGAATAATAATAAGAAGATTGAACTTCTTTACTCTCCGGAGGCATCTGCCCCGCCGGCGTAGAAGTCTCAACTCGATTACCCACTCGGAACAGCGAAACCATGTCTGCCGTGGCGCGGTACAGATGCGCCCCCGCCCCCGACTGACTCAGAAAACTCATCGGCAAAGAATGAAGATGCCGATAATATCTAAGCCGTAAATCAAGCGTTGCCCGCATCGAAACATACCATTCAAGAACCTCTCTCCAAGTTGAAAGTAACGTGCTGGCCAGCCAAAAACAAAATTGTAACACGATGATCGAAATAACCGTATCCCATCGCTGTTGAATAGTTAGACTTGTTGTGTTTAAAGCCTGATTTGTCACATCACGCGTCAAGAAAATAGCGAACTGACCCAATGGAACCGCGAGTAACAAAAAACAAATACTCAATACAAATTTGCCCTTGTAAGGCGAAACAACCTTCCAAAGTTCTTTGAACAAATAGCCGTTAGTAAGCGACTTTTGTGCAGAATCTGGGCCTGAAGGAGTCATAGGGAAAAGTGATCCCGCACTTTCGTACGGGATCTTGACCTCATCGAACAGAGGAATGTCGTCTAGTCAGGGTCAGTTGTACGCTCTTTGTAGCCCGGCTGACCACGCTTCGGCGGTTCCGGGTCTTCAAGGCTCTTCGGATCAAGTGTGGTGATATCCACTTTCTCCGTCGAGCCTCCAGAACTCATCACGAAGATGCCAATTGCCGCGCCAATAACCAATACCAATGCCGCAATGATTACACCAGGGTGAAGCTCTTTTTTCATTGCGTACTCTTACTTGGTTGCGTCGTACCAGGTGCCCCAGAACTTGTGGTTGATCGCAGGCGGAATGAACTGAGGATCGTTGTATCCTGCACACTGCTCGCCAGCAGCAACGGTTTGATGATAGGTCATCACACTCTTATTAGGAACACTCTTCGCGTGGGAGTCCCCAAACGAAGTTACGATCTTTTCTTTGTGGAACAAAGAACCAAGATAGGCGCGCTGAAGACGAGTATTTGCAACCGTATTCGGGCTGACAACCACCGGACATGCAGCTTCATCTGAGGTGAAGTCATAACCCAAGCTCGGAGCATCGGTTCGTGAAGTCACGATGTAGGCTGCGCGATCAGCAATGTCTTCCTGAGCGGAAGCAACTCGGTAACTTCGAACAAATGTGTTCAATGTTTCCCAACTTGACCAACCATTGCGATTCAATGTAATCGAAGTTGCCTGAGACCAAGCATAGTTGTTGCTTGATGTATCAGTAGCGACGCCACGAGCCGTATCCCATACCAATTGCCGATTCTTCATGTACGGCTCAAGGTAGAAGTAGTAGCCTGCATTGTTAATTGCCGGAACCGCTGTCGCATTTGAGAAACGGTGCGGATGAACAACATCATCGTAGTCAGCCAGATAAATCTGACCAGAAGTTCCAACCTGCTTCAAATTGGAAAGTGTGGAGATCGTCTTCGCCGCAGCCTTAGCTTGGGCAAATACAGGGAACAAAATCGCGGCCAAAATTGCGATAATCGCAATCACAACCAGCAGTTCAATCAAGGTGAATCCAGAAGATTTTTTGAGGGATTTCATAAGCGCTTCTTTGCGTTAGTGGGCGAAATCATGAGGTTTCACCCGGACAGAACTCAACGGGCAAAACTGTGAGATCAGAAATCTCCGTCTTGCCGTCAAGTTGATCGACGAGCAGTTGAACGGCACGCTGAGCAACAAGTGCCCAATTCGCCCGAACCGTAGTCAAAACATGTGCCGGCTCATAAGGCATCTCAATGCCGTTGAAACCAACTACAGCTAGATCGTTAGGGACACGAACATCGTTCGATTTGCAATAACTTAACAAGGCATAGGCACTGGGATCACCCCAGCACACCGCCGCCGTAATCCCGTTTTCTCTTCGACGAGCCAATAGATCAATCTCAGCCGCATCCAATCGGCCTTTCCAATCAGATGTCTTCACACTAACCGTCTCAATCCCAAACCGTTTCGCCTCGTCAATAAAGGCAACCTCCCTCCGCAAAGCGGAGTCCGACTGCCCTGGACAAGAGCGATACATCACATTCTTGTGCCCCAACCCCGCCAAATGCCGAGCAATTTCTACCGAGCCCGCCGCATCATCCGCGATAACCCCCGGAACCCCCGGAATCACATCCGTCATCGCCACAAATGACAATTTCGATCCCCGCAAACGCTCAACCAAAGGATCATCTGGAGAAGCAATCAAAACCAAGCCATCGATCTTCCCTCCAGCCAATTCGGCAAAAATTTCGTCAACACCATACCGGTGGAACGAGTAATGGATCATCAAATCCTTTTCACAAATCTCACAGCCCCGCTGCAAACCCGTCAACACCTCCGCATGGAACGGATCATGAGGCTCCAAGTGCCCGTATCCAAAATACAAACCCAAAATGTTTGTCGCTTGATTCCGCAACGCCCTCGCCAAAGCGTTGGGCAAATACCCCATCTCCCGAGCCGCATCCAAAATCTTCGCCCGCGTACCGTCCGAAACCCGAGTGTTCGACTTCGCCCCATTCAAAACTACCGAAACCGTAAACTGACTCACCCCCACCGCATGCGCGATGTCCTTCAAAGTGACCTTCTTATTCGGGGAGTACGTGCTACTCATCAAGCTTCTTCTTCAAATTGACCAATTGTTTGGTCATACTTGACCATACGTTTGGTCACCGCATTGTAACACCGACCGATTCTGTTTGCAAGAAATTCACTCAATAACTAGTATTTTTACCGGGAATATCGCGAAATTGTGACTGACCAAATGTTTGGTCATCCACAATTATCGCTATGTCAACCGCCCTCGTCGTCGGATCAGCCAACGCCGATTTGGTCTATTCAGTAGATCGTTTCCCCCAGCCCGGAGAAACTATCTCTGCCAAACAATTCACCACTTTCGCCGGAGGAAAAGGCGCGAATCAAGCCGTTGCCGCCGCCCGATCAGGGGCCATTGTTGATTTCTGCGCCTGCCTCGGCAACGACACAAATGGCGATTTCCTCGCCCAAACAATCTCAGATAACTGCGTTTCCCTCCGCCACATCCACCGCACAGACCAACCCACCGGAACCGCAATCATCTTCGTCAATCAAGAGGCTGAAAACGAAATTGTCCTCAATCCCGGAGCAAACTTCGCCCTCACAGCGGACGATGTTCAGTCCGCGATCGATCAATCCAGGCCCAACATCATCCTCACCCAACTCGAAATCGCCGATGAAGCGATCCGCCAAGTCCTTCGCTGTCAATCCAAGACCATTCTCAACCCCGCACCGTTCCGAGACTTGACCCAATTTGACATCAATGGCCTTTTCGCCATCACTCCAAACGAAACGGAAACGCATGCCCTGACTGGAATACTTCCACAAAGTGAAGAAAGCACCCGCAATGCCGCACATTCAATCCTCAAACTCGGGGTCCAAAACGCAATCATCACACTCGGTAAAAGAGGGTGCTATTGGTCAAACGGTGAAGAAGAATTCTTTGGCCCTGCTCCTTCCGTTACTCCCGTTGACACAACCGGTGCCGGAGACGTTTTCAATGGTGCCCTGCTCGCCCAACTTCTCGATCAAAAATCGTTCCCCGAAGCCCTCCAATTCGCCGTAGCCGCTGCTTCCCTCAGCACAACCAGACCCGGAGCACTCACATCCGCGCCGTTTTCGCAGGAAACTCAACAGTTCATCAAACCGTAATCTCACCAAGCACCGGAAACCTAGCGAGTCGCAACTTGAGTAGTGTAAGTAGGGCTAAGCAATGTCACTTTCAAAACTACGCGAAGTAGCAACCCCTGAATGCACAATCACCCTCTGCGATTTCCCGGAGGGCCACACCCACAACCGCACCTATTGCCCTTTTCTCCAGTATTGGATCATCACCAAAGGCGCCTGGATCCTTGAGAAATCGCCCCGACAATCCACCGATCCCGGCCATCTCCAAGTCTTCGCCCCAGGTTCAAAGTCAAGGCGGATCATTTCCGCACCTACTCAAGCCATCAGCCTCCTATTCCACAGCCAACTCAATCTTGATCACCCTAATTTGCCATTCATTACCCAAAAACTCGCCCTACTCTTCTTCGCCAACAAACTAGATCCGATCACAATTGAGGAATCTGTCGCACTACTCAATGCGCCCGGACCAGCCGACCGGAAAACTCCCCGATGGCTCACTGAAGTGCGCGACTACCTCATCGCAAATCCAGAATCAAGCGACACTCTCTCAGAACTCGCAACTCGATTTGGCATCTCGCCATTCCACCTCGCCCACTCATTCCGAAACCACTTTCACACTACCGTCTCACAATTTCGCCAAACCCAACGCCTTTCCGCCGCGATCCCCCATCTCATCTCTCACCCCAATGAATCCGTCCCGCATCTCAATTTTGGATTCTACGATGCTTCCCATTTCCACAAAACCCTTCACAAACACATCCCTATCCGAACTCCAAATCTCAAGAAACCGCAATCTTGAACAAGACATTTGTCGATAAGGCAAAGAATACTTTTCCCATGTTGAACTTTGTCCTGCTGGCAGCTCTCATGGCAGACCCAGAAGCGGAAATCAAAACCCTGACCACAACTTACGTCCAAGCAACGCTTGACTTTGATCTCAAAACCTTCGAACAAATCTTTCACGCAGACTACATGGAAGTCTCGCCCGTCGGAACCGTAGACAACCGAGCTCAAATCATCAAATCCTACGACTATCCGCCCGAAAAGCGACCGCCTGCCCCAAGCTCTTTCGCACTATCCGAGTGGCAGTTCAAATTTCCAACACCAGAAATCGCTACCCTGACATATAAGCAGGTGTACACCCTGACCCGCAACGGAAAACCCACCGAACTCCCCCTCCGAATCAGCGCAACTTGGATCAAAACCGAATCCGGCTGGAAAATGCTGCTCCAACAACTCACTCCAATCAGATCAAGAACGTGAATCGTCTGGCTATCCAGCTAACGCTACCGACTGATATCTGACTTCGGAACGTACTGAAACACTTGGACATAGTCCACAACCATCTCCGCCGGAAATTGTGTTGACTGATTTGGAGACCCCGGCCAGTTTCCACCAACTGCAACGTTCAAAAGAAGGTGGTATGGAGTGTCAAAAGGTGCCCGCTGATTCCAGAAACCAACCCGGCTCCACCATTCCAGACTCGTCACCCTGTGATACTCAACTCCATCAACTGACCAAACAATCTCATCAGGTCGCCAGTCAACAGCATAGGTGTGAAACCCGCTCGCAATCGTCCGGCTTCCACCATTTGACTGTTGACCAGGCCACACATCACCAAAATGGACTGTCCCGTGGACTCGATCAGCCGCATTCACCATTTCCATGATGTCAATTTCGCCGCTACTCGCCCACGTCCCGTAGGGGGAATTGCTTGGCAACATCCAAAACGCGGGCCACAAACCTTGTCCCGCCGGCACTTGAATCCTAGCTTCAATCCGACCGTATCGAAATTCATACTTATTCAGAGTGCGAAGTCGCGCCGAAGTGAATTGTTTGCCACCATAGTTTTCGCGGCGGGCACGGATTCTTAAAAATCCCTCTTCAACCAAAATATTTTCAGGCCGACCCGTATAAAACTGCAACTCGTTGTTACCCCACCCCGGAATTCCGTAAGCCGTACCATCGCCGATCATCGGCTCCCACTTGTTCAAGTCAAGACCCTTCCCAGAAAATTCATCATTCCAAACCAGCTTGTTGGGATTTGTTGCTTCCACCGTCACCGCTATGTCATCAAAAGTCACGGATCCACTCGCAAATGGAGTTGAACCAGGCTGGATAAACAACAGATAAACATTGCAAACCACCGCTGTTTTGGGTGAAGAACCGAGACTAGCAGAAATCAAATGATAACGATCTTTAATCGTACTCGCACGAATAGGGCGAGACTCCCTCGCTGCAATCTCATTTCCGGCCTTGTCAAAATAAACGAGCTTGAACACTGCAAAGTTATCTCCCGACATCGGATCAATTGATCGGTTAATCGCCCATCCGCTCGCATAGACTCGACTCCCCGGAGCAACTTCTATCCGTTGAAATGCTCCAGAAACGGATGTACCTCCGTTGAACCCGCCAAAAAGCTTCAACCCAAAACTTCCCGATCGAGCTCCTGAAGCCTCACGAAAGGCATTTCCAAAAGTCGTCCATGAGGATGCTTGTGCACCAGAACCGGTCTCAAAGCCTGGATTCTTGATCTGCCCAAAAGCCGTAACCACCAGAGCAGCACTCACAAGAACCGCCAACTTTGAACGCATATGCCTCAGACTCATCAGTCAAATCCTTCGTTGCGAAACGTTTCGCTTCTCGCCTATTCTACATCTAAAACGGAACATGCTAACAAAAAAGTTGCCTGCATCCAGCAGGCAACTTCGTCACAAAGATTCAAATTTTTCACTCCTGACGCCAAACATCAACCGAACCAACAACATCGTCCGTAAACCGCATCAAGTCCTTCTGAACTCGATCCGCTGTCACCCCACGATTCTCAATCGGATAAGCCATCTGAACCGCATTCGCGCTACCACTCACATAAAAGAACGAAGGCATAATCGTCGCATTCTTTTTCAACATATCAGCGAATTTGGATTTCTCACCGGATGGCCCCAAATTCACCGTAAACCACATATAGCTCTTGCTCGGGCTCAAACTTGCTGTAACTGGAATGTTGAACCCACTTTTTTCGACCTTTACCTGGTAAAGCTCCTTCCCCTCATCCGCAACCAAAACGGTCACAACATGTCCCTTACTCTCCAAGGCCGATTTCAGACCCGCTGCGGTCATCACTTCCTCAGACCCCTGAGCCGCCACCAAACCAAGTCCTGCTACCAAAATCGATGCCACTGTTACTGTTCGCATGCATACAAAACGAATCACCGATCGAACGATTTCACCGTCCAGGACCGTCGTCCTTGCTATATTCTCGCCAAAAAAATCAGAATTTTTTAACAACTCGAATAACTACAAAGTATAATAAGGAAGCATTAAGCGTTCCGGCTATGAGCACTTACTTCCCAAATCAAGTTCCGTTCCTCGAACTCGAATACAAACACATTGAGGTTCTTGCTTCCGCGCCCTGTAGTGAAGTATATGCCACGATCGGGCCAATCGAACCGATCTCAATTCGAGAAATTTCCGCCGAAGTCGGACGATCAACCGCCTCCGTAGGCGAGCATGTTTCTAAACTACTCGCCGTCAATCTCATCATCCCGGTCGGAACCCGTAAGCGCCGGGCCCGTGAAGAAACACTCTACGCTCGAGCCTGCGTGAGCTATAACATCATCGTCCGCAATCTCTCCAGCGAAGCCTCCGAAGCCTACATCACTCGGTTTCGCTGCCAAATGAGACAGATTGATCGCTATCACGCTCACGCTCAAAAGGCAATCCAACACGATCCCGATTTTGCCGACTTCTACGCCTATCGCTGGCAGATGGGATATATGGATAGAGAGTCCGCCATTAAGTTCAAAGAGGAAATGAGCGGCTTCCTCAATCGATTTCGAGCCCATATCGAAACCGACCCAGCTATCCGGGCCAAGGGTGACTATGTCCGCGTACAGTTCTCCGCAACATTTCTGCCCACACAACGAGAATCAGAAAAAGTCCGCAAAAAGTAATTTTTTTTGCCAATCGCCTTATTCACCGGAACAATACTCCATTCCGGCTATACTAACCCCACTATAGAGGACAACAATGAAGCCGTACAACACTCTTAAGTCAACCACTCTTGCCATCGCCGCCCTGCTCGCCCTTCCTGCCGCCGCATTCCAATATGAAGTCATCAATATCGGCACCCTCCCCGGCTCCGACTTCAGCTTGATCAATGCGATCAACAACAACGGAACCATCGTCGGCACTGCTTATGCCGGGGGAGAGTCTCGCGGGTGGCAATGGAATCATCAATTCGGAATGAATGAGGTTTACGGATTTGGTTACGATAGTACAACCGCCATCGATATCAATGACCAAGGATTCATAATTGGATCATTCACCGAGAACAATACAACAAAAGGATTCAGATACAAAAATGGAGCTTGGTGGCATCTCAGCCCTATCCCTGGACAATCTGAGTCATCCCCTTGGAGTATCAACAACCTCAATCAAGTGGTCGGAATCAGCGACTTCGCATCTGATGCTAGAGCAACTGGGTGGCTCCCCATCCTCCCCGACACCCCCGGATTTGCCCTTCCATCCTACGGAAATCAAGAAGAATCAAGTGCCCGAGCGCTCAACGACCTCGGCGAAAGCGTTGGAAGTGCTCGGCTCGCCGGCACCCAAAGAGCAACCATTTTCCGTAACAATAACACCCTTTTCGACCTCCATGGCCTGCTCCCATTAGGAACGACATTCAGCCTAGCCCACGACAACAACGAGAGCGGATGGGTCGTCGGTCAATACAGTAACGCTACCGACGGCTACGGGTTTGTGTTCAATCTAGAACTGGGAATGGTCACAGTCGGTCAGGCAGATGAGCAGACATCGTTACTCGCGATTAACGAAAATGGACAAGCGGTTGGCCACAGTGGACTCGTCGAAGCCGTCCTCTGGCACTCTTCAACCGGTCGCCAAAACCTGAACGATCTCATTGATCCCAACTCCGGCTGGAATCTCACAAGCGCTCGAGACATCAACGACAACGGTTGGATCATCGGTCAAGGATCCTTCAATGGTGTCAACACAACCTACCTCGCTCGACCAACCGAGGCAGTTCCAGAACCTGCTTCTATGTCCATCATCGCCCTCGGAATCGGGGCCCTTGCGGCTAGAACCCGCCGTAAAAAGTAGGGTCATAAGTATCATTTGGGGAAAGTCAGTGCTTTCCCCAAATTCCCCCTCCCTCATCCTCGCGCCAATGGACGGCATCACCGATGCCCCCATGCGTGCATTTCAAGGAGCCCAAAATACGTTCACCCATTCCGTCACCGAATTCATCCGAGTCTCAAATCACCCACTTCCAATAAGAGTCTTCGTCCGCGACGTTCCTGAACTCGCCACTCAAGCCAAAACCACCACTGGCCTTCCCGTCCAAATCCAAATCCTTGGCGGCGATCCTGACCGTATGGCAATCTCTGCCCAGAACGCAGTCGCTGCCGGAGCAACTGCAATCGACATCAACTTTGGGTGTCCCGCCCCCACCGTGAATCGCAATGACGGCGGCGCATCCATCCTCCGCTGTTCCCAACGTGTTTACGAAATCACAAAAGCTGTTCGCGACGCCCTTCCCAAGTCAATCCCGGTCAGCGTCAAAGCGCGCCTCGGCTGGGACACTATCGAACCCATTTACGAAAACGCCGAACAAATCCAACGCGCCGGGGCTTCATGGCTCACAATCCATGCCCGAACCAAAACCCAGGGATACAATCCTCCCGTCTATTGGAAACCAATCGGCGAAATTCGCCGTAACGCCTCGATCCCCATCGTCGCAAACGGTGATATCTGGTCAATCGAAGACTTCTATCTCTGCCAAGACCAAACCGGATGCGCCCACTTCATGATCGGACGCGCCGCTCTTGCCAATCCGAATCTTCCCCACCAAATCGCCCAGTCCCTTGGCCTTCAACCCACCACCCCACTCCTTCCAGTGAATTGGCCCGAACTCCTCCAAAAATTCCACGACCACTCGACTGACTTCCACGGACCAAATCACCCCAAATCTCTGAACCGACTCAAACAATGGCTCGCCATCGCGGCTCGGTTCGGTGATTTCCCCCACTTCGCTAACCTTAAAAATATCCCTAACCACCCAGACTTCATGACCACGCTCACTACCCTCTGTCAAATCCAAACCACCTGGACCTCAGAAAAACTAGTTGCAATCAGTCCTCACTAGTCAGGTTTTCCGCCTTAAGAAACTCTCACTGATTGACGTGAACCTCAAAACTAGTTCAGAAAGATGAGAATAACAACTAGTTCAATCTTGAAGCCGCAACGTTTTCAACTATCATAGGGGAGTGGAAATCCTCTTTCCGGCCCGACTCGCTCTGCCACCTCTGCACATCTTTGCTGGCGATGGAGAGTTTCGCGACAACCGATTAGAGTGGCTCCAACCCGCCCAATACTGGACCATCATCTACTACGCTCACGCCAATAGCGTCTCGATCAATAGCCGGACGTTTCAAGTTCAACCCGAAAGTATCGTCATTTTCCCCCCCGGCTGTCGGGGAACCAACGCCATCATTGGCGACGCCACCTACCACATGTCCATGTCGTTTGACCTTCCCGCCGACAGCGGCAAACGCTACGCAATCCCCGCATATCTCCCCAATGCCCAAAGCTACCGCGCTAGCTTCAACAAATCCTGTTTCAATGTCGTATCCGACCTGACTTTCCCCAAAGCATTTGCATGGAACTTCATGCTCCAAATCAGCTACGATGCCTCACGACTCCGCCAAAACGAACCCCTCTACGCCGCCGAAGATTTCATCCTCCGACACCTCTCTGAATCGCTCCGCGTCCCCCAAATTGCCGAAGCTGCCAACACCTCACCCCGGCAACTCCTCCGTATGTTTCGCGAAGAACACCGCCTAACCATCCAGGAGTTCATCCGCGCCAAACGCACCCAGGAAGCCTGCCGGTTGCTCTCAACCACCCACCGCCCCATCAAAGTCATCGCCGAGCAAATCGGCGTCCCCGATCTTGCCCAGTTCAACAAACTCATCCGATCCCAAACGGGCACTTCCCCACGCGCCTTCCGCGAAATTGCCGTCAAAAAGCTGTAACATACAAAGCATGAACTCCGCCCTCAAAACCTGGCTGATCCCCCTTGCCTTGCTCACCCCCGCCCTCGCCCTAACTCCCCAATCTCCTCGTCCTCCTCTAGAATTCCAAGTGGAATCACGCTATGATTTCGACTCCACCGTTGCCGCAATAATCGCCGAAGCCCCCGCACACAAATTCACCGTCCTCAAAGTCCACGAAATGTCAAAAACCCTCGCCGAACGAGGATTCCCCCGAAAAGAACCCGCCACCATCATCGAAGTCTGCAACGCCAAAGCCGCCTCCACCGCCCTCAACCTCGATATCCGATCCGGCCTGATGATGCCCTGCCCCGTCATGGTCTACCAAAAAGAAGGCCGAACCTACGTCATGACTAACGACACTCGCATCCTTTCCGACTTCTACACCGGAGGCGCACCCATGAAACTAACTGGGCAAGACGTCTACCTCGCCCTCACCAAAATTTTGAACGCCGTCAAGAAATGACGTTTAGAATAATCAGCTTCTATCTGCGGACGGGGCACTTAACTCGAGATAATATTCTGTCTCGAATTTGAGCGTAGTTAGGTGTCGCCCCAGCTGACAGCATCAACTTCTTTCTGGGACCATACATATACATTGCTTCGCCCTCTCCATATTCACCTATTACTGCAAACTCTATCAATCCAATCTCTTCAAAAAGCAATTCACGCTTCCAGCCAAGTATGGGATCACATCGGATACTTCGCTCTGTTACGACATTGAGTCCTGTCGACATAAATACAATGGTTAATCCACTAAATATAAGAAAAATACTGCCCCCAAGTGCAATTGGTTCTTGCTGAATTTTAAAATCCCAGTAGAGACCGGCTACGCCAGATGCCAAACACAATAAGACGAAAAAGCCGATAAAAAATGCCATAAGCGGCTGAAATAATACTCGCCATCTAAATTCCTTCCCCAAGTTTGGCTCCCTTAAAATTTCAAGAAGAAGTTGATTAAGTCGCTTAGCATTGATGTAACCTGTCCAATTAATATCAAACCGGGTTCCATCCCCTTTCAACTCAAACCGTGAGTCTGCTTTGTCCAATCTGCGGAGCAGTTCTAGTTTATTCCACCTTATTTTCTTTGATCCGAATATAGTTCTTCGCTCAATGCGATCGGGTCGAATCACTATTGTAGCGACCAATCCAGGCAAAAACGGAAGCACGAGACAGCACAGAATTGTCCAAAATGAAACACATACGATCTTAACTAGCCGAGGCCCATCACCTGACTCAAAGGGGACTATCACATTTACAAGCCAAATCGCCAATAAACCAAAACCCAATCCAAAAGCCAAGGACTTGTTCCCCCAACCTGGTTTAAAGACTTCCACACGAACATTTTACATCTCAAAGAGCTACACTCGAAGGGTGATCCTCCCCTTCTTCATCGGAACCTACACCACCCCCGAAGGATCACAGGGGATCTACCAATCCACTCTCAACCTCCAAACTGGCGAACTCACCGAACCCACTCTTGCCGCCGAAACCTCCAACCCCAGCTACCTCGCATTTCATCCAAAATTCCCCATCATTGCCACGATCAATGAACTCAAATCCGGATCAATCACGACCTTCCGATATGAGAACAACAAACTGATCTCTCTCCAGGTCAAAGCAATCGCCGGACAAGGCCCCTGCCACCTCAGCTTCCACCCCACCGAGCCACTCCTTTTCACCGCCAGCTACGGATCCGGGCACTTTTCAATCCACACCCTCGTCTTCGACCAAATCGGCCCCGAAGAGCCCTTCCAATTCCCTGCCAATCCCGAAAACAACCCGCCCACCCGCGCCCATTGCATCAAAGCTCACCCCAACCTGCCATTCGTTTATGGCACCGACCTCGGACGCAACCACATCGTCCTGTTCACGAACGACAAACCACCCCAATTCTTCCCCCTCACTGCTGGCTCACCCCGGCATTTCGTTTTCAGCCAATCCGGAAAAACACTCTACGTCAACTCAGAAAACGCATCCGCTGTCACCGCTCTCAAAATAAACTCCGAAACTGGCCACCTGACCGAATTCCAAACCATTTCAACCATTTCCAGTAACGCCCCCAAAGACACGACCGCCGAAATCCTCCTCCATCCCAATGGAAAAACTCTCTATGTCTCCAACCGTGGTGACAACTCAATCGCTACTTTTGCAATCAACCCCGACGAAACCCTCTCCCGACTCGCCATCACCCCAACCTCCGCCGAAACTCCGCGCGGACTAGCAGTTGACCCGACCGGTGCATTTCTCGTCGCCGCCGGACAATCAAACAATATCATCACCACCCTCCAGCTCGACCCAACAACGGGCATCCCTCAAGCCACCAAACATCAATTCTCCCTCTCCAAACCCGTTCACATCGCCTTCCCCCCAAACTATTCCCAATAGTGCACCCCCCGCCGCAGTGCTTAAAAGCAATTCGCTTAAGCCTCCCCCTCCCTAAATTCCTTTAAGGACGGGGCCTATCCTCGACCTGATCGGGGAGAAGTTGGAGGGGGTGGGTTATGAGCTCCCCAAACCCTACTCAGCACCCAAAATCATCGCATTCAACAGCATTTTCCAAAGCCCGGGCCACTGCGCCCGATCCGTTGGATCATCCGCAAACCAAGTCACACTCCCTCCACCCATTGACCGTGACTGAACCCAGCTCGTCCCGCCCACAACGTCCGCCGAATCATCCCAAACCCAACCACTCAAAACACCATTCTGCGAAACCGTCACCACCGAGTTATCATCTGCCTCCGCAAACGTCGATCCAGAAACCGGTAGAGCGATCTTCACCTTGCCCTCCGCGTCTCGAGCATAGCCATAACTCAACCAGTGCGATGAATCCATTTCACCCCGGAACAAAGCCCCCGGCAACCAAGGGAAACTCGAACGCGATTTGGTCGGAATCAAACCACTTGCATCACCCCCCAGATAAACCAGCGAACCGCCATCCGAAATCCACTCTTTCAGTCGATCATTAACCGGCAATTCAACTCCCGCGGGAACCACCAAGCAACTCAAATCTTTAAGCGCCCCGCTGACGCTTCGAGTCATCAGGCTCCGATAAGGCAAGAAAAATTCCTTGTCCATCAAGAACCAGAACGAACCGCCGCTCAACTCACCAGCATTCCCAAAGACCACGCCCAGCGAAGGCTTCCGCAGATGGCGAACACTCTCGCCGCCTGGCCCATACCGGCCCTCATCCGGATAACTCGTCCCCAAAACCTCCCACTGATTCCGAGGCTCATCAAACCCCATTGCCGCAAAATCCAAGTCCGGATTACGCTGCTTCATCACGATGAAAGTCCCCGGCTCAAACACCATCCCTTGGACTGGCGTCCGTTTCGTAAGCTGACTCACTCTCACGCCCCGCCGCAACAATTCAAAAACCCTGAGCAAATCAGATCGTTCGTCGTACCTTAGGGCATAACCAACCGTATTCTCAACCGCATAAACGCCCGTGCCCGTCATCATCATCGCAGTCGGAATCTCTGCCGATTTCGGACTCCACCAGGCTTCCAGACCATACGCATAAGGCAAGCTCCAGGCCGTCAAATCATAGAACTCAAACGAATCAATCTCCGGGAAACTTTCTCCCTTTTTCATCGCATTCGCCAGACCCTTTTGCCGCTCAATAAAATCGGGCTCAAATTCGCTCATCGGTTCCAGAAGCGCCTTCGCCATCGGCCCATGACTCTGCGCCATGTCTACTATCAAACAATTCTCCGTCACCTGGAAATCCCCCCGATCACCCGTCCAATAATTCCGGGCATCCCGCAACATCACATCCCGAGCCATCACCGATTTCACTCCCGCCCGACCAAGGTGCAATTGCATCCGTTCCAAATCCTCCGCCGTTCCCCGCATCACAACGGTTTGGAAATCACCCGCATGATCGCCACTCACCGCCTTCTTTTTAAAAGCTAAGTAATCACCCAGCAGCTCGTCCCGCTTCGCCGCCGAACTCAGAACCACACTCATTGCACTGACAACGTGCTTCTCCAACCCCTCACGCAAGGTCACAACAAACCCATCGCGCTCTTCAATATTCACGAGCCGACCCCCGTTGGTCTCGTGGGTCATCCCAATCGCCCCCGTCAAACTCACAAAGCTGTCCAGATAGCAAGGTGCATAAAGGTCAAAACTATCCCGAATGTAATAGCTCCACCCCTCGCGGTCAAATGCCCCCGCAGTCGCCCGACCAAAAAGATCCGTCCATTTGTTGTACCGATTGCGATCAACATTCGCATTAATGCTCTGCTGAACCGGAGGCATAAAGTAGTTCTCCACTTGCCCATGCTGGTCAGCATAAACCTGCGGATTCCAATCCAAAACAAACCGAACTTCCGCCCGCGTCTCTGCCTGACTCAAGGCAATTCGATCCCGATTCATATCAAATCGATAATGATTCGCTCGCCCCAAAAAGGGCCACGGAATCGCTCGATCAAAGGTGCCCACTTTTCCATTGCCGTTTGGAATCGAATTGTAAGCCACCACGTACCGCTCGTGACCATCCGGATTGTAACAAGGGTTCACCATCACTACCACCTTGTCCAAAGCCGCAACCACTTCCGGATTCTCGCTCGCCGCCAAGTTATACATCAGCGCCATCGCGCTCTCAAAACTCGCCGTCTCATCCCCATGAATACACTCGTTAATCCAAACCAATGCCGGCATATCCGGATCACCCGCCTCCCCATTCGCAATCTTTTTCAAATTCGCCTGAATCGCATCCAATCGCGCAATATTCTTCGGCGAACTGAACGCCACTGCGCGCAACGGTCGTCCCTCCGTACTCTGCCCGTAATAAAACACGCGATCCCGATCACTCGTCCCCGTGATCGCCTCCAAAACTCGCTCCTGATCCATCAAGACCGTATGCCGACTCCCCAATTCATAACCCAAAATCTCCTCCGGAGTTGAAACACTTCCATTGTAAGGCCCAAACCCATAAAGCCGCTCGGAAGACTCCTCACACACCGAACACGGTGCCGCCATTCCCACAACCAGCCCAAAGACCAAACTCGCAATCATTCCTCAAGTATAGGCGACCCACACCATAAAGTGCGCTTTAAAATCCTAAGCTCGTACCAGATCAAACCCGCACTCCAATTCCCCAAAAATCTCCATCAACTCACCAAAAACCACATCCGTATCGCACTCCTCCAGCCAAGCCACTTGCAAAACATGACTCACCGCATCAGGATTCGGACCATTGATCTCCCCAAAACCAAAATCAACCGTCACCTGACCCTCATCCCCCCGCTGCTTCAGTTCCTCCACCAAACTCGCAAAATCTTCCCCCAATTCCGCAACCGACTGCGCTGAACTCACCCCAATGAACATATTCCCAAACTGATCCGTCGACTCCCAAAGCACTGCCATCCCACCATTAAACCCAATTCGACCAAACCCATCGTATAATCAACAAGTATGGTTTTCAAAGTCATCATTCATGAAGCCGAAGAAGGAGGATTCTGGGCTGAAGTTCCAGGCTTTCCCGGATGTGTTACAGAAGCTGATACCCTCGAGGAACTTAGGTCTAACCTTGCGGACGCAATTTCAGGTTATCTGAGCGCACTCAATAATTCTGAAATCACCGATGGACTCCAGATATCGGAAATCGCCGTATAAATGCCAGTTTCAGGAAAAGAATTCTGCAGGGTTCTAAGTCAAAACGGGTGGTATCTAGCAAGGGTAAGCGGAAGTCATCATATCTACAAGCACGAAGACCTTAATAAGATTGCCACAATCCCGATCCACGGCTCAAGGGATCTGCGCTACGGAACTTACAAGAAGTTGCTGAAAGATACAGGGCTCACCGAAGACGACTTCTAAACCCCCACCCCAACCACAACTCGCTCAAAAGCTGACAAAAACGCGTCCATCTCCGCCGCTGTTCCAATACTCACGCGGATATACTCGGGCATCCCCAAAGGAACCCCACTCCGAACAATCACCCCCTCCCGTAACAACGCCTGAAATACTTCCCCACCATCACCCCGGACATTCACACAAATGAAATTTGCCCTGCTCGGCACCGTCTCAAACCCCCACTCACGCATCGCCCCCGCGACCCGAGAAAGCCCCTCCAAGTTCACCCGAACGCTCTCATCCAAATGGTCAGGATCACCCAAAGCCGCAATCGCCGCCGCCTGCGCCAAAGAATTGACATTGAACGGTTCCCGTGCCCGATTCACCGCATCAACAATTGCCGCCGAAGAAATCCCAAAACCCACCCGAATCCCCGCCAATCCATAGGCCTTACTAAACGTCCGCAAAACCACCACATTCCGCCCATCTGCAATCAAGCTCACAGCATCCAAGCGGTCATCCAAACCCGCTGAATACTCAAAATAAGCTTCATCCAAGACCGCCACAACACCCTCCGGCAATGCATCTAAAAACGCAACAATCTCCGAATGAGTCAACACCGTCCCCGTCGGGTTGTGCGGATTCGCAACAAAAACCAACTTCGTTCGGTCATCACAAGCTGACGCCATCGCCCCCAAATCGTGCCGCCAATCCGCGTCAAGCGGCACCTTCCGCAACTCAACATCACTGAGTTCCGCCGCCGCATCATAGCGAACAAAACTCGGTGCGCCAATGACAACATTGTCCCCCGACTCCAGAAAGACGAGCCCCAGCAAGTGAATCAGCTCATCACTTCCATTCCCAATCATCACCTGATCCATCCCCACCCCAAACCTGCCAGCTATCGCCACCTTGAGGTCATATCCCCAAGCGTCGGGATACAAATGCATCGCCTTCGCCGCATTTGCGACCGCCTCAACTGCCTTCGGACTCGGCCCGAGCGGATTCTCGTTACTCGCCAACTTGACCACCTCGGTTAACCCCAATTCTCGCTTCACTTCATCAATCGGCTTCCCCGGAGTATAAGGAGTCATCCGCAACACATTCGCCCGCAACCGATCGTTCATACCCCGAGTCTACCAACCCCCATAAATGACCTCCCAACCAATCAGTCAATCAGATCAACCAAACTCCCCTCCATTCCCAGCAAACTCTCTAACTTACTGTCGCTCAACGCCTCCAAACGACCAAGCAATTCCGCCATCTGAGCCGTCCGCTCACTCCGCAACTCGCGCCGCAACCGCCCCGCCAAAAACCGCAACCGCTCCTCCCGGCTCTCACAAATCAGCCGAGGAACACCCACCGGTCGTCCATCTTGCACCGCCACCATCGTGACCCGCGCCGTGTTCACATGCCTGCGTGAATCGGTCGGCAAATGCGTCGCATGAACATCAATCGTCACCTCAACACTCGTCCGCCCCACAAAACTCACAAACGCATCCAACTCAACCAACTCCCCAATCTCTACCGGAGCCAAAAAATCCACCCGCTCAAATGCCGCCGTCACACATACTCGCCCCGCGTACCGCTGACTACATGCACTTGCCGCAAGGTCAATCAAAGCCAAAATCGAACCTCCAAAAACCTTCCCCAAAACATTCGCATCATTCGGCGTCATCATCTGCGCCATCCGAATCTTCGTTTCGTCTACCCTTTTCCCTTCCATCAACTCAGTTTAATCCTCCCGGACCGCCAACCCCAGCCCTCTCCCGGCGTAATAGTGTCTATGCTCCGACTCGGCTCGTGGTGTTTTCTTCTCGCTGGCTCAGTATTCGTCACTGCCTGCACCCAAGTTCCAAGCTCATCAGTCGAACAATCTCCCATGTCAAATCCGTCAAAGCCCGAGTCCGGCAATGCGTCCCCCTCGGCCCAATCCACACAACCCGGGCCATCCGGAAAACCATTCCCTCAAACCATCAACGCCCTTTATTTCCGCGCCTTCAAAGCCGAGGATGAACTTGAAATCTGGTTCCAATCTTCACCAAACGAACAGTACAAGCTCTACCACAATTACAAAGTCCTTAAATCATCCGGCAAACCTGGACCCAAACGCAAAGAAGGCGACCGCCAAGTCCCCGAAGGTTTCTACACCATAAATAGGTTCAACCCAAAATCAAAATTCCACCTCAGCCTCGGACTTGACTACCCGAACAAATCAGACCTCATCCGCTCCGATCAAACCCGCCCGGGGAGCGACATCTTCATTCACGGCTCCAATGTCAGCATCGGGTGCCTCGCCATGGGGGACGACACCATCGAAGAAATCTACGCCCTTGCCAAACTCGCCCCCCGCAAAAACCGCGTCGATATCTTCCCCTACAGAATGGAATCAGAAACTCACAAGGAAAAGATCAAGCAATACCCAGAGTTTTCAGACTTCTGGACAACCGAACTCCTCCCTGCGTACATTGCATTCAATAAATCCCAACAACCTGCCGCTTACGAAGTTGATTCAAACGGAGCGTATGTCCACTCAGACTAAGCACGAATTAACTAAGCCTGTAAACTGAAGCCTGCCAATGGCTAAGTCATCGCCCGAAACATCTCCCGAGCAACCAGCCGATCAAACCACAACTATTGCCGTACCCCTCACCGCGCTTGCAATCACCGTCATCCTTCTCATCATCGCGTTCCCCGTTACCCGCAGCCTCTTCGGAAAATCCCTCCGCGCTATCGAAGAAAGAGCTATCCCCGCCGCCGAAACTTATCTCACCACCCTCAGCAAAAATCAACCCACCGCTGACCTGATCCATCTCGAATTCACCCCCGAAGAACCCGATTTTCGCCAAAGACTGATCAAAGCCCTCGGAGAATATCAGTCCGGCAAATTCAAATCTGTCCGATCCAATAACGACAAACCTCCAAAAATCATCGTACGACTGGAAGGAACCGGCACACAGGGTAAAGCCGACATCACCATCGTCCTCGAACCAACCGCTAACCAAAAATTCCTTGTCCGTGAAGGAGTCGTCACCAAAAAATGACCCCCTCCCTCTTGATGACCATCGCTTTTTTTATCCTTCCCAAAGAAACCGTTATCCCCTCCCAATATCTCGGTCAAACCACAACCACCCGCATCAAAACAACTAATAAACTTCTCGCGCTCACATTCGATGACGGCCCCGATCCCGTTCAAACCCCTATAATTCTCAACGCGCTCAAGCAACACAACGCGAAAGCAACATTCTTTGTCCTCGGAAAGAACGCCGAGCGAAATCCCCTCCTCCTTCAGAGAATTGTCGCCGAAGGACACGCCATCGCCACTCACTCCTATAGCCACCGAACATCAATGTCTCCCCAAGAAGCAGACATCGAAAATACTCAAACTGCCGAAATCGTGCGTCGATACACGGGAGTCAATCCCACCCTCTTCCGCGCCCCATTCGGCTTAACCAAGTCGAACCTCAACAAAGACGCCATATCGCGAAATTGGGCAAGTTTCAACTGGACTGTCTCCGCCGCCGATACTGCCACAACAAATCCCGAAGTCGTCTATAAAAATATCTGCTTTACACCAAACCCTGGTGAAATCATCCTCTGCCACGATATCAAACCCCACACCGCTCAAGCCATCCCAAAGATTCTGGAATACCTTACTAAGCAAGGATTTCAATTTGTCACTCTCCCCGAACTCCTCAACCAAGCACAATAACACGATGCATATCCTCGTCTTCGAAGACAACCTCATCTGGTCCGAACGCCTCCGCAAAACAATCTCCGCCCTTGGTCACCAGGCCACCATCGTTTCTCGGCTCAAGCCCAACTACCCCGAAGCCGATATCGCAATTCTGAACTTCGGCTCCGACACCCTCTGGAATCCTGAGCTTGTCGCCAACCTCAAATCCCAGAACCTCATCCTCATCGGACACGCCGGTCATAAAGAAAAACAAAAACTCGCCGAAGGTCGAGAAGCTGGAATAGACCATGTCGTCACCAACTCCGAACTTACATTTAAACTAGATCAAATCATTCAACGCATTTCTGCCTCGTAAAAATACTAGCTCTCACTTAATCAAAGGAACCAATATAGTCCTGAAGCACTCCAACAAAATGTCTCTCCAAAAAGAGACAATTAAGCATTGAATTTCCAGTTGCTTGAGCCGAGCCGGTGCCCATTGGCTCGGTTTTTTCTTGAGCCAATGGCAAACCATCCAGTAAACTGCTGAGCATGGATAAATTGGTCAAAACCGCCGCCGAAGCCCTGGATGGAAAACTGTTCGACGGGATGACCATCATGTCCGGCGGATTTGGCCTTTGCGGCATTCCCGAACACTTGATCCTTGCCCTCCGCGATTCGGGAGTCAAAGACCTCACCGTCATTAGCAACAATTGCGGCGTTGACGATTTCGGCCTCGGACTCCTTCTCCAAACCCGACAAATCAAAAAAATGATCTCCAGCTACGTCGGAGAAAACGCTGAGTTTGAACGCCAATACCTCTCCGGAGAACTCGAACTTGAGTTCAACCCTCAAGGCACTCTCGCCGAACGCATCCGCGCTGGAGGAGCCGGTATCCCAGCATTCTTCGTCAAAACTGGATACGGAACCCTCATCGCCGAAGGCAAAGAAACCCGCGAATTCAACGGCGAAATGTACGTCATGGAGACCGGACTTACCGCCGATCTCAGCATCGTTAAAGCCTATCAAGCTGACCGATGGGGCAACCTCAACTACCGAAAAACCGCTCGGAATTTCAACCCCATGATGGCCACCGCAGGCAAAACAACCATCGCCGAAGTCGAACAAATCATCGAAGTCGGGCAATTCAACGCCGATCAGATTCACACGCCATCAATTTTCGTCGATGCAGTTCTCGTGGGTACTCGCTTTGAAAAACGCATTGAGCGTCTCACCACAACACCCAAAAACTGACAAAACCACCGCAACATGGGGCTCCCTGGTCGATCCCGCTAAAGATCGTTAATATCACTAACCGATGATTGAACTTGTCTCACGGATTATTGCTCCGTGAACAAAAGGGTTCAACATGAGTTGGTTCAAAAATCTGAAAATAGGACACAAAATCGCCGTCTCATTCGGCGTCGTCCTCGCTTGTATCGTCGCTCTTTCCGGACTGAGCTTCCTGAAAATCAACTCCCTCAAACAGGAAGTTAATTCTCTCTATAACGACAGCGTCAAAGGGACCGCAGCAATCGGAGGAATTCAGCAAACTCTCACCGACCAAAGACTTGTCCAACTGAGGTGGCTTGCAGAGATCGAAGCCGGCCATGGTGCCAAAAGTGATGGCAACCAAAAACTCGAAGCCCTCCAAAAGCAGCTCGATGAGAATGTAACCGCATATGAAAAATCCATCTCAGATCCTGATGATCAAAAGCAGTTCGATTCATTTAAAACTCTGCTCCTGACATACAAATCAGAAACCGACAAAGTTCGCGCTGCCCTTGCAAAGGGAGACGACACCCAAGCTTCAACTATTCTCACCACCACATCTCGAGAATTGTTCGTCAACCAAGTCCAACCGGACGTCCAAAAAATTGTAGATTGGAATGTTGGTTACGCTGAATCCAACTTTAACGATGCAAACCAAATTGCTTCAAGTGCTGTGGCAAGTGCCGTTATTGCGACCACCGTTGCCATCATTTTATCACTGGCAATCGGAATACTCTTCAACCGATCAACTGTTCCACCACTACACCAAGTCATCACTCAACTCAAGTTTCTCTCAGAAAACTGTGTGACCGACCTCTCAAAGTCAGTTGCCGCTCTCCGCAATGGGGACCTCATGATCACAGTAACCCCCAAAACGTCGCCGGTTAACTACCAATCTCACGATGAGGTTGGAGAACTTGCAGCTACTTTTAACTCCACGCTCAGCCAAATCCAAGGCGTCGTTCGTGACTACACGGAGACCCAAAACGCCCTTCAAAAAGTGATCGCAACCGTCGATCAGCAAGCGGATACGGTTGCCGCGACGAGCAATAATCTCGCAAATAACTCCGAGGAGACCGCAATTGGTGCCCGAGATGTCGCCCAAACAATGGATGAAGTCTCCCGCGCCGTCCAAGAAACCAGCAACACGAGCGACCAAATCGCTCAAGCTGCCGAACAACTCGCAACGAATGCTCAAGAGGCCGCAACTGAAATGGCTCGCCTCAAAGAAGCCGTTGATGCTGTTCGAGAAAGTGGCCTATCCCAGCGCAACGCCGCCGAAAAAGCCGCCGAGATTGCCACCCAAGGAGGAACTGCCGTCACTGCTACAATCGCATCGATGTCCAGCATCGAAGGCAAGGTGGGCGAATCCACAAAGGTCGTTCGCGAACTGGGTGAAAAACAAGCTCAAATCGGGTCAATTGTTCAAACGATCGAAGACATCGCCGCCCAAACCAACCTCCTCGCCCTCAACGCCGCAATCGAAGCGGCAAGAGCCGGAGAGCATGGTAGAGGATTCGCCGTCGTCGCTGAAGAAGTTCGTAAACTCGCTGAAAGATGCGGAGATGCAACCAAGGAAATCGCAACCCTAATCGCCAGCGTCAGCCAAAGCGTTGAACAAGCAATCCACTCAATGGATGAAAGTGCTTCCGAAGTTGCCACCGGGACAGAACAGTCCGATCGGGCTCAAGCCGCTCTCAACGAAATCCTTGGCTCGATCCAAGAGGTTCTCGACCTCGCTACGACAGCAGAGTCTCTAGTAACCGAAATGGATGCCAACGCCTCACGAGTCGAAGGAAGCATTAGCAATGTCGCGAGTGTCAGCGAAGAATCGGCCGCTGGAGCACAAGAACTCAATGCCACCGCCGAGGAGATGGCCGCAAGTGCCGAAGAAGTCACCGCATCCGTTCAACAGCAAACGGCCAACATCGAGCAAATCAATGACCTAGCCGAAAATCTCAGCGGATCAGCTCAAGACCTCAAGAAACTCGTCGGACAATTCAAGTACAAGTCCGACTCAAGTTCGAACGAGATCATGCTCGAAGCAGCTTAACTAAGCAGAAGCAAAGCGTCCAAGCCAGCAAGATATTGCTGGCTTGGATCACGAATGACCAGGAGCCTGAGTAAAATGGAGGCATGGCACTTACCCGGGATGAAATGGCACAGCGCGCTGCCCAGGAACTTCAAGATGGCTTCTATGTCAATCTCGGAATCGGCATCCCAACCCTAGTCGCAAACTACATTCCAGACGGAGTCGAAGTCGTTCTCCAATCAGAAAACGGAATGCTCGGTATGGGCCCTTTCCCTTTTGAAGGCGAAGCTGATCCCGACCTCATCAACGCAGGCAAACAAACCATCACCGAAATCCCCGGCACCGCATACTTCTCCAGCGCAGACAGTTTCGGAATGATCCGGGGTGGACACATCGACCTCAGCATCCTCGGAGCCATGGAAGTCAGCGAACAAGGCGACCTCGCCAACTGGATGATCCCCGGCAAAATGGTCAAAGGCATGGGAGGAGCAATGGATCTCGTCGCCGGAGTCAAGAAAGTAGTAGTCGTCATGGAACATTGCAACAAACATGGCGACACAAAAATCCTCAAACAGTGCACCCTCCCTCTCACCGGAAAAGCCTGCGTCAACATGATCATTACCGATCTCTGCGTTTTTGAAGTCGGCCCCGATGGACTTATCCTCCTCGAACTCGCCCCCGGTGTCTCAGAACAAGAAATCCACGAAAAGACAGAAGCGAGCTTTCACACGAGCCAATCCATTCGTGAAATCAGCTTCGCTTAAATTTCAACATCATCCCCAAACCGTCCCTTGGCCAAACGGACTCCCATTGAGCGGGCCCGATCCAACAAATAGTCACGCGCCTCATCAGATGGAGCCAACTCAGTCAAAACATCTTCCCACAAAACCAACCATTGACTAAAGTGCGAAGGTTGTGCCGCCTCTAATCTCTTGTGTGTTTCCATCGGTTTCCCTTCATAAATGGCTGTTCGCAACGCAATCGACTCCCAAAACCGCTTCATCTTCGCCAAATGAACAGGCCAATTCTCACCAATTCGATCATTGAATACTGGCCCCAAGTCAGGATGAGCTTGGATTCGCAGATAAAACGTATCAACTAACCGAGATATAAACTCCTCGTCAATTCCCCATCCCCGCGCTTCTTGCGATAAATCTGCTCGCCTCGCCTGGGCTGCCTTGAATGCTTCCAGTGAATCCACGAAGTGAGCCTATCTCAAGCCGCGTTCTTCGAAAAGTCAAACTCTTGCAAATAGGCCTCAAGTGCCCGCAAATTCATCGGCTTAGCCCAGTAGAAACCCTGACCGTACTCGCAACCAAGCCCATCCAATATCTCAAGCTGATCAAGCGTCTCGATACCTTCGGCCACAACTTCCAATTCAAGGGCCCGGCACAACTGAATAATCGCTTCTACAACCCCAAAGTGCCGACTCTCAAGCATTCCGAGACTCTCGATAAAAGATCGATCTATCTTGACCTTGTCAATCGGTAACTGTTGGAGCGAGCTTAAAGAAGAAAACCCAGTTCCGAAGTCATCAATCGCCAACCCAACTCCCGTAGTCTTCAGCTCATTGAGCGTCCAAACAGTCCGGTCAATATCCTCCATTGCCATGCTCTCAGTGATCTCAATCATCACTTCTGGCCCGCTCAAGCCCGCTTCGTTCAGAGAATGCTGAACCAAATCAGCAACGTTCGGTGTGCTCAATTGCCGTTGAGACATATTGATATTCATGGTGATATCCAAGTTAAGAGTCGACCTCAAATAAGCCAGAGCCTGCATCGATTCTTTGAGCACCCATTCCCCAATCGGCACAATCAGACCCGTCTCTTCGGCTATCGGAATAAATTTTGTCGGAGAAATCATTCCCAGTTTTGGATGAACCCAACGTAACAGTGCTTCCAAACCCTTGACCCGACCCGTCCCAATTTCAACAATCGGTTGGTATACCAACAAGAGCTGATAATGCTCAATTGCAAATCGTAACCCCTCTTCAATCTCCAACCGTTCGAGAATCATGGCATTCATCGCATCATCATAAATCGAATACCCTGCCTTTCCGTTCGCTTTAGCCTGATACATTGCAGTATCGCCATCCCGAATCAAGTCAATTGCCGAGGTTTTGCCCGGAATCCCCTGAGCCAATCCAACCGAACAACTCACAAACATAAAACCATCCCCAACATCAACTGGCTGAGACAAAACATCTAACAATCGAATCGCCAAACCTTCACCCGTTTCCAAAGCATTTTCCCCAACCAAAACAACCATAAATTCATCCCCTCCCATTCGGTACACCTCAGAACCCAAGGGAGACTCAGCCGACATGATCTCGCCGACTGCGCGCAAAAGTCGATCCCCAACCTTGTGTCCACGGCTGTCGTTGATGAGCTTAAAGTTATCCAGATCCATAAATAAGACGACAACAGGCTGATCACCCTTACTCAACAAATTCTCCAAACTATCGTGCAGGAGCCGCCTGTTTCCAAGTCCGGTCAATGAATCTCGACGCGCCTGGTGAACCATTTCGCGCTCAATCTTTCGATGCTCTGTCACATCTTTGATGAACAGGTGCATTCCCCTAAGTCCCTGATGCTCCGACCAATCGCGTACCAACACGCACTGCAGTTCCCTCCGACCACTTCCAGCAACATCAATGACCAGCTCTGCTTCCACCCGGGCATCATAGACTAGCTGGCCGACCGCCTGGACAAAGTCCGACGCTGAATTCCCCGCCAGCCATTCCACAAAAGATCGACCCTGAAGCTCTTCGCCTCCCAAAAGTCGAACCATTGTCAAATTTGCATTCAGTATTCGACCCGCTGGATCTAGCTCTCCGATTCCGTCCAGTGCGTGAGCGAATATCCCGTTGAGCCGCTCCAATCGCTCTGTCCGCTCAAAAACCGCTCGCTCCAAATTATTATTGGTCTCAACGAGTTCCTCGCGCTGTCCCTCAATCTCCCCCGCCGAATCCGAAAGTGCCGAAAGCATCGAATTGATCCGTAGACCCAGAGACTCAATTTCATCACCCCCTCCACGGTTACTAAACCACTTCCCGTCACCGTATCAACTTCCCGAATCTCGCGCTCCATCCGTTCAATGCGGCGGACAACATATCGACCAATTGTCAAAGACAGTACAACAAGAGCCCCAAGAAAAGTAACGGCTTGAACAAATACCATGCGGTCAACCACTGCACTGGCATCCCTAAAAATGGTCCGACCTTGAGAGACCGAAAGCCCAAACAACGGTCCACCGCGAAAATCAGCGATCATGCCGAGCGACACAATTTCGTGATCTGAGACACGATTAAAAAGTACACCATCATGAGAGAGAGAATCTACATTAACCGCATGAACCTCAAAATTCAACTGCTCGGATAGCTTGGCAAAGTAGGCTGAGTCCAATGCTTGCGTCCAAAGCAACCATCCTTTAGCCTCACCAACTCCACCCGTTTGCTTCACCGGTCACAAAGTAAACATTTTGAGCTCGCCTTCAAATCTCAAGAGACCACTCTTTTTCTGCTTAACCTGAGATCCATTCAGTTCGCCAAAAAGTCGCGTGGCAGACCCCCTCACTCCATCAAACCCTTCTTCAAGTAAAACCTTACCATCCGACCGGAAAAAGGCCATTGAACTCAACTCCATTTCCGCAAGTGATTCTTGCGAAATGTTGGACTCGACAAACCCCACATTGCCATCCTGGACAAACTGATAGGCATCATCCCACTCCGCCCAATCATAAGCCCGAGTCTCCAACAACTCAACTCGAGCCGCCAACGTCTGCTCGACCCGCTCCCAGTTCTCCCGTGCCTCGCGCTCTTCAACAACCGCAAAGCCAGGGAAAATCACAAGTCGAGTTGCCGCAACCAGAACAATCAAAGCTAAACAAATAACTCCCAGATTCACCAGCGTGAGACGCTGGCGAATTCCTCGGGATCTTCCGACAAGGTTGAGCACCCTACAATTATCGGAATCCAGCTAGCCAGAACTTCAGCAATTTATCAGAAAAAACTTCCTTCAAAACAAATTTAATGGTGCGCCGAAAAGGACTCGAACCTTCACGCTTTGTGGGCACTACCACCTCAAGGTAGCGTGTCTACCAATTCCACCATCGGCGCACACCGAGGAGCCAAATAATACCCAAACCAAACCCGGTCCTACCGCGCGTCAATCACCAAAGTCACCGGACCATCATTCACTAACTCAACTTCCATGCTCGCCCCAAACTCCCCCGTCTCCACTCCGCGCACCAGCGGACGCAATGACGCAACAAATTCTTCGTACAATGCCTTGCCAATATCGAAACCCGCCGACTGCGTAAAACTCGGTCGCCGACTCGAATAAGCGTCCCCATAAAGCGTGAACTGACTCACCACCAAAACCTCAGCCTCGCCGCTCTCCGGTAAATCCTTCAGAGCCAAATTCATTTTGCCGTCAGCATCGCCAAAAATCCGCAACCCAGCCACTCGATCCGCCAAATCCGAAGCCTGAGCCGAAACGCTTTCACGGTGCGCCGCGACCAAAACCAATAGCCCTCGACCGCACTTCCCGACCACCTCTCCATCAACCCTAACTTCCGCCGAGAGCACCCGCTGAACCACTGCCCTCATTTCCGAGCCCCCGGAGCATGGACCCTCAAGATCGAAATCACATCCCCAAAGTTACTGATCTTCCCCATCAATTCCCTCAAATTCACAACATCAATCACCTCAATCCCAATCATGATCTCCGCCGTGTTGTTCGGCAAAGTCTTGATCTTCGCCCCCGTCACGTTCGTCTTTGCTTCCGCAAAAATTGAAACAATATCCATCAACAAACCCTGACGGTTAACACAAGTAATCAGCAAATGAACTGAGTAAGATTTTCCGTCAGACTTCCACTTAATTGGAGTAATTCGCTCCGGCTCCTTCTCTGACATCCCCAAAACATTGGGGCACAATCTCCGGTGAATCATAATTCCCCGACCCCGAGTCACAAACCCGACAACCTCTTCCCCCGGAACAGGTTCACAACACCTGGCCCGCTTTGTCATCACTTGGTCAATCCCGGTGATCAAAGTCGCTTCAACCTTTTTGGCTTCAGGCTCCGCCACTGACTGCTCCGGCGGTTCAAGCTCCCGTACCCGCCGATAAATCTTGTCCGCCACCGACTGTGTGCTTGTCAGACCCTCGCCTACTCGCGCATAAACATCGTTGATAGAAGTGCAATCTTTGATCTGCCCGATCAAAAATTTCATCATCTCATCCCCCATCACCCTCTTCGGATCAAGCCCCCGCGCTCGAACCTCTCGCTCAATCCCATCTTTTCCTCGCTGAATAATCAGCTCACGATCCCTCCGCCGGAAGTACCCCCGAATCTTGCTCCGCGTATGCGCGCTCTTCGCATGTTCCAACCAATCCAAACTAGGCTGAGCGTTGTTCCTCGTCACAATCTCGACCACATCCCCGTTCTTGATTGCCGTACCAAGCGGAACAATATCCCCGTTGATCTTCGCCATAACCAACTGCTCGCCCAATCGTGTATGAACCCGAAAAGCAAAATCGATCGGTGTAGAACCAGCGGGCATATCAACTACATCACCCCCTGGCGTGAATGCAAAAACCTGTTCCGAAAACAAATCCGTCGAAACACTTCTCAAAAAGTCACTTGAAGTCTCGTTGTCATTACTAAAGTCAAACAATTGCTTGCGAAGTTGTGCAAATCCTGTCGCCGCGTCCGGCTTAGAACTGCCTTCTTTGTATGTCCAGTGAGCGGCAACTCCGAACTCTGCAATCTCATGCATCTGCCGTGTCCGAATCTGCACCTCAAGCGGCTCACCGCTTGGCCCAATCACTTTGGTATGCAAACTCTGATAACCGTTCGGTTTCGGGTTCTGAATATAATCGGAAAACAAACCCGGAATCGGTCGCCAAATTTCTGTCACTAATCCCAAAGCCAAGTAGCACTCGTGTTGCTTTTCACAAATCACTCGGATCGCAATCAAATCCAAAATTTCATCCCAAGGCACCCCCTGCTTAACGTGTTTGTTATAAATAGAATACAAGTGCTTCGGGCGCCCCATCACCCGAACCCCTTTCAACCCATTCTCTTCCAGCATCTCCTCAAGATCGACAATCGCTGTCTTCAGTTCCGACTCTCGATCCTTTCGCGACTTTGCCACCCGCTCCCGAATCGCATTGAACTCCTCTGGATGCAATGTCTTGAACGACAAATCCTCCAATTGCCACTTAATCTGCCAAATCCCCAGCCGCGCCGCAATCGGGGCATAAACCTCCAGCGTCTCGTTCGCGATCCGCACTTGCTTGTCAATCGCCATCGAGTCAATCGTGGACATGTTGTGAAGTCGATCACCTAGCTTGATCACCATCACACGGAAGTCATCCGCCATCGCCAAAAGCAATTTCCGCAAGCTCTCTGCCGCACGGTTACTTTCCGCGCGCGCGCGCTTGCTCACGGATGCCTCCGCCAACTTTTGCGACTGAAGTTTCGTCACCCCTTCCGTCATGTGCCGAACATCTTTCCCAAACTCCGTTTCAACATCGTCCGCCGTTACCGGAGTATCTTCAATCACATCGTGGAGCAAAGCCGCACAAATACTATCTTCATCCATCCCCAACTCAGCAATCGTAACCGCTACGGCAACCGGGTGAATAATATAAGGCTCACCCGACTTCCGAAACTGACCCTCGTGCGCCAATCGGGCCATCTCCAAAGCCCTCGTCAAGCGATCATGACTAGCCCCCGGCCAATGCTCACCAAAAGCCGACAAAACACGATCCCAACCCGGAACGGGAACGTCCGAAGAATTCACCGGTGAAGCCATGAAGACGAAGAACAGCCCGCCACCCCGCGAGCAAAGAGGTACGGACAATTATAGCTGACCACAACCAGTTTTTGCTTCACCGAACCCGCGCTACGACATCCGCAAACTCGGTCGGGATAAACAAGTCCTGATACGTCTTAATCGCAAACCGATCCGTCATCCCCGCGACATAATCCACCGCCCCCTGAACCCCTTCAAAACCCGTCGGCAGATTCCCCGGCTCCGCGAAGTAAAGCAATAACTCCCTCACAATTTTCTTCGCCTTCCGCACCTGAACCATCGGCACCGGCTCCCGTAAATAAACATTCACAAAAAGCCACTCCTTCAAATCATTCATCGCACTCAACATTCCACTGCTCAGCCCAATCACATCTCGATCCCGGCTCTCCCGAATCACATCCTGAACCATCCCACTGATCCGCTTACCGTGAGATTCACCCAAAGCCGCAAATTGCGCCGGAACCCCATCAATCAAACCACTACGCACCGCATCATCCAAATCATGATTCAAGTAAGCCACTCGGTCACTGATCCGGACCACTGCCGCTTCCAAAGTCGAAGTCACTTCCCCATCCGCCGCGCTCAAATCCTTCCGCCCCTTAGAATGCCCCCCAATGCCCGCTCGAACTTCAAGGGTCAAGTTCATATCCGCCAAAACATCAACAATCCGCAAAGAGTGCTCATAGTGACGGAACCCGGTTGGTGCGCCGTCAACCCCCGCAAAATCTTCCCGCAACACCTCATCAATCGCCTGTTCCCCTGCATGTCCAAACGGTGTATGCCCCACATCGTGCCCCAACGCAATCGCTTCAATCAAATCTTCATTCAGCCGCAAAGCCCGCCCAATCGTCCTTGCAATCTGAGCCACTTCCAAAGAATGCGTCAACCTCGTCCGGTAGTGATCCCCCGCCGGCTCAATAAACACCTGCGTCTTATGCTTCAACCGGCGAAACGCTTTGGAATGCAAAATCCGATCCCGATCTCTCTGAAAACATGTCCGAACCGGGTCAGGCTCTTCCGCCCGTACCCGGCCCGCACTCGCTGACGCCAGCATCGCCCTCGTTGCTAACGCCCGCTCCTCCCACAACTCCGTCTCTTCCCGTATCGTCAAACCAACTGTCCAGACGAACCCTCATCAAACTCTGATTCATCTGTTCAATCTCAAAGAGGCAGTTGGCTAACAGCAGGTGTCCACTTTTTGAGGCGCATTCCAGCTCGTATCCTCCTCCCCTCTGGGTTAGGACTTAGGAGAGGGCAAGTATGAAGCAACCCCCGCAGAAGATTATCGTCTCTCCCTCCCCTGATGGGGAGGGGATGGGGTGGGGAGATTCATATCATATGAAATCCCATTCGGAAAAGCTCGTTCCCCCCTCCCCCTCTGGGGGAGGACTTAGGAGGGGGCAAGTATAAAGCAACCCCCGCAAAAAATCGTCGTCTCTCTCTCCCCTGATGGGGAGGGGCTGGGGTGGGGAGACCACAACGAGAGAAATTTCATGAGATCAAAGAAACTACTCCCCCAAATTCGCCCGTGCATTCCGCTTCAACCCCTCAAACCCCGCCCGGCGAACCGCACTCCCCGAGTCCGCTCATCCCACTCCGACTCCGACCACACCAAAATCTCCTCCAAACTCCCAAAATCCCGCCGATCCAAAAACTCTGCCTCTTGCGTCTCCGCCGCTCGCAATGGTTGACTTTCCCGTGCCTGGTTAAACGGACAAACTTCCTGGCACACATCACACCCAAACGTCCAGTCCCCTATCATCTCCTTCTCCTCCGCCGAAAACTCCCCCCGCTTCTCAATAGTCAAATAGCTGATGCAACGCCGCGCATCCACCTGCCACACCCCACCACGCTGAACAATTGCCCCCGTCGGACAAGCATCAATGCACTTGCGGCACGTTCCACACCCACCCACCGCCGGCGAATCAATTGCAACCTCGGCCGTCGTCAAAAGCACACCGATCAAAAACCAACTCCCCCGATGAGAATTGATCAGACATGTGTTTTTCCCAAACCACCCCAATCCCGCCCGATTCGCATATTCCCGTTCCATAATCGGAGCCGAATCAACACAAGCTCGCCACTTCTCACCCGGACAAACCCTTACCATCGTCCGGGCCAACTTCTTCAGTTTGCCTCGAATGACTTTATGATAGTCACGCCCCAGAGCGTACCGAGCCACCTTCACATCCCCGCCGACCGGCTCCTGATAGTAGTTCAAACCCACCGCCACCACGCTCCTCACCCCCGGCAAAACCCGATTCAGATCCCCCCGCAACGGCAAACTGTCTGCCATGTAAGCCATTTCTCCGTGCATCCCCTCCCCCACCCAAGCTTCCAAAACCCCCAACGAATGGGGTGGTGATGCATCACAAACCCCCACCAAATCAAATCCCAAAGCGTGACCTTCCGCCTTCACTTTTTCATTGAGTAAGTCGCCCGGCAAGCTCAAACCACGCCTCCTCCGTCAACTCATGCGGTCGCACAGTCTCACTCAGCCCCATCTCTAAAAGAACTCCTCCAACCAAACCCTTCTCAAACCCACTTGACAAATTGTTCACCAGAGTCTTTCTGGGCGACCGAAATCCCAAACGAACCACATCAAAAACACCATCTCCCGTCAGACCCCGGGGACGTAAATCTAAAACCACACTGTCCACTTTTGGCGGGGGCCAAAACGCCCCTGGTGGAACAAGACAAACCCGCGTAACTGTGAATAGCCGCTGAATCACCACACTCAAAGCCCCCCGGTTGCGATCCCCCGCCTTCGCCAAGATCTTCTCCCCCACCTCTCGTTGCATCATCAGGATCGACCGGTCAATCACCCCAGCCTGTTCGCAAACCTTGTCCAAGAGGGGCCCCGTAATGTTATAGGGCATATTAGAAAAGATGCCCCTCGGCTCCGCCATATCCCCAAGAGCGCACCCCAATCCTCTTTGAGTGCGTCCGCCAAAATCACCTGCGCTCCATCCGCCCAAACTCCCGCCGCATCCACCATTCGCTGGTCAACATCAAGGGCAACAACCCGACCAACTCGCTCTACCAAAGGACGAGTCAACACCCCAGGCCCCGGACCGATCTCCAAAACGCCAGAAAGGCCATCCGCTCGATCACAAATCGCGCGAATAGCCTTGTCAGATGTCAGCCAATGCTGACCAAGTCGTTTATCCGGAACTAAGCCGAATCGCTCTACATGCCCGCGGAACGATATTTCCGCGCCATCCCTTCCGTGAACCGCTCTCGGAAGATATGAACCTGAACTTTCCGACGACCCCATTTCAGAGCCTTCGCCTTGTCATGCATGCACACATCAATCTTGTTTCCTTTGATCGCGCCGCCCGTATCCGCCGCAACCGCAAAACCATACCCTTCAACATAGAGCAAAGTACCAATCTTGATCACCTTAGGGTCAACCGCTACTACTCCAAATTTCGCCCTCAAACCACTCGCTGTACGACCGTGACCAGAACCATCAGTTGGAAGATAAGCGGTAGATTCCATTGTTTTCACCGAAGCCCGGTTGAAAGAACCCCGATCCGCTTCGAGAAAACCCGCTTTTCCCATATGAAAAACGGCATCCTTTGCCGGAACCGTCTCCGTTTTGGTCTCTGTATCAACCTTCACCCCATTTTCAAACCAATGAGTTGTCGTCGTGGTCTTCTTCCCGTCCAATCCGTCGGTTACCTTCTTGACCCGGCCCGGTGTGATGTCTCGGTTAAATACGTACTTCACTTCAAAAGGAATCTTCGTCTCTTTTGTCTCAACGGTCGATGTGCGACCGGATTCTTGAACTGCGCTTGCACTCAACGGGTGCATCGCAATCGCGCAGATGGCCAACAGGCCAGTAATCATCAATTTCCGCATTTGGTGTTCCTCTTGCGTGCCGCATCCTTGCGACGGCTCCTGGGTTATACCCCTCTTCTTTTCGGACTTGATCAGGTCTATACACACTCAAACCCGCAATTCTCTGGGCCAAACGGGGCAATTTTCAACCCAAATCCTTCACAATTCGGGTCCCACTAACGCGGCACCCGAAAGACCTGGATCGGACAAGGTGACCCCTCACTGCTCGATACCAAAAACGAACCGTCGCCACTAAAACAAACCGCTTCACCCTGCTTTTCCAAAGGAAACTGCACCGGAATCGGCACAGATTTCACCCAACTATCAAATCCCCCAGTCACTCGGTAAATGTTACCGCCCGCATAAGTTTTGAGAACAATCATCATCCCATCTGGCGATACACTCCCCCCGGTAACCAGATTTCCTCCGAGTCCCCCAGTATTGATCTTCAAATCCTCATGAACCTTCTCCAGGACTTGAAGCCCGCCCACCCTCGGCTCACGGCAAACGTACACCGTTGTCTTTTGATCACGAGCCTTGGTTACAAACCAAATCGCCCCAGTTTTAGGGTCAACCAATACCGCCTCACAGTCATTTTTCCGATCCGGATATTGGAACCGATAAGTCTCCGGTTTCAAAACCGCATTCCCCAAATCAGTCGCCGGCTCTTCTACTCGGTGCACATATATTTCCGGTCGAATCCGCCCATTATCGCCAACATCTGCTAGATAAACATACTGCTTCCGCCCAACTGATGCGACTTCCATATCCTCCCAATCAATCGCCTTCACCCCGTCCAACCGATAAACCGCCGTCACTTCTCCCTTCTTATCAAATCTAAAAAAACGCGCCGTATCGCCACTATCATTGTGAGTATAAAAAACCCCCGAAGACCGACGACTTGCCCCTAATCCAGAACTCTCATCAATCTCCTTCATCGCGATCTCCCATCGCGCCGTCACTTTCGGTTCCCCAACGGGCACTTTCGGAGTCTGACCAACGACCAATCCCAGCAAAATCGAGCCCATCACCATGGCTCAATTCTACCAATCAAAGTTCTAGAAAACCGGAGCCAACACCAAACAAAGGGCCAAACCCGCCCAGCTCGAATCAATACCCTTTTCTTTCCAACAATGCCCCAGCATCCACGCATAACTGACAAACGCTGGAATCAACAACCAATTTCCAAAAGAACCCCGGTAAACCTCACTCATCACTGTCAGTCCAACGCAAACCAGTCCCACCATCGCAAATCGGCGAGTCACCCCAATCTTTTGCCGCAAGCTCAGAGAAAACAACAACACCATCGGAATCGCAAGCCGAACCGGGTCCAAAACCATCTCTCCAAAACTCGGTGCCCGATCAATCTTAACCAAAAATCCAAAAACCAACATCATTGCCGCAAAGACAACCACCCCGATCTGTAACCCTGTCATCCCAACCGGACGATCTCCAGGCGATGCCGAAACCTGACTCATGATTTAACATTACCGGAATCATTCACCGTTTGTCGCGTTTTCCGGCAGCGATCACTACAATACTTGACCTCATCCCAAACTTTCTCCCACTTCTTCCGCCAAGAAAACTCACGACCACATACCGCGCACACCTTCGTCGGCAAGTCGCGATTCGCCCCCATTACTTCCGAACCAAAACTCCGACACCCTTCTGCTGACTCACTACAAGCGGACCTTTCGTATCAACAGTCTCTTCAGAACCCCATCGAGATGACGTAATTTGGAACTGGTCACCACTCTCGACAACGACTGTCCGAACCCGAACACCACCAATCGTAACCTCTGACTCGCCCGGCTGGATTTGACTCGAAAGTACCATTTGCATCACCCTCCGGCCCTGAGCAACCCGCTCAATCATCCGACCCACCAACTCAAAACGAGTAGGAAAGACATGAACCATCAACTCCGATGGTTCAAACGACCGATTTCTAGTTCGCTCAATCAGGAGTAAATCTAACTCAGACCCCACAAGCTCAGGATTAGAATCCTCAACCGACACGTTCATGAGTTCAAGCCCAACCTCCAAAACATTCGATTCCAGTGCCTTCTCAATGTCCGGTGCCGTTAACTCGGGAAAATTGTCAATCTCGGCCATCATCCGCATCTGATCCCGATACTTTTGATCAAGTTCAAGAACCCCACGTGAAAGCGCGGCCATTTCTTGAACCGATCGCGCAACATGATTCCTCAACCGAACCATTTCGCGATCATTGCTCACCGCTGACAACATCCGAACACGTCCCTCTTCGCTCACATCAAACTCGGAGCGAATGCGGTCAACAATCGACATTACATTCAAATTGATGCCAAACCACAACGTAATCCCCGGGATAGTTGGAATCCTAGAAACTGCCGCCTGAAGGGCCACCAAAACATCCACCGCATCCAGTGCCGCCTTCCAATCTCCGTTATCTAGCTGAACATTTGCATAGTGGTTCAAGGACTCCGCCGCCCGCATCGCCGGCAAAAATCGCGATTGTTTTACGACAGCATCACTCGTCGGAAAACGAACCTCCAAAGGCGACCGGCTAAACGACATCAAGTCATCAATCAATCCCTTTTCCGCCAGAATCAGCTCACTCTCAGAAACAAAACTCTCCTTACTCCCTCCAACCCGCTGATACTCCACCTTCTCTAGGGCGGCAAATTTCCCAAGGGTCTCGGGATCAACCGCCTCCCCATCCAAAGGCACCCCCATCAACTCCACCTGATCACGTCGAGCCTCCAATGTCTTGATCGGCACCCGCAAATATTCCTGCCGATACATATAACTCTCCCAACCTCTGGTCAATCCAATCACTCCCGCAACCAAAAGTACAATCCCCACAACCGACTTAAACATCACCGAAGGGCCTTTGCGTGGAGTCTCCATCTTAATCAATCGCCTGAGTCAAGACCGCCTTCGCAACCTCGTCCGGCGTTGTCTGACCCGTCAACACCTTCCTACGACCATCCTCAATCATCGTCGCAAATCCTTGCGCCCGAGCGACCGCCATCAATTCCGGATAATCCGCTTGATTTGCAATCGCTTGCTTAAAGTCACGATTCCCGGTCACCAGTTCAAAAATCCCGAGCCGACCCTTGAACCCACTGCCCCGGCAGGTCTCGCACCCTTTCCCTTTCATCATCGTCGCACCCGGCATATCCTCCGCCGTCACTCCAATCAATTCCAATTCTTCTCGAGAATAGGGGAATGGCTCCGTACACTTCGGACAGTTCTTCCGCACAAGCCGCTGAGCCATAATCGCCACCGTAACACCGGACATCAAATACCACTCCGCCCCCATGTCCGCCATCCGACCAATTGCCTCCAATGCATTGTTCGTGTGCAAAGTGCTCATCACCAAGTGACCCGTCAGACCCGCTTGAATGGCAATCTTCAACGAATCCGAGTCGCGAATTTCACCCACCATCATCACGTCAGGGTCTTGCCTCAAAAATGCCCGCATAACCTTAGGGAACGGAGTCTTTTCCGTCACCTGAACCTGAGCAATGTTATGCTCAAACTCATATTCAATCGGATCTTCCACCGTGACAATATTCCTGTGCGAACTATCCAGCTGGTTCAAAGAAGCATACAGCGTAGATGTCTTCCCGCTCCCTGTCGGCCCCGTGACCAAAATCAAACCATAGGGAACCGAAATCGCACTCCGCCAAGTTTTCTCCGTCTCCGGTTGCATCCCCAGATCTTCCAAATTGACTTTCATCGCCTGAGGATCAAGCAACCGCATAACAAACTTCTCTCCATTCAAACAAGGAATACAACTCGCCCGGGCACTCAATCGGCGACCGTTGTATTCCATGTCAATTCGACCATCTTGAGCTTCCCGCTGCTCGTCAATTCGCATTCCGGCCGCAAGCTTCAATCGCGCCAAGCAGTTCGTCGCCTGCTCCGGCGGTAACTGACCATTTTCCTGCAACACCCCGTCCTGCCGAAACCGAATCCGGAGCTGATCCCGCTCCGGTTGCAAATGGATGTCACTGGTTCCCGTATCCAGAGCATTCATCATGATGTTGTCAACAATCCCCACCGCCAGCGACATCTCATTCCCACCCATCTCACGGCTCTGACCCTGCTCACGAATAATCAACCGAAACTTCTTCGCCGCACCCCAATTCCCGCTCTCTTGCGTCATATCCATAACTAATCGCTATCTTACACGCGTCCGCTCAGAATTCACGCATTCGAAATGATCTTTCACCACCAACCTCACTGAAACCTCACCATTCAATCACCAGGTAAAACCAAGTCCATGAAGCTCACCACCTGGCAAACCGCCACCCTGATTGGTGCCGCTTCCTATCTCATTTGCATCCTCGCCCAATCCATTCCCCTTGGCCTCCCTATCCAACCGTTCCCCACAGATATCTACAACCGTATCGAACTCATCGGATTCGTTTCCGGTGTCGTCGGGGTCTATCTCGTCATCAAACAATCCCCCTTCAACTATCCCGTCGGCCTGATCTGGGCAATCGCCTACGCTTACTATTTCTTCGCCGAAGCCAAGCAGTATGGCGATGTATTCGTCATGCTCATCACCGCTGGCTACCTCATCGACGGCTGGATAAAGTGGAGCACTAACCCCCTCCCCTCTGGGGAGAGGCTCAAAAAGGGGAATTCGTCGTCCCTCCCTATCACCCACATCCAACCCAAAAACTGGATCATCATCGGCCTCACACCCCTCATCTTCATTCCCCTCCTCGCCACGATTCTCCAAGCCGTCAAGGGCCAATTCGTCTGGATTGATGCCGCAACAACCACTTTCGGTCTCCTCGCCCAATATCTCACCAATCGCAAAATCTTTCAATCCTGGCACTTCTGGATCATCACCAATCTCATCTACATTCCCCTCTTTTTCTACCGCCAGTACTATCCCACCGCCATTCTCTACATCATCTTCCTCATCATGGCTTTCGTTGGCATGGCCCAATGGCGCGCCAGCATGAACCAAACCAACCCGTCATAATCACCCCAGATGTCCAGCACATTCGGTCACCTTTTCCGCAGCACTACCTTCGGCGAATCCCACGGCATCGGAGTCGGAGTCGTTGTTGACGGGTGCCCCCCAAAACTCCCAATCACCGCCGAAGAAATCCAGTTCGAACTCGACCGCCGCCGCCCCGGACAATCCAAAATCGTCACCCAGCGCCAAGAAGCCGACCAAGTCGAAATTCTCTCCGGAATCGAATCAGGGCTCACCACCGGAACCCCATCGCCCTCCTCGTCCGCAACCAAGATCAACGATCCCGCGACTACGACGAACTCCGCGACAAGTACCGCCCATCTCATGCCGATTTCACTTACGACGCAAAATACGGACTCCGATCCGTCTCCGGCGGGGGCCGCGCTTCTGCCCGAGAAACCATCGGTCGAGTTGCCGCCGGAGCCATTGCGAAAAAGCTTCTCCAAGCCCACTTTGGCGTCGAAATCCTCGCCTGGGTTGATCAAGTCCAACACATCAAAGCCACCGTCAACCCCGAATCCCTCACACTCGCCCAAATCGAGTCCAACATCGTCCGATGCCCCGATCAAGCCACCGCCGACCAAATGATCGCCCACATCGAATCCATCCGCAAGCAAGGCGATTCTGTCGGCGGAATTGTCCGCGCCATTGCCCGAGGAGTCCCCACCGGCTGGGGCGAACCCATTTTCGACAAGCTCGAAGCCGATCTTGCCAAAGCCCTCCTCTCCCTCCCCGCCTCAAAAGGGTTCGAAATCGGCTCTGGCTACCACGGAATACTCCTAACTGGTTCTGAACACAACGACCCCTACCGCAGCGACGACCACCAAACCGTTTACACAACCACTAACCATTCCGGAGGCATCCAAGGCGGCATCTCCAACGGCATGCCCATCACGCTGAGCGTTGCCTTCAAACCCGTCGCTACCATCCTTCCGGAACAAGACACCGTCACCACTGACTACGAAAATACGACCCTCAAAGGCAAGGGCCGCCACGACCCCTGCGTACTCCCCCGCGCCGTCCCCATGGTCGAAGCCATGATCGCCCTCACCCTCGCCGACCACGCCCTCCGCCACAAATCTATCTCCTACATGTGACTTGAATTAGGCGAATCCCCCTTCTCGGTTCAACAAGTCCGGCAAATCCCCCCTATCCGTTTTATTGGAAAGGGGTCAGGGGGTGAGGTCAGTCGATTAGAAGTGCCGTCCGCTTCAAAATATCTCCTCGGCGGAAAAGTACGCCTCAAAGCCCTTCCACAAAATACTCCCCCCGAACCCGACCCATCTCATCAAACTCCACCCCCTCCCCCTCCAGCATAGACCGCTGAACAACCGCCAACCCCGCATCCCGGCGCGCCACCAAAAGATATCCCTTCGCCCCCACGACCCGCCACCAACAAGTCTGCTCCCCCCACCGATCCAACCACTTTCCCGCCACCAAGCCACTCACCCCCATCTCCGCTCCCACCATCCCATAACTCGCCACCCGGCCCGCCGGAATCCGCTCACAAACCGCCATCAACTCCGCCGCCCGGTCTAAACCCAACTCACATCCCCCGGACTCCCCCGCTCAATCAACTCCTCCGCAGAATAGCAGTCGTCCACCGCAATCCGTATCAACGGCACCCGACTCCCAACCTCAATCTCCCAATTCGGAACGCGCAAACTCCGGGCTCCGCCTCCCGTCGCCATCCAAAGAATCTCTTCGCCCTCCAGAGCCTCACCTCGCCGCCGAGACATCTCCAAAGCGCACCGCATCTCCTCAAACATATCAATTGGGCCAGAACTCGCCGCACTGTCCATCCCCAGCCCCACTGGAATTCCGGCATCCAACATGCGCTTCACCGGAGCAATCGGACAACTCAAGGCAAGGTTCGACCGAGGGCAATGCGCAACACTCACCCCTGTCCGCGCCATCCGCTCCAAATCTCCCTCATCAACATCACAGCAATGGACAAGCTGAGTCCCCGGTCTCAAGTAGCCAAGCCCGTTCAAAACCGCCACCGGGGAAAGACCTTGGGGAACGACATCCCACCCGTTCGCCCGCTGAAACTCCGCAAATGGTCCCGACCCATGCACCGTCAAATCTCGCTCAAACCGACTCTCCGCGCAGTGAATGCTAATCGGCCCCGCCCTGAAACCCACTCGCTCCAAAGACTTATGATCAACCGTATAAAGCGAATGTGGATTCACATAAGCCGGAATCCCACTCTGGCGGTACTGCTCTGCCGCCCGCTCGTGAATCTCGGCAAATTTTAACCCCGGTGCAGCATGTTCCCGGAACGTAATCAACTCCTGGAACAAAACCCCATCCAACCCCACTTCCTTCATCGCATGCCCTGAACCCGGTCGGTCGGAATGTTCCCAAACATACGCCACCCCCGTCCCCCGGTTCTCTTCCGCCGCAACCTGACAGTCATGCGCTACTTCTGCCATCTCTTGCTCACTTTTCGCCGCCGTGATTTCGCGAATCCAAGAGAAAAAATCATCCCCATGAACGCGATCTAACAATCCGCGGTACTCAAAGTGCGAATGAGCATTCACAAACGCGGGACACAAAACATAATCATCCGGAACCCCACCCTGAATCCCTAGCCGAGTGATCACTCCATCGATCACTTCAACTTCCACCCCAAACCGGATTTCACCGGCAATCACGCAAGCATAGGGACGCAGCAACATCGCAAATTCTTCTTCGACTCACTTCACTGTGATTCGTAGCATCTTTCCAGACGCAACAATTGTTCCATTGGGCGCAGCCCCTTCCAATTCCCCTCCGTCATACCGAACTTTCAACGATTTGACTCCACGATAAGGCCAAATTTTTGCCTCAACTAACTTGCCCAATGCCCACTTGAGATCCACCGTGTGACCACCTCGAACCCGTAATCCGCGAACCTCACCATCCGGCCAGGCCGAGGGCAATGAAGGTAGCAAGTGGATATCCCCGCGATGAGACTGAACCAACATCTCCGCAATCCCCGCCGTCGCCCCAAAGTTGCCATCAATTTGGAAAGGTGGATGTGCCCCAAACAAGTTCGCATAAACCCCGCCTGAGTTGTAATTTGTGCCTTCTCCCGAAAGAACCAGCAATCGCCGAATCATTCCATATCCCCGCTCTGGATCGCGCAACCGCGCCCACAAACAGAGCCGCCACGCCATCGCCCATCCTGTAGACTGATCCCCGCGCAAGTCCATTGCGCGGCGCACCGCTGCCGCCAATTCCGGCGTGTCGTCAACATTGATTTCCGCGCCCGGAAATGCCGCCCAAAGGTGACTCAAATGGCGGTGTTTCTCGTCGTGCTCCAGCCAATCATCCGACCACTCCTGCAATTGCCCTCGCTTGCCAATCCTATACGGAGCAACCCTTCCCCGCAAGCTCAGCCAATCACCACCTTGAGTGATTCCCAGTATCCTCGCCGCCTCACTTGAATCCGCTAGAACTTGCTTAATAATCCCAAGATCCATCGCCGCCCCAATCCCCGTCGAAACTCCAACGCCCTCCTTCGCCCAAAACCCAATTTCAGGTGAAGTTGAGGGAGCCGTCGTCAACTCACCCTCGCGCCCAACCCGAGGATCAGCAGTGAGCCAATCCCGCAAAAATGTTGCGGAGCCTTCTAGCGCCGCATAATTTTTCCGGAGGCGATCCGCATCTTGGGTGAATCGAAAATCCTCCAAAATATGAGTCGCCAGCCACGGACCTCCCATTTGCCAGTTCGCCCATACCGGACTTCCCGACTTCGCCCCAACCGGATAGCTATGCGCCCACAAATCCGTGTTGTGATGCGCCACCCACCCCCGCGCTCCGTAAAAAGATTGAGCCGTCTTTTCGCCCGCTTTCGATAAATCTCGAACAAAATCAAGCAACGGCTCATGACATTCCGCCAAATTGGTCACAAGCGCCGGCCAATAGTTCATTTGGGTATTGATATTGATCGTATAGTTCGCGCTCCAGGGCGGCCGCATCTCTTCATTCCAAATCCCTTGCAGATTCGCCGGAATCGTTCCCGGCTGAGAAGAACTCACCATCAAATACCGCCCAAATTGATAAGCCAAAACAACAAGCCCGGGATCATTGGTATCCCCAAACTCTTTGATTCTGCGATCGGTCGGCCAATCATTTCGACTCAATCGCTCCGGATGAGAAAGAACCAAAAGGTTCCGTTCCATCATTGACCGAAATTTTCGTTCGTGCCTTCCCCGCATCCCGTCAATCGGCGAATCCGCCAAATCTCGCTCGCACAAAGCAACCGGATCAGGCCCAAGGTGAGGTGCCGTAAAACGATCAACAAAACTCGTTCGCAATGCCACACGAATCACCGCACGGCGGGCACCAGAGATTCTCAGTCGCTCCCCTTCCTTTCGGACCACTCCCCCCTCAGCCATGACATCGACCATCCCACAAAACTTCATTCCCCGTCCTTTCAAATATCGAATCGCTGTTCGATCATCGCCTCCCAAGTAATTCGGATCAGCATGAATGGGTGCCTCACCCGTCATCACAAGTCGTCCGCGACGCCCAAAAACCGAGTGCCGCACCTTGCTCGATAATCCAACCGAAAAATCCCTTGCCCCGTCGATTTCAACGACCATCACCGGGTCTGCCAAACTTGAATAAATTTTTCTGGAAATACGCGAGCCTCCCGCCAAGAATTCCGTCGTCGCAACCCCCGACATCAGATTCAAACTCCTACGATAATCAGTTGCCTCAAAACCTTCACCAAAGTCTAGGCTCAGATCTCCAAAAGGCAAAAAACTCTGTGTATAAGGCCCTTGCATCTGCATGGAAAGACCATCAACTTTTGCCCAGTCTCCCTCAAAAAGTGCCTTTCGGAGGGGAGCCAAAAGCTCCGGTCGCCCGTGTCCACTCGCATCAATCGGTTCCCCCGCCCAAAACGTATCCTCATTGAGCCCAACTCGTTCCGATCCAACCCCGCCAAATACCATTCCCCCGATCCGACCATTCCCAACTGGCAACGCCTCAACCCATTTGGTCGCCGGGCGGTCGTACCATAACTCTAAATCCGGCGAACTCATCATCACCGTCCCTGCCGCCACCATCGCCAACATAGGCGAACGTTACCCAAATCCTACAGATCAGTTGCCCATGCCGCTTGCAACTGATCCTCCGTCAAACTCTTGACGTGCATATCGCCAAACAGCGTATTGTAACGATACTCCTTCAGCTTTTCAAACAGCATCGCATCATCGGGCTCCATCGCCCCCTTGCTCCCATGCCAATGCCCCGCCGCATCAAACAAATAATTCGTCTCCGCCGGGTTCCGCAATCCCGTCTGTGACAACTGCTTGAAGGCAATCTCCGTCCGGAAGAAATAGCTCGTCTTCCAAACCGCGTGCATAGTCGGTGCATTATCAAAAGGAATAAAGGGACGATCGTCCAAACCCGAGTCCCCGTGTCCCCCGCACATTTGAACAACTCCAGACTCTTTATGTACGGCTGCAAAGCTTCGTGCAAAAAAGGCATTTGCGGAATCAATGCCTGAAATTGAGGCTCCGCTGACCAAATCTGAGGCTGGGCCGCATCAATAGGATCAACCGCAAACGGAAACCGATCATCATAGTCGCCCATATAAAGCAAAGTCCCCTTCCCAATCTGACTCAAATTACTAATGCATGCCGTTTTCTTCGCCGCCGCTTTCGCTTTTGCAAAAACCGGGAACAAAATTGCCGCCAAAATCGCAATGATCGCGATCACAACCAATAATTCAATCAGCGTAAAGGCCCGATTTCTCGTCATGTTAAACCACCTCAAGCAAGATGATACGTCAAAACAGAGGTAACTGGTGCCCAAAGAGTCGGAACGCATACACTCTGCCGGGCGTTATACTCCCAGAACGTAAAACTTCCTGTCGCAATGAGCTCATCCGCGAAAAAAGCCCCCTCAAAGTCAAAAAAGAAGCACACCACACCCCGGCAATTTGTCGGAGGGCTCTTCTATATTCTTTTCCTCGGCATCTGCCTCGCCCTCGGAGGCATCGCGGGATGGCTCAGCCAGAGCAGCATAATCACCGACACAATCCGCCAAAAAATCACCAATACCACACCCCAAAAAGTCTTCCGCGACGACTCGATAACCGTCCTCATCCTGGGTTGCGACAAAGAGCTGTATTACGGCGGCAAACAAGTTCTCAAACAACACGCCCGGTCCGATATGATGATGGTCGCCAGGTTCGATTTTGAACGGAAACTCGTCGGAACGGTCTCGATCCCGCGTGACACGCTTTGCAAACTCCCTGGCTATGAGCGGCAAAAGATCAATGGTTACAACGCCATCGGCGGCCCAGAACTCGCCAAAGCCGCAGTTGAAGAGATCCTGCCCGAAGTCAAAATTGACCGCGTTGTCACGCTCAATTTCGACGCCTTTATCGAAATCATCGACATGGTCGGCGGACTCGATCTCTATATCCCCCGGGATATGAACTACACCGATAAAGCCGCAAACCTCTACATCGACCTCAAAAAAGGCCGTCAACACCTCGATGGATACCAAGCAATGGGCTACGTCCGTTGGCGCAAAAACTCCACCGGGCGCGGCGGCGACAGTGACTTTGAACGGCAAAAGCGCCAAAAAGACCTCCTCCTCGCCCTCAAATCCAAGCTTCTCTCCAACTGGCAAGTCGGTCCCAAAGTTCTCCAAAAAACCATCGAAGTCGGTGGAAACACATTCGATTCAGAAGAGGTCGCTTCACTCGCCATGTTCGTCCAATCCCTCGATAGCAACGAGAGAATTCGTATGGGCCAAATCCCCGTCAACGAAATCGAAGGAACCTATAATCTCAGCGTTGATCGGCGACTTCTCCCCCAAGTCCTCCGTCAATACATGGTCGTCCCCGTTGATGATCCCCTCGCCATGGGAAACCCCGATGAGTAACCAATTTGATCCCGATGCACCCGAGGGCTCTGCCGATTTAGGCTCCCAATACATCTCGAAAAAAGACATCGCCTGGATTATCCTTGCTCTCGTCGTCGTCGGAGGCTCCTTCGCCGCCATCTACCCCCAACTACGCAAACAGGCCCACGAGTCAGCGTGCAAGAAGAATATGAAGGACATAGCCTTTAGCATCAAACAATACGCAGAAATCTACGATGGAAGGTTCCCCCCTCTCTACGAAGTCGGTCCCGGGGGCTCTCCCCAGCTCACCAACGACCTCCCAATCGTCTGGGCAAGCGTCATACCTTCTCTTCCAACCGGGTCATCATTCAAATGCCCCGCCGCACCAGAGACCGCAGTTACTCGCGTCAATGGCCAATCAGTCTCTCGATCAATGTTCTCCCGAGAAGACAAACAACTCAAATACATTGACCTCACATACGGAATGCTCGCGAGCCTCAGTGCCCGCGCCGTCAGTGACGTCGCAAACGAAAATCAAACCGTCCTAATCTCCGAAACATCCAATAACGGCTCCCAAAACGTATACAATCCTCTCCCTTTCACCGACGACGAGGGCACGCCCTCAAAGTTTGACGGGTTCTCCATCGGGTTCGATAATCAGGAATTTAATCTCGATCCTGAGTCAAAGTTTGTCACCCGACTCGCTTTCCAAAACACCAGCAAAGGCGACTTCTCGTCAAAAGACATTGAGGGGCGTCACGGCAAAATCAACTTCAGCATCAAAGTGGATGGAAGCCTCGGACGACTCACCGCCGCCGATGTCGCCATCAAAGCCGGCGACTACACTTGGCTCGTCCGCTGATACAAAAAAACAGCCCCGGGAGAATTCTTCCCGGGGCTGTTTCTTTTAAGATTAACCCGTGAACTTTGTATAGTTCGCGTCAAACATCCCTTTCAATTCAGTTGCCTTCGCATCATAGGCTGCTTTGTCCGCCCATGTTTCCCGGGGATTCAAAATCTCACTCGGAACTTCCGGGCAACTTGTCGGAATGCTCAATCCAAAGACCGGATCCTGAACATACTCGACAGAATCCAAATTGCCCTCCAATGCCGCCGTCAACATGGCTCGGGTATGTCCAAGTTTCATTCTCTTACCCACACCATATCCACCGCCAGTCCAGCCCGTGTTCACAAGCCAAACCTTGACATCATGCTCTTCAATCTTCTTCTTGAGTTGCTCCGCATAAACTTTCGGCGGCAACGGCAAGAACGGAGCACCGAAACAAGCGCTGAACACTTCTTGCGGCTCCGTAACCCCCGCCTCAGTTCCCGCAACCTTGGCTGTGTATCCGTTCAAGAAGTAGAACATCGTCTCTTCAGGAGTCAACCGAGCCAAGGGAGGCAAAACCCCAAACGCATCAGCAGTTAAGAACACAACGTTTTTCGGGTGTCCACCGACGCTCGGTGAAACCGCACCCTCAACGTTCTCCAAAGGATAGGCGCATCGAGTGTTTTCCGTGTAGGTTGTATCCGTGAAATCAGGAATCCGGCGATCTCCCAAAACCACATTCTCCAAAACGCTTTGGAATTTAATCGCATTCCAAATCTGTGGTTCGCCTTCCTGGCTCAAATTGATGCATTTTGCATAACATCCGCCCTCAAAGTTGAATATTCCCGTGTCGCTCCAGCCGTGCTCATCATCCCCAATTAGCGCGCGTTTCGGATCAGCACTCAAAGTTGTCTTCCCGGTGCCACTGAGACCAAAGAACAACGCAGAATCCCCTGCTTCGCCAATATTTGCCGAGCAGTGCATACTCAAAACTCCCTTGAGCGGCAAAATGTAATTCAAAATCGTGAACACCGATTTCTTCATCTCACCGGCATACTGAGTGCCCATAATGACCACCTCTTGAGCGGTGAAATTCAATGCAATAACTGCATCACCCAAAGTGCCATCTTTCTCCGGATCGCAAACTTCCGTGCTGAAGTCTGCCACCGTCCAATCCGGCTCAAAACCAACTAATTCGTCCACCGAAGGACGAATCAAAAGAGTTCGAATGAAGAGAGCATGCCACGCTTTCTCAACAATAAAACGCGCCTTAACTCGGTGAGCCGGGTCAGCTCCACCATATGTATCCACTACATAAAGAGTTTTTCCGTCAACTGCTCCCTGAGCTTTGGCTCGCAACTTTGCGAACTGAGCTTCATCAATCGCCCGATTGTTTTCCCACCACACTTTGTCAGCAGTATTCGCATCCTTGACAACGCACTTGTCTTTCGGAGTACGACCAGTGTATTTCCCCGTTCGTGCAACCAGCGCACCATTTGCGGCCAGTTCCCCTTCACCATTCTTGATCGCCAACTCAACGAGTTCGGCGGGGGACAAATTCCAATAAACGCGCCCGGCGCGGCTGAGGTCAAAGCTGTTTTGCGGCATTGTCAAATTCTCTCGCCCGATCTCCATTGACCGGACTACTCAACTGTTTCTCTCAGTCTAACCAACTCCCAACTCCCGCCCATGGGACAAACCATAATCAGTCCTATGATCCTCGAAGTTGCCGTAGGCTCTCTCGCCGAAGCCGTTCATGCCATCAGCCACGGCGCCGACCGAATCGAACTCTGTCATGCCCTCTCAACTGGCGGTGTCACCCCTTCGCCCGGATCATTCCTCCATCTCAGAAACCTCACCGATCTCCCCATTTTCGTCATGCTCGCAACCCCCGAAGCCGATTTCAACCCTACCGATCCCGACTTCGACGCAATGATCCACGATGCCGTCTGGTTCGCCGAAAACGGAGCCGATGGACTCGTTTTTGGGTGCATCACCGAGACAAGTGAAATTGATCACGCACGTAATTCCACCCTCATTGAAGCCGCCAACGGTCTTCCATGTAGCTTCCACCGAGCATTCGACACCTTGCCCGGAGACCAAATTGAAAACGCCCAACACCTTGCATCCCTAGGATTCCGACGCATCCTGACCTCGGGCTCACCAACCAACGTTGACGAGGGCACACAAACCCTCAAAAAGCTATTCGAACAGACTGATATTCAGATCTTGCCCGGCGGAGGAGTCCGCCCTGAAAATGCAAAAACACTTCAATCCCTCGGTGCAACCGAATTCCACTTTTCCATCCGCACTTCTGGCAATCGCCAGGGATACCTCGGCTACCCCCTCCCCGAATTCATCCCGAGTCGGATCACCCAAATGCGCGAAGCTCTAGCCTAACAAATCGTCGAGTGCCGAATCCAAAGTCGGAAACTCAAACTGAAAGCCCTGCGCTAACGCCAAAGTCGGAACCGCGCGCTGGCTGACCAATACGACGGTCGCTTCTTTACCCATTGCCGCCGTCGCTGCCTTGATCATGAAAGCAGGAGCAGGCGGAACCGGCGGGCGTCCAAATCGCTCGCGCAATGCACCCATCAAATGGCTATTGGTCACCGGTTCAGGTCCGCAAGCATTGATCGGCCCTTCCTGACCTGCCTCCACTAGCCAAACCAACATCCTCGCCAAATCCTTCACGTGGATCACGCTCAGATACTGTTTCCCGCTCCCCGCCGCTCCTCCCGCAAAACCCTTGACCAAAGGAATCAATGCCCCCAAAACCCCTCCCTCTTTCCCCAAAACAATCCCAATCCGGGCGCAAACCTGCTTCACTTCTGGAATGTCTGGCACCAAAGCCGCATCTTCCCATTGCTGGCAAACTTGACTCAAAAATCCAGAACCGATCCGATCACTTTCGCTCAGAATCTCATCCCCCCGATCGCCATACCATCCCACCGCACTTGCATTCACCCAGGTCTTTGGTTTTGCAGTTGCACATCGAATCGCTTCATGAATCGCTCGGGTCGTCTCCGTCCGGGAGGTCACCAGAACTTTTTGATATTCCGGAGTCCATTTCTTGTCAATCGGTGCCCCACTCAGGTTAAAAACTGCAGTCGCCCCGTCAATCTCCTTCGCCCAGTCGCCTTGCGACTTCCCATCCCACTTTACTTCCCGGTATTTCGCCCCGGCATCCGGTGATCGTGTCAAAACCACAACTTCATATCCTGAATTCGTGAGCTCCGCTGCCAAGTGCTTCCCAACAAATCCACTCCCTCCCGCAATCACCGCTTTCATCAATTGTTCTCCTCTGCCATCCACTCTTTCATCAAATTCTGTTCAACTCCCAAATTCTGCAAAATACGGCTCACCACCGTGTCCGCCAAATCCTCCAATGACTTCGGATTGTGATACCAAGCCGGACATGCGGGCAAAATCGTCGCCCCTGCTTCCGCAAGTGCCGTCAAATTCCGTAAATGAATCACGTTCCAAGGCATTTCTCTCGGAACCACAATCAACTTCCGCCCTTCTTTCAAACACACATCCGCGCTCCGCGTTATCAGATCATTACTAATCCCGTGCGCAATTCGACCCGCCGTCCCCATCGAACAAGGACAAATCACCATCCCATCATGCCGGAAGCTTCCACTCGCCGGCGGAGTGTAAAAATTCTTTTCATCCAACAATTTCACATTCTCATACCGCTTCCCAAGCCAACTCTCCGTATCGAAGTCCTTGCGGTTCAAAACGCATCCAAGCTCCGTCATCGCGACGTCCACTGCCTGTGCACTCAGCATCAAAAACACTTCCTCAAACCCCTCCGCCAAATGCCGTAACAATCTTTGGGCATAGATCGCCCCGCTCGCCCCCGTCACCGCAACCACCACCCGACCTGTACTCATCGTTAAACAATACTACGCGAACGCTTCAAGAACATTTTTAAGGTGCCTAATAACCCCAGATAACCACATGTAATCCAAGTAAACACCGAAAAAATTCAAGGCACTGATTGTGCCGTTTTCCCTCCCCGCGGGGGAGGGGCATGGGTGGGGTGCTTTGACCCCGACAAATCCCACTCTTTGTGAAATTGGCTTGCGTTACTTCGAAATTAGGCAAGTGGTATTGAGCCACGCCACAAATCTAATCCGAGTATCCTGATCTCCATGCACCGAATCTGGATGGTCGACCTCGCCCGAGAACAAGCCCCCACCCTCGACCATCTCTACCAATACGCGGCAACTGCTCAAGACGCCGGTTACACTGCTCTCGGACTCTATCTCGAACACAGATTTGCATACGCCGCCACCCAATGGAGCCACGGAAAAGGCGTTGTCACCCCCGCCCAAATCCAAAGCCTCCAGAGCGAATTCCCGTCCCTCCAGATCATTCCGTTCATCAACCTCCTCGGACACTTTGAGGGCTTTTTCAACTGCGAAGAAGGCCGAATTTTCCGCGAAGAAACCTTCACCGGGCTCCAAGCCTGCCCATCATGTCCTGAGTTCGTCACCCTTTGCCAAAACATCATCGCCGAAACCATCGCCACTTTCAAGTCCGAAATCATCCACATCGGCGGCGACGAGACCGCCCAACTCGGCAAATGCCCTCGTTGCGCCGAGCGCATGGCGGGCCAATCTATTGATCAAAGCAATCCCGACGAAAAAGCGTGGCTCTATCAAGACCACTTCGCACCTCTCATCAACCAAGTGATCGCCGCCGGGCGTCGACCCGCAATGTGGGGCGATATGTTCCTCCAACACCCCGCCGCACTCGAAAATCTCCCCAAGCAAACCCTCATTTTCGATTGGCATTACGTCAATGGAGTCAAAGATACCGCTCCAAAATTCGAAGGGTTTGAAGTCATCGCCTGCCCAACGACGGCGGTCTACAACGCCGCTTGGATGCACCTCAATCGCACCGATCACAACGTCCGCGAGTGCGCCAAAGACGTTCACGACCTTAAACTCGCCGGATTCTGCCTCACAACCTGGGAGCAAGTCATGCTCAACCCCTATGACAGCATCTTTCCCGCCGTCGAATGGGCCGCTCGCATCGCTGTCAATCCTACGTCCCCAGAATCGCTCCCCGAAGCCTTTGGTGACGCTGAACAATGGGCCAGAACCCTGGGGGTCGAACTTGAACAAATGGGCGGAGTCTGGGCCGCATCAGGTCACAGACACAAACTCAAAACCCGCCTCCTCCTCATGGGGAACCCCTTCCTCGCTTGGCTCCACCACCGCGATGAAATAGAGGGAGACCGCGCCAAAGACCTCCTCCTGATCATTGAAAAGTCAATCCACCACGCACCCAACGAAGCCTGCAAAAATGTCTCATTCGGACTCCGCGCAATGATCGAAGCCCTCATCATGATGAACGAATCTCATAAATGTTATGCCCGTGGCGAAGCCGACGCCGCTATCGGCAAACTTGCTCCCATGCGCTATCTCTTTGAAACTCTCGCCCGCCTCGCCAAAGAGAACAATGAACGGATCGGCGGATCCCTCGCCGACATCCAGCGGTGCCATATCGCCAAAGCCCATATCGAAACCGTTATCACCCGCATCCGCAAATACGGCAACCGAGAACTGGGATACCTCCCCGCTTTCGAAGTTCTTACCAACCCTCGCTTCACCCCCCATGACCAAGCCTGCTGGTGGCTCGTCAACAAATGGGCCAACGACTAAAAATAGACGAATGCCACCCTGACCCCGGAGGGGTCACACATAGGTTGCCAGGGGTCAAAGGCTTCTAACATTAGAATTTCCATTCACATCTTTGGTTATTGAAATGTGTCCTGATTCACCCTGACCCCGGAGGGGTCAAACATTGGTTGCCAGGGGTCAAAGACCTCTGGTTTGAAAAGCTCCCCTCCCTCCTCAAGCGGGCCGCCCGAGGGCGGAGGAGCGAAGCGACGAGGGCGCGGCTCGGGCCGGGCGGCCCACCAAAAGGTAAATTCCCACCCAAATGCCCTCAACCTACCATCAGCTTTTCTACCACCTTGTATTCAACACCAAGCTCCGCCAACCCTACATTTCCCTGCACTTAGAAGAAAAACTCTTCGCCTACACCGACGGCATTCTCAAAAACCAAAACGCGACCCTGATCGCAATCAACGGTATGCCCGATCATGTCCATCTCCTTCTCCGAATCACCCCATCGCACAAGCCAGCCGACCTCATCCGAGAGCTCAAAAAGTCAACCTCAAACTTCCTCAAATCCCACATCCCCCAATTTGCGTGGCAGGAGGGGTATGGCCTGTTCACTGTGAGCCGATCCGAAACTGACAAGATCAAGGCCTACATTTCTAAGCAAAAACAGCATCACCAAACCCACTCCACCGAAGCTGAGCTAGCATTCCTCCTTGATAAAGAATAGGCCAACCCTCATCGCAACGGAACCAAATTCACGCTAAAATCATTCCTACTGGCTGATGCTCGCCATCACACCGACTGTCAGCCATACCGTACAACCCAGCAACGGCATGAGCTTCATCAAGCGCAAAAACCCCGGGACTTCGAGCGAGAAGTGTCCGGAGAACTTCCTGTCCTTTACCGCGTCGCAAAACGCCTCGGCTGCGGCAATGAAGAAGCCGAAGACCTTGTCCAGACCTGCCTCATCAAAGCCTACCGAGCATGGGATCGATTCGATGGCAATCACCTCCGATCCTGGCTCATCAAAATTCTCCGCAACGAGCGCCTCATGGTGCTGAGATCACACAAAGAAGCCCTCTCCCTTGAAGAACACGAAGAAATCGAGGTCATCCAAGAAGGATTCTGGTCAGAGCTCGCCGGCAAGCTGGAAGTCGAGAGAATCATCGCCGCAATGGAACAACTTTCCCCCGCCTACCGCATGACCATCCACCTCTGCGATGTCGAAGAACTCACCTACGAAGAGGCCGCCGAAATCATGGATATTCCCATCGGAACCGTCCGATCCCGTCTCTCTCGCGCCCGACAAACTCTCCGCGACATCCTCCTCGCCGAAGCCCAAATGGAGGCCGCACGATGAACAACCAACGCATCCAAGACTATATCAACAACCGCCTCTCGCCCGCCGAAACCCAAAACTTCAAGGAAGAAATGTCCCAAAATCCCAGCCTCCAGAAAGAAACGGAAGCCCTCCAAGCCTTCCGCAAGGCCATCCGCTCCGCCGGACTCGCCGAACCCGTCCCTAACCTTCAACCCATGCTCGCCGACATCGCCCGGCCCAGCCGAACTTCCTGGTTCCAGAAATTCGCCCCCGCTGCCATCGCCTGCGTTGCCATCTTCGGTATCGGAGTAGCCGTCAACCGCGCCGTTACAGATCAAACCACTCCCATCGTCGCATCCGCAAAACCACTCCCTGAAGCCGCTCACCTCTACAAGAAGTCTCCGCAAATCATGTCCTGGCAAGGATCTGACCCCAAAGAAGCCGCCGCCCACATCGCCAAGAAATTCAAAGACCCCTTCCCAACTCTCATCAATATGACCGGCGCGGAAATCACTGGCGCAGAATGCGGACATTGTTGGATCGCCTACGATCTCAAGCACAATGGCCAGGCCTACACCCTCTATGGCCGAAAAGAGTCCGGCAACATCGATCAAGGCACTCCTCAACCATATGGTGACCATTTGCTCTACAAATTCCAAGATGGAATTGGTTGGTATGACAAAGGTGGAATGACCTATGTTCTTGTCGGTGGCACCGCCGAAGGCCGTTATGCCCTTGCCTGCAAAGCGTCCAAGTGCACCACCAAGCTCAACTAGAACCCCGGATCAAGCGATAAGTCTCCAGGTACTCGGCGTGGCTCCAGGTCAGAGGGCAAACACTCAGAGGTTCCCTTGTATCCGGATGATATTGCTCGCTCAGCATCCCACTGAGACTCGCTAAATCTTCGCACCAAACCAGCAGATCATCCGCCTCGTCTGTGCGGCCCTGGAGCCAATAGCCCCTTGCTAACCACATGGTGCAAATAACCCAGGGATTCCCGGGATAGCCTTCCCGAACTCTACAATAATAATCCCCCTCATACCGCGCCACTCCACGACAATTTGTGTCCATGAGGAGATACCGCTCAACCATCTCCACCGCTCGGTCCAAAAATCTCGCTCTCAACTCCTGGCACCACAGGCATCCAGCCAACACACTCGCATCTGCTACTCCATCGCCGAGTCGCCGTGGAATCCGACCCTCAACCGGATGAAAATGCTCCGCCATCGCCTCAACCAAATCGCGACCAGATTGATCTCGTCCAGAATCAAGAAATGCCTGAGCGACCGTTGCACAGGTCCAAAAATGAATCCCAAACCGCTCTTCCCACAAATCCCAACTCGGCCTCGGTAGCCCATCCTCCCCAATCGATCCAAAAAGATTATCAAGCCAACCGTCGAAATGCTCTTCATGCCCATATCGATATTTATAACTGACCATCAAGGCTGTCTCATCCATTTGGTAAGGAAATGCACCTTCTCCAGAATGTGGATGCCAAGTGCTACCCCGATAACCCATAGGGTGATACTTCTGCCAAATCCAAGGCTCATAATCCCCCACAAAGTCAACTAAGTTGTGATCTCCCCCCATGGTGGCCACCGTCAAAACCGCATCCCGCATCCATACATAAGCATAGTTCGACCGGTTATTTTCCATGATATCGCTGTCAATCGCCGCCACCACTCTCCCTCCTTCACCAGAGTTCGCCAAGATGAGTCGCTCTGAAATTTCGACCAATTGGCCAGACCTCAGATCATTCAAGTATTCATCTAAATTTAGGGGCGACGCCAGAATTTGACGAACCCGAACCTCGGCTACTCGTAATTTCTGAGGTAGCCCGCCAAAAACGCAGGAATACTCCGCAGATCCCTCCACCGTACAGTCAACTGAAAAATGCGCCGTCCATTCTCCCCGCACCCGAATCCCAAACACCGAATCCACACTCCCCTGCTCAATCGGTTTCCCACTCAGAACCCCATCCTCAGCATCTCGCCAAGTCCCCTCCAGACCCATCACTCCATTCATTCCACATGCGACCTGATCCAACCGTCCGGTCAAACCACGACCAAAAAACGCCACCGCAACATCATTCTTAAAATGAACCATTATTTGATCATCGCCATCAACATAGAAACACGTATCCCCAATATCCGTCTCTCCAATTCGCAAATCATGCGCTTGATAGAACATGAACTCCTCATCCAAATCACAGTAAAACTTTTGATAAAAAGCACTCCCATACATCTCCACCATCCGCAAAACCCGGATTCCAAATCCCGTCCATTCCGTCACCCCCACTTCACCCTCATACCACTGCCGAACCATCCAACCGTCATCCCCCAACCAACTAAACCACCCGTTATCCCGCCGAATCCCTAACCGAATTTTTCGCCCCGCCAAATGGTTAGGTGCCCCCACAACCGGCCAACACAATTCCCGAATTAAACCCCGCCGATCCATCGCCACATAAAATGTGCCGTTTCCAAAAACCAGGTCTCGCGCCATCAGCTCAGCTCAAACCGCTCGCCCTGTACCGGAATCTCAACCCCCGTCCAGCCCAACTCTTCTTCGACATGCTGCTTCATCGCCAAGCTCGCATCAGGTTCACCATGAACAATAAATGTCTTCTTGGGCTGTTCCTTGAATCCACCTAGCCATCGCAACATCTCCGAATAATCTGCATGAGCACTCAACATCTCCATCCGACGAATATCCGCCCGAACATCCATTTCGCGACCAAAAATCCTAACTTGCTCAGCCCCATCAAGCAACTGCCGTCCCAAAGTCCCCTCCGCCTGATATCCCGTGAACAGCACCGTCGTGTCCTCTTCGTCAAGGTGCGCACCCAAATGGTGCAGAATCCGTCCCCCGTTGCACATCCCACTGCCGGCAATCACCATCCATGGCCCCGGAGAACTATTCAACTGCTTACTAAATTGCCGATCCCTCACAAAACGAACCATATCCTGCCGGAACGGCGAGTTCCCTTCATCCATCACAATCTTCATGTCCTTGTCATGATCCTCTTCAACCTCTTGGTAGAGAAGTGTCGAAGCCGTCGCCATCGGTGAATCAACATAAATTGGAAATCCTGGCCAACGACCTTCACTCTCTAATTCGTTGATGTACCAAAGCAACTCCTGAGTCCGACCAATCGCAAAGCTTGGAACAAGCAAAATCCCCTGGTTCCGATCAATTTCCGCTGCAATCTCCGCGAGCATCTCTTTCGCATTCCCTTCGGGATGGAGACGATTCCCATAAGTGCTCTCAATCACCAGATACTCAGCAAAGTCAACGTCACTCGGATCCTTAATGATCGGCGTGTCATATCTTCCCAAGTCACCCCCCATCAAAATCCTCTCACCATTGGCAAAGTAAAACTCCACAAACGCACTTCCCAAAATGTGCCCCGCTGGCATAAACCGAAACTGTGCTCCCCCGGCAATTGCTTCCATTCGTGGTAATGCAACGGCTCCAAATACTTCAGTGCCGCGTAGGCGTCCGCCTCAGTATAAAGCGGAAGTGCCGGGTTGTGCCGAGTCACGCCATGCTTATTCCGGTGCTTCGCCTCCTCTTCCTGCAAACGCCCACCATCCGGCAAACTCACTCGGCAAAGTCCCCTCGTTCCAAACGAACAATAAACGGGCTTCCGCAAACCTAACTTCACCAAACGAGGCAGCATCCCAATGTGATCCATATGTGCATGGGTCAATACCACCGCATCAATCGAATCTAAATCAATCGGAAACTCTTCCCAGTTCCGCTCCCGCAACTCCCTCTGCCCCTGAAACATCCCACAGTCAATCAACACCCGGTGACCGTCGTACTCCAACAAATGCTTGCTCCCCGTCACCGTCCCCGCCGCGCCCAAAAATGTGATTGATGGCATCCCCCTCAGTATGCCCCATCCCAAAGCTAAAGCGGTATCCTCCAAGCCGTGGCACAAATCGACTTAGCTCTCATCGGAGGAACCGGAATCGGCTCCCGTCTCGCCTCCCTCGGCGGTCGTGCCCTCGCTCAGCCAACTCCGTTCGGAATCCTCCGTGGCAAAATCGCCGAACACAACGGAGCCAAAATTCTCCTTGTCCAACGCCATGCCGCTGGCCACAAAACCCCGCCCCATCTCGTTAATTACCGCGCGATCGCTACCGGGATCAAAGCCCTCGGCGCAAAGCTCTGCATCTCGTCCGCCGCCGTAGGATGCTTGCGTGCCGACTGGCACGTTGGAGACTTAGCCCTCTGTACCGACTCGCTCGATCTCTCTGCCCGCAATATCACTCTCTTTGACCAAAAGGTCGAACATACCGATATGACCCACCCTTTCCCAGCTGCCCCCAATGTTCTCAGCATCGCCAAGTCATTGAATATCCCCATCCACGAGCAAGCGGTCTATGTCACCAACCCGGGACCGCGCTACGAAACCCCCGCCGAAATCGAGCAAGTCCGCCGCCTCGGAGGAGATTTAGTCGGAATGACCGCCTCATCCGAAGCCGTCGCCATGCGCGAAGCGGGAGTCCCTTATTCCACCATCGCCCTCATCACAAACCACGCCGCCGGAATGTTCGACGAAAAACTCGACCACCTCGACGTCGTCCGAGTCATGGAAGAATCTGGACAAAAACTCGTTGACATCATGCTCGCTGCTACTTCCATTACCCAAAACTAAATGTCAACCTCTCGCCGAATCCTCACCCTCACCCTTGCCATCACCCCGGGGATCGGCGCAAAAACAATCACGCGAATTCTAACCAAAAATGACCTCTACGCAAGAACACCAGACGAGTTCCTTGCTCTCGGAGCCGAAGCCCTCCGCGAAGAGTACAAAATCAACCAAACGGTTTCCGAACGATTCTTTACGCACAAATCTGCCTATCTTAACCAAGCAAAAGACCTCAATCAAACCCTCTCTGCCCTCGGAGTCACCGCCGTTACTGCCGCCGATGCCCACTATCCGCGCCAGCTCGAACACTTTGACCCAAAGCCTCCCGAACTTCTCTATCTCTATGGTAATACAAAACTCCTGACCGCAAACACCTTCTGCGTTCTTAGTTCTCGCAACACTTCAGATGCTGGCCTTGTCGAAATTGAAAAAGCCACCGAACACCATGTCCTTCGTTCTCGAACCCTCATCACCGGGCACGACACCACTGAATACCAGCGCTCAGCCGTGACCGCCCTCCGTTGGGGTGCCCCCCGCGTTCTCGTTCTCGATACTGGCCTGTTCAATGCCCTTGGCGACGATCTCCGCGAAGAACCTTTCGCCGCGGCCCGCTTATGGCGATACAAATTTGATCCCCGCACCGACCTCGCAATTTCAGCCGTAAATCCCTACCGCCCCTACCACCGATCAGCAAACAAAATCCGCGATCGAATCATCGGTGGACTTTCCATGCACCTCGACGGCATCCAAATCAAACCTGGTGGAAACATGGAAAAACTGCTCGCTCTCGGGCTGCGTTCCGGTCGCCAAGTCCAAATCTCCGAACTTTCCCCGAACCGACAACCACTCCTCGACCGAGGTGCCCAAATTCTTCCTATTCTCAACCGATAAACATCACCGCCTACAAAAGAAATGGGCCGCCGGGCAAAGGGCGACCCAACCTTATTCTCATCGCTCCTCAACGATGTGTCAAGGAAATCGGAAGCACGTCAGAGCGGATGATTGCAATTCCGAATATCGCATCTGACACAACTACTCCATGCGCCAAACATGCCAAAACCGAATCCCAAACCAATCCCGGCAAAAAAACTCTATATCCCCCCAAAATGAACTCATGATCCGCCCAATCATCGCCGCCGGAATCCTAACTCTCACCCTTTCCGCTTGCACAATTTCCAAAGCCCCGTCAGAAACCACTTCCTCCACATCAGAAGCCCCCAAAACGCAAGAGCTGGACAAAACCCAGGCTAGACTCGCAGAAGTCACAGTCCCCATGGCTGAGCTCGGCAAAACCCTCCGTAAGATCGGCACTTTTGATGCCCACATGGAGTGGAACAACGAGTTCATCACTCAAACGATCACCGAAGCCAGTCTCCTCAAAGAGAACGACCGAATGGAAGGCCCCATGCTCGCCAAAGTTGGTGACCTCTCCGCCGAAATTCAAGTCGTCATCATCCGCGTTGGCGAAGACAAATACGCCGTCCGAGCCGTGACGAGTGAACAGCCTATCGCTGAAGCCATAGATAAAGCGATCAAGCAATAAAAAAAGCCCCCGGTTTGTCTCCAAACCGAGGGCCCCGATCAAGAACTCTTAGTCTTGATCCATCACCGGCTCATCATCCTGAGCCGCCAGATCCGCCAGGCTCATGCCGCCGAACATATCGCCGTCATTGCCAACTTCACTGTCATCCGACTCAACCAAAGCCGTGAGCGACTGCTGAGCCCAACTCGGTTGTGACCGGTCAACGTCAACCGCGAGTTCTCGGTGAGCCTTGACCCCCGTACCCGCTGGTATCAATCGACCAATAATGACGTTCTCCTTCAAACCAAGGAGGGGGTCAGTCTTTCCACGAACCGCCGCTTCGGTCAAAACCCGAGTCGTCTTCTGGAATGATGCTGCCGAGAGATACGATTCTGTCGCAAGCGACGCTTCCGTAATGCCAAGCAGAATCCAGTTTGCCGTCGCTTCCCGAGGATCGCGCTCAAACTCTTCACCCGTTTCAGGATTGATTTCCTTGATCTTCTTGCCTTCAGCAATACGCTGTCGAACCCGTTCATTCTCGCGATTGAATCGGTTTCGGTCAACAATCTGACCCGGCAAGAACGGAGTGTTCCCCGGATCCTTGATCTGACGTTTGCGCAACATCTGCCGAACAATGACCTCAAGGTGCTTGTCGTTAATGTCAACACCCTGGTCTTTGTAAACGCTTTGCAAGTTCTCAATGAAGTACTCGTGGACTGCTTTCGCACCCGCAAGCTCCAAAACTTCATGAGGATCCAGTGGTCCTTCGGTAAGCGGGTCACCCTTAATGATCTTCTGACCTTTCTCAACCGGCAAGTTTCCAATTGGCGGAACCAAAACCGGATAAAGAATGTTCACGTGCGAAATCTCGTGCTTGCGCAACGTGTGCATGGACTGTGTCGAAAGTTTCTGCCCGATCAATCGCTCAACCGGAGCCGGAACCTTCGCGCCCCATTCCTGATCATCGCTGATGTAGGCATCCTTCATCGGACCCGTCACTTCGATGCGACCTGCAACAACCACCCAACGACCAAAGCTGGATCGCTGAATGTCTTTCACAATCCCGCTGACCGGACAGATGATCGCCTTACCCCGAGGCTGTTTCCGAGCTTCAAAGATTTCCTCAACCCGGACAATCCCGCTGGATTCACCCGTCCATGAGTAGAAGAAGGTTTTTCGGCTGCGCTCCCAAAGCTTCCGGCTGTCGCCTTCCATCTTCTCCTGCGCTTTCTTAGTCGTCTTAACGGTCTTCTTCCCGTCCGTCATACTCGAGAAGTTCGTCGGATCATTGAACAAGCCCTTGATCGTATCTTCTTGACTTTCAAGCAACTTCGTCGGGTCAAATTCCTTCGCACTCGTTTGGGTAGCAGATTGGAAGTCCTCTTGGAACTGGCGGATAAATTTCCCGGTCTTGTACTGGTTGGTAATAGCAATGGTTTTTGAACCAGCAACACCACCCGTGTGGAACGTACGCATCGTAAGCTGCGTCCCCGGTTCACCAATCGACTGTGCCGCAACAATTCCGACCGCAACGCCTGTCTCGACTTTCTTCTTAGTGGAAAGGTCAATTCCGTAACATTTCGCGCACATCCCAACGTCAAGCGCACAGGTAATCGGAGAACGAACCTTTGCACCAAGCCGAGCGTGGTCATCAAACTCGAACCCGAGATCAACCCACTTCGCGTTGATTTTCTCAATCGCCTTCTCGTCCTTGCCTTCAATCTCAGCGTAATAGGCTGCTTCAGCTGCATCCAATTTCGATTCTATCGCAAGGCTCACCGTTTCGCCGACTTCGACAATCTGCTCTCCTGATACCGGATCAACAATCGTCGCCTGGCTCACTCGGCCAAATGCCCGCTCGCCCATCGTCTCAATGATCTTGCCGTCAACCAGCAATCGGAACGCCAAAATGCCATCGGTTGTCTCGCAGTCGTCAGCTCGGATAATCACATCCTGAGCAACGTCAACCAAACGACGCGTCAAGTAACCCGCGTCTGCCGTTCGGAGGGCCGTATCCGCAAGTCCCTTCCGGGCCCCGTGGGTCGTGACAAAGAACTCCAGCATGCTGAGGCCCTTTTGGAACGAATTCTTAACCGGCAACTCGTAGATAACTTCGTTGAACTGGTTGAACATCAAGCCGCGCATCCCGGAGAGCTGCGCCAACTGCTTAATTGAACCCCGAGCACCACTTACCGTGATAATCGAAAGCGGATTCTCTTGCTTCATGTTCGCAACAATCGCGTTTCCAATTTCGTCGTAGGTGCTCGTCCACAATCGAACCAAGTTTTCTTGCATTTCGCGGAACGAAATCAAACCACGACGATAGTTCTCAAGAACCTTGTTCGCCTTCGTGTCTGCTTCATCCAACATTTCATCCCGCCGTGCCGGGGGATCCATGTCTGTCAACGCAATCGAAATGCCGTACTTCGTCGCACTTCGGAAGCCCAAAGCCTTGATGTCATCCAAGAACCGAATCGTCGCTTCAGCACCTACCGAGTTGTAAACGCTCACGATCGAAGCCGGGATTGCTTTCTTGCCCATTTCTTCGTTCAGATACTTCTCTGAATAGCGGAGCGGATAAGGCAACACTTGGTTAAACACCAAACGACCCGGTGTAGTCACAACGATTTTCGACTCGAACTTCTGCTCAAGCGGTTCCAAAACGCGAACCTCTTCACCCAGTTCGTTCTCTGTCGTGACGTACTTGTACTCTTGACCAGTCTGCGGATCGCGGTAATCAATCTCATCATCCGGACTCATCACCGGAATCTGCAACCGAACCCGAACCAAGTGGTTCCAATGCAATGTTCCTTCGTGGGTTCCCGGCGCATTGAGCAAATACTCAACCTCATCCGGTGAACCGTAAACCGTCGGACCCGGATTGTTCTCGGAGTCTTTCTTGTGCGCATCCATCTTTGCGTGGAAACGCTCCGCCGCTGCCTTGTTCGTAAAGGTCAAGGCGTACAGGCCAAGAACCGGGTCTTGAACCGGCGACAAAACCGGTTTCCCGTCTGCCGGAGAGAACAAGTTCTGCGTCGAGAGCATCAAAACGCGGGCTTCTGCCTGAGCTTGCAAACTCAACGGAACGTGAACTGCCATCTGGTCACCGTCAAAGTCAGCGTTATAAGCGTGGCAAACCAGCGGGTGAAGTTGAATCGCTTTCCCTTCAACCAAAATTGGCTCAAATGCCTGAATCCCAAGACGGTGAAGCGTCGGAGCGCGGTTCAACAGGACCGGATGCTCCTTAATCACATCCTCAAGTCCATCCCAAACCGCCGGGTGCATCCGCTCAATCATCCGCTTCGCTGTCTTGATGTTCTGGGTGACCTTTCGCTCAACCAAAACCTTCATGACAAACGGCTTGAACAACTCAAGCGCCATTTCCTTCGGCAATCCACATTGGTGCAACTTCAAGTGCGGACCAACAACGATAACCGAACGACCCGAATAGTCAACCCGCTTTCCAAGCAAGTTCTTTCGGAAACGCCCTTCCTTACCCTTGAGCATGTCGCTCAACGACTTCAGAGGACGCTGATTCGAACCCACAACCGGGCGAGAACGACGACCGTTATCAATCAACGCATCAACCGACTCCTGCAACAATCGCTTTTCGTGGTTGATAATCGACTCCGGGGCTTGAATCTCAATAATCCGCTTCAAACGATTGTTCCGGTTGATAATCCGGCGATACAAATCGTTCAAGTCAGAAGTCGCAAACCGACCCCCATCAAGCTGAACCATCGGTCGCAGTTCCGGGGAAATAACCGGCACAACTTCTAGAACCATCCATTCCGAACGTGAGCGACTCGAAGCCAACGCTTCAGTCAACTCCAATCGTTTAATCGCACGAACACGCTTGGCACTGGTCGTTTCACGAACTTCCTTGCGCAAATCTTTAACCATCTGCTCAAGGTCCACTCGGCGCAACAGCTCCTTACAAGCATCTGCCCCAATATTCGCTCGAACCAATTCGCTCAAGTCGCGCTTCATCCGCCGACCAACTGAGTCAAGCATCTTGCTGATCGCGCGCCACTTGTCTTCTTCGATCAACTGATAAAGCTCAAGCTGACCCAAAATGTTCGCTGCAATATCCAGATCCTTCAGTCGCTCATCCGCATCGCGATACTCAGCCCGAATCCGGTCGTAATTCGCCTTAATCCGATCCTTGACATAGCCTTCGTCAAAGTATTCGTCCGGATTGTTCGCCATCTCCGTCGCAAGCCGCTCCAAGCTCTCCATTTCAAGCTCGCGCATTTGCTCTTGAATCGCCACTTTCTCCGCCTCAACGTGGCTCATGATCGTCGGCATCAACTCATTGATTGTCGCCTGCTCAAGATCAATGATAATAAAGCTGGCAAAATAAATCACCTTCTCCAATTGCCGAGGCGAAATATCCAAAATCAACGCAAGCGGACTCGGAACACCCTTGAGATACCAAATGTGGCAAACCGGTGCCGCAAGCTCAACATGGCCCATGCGCTCCCGCCGAACTTTGCTCCGCGTGACCTCAACGCCACACCGCTCACAAATAATCCCCTTGTACTTAATCTTCTTGTAGCGACCGCAAGCGCACTCATAATCTTTGACCGGGCCAAAAATTTTCTCACAGAAAAGACCATCTCGCTCAGGTTTGAACGTCCGGTAATTAATGGTCTCGGGTTTCTTCACCTCTCCGTGGGACCAGCTACGAATGTCCTCCGGGGATGCAATTCCAATACGAATCTTGTCGAACAGGTTGGTATCTGCCATGGGCGTTCATCAAGCCCCAAAACCACAAAAATCCCCACGCAATTTCACCGAACGGAGTCTAGAACGAACAGGCGGGCGCGAAGAAAGGGGTCGGAGCGATCTATAAGTATAGCAACTCACCCTGCCGAACTCCGACCAAAGCCGACCAATCCATCCCCAACTGCCCAAAGGTCCTAGCTCATTACATACGCTTCTCACCGCGCTGATCGAATCGCCCGTACCGCCACCATCGAAATCAAAAACAACGAACACGCCACAAACACCATTGCCATATATCCGTAGCCCATACCCACCCGGTTCAACCCATCAATCACCGGACCCATCACCAATCCCACCAAAATCTGAACCGAAGTCTCCGAACTCTGCCAAGCCCCCATCTCTGTCGCCGCTCGATCTGGATTCGGCAAAACATCACTCGCCACCGCCCAATCACTACTCTGATAAATCCCCAGCCCAATCCCAAACAAAAACACACATCCCCAGATCGGCGTAAAGTCGCGCAAAAACGCCACCGGAAATAAAGCCGTCGCCAAAACCCCCGCTGACAATATCAAAAGTGGCTTCCGACCGGTTTTGTCCGCCACCCGCGCACTCATTACCGCCCCCAAAATCCCCGCAAAACTGATTGTCAAAGCCAAAACCTGCGCCGCCATGCTCGGCCCCCCTAACTCAATCGTAAACAAACGATAGACCAAAAGCATATCCTGTAAAAAGTAAAGCGCATACCCCGTCACGCACCCATAGGCAAATGCAACGATAAATCGATTGAACCAAACTGCCCGGAAATCATAACTCTTAAATGGAGTCACATAATCAGCTACAAATCCGCGTGTCTCCGTTATCCGCTCCGCATTCGGCAAGTCCCGAATCGTCCAGATCGTCCAGGCCGCACACAGGACATTCACCAAAGCAATCCCCGCAAAAATCAACTCAACTCGCCCCAAAATCAACGCCGCTATCGCAGAGGCGATCTGACCAAACAGCTTAAATCCTCCCAAAACTGAACTTGCAAATCCTCGGTGCTCCGCCGGAACCGTATCCGCCACCATCCCCGCATAAGGCCCCGTCCCCAAATCATCACTCACTTGAAGCAAAAAGTAACCGACCGCAATCATCCATACCGATTCCGCCCCAAAAACCACAAATACCGCCACTGCCGTCAGTGCCGAGCCCAATCCTATCCAAGGCCCACGGTTCCGGAGCCACCCCCCGCTCAATTCATACATCCGACCAAAAATCGCCGGACCAAACAACGCCCAAACCGCCCCCGTCCCCAAAATCAACCCCCAGGTCGTCCCCTTCTCTCCGCCTGGAACAATTTGCGAGACCTTGTCTGGTATCAAAATGAAGAGGAGAATAAACCACTTATAACTACTCGCGAACCAATACGCCGACATCCCCAAATTGAAACCGAACGTCGGCCGATATCCACCACTCACCATCGCCCCGCCAGTCTACTACCGAACACGGAGCAATGAAGAATTACTCCAGACTCAATTGCTCCCCACTCTCCGGTATCGCCACAAAATCCCCCGCCCGAAGTTCCCGCTCCGAAAACTCCACCACCGCCGTATCCAAAATCTCACCATCCTTAACCGGCAAACCCGCTTCCGCCATCTTTCGCGCCTTCGGAATAACCGTCCGGTCAAGCGAACCGCCAAACTTGTTGTAACTAGACCCCACTGCATTAATCTTCCGCCCCAAGTCATCGTAATGCCCCTTCATTACAACCAAAGCATCATACAAATCTTTCCCCCACTGCTGAATGTTCCGCGCCTCTTTCGCCAAATTCTCCTGCCGCCAGCCGTAATTCACCGCCTTGAGCATTGGCAAAAGTGTCGAAGGTGAAGCCACGACAACATTCAAGTGCATCACGTCCTCAATCAAACCCGGCCGCCCCTCCACCGCCATCCGGAAAGCCGATTCACTCGCAATGAACATCACAACAAAATCCGGCGCGCTTTCCAATTTCGAATAGTCCCGCCGATTCAACCCCTTCGCGTAATCCATCACCTTCGCCGCAATCCCCTGCGCCAAAAACTTCCGACCGTCCTCATCCGCCGCCTCTATCTCATCCAAATCCTGGATCGGCACCTTCGAGTCAATGATCATCGTCCGCCCCCCCGGCAAATAAACTTGCATATCTGGTCTCAGCGCCCCGTCACTGCCGGCAAGCGAAACCTGCACATCGTAATCCACTTTGTCCTGCATCCCCGCAAGTTCTACAATCCGCTTCAGCTGAACTTCGCCCCATTTCCCCGCACTGCCACTCCCCTGCAACGCCGAAATCAACTTCCCAGTCCCTCTGGTAAGGTCCACCAGCTGATTTTTCAAAGATGCATTCTCCGCCAACCGCCGATCCTCAATCGCCCGGTTGAACTCCTCCAACTTTTTCAATTCACCCTGAACGGGCATCAAAATCTTCTCAATTTCCGCCCGCTTGGTTTTCGCCAATTCATCGTCCGCCTCCCGGTACCGCTCCAACACTTGCTTCGACTGCTTAATAAACTCCTCGCGGCTCTCCGTCAGCGCCTTATTGCTCAGGTTCTCAAACGTCTCCTTGAGCTTAGTTTCCATCTCCTCCAACTTCTGAACTTCACGCAAATGTGCCCGGTCACGCTCATCCGTCTCGCTGACAATCTTCCCAAACCGAACATCCAACTCATGGAACCGATCCTGCAAGCTCCGATAATCCCCCTCAACCCCCGCCAACTTGTCCTCAAGTTCAACCACCCGATCCCCGCGACTCGTTGCCTCCGCCTCCGCCCGTGAACGATCCGCCGTGAGCCCCATCACCTTCTCCCGCTCAAATGAAAGCTCAGAATTCAGCACTCCTTCCCGCCCCTTCAACATCAACCAAACCCCAACCGCACCCACAATCAAACCAACAACCGCGCCCACCAAGATCGAAATAGCATCCACACGTCTAGTATAACTACTGGCCCGCCATTTCCGCTACTCGTATTTTCCCCAGTGAAGGCGTATTAGAATCCGAATCTTCGTCCAGGTAACCTCCCACCCATGCTCCACCCTCCCCTCAAGTCCCCCGGAAAACAACTCCGCGACCTCTGGCAAAACCAAATCGTCGTCATGCCCGGAGCGTTCAGTGCCCTCACCGCCCTCGCCGCTCACAAACAAGGCGCCCAAGCGATCTACCTCAGCGGAGGAGCCATCACCAATAACCTCACCGGTCTCCCCGACATCGCCGTCATCACCCCGGAAGAAATGGCCTCCACCGCTGCCCGCGCCTGTCAAGTCGCCCCCGTCCCCATCATCTGCGACGCCGACACCGGATTCGGAGACGTCTGGAACGTCGCCCGAACCGTCATCGAAATGGAACGCGCTGGCCTCGCCGGAATCCACCTCGAAGACCAAGTCTCCCCAAAACGATGCGGCCATCTCGACGGCAAGGAAGTGATCGAAACCACCCAAATGGAAGCCAAAATCCGCGCCGCCACAGACCATAAATCTGACCCATCATTCCTCATCATCGCTCGCACCGACGCCCGAAGCACTCACGGCATCGAAGAAGCCATCAACCGCGCCAAAGCCTATGTCCAAGCCGGAGCCGATGCCGTTTTCCCCGAAGGTCTTCAATCAGAAGCCGAATTCGAACAATTCCGCGCCGCCCTCCCCGGAATCCCCCTCCTCGCTAACATGACGGAATTCGGCAAAACCCCCCTCATCACCGCTGACCAATTCAACAACCTCGGCTACCAAATGGTCATCTTCCCGGTCACCGCACTCCGCGTCATGCTCAAAGCGGTCGAGGAATTCTATGCCGATCTCCTTTCCACCGGCACTCAAGCCGACTGGATTGACAAAATGCGAACCCGGCAAGAACTCTACGACACCATCGACTACCCCGAATTCACCGCCAAAGACATCGCCTACTCTAAGCAATAACAGACCAGTCCCGAACAACCCCAAAGCCAAAAAAGACCATAGGTAAACTCCCACAAATCAAGGGCGTGAAACCCCAAGAGGGGCAAAGGTGCCCAACCTGGTCAAGGAAGGCCGAAGGCGCAACTCCCGTCCCCGTAGACACAAGAGAATTTAAGACAGCACTATGAGCGCAACCACCTACCCCGACTACAGCCCCGGCCTACAAGGCGTCATCGGCGGCCTCACCTCCGTCTCCAAGATCACCGTCGAAGAATCACGGCTCGAATACCGTGGCTACAACGTCCACGATCTCGCGTCCAAAGGATCCTTCGAAGAAACCGCCTACCTGCTCATCAAAGGCAAGCTACCCACCCAATCCGAACTCGACGAATTCAACGCCCAACTCGACGCTGAGCGAGCCGTTCCGAGCCAGGTAATCGATGCCCTCCGCGCATGTGCCCCCGGCACCCATCAAATGGACATGCTCAAAGTTGGCTACAGCGTCCTCTCCGGATTCGACCCCGACTACAACCAAGAAGACCCCACCGATCACGAGGCCAACGTCCGAAAAGCGATCCGCATCACTGCCAAAGCCGCAACCATCGCAACCGCTGCCTACCGCATTGCCAACGGAAAAGACCCGATTGCTCCCAAAGCCGGACTCAAAACCGCCGCCAATTTCCTCTACATGCTCCACGGCGAAGAGCAAGACGAATACACCGTTCTCGTCATGGATGCCGCGCTCACCCTATACGCTGAGCACACCTACAACGCTTCCACATTTGCCTGCCGAGTCTGCGTCGCAACCCTGAGCGATCTCTACAGCGGAATCGTCACCGGAATCGGAACCCTCAAAGGCCCCCTCCACGGTGGTGCCAACGAAGAAGCCATGGCCATGCTCATGGAAATCGGTTCCCCCGATAAAGCCGAAGCGTGGCTCCGCGATGCCCTCGCAACCAAAAAGAAAATTATGGGCTTCGGACACCGCGAATACAAAGTCGGTGACGGACGCGCAATTTATCTCACGGAAGTTGCCAAGGAAATCGGTCGCCGAAAGGGCAACACCAACTGGGGCGACATCGCCGACATCATGGAGAAGATCATGCGCGAGGAAAAAAACATCTACCCCAACGTAGACTTCCCGGCCGCTTACGCCTTCTACCTCCTCGGTATCCCCATCGAACTCTACACCCCAATCTTCGTCATCGCCCGCGTCACCGGCTGGTCAGCCCACGCCATCGAACAACTCGATGACAACCGACTCATCCGACCCAGCTGCATCTACACCGGCGAACTCGGTCTCGAATACCCCGCAATCGAAACTCGCGGCTAACCTCCCGAAAAATCCCTTCTCTGCGTGAGCAGAGTTCCCCCTCTCCGCGTAAGTGGAGAGGGGGTCGGGTGAGGTTTTCCAAAACACTGTCCAAGACCCAGGTAAATTATCTATTCTCAATTCCCGCCCATGTCCAAACCCAAGGCCCTGCTCATCACTCACCCCGCCCGTCTCGGCGACACCATCCTGAGCATTCCCCTCCACCGCACCCTCGCCGCCAACTACGACCTTCACAGCAACGCCGGAGAACCCTACCGATTTCTCTTCCAAGAACTCGAAGGTCAAATCACATTCACCGACCCCCAAGCCCCCAAAACCCTCGGCGAAATCCTCAAACGCGCAAAAGAACTCCAATCCCAAAACTTCCAAACCTGCTTCATCCTCCGCCCTTCCTTCCGCTCCGCCCTCCTCGCCAAACTCGCCAAAATCCCCCAGCGTGTAGGCGAATGCACCGAAGGCCGAGGATTCCTCCTCACCCACAAACTCCCCTATTCCCCCAACATGCCAGAATTCGAGCGCATGGATGCCTTCGCCCAACTCGTCAATCTCACCACCGATAAAACCGCCACCCTCCCCGCATCGCCTGATTCAATCGCCAAAGCCCAAGCTGCGCTCCAAGGCGCAACAATCGGGATCGTCCCCGGCGGAACTTGGCCCCAAAAACTCATCCCCACCGAAACCCTTCGCCGAACGATCCACCACTTGGTTGAACAAGGATATAGAGTCGCCATGCTCGGTGGCCCCGGCGATGAGATCTACTGCAAACCCCTCGCCAAAGAACCCGTCGTAGACCTCGTTGCCAAGTTCAAACTCTCCGAAATGGCGGGCGTTCTCCACTCCCTCAATCTCCTCATCACCCCCGATGGCGGGCTCAGCCACCTCTCCGTCGCCTGCGGCACTCCCGCCCTCATCGCCTTCGGCCCCACCCCCCACCTCCGCTGGGGACACCACGAACCCCCACACAAAACCATCGTCGCCCCTGGCTCCCAAATGGATCGCCTCACTTGGGCCGAATTCCAACCCCACGTTGACGAAATGCTTGCAATGATCGCTAACCCCTAGTTTCGTCTTTCCCGCGCAGGCGGGAATCCAGTCTGTTTTCTAACAAATCCCAACGGAGTCAACTTACTCTAGTCATCTGTGTTTTCGTAAACAGAAGGATCATCGTAAGCAACTTCACAAAAATCATAGTGGCATGATTTCAAAAGACGGACTACACAATCATGCCAGTCTGCATCAACGTTCTTAAGGAGGTCAGGGCCCCGCTCTCGGATCTTGTCATCATGAAATCGCCACAGGAGCATCTCTAGGCCAGTGGACGCCCAAAAACAACATCAGCTCGGGCATCATCCAATAGGCGCAGCAAAGGTAAGACTGCTTCTACTTTGCCAATATGACCTAACACCTCGCAAATCGCAGTGGTCAATTCAGTATCGGTCGACTTCTCCAACCATTCTAGGAGCTTGTCCGAACACTCTTCATTGCCGCATTGGCGCAAGCTAAAAACGACAATGTCTTTATCGCAATCGGCAAACCCCTCTGCCCTCTCAAGAAGTTCCAAACCAATGGATTCGTCACCGATTAGCTGAAGTCGGTGCAGAGCTTGATTCCGTACGACACTACTCTCTTCGTCATTGAAAAATATCTCGATCAAGTCGCGCGTTTCGTCCAAAATTACTCCCGACCTAAAACCGAATCCACCCGACGCCAAATCCCACGAGGGTTCCCATCCCGCAACTCCTCCGGTAACGCCCAATCCGGAGCCCCCTGCCAAGCCACCGGACGCGCCCAACGCAAAATCGCCGCCCGACCAACACTCGTAAACCGAGAATCCGTCGTCGCCGGATAAGGCCCCCCATGCTGCATCGCATCACACACCTCAACCCCTGTCGGATAGCCATTAATAATCACCCGACCCACCCGATCCCGCATAGCCGAAGTCACCGTTCCCGCCAACTCCTCATCCCCATCCCCCATCAAAATCGTCCCCGTGAGTTGTCCTTCCAAATCCCGAACAACCTCCACCAACTCCTCAGCCGAACTACACCGCACAACCAAAGCTGCCGGACCAAACAACTCTGCCTGCAAACTCGAATCCACCATAAAATCTTGACCACTTGTCGAAAAAACCACCCCGCTCGCCATCCCCGGAGCCGCTGCCGCCATCCCCATGACGTCAACCGCCTCGTGCTTCCCTCGCTCCGAAACCCCTTGCAAATAGCCATTACAAATCCCCTGGTTGAGCATGATCCCCGGCTCGGCCGCCGCCACCCTCTCTGCAATCTTCCCCACCAATTGGTCAAATGCTTCCGACTCCACCCCAATTAAAACTCCTGGATTCGTACAAAACTGACCAACTCCCATCAAAAGCGATGCCGAATATCCCGACGCCAACGCCTCCAAATCCCCCATCGCCCCCGGCAAAACCACCACCGGATTCACACTGCCCATTTCCGAAAAAACCGGAATCGGTTCCGCCCTCTGCGCGGCCAAATCCGCCAACGCACGCCCCGCTTTCAAACTTCCCGTGAAACCAACCGCCTTCGCACCCCGGTGAGAAACCAACCATTCCCCAACGTCCGCGCCACCATGAACCAACGAAAACACCCCGTCCGGCATCCCCTCACCGACCGCCGCTTTCACAATCGCCCGACCAACCAGTTCACTTGTTCCCGGGTGACTCGGGTGAGCCTTCACCACCACCGGGCAACCTGCCGCCAAGGCACTCGCCGTATCTCCCCCCGCCACTGAAAAAGCAAGGGGAAAATTACTCGCCCCAAAAACCGCGACCGGCCCCAAAGCCACCAGCATTCGCCGAATATCTGGTTTTGGCAAAGGCAACCGATCTGGCTGAGCCAAATCAATCCGAGCATCCACCCAACTCCCGTCCTCAGCAACCTCCGCAAACATCCTCAGCTGTGAACAAGTCCTCCCGCGCTCTCCCAAAATTCGCGCCTCGGGCAACCCTGTCTCCTGCATCACTCTTGCAATCAGCTGATCCCCAAGTGCCTCCAATTCCTCAGCAATACGCCGCAGGAACCGCCCCCGCATCGCCCCACTCATCCTCGAGTAAACCGGAAAAGCTCCTTCCGCCCTCAGAACCGCTCGGTCAACTTCCCCATGACTCGCAATCGCAAAACCCGGTTGTAACTCCTTCCCCGTCGTCGGGTCGACTCCATAAATAAACTCCTCATTGTCCCGAGAGGTCTTAAATCCAATCAACTGTGATCCAAATAGCGGCAAATTCATCATTTCTTAAATCGTCCCGGTGACAGCGCGTGAATCGGCACCGTCAATTTCGCTCCACTCAAACTCTCAGCCACGCAAAGGCCCGTTACCGGCCCCAAACTCATCCCCATCATAGCATGACCCGTTGCCAAAAACAGGTTCGAATACCCCTCCGGTCTCCCCACCACAGGCAGTCCGTCCGGTGTGCAGGGCCGCAAACCTGTCCAAGTCTTCACGTTCTCCAGCGAACCTGCAAACTGCGGCAATATTTTCCGAATCGACCGCTTCATTCCCCCCAACCGCGCCTGATTCACTTTGCTCGACCAAGCACCCAACTCCATCGTCCCGCCAAATCGAACCGAGTCGCCCATCGGAGTTACTGCCACCCTTGCGTCCTCCAAAATCATCGGCACATCCAGCCGCACCGGCGACTTCTCAACCATCATGTGCTGACCCTTCCCCGGAACCATCGGTATCTCAATCCGCAAATCTTCAACCAGCTTTCGACTCCAAACCCCCGCCGTGACCACAAACTCATCCGCAACAAATTCCCGATCCCCTGCAACCACTTTCTCAATCCCCCTGCCCCCCTCACAAAACGATCTACTTCGCAATCTTCAATAATTTCCACCCCCTTCGCCTCCAAAAACCGCCCCAACCGATCCATCACAATCCCTGGATTCAAATGTGCATCGTCCGCAAAAAAACATCCTCCCGGTGATTTCACCTTCACCCCAGATGCTTTCTGCGCAATGCCCAATTCATCGAGCACCTCCGCCTCTAAGCCCAATTCCCGACCAACTTCTACCATATGGTGCAACTCCTCGAGGGTTTCCCGCTTGGATGCCACCATCAACATCCCCCGACGAACGGGCATATCCTCCCATCCCAAATCACTCCCCATCACGCGATAAAGCCGCTTGCTCTCCAAATTCAAATCCCGAATCAACGGCGATACCCGTCGAACATGGTCTGCCGTCGCAAATTTCATGAACTGCAGATTCCAACGCAACAAATCCCCGCTCCATTTCATCCCCAGCGGACCACTTGGATTCCACATCAGCTTGAACCCCAACCGCAAAACCCCTGGACTTGCCAAAGGCACAAAGTGACTCGGAACAATATAACCGGAATTGCCCCAACTTGCCCCATGATCCCCATCTTCCCCCGCTCCAAAATTGTCACCTCCCAACCCCATTCGCTCAGATAAAACGCCGAACAAAGCCCCATAATCCCACCGCCAACAATCACCACTCGACCACTCACAATTTCACCCCCGTGAACCCAAACTTCAGCGGATCATCCGGATCAAGAATGAGTTCCGACTCCATCGTAACATACGCCCGGCCCCGTACATGCGGCACGCACTGACCGTCAACAATCTCAACCCACCCTTCAAAAACACTTCCCGTGACGCTCTCCTGCCGCCAAACCTGACCTGGCTCCAACTTGCCGTCGGCATAGAGGCAAGCCAATTTCGCACTCGTCCCCGTTCCACAAGGGCTCCGGTCATAAGCCAAACCCGGACACAGCACAAAATTCTTTGCCCCTCCCTCCATCGGCGAAACCAACTCAATATGATCCACATCCTCGCGACCCAAATTCCGACGAATTTCTTCGCTCAAACTCATCAACTCCGGCAGATTCCCCATCGATATTTCACATCCGTGATCATCACACAAGTAGAACCAATTCCCCCCCCAAGCCACATCTCCCGTAACAACCCGATCATTCAGCTCAACCCGAACCGCAGACTCCTTTCGATAACTCGGCACATTGGCAAACTCCACCGAATGGTCAGCATTAACCTGAACCTGTACTTTGCCGACCGGAGTCTCCAACGAGTGCTCACCCACCCCCCACCTCCCCAAAAACCGAAGCGTCTCCGCGACCCCAATCGTTCCGTGGCCACACATGTTGAGCATCCCCACATTGTTAAAAAAAATCACTCCCCATTCATGCCGAAATCCCGGCACCAGCAAAGCCCCTACCAAAATGTCACTCCCCCGAGGTTCACATGCAAAAGCCGATCGTAAATCGTCGAACCGCTCCCCAAAGTCAGCTCGCAATTCCGCCATCGAACCACCTTGCAATCCTAATGATTCCCCAAAAACCACCCGGGTCGGCTCCCCTCCCGTATGAGAATCAATCGCCCGGAATCGTTGCATCACTGGCTCAATTGTGGACGATTTTCCAACCCCTGCTGAATAATTCGCAAGACTCGCTCTCGTTCCGTCCCCTCAAGTTCCAATCGTGGGCCCCGAACCCACTCCGAACCTAGCCCCGCCTCCTGGATCGCCAACTTGATGCACTGAACAAATTTATTCCCGACATCCAAATGCGCCAGCGGCGTGAACCACCGATAAAGCTCCCGCGCTTCATCCCAACGCCCAGACATCATCAAATCCCACAATTTCTGATTTTCCGCCGGAATCGCAAGCCCAATTCCCGCAATCCATCCCGTCGCACCCAGTAGTGCACATTCCAACACCAAGTCATCTACCCCCGCAAAAATCGCAAAACGATCCCCCACCTGGTTGAACACATCTGTTATCCTCCGAGTATCTCCACTCGACTCCTTAATCGCAACAAATTTCTCCTCCCGCGCCATTTCCTCCAACATCACCGGAGTAATGTCCACCTTGTACGCAATCGGGTTGTTGTAAATAATAATCGGTCGCTCGCTCGCATGCGCAACCGCCTGAAAATGTGCCAAAGTCTCCCGCGAGTCCGAATGGTAAACCATCGCGGGCAACACCATAAATCCATCTGCACCTGCTCGCTGAGCATCCCGGACGAATTCACAAGCAAACTCTGTGGACAGCTCGCTGACCCCACTCACGACCGGAACGCGTCCCTCACTCACTTCAACCGCGCACCGCAAAACATCCAATTTTTCCTGCCGCGAAAGTGTGTTGTTCTCCCCCAAACTCCCCAGCATCACCAACCCCTGAACCCCACTTGCCAGCATCACCTCAATATGCCGGCCCGTTGCATCCAAATCCAACGCTCCGTCTTTGTGAAACTGAGTCGTCATCGCCGGAAAAACCCCACTCCAATGTGCCATTCCCAAATCTTACCCACAGAACTCATTCAACATTAAAGCAAACTCAAATAGTCCGCCCACCCATTTCTAAAACCATCCGTGTCGTAAAACCAAATCAAATGACACAGAAAATCGCCCTCGTCACTGGTGCCAACAAAGGCATCGGACTCGAAACCGTTCGACAACTCGCCCAACTCGATTTCCACGTCATCCTCTCCGCCCGCGATCAGGCCAAGGGCGAACAAGCCATAACCGGTCTGAAAGCTGAGGGAATCAACGCCGAATTCCTCCTCCTCGACATGGCAAGTTCAGAATCAATCCAATCTGCCGCCAAGTCTCTTTCCGAAAATTTCTCTCACCTGGACGTCCTCATCAACAACGCCGGAATCAACCTCGACACCACCGAAGACGCCATCGAAAATATCCCCGTCCAACGATACCGAGATACTTTTGACACTAACTTCTTCGGCCTCATAGAACTCACTCAAGCTCTAATCCCTCTTCTCAAAAAAGCTCCCGCCGCTCGAGTCGTCAACCTCAGCAGCATCCTCAGTTCCCTCACCTACCACGCACAACCGGGATCGCCGACTTACGACTTCAAATGGGCCGCCTACGACGCCAGCAAAACCGCCCTCAATGCATACACGGTTCACCTCGCCTACGCACTTCGCGATACAAACATAAAAGTCAACTCCGCCCACCCGGGTTGGGTCAAAACTGATATGGGCGGCGAAGGCGCCCTCATGGAAATCACCGATGGTGCCAAAACCTCCGTCCAACTCGCCACCCTCCCCGAAGACGGCCCCACCGCAGGAATCTTCCACATGGGCCAGCCCTTACCCTGGTAAAGATCAAGGGGCAAGACGAACTTGCCCCTTTCAACCAATTTAATTAATTTTTCCGTCGGCGAGCGACGAAAGCCATGCCCGCACCAACCGCTAAAAGAGTAAACGGCTCAGGAACAGCCTCTGCCGTTATCTCGTTGATAACGAAATTTCCATTTGGAAACAATCCCGGTCCACCCGTCGGCAACGAGGCATCTTCCATCGCTTCCAACCGAAATCCTGTAACCGAAGTCAGGGCCTCAGCAAAAGTGATCTCGTAAGTCGCCGTTGTCAGCGAACCGGATGTTGCCATGAGAATGCTTCCATCGCCCAAAATCGTCGAAGACAAGGGAGCGGGTGCCGTGACACTCACCGGGTGAGAACTGTCCAATTCGCCGTGACATCGCCACCATTCTGCAAACCATCGGCAAACAAACTCCGATCGTCCGAAGTCACTGACCACCGAAATCGACCAATCAAATGACCAGGGTTTCCGTGGTTCTGTACCATCGTGATCTTTAAGCCAGGAAGTGTCTGATCAGTAACCGTCTCAAAAACCGCCGTTTGAGCCGAAGTTACGCCATTGTCAAAGATGGCCCAACCGTTATTGGCTGAAAAGTCGCCATCAATCAATTCCGATGCGTTCCAAACCCCTGTAAAATTCTGGCTGAACGTTCCGGTTCCGTTCTGAAACGCAATCTGACCAAAAGAGAGTGATGTCGCAAAAACACCCCCCAAAAACAAGCTCGTCAATCTGTATGTTGAATTCATTTCTTCTCCATGTGAACACCTTGCAACCAAGAGTCCAAAACCAGTATATCAGTGCATTCCGCCCCTGTCAAATGGAACAACTCGCACAGTCACCTAATTTGACGGCTAAAAGCATTACATTAGGTTCAAAAAAAACTTTTTCTATGTAATGGTAGTTTTTTTAATCCTGCTTAAAAGGTGGAAATTTTAATTGAGCCGAGCCCAATTGTATTCTTCCAAACCATCGCCCCGACTTTCTCACCAAATATCATCCTGTCCCTCAAAAAGGTCAATGTCCAACCTATCAAATCAACGCAGAGGCGCATTAGTCCCCCTCGCAATTCAGGCGAGGATATCAACACTGGTTTCGCCGTAAACTTAAGTAGTATATGAGTAGCAAAACCTGGTTCATCACCGGTGCCTCCGCCGGATTCGGACGAATCCTCACCGAACAACTCCTCGCCGCCGGACACCGCGTCAGCGCAACGGCTCGAAAACCCGAAACCCTCAGCGACCTCGCCGAAAAATATCCCGGCCAAATCATCACCCCACGCCTCGACGTCACCGACAACGACTCAATCCGAGGGGCCATTAACCAAACCCTCAACTCCTTCAACCACATAGACGTCCTCATCAACAACGCCGGATACGGACACGTTGGAGTCATCGAAGAAGTCTCTGACCAAGAAGTCCGCGACCAATTTGAAGTCAATGTTTTCGGCCTTCTCAACGTCACTCGCCCGATCCTCGCCCACATGCGCGAACGACGATCCGGAACCATCCTCAATATCTCCAGCATCGCCGGACTCACCTCCGGAGCAACCTTCCCTATTTACTGCGCTTCCAAACACGCCGTCGAAGCAATCTCCGAAGGTCTTCACGCTTCAGTCAAAGACTTTGGCGTCCGGTCAATCCTGATCGAACCAGGAGCCTTCCGCACCCGCTTCGCCGACCAAGCCAGCCTGCGAACATCCGAAAACACTATCGCCGACTACAAACCGATGATCGACGACACATTTCAGTGGATCAAAGACATCACTGGGCAGCAGGAAGGCGACCCCGAAAAAGCCTGCGCCGCAATGATCAACGTCGCCCTCGAAGAAAATCCCCCGCTCCGCCTCCTCCTTGGCGAAGATGCATGGATCAGAGCTAATGACAAACTCACCCAACTGAAATCGGACTTCGACCGAAACGAAACCATCACCCGGTCAATGGCCTACGATAGCTAGGCGCCATCAACGGGGCCGCAAAACCAAAGGCCCCAACCCTAAAATTCGCCCTTGCCACCACCGAAATAATCTTGGGTATTATCTCCTTTCCAAGTTGCCGCTTAGCTCAGTGGTAGAGCAGCTGACTGTTAATCAGCGGGTCGTAGGTTCGAATCCTACAGCGGCAGCCACGATTTTGAACCTAAAAAGAAAGAAAACCACCATCTGAGTTCAGAAGGTGGTTTTCTTTTTTGCCGTTTATGTGCCGTTTACGCAGTGGACAGTAATGGACTTTAGGCATCTTCCTTTTCCCGGTCAGCAAGGTACTCGTTTAGCTGCCTTGATGTAATTCGTCTTGACCGACCAATTTTTATTGAGCCGATTTTTCCGGCATTGATCATCTCGTACATCTGACTCCTCGAAATTGACAATAATTCAGCGGCTTGTCTTACACTGTACGCAAGCTTATCTCCAGTATCAATTTTCACGAGCACAACCTCTTCATGCTGACTATTCGAGGAACCGAGATGAAGTGAATTCGCTGACGTACCCACTGAACAAGGCAGCTACAAGGACCTTGTTCTAAGCTCTCTTCTTCCCATTTTTTCCTCGGCTTCAACCGGGTATTCCGATCACTCAACAATGTTCCTTGTTCATTGGTCGTGTTCATTTCACTTCAGCTCCCTTCTTATTTGTCTCAAGTGCTCCTCCCTTTCTTGTCTCAGTCGCTCAATATCACGATTCAGGTCATTGAACAGAAACCAGTTCTTTCGAAGTTCGGAGAGATAGCCACGTCTCCTCAAGTCCTTGAAAGTTGATTCTGAGCAGCCCAAGTATCTGCGAGCTCCCTGAGCGTCCGTACCAATTGGTTGCGGTAGATTGTCTTTGATCTGTTTGTCATCCTTGTCGTTTTTCATTTGTTGCTTTCCTTTCAATGAGTTCACTGGGCCCGATGAACTTGGTTATGGCGTTCCTGCCCATCCCATTTGGAAGCCATTTCAAACAACTAGTGAATCCATCGAATTTGAGAGCTAATCGATGGATTTAATCCGTGCTTTTCCAACACTAAACTTGATTCAAAATTAAAAAATTACATGCATCCCGTCGCCTTCGCCCGGTCGACTCGCCGCACCATTTCCGTCCTGTCCGTATGATCATCTAGCGCCAACGCGATCCGCCTCGCCCGCACCCCAAACCAGTTCATCGCCTCCCGCCGATCCGCCTCGCGCACACCTCCGGCAACCGCCCCCGGATCAAACACGCCCGGCGTCCTGTTACTCATTCCGTGCCCGGCATCCAGGCAAATTGGATCAAACGGCATCTCGCTCCTCTCGGAACCGCCTGGCTTAAAAAGGTTCGGGCCGACCCTACTCACCATAGGAATCGGCCCACGCTCTCATGCACCTGGCTTCAATAAAAAAGCCGGAGAACCAACTGGCTCACCGGCTTCTTCCGTTCGGCTGAATCATTGACTCGAAACCGAAATGTACTACTATAATGCAACCTCCACCTACTCCCTGTCAACCCCCTCTGCAATTTTTTGCAAAAAAGACCTATTTTGCATCCTCACGGACGCCACCCCGCCGCCATCGCCGCCCGCCGATCCGCTTCCGTCATCTGCCCATAACCCGGCAAATCCAACGCCACCGGCTTCGCCACCGTCGACCGAACCGGCTTCATCTCCACCCAAGCCACATCCTCGGCCAGCGACTCCCGCACCTTCCCCCGAAAATCACGCCACATCTCCCCCGCCAGCCACGCCAGGCCCATCGCCCAAGCCTTGTCCTTCCCGCATACCTGCCGCGCATACTCCTCGACCGTCAGAATCCCCCGCACAAACAGCCCATCCGCCACCTTCTGTACCATCGGTGACTCAAAAGCAAGCAACCGCTCGATATGCATGTACCGCTCGCCAATCGCCGGCAAACTACTGCCCGCCATCGAATTCGTCCGCCTGCGTCCCTCACTTGATGGATACCCCTTACCACCGTCACGCCGGAACGCGACCACCGCGCCCCAATCTTCCAAGTACCGATCAACGTCATCTTTGCCTATTCTGATTCTTTGCATGGGAACATCTCCTTCACCGTCGCCCTCAAAGCATCACCCATCAACACATCATCAACTCGGCGAAGCGGCAAATAACCCGCCTCGACCAAAACCTTCCGCGTCGCCTCCGCAAGCTCGCGACGCCACAACTCCCCCCGAAGCCAAAACTCAAGCCCAACCCCCACCCGAATCAAATCCGCATCAAACTCTTTCAGCTTCACCACTAGAGACCGAGCCAACTCATTGCGATCCCACGCATTCATAAAGCTACCTCATCCAAAACCATCCTGCAACCTCCCTGCAGACCAAGATTGAACCTATGCTGCAGACTTCCTGCAGACCTCGAAATGCCCAAAATGAACCGAACCTGCAGACCCTGCAGACCTAGAATGAGTTTTTTGCGCACACGCGCAAGCGTGTGTACACGCAAGCACGCGCGCGCACGCCCCCGCACCCCCGTAAGATCCCCCAAAAGGTCTGCAGGGCCTGCATCCAAACCTAAAATCCAAAATCCAGGTCTGCAGAAAGCATGCATGGCGAAGGTCTCGTAGGTCTGCAGAACGTCTGCAGGCACATCGCTACTCCGCATCATAATCCCACTCCTCTTCAAATTTAAGAGCATGGTCGATCAACTTCATTCCCTTCTCAACTTTTTTATACTTAACATCCGTCCTAAGTTTTACTTTCAGACCAAAGTCATTCTTATTCAAATAAAATTTATTACCGATTTTCCTATTGTATTTCTCGTACGCTTCAAACAACTCTTGTCCGCCAATCGTGAAGCCTGTTTTATAATCCGTACACGCCACCAAAAATTTACGAATCGTATCACTTGATCGTTTATATTCGTCTAAATGTGCTTGAACTTCTTCCGGAGTTGGCAGGCCCTTCTCATACCAATCCTTCGCCCCACTCACCGCCCAAAGCAAAATCCCCGGTAACTCACGCTCCAACGTCTCCCCGAGCTTCTGATCCTGAAACTTCCCCACCCTCGAATTTGGAAACTCGACCGGCAACACCCGCGTCCAAAACGCATCATCCTCACCCCGAACCCTCGGCTTCTCATTCCCCACCGCCAGCATCTTAAACGTCGGAAAGAAATCATAAGAGTTCTCATTCAGCTTCCGCGCATTGATCATATCCTCGCCGGTGACTTCTTTCAACTTCGCTTCATCCCACCGGTCGCGAGAATCCACCTCGTTGATCACCATGAGCCGTTTCCCTTTCGCCCTCGCCCAATGTTCCGCAATCGTCACCGGAAAATTCGACTTCATAATAAATTGCTTCTGCAAAACCACCGACAAATTCCCCATCAACTTCTGCAATATCCGAATGCACGTCCCCTTCCCGCTCCTCGGCGGACCATAGAAAAACCAAAACTTTTGCTCGCTCGTTCGCCCCGTCAACAAGTAGCCGACCACCATCCGCATATACTCGGTCATCTGCGGACTCCCCAGCGACTCGTCGAGAAACTTGATCCACTCCGGACAATCCGCATTCTCGTCGTAAATCAAATTCACGCATCCCGTAAAAAGGTGCGCCGGATCCGCTGGCACCAAAACCCCCCGCCGCAAATCGATCGTCCCGTTCGCCACCGGCAAGTAATCAAGCTCCTGGTCCAACTGATCCGGACTCACTGGCACCGGGTGAATCCGCTTCACCAACCCCTCAACCGAAGACACCCCGGTCGAACTCAAATTCCGCTTAATCTGCCCATCAATTTTTTTGCAAAACTTCTCCCCGTACTTCTCGCTCTCGATCATCTTATGCCCCACGCGCTCCTGGACCCGTGCATACTTGCGCCACTCATCAAGAAACCCCTCCCCCGCGTTCTGATCCTCCGCCCAATACGCCCCCGTCCACCGAAGCCAAAAGCCAAACTTCGCGCAAAACCGAAGCCGATCCCCATGCGCATCCACAAACGCCTCCGCCAATTCCACATCGTTGAACCAAAATGATTCCCGTGCAAACCCTGACGACCCATTCTCGTCAACCGGGAGAGGGGGGTTCGGGGGAGAGGATTCAGTCAGCTTCGCGACTTCCGCCTCCGGATCAATCTCAACAAATCCCTCCCGCACGCCCCCTTTGAGCACAAACTCCTCCGCGTCGTTTCCTTCTCCCGGAAGCACCACCCGCACCACCGGGGCCGGATCCACCGCCAAAATGGCATCCCGCTTCTGGATCGCCCCTTTCAGCCCCGGTAAATCCCGATCCGCCACAATCACGACCACCTCAAACTTCGCCAGGAACTGCGTATACTCCCGCCGCCATGTCCCCGCTCCCGAATCCGCCGTCGTCGCCGCCATCCCCAGCGATCGCCGGAGCACCCCCGCATCCGGTTCCCCCTCACAGACCCAAACCTCTTTCACCCCGCTCTGCAAATCCGCCACGAGCATCGGCAAGTCATAAAGCACGCGCCTCGGCGCATCAAACCACTCCGCCCCATCCACCGGCTTCTCATCCACCCGATGCTGCGACTCGTTTCTCAGGTACTCCCACCGCCGCCGCTTAGGGTTGAACTCGTGCCACCCCCCATCCATCCCCCAAATCACATTCCCGTTCGCCGCCTTCCGCGAAAACGCAAAGCTCTTCTGCTTCTTCGCCATCTCCGGCGCGTTCCGGTACTTCTCCCCCGGCCGGTACCTGAGCTTTTCATAAAGCAAATTCCCCTGCTCATCGAGATACAAGTAAGCACATACCAACTCCCACTTCACAAATACATCTTCACCCCCGATCCGCTCCTGGGTCCACTTGTCGGTCGGTTTACTCGCCCGCCGCTTCACCCCGTGCCGGTGGATTGTGTTGTCCGGGAGTAAATCCTGCCACGTCAGGCCCACCGCCGCCAGAATCGCATCCCGCTCGCACCGCTGGCTAAAGCAAGTGATCTGCACCTTCCCGTCCGGCAACTCCCGCACACTCAAACTCTGCGAATCCCCGCCGTGCGCCGGACAGTTACACCGAACTTCCCGACCCTTCGCCTCCACCCCTAAGGCCCCACAAACCCGTTGAAACGTGTCCACAATTTCGTAATACCACTTTTGCGTCAATATGAAAAACGTTTTTTCCACATCAATGTGAAGGTACAATCTCCATATGGTAAACGGTCAGGTACTAAAAAATTGGAGAATGAACCAAAAGCCCAAAGTGTCAAGGCTCAAATTGGCTGAGTATCTATCCAACTCGCTGAATGCAGAAATTACTGCTACAGTGATTCGCGATATTGAAGAAGAACGATCCGCCAAGTGGGTGAACGAGTACGCCGATTGGGCGAAAGCTCACTGGAGCGAAGCCACCATGCCGTATTTTCTAGAAGAGAACTCCCCAACACAGCTTCCGTCGTTCTCACAAGTGAATAATGCGCCCTACCTCAAGCTCGAACCTTTTAACTGCGAAGGATTCTTTGAGAGTCAACCGAAATCCGAACAACTGGCGCACTGGCGCTGCCCGATAGCTCTCAGTTCAGGCACATCTGACTATCGAGCTATCATCATTAATGGTAATAAATTGGCACCTCTTTTTCCCCATGGCACCGTTCTCTTGTTCCAAAACATGTCTACGCCGCCGCTTGACTCAATTGTCATTTCGGCTTATGAGTCTGAACTCGTTATCGGACTCCTCACAACCGACAACCGGAACTTTCTTCTCCTTGCCTTCTCGGGAGAAGAGGTTGAGGTCAGCCGATTTAGGCCCTATGGGGCTTTAATTGGTGCTTTTCAAAACTACCGTCCTGTTACGGGAATTCCAACGGGAAATATCTCTTGGAATGACGAAAAAACGCTGGTTTTCTTTCCGGATCAATTACGAGGGGTCATCAGCTAACTCAAGTAACTGAATCCAAAAAATCGCCAGCCAGTCCAAAACAATAACCTCAATGAATCCAAACTTGATCGGGTCAGATCTTGCGAAATCGACAATATCCAGAACTGACTTTTGCTGCCCTCGATCTCTGCGCCAATGATTTCACTCAAGTGCTAAGGCTCCAAGTGAAAGGCGGAGTGCAAAGAGACATCCCTGCTCATCCAAAGCTTGCTGAGGATCTTGATAAGTGGATACACAATGCTCAGCTAAGAGGCTCAGACTTCCTCTTCTCTGCCCTTCCCCGCACGGGGAGAGTAGCGAGCCAAGACGAAATTCAATTTTGCTAAGAAGAAAATGCGTGACAAGCACACCAGGGTCAGGGTTTAATTTCACCAAATTAACTCGATAACAACCATGGATATTCCGAGCCCAACAATAAAATGCCCCGAATGTGGGACAGATATTCCACTCACTGAGACCATAGCCGCTCCACTTATTGCTCAGATTAAACAAGAGAATGAAAGCAAGCTTCGCGAGGCCCTTGAGCTTAAGAAGGATGCTGAGACCAAGTTAAAGGAAGAGCGTGAGACCATTTCAAAAGCAAAGGAAGCCATAGATGATGAGGTTACGAAGAAGCTGAACGCAAAGCTAGCTGAATCAGAAAAACGTCAGCGAGCACAGATCGAAGAAGAGCTTGAAGCAAAGATCAAAGGGAGCGAGGATCGTTCAAAAGAAATTGCTGATCGACTGAAAAAGAGTCAGGAAGAGATTGAGGAAGTGCTCAAGGCAAAGCAGAGGGCCGAACTCGACTTGCAGGCTGCGAAGCTAGAAGCAAAAAAAGAAGCGCAGGCGGAAATCGCTACGTTGCGGGAGCAGGCAGTTAAAGAAGCCGACGAAGCGAACAAACTCAAGTTCGCAGAACAGAATAAGACGATCAAAAATCTCTTATCCCAGCTTGACGAAGCAAAACGAAAGGCCGAACAAGGATCTCAGCAGATGCAAGGCGAGATCATGGAGATCGATCTTGAAGAGACGCTGAGACAAACGTTTCCATGGGACGACATCGAGCCAATAAAGACAGGGCAAAGGGGTGGCGATCTTATTCAGAAGGTAATGAGCGGTCCGGGACTCCACGCGGGAACGGTGATGTGGGAGATTAAGCGAACGCAAGCCTGGGGTGGAGATTGGCCCTCAAAAGCAAAGCAAGACGCACTCAAAGCCAAGGCCGAGCTCGTAATCATCGTCAGCGATGCCATGCCGAAGGGTATCGAGACATTCGGCTTTTTCGAAGGGGTATGGACTTGCCGACCAGCATTTGCGGTGGCAGTTGCTCACGCCCTCAGACAGCAAATGGATCAGGTCGCAAATGCAAGAAGGATGGCTGCCGGAAAGCAGGACAAATCCGAATTGCTTTACGACTATATGACTGGGCCAGAATTTCGCGCTCGATTACAAGGGATTGTCGAACCGTTCGTTCAGATGCAAAAGGACTTAGATTCAGAAAAGCGTGCAACGATGAACCGTTGGAACAAACGAGAAAAGCAAATTGAACGCGTCCTAATGTCGGCTAGCTCGCTGTCAGGAGATTTACAAGGGATTGGGGGCAAGGAAGTGCCTGAGCTTCCCGCTTTTTCAGACAATGACTCTGAGGAGGAAATCGAATGAGCCACCTAAAACTAAAGGAAATCGAAATAAGGAACTTCCGTAGCATCAAAAACGAACGGATACTCATTGATGATTACACCGCGATAGTGGGATCAAACGGTAGCGGAAAGTCAACAATTCTCTCCGCGCTCAACGTCTTTTTCGGGGAATCTTTTGGAGGAATCAACCCGCGAACTGATGTTTCCGCCGAAGACTTCCATATGGGAAACGTGGATGAACCAATCGAGATCACCCTCTATTTCGAAGTGATCAGCGACAAAGCACGCGAAGAGCTCAGTCACTATGTTCAGGACGACAGGCTGACAGTTAGTACCGTACTGACGTTCGACCCAAAATCTGAAAGAGCAAGGCTAGACCAGCGAGGCAAGACCATGTCAATACCAGCGTTCGTCGAGTATAGGGATTTGAATGGCCAGAAGGGAGCAACGGCCGACCAGAAAAAGGCTAAGTACGCAGAAATCAGGAAGACTTATCCAGGACTGACTGAAGAAAACACTGTACCTAAACAAATTTTGGCACTTTCCCAGTTTGAACAAAAGCACCCTGGTCTACTTGAAGAAGTATCAAGCAGCGATCAGTTCTACGGCGTCGAGGGCGTCGGCAAACTGACCCCCTTTATACAGTGGGTCTATGTACCAGCAGTAAAAGATGCAGCTATTGAACAGTCAGGAAACAAGAATACTGCGCTTGAGAAGCTTGTAACCAGGGCGATACGCAACAAAGTTGACTTCAGTGTACAAATGTCACTTATCAAGGATCAGGCACGCGAAAGTTATGACGAAATGCTTGAAAAGGAAAAGGCCAGCCTAACAGAACTTTCCAAGAAGCTAAGTGAACGCATTCAGACCTTGTCTCATCCGGAGATTGAACTAACCCTGTCATGGCGCGAGGGTGGAAATGAGGCAGTGAGCGTTAGGCCCCCTATGGCTTCCGCCGATGTCAATGAGTTCAAGGCCATATCACACTCTATCTCTAGATGCGGTCATGGTGTTCAGCGTTCCTACCTTCTGGCGCTTTTGCAAGAACTTGCCGACACAGAAACTCCCGACGGACCAACTCTTTTACTCGGAATTGAAGAGCCTGAGCTCTATCAGCATCCTCCACAAGCGAGGCATCTTGCCGGTGTCCTAGAGCAGCTAACTGAAAAAGAAGACCAGGTTCTCATCACAACACACAGTCCGTATTTCGTATCAGCCGAAAAACTGAGTTCGATACGCCATGCTTCCAGGGACAATGTGGGACGGGATACAAAGGTAGTCGGTTGTAATCTAAAAAATATTCAGAAAAGGCTCGATGATGCCGGAGTGGGCAAACCTTTATCAGCCGAAGGCTTGATGGCAAAGCTCCAGCCTGAGCTATACGCAGGTCTCAATGAGATGTTCTTTTCAAGGTGTCTCGTACTAGTTGAAGGTCAAGAAGACTTGTCCTACCTTACTTCTCATGCTGTCTTGAATGGTCACTGGGAAGAGTTCCGCAGACTTGGAATCACAATTCTTCCAGTTAACGGCAAAGGACACTTGCCCCGCCCCATGGCCATCGCTCAAGAATTGGGATGTAAGGCGTTCGTCGTCTTTGACACAGATTCGGGTGAAACAGATGTTGGCAAGAGAAACCTGCACTCTAAAGACAACAAGGGCATCTTCAATCTTCTGGGAATATCTACCATAGACGGCTTCCTGGACGACGACCTACTTGCAGAGAATTGCTTTGCTGCCAAGTGCGACATTGGCACAGTCATAACGGCCGACTTTGAAGAAGACGCCTTACGAAAGGCACGTGACCATGCAAGTGAACAGCTCGGCTTTGCGGGTGATTTAAAAAAGAATCCGCTTTATATAGGCCACCTACTTTCCAAACTAAAAGAAGAAGGTGTGACCTCTGCTACACTAGATAGTATCTGCAAGACGATAATTGCCTTTGCGGGGAGTAACACATGAATCTAACACCAGTCTCATCATCGAATATTGACGCAATAGGCTATGACAAGGAATCCAGAACTCTCAGGATCAGGTTCAAGAATGGATCAGTTTATGATTACCATGGTGTCCCAGAAAGCACTTATGCGGGGCTGATGTCCGCTGCATCAAAAGGAACATATCTCAATACGCATGTAAAACAAGGCGGCTACCACTATAATCAAATATCCTAGTGAGCAAGCCAAAGAAGCGGATTAATTCTGCCCCGTAACGAATGACAATTAAAAATGAACGTCCAATTTAGGACGTTCTTTTTTGTTTTGTTCACTTTGGCGGGCTCTAGTAGACGACCTTCTCAATCTGTTGGCTGTTTCAGATATGCAAAGTCTTTCGTCATCTCCGCACACTGTGAGTGTCTCTGGTGAAATTAGACTTCTTTAAAGACTGTATAGTGAGCGATAGATCTCAACCATAGCCAACGTATCTAGCTTGCAATACTCTCGAAGGGAGGCGACAAGTTCACCAGATCTCCCGCCCATGTTGCTGCCATCAAGAAAGATGTTGCGCCAGATTCTTGAAGCAGACTGACCCTCCTGGACTTCGAGGTCGGTGTACTTCAAATCCGGCACGACCACCGGCAGCACCTTCTTGATTGAAGCACTTCCTTTGAATCTCGAATCACGAAATGAAGCATCCGGCTTGAAGAAGAGCATGAGATCATAGAGACGCGAGTTCATGTCATCAAAGAATTCCTTTGCGTCGGGAATAGCTTCGCCCATTTCTTTGTTGCGGGTCTTTTCAAACGTTGCGTTCCAAACAATGACAGAACCTTTGTTTCCAACATGCTCGCGCATCGAGTTGACTAACGATCGTGTCGGGAGGTCAGAGTCAGTATGCAAGTACTCTTCGTGGCGAACGTCTGCAAAAGGGTCTTCAAGAATATGGAGCGAGTACCGGAAGACGACTTGCTGATACGGTTTGGTTCCGTTATGGGGAGGTACGGGCAGCGATACTGATTCATAGTCAATGAAAAAGAGCGGAAAAATCAGTGAGTCCAAAGATTCGCGAATCACAGCCCGGTCGATTACTGGCTCTGAAAGGCAAAGAGTTGATTTGAGTGCTCGTTGATCTGCGCGCTTTAGAGCCGAATCCGGGATATCCGCAATGCTCAGAATGCCTTGATCTTCCAATCCGGCGGCGGCCTCAAGGCTGAGATACGACCTTTAGTATACGCAACCCTCAGGAAGCTTTGTCAGGTTCCGAGCAATTCGGAGCCAATCTTTTTTGAAATCTTTGTGGCAATACCGAGGTGATGGATCAGGCATATCGACTGATAGTGCTGTGGACTCCGCTGTGCGCATCTGGGTTGCTATCTCGCTTGAAAGCGCAGAAACCTCAGCTGTGACATCTGTCATGGTGAGCAACTGATTCGGATCAATCTCACCTGATCGCACATAAGAGTTGTTAACGTGCATGACACTAACTCTGCTCATTACTTGGTCGTTCGCTTCGAGGACTTGCTTCTGGAAGGCAAGATCGAGCAGGTGCTCTGGCTTCACTCTAGTTGATGACTTGATTTCGACAAGGTGAATTGAACCATCCGGCTCCCGGATGAGTAAGCCAGATCGACACTCGAAGTTTCCCCATGCAAATACGCACTGCATCGCTACGGAGCCAGGTACGACTGACAGCTCACCCAATGCTACGTTCTCGAATCGTTGAGCCGCGAATGCTTCCAGATCGTTTCCATCTTCAAACGTTTGAGCCAGGTTTTCGTCATCCGGTGGTAACAGGTCAGGTTGATTTTTGGACAGCCATAGCCAACAGGGATGCTGATCGTATATTAAGAAGTCGGTTTTGGTGATCACTGTAGTTGCATGAGTTTACTATTTGACCCAGCTAGTGTGAATCTGACCTTTGCGCCAGCTTAGCAGAAATTTCGTTTTAACGCAGCTTATTAGATCGTGGATTTGGGCTGCATACCGCCGAGATCACTATGAAACTCACGATCTACGAAACCGTCACTTTGACAATCTTCGAGTCCCTCAAAGCCGGAGTCGTCCCATGGCGAAAGCCATGGCATACCGACGCCGCGCTCCCGACTAGCCTTGCCACAGGTAAACCGTATCGTGGCATCAATTCGTTCCTCCTTGGAATCACTCCTTACTCTGATCATCGCTGGCTTACGTTCAAGCAAGTGCAAGAACGAGGAGGTCAGGTCAAGAAGGGAGAGAAATCAACGATGGTGGTGTTTTGGAAGCACTGGGAACGGCCCTCGGAGTCAGACGAAGCTAAGAAGAGAATTCCGGTTCTCCGCTACTTCCACGTGTTCAACGTTGAGCAGTGTGAAGGACTGGACGTACCGGAGTTATATCGTCCCCAACCGCTCAATGAGCTCCAATGGATCGAACGGGCTGAACTCTTGGTGCAATCGATGCCCAACCCTCCTTCGATTGCAGTAGGCGGAAAGTCGGCTTGGTATAGACCGAGCGACGACCATGTTCAAATGCCACCGTTGAGGTCGTTTGAGTCGGCTGAAGCGTACTACTCGACCCTTACCCATGAACTCGGGCATGCCACAGGCCACGAGTCCAGGCTCAATAGGAAGGAAGTTACCGGAGACATTCAATTTGGTTCATGCGACTAAAGGAAAGAGGAGCTCGTGGCCGAACTCACTTCCGCATTATGTTGCGCTACCGTAGGGTTGGACAATTCTCTCTTGGACAACGCCGCTAGCTACATCAACGGATAGCTGAAGGTTCTCAAGAGTGACCCCAAGGCGGTCGTCGTTGCCGCAGCTCAGGCCCAAAAAGCCGCCGATTACATTCGAGGAGTCGCGTACTCCTGATTCCTGACAAAGCAACAAGCGGGGTCTTTTTTATTGAAGCCAAGGAAGATCAAAAGGCCGATTGCACCAAGATTCCGAATGAGCTGATCCGCATCACGCTTGCGATCCATTCTTCGAGCGCACGAAGTACATACCAGTCGCATGCCAAAGGTAAGATTCCGGGCTGAGGTTCGAGAAGAACGACCATGGACAATGACACGATCCCCGGTTCGAACTCGACGCCGGTGGATTCGATTGGACAAAGGGAGTTTGTATCCACATAAATAACAGTTAGGCATCTAAAAAAGATGAAAGAAAAATGAAATGTGCGCAAATTCAGAATGACTTATGCAACTCAAAGTTGGTGGATCACTCATTTATGTCGTTTTCAGTGTACATCTTCTCGCCTACCTGCTACCTTAGATCGAGAGAACTCGGTTCGCCGACACAGCGACTGCAAACTAAAAAAATATCATGAGTGAGCAATTCTTTGATCGACCCATCCTCAATTCGCCATATGCCTACCCAAAACGGCACTGGCAACTTGATGAAAGTGGCCAACCAACCCAGCAGATCATTGAATCACGACGGCAGGCTGACTTTATCACTCCGATTCCCAAGCCGAAGCTCAAAAAGGGTGCGGCAAGTCAGAAATCCATCATCTTTGACGAGGGCCATGGCCTCTCAACGGAAAAACAAGAATACGCCCAAGCGCAGCTGATCAACTCAGTGCGCTCTCAGGTAGATCAATGGCGGATGATCCGGGATCAGTCTCATTGGGGAGTTACCCCGAGACAGCTCGACTGCTTGATTACTGGAGAAACCATCCATTCCAAGGAGTCCGCCCATTTTTTTGCCAAGTCGAGGCCGTTGAAACAGCTATCTGGCTCACAGAAGTCGCGCCGCACACGAAGACGGGCAAAGAGGTCATCGACCAGCTCAACAGAGCGAACAAAGAAGCAAATCCTGATCTCATGAGGTTGGCTCTGAAGCTCGCAACTGGAGCGGGCAAAACAACGGTCATGGCGATGATCATTGCGTGGCAGACCCTCAACGCCGTGCGAAGGCCAAACTCCAAGACATTCACTCGGGGCTTCTTGATCGTCGCACCGGGTATCACGATCAAAGACCGCCTCAGAGTGCTTCAACCAAATGATCCAGACAGCTATTACACAAGCCGGGAAATTGTTCCGAGCGACATGCTCGATGATTTGCAGAAAGCAAAGATTGTCATTACGAATTACCACGCTTTCAAACTTCGAGAGCGGATCGATATTTCAAAAGGTGGACGCGCGCTCCTAAAAGGTCACGGCGAGGACATCCAAACACTTGAGACAGAGGGCCAGATGATCCAGCGGGTTATGCCCGAATTGATGGGGCTCAAAAACATCATGGTGCTCAATGACGAAGCCCATCACTGTTACCGAGAAAAGCCGGAAACCGCAAATCTGGAAACTCTTGCAACGGAAGATAAAGAAGAAGCGAAGAAGAACAATGAAGCAGCGCGTCTTTGGATTACCGGGCTTGAATCAGTCAATCGAAAACTAGGCGTGGCCCGAGTCATGGATTTGTCGGCGACCCCATTTTTCCTTCGAGGTTCGGGCTATGCCGAAGGAACGCTTTTCCCTTGGACCATGTGTGACTTCTCGTTGATGGACGCTATCGAATGCGGCATCGTTAAACTTCCCCGCGTTCCCGTTGCGGACAACATACCGGACGCAGAGATTCCAAAGTTCCGAAATCTATGGGAGCACATTGGCAAGAAAATGCCAAAAAAGGGCCGCAGTGCCGGAAAAGAACTCGACCCGCTCAGTATCCCGGTGGAGCTGCAAACGGCTCTAGAGGCTCTTTACGGACACTACAACGAAACATTTGAACTCTGGCAGAATGAAGGGCTCAAGATTCCGCCTTGCTTTATTGTTGTCTGCAACAACACGGCAACGTCTAAGCTTGTTTACGACTACATTTCAGGATTCTTCCGCGAAAACCAAGACGGTTCATCGACACTCGAAAATGGTCGCCTTGAGCTCTTCCGCAACTATGACGAGCATGGCAATCCCTATGCCCGACCACGGACGATCTTAGTTGACAGCGAGCAGCTTGAATCCGGTGAGGCGATTGACGACAAGTTTCGTGCAATTGCATCCGATGAAATCGAACGGTTCCGTCGAGAGATCATCGAGCGAACAGGAGATCCTCGATCAGGCGAAAATATCTCAGATCAAGACCTTCTTCGTGAAGTCATGAACACAGTCGGCAAGTCCGGCCGACTAGGTGAATCAGTTCGTTGTGTCGTCTCCGTCTCCATGTTGACAGAAGGCTGGGACGCCAATACCGTAACGCACATTCTTGGAGTCCGAGCCTTCGGCACTCAGTTACTTTGCGAGCAAGTTATCGGTCGAGCTCTCCGACGACAATCATATGATCTCAACGAAGAGGAGCTCTTCAATGTTGAATACGCGGACATTCTTGGAATCCCGTTTGATTTCACCGCCAAACCCGTCATCGCAAAGCCGGTCAAACCGCGTGAAACCGTACAGGTCAAAGCAATCAAGCCCGAAAGAGACCACCTCGAAATCCGGTTCCCGCGCGTCATGGGCTATCGGGTTGAACTTCCAGAGGAGCGAATTCAAGCACAGTTCAATCCCGACTCGAAACTGATTGTGACTCCCGCCATGATTGGTCCATCGATCACGCAAAACCAAGGGATCATCGGCGAGGGCGTCAACCTCAATCTCATTCATACGGGTGACTTGCGCCGGTCAACTCTACTTATGCATCTCACCAAGCGGCTGCTCTACACAAAATGGCGTGACGCAGGCGAAGAGCCGAAACTCCATCTTTTTGGACAGCTCAAACGCATCACCAACCATTGGCTCGACAACTACCTGGAGTGCCAAGGTGGCACCTTCCCGGCTCAGTTGATGTACCAAGAAATCGCCGACATGGCTTGCGACAAAATCAGTTCCGGAATAACTCGGGCACACATGGACGAGCGACCGATTCAGGCAGTTCTCGACTCCTATAACCCTGAAGGTTCAACGATGCACGTGAACTTCAGCACTTCCAAGTCCGAGCGATGGGAAACTTCCCCGAAGAGTAGTCACATCAATTGGGCGATTCTAGATAGTAATTGGGAAGGCGAATTCTGTCGCATTGCCGAGCGGCATCCAAAAGTGAAAGCCTACGTCAAAAACCACAACATGGGGTTTGAGGTTCCATACGTGATGGGCTCCGAGCATCGAAAGTACATCCCCGACTACATCCTCAAGATTGATGATGGTCGCGGCGAAGATGACCTCCTTAATCTAGTGGTCGAGATCAAAGGCTATCGAGGTGAGGATGCCAAGATCAAGAAAGAGACGATGGAAACCTACTGGGTTCCGGGCGTCAACAATCTTGGAGAATTTGGACGGTGGGCTTTTGTCGAGTTCACAAACGTGTGGGGTATGGAATCTGACTTTGCCGCGAAAGTGGAGGCTGGATTCGAAGAATTGATCCAATTTACCGGTGAAATCATTTCCGGAGAGGAGGCGTAATGAGCAAATCAAAACAACCAAAACCGATGAAGGTCGTTGAGTCGATCAAGCACTATGACGCTTCTCGCAAGAACATCCCGACAGCTGAATACCAGTCAGTGATGAACAAAGAAGATCAGGAAGCGATCCGCATTGCTTACGAACGGAGAAATCGTGACCTTGACCCACAACTTGTTTGGCGTGGCAAAGACGAGCAGGATTGGTCAGACCTGGTCGTCCACGCTCCACCGCTCTACATTCAAGAAAAAGTCCATCCCCAGGCTCTGATCAAGGATTTGATGAAGGAGACGCAGGCACATGAACCGGCAAAGCCGGTGCAGCTTGATTTCTTCTCAGATTTTAATGGTATTCCGAAGGACGCGGACAAGACTGACTTTTATGTCCATGATTCGAACTGGTCGAATCGGATGATTTTAGGTGACTCGCTCCAGGTGATGGCGAGCCTTGCTGAGCGAGAAGGATTGCGGGGACAGGTGCAATGTATTTATCTTGATCCGCCTTATGGGATCAAATTCAATAGTAATTTCCAATGGAGCACGACGAGTCGAGAAGTAAAGGATGGAAAGCGTGAGCATATCACACGCGAGCCAGAAATGGTTAAAGCGTTTCGAGACACATGGCGCGACGGTATTCATACCTACTTAACATATTTGCGCGATAGGCTCATTGTTTCTCGTGACTTACTGGCGGAATCTGGCTCAATATTTGTGCAAATTGGAGATGAAAATGTGCACCGAGTTCGGGCACTAATGGATGAGGTTTTTGGCGAAGATAATTTTGTTAGTCAGATATCATTTATTAAGACTACAAGTGCAACTTCGGCATTCTTACCTACCACCGCTGACATTATTCTTTGGTTTTCCCGCTCCAAGAATCACCTTAAGTATAGGCAACCTTTTCAACAAAAAGAGTTAGGCGGAAGCGGAACAAGTCAATATGTTTGGGCTCGCACTAAAAACTTAACGGACATCCGCATAGCCGGAAAGACTCCTGAAGATAATATGCGAGTTTTTGCAGCTTCAGACATGAAAGGTCAGTCTGGAGGCGCGAGCACGCAGTTCCTTGTAGAGCTTGATGGCGCAGAATTTCATTATGGTAAAGGCGGATGGAAGACAAACGCGGTCGGAATGCTCCGAGCACGCAAAGCAGACAGGTTAAAGGGAATCGGTAAGAGTCTTATGTATCGGAGGTACTTCTCAGACTTTGCCGTTTTCTCTATTACCAATCAATGGGATGACGTACTCTCAACTGGGTTTTCGGATGAGCGATATTACGTTGTGCAAACAGGCGCAAAGGTTATCCAAAGATGTATTTTAATGGCTTCCGACCCAGGTGACCTAGTTCTCGACCCTACCTGTGGCTCCGGAACTATGGCATATGTTGCCGAGCAATGGGGACGTCGATGGATTACGATTGACACGAGCCGGGTCGCACTAGCACTGGCACGCTCTCGAATCATGGGTGCGCGATACCCATACTATCTGCTGACTGATTCGCCCGAGGGTCAGCAAAAGGAAGCCCAGATCGCTTTAAGTGAGCCTTCAATCAAAGAGACGTTTGGAAACATCCGGCATGGTTTTGTTTACGACCGTGTTCCTCACATCACTCTGAAGAGTATCGCCAACAACACAGAAATCGACGTGATCTGGGAGGATTTCCAAACCCGGCTCGAACCTCTCCGTGAGAAGTTGAACGAACTTCTCGCCCAATCGTGGGAGGAATGGGAGATTCCACGCGATCCGCATCCAGATTGGAATGACGAGATCAAACAAGTTCATGCTGAATGGTGGGAACTGCGAATTGCCCGACAAAAAGAAATCGACGCGAGCATTGCCTCGAAAGCGGACAGTGAATTTCTTTACGACAAGCCGTTTGAAGACAAAAAGAAAGTCCGGGTTGCCGGTCCGTTCACCGTGGAAAGCCTTTCCCCATTCCGAACCTTGGTGGTTGACGAAAACGACGAGCTGGTTGACGCCGCAACCGCAGACCCCGCCACAAAGAATGAGCGCGATAATTTTGCGACGATGATTTTGGACAACCTGAAATCCGCCGGAGTTCAGCAAGCGCACAAGGAAGACAAGATTGGCTTTGACAGCGTGATCCCTTGGCCCGGTCGGTACATCTGTGGCGAAGCTCATTACCGGGAGGGCGAACACCAAAAACGCGCCGGGATTTTCATTGGCCCCGAGTTTGGAACCGTTTCGAGGCAAGATTTGGTCGAAGCCGCACGTGAAGCCGGAGACGCTGATTTTGACGTCTTGATTTCATGTGCGTTCAATTACGATGCTCCAAGCAGTGAGTTCGACAAGTTGGGTCGCATCCCAATTCTAAAAGCTCGCATGAACGCCGACCTGCACATGGGAAGTGAACTGAAGAACACCGGCAAAGGCAACTTGTTCGTGATATTTGGTGAGCCGGACATTGACATCATGCACGAATCAGGACAAATCCAGGTCAAAATCAACGGAGTGGACGTGTTTGATCCGACGACGGGTGAAGTGCGGAGCGATAATGCGGACGGGATCGCTTGCTGGTTCATTGACACTGACTATAATGGAGAGAGCTTCTTTGTCCGCCACGCTTACTTCTTGGGAGCCAACGACCCGTACAAGTCGCTGAAGACCACATTGAAGGCGGAGATCGACGCCGAAGCATGGGAGACGCTCAACAGCGACGAATCCCGTCCATTCAATAAGCCCACTTCTGGACGCATCGCAGTTAAGGTGATCAATCACCTTGGTGACGAGGTGATGAAAGTGTTCGAGGTGCTATGACATCGACCAAACGACCCTATGTATACATCGCATCTCCTTACACTCGTGGTGATGTAGCGATGAATACGCATTTCCAATGCAAAATCTTCGATCGGTTGTTATCCGATGGCAAAGTTTGGCCCATAGCACCGCTTTGGAGTCATTTTCAGCATACAGTTTTTCCTCGTGCCTACAAAGACTGGATTGAATATGACCAGGCAATGCTTCCACTCTATGATGCTTGTCTGCGATTGAATGCGGAGCTCTCTGAATACAAATACATCCAAGAAGAGTCTTCTGGAGCAGATGGTGAGGTTGAGACATTCAATCGACTCGGAAAGCCTGTTTTCTATGACGTAGATTCGCTATACTCCTGGGTGGCGAAGGGCTGGGCAAATGTCCGATAAGAATGTCCTACGGCAACACTCTGCAAGAAGTCTTGTTAGCCTTTACACCGTAATTATTGGCGTAAGTTTGACGTTTGGCATTGCTGGCCTAATTGACCCAAAAGCGGGATTATCTAGCATATCTGTTTCTGCCATAAAACTTTTCCTTGCCTATCTGGCCACACTTTTCCCTTTCTATCACGGAGCCCTACGACATCTTGACGATGCATATTTCGAGAATCCTATAAGTGTTGATAAACGCGGCATTCTCATCGTAGATTTTTGTTTACTATTCCTGCACGCGCTTGGTTTTGTCGTTTTGTCCGTGCTTTTGAAATTGCCGATTGATTTCGCACATGTTTTGCTTACGATTCTCACAATTGATGTGATTTGGGGCTTCATCACATATTTCGGTTCGGAGGGCAAAAAATCTTTCAACGCAACATTGAAATGGGCCCTGCTCAACTTTTTCGCAGTTGGTCTTGGAACCTGCTATCTTGCTGTTAATGGGATACTATTTGCCGCTGGAAAAGTGCCAACTGGAATGCACGTTGTGATATTAGTATTTGCGCTTTTCAGAACAGTCCTTGACTATATCATTTGTGGATCATTCTATTTCCCGCGTGAGCCCGAACCCGCTAAAGACTGACATTATGGAATTTCGTATTGCGGACTCATTCACCACAAGTCTTTCCAAGTTAACGGCTGAAGATCAGAAACTGAGCAAGACCACAGCTTTTGATTTGCAAATGAATCCGGCAAATCCGGGACATCAGTTTCATAAACTGGACCGCGCAAAGGACTCGAGTTTCTGGTCTGTACGAGTTGGGCGTGATATTCGGTTAATCGTTCACCGTTCGGAATCAAGCCTTTTGCTATGCTACGTTGATCACCATGATGACGCCTACAGATGGGCCGAGAGAAGAAAACTCGAAACTCACCCGCGCACTGGAGCGGCACAGATTGTTGAGATTCGCGAAATTGTCCGTGAAGTAGAGATTCAGCAATTCGTCTTACCGGACGAAGCGGTTGCTGCTCCTGCGGATCAACGTCCACGCTCTGAACAGCAACTTCTGTTTGCCAAGGTGACTGATGAAGAGTTGCTTTCCTACGGTGTTCCTGTCGAGTGGCTAAGCGAGGTTCGTGTAGCGACTGAAAATAGCTTGTTTGATCTTGCCGATCATCTGCCTGCTGAAGCTGGTGAGGCCCTCTTAGAACTTGCGACAGGCGGAAAGCCGGTTGTTCCTTTGGTTGCCGATATCGGGACTGATCCATTTGCACATCCAGATGCGTTGCGCCGATTTAGAACCGTTGAGAATGCTGAAGAATTAGCAGAGGCTCTAGATTATCCACTGGAGAAATGGGCTGTATTCTTGCATCCTGCCCAGAGAGAGCTTGTTGAACGTGACTATAGCGGTGCGGCAAGAGTAGCGGGAACAGCTGGAACTGGCAAAACGGTCGTAGCGATTCACCGGGCTGTATTTCTTGCGAAACATAATCCTGACTCTCAAACTCTGCTGACGACGATATCGCCGATTTTGGCCAAACTGCTCCAGACCAAGGTTAGAAGGCTTCTAGCGTCTGAACCCCGAGTTGGAGAGCGGATAGAAGTTGCAGACCTTGATTCGGTGGTGGCTCGACTATTCAAACGGATTTCGGGATCAGGAGAAATTATTGATCAGGATTCGCTTCTTGAACTCATACGTAAAGAGTCTGAGAATGCAAATGACCATAAATTTAGTGTCAAATTCCTCTCTACGGAGTGGTTAGAAATCGTGGACGCATGGCAAATCAAGAGCTGGGAAGAGTATCGAGATGTCAAGCGTTTGGGTAGAAAGACGCGATTGCCTGAGCCTCTACGGAAAGTTGCCTGGTCGATATTTGAGCGAGTCTCCAGTGCCTTGGCAGAACGGAATTTGGTTACTCTGGCCGGAGCCTATGCAGCTGTTGCGACCACCATGGAATCAAGAGCCCATCCACTCTTCGATTTCATCGTCGTTGATGAATGTCAGGATTTGTCGATCCCTCAGTTGAGGTTCCTGGCTTCGACGGGAGCCGATCGATCTAATAGGTTGTTCTTTGCAGGAGACTCGGGTCAACGAATTTTCCAGTATCCATTTTCGTGGCTGGCTCACTGCGTTGATATTCGTGGTCGGTCAAGGTCACTGAGGATCAACTATCGAACGTCTCACCAAATTCGAAATCAGGCCGACCTGCTTTTAGGGAAATCAATAACCGATGTTGATGGTTTCGTAGAAGAACGTCAAGGAACATTTTCAGTTTTTAACGGTCCCAATCCCGACTTCTATGTAGCATCGAGTGTTGAAGATGAAATCGATTATGTTGCGAAATGGATTCGGTCTCAATTAGATGAGGTAAGAGCCCAAGATATTTGCATTATGGTTCGTACTCAATCTGAGATAGAAAGGGCGAGAGAAGTTTGTGACCAGTTGGAAATTGCTTGTGAGCAGCTAGATGGGCGTACAGAGCCAAAGGCAAACTCAATATCAGTTTGTACTATGCACAATGCTAAAGGCCTTGAATTTAGGTCAGTTGTTGTAATGTGTGTTAATGATGATGTGTTACCGCTTCAAAGTAGGATTCAGCAGGTTTCTGATGAATCAGACCTGGATGAGGTCTATAACACTGAAAGGCATTTGCTTTACGTGGCATGTACAAGGGCTAGAGAGCATTTGCTTGTGACAAGTTCAGGCGAGCCGTCTGAGTTTCTATCAGACTTGACTCAAAATTAGATCAAGAATATCTATTGTAGAAAGTATCGGGGAAATGGTTTGTCGTTTTGCTCAAGTGATCTGAAGAATTCTTGTAGCTGAGAATGCGTTATTCTGCGACTCCGACCAATCTGGATGGAGTTGAGTTCCTTTTGATCGAGAAGACGGTAAATGTGAGCTCGACTAAGAGAAAGGAGCTCAGCTGTTTCCTCGACCGTATATGCGAGCTTTTCTCGACGCATTTGGCTCATGCTTCCATAGTAACTTGATGCTTTTGAAATTTGCGAGGAATTGCTCAGAATGCAGTCTCGGCTAAAGAAGTTGCATCGGCGAGATCAAATTTGTGGCTTGGTACTGCATTTTTGTATGGAGTTTATGTGGTACTTAGATTGGGCCTGCTGCTCAACGGCCTCCCTGACTAAAACTCAGGGGCGCGACGCGGGCCCTGAGAGGTGCCACATTGATTACTCAATCCAAATTTCCGCTCGGTCGCCTGGTTGCGACCACGAATCTCATTTCCACGGTTCCACCTGACGAAGTCTATTCCGCGCTCCAACGTCACGCGAATGGCGACTGGGGTGAGGTTTGCGAGGAAGATCGAGAGTCGAACGAAGTAGCTCTGATTCATGACTCTCGGCTCATGTTAGAGTACTCTTCATCGCTAGGAACGACGTTTTGAATCATCACCGAGTGGGATCGCTCGGTCACGACCGTTCTCTTGCCCGAGGACTACAAATTTCAAGCAGCCTTACAATGGGAAGGCTGTTTTTTGACTTTCCTGGATTGAGGTAGTAAAGTTGATGTATGAATCCGATCAAATTGGCCACCAACAATAATGAGGTGATGAAGAAAGTGGCAGATCGATTGAGGAATGACGTTGGGATTATCTTGTCAAACTCAATAAAGAATCACAGAACGCCCTTCTGGGCAATTGCGAGGACGTTATTTCCAATCGCAGAGTCACTATTCTATCTGTTGGGATACTGTACGAGTGGCATTTCTCAACGGCTGTCTTAGTTCTTCAATAATTAACTTGCAAAGCGTAAATTACTGTATACGCATACCTCTCACAACATCTGACAGATTTGGAGACACGGACTGATACATGGTGATGAACCACCCGCTCTAGTAATGACCGATTTGCAGTGAGTTGAGAAAGTATGTGTCTTGAGTGTGATCCTGAACTCAAGTCCCGATCATTTGAAAGTTAGTAAAGTCTCGACGAACCAACTACAGGTTACGTTTTCTTTTGAAGATTTCTACCGTGATTTGCTTTGCATTTGTACGAACCGAGCTGTGATTCATGGCAAAAATAAAGACGAAGTCTCAGATCGCTATAATGATTGGACAGTGAAGCATCTGGCGAACGGAAAGAAGCCCCCAAGGGAAGAAAAACTCGCGGCGGATCAGATTAACAAACTCATTTCTTGATTGATTTTACTAGGCTATGGCAGTTCTTATCGCGTGCACTTCGGTGTACCACACCTCTTTAGGTTCAAAGTCTGAACCAGCAAGACGGGGTTCGAACAACCAAATTCACCAGTCCGATGTTGGAACCCAATCAAATCAAATTAAGATGGTCTGCCGGTTTCGCTTCACCAAACTGTCACGTGATTTCATTTGAGCTTGGAAAGGACTTGTTCGGCAAGATTTACTGCATGCTCGACCTGTTTGTGGTCAATTGTCGAGGAATGTACGCTCTTATTACGGATCATTCGCAGTTCGGTGATATTGGTAATTTCTTCCCGACTGAGAACTCCTGACTGGATAGCCACTTCCGGCCAGTAAGTATGTCCACGATCTGTTCCGGCCACTTTAAGCCCTTGTGTTAGCGACTCTTCGATTCTATTCCAAAGCATGATTAGTCGCTCAAGCGTAGGTGCGGCTTGGGATCGCCCAATGCGACACTGAAATGGTTCTTGAGTAGGATTACGGCAATTTCGCGGTAAGCGAGTATATATTGCTCGTCCACGCTCAAACCAGTTCCATCGTGGTAGAGTTTGTTACGAATTCGATGGTAATGCTCGATGTCCGCCTCGTCAATGCCAGTAAGTCGTGAGCTGGCATGTTTCCAGAGGAGAGCAAGCAATTCAGGGAAACTGTTCTCGACATCATTTACTTCCTTTCGCGAGACTTTGATGCCGGATTTGCTGGAAGGAAGTGCTAGAAACGTTGGGATCGAAGTCTCAATTGAGTTGTCGATGCTGATGAATGCAATTCGACGATCAAAAGCGGTGTCAATGTGGATATGAGAATCTGCGTGACGAAGAAGCTCAATCGCGCCAGATGCCCAAGTATGTTCCGTATGGTTCAATATCAATTTAAGCTAGAATTTAACCGCTTACAGAGACTCATCTAGTTTACATGAACTTGCGGCCTCAGCGACCATGACACACTATTACTTTTCCAATATTCCCGCACAGTGCCTGGGAACGAGTGAATTGAAAGGAGTGTTTGACTCAACCAGATAGAATGGAACATAGAAGTGCGAGCATAACTCATCTCATCGAGTTATCTAACCTGGGTGGAGCTCAGCAGAACACATTGGGCGCCGAGCACGGTTTTCGCGTGCGCGTCAGAAAAGTTATAAGTGCGTCCACTTCGGTAAACCCAGCCAAAAGCCAGGAAGATAGCCAGAAAATGAATTGCTTGATCGATTATATTTTGATTTCACAGTTCAAAACTAGTCTCTTCACCCCAGCAGAAAACTGCCGTCGTTCAGGTACATATGCAAACCAACTTTCAATTTCGGTGAACCTAGAAATTCTAAGTCCAAATCAAATTGAATCCGTACCATTGATCATTTAACAGAACACGGATACTTAGAACCTAGACTCCCTTATTCATCTCCTTTCACCGATGTCAACTCGGTCGGGATCGAAGCGCTTTTTGAGGAAACGCACGTCAGCAATCTTTTCGGTTTGCATAGCGAGATCAAGCATCATGCTATAGCTCAGGTTTCTTAAGCCGCAATACTTTTCGTAAAGACTCTCTCGCTACCCATAAAAAGACCATCTCATATCTCGAATAAATCGCCAGGCGAGTTTGTAATTCAATTGTGAGTACGATTCTATTCTGCAATCAGATGCTCATATGCACTAATTATAAACTCATATTTTACTGGACACATCTATCAAAAGAACAATGTCATTACCTCTACTCAGCCAGAGTCATTTTTCCACATCAACAAATTTCTCACTATCCCTTGATCTCTGCATTCTCAGCGACAATGTCTCGAGTGTAGATACCGTGGAAACATTCGTGAAAGTCCGCGCGTGAATCTCGTCACACTCTTTGAAGAAAGAATGGAGCTCATCCGGAACCGGCACCCCTTTCTCTGAAAGCTGATGAAGTCCGCGCATGAGAATGTCATTGAGAACCAATGGCAGATTTCGCTGTTCTGAAACTGCTTCCCAATTCTGCTCTAGGGAATTGAATGCAATTGACAGAACCTCAAGCTGCTCGGCAACATTTCCAACATTTAGACTTCTTAGGCAAGGGATCAAGACCTGAAGAGTGGAACTGCACAGCCTGACTGAGTTCTTAGAAAATCCCATCTGAAAGCACAGGAATACACCAATGATCATGTAATGCGTCGCAGGTCCAGTCTGACCGTCACGGTATTTTGATTCTCCGATATCCGTTAGAAGAATTGCCTGGGCCCGACGATCTCCCGCAAGGGTACTCTCTTGAAAGAGTGCAGTTAAGCTTCTTACAATTCCCGTCTCATTAGGAAAAAGTTCGGATCTGAGTCTCAAGATATCGAGCGTGCTTTGAGACATTAGTCTGCGATCTGTATTCGGAGTAAAAACGAGGGCAGCTTGTTCATAGAACTCAAGAGCTTGGTGCTTATCTCCTTTTCGCTCGGCAACGCATCCAAGATTGTAGTTGAGAGTGACTTTGGCATCTGCAGTAGGAGCAACCTCAAGTGCCTCTAAGTAGCAACGCTCCGCTGACTCTAAGTCTTCAATACTGCGATAAGCAAGTCCATGCAAGTTCAAGATGCGATACTTTCCGACCTGACTCAGCAGTTCAAATTTGGACGAATTTCGAGCCCACTGAATGGTTCGAAGTAGCTTCTCAGACTGCCCGCTATAGAACTGACCCTTCCCAACGGCAGCGACAATTTTTACCCACTCTTCAGGCGTTAGTTCGTCAGCAACAAAGAGAGATGCTTCTGCTCGGAGAGTAACTTCTGGTGAACAACTAGTGCTTGGGAACCACATGGAAAGTGATTCATAGAAAAAGAGCCCGTCCAATGTATCATGTCTGTCCAAAAGAGAACTGCAAATCAACTCTAATGCCCTCATCGAAGAAGCAAGCTCCAAATGCTCTGCAAAGTTCTCTGCTTTGCGCTTCAGCCAAAAGTACACTGAGCTGCAAAAGCTTGACCATTCGTCTGGCTCGATACTGCTGAAGTCTGATGAATTGAAGACAACTTGAACCGGTTCTGTAAGTTGAACTGTGTGATCTAACCCCATTTTCACCACCCCGGCGGCGTTGATCTCCTGAATGATTGCAGGACTAAATGAGCCTGCCTCGATAAGCGCTTGAACAGACATCGGAAGCTTCAATTTAGAAAGCAAACGACAACATCGCAAATGCTCAGAGTCCAGGGACTCGAATCGCTTGAGAATCTCTTTGCGAAAAGAGTGTTCGCTCTGCGCAAATGTAATCGGACCAAATGAAAGCAACTCCGAACGAATAAACTCGATTCCACCTTTGAATCCAAGTGCCTTGATAATGCTCAATGACTTGAGGAGAGTGCCAGGGTTACCGCCAGTCAGTTGGACGAGTTCATTGAATGCCCTAAACTGTGCGGCTTTGTCATTTGGCAGAGAATGGAGATGACTTGGTTCAAGGTTCGAGAGAATTAGCTGAGCAGCTGGACCGAAGTTTAGGCTAGAACCTGCGTCCAGCGGCGATAACACAATACGAATACTTCCCGAAATTTGGCTGGCATGTTCAGAAGCTAAAATCGCAATCTCTGCTGAAGTTGAATTCAAAATTGAGTTCAACTGCGGCCATGATCGGTCGGCATAATTATCAACCAGAATGACGCGACTGGTTGAGTGGATTCCTTCCTCCACATCAACTTCGTGTTCAATGTGATTGAGATCAAAGAAGAGGGCAGAGTTGGAAGGACTCAGACGCGAATGGAGAACTGATAGTAGGTGGGTTTTTCCCGAGCCAGGAGGACCAATCAGCTCGATTACATCACCCTTCCTGGCAGATTGAACCAAGTTCTCCAACTTAACTACAATTGGTTCAATGCCAAACGAGTTCTCTGGAACTGCGGGACTGGAGTCATAACGAAGGGCAGTCCCATCAAAAGGCGATGTCGAGAGTGCTAACGAGTAGATTTCGTGAGTTGTGTGAGAGACAACCGCCCCAAACTCGTCATTCATCGCGTCTTCGTGGCGAGCAAAAACCCTGTGCACCGCTCCCGTATCCCCAATTCCAGCAAAAGTTAGCATGAGCTGGTTACAGCTAGATGCTGATGCAGGATCCTCCAAGCCAAGTACATCGATCAACGAACCAATCGAAGTTGCATACTGTGTTCCCGTTGCCGGAACCAACTTGCACTGAATCAAATGGCGAAGACGATGCTTTTGAGCACTTAATGCCTCGTCCACAAAAATATTCCCTGGCGATAATTCAAGAGGGGAAATCATCGCACCAAGCGATTCAAAGAGGCGTTTAACAGGACGACCCGCATCCGCCTCATCCGCAATTCTTTCAATGAGTTGAGTAGCAGTCGACAGATCAATTTCAATTAGGGAAGTATCCAGCCAAACAGTGTCGCCGGTAATTCCCAAGAACGATTTGCCATACGAGTTGAGTTTCGTTGTGGCTCTTGATAGCAACACGGTAAGGCGCTCTTCCTGACCCTCGTCGGTATCCCAAAAAATCTGTTTGGCGAGCCCATGACGGCTATATGAAAAGTCCTTCTGAAGAGCAAGAATGATCAACAGATCAATAAGCCGGCGGCTTCTTGTTTTGACTTCATTTCCATGTGGCTCCCGGAGCCGAAATCCGGAAAACAACTGTAGTCTCCATTGGTTAAGAGAATCACCCATATCTACTGTCTATTATGTTCAATTCTTGAAGTCTGAAGTGGAGCCATAAGTGCAATCTAAGTGCAATACGCCCGGATTGATACTGAGCTTCGATGAAAGCTTCGATCCTCTTTACGCTTGCTTTTGCAATCGCAGTTCCCAATCTTTGCCCGGCAAGTTTCAACCCTCAGGTACTGACCACCCAAATTGAACCGACAAGGCTCTCTTCCTGGATCGAGTGTCTTGACTACATAGAAACACATAGCTCCTTTGCAAGTTCAATTGCACTCAGCAGGCTGAGTGCCGATGTTGCTTCCGGAACAATCACTTGGACAGTCAACCCAGTATCAAGCAAGTCAGCCCCCGGCGCAATGCTATCAGGAGGTTCAGTCGGATGGCCCGACGGTGAAGTGATTGAGTTCGACACTCAGTACGAACTCGACATTGCAATTGCTTTGATCATCGAAGCAACCTTTGCCAACCAATCTCCGGCATCTATACCCACCAAAAACTCCACTGAACCGGGCTAATTCCATGACTCCAGTTCCTCGAAATTCGGAGATTCCCAACCAAAAGGCAATTGACCCAATCCTTGGATGGGCAAGGTCAAACATATCCCTGCCGCCGATTCAAATCCGTAACCAAGACGAACTCGAAAGCCACCTCCTGACGACGGCTCTCAACAACATCATCTCGGTTCGAGGACAATTCAAAGCCGTTTGGGAACTCACCCGGACTCTCCCCAATGATCTCCACGTCGTGATCATTCCTGTCACCGGAACTGGTCTGGTTCATTGCCACAAATCGACAAAGTTCCTCGAGAGGGATTGCGCGGTGATCTTCTCAGGTCGGCAAAACCTAAAACTCGCTATCAGCACGCAACCGTTTCAATTCCTCATCGCCACAACTCTGAGTAGCGAACTCACCAGCCTCGCCCACTCTCGGCTGATCAATCTCCTCCCAGGTCAAGCCAAACTTGTCCTCTGCTCCGAAGTCCCAAGTCCAAGCCATCACCAACCCCAGATCAACTTCAAAAATGATCAGACCGCCCCTCAGAAGAATGCATTTCTCCTCAATATGCTGACGGCAACTTCACCCGCCGCATCAACCCAAGCCACATTCGCTCCCAAAATCCCGCCCACCCTCCGGCAATTCCATGGCCTCCTCCAAGATATCCGGCAAAACCCCAGGCAAGACTGGAACCTGGTAGAGTGCGCCCGCACCGCCCACTACTCCCAGTTCCATTTCTCCCGGCTGTTCCGGTCAGAATTCCAAATGGGATTCCGGGAATTTGTCACCGAATGCCGCATCCGCCACGCCGCAAACCTCCTCTGCAACTCAGGGCTCTCAACAAGAGAGATCATGGAGCAAACCGGGTTCAACAGTGCTTTTTCATTCCGCAACTCACTGCGTAACTGCCTCGGTTTCTCCCGGGCCGAACTTGTTCAAAGCACCAAAAAACTGCAAGCCCTTTAACGGGATGATCCAAACTTGGGCTAAGCTCTCCCATCCTCAGTATAAGCACCGCGACAAACAAACATCAAAACTCCGCTCATTACCAAGCGACCACAGTTGCTCCACCAAGTTCTTACTCGAGGTCGTGAGCATATCGAAGATCCCACCGCAAGCACAATGAGCCGAATGCGAGTCGGGTTTAACTTCAGCCCAGTTCTGTGGATACAATTCAACAATCCAAGAGGCCCTTTTATCTCTAATCAATTCCATTAACTTATCTCGCAAACAAAGGGCTCGAGACTCATTTTATTCTCCAAACTGCACCACATATGATTGCGCAGAGTGTTGCTACCAGGAACACAATGTCAAGAGGAACGCTAGTGCCGACTGGTGACAAGATCATGAGTCCAAAGCACATGAAAAATGGCAACGCAAAACGGGAACGCAAGCTATCTGTTCGGAGTAATGAGCCGACAAGAAATACAAATCCCGTTGCCACTAAAATGATCTTTAAAATCTCCATTTCATCTCTCCATTTAGCTTGCGGCATCTGCGAACATAATGCCGAGCAAAAGCATTGCATACCCGGTATAGAAATACATGGCATTTCTGGAAATGCTCATCGCCTTGCTTGGATTTTGGCTGTTCTGTGCGCCATTTGCGAGTGCTTTCATAGCCAAATCATCCTTCAAAGCCAAATATGCAAAATACCCATCGCCAATAATGCCAAATCCAGAAAGCGTGTCCAGAGCAGCACTTGGGCTATCCGAGATATACTTATATGCGAATGCAATTGCTGATACAATTACAACTGCAAGCAGCTTAGCTGCTAGACCTGCCTCAAACACAAAAGCTCCAAGGGCAAGCAAACCACCCGCACTGAACATAAACGCAAATAATTGTGCAATATCCCGTCCGGTTACTTCGGACTTACCCGAGTAGTCAAACTTGTTTACTGGGTCATTGCTCGAATACATGTACCAGTTTCCTTTGTCTCTCGCAGGATCCTCGCTCACAAACCGACCGCTCTCCGGCTCGTAGTACCTCGCCCGCATATAAATCAAACCACTCTCATCATCCTGAACATGACCAAGGTTCGCAACGTAACGTCCCTTCGGCCCGCCCACAGCCGCTCCCGAACGAACCGAACCCCAAACATCATAGCTCCGCTCATTACCAAGCGACCACGATGTCCCCGCCGAGTTCTTGCTCAGAGTCGCAACCATATTCCCATGAGTATCATACAACGGATACGCCTGAGTTGTAGCAGAATTCTGAGTCGTTTCCATCATCTCAATCCCCCGAGCACCCACAAAATTCCGAGTGAGCTTCTGCAAGGTCGAATCCAAGTGAACTGTCTCCTCAACAGGCATCTGACCATCGTAATATGTCCGCTCCTTTGTCACACCTGTAAAACTCATCCCCAAAGTGCCAGCAGAAGCAAGCCAAGTCTTGTCCCGCTTCGAAACACGCATCCCATCCGCCCGGTCAGTGATTTAGTGTTGCAACACAATAGCCACATGCTACGGCTTTCACAACAACTTTCCTCTTCTCACTTGTATAATCTTAGTCTAATAATTTGGACAGTGCTCATAGTTCACGCTCTGATATAAATGATGCCTTACTGAGCAACAGTAAAAATGATGCGTACAAAACAGCAACAGAGCCGACAAGACATAATTGACTATTCGTGTAGATTCCAAGAGCACACAGGATGGCACTCATTAATAGCGATAGAGCGATGACTGGATTTGAACGGAGCCTGCTGCCTCTTATAAACAAGTGAGCTGTAGCAGTCGCAGCTATGAGGGTCGGCACAAGCAATTGGGAAAATGTATCCATTTCCACTATTCGTTCTCCATCTCCCACAAGAATGCATCATACATCGCATTGAGGACACCAAACATAACTCCGAACATGAATCCGAGACCGGCGGCAAGACCGTGTCGACCCCAACCAGTTTGTCGAACTGAGTTTACTATTGTCTTTGTTATCTCTTTTAAACTTTTATCTGCGAATCCAAATTCTCCCTTAGCACCTGGAATTGTTAGGGCTGAAAGAAAGGTTAGTATCTCCAAACCAATGAAGAACAAGTTCCTGACAACAGTGTTCTGGACAACATAATCAGGATTGTTTCTCATCAGAAGGAGAACAGCAATAGTAACTCCAACAATATGCCCAATAATGAACCCGGCTGTGAAGAGTATCATGTTAATGTAAACGGTCGGACTGTTTCCACTTTCGTCTACAAATAAAGTTGGCGCATTTTTGCAATACACATACCAATTAGAACCGTCCATTACTCTATCCTCACTCACAAACCGCCCTGTCTCCGGCTCGTAATATCTCGCCCGCATATAAATCAAGCCGCTCTCATCATCCTGAACATGACCCAGATTCGCAACATAACGACCCTTCGGCCCGCCCGTAGCAGCTCCCGAACGCACCGAACCCCAAACATCATAGCTCCGCTCATTACCGAGCGACCACGATGTCCCAGCAGTGTTCTTGCTCAGAGTCGCAACCATATTCCCATGTGTATCATACAACGGATACGCCTGAGTTGTACTGCCTCCGGTGGTTGTTTCCATCATCTCAATCCCCGCGCACCCACAAAATTCCGAGTCAACTTGTCACTACCCGTAGAGAAGTCCTCAAACGTCTCAACCGGCATCTGACCATCATAGTAAACCTTTTCAACCAAACCCGGAATCTCCTTCCGAACCCGCATCCCATCCGCCCGGTAGGTGTAGTGGTGACGCGATCCCGTTAGCGGACCAGATTCAATCATCCGGTTCACCGCGTCCCAACCGTAACTCGTCGTGTTCCCACCCGAGACTTTGGTCAAGCGATTCCCAACCGCATCATGAGTGTAACTCGCCATAGGAGACTGACCCATCCGGTTCAAATTGTCATATATCCATGTCCCCGGCTTTGCCGAATCACTCACCCGGTTACCCGCCGCATCATAACCCCAGCTCTGAACCTCATTCGCCAGGCCATCGTTGTAATCTACACTCGTCAGATAATCAAAGTCTGCATCGTAGGCGTAGGTTTCAGTCCGATCCACCGACCAACTAGGAGAGCCAGACGAGAGTTTCGAAAGGAAAGTTGTGCTCGTTTTGAGACCAAGCGGATGTCCAAACGCCGCCGTCGCGCCTTTGATTGCTTCGACATTGTAAGTTCCGTTTGTCGTATTGAGCTGGTTCCAATAGTGCTTGACGGAGAGAGTTCGTCCGCCTGCATCGTAATCATAAATTGCCGAGGCAAAACTCTTCGCCGGAAGATTGTAATTGGTTTGCCCATCTTGAGGAGTTGGGGCAAAATCGACACGCTTTAGCCGACCTGTTACTTCAAATTTATAGCGAACCTCTTCGGTGCTGTCTTCCCAAATTCCTCCCACCTGTTTCTGCTTATTGATCAACGTAAAGACCCGTTGTGGCGAGTAACCAAATCCGACCTGCAAATACCCTCCATAACGATACTTGGTAGTTCCATTTGGAGTCGTGATTGTAGAAGTTAAACGCTCACCAACCGAGTTATAGCCATACTCTGTGGTGGAATAAGGAGTGCCGCCCGTCCCTTCTGAGACTGACAAGGGGAGGCCCTTCGTTCCACCGGATTGGATATACGAAATTGTTTGCTCGACTCCACTAAGTCCATCGGTGATGCTGAGCGGTTGACCGTTTTCTGCGGTGCCATCAGTCGTGCCGTAAGTGTAACTCACAACATTCTGCGCTCCTTGATCAACGCTCAAGACGTTTCCATCTGTATCGTAAGATGTGGAATACGTCCGACCCATCCCGTCCCGGGTTTGGATCGCTTTGCCCATCAGGTCAAACGCGAGTGTTTCAGTCGTTCTCGGGCTAGAACCCATGTAATCCTCGGTGACCTGCGTGGCGTTGCCATATGCAGGCGCACCGTCGGCTCCATATCCGCTCAGAGTCCGGACGTACTGATGAACTCCGCCCACAACTTTTTGGAGCTTCCAAACTTGGGTTGGACGGCCCTTGGAATCGTATTGGAATTGCGCTGAATACTTGTTGAGATCGGAGGGAACAATCGTGTACTTCCAGGCATAGTTGTTCTGCGGGTCTTCGCTTGCATGGGGAGGAGCTACGCCTACATTTGTGAATTGTGCGTGCTTGGTGTCATAAACTCGGTATGTTTGCCCCTTTGATCCTTGGGCAGCTGAGCTGTCGTAGTAGTCGGTGTAAGAAGTTCTTTCGACGTTACCGGCCGTGACCTTGACCGCTTTTTGTTGGAAGTATTTGTTCTCACCCCAATATGCGGTTGCCGTCTTGGACTCTCGCTTTAGAATCCATGAAGAATTCTCAATGTCGTACTCTTTTCGAACTTCTCTGAGAGGATTACCGAAAAAGTTGTATTCGGTTTGTGTAATGGTTCCGTAGTGATCCGATGTATCGTAAGACGTTGACTGATAAGAGTATGCAGGCGGATCGACGAAGGTCTTAACTTCGATCAAATCCATTGTGCCTTCGCGATACTTCCGATATTCAGAATATATACTGTCCTCCGACGGGATGAACATTTCCGTAGCAACTTCTACGATTCCTTGTCCACTCAGGAAATACATGTGAGTTGGATGATCTCCAGGTACAGAATATTGTCCAGGAAATGGCGCAGTATAGTATTGGGTCACTTGGCTATAGACATAGCCCGGCCCATCAGGAAACTCAATTCCACCGAAATAAGCACGTTTATCTCCTGGCTCAGATATGTATTTGACTCGCATCGCATCTTGGTTTGGCGCATAGTAGTAGTTAATCGAGGAAGTTAAACCCCGAGGATCAGTCATGGATGAAAGCAGTCCGCCCGAATATCCGTATCGAGTAATCCGGCCCGGTTGCGGGGATTGACCCGTAAAAGTACGAACTTGCTGAACACTCGAAATCTGACCTCCAGTGTAACCATAAACGACCTTCCGCTCTTCACCAGTTGAAAACGCTCGAATCTGGGTCACCCGGTTTCCTGACCAAGTGAATTCCATATTCCGACCGTTCGGCATAGTAACGCCAACGAGCGGCTTTTCGTAGACCAACCCGTTCGACTTTTGGAACTGCACATCGGTTGTCCCATAGACATAATTAGTCTGGTTCCCATGGCGATCTTGCACCCAAACCGGCTTCAAAACGTTGTTCGGCTCGGCTACCGCATTGGAATCATTCCAAGGCTTTGAACCGTTGGGGTAGTGCCCCTTCTTTTCGTACTGGTAGACCGTTCCATCAGGGGTCATCGTCTTGTTCGACTTCAGAATCCAATAGAGATTCCCGGCCCCGTCATTAACGTATTCGTACTCCGTTTCATACTCATTCTTATCCCACGGCGGGGAGGTAAGGATTCCATCCACATCGCGCTGAATCGTGGTTTCTTTCCCATCACTATCCGTGACTACTACCGCTTCGACCGGCTGGGTGGGGATGTTCGGATCGGTTTCTGAAGAGGGCCGTCGCTTCATTCCAACCGGAACCGAGCGCACGGGGGCTTTACTGCTTTTGAGAAGTCCACCGGCGGTAGACCGCAAATCCGCACTGAGAGTCCAGCCGACACCGAATGGACCCTCATCAATGTTGTTCGCTGAATACGAACGGGTGATATTCACTGGAATGCCGTAGCCTCCCTCAAAGCTCAGGTCAGTTGCCGAAGTTGAATAATTCCCTGTCCGTAGGTTCACGCCTTTGTAAACAACATCAAACTTTGCTTGCCCGGCATAGTAAGGATTTCCGGAGTACCGACCCGAAAGTGTTTCCATTTCCTTGTCGCTGAGTTTGCGGGTCTCGACTTTCTTGGCAGTCTCCTTCTTTACTTCGACGGGCTTAGTCGGATCATGGGCAAATAGATTCATGGGTAACCCAAGGGTCAGCATCAACGCCGCAGAAAAATTGCAGAGCGGTCGTCGGAGCTTTGAGTTTGCGAATTGAACGATCATCTTGGTTTCCTTGAGTTATCTTTTGTTTGAAATTTTCAAAATCGTGGCACTGAATTGTGCGTTTGCTTCCGGAATCTTGATCTCACGATCATTCCGAATAAATGGGTCATAGGCGACGAACTTATTGTTCTTGCGAGAGTGGATGAGCAGGTAGTGGCCCTTGTCAAGCCAGATAAACGGCAGCTTTTGAGTTTGGAAATCTGCGTGGTTAACAAGCAGCCCTTCAGCTTGAAACCCCGCAACACCAAGTGCTTTGACCATCCCGCTCATGGATGTCCCATCGAGGGTTGTGCCCGCTTGCTTTTCGATTTCACTCAGTTGAACCTGCTCTCCCCCGCTCAATTCAACAAGTTTTTCGATGCACCGCGGGCCACAGAGTGCCATTTCTCGTTTGCCGTGCTCATCTTGCTTATCAACCGCAATTTGGAGAAGCCGATCAATCTCGTCTCGAGATTCTCTCTCAGCTCTTAGCTTCAGAAGTCGTTTATGAACCCCGAACACTAGAGGCGATAGGGGACGCTCTTTGAGAAATGCCAAGTACTCTTTTCTCGCTTGCTCGGTTTTCCCATCAATCATCAAGCAGTTGATCGCTTGGTAGCGGGCTTGATCAGGCATTGCGCCAAAGCTCGGATCCATGGCGTCCGAACCCGAGTGCTTTTGTTCGGCTTCAAGGAAGAGCTCTCGAGCTTCGTTCGGCTTTTCCTTTGCGTCCATATATGCAAGTCTCATTCGAGCCGAGGTGACGGCATCTTGAATCTTCTCATCTGCCGACTGAGAGTTCTTCTCGATAAACGATCCGAAAAATTCTCTCTTGTGGTCGGCAGGGAGCGTTTCCGCTTGGGCTAGTTGCTGAACAGGAATGAGCTTTGTTGATGCCTCTTGATCTTGTCGCAATTTCCAGGCATAGACGCACAGACCGGAAAATCCAACAATCCCAACCCCTAAAGCGATTGAAGAAAGGGGCGTTCTCACGGTACCCATTCTCCTGGCAACCATGAAGCTGAATCACCGGCTTCTTTACTGTCTGTCACGTAGAATCGCCACAGTCTCGGAGCAAGGTCACGAAACGCGGTCGGAATTACATCTTGAACAAGTGGCTGAAATTCTTTGTCAACAAAGTATCGCCAGCCACTCCATCCTTGATCTACAAGCGTTTGCTCGTCGTGGAGTGCAAGACAAAGACCCGGATAGTTGATTGTCTCCCAAGTCGTTTTGGGGAACATTAATGTCGGGTTACCTGGCGAGGGGTGCATTTTGTCATAGACCTTTGTAATGTTTGTAGAGATGAGACCTGCTCCCGTGAGACCATCAAGTACGAACTTCTTGTACGGATCCTTGTTCTGCTCAAAGCTGCCACCGCTTGGAATAGCCGCACGGGGAGTGATGTCCCACTTGTTGGCCCATGTTGTGCCGGCTTCGCCAATATAGACATCTGGCCCTGGCAAGGGACCGTAAAGTCCAATGGTCATAGCACCATTCACATGAGACGGCTTGCCGTATTGATAGACCGTAAAGATGGTCATCCGAGGAACTTGGGTTTCAATCGTTGGTTCCCACAATTGGAACCTTGCTGTTCCGCTTCGATCACCTGTACTCTGGGGCATATTGCCGACAAACATCCCACCTTTGAAAATCCAATCCCCAAAGTTGATATTTCTAAGCTCGGCGTTTGGATCAGCGGGGAACTGGCCCTCTCGATTGGGTTGCCCGTAACCTTTCCGTGAATCGACCGCCGTATCTTCAATCCCGCTCTTTCGATTGAGCGAATACCAAACTTCTTGTTGACCAACTGACATAACCGAAGTCGATCCTGTTTGCGGAGGAATTGCGGGAGTTGTAACCAAGGTCGCCTTGGTTACCATAACCTGACCAACGCCGCTCGGCAAAATTGGGAGAGCGGGCCTTGCATAGCAAACTGTTACTTCCTGCCCGGGCAATAACTTAACTCTGACTCCAGCCGATTTGATTGAAGATGTGCTAGACCACCAAGTTGACAATGCGAGAAGCAAGTTGTTTGGAATGTTCTGAAGTGAAATGTATGTGTATGCCTGAAAAGTCAAACTTGGATCGGCGATGAACCCTTGGAGATCGCCATTACTATTCGTGCCTGGAATTGAAATCCAATAGTTCTCAATCGTTGAGCCACCCCCACCACCCCCTGGCCCTCCGCCACCTGGATCACCGATACCACCTTCTTCTTCGACAAGGGATTGAGGAGCTTCAGGATTAATGCCACCGCCACCCCCTCCACCAGTTCCATTTGATGCGTCGCCATTTAGATCGTTGCCGATCATGTGGCGGTAGGTATAGGCTACAACATGAGCTGTTTGAGATGTCAAGTAAGGTGCTTGAGCGGTACCACTTGCGCTCCAGAATGTTGCCGCTTGAATCTCTTTTGCCCGTACAAGTCGAATTTTAAGATAATCCGAGTCTGCCGAAACTACCGGCTGACAATTTGCAGCAACTGACAGAAGAATCAAGGCACCAGTAACAGCCTTCCTCAAGGTGCCTCTCAAATTGGAATGGGACTGCGAAATGCCCTTTGTACTTTGGTTCCTGATGACGCTCATTGACTGCCCTGACATCGCTATTGCGGTTGCAATAAGAGTATCAAGCTTTGGTCATTGTCTGTTACCTGAACTTCGTAGTGTGTATGAAATTGCGGCTTTTTCCGCAATTTTTATTACTTTCTAAATTTGTGATAACATTATCATTAACATGGCGTTAAGGACGAGTCGGGCGCACACATCAAAATTGCGCTCCCCATGGGTTCTTGCTCATAATTGGGCTAGGACGTTGAACCGGGCGCTGGTGCCTCAAAATCCGCTCCTTTAAGGAGTAAAAACAGATACTAGCCGCGATCCCTTCCAATTCATTCTGTGCTGTCATTTGACATGTTATTGAGGGTTCAGGTCTCTGGAAACAACGAGAACGCATTGTCTTTGCGATACAAACACAAAAGCAGGGGCACGTACCGCTTGAGAAAAGAAACGACTTAGTCTCTCCTGCGCGGTGGATGTCGCTGGACACTCAGGCTCAAGCAGGGACTTTAGTTTGAATCTATGAGCCTAAAATATTCAACGCAAAGAAGCAGTTGTCATATCGTCACGACACCATATGATTCTTGAAGCTTTTCGGCAGATTCCCGCATCGCGCTATCAAGAACGTGACCGTAGAGGTTTGAAGTGAGAGCAATTTGAGAGTGACCCAGAAAGCGGCTCACTTGGTGGAGATTCAACCCTGCCATCAGCATGAATGTTGCGGCGGAGTGTCGAAGTGAGTGCATCCCGGTTCGAGGAAGTTGGGCTCTTTCAAGTGCTTCATGAAGCCGATCGTTCACATATTTTGGATCGAATGGTCTGCCCCAAGGATTAAGAAAGACAAGATTAAGGTCGTTCTCATACCGTTCGACTTCAAGTCTATTCCGCTCCTTCAATACTGCTTCAAGAGAATGTCCGACAAGTGGCATAGTTCTGATGCTTTTTTCAGTTTTGAGAGGTTTCAGAATCAACTTTGTTCCAACTCGCTGTAACTGAGAATGGACTAAGATCGACTTCTGATTGAGGTCAACACTATCCCAGGTCAGTCCAGTCACCTCTCCAATGCGAAGCCCTGTTGCTAATGTAAATCTTACGAGGCTCTCGACAGGAGACCCCTCAAGCGCAAGCAGGAGTTGTTGCACTTGCTCGGCAGTGAAAAATACTTTTTTCTCGCGACGAACCTTGGGAGCAAATGTTTTGGACACTGGGTTCTCATGTGCTTCGCCGTACTTTATTGCAACGCCATATGCCGCTCGGAGAGTGCGGCGGACTGCGTGGATAGTATTTGCAGTTGCTCCGTCCTGCTCGATAGCCTTAAAGAGCCTTGTTACGTCCATCGGAGTAACTCGCTGGAGCTCCATTCGCCCGAGGTAAGGCTTTATGCGTTTCTCAACCATGAGTCGATAGAACTCAAATGTCTTTACCTCTCGATTGACCTTGATATGTTCTTCAAGCCATAAATCAAGCCAAGAAGAAACGGTGTGGCCTTGTCGATTGGGAATGGTTTTCCCTTGTACAAGCAAGGAAGTGAATTCCCTAAGGGCTTGAACGGCCTCGGCTTGAGATTTGCATCTCACTTGGCGATATCTGGGTTTTCCGTTCTCCTTCCAGCCATCCTGCACTTGAGCCACATAGACTGATCCGCGCTTGTAAATGCTGCCTGATCCCTTTTCACGCCTTCTTTGCTTTGCCACTGTTATCAATGGTCAGAGTACCGCATTATTTGCCGTTTACGACGGTGATATCCGCCGTTTATGCGCCGTTTATGTGATGGTCAACCGTAGTATATGATGGCCCTCAGTGGACTGTTTAGGTTCATTTTCTAGACTCCAGTGGACGATCTTGGTCATCCGTGGACGCCCAAAAGACTAAACTGTTAATCAGCGGGTCGTAGGTTCGAATCCTACAGCGGCAGCCACGATTTTGAACCTAAATCTGTCCCAAAGAGGGGGTTTTACATTGCCAAAAATTGATCCAGTGTGATATTGAGTGTGTAAACTGCTCAAAACCAAGGATTGGCTGAATACCTTCTCTGACATTCTTATGACGTAACCGGAATCTATGTTCCGACTCTTCGGTTGCGGAGTTCAATCATCTTCCGATACAGTATGTAAGTGATTGAGCTTCATCAGAAACGCACTCACGAGACTTGTGGCTAGACGGTCTCGATATTCGCGTTAGTTCCTCGTACATACTCGCCATGAAGAACGGTAGCTCCAGCATGGTCGGCCTTGGTTCATCAAGGAAGATGTGGGTTGCCCGGTGCGGGGTTGGCGGAGCCGTTTCAGCCGGTTGCCGTTTGTTGATTACCATGGGTCATGGGATAGACCCGGGCAGATTACAAGGGACGCTTACGGTAGATCATCCAACATATTAACAAAGTGACTATGAATGTCGCTCCAGCAATTGTGGCAATGCGAAGGGCATCAGAATACCTTTCACTTGCCCATACTAGTGCAAGAAACGAAAGTCCAAAACTTGGAACCGTATACCGACACATCACCCGGATAAGAAAAAGTTCAGACTCAGTGATTGGCTTATCATAATCTCTATTGGCACTAAATCGCTTGCCAACTTCTCGCATTGAAACCGCTAAATCTTCTCGGAACAATATGATTGCCAACAAAATTGGCCCGGCCAGCATTTAACTTGGAATCATCATCGGTACCATCCAAGCAGGTCATGACTTAGGATTTGATCGTTCAGGACTACCAACTTCTTCTCTCCTACTTTCCGCTCGACTTCGGGCAATCAATACAAATACGCCGATGACACTCAATAAATAGGTAGAACAAATAATGATTATGGATAACTTCTCATTTGAACCAGAATTCATCGATAGAAAATAGCCTTGCATGAATAAAAAACCAGAAAAGAGAATCGGGGCACTCCATTCTCCGATCTGCCCTGACTCTTTCCACTCTTCATCGAAGGTTTTAGCCTCGGTCGAGCCAGTAAAGAACGACATCCAAAAAATCCACATCCTTCGTAAGTAAAGATGAGAAACAATGCTCGAGACAAAACAAACTACAGCCAAAACAATGAGTCCCGCCACTAAAATGGCCTCCCATTTGGAACTCCCCTGAGTGGTGACCAGTCTACGGGCTTACCAATATCACTAGTAATTCCTTTTACTACTTCATCCAAAATCCCTCGACCATAGTCCAACATATCTCGAATTCCTCTTTGAACTTTCCTGAGGTATGCAGAAATGTTCCAACGCCAAGATCGTCCTTAGTTTAACCCAAATCCAAGTCCATTGCCAGTTCCATATCGTCCTTTTCCAATATCTAGTCCTTTCTTATCTGTTATTGGAAATTCGGCACCTATAGGGCCAATTTGACCGTTTACCGAACCACCGTGAGCGTCTTCATGGGTCGAGCCTGGCTCCATGTCATCTCTACACCCCATTCCTCCGATGCTGCCACCCACTCCGGCAAACCAACCGCTACCGATATCAAAGCCGAGAATGATATCTCCATTAGAGTCCATACCAATAGTAACGACTACTTGTCCCTGGGCGACAGTTCCTCCCGAAAATCCAGCCCAAACATACGAATCTAGTCCGTTTGGATCAATTTGTGAAATCGGATTATTCTCACAATATGAATACCAATTCCGCCCATCCTTTCTCGGATCACGAGTCAAAACCGCCCCGTACTCGAATCGTAATACCGATGCCCAAGAAGTTTCAGCCCAGAATCTGCGTCCTGCTGGTAGCCAAACTTCCCGGCATGACCAAACTGACTCTTCCAAAGCCCCCGTCGAAGAAAGGTCATTCCCAAAAGCATCAAACACCTTCGCCGCCCCAATCACTTGCAAAGCGGAAGTCTGAACATCATCATTCTTCAACCCAGCATGAAACGTCGTCTTAACCCCACCCCGATCCTTATCGCCGCCAAGGGGCTCTTTGCTTCTCTAACCCTCAATCAAAAATGTCGAAGAAACTCCGCATCTTTCCCATCTTCCCCCCGTACTTCCCATGCGGGCCGTACTTGTAACCATATTTAGCATGCTTGTGACCATACTTCTGCTGGTAATAAGCCGCTCTCGGATCAACCGCCCCCGGAGGAGCATACGGCGCCTGGGGAGACTGAGGTGTCCCCGGATTCAAAACCCCACCCACCGGCGGCGGTGAATAAACTGCTTCCTTCCCCCAATATCCGAAAGCTCAATAAACTTCTCCAACTCACCATTGTCTAGCCAAATCCCGTGGCACTTCGGGCAGTAGTCAATCATGATCCCCTGCTTTTCCGTCGTCACCATCGCCGCACCACAATTCCTCGGACAATTCATACGCCTCTCTACGCACCCTCAATCCGCCGCGTTTCACCCGTTGACAAAGTTCATTGCCCGCTCTGTCCCATCCGTCACCCACCGCTCCGCCCCATCCGCCGACCGCTCAATACACCGGTCAACCAATGCCCGGTCGTCCGGGTCAAATCGCCCCAATACATGGTCAATCGTCTTCCCTGCCTTCCCAATCCCGATCTTGATCCGAGGATACTCCTCGCTCCCCAGGCTCGCAATAATCGACTTGTGCCCGTTGTGTCCCCGCTCGATCCCTTCGGTTTCATCTTCACCACCCCTGTCGTCAAATCAAGATCATCCGTCACAACCAAAATATCCTCTGGTCGGATCCCATACCCCGATGCTAGTTCCTTCACCGCCCGACCACTCAAGTTCATAAAGGTCAGCGGTTTCACCAAGGCCACCCCCACCCCAAAAAGTTCGAGCTCGGCAATCAAAGCCTGCTTCCGGCTAACGTTCACCTTCACTTTGTGCCTCTCCGCCAGCAAATCAATCACATCAAAACCCACGTTGTGCCGAGTCCGCACATATTGCGAACCGGGGTTCCCCAGCCCCACAATCATCTTCTTCGGATAAACCTTCGGACCAGATTTCTTGAAAAACCCCATGCCCTACCTCACAAAAAATCCCTGATAAACCAACCCCGCAACAACCGCCGCCAATATCACTCGATAAACCACAAAGACCATCAATGACTTCGATTGCAAGAACTTCATCAAAAAAGCAATCGCCATCCAACCACTCAAAAACGCCACCACCGTCGCCACAACCGTCGGCATTGCCCCCTCACCCAATAAGTCGCTTCTTTCCTTATACAACTTATACAAACCACTTGCCGCCACACTCGGAATAGAAAGCAAGAACGAAACCCGCGCCGCCGTCGCTCGGTCAAATCCCCCAAACAAACCTCCCGTCATTGTCGAACCACTCCGACTACTCCCCGGAATCAAAGCCAGGCACTGCCACAATCCCATCACCACGCAGTCCTTAATCGTCAACTCCGCGAAACTGCGTTGCTTCACCCCCACTCGATCAGCGACCCCCATCAGCAAACCAAAACCGGCAAGTGCCCCCGCCACAATCAGCGGACTCCGCAAGGTCGTGTCAATCTGCTCCTCAAAAAGCAAACCCACCACCGCAATTGGAATCGTTCCCGCAACAACCCCCCAACCCAAATTCCAATCCACCCCCGTCCGTTTTGTCGGGTCACGAAAACCCGCCGTCCAACCCCGCAGTGTCTGGACAATATCTCCCCAAAAGTAAATCAATACCGCCAGCAGTGTCCCCAGCTGAATGACCGCCGTAAAGCCACTCCCCGCATCATCCCAACCAAACAGCGCCGGCACCAGCAAAACGTGACCGCTCGAACTTATCGGCAAGAATTCCGTCAATCCCTGCACTAATCCAAGGATAATTGCTTCTAATAAACCCACATCGCCCTCTCAGGACTCACGATCCCCAAATGCCGGAGCGTTGCAAAACGAATCCTCGCCGAAGCCTTCCCATCCCCATAAGGCGAAGTCGAATTCGCCATTGCACCATACGCCGCATCGTCCGCCAATAGCCGCCGCCCTTCGGCAAAAACCACTTCCTCTTCCGTCCCGATCAGCTTCGCTGTCCCCGCATCAACCCCCTCCGGTCGCTCCGTCGTCGTCCGCAGAACCAAGACCGGAATCCCAAAACTCGGAGCCTCTTCCTGAACTCCTCCCGAATCCGTCAGAATCAAGTGCGCCCGCTGCATCAACTTCACAAAGTCCGCATAATCCGGCGGCTCAATCAAGTCAATGCGCCGATGCCCATCCAAAATCCCTCGCAATGTCTCCCGCACCGCCGGATTCTTGTGCATCGCCACCACAAGCTTCACATCCTCAAATTCATCCACTAACTGGCGCGCCGCCCGAGCAATCTGCTCTTGAGGAGCCCCCCAATTTTCTCGCCGATGCGTAGTCAACAAAACCACCCGACCCGGCCAATCCGAATACCACCGCATGTCGTTCGCCTTCGATGTATGCAAAACCGCATCGATCCCCGTATTCCCGGTCACAAAAACCCGCGCCGGATCAACCCCCTCCCGCAGCAAATTCTGCTCACTCCACTTCGTCGGCGGAAAATGCAACGCCGCAAATAACCCAACTGCCCTTCGATTAAACTCCTCCGGAAAAGGGTTGAAAATATCTGGCGTCCTTAACCCCGCTTCAATATGCCCATATGGAATTTGTCTATAAAAACTCGCCAAACCTGCAACAAACGTCGTCGTCGTATCCCCCTGAGCAAAAACCATATCCGGCCGATGCTCCTCTAACAAACCATCCAATCCCCCCAAAATTTTCTGAGTCACCCCCGCCAATGTCTGACCATGCGTCATGACTTCCAAGTCATAATCCGCCTTCAAATCAAACGCCTCCAACGCCTGCCAAAGCATCTCTCGATGCTGCCCCGTACTCACCAAAACAGTATCTACTAGCTCCGGAAACTGACGAAATTCACGAACCACGGGAGCCGTCTTGATCGCGTCCGGTCGCGTCCCCACCACAAACATCACCTTCGGCTTAGCCATTCTGTCTCACCATAAACAGGATCGCTCCACTCAGCGCAATCGCCACCAAGTAAAGGATCCAAACCGTCTGCTTCTGAGTAAACCCATATTTCAAAAGCGTATGGTGCACATGGCGTTTATCCGGGCTCGTAATCGGACTCCCACTCAACACCCGCCGAATCACCACAAACCCTGCATCAAAGAGCGGAATCCCAAACAAAAACAGCGGCACCAAAACCGCAAACGTCGTCGCCGTTTTCATCGCTCCCACTACGCTCAAACTCGCCAGCAAGAACCCAATCAATGGCGCACCACCCCCCAAAAATATCTTCGCCGGATTGTAGTTATATCGCAAAAATCCCAAGCAAGCCCCCGCGATCGCCATTGCAATCAAAGCCACTCTCGGCTGACCTTCGATGCTTGCAATCACCGCAATCGTCCCCGCACTGATCGCCGCAATCCCACTGCTCAATCCGTCAATTCCATCAATAGTATCCATCGTCTTCGTCACAACAAATATATAAATAGCCGTGAGCGGCACCGCCCATATCCCAAAATCTATCCAATTCCCCGCCAAATTCACCCCCTGAATCTGAACCCGCCCCACATCACTGTACAAAAACTGAACCCCCACCCCCGCCACCAACATCACCAACATCTGCCACTTCGCCGAAAGCTGCACAACATCATCCACCAACCCCAAAATCAGCACCAAAATACTCGCCAAAAAAATTCCAACCACATAGTTCGCGTAGGGCACCTCAGGATAAGCAAATGGCAAAATCACTCCAACCGCTACCACCACTCCAAGCCAAACCGAGAGCCCGCCCCACCTCGGCGTAATCTTCGTATGAACCCGCCGCTCATCCCGAGTGGGATCATCCACCGCACCGTATTTGTGGGCAAGTTTCATCGCAAAAGGTGTCGTAATCAAAACAACAACCATCGAGATCAAACCTGTTAACAAAGCCGCTCGAAAACCCGGGAAAAAGCCCGAATAGCCAAAATCTCCCAACAGTTCAAAAAGAAAACTCACCGAGCGAACTCCACCCGCTCCCGCTCACCCGCCATATACCGATAAACCTCAAGCCCCGACTCCTCAAACAGCTCCATCGAAAAATCATCCGGGTAATCCCCCTCATAAATCACCTGCGAAATCCCCGCATTGATGATCATCTTCGCGCACATATTGCACGGCTGACAAGTCACATACATTACCGCCCCCTCACAAGGAACTCCGATCATCGCCGCCTGCAATAGCGCATTCTGCTCCGCATGCAAACTCCGAATACAATGCCCCGCCCGCATGCAACCCGTCGGCCAATCATGACTCGGACCCTCCTCCGGACAGTGTTTCAACCCCTTCGGTGCCCCGTTATAGCCCGTCGCAACAATTCGCCGATCCCGAACAACCACTGCCCCCACCTGGCGACGAGGACAAGTCGCCCGCGTCTTCACCAGATGAGCAATATCCATGAAGTAGGTGTCCCAACTCGGCCGATCGGTCATCACCAGTAATTATGACTGCAACAACATCCCTTCAAGCAGACTCAATTCACCAGAGTCACTTAAGCGTTGTCCCCCAGGCTTTCCCAACAAGATCACCCTTGACCTCCTTACCGTCCAGCATATACCGCGCTTTCTGGGCATAAGCATAGGAGTTCCTCCAACTATCCTTATTACTCTTGTAACTCCAATGCCAATCCAAAGGAATAGCCAAAATAATGGTCTCACCCGAAGCCATTGTTGGCCCTGCAAACGACCGCTGGAACAAATCTGCATACTGAGGACTCGTCCCCAACAACGACGCATTCTGCCAAATACAGCCCACCTTGAGATCAATCACTGGACCCGCCTGACGATAATCTGCTGGCAACCCCGCCACCTGACTCGCCTTCACCCGAACATAAGCCAAACCCGGTCGAACGGCGAAATCGGGGTCAGGTGCCAATCCCATTAACTGACTCGAACTTTCCGAAAGGTAAGACTGCTTTGAAATCTCAGATTCGATCACTCCACGCAATTGACCTGACAGGGCTGATCGAGTCTTAGGATCTTTCACATTCAAGTCGTCGAGAATCTTAGCCGCAACATAGTCTTTGCCCTTCGATACATATCTGGGCAAGTAATCAACCGCCTGACCCGGAGCTAAATACACATCCGTCGCCTTGTTCCAAGTTTTGACCGCTTGATCATTAGATATTCCAAGACCTTGCGCAGAGGCCCTATACAAATTGTAGAGAAGAATCTGAGCACCTTTCTGCGGACCAGTGAAAAGTTGCTGGAGACCAATTTTAATAAAATCTAACACCGTCGCAACAGCCTTAAACACCTTTTTATACCAAGGGTCATCCTTCTTCGGCTCACTCGGCGGTAGAAACACCTTATCCCCAACTGCCGGAGCTTTCCCAATGATCTCAGTTACATTTCCTTCAATCTTTGCGTCCAGCTTTCTCCCCACGACGAACCGGTACTGATCAAAGGCATCCCCCAAATAAGCTGGCTCCCATCCGATCAGCTCGACCGTATAGCTCAACTTTTTCTCCGGACCAGAATTGCTTGGCTGAACTACCTGCACCGCTTGCTTGGTCAACTTAATCTGCCCCGAAGGCATCGCTGCCAAATCTCCCTGCGGAGTCAAACACACCACCCGAGCCACAAAAACCGCCGGATATTTTTGGGCAACCAAATCCTTTGCCGTGACCGCAATTTTTCCCCCTGTCACCTCACGCCAAACCACCTCGTTTTTGATGTTCCCAAAAAATGACCACGCCGGATGAAACGAATCACGAGCAATCTGCAACCAAACCTTCGACCCGCTCGGCAACCCCGTGAACCGAAAATTCATCGGCAAACTAGAATCACTAAATGTTCTCTCCTTCCCCCATGTCGCCGGAAACTCAGGCGTACCTGCCTGTGTCTCAATCTCAATTCCAGGAGCCGCCCCAGAAGGTTTGGGCTCGCCATATTGAAAAACTACCCAGTTACTCGCCCCCCCATCATCCGCCACCAACTGAGCCGTGTAATTCAATGTGCCGGACTTCTCAATCTCAGCCAAAGCGTCCTTCAAATTCTGAGAATGAACCGAAGCAGAAATCCCCGGTGCCGCAGAACTCCCGCCGCCCAACGTCACCAACTTCGTCGGCCAAGGCATAAAATCTTTCAGCTTGACTTCAAAACCACTCGCTGGAGCCGTTGACACTGGGATACTCGCAACCAAACGCCCAACTTTTGTCAAAGAACTCTTCGGTGCCTCTGGTCTCGAACCCGGTGCCCCAGCTTCCCGATCAGGTGTCCCAAATCCCCAAATGTTCAACTTCATCCCGACCCTGCCATCCCGCGCAACTGTTTGAATCTGAAAAGTAATCTTGCCATCCGCCCGCCAATTCACAATTTTCGTTGCAGTCGCAATTGAATCAAGCCGCGCTGAGCCCTCACTCCCCGCCCCTGAGCCGCGACCACATCGCGAACGTCCAACCCAATTGTCGCCTGAGCCAATCCCATAAAACTCAAACCAACAACAACCACCACAAATCTGCGCATAGCTACAGTATTCCCCACGCGCATCCCATGAAATCAATTCGCAAAGTTAAGAACAAAGTGAAAGAAGTTACTTGCGACTATCCCTCTCACCAAACCCCCGCACTCGCTCCAACCACCCCGCCCGCTGATCCGCTGCACTCTTCACCACCGGACCAAACATCGTCCGCTTAACCTTCCGAATCCCACAAAGCCACAAAACCGCCATCCGCAAAGTCTTCTCCGCCGGCATCCCAATCACCCATCGCCACAAAAATCCCGGAGTGTCACTCGTATAAATTAGGCGCGCCGACTTTCCCGCAAGCAACCCCCTCGGAATTCCATTCTCCTGGTACTCAAACGCAAACCCACTCGTGAAAACCAAATCCAAAAATCCTTTCAGCTGCGCCGGAAATGTCCCCCAATAAACCGGAAACACAAAAACCAAATGATCTGCCTCACCAATCGCTGCCTGAGCCGTCGCTATATCAAGCTCAACTGGCGGCTTCTTTCCCGGATCACGACCCCAATCAATCTTCAAATCGCGCAATGCCAGCCTCCGAACGTCCACCCCTTTTGCTCCCTCCGCATAAGCATCGGCCAAAGCCGAACCCAAACTCCCCGCCCTCGGGTGGCAATCCAAAACCAAAATCTTCTTCATTTCCTTGACTCCGAACCCTTCGATCAACCAAAATCAAAAGTGTTCACTGTCAACATCATAAACAGTGAATGGTGACAATGTCAACATCACATCCCGAAAGCCCCAAGAAATACCACCACGGCAACCTCCGCGATACCCTCATCACAGCCGCACTCCCCATCCTCGAATCCCATGGCCCCGACAAAATCTCCCTCCGAGAAGTTGCCCGAACTGTCAACGTCAGCCCAAACGCCCCCTACAAACACTTCCCCACAAAAGAAGACTTCCTCGCCGCCCTCGCCTCCAAAGGCTTTCAACAACTAGAAATGCTCCTCGCTCCCGCAAAAAACCTCTCCGCCGGGTGCGAAACATACATCACATTTGCCGTCCACAACCCCCATCTCTACCAACTCATGTTCTCCCCCATCCTCGCCACCAACTGCGAAAGTTCCGAACTCGAGCAAGCCTCAACCGCTGCCTACAAGACCCTTCTCAAACACTTCAACACCCATAACCCAAACGACCCCCGTGCCCTCCACGCCTGGGCGCTCATTCACGGAATCGCTACCCTCCGCATCAACGGCCTCCTTTCCCACCCCGTACCGTTCGAACAAATCGCCAAAGCACCACTCTTCATGACCGATCAGCTAAAATAGCAAACCGCACCCGGCTGTAGCTCAGTGGATAGAGCGCTTCCCTCCGGAGGAAGAAGTCGGAGGTTCGAATCCTCTCAGCCGGGCCAAATCGTCAAGGGAGGAATTTCAAATCAATGTCAACTTCAATCCTTCCCGGAGAACCCACCCTCAGCCACGAACAACAAGCCGCCCTCCAACAAATCCAAGAATCAACCTTCGGGGGCCGACTCATTTTCGTCACCGGACGCGCCGGAACCGGAAAATCCACCCTCCTGCGTCACCTCCGCAATACTCTCGAACTCAAAAGTGTCACCGTCGCCCCCACCGGAATCGCCGCCCTCAATGCCGGGGGGCAAACCATTCATAGCTTCTTCAATTTTCCCCTCGGTCCTATGGATCCCGAAACCGCCGAAATCCCTCTCTTCCGTGGCGGACACCCCAAATCCCGCCTGATCAACGCCCTCCAACTCATCTACCTCGATGAAATCTCGATGGTCAGGGCCGACCTCCTCGACGCTATCAGCATCTCCCTCCGCAAAAACCGCCAATCCGAATACCCCTTCGGCGGTGTCCCCATCGTCGCTTTTGGCGATATCTGGCAACTCGAACCCGTCGTCGGATCACCCGCCGAAAGAGAGTTCCTTGCCCACCATTACAACAGCCCCTTCTTTTTCGATTCCCAAATTGTCAAAGACATGGGAATTGATGTCATCGAGCTCAAAACCGTTCACCGCCAAGCCACCGACCCCGATTTCCTCTATGTCCTCGACCAAATCCGATCCGGCGATCCCCAAGAGCTCGATCTCATCAACTCCCGCGTCGCCCCTCCCGCATCCCCCGAAACCCTCACTCTCACCGTCACCAACGCACGCGCTAACTTCATCAATAACCAACATCTGATGGAACTCCCCGCCACCGAAGTCCACTACAAAGCCAAAGTCGAAGGAAACTTCGGACGCGAACTCCCCGCCGAAGAAACCCTACGCCTCAAACCCGGCGCCCGCGTCATGTTCATCAAGAACAGCACCGAATGGGTCAACGGCTCCCTCGGAACCGTCATATCAACCGCCGAATCCTCCGTCCAAGTCCAACTCGACGAAGACAACAAACTCGTCGAAGTCAAACCCGAACTATGGGAAAAATCTCGCTACCAATGGGATCGCTCCCGTAACCAAATCGTCACCGAGCCAATCGGATCATTCACCCAACTCCCCCTCAAACTCGCCTGGGCCATCACCATCCACAAATCCCAAGGCCTAACTTTCGACCAAATTCACATCGACCTCGACCGCCCCGCGTTTTCTCACGGTCAAGTCTACGTCGCCCTCTCCCGCTGCCGCACCCTCGCCGGAATGTCCCTCACACGAGCCGTCAACCTCAACGACCTGATCATCAACCCCGCCACCCTCGCCTTCGCCCACCAAGCCGGCCTCACCTAATAGGTCTTTAGGCCTATTTTCTGACGGGGCAAATGGCCCACGTTCGGTTCAATTTGACTCTCTGGTGTCAATTCCACAATTTTTGGAAACTCAAGGTCCGAATGGATCGAATTTCGCATATAATCAATGAGTCGTGAGCCTCAACTTGAGGTTCTGGCAAGGATTCATACCAAAATGAAGCGTGCCTTTACACTAATCGAACTGCTCGTCGTGATTGCGATCATCGCAATCCTCGCAGCAATCTTGTTCCCGGTTTTCGCACAAGCTAAGACCGCAGCTAAGAAAGCCAAGAGCTTGGCCGAAGTCAAGCAATTGGGTACCGCAACCATCATCTACCAAGCAGACTACGATGATAACTTCCCGGCTGCCTACGGTTCATACCTTGGCGTCTGGCGACAGAACTTCTTCCATGACGTTCCGGCTGACCTCCGCTCAACAAATGCAGCATGGGTCAACTGGCACAACACCCACCCGGTCAACTCAACCCAGCCCTACCGCAAGAACTACTCCATCATGAAAATTGATGGCGGTCGAGAATACAACGTCTACACCGGTCCGTTCTTGAAAACACCGGCTGAAGTGGGCTACACCTACAACGGTCTGCTCCAAGGTCAAAGCGCAACCTCCGTTAACCGAGTCAGCGAAACGCCAATGTGGCCACGCTTACTGGGGTAACTTGAACATGAAGGGTGCAGCGATCACAAGCCCGTCACTCTACTGCACGGGTGCAGAAACAACTGCATGCTCCTATGTTCCTCAAACTCCGACCTGCTCAGGTGCAAACGGTACATGGTCTGTCGTCATCATCTTTGCTACCCAAGCTGAATTCGGTTCGCACCACATCTTTGGAAACGGCGAAAACTGGACCTACACCGACTCTTCAGCTAAGTTCAAGCGACTTGGTATGCAAAAGAATGGTGCATCTGACTTCCGCAACGATCCGTGGACACGCTATGACAATAATGCACGACCGGGCGGCGGATGGTACGACAACAACTACTGCCACCTCTTCAGCTTCACCCCGGACTGGGATGGCGTTCAGCCAACCGCTCCGTTCGAAGAGGTCTGGTACTAAGATGTCGATCCTGGGACGAGCTCTTGCTCTCCTTTGCCTTGTCTCTTCGTTCGCCCTCATCGGGTGCGCGCAAGGTGAAAAGGTAGAAGAAGGCGACGCCGAAATCGTCAGTCAAACCGAGAAAAACGAAAATCCTGACGCTAAAAGCAAGCGCGAGCAATCTGGTGGAGGAGCCGCAAGCGGTGCCACCATGGAGCCGCCACCAGAAGGAAACTAAACCAGAGGTCTCTCTGGAACCGGGAGTCCAAAATGGACTCCCGGTTTTTTTATCAAACCCACCACAATTCAAAGTCATCTCAGGTAACTTGAAGGTATGAGCACGATGAAGCTTCTCGCCGCATTTTTGTTCGCTGCCGTTGCCTTCACCGCTATTGGATGTTCAAACGAACCGCCTGTCACAGAAGGGGACGCTGAAATCATTAAAACAACCCCCAAAAATCTCAACCCGCCCGCCAAAGCATTGCGAGAAAAAATGGGCGCAGGACCATCCTCCGGTCCCCTAGGTGGTGGGCAAAACGAAGATCTGTCGCCTCCGAAAGAAGAAGGCTCCGAAGGTAATTAATCCCCAGCCACTGTAATTGACGAAGAAATTGTCTCGTTGACTACAGTATGAAAGCGATCCTCCAAAGCCTCCTCGAAAATGCCCGGAGCACCTTCCTCAGCACAATCGGAGTCGCCGTAGGATCAATCGCCATCCTCCTCCTCATCAGCATCGGACTCGGTGTCCAAAAAGACATCACCGGACAAATCGATGACCTCGGAGCCGACCTCCTCATCGTCGTCCCCGGAAAAGTCGACCTCGGCTCCTTCAACCCCAACCTCGGCGGAAAATCATTCCTCTCCGACCAAAACGCCAAAGACCTTCAACAACTCCCCGGAATAACCCGCGTTGCCCAATTCTCATTCGCCGGCGGAGGCATCCAAGCCGGAGAGCTCGACGCCTACCCCGTCATCGTCGCCTCAACCCCCGAATGGTTCCAAATGCACCCCAGCACTCTCAAAGAAGGGGCTTACTTCACCGCCAAAGATGATGGCCAGCGAGTCTGTGTCCTCGGCTCAATCGCCGCCGACCAAATCTTCCCCGACACCTCTCCCATCGGCAAACCCGTCACCATCAACGGCGAAACGTACACCGTCAGCGGCGTCATCCAAGACAAAAACGCCGAATCCAGCCCATTCTCTGCCTTCAGCCTTGTCAATGTCGTCTATATCCCCCTCTCAACCGTGCGGAAGTACGAGGAAAGCGTCCAGGTCGACCGACTCCTCATCCAAATCGACAACACCGTAGAACCCAAAGTTCTCATCCCCAACATCAACCAAGCCCTCCTCAAAACCCTCGAAGACACCCAATTCTCCGTCCTCACTCAAGAAGACCTCCTCAAACTTGTCTTTGATGTGCTCGGCATTCTCGGCACCCTCGTAGTCGGACTCACCTCCATCGCCCTCGCCGTAGGTGGACTCGGAATCATGACCGTCATGCTCATGTCCGTCGGCGAACGCACCAAAGAAATCGGCGTACGCAAAGCCGTCGGAGCAAGTCGAAAGCAAATTTTCAACCAGTTCCTTGCCGAATCAGCCCTGATCGGACTCGCCGGAGTCATCCTTGGCCTTCTCGTGAGCTTGATCGTGATTCAAATCATCGCATCAACTACATCGATCAAGCCGCTCGTCACCCCTGCGACACTAGCCCTGACCTTCGCCGTCGGAATCGGCCTCGGATCACTCTTCGGAATCCTCCCCGCCACTAAAGCCGCCCGCCTCGATCCTGTCGAGTGTCTCCGCAACGAATAATCGTCAAGAACAATCTAAGGCGCTTGGCCCCAAACACTGTGGCTCGCATTCTGCATGTTGGAACCAATCGTAATCGTTCCGCCGCCGTCACAGGTCGGCCAAGTTTTAATATACTCGGGTGACAAATCAGCCTCCGTCGGGGTCGCGCCCGTCTCTTGGTTCGTATCCATAGACCACTGCTGTTTGGCGTCATCTATCATTCGCAATCCCGACCAGCAAGCCTTCTCATGCGTCGTGCGCCGCATTTTCATCCAACCAGGAACCGCGATCGTCAGCAAGATGCCAATGATCAACACAACAATCATGATCTCGACCAGGGTAAAGCCTCGCTGTCTCATAGGTGGTTCCTATTCGACGTATTCCACGATTTGCCGAATTAGTTATGACCAAAGCAAGATTCCCGCAATTTTCAGAGCATTGGTAGTATACGGACAACAAACTCAGCCAAGCTCATCGCCCCCAAATCGCCTTCTTCCCGATCACGAACGCCAACCGTTCCTGCTTCTGCATCGTTGTCGCCAACAATCAACATGAAGGGAACCTTCGCCCGCTGAGCCTCCCGAATCTTCTTGCCCAATGTCTGACGGCTTCCATCAATTGTAACCCGCAATCCCGGTGAATCAACAACTTCCGCCGCAAACGGAACTTGCTCATCCTCTGCCACAACCTGGCTCGGAAATCCTTGCAACTGCTCCGCCAAATGCTTCGCATAATCAACGTGCCGGTCTGCTATCGGCAAAATCGCCACCTGCACTGGAGCCAACCAAAACGGAAACGCCCCCGCATACTGCTCGGTCAACAGCCCAATCATTCGCTCCAAACTGCCAAAAGGCGCCCGGTGAATCATAATCGGACGGTGCGGCTTGGAATCCTCACCAATGTATTCTAAATCGAAACGTTCAGGTAAGTTATAATCAACCTGCACAGTTCCCATCTGCCACTCGCGCCCAAGCGCATCCTTAATAATCAAATCCAGCTTCGGTCCGTAAAACGCCGCATCACCCGGAGAACCTTCATACTCCAAGCCCAACTCGTCGCAAGCCTGCTTAATCGCCGACTCCGCAAGCTGCCAATTTTCGTCGTGACCTACGTACTTGTCGCTACTCGGATCCTTCGTCCCAACCCGAACGCGATACTCATTCAAACCGAGCTTCTTCAAGACCGCCATCATCAAATCAACAACGCCTTTGAACTCTGCCAGCAACTGATCCGGTCGCACAAATAAGTGCGCATCATCCTGAGTGAAGCCCCGAACCCGTAACATCCCCGCCAATTCACCGCTCTGCTCATAACGATAAACCGTCCCAAATTCTGCTAACCTTACGGGCAGATCACGATAACTTCTCAGGGAAGAGCTGTATATTTCAATGTGAAAAGGACAGTTCATCGGCTTCAAAACAAACGTCTCTTTTTCCTCATCTTCCATGAACGGGAACATCTTGTCCCGGTATGTCAACAGGTGGCCCGACTTCTCATAAAGCTTCGCATTCGCAATGTTTGGCGTCACAACCCCTTCATAGCCCCGACGAGTCTGCTCTTCTTTCAAAAAGTCACACAAAGCATCACGCAAAGCCGCCCCTTTCGGCAACCAAAGCGGCAAACCCTGACCAACCCTCTCCGAAAACATAAACAGTCCCAGCTCCCGCCCCAGCTTCCGGTGATCGCGCTTCTTCGCCTCCTCCAAATTATGGAGATAAAGCTCCAAATCGTCCTTTGTCTCAAACGCCGTCCCATAAATCCGTGTGAGCTGCTTCTGCTTAACATCTCCCCGCCAGTAAGCCCCCGCGAGCGACATCAGCTTAAAATGCTTGATCTCCGCTGTGCTCTCGATATGCGGTCCACGGCACAAGTCAATAAACCGCCGCAACTCACCCTTCTTGTCCGTCGCTTGCTGGTCATAAAAACTAATTTCTTCGCCTTCCGGAACCATATCCAAAAGTTCTAACTTGTAATGAGCCACCGCTTCCCCTTGCCCCAGCGTGCACTCTTCCAAAATCACTCGCTTTGCTTCTTCGCGTGATGCCGCAACCTTGCGCTCAATAGGCTGATTCAACTTGGCCAGCTCGCGCATCCGGTTCTCAATTCCTTTCAACTCGTTTTCGCTGACCGGCTCCGGAAAATCAATATCGTAATAAAAACCATTCTCAATCGGCGGCCCAATCGCCAGCCTCGCCCCGGGATAAAGCTCCGTAATCGCCTGAGCCATCAAATGCGCCGCGGAATGCCGCAAGCGGTAAAGGTGCGAATCTTCGTATCGTTCGTGAGCCATAACTTTTCCCTCCCAAACAATGGGAACTGGTTGTGAACCCGAAGAATACCACCTGAAAGACCAATTTCCCGGAAGTATCGATTTCTGCCCCCACCCTCGCATTAGGGAGAGGGGTAGCTCCAATTTTGAATCAGGGAGTCAGGATGGGGCTCCCCCTCCCCCTCTGGGCGAGGACTTAAGAGGGGGCAAAGGTCAATCGGTTTTGGTTCAAAAATCGCCTTCATCTCCCTTGATGGGGAGGGATTAAGGGTGGGGAGACAGTGTCCAACAATATCAAATCGGCAAAGACCCCATTCCCCTGACGATGAGTTCCTGCCCCGGGACTTGAGCCGGTTACTTCAATTGAGGCTGGGCTCAAACATTACGGAATTCGTTCGCCCCCCTCCCCCTCTGGGGGAGGACTTAGGAGGGGGCAATCATTGCGGCCTTGTCCCGTTCCCCGATTAGAAAAAGTAGGCGAAAGCGCCCCCAACCCCCGAAAAAGCCTAACGTCGAGCCCGCCAATTCCGCATCTCATCAACAAACAAAACCAAATGCGCTAACCCCGCCTCATCACCAAACCGATCACGCATCAAATCCCGAACCAACTTTCGCCGCCCAACCGTCAAACTCCCACCAAACAATTCCGGAACATACCGCCGTCGAACCGCATTCCAAATATGCGTATCAATCGGAACCACATCCCCATGGCCAAGCCCAAAAAGCGCAACGCACTCCGCCACCTTCGGGCCAACTCCCGGCAACTGCTGCAACTCCTCAACCGCCACATCCGAGTCCACTGCCCGCAAACCCGAAAGCCAAGCCAATCCCCCAAATCCAAAACCACCTGCGCACAAGCCGGTATTCGCTCCGCCCGGTACCCAAAACCCGCCGCCCGCAAATCCGAGCCGTCAATCCCCGCCAAAACCTCCAAATCCGGAAATCGCCAACCATCCCCACAGCTCGCCAATTTCCCGACCATGCCCTCAATCCGCCTAACATGGTTATTCGCGGAACACAAGAACGAAAACAACACCTCCACTGGATCATCCTGTACTAAAATCCGTAACCCCCGACAATTCTCAACCGCGTCACTCAACCCCGGATCTGCCGTCAAAATCCCCGCAAACCAATCGTCATGACCCTTCGACAATCCAAAAATCCGGAGGAACTCTTCGGCACCGACGTTCGACCGAACACTCAAAACCCCTGACTCATCCGCAACCTCGAACCACCCACCCCCGATCACCCCTACCCACTTTGCCCCATCAAACCGCCATCGAAAAACCTGCCCCGAACTCACGCAAAGTCCAAAATCAATCCCGTTTCCATCGATCTTAAATTCAAGCACCCAGCATTCCATCCGGCAACATCGCCACAAACTCCGCTTCCGTCAAAACCACCACCCCCAAACTCTCCGCCTTCGCCAATTTACTCCCCGCCCCCGGACCCGCCACCACAAAGGAAGTCTTCTTGCTCACACTCCCCGCCGCCTTTCCCCCCAAATCCATCACCCAAGCTTCTGCCTCCTCCCGAGTGAATTGTTCTAGTTTCCCAGTAAAAACAAATACCTTTTCCGCAAATTGATCACCCTTCGGTGCTGCTCCCTCAACTGGTTCTATCCCCGCTTCCAACAGAGCGTCGATCAATGCAGAATTCTCTGCCTCCCTGAACCAATCATGGATTTCCTCCGCCGTCCGTGTTCCAATATCCGGAACATCATCCAATTCCTCCGCTGAAGCCTCCCGTATTCCGTCCAAAGTCCGAAACTCCCGCGCCAAATCTGCCGCCGTCCGCTCTCCCACCAACGGAATCCCCAGAGCAAAAACAAACCGCGCCAACGGCTGATTCTTACTGGCCTTGATCGCCCCCAACAAGTTGGTCACGCTCTGCTCCCCCATCCGCTCAAGCCCCAGCAACTCCTCACGCCGATCCTTCAAAGCATAAATACTCGGCACATCTGTCAACAAAGGATTTCCATCTGGTTCACTCAAATACCGAACAATTTGCTTTTCCCCCAGCCCCTCAATATCCATCGCCTTCCGGCTCACAAAATGAACCAACTTAGACGCAATCTGGGCTGGGCATCCCTTTCGATTCGGACACCGCAAAGCCACAAATCCCTCAATCCGCACCAGAGGCGTCCCACATTCCGGGCATTCTGTCGGTTCGGCATAGACAACCGCATCCGCTGGTCGCCGTTCCAAAACCGGGCCAACTACTTCCGGAATCACATCCCCCGCCCGCTGGACAATCACCGTATCCCCTACTCGGACATCCTTCTTTGCCAGTTCTTCATAGTTGTGCAAAGTCGCCCGACTTACCGTTACCCCGCCAACATAAACTGGTTCAAGGTGAGCCACCGGAGTCACAACCCCCGTCCGACCAACTTGTTGACCAATATCGAGCAGCCGCGTAAACGCCTGCTCACTCGGAAACTTGTACGCCGTCGCCCACCTCGGCCCCCTGGCTGTATTTCCCAGTTCGCGCTGCAAAGCGATCGAGTTCACTTTCACGACACAACCGTCAATCCCAAAATCCAACCCCGCTCGACTCGCCAAAACTTTCTCCGTCACCGCAACCAATTCCTCAACGGATCCACATACCCAATGCTCACTCTGACGCCCAAAACCTAATTCCGCTAACATCTCCATCACCCTGAGCTGACTCTCTGGCAACTTCCCATCAAATGCCCCAAGGCCAAAAGCAAAAAAATTGAGCCTGCGCTCTGCAACCAATCTCGAATCCAACTGCCGCATCCCCCCGCTTGCCGCATTCCTCGGGTTTGCAAAGGGGCTGAATCCCCGCCCAATCCGATCCTCATTCAATGAATTGAACACTGACTTAAACATAATGACTTCCCCCCGAACTTCGCCCGTAAACTCTGCCCCGAGCCGCAAAGGAATGTCCCGAATCGTCCGCGCGTTCGTCGTCACGACCTCCCCCATTGTCCCATCACCACGCGTCACCGCCCGAATCAAAACCCCATTCTCATAACTCAAGCTCAAACTCAAACCATCATATTTCAGCTCAACCAAATATTCGATTGCATCCTCACGCCCCAAAAACCGCTTTAAACGAGCATCGAAGTCCGCCAATTCCTCCGCCCCAAAGGCGTTGTCCAAACTCAGCATCGGAACCCCGTGCCGCCACTGGTCAAACCCCTCAACTGGTGGCGCACCGACCCGTTGAGTAATCGAATCCACCGCCACCCACTCGGGATGCGCCGACTCCAAATCCAACAACTCCCGGAACATCAAATCATATTCCGTATCACTAATCTCTGGCTTCTCAAACTGATAGTAAAGCTCCGCATGGCGAGTCAGTTCCGCCTGCAAATATTCCATCCGCGACCGGGCATCCATCACCCAATTCTAACCGGAAATGCTCAACCGCCACCCAATATTCGGGCCAAATTGACACCACCCGGAACTTGACTCAAAAACATCCCCAATGTCATCCGAGCGAGCGTCAAATATCCGACTCCCTGACTCCAAAGATCCTGCCCCCTGCCCCACATATCTTTCATGAACCCAACCACGCCCTCCTCCTTCTTCACCGGAGCTTGCACAACCGTTCCCGGCATCGTGAATCCCTTCAACCGAACCGTCAATTTGGAATCTAATTTCCTCGTCGTTGACTTACCCGATTTGATCTCCGTGACCGTACTCACAGACTTATTCGCCATGTCCACCATCGCCGCAACCCCTTTTGCACCATCAAAAATGACCGTACCTTCGCCCGTCAAATCTGTTTTCACCCGAGCAAAGGCCCCTTTGACTTCGGGCACAATTTCTAAAGTCTCATCCTCCAAAACCTCATACGATTGGCGAACCTTTACCGCGATCGTAGCGATCGTTCCGTTGCGCATCTCCTTAACTTCACAAGAGTAAGTCATCGGAGAATCTCCAAACATCCGAGAAAACTCCCACTTTAATCCTGTCTCCAAAGCGCGTCCATCCAGCTCAATCGGCAAATAAGTGATGTCCGGAAAGCGCTTGATGTCCAAACCGGGCAACCGAACAGGGAGCTGAATGTCCGGCGCATCCGACTTCAATACCTTCCCCGTCTTGGTTGAACTCACCGCCGTCTTCGGAAAATACACTTTCGCCGAATTCACATCGAGCATCGGGAGCTTCCCCCCATTAAAACTCAATTCAAAAGCCGTCAACTCAATCGAAGATCGAAGACCCAAATCATCTGGCTCCAGCCCATTCACCTGAACCCCAAATTTCACATCCGCAACCCCCTCGTTCCCACCCAACAGAGGCAAAAAACCGTCAAAGACAACGTTTACGTCGTAGTCCAGCTTGGTCTTCGCATCAAACTGATACGCCCCCATTGCAACCGCCGCCACCATCATCGTCATCATAATCAAACAGTTTGACGCCTCAAACATCCTCTCAGGTCAGACCAAACGCCAAAAATCCTAGCCCAAATCGTTCCGATGTCGCAAAGGCACCGCCGGTAATCCCGCCGCCGTCGTCACCGGCTTGTTCGTAACATTCAGAACCCGCTCCAAAACCAACTTGATGACTCCCGCAACCGGATAAGCAACCATCATTCCAACCACCCCAAACAAAGCTCCACCACAAAACACCACAAACATCCCTACAAACGGGTGCAACTTCACCGCGCTCCCCACCACTCGAGGCGTAATCAAGACATCCCATGTCGTCGTGATGATGAAGAAAACAAACGAGACAACCGCCGCAAACGCCCAGCTATTCGGCAACGTCAAAAAGAAATTGCTTGTCACTCCGCTCAAACCCGTCATCACAAACAAAATCGCCACACTCATCAAGCCCCCCAGATTTGGAATCAAATAAAACATTCCCGCCACCACCGCAAAAATGATCGAATAAGGTGCCCCAAACACCGTCAAGACTGTCCCTAAAACCACAACGTATAGCGAGATATTGACAATGATCCCGCGCAAGTAATTCTGGAAAACATCCCCCACATCTTCCAAAAATCCCATGACATCCATCCGGATCGCGGGCGGAATCCAGTTCCGGAAACGACCCCGAAACTCCTGCATGTCCATCATCAAGAAAATCGCAAACAAAGGCGTAAACGCAAGCAAAATGAGCTGTGAAAAAGCACTACCCAAAAAGCCAACCAAACCATTGAACGCCCCCTGAATCCCTCCCGCAATATTCTCACGATAAGGATCAACATACTGAGAAGTAAACGCCCGGCGAGTCGTCGGCAGGGCAAACTGATCCAAAGTAGAACGGTAAGTCTCAAGCGTCTTGTCCACCGCCCCGAGCGGCCCCTCTGGTTTCGCCACTACCGTTGGATTCCAACGAACAAACGGATTATCATCCGCCGATTCTTCCGCCAATTTCGTGACAACTCCCTGGACATTTCCCCGTAAATTATTAACCTGGTTGCCCACCTTCGGTCCAATCAGCCAAGCCGCCAGTCCGATTCCCCCGAAAAAAACTAAACTCAAACCCATAACCGCAACTGGTCTCGGAACCTTAGCTTTCGCCAAAATCTTCAGAACCGGTTCCAACAAAACCGCAATCAGCCAAGCAAGCACAAAAGGCAACAAAACGCCCCGCACATTCCAGAAGAACCAAAGAACCACCGCAACAACGGCAACCCAAAGGAAAATTCTCCAGCTTTTCATGCGGGGCGCTTCAAATGCTTAGAACTTATGCGCCTACTTCGTCAGATTCAATTGCCTTAGTGCCGCGCTTTGCCCGCTGCTCAGCAATCCAATCTTCCGTCTTGTGCTTCGCATCTTTCAACTTGTCGCTCAATTCATGACGAATCTCATCACCCGCTTTCGGAGCAAAAAGCAAACCAGCCGCCGCCCCGATAATCGCCCCAAGGCCAAAGCCGGCCAAGAGATACATCAAACCATTTTTGTCGTCGTTTCCGCTCATGTCTAGTCCTTCGATTCTACACGCGAAGGCAAGGCCTTCACCCGTTTCTGCTTAAAGTATGCCGCAAAAAGGCTCGTTCCCAACGCAACCAACGTCTTTACTGGCCCGTTTTTTCGGAAACCTGATAAATTCTTGATGATCGTCTGGATCGGATCAGGCTGATCCGAGAGCATTTGCCGCAATTCGTTCACCTGCTGTTGTTGTGCCGTAATCCGTTCATCGAGCTTCCCAACCCGGGCATCCATCAGCTTGATCGCCTTCCGTAGTTCCAAGGTCGTCCGCAACATAATCATGATTCCCACTAAAAGCACAACCGCCAAAACTATATTGAAGATCAACAGAAAGGTCATCATTTGATTCGTCCTCCCGCAACCACCGTCTCACCCCGATAAGCAACCGCAATCTGTCCTGGAGTAACTGCCCGAACTGGTCGATCAAAAACAATCACAGGTTCTGGATAGCTGTAAAGTGTCGCCGGTTCCGCATCCATGTTATAGCGAATCTTTGCCATCACTTTCATCGGCATCTCGTGACTATCAAAAGCACCCCAGCTCATATCTTCCAAATAAACCTCACTTTGCAACAAGTCATCGTTGTTGCCCACGATCACCTTATTCTCCGCTGGCAACAGCCCAATCACATAGAGCGGAGTCTCCCGTGAAATGCCAATCCCTCGTCTTTGACCCACCGTGAAATCGGCAACCCCCGAATGTGTCCCCACAGTCTTACCACTCGTATCCACAAGCTCGCCTTCCTCAAAAATTTCTGGTTTGTTCTTGCGCATAAACGAACGATATCCACCCGCTTCACTCACAAAACAAATCTCCTGCGAGTCCGGCTTATCGGCAACTGGCAACCCCGCCTCCCGCGCTAATCGCCGACACTCTGCCTTGTCACCGAGCTCACCCAAAGGAAACATCACCTTGCTCAACTGATCTTGGGTCGTCGCATAAAGAACGTAGCTCTGATCCTTGTTCCCGCCCTTACTCCGCAGTAACCTATACCGATTCCGCTCCTTGTCAAATCGAATCCGAGCGTAGTGCCCCGTCGCCAACTTGTCGCATCCAAGCTCCTGCATCGTATCAAGCAAAGCATCGAACTTCACTTTCCGATTGCAAGTCACGCAAGGATTCGGGGTTCGACCCTTGGAATACTCATCCACAAACTCATCAATGACCGTTGCCTTAAATTGATCCTTAAAGTTAATGACATAGTGCGGCATGTCAAGCATCCGAGCCACCCGTCGAGCATCTTCAACCGCGCCCAAAGAACAGCACCCCGCATGACGAGGATCCGTCTGGCTCTCCTGCCAGATCTGCATCGTCACGCCAATGACGTCAAAGCCCCGCTTCTTCAAAAGAAGCGGAACCACACTGCTGTCCACCCCGCCGCTCATTGCGACGCATATCGTTGGCTTCTTCGGCATTACTTCAATAGGCTCGCGATTCCTGGCTCCTTTATTGCCGCCTCAAACCCCTCAAATCCATATGATTTTGGTTGCACTCCCTCCGGAGCCAAGATGAACGCCGGTGTTCCACCAATCTTCATCTTCTCAACACAATTGTAGAAATCGGCATTCACCCGGTCAAGTAGCGTACTGTCGCGGTCAACATCCATCTTCTTCTTCAAATCAGCAATGTCCAAACCAACTTCGCCCGCAATCCCATAAAGACCGCTTTCCTGCTTCACCCGCTCAGTGTTCGACTCATCAAATACCCGATCCATAAACTCCCAAAACTTTCCATTATCCGCGGCGTATTCGGACATCATCGCCCCGGCAATGCTTGTCTCGTGACCCGGCTTGTTGAACAGTGGGAAGTGAATAAAACTCATCCGCATCTTCCCAGCGTTGTCCGCAAAAATCTTCTTCATCTTAGGATAATTCGTGCGGCAAGCCGGACAATTGATGTCTGCAACTTCAACCACAAGCACCTTCGCATCTTCCGGCCCTTTCAATTTTCCCGGCGAGCCCAAAACCTCCTCCATCGTCACGCCCTCAAAAGTGAATCCAGAACTCGCGCTGAGCAGTTCCTTCCGCATCGAACTAGCCGTTACCCCGAAAGCACCAACCGCCAAAATTGCCATCGCCGCCAGAACCGTAACATCTCTTCGCGGCCCAGCCGTCGACGCCGTCTCACCCTCCTCAACCTCCGGCTCCCCGCGCTGAGAAATCATCCCGTGAACAATAAACAACACCAACATCGTCACTGCACTCGCTAAACACCAAGCACACAACTGACCAATCGTTGAAATCGAAATCGTCTGCAAATACAAACTAAAGGCCACCCCCACCAAAGTGAGCGCAAACCCAGCCTTTGTCACTCTTTGCCACTGAGCCCCCGAGGATCGACCGCGCAAAACCGCCAATCCCAGAATCACCAAATAAGTCACCAACCCCAAATAGGCGACGGGAATCCCAATCAAATAACCAAATGGCGAATTCACCACCGCTGCACAATTCACTGTTGAATCTGCCTTACACGGCACCTCAACTCGGGCCGCATGGGAGTAACTCAAGACCCCAGCTATGTACACCCCCACCATAGAAAGGGCAATCGCCGCACGGTTCAGCAAAGTCGGATTCACAACCAGATTATACGTCCTTCAACAACTCCTCATCGCGGACTCAACCGAATCCACTCTGCCAGGTACCATTTTCATCCCGCAATCCAGAAATGAGCAACGTCACTCTCCTTCAACCTGGCACAAAACCAGCCGCCCCAAAGACAAAGCGAGGCACCTACTTTGTCCAAACATGGGGCTGCCAAATGAATGAAGAAGACAGCGAACAAATGGCCCTCTACCTCCAAGAACTTGGCCTCAAACCCGCCGCCGACTGGCGAGAAGCCCAAGTCGTCCTCCTCAACACCTGCTCCGTCCGCCGAAAGCCCGAAGACAAAGCATTCTCCCTCCTCGGTGAGCTCAATCTCATCAAAGCCAATCGACCCGAAGTCGTCATCGGCGTCGCCGGATGCATGGCCCAGCTCCGCGCCAAAGAGATTCGCCAGAAAAACCCCCTCGTCGATTTTGTCGTCGGTACCGCCCAAGTCAGCGAAATCCCTGGACTCGTCGAAGAAGCCCTCCAAGGCAAACGGTTCCAAACCCGACTCGACCTCCCCGAACGAAAAGGTGCCGTAGTCACTCAAATTCCCCAACGCAACCTGGAACGCACCGGAAAAATCAAAGCGTTCGTCCCCATCCAATACGGCTGCGACAAATTCTGCTCATTCTGCATCGTCCCCACTACCCGGGGCCGAGAACGGTCACGCCCCACCGAACACATCGTCGCCGAAGTCCGACGACTTGCTGAACTCGGCACCAAGGAAGTCACCCTCCTCGGTCAAACTGTCAACTCCTACGGCAAAAACCTCGCCGAGGGTCGCGTCCCCTTCAGCCAACTCCTCCAACTCCTCGCCGGCATCCCCGGCATCGAGCGCATCCGCTACACCTCCCCCTACCCCCGCGATTTCCGCACCGATCTCATCGAAGTCATCCGCGACGTCCCCCAAGTCATGGAGCACTGCCACATGCCCCTCCAAGGCGGCAATGATGACCTCCTCAAACGCATGAAACGACTCTATACCGTCGAATCATTCGCCGCCATCGTTTCCGAACTCCGCGAAAAAATGCCCGATGTCGGCCTCACCACCGACATCATCGTCGGCTTCCCCGGCGAAACCGAAGAAGAATTCGAAGGCACTCTCGCCTGCATGGAACGGTTCCAATTCGATGGAGCCTATATGTTCCGCTACTCCCCACGCCCCGGAACCCCCGCCGCCGAAATGGAGCAAGTCCCCACCCAAGTCGGCAAAGATCGCCTCAACAAGCTGATCGCCTTCCAAAGAGAAATCACCCTCAGCAAAAATGCCGCCTGCGTCGGCAAAACCTACGAAGTCCTTGTCGAAGGCCCCTCCCCCAAAGACCCCAACCTCCTCCACGGCTACAGCCGGTGTTACCGCAAAATTCACTTCCCCGGCGACATCGAAAAACTCCGAGGCGAAATCATCCCCGTCACCACCACCGAATCCCACCTCTGGGGTCTCAGCGGCAAAATTGCATAAATTTTTAAAAAATATTGTCTATGTAACGGCTATGTAACGCTCGCTCATTCACGATGGAAGAATGTGCAACTCTGACAAAAGGTTCGCTTTCTTCCTTTTGATTCTAACAACCCTGATGATAGCCATGTTTGTCATCGGTTGTGGAGGGAGCGGAACCAACCCCCAAAGTTCAGCTGGATTCACTTTAACAAGAACCCCTATACAGGCTCAAATCCAACTCCCAGCCGGAACGCCGATCTCAAACCTGACAACACTCATTCCGTGGTCGTCGGGCGGAGCAACTGCACCAAATTCCTCTGGTCAAACAGAAATCACGATCTTTAATAATGGCCCCCAATATTCAGATGTTCGTAACGCTGCAGGCAAATTAGTTCTGGCTAGCTATCTCTCTGCCGATAAAAGAACTCTTAATGCGGAAACAACTGCCCAAGCCATGATCTTCTTTGCAATCGGCGGATCAGTCCAGAGAGGTGACGACGCGGTTACGGTGCTCAACGGAGTTCCTAATCTTGCCGGGTATCCCGCAGTCGTTGATGAAGTAGAAGATCAACTCCTAGCTCAAGGATATGTTTCCCTTCAAACCGGAACCCTACAAAACGACATTCAAGCAATTATCAATGAAATCGGGAGCCCCGCACCAGCCGGACGCGGCACAATCGCCGAACCGACGAGCCAATCGGGACTCACCCTGAACACTTTGGTCGACGGAAAGCTGACCATCAAGAATGATCTCCTTCGTCGTACACGCGCATGGATTCGACGTGTTTCTTACGTGGATGCTTCTGGTGTCGAGAAAGAATCTGTCTCACAATACGAAAAACACGACCTTTCAACCGCAGTTCCATATGGCGGAATTGGCAACACGCTCAAAGGAATTGTTACTGGAGAAACACTATGGACAGGAACAACATCTGGCCCATTCGATATCCCGCTATACCCGGCCGATGCACGCTCTACTAAATACGAACTTAAGACCTTCGGAATGGGCCTGAGCGAAGGCAATTACGTCAATCGTACACCGGAAGAAATCAATGAAGGAATCGAAATTGCGATCAAAACACTGATTCTAGACGCAATTCTTCCCGCAATCGCGAACATTGCAATTCCACTCGGAGGAGGTGGGCTCGATGAATTCGTCAAATTTGCGAGTGGGAACGCCATCATAGCAGACCTAATCAACCTCACCAGAGACGCCCTCCCTCAAATAATAAATCTCCTGAGCGAAGGAAAACTTCTGGAAGCAGTTGAACTCCTATGGACAACTGGATTCACTCTCAACTCCGCTCTGCCCGCTATCCTCCAACTCATGATCGACTTTGGAGAAAAATACGGTCCTGACTGGTTCTTTAACCAATCAGGAAACTTCGCCGAACAGATCGGAGAAAAACTAGTCATCCTGGGATATGTCGATGTCTTTCTGAACGCAGCAAACCTCGTGAAACTTGGAATAGATATCGGGAACGCCGACCAAGCCAGTATCTTCCGAATCGAAACAACTAGCGGAAAAGCGACACTCGTTGCTGACGACCCAATTGCCTCTGTGTTTGATACGACAATCATCAAGGCCGTAATCCAAAACAAAGACCCCAACTCAACATATAAATACGAATGGAGTGTGAGTGCAGGATACCGACTAACTACCAGTCAAACATCAACAAACCAAGCTCCAAACGGAGTAATCGAAACGTTCGATGACTTCGCCCGAATCAGTACGGAAACCAACGAACCAGGAACGGCCGTCGTGTCGTGTAAGGTCTTCCGCATGGAAGGAGATAAAAAGCGACCAGTCGATAACCCGACCTTGCAATATCGATTCGTCAACGCTCCAACCTTTTCACCCAACCCCGTGAGTGTCGCTATAAACGACGACGTTACAATCGCGATGGCATATGAAGGAGAAGAAACGCCGCTCTACAAGTTCAGCCTCGATTCCACCAATTACGGAACAATTGACCGAACTAACATTGGTTCAAATCCCAATGTTACATTCACGTCTGTCGAGGCCGCCGGAACCGTTAACCTCAAAGTGGAATGCTATCTCTCCATAAATGGTGGACAGCAGAAATTCCACACAAAAATCATCCCCATCACTATTGAAGGCGGAGATGAAATCATCAATTTCACTTACGGTCGAGATTTCATAAGAAACGATACAACCCCACCCACGTACGGTTGTGTGATGGTCGCTTACTTCAAGTTTAAGCGACCCAATGCAACCCATTACATGATCCTCGATGGCAACGGAGTCAAACGGTACGAGTGGAACGCCAACGTTCACTGGCCCCAGATAAATGTCAGCCGGTGGCGCCAAGTCTTCGAGACTAGCAGTCTCCCTGAAAGCGAATACTGCCCAGGATTCGCCGTCAGCATCAACCCACCCGGCATTACCGGCGGGCTTTATTACGGCTGGGCGTCACCGTCAGCCGCCGAGGCACGCTACCAGGAACTTCTTGCCCAAACCATAGCCGATCAGGCCGCTAAACCATGGAAACTCCGTGTCACATACGCAGAATAGTTTCCAAAGAACTCTCCGCCTCTTGTGCAGGGGCGGAGAATCTCTACTAATTTTCGAAGATCAATATCTCGAACCTGAATTCACCAACAGCGGTGCTCAACTTTAAGCTCCAGTATCGTCGCATGAATAAAGCCCAAAATTACTGAGTCATACACCTATATCCAAGGAAGTAACATCCCATCACCGAAGCCCACCTCTGGGTTCTCAGCGGCAAAATTGCATAAATTTTTAAAAAATATTGTCTATGTAACGGCTATGTAACGCTCGCTCATTCACTATGGAAGAATGTGCAACTCTGACAAAAGGTTCGCCATCTTCCTTTTGATTCTGACATCCCTGTTCACAGCCATGTTTGTACTTGGATGTGGAGGAAGCGGAAGCGGCACCCAAAATACAACCGGATTTACTTTCACACGAACACCCGTTCAAGCTCAGATTCAAATTCCCACCGGTAGCACGCTCTCGGCTTCATCCCTCACCCCATGGTCTTCCGGAGGTGCCACAAAATTTGATGCCTCCGGCCGATCAAATGTCACGATTTATAACAATGGGCCTCAATATGCTGATGTTCGAAACACAGAGGGCAAACTCGTCTTCATCAGCTACCTCAGTGATACCCAAACTGTCTTCAACGCAGTAACCACCGCCGAGGCCATGATTTTCTTTGCAAGCGGAGGAGCGTCTCAAATTGACGAGGGCCCAGCAACCGTCCTCAATGGGATCAAGGATTTCACAGGATTTAGCGCAGTAGTTGAAGAAGTGACGAATCAAATTGTCACCCAAGGCCATATCTCGCTCACAACTGGAACCTTGGCGGCAAAAATTCAAGCCGTTGTAGATTCTGTCCGTGGAACCCCTGCCCCCGCAGGACGTGGAACCATTGCCGAACCAACTTCCGCGTCAGGGATCTTTCTCGATACCATAATCGACGGCAAATTCAAAATCCAGAACAATTACCTCCGGAGAGCATCCGGATGGCTCCGAAGAGTCGAGTACGTTGACTCCGAAGGCATAAAACACGAAGGACCTGAAGCACAAACTGAATACAAGAAATTTGAAATCAAGCCCCCATCCCGGTACGGAGGATTCACTGGAACTGCTGCAAACATACTCAAGGGCGAGTTCTTATGGACTCCTACAGTATCAGACCCATATGACATCCCCCTCTATCCTGAAACTGCTCAATCTACGACTTACGAACTCAGAGTATACGGTTTCGGAGGAAACGAGGGCAACGTTGTGAGCTTGGCTCCCGGCGAAAGTGACGAAATTTTGGAACTGTCGTTCAAATCACTCATTCTCGATGCGGCACTTCCAATAATCGCAAATATCATCATCCCACTCAAGGGTGGAGCTATTGAAGACTTTTTGAAATTTGCTGGTAGTAGCTCGGCCTTGAGCGACTTAATCAACATTTCACGAGAAACTGCACCCCAACTCGCAGACCAACTCTCCCAGGGCCAGGTCGAAGACGCACTCACGACGTTATACGAAACCCTTCTCACGTCAAACACCTTCCTTCCTGCCATGTTAGAAATCGTCATTGAATATGCGGAATCCAGAAACCTGGATCTCAATACATTCAACACTGGGACTCTAGCAAAGATGTTGGTGAAAAACTTGCCCTCCTTGGCATGGTAGATATCTTCTTCTCTTCTGCCGACATGATCCTCTACGTTTCAGATATCGCCAGAAGTGGGAGATGTCACAAGTTCCTGATCACAACAACTCCAGGCAAAGTCAGTATCACCGCCGAATATCGCTCCGTCAGCGTCACAAATTCTTCAGATCTAACTGCCGTTATTCAAAATAAAAACCCTGACGCCGTCTATAAATACGAGTGGTCAGTCGAAGAAGGTTACGAAATCACTGCCGATAACGGAACAACGTCCAATGCACCAAATGGCGTCCTGACAACGAGTCAGGAAACGGTCGAAATAAAGTCACTAACCCAAGAACCTGGATTCGCAAGCGTGAACTGCAAAGTCACTCGTATTGACGGGCCCAACGATGTCTTCGTTGCAACCGCTAAATATGATTTCAAGTTCGTCCCCGATGTAATCGTTACTCCCGAAAGCGTACAGCTGGGAGAGGAGGAACAAGTGACGATCAACACTGAATACGAAGGGGAAGAAGAACTAAGATTCATGTTCCAGTATGACCGAAGTGATCTTGGAATCTGGACAAACGGTAACGCCGTTGAAGACAAGTCAACATCGACATTTACTGCAAATGGACAACCTGGACTGGTTACGGTTACTGTCTACATGTTCTTTGTCGAAAATGGCAACCCCAGACCAATCAGCTCAAAAACTGTTCGAATCCAATGCGGCACAATCAACGGTACTCGGGTCTACCCACATACCATTAACAGCACTGGTATCGATCAAAACGATGACTTCTGGGGCAAAGCCCAAACTCACCTCTTCATTCCCAAATCGCTTGGATCGGGAACATTTGTCATCTATAGAAACGGCACACCATTCAGGACATTTGACTCCGGAAATCCAAGCTATTCACAACACTTTCAGTCGGTTTTTTGGCCCACGAGTCAATTCAATCATGTTGTGGAATTCGAAACGAGGTGGCAAGATGGATTTCTAACGAATAATGAGGCTGAAAGTTGGGGTAGACAGCAAGGAACAATTTTGTTCGACCTCTATATGGCGTTTCCCAACAATATCTACACCGTACAACTCCAGCCTTAACTGTTGGACCGCTAAACTCCACTCCATGATGATCAAATTTGGGGTGGAGAACATTCAACTATTGACAACTTTAAATTCAAAAACAAATCAAGATTTTGCCGGGCTCGAAATTGAGATAGTCATGGATATCGTCATTTTTTTGCTCCAACATAGCCATCACTTTATGCTCACACTAAACATGAGTAAAGCCCAAAACTACTGAATCAGACACCGAAATCCAAGGAAACAACATCCCACCACCGCCGCCCACCTCTGGGGTCTCAGCGGCAAACCCATCTAAGCATCCACCGAAACGCCCGCAACCTCGGACTTCACCCCCAGCCGACCGTCAATCTCCGCCCGCAGCCGATCAACCTCCTCCACCTTCCGCAAAATAATCTCCCGCGCCAAACGTGTCCGCAATTCAGGTAACGCCAACTTCGCCGCATCCTGAATCATCCTCGACTGCTTCCCCGTATAAAGCGACTTCTTGTCCAATGCCAGCTCCTCCAGAATCGGAATTGTCTCCGGGCGACCAATTTTCCCAAATGAGCGAACAACCAAACCCACAAACACCTCATCCTCCAAAACCAACCGACTCATCAACGCCGACTGCTGAACCAAGTCCATCGGCATCGCATCTTCCCCCAAACTCGGCAAAATCATACTCAAACTCGACTTTGCCGCCCCGATAATCTCTGGATCACCCGAGCTCATTGCTTCCAGCAGATATCCGACAATCCGCTCATCCCCCGATTCAACGCTCGCCAACAAAGCTGTCTTGGCCCGTGTACTCATCCCCAAACCAATCCCCAAAAAACAAATCATCGGTGCCATCATCACAACCGCATTCGACATCGATTCACTCCCCGTCGAAATCATCCACCCCAAGCCCGCCGCCTGAATCGCCACCAAAATCCCAATAATCCAATAGAGCCGACGATTCCCCAACCGTCGCTTCTCAGATTCCTCCCGGAGAATCCCCAACAATTCTTCGTAGCTCACAATCCAATTACGTGATTTTCAACCCTCCCAGTTGCGAACCAGGCCGTTTTCAATACCCCCGCACCAAATCCACCGCCCCACTCAAATCCCCCGCCAAAACTCGATCCAAAACTGCCCGAACCGCTCGCCACCGCGCCATCTCGCCCACCCCGTCCCCCGCGATGCGGATTCATCACCACATTCCCCAAACTCGCCCAGTCACACTCGCCCGGCCAAACCCGACTCTCCGCCGACTCCGGATACTTCCACCAAACATCCAGACCCGCCCCAAAAAAACGACCCGACTTCAGCTCATCAAACAGCGCCTTCTCCTCAACCACCGCCCCTCGCCCCACGTTCACAAAAACCGCTCCATCCGGCATCAAACCCAGCCTCCGCCGATCCAAAATCCCGCGCGTTTCTGGCGTCAACGGCAAGCAACACACGCAAACCTCCGCCCTCCTCAATGCCTCGTCAATTCGTTCAAAACCCCAAACTTCCCCCCGCTCCGACCGCGCCACTCCAATCACATCCATGTCCATCGCCCGCAAAATCGCCGCCACTTTTGTCCCAATCGCCCCCATCCCCAAGACAACCACCGTCCGACCTGTCAAATCCAAAGTCTCAGCCCCCTCAAATCGCGCCCGCCAACTCCCCGCCCGGAATTCACGATCCATCCCCACAACGTCCCGCGTCACGGCCAAAAGCAGTCCCACCGCCGTCTGCGCCGTCGCCCCCGCGTTGTGATGCAAATTGAAAACCGACAGCCCCCGCGCTTTCGCCGACTTCATCACCGCTCCCCCCACCCCCGCCCATGGCACCACCACAACTTTCAGATTCAGCAAACCTTCATCAACCTCATCCCCCCGCACCAGAATCTCACAATCAGCCCCAACCTCTTCTCCAAAATGAACCTCCAACTCCTCAAAAACCCCCCGCTCTTCTTCACTCAACTCCCCCCAAACATGAACCTTCATCCCAAAATCCTACCTCTGTCTCGTGAAAATCTCAACGATAGTCACCTCAGACTCAAAGGGATAATGATTGCCAATTCCCGCCCCAAGTTTGGGGCGGGTGGCCCCGAAGGGGTCGGGAGGGGTTGTTCACTTCACCCGCACAACCCGATCCTTCGCCCGTTCAGACCAGTCCTCCTCCTTGTCCAAACCCCCATCATCAACTCCGTCCGGACCAACACTCCAAGCAACCCCGCGAACCGGATTATAACCAAAATCCTTCCCCGTGTAAGGATCAACCACTCCGTCCTTCAATCCAAACTTCCGCAATTCCGCTACCGTCTCTGGCAACTTCCCTGTCTCCGAAAGACCCCGCTGCGCCGCCAACACAACTTCTGTCAATCCCTCCGAAGCCTCACTTTTCACCGCCGCATTCAACGCTTGACCAAAAACTGGCAACGAATCCAAAATCAGCGCCTTGCCGTACCCATTCGGCTGAGCTTTCAACCACTTCTCCTCCGCTTCTTCGGGTATCTCGCCCAAAAATTCTTTCATGAGCTGATTCGCCTTATCCAAGCTCAATCCCGTCCCTTCAACCTCTTCCAAAGCCACCGCAATGTACTGTTTGGCAAACGCCAATGTCGCTTCTTGGTCAAACTTCGCCCCCGCCATATCCCCTGTCTCTGGCACCTTTGCCTTCTCAAGAGAAGGAATCAACCCACCTGCCCACTCTCTTCGCAAGGCGTCCGCCAACGCCTTTCGATAATCCTTATCAACACCCTGCAAAATCTTAAACTCTGCCTCACCAAAAGAACCCCTAATTGCAACCAGCCGTGCTGTTCGCTCGGATATTGAACTAATCGCTAACGCCACCAAATTTTCAATCAGCACGCGATTACTTCCCAAGAGCCGCTCACTCAATTTTCTATTCGCCGCAATCGCCCGAGCCGATAACTCGTAACTACCTCCCTCCTCCGCCGCTTCCGATAAAGCCATCAAAAATTTTGAGCCGACCTTCGCCTTTGCCGAATTCGACATTTGTGCAGCTAATTCCTCCGATTCTTCATCCTCCTCTGCCCAACTCAACGTCGAAAAGTCAAACTCCCCCAAATCCCACGCATCCGCCAACAACTTTTCCGCTTCCGGCAAAAACACCTCCCCCGCCCCAATCAAGTTCGCCTTCATCCCCGCCGTCCACTCCTCGCGGCGAACATCCGCCGTAGCCCGAACATCCTCCGGTAGCCCATCAACCAAGGCGATAAACTTCTCAAACTGACCCTTCACTCCATTCTGCGCAGGAACCTCCACTGCCGGAACCGGAGCCGAAGAAGCATCAGTCTCAACCCCATCCCCCGCACAACCTGCCATTCCCAAACCCAAGGCAATAGTCAAAAACGCCGCTTTCACCCCTCAATTATACGGAAAAAATCACTCCCCTTCGTGCTTAAACTTCTCAATAATCTCATAAGCAAATTCCCGCTTCTTCCACCCCTTAATCTCCACGCTCTTATTCTCCAACTGCTTATAAATCTCAAAAAAGTGGACAATCTCGTCCAACGTATGCTGGTGAACATCCCGCATCCGACCTCGATTCCCAAACCTCGGATCCTTACTCGCCACACACAGAAGTTTCTCGTCCGGCATCCCCTGGTCAACCATCTCCAAAACCCCAATCGGCTTAGCCTCAACCACAATCCCCGGGAACGTCGGGTGACTTACCAAAACTAAAGCATCAATCGGGTCACCATCAAGATAAGTCGTACGCGGCAAAAATCCATAATCCCACGGATAAAACAACGGCGAATAAAGCACTCGGTCAAGCTTCATCGCATCCATTTCAAGGTCATATTCATACTTATTTGAGCTATACCGAGGAATCTCAATAATCACATTGACTTCTTCCGGAGCATTCTTCCCAAGCGGCACGTCACGCAGACCCATAACGAACCATATCGTACCAACCCACAACCCTAGCCCCAAAGCCAAAAACCCCTAAGCCTGGGCGTAACGGTCCATCAACTCAGGCCATGTCCCCTGCTCGATCGCATCCCGAATCTCCTGCATCATTCGTCCATAAAACCAAATGTTATGAAGCGAGGCCAAGCGCGCTCCAAACGGCTCCCCCGCCTTAAACAAATGCCGCAAATAACCCGCTGAATACCGCTCCGTCACCGGAAACACCGAATCCTCATCAAACCACCCCTTTTCCTCCGCCCACTTTGCGTTCAAAGCATTCACCCGCCCCTTCAAAGTATAAAGCGCATGATGCCGCGCCATCCGTGTCGGCAAAACACAATCAAACATATCCACCCCACACTTCACCGCATGCAAAATATCCTGTGGGTGCCCTACCCCCATCAAATACCTCGGTTTATCTGCTGGCAGCAGCGGAGCCGTGAACGCCACCACCGGATACTGCATCTCCGTCGGCTCTCCCACACTCACTCCCCCAATCGCAACCCCGTCAAAGTCCATCTCCCGCACAACTTCCGCACTTTCTCGCCGCAAATCCTCGTGAACACCCCCCTGAACAATCCCAAACAAATTCACTCTCTCCCCCTTCGCCGCCAGGTTCCTCGGCAACCACTTATGCGTCCGCTCCATCGCCACCGCCGCCTCATCACGACTACAAGGATAAGGCGGGCACTGATCCAAACACATCGCAATATCCACCCCCAACCGCGCCTGAATCTCCATGCTCCTCTCCGGAGTCAGATAGATCTCCCGCCCATCCAGATGACTCTTAAACGTCACCCCATCGTCGTCAATCCGGTTCATATCGCTCAGGCTCATCACCTGGTACCCCCCACTATCCGTTAAAATCGGACCCCGCCAGCTCATCAATTCGTGCAACCCTCCAAACCGCTCAACCAATTCATCACCCGGACGCAAACTCAAATGATAAGTATTTGACAAAACCAACTTAAATCCCGCCGACTCCAAATCCTCGCTCCCCAAAGTCTTAACATTCCCTTGAGTCCCCACCGGCATAAAACAAGGCGTCTCCACCACCCCATGCGCCGTGTGAATCCTCCCCCGCCGCGCCCCCGTATGCGGACAAACCGCAATCAACTCATAGCGCAATCTCATCGCTACCAGTTTCGCCCCAAAACCCACAGCACCCTAGGACAAAAAAGGAAGGTGACTTCTGCCACCTCCCTTTCGGTCAAATCAATGGTTGACTTACTTGCGCTTGCGTCGTGCAGCGGCAGCTGCGACCAGACCAAGGACAACCATCGTCGCTGGCTCAGGAACTGCTTCCGCATTCACCGTTACCATGTCAAAACGAGTCGTCCCCGTTCCTGCATAGTTGCTACCAGAGTTGGACGGAGCATAGACACCCGCCGTCGGATTGGTCGGATCAAAAATCGCAACAACTTTGAAACCAAAGTTAGCGTTGTTGTTCGCGCCAGCAACCGTGCTCAAATCAAACGAATTTCCATTGAACCAAGTGTCACCAGCATTTCCGTCGACAATTCCTGCACTGATGAAATTCGTGCCATCCAAAGTGTACAGAACTTCTTGGTACCGCGAGGAAGTGTTGCTCTTTCGGACATCGAACCGGAAGCTAATGCCTTGGAAACCAACCGTCGAAACATCAAACCGAACGCCTCGTGCACCATTCTCGGTGCTTTGAGCGGCGTAGCCCGTAACCTGCCATCCAAAGTTCGGTGGACTTGTTACCACTGGGTCACTCGAACCGCCGTTGGCAATACCACTCGAAAAGCTACCAGTCGTACCAAGCAATGAAGCCGTTCCCGCACCGATCGAAGCCGTAGGGGAGCTACCTCCGCCAGCAACCGTTGTAGATGATGCGCCGTTAAAATCCCACTGAGTCAAAATCGCCGCATGTGCTGCAACCGCAGCAAATGACATAACACCAATCAAAGCAATCTTCTTCATTTTGTCTTCTCCGAATTCATTCCAAAGCAAATGCCAGGAACACAGTACAATGAAAGCCGAAGTCCGTTAAGCAATTGTTAATGCTCAGGCCGAACTTCCCCGCATTAATACTGGGTTTGTCCCACAAAATCAAACGCTTGTGGCCCTCCTCATCAGAGGAGGGCCAATGTTAAACGACTAGCCCCGCTTCCGCCGAACCAAACCCGCCAAAGCCAAACCCGCCAGCCCAAAAACCGTCACTGGTTCTGGCACCGCCTCTGAGTAAATCGTCACTTGGTCGTAATAAACTCCGGCCGCCGTCTCCCAAGCATCACCACCCCCAACACTCGATTCCTCCGGAAAAATCGAGACAATCCGAATCCCAATCTGCGAATTATTACCAATTCCTTGAACACCCGAAAGATCAAAATCCAGCGAGTTAAACCATGAATCTGGATGATTCACAAGCGAACCATCAATCACCGCCACTGGGGTGTATATTATTCCCCCGACCGACACTTCGATCTGACTAAATCGCAAACTTCTCGGATCTTTGAATTGATCAAGTTTCAACCGAACAGTCTCAAACCCCATCGTCGAAACTCGAAACTCGACCCCAGCCAATCCCTGAGCAACTTCAAACGGGTCATACCCCCTTGCCCCCCAGGCGCGGTTCAAATCAATCACTTCCGGATCACTTGACCCAATTCCGCTAATCCGATCCAGAGTCACATTCCCAACCGCAAGGGCCTGCCCCTCGCCAATCGAAGGACTCGGGGAATTCACCCCGCCCGGAAAATTACCCGTGTCATCATCGTTGAAGTTCCACTGGGTGATAATCGTCGCTTGCGCACTGCTGATAACAACTGTTATCAGACCAATAACTGCTAATGTTTTGTTCATTTCTTTCTCCTGATTTCAATAAGAGCAACTTCACCTGCGCGCCACAGCGAAGTCGCCATCAAGTAAACGAATCACTTCCAAACAAGAAACAAAAAACCCAAAAGAGTCCCAGAAATAGCCGGAAAAATTAACCCGCTGATTTCTTCGCTTGATCTTTCTTAAACTTCATCCTCCGGAACACCGGAACAAAAAACATAACTATTCCACTCAAACTCAAACAAAACAGCAATACACCCACAATCGGCAATCCCCACTCGTGCCAAAACTTTGCAAAATAACTCAAATCGTGCAAATCCTCAAACATCTGGTCATTGCGCTGCCCCTTACTCAAAACCTCCGCCGTCACCCCATCCACCTGAACCTCTCGGTACCCATCCTTGCTCAGAACCTTCCAAACCCCATCCTCCGCATGGAATTCCAACCGATCAATATCCTCAATCGCCTTGAGCTCCGCAAACCCTGCCCCAAAAGCCGAATCCATCACCGCCCCCACCGGAGCCAACTCGTCAACCGGAGCCACCGTTCCCGTCTGCGTCTTGGGACGCATCCAGTCCAACTTCCCTTTGATCGCCAAAAAGAAACCAGTAAACGAAATCACCATCAAAAACAAACACGCCACCAAGCCCGCCCACTTGTGAACGTTACGAATGCCCTTATACATCGCTCTTAAACGTACCCTACGCCAGCTTCTCCGCTTCCTGCGCCAATCTGACCAACAAATGCCCATAAATCTGCGCCATCTTGTTCAAACTGCTGATCGCCATTCGCTCATCGGTCTCGTGAGCTGGTCCATCTCCTTCCCATCCCGTCCCGATCGCCACACAGTTCGGAACCGCCCGCGCATAAGTTCCACCCCCCATCGTTTTTGGCTCCTTCACTTCACCCGTTTCTGCTTCGTAAATTTCACAAATCGATCGAACAAGCGGATGATCCAGCGGGAAGTAAAGCGGCTTACTATCACTCATCGAAATAAGCCGGTAACCGCCCGGAAGCTCCGCCAAAAACGCTTCGCACTTTGCTCTCAATGCATCCCCATCAAATGTCACCGGATATCGAACGTTGAGCGTAAAGAACACTTCGTCCCCGCGAGTCTCGACCACTCCACAATTGCAAGTCAACGGCCCACTTGGTTCATCACTCCCCGCAATTCCAATTCCGTTCCCGCCAATATGCGTGAGCATATGCATGTAGTCAAAATCTCGCTCTTGGGCCAACGGTGCCGCCTCTTTCAAGAACCGCAAAACCCGAATCGCCGCACTGTCTCCCCCAAAAGGATATGCCCCGTGCGCCGCCTTCCCGACACCGCGAATGGAACAAACATCCCCTTCCCATTCAAAACTCAAGTTCTTATCCCAAGCCTCCTCAATCGCCATCTCAAATGCCGACCGATAACCCGCAGAAACCTGAACCCTCGCGAGAAAAGAATCAATGACGATATTCGGTCTCTGCCCTCCCGACAATTCCAAAACCGTCAAATCTCCCACCGGCATAGCGCGCGCGATTAAAAAGTCCGCAATCCCCTTCTCCCCGTGAACACAAGGCCAACCCGCATCCGGCGCAACCCCCAAAGTCGGCGCCTCCTCCGTTTTCATATAATGCTTAATGCACTCAAAACCACTCTCCTCATTGCATCCAAAAACACTCCGAATTCTCACCGGAACTTCCGGCCAACATTCTTTCAAAGCCCGCGCCGCATAAAACATCGCAATCGTCGGCCCTTTATCATCGCTCGCCCCTCGCGCATAAACATAGCCCCCATCAATCTCTGCCCCAAACGGCTCATGCTTCCAACCCGGCCCAACCGGAACAACGTCCAAGTGCCCCAATGTCATCACCATCCCTTTCCCACTTCCAAATTCCGCATAACCACAAAATCCCTCCATGTCGCGCGTTGACATTCCCGATTTCTCCGCCAAACCCAAGGCAAAGTCCAACGCATCCCGATTCGCCTGACCAAAAGGAGCATTTGGTAGAGCAGATTCTTCCAAACTCGGAAACCGCAATACCGCCTGAAAATCCGCTAGCATCTCTGCCTCGTGAGCTCGAAGCCATTCCTGAACGCGAACTACTAATTCCTGAGTCGACATAGACCCAAGCATACATCCTAAACAATGAAAAGAGATTGCGGAGCCAGGTACCAAAACCCGGCTCGCGATCTCCTGCTGAGAAATGCCGCCAACTATTCACCCATACAAATAGTCATGCGGGTGGCCCGAAATAGGCGGCTCAGGCCAGCCCGCACCAAGCCTATCATTCCTGGCAAATCAACCAGAAACCCAAGTATCGTTACCAGGTCACACATAACGACCTACCAATTTCCATGATTGAAGAAGCAACAAATCTCTTTCGTTCGGCCTTCGGCACCGAACCCACCCATATCGCTCAGGCCCCCGGAAGGATTAACCTGATTGGCGAACACATTGACTACAACGACGGTCTCGTCTTTCCTGCCGCCATAAATCTTGGCATCACCGCCGCCATCGCTCCTTCACCCGATGACCAAACCCACCTGATCTCAGCCCAGCTTGGCCCTGGGGAATCATTCCGGCTTCCCCCAGACTTCCCCGCCCCCAATTCCTGGAGCAAATATCCCGCCGCAACCGCCTGGGCCATCGGTGCAAAAACCCCACTTCAGATCGCTGTCACCAGTTCACTCCCCGCCGCCGGAGGCGGACTTTCCTCTTCCGCTGCCCTCCTTCTCGCCACTGCCGTCGCATGGAACGAAATCGACAAACTCGGTCAATCTCCAACCCGACTTGCCCAATTGTGCCAGCTTGGAGAAAACCAATACGTTGGCGTCAATTGCGGCATCATGGACCAACTCGCTTCCGCCTGTGGAATCGCCGGACACGCCCTCCAAATCGATATTCCCACCCTCCAAATCACTCCAGTCCCCATTCCGGAAGACCTATCAATCGTCATCCTCGACACGGGAACGCCTCGCTCCCTGGCCGAATCCGGATACAACGAACGCCGGCAACAATGCGAAGAAGCCTGCCGCATCCTTGGCATCGGCACCCTCCGCGAAGCCAATCTTCCGCTCCTCGAACTCATTCTCAACTCAACAATCAAAAAGCGCGCCCGCCATGTCGTCACCGAAATCGAACGCACCAAGAAATTCGCTTCCGCCCTCGCCACCAACGACTATGATCAAATAGGTTCTCTCATGGTGGCGAGCCACGTCTCCCTTCGCGACGACTACGAAGTGTCCACCCTCGAACTAGACACAATCGTCCAAGCCGCAATCCAATCCCCAGGTTGTATCGGCGCACGCCTGACCGGAGCTGGATTCGGTGGAGCCGCCGTTGCCCTTGTCCAAACAGAATTCCTTAACAGTTTTACTTCCGAAACCGAACAAATCTACCGATCTACAGTCAAAACATCTGACCCAAACGTCATCCCCGTCCACCCCTCACCTGGGGCCTCAGTTCTAAGGATTTGAACCAGGAACTTAACAAAAATGAGAAATTCCCAAAACGCATCTCAAAAAACCAACCCCGCATGGAAAACAGAACACAGGCGGCAATCAAAAATGCGAGGAATGGGATAAATGGCAATGCCAGGAACATCAAGAACAACTGATTCACCAAGGGGCGTCCGACTAACGCCAACCGAAGTCAAAGTGCTGAGCTTAATCGCACAAGGCCACAGCAGCCAAGAAGCTGCCGACAAAATGGTCGTGTCGAAGCGAACCGTAGACTTTCACTTGGCGAACATCTATCAAAAACTTCAAGTGAACAACCGCGTGCAAGCTCTGCGCGCCGCGACCCGACTCGGACTCATCCCCTTCGAACCGTTCTTCGGACACGGTCAAGGCGAAGCCTAAGTCATAACAAAATTCCCGCAAGCAACGTCGCCTGCGGACAGACACAACCACCGAATTCCAAGGACGGAATCCGGTGGTTTCTTTTTTTGTGAACATGGAAGGAAAACAGCAAAGGACTGATAAGTTTTCATCCCTCCCCTGATGGGGAGAGCCTGCCCCTGGCTTGAACAGGGGGGAAGGGGTGGGAAGACTCTTTTGAACTGAAAAAACACCAAATTCGATACCAATATTAAGTACGTTGCACCAATAAAACACCAAGATGTGACAAGACTTGTTTAACAGGGTCACATTATTCCTTCGCACCAAGCCATACTCCCAATCAGCGGTGATCCAAACCCTCCTAGACCTCATCTACCCTCCCAAATGTGCCCTCTGCGGTGACCTCACCCACCCCGGACTATGTCCCGCCTGCCGGGCAACTTTCACCCCCGCACCAAACCCACTCCCCACAAAGCCACCGCTCACCAGCATCACTGCTCCCTTTCTCTACAACGACCTCGCCGCCGAAGCCGTCAAAAAACTCAAATTCGACCGACGCACTCCCCTCGCCGAACCCCTGAGCCAAATCCTTCACAAAGCCGCGCAATCAATCCCCCACGATCTCGTCATCCCCGTCCCCGTAGCCCGAACCAGAAGATCCGAAAGAGGATTTAATCAATCAGAACTCCTCGCCCAAGCGTTTCCCAAAACCAGCGTCCACCCTCACCTTCTCCGCCGAACTCGTTACACCAAACCCCAAGTCGGCCTCAACGCCAAACAACGCCACGAAAACCTCAAAGACGCATTCCTCGCTCCGGAACCACTACCCAACCAACGGATCCTCCTCCTCGATGACGTCATCACAACTGGCGGAACCGCTTTCGCCTGCGCCCAAGAACTCATCCGCCAAGGTGCATCCGAAGTTCACCTCCTCACCTTCGCTATACAATTAGGAAACTAGTGATTAATTTTCCGGTGCCATCAACCCAAATCCGCCCTTCGCCCGACGATAAACCACTTCAATTTGATCATTCACCACATTCCGAAAAACATAGAATTCATGATCCATCAACTCCAATTGCAAGATCGCTTCTTCAACGCTTACCGGCTTCATCGAATAAACCCGATTCTCTGCCAAATGACCACTATCCGCACCTAAATCAGTTTCCGCTTCCGGAATATCTTCCAACCCCATCGGAACTTGCATCCCGTGCCCTCGCGCCCGCTTGAGAAGCTTCGTCTTCAACCGGCGCAACCGCGTTTCCAACTTATCCGCGACCTTGTCAATGGCCGCATTCAAATTGTCATCCCGCTCATGCCCATGCAGCATGATCCCGTCCGCATAAACCGTAACCTCAATCTCGTGCAACCCCCGCTTATCCTCCGTGTGCGCCATCTCGACCCGGCTTGCCGCCGCAAAGTAGCGATCCAATTTCCCTAATTTTCTCGCTGCATACTCCTTGTTATCGTCCGTCAAATTTCCTTGCGCGTTTCGTACCAAGACTTCAAGCATGATTGATTGTTCCCACGCCTATTTTCGGCTGATCGTGGCAACTGCATATCCCGCAATTCCTTCAGAATTCCCGATCGCCCCTAACCGCTCATTTGTCGTCGCTTTGACACTCACCCGCCCCACTTCAATCCCCAAGGCACCAGCAATACCAGTTCGGATTTCTAACGCCTTAACCATCACCTTGGGTCGCTCCGCAACCACCGTCGCATCTACATTCACGATCTCCCATCCTACTCGGCGCAACATCTCACCGGTCTCGCCGACAAATCTCAAAGAAGGACAATCCTTCCACTGTGGGTCACTCGGCGGATAGTGCACCCCAATGTCCCCCAGCGCCGCCGCCCCCAAGAGCGCATCAACAATCGCATGAAGCAAGGCATCCGCATCACTATGCCCCTCCAGTCCCGGGCGATCATCAAACTCAACCCCCCCCAACCAAAGCGGTCTCGCCGGGTCGTCACTAAACCGGTGCACGTCGTAACCAAATCCTGTCCGTATCTCCATGGGCCTCTTCACATCGCCAGGATGCGTAATTTTCTGATTTGCTGGGTCACCCTCAACCGCAAAAATCTGAACTCCATTGGCCTGCAGATAAGCCATCTCATCTGTCAACTCCGCCGGATTCATCATCGCCGATCGCAAATCATCCAACCGCGCCCCCTGAGGCGTCTGAGCCGCCAATAACTGCGTCCGATCCAACAACTGCCCATCATGCCGAATCGTATCCGTCACCCCGACCGCCGGATATGCCGCCCCATGCTCGCGTACCACCGCTACAACCCGTTCAATCACCTCCGCCGATACAAAGGGACGCGCCGCATCATGCACTAACACAATCTCGAAACCAGCCGGAACAGCCGCCAATCCTCTCCGGACACTCTCTGCCCGGGTCTCCCCACCCGTGACCACAAATTCCATATCCGGAACTCGCGCCAATGTCTGGGCCACCTTCTCGGCTCGCGTGACGACCCCCACCCCATCCACAACTCCCGAATCCCGTAACGCTCGGTACGATTTCTCCCAAACAGAAACTCCCCCCAAATCAATCTCCAACTTGTCCGTACCAAACCGCTCCGACTTCCCCGAAGCCACCAAAATCGCGATCACCCTACCGTTGCCCACGCGGTAATCGTCTCCGTTGTCCGTCCGGCAAATTCTCCCCATTCCCCGCGTCCGCAAAAATCATCTTCCCCCGCTCCGTCTGGATCACCTGAGTCACTACAACATCCGATGGCTCCTCCAATCCAATCAAACCAGCCCCACCCTCCACAACGACCATCGTTCCATCATCCAAGTACCCAACCCCCTGTCCAACCTGATTCCCTTCCTTCATCACCTGAACGCACAACAACTCACCCGGCAAGACATTCGGTCGGAGCGCCAAAGCCAAGTCATTAATATTCAATACCTTGATGTCCTGCACCGATGCCGTCTTATTCAAGTTAAAGTCATTACTGACCAAATCCGCCCCCAGCGACTTACACAACTTCATCAACCGCGTATCAACCTGGTCTTTCTCCGTCCCCGCATATCGGTCACGCGTCCCCACCTCAACATCAAATTCCGCCCGAATTCGATTGATGACATCCAACCCGCGACGTCCACGCTGCCGTCGCAAACCGTCCGAAGAGTCCGCAATATGCTGTAGCTCCAAAAGCACAAACTGAGGAACATATAAATCACCGTCCAAAAATCCAGTCCGAATCAAGTCATAAACCCGACCATCAATCAAAACATTTGTGTCAAGAACTTTCAAACCCGTGCGCTTGCTCACCGCGCTCGTCTCCCAAGGCAAATAAGGCCCAAGCGAGCGAAGCAAATAGATCATCGCTGCCGAGCAACCCATCACTAACCCCAGCATCAGGAACGCCCCTTCAGGTCTCCCTTGCAAAACAAACCAAAACGGAGTCGAAACGACTATCCCCGCAATCACCCCCGTGAAACCACCCAACATTAAAGTCACCTTGTCACCGCTCGGCGACTTTTCCCACTTCTCCCCCAACCTTTCGCCAACCCGCAACAACGTTCCGCCAACCACCATCCCTACAATAAATCCAAACAAGCCAATTGCAATCGGATGAGTCCGGAATTCCGGTCGTGAACCCACTTCATCCGTAACCGGCGGCACCTTGACCGTCGTCGTTTTCGTAGGATCATCCTTGTCCGGAACTTGAATCTCCGTCGCCTTGTCCGACCCTGAATCCTTCCTCGATTCTTCCCGCAAACTATCAAACAACCGCTGACCAAAGCCATCAACCACTGGCGGCAACAAAGTCAGACTCAAAACCACCCCCAAAATGCCACAAACAATAACAAACGCCAGCTTCCCGCGATGATTCATTGGATTCCTACTTCTCGACCACTTCTATCTTAGCCCCATCGAGCAGAAATCCCTGCAACGCTTGACCCACTGTCCCCTGGGTCGTTTTGATGTAACCCGAACCTAACCGCAAATCCGGACGAGTCGTGTCCATGCCAATCCAACTCTTGCCGTCCCAATACTCAACCCAAGCATGATAATAGTAAGAACCTTGATAGAGCACCAACCCATTCGCAAACCGAGTTGGAATTCCCGCCGCCCGCAGCAGCGTTCCCGCCAAAATCGCATGATCGCGGCAAACTCCTTCTTTTGTCTCCAAAATCTCGCGAGCATCACGCATAACCCCAATCCCCGCGTTCACTCCCATCAACCGGAAAACATAATCATGAATCTTGGCCGCCGCACCCGCAACGGTTTGCGTCCCCCCAACTACTTTCTTTGCCAAGTCCAAAAAGTCCTGATCGCCGGAAGGAACCCGAATGTCGGGCTTCAACCATTCCGATTTCTGCCCTTTCAAACTGGCGATCTTAACCAAGCCATCCGGCAAGGCGTCATTCCCTAACGTCACTCTCCAGCCATCCCCGCTCTTGATAACCTTCTGGCGAGCATCACTTGGAACCTTGCTCATGTCAATCCCCCGCACCATCAATTCCACCTTGGGATCACCCCAATTCACCCGACCAACCGGAGTTAACCGACTCGCCGCCGCCAAATCAATCTGAGCCGTACCAGTGAATTTCTTCGCCTCTTCCTCCGATTCCGGAATCATTTCAATTCCCATCGGTCCCGTCATCTTAATCAAGTCCCCTTTAGCTGAAAGATAGAGCGTACTCGGTGCCCTCGGATCATTCACAAACACGACTTGAGCCTTCACCCGACCCGCCGGAGTCGAAATCTCCTGTTCCGCCCGCGCTTCCACCATCACCGCGATCAACTCCAAAGATTCCGGGCTAAACACCAGAACTTCCATCGGTTTTCCCACCACTGGCATCCCTCCCGAATTCACAAGATCAACTGGATCCATCAAAATCCGCTTCCCCGCCGGAATTGGAATCCGCTTCTCCTCCTCTCCCGAACCAGTCACCATCGAAGCCACAATTTCATTTGCCCCAAATCGAGCATTCACGGCCATCGTCCGCCCCGCACTTTCCATCCGATAAGTCATCTGCACCGGCTTCCCATCACTCATCCAAGTCGCACTGTCCACAACAATCCGCATCGCGCTCCCCAGCATCTGAGTGCCAATCTCCATCTTCGACCGACTCACTTCAACCGATTTCCCTTCAAACTCCTCTTTCTTCGTTTCGGAATAGCTATATCCGATCTTCTGACCCTGCAGATAAACCCCGAGCCATTCCCCCTGTCCAAAGGCGACCGCCGTCAATATCCACATCACCAATATTCCCGCCAGTCGCAACCTTTTCATAACCAATTCTTCAATCAGACGAATAATCCAACGTCCCTGAATCCAAAAAACTCCCCCAATACCCAGAAAATCAAAAAATTCGGCGACATCTCACTCGCTCCCACGTCCAACCCAATGAGTACCCCGACCAGCAAGTCCAAAAGATTTGATCTAAACTCTTCACCGCCACCGCGGAGCAAAACCGAAATACCATGCCAAAAACCCTCGTAGTCGTCGAATCCCCCGCCAAAGCGCGGACCATCAGCCGATTCCTCGGCAAAGACTACGAAGTCCTCGCCAGTTTCGGGCACATTCGCGACCTCCCAGAAAAAGCCGCTGATATCCCCGCATCCCACAAAGATAAAAAATGGGCCAAGCTCGGTGTCAATGTCGAAGGTGAATTCGAACCTCTCTATATAATTCCTCCTGACAAAAAACGCCACATCACCGCCCTCAAAGATGCCGCCAAAGGATCCGTTCGACTTCTACTCGCAACAGATGAAGACCGCGAAGGCGAATCCATCAGCTACCACATTCTCGAAGTTCTCAAACCCAAAAAAGATGTCACCGTCGAACGAATCGTCTTCCATGAAATCACTCCGGAAGCCATCCGCGAAGCAATTGCCAACCCACGTAAAGTTGACGAGTCTCTTGTTCGCGCCCAAGAGACTCGCCGCATCCTCGACCGACTCTACGGCTACACCCTCAGCCCCCTCCTGTGGAAAAAAGTCGCCCCCAAACTTTCTGCCGGCCGCGTCCAATCCGTAGCCGTCCGCCTCGTCGTCATGCGAGAACGAGAACGTCGAGACTTCATCACCGTCGAATACGCCGGAGTGACCGCCGCCCTTGCCAAGAATGAAAACGCCTTCCGAGCGAAATTAGACCGCGTGAACGCCTCACCAATCGCCGACGGTCAGTCGTTCAATTCCCTTGGTGAACTCACCCGACCCAAAGAAACTTGGCTAAAAATAAGCGACGCTACCCCCCTTGCCACCAAGCTCAAGGCAAACGAGCCATGGACTGTCACCTCAGTTGAAACTAAACCCGGAGTCGAAAACCCCCCGGTTCCATTCATGACCTCAACCTTGCAACAAGAGGCCAACCGCAAACTCGGATTCACTGCCCGCCGAACGATGCAAATCGCCCAAAACCTCTACGAAGGGATCGACATCGGCGGAGGATCAACCGGTCTCATCACCTACATGAGAACCGACTCCCTCTCCCTCGCCGACCGAGCAATCAAAGAAGCCCGCGAGGTCATCAGCTCAATGTACGGCCCCGAGTACCTCCCCGCCCAACCAAAGCAATATAAATCTAAAGCCAAAAACGCCCAAGAAGCTCACGAAGCAATCCGCCCCACCGATCTCTCCCGCACCCCCGCAAGCATCAGAACCAAGCTCACCGACGAGCAATTCAAACTCTACGACCTCATCTGGAAGCGCACCATCGCCTGCCAAATGAATCCCGCGCGAGTCGAACGAACACGCGCTGAAATCGAAACCAAACTCGATTCAAACACCTACACCTTCGCAACTTCCGGCAAAAGAATTGTCTTCCCTGGATTCCTAAGAGTCTATGTCGAAGGTTTCGACGACCCCGAAACTGAACTCGGCGATAAAGAAACCATCCTTCCCGAACTCAAAGTCGGAGAAACAATCCCCGCCCAACTCAAACTCAATGCCGTTGATGCCACCGAGCACAGCACCAAACCACCCGCAAGATATACTGAAGCATCTCTCGTTCAAAAGCTCGAAGCGGAAGGCATCGGGCGCCCCTCAACCTACGCCAGCATCATCAGCACGATTCAAGATCGCGGCTATGTCTTCAAAGCCGGTAACCAACTCGTCCCCACCTTCACCGCCTTCGCCGTCACTCAACTTCTCGAAGACGCCTTCCCCAACCTAATCGACACCGGCTTCACCGCCGAAATGGAAAACGAACTCGACGAAATTGCCGAAGGTAAACGCGACATGGTCGCCCACCTCAAGGAATTCTATTACGGAACCCCCAAAGAACCAGGAATCCTTGATAAAGTCGAAAAACAAGGCCCCGACCTCCCCTTCCCCCACATCCCCCTCGGCGAAGATGTGGTCATACGCATCGGACGAAACGGCCCCTTCATTCAACGCGGTGAAGGCGGCCCCGGCAACACCGCATCCATCCCCGAGGACCTTCCGCCCGCCGATCTCAATCTTGAAAGAGCCAAAGAACTTCTCGAACAGCGAGCAAAGGGACCGGAAGCAATCGGAACTGACCCCCGAACCGGACGGCCAATCCTGAGCAAAACCGGACGATTTGGCCCCTACCTCGAAGTTGAACAAACTCCCGAAGAGCAAGAAGCCGGTGAAAAACCCACCCGAATCGGACTTCCCCCCGGAGTAACCCCCGCCCAACTCGCTCCCGGCGACATCGATATCCTGACCAGCTACCCCAAGCTCATCGGCACTCATCCCGAAACCAACGAACCCATCAATCTCCTCCTTGGCAGATACGGCCCCTACCTATCCTGTGGGACGAAGAATGGGAACGCGGGCGATTGGCGCGATGCTCCCAACCTAACGGTGGAAGCCGCCGTCGAACTCCTCGCGCAAGGTGGTTCGCGCTCCAGAAATGCCCCCGCCGCCCCGCTCAAAGAACTCGGACAGCCCGAAGGCGCATCTGGACCAATCAAAGTCATGAGCGGTCGCTACGGCCCGTACGTCACCGACGGCACCACCAACGCAACCATCCCCAAAGGGACCGATCCCGAATCCATCACCCCCGAGCAAGCCCTCGAACTCATCAAGATTCGCGAAGCCGCCGGCCCATCAAAGAAACGCGGAAGAACCACCCGCAAAGCCACAACCGCCAAAAAGACGACTACCAAAAAGTCAACAACTAAACGCGCACCCAAGAAAAAATGAATCATTTGGTCGAGCGCACCCCTGCTCGACCAAGTTAATTCACTTAATACACTTCCATTGTTGGGTCAATTTCTGCCGCCCAACCGTTCATCCCCTCACTCAAATTTGCCACCTTGTGAAAACCGTGGCTCGCCAAATACTGCCCGACCTTGCGACTCCGATTCCCCGTGCGGCAAATGATAATCAAATCCGCTTCAGGATCAAGCTCATTCAAACGCTCCGGAACTGAACCCATCGGAATATGAACCACTCCCGGCAAAACCCCATGCTCGAGCTCGTCGGACTCGCGAACATCAACCAAAATCACTTTCTCCCCATCGTCCAATTTCGCCTTCAAACCCGCCAATGAAAGTTCTTCGACTGCCATAATCATAATGTTATCATGGGTTCAATTGGCAATCCCGTCCCCCGCAAAAATCGTGACTTAAAGCACAATTGGTATTTCTAACTAACCGAAATCATCGCCTCGTCACTCCGACGCTTCCGCACTTGTTCCAGCATCAACCGATTCGCTGGCAAACTTAAGTTCGCATCCTCCGCCAAAATCGCAATTGCCCCCTGTCGCGCTTGCTCCAAAACCGGGCCATCACTAATCAAATCCGCAACCTTGAATTCCAACATCCCACTCTGCCGCGTTCCCATCACATCCCCCGGACCTCGAATTTTCAAGTCCGCCTCCGCAATCCGGAACCCATCTGTCGTCTCCTCAAGAACCTTGAGCCTCTCTTCCGCATCCCCCGTCGTCGCATCCGCAATCAAAATGCAATAGCTTTGGTGCTCCCCACGCCCAACCCGCCCCCGCAACTGATGTAACTGGCTGAGACCAAACCGATTCGCATCCTCAATCACCATCACACTCGCATTCGGAACATCAACCCCAACTTCAATCACCACCGTACTCACCAAAACGTCCAACTCCCCCGCCGGAACTGATCCATCACCGCCTCCTTCTCCGCCGATTTCATCTGCCCATGGAGCAACCCCACCTTCAAATCCGGAAACGTCTCATTCGTCAGTCGATAATGTAAATCCTCCGCCGCCTGAGTCTGCATCTTGTCGCTCTCCGTAATCATAGGGCAAACAAAGTAAGCCTGCCGACCCTCTAAAATTCTTTTGCGAACCCAACCGTAAAGCTGATCGCGATTGGATGGTTTCTCCCACTTTGTCTTGATCGCCTTCCGCCCCGGAGGCAACTCATCAATCACGCTCAAATCCAGATCTCCGTACAAACTCATCGTCAAAGTCCGCGGGATCGGAGTCGCCGTCATCACCAAAACATCCGGATTGTCAACTCCCTTCTGCCGCAAACTCAACCGTTGCATCACCCCAAATCGGTGCTGCTCGTCAATCACCACAAATCCCAACTTCGCAAACTCAACCCCCTCACTAATCAACGCATGGGTCCCCACCGTAATCTGGGCCGCCCCACTCGCCGTCTTCTCCAAAGCCTTGCGTTTATCCTTCGCCCCCAATTTTCCAACCAACAAATTCACAGAAATCCCAAGTGGCTCAAACAACCGCCGTAAATTCATCCAGTGCTGCTCGGCCAAAATCTCCGTCGGAGCCATCATCGCCGCCTGATAGCCACACCGAACCGCCCCCAACATTGCACAAGCCGCCACCGCCGTCTTCCCACTTCCAACATCTCCCTGAACTAGCCGGTTCATCGGAAAACCCCGTTCCATATCAGCCCAAATCTCCCCCACAACCCGCCTCTGCGCACCCGTCAATTCGAACGGCAACATCGCAAAAGCCTGTTCCTCCAAACTCCGCGCATCCACCCCACCTTCCTCAAAAAGTCCACCCCCCATCCTCATATCCCGCTGCCCAATCTCGCCCAGAGGAAAAGAAATCCCAACCTCTTGCTGAACTTCCATCCGGCGCATCTGCAAAACCAACTGCAAATACAAAAACTCCTCATAAACCAACCGATGCCGAGCCTTCTCCAAATGAGCCGAACTCTCCGGTGCATGCATCTGGCGCAAAGCCGCACCCAAAGGAACCAACCGATTCGCCCGCCGAAAATCCTCCGGCAAAGGATCCTCAACTTGATCAGCAAAAAACTGAATCGCACTCGCCGCCGCCCGCCGAACCGTTTTCTGTGGAACCCCCTCACTCAACCCATAAACCGGAACAATCCGCGCAAAATCCCCGCTCTCGTCCTCCTCGTCCACCGCTTCCCACTCCGGGCTCGCAATCTCCAATTGCCGACTACGCCCCTCTTTCACCGTCCCATATGCCATCACCTCCCCCTCAATCCGTTGAAGCTCCCTGGCTACCCACGGCTGATTGAACCAAGTCAAAGTGACCTGACCACTACCATCATCCAGCACCGCTTGAATAATCACCCGACCTCCGCTGATACGCCGAGTAGTGACCCCCCTCACTCGTCCCCGGACACTTTGTGCCTCTCCTGGCCGGAGCATCACAAGCTGAGGCAAATTCGACCGGTCGTCGTACCGCCTCGGCAAATACCAAAGCACGTCTTCTACCGTCTTCAACCCCAATTTCGCCAGAACCATCGCTGACTTCGGCCCAACTCCTTTCAGGAATTGCACCTCCATGTCCAAACCCCGGCCAATTGATTGCTCTGCCATCCGCTCCACAATTAAACACTCTCCACAACCCACCAAAGTCGCAGATATTCCCAAACCAGATACAATCACCCTGTGGAAAAACCTGATTCCCCAGATTCCCCCAACGAAAACCCCTCCCCTGTCGACATCCTCCACGATCAAACCGAAGAAATCGTCAAGAACGCGACCAAGGAAATTGACTCCATAGACCGGGAGTACGGTCACAGAGTCAAGAGCCTCGACGACAGGCTAAAATCTGCAAAAGGACAGGCAGAACAGCAAAAACCAGAAATTCGAAATACGATTGGAATGTCTCCTAAAGATGCAAAATCTTTGGGCTCAGGACTCACAATCGCCTATGGTCTGATGGGATCGGTTATCGGCCTATGGGTGGTTGGCAAAGTGATTGACAATATTCAGGGGAATACGTCTGCTACCGACTTCCAGCTTGCGCCGTTTTTTGCCATGGCTGGAATGGTCATCGGAATTGTCTTTGCCGTTGTTGTTACTCAGAGAATGAGCTAGATGTCACATTTCTTCGTGACCATTTTCAGCCTCGCAATTGGGACCGTTGCCGGTACTGTTAGCTTTTTGGGACTATGGGGTGTTGTTTACCTGTTTACAGCAAAAAATGAACCGAAACTGCAACGCAAAATCCCTGCAAGCGTACTCATTACTTCACTAGTACTCAAGCTTCCCACCCTCGGCATCGGCTACTACGCAGTCCGGTCGATGGGTTCTCCAGGCCCAACCGTTTTCGCACTCGGAATTGTCTTGGTATACTCCGCTGCGGTTGCGACCCTGGTTTTTGATAGATCAGGTCAAGACCACTGAACGACAATGGAGTTCCTGAGCAACCTGACTTGGCTAATAGCAGCTGGAGAAGCACATGGAAAGGGAGAAGGTGGCAAACAAGCCGCCCACGCCCTTGAAATGAGCGGCTTAATGTTTTACGTTGGACTTGTTGCCCTGATTATTTTTGGAGCAGCTGCAGTAGCAAAATCTGGTCTCAATTCGAAGTTTTTCACCAAACCACTGACAAAACTCTTTGAACAGCTCTACGTTTTCATCCAAGGACTCGCGATCGGAACTATTGGCCCGCATGGGCGAAAGTACATGTCGATCCTTTTCTCGCTGTGGCTCGTTGTTTTCGTTAGTAACGTCATAGCTTTGTTCTTTCCAACTTCTCCAACTGCAGATTTGAGCTTTAACCTTGCCCTTGCATTCATCGCTGTCGGCTATGTCCAGTGGGAAGGGATTAGGGCAAACGGCGTATGGGGCCATTTCAGCCACTTTGCTGGGCCGAAACTTCCAATTTACTTGCTTCCCATCACATTGATGATATTTATCATCGAGATCATTTCGGAGGTTATGAAGAATGTTTCCCTCTCCCTCCGACTCTACGGGAACATTGAGGGTGGGCACCGGGCTGCAGACGCAATGAATGTCTTGGGCCAAGACTTGCTCATCCCATTCGGAGCCTTCCTGCTCCCAATCAAACTCCTCACCTGTGTTGTGCAAGCTCTCATCTTCTGCTTGCTGTTCGCCGTCTACCTCTCCCTCGTGACTCACCACGATCATGAAGAGGGACACGACCACGAATCGCACGGAGAAGCCGCGCCTGCACACTAAAACAGCGATTTCAATCCTGAAACAACTGGAGAAACAATAAAAACATGCTCGAACAAGCACCTCTCGCCCTCGGACTTGCCGCATTTGGTTGCGCAATCGGACTCGGACTTATCGGCTTCGGTGCCATGAACGGAATGGCACGACAACCCGAAGCAATTTCTAAGTTGCAGATTGCAATGCTTATCGCCCTCGCCTTCGTTGAATTGGTCTTCCTCTTGACCGTCTTCATCGGCGTTCCTGGCCTTCGGTAAAGACAACATCGCTTTCTTCGGGCGTAGCCATATTGACAACTGCGCCCGAACCTGACCTCGTCTTTTCACGCTTCAAAACGAATTAAACAACAGAAAATGAGCCAAATCGAAGCTAAACAAGGCCCTAGCGCGACCTCCATCATTGGAATGATCGTGTTTGGTGCTATTTTGATGGTTGCTGGGTTCTGGGCATACACAAACGGATCATTCAAAGCCGTTGAGGGCCCGCTCGCCGATCAAGGAATTCCACTTGCCTTTGGTAAGACCATTGCATCATTCGGTGTCCTTCTAATTTTATTTAAAGTTCTTCACATCTTCTTCTTTGCACCACTAGATGAAGCAATTACCAACCGCACCAAAGAACTCGAACACACATTCGGCGAAGCCGAGTCCCTCCGATCAGAAATGACTCAACTCAAATCTGACTACGAAAAGCGACTCACCGAAACCGAAGCCAACGCGCGAGAACAGATTCAGGCTCAAATCAAAGAAGCGCAAGACCTCAAAAAAGAACTCATGGCCGACGCCCAGCGCAAAGCTGAAGAGTACAAACAACAGGCAATCGCCGAAATTGAGAGTGAAAAACGCAAGGCCCTCACCGACCTCCGCGTCCACGTTACCAATCTCAGCCTCCAAGCCACCGAAAAGCTTCTCACGGAAAACGTTGATAACGATCGCAATCGCCGCATCATCGACGACTTCCTCGCAACCGTAGAGGTCAAAAACTAATGTCGGAAATGCGAGTTGCCAAGCGATACGCGAAAGCCCTCTTCAACACCGCCCAAGCACAATCAATCGTGCCCGCAGTCAGTGAAGATCTCGCCCTCGTCACGGAAGCAATTCGCAATAACCAAGGGTTTCGTGAATTTCTCACCAAACCGCAAACCGAATCCGCTGACAAAGTCACCATCTTCGAAAGATCATTCGGTGACAAAATCAATGTAACCACCCTGACATTCATCAAGCTCCTCATCAAAAAAGGACGAGATGAAGAACTCACCGGGGTCAAACTCGCTTACGACGAACTCCGCCGACAATCCGAACGAGTCGTCAAAGCCACCGTCGAATCAAGTGCCGAACTCGACCAAAAGCAACGAAACGCCATCGTCGCCAAAATCGAGAAAGAAACCGGTAACAAACTCGAATCAGAATTTGTCGTCAACCCCGATCTCATCATGGGCGTCAAAGTCACCTACGGCGACTACGTGCTCGATGGATCAGTCCGAGGACAACTCAACCGAATGCGAGAAGCCCTCGTCTACGACCTCCTCAAACAAGCTTAAACCCCACAAAAAGACAACACGACCATGGCCATCAAACCCGAAGAAATCACCTCAATTCTTGAACGAGAACTGAAAGCCTTTGACAAAAAGGCCGAAGTCGAACACGTCGGCACCGTCCTCCAAGTCGGAGACGGAATCGCCCGTGTCTACGGCCTCCCCGATTGCCAAGTCGGTGAAATGCTCGAATTCCCCGGAGGAGTCATCGGACTCGCTCTCAACCTCGAAGAAGATTCAATTGGAGCCGTCCTCATCGGTGATTCCAACTCGATCAAAGAAGGAGACCCCGTCAAGGAAACCGGACGAATTATCGAAGTCCCCGTCGGCAAAGCCCTCCTCGGACGAGTCGTCAACGCTCTTGGTCAACCCATCGACGACCTCGGAACAATCGCCGCCGAAGAATTCCGCCTCATCGAAACCAACAGCCCCGGCGTCGTTGACCGACAACCCGTCACAGAACCCCTCCAAACCGGTATCAAATCCGTTGACGCCATGATCCCCGTCGGTCGAGGCCAACGAGAACTCATCATCGGCGACCGACAAACCGGAAAAACCGCCATCTGCATCGACACCATCATCAACCAAGCCAAGTTGAATGAGCACTGCGATGAAAAAGATAAGGTCTACAGCATCTATGTCGCCATCGGTCAAAAAATGGCCAACGTCGCCCGCGTTGTAGAAACCCTGCGCGAAAACGACGCCCTCAAATACACGATCATCGTCGTTGCATCAGCAGCTGACTCGAACGCTATGCAATACCTCGCACCGTTCGCTGGTGCCGCAATGGGCGAGTACTTCCGAGATAACAGCATGCACGCCCTGGCCGTCTACGATGACCTCTCCAAGCACGCTGTTGCCTACCGAGCTGTCTCCCTCCTCCTTCGCCGCCCGCCCGGTCGCGAAGCCTATCCCGGGGACGTCTTCTATCTTCACTCTCGCCTTCTCGAGCGAGCCGCAAAGCTCAGCGACGAAAACGGAGCTGGTTCACTGACCGCACTCCCCGTCATCGAAACCCAGTCGGGCGACGTCTCGGCGTACATCCCCACCAACGTGATCTCCATCACCGATGGTCAAATCTATCTCGAACCAGACCTCTTCTTTGCTGGCGTTCGCCCCGCAATCAACGTCGGGATCTCCGTTAGCCGGGTCGGCGGAAACGCCCAAATCAAGGCAATGAAGTCCGTCGCCGGGAAGATGAAGCTCGAAATGGCCAACTACCGCGAAGTCCAAGCCTTCGCCCAGTTCGCTTCCGACCTCGACCGAGCGACCCAAATGCAGCTCCTTCGTGGTCAGCGACTCACCGAACTCCTCAAGCAAAACCTCGTCGTTCCCTACCCTGTCGAAGAGCAAGTCATTGCCATCTTCGCCGGCACCAGCGGAACCATGGACGATGTCCCCAACAACCACGTCCAAGAGTTCGAGAAGTTCCTCATCGCCTTCATCCACGAGAAATACCCGGATGTCATCGAAAGCATCCGAACCAGCCGAGCATTCGGTGACGATGCCCAAGAAACCGTCAAGAAGGCCAACAAAGAAGCCCTCGCTGAATACAAAGCCAAGCACAACCTCAACTAATAACAGACACCGAGAATGGCAACGCTCAAGCAAATTCGACAACGCATCCGTGCGGCAAAAAACACCCAGTCCATCACCCGGGCGATGAAACTGGTTGCCGCTGCTCGACTCACCAAAGCCAAAAACCGAGTCGAAGAAGCGCGCCCCTACAGCGAAAAAATGTACGAATTTATCTTGAGCGTTGGCAGTGCCGGAGAACTCCCACCCCATCCCCTCCTCGACCGAAGACCCAACGTCAAAAAAGTCGCCCTCGTCCTCATCACCGCCGAGCGAGGACTCTGCGGCTCATACAACACCAACCTTCTCAAAACCGCCCAACGCTGGCTCGACACCCAATCCACTGATAAAACCCTCGTCAGCGTCGGTAAAAAAGGCAACCTCTTCTTCAGCAAGCGAGGGTACGAAGTTAGCCACGCGTTCACCGTCCCCACCGCCGGAGCCGATCTCTCTGATGCTGTCACCCTCACCAACACCATCAGCGAAATGTTCACCAACGGCGAAGTGGACGCCGTATACCTCTGCTACAGCAAGTTCATCAGCGCCATCCGCCAAGAACCCAAAGTCATCCAGCTTCTCCCCATCGAACCGCCTCAGCTGGAAGAAGGCGAAGCCGCCTCCCAAGGCAAAGAGTACGCCTTCGAACCCAAACCCGAAGACCTGCTCACCCTCCTCCTCCCCAAATATCTCCTGACCGTCACCTATCAAGCCCTTCTCGAAAGCTCCGCGTCCGAACACGGTTCACGAATGACCGCAATGTCATCCGCCACCGATAACGCAGGAAAGATGATCGGCGAACTCACCCTCACCGCAAACCGAGTCCGACAAGCCGCGATCACCACCGAAATCCTCGAAATCGTCGCTGGCGCCGAAGCCCTTAAAAGCTAAAATTCTTGCTTGTTAAGGTTTTGCACGGTGCGAAACCCCAGCGATCATAAGCCGTACCACTCTCAAGGGCTCAGATGCGGCAACGATCTCATAACCAGAGCGGATTCACTCTTACTGAACTTCTCGTTGTCATTGCAACTATCACCATTCTTGCCGCAATCCTAATTGCCGTAATCACTCAAAGCAAAAAGCAGACCCACACCACAACAATGCTTTCAAACGGGCGACAGATCAATTTTGCCTTGCTCGTATACGCCGGTGAACACGATGACGCCTACCCTGCCCTCAATCTAGACCCCCTCGTCCAAAGAGGCGTCCTGCCAAGCCAAATTCTCCTCGACCACAATGACCCGTTCAAAAGAGGCTACTTCGGTCAGCAACGATGGTGCCGCGATTCAAAGAGAGAACCGGCTTACCCGTCATCGTACGAGATGCCCCTCATGCAGCACGACCTCAACAGGGCTATCGCGACCCTCCAACAGTATCAAGGCAATCCCGGACTTCTCGCCTTAAGAACCATAGGCGACCGCGTCCCCGGCCCGACTGGCGACTGCAACATTCAAATGCTCTATCACAAGCAATTCTTCCGATTCACACTCGAAGGAGCCGCCATCAAACGAAATCTCGAATTGGATAACAACGGGCAGCGATTCTGCCCATGGGATCTCTTCACTGACAATCGCCTCACATGCTCATATCGTCATCCGGGTGGAGTCGATCCGGACGATTAGCACCAGGGATATCCTAAAGGTAACTAAGGAGCATTGTTCTACATCCCTAGCTAGATGATTAGAACCCGTTCCGACCATCAAAATTCCCGTCCCGATCCACATAACCCACCAAAACCTTCTGCCGAGCCGCAATCGTCACTGTCCGATCCACAACCCGAATCCCCCGCGTTCCCACCCTCACCCGGATCACCCCGCTTACCGTATCGTTATTCCGAACATAAATCTCATACTCTTCGTGCGAATAGCCCGGCTCATTGGAATAAAACCGCACCTCCTTATAATCCGCTTGAGTCGTAACACTGCACCAATCCTCCCCTCGGTCATCCCGACACTCTTTCGCCGTCGTACTCCCCGAATCATAAGTATCCACACTCACCCCAAAGCTCGGCGTCAAACTCCCGGTTAAAGTCGCCCGCACCTCATTCCGATCATCGCCCAACCCCCCACATCCCACCAAAACCACACAACCAAACGCGCCCATCCAAAACTTCATCCCAAAATTCTACACTCCCGAAACAGAAAAGTCCCCCCGTCACCATTGACAGGAGGACTCTTTCATGCATTCACCCTGAAAAATGTATGGCCCTAAGCCATTCCTTCGCAAGCATGATTCTTGTTCCGAATCTGCTCAATCACCCGCCGCAACTGCTTATGGGCCCGGTGCAATCGGCTCCGAATCGTTCCAACCGGAGTCTGGAACTTCTCTGCAATCTCGTTATAAGGCACACCTTCAACATCCGCCAGCCAGACCAGCTCCCGCTGTTCATCAGTCAAATGTTTCAATCCGTGTTCCATCTCCTCGCTCAAAGCTTCGCCCAGCAAAGCCTGAACTGGAGTCGGACGATCATCCGGAGCCTCAAAGCTCACCGTGTCATCGTAGCCATCGGCTCGCAACGGAGCATCCGTACTCACCGTCTGTACTCGGCGACCTCGGGCACGTTTCATGTCCAAGAACAACCGCGTCACGATCCGGAAAATCCAGTTCTCAAACGGACGGTCGCCCTGAAAAGTGTCAAATTTGCGATACGCCCGATAAAACGCCTCCTGCGTCAAATCTTCCGCATCATTCCGATTCCCGCTCAGCCGATATGCCAAATTAAAAACCTTTTTGTAGCTGCGCTCCATCAAGGATTGGAATTCTGATTCCATCGGCTGCGATACTTCAAATGTGGCCATGCTGTGTTTCATCTCCTTCTCGGTCTGATTACTGAAACACGTTCTAGACCGTTTCAGTTCCGACGATAGGTCTTTTCATAGACGCACCGTTTCGTAAACTCCGTTCATCCTCCGTTCGATACAATCCGCTCAACTATCTTCAACTCCACCCCCCGTCGGTGCCCACTTCTTCGCCCCCTCTTTCGGATGATAGGGTCGCCCCGGATTCATCCCGTTCCAAGCCAATCCCCCAACCGCCGAATCGCCACGTGCCCCTCGCAATCAAACCCCCAACTCCGATCCGTCGCGTTATCCGTATAAATCGTGAGGATGTAAGGCCTCGGTCCATAAACAATCGCCGAATCACTCCGGCTCCGCTGCAACGCCCCCACTTTGCTCGCAATCACAACGTCACTCGGCACGCTCCAATCAATAAAATCATCCCAATATTGACTGCTCATAATCCGAATCATCTTCTCGCAAGCCGCCGGGCTCGCGGCTTTCCCATCGTGAATCATCTTCAAAATCGAAGCCATCTCCACCGGGCTCGTCACCCCCATGTTCGCAAAAGTCTGATACAGCCGCTCCAGCCGCTCCCCCTTCCCCGCCGTCCGAATCGTACATGCCGTATTCTCAAATCCCCAGCCCAACATCCTTTTCTCAATATTCTGAATCCCCACATGCTGCGAAAGCATCACCGTCGCCGTGTTGTCACTCACATTCATCATCAGCGAATTCAAACCATCCAAATTCACCTTCGTCCCCTCGATCAAGTGCGCCGTCCACATACTCGGGTTCCGCTGACCCACGGGAGGAACCTCAAGCTTGTCCTCAAAGCTCATCTTCCCCTCCTCAATCTGGTTGAACAGCTCAATCATCACCACCGTCTTGATTGTGCTCGCACTCGGATACCGTTCCCCGTCCCGAAAGCCAAACCGCTGCCCCGTCTTCAAATCAATCACGTGATATCCCAGCCGCCCCCGGAACCCCGCCGCCACCTCATCCATCTGCTTCTTCAAAACGCCAAGTTCTGGGGCCAATTCCTGCCCAGTCCCCGGATTCATAAGGACCATTGCCGCGCAAATCGTGCTCAACATAACAAATCTATACCCGTATCCCCGTTAAACATTCGGAAATTCGTTAACAAATGCCCCAGCAGGTATTTCTACTGTGGCAATCCCCAACCGCATCAGTTATAGTAAAGACAGTCCGCAAAGATGCGATCCCGGCGTTATTGAATGCCCCTCGCGCGGATCAATGGTGATTTGCAATATGAGAAGGAAAACCCTCAATTCGCTGGGCGTCATCGCCCTCATGACCCTCGTCGCTGGCGCCCAAGCTCAAGTGACCTTGACCGCCAAAGCATCTTTCGGTGGAGGAGATGGCTGGCTCAACGTAGCAGATGCAAATGACGCAACTGTTTTGGAAGCTGGAAATCTTACACGAGGGATGGCTTTTGACTCTACAACTGGCAGACTGGTTGTTGTGAATCGAACGGGCGGGATGAACATCAATGTCCTTGATGGTGGTACCGGTGCAAAACTGCACACGCTCAACAATTCCCTCTATACGGGAGCAAACGGTGCCCAAGGAGCGTTCTTTGCCAATATGGTAACTGTGGATGGATCCGGACGAGTTTACGTTGGAAATTTGGCCACCTCAATTACTGGCAATTTCCAGCTCTATCGGTATGACTCGTCAAACCTCGGTGCAGCAGTCGCGCGAGTATTCAATTCGACTACTGGAGTTATTCGGCTCGGTGACAACCTCGATTCCATTGGCTCAGGAAACAATATTTCCGTTCTTGCAGGGGCTGGCGGTGGTTCATTTGGTTATGTTCGACTGGATAGCTCCGATGGAGGAAATACTTTTACTTCAACTGCGATCAATCCCGGAGGCGCCACAGTTGCTGGGGATTTCCGATTGGGGATGACTTTCAGAGAAGACTCTTCGAGAGTTTTCGGTACTCAGGGATTCCTTGGATCTGCGAATCGCCCCACTTTTGGCTTTGATGGGAGTGGACTTTCGCAGTCTACGACGTCGGCAGGCGAACGTCCAATGGACTTCATCGAGTATCAAGGCCGCAAGCTCCTGGCAACAGTCGCAACCGCAGGTGATGGAGTTGTATCGCCCAACGTCTTCGCCAATGCAGTGAGTGTGTACGACGTTACTGACCCGAACAACTTCGTAAAACTCACTTCGGCTAATTTGACGACTGGCTCACCGGTTGCGAATACTAACGGAGTTGGAGCTGTGCAGTGGGGTGTTTTCAACGGACAACTCAGTCTATACGCAATGAACACGAACAACGGAATTCAAGCGTTTGACGTGAGCGTTGAAGCCGTTCCCGAACCTGCTACCATGATCGTCCTCGCCGGAGCCGCCGCAATTGCCGCCCGACGACGACGCAAGAACAGCTAAGCCATAACCGCTCAGCGAAAACAATGACAGGCTCCACTCAATCGAGTGGAGCCTGCTCTCATTTATCTGCAACAAACAGCAACCTACCCCTCGGGAACCACCACGGGCTTCCCCCATTCTTCGGCCCCCGGAACCACCCCTCCCGCAAAGCCTTCACCCGGGCCGATGCATCTTTCATTTCTTCGATCAGCGTATCCACCGTCTTCCCTTCCTTCACCGCGACCGTCCGTTCCAGAATTTCATCGCCCCGCTTCACTTTCAACTTCAAAGTCGCGCCCGGCTTCATCATCTCGCGCCAATCTTCCCAAACATGTTCCGTCACATGAGCATCCGCCCCCTTAGCCATGCCGTTCACCTCAACGATCTCGTCGTTTGTCCGCCACTCCTGGTCCCGCGTTCCCCGGGAAACCACAAGCCGCCCGTCCGTACCCCAGCTCACCGGGAAACCCAAATCCGCAAATGTCGTTTCCGTCTCAATAAATCGGTAGCCTATCTTCTCCAATTGCTTCTCGACCGGCAGCTCACCCGGCTTCATCACCCAAGTGTCATAGGCAACCCCCATCCGCTCGCCCCCCATTTCAACCATAATCTCTCGGATCCGATGCTCCTCAAATCCCGACTGATCATCTTTGCACTCTTCCCACAACTGATAAAGCACGTCATCAAACGAATACTTCCCGTTGGTCGCGTCTCGCAGCTCAATGTCCAAACACAACCCCACAACCCAACCCGTATTGTAATAATTCACCCCAAATCCGGCCGAATTACCCCGACCGTTCGCCGCTTCACCCACTCGGTAACTGGAATCATATGGGCTCACATTCATCCGCTCCGCATTCGCCCGCGTCGTGCGAACGTTCCGGATGATCCGCGACTTCATGTAATCCTCGTTGTAAACCTGGTACCGGTACAACAACAAATGAGCATAGTAATCCGTAACGCCCTCCAACATCCACAAGGCACCTGTCTTCGGCAAAACCAGATAATCAAACGGCCCCAAAGCCTTGCTCCGGATTCGCTTCACATTCCAAGCATGGAAATACTCGTGGTTCATCACCCCCACCGTCCCCTGACCCAAACCCGAAGCGAGTCCAATCGTCGTACTGCTCAAATGCTCAAGCCCCCATCCTCCGTCTGCCGCATTCATCACCGTGAAGTGCCAAACATATTTCTTGAACGGCAACCCACTCCAAAAATCATCTTGCAACAACGTAATCTTCTTACAATAATCTATGACCGCCGCCCGGTTCACCTGGGAAACATCGCCACCATAATAAGCAATCTCATGCTTCACCCCTTTCAATTCATAAAAATCTGATTCAAAAATCCCAATCGTCACCGGATTGTCAATCAAAACATCATAGTCCGGAGCGACATAACCATCGCCCTTAACTTCCAGACCACAAGTCGACCGCCAACCCGCTGGAAGATCAAATTTCAAAGTGCAATCCTCCTTGACTCGACCCTTAACGTACATCAAATTCGCGGGCCCTGTCATGTGAAGCCGATTCCCAATCGCCGACCCCATCGCCCGCTGATACCGAAGAACAATGTCGCCGCTCATCCCCCCAGAAACTTCCCAGCTGTTATCATCAAGCCGATTCACAACCACCTTCCGGCTCGCCCGCAAAGCCGTCACTTCGTTCACCGATTTAAAACTCTCAACCAACCGGTAACTCCCCGGAGCCCAATTCGGAATCTGAACAACCACCGGTTTCCCGTCGCTCGGGATCACCATCTCAACATCAATCGCCGTCGCCCCCTCAACAACTTTCACTCGGTAATCAACTCGGCAAAAACCCACCGCCGCCAATGCCAATACCAATGTCGATGTCAATCCCAGTCGCATTTCTCAACCTTAGACCAACAGTCCCCCAAAACGCAAATCCATATTAAGGGAAGATCAATGAATCCCCGCATGTTTACTGGTTTTTTGTTGAAATAGGGAACATTTAATCAAATCGGGGAAACCGAATCCAAACGTTCAAAACCCTGACTGTTATACTGGCTGAAGCTGACAAGCATATGGCAAGTCGCGGAGAGGAAATACTGCTTCTCGCTGCATCCGGACTCACCGACAAACAAATCGCTGAACAACTCTGTATCAGCACTCGAACGGTAGAAGGACACTGGCGAAGGTTGCGGGAGTCGTCTGGAACGAATAATCGGGCTGGACTCATTGCTCGGCACTACGAAAACTCGAAAATCCAACTTGCAGAAGCAAACCTCGCTCTGAAATCTCAAATCGAAACCCTCGAGTCCGAACGAATTCATCTCCAACAACTCTCCAACCAAAATTCCGCTATCCTACAAACAGAGATCAATCAACTCTATCAAGAGGTCAACCGCTTGAAACAAAACGCCAAACCCACCGATGAACTCAACTCAATTGTCATCAAAGGGAACGTTCTCGCATTTCGTATCCTTGCCGAAGCCCCTTACAACTGCCTTTACATGTCCGACTCAGTCCGACTCTTTGGCTACAGACCCACCGACTTCACAACCAATCAAGTTCCGATCACCCAACTATTCCATCCTGCCGATTTCGCCACCGCTTGGTCAAAAGCCCTCGCTCAAATCGAATCTGGCACACACCGACTCGAAAGGAAATACCGCATCCTCTCCAAAAGAGGAGAAGAGCGCACTATTCTTGATCGCTGTATTTACGAAGAAGCAACGCCCGGCCAACCCGCCACCCTCAGTGTCTTCGCTTTCGACATCACCCACACAAACTTTCTCGACGCTCTCACCGATCACCCAAATCTAAAATAACCGCAAAATCATTCTCTCAGTACCATCGTGGGCGATCCCGACCATCGTCCCATCCGCCCCAATCCCCCCGACCTCGCCGATAACAACTCCATCCCCCAAAGTCTGTCCCGTCAACACCGTTATCCCTAACCCCAATTCAAAGACCCAATGCTCAACAAGCCCAGATTCTGTGACCCCAAATCCCAAAATGCGATCGCGTCCACCTACCCCAAGAACCGACAAACGACGATATCCGCGAACACCAAGTTCCTTCTTTTCCCCAGACCCCCCAACCAGGAAAATTCCATCATCACGAATCATCACCACAGACCCGTCTGAAGTCTCTCCAACCTCCCAGTCTCCCTCTCCTTTTCGCCCCAAATAACCTTGATCACGCCTCACCGCCGAAACCCGGATGAAGTCGGCACAAACAATGCATTGACCATCTCGCCAAACTGCCCCAACCTCCAATTCCCGAATCACGACCGAACCAAAAGCAATCCCCGTTTCTGAAACCCCATCTACGTCCATTTCCGAAGCCCCCGCCGGCCGCTCAAGCTCAAACACATCGCCTGCACCAAATACTTGAAACCCACCTGCACCAAAACCAGTCGCCCCGACTGCCCAAGAACCCGCTCCCCCAACAAGCCGCTGTCCAGCGTCAAACCATCGCTCCTCATCCCCCAGAACAACCCCTCGGCCAACACCGTCTCTTCGAGAAATTGCATTCCCCAACACACCCATATCGCAGACTCCAACCACCGAAACCCGGTGGCCCTCGGGCTCAGCCAGAAGCTCCCAGCGGTATTCATGCAATCCGCCGGTTCCGATCCCTGCCTCAATTCTGCGCGTCTTCATTCCAAAATCAACCTAAATCCAAAATGCAAATAAGACAAGTTGGGGCTAGTTTCCTAGCCCCTTGTAGTGCCAACAGCCCGTTCTGACAATTGGTACGCTCCTCTTACTTGCGGGGCAATGCCCCTGCCTGGACAAGTCCAGACAAATCGTCTCAAACCTGGCAACTTTGCGAGGATCAAATCCCACGCAAAGCCACCATGTTCAGATATAATCAATCTCGATGGAACAAGGAACCTATCCTGTCGTGCCATCGGATTGAGTTTGTGCTCAGTTGCTGGAGAACTTTGTCCAGCGTTTGATTTGAAGTGGAGGTTGCAAAAACTCCTATTCGTTTTTTTCCGACCAAAATCGGGAAAAAACGACCGGCACCGAGGAAAACGAGTGCCGGCCATCGGAGAGGTTTGTGCTCTTTTTGCTCATGTCCCGTCTACGAGGGCACTCGTTGGTGCCGCAGGACTCCGAAGCCCAAAAACTTCGGAATCCAAATCTTAAACAGCCCGTTCACAAAAAGACGCTAGAGTCGGCGGAGAGCCTGGATGTCTCCAACGAGACACCGCTCCTCTCTTCAAAGCTCCCGACCGACTCGGCGATCTTCACCCCAATCAAGTTTTCAAAGTTCTTTGTTCTGCTTGAGAACATCCACAGTATCACCTAAGATTCCCCCTCCTACAACCCGGGAAATCCCTCTAAAGTAAATTTCATTTCGACCCACACAGCAACAAAACATACTCGACCCCGCAAAAATACTGGCGTAAAATCCACATTTTCTCACTGATCCACAAAGGTACAACTCAATCCATGTCCCGACCTTTCGAGCCAACGATCCAACAAGACTTCACTAACCGAATGGATTACAGTGGCTACCTCCACCTCGAGCGAATCCTCTCCGCCCAAGACCCCCTCAGCAATCCTCCCCACCACGACGAAACTCTCTTCATCATCCAACACCAAACCTCAGAACTCTGGATGAAGCTCGTCATCCACGAACTCCGCGCCGCAATCGCGCACATCCAGGCCGACGAACTCAGCCCCTGTTTCAAAATCCTCGCCCGAGTCAAACACGTCCAACGAATGCTCTTCGAACAGTGGGCCGTACTCGAAACCCTCACCCCATCCGAATATGTCCAATTTCGCGGTGTCCTCGGCAACGCCTCGGGCTTCCAATCTCACCAATTCCGAACCATCGAATTCCTCCTCGGCAACAAAGATCCCCAAGCCACATCTGTTTTCCGGCATCACCCCGAAATTCATGCTGAACTAACCGCAACCCTCAACGCCCCCAGCATCTACGACGAATTCCTGCTCCACCTCCACCGCCAAGGACTTCCCATCCCCGAATCCAGCATCAGCCGCGACTTCAGCCAACCCTACGAATCGAATGACGCAGTTACCGCCGCCTTCAAAGAAATCTACACCCACCCCCACGACCACTGGGACGCCTACGAAATGGCCGAAAAACTCGTCGATATCGAAGAACAATTCACCCTCTGGCGCTTCCGCCATGTCCTCACGGTCGAACGGATCATCGGATTTAAAACCGGAACCGGAGGCAGTAGCGGCGTCCCTTTCCTCCGTCGTGCCGTCAACATCCGCCTCTTCCCCGAACTCTGGGCCGTCCGAACCGAATTATGAGCCAATGCCTTTCCCTCCCCAACATTGGGAGGGTGGCCCAATGGGTCGGGAGGGGTTGACCTCCTAAACAGAACCAAGTCCATGACACAACCCCTCACCCCCCAAGAAATCCAAACCCAAATCGCCTTTCCCTCCCCAATGTTGGGGAGGGTGGCCCAAAGTGTCGGGAGGGGTTGACCTTCAAAACAGAATCAAAACCATGACACCACCTCTCACCCCCCAAGAAATCCAAACCCAAATCGCCTTTCCCTCCCCAATGTTGGGGAGGGTGGCCCAAAGGGTCGGGAGGGGTTGACCTTCAAAACAGAATCAAAACCATGACCTCCCCCCTCACCCCCCAGGAAATCCAAACCCAAATCGCCTTTCCCTCCCCAATGTTGGGGAGGGTGGCCCAAAGGGTCGGGAGGGGTTGACCTTCAAAACAGAACCAAATCCATGACACAACCCCTCACCCCCCAAGAAATCCAAACCCAAATCGCCTTTCCCTCCCCAATGTTGGGGAGGGTGGCCCAAAGGGTCGGGAGGGGTTGACCTCCTAAACAGAATCAAAACCATGACCTCCCCCTCACCCCCCAAGAAATCCAAACCCAAATCGCCCCCCTCTTTACCCGCCACAATCCCAAAGGCATCTATCTCGCCAACCATAGTCTCGGCCGCCCGCTCGACGCCACCCAAGACAAAATCAACGAGTACCTCGACCACTGGTACACCGATCTTGATGACGCCTGGGAACCCTGGCTCCAAGCCCTCGACTCCTACCACACTAAGGTCAAAACCCTCCTCCGCCTGCCTGATCCAGGTTCCGTCGTCCTCAAAACTTCCGCCGGTCAAGGACTCCGCGCTGTCCTCAACTGCTTTCCCCAAAGAACCCTCAACATCGTAACCTCATCCCTGGAATTCGACAGCATCGACTTCATTCTGCGCACTTACGAAGCACAAGGACTCACCAAGACAACTTGGGTTAACCCCCAACCAACCCAGCCTGTCCCAACACTAACCGCCGACGATTTCATCGCCCATATCACTCCCCAAACCGACCTTGTCATCATAAGCGTCGTCAATTTCACCACCGGACAGATCTTCCCGAACCTAAAAGACGTTATCACCCACGCCCACGCCAACGACGCCCTCGTTCTCCTCGACACTTACCACAGCTTTGGCGTCATCGACCTCACTTGGCCCGTCGCCGACTTCGCCATCGGCGGCTCCTACAAATACGTCCACGGCGGCCCCGGCTCCTGCTGGCTCGCTATCGCCAATCCCCAAAACCACCAAACCCTCGATACTGGCTGGTTCGCCAAAAAAGAACTCTTCGGCTACGCCCGCACCGCCGACCGAGCCGAAGATCATCGCTCCTGGTGGGAATCCACACCCCCCATCATCCAAGCCTATCAAGCCCTCCCCGGACTCGAATACCTCGAACACTTCACGGTCGAAAAACTCCGCGCCACCTCCCTCGCCCAACAAGCCGAAATGCGCCACATTTTCCAAAATCACAACATTCCAGTCTTCGAGCCCCAAGACCCCACCCAGTTCGGCGCATTCTCCCTCCTTCCCGCCGAAAACCACAAAGAGATTGTCTCCCACCTCAAACAAAACAACATCAGGGTCGATTCCCGAAACGGCTTCGTCCGCTTCGGTCCCCACCCTCTGAACACCAACGAAGAGTTTGAACGCGTTGCCCAAACATTATCTAAAATGAGTTAACGGAGAATCAGAAGCTCTTCAACCTTGGGCATCGCCAAGCTCACCTGCTGAGCCAAGCCGGGCGAAATTCCTGGCACCTCAAAATCTCGATCCGAACCTCGTATCCCTGCTGCAATCGCCCGCGCCGCAAGATAAGCACCATCTAACCGAGCATGGTTCCCATCCTCGCTAATCAACTTATATCGCGGTGCCTTCGCCCGCAACCGATCCCAAACCAATCCGACACGCACAATGTCTCCGCCGTTTGCTTCCTTCTGAATCCCACGATAAATCCCCTCAATGTAAGCCGTCTCATCCCAACCCGCCCTCGACCACTCTGAGAAATACAGAACTCTCGTCCCATTCTCCCCAAGTTTTTTGGCGAGATCAATCCCTCCGGCCTGCGAATAATCGTACTTATGCGACTGACTAATCGAAGCCCCTTGCAAAACCGCAACATCCCACTTACCGTTTGATAGCGCCTTCACCCGCTCCGGATTTGCCGCCCAATCGTTCAAGACCCCTGCCGACCAAACCTGATACCGGACATTCGCCCAATTCCCATCCAACCGCAACCCTGCAACAACCATCCCCGGAATATCCCCTGTGGCCGTATGGCTGTTCCCCACAAACAAAATCGACGGCCCCACCATTTGCATCACCCCAATCGCCGCTAAAATTGCAACCATAACCAACCTACACGAACAAACAATTCATCAGTTCCCCATCATCTTTGTCAAAACCGGTCGGATCGCTGCCCCCCAGACCTCATACCCCGCCTTATTCGGATGCAACTGATCCGGCATCAGCCCCGCCTTCATTCGACCATCTGCCTCCAAATATCCCGGCCCACAGTCAACATAAGTCACCCAATCGGGCCACTCATACTTCGCCAAAAGCCCATTCGTCCGGTCAACTTTCTTCCGAACTTCCCCCACCTCCGTCTCGCGCGGCAAAATCGAACTGAGCAACACCTTCGTCTTCGGAGCTTTTTCCCGCAACTTCATCACCACTGCGACTACTCCCTCCGCGATCTCCGCCTCAGAATTACTCCCCATATTGTTCGTCCCAATCATCACCATGCACACCTTCGGATTCACTCCATCCAAAACCCCATCGTCCAAACGCCATAAAACATGCTGCGTCCGATCCCCACTGATCCCCAAATTCACTGGCTGATAAGGCCCAAACAAAGAATCATAAAGTTCCGGAGCACCCCCCGCCCACTGCGCCCCCGGCTGGGGCCGACCACCCCATCCATGAGTAATCGAATCACCCACCAACGCCAACTGGAACTTCTCCCCGCTCGATGTCAAAGTCTTCTGTGCCGCATGACGGTTCTCCCAATCCGCTCCCGTCCGCGCAACGGGAACTACCGCCGAATTCTCAACCCAAACCAACCCAAGAACAACCGCCGCAATCATAAATCCAAGTCTACAACAACCCCTCGTCAAACAATGCGAAAAATCACTGTCCCGAATCAATAACCCGCCGGATCATCGCTTCCGTCAAAGGATCACCATCGTTCACCGTCCCCTGCCACAAAACCGTCCCATCCCGACCTACCAAAACCATATAAGGAATCTGCTTCACCCCAAACGCATTCCCCAACTTCCGCTCCGGGTCACTCGTCAAACTGTAACCAATCTCGTACCGACTCGCAAACCGTTCAACTTTGTCCGCCTCCTCATCCGTCACCCCCACCACCAAAAGCTCATCCCCAAACTTCTCCGCCCACCGATTCAATTTCGGCATCTCCTTTACACAAGGCCCGCACCAGGTCGCCCAAAAATCAATCAACACTGGCTTGCCGTCCCGAATCGGTTCCGGCCCCCAAACCCGAGTTCCCCAGTCCAACTCCGGTGCCGCTTTCCCCCGAAAATCCGTTGCCCCCATCGGCTTACCCACAATTTCCAACCGCCCCCCACTCTCAGCTAACTTCTCCCAACCCGCATCCATCTGCGCCTCCGCATGCTCCAGCCAATACCGAGCACCGCCATTCCCCAAAAAGCCTGACCGACCCAACAAATCACCCCCCGCCGTCACAAAAACCACCGTCGGAAATGCCGATGCCCCAAACTCCGTCTGCAACGCCTCGTTCTGAGCCACCAACTGCTCCGGCAACTCCTTCCCCCTCGGAAAATCTGCTTCAAACAAAACCACCTCATCATCCGCCCAATCCAAAAATAACGGCTTCTCAAAAACCCCTTCCCGCAGCCGCAAACAATAAGGACACCAATCAGACCCCGTGAAATTCGCCAAAATAGGACGACCCAAAGCCGCCGCATACCGCTTCGCTGTCTCCCAATCCGTCAGCCACTCCCCCCGGCCCAAAACCGGAGTCGGCATCATCAAGAACCCCGCCACCAAACTCAAAATCATCGCCGTTCTGTTCTACGACCAATTATCCCTATTTTCCCCGCTTGGCCCGAACCACACGCCTCAACTCCGGCAAATACTCCATCACCGAACTCCCCGGACAATCCGTCTCCCCCGGCGCAAAATCAATATGACCCGCAATCCGATCCGCCGGAACATCAAACCGATCCGCCAACCACAAAACCACCTTCTCCAACTTCCGCCGCTGATCCCGATTGAACTCATCCGTCGGAAAACTCCCCTCAATCACCACCAAAGCATGACCCCGAACATCATAAGTCGTGTTCGTATCCCCCGGCAACTCAATCGGGCGGCACTCCGCTACATCCCCCCGCCAATCAATATAGTAATGGTAAGGAATGTCCGCCCACTGCGGCTTCTTCCGACCCCCTGCCAGCTCGTCCTCTCGCTGACTCCATGCCTGCAACCCCCGCAACTTATCAAAAAATGGACGCGTCTTCACCTGAGCCACCCCCGTGTGATGGATCGTGATCCGGTCAATCGTATGCCGCTCCATCTCCAAAACCACCGGCTTCGCCCCCCAATCCCCCCGCCGATACAAAAACATCGGCTCCCGTACCTCGCCACCCAAAACCACCCCCAACATCAACGACGTAACCATCAAACTACTCTACCAAGTTCATTCCTGGTATCGGATACTACGACGCCGTCAGCGGTCAGAATTTCTACTTCTGGAATAACCACCGGGGTGATCAAATCGCCCTCACCTACCAAAACGGATCAATCCAGTGGAGAACGGAGTATAAAGTATACGGAGATGATTATATGAAACTTGCATACAATGCGGTGCTTGGGCTTCTATTGACCTTGGCCGAATGTCGCGGAAACACAAATAGTGGTCTCCAAGTTTCCCTCAACAAATTACAACATGAAGTTAAGGCTGGTATAGATAAGTCTGAATTAGATCAAAAACTGAATCGTTTAGACTTTTATGAACATTCATCAACGAGTTATTCAAAGTGGCAACCAGAGACCAAGATGACCGGAGAATCGATGCCTTTTGAATATATCCCAAATGATGTATCTTTATTCCGAGTCATTGTCTATTCCCTAGATGGGAAACCATCAATTACAGGATATAGGCTGCATAAAACGGCTTACATTCTTTTTGAAAAAAATACGTCAAGAGAGATGGTCTTCGAATGATCCCTGGGGTTCAAAGGAAGGCAGATATCAAAAAGGAGGCGCTTATCGTAAAGAGTATCGCAATTGGCCGACTTATAAGGAAAATTAGTAACAGTATGAAACGACTTTTCTTAGTTACGACCATAATTGCGAGCATTGTTCTTTTTCTAACTACACTCATGTGGAGCCAGTACACAGCTAATCTGGATTGTTCGCGGTTACTGCTGAAATCGGTTCATGACGAGATTGCTGACTATAGTAAACATTCCGATATCAAGCTTCATCTCACCAGTCAATTGCCTCCAAGAATAAGCTACATTCAAGGAGTCTCCTCAAATCCGGGAAATCGGAGCTACATCGTGCGCACCGAGAGTTTCACATTCCTGATTTTCGTTGCTCAATATAGGTTTGTGATTGAGTGCATTGAAAATGAAACGTGTATTGTAGGACAAGTTAAACTCACCTCGGAATCATTCTGATATCACAGAGGCTCCTCCCACCAACTCCCCCGCCGAGCCAAAACCCCCAACCAAACCAAACCCAAAATCCAAGTAGCACCCCCCAAAGGCGTGATCGCCCCCAAAATCCGAACTCCACTCACCGCCAACCCATACAAACTCCCACAAAACAACACCAAACCCACCGGAATCACCCAACTCACCACCCGCCAGCCCCGCTCCCCCAGCCCCGCCACCGCCAAAATCAACCACGCCAAACCCAACCACATATGGTAATTCCGCGCCGTTTCATAAACCCCCAATCCATACTCATCCAAAACCCCCGCCAATGCATGCGCCCCAAACGCCCCCAAACCAATCGCCAAAGCTAAGTTCCACAAGGGCCAAACCAACCGCTTATTCACGCCCCAACGCCTCCGCCGCCATGCAATGAAACTGGTGAACCCCTGCCTCCCGCTTAACCGAATACCGCCCCCGGTCATAGAACCGCGACCGCAACCCCCGCTGAACCGCCTCCACGATCGCCTCGTCCTCCCGCTCAACCCGATCCAAATCACCCCCCGCCCCCGCACCCCGCAACTCCGGCCGCCAAACAAATGGCAAAAACGTCACCTTCGTCCGCCCCACCCCCAGCGGCTGGATTAAATTCACGCTCAACCCCCACGGATAAAAATTCAGCATCAAATTCGGGAAAAACCAATAGTAATAAGCACCAATTCTCTGCCCAAAATCCGGACTCGATTCTGGCAAATCAAACGCTGGCTCTCCGCCCCCCGCCACCCCCAACTGTAAATTTCCATGCTGCAATAACTCCGTCCGATAACTCCCATAATCCAGCGTCGCATTCAATGCCGCATGAACATAGGGAATATGAAAACCCTCCAAATAATTCTCCACATAAAGCCCCCAATGCGCATTCACCAAATAATCCCGCCGCCCTGACTCATCAAACTCAAACTCCTCCACTGGCAGCCACCCCACCCGCGCCTCGAGTTCTGCAAAAATCTCCGCCAACTCCTTATCTTCATCGCCAATTCGGGCAAAGAAAAACTGACGCCACCGACCCAAATCAACCCGAGGCAAATTGTCCGATTCCGCCGGGAACCCGCACACCCCCTCAAATTCCGGCATCGACTGAAACCGTCCATCCAAACCAAACTTCCGCCCGTGGTACCGACACCGCAGACTATTCTCAACCCCCGCCCCCTCGCAAACCAGATTCCCTCGATGCGTACACACATTGCTCAGACAAAAAACCTCATCTTCCCGACTCCTCGTCAGCAGCAACGGCTCATCCAGACACCCTGGTAGCAAAGCAAACGGATAGACACTCCCCGGCACCCGCACCGAATCCTCCCAAGTCACAAACTGCCAACTCCGCCCAAAAATCCGCTCCTTCCCCAGCTCATAAACCCCCTCATCCGTATAAAAAGCACTCGGAATCGTCCAAGCTTCCTCAATCTTAGGATTCATCTCAAACTTCATTCAAAAACTCCGCCGCTCGCGCCACCACCGCCCCACTCCGAATAATCCGGAAGTGACCCAATCCCTTCGTCTCCCAAAGCTCCGATCCCTGCCACACCGACTGCATCGCCCGACTCTGTGCCACCAATATCTCCTGGTCATCTTCATCATGAACCATAAGGCCCCGAGCTGTAAATTCCCGCCCTGCCACATCCCCATGATAACTCTCAATCAACCCGCGCCCAAAATACTCCTCGCTGATCCGCCACATCTCGTCCTGCCCCGCCCGATCCAACCCCACCGCCGCCGCAAATTCATAAAAACGCATCTTGATCCAACACATAGTGCTCAAATAAACCACTCGCTTAACCCGCAACCCATCTTTCATCGCAATCGTCGCCGAACAAGTGCCAAAAGAATGCGCCACCACTCCAAAAAAGTCGCCCATCTCCCCCGCCAATTTTCTCGCCGCTCCAGCATAAAGCGGCGCATAGCAGTGGTCACCTCCACTGTCCCCGTGCCCATGCGCATCAAACGCCACCACTCGAAAGCCCGCTTCGACCAGCGGCTCAACAAATGAACTCAAATTGGTCGCCCGCCCATTCCAACCGTGCATCAATAGAACCGACTTCTCCCCACTTCCCCATTCCCACCCAACGAGATCAACACCTCCACTCTCAAACTCGAATCGCCGTCCCTTGTCCGCGACCTGGGCTTCCTTCCGGGCCATCGGCACCCGCACTGGCGTCGCAAACATCCGCAAAGCCTCAGCCGGAGTCGGCACCCGGTCCATCCCCCGCCGAATCTCCAACATCGACTCCGGCACCCGAATCACATCCAACGACTCCACCCCTCCATCCTACCAACTCCACAACAATCAACCACAGGCTCAGAAGCCCGAATTGACTTTTCTGATCTGGGACAAATACTTCGACCGATTCGCCCCAACCGCTTCATCAAAATCAACGACCACATCACAATGAGCCCCCGGCATCCTTGCCTCGTTCGCCGAGATCCCCGCCAATTCCGGCAACCACTTCCGAATAAACTCAGACTCGGGGTCATGCTCCGCCGCCTGTTTCACCGGGTGAAAAACCCGAAACTCCCGCCCATCCGTCCCCACCCCCGCCTGGTATTGCCAATTCCCCCAGTTACTCGCCACATCGTAGTCAATCAAATTTCGCTCAAACCAATCCGCCCCCATCCGCCAATCAACGTTCAACACTTTGGTCAAAAAGTTCGCCGTGATTTGCCTCCCCCGGTTGCTCATCCATCCCGTCGCCAACAACTGCCTCATGCAAGCGTCCACAATCGGATAACCCGTTCGCCCTTCAAACCATGCCTCGTAGAGATCATTACCCCCACTCCAATCTAACGCCAAACCTTGAATTCCCTCTTGCAAAAACATCCTCGCTCCCTGCTGTCGCGCCAGATAATGAAAGTAATCTCTCCTCAATAGTTCAAATATCAACCAATAGGTCGAAGCATTAGCGACGACTTCGATTTCAAACTTCTTGATCTCAACAAACACTTCCCGTGGGCTCAAACACCCCCAAGCCAAATATGGACTCAAACAACTCGAATCCCCTTCCCCCCAAAAGCCGTTCCGAGTCTGCTTATAATTCTGCAAACACCGACTCTCCCAGATGAACTCCCGCATTCGTTCACTTGCAGATTCCGAAAATCGCCGCTCCACCCCACAGAATTCATCCATTAGCTCATCCAAAGAACAACGCTCACCATTCCACACCCATCCCCGCAATGACGGCTCATCCAAAACCCGAACATCCCCAACCGGCTCTACTTCCTTCCGAAACTTTGTGAAAATCCCCGGCAACGCTCTCCAGTCATAATCCACTAAAAAATCCTGCCGGACCAACTCCGCCCCGACTTGACCCGCCTCCGTTGACTCAAAAACCCCAACCTCATCCGAACCCACCACCTGGCGACCCTCAAACTCCGCTAAATCTCGCACCACCACCAGATCACTCCCCAATCGTCGCATTTCGTCGCGCAATTGCACCAAAGAATCAACAAGAAACGCCCGCGCAAATCGCCCCGACCGACCCACCACCGCCGAATCCCAAACAAACACTCCAACCACCGCCCCAAGAGAAGCCGCCCGAATCAATCCCCAATTGTCCCTCACTCGCAAATCACGCCGGAACCAGTAAACAATCTTTTCCATCAACCTAATGGTTATAACGAGATTTGCCCCGCGCACTCGGCAATTTTCGTTTTTCCATCCCGATCTTCCCGTCGCTCACCCCCATCATCTTCCGCAAAGACCCAATTTCATCCCGAACCTCCGCCGCCTTCTCAAACTCCATCGCCTTCGCCAGCTCCTTCATTTTCTTCTCCAAACCCGAGATCAAAACCGGAATATCCTCAATCGGCACGGTTGCTCCATCGCGCATCAGAGCCGAAGCCTTCTCATCCGTATAACCTGCAGGGGTCTCCGCTACCATATCGTAACTTCGCACTGTCTCCCGAACCTCTTTCATAACCGTTGAAGGTTTTGTCCCGTTCTTCTCGTTGTACGCCCGCTGAATCTCCCGCCGCCGATCCGTCTCGTCCAAAGTCGCCTGCATACTCCGAGTGATCTTGTCCGCATACATAATCACTTTCCCGCCCGCATTCCGAGCCGCCCGACCAACCGTCTGAATCAGCGAGGTCTCCGAGCGCAAAAAGCCTTCTTTGTCTGCATCCAATATCGCCACCAAAGTCACCTCCGGCAGGTCAAGCCCTTCGCGCAACAAGTTCACCCCAACCACAACATCATAAACCCCGAGCCGTAAATCCTTCAATATTTCCGGCCGATCCATCGAGTGCACTTCGGAGTGAATATAATTCACCTTCACTCCCAAATCCTCCAAATAGTGAGTCAAGTCTTCCGACATTTTCTTCGTTAGAGTCGTCACCAAAACCCGCTCTTTCTTCTCAACCCGCTTCTGAATTTCTCCGATCAAATCATCAACCTGATTCCCCGTCGGCCGAATTTCAATTTCCGGATCAATCACATAAGTCGGGCGAATAATCTGCTCCACCCGATTCCCCTCTTTTTCCAATTCAAATGGACCCGGTGTCGCACTCACGTTAATCACCTGCGGAACCCTCTCCAAAAACTCCTCGAACTTCAACGGACGATTGTCCAAAGCGCTCGGCAACCGAAAACCGTAATCCACCAATACCGACTTCCGCTGGCGATCCCCATTAAACATCGCCCGAACCTGAGGCAAAGTCTGGTGGCTCTCATCCACAAAAACAATCGCGTCTTTCGGCAAAAAGTCCAGCAAAGTATAAGGAGGATCACCCGGCTTTCGCCCATCAAAATACCGGGAGTAATTCTCAATTCCGTTGCAGAACCCCACCTCACGGATCATCTCCATGTCAAATTCCGTCCGCTGACGAATTCGCTGAGCCTCAATCAATTTCCCCTCACTCTCAAATCGCGCCACTTGCTGATTCGCCTCCGACTGGATGTATCCCAAAACCTCATCGATCCGATCAAACGGAGTCACATAGTGCGTCGCCGGAAAAACCGAACACCGTTTCGGCTCATCCAGAACATGCTGAGTCAGAGGGTCAATCAACCGAATACGCTCTACCGTATCGCCGAAATATTCCACCCGAGTCACGATCTCTTCATCCTTCGGTTGAATGTCCAAAATATCCCCTTTCACCTTAAAAGTCCCCCGATCTAACGCAAAATCGTTCCGCGTGAACTGCATCTGGACAAGCTTTTTCATCGCCTCATCCATCGGGAAATCAACCCCCGACTCGAACGTAATCACACTGTCCGCATAAACATCTGGACTCCCCAATCCATAGATACAACTCACACTCGCAATCACGATCACGTCTCGCCGCTCAAGCATCGCCTGAGTTGCCGCGTGCCGCAACCGCTCAATCTCATCATTTGAACTCGAATCCTTTTCAATATAGAGATCCGCTCCCGGTACATAAGCTTCGGGCTGATAGTAGTCGTAATAGCTAATGAAAAAATGAACTGCATTGTCGGGGAAAAACGCTCGAAACTCCTGGCACAACTGAGCCGCCAATGTCTTGTTATGAGCAATGATCAATGCCGGACGTTGACTCTCAGCAATCACGCTCGCCATTGTATAAGTCTTCCCCGTCCCCGTTGCCCCGAGCAAAGTCTGGAACCGAATACCACTGTCCAAACCCTCTACCAATCCCGCAATTGCCGTCGCCTGATCCCCTTTCGGAGAAAAATCTTGCGTCAACTGCAAAGGAGTGTCAAAGCGAACGATGGTCGAACTCATCTCAATCTATTATACGCCGACCATTCAAAATTAATGTAGAAATATATCTACTTAACCCAGGACTCGAACTCCCTTAACTATGCAGCTTTTTTGTAATCCCCACAACCATCAACAAACTCATCCATCGGAATCGGTCTCGAATAATGGAAACCTTGCCCCCACTCACAACCCATGTCGCGCAAAATCCGAACTTCATTCTCCGACTCAATCCCCTCTGCAACGACATCCAAATTCAACAGTCGCGACAACTCCAAAATCATCCGTACCAATTCGACACTCTGCTTGTCTCCTGTCATCCGCATCACAAAAGACCGATCAATTTCAAGCAATCAAGTGGAATATCCATCAACATACTGAGTGAGGAGTAACCCGTTCCAAAATCATCCAAAGCAATCCTGATTCCCATATTCCGAAGTCGAGTCAGCTTCTCCAAAACATCCGCCCCCTCTTGAATCAACGACGATTCCGTAAGTTCGAGCCACAAACTTCCATACTCGATGGAATACTGATCAACAATCGCCTCAATGCGCTCAACAAAGTCGGGTTTATTCACCTGCCTCGGTGAAATGTTCACACTCAAATGGATATCCCGACCCGGAAACTCACGACCTAAACGCTCCAAATTCCGACACGCTTCCTCCACCGCAAACAATCCCATATCTTCCACCAACCCCATGCTTTCCGCCACCGGAATAAACTCCGCTGGTGAAACATTCTTCCCATCCTCTCGAGTCCAGCGGATCAACATTTCTCCCGCAATCACCCGACCACGTTCCAAATCAACAATTGGCTGAACCGCCATCCAAAACTGTTTCCGCTCCCATGCAATCCGAAGCTCATGCTCCATCTCAACCCGGCGTTCCAAAGCCTCACCCATTTCAGGCTCATACTGAACAATATTTCCCGGACCCTTCGCCTTCGCAGCGTACATCGCAATATCCGCCCGACGCATCAAATCAATCCCAGTTGCTCGATCAAAATATCCCACCACACCCACACTTGCCGAACAAAACTGGGCCATAAAGCTGACCATCACCGGATACTGGGATAGCCGCTCTCTCAAAGATTCCAAACCCGAGTTAAGCCGATAAAGAGCATTCTCCCCTTTCATCAGAACAATAAACTCATCTCCCCCCATTCGACCAATTACGGCATCCCCGAGGTGCGATTGCACCTCCTCCAAAAACGACACCAGCATACGATCCCCAAACGCATGACCATAATGGTCATTAGAACGTTTGAACCCATCAAGATCCATCACCGCTAATGCACAATCAATCTCTTGACCGTCTGCCAAATCATCTAAACACAATTCCAATTCCGAACAAAATCCCATCCGGTTAAAAACACCGGTGAGCTTGTCAGTTCGAGCGAGTTGATCCAATTGTGCATTCAAATTCGCAAGCTCTTCGTTCGATTGTTCAAGAATTCGATTTGCTTCAAGCATCCCCAAAAAGTCTCGATGAACTCTCTGAGTCAGCCGCATACTCCAAAGCCCAAGGCAACCTGCCAAAAGCAAAGACACAATCAACCAGCCCGCATAGAACCTGCGTCCAACAGAAACCGCATTTAAGTAAGAATCAGCCGTAACATCGATCCCAACTACACCCACAATCTCGCCCTTTTCGTCAACGAATGGCGCGTAAGCACTCATAAAGGTCCCCATTCATCAGTGTGTGGTTCATCCTCAACATTAGGAATCCCACGCTTCAAACTCGATAGAAGTGCGGGAGTAGTCTCATCATATAATTCACCCCAATAGGCCTTGTCATCTCGACCGTCGCCGTCCTGATCACCCGGCTCTGCCGGGTCAAGTCCAAATCGAACCTCTTCGCCGTCACTATAAAGTGTGTAGATGTACCGAAGCTCCGGATGAAAAGTAAGAAACTTCTGCAAAACAGCATTACCTTCATCATAGAGCTGACTTTCCATTTCCCGGTTCAGTCCACCCGATTGACGAATGAACGCATGACTCTCCGGGTCAATCAACTCCGCCGCTGTAGTCGCCAATTTCTGAAGGTCGCTACGAACCCGATTCTTCTGATCAGACTCAAACTTCACCCCCACAACAACACCTAAACCAAGTAATGCCGCCAGAAAAACCCCGCTCACAAACAATGAGAGCAAGCGGTTGTCCATCTTGTGCCACCCCTTCAAACGAAGAAGAGCATCCCAGCGCGTCATATTTATCAGTCGGATAATTGCAACTGAAAACAATACCACCTGTTACAAAAACCGCAAGATTTACACGCTTCTTGTACAAATCCCATCAAACCAACTCAGATTCAGCATCCTTCTGAACCGAGGGGCACACCAAATTTCGATCCGGCCCTACCTTTTCCAAGAGCCCACTCAAAATCCGGCACTCTGCTTCCGTTAAACCCGATAACACGCTCTCAATCTCATCCAAATGCCCCGGATAAACTTCTTCAAAAACCATTCGCCCTTTTGCCGTAACCCGAACAATCGTTTGCCTCCGATCCACTTCCGACTTGAATCGACCCACCAAACCCATTCTCTCCAAATTATCAACCACCATAGTGATATTCCCTCCCGTCTTGAGCAAATAATTGGCAATATCCTTCTGCATCATCTCCCCGCGCTGAACCAGAACCTTCAACGTCGAATACTGACTCGGCGTCAATCCATGTGGCGCCAGTCCCCGACTGACGAGCCCATGCAAATGCTCGGCCGATCGAACAAGCCAGACATACGCCTCAACCCGCGCACTGTAACTACCGTTAGGATCCTGACTCACTCCTCCCATTGTACGCCATCAATCCATTCAATGTTAAATCGACTGGAATCGTCCTTCTCAACGCCGAAACTTCACCCGCATCTCAATCGGGCTCGTCTCCAACCGCATCGAATAGAAATCCCAAAAGTATTCGCCCTGAAATACGTCGAAACGTCCATTACCTTCCACCAAATTCGGCGAGGAAAAAACAACCTGTATCGAGTAAGTTGTCTCAGTTTTTTCCTCTTCCTCGTTACCCATTTCAATCTTCGGAGCCGTACCACCAAACTCCTCCTCCGTGTCCAAAACCTTGAAAAAACTCAACACCATCCCCCGAGTCTCCTCTTCACTCACCCCATCAACTGACAAAAATAGCTCCGTCATTGGCTCAAAACACCGCAATCGAACCTCACGCTCAAATCGCCCCGGAGAACTTACCAAAATCGGAAACAAAGGCTCGCTCGGCCCAAAAACCGCATTCATCAAAATTTCACGACCCGCAACGGACAATCTTCTCGACTCCGCATCAGTCAATTCACCAATCGTCCACGCCTCGCGTAACTTCGCCGCACCCTCTACAATTTCCGCTTCGACCTCGTCAGCTGGCAGCGGCACCTTCATCGCATATCGCTCCACAAATTCCGCTCCATCATCTCCCACCAAAAACTCAGACCGACCCAAAACGGACTGATCCTCTGATACTGCTAACTCAAAATCAACCGCCGCCGACTCCAAGCTGTCAAAAACCTTAGAAACCCGAATCTTCACCTCATCTTCGTCACTCAAATCGTCAAACTCCCAATCATCGCCCGGCAATTTCAATTTGGCCCGCAACGACTCCGCCGTCATTTCAACGCCGCCCATCGCCCCCGCCATATTTTCCGAAATCGTAATCGACTTCTTCACCACCCCGTCTGCCCCCACCGAAGTTCGATTCTCCACCTGACTACAGCCACCCAACAGACCTCCAAGAACAACCCACGCCAGCAAAATCCATAATCGATTCACATCAGTCAAGACGAACCTGCCTTCGAAAAATCCTCACATTCCCATACCACTCCTCAAATTTCAGCCACTATATTGAATATGTCCAACGACAACAATCCCAAAGGTTATGCCCACCCCCAAGCGCTGGTTTCAACCGGTTGGGTTGCCGCAAATCTCGATAACTCCAATGTCATCATCGTTGAGTCAAACGAAGATCCACTTTTATATTCTTCCGGACACATCCCCGGCGCATTCGAAGTCGATTGGACACTCGATCTCAACGACCCTCTCATCCGCGACTACCTTGACCGAACTGGCTTCGAAAAACTTATGTCCCGACTCGGTGCCACAACCGACTCACACATTGTCTTTTACGGCGACAAAAACAACTGGTGGGCTTGCTACGCCTTCTGGGTGTTCCACCTCTTCGGGCATACCAACTGCAGCATCATGGATGGTGGACGTCTCAAGTGGATCAACGAGCAACGTCCCCTCTCTACCGATGCCCCCTTCGCCAACCACTCCACCTACACCGCTCCTGAACGTGATGATTCCCACATTCGCGCTTTCCGCGATGAAGTCATCGCACATGTCAAGAAGCAGGGCCAACTCGTTGACGTCCGCTCGCCCGAAGAATTCTCTGGTGCCCGCACCCACATGGCCGACTATCCCAACGAAGGGGCCCTCCGTAGCGGACACATCCCCGGCGCAAAGTCCGTCCCCTGGGCCAAAGCCGTGAACCCCGAAGACGGTACGTTCAAATCGTTCTCCGAACTCGCTGAGCTTTACCAAACCACCCAAAATCTCAACCCATCCGAGCCTACAATTGCCTACTGCCGCATCGGCGAACGCTCCGCCCACACCTGGTTCGCCCTCAAGTATCTCCTCGGATTTGAAAACGTCAAAAACTACGACGGCTCATGGACAGAATGGGGCAACTCCGTCGGCCTCCCCATTGAAAAACCGTAACTACTTCAATGCCCTACCCAGAACCCATCCAAGAATTTATCGAAAACATCGCTCTCATCGACGACCGAGCCGAACGAGTGCAAGTCCTTATCGATATGGGCAAATCGTTCCAACCCCCAGCCATCGAAAAACCCTACCCCGCCGAAAACCGCGTTCCCGGTTGTGAATCCGAGGTCTACACCTGGGTCAACCTCAACACCCAGTCAACCCTCGATATCCAAATCGTCGTGGATAACCCCCAAGGGCTCTCTGCCATGGCGATGGCCCAACTCCTGCTCGAAGGGCTTCAAAACCACCCCCCCGCCCTCGCCAACCTGATCGACGAAGACCTCGTCGCCAAAACCTTCGGCCCCGAACTCAGCATGGGCAAATCCCTCGGACTCACCAACCTTGTCCGACAAATCAAGGCCCAAGCCCTCAAGCTGGCATAATCACAGGATGCTTACTGGCATCGCCGCCCTACTCCTTTCCCAAAACGTCACCCCTACCCAAATCTCCACCGAATCGCGATTCGAGTACGTCGCGCCTCTCGCCCTTCCTCCGGTTCAAATCCATCACCAACTCGCCAAATACGGTATCGCCCAATCCACCACCGCCCGAATGGATCTCCAAGCCCGTATCCTTTGGGTTGACGCCACCGCAAACCTCGGTCGCGTGAACAGCGAAGAGAAAATCGCCGCCCTCTGCGCCAAAGCCGCCGAAGTCGGGTTCAACACAATCGTCTTCGACGTCAAGCCGATCAACGGATACACCATGTATCCCTCCAAACTCACCGAGCAAATCACCGCCTGGCGCGCCACCTCAATGACCGCCGGATTCGACCCCCTCAAGCACTTCGTCACCGAATCCAAAAAACACAACCTGTCCCTCTTTGTCGCCCTCAATGCCTTTTCCGAGGGCCACTCCTTCGGTAAACGCGACTTCGGCAAACCCGACAACCAATTCTTCAAGCCCGGCTGGGGGTACGAAAACCCCGACCTCCAAACCGTGCGCTACATCCCTGTCCCCGTCTGGCAGAACCACGAAATTTCTCCAACCCTCGACGCCAACACCGAAAGCAAACCCATCGCCATCTACACGAGTCCAGAAAAAGCTCCCGAAAATGCCCTCTACGTCACCGTCGAAAAATCAGGGCTATCCGAGAACTCACTTACACCAAACCCGAAGACCTCAACGGCCTCGCTCTCTTCGTTTTCACTGGTCAAGCCGCCGATGATCTGATCAGACTCAATCCCGCCCGAATCAATGTCAACTCCAGACCCACCTATGTCCGCATCGCGGACTCCCAAAATCAAGTTCCCCTGATGATGAACCCCCACGACGAGCGGGTTCAGCAACGCACCTACGACTTTATTGATGAAATCGCCGGTAACTACGACATAGACGGCCTCCTCTACGACGACCGCCTCCGCTATGGTGGGCTCGATACCGACTTCTCCGATCTCACAAAATCCCTTTTCGAAAAAGCCGTCAATCAAAAAGTGAACTGGCCCGACGACGTCTTCACCTATTCCTATACTCCATCCCTCACACCCCGCCTTCAACCCGGACGCCTCTACGACGCTTGGCTCACCTTCCGCGCCCAAACCCTCACCAACTGGACCGCCGAAGCCCGCCGCCATGTCAAAAATCATCGCCCCGACGCCCTCTTTGGCATCTATGCCGGTTCTTGGTACGGCGATTACCAGCGATACGGCAACAACTACGCCAGTCCCGACCTCAACGCCGGATTCCCCTTTCTCACCAACGCATACCGAAAAACGGGCATGGGCGCCAACCTTGACTTGCTCATCACTGGCTGCTACTACCCCAACGGCACTGTCATCGAAGCCATCGCCAATGGTGCCGCTCCCGGACGAACCGTCGAAGCCGGCGGAATCCTCTCCAACCGCGTCGCCCGAGACCAATCCTGGACCGTCGCCGGAATCATGATCTCCGACTTCTTCCCGGAACCCGCCAAAATCCAACCCGCTCTCCAAGCCGCCACCGCCACTACCCAAGGCGTCATGGTCTTCGATCTCTCTCATAACATCGATGACTTCTGGCCAACTTTCGCCCAAGCCTTCCGAACCAAAAAGAGGGCCCCCTACCAAATCCCTGGCCTCCTCGAAACCGTCCGCGCCCAACGCGCCGATTTCGACCGCCGAGGATTCAGAGAACCCCCATTCCCAACATTTGAAGGCGCCCCCGGCACAGGATTCTAGTCTCCCCCTCTCCGTTTTAATGGAGAGGGGGTTAGGGGGTGAGGTTATTGTCTATTTGCTCTAAAACTCTTGCTTTCCGCCCAAGCCTTAACATCACCACCCGGTAACCTAGCAAAACTATGGTACGCACCGGTAGCGCAATCTGGCAAGGCGGAATTCTCGACGGAAAAGGAACCGTCTCCACCGAAACAAACACCCTCAACAACGCCCCCTACTCCTTCACCTCGCGGTTCGAAGAAGGACATGGCACCAACCCGAAGAACTCATCGGCGCCGCCCATGCCGGATGTTTTAGCATGGCGCTCTCCGCCGTTCTCGGTGGACACAACCTCACCGCTGACAAAATCGAAACGTCCGCTCAAGTCACGGTCGTCAAGCAAGAGGCAGGATTCGCGATCACGCAAATCCACCTCACCCTCAACGCCACCATCCCCGGCGCGACCGAAGAGCAATTCCAAGCCGCTGCCGCTGAAGCAAAGGCTAACTGCCCCGTCAGCAAAGTTCTGAATGCAGAAATCACCCTCGAAGCAACCTTGAACAGCTAATTCATTGATTCAGCCCCCCGTTCGACCTCTGATCCGACGGGGGGCTTTTCATTCCCGAACCCAAACCAACTCAAAAAGTAAACTCATTGCATGAGCCAAGAAATCCTGGAAACCTTCCCCAACCCCGCCCCCAACGCGATTTCATCATCCACCACTCGTGCCCCGAATTCACATCTGTCTGCCCCAAGACCGGACTTCCCGATTTCGCAACCATCGAACTCGAATACATCCCCGACCAATCGTGTATCGAGCTGAAATCTCTCAAGTATTACTACCACTCCTTCCGCGATCAAGGCATTTTCTACGAAGCCGTCACCAACCGACTTCTCGACGAACTCTCCGCCGCCTGCAACCCCCGCTGGATGCGCATCACCGGAAAATTCGCCGTCCGCGGCGGCATCTCCAGCATCATCACCGCCGAAACCGGTACCAAATAGTCAAAACCTGACGCGGAAATGGATTGTCTTCTCCCCCCTCCCCGCTTTAATGGAGAGGGGGTGAGGTCATCTACAACCCCTGAACAATCCCCGCCGGACTCGTCACCCGAACCGCCCCCACATCCCCCTCAAACTCCATCTCCATCCATACCGCCTGCGCATACCCCTCCCGACGCCGAATAAACACCTCCGGCTCACTCAGCAAATCCACAAAAAACTCGCTCTGCGTAAAAATCTTCGTCTCACTCACCCCGCCCCAAACCCGGATCGCCCGAGGCACCAAGTCCGACCGTCCCGAATGCGCAAACCGTCCGCCTCATCCACCAACTCAAATTCTGCCCGTGGGAAAACCCCACCCCCGCACACCGTGCACAAAACGCCCCCACCGTCGAGAGCCGATACTCCCAACCCCCAATCGAATGCCCCATGTTCCCCACAACTTGCATTGCCGACCCCGCAGGCAATCCGCGATAAAAAACTCGCCCCGCATCAACCGTCCAAAACGGATCATTACTCCCGCTCACAACTAAAGCCGGAACGCGCTGAACCCCCAAACCCGTCCAAGGATCAACAAACCGCACCAGCGCCTCGCCACCCGGAGTTGACGCCAACTCATGCAACCGCCGACGTGTGTAATCCTCCAACATCGGGCTCAACGCCCCCCAAACTCGATTCTGGTTTTCTAGCTGAGCCGTCATATTCAAATTGTCAAAAACAACCGGAACAATGCCCACTACCCGTGGATCATCTAATTGAGCGATAAGCCAACTCGTCCAACCCCGCTTGCTCGCCCCCCCCACAATAACTTTCCGAAATCGCTCAAAACTCCACTCCGCAATCACATCAATTGCGCAACTCACACTCCGAACCATTGGCACCAGCAAAGGCCACTCTGGGTCACCATGCTCCACATATTGTTCAAATGAGTGAGCAATAAGATCGTCCTCACGCATATTCCAAATCGACTGATTCGGAATCCCAAAAAGGAGCGCGACCGGCAATCTTAAAGCGTCCGCTAGGGCCTGCCCGTAAGCATCATCCGGTGCGCCCGCATCGTCCCCTGTGACCTCCAAATAATATGTGTCCTGAGAAACAATCTCTCCGCTTGCCGGACGATACATCCGGACCTCATGATCCCAAACCCCATTCTTCCAACGATGTCCCGAAAAACGACAGACGTTCCCCTCCGCGCGCCATTCATTTAACCGCTCAAAGTCCAAAGCTACGTCCGTAAATCGATGTTCCATGAGCCGTTGTGTCCCCATATTATTGCGCTTTTAAGCAAAAGACAACAAAAAACCTGAGCAACCCACGAAAAGGACCGGATATAGTAGAGAAGATATGCGCTTCACTGGGATAGCGTATGTCAACCGGATGCGCTCGTTGAACTAAAAAACAACCAGCCCATCCAAAAGGAAATTGGGATGAGGAAAGGAATGAAATCCAAACTCTTGATCTGCGCCGCACTCGTAATGAGCGCAATCGCAGCACAAGCCAGCTTTGTCGACGCCTCGATCATGATCGACCGCGCCGCCAACAACAAGACCATCACCGTCAAGTACGACAAGGCTCGGGCCGCTGTTGTCGAACTTCGGATCAACGGCGTCTCCATCGCGTCGAAGGCCGTCTCCGATCAATTCGATTCCGGAGAAACCGCCTTCGACATCGACGTAGCTGCCCTCGAATCAGGCAACAACAAAGTCGAAATCCGACTGTTTGATGCCTCCGGAAAGCTTCTCGGTACCGAAAACTCTGAATTCAAAATTGACCGATCCGGCGATGGGCCAGCGTATTTCGTTTCCCCAAAACCCGATAGCCGAAGCCAAGGCATCGTCAACATCGAAGTCGGATTCCGAAGCAAACTCAAAAACGTCTACGTCAGCTTCTTCGTCAACGACGAATTCAAAATCCTTAAGAACTTCCCGCCCTACACCTACCGATGGGACACCATGAACGTCACCAACGGATGGCACGAAGTTCAAGCATGGGTCGTCGATGACGCCAACGCAAGCTTCCGAACCGAAAAGCTCCGCATTTTCGTGGACAACCCCGGCGGACGCACCAAGCGACGAAATCCCGACGCTCTCGGTACCAAACCAACCGAACCAACCGAAAAGCCCGCCGAAACCCCAAAGGTCGAAGGCACCAAGGTCTCGGTTCCCATGAACGCCAATGTCACCAAGAGCGGCAACCCCACGAAGGCAAATTCTGGAACTGGTACCGCCACTGGTCAAAAAGCGATTGACCCCAATGCCGGTGAAAAAGCAAACACAAACGCTTCCAAACCTGCGAACGTGGTCATCACGAACGACCCAGCCAAGCCAAACGACTTAGTCGTCCTCAACACGAAACCCGAAGACACAAAAGTCGAACCAGAAGCCAAGCTGAAGCCGCTAGCAATCGCTCCCGGTCGACGACTTCCGGACACGAATCACTTCGACCTCTTCGTTGGCGGAGAAAAAATCAACTTCGATGTCTCTCCGCGAATCACCAACGGGATTCCGCTTAGTCCATTCCGCCATCTGATGGAAGGGTTTGGTGGTGACGTCAAGTGGACTCACGCAACCAAAGAAGTGGACAGCCTCGCCGATGGTCAGCAAATCTGGTTCCGAATCGGTGATCCCAATGCCAAGGTCAATGGGCAAAGCGTCTTCCTTGAAGTCGCTCCGTTCATTGAAAAGGGCCGATCAATGATTCCTTTGAGTTTCATGACCCAAGCCCTCAACCTGGATATCCAATACGATCCCAACACCGGACACGTACTCATCCAATCCACTGCCCGGAAATAAGCCGAGCACCATTCCAAAATCCCAAAGTGGGCCGAGAGAAAACCTCTCGGCCCACTTTAATTTTCTTCCTTCAAAATCTCATCCCTTAGGGAATCCTCAATTTATGCCAATACATCTACTAGGATCAAGGACACCTCACAACTTTGCACCCAAAAGGCACCTCCCGAATCACCGTCTTTCTCTCACTCGCTGCTGGCTTTCTCGTCCTTGGCCTCAGTTGCTCATATATCCTCTACACCGGTGCCCGGGAAAACTATTTCCGCCAGATCAATTCCTATCTTCAAACCGTAGCCGAGCTAGCCGCCCTGCAAGTAGATCCGGAAAACATCGCCAGCCTCAACGAGCCGACACAAACCAACACCCCCCAATTTCAAACCGAAACCGATCGACTTGAGAAAATCGTAACTGCCACAAAGAACGTCACCCACATTTCAATTCTCAAGCAAGTTGGACCCCAATATCATTTCATCGTCGATGCCAGCTCACAAGGGTCTGAACAATCCAAGTCAAATCTCCTCGATCCCGCCGATGAAATCCCAACCGAACTTACCCAAGCCGTAACCGCTCGGACGAGCATTTTTACGGACTCCTCGCATTCCGATCGTTGGGGCACCTGGTTCTCTGCTTATGCTCCTATATTCAATAACCACTCCCAATTGGTCGGAGTCGTTGCCGTCGATTCAGACGCCAATAAAATCAACCTCGGCGATCTCGAACTCCTCCAAAAATTTCAAGTCACACTCGCAATCGTCATTGCCGTCTGCATCGGAATGGCCTGGCTTGCGTCAGGACCGATCACACAAAGCGTTCGCCAAGGCGAAGTCTGGAAAAGCTCACCCCATCGCAGAATTGTCGCTGAAATCTTCCTCGTAGCCGTCGTTCTCGGAATCGCCTTTGAAATGGGGCAATCCCATCTCAGAAACATTGAATTAGTCCAAACCCATAACAAAGTCACCGCCAATCAAGCTCTCACTTCCCTCACCACCAAAGTCCTCAACACGATACAAAGCGGAGGAATCCCCAATGTGACCGTTCAGAGCGATCTCGAACACAAGCTCACGAGCAACAATTACGGACAAATCGCAGATACTTTCAAAGAAGCGATCGCAAACCCAACGTCATCTTCAATCTCAAAAGCCGAGAAATCAGTTGAATCCCTCGCAAGGCTCCAATCCGCCAGCATCGAGCGGATGAATGGACTCCAAGAAGGTCAGTCATCAGCAAATCTTCGCCTCTTTATCGGAATCTTTCTCCTGAGCATTTCAACAATCGTCCTGGTGCGATATACAGCCAATCAAGAAATTCGTATCTCCCAAAACCTCGAGAACACTGGCTCAATCCAAGCCCAACTGTCCAGTCTGATCGAAAACCTTCCCATCGGTCTCTTCGTCATCGAAAACGGAAAAATCACCTTCGCAAACGCTGAATGGAAAAAGCAGATCGGAATTCTGCCCACTCAAACTGACTTCCATCCCGACCTCCTTGCGGATGCCATACACCCCGATGAACGAGAAGCCACCGTCGAGAAGATCACAGAAGCCGTCAAACAGGCAAAACCGTTCCAAGTTCAATATCGAATCGCAAAGCCCGGCGAACCCGCCCTCCACGTTGAAACTCGAGCCGTTCCCGTCTACGATACTGATGGAGTTTGCCGGCAAATGCTCGCCTTCACCGTTGACCTCACCGCAACCGTCATCGCAAAGCGGGAAGTCGAAACCGCCTACGGCGAAGTCAATCACAAAAACAAACTCCTCGCCGACGCCCTCGCCGAACTCGAGAAGAACCTCGAAAGTGTCGTCAAATCACTCGTCAAAGCTGTTGAAGCCAAGGATCCGTATACGGCAGGTCACTCCGAACGCGTCATGCAATACAGCCTCTGGCTCGGCGAAGCAATTGGACTCGGTCCATACGAGCGCCGAATCCTCGAACTCGGCACCCTCGTTCACGACGTAGGCAAAATCGGAATTCCCGACGCAATCCTTACCAAACCAGATCGCCTCACCGACGCCGAATACGACATCATCAAAAAACACCCCGAGTACGGCGTTAACATCATCGGCAACATCGAGATGTTCCGGGAATGTCTCCCCATCGTGCGCTGGCACCACGAACGACTCGATGGTCGAGGATATCCAGATCAACTCAAAGGCGAAGAAATCCCTGTGCTTGTCCGCATTTCCGCCATCGCCGATATCTTTGACGCAATGACTTCAACCCGTGCCTACCGCACTGGAATGGAACTCGACAAAGTTCTCAACATCATGAACGAAATCTCCGAGCGAGGAGAAATTGATGCAGAACTCTTCGCCACGTTCTGCCAAGTCATTCACAAGCGCGGAATCATTCCGCAAGCTGTCCAACAAGAACCGTGGAAAGCCGCCTAATCACTCTAAGGATTCGCAAGAAAACAACCAAAAATCATCTATAGACAGACCTGTCGAAAAAACCGGGAAACAACATGAACATGGAACACAACCTCTCCGATCGACGCAAGCACGCGCGATTTGAACTCATGGACTACGCCATCATCACAAAAGATGGCGACACAAACACCACCCGATCCGTCATCGTCGATATCAGCCTCGGCGGACTCCAAGTCCGATCCAAAGTGCCGTTCCAAGACGGAGCAAAATACAAACTTGAAATCGGACGCGGCAACGCTACACCCGTATCAATCCACGCAGAATCTCTGCACTCCAAAGCAATCGAAGAATCAGACCTGTACAGCACGGGCTTCCGGCTCACCCCAACAACCGCTCTTGAGCGCATTGAGTGGGTCGAATACGTCCATTGCGTCTTCAAAGCCCAAGGCGAAATGCTGACCGGCTAGTCAGAGATTAAAATCAAATACCCGGTGAATTGCCCTCAACCCTTCAAAGTTGAGGGCAATTCTTTTCTCAGAACTATCCCTGTGTATATAAAGGCATGAGTACATAAAACAGTCCCGCTACCACTGCAACTCTTTTCAGAGATTTGTTATCCTCACTAAAGCCTGAAGCAAACAAGCTGATAAACCCCGCTACTACTCCGGCTAAAAAAAACTTTTTATCGTACTCAAAACTTGGATCGGAATGTAAAACGAACTCAAAAGCAAATCAATGCAAAGCGTAAGAGAAAGACTACTAAGTTCCGTCGCCGCAAAAATCAAAAGGGCGCGAGCAACACGTTCCCGCATGCTCACGCCCTCCGTCACGTCCGACTACCTTAGCTTGCGCAGCCGCAGCTACCGCAACCGCCCGCCGACGCGCCTTCGCTGCCTTCGGTCTTAAAGCTACTTCCACAGCCACAGCTAGAGGTCGCATTCGGATTCTCAATCTTGAACCCACCGCCCATCATGTCGTCTACGTAATCCACCGTTGCCCCTTCCATGTACTGGAGACTCAGACCATCAATCACAACCCGAATACCACTGTATTCAAAAGTGTTGTCGCCTTCCTCAGCTTCCCCGTCATCTAGCGCCATGCCATAAGTCAAACCGGAACAACCGCCCCCTGCGACCCAAACGCGCAAGGCTGATTCCTGCTTCTCCTGGCTGACCATGAGCTCTTTCAACTCAGTGACAGCGCGATCCGAGAGTGTGATTGCCATTAATTCAGATAACTCCTGAACATATTTTAGGCCAAATCTAGCCAAACTGTTTGCCAATCCCCCCAATACCCATCCCGAACCTAGCCGGAATGCGACCAATGTCCCGAACCTATATCACAATCTATACTTTTTTGGGCACTTTCATAAACCCCACGACGAAGACAAGATGTGGAAATCCGCCTACGACCCAATACCCGCGACGGCAAGCGCAAGCTCATGTCCGCCGCTTCAACCCTTTTCGCCAACGGGAGTCTACAGGGCGTCAGCGTGGCCCAAATCCTTGAACACAGTGGTGTCAAAGCTCCCAGTCTCTATCACCACTTCCAAGATAAGGAAGGTCTCTATGTTTCCTGGGCCACCCAAACCCTGGCCGAACTCGGAGCCGACCTCAAATCCGTCACGTCAATCGAGCAATTTATCAAAGTTCTCCTCGATGGTGCCCGTGTGGACTACCTTCAAATCAACCGAGATCTGCGCGACCTCACCGACCAAGTTAATCGGGATGAAATCAGAGAGTCCATCCAACTCAACCTCATTGGCCCCGCAACCGCCCTCATCAAAAGATTGCACCCAGAGATCACCGAAGACGAACTCATCGAAGAAGCATCGTTCCTCCTCCACGCTGCAATGTACGGACACCCGATCTATGCAAGTATGAGAAAAGGCACAAGAATCAACGGAAGAATGGCAACGTGGCTCGCAAACAAAAATTCTCGGTGAGCAAAGCACCAAAAGCCCGAAAAACTGGCCCGAATCCTGCATAATCAAGGGGAGATATGCCCTACGTCGTGACAGAACCCTGCATCGGTGTGAAAGACAAGTCTTGTATGACCGTCTGCCCCGTGGACTGCATCTATGAAGATGGAGATATGGTGGTCATCAACCCCGACGAGTGCATCGACTGCGGACTCTGCGAACCCGAATGCCCGGTCTCAGCCATCTTTGTTGATACCGATGTTCCCGATAACTGGCGAGACTTTATCGAAAAGAATGCCGAGCGCGGTCGCGAACTCGCTGGCTAGACTTTACGCCGGATTCTCAACCAACATTTCCCACTTCGGGCTGACAGTACGGTCAAGCGGATCCAAGTGAATTCCGCATCGGTACATGCCGTCTCGGTCGCGGTCGCTCGTGCAGTACCGGACGTTTCCCCGAAAGCTCAGCATCCCATACTTAGTCTGAATCGCTGCCTCGATATCTTCATCGGCAACCAAAACCGCAGCAGTCGTGAACCCAATACCCTGCATACTCACATCAAGACTAAAACCCTGGATCTCACCCTGGGAAGATTTCACCATCACCGGCAAGAGTGGAGTCTTTATTCGGACATTCTCATTCGAAGATGAAAATCTCGACGGACCGGACATCCTCATCTGAAATGTCACCCGCTTCGCTTCAATAACTGAGCTTTTCGTACCCGAGATCCCCGCCACAATCCCATCTGACATCAAGTCAAGTTGCCCAACCCGCAAAATCTGGGCATTGACAATCATCGAAACCTTGTGTCCATAACCCTCAATCCTAAAAACATCTCCAATCTGAATCGCCGCCTGTGTATTGGTCGAAAGCGTAATTAAGTCACCATCACAACTCTCAATCCAACCGGAAAAAATCTTCGCATCACGCAATCGTTGAAAACGAGTGCGAGTTCCAACAAAGCTGGCTGCAGAGATCGTGGCCATAAATTCAGGTTTGGCTGAATGCCATATAAATGTTCGGATAAATTGGAGGAAAATTCCCCGTAAAATCACCTGTTGAGACGACTTAAGCCGCCTTCTCCAAATACCGCTCCCAGCGCGGACGGTTCACTCGATCCATATCCATAAACTGAATCCCCACCCGGTACATTCCATCCCGATCTCGATCCAGCCGGCAATACCGAACATTCCCCGTAGCATCCACCGGTCCCAACCGAGTCTCAATCCGTATCTTCACATAATCCTTCGCTTTCAAAGGAGTTCCCGAAATCAATCCAATCCCTCCTTGCGAAACATCGACAACAATCATCTCGTGCTCCCCAGCCGAATCAGTCACGACCGCAAACAAATCACTTGCACGCATCCTCAAATTCTCATGCGAAGCCGAAAATCGAACCGGACCTACCAGAGTCAAATGAAAAGAAACTCGCTTTGCCTCAACGATCCGAGCGTTCGTTCCCTCAATCGTCGTCACTCGGCCCGCATCCACCAAACTCAACTGTCCTACAGAATCCAGTTCCGCCGTGAAAACCACTGAGATATGATGTCCAAAACCCTCAAAGCGGAATTCATCCCCCACCTGAACCGCAAAATTCGTGTTCGATGAAACAACTACCTTCGTCCCAAAAAAATCTTCAATCCACCCCGTAAACAGCTTTGCATCCCGTAATCGCTGAAAACGAGTGCGGGTGCCAATAAAATCCTGAGGCGATATCTTTCCCAAAGCTCTCAAATTATCGGCTCAATCATTACCTTCCACCACTGTATCTGGCGATTCGCCGCAATAAAAAACCGTAAACTAAGACACCCGTGAGCGAGATATCCAACGCAACCCGCCAAGCCCAAGAGCAATTCATCATGGAATGGGGTCGAATGTCCTCAAGTTGGGGCATCAATCGCACCATGGCCCAGCTTCACGCCCTTCTCCTCATCACCGGCAAAGACCTCACGATGGATGAAATGATTGAGCAACTCCACATCTCTCGTGGCAATGCATCCATGAATCTCCGCGACCTCACCGAATGGGGAGTCATCCAACGCTACCGCCGCCCCGGAGACCGCAAAGATATCTACCGCTCCGATGACGACATCGTCCAGATGTTCACCCGCGTCGTTCGAGAGCGAAAACGCCGAGAAATTGACCCCACCGTCTCCGCTATCCGCGATTGCCTCGAAATCATTCCCGATTCCGATCAATCCGAAGCCGCCAATATCGTCCGCCAAAGACTCGCCGTCCTCCTCGAAGTCTTCGATATCATCGACCGAGTCTTTGAAGAACTCTTCCGATCCGAAGAATCAGTCCGACATGCAATGGATACCCTCACCCTCCAAAAATCACCCACGCCAGAATCAAATTCAAATTCTTAAAACTCTCGCAAACTCAACTGGTGCATTTCCGCAAATCCTGCGGTAACGTAACCCTATGCCGAAATCGGCCCGACTTGTTAATCCCCAAAATATCCGAGCCAAACTCCCCGTCCTCCCCGTACGGGATACTGTCCACTTTCCCGGTGTGATCCAAACCCTGCTCGTCGGACGAGATATGTCCGTGCGTGCCCTCCAAATCGCCCTCAATAAAGACCGAGAAGTCATCGTCGTCGGTCAAAAAGATCAGCTCATCGAAGAACCAAAAGGCTCCGATCTCTACCCTATCGGCACCCTCTCCGAAGTACTCCACGTCCTCCCCCTCCCCGATGGAACAATGCGCGTTGTCCTCCGGGGCATGGCTCGTGCCCACCTCCACAAACTCAGCTTCCGAGCTCGGTCGTTCTCAACCGAATACTCCCTCGCCCAAGAGCAAGAAGTCAAAACCCCCAACACCGAAGCCCTCATCAGAGAAGCCGTTGCCGTTTTCCAACAAGCCGCCAACCTCGGCATCAATATCCCCCCGAAGTCAGCGAAACCATAACCGCAATCACCGACCCTGGTCAACTCGCCGACACCATCGCCCACCACCTGCCCACCACTGCCCAAACCAAACAATCCCTCCTCGCCCAGCTCAACACCGAAACCCGGATGACCGAGCTCGTCCAAATCCTGACCCGTGAACTCCAAGTCCTCGAGCTCCAATCCCAACTCAGAACAAAAGTCGAACGCGAAGTCGGTCAAACCCAACGCGAATACTATCTCCGCGAACAACTCCGGGCCATCCAAGCCGAACTCGGCGGAGGCGATCACCTCTCCGAGGAAGGAGAAAACTACCGCCAGCAGTTCATCCAAGTAGGAATGCCCGAAGAAACCCTCGAACGAGCCATGCAAGAAGTCAAACGCCTCGAACGCGCCCCCACAAGCTCCCCCGAAGGCATGGTCATCCGCAATTACATCGACTGGCTCCTCTCCCTCCCCTGGCAAACCCTCACCGAAGATTCGATCGACGTCAAAAAAGCCGTCCAAATTCTTGACCGAGACCACTACGGCCTCACCACCGTTAAAGACAGAATCGCCGATTTCCTTGCCGTTCGCCAAGTCAGTAATTCTCTCCGTGGCCCCATCCTCTGCTTCGTCGGACCTCCCGGGGTCGGAAAAACTTCCCTAGGAAGATCCATCGCCGAAGCCCTTGGCCGCAAATTCCAACGCATCTCCCTCGGGGGTGTCCGTGACGAGGCCGAAATCCGAGGCCACCGCCGAACCTACATCGGCTCAATGCCCGGACGTCTCATCCAAGCGCTCAAACAATGCGGCACCAAAAACCCCGTCTTCCAGCTCGACGAAATTGACAAAATGACGTCTGACTTTCGCGGTGACCCCACATCCGCCCTCCTCGAAGCCCTGGATCCCGAGCAAAACAGCACTTTCTCTGACCACTACATCGAAGCGCCGTTCGATCTCAGTGCCGTGATGTTCATCTGCACCGCCAACCTTCTCGAAAATATCCCCGCCCCCCTCCGAGACCGTATGGAAATCATCCGATTCCCCAGTTACACCGAGAAAGAAAAAATCGAAATCGCCAAAAAGTATCTCCTCCCAGAAAAATTGCGTGAACACGGGCTCAACAAAACCCACCTTAAGGTTGATCCTAAATCGTTCGAGACAATTGTCCGCGAATACACCCGTGAATCCGGCGTCCGCTCCCTCAACCGCGAAATCGCAACCGTCTGTCGGAAAACCGCGCGTCAAATTGCCGAGCACAACGCCAAAACCATCACTGTCACTCCCGATAACCTGTCCGAATTTCTCGGACGACCCAAATTCCGATACGGCCTCAAAGGCAGAACTAACGAAATCGGCATCGCCACTGGTCTCGTATACAGCGAATACGGTGGCGACATTATCAGCATTGAAGTTGCTCTCTCCGAACCTTACGCCGAACAACCCACCATTCGGTTAACTGGGTCACTCGGCGATGTGATGAAAGAATCAGCCCATGCCGCGATGTCATACCTCCGCCAGCATCAAACCGAACTGAGCGACAAAGACTTCCGATACGATATTCATCTCCATGTTCCCGAAGGTGCCGTCCCCAAAGATGGCCCTTCCGCGGGCATCACCATCCTCACCGCCCTCACCAGTGCCTACACTAACCGCCCCATCCGATCCGACATCACCATGACTGGCGAAATTACATTACGAGGAAAAGTTCTACCTGTTGGTGGAATCCGTGAAAAAGTCCTCGCCGCTCACCGCGCTGGCTTCCGCAAAATCATCCTCCCTGCCGACAACGAACGCGATCTCGACGACATCCCCGAAACCGTCCAAAAGCAAATTGAATTCACCTTCGTCAGCGACGCACAAGAGGTACTGCAATTGGCAATTGGCTTATGATTCTGATCTTAATCTTCATCCAAATTTTCCTCGCGGTGTCTGTGTTGACTGTGCCCCAGCTTCTAGCTCAAAAGGGAGTTGGCGCAAAAACCTACTGGAGGTCAATGAAGTTCATTCCAGTAGCACTCATAGTATGGGTAGCCTCCTTTCTTTTTTCGATAAGTCTCGCAGATGATAACTTCGACACCCTTTATTTTATATTTTTTTCGCTGACTTCAGCCATCTTCCCTATTCTTACTCAGTCTATATTTCGAGCCTACCGGTCAGATTTTTCCGTTCTCGGACCCACCGCTGCCGAGCTTGCAAACTCACCTCAGCATCTAAACTTACCAAATCGAATTAACACCATCATCCGGAAAATCGCAAAGCTCAACTGGATACTTTTCTTCCTAACACTAGCTTTTGTTTCAACATCGATTTGGCTGTTCCAGTCTCAGCCTAGATTGAGTCTGACATTCCTTCTGGGCCCACCGTTATTATCCTTAGTGGGCCTGATCATAACATATCGAATCACCATGTTTCGCTTAAAAGCAGACCCAAGTTCGGAACATCTTGACATGCTGACACAAGAAGTAAAGGACTGCTCGGAGACACTGGGATTACCCGTGCCAAAAGCCTATGTTATGCCCTCAATGACAACGGTACCGTACAACTGCTTTGCCCATCCTAAGGGTTTATACATTTCCGATCTTATGTTGCAGGATTTTTCACCAACAGAACGGAGATTTATTATTCTTCACGAGCTAGCGCATATTAAACTTGGACACATAAAGGTACGGCAACGGGCACTTCTCGCTTATGTTCTTGCGGTAGCAGTAATTGCATCAATTACCTTAACCCTCGGGGATCAGTTTCCTGGAAAGATTCTAGTTCTGGCCTGTGGAATTATTCTCAGTGCAACAGGATATGTTCTCTACGCCAAAAAGATATTCCCACAACAAGAGTTTGAGGCAGATGCAGAAGCGATCCGGTCCTTGAACGATCTCAGTGCAGCCAAGTCCAGTTTGTCAAGAGTGGTGGTGAACTCAGCCTTTCCGAGACTCATGGAACTCGATATGCCGAGTCACCCTTCCCTTTCAAGACGGTTTTCTTCCATGACACAGGTAATGGCCGATCAGAATCAGGCCAATGTCCCTTAATCCCGAACCCGCTCCCCAATCGTCAACATCCGCTCCAACGCCACCCTCGCCCATTCCGCCGTCTTCTCCGGAACAATCACTTGGTTGACAACTTCACCCGCTACCAACCGCTCCAAAACCCAACACAAGAAACTCGGATGAATCCGGTACATCGTTGAGCAGGGACAAATTTCCGGATCCAAACAAAAGACCGTCTTGTCCGGATTCTCGCTTGCCAACCGCTTCACCAAATTGATCTCCGTTCCTACCGCCCAAACCGAGCCTGCCGGAGCCTCCGTCACCACCTTTAGGATGAACTCCGTAGAACCGTTCATGTCCGAAGCCTTAACAACTTCCAAAGGACACTCTGGGTGAACCACAACGGTCACTCCCGGATGCGCAGCCCTAGCCTCCTCAATCTGTTCGACCGTAAACCGCTTATGCACCGAACAGTGCCCCTTCCACAAAATGAACTTCGCCCGTCGCAAATCTTCCGCAGAATTCCCACCCAGAGGCTTAAAAGGATCCCAAACCACCATATCAACCTCATGGTCAAATCCCAATCGTACTCCTGTATTTCGCCCCAAATGCTGGTCAGGGAAGAACAGCACCTTTTCCCCCTGTTCCAATGCCCATTCAACCGCCCCCGGCGCGTTCGTACTAGTACATACAATTCCCCCGTGCTCCCCAACAAATCCCTTTAAGTTCGCCGCTGAATTAATATATGTCACCGGAACAACCCCTTCAATTCCCAATTCGTTCAACTGCTTCCAGCAACTTCGAACCTGAAACAATCCCGCCATGTCCGCCATCGAACACCCCGCCGCCATATTCGGCAAAATAACCTTTTGGTCAGCACTGGTCAAAATGTCCGCTGATTCCGCCATAAAGTGAACGCCGCAAAACACAATAAACTCCGCTTCCGGATGAGCCCGGGCATTCTGCGCCAACTTATAACTATCTCCCCGAAAATCTGCAAATTCAATAATCTGATCTCGCTGATAATGATGACCCAAAATCACTAACCGATCTCCCAAAGCCGACTTGGCCGCCAAAATGCGTGACCGAAGTTCCCCTTCCGAAGCCGCCGTATACTCAACGGGCAATGGTGCCTGATACATCCCAATTCATTATACGTTTCCCCGCAACTTAACCTTGAAAAACTTGGAATAATGGCCCGAACACTTACGTAGTACAAAAACTAAGGCAACGATGCCCCACTTCGAAATCCCCGTCAACCTGGTTCACGCCGCAACCATCGCTAAGCGACTTACAAGCCGCATTGCCCAAACTGTGCCTCCCTACCGCGACTCCGAATCCCTCGAACAAGCTCAATACATTTTCGCCGAGCTCTTCCCCTATCATCTCGATTCAATCGATCCACCAGCCGCCGAACAAATGATCGTCTCCGCACATGTGCTGGATCTTGCTCGTCATCTCGTGACTCTCATCGAACTCGAAGGCTGCGGCAATGATCGAATCGGTCAATCCATACGAAATCTCTTTGAGTGCCTCGGGCGTGGACAAGAAGGCGCAATTCTTGGCCTGAAAGCCGGAGAGCATCCCGACAGCCTCCAAAGACCAATCTAGGCAAGTCCGCGACCTAAAACCGAGGTTCGTACAGTCTCCACGATCCCTGCCGCGTCCAATCCAACCTCACCCCGAATAATCGGCTGTTTCCCATGCGTCACCCACGCATCAGGCAAAGCCATTACCTTAACCCGCTGAGGTAATTGCTGACTCTCCACCAAAAGGTCAATGAGTTGCTGACCAAAACCACCCGTCCGCACATTCTCTTCAACTGTCACTAGGAGCGTGCCCGGGCTCAATCGTGCCGCAACTGTTTCCCAATCGATTGGCTTGCACCACCGCGCATTAATGACAAGAGCTTGAACCCCCGCATCTCCCAATTGAGATGCCGCATCCCATGCCTCCGTGACCATCGATCCCACGGCAACAATCACCGCGTCAACTCGTCCTTCATCCCCGCGTCGAACACCCGGCACGCCCAATACTTCAGCTTTTCCAAACTCAATCGGCGTGCGCCCTTCCGGCAGATTATCCGGCACATTCCCCCGGGGATACCGAATCGCACTCGGACCAGCCTCGTATTCCGCCATAAACTTCAACATCTCCCGTAACTCCGTTGCATCTCTTGGCGCACAAAGCGACATGTTCGGGATATGAGTCAAAAACGATATATCAAATGTCCCGTGGTGCGTCGGGCCATCATCTCCCACCAATCCCGCCCGATCCATCGCAAAACGAACGGGCAAATTTTGGATGCAAACGTCATGCAAAACCTGGTCATATCCTCGCTGCAAGAAGGTCGAATAGATCACCGTAAATGGCTTATATCCCCCTGCCGCCATCCCCGCCGCGAAGGTTACACCGTGTTGCTCCGCAATCCCAACGTCGTAATATTGACCCGGTAACTGCGCCCGAAAACCGTTCAGCCCTGTTCCGTCCGGCATCGCCGCCGTAATCGCAATGACCTTCTCATCGCTCTCCCCCAATTCCGTGATCGCATCACCAAAAACACTCGTATAGGTCGGAGCCGCTGCCTTGCTCGGCATCTCACACTGCTCCAAATCAAAAGGAACAACTCCGTGCCACTTCGTTGCATCCTCTTCCGCAACGTTATAACCTTTCCCCTTCACCGTCAAAGCGTGGATGAACACTGGATACCGAACTTCCTGGATGTTCCGGAATATCTCCAGCAAAGTCGGCAAATCATGCCCATCCACTGGCCCAATGTATTCAAATCCCATTTCCTCAAAAATCGTCCCCGTCTCCTCCGGCGCAAAGTAGTGGGTCACCCCGTGCCGCAATCCCGCCGCGATTCTCGGTGCTGGCCCCGGAATCTTCTCGATCACTTTCTTTGCCTGCCGGGCCAAACCCTGCACCTGCGGACGTGACCGGAGCCGGTTAAAGTAATTCGTCAAAGCACCAACATTCGGTGCAATGCTCATTCGGTTATCGTTCAAAACCACGCACAAATCGGTCTGTAATTCGCCCGCGTGGTTCAAAGCCTCCCAACTCATTCCCGCGCAAATCGCCGCATCCCCTGCAATCGCTACAACTTTCTCCGATCCTTTCGCCTGGTCTCGCGCTGCCGCAAAACCCAATGCCGCACTGATCGCCGTCCCCGCATGGCCCGCCCCAAAAACGTCCAGTTCGTGCTCATCTCGCTTCAAAAAGCCACTCAAACCCTTGTGCATCCGCAATGTATCAAAACGAGGCAACCGACCCGTCAACAACTTATGCGGGTAAGCCTGGTGCCCAGTGTCCCAAATCACCTTGTCCGGCGGAATGTTGTAGGCCGCATACATCGCCACCGTTAACTCCACTGTCCCCAAATTCGAACTAAAGTGACCACCCGTACGGCTCACATTATCCAAAATCGCTTGCCGCACCTCCTTCGCGAGTTCAGCCAACTCCTTGTCCGACAATTTGCGGACGTCTTGCGGGCTAATGATCTTGCTCAGGTAAGGGTAAGCCGATTCCATATCATCCTCTAACGTTCCATACGGAACTTTCACTCCCAACGATACGCCAAAAGGGCCGCCAAATCTTCCAAAAATCGTTCATCTTGTGCGTCAAATGCGCCTATCTCGTGCCCATCAATATCAATCTGACCCAAAATTGTCTCCCCATTCCGAATCAAAACCACCAACTCACTCCGAGTAAATGCCGAACAACTCAAGTAATTCGACAACTCCCGCACGTCCACAATCACCTGATTTTTGTTCTCCGCCACCGCAGTACCACAAACTCCCCTGCCCACCGGAATCTCCGTGTGATCAGTCGCCGCCCCAACATAAGCGTCAAGGTGAAGCATCTCCCCGCGCAAAATGTAAATCCCGCTCCAATCATAGGTCGGCAAGGTATCCAATTGCGCCATCGCAAACTCCCGTAACTCCCGACCCGTAAGTTCACTCTCTTTTACCAATTCCAAAATCTCATCAAACGCCGGCTGTTTGTTCATCTAATTCTCTCCTTCCCAACGCGCCAAAACCGCATTGATCTCCTCATTCTGCTCTGGGATGACCTCAAGCACCTGGACCCCTTCCCAACGCGCTCGGTCAAACCCACCTTCGGCAATCCGAAACGCCGCCGTCTTCGACCCAACCGAATCACCTGCACTCAGCCGCTTCCCCTTCAAAACTCCTTGCCCTAATCCCAACATCAACCGCGCTGCTGCTTGCGCAAGCTCTTCTTCAACCCCCATAACCTCGAATTCCGGCAACCCAAATTTTTGCATTCCCAGTGTATACATCCCCCACTGTTCGCCCTTCGCCACCGACTGCACCTTCACAAAATCCTGAATCGCAAACCCCTCTGGCCCAATCGGACTCAAAACCTGATCCGGCAACAAATAAACCTGACTCACCGGGTCAGCCACCAATCCGCCCGTCAATTCCGCCACTCGGGCTCCAACTTCATACATCATCCGCACTGCCGGATGAACCTTTGGATCGTAACTTTCAAACGTCAACTGAATCAGAGTCCAAGTCGCCGACATCCGCGCCCGAGCCTCCTCGCTGAGAGTGAGAGCTAAGTCACTTTGCAAGAACCCCCGCGGGTCAAAACCTGCCTCTTCCTTACTGATCACTAGCCCCCGAATCACCGTCTTTCGATCCAAACTGGCAATCGCATAAGTGCCCCGCTCCATGGGCCGATCTAAGTCTTCCTTATCTCCCGCCATTGGCACCCCAAATCCCAGAACCGCACCGCCTTCTCCCTTTGGATTCACCACCGACCGGATGCTCGGCAAAGGCATCTGAGCCGCCATAACACTCAAATAGAACTGCGGCGAAATGTCATATCCCGGCCCCTTATCCCCCTTGAACTTCAACAACTCCGAAAACTTTGTCTTACGCATGAACAACCTCCGCTGGCCACAATCCGCGCGATGCCAAGGCCCGAAAACCCGGACGATGAGACACCCGCCGCGCCCAACTCAAAATCTCTTCCCCAGAAAAATGACAAACAAATGCCGCCACAATCACCCATTCAAAGAGCGGTATGTTCATCGAATACTCAATATACGCATGCATCGCCAACGCCGCCAACATCACCCACTTCCGAATCGGCTTATGGAACACAAGTGTCGCCATCGCCAGCTCGACCAAAAGTGTCCCGTAAGTCGCCAACTTGATCGCGGGAAGAGAGTGCATGAATCCAGGAACCGGAAAGCGAACAAACTCATTCAAATTCTCCGCGTACCACGTCGCCGTACCGTTCCGCCACAAATCACCCCCCCATTTCAGCCATACCGTCATAAAATAAACAATCGCCAACTGGAACTGAACCAACTTCTGCGGCCACAAAGAAACCTCTTCAACTGGTCCCGCCCCCTTCCGCACCGCTAACCACCGATCAACTGAAAAAACTGCTCCGCATGAACTGACCGCCAGCGAAAAAATCCACAACCGGAGCAACCAGTCTCCCGCGTGTAAAACATCGCCACTCCGGTGATGCAAAGTCAATAGCAAAACGAACAGCCCAATCGTCGAAATTCGAGTTGCAAACCCCACCATCACGAGTAGCGACGCCAAACCCGTCAACCCCAACATCACCCACGTCACCCGGTCATCTGTCACTCCCGCCAACAGATTCAATCGGGGAATCCCTTCTGCATACCGCTCACTCATCCACACCGGAAATAATCCCTTCTCAGTAAAGAAATCCGCGAACACACCCGCATAAATCAATACATTCAAGAAACTCAGGAACCCAACGAACGCACGAAAGACCGCCATCGGCAAAACCGATCCGTACCCAAAAATCGCCTCATCCCAATCTTTCAACCACTTCATCGAATCAGACTCCGCAAAACCTGCTGATCAACCAAGCAACTGTAATACTCCATCGTCTGATAGGTCTTGTCCGGCGGTGTCGGTGGCTTGCCCACCAAATAAAAGTGCCGCCTCAGCGTCACCCGCACCGGTATGTTCCCTTCGCCTTTCCATGCTCGAGCCGCAAACCAGTGCGCAGTATGCGGCCACTTCCATGCATAAGCGTCCGAAGTAAACCGCTCCCGATACTTCCGGTAACGCTCCTTCACATATTTTTCCGCAATCCCCATCTCATACATCCGCGGATACTCCACGACTTCCGTCGAACCATCTGCGAACTCCACGACGGCGTCTGCCCAAATGTCTTCCTGAGCCGGATTCGGCGCAAACATATCCCAGTACTGCCAAATCCCCAAACTCTCGGTGTAATAAGGCAGCAACCACTCCCGTTGCCTCAAAGTATCAAAATTAGTCTTCTTGACCTGAGCCGCCACTTTCGCTGGAGAAAATCCCGCCTCCGTCGCCACCTTCACATCAACATCCGAAGGAACCGGCAATGTCCTCGAAATCACAACCAAACAATGTAAAACAAGCCAGACCTTAATCGCCCAATGCACACCTCGCTTCTTCGGTGCCATTTGGTCGCTGGATAACTGTTCCGCCACATCCCTAGTATAAATCATCCCTCCCTTCTCCGAGACCAATCGACTAAACTCAAGCCCCAGGAGCCATCACCCCCGAGTGAAAAACCAAAAGTCAGATTTCCTCGTCATCGGCAGCGGACTTGCCGGACTCACATTTGCTCTCAAAGCCGCCGATCTCGGTCAAGTCACCGTCCTCACCAAAGCCGAAATCAAAGAATCCAACACTTCCTGGGCGCAAGGAGGAATTGCTGCCGCTGTCGGGGAAACCGATTCCTGGCGACTCCACGAAGAAGACACCCTCATCGCCGGTGCCGGACTCTGCAACCCCGAAGCCGTCCGGATGCTCGTCCAACAAGCTCCCGCCGCAATCGAATGGCTCGCCGAGCAAGGCACCCGATTTGATCTTTCCGCCTCCAATAACCTCGATCTCGGGCGCGAAGGCGGACACTCTCGACACCGGATCGTCCACCATGCCGACAAAACCGGCTGGGAAGTCGAACGCGCTGTCTCCGAAGCCGTGCGCCAAAACCCCGCTATCCAAGTCTACGAAAACTGCTTCGTCACCGACCTCATTCTCTCGGAAGGCGAATGTATCGGTGCCAACGCCATCATCTCAGATCTTGGCCCCGCTCAATTCACTGCTCGCGCCACCCTCCTCGCCACCGGAGGATGCGGAAAAGTCTACGACAACACAACGAACCCAAGAGTTGCCACCGGAGACGGAATCGGCCTCGCCCACCGCATCGGTGCAAAAATCGAAAACATGGAATTCCAGCAATTCCACCCCACCACTCTGAAACACTCACAGCTCGCTGGATTCCTGATTACCGAAGCAATGCGCGGAGCCGGAGCAACTCTCCGCAATCACAATGGCCGCCGATTCATGTACGACTACGATGACCGCCTCGAACTCGCCCCCCGCGACGTCGTTGCCCGATCAATCGAACGAGAAATCCAAAAACTCAAAACCTGGTGCGTCTATCTCGATGCCACTCACCTCAGTTCTGAAGAACTTAAACACGAATTCCCCACGATCCACCAGCGCCTCCTCGAAATCGGACTCGAATTCGATCGAGAATGGATCCCCGTAGTCCCCGCTCAACACTATTCCTGCGGCGGCGTAGTCACCGATCTTCAAGCAAAAACCTCGATCCCCCGCCTCTATGCGAGTGGTGAAGTCACCTCCACCGGCGTCCACGGTGCCAATCGCCTCGCGAGCAACTCCCTCCTCGAAGCTATCGTCTTCAGTTTCGCCGCTGCCGATGCAGTCACTCAAGAATCTGCTGGCCTCCCCCCGACTCCCGAATTCACCCAGCCTCACGTCATCCCGGAGAACGAAGCCATCCACATCCGCCACGCCCTCCAAAAAGAAATGGCCCTGCACGCGGGGATTTTCCGCACTAACGAAGGACTTCAGAAACTCAAGTCGTTCATCAACGAAACATCAATCGCCTACGATAATCCACCCTCTGCTCCCTTCAGTGCCTATTCCGCCGAAGCCCGCAACCTCCTCACGACCGCCGATTATATTGTCTCAGGTGCCTTAGATCGCAAAGAAAACATCGGCCTTCATTTCAACGCCGATAACCCGTGAGTCACTCACTGTACCGCGGAGCCTCAACCGCTTCTGGCAAACCCCGAGCCCACCCCGGCAATCTCAAAGCAACTCGGCAAACACCCGGCCCCTTCGGAACCACTTTCAACCGAGTCTCCGCCAAAAAAACATCCGGGACAATTGAACTCACATTGTCCCGCGCTTCAACTTCAATAGGAAACTCCGTCACCAAGCTCAAACTCGCCTGGTCACCGTCGCGATGCTCCCAACTAAGAAGATAGACATCCCCCGCTTGCTCAACAGAAACGTTAAGACCACCAACAACCCGCACCGGACTAGTCAATGCCGTAACAAAATCAGCCCGGTTCGGAGCAATCGTCACATCGCCAAACAAACTCTGACGCAACTCCCTAAGCGGCTGAATAACCCTTTCATCCCCCGCCGCCAGACCACGTCGCTTCAAGTAGTCCTGACGCACAAATTCTGCCGATGAAGCCGCATGGGCCATCGCCCCGCGCGCCCGCATCGTCGTATCACCGGCCAACGCAGCCCCCACCGCATACAGACCCGTTGCCCTGCTTCGCACATCCGGCCTCTCCGCCAATATCTGCCAAGTCCACGGATCCCAGCGATCGTTCAACTGCCCCAGATATTCGCTCCCCTGGCCGGAACTCAATTGCAGGAGAGCCTGCGCCGCCAACAAATCTGCCCCATTCCCATTCCCAGGCAATGCAGAACTCTTACCCGTAACCGCATCAGGATAAGAAGGCAATGCGCGCCGGAATTCACCCAACGAAGTAGCCACCGCATCCAATGTCAATGCATCCCGACCGCCCATCAGCCGACTCAAAGCCAGTTCCACCACACTCGGCGTATCAAATCCGCTCGCCGAACTGATCCGATTTTCAAACTTCCCAACCATAAGCGCATCCCCAATCGGAATGCGTCTTACCGGAAACCGAACCACAATCCGAGGCTCCCGACTAAATGCAATCGGCCCCTCGACCAAATCAAGGAGTGAACGCGTCACGCCCGTCTGGATCTTGGCATCGTAGCCTCCCGCCCGGCAAAGCATCAAGGCCGAAGGAATCGCCGCCCCCACACCATCAAAATTCCAAATCGCCGTCAAGAATCCAGAATCGCTCCGTGTCTCAAAATTCACAAATGTCGGCATCGGACGCGTCAATTCTTCGGCAAGGGGGCTAATCTCCTTGGCAAGCATCCCCAGGGAAGAAACATTCGCTGCAACCCGCTTTGGACCAACTGGTGCCAAAATCCGAACCCACCCCTTGAACGAACGCCCTGTCGAAAGCACCCAACCACCACTCTCACCCGTGATCATCAATTGCTCTGGTTCGTCAAAAATAAGCATCAACGGAGCCTGACCATCTCGAAAATTCAAAAGGTGCCAGCGGCTCGGTGCCGTCGGAACATCCACTCCCACGCTCCCCTCTCCCCACGTCAAGAATGGCCCCAAATCAGTCCGCATCGTGAAACGTAACCCCAATGGAAAATAGAGTTCGACTCCCGGCCGCCACGGCGAATACCGAACCGCCCCCGGCGAAAAAACATAGTCTAATCCCTGAAAAACGGCCTCGCCATTCTCAATCCGCTTGGCCCGCAAGTCTCGAACCGGAGAAGAAAAAAACAACGTATCTGCCGTCGTATGGGCCACCCTAACCCCGTCCGGCATTAGCTGAATTCCCGGCACTTGAGGAATTGATGCGAACATGAAGCGGCCCAGCGAGCCATAGCTCACCCCCACCAGTGCCATCATCAACGCACTAATCGATACTCGTGCCCAAAATCTCAATGCCCAATCTCTTCGTGCGGTGCGAATAGCTCAGGCCAATCTCGCGGAAACCAAGCCGGTAACTCAAGATATACGACTGATCCAAGAACGAATCAACTCCGAATTGATCGAAGTAATAACCGTACTGAACGCGCCACAACGGACCCAATTTGTACCTCAAACGGGCGTTCGCACTCATACGATCTGCATCCAAACTCTGCAATAAATATGCGTTGATCCCAAAATTCCCCGTGTTCCAAAATCCGTCAAGCGTCAACTTGTGTCTTCCGATCAAATCAGAAGCAAACCCATCGTCCAAATACTCGTACCCCAAATTCAAATAAGCCCCCGGAGCCGGATTCATTCCCAAGTTCAAGGTCCCCACCTGAACCAATCCCTGCCGCACATTGTGACCAGACACCTGCTCCAGCGAATAGGAATAGTTGAACAAGCTGGTTCCCATACGATACGGTTGTCCGACAAAGCGCATCCTAACCCCCGCGCTCTGTTGATAATTGCGCGTAGTGGCCGTCTCAAGCGATGATCCCCGCGCCGTAACCCCGAGATAAATCCGGCCCGGCAACAGCAGCGACTTAATCGGATCCTTCTCAATCACAAATTGAGTGGAATCCGTTCGGTAATCCGTATCCTGCAAGGACTGACCGTACGTACTCTGAACGTTCGCCGAAAAACCGTCGAACTGTCGACTCAAACTCCCCGTCGCAAACATACTCTTGTGCGCAGGGAAATCGACCGCCATCGACAACGTGGTCGAGTCGTCATTCCGCCAAGTCTGCCGGAGCGAAGCCCCCCAGTCATCCCGGCCAATGCCCCCGATATTCAAACCGCCATCAAAATTCCGTCCCTTATTCCAATTGAGTTCGTAGTCAACAAAGGTTCCGCCCCCGGCCCCAGTTCCCGTCCCATAATTCGCACCATAGCGGAACCGGAGAGCACTCGTTTCCCCCGGCTTCAAAGACAAATAATAAGGGTAATTCAATGCGAAGTTGTTGTTTGAAACATTCACCCACTGTTCCGTGATCACCGGTGATGCCGTGTTCACACTCACGCTGAAAAGCGGAACTTGCATGATCGTCTGACCCGCCATACGAACATCAGCCTTGTGGAATTGAACTTCCTTCCGAGGATATGCAACCGCTTTTTTCGCCGAAATCATAGAAACAGAATCTGAAATCGTCGTAAACCGTAGGCTCCGTGGATCAACATACGCCTTGGGCAAACTGAGTCGGCGGTTACCAACTTCGATCATCCCAAAATAAGGTCGCGTCGCAATCGCAGATCCCGTCTCCGGGTCAATCACATTTCCCTGCGTTGCCCCGCCGTAAACCGTCTCACCATCTTCCCCCAACCAAACCGTGGCCGTACCGTAACCATCCTTTTTGTTCAGCCGGAAGAAAAGCGATTCAAATTCTTGTTCCCAATCCCCAATCTTGAGCTTCGCCCCCCGAGCCCTCACCTCATACGTCTGAACCTGAACCTGCAAGTCGTTCGCCGAAATCTCAATGTTCTGGAAACGAACCACTCCCCCCCGCAATGCCCCCGTAGCTTCCAAAACCCGATCTTGAACGCTATACCAGAGTGTCTCACTCCCCACAACTTCAATATAATCCTGAGCCGAACTCAGCAGCGATCGATCTGCAACGAACTCAACATCAATGTCCGCCCCTGCACTAAATCTTAAAGCTGATGCTCTGATCCTTGCCCCACCAGGAATATCCCCCGCAACAAGAATCGCCCGAGCAAACCCGTTAGCCGTCTCGACAATTTTCTCACGGAAGGAACCTAGATTGGTATCAAATACAACCTGCGTTCCATCCGGCACAAAATTCCCCGAACTATCCCGAATCTGCGCCGTAATCGTAACCGTACTTCGTCCGTCCGCCACTACCATCGAGGGATAGGACTCCAACTGAATTGTCCCATTTTGCCCAAAGCCCATGGCACCAAGGATCAAGAGTATGCCCACAAGAACAAACCGCATCACCCCACCCGAGTTCACAAGTCGTTTCATACCCTCACTGAACAGACGATCCAAACCGCATAAAAATGCGGAAGTCAGCTCATTATGAACTGACTTCCGCTCCATTTTCTCTTTTTCTCCGGATTATCGGATGACGTTTACCGGAACGATCTTGCGCACGCGCTCACCGTTCGGGGTTTCAGCAAGGATTTCGACCGAGTAAGTTCCCGGTGCAACCGATCGGTTGGCATTATCCTTCAGAGTCCAAGTCGCCGTGTTCTCGCCTGCGCTATCGCTTCGGCTTCGAGTCACGGTATAGACTTCTTTACCAGTTCCCGAAAGGATGCGAACTGTAACCAGTGCGTCCGTTGAGAGTGAGTAGCTAATCGTGATTGGGCTGTTGGATGCATCCCGACCTGCGGCTCCAACAATCACGTTGCCAATCGTCGGTCTGGAAGAACCGCTCTTCTCAACCGTCAAGGTGAACTCTCGCGTTCCTGGCTGATCCATTCGGAACGTGTAGCCGCTTGAAGCTCGCAAGTCACGCTTCGTACCCGTCGCCGGATCGTCAAGCTTCACTCGCATGTTTCGGGGAATGCTCGGCAAGTTCGGCCACGTGATTGTCACATCGCCTGCTTCCTTCGCATTTACGACAAGTTTGTACTCTTGGCGACCAGCACGGTCAGCAACTGCTTGCGCCATCCGCGTGGGCTGTCCATCAACTGATGCGATGACTGCCATCTCCAATTTGGACCCCGGAGCTTCCGGTGCCTTGCGGACGTTGGCCAGTTCAGCCTTGCGTCGATCTGAAATCACACCAACGAAGTTCTCGCTGTCAACACCAGAGTTGGATCGAGCTGAGAGTTGCAGTCGCCACTCTCGATCGGATTGATCAAACTGGCTGTCGACGCTACGACCTGAGTTGGGCAGACCTTCTTGGAAGAGCGGCGGCCAAACCAATCGAACATCTTTTGCCGCATTGACAAAAATCCAATAGGCGCGATGAGGCTCAAGTTGACCTGAATCCGGTTGAAGTACGTAGCTTCCACCACCCGGAAGTGAGCTGTTCGGCTGGAAGAACGTCAAAGTACTGGACACGAACCGTTGGACAACCAACTCATCCCAGGTAAGGGCCTCGGTGTTGTTATCTTCCGGAACACCCAACAGTTGACGGATAGGAACAGCGTAGTTATACGGATTCCCGATCATGTTCCAACCTGGCTTGAGGTTAACAAGGATTCCTCCAGAACCCTGATCCGAAGGAAGCTGTGCATTTTGAAGGGCCAGCGATGCTTGGGCTGAATTGGGGATAACCCAGTACCCAATGCCGCGCTGGGCACTCGTTGTCGGTACATATGCCCGAAGAGCCGCATCCCAAAGGTAAGCAACGTAGTCAACACCCGTCGTCAATCCAAGGATTCCGTCAAAACTTGAATCTCCGAAGCTGTATGGCAGTGAGATCATGTTAGGCCCTTGATTAAAGGAAATCACAGGGTTAGCTGCAATGCGCACCGTCTGAGAAAGAGTTCGTGTCGGACCAGGAACCGTTGAGATCGATACCGAGACTGGCAAATCGCCAAATGTCTCACCATCCGATACAACCCTCCATTCCAAACTGTCAATAGCATTTGTTGCAATTCGTGCGATGTTCTTCGTTTGAGGTTCACCTGGTGCAAGGCTCAAGCCAGCTGGCAAATTGATCTGCGCAGAAACATTGACCAAGTCAACTTCCTTATCAATCGTTGCATACTGGTTATCAATCCAAATCCGGAAAATCATCGGGTCTGGTGTCTGTCCACCACCTGCGCCGTTGTAGTGCACCGCTCGAGGCGCATCTAGAATCGCAGTGTAAGGATCAAAGTAGAACCCAGTACTCCAGTTAGACCGAACGTAGTGGATGATCTGAGCCTGACCATTGAGCGATTGCGTAGGAGCAAACCGTTGAACAATTGTTGGCGATGTCAGCAAAATGTCGTTGTCATCAACCTGACCTGTCGGATCACCCGTCAAGTTCGCCTGCACTGTGTTGCCAATTGAAGTGAAAACGAAGTTCCCCACCTTGACGAAGTTCGCCGATGAAGCATCGGGAGTGCTTGAGTTAGCCGTGTTATCCAGTCGCATTCCGTACGGATCCGTTTGACCAAACATGACCCTCAGGTAGGCCGGAAAAGTCTGATCAGTGATTTCGCGTTTCTTTTCGGTTCGCAAAGGACGACCCTCGGCAAACGCGATGAAGCCAGTGTAACGATCAACAAAACGAGCGTTACCTGACAACGATGGAATTCCAGCAGAGTTCGACTGATTAAATCCTTGATAGTCCACTCCACCGATCCGCATCCAGGGGGCCATGACCCATACAAGACCAAATCCGCCGACACCCCCAGTGTCAACAAATCTCCAGCGCATGCGGACAGCATCCGCAGCTACTCGGACTTCGACTTGCACTTGCCCGTTGGTAACCGCTGAAGTAATGAGAGCTTTCCGGTCAGACGCTTGACTGAAAAAGCCAACACCACCTTCACCGAACAACTCAGCTGTCCCAATATCACCATCAGGCCCGGTGATCAACGCATAGTTGTAGTCACCCGCAGGTTCAGAAGCATTAAACGGCGCCGGAGTCGGATCCCAACCCATTGTGTACGCCATCCCGTCATCAAAAGTTGTTTGAACCGATCCTCCGCCGAAAACCCCAAAAGCGAATCGACCAGCGGCATCCAACGTTGCTTGCGGACGGCAAAGTAATCCAGGGCTAATGCCGTGTGCGACCGTCCCCGTAACGCCGCATGCAACTCCAATCAAATCTGTCCCAAACGCGCTTTGACCCCAATCCGTTGAAAACGGGGTCGTATTCGCAGGGTCGATGCACTCAAATGACCATGACCCCTGGGCCATGGCAGCCGCAGAAAAGGCGGCTAAACCGAGTGTCAGTGCGCTTCGAAAATTCTTCTTCATGGCAAATTTCTTTTCTCTTTCAGGGTGTGGGCCAGACTTCACCAGTCCAGCCCACATGTGGGACGTAAGGAGGAACGTGTTTCGTTCCCTTTATCGCGTGATGCGGCGCGCACCACTCCAAATGTAGCGCTTGCCGGAACTATCAGCAACCGGACCCGGAACGTCTTGGACGTTGCGGACACCGATGCGCCAATACACAGTCGTTGAAGTCGGGAACAACGTACCCGTTGCAACCGGCTGTGTCGCCAAAGCCTGCGCATTCGGAGTCGCCGTATCAATGAACTCACCAAGAGTCACAGATTGACCACCAAAGACCGGATCAGGAGACAGTTGAACTGCGTATTCCAGCGGTACTGAAGGATCAAGCCCTCGAACCGATTGGAAGGAGAACACAGTGTTACCCGTGTCGTTAGCACCGTCAGTCGGAGCCGTGAGCTGAGGTCGGTTCAACGGAGTTGCCTGACCAGAAGCCGGAACTCGAACGGAAACGAAGTAGCAATACTGCGCTCCACCGCCACCAGTTGTCCCGGTCGTGCCTGTGCCACCAGTCGTACCAGTCGTACCAGTACCACCAGTTGTCCCGGTCGTGCCGGTACCACCCGTCGTACCCGTACCACCAGTCGTACCAGTCGTACCTGTCGTACCCGTGGTTCCACCGCCGCCACCGCCGCCATTAGGCGGGAACGGCAAAGAGTTCGGATCAACTCGGTAAACCATTTCGACACTGTATCGCTGTGGAACACCAATAGCAAGCGGAGCCGCTGCCGGATCGTCGCCACCCGGAGGTGCTTCATTGATACAGCTGTTTCCACCCGAGATGCCACCAAAGTCATCCCACTGACTGCCACTCGCCGGAGCAAATGTTCCCAGAGTATCGTCGATCACAAAGCTTGCCGGAGCCAAAGCAACCGCAACCGGGTTCGTATTCACACCCTGTCGCCAAACCTGCCAGCGATAAGGACCTTCGTTATTCCCTCGTGCAAATGCGTCGAGAGTCCAGCTCACCCGGACACCCGGTGAAATCGAAGGCGTTGTCGCCTCCGCCTTGACATTGCCGACCACTTCGTTACTGCTTCCACGTCCGCCAAGGAACAAGAAGCCCAAGATAACCAAGAGGAGCAACAAGGAGAACAGTGCCTGATTCCCACCGGAAGATCGTGAAGCACGTGTTTTCGGCGCACCGTCACCACCCCATGGATTCGCGGCCAAAACCGGAACATCAACAATGGTTTGCGTGGAATCACCAGGTCGAACACCCTTCACCTGTCGAGTAACTCGAACCCAAGCAGAATCTGCGTCAACACTGTTCACAACCCCTTCTGCAACCTGCTCAGCACCGCGCAAGAAGATGACTTTCATCCCTTCTTTCATGCCCGATCGAGCTCCTTGGTTCAACAGAATTCGTGAATCGGTCGTATTCAAAACTGTCGCTTTCGGCAAAATCTTCCCTTCCATGTCGTTAACGACTTGGAAAGCACCATCCGTCAAAGCATCAGCAAGCAACGTCGCGTCGCTTGTGTCGCCCGCTCGAGGAGCAGATTTACCCGTTGCAACCGCCGCATTCACCGGAACACCGCCGGATACGTTGCGGACTTGAACAACCATCAAAACTTGTGCCTGTCGCCCACCGCTGACCTCAACGATCCGCCAGTTAGCAACTTCACCCGTCACAACATACTGAGCATCAACCGCATCACCCAAACGCAACAAATCTGCAGCGCGAGTCACAGGCGGCATCAAACCCAAATCGCGCATCGCACGAGTGACTTGATCCGTCGGAACCGTCTCACGATTCCGTCCAAAAACTTGAGATAAGGAATCGCGAACCTTGTCGCGAGCCTCCACTCCAAGATCAACGTCCGCATTCGGCACCTTCACCGCAAAATCGGTCACCGCATAGCGATCCGTTTGCTGAATCTGGGCCGTCGCCGGAACGACTAATCCAAAGGTCGCGGCTGCCACCAAAAGGGCACCCATGCGGGCAATGCGCCCGCCCAATCGAGACTTCGTTAACAGTTTCACTGTGACGCGTCCTCCTCGTTCAACTTCGTCTTTCGCATGTTCACGTTCCCAAAACCGGCTCGTCCCATGAGTCCGCTTTCGTGGGCCATAGCCCAATCTTAGCCGATGCAACCACCACAACGCAACTCATTTGCGCGAACAAACACGCAAAATTAGCGGCAATGCAACCAGTCAATGCATCAACTCCCGGCGAGTATAGCACGGCTTACCCTGCAAAAAATCCACCAATTCGTCAGGGAATCGTAAAATTTCCATCAAAACCAGAGATTCGCAAGAGTTCGAACCACAGTACGGACGGAATCCATCCCCTTATCGGTTCGGATAACTTCATCACCAAAAACCCGACGCACCCCAATCCCCACCTGAGAACCCAACAAACGCAAAGCAACCTCACGTTCGCCCAACCGAGCCTCAAGCCGCTCCAAAACAACGTCCACCGGACATTCACAAACCAAAACCCGACCAAACGCACTCACCAAACCCGCCTCCACCAACAAAGGCACCTCAAGCACATCAACATCCAAATCCCGTAACCGCAACCAAATCAATGGATGCATCACCCCATTCAATCGCCGCCGAAATTCACCATCCCCCATCCGCCCCCGCGCCAATTCCCGCAAATCACCCTCCCCCAGCTCATTACGCAAAAATTCCTGCACCACATCCTCACCAAAAACCTCACCCGCCACCGCGTCCGCACTCCCCACCCGCAACCCCAACTCCCCAAACATCCCACAAACCGTACTCTTCCCACTCGCAATCCCCCCGTCACAACCACCGGCCGATTCACACCTCTATTATAGAGGCGTCACCCATATCCAAAATCACCTGAAATTGCACTGTATAGTATAAAGTCTCCGCGCAACTTCACCCGCCGCATCAACCCAAGCCACATTCGCTCCCAAAATCCCGCCCACCCTCCGGCAATTCCATGGCCTCCTCCAAGATATCCGGCAAAACCCCAGGCAAGACTGGAACCTGGTAGAGTGCGCCCGCACCGCCCACTACTCCCAGTTCCATTTCTCCCGGCTGTTCCGGTCAGAATTCCAAATGGGATTCCGGGAATTTGTCACCGAATGCCGCATCCGCCACGCCGCAAACCTCCTCTGCAACTCAGGGCTCTCAACAAGAGAGATCATGGAGCAAACCGGGTTCAACAGTGCTTTTTCATTCCGCAACTCACTGCGTAACTGCCTCGGTTTCTCCCGGGCCGAACTTGTTCAAAGCACCAAAAAACTGCAAGCCCTTTAACGGGATGATCCAAACTTGGGCTAAGCTCTCCCATCCTCAGTATAAGCACCGCGACAAACAAACATCAAAACTCCGCTCATTACCAAGCGACCACAGTTGCTCCACCAAGTTCTTACTCGAGGTCGTGAGCATATCGAAGATCCCACCGCAAGCACAATGAGCCGAATGCGAGTCGGGTTTAACTTCAGCCCAGTTCTGTGGATACAATTCAACAATCCAAGAGGCCCTTTTATCTCTAATCAATTCCATTAACTTATCTCGCAAACAAAGGGCTCGAGACTCATTTTATTCTCCAAACTGCACCACATATGATTGCGCAGAGTGTTGCTACCAGGAACACAATGTCAAGAGGAACGCTAGTGCCGACTGGTGACAAGATCATGAGTCCAAAGCACATGAAAAATGGCAACGCAAAACGGGAACGCAAGCTATCTGTTCGGAGTAATGAGCCGACAAGAAATACAAATCCCGTTGCCACTAAAATGATCTTTAAAATCTCCATTTCATCTCTCCATTTAGCTTGCGGCATCTGCGAACATAATGCCGAGCAAAAGCATTGCATACCCGGTATAGAAATACATGGCATTTCTGGAAATGCTCATCGCCTTGCTTGGATTTTGGCTGTTCTGTGCGCCATTTGCGAGTGCTTTCATAGCCAAATCATCCTTCAAAGCCAAATATGCAAAATACCCATCGCCAATAATGCCAAATCCAGAAAGCGTGTCCAGAGCAGCACTTGGGCTATCCGAGATATACTTATATGCGAATGCAATTGCTGATACAATTACAACTGCAAGCAGCTTAGCTGCTAGACCTGCCTCAAACACAAAAGCTCCAAGGGCAAGCAAACCACCCGCACTGAACATAAACGCAAATAATTGTGCAATATCCCGTCCGGTTACTTCGGACTTACCCGAGTAGTCAAACTTGTTTACTGGGTCATTGCTCGAATACATGTACCAGTTTCCTTTGTCTCTCGCAGGATCCTCGCTCACAAACCGACCGCTCTCCGGCTCGTAGTACCTCGCCCGCATATAAATCAAACCACTCTCATCATCCTGAACATGACCAAGGTTCGCAACGTAACGTCCCTTCGGCCCGCCCACAGCCGCTCCCGAACGAACCGAACCCCAAACATCATAGCTCCGCTCATTACCAAGCGACCACGATGTCCCCGCCGAGTTCTTGCTCAGAGTCGCAACCATATTCCCATGAGTATCATACAACGGATACGCCTGAGTTGTAGCAGAATTCTGAGTCGTTTCCATCATCTCAATCCCCCGAGCACCCACAAAATTCCGAGTGAGCTTCTGCAAGGTCGAATCCAAGTGAACTGTCTCCTCAACAGGCATCTGACCATCGTAATATGTCCGCTCCTTTGTCACACCTGTAAAACTCATCCCCAAAGTGCCAGCAGAAGCAAGCCAAGTCTTGTCCCGCTTCGAAACACGCATCCCATCCGCCCGGTCAGTGATTTAGTGTTGCAACACAATAGCCACATGCTACGGCTTTCACAACAACTTTCCTCTTCTCACTTGTATAATCTTAGTCTAATAATTTGGACAGTGCTCATAGTTCACGCTCTGATATAAATGATGCCTTACTGAGCAACAGTAAAAATGATGCGTACAAAACAGCAACAGAGCCGACAAGACATAATTGACTATTCGTGTAGATTCCAAGAGCACACAGGATGGCACTCATTAATAGCGATAGAGCGATGACTGGATTTGAACGGAGCCTGCTGCCTCTTATAAACAAGTGAGCTGTAGCAGTCGCAGCTATGAGGGTCGGCACAAGCAATTGGGAAAATGTATCCATTTCCACTATTCGTTCTCCATCTCCCACAAGAATGCATCATACATCGCATTGAGGACACCAAACATAACTCCGAACATGAATCCGAGACCGGCGGCAAGACCGTGTCGACCCCAACCAGTTTGTCGAACTGAGTTTACTATTGTCTTTGTTATCTCTTTTAAACTTTTATCTGCGAATCCAAATTCTCCCTTAGCACCTGGAATTGTTAGGGCTGAAAGAAAGGTTAGTATCTCCAAACCAATGAAGAACAAGTTCCTGACAACAGTGTTCTGGACAACATAATCAGGATTGTTTCTCATCAGAAGGAGAACAGCAATAGTAACTCCAACAATATGCCCAATAATGAACCCGGCTGTGAAGAGTATCATGTTAATGTAAACGGTCGGACTGTTTCCACTTTCGTCTACAAATAAAGTTGGCGCATTTTTGCAATACACATACCAATTAGAACCGTCCATTACTCTATCCTCACTCACAAACCGCCCTGTCTCCGGCTCGTAATATCTCGCCCGCATATAAATCAAGCCGCTCTCATCATCCTGAACATGACCCAGATTCGCAACATAACGACCCTTCGGCCCGCCCGTAGCAGCTCCCGAACGCACCGAACCCCAAACATCATAGCTCCGCTCATTACCGAGCGACCACGATGTCCCAGCAGTGTTCTTGCTCAGAGTCGCAACCATATTCCGTATCCCATTCTACAACGCCCCGGCCCAAAACACCAATCCCCTAAAAAGAAAAGCCCCCGGAACTTCCGTTCCAGGGGGCCAAACCCAAATCCCGAATTACTCGGACTTCGAGTCGTCTTGCTTGACCAAGCCTTTCAGCAGGCCAAGTCGCTCGCCAATCGTCGCACCGCCCGTAGCCACGCGCTGCGATGGTGCCGTATCCTCGGCCGGCTGGCGGAACTTCGTACCGCCGCGGCGCTTGCCGCCCTGGCCTTGACCCTGGCCCTGACCGCCGCCGTGGCCACCATGACCACCGCCGCCCTGGCGCATCTGCGCACCAACGCTCGGATCCATGCGGTAACCGCCAATCGTCGGGTTCGCTCGCATACTCAGAACCATGCGGCGCTCATCCGGTCGAAGATCAATAATCGTAACTTCCGCGTCCTGACCTTCTTCCAAAACGTCCGAAGGCTTGCCCACGCGCTCATCGTTAATCTCGCCCACCGGCAAGAACGCTTCCGCGCCTTCCGGCAACCGGACAAACGCGCCCGCCTGAACCATCCGGCCAATCTTGACCGTGATCTTGTCACCCTGCTTGTAATTCTCCTTAATCAAATTCCAAGGATCAGGCAACACCTGGCGCAAGCCAAGGCTGATTCGTCCGCCGCTTTCATCAAGCCGCAAAACCATAACCTTAATGTCCTCGCCTTCCTTCAAAACCTCTTTCGGGTGGTCAATGCGCATCCAGCTCATTTCACTGATGTGAAGCAAACCATCAACGCCGCCCAAATCAATGAACGCACCATAATCCGTGATCCGACGAACCGTTCCTTCCAAAACTTCGCCCGGCTTGGTCTTGTCGAACAACTCACCCCGCGCTTCGTCGCGTCGCTCATCTTCCGCCGACTTGTTGCTCAAGACAACCTTCTTGCGCTCCTTGTCAACCTCAATGATCTTGACCGCCAGAACTTGACCGACGTACTTCTCGATGTTGCGCAGCTTGCCGCTACCCACATGAGTCGCCGGAACAAAGCCCCGAACTCCAATGTCAACCACCAAGCCACCCTTGACTCGGTCGATAACGTTCGCTTGGAAAATCTCGCCGCTCTCGAACGAATCAAGAATCCGTTGCCAAATCACATCAAAGTCGGCCTTTCGCTTACTGACAACCGCGTTGCCTTCAGCGCTGTTCGTCTTCAAAACGATAACTTGGAATGTGTCGCCCGGCTGAACGTGACCAATTGCCGTCTCAAGTCGCTCATTCGCCAACTCCGCAATCGGAATAATCCCTTCTGCCTTCGTCCCAAGGTCAACAAAAACCCGGTCATTCTCAACCTGGATAACTTTCGCCTCAATCCGCTCACCTTTCGTGAGTCGTGATCCAACTTCCTGGTCATCCCGCCCAAGTCCGCCATCGCTTGCTCAAAAAGCAATTCATCGGCGGTCTTGCCACTGGCATCAACCTTGGCCGGCTCCGCCACAACCTCCGCTTCAACCGCGACGGCCTCAACCGCCGGAGTCTCTACCACTACCGGTGCTTCTGCTTCGGCAACCGGAGCTTCCTCAACCGGAGCCTCAGCAACTACCTCAGCAGTTTCAACGGGGGCAGGAGCTTCCGCTTCCACCACAGGAGTCGTCTCAGCCGTTTCCGGCTCACTCGGCGCGACCTCAGCCACAACTTCCTCGGTTACAACCGCAGCTTCTTCCACTGCTGTCGCTTCCACCGGAGTTGCTTCCTCTGAAGCCTGTTTGTCTTCCATCATCATAGGGTTCCCAAGTCGTTTGCCCCCAATCCCATCACAACTTCCAATTAACAAGGCGCGTGAAAAAAAGGGCGTAATTTGTCGAAGCCTATTGTAGCGCAGAGAAAGCAACCGATCAGGACGTTTCCCAACTCAAAAACACCAACTCCACTCATCACCAGTAAACTCTAGGAGCCAATGAGAAAAGCCATCATCGACGTCGGGTCAAACTCCGTCCTCCTCACCGTCGCCGATCACACCCCCAACGGATGGCAAATCGTCCACGAAACTTCCGCCGTCACCGGACTTGGCACCGGCACCAAAAGAACCGGCCTCATCCAGCCTCACGGCGCCGCCGAAACCCTCGCCGCCCTTCGAACCGCATTCTCTGAAGCCAAAGACCTCTCCGCCGAATCCATAACCGCCGCCGGAACCATGGCCCTCCGAATCGCAACCAACTCCCAAGATTTCCTCGATCAGGCACAAGACCAAAACACCCCCGTCCAAATCCTCTCCGGGGAAAATGAAGCCCTCCTCGGATTCCTCGCGGTAGCCGAAGACCAAAATCTCAACCTCTCCGACCGCATCACAATCATCGATCCTGGCGGACACAGTACCGAACTTCTCACCGCTCAAAAAAATGGGGACAACTGGAAAATTCTTCTCAAAAAGTCCTTCCCTGTCGGCGCCCTCGGGCTCATCGAAACCCACTTTCCAACCGAAACCCCCAACTTCGCCGAGCGTCTCGCCGCCGTCTCCGCCATCGATGACATCATCGGCCTGGAATACCTTCCCCACCAAGTCGGCAACACCGTCGCCCTCGGAGCAACCGGCACCAACCTCATTTCGATCCGTGAAAAACTCACGCACTGGCAACCAGAGCTTGTCCACGGCACTACTCTCGACTTTGAAGAGGTTTCGCGCGCCGTTGGCTGGATGTGCGATATGACCGAAGCCGAGAGAAAATCCACTCCAGGCCTCGAACCCGGTCGAGAAAAAACAATTCACATCGGTGCCCTCATCCTCGAACGATTCATGCAGGCCACCCACGCCCTCGAATGCCGAGTATCCGTCCGCGGCTGGCGACATGCCCTGCTCGACCACCCGGAAATCCTCAACTCCCCCCAAACCGTCAAAGCCTAAAATCAATGCAGAAAATTCTTCGCCAGTACTGGTACGTCCTCTGCATCCTCCCCTACCTCGGATTCTGGACTTACGGCCTCTCCGATCTCGACGAAGGGTTCTACGGAGCCGTCACCATGGATATGCTCCGCCGAGGCGACTGGCTCACCCCCACCCTCAACGGGATTCCGTGGTTTGAAAAGCCCATCCTCAGTTACTGGCTCGCAATGCCAACCGTTGCCCTATTGCCCAACGAGTTCGGTGCACGGCTCCCCTCATTTCTTTGCACGATGGTCACCATCTGGCTGATCTACCGTTTCGCCAAACGCCAATTCAGCGAATCAACCGCCATTGTCAGTTGCCTCGTCTATTCCTCCAGCCTCCTCGTCGTCGCGATTGGTCGAATGATGATGACCGATGCCGCCCTCAATCTCTGCCTCGTCATCGCCATCACCACTTTCTACGAAAGTCTCCAAGGCAACCAAAAGCTCCGACTCATAACCGCCACTGCGCTCGGGTTCGCCGTTCTAGCCAAGGGCCCGGTCGCTCTCGTCCTTTTTGGCCTCATCGGCATCTTCACCTTCGCTCGCCTACCCCAGTTCCGACCCGAATTCAGAAAATACTGGATTGTTGGAACTGCCCTCCTCGTTGCCGTCGTCAGCACTTGGTACGTTCCTGCCTATCTCGTCAACGGACAGTTTTTTATCGATAAATTCCTGATCGAACAAAACATCGGTCGCTTTGCCGGCGGCGATAAAGCCCATACCGTCCCTGCATGGGTCCACCCCATCTATTTTCCCGCCGTTCTCCTCCTAGCCACTGCTCCTTGGATCGGTGGTGCAATTCGCGCCAAGTTCTGGCAGACCAAAAACCATAACCAGTCCCCCAACTCTGCCGCAACATACACACTCATTTGGTTTATCGTTCCCCTCGCATTTTTTACAATCTCTGGCACCAAACTCGTTCATTACATCCTCCCTTCGATCCCACCTCTCGCAATCCTCATCGCCCACGCTCTCCTCACCCGCCACCCCAAATTTTCATTTGGAAAGGAGTTCCCCCTCTCCGTTTCAATGGAGAGGGGTTAGGGGGTGAGGTCAACTTGTCTACAGAATCTGCAAACTTGGATGGGGAGGGGTCAGTATCTGAAAATCAAAAAAGTGCTAGTCAAAATGTCGTCCCCCCTCCCCCTCAGGGGGAGGACTTAGGAGGGGGCCGGTTTAGTTCAATTGGCAATGAACCCGGCTTCGACAGGGCCCTGAAAATCGCCGCCATCACCTCCATCACAACCCTCGCCCTCGCCCAATTCGCCTTCTCAAAATACTGGAACGACCGCTTCCGAGACGTCCAATCGTTCGCGATCATGGCCCGCGAAAAAAATCTCCAACTCTACGAAGCCAATCTCGGGCGCCCCGCTGGCTCAGACCCGGAAATCAAATTCCAACTCGACGATTCCGGCCACCCCTCCCTTGGCTTCTACTACCGAAAACCCATCCTCCCCTACGAGAACGAACTCCCCTCAAACGCCCTCATCATCGGACGCGATCACACCTTTGATCAATATAAGAGCAATCCCCAGGTCGAACTCATTCTCAAAGGCCGCTATTCCGGACTGATCACCGGAGAAAACTAACGTCCTGGCCCCAAAACCAAGTGGAAAACATGCCACTCCTTCTCTGCTCCAAAAACGGTCTTCCCCCGGCGACGAACGTCCTCAAAATAAAGAACGTTCAGTCCCAAACACATCTCCTCAACCTGCTCTCGCGTTACCGATATATGATCAACCGCCCAATCATCACCTGGCCCAATCAACTGTCCACCAAATAATGCTCCACTCAATACATGCTCTCTAATTTTTGACCAAGTTGCCCAAAATTCAGTCTCTCCCGCAAAAAACAAAGCGAATACTGCCGCAACAACATCAACTTCCCCCCAGTCAACATCACTATATCCTGCCTGGATAACCTCCACTCGATCCCCATATATCGACCGTGCATGGTCACACATTCCCTGATCCGCGTCAACTCCCAAAACTTCCCAGCCCCGATCTAACCACCATCCAATCCCCGCCCCCGCACCAAACCCTAATTCTACAACTCTTCCCGGCTCATCTCCTACATATCGCTCTAAGATCGAATAGAACGGATTCGGCCCCAACTCCTTTGCTGCATTGAAATAGTCCGACCAGTCCATAATCAATCGAATTTAACATACGGAAGAATCTGACGCACCGTCTCTGGCCCAATTCCCGGGACCCGCTCCAAATCCGCCGCTGTTTCAAAAGGCGCAACTTCACTCCTCCAGCGGATAATTTCTGTGGCTAAGCCCGGGCCAATCCCCGGTAACTGCTCAATAATCTCCAACGGAGCCGTATTGATGCCGATCGGAAAAACCGCATCTAAAGGCGTATTTTTCTGATATTTCACATCAACCTCGTCCCCATCCCTCAATATCTCCGCCAAGTTCACACTCTCCACATCAGCTGATAAGTCAAAGCCACCCGCTCGTTCGATCGCATCCTGAACTCGCGCCCCCTTTTCAAACTCGTAAACGCCAGGCTCAACGACCGCTCCTTTCACATCTACCAGCACCATCTCAACTTGAGCTGGCTCGCTCTCTTTCAATCTCTCACGATTTTCAATCGGTTCTCGCACTACTGTTTTTTTGACTGGTTGGTCTCCACGCCCCAGCCAATATCCTGCGACGAGAGCCACAACAACCGCAAGACCAACCAAGCCGCCCTTCTGTTTCCCGCTCAGTTCATTCCACACCGCCAACCTCCCGAATCATTTCCCCAACCTTCCGCGCCTCATTCTGAAAAATCTCCGCATGCTTCCACCCCTCAAACCACGTAATCTCAACCCCCGCCGCATTGGCCAATGCCTCCGCATGGCGCTCCCCAAACATTCCATCACCTCGACTATGCAATATCAAAGCTGGCCCCTCATACTTCTTCGCCGCATCCACTGGTCGAATTTCCGCTCCGTTTACACCTTTCTTCTTTTCAGCTAAAAGAACAATCGGTCTAAAAAACCGGGCTCCACCCGGAACACTGACACTCAAAAAATCGTCGCTCCCCCAATCGAGTCGAGCAAAGGCGGCCTCTGTTGTCACACTCGAAAATAGCTCCGGTTCCTCGCCCGCCGCTAGCCAAGCCGCCGCTCCTCCCATGCTCACCCCAACAACATGAACTCTCTTGCCCTCCGCTCGCAAAGCTCGGGCCACCGCCAAAACTTCACCCGCTTCCCCTGCTCCAAATCCGACCTCCCCCACCGGACTCACTGTCTGACCCATCGTCGCAATCGCAACAACTTCACCATGAGGCATCAATTCCGTCGCCAGTTCATTCCAATAACCCTGTCGTCCCCCGTATCCATGAACCAACAAGAAAACATCATCCCCTTCTCCTCCACGCCAAGCCGGTATTTCATACCCATCAGTCTCAAATGCAACTTCTCGAACTCCCGCCAGCCGCTCACCAGCATTCAACCGAACTGGCGAAACATAACCCTTCGCCATGACAAAGCACCCCCCCAAATAGAGCCCGATCAAACCACCAAGAACGAGCCAAATCACTCTAGACCAACGTCGCTTCTGCCGCATCAACTGTATTCATCAAAAGACTTGCCACCGTCATCGGCCCAACTCCCCCCGGCACGGGGGTAATTGCACTCGCTACCTCAGAGCAACCTTCATAGTCGCAATCTCCGACATCATGTGCCCGACCCTCGACTTTGTTATAGCCCGCATCAATGACCACCGCTCCTGGCTTCAGCCAATCGCCCTTGACCATCTCTGCACGGCCCACCGCTGCCACCACGATGTCCATCGTCCGACAAAGCTCAGGCAAATCTTTCGTCCTCGAATGAGCTACGGTGACCGTCGCGTTACGTTCCAAAAGCATCAAGGCCATCGGCTTACCCAAGATATTTGACCGACCGATCACAAGGGCGTTTTTGCCTTCACACTGAACCCCATACCGATCCAGCAACTTCGTGATGCCCAGCGGAGTAGCACACCGAAAACCGGGCAGTCCCGCCGTCAGCCGTCCCAAACTCGCACTCGTAATCCCGTCCACATCCTTGGCGTGGCCGAGCGACTCCAAAACCCGATCCTCATCAATATGCCCCGGAAGCGGATGCTGAATCAAAACCCCATGAACCGCCGAGTCGGCATTCAACTTCGCAACTTGCTCCATCACCGCCGATTCACTCACAAAATCGTCCACCATAAACGTCCCACTTTCAATCCCCACCCATCCCGCCCACTTCTTTTTCATTTCAACATAAGCCAAACTCGCCGGATCTTGAGCCGCTACGACTGCCTCCAACCGTGGCGTGACCCCCCGCGCATTCAAAGCGTCCACACGAACTTTCAACCCCTCACGAACCTCCCTCGCCAAAGCCCGACCGTCCAAAATCACCGGAGTTTCCACCATCACCCCCTCATTCTAATCCGACCGACGCGATACCCGCCGATCCTTTTCCAACACCTGGGTCACCTGATCCTCCCGAAACATCAATAACCGTTCCGCTAAATCACTGTCCGAAATCGCCAATATCTGGACCGCAAGCAACCCGGCATTCCGTGCATTCCCAATCGCAACCGTCGCCACCGGAACCCCTTTCGGCATCTGAACAATGCTCAGTAAACTGTCCATTCCATCGAGTCCCCCGCTCACTACTGGTACCCCGATCACCGGCAACGTCGTCAGGCTCGCCACCATTCCCGGCAAATGCGCCGCTCCCCCCGCCCCCGCAATAATCACTTTCAACCCCCGATCTCGGGCCGATTTTGCGTACTCCACCATTCGTTCCGGAGTCCGATGCGCACTCACAACATGCAACTCGTAACTGACTCCAAACTCATGCATCACCCCCTCCGCCGCCTCCATCGTCGGCAAATCACTATCTGACCCCATGATGATCCCAACATCAACGCTTGCCATTACCGCAGTCTACTCTCCGTCCACAAAATCTTAATGTGGATAACTCAGTCAAAAATTATCCCCGAATTCCAACAACCCCGATACTTTTCCCGAAAACCCTCCGTCCTCTCCACAAGACCAAATGGTCTCAAAGCAAAACTCATGGATCTAGGGAACGACGATATGACGCCAATCAATCTTTTTGAATCACAAGCCGTGATCAAGGTCATCGGCGTTGGCGGAGGCGGATGCAATGCCGTCAACCGCATGATTGAAGCCGGAGTCTCCGGAGTCCAATTCGTCGCCCTCAATACCGACACCCAAGCCCTTCGCAACAGTCTTGCGGACGTCCGAATGGCCATCGGTGAAATCTCAACTCGAGGACTCGGAACCGGTGGCGATCCCACCAAAGGCGCCGAAGCCGCTCGGGAATCAGAAAGAGCCATCTCGGACATCCTCGATGGATGCGACATGGTCTTCATCACCGCGGGAATGGGCGGAGGAACGGGAACCGGTGCCGCACCCGTCGTCGCGGAAATTGCCCGTCGACTCGGAATCTTGACCGTCGGTGTCATCACAAAGCCTTTCGTGTTTGAAGGCCCGAAGCGAAAGTCACTCGCGAATGCTGGTGCCGAGAATCTCAAAGCTCAGGTCGACACACTCATCCTCGTCCCCAATGACAAAATTCTCGAAGTTGTTGACAAGAACGCCCCGATGTCTGCCGCCTTCCGTGCCGCCGACGATATTCTCCGACAAGGCGTCCAGGGTATCAGCGACATTATCACCAAGCCGGGAATGATCAACGTTGACTTCGCCGATGTCAAGTCCGTCATGAAAGACGCAGGCATCGCCCTCATGGGGATGGGCACAGCCGTAGGCGATTCCCGAGCCCGACTCGCCGCCGAAGCCGCCGCGAATTCACCACTGCTCGAAACAAAAGTCCAAGGTGCCAAGAAGCTCCTGGTCAACATCACCGCGAATTCCAGCTTCAGCATCGGTGAAGTCCGCGAAGCGATGGAATACATCAACCAACTCGCTGACTCCGAAGACGCCGAAATCTTCTTTGGTCAAGTCACCGACGACTCAGTCGGCGATGAAGTCACGATCACCCTACTCGCCGCTGGGATGGATCAAACCGCCCGCCGAGCCCCTGAAGCCACTGTCTTCCAAGCCCAACCAACCGTCACGAGAACAGTTGAACCTCAACCAGAACTCGTTACCCCCGGGCAACCCAACTCAACAAACCCATCGAGCTCGCCGAAATCGATCTCGACATCCCCAGTTTTCTAAGAAGACAAAAAAAATAAGTACCAAGCTTATACGAGCAACGTACTGGTCCAACGAATGGCCCGGTTCCCCCAAGGAGCCGGGCATTTTTTCTTTTCGTCATTCCGGGCGTGACCCGGAATCTCAGCCTGTGCCCCGAGTGAAAAACCCACCAAAACATCAAAGTTTGAACTGAACCTGCCTAAAACTTGAGCAGAGCGGCTGCGGCGGGATTGCAAAACCAAAAATCTTCACCCACATACAAAACCCGGCTCCAACAACAATTCGACTATCAGAAAATTCCCTCCCCAAGTTTGAGGAGGGGTTAAATTGTGCATCCGATGAACCAGACAATCATGGAAATGGCTTAACCCGTAAAGCCCGCGACAATTCACCGCAAATCCAAACCCTGCTCCGCCAAGAATCCCCGAATCGCCTTCCGGCCCCCCAATTCACCTGAAACCCGACGCCCGCTCCGCTGACTCCAATTCACCCCCGGATTCATCCCCTGCGATTCATAGAACTCGACCATCCGCTCATCGTAATCCCCCAGACCCCGCTCCAAATCATAAACCTCCTCAAACCAAACCGAATCCTGATTCAATCGCGGCTTAATTTCCGCTCCGACACCCTCGGCCGGATAGCCCAAACACAATCCAAAAATCCCAATTGTTCGCTTCGGCAAACCCAATAGCTCTTTCACCGCATAAACATCATTGCGCAAAGCCCCGATGTAACAGCCAGCGATCCCCATCGACTCAGCCGCACAAACCATACGCTCAGCCGCCAAAGCCGCATCAACAACTCCCATTGTATAAAATTCCGCCGAATCCAGTGCAGTCGGATTCTCCCCAACCGCATCCGCGGCCCGCGCAATTCGCTCTAAATCGACACAAAACGCAAAAAACCATGACGCGTCGTGAATTTGATTCTGATCCGCACATAACTTCGCAATCTCTTTCCTCCGAGCATAATCTTGCACCGAAACCACACTCCACATTTGCAAATTTGAGCTCGTCGCCGCACTCTGCGCCGCCGCAACTAATCCCGCAATCACGTCCCTCGAGATTTCACGATCAGAATAGGAACGGACGCTCCGATGAGTTAAGAATCGAGCCAACTGATCCGCTTCATCGCCCGAAAGGGGCGACTCGCTCCCATAGCGTAGCCGCCATGCTTCCCCAAATTTTTCGCCGAACATCACCGGCTCATATCAACCAAAATGTCATAACTCGCCCGGTCGAGCAAGACTTCCTGAATCCACATCTTCGACTTCGCTTCTGCAGTCAATGACTCCGGATCGGTCTTACCAAAAAGCCTGGGATCAATCGCATTCTCAACCGATTTCAACTGCCCCTCGTTACAAATTTCCTTCAGCTTTTCGTACATCTCGTGCGAAGAACTCCCCCGCAGCACCTGTCTCCCTAAAACAAATGCATTCTGCATACGAAGCCACTCTTCAGTGAATTCCGTTCTCGGCGTCTTCTGCTCTCCTCCGATCGCATCCTTCAAAGCCTTATCCAGCTTGGGTTCAAATTCTTTGAGCTTCTCAAGCTCTTTTTTCTCGAGATCAAGCTCTTTCTGGCGCCACTTTTCAATGATCGGAAGCAACTTCTTAATCTGATCCTTAGTCAACAGCACCGGCAACATCTGGTCAACTATCTGCAACTGCCGGACCTTCAAAAGAATCCGATCCGCTTCCGGATTTGGCTTCTTCTGCAAAACCGGAGCCCCCGCAATCGTGGTTCCAAAAACCATCATCGCCATCGCCATTGCCAGCACTTTCAACATTTCATCAATCCTTACTTTCCGACGCACCCGCACTCCGAGTGGTTTCCTCTCCAACCACGCTCCTCAAAACCCAAACTGCTCCATAACTCTGCGCACCTGTGAAGATCATTCCCAAAACCCCAACCCCTGCCCAACCCAATCCCGTCAATTTTCCGTTCTGAATCCCACCATTCATGGCCATCATCGCCAACCCGCCAAACATCACCGCCGCTCCCCCCACCATCATCAAAATTCCCGCCCACGGCTTCTTGGCCAAGTTCATCCCCATCGCTCGACGCGAAGCCCAAATCCCAAACCCCACCCACAAGATCAAACAAACCGATGCCTGAGCCCAAAGCATTCTGCCCTCCAATCTACCCCGCCCGCCGGATAAACTCCCCCCCAAAGTGATCACCGTCTACGGAACCCTCTGCCTCGACCGACTCCACCAAGTCCCCAAGCTTCCCCGACCCGGAGGATACGTCGAAATCGCCCAAACGGAACTCACACTTGGCGGAGAGGCATTCAATACCTACTTCTCCCTCCACAACTGGAACCACCCCACCAAGTTCATCCCCAACAGCATCGGTACATCTCCCGAAGCCACAACCATCAACACCCTCCTCCACCAACTCAACTTCTCCCTCCCTCTCAATTTTGCCCCCGATCAAACCACTCCCATTTGCGACATCTATGTAACCCCCGACGGCGAACGAACAATGTTCGGCATCGGTTTCGCCACCCTTGGCGAATACTCCAATCCCCAAGACATCGAGCTCATCTCAGGCGACTGGTTCACCGCCGATCCCAACCTGGGAACCTCAAGTCTTCGATTCGCCGAAGCCGCTCTTCAGCGCGGACTCCGCCGCTATTTCATGGATTTTCCTCTGAATGGTCAATCCAAGCCCAACTACCAGCCAACGGATATCTGGCAATCCTCAACCGATCAATTTGGAACCAAAGGCGACCTCCAAGCCAACCTCACCCTTATCGAAGAAGCCCATCAGCAAACTAACTGTTTCTGCATCCTCACCGATGGAAAAAATGGCTTTGTTGTCTGCGGTTCAGAACAACCGGCCACCCACTATCCCCCTTTCCGCGCAGAAAACCAAATCGACTCAACTGGCGCCGGGGACTGCTTCCGCGCGGGAATGCTCCATCAACTTGACTCTGGCGCACCAATTCCCGAAGCCCTCGCGTTCGCTGCCGCCGCCGCATCCCTTGCCTGCCAGGGCCTCGGCGCAACCACAAGTATCCCCTCCGTCCAAGAAGTCCAAAACCTCATACAATCCCAACCCCAAACCCTTCTCACTTACCGACAACTCGGTTAAAATACACCCATCGCTGACCCAAAACGATTCCACCGCACCCGCCAAGATCACAGCCGGGAAATTGCGGAAGACTATTGCGAACTCATCGCCCATCTCATCGAAACCGAGGGTGAAGCCCGCACCACCGACCTCGCCGACCGGCTCGGTGTCAGCAAAGTCAACGTCAGCAAAACAATCCAGAAACTCGCCAAGGAGGGCCTAGTCACCTCAGAACCGTACAGAAGCATTTTCCTCACCCCCGAAGGTCAAAAAGTCGCCGCCGAATCTCAAGCCCGGCACCAAACCGTCGTCGAGTTTCTCAAGGCCCTTGGTATCTCAGATCAAACCGCCGAAATTGACGCCGAAGGAATTGAACACCACGTCAGCACCGAAACCCTGGCCGCAATGGCGAATTTCATCCACAAGCCAAAGAACGAGACCCCATAGCTTCCTCGCTCACCAATGCCGTTCCCGTGAACATTTCTTCCGGATCGCACTCTACACTAATCGGCTGATCCCAACCATCCATTTCAATCTCCAAAACACCCCCCTTACTCACCAGATTGACCTTCCCTATTAATCCCATTTTCCTAAACCAAACGCTCGCACTCGCGGTCGCCCCCGTTCCACAACCCAACGTTTCCCCAACCCCCCGCTCCCAAATCCGCATACGCAATTCTCGTTCGCTCACCGGCTGAATCCACATCACGCTCACTCGTTCTGGAAAAACCGGATCCGTTTCAATCACCGGCCCGAGGCGCAAAAACTCCTCGTCACCCGGCAATTCATCAGTAAACGTCACAAAATGCGCACTACCGGTCGTCACTGCTGTTCCGACAACACCTTGCACCGTAACATCCAGCATTTCTCCATCAAACTTCGTCGGGATCACTCCTGGGTCATAACTCGCCGGAGGCATCACCGCTCGAACTCGGCCAGCCGGATTAACAATCATATGCACCACTTTTCCAAGCTGAAAAATGGGGAATTCTAAGTCCGTCCAACCTTGGCGGTACGCATACCAAGCCGCGCATCTTAATCCATTGCCACAAAAATCCTCGGTTCCATCTGGATTAAAAAACCGTAAAAGAATCTCCTCACCCTCTCGCCAAATCACACACAATCCATCCGACCCCACGGAATAACGCCGCTCACAAACCTCTAGCGCAAGCTGCTCCCAGTTGCATTCCCTCACCACCGCCCGGTCAACCAAAACAAAGTCGTTCCCCACCGTTTCCAGTTTCGTGAATGGTACTTCGCACAACCGGCTCACGAAGCCTCAACCTCCGACCGCACAACCAAAGGCTCCAAACGGCATTCCGTCTTCATCATCGTCGACCGGAACCAAGTCCCATCCGGACAAACCAATGGGAACCACCATGCACTTGGACGATATCCCGCTTTCGCCAACCCTTCCCCACTCACAACCGCCTCACGAATCAACTTCACCCGCATCAATTCCGCTTCCAATGCAATATTAAACCGCTTATCTCGAATTCGCCGGACAACCGGACTATCCACGAGACTCCGCTGTTCATCTTCCAGACTCCTAAACACAATTTTCAAATCCTGAATCCGCCGATCAACCGCCGTAATCTTGGCTCCAAACTCTTCCCGCTTCTTCTGCTCAACATCTCCGGCATCTTTGTCAAACAAGAACTCCCGCCAATGCCGCCCCTTCGCGTGTTCCAACTCGTTACGCTCCGCCTTAGCTGATTTCAATTGACTCAGCACACCGCGCTTCCGATACTTCACTTCTCCGATCTGATTCCCGAGCCGACTAAAATCACCTGCAATGGCTTGATACTCCCCAGCAAGCCGCTCCCATTGACCACCCAACTTACTCTGCAAGTAACCCAGCAATGCCAGTGGTCGCCGGACATCACCCAAGTCCCGCAAAACCTGCTTCTGACCGTCCACAACTTCACGCCACCGCAGAGCAAACGTCGGCGCGCTTAACTCACTCGTCCCGAAGGGCCGGCGCATATCTTCCGGCAACTGCAACCACGCACAACAGTCATCCATCGCATCCCAAGGATTCAACTTGACCCGCAAAATCGGATGCCATCCCAAATCGTGACCCGACTCCGCCAGCAATCTCGCCATCTTTGCAGATCGCCAAACATAGCCACTTGCCCCTTCATGAAACACAAAAACATATTCCGTCCCCAACATCAATATCAAGCTCACTGCCTTACCTACAAGTACACAATTCGGCCCAAATTTCGCCTCAATCACTTCCGCAAGCTGCTCAACCGTTTCAATTGGTCGCTTAAAGCTAAATCCAACTGGAATGTCCGTCATCACCACCCCACCCCGCTTTCCTAACCTGAGAGTTCCGCGACCTACTCCCGGAATGACCAAGTCAAACGGCAATGCACAACTGCCAAACCGATCCAAAGTATATATCTCACTCCCCCGGACTGAATCATCGTATGATTCTCGGGCCAACTCCCGAGTCACTGGATTGAGGAACAAGTCAACGATCTCAAATCTTTTTCGTCCCGCAGTTTCTCGATTGAACTTCAAAAGCCGGGTCGTCCGAGTCGTCTCGAGTTCAACTCCTCCCCCCGCCACCACATCATAAAACTTAGGCAACAACCCCTCATAAAAACAAGCCAAATTATCGTCACATGCCTGATCCCTGGCCTCGCAAACCATTGCCAGGAGCCGATCCCGCATCACCATTGACTCCCGATGATGATCACCTGAAATCAAGCTCAAACTCTCATCCAAAGCCCAACTAAACGTATCGTAGATATGTGGAAACAATCGGCTTAAGCCTTTTTCTGCCGTGATTTTTGATTCGGCACTCAACGAAACAACCCCCTTCCAACCATATGCTTCGGTGACCGAGTCCAGCATCTGCGGACGAACGTGCTCAATCAACCCCACTTTCGCCCCCGCCCCGGTCAACTTTTCCTTAGAAACAACGGTTTCACTCCCAAAAATATGGCTGAATTCCCCCGCCGCACTCCACAAATCTTTCGTCGTCGTATCGTTATGGGGCAACGCCGCAAATCCACCTGCCCCTTTCATTTGGAACTTGGCAAAATAATCCGTATCGTGAACCCCCGCCACAAACTTGCGATCATTGCCTAAACATGAAAACGCCCGGAATACACCAGCTTTCATCGGCTCATCCCAAAAAACCGTTTGCCCCAAGGCCAAAAGAGGAACACCCGGAGCTAACTCATCTAGCTCCGAAACCACCGATCGAAATACCGGACAGTCACTGTTCATCCGCGTTCCCAACCATTGTAATGCAACTTCAACAACATCCGCGCCATCCGTTCCTACGCAAAACTTTTCCAAAAACAACCGCGAGACCCTGGTTTTTTTGCTGGCCCCTGCCGAATATCATTCTCGGGCTAACCCCCAAAACTAATTCATAGAGGCAAACCAAGCGGAATGAGCCAGCGGAAAAGCAAAGCGGATAAAGGAGTGAGCATCAGCCTCGCCAGTCAAATCACTGGCGTCGAAGTCCACACCCTCCGCTATTGGGAAAAAGAATTCGAGGGATTTCTCAATCCGATCCGAACCGCTGGTGGACAACGCCGGTATCGAGCCGAAGATATTCAAACCGTGCTCCTTCTCCATAAACTTCTCCGCGAAGAAATGTTCAGCATTGCCGGAGCCCGTCGACACCTCGCCCGCCAATCCAACTACCGTGAAGCCGCCTGAACTTAACTTGGCGTAACCGCAACGTCCGGCAAGAGCTCATCTTCCGCTGGCATCTGAATTGATCGTAGTTTTTCTAACTTTGATTCAAAAATTGCCAAACTACGGCCCTCCAAAGGATTCGCCTGGCCATTCATGATCGCTGCCATCGCCACACATTCCTGCCGCGACAACCGAACAGAATTGAGAATGTGTTCCTCAAAAGCATCATAAGCGATCGGCGCAACCGCCTTTGCGCATCGCGCCATCGCCTCTGCGTAAACTCGAATTTCGTACTGAGCATGGCTATCCATCCTCAAGTGCAGGAACCGGAACAGGTTATGAAGGTCAATCTGCCAATACCATTCCGTGTAAAGCGAAAGCGGCAAATTGGATCGCGCAATCTCCCGCGCTAACCCCCCTTCGACCATCCCCGTGTAATGGTCATAAATCAACTTCTGATCCGCTTCCATCTCCGCGATCATGTCCCCGGCAGAAGCGACAACTTCTTCACTTCTCGCCTGTTTGTTGTCCTCGCTTTGTCCCCGCATCTGCGCCGCATCCGGCACATAAAACTCGTCCTTCATGATCGAATACCGACCACTGATCTCGTTCAAACGCGCGGTGCGATGACGAACCCATTGCCGCGCCACAAAGATGGGCATCTTGGTATGAAAGGTCAAAATCACTTGCTCGAACGGACTCGTGTGTTCGTTCCGCATCAAATAGTTGATCAAGCCCTTATCTTGCCGGAAACTTTTTGTGCCCGAACCATAACTCACACGCGCTGATTGCACAATCCGCTCATCACTCCCCATATAATCAACCAGCCGGACAAACCCCTTGTCCAAAACCGGAATCTCTTGATCCAAAAGCTGCTCCGCCGACTCAACAATCACCCGCGCCATTTCGCCCCAAAGATTAACTTAAAATCCATCAATCCCGAGACGAACTTTCCCCAAATTGCTTGATTCCAAGCAAGCCCCACTCAAGCCTAAATCAAGCTCCAAAATCCACCGATAACACTACCGGGAAATAATGAACAACGGCTTCAAATATGGCCTGATCGTCTTCGCCGTCCTCATGTTCGCATGTTGCGGCGGATTCATGTATCTGCTGAGCCCAGTTTCCGCAGTCGTCTCCAAACGAGAAGCCGAAGCCAAAAATTTCGGCGACACCTACACCAAGCAGATTCTCCGCGACTACAGCGCCAAAACTCTCACGACCCTAAGCACCAAAGAATACAAATCCGCCTTCACGCTCGACCAATTTCAAAAGACCCTGGATGGCAATAACAAAGCCCTCGGTGAATTCCAATCAGGCAAGGGCCGCGCAACCATCAGCAACGCCGAACGAAAAGGCAAAGACCCCATCATCCGCGCCAAATACGAGAATCGAGCCACATTCCAAAAAGGCAAAGCACGCGTCCGACTCGACCTCATTCTCAAAGACAATATCTGGCAAATCGAAATGTTTAGTATCGAACCAGCCTAACTCGGACGGCACATCCCCACAAAATTCTCCACAATCCGCAGACCATTCTCCGTCAGGATCGACTCCGGATGAAACTGAACACCCTCAATCGGTAGCTCGCGGTGTCGAATTCCCTGAACCTCACCATCATCCAAACTGCGCGCCGACACTTCAAAAACATCCGGCATCTTCTCCTCATCTACTACCAACGAGTGATACCGAACCGCAGAAAATGGTGTCGGCATCCCAACGAAGACTCCGCGACCATCATGCTCCACTTGACTCGCCTTGCCATGCATGATTGTCTTCGCTCGCCGAATATAACCGCCGCTCAAGTCACCAAGCGTCTGGTGCCCCAAACAAACGCCAAAAACGGGTGTTCCTCGTTTCGCATAATGCCCCGCCAAAGCCGCATCGCTCACCAATCGGCAAACCCCCGACTCTTTTGGGGAACATGGCCCCGGACTCAACAGAATCCCTGCCGGATTTAAATCGTCAATCTCGCCCAAACTCACTTCGTTATTCCGCTTCACTAGTACCTCCGCCCCCAATATCCCAAGGTAATGCACCAAGTTGTATGTGAAGCTGTCAAAGTTGTCGATCACCAAAACCACGCTTCGAGTCTATCCGAACTAAATTTCCTCGCAAGTCCTTCACCCCTAAACCCCTCTTAACAATTTGGAGTCAGACTTTTCCACAAGGCTATGGCAAATCGATTTCGACTCCTCGATCTCATCATGATCACGACTCTGATCGCCTGCCTCACCGCTATCGCCTATCCCTTTATCGCTCGCTAAAGTCCTATTTCCTCCCAAAGAGTCCCAAATTGCCTTCTTTTCTTAACAATCCTGCCGAAGAATACAACTGTCGCGGCGTGCGGTTGACCTTGGAGGAACGATTACGAGGGCATCCAAAAGAAGTGGGCATCAGAATTCACTCGCACGCATACGATCACGAAAAGCAGTTCGTACGCGGGGCTTCAGAAACCCCGCGATTTTTTTTTGCTCAAACCAACTTCTTAGTCTAATCCGGCGACCGTCGTTCCGCCACGCGTCGCTCCGAGTGATCCAACAACTTCTTCCGGAACCGCAAATACTTCGGCGTGACTTCCAATAGCTCATCATCCCGCAACCAAGCCAACGCCTGTTCCAAACTGAAATCGCGGTGAGTATCCAAAACAACCGTATTCTCCGAGTTCGCTGACCGGATGTTGTTTGCCGCTTTCACTTTCGTCACATTAACCACCATATCATCCTCACGAGCATTCGCCCCGATGATCATCCCGCCGTAAACTTCCGTTCCAACCGGATAGAAAAATATTCCTCTTTCCTGGACATCTTCATAAGCATATCTCGTGATCTTGCCCGGATCCTTGGAAATCAAACTTCCGTTTGTTCGACTCTCAATCGAGCCCTTGTAAGGCTCATAGCCAACAAAAATACTTGCCATAATCCCCGTCCCTCGGGTCATCGTCAGATAGACACTGCGCAGGCCAATCAACCCCCGTGTCGGAATTGTCGCCACAACTCGGCTCCGACCCGTACCCAAAGGCTCCATGTTCGTGATCAAAGCCTTTCTTCGACTCAGCTCTTCCATCACGTCCCCCATCCCCTCATCGTCAAACTCACAGGTCAATTCCTCAACCGGTTCATGCCGTTTTCCGTCAACTTCTCGGAAAATAACCTCCGGTCGCGCTATCGCCATCTCAAAGCCTTCCCGTCGCATCGTCTCAATCAAGACCGATAGCTGCATTTCTCCCCGCGCTGCCGCTCGGACAACATCCGCCGGAGCACTTCGATCCAGTTTCAAACTAACCGAAACTTTCTCTTCCTTCTCCAATCGTTCCCGAATCTTGTGGATCGTCAAGAACTTCCCGCCATCCTTGCCCGCCAACGGAGAATTGTTCGCATAAAAATTCATCGTCAACGTGCTCGGCTCAACCTCAATGCGCGGCAGAACTTCCACATGCTGAGCATCGCAAACCGTGTCCCCGATCAACACTTCATCGTAGCCAGAAATCATGACAATTTCCCCTGGCTCACCAACTTCAACTTCCTTAAGCTTCAATCCTTCGTAGATCCAAACCTTCGTTACGTTGAAATTCCCCCGCTTACCCCCTTCGCCAACAATCGTGCACCGATCTCCAACTCGGCAACGACCCCTCAGCAATTTCCCGCCAAAAATCCGACCCAAATAGTCCGAGTAGTCCAAGTTATTTATCTGGAGTTGCATCGGCCCCTCATCCGTCACTTTGGGCTCAGGAATCTCCTTAACAATCGCCTCCAATAACGCCTGCATATCCTGCTCTTCGCCATCTGGAGAAGTTCGCGCAAATCCCCCCGCCCCACTCGTGTAAAGCACCGGGAAGAACAAATCCTCCTCATCCGCTCCCAAATCAATAAACAAGTCAATCGTCTTGTCGTAAGCCTCTTGTGGCCGCGCCCCTTCCCGGTCAATCTTGTTCACACAGCAAACAACCTTCAGATTGTTTTCAAACGCTTTCTTGAGAACAAATCGCGTCTGCGGCATCGGGCCCTCACAGGCATCAACGATCAAAAGAACACCATCTACCATGGACAAAACACGCTCAACTTCTCCCCCAAAGTCCGCGTGGCCCGGCGTATCGACGATATTGATTTTCACCCCGCCATAAATGCAACTCGCCACCTTACTCAAAATCGTAATCCCCCGCTCCCGCTCCAAATCGTTCGAGTCCATGACCCGATCACTCACCGACTCGTTCACCCGGAACAAACCCGCTTGCTTAAAAATTGCATCGACCAATGTCGTCTTGCCATGATCAACGTGAGCGATGATCCCCAAATTGCGAACGTTTGCTGCCATAAAAACCGAACCTGAATCAAGCCTTCATTCCGAAAGCCCTCCGCAAAATACCGCTTCACGCTCATTTCTTAACAGGCCCAACCCCGCCAAACACCCTACTACTCATTGAAAAAAAAATCCCTCACCAAGCTTGGGGAGGGTGGCCCGCAAGGGCCGGGAGGGGTTGTTTTTCAAACTATTGTCATTCCGGGTGTAACCCGGAATCTCAACAACACTAGAGGCCCCCTCTCCGTTTCAATGGAGAGGGGGTTGGGGGTGAGGTCACCGAGAGCAAAGCCAATAACAAAACCTGGACCACGAAACTACCTCCCGACCAAAACCCGCTTCCGCCGTTTCAGCCAAAAATAAAGGCCGGTTACTCCCATGATCGAACCGCCAAACCCCGCGAAGAAAACATTCCGGGGATTTGACCACCACCGCACCCAACGCTCTACAACACTATCCTCGATCACTGCCGCTGGAACCTCCTCGTAACCCTCCCAAAAATCCACGTCGGAATCCGGATGCCGCCCCGATTGCAACCCAGCGACCAAAAACTCTTCCCGCTTTTTTGACCACTGATCACCATTCATCCTCAAAATTCCATAAACCTCCTTACCCTTACTCTTGCCTGCTTCCGGCTCCAAATGGGGCCCGTCGAGTGGTTCCGGCAATTGCAGCTCATACCGGTCAAACTTCGTATCAATCTCGTTAATCCTCTGGACAATCAAATCCGCTACATTCCCATCCTCTCTGTCAATGGCTCCCAAGAGCCAACTCCACACCCGCGCCGACTCCCAGGCATTGCCCAACACCATCATCCCAATCACCCCCTCCCGAATTTCCTCTCGAGATAAGTCAATTTCAGTTAACCCAAATCCTGACTCGATCTCCATGATTCGATCTTGCACCAAAGCAATCTGAACCTTCTCTCGACCAAAATGCGCCTGAGGATTGATCTCAACGGCGCGTTCCAACAAAGACAAACCTTTCTTCAAATCACCCATCCCATCATCGCCCTTCTTCAACCCACGATGAACAAAAAATGTCCCTAAATTTGCATTTCGCTTGTAACTTAGCTCTTTCCACTCTTCGTCCCCCATCTTCACTTTCGATATTCGCTCGTCAAATTGGTCAATCCATCCAATCGCCTCATCGTGTTGGCCTAACCGATCAAAGGCCACCGCGACATCAAAATACTCTTCAAATTTCATCGCCGAACCAGCCTGAGTGATTCTCTCAATCCGCATCTCATAAAACAAATCTGGGTTTCTCTCAAAGCGACCAGCGATTACATTCTGAATCTCCGGCATCCCTTTCAATTCCATGGCCACCGTGTCCCGATCCCACAAACAGCCCAAACCAAATCCTGAAACCAATACCCCCGCCAGCAAAAACCATTTGCGCATATTTCTAAAACAACAAAGCCGCCGAGAAAGATTCCCGACGGCTTAATCACTCATGTGTTGCCTTAGTCAAATCTCGGCAAGAACGGATACATCTCCCGACTAATCCCATTCCCACGAACCTTCCACTTCCCATCCCGCTTCACCAACTCAAGCTGGAAATTCTCGTCATAAGCCCCCGGAGAGAAATTCCGCCAAACGCCCATTCGCACCTGAGCTGTCTCACCCGTCGGCTGTGCCCCTTTGATCTTAAACTTAAAACGGTAATGCTTCGCATCCTCAACCGATTTCTCCCACTCTTTCAAAATCTCCTCCTGAGACCTTCCTTCGACATAAGTACTCTCCGCCAAAGTTTTCGCATCCCCCCGCGCCAGAGCCGACATGAAGGTCGCCGCACGACCCGCCGGATCATCGCCGCCCGACATCAAAATCCCAACCATCAAAACCGCTCCGACAATTGCCGTAATCGTCATCCAGTGAATCTTTCCTGCGCGCTTCGTCATAACTTCTCCCTATTGTATCCTCACTCAAACTGATTCATCCGGCTCAGGAGCCGCAACGTTCCCTCACTGTCAATCTTCCACTTCAAATTTGGCTTGCGAACCATAAACCGCAAAGTTGTCATCCCCCGACCCCCTGGCAAAACATAAACAACATCCGCATAAGCCTCGCGCCCATCCTGCCGAACCCGCCCCAAAGTCACCCCTTCACTTTGTCGCAAAGCCCCCGTCACGATCATCCGAAGCTGCTCCTGCGCTCCGTCCGTCCCAATTGTCACTTTGGCTAAATCAGAGATCTCCCCGTCAATAATCGACTGGTGATACCGCCTCACCGTACTCTCCGGCCCCGTGTCCTTGGAATAAGCAAACACCGCCAAAGTCAGCACCGAAAGCACCGTCGCCGCACCATATGACCCGACCTGGCGGGAAATCAATCCGCGAGTTTTCAATTCAATCTCTCAAGTGGAACACTCAAAGCCCCCCAAACATTCCCAGCTTAACACATTTAAAAATTAAAAAAACTGAACAAACATGCCTGACTTCCGTCCCGACTTTGCATACAATAGAACAGGAAGCCAAACAAAACCATGGAAAACGACATCACAAGAAGAGATTTATTTGTCCGCGGCGGAGTCCTCGCCGTCGGACTCATGGCCCCCTCATGGCTCTCCGCCATCGCCCGTGCCGATGTCGTCAAACTTGCCAACGGTCGAAAAGTAGACCCCGATAACGTGCTCGTTGTCTGCCAGTTCTCCGGCGGAAACGACGGCCTCAACACCGTCATCCCCTACCTCGACCCTCAATACGCCAAACTCCGTCCGACCCTCGGCTTCAAACCAGACCAAGTCATCAAAGCAACCGATGGCCTCGGCTTCCATCCCGCAATGACCGGTTTTGCCGAGCTCTTCCAAAAAGGCCAAGTCGCCGTCATCAATAACGTTGGCTACCCCAATTCCAACCGATCCCACTTCAAATCCATGGACATCTGGCAATCCGCCAGCCCCGACGGAGCCCTCAAGTACGGCTGGATCGGTCGTGCCTTCGACAAAAATTGTGAATCAGGGGCCAAGCTCGACCCCATCGCTGCCCTCGGACTCAGCACCGAACGCCCGCTCGCCCTCACCGCCAAGCAAGCCTCAATCCCCTGCTTCGCCTCCCTCGGCGACGTCCAACAAATGGTCGGAGACCCCGACGCCGAACGCATGCTCCGAGAAATCCAGGGCATGGCTGGTGCCGAAGGCTCATCTGTTCGCCAAATCCAAATGGCCAACAACACCGCCCTCGATGCCATCAGTGCCCTCAAAACAAATCTCAGCAAATTTGAACCCAAAAATAACTATGGGGATCACGCATTCGGTCGCGGTTTCAAACAAATTGCCCAAATCATCGCGACTTCACCCCAAACCCGAGTGATCTACCTCAGTGTTGGCGGATTCGACACCCACGCCCGACAAGGCGCATCCCACGAAACCCTCATGAAGGGCTTCTCCGACGCCATCGCCGCATTCCAATCAGAACTCGAAGCCATCGGCAAAGCCGACAAAGTCATGACCCTCGTCTTCTCAGAATTTGGTCGCCGCACATACGAGAACGGTTCCGAAGGAACTGACCACGGAAAAGCTGCCCCCATGTTCCTCATCGGGAAGAACGTCAAAGGCGGATTCCACGGCCCCAAGCCCGACCTCAATAACCTCAACGACGGTGACCTCGAATTCAAAATCGATTTCCGGCAGGTCTACGCCACCGCACTCGATAACTGGATGGGTAACGACTCCGGTGTTGTCCTCGGCGGCACCTTCCAAACCCTTGATGTACTGAAGTAGACCAAACTTATTTTTAGTAGTCTCATCGTTTCATCCCTCCCCGGTAGGGGAGGGGAAGGGGTGGGGGGAATGGATGAAAAATACCATGGAAAAGTTTCTCAAACAGGGGAAACGCAAGGCAGTAGGTAATCTCCATTCAATGCCCGCCCTCCGTTGCATCAAATTCGAAGACAACACCCTCCACCTCCTCGACCAACGAATCCTCCCCACCCACACCGCCTGGATCGCCCACTCTGACCACATTCAGGTCGCCGAATCAATCCGTAATATGACCGTCCGTGGCGCCCCCGCAATCGGAGTAGCTGCCGCCTACGGCATGGCCCTCGCCGCCTTAAACCAAGCCGATTGGAGCCAGGCTAAACAAACCCTTGCCGAATCACGGCCCACCGCCGTCAACCTCTTTTGGGCTCTCGACCGACTCGATGCCTTAACCGACAAATCACCCGAATCCGTCCTCGCCGAAGCCCAAGCCATCGAAGCTGAAGACCTCTCAATGAACCACAAAATCGGAGAGTCCGGAGCCACTCTCGTTCCCGAAGAAGCAACCGTCCTCACCATCTGCAACACCGGATCCCTCGCCACCGCGGGCCACGGAACCGCTCTCGGTATCATCCGCACCGCTCACCAACAAGGCAAAGTCAAACATGTCTATTCCTGCGAAACTCGGCCCCGCCAACAGGGTCTCCGGCTCACCGCGTTTGAACTCCTCCACGACAAAATACCCTTCCACAGCATCGCCGACTCAGCCGCCGCTTCACTCATGAGAGCCGGGAAAATCGACTTTGTCGTCGCCGGAGCTGACCGCATCACCGCAAACGGCGACACCGCCAACAAAATCGGTACCTACATGCTCGCCGTCCTCGCCCACCACCACAACATCCCGTTCGTCATCGCCGCACCATCTTCAACTCTAGACCCCAACCTTCCTACTGGCGACCACATCCCCATCGAAGAACGTGATTCCACCGAACTGACCCACGCGGAGTCCATCCAAATCGCCCCTGACAACTGCCCCGTCTATAACCCCGCCTTCGATGTAACCCCCGGCACCCTCATCACCGCAATCGTGACCGAGCAAGGCATCCTGACCCCACCATTCAACATTAAATAATGCAACTAATTACACGTCGAATTCGTCATAGAATAACATGATCCGCCCATCAAACATCCATAGTGTCACAACTTTCACTCGCAACGCGAAGAAGTTAATCCAGCAAGTGAAAGAAACAAAGGAACCCATCGCCCTCACCGTCAATGGACAATCCGAAGTCGTCATCATTAATTCAAGCGACTACGAACAAATGGTTTTTCTGAGTCGAGAAGCAATCGATCATAAGCTCCAGCGTGGGCTTGAGCAAATCGAACGTGGAGAAGTCGTCACGCTAGATCAAGTCATGAAAGAGGTCGATGAAATCCTCGGATTATAAGGTCAATATCGTCATAGAAGCTCAATCAGTGATCCTTGACCAAGCCAAGTACATCGCCGGAAGAGGTAACCCTCAAAACGCAAGAAATTGGCGGAATCGCTTTTTTCGAGAGCTAAACGAAATTGGGAGCTTCCCGTACAAATTCCCCGTTCATTACGACCGATTTGATCGCCCCACCAAGTATCGCAAAGTCACCATTCAGAATTACATTGTCTATTATCATGTTGATGATCACAGTTTGACCGTAACAGTTACCGTTATCGAACCAGGCGAAATGCAGACTGAAACAAAATGAACCCCATCACCATCATCACCAAAAAGCGCGACCAACAAATCCTCACCACCGAAGAAATCGCCTTCATCGCCCAAGGAGCCGCCACCGGAACCATCCCGGATTACCAACTCGCCGCATGGCTCATGGCTGTCTACATCAATGGGCTGACCGATCAAGAAACCGCCGACCTCACCCGAGCAATGGCCGAATCAGGTGACCGAGTCGACCTCTCCGGACTCCCCACCCCATGGGCCGACAAACACAGCACCGGCGGTGTCGGCGACAAAACCACCATCGTCCTCCTCCCCATCCTCGCAGCATGCGGACTAACGGTTGTCAAAATGTCCGGTCCCGGTCTCGGAAAAACTGGTGGCACCATCGATAAACTCGCCAGCATTCCCGGATTCCGAACCGATCTCACCCCCGAACAAATGAAGGCCCAAGCCAACCACATCGGTATCGCTCTCACCGGACAAACCCCGAGCCTAGCCCCCGCCGATAAAACCCTTTACGCTCTCCGCGACGTAACCGCGACAGTACCCTGCCTGCCCCTCATTGTCAGCAGTATCCTCAGTAAGAAAATCGCTGGTGGAGCCGACCACGTTACTCTCGACGTCAAATGTGGTTCAGGGGCGTTCATGGAAACCCCGGCTGAAGCCCGTCGCCTCGCCGATGCCCTCACAAAAGTTGGCACCGCCGCCGGACTCAAAATCCGCACTGCTGTCACCGATATGGATCAACCCCTCGGTCGAACGGCCGGAAACGCGCTCGAAATCAAAGAAGCGATCCGAATCCTTCAAGGACAAGAGACCGGACGATTCCGAGATCTCTGTATCCATCTTGCCCAAATCACTCTCGAAAATTGCGGCATCCTCGCCGATCCCGCATTCGCAATTGATTCCGGTGCCGCCCTCATGAAAATGCGCCAATGGGTCACTGCTCAAGGGGGTCATCCGAGATTTTCGATCACGAAGAGTGGCAATCCGCATCCCACATTCACGAAGTCCTTCACCACAATGAACCCGGTTGGATCAAATCAATTGACGCCGAAATCGTCGGCCTCCAAGTCGTTGAACTCGGCGGTGGACGAAAATCCAAAGGTGACCCCATCGATTACTCCGTCGGCATCGAAACCCTCGTCCAAATAGGCGACCAGATTCAAACAAATCAACCGCTGTTCCGAGTCCATGCCGCAACCCCTGAATCCGCCGAAGCTACTTCAAATGCGCTGTCCACAGCATACAAGGTCTCTCAAGAAAAGGTCGAACCCAGAAACGTGATCATCCAATAATTCATGAATAAAAAATGACCCAAGTCACAAAATCATCGGAAAATTCTGTAAACCGATGCTCGACTCCTTTGGGCACGAAGATGAGATCACCAACCCTAAAATTCACCCGCTCACCCGCCCGATCAAATACTCCTGAGCCAGACTTCACCAAGTAAATTTCATCCCGATCGTGTGGAGTCTGCTTGTCCTCCCCATCCGGGGAATAAATCTCCACCGAGATTCCTCGGTCACGAAAAACCTCATTAAACCTAACACCTCCACCCAAGGATGCTGTCATCTTATAGAAAGTCTTTGCCCACTCAATTTCCATCAAGCACTTCTCAAAAAATCCAACTGCTTTCGCAATATCTCCTTGACCTGCATCGAAATCTGACCGGCACCCCGGATTACAAAAGCCCACAACACGGCCCTCCCATACCGTCAAACTATCCGCCGCAACCGGATTGCCACTCCACGGACAAACTGAGTTCAAACACCCTTCAATCAAGCCCATCAGCCTTTCTTCCGCGTTGTGTAGTAATCCGATGAATCTGTCACCGTTACTGCGTTGATCGGCTTATCTAAATCTTGCTTCAAAACGAGAACCTTCTCCCCTCCTTCAAACAAGACAACTCCTGCAACTCGGTAAACATAATCCTTCGCCTTATAGCCATCCCCCTGGTCATATTCCGACCATTTACACGTCAATATATCCCCTTTCAATGTCCAGGTTCCCTTGCCCTTGGCTCCTCTAAATGAAGTCGCTCCAACTGCACCACTTGCGCTCGAATATGTGTAGCTAAATGTTCCGTTCTTCGCCAAACTCAACGACCCACCGTAACTCAAAAATGTTGTAGAAGTTGCCCCAGTATAGACATTCACCCAGTTCATGCTTGCACCATTGCCAAAATGAAAATCACCCACTAGTGCCGATGCATCAACCAATGCTGCACCCTTGGTTTTGGGGTTGCGAATTGTTTTAAGAAACACCTCGCCCAAATCCGCCGAACCACCATAACTCAAGCTCGCCGTCATACTCGCGCCGGGTGCAAATCCACTCGGATCCCACCAAGTCTGAGCAAGAACAAACGGTTGCCAATAATCGCCGCAATCAACAATGTAGAGCGAGAACAAAGAATCCCAAGTCTCCCCATCCTGCTGACCGCGACCACATATAAAGTGCGCCGGAACACCATCTCCAACATATCGCCGGAAAACCATCCCAGAAAAATTGTTGACCAACCCTTTCGGCGTATATTGCTTCCACAACGATCGCAGCGTCGCCCCCAAGTCACTCGTCGGTTTCATTGCCGGCAACATTCGAATATTCGCTCCCACCATATTGCCGTAATGCTCCATCGAACCGACAATCCATCCTTCTTTTGATTCCCAACCACTCGGAACCGAAAAACTAAAACCTGGTGCCAATCCACCTACTACCTCGCTCGTATTCGCAGAAGAAACAGGATCGGCTGCAATCAATAGGATTCCGGATTCACGTCGAGCCCGCTCAGGCTTTGCACCCGTTAAAGTTGTAAAAGTCGCCTCAGCAACGTCCATCAATTTCTTCAGGGAATCCTCCGTCTCGCCGAGTGCCGCCGCAAACCCCACAACGACGAATGACTCACAAAGTGCCCATTCAGCAAACTCTTGTTTCTGAGCGTTCGTCGCTTTCACCGATTTTAGAGCCGCTCTCACTTGCCCCGCTAAGTGATCCACCATTTCGTCCGAAGCTTCTTCACCTTGGATGATCGAATCCATCAGGTTGACCGAAAACGCGTAGGCATAAGCAGCGTCATTCTGCGCTTTTCGCTCAATTGATTGCTTCCGAAATTCCTCAAACCCAGAATCGAAGACTTGTTTGTAGAAATCCTGAATCTCCTTGTCAGATTCGAACTTCTTCAAATACTTGCCCTTAAAATCGAGTTTCCCATTCGGCGTATATTTCAGCGCCGATCCCGAATCAACTTCTTTTCCGAGCCCCTTGGCCCCAAACTGCCGAGCCGCAACGATCAAAGGATTCTCGTCAAACGACTGCCCCCAACCAATCACCCCACCCCACAGCATCATCACTACTAAAATCGTTCGGAGCATCATCGGTTAATCACCTATCCCATAGTCTAAACGCAAACCTGATGCACTGTCAATTATTTCTGTTAATGCTTCCTCCAAAAGATTCACCCCCAACATAAACCGAAAGCCTAAAAATCCTTTTAGCTGTTGACAATGTCAACTTACATATGGAATCCTATGTTGACACCGTCAACACTGTCATGGAAATCAAGCCCTCAAACTACAAAGCGACCGGATGGCTCCTGATCGCCCAAGCACTTCTGATCGCCATTCCCCTCACAGTTCTGGGCTCCGCAATCGGGTGGCCGGCTTCACTCAGCGACCCCGCCAGCATCGCACTGCCCCGCATGATTTCCCAAGCTGTGTCAATCAAGATTGGATACATCGCCTACCTGGCCTACTCAGTTCTCTTTTTCATCACCGCAACTCTCACCATCCAAGCAATTCGCCCAAAGAATAATGAAATCGCAATCGGAGCCGCCGCTCTTTCAACCCTCGCCAGATCTATTGGAATAATACGTTGGCTCACCGTAATGCCTCTCTTAGCCCAAATGGACGCCCAAGCCAATTCAAGCTCCAAAGAAATGATTGCAATTGTATTTGCGTCAATAAATTCACTTGCAGGAAGCATCGGCGAATACCTCGGCGTCTCACTCTTCGCCGCAATTTGGGCTGTTGCCGTAGCCCACGCCATGAGCAAATCAAAGCAATTCGGAAGAATCTGGGCTGTATTGACATATCTCACGGCTGGCGTTCTTTTCGTGCCTGCAGTTGAACTCATCGGTTTTGACCTCGGCCCTGTTCTCACAATATGCGGCGTACTCTCGCATTTATGGATGATCGCACTCGGCATCAAATTCATCCGAATCCAAAAAGAACTCAACATTAACGAGTCAGATTTCCCGTAACGCTTCTCTCAATCGATCAACCGGAAGCCCGATAACATTCTCCATATCCCCTTTGATCTGAGTCACATATTGCCGTGCTCCCCCCTGCAACCCATATGCCCCCGCCTTGTCCATCGGCTCACCTGATTCAACATAAGCCGCAATTTGACCCTTACTCATCACCCCAAATGTCACCTCGCTTCGCTCCGCAAAAACCGAAATCCCTTTCGGCCACTTCACACAAACCCCTGTGATCACCGTATGTGTTCGACCGCTCAAAAGCCCAAGCATCCGCACTGCATCCGCTTCATCAACTGGCTTACTGAGCTGAGTCAAAACCCCGTCAATTTCCAAAGCAACAACTGTATCTCCTCCAATCACAATCGAATCCCGATGATCGGCGTAAACCGTCAAAGCTTTTTCACGCGCCAAAATCCGGGCTGTCTGCTCGGGATCTTCGACCGTCAAAGCATCCTCATCCACATCCGCCACCACAACATTAAATTCAGCCACTAATTTCCCAAGTAACTCGCGCCGGCGAGGGCTACCACTCGCCAGGATCACCGGATAATCCAACTTCAACACCCCACCCTTTTACCTAATCAACCCGACTCATCCAAAACCTTCCCCCAACCGATCCATCTAACCAAGTATTATCATGCCTGTGAACGTACCGTTCATTGACCTCAAATCCCAATACGAAGAAGTAAAGGGCACCTTGGATCCCGCAATTGCCGAGATCCTCTCTACCGGCGCGTATGTCCTCGGCAAATACAACAAAGAGCTTGAGGAAACAATCGCCAATCGCCACGGTGTCAAGCACGCCATCTGCGTCAACAGCGGCACCGATGCCCTTCGCATCGCCATGCAAGCCTGTGACATCGGCCCTGGCGACGAGGTCATCACAACCGCATTCACCTTTGTGGCAACCGCCGAAACCGTAGTCCAACTCGGTGCAATCCCCGTTTTCGTCGACATCGACCGGGAAACGATGTGCATTGATCCCGCCAAGATCGAAGCCGCCATCACCCCAAAACCAAAGCAATTCTCCCCGTCCACCTCTTCGGACAACTTGCCGACGTCACCGCGATCAAAGCAATCGCCGAGAAGCACAACCTGCTTATCCTCGAAGACTCCGCCCAAAACATCTACAGTCACCACAACGGAACCTACACCGGGAACTTCGGCATTGCATCCGGGATCAGTTTTTACGTCACTAAGAACCTCGGTGCCGCTGGCGATGGTGGAATGATCCTCACCAACGACGATGAAGTCCACCGCCGCTGCCTCAGCCTCCGCATTCACGGGATGGGACGCGAACGCTACTATTATGATGAGGTCGGCTACACATCACGCCTCGCCGAACTCCAAGCCGCTGTTCTTGTCAGCAAAATCGCCCGCCTTGATGACTGGCATGAAAACCGGAATCGCATCGCCAACTACTACCTCGACGCTCTCAAAGACGCTGATATCATTCTTCCCCGAACCTACGAAGGAAACAACCACGTTTGGCACCAATTCACGATCCAAAGCGACAAGCGCGACGGATTAATGGAACACCTCAAGGAAAAAGGAATCGGCTCGGCAATCTTTTATCCCGTCCCGCTCCACCTCCACTCCCCTTACGCGATGTATGCCAATGGAGAAGGCTCCCTGCCCATCACCGAAATTGTAAGCAAGCAGTGCCTCAGCATCCCCGTTCACCAGCACATGACCCTCGAACAAGCAGAAAACGTCGCAAACGAAATCAAAGCATTCGTCGGCATGAAGCAAGTAGCAAAGGCATAACACCAATTTTTGCCTGGGCCACAGGTCCGCATCAACCGAACTCTAGCCTCCAAAATCGAGTCTTCCCAATCGACGGAGAAGAAAAAACACCCGTTTTGCATCCTTCCCGCCAAGTCTCCAGTAGAAGGACAAAGAGAGACAACCCATGCCTCACGACTTGCGGTCCCTGTTGAGGAATGTGGTTAGTCTCTCTTTTGTTGTTTGAACACCGTCAAAACAACCCCCGCTGACCACTCTCTAACCCCAACAACTGCTGCTTCCGCCACAATCCCCCCGCATAGCCGCACAGCTGACCATCCGCCTGAATCACCCGATGACAAGGCACAATCACCGCCACCGGATTCACCCGATTCGCCATCCCCACCGCCCGCTGTCCATTTCTCACCCCCAAACGCTCCGCTAAGTCGGAGTAACACACGGTCGCCCCAAAGGGAACGTCCTGCAAAGCCTTCCAAACCCGCACCTGAAACGGCGTCCCCATCAACCGCAAAGGCACATCAAACTCCTCACGATCACCAACCAAATAAGCACCCATTTGCTCCGCGACTCGCTCCCCCAACGCGCAGCCAATGCCGATCCGCCCCTCAGCAACAAATTTCAACGAAGTCAACCGACCGCCGTAAGTCTCCGCAACCATCAATCCTAAAGTCGTCTCAAAACAGGACGTAGAACTCAAACGAGCTTCACGCCTCACAAAATTGCCCGTAGCTGGGGCCGAATCAAATAGTGAACTCTGCATCCGTGCGTCTGTCCTTCCCAACCCAAGACGACACAAACCTCAAAATCGCTTCAATTCTTGCAATCGGCACTCATCTTGCAGGCCAAAATACGTCTAACCAAATATGAAAGCCCTGACCATCCTCGCCACATTTCTTTGCACAGCAGGGCTTCTCACCGCCTGCGGCCCATCCGATGGATCAAAACCCTTAACTTTCGTCAACCGACCCGGCATCTTAATCCCAACCCCAGAGCCCGTCATTGCCCCTCAACGAATATCAGAAACCGAAGCAAACCAAGTCCTCCTCGTTATCAATTCAGCCAGCTCTGACAGTCGAGAAATTGGTGCGTACTATCGTGCAAAACGTAAAATCCCAAAAGAGAACGTCATCATCATAAATGTGTCGACGACGGAAAACATTTCTACACAAGAATTCAATTCCGGGATCAAAGCTCCCGTCCAAGAAGCTCTAAAGAACTCACTGAATCCCATCAACTACATTGTCCTCACCGATGGAATTCCCATAAGATTAGATCACGACGGCGGATACTCAGTAGACGGTCACCTTGCAACCATTAATTCCAAAATCCCGGCAATCACCGAACTAAAAAGAGACAATATTGAGAGATCAGCTAACCCGTATTACGGAGCTACGACCCGATTTACAAGCGCGAAATACAACATCTACCTCGTCACTCGGCTGATCGGATATACCGTTGAGGATGCCAAGAGACTAATTGACAATTCTCTGGCCGCGACACCAACTAAAGGGCCATTCTTCTTTGACCAGGCCGGAAATCGAAAAGCGACGAGCTACGGCCTGCTTCAATCATTGATGGAGAGATCTTCAGATAATCTTGTTCGAAAAGGCTTCACAACAACTCTCGAAACGACCGATACCTTCACCGCTCCATCCGAACCCGTTATGGGTTACGTTTCATGGGGAAGTAACGACGGTGCCTTCAAACCAGAGGTCTACAAACAAGTCAAATTTCTCCCCGGAGCCCTCAGCGAAACATTCGTCAGTACCAGCGGACGTACGTTCAAACCCACCGTCGGTGGCCAATCTCTCATCGTTGAACTCATCGCCCAAGGTGTCACCGGGGTCAAGGGCTACGTCTCAGAGCCGTACACCTTCGCCCTCGCCCAGCCCGACATCCTCTTCGACCGATACGTCCAGGGATTCAATCTCGCCGAAAGCTTTTACGCCGCATCCCCTGTTGTCAAGTGGAAAGACATCGTCGTCGGCGACCCCCTCTGCAACCCTTACGCAAAGTGACTCAGACCCGATAAACACTTCGTCGTAGCAATACCAAGAGCAACGGAGAACCCACAACCGCCGTTACCGCCCCAACTGGCAACTCGGCCCCCGACCAAATCCGTTGCGCCAAAAAGTCTGACCCCACAATCAACCCCGCCCCCAACCAACCACTCAAACCCAAGCACCGTCTCAAATCTGGCCCCACCAAACTCCTCGCCAAATGAGGTGCCACAAGTCCAACAAATCCAATAATCCCCGCACTCCCCACGATTGCCCCGACTGCACACGTCCCGGCCACCAGTTGACCAATCAATACCCGCCGAGAATCAACTCCCAACCGACCCGCCAACTCCTCGCTAAAGGCAAAAGCATTGAGCACCCGTGCTTGTCGCCAAGCAAGCCCAAATGCTATCCCTACAAATAACGCCATCACCCCAACCCGCTCCCAATGCATTGGAGTCAAACTCCCAAGCAACCATCGCATAACGACATTTGTGTCTTTCCCACCAAAAAGTAAAACCAATGTCGTGACCGATGCCAACATCGACCCCACAACAACCCCACTCAAAATCAAACGAACTACATCACTTTTCTTCGACCAACCAGATAACCCAAAGACCAAACCCAAAGTCAAAATCCCGCCTACGACTCCGCCCAAACTCATCAAACTTCCACCTAAAACACCCCCTAAACCAAATGATATAACTAGCGCACCTGCAACCCCCGCTCCGCTGCTGACTCCCATTACATAAGGCTCCGCCAACGGGTTTCTGAGTAAAGTCTGAAAAACTGCCCCTACCGCCCCAAGTCCAAATCCTGCAATCAAACCCGCCACCAACCTGGGCAACCTTAACTGCCAAATCACCGTCGTAGCCAACTCCTCGCGGCCCAAAATCCCATCAACAACCCCAGAAAAACCCAGAGCAACCGATCCCGAAAACCCCAGATAAACCAAGCTCAATAGCACCACAAAAATCGCGACCCCCACCACAAATCCGCGATCCCGTTGACTCACCCCGCCAGCATACTCCGGTAAACTGAAAATCGTGGTGCAGACCAATCTCAGCGACCGTTGCGGCCTCATCAAACCATCCCCCACCCTCGCAATGACCGCAAAAGCCCGCGAGATGAAAGTCGCAGGTTTAGATGTCATCTCGTTTGCCGCTGGAGAACCCGATTTCAACACCCCCGAACCCATCATCGCCGCGGCAAAACAAGCCCTCGACGACGGATTCACCAAGTACGCACCATCAAAAGGCCACCCAACTCTTGTCGAAGCCATCCAACGGAAAGTCAAGCGAGAGAACAAATTTTCCGCCGAGGCAAATCAAATCGTCGTCTCATGCGGAGCCAAACATAGTGTCTACAACGCCCTTCAAGTGCTTCTCAATCCCGGAGACGAAGTCATTCTCTTCGCCCCGTTCTGGATGACCTACGCTGACCAAGTCGCTCTCGCGGGTGGCCAAATTGTCGTAATTCCAACCGATGTCGAGAACAACTTCTGCCCCCACCCTGATCAAATCAAAGCCGCAATCACGCCGCGTACCAAGGCAATAATTTGCAACACTCCCAGCAATCCCACCGGAGGTGCTTGGGATCGCAACCTCATCAAAGAAGTTGCCGCGATCGCCCTTCGTCACAATCTCACCATCATCAGCGACGAAATCTACGAACGCATCACCTACGATCACAATCACACAAGCTTTGCCAGCCTCAGCAAAGATGTCGCAGAACAAACAATCACCATTCTCGGGGTTTCAAAAACCTACGCCATGACCGGTTGGCGGGTCGGATTCACCGTCTCAAGTCCCCACATTGCCGCTGCGATGGCCAACCTCCAAGATCAAGTCACGTCAAACGCCACCACATTTGCCCAAATCGGAGCCGCAGCTGCGCTCGATTCCGACCCATCTCTCGTTCAAGGCATGATCGATTCCTTCACCAATCGCCGATCGCTCGGTCTCGACCTGATTCGTCAGATTCCCGGATGCTCTGTCAACGACCCCAAAGGTGCGTTTTACTTCTTCATCAATGTCGAACCCCATCTTAAAGGCTCAATCAGCAACGACATAACTCTCGCCAATCACCTCCTCGAAACCGCCCATATTGCCACCGTCCCCGGCTCCGTTTTTTACGCCCCCGGACACCTCCGCCTTAGCTACGCCACCAGCCCTGACCAAATCACCGAGGGAATCACCCGACTAAAAAACACCCTCGCCGACCTCTCATGATCCCCAAGCCGATCCCCCTTAAAAGCGAAGCACTTTTCAAACTGGCAATGCGGCACCGATCCGCCGCTGAGAATTCGGTAACCGACTCTTACGAGCGACTGGAATTCTACGGCGATGCTGTCTTGGGGCTTGTCATCGCTCAATATCTCTACGAACACCACGCCGATTGGGATCAAGGCATGATGTCAAAAGCCCGAGCCTCCGTAGTTCAAGAAGCCCCACTTGCCGACCGCGCTCTCGCCCTCGGACTTGATCAACTTCTCGAACTCGGACCCGGAGAAGAATCTACCGGCGGTCGCAACCGCCCTGGCATCCTATGCGATATTTTTGAAGCAATCATCGGTGCAATCTATATCGAATCAGGACTCGAAAAAGCCCGGTGGTTTGTCCTCGAACAGCTCGACAGCTATCTCATGCAAATCAGCTCCGGTGATGTCAGCCCCAATGACTTCAAATCTAGACTGCAAGAAATCTCCCAAGCCCTATGGCGGAAAACACCCACATACCGGGTCAGCCGCGAGAACGGATTCGCCCACGAAAAGAGGTTCACCGTCAGCGTCGTCTTCGATGACGATGTCATCTCAGAAGGTACCGGACGATCCAAAAAAGAAGCCGAACAAGCCGCCGCCAAAGACGCACTCGAAATCATCGAGCACGCACAAAGAAGCCGGAAAATGCTTCAAGAGCAAGACCTCGAAATTTAAATACAATTTCAACGGCAAATACTTATCCCCACACAATTGCCGGATGAGACTCATTTGGGCCTGGGAATTGCAACATTGAACCTATATCCATGTATCATATACCAGTATCTGATCAAATTTGATCAATTCGTTGGCGTGTTGGCACGATTGGTGCCTGACCGTCTTATCCGGAGTGGGTTTATGAACACAAAGATCACGAAAGTAGCGGCAATCTTAGTCGCAATAATGGTAGTCGGAATCGCAGCCGCGAGAACCGAACCCAATAGCTTCCTCAACAAGCCGGCCACAACGCACAGTGCCTTGATGAAGCAAGTCCAATCAGACGACCAAGTCATGAATCGCTTTATGCGACACTTTGGGATGTCTCGAGCCGGAGTAATTGAATACTTCAACACCCTCAAGCTCGACACTCTCAAAGAAGACGGCGTCTACCTCGTCTACAACGTTCCCGAATCAGAAGAGCTACGCGCTCGAGCAATTTTCTATAAAGCCGGAACGAAAGTCTGGGTTGACCAAGAAGGCACGATCGTCCTCAAAGAGTCATGCGGAAACCCCATGGTTCGCGGAACCGACAGCACATCAGTTGCTATGGAGCAACCCGTAACGGCAAACATCGTTGAACCAGCCCAAGTTGTTACCGTTCCCCAGGGAACCCCAACCGACTTAGTTGCATCAACGTTGCCCGCAGATATCGAATCTTCTGCATTGGCGTTTCCAGCAGCCGCTCCAATGGATGTTTCAAGCATTATCTCAAGTGGTGGCGCATCGTTCAATCCGGCATTCCTATTGCCGCTCGCTGCAATCCCATTCGTAGTCACAAGCAACGAAGATCCGCCCGAAGCAATTCCCGAGCCGATGACAATGATCGCTCTTGCCGCCGGTGCAGGCATCATCGCCCGCAAACGACGAAACAAAAAGTAAAAGTCAAAAACCCATATACTCAAGCGGGAAAGGCAAATGCCTCTCCCGCTTTTTTTGTTAAATCTTGCCCCATTCCGGGCTTCTTAATTTCCTCGTAACTTGGTTCCCTGAAACTGGATTTGGAATACCGGATTGCCGGAGATTCAACTGCATTTTGCAGAGGAAAAACAAATGAAAAAAATCACATTCGCCCTTGGTGCCATCGCTTTTGCATCTCTCGCATCAGCTCAGTCCATCTTTTCCGGCAACGTTATCAAAAACGGTAGCTTTGAAGCCGGAGTCACCGCCGTCAATGGCGGAAGCGTCGTCGTCCCCGACTGGAACGGCCTCACAACCGTTGGTGAATATGGCCCCGCAACTTGGTGGGAAGTTCCCTTCGGAGTGTGGAGCGACGGCAACAAGTTTGTCGGGGGAGGTAACAACGACCTCAACACCATCAATCAGTCTTTCGTCATTGATGCCGCTGATTTCGCAACAATCGACGCCGGAAATGCTGCCTTCAACGTCAGCGGTTGGTTTGGTGGATGGTCTTCCCAAGAAGACTTCGCATTCTTGACCGTTGACTTTCTCAATGCGGATAACTCCGTCCTCAGTTCATCCGTGATCGGCAACGTAACCGCCGCCGAGAGAAACAACGTCACCAGCATGCAGTTCCGAGAAGCCAATGGAATCATCGCTAACGGCACTCGATCCATCAACTTTACGGTCACATTTGATCGAATTGGTGGCGGAACTTACAACGATGGAACCGCTGAAAACCTCGTCTTCAGCGCTGAAGCCGTTCCCGAACCAATGACAATGATCGCTCTCGCCGCTGGTGCTAGCCTCATCGCCCGCCGACGACGAAACAAAAAGTAAACTCATAAAACCCATATACTCAAGCGGGATAGGCATTTGCCTCTCCCGCTTTTTTTGTCAGACCCGAATCAAACTGCTTGGGGGCTCAACATTAAAACTTGCGTGACCATCAGCAGTACAAGTCACGATATTTTCGATCCGAACCCCAAACCGACCCGGCAAATATATCCCCGGCTCAATACTAAAGCAATCACCTTCTAAAATGACCTCGTCACTCCCCGGCATGATGTAAGGCTCCTCATGAACACGCATCCCTAACCCATGCCCCGTTCTGTGAACAAAGTACTCGCCATAGCCTGCTGCTTCGATGACTTTTCGAGCCGCGCCATCAATCTCACCCGCCGTCACCCCTGGACGAATCACGGCGCGAGCTGCATTGTGCGCATCAAGCACAATTTGATACACCCGATCGGCATCCGGATCACGAGGTTCTCCGATAGAAACCGTGCGCGTGATGTCACTCATGTATCCACCCGCCTCACACCCAAAATCCATGATCATCACATCACCACCCGCCAAAACCGTTTCGTCAGAGTGGTGGTGCGGCTCTGCCCCGTTGGCTCCCGTCGCCACAATCGCGAACATCGGTCGCCCCCCTTCCGCCTTCATCGCAGCTTCCAAACGCCCGCCGACATCTGATTCGCGCTCACCCGCTCGGATCGATCCACGTACCGCCTCGAATGCAACATCTGCCATCTTCCCAGCTCGGAATAGCTCGTCCAGCTCCGACTGGTTTTTGCATCGCATCACCTGACCCGCGAGCCTACTTCCTGCGCTAAAATTCACATCTGGTAACCAACCCTGAAATCGAAGCAGGATCGAAGCCAGCATTTCATCATCAACGGCAACACGACCCTTCAATCCTGAAGATTTGATCGCCTCGGCTGGATCCTCGCCATCAACAAATCCTCGCACATCTTCAATCCCACATCGCGTTGCCTGGTTCACGCTAAGAGCCGGGCAAAAAAGACGCATTCCGCCCGATTGATCGAGGACCAAAGCCATCAATCGCTCCCCTCCCCCCTCAAAAAATCCCGAATAGTAGCCCATCGTGATTGGAGTCGTCGCAATAAAAGAATCAATTCCCGCTTCCCGTAAAACCCGACCTAACTCCATTCGACGACTCGCATAATCTGCCATGACAGCATTCTATCTCACTCCGATCTGACAACATAAAACGAATTGACCCGGGGCCCGAAGCCAAGCCCTCGCCCCGCCGATAACGGCGGGGCTCCGCCCCCCGGGTCAATTCACCCCATCCGCCATAATCAATCCAATGCTCCAAGCCGGAATCGTCGGACTCCCCAACGTCGGGAAATCAACCCTCTTCAACGCCGTCGTTGCCAACGCGCAAGCCCAAGCCGCAAACTTCCCCTTCTGCACCATCGAACCCAACGTCGGAATGGTCAGCGTCCCCGATCCACGGCTCGATGTCCTCGCCAAAATCTCCGGTTCCGAACAAATCCTTCCCGCCCGCGTCGAATTCGTTGACATTGCCGGCCTCGTCAAAGGCGCATCCAAAGGCGAGGGCCTCGGCAACCAATTCCTCGCCAACATTCGCGAAGTCGACGCCATCATCCATGTTGTTCGGTGCTTTGATAACGACGACATCACCCACGTCCACGGCTCTGTTGACCCCCTCCGAGATATCGACATCATCTCCCTCGAACTCATCCTCGCCGACCTCAGCCAGGTCGAAAAACGTATCGAACGCGTACGCAAAGATGCCAAAACCAATAAGGACGCTAAACCAGAACTCGAAGCCCTCGAACAAATCATGCCCCTCCTCGAAGATGGCAAGCCAGCCCGCGAAGCCACTCTCGATGAAGAACAACGGGCTGCAATCAAACACCTCGGACTCCTCTCCGCAAAGCCCGTCATTTATGCCGCCAACGTCAGCGAAGCCGATATCAATACCGGAAACGACTGGACAACTAAAGTCGCCACCCATGCGGCATCCGAAGGCAACGACCTCGTGATCATCTCCGCTCAAATCGAAGCTGAACTCATCGAACTCCCAGAAGAAGACCGCGCCGAATTCCTCGAATCCCTCGGCATCAAAGAATCAGGACTCCAAAACCTGATCCGCCACACATACGATCTTCTCGGCCTCCAAACCTATTTCACCACCGGCCCCAAAGAAACCCGCGCCTGGACGATCACCAAAGGCATGAAAGCCCCTCAAGCCGCCGCCGTCATCCACACCGACTTTGAAAAAGGCTTCATCCGTGCCGAAACTGTCGCCTACCAAGACCTTGTTGATAACGGCAACATGGCCGCCGCTAAAGCCAAAGGCAAAGTCCGATCCGAAGGAAAAGAATACGTCGTCCAAGAAGGCGACGTACTCCACTTCCTCTTCAATGTATAGTTGAGAAGACAAATCAGTTAAGATAGGAAGATGAAAAGGGCACTCTCCACTTTAGCGGCAATTTTGATCGCTATCCACGCTTTCGCCGCAGATTCAACCGAGTCGATTATCCAAAAAGCACAAGCTCAAGCCCAAGAACAGAAAAAGAACATCCTCGTCAAATTCTCTGCTTCCTGGTGTACCTGGTGCCACCGAATGGACGACTGGCTAACCAAAACTGAACCCGGCCAAATGGTTGCAAAGCAGTACATCATCGTCACCCTCATTGTCGATGAAGCCGAAGACAAAAAATCCCTCGAAAATCCCGGCGCAAACGACTACAAAACCAAACTCGGCGGCAACCAGCAAGGAATCCCCTTCTTCGCCATCATCGACCCAGCGGGCAAAACTCTCCAAACCAGCCTTCGCACAAGCGAAGATCCCACAAAGAAGCCCAGCAACATCGGCTTCCCCGTCGAGGACTTTGAAATCGCACATTTCATGAAAATGATCAAAACCACGTCAAAGCTCACCATCCCCGAACTCGCAAAAGCCGAGGTCTCACTCAAAGAAAACGCCAAGAAAATCAAAGGCGGAAGCTAACTCAATTTAGCCTCCGCATTATTGAAAATTCACTTCTTCAAGAACTCTTTCAATTGGGCTTCATCCACAAAGTGGTCAATGAACTTCACCACCCCTTCCGGATCAATCACGATCTTTGTCGGGTAGCCAGGAATCTGATAATCATCCATCAAAGGATGCTCCTCACCCATCAAGCCCTGACGCCAATTCACTTTCGCTTTTTCCAGGCGTGGCTTCAGCTCTTGAGCCGACTCCGGATCAGCATTCATTCCGATCATCACAAAATCGTCGCCGCCCAGTTCGTCGTTCCACTTTCGGAGCTCACCGAGCTCCTCAACACAACTGCTTCACCAAAACGCCCAAAAGTCCAATAAGACCGTCTTGCCCCGATAATCAGAAAGCGTCCACTCTTGCCCATCCGCATCTTTGATCGTAAAGTCAGGTGCCTCTTTCCCAACCACAACCGTTTTGGAAAGCGATTCCATCCCCACCACCTTGGGAGCTTCAACCGCCACCTCGTCCGGAGCCTTTCCCTCACTATTCGATTGTGGGGCAACCGTTGGTGCCGGTGTCGGACCACAGCCCACCAAAAGCAAACCAACTAAAACCAGAGCCAAACCTGTTCTAGAACTGCTCATCACCCATCAGTGTATCTCAGTTGACCGACTTTGGCAGATACTTCTCAATTGTCGCCTGATCAATGAAATTGTCAATGTTAACAATCATCCCATCCGGATCAACCAACACCTTAGTCGGATAAGCACTCACATCGTAATCCTTGTCCAACTCGTGACCATCACCAATCATTCCCTGCCGCCAATTGACCACGCTTTTTGCCAACTGCTTCTTGATCTCGCTCGCTGGCTCCGAGTCGTTATTCATGCCGATCAGCACAAGCCCCCTTGCCTCCAATTCGTCGTGGTACTTCCTCAGCTCCGGCAACTCCTTCACGCAATATGGGCACCAGAACCCCCAAAAATCAAGCAACACCGTCTTCCCCCGATAATCCGATAACTTCCAACTCTTGCCGTTCTCATCCAAAATCTCAAAATCAGGTGCGGCCTTTCCAACCGCAACCGTCTCCGAAAGAGAACCACCCGCCTCACTCGGCGCATTACTCACTACAACTTCCTTTGTCGGCGGAACCTCAACTTTTTCAGGTGCGCAGCCAAGCAAACCCATCGCCAAAACCACAACCCCCGCTGTCCATTTCCAACTCGTCATGCTCTCCTAAAGCAGACCCACCTTCCTGTAGTTCCCATGCCGAACAAACCCGAGGTCAACTGACCCACCCAAGGTACCCTCAAACCCTTCTATGCCCTCCCTCAAAATTATTCCCCTCGGTGGAACTGGCGAAATCGGAAAAAACTGCACCGTCGTCGAAACAGAAAAAGACATTATCATCGTGGACTGCGGAATCTCCTTCCCTCACGAAGAACATTACGGAGTAGATATCGTCATCCCCGACTTTACTTACATCCTCGAAAATCGCGATAAAGTCCGGGGCATCGTCATCACTCATGCCCATGAAGACCACGTCGGCGCCCTCGCTTACCTCCTCCGAGAATTTAATCTTCCCCTCTACTGCACCCCCCTCACCCAAGCAATGGTCGCCATGAAGCTCGAAGAAAGAGCCCGCAATGTCGAAGTCAATTTCCAACGCATGACGCCAGGGGAGAAATTCAAACTCGGGGAAATGGAAATTGAGCCCATTCGCATCACCCACTCCATCCCCGAAACCAACGCCATCGCATTCCATACTGATGAAGGCATAGTCCTCTTCACTGCTGACTTCAAATTTGACAGAACCCCCGTCGACAAGCTGACAACTGACGAAGACCGCCTCAAGGAACTCGGAGAAGAAGGCGTCCTCCTTCTCCTGTGCGATTCCACAAACGTCGAGCGAGAAGGCTGGTCACCCTCCGAGTCCGAAGTCGGACCATCACTCAAAAAGCTGTTCCATCAAGCCGAAGGTCGAGTCCTCGTCACCCAATTTAGCTCCAACATCCACCGGATGCAACAAATCTGCGATGCCGCAAAAGCCACTGGTCGAAAAGTCAGCATCGCCGGTCGCCGCATGGAAATGACCTTCAACATGTGTCGCCGCCTTGGCTACATCAACGTTGATCGCGAAGACACAATCCCCATTGACGACGCTCACAAGCTCCCCAACAACAAAGTCGTGTTCATCGTCACCGGCTCCCAAGGAGAACCAAAAGCGGCGCTCAGCCAAATGTCTCGCCGAGAATACAGCCGGCTCAAAGTCCGCAAAGGCGACACAATCATCTACTCGGCCCGACCCATCCCCGGCAACGAAGGCCCCATCTGGCGCACCGTCAACAACCTCATCCGCCAGGGTGCAAATGTCATCACCGACCACGAAACCCCCGTTCATACTTCGGGTCACGCCTATGAAGAAGAAGTCAAGCACATGATCGCGCTCACCAAGCCGTTCTACGTTGCTCCTGTCCACGGCGAACCAAGACACCAAAAAGCAATGACTGACCTTTTGGTCAAAGGTGGTCACGAACCCCATCGTATCTTCGTCCTCGAAAACGGACAAACCCTCAATATCGACGAAGAATCTGCCTGGGTTGTCGACGAAGTCCCCTTCGGAGAAGTCTTCATCGATCAAAACAGTCACTCACCGATCAACGAAAATGTCCTCCGGCAACGGCACACCCTCGCTCACGACGGAGTCTGTGTCATCACCCTTGTAATCGATACGCAAACTGGCGAAATGCTCGGAAGACCCCGCGCCGACATCCGAGGCATGAACGCGACCCCCAAAGACATTGAAGACGTCCTCGATGATCTCTGCACGATCCTAACGCGCTACCAACCCGCTGAACTCAAATCCAGCGACCACATGGCAACCGAAATCGTCGAAGCCTCCGGAAAACTCCTCTGGCGATCCACCAAGCAACGCCCAATCGTCGTCCCCATCATTGAACTCGTCTGAAAACAGCCTAGGTCTCGTGTAAGATAATCGCTCCACGTGCGAATCACTTCATCGTGGAGCAAACAATGACCAAACGGGTCGACGACCAAATCAAGTTTCAGACCCTTGTTGAAGCACATCAGGGGCTTATCTTTCGCGTAACTTCCACCTATGCCCGCAAGATTGAAGATCAGCAAGATCTTGTTCAGGAAATCAAACTCAATCTTTGGAAAGCATTTCCAAAATACAACTCCGAACAGTCATTCTCAACTTGGGCATACAAGGTCTCCCTCAACACTGCAATTTCCTGGTTCCGAATCCATTCCAAAAAGGGAACTACGGTCGAACTGCCAGAAACCATTCCCGCTCCCGAAAACTACACGGACGATCGCACTCAAATCCTGCGTCAGTTGATTGACAATCTAGACCCCGTAAGCCGCGCCATTCTCAGCCTCTCGCTAGACGATTTACCCCAGTCACAAATCGCCGAAATTATTGGCACAACACCAGGAAATATCGCCACACGAATCAGTCGCATAAAAGCGCAACTCCGACAACAACTTGAAGCACAGGAAAAAAACACTTGGAACTAAATGAACTCAAATCTAGCTGGACCGAACTCAACTCAAGAGTAAATCATATGGAAGAAGCACTCAAGGCAACCACGATTACTCAAAAAGTACAAGCTCCATTGCGAAAAGAACCGATCCTTGAAATCGTCATCGGCGCCCTAACCCTCCTTTGGACTGGAGGATTTTTGGGTGACAATTTCGGTGCTCTCACAGGGAGTCCCGCCCTCGCACTTCCCGCTCTGTTCATTCACTGCCTTGCAATTGCTGCCATCGCACATTCAATTTGGCAACTCGTTCTCATCCAAAAGCTAGAATGGACTGACCCAATAGTTGAAACTCAAACACGTCTTGCGGAAATCAAACGCTTCCGAGTGAAAGGGGCAAAGCAATTCTTCGCTACGTCATTAGTCGGATGGTTTACATTTCCCATCCTACTGTTCCAAACCCTCCTCGGCCCGTCCGTGCTCACCAAGGTCAATCCGTTATGGATTTTTTGTAACGTTGCCTTTGGGTTCATTGTGATCATCGGCGTAATCCTCGTATCGCAACGAGTCGGTGACAGCCACCCCGTAACGCAAAAATTCAATGAGTTTCTCGCCGGAACTCAAGTAACTCAGGCCGAACGAGAGCTAAAGTCGCTAAGCGAATTTTAATTCTCCCAATGCGAGGACCCCACCAAAAGGTGGGGTCACTATTTAACAATAGAAAGCGGTAAAACGTAGCCGTGAGCCGCTCGTTCCTGAACCTTGATCCCGTCGGGCTCTCCGAACCTCTTCAGCGAGACCTGATCCTCCTTGATGACATCCTCGGGCAAGTTGTCCAAACCCAAGAAGGCGAATCAATTCTCGACGCCGCTCAGGCCATTCATCAACTCGCGAAATCCAATCCTCAAGCCAACATCGAACAAGATATCCCCGCCTTCACAAATCCCCGAACCATCCAAAAAGTCGCCCGGGCTTACACGATCCTCTTCCAACTCATCAATATCGCCGAACAAAAGGAAATTGTACGGGTCAACCGGAGCCGACCAGATCGACCCGAATCGATCCGACAAACAATATCCCACCTCAAAATCTCACACTCCGAACAAGAACTCCGACAACTTCTCCAAAGTCTTCACGTCGTCCCCACCCTCACCGCCCACCCCACCGAAGCCCGTCGAAGAGTCGTCCTCGATAAACTCGAATCAATTGCCCGCAACCTTGTCGAAATCTCTGACTCAAGAAATGACGTTGACCTAAGCCGCCCCCTCAATTCCGACCAAATGGTCGAACAAGACCTGATCCGTAATATCACCACGCTTTGGCAAACTGCCGAACAAGAACCCGGCGGAATGACTGTCCTCGACGAAGTCGACAACGCACTCTATTACTTCGAAAGGACAATTCTTCGCGTCGCTTCCTGGATCCAGCGTGATTTTGAACATGCCTGGACATCCGAATTTAACTCACCCGCCCCCGACCTCAGCCAAACCATCACCTACCGATCCTGGGTCGGCGGTGACCGAGATGGCAATCCCGCCGTCACCCCCGAAGTCACATTAGAAACCCTAAACAAGCACCGTCAAACATTCATTAATACGGTCACAACACTCCTCCAAAGACTCGCCCGAGAAGCTTCACAGTCAGCCGCCCATGTCCCGTCAACGAGCGGTGACCAAATGCCGCTTCAGGAGCAATTCAATGCACTGGCTGAGCAAGTAACCACCCTTCCCCACTCAGACCTCCTCGCCCAGCTGTCCAATATCGAAAATACACTTCGCGAATCGAATAACTCTGCCTTCGCCTCAACTGGACTATTCCCAAGGCTTCTACGGATCATCCGGGCTTTCCCAGGAGGAATCATTCCCCTCGATATCCGCCAGCACTCCGATGAACATGTCACCGCAATCAGTGAACTTTTTCATGCCACTGGCGAACTGGATTCCACCGACGCTTACTCTCAACTCGAAGAACCGGAAAAAGTGGCTCTCCTCCTCAAAGAAATCAGCAACCCACGTCCAATGGTAGACCAAGCTTGGCGCGGAACAAGCAAATGCGAAGCCACCCGCAAAGTCTTCCGAACAATCAAAAAAGCTCACAAGCAGTTCGGCGCTTCCAGCATTAACTGCTACATCATCTCAATGACCCACGGCCTCAGCGACCTTCTCGAAGCCGTTGTCCTTGCCAAGGATTCTGGCCTCCTCCACTACCAGAACGCAAACCCGGAGTCATCAATCGACTTCGTACCCCTCCTCGAAACTATCGATGACCTCGAACTTGGAAACTCACTTCTGCGAGATTTGTTCTCATCTCCCCTCTATCTCTCCATTCTCAGTTCGCGATCTCACCGGCAGGAAGTTATGCTCGGATACAGCGACAGTTCGAAAGACGGAGGCTATTTCACTGCCAACTGGTCTCTCCACAAAGCTCAATCAGATCTCAGTCAAATTGCAAAGGAACACTCCATTAAGCTTCGGTTCTTCCACGGTCGAGGCGGCACTGTCGGACGAGGCGGCGGTCGCGCAAACAAAGCGATCCTCTCTCAACCATCTGGTTCATTCAGCGGCGACATTAGATTCACCGAACAAGGCGAAGTCATCTCATTCCGATACTCACTTCGTCCCATCGCTCACCGCCACTTGGAACAAATCGCCAGCGCATGTCTCGCCGGAGCCGCCCGAAAAACCCAGTCCGGAGCTACAAATCCCGAATTCAGACAAGCCGCCGAAACCATCTCCCAAGCCTCAAAAATTGCCTATCGCGACCTCATCTACAACGATCCTCAATTCCTCGAGTTCTACCTCGCCGCCTCGCCCATCGAGTTCATTTCCAAGCTGAGCATCGCATCACGGCCCGTAATGAGACCCGGGAAAAAGCTGGACTCCCTCGATGGACTGAGAGCAATCCCTTGGAACTTTGCCTGGGTGCAATCAAGATACGTCGTCCCCGGTTGGTACGGACTAGGAACCGGACTTGCCACCATTCCAATCGATCAACTTCAAACCATGTACCGCGAATGGCCATTCTTCGCCACTGTCATCGAAAACGCCGAACTGGAACTCACCCGCGCTCACCTCGAAACCGCCATACTCTATTCCACCCTCGTACCAGATCAAATACTTGCCGAAAAATTCCACTGTCGTATCTCCGAGGAATTCAATCTCACCAAGTCCCTCATCCTCCAAATCAAGCAAACAAAAGACCTCATGGCAAATAGTAAAGTTGTCCGCCAAACGGTCGAATTCCGTAACCCGCTAACTCTCCCCCTCAACATTATGCAAACACATCTCATTCAGAAAATGAGATCAAAACCATCGGCCGATATCGAGCAAGCCCTCCTCCAAACAATTGCCGGACTCGCCGCCGGAATGCAATCTACTGGATGAGATTAAAACATTAACATCATTTGAAGTATTCCAAATTCAGACATTCATCATTTCCCAGTAATTAATAGGACTTAAGTCAACTCCTTTGATCCAACACTATCAAAGTACCATCAACCAGTAATGTTTCAAAGTCGAATACGTCAAAAGGAAATGTAACCCAGAAGAACTCGCGATTCCATGAATACACTCCCGCACCCCCTTCCAAGCACTCTTCAAGACATCTCATTCATGGTCGGAACATGGCACGGTCGTGGTGCAGAAGGATGGGTAGAAGAAATCTGGGGTCAACCAACTGGAAATAATCTCACTGCAATCTTTCGCCATCACCTCGACGGCAAAGTTATCAGATTTGAACTCGTCGCATTCACCGATGAAAAAGGCTATGTAGAAGCAACAGTTCGATTTTTCAAAGGTGATCTCTCCGACCCTGCAGGACAACCCGAGCCGTGCAGGTTCTTCCTTCACGAATTAACCGAAAACTCAATGTCCCTCTTTACTGATGATTTGAGTGAGGGGGCCTACGTGAAATATCAACGAGATGGGGACACCCTCCGGTCAGCTATGACAATCGGCGAACCTTGCGGAGAGCAATTTACTTTCAAATTTCATCCTGCACCAAAGAGTTCTCTCGACCTCTCTTACTTCTGAATCTGCACAATATCATCCCCAGCCTCACAATCTATCTCCTCGGTATCTAATCCTAAAGATTCGCCGGCCAAAACCCAATCATGAAGAATGACAAGTCCGACAGAGACTTGCAGATTCAGCATCCAGGGAAAACAGAAGCTGAAAAAGAGGGTATCGGTGCTCCCCTGAGAAGGAGCACCATTTTTTTGTGCTTTTCCTAACAAAACACTCACAAATGAGATTGCTTCCGCAGGTGTAAGCGGGTACAAACTGGAGGGCTTTCCGCATGTCAAATTCCGCAACCCTCCCAACTCAAACCGTCGACCAACTCAAGTGGCTTACCGGACACTGGCAAGGCACTTACGAAGGTAATCCCGCCACAGAAACCTGGGCCAATGCCCACAATAACACCCTCATCGGGACTTTCCAGTGCACCAGTTCTCGCGGTGTTCGATATGTTGAGTTGCTCAGAATTTTCCCGGAAGATGATCAGCTCAAACTGACTATTCTCCACCTCAAGGAAGATCTCTCGTCTGTGCTTCCCACCGAAATCAGCCTCGAATTCAAAATCACGGAAATCACCGCAAGTTCTTTCACCGCCCTCTCGCCTGACCCCGAATTCCCAAATACAATGGTCTACAACATACAAGGCGACAAGATAACCGGATACACCCTCATCGACGACCATCGCCGCGACTTTTATTTGACTGCCTTCGAACCAAACCCATAACGAACCCTAAACCCCCGAAACTTCACCGGGTAACCTCAACCCCATGTTGCTCGAAGGGAAAAAGGGGCTCGTCCTAAACGTTTCAAATAACAACAGTATTGGATGGGGCATTGTCGAAGCTCTCCATCAACACGGAGCCACCATCGCCGTCGGAGCCCAAAACGAAAAATTCCTCGGCAAAGTCGAAAAACTCATCGAGGGCCAAGAAAGACTCTCCGCCATCACCTGCGATTTCTCATCCGAAGAAGACCTCAGCCGCCTGCACGATGAAGTCAAAGCCCGATTCGGCAAAATAGACTTCTTCGTCCACGCCGCCGCATTTGCCGATCGAGAAGACCTCCAAAACCGATTCATCGAAACATCACGCGCCGGCTTCAACCTCGCCCTCGAAGTCTCGGCTTATTCCCTCGTGGCTGCATGCCGAACTCTCGAACCCCTTTTCAACGAAGACGCAAGCATCGTCACCCTTTCCTACATCGGCTCGACCCGCGCTGCCGCTAACTACAACGTCATGGGCGTCGCCAAAGCCGCCCTCGAATCCGCCGTTCGCTACCTCGCCGTAGACCTCGGAGATCGTGGAATTCGGGTCAATACCCTCTCCCCCGGACCCATCAACACTCTCTCCGCCCGAGGAGTCAAAGGTCTCGCCGAAAAAATCCGAAACGTCGAAGAATACGTCCCCCTCAAACGTCCATTTGGTCAACACGAGTGCGGACTCAACGCCGTCTACCTCTGCTCAGAACTCAGCAGCGGAATCACAGGACAAATAATCTATCTCGATAGCGGCTTCAACTTCGTCATGAAGTAAAACCCCAAAATGCCAATCCTCGCCGTCCCCAACTGGTCAATCGGTCGGGAACGCACCGTGCTCCGTCAAGCATTCGATTTTCTCGAAAGCACACCCGTCACCGTACATTTCGCCGAAGCCGATATCGATCACAACCGAACGGTTACCGCTTTCTCCGGTACGCCCCACAACGTCCAACAAACCCTCCTCGGACTCGCCGAAATCCTCCTCCCCGCCATCAACCTCCAGCGACACACCGGAGTCCATCCGCGCATCGGAGGCCTCGACGTCTGCCCCTTCATCCCCATTCCTGAACTTTGTGCAAAGGGTGAAGCTCATTCCTCCCTCCCTGCGGGGGAGGGGTGGGGCACAAATATACATGGAATTTCTGGTGAATCGGGTTTAGGAATGGTTGACTACAACTCCAACCCAGCAAAATACATCCAGACGCAAACTCAAGAATCCACCCTCCAATCATTCATCACCGAAACCGCCCAAATCCTCGCACAAACCCACCATATCCCCATTTTCCTGTACGAACACTCCGCCCCCGGAAAGTCTCTCCCCAATCTCAGAAAAGGCGGATTCGGTGAACTCATCAACCGTCCCCTCAACCCCGACTTCGGCCCAAACCAAGCCCACCCCCACCTTGGCGCTACCGTCCTTGGATGGCGCAATTTCCTCATCGCTCTCAATATCAACTTTCCGAACACCCCTGGCGCATTCAAAACCATGAAGCACATCGCCGCCCAAATTCGCCACGAACGCCAAGCCAACAACCCGCTATTCGCCGGAGTTCGAGCCCTCGGCCTCGAACTCCAAGCCCAAGAAATCGCTCAAGTCAGCCTGAACATCACCCAGCCCGACACTACGAACTTCGATGAAGTCATCTCGTATATCGAAGACCTCGCCGCCAAACAGGGCCACCACGAGCCTTACACCCAACTTATAGGGGTAATCCGCGACACCGACCTCGAACGAACACTCAAAATTCATCCTCGACCGGCCCAAATCGTCCCCACCCGACAAGCCACCTCCTGGCAAACTGACTGGAACCAATCATGAGCCTCGTTTACGATCTTGGATTTCTCGGCGGCGGTCAACTCGCCCGAATGTCCATCATGGCCGCCCAACGGATGGGCCTCACCTGCATCAGCCTCGATCCGGGCGAAAAAACCCCCGCCTCCCAAATCGCACCCGCCATGCACGGCGAGCTCAATGACCCCGAAGCCGTCGCCCACCTCTTCAACGCGGCCTCACGCGTCACCCTCGAAAACGAATTCATCCCCGCACAAACCATCAAACAAGCGCTCATCATTGCTGGTCGCGACGAATCCTGCCTCACCCCCGGCATCCTCACCCTTGCCACCATCCAAGATAAACTCCTCCAGCGCGAAGCCTATCACCGACATGGTGCCCCTTCCCCCTTGCCGTTCCCCTCGAAGGTGACTACAGCGAAGCGATCGAGAAAATCGGATTCCCCATGGTTCTCAAAGCCCGATTCGGCGGATACGACGGCAAAGGCACCCGTTACGCTCGCAGCCGTGAAGAATTCGACTCCCACCGCCCCCTCATCGATCAAGGCAACTGGATGGCCGAGCAATTCGTCCCTTTCTCCCGCGAGCTCGCCGTCATGGTCTACCGATCAAAGACCGAAACCGGAACATTCCCAACCATGGAAACGGTCCAAGTCAATCACGTCTGTGACCAGGTCTTCCCCGCCGGAATCGATGCCTCAGAGGCCGCAATCGCTGCCGTCGAAGCCGTCCAAGGATACGGCCTCTTCGGTGTCGAACTATTTGAAACCTCTCCTGGAACCTTCCGGATCAACGAAATCGCCCCCCGCCCTCACAACACTGGCCACTACACCCTCGATTGGGGTGGCGTCAGCCAGTTTGAACAGCATGTCCGCCTCGCCATGGGCTTCCCGTGCGCACTCCCCACCGGAGCCGACACCTGCATGGTCAACATCCTCGGCATTCAGGCTGAAATGAGTGCTTCCCTCCCCAAGCTTGGGGAGAGAGAACCCGATTCATCGGGGCCAGCAATCATTCATCGTTCCCCCCTCCCCGGGGGGAGGGGAAGGGGTGGGGCACAAATCCCGCAGAATCTCCCATTTCTGAGGCATCCCCTACCCCAATCGGAGTTGAAGAACAGACCCCCAGCCCCGACTGGCTCAACCAAGAAACCCCCGAAACAACCGCCGCCAAAGCCCTCCTCCACGCCCGACAAACACTTTTTGCCCATCACCCCCAAGCCCACCTCCACTGGTACGGAAAAGCCGAATCCCGCCCCGGTAGAAAGATGGGCCACATCAACGTCTCCGGCTCCAACTGCCGTAACCAAGCCATCGCGGCGAGACAAGCATTCATGGAATCCTGGCAAGAATCGTTGACATAGCCCCAATAACCCTAGGTCCCCCACCTCATTCCACCCCACCCAAGGTATCTTTTACCGCTTGTGAAATTTTGGTTCGCTGGAACCCAAACTCAAACCTATCACAGCGGACAACACAGGACGGTTTCTCAAAATGGCTACGTTGCAACTCCAAACCCGCGCCGACGCATCTTCTGCCGGCACTCGACGACTCCTCAAATCAGGCGTCCTCCCCATGGCCCTCATCGCCAAAGGCGGAGTCACCCAGAAAGTTCAAGCCGACCGAGTCGCCGCACGAGCCCTTTTCCACGATATCTCTGGTGTCGCTATCTTCGACGTTGATGTCGAAGGCAAATCTTCCAAAGTCATCATGAAGGATGTACAGCGTGACCCCGTCAGCCGACAAGTCACCCACCTCACCGTCATGGAAATCACCGACGAAGATGTAGTCAAGGTAAACATCCCCGTCGTCGTTGAAGGCACCCCCGTTGCCGTCACCAAGCGTGCCGCAACCCTCATGGTTCCCATGAACCAACTCACCATCAAAGCCAAGGTGAAGGATCTTCCCGACCAAATCCTTGTGGACGCTTCCAAACTCCGACAAAACGACAAACTCGTTGTTGGCGACCTCAAATACGGCGACAAAATTGAATTCCTCCACTCGGATCAAACTGTTCTCGCATCAACCAAGCAACTCCGCGGTATGACCGCTCTCGATTCCGAAGCTGCTATGGGTGAAGAAGCAACCGAAGAAGATGCCGCTGAAACTACTGAAGAAGCGACTGCTGAAGCTCCTGTCGAAGAAGCCGCTGCCGAATAAGTCCAAAATCTCGAAGTGCTGTCGCCTAATAGAGCGCCAGCACTTTTTTTATATTCAAACCCGCCGCACCCACAAGCACTTCAAATACAAGCTCTGCGGAAAATGAGCCACCGCCGGGTGATCCAAATCCTGCAACGTCACCTCCTCTAAAACCACCCGGACCCCCTGGTCGCCCGCCGCAAGCTGAATCACCTCCCAGCAATCATCCACATTCATCTGCCATGTACAGGCGCACACCACCATCTTCCCGTTCGCCGCAAGCAACGGCAACGCGTCGTGGACCAACTTCCAAATCCCCCACTTCAGCGACTCCCGAGTCTCCTTGGTCTTCCCAATCGCCGGCGGATCCAAAATCACCCAATCATAGGGCCCAGATGCTTCGGCGTCCTTCGCCACATAGTCAAAAGCATTGCCCTGAACAAATGGCACATCGACCCCGTTAGCAATCGCGTTCGCCCGTGCGGTTTCGACCGCCACATACTTCAAATCAACCCCCAAGCTTTCTGCGCCCACTACCGCCCCCACAACCGAAAATCCGCCCGTGTAGCAGAACAAGTCCAAAACCTTCTCCCCCGTTTTCACCCGATCCGCAAATCGGTAACGAGAATTTCGCTGATCCAAAAAGTGACCAGTCTTCAGACCATCCTTGATCGGCACCAAATACTTCACATTCCGCTCAAAAATCTCGACCCGGTCCGGCGTATCGCCCGAAAGCTGACCATTTACATCTTCGAGTCCCTCCTCCTTCCGGCCCGCCATGTCCGATCGCTCATAGACACTCTTCGCCCGCTCCGCCAGCACCGGTGCCCAAACATCCTTGAGCCGTTCCATCCCTGCATTCCGCACCTGTACCGCCACGTGCCCATCAAACCAATCCACAATCAGCCCCGGAAGGCCATCTGCCTCGCCATGCACCCATCGCCAAGCATTCGACTCCAATTCCATGCCCGCCCGGTATGCCCAAGCCGCGTCCAAGCGTTCCCGAAAAAATGCCCCGTCAATCGCCCGATCTTCAGTTGTCAATATCTTGACCGGGAATCTTGCCCCCCGATTCGCCATCCCAATCCCCAGAAAACTCCCGTCCTGCCCCTCGATCCGCACAAGCTCCCCCTGCCCTAATTCTTCCGGCATCCGCACATCATTGCGCTGGAACCACGGAAACCCCTTCTCAAACTTCCGCCGGGCCCCATTCCGCAAAACCACCACTTTCTTCGCTTTCATCATTGCCAGTCTATCCCGATCCCAGAAAGACTCAATACTGACAGAATGTGTCAACATTCAAAAGCAACAGTAGTCCAGGAGCCAATTGCTCCAAAGAGACTATGAACAACATCATTGAACACGTCACGTTTGCCGCCAAACCCGGCAGTACCGACCAAGAAATGCGGGCAGCATTCGACCTCAGTAACGAAGTCGCCCAAGCCATCCCAGGGTTCATTCAAAGAACACTAGCTAAATCTGCCGATTCAAACCTCTGGTTCGACATCGTGCAGTGGGATTCAATGGAAGCCGCGAAAAACGCAATGAAAGCATTTGAATCTGATCCCCGAACAAACTCATACGTTGCTTTGATCGACTTTGAGCAATTTGAACTGAAACACCTAACGATCATCGCTCCATGACAAAAACTGACCGACACTTCGAAATCCTCCAAGCACTGAGAAATCAACACATCTCAACCGCAGAGAGTATTGCCCAAAGGGTCGGAGTGTCGGTCAGGACGATTTATCGGGATATCGATTCCCTCAACGAATCAGGATTCCAAATCACGGGGCGACCGCGCCAAGGATTCCAACTTACGGCCCCCGCTTTTCTCCCTCCTCTCAACTTAACCAGGACCGAACTCATCGCTGTTACAATCGGGCTCCAATACGTGGCTAAGACCCAAGATCACATTCTCCAAGCTGCGGCCCAAGACCTCATCACAAAAATTGGCGACACAACGCAAAGAAACCCAAGCTCACTTCCCCTCTCAATTCTCCCCCATCTCGCTCCGAACGAGAACATGATTCTGCCCATTGGCCCTATCCTTCAGGCCATCCAAGCTCATCAGAAGATTGATCTCAACTACCGAAACACACAAGGATCTTCAACCCAGCGAATCGTCAGGCCGCTACAGGTTGAAATGTGGGCAAAAGTATGGACTCTCACCGCATGGTGCGAACTCAAAGATGACTTCCGAGTTTTCAGACTCGACCGAATTCAGTCAATCATCATCCTTGAAGAACAGTTCAACGAGGAACCCGGACGAACCTACCAAGATTTTCTCGAATCAATGAAAGAGAACGGCCCCAGCAAATAGACTGAACCATTGGCACCGTCCAACCGATCATGGTAATATATGCACCGCACGGACAGGTGGCTGAGTGGACGAAAGCGCCCGCCTGCTAAGTGGGTAAGGGGCAACCCTTCCCGGGTTCGAATCCCGGCCTGTCCGCCATGTCCACCCCAGGAGCCAAAATGATCAAAAAACTCCTCCCTCTTACTCTCCTCGTTCTTCCTGTCTTATCTCACGCCCAAACCTTCAACGAATATCTCACCGTTCGGAAGCAAAACGGCGTCGCCCAAGCGACTTCCCCCGCCGCACTCGAGACATTCGTCGGCGAACGTGTCCTCGAAGTCCGCGGCGTCATCCGGGGCTTCCTCGAATCTTCTAGAGGTCAACTCCTTGTCCTCGAAAACCCCGACACCAAACGCGAACTCTTCATCTCCGCGACCAATGCCCCCAGTTGGCTCAAGACCTCCAACACAACCGCCCGCCTTCTCATCAAAGCCAATCGACAAAACGAAAACGCCCCCGTTGATTCCGTCCTCATCATGGCCACCGCCGAAGGACCAATCGCCGCCTGGGAAGCCGAACAGATTGCCATCGCCCGCAAAAAGGCCGAAGAAGCCGCTAAAAAAGCCGCCGCCCAGCAACGCAATTCAACTCCATCAAGCCGAAGCGGATCATCTCCCACCCGTCTCCCTGGCAACATCCCCAAACCCAGCGCTTCCCCACTCAAAGACTCCCCCGGCCTCAGCGCAGAATTCCTTACCCTTGTCGGCCCTTACACCGAATTTATCCAAAAGCGCAACCGAAAGCTCTCGCCCGCCAAAGCTCAAGATATCGCCGAAACTATCCTCGCTTACTCTGCCCACTACGGCGTTGACCCCCGCCTCGTGATGGCCCTCGTGATCTGCGAATCGAATTTCAACCCAAACGCTCGCTCGCACGCTGGAGCTCAGGGCCTCGGACAACTCATGCCCGGAACCGCCCGCGGACTCGGCGTCAGCAATAGCTACGACACCGACCAAAACCTCTACGGCACCATCAAGCTCCTGCGCGGACACCTCGATAAATACACCAACAAGACGGGTGACTCATTTGAAGGACTTGTCCTTGCCCTCGCCGCCTATAACGCCGGCCCCGGAGCCGTCAAAAAGCACAACGGCGTCCCCCCCTACCGCGAAACCCAAAACTACGTCCGCAAAGTCATCGCGATGTACAAAGAACTCTGCGGCGAATAACTATGTCACCTATCGCTGACATATTCGACAAATACTCGGAATTTCTCTCCATAACTTCCAGAAAAGTCAGTTCAAACCGACTTTTTTGGTATTTCTGCGCTCTAAATAGGATTTGAGAGTTCTCGACCCCCGACTAAACCGGAGCCGATGGCTCAACTTCAAAAGCCGCAATCGAAAAAGCATCCTTTTCCGGATCACCGCCCTCAACCACCAAATAAAGATAGCCCCCGCGCATCATCTCTAAAACCGTACACTTCGTCCCTTTCTCATTCCCATTGACCGCACTCGTCAACGTCACAACACTTCCAACTGAAATTTCGTCTGCCATAAATCACTCCGGGCCATAAACTGGGACGAACCCAAAAAAACCCGTGCAAGCGAGGGAACCAGCTACAAAACCTAAGACACCCCACTGTACCAGTTCCCACCAATTCTAAAACGCCGTGGTCACCAGATAACCTGTATAAGCCACGAAACCCGACAAGAGAATGCCACCTTCTAGCCGAGTGATTCGCCCTTCTTTTCCGCGAAAACCATAGCAAAACAGGAACAAAAGAACCGTAACCCCAATCATCACCATCCCATCCCGCCAAAACACTTCGCCCGGCACCTTCATAGGTGCAACTGCTCCTGCAATTCCAACTACAGCAAGCGTGTTGAATAGGTTCGAACCAACAATGTTACCGAGCGCAATATCATGCTCGCCCTTCCGCGCCGCAATGATCGAACTCGCTAATTCCGGCAAGCTCGTCCCCACTGCAACAATCGTCAAACCAACGATCAAATCGCTCACCCCCATCGCCGTCGCCACCTCGACCGCTCCCCAAACCAAGAATCGAGAACTGATAATCAAAAGAATAAGCCCGATCACCAACCACATAATGGATTTCCCAATCGGCTGATTGTCCAAATACTCATCCGACATTTCATCCCCCAGCGCATCCTGCTTGGTCTTGATCCCCGTCCACACCGCCCAACCCATATAGGCCGCAAACACCCCAAGCGAAATCCAAGCATCGGCCCGCGAAAGCTGACCATCGTAAAGCAAGGCGACCGACATCACCGTGATGGTCAGCAAAATCGGCATTTCCTTTTTCAAAACATTCGAGTGCACCGCGATCGCCCCCATCAAAGCCGTCACCCCCAAAATCAACGTAATATTCCCAATATTCGAACCATAGGCGTTCCCCATAGCAATCCCCGGATTCCCCTCCAAAGCCGCCATCAAGCTCACCACCATCTCCGGCGCACTCGTCCCAAAACCCACAATCACCATCCCAATCAAGAGCGGTGCCATCCCGAAGTGCCGGGCCGTACGAGCCGCTCCATCAACAAACTTATCTGCACTCCAAACAAGCAGGACAAGCCCACCCAAAATGGACAAAATCGGAAGCAACAACTCGTTCACGTCGCTACCTTACGCTATCATCATTCTTTCGTCAGCAGAGTCCCAAAACCAAGCAGGACGTTCACCCGATGGAAAATCGTAACTATCCTGATTGACGCCCCTCAATTGCCGCCAAAAGAACCGCTCCCGCGAGCCCAATCCGACGATCAAACTGAGCTGGAGAACTGAAAAAATCCACATTCAAATGGTAAGAAAATGGGTTGAAATTCTGCTTCAAGTCAACCGCCCGATTCCCATCCAAACCAATCAAATCATAGTTCTGCGGAATCAAATTGGAAAGGAACCGCCGAAGTAGCGCCAATCCCATATTGTCCTCCATCATCTGCCCCAATTCCCGTTCCTGAGCGTCCAGCACAACCCATTCATCTCGCAAAATCGACTTCCACCCCTTCCGCTGAAAAACCGCCAATCGATTCCCCGTCACCGAATCAATCACATCGTACGAAGCCGAGAAATCCATCACCTGCCGCGCAAAAATCCCCACCAATTCCTGCTGCAATCCCGGACCACCAAAGATCCGAATATCTTCCTTCAACTTAAAACCCTTCTTCTCTGCCCGCAAAATCTCCGCTCCACTCGGATCAAAAATATGAAACGTCCCCCCCACCAACTTCAAAATCTTGCGCTTCAAATAGTAATTGTTCCCTTCCCAAATCCCAAGTTGCGAATTCTGAATCGTCGGCGGCATTGACATAAGAAAAACTATATCCCAATTCATATCACCAAATCCCTACTCAAATCACAATCGGAACTTGTCCAGAAATGCAATTTGCCAATGCAAGTTTAGGGAGCAGTACAAGAGGAAGGTGATCATGACAAAAACTGCCCTTAATCAACGCAAATCTTTGAACTGAAAATTCCCTCCCAAGTTTGGGACGGGGAGCCCGAAAGGGTCGGGAGGGAACGATACGAATATTCCCTCCCCAAATTTGGGGAGGGTGGCCCGATAGGGTCGGGAGGGGTTGAATCTCAGCTACCCTATACAGAAGACTCGAATGAGCCCACTCAACAATCAAAAAACTTGGTGGAGGCGCCGGGAATTGAACCCGGTTCCAAAACTGTCGTCCCTAAAGTATCCACGAGCGTCTCCTTCACTTTGGTTCTCAACGATGCCCAATCCCGAAGGCTAGGCTGAAACATCGTCCAGTCCGATTAATTTAACCCTTGCGGTCCGAACAGAACCTGCCAGGCGATCCTCTATTTGCGACGTCTAACTGGGCGAGAGAGTCACCCTACCAGCCGACGAGCAGCTCAAATTAGGCTGCGTATGCGAAGTTGTTATCTTCTGCAGTTATGTTTTTGCCGCTTATTTACGAGGCCAACGGCACCTCGGCTCGCAACTCTAAAGCGATCCAGCTCTGTCGAAGCCTGACGCCCCCAAGTTATCTACTCATTATGACTATCGGAACGCCCCCACCGTTTCATAGCCCTATCCAAAACATTAACGCACCCCACAATCCAAAACAGACGTCAAACTAAACACAACCAAACCGATAATCAAACTAACTCAATGAGCCAATCCCCGCCGGACGTACTGGGTAAATACCAAATCATCCGCGAGATCGCCCGTTCAAATGACATCGTCTACGAAGGCTACGATCCCGTGATGAACCGGCGCGTCGCCGTCAAAGAGCTCGCTGTCCCCTCCGGTGCCACTACCCAACAAAAAGACGACCGTATCAAACGCTTCATGCGCGAAGCAAAAGCCGCCGGGTCACTCGTCCACCCCAACATCGTCACCGTATACGATGTCGCCGAACAATCAGGCCGCTACTACCTCGCCATGGAGTTCCTCGATGGCCAAAACCTCCGCAAAACCCTCGAAGAACAAGGCACAATCCCCACCGATAAAGCCATCGAAATCTCAATCGAAATCGCCAAGGCCCTCGTCTTCGCCCACAACCACGGCGTCGTCCACCGCGATGTCAAACCAGAAAATATCCAAATCCTCGCCAACGGAGCCATCAAGCTCACCGACTTCGGCATCGCCCGACTCACCTTCGAGCCCAATATCACCATGGATGGTCAGGTCTTTGGCACCCCATCCTACATGTCCCCCGAACAAATCAACGGACGCGACATCGACGCCCGTTCCGATATCTTTAGCCTCGGCATCATCCTCTACGAGATGCTCGCCGGAAAAAAACCATTCACCGGCGACAGCGTCGTCTCCATCACCTACGCCATCATGAACGCCGAACCGGCCCCCATCAACGGGCTCAATTCCATGGTCTGGCAAGTAGTAATCAAAGCGCTCGACAAAACCCCCCAGCTCCGCCAAGCCTCCTGCGAACAGTTCATAACCGAACTCAAAACCGCCCTCCGCTCTCTCAACGACCTCGTCCTCGACCCCAACCCCCATTTCAACGCCCCACCCCCCAAAATCCCAACCAGCCTCAAGCCTACAACCAACTCCTCAACTCCCCCGTCACCCCATACGGCACCCCAAACCCCCTCTATAACCCCAACCAAGCCGCCATCGCCCAAATGGGCCAACCCCCTCCTCCCACCAACCAATACCAATACAGCCAACCCGCCCCCAGTCCGGCGTAATCTATGCTCCCTATTCGCCCTACCCCCAGCCTCAAACCGGACAAGCCCCACCCGGCAACCACTATCCTCAAGCCTATAGCGGAGCCCTCGCGCCCCCCTCCCAAATCCCCGTCTATTACCCCCCACCTCCCAAAAAACCACTCGTCACCATCTCCCCCGAAGCAAGTGCCAACCTGGCCCGGTTTGCCGCCGCATTCCTCATCCTCGGCGGAATCTGCGGTCTCCTTGTCTACGGCCTGAATTCGATCTCTGAAGCTTCCACCGAATTCGCTGAAAATTCTGCCCGCACCCAGCCCCAAAGCTCCCCACCCGCTAATCCCGCTCAACCTACCAACACTGCACCGGCACCACCAAAAGATTCAAACCAATCGCAACCAACCGAAACCGAGCGCGTGATCCGCAACCCCCTCCCCACCGGCGACCCCAACACCCTCACCCTCGATGCCGAAACTCTCGTGGATCAAGGCGCAAACACCCCCACCGCCCGCATCCGCAACGAATTCTGGCGAGACGCCAACGAAAAATTCCGCGATGCCATTCTCCTCGCCCCCGACCAAGAAGGCCAAATCAAATCCCGCGCCATCCAGCGGTACCAACAAGCCTCCGCTAATCTGAGCGTCTCCGGAAATCCCACTGCCGCCCGCGAAGCCCTCTACCAAGCCCTCTCCTTCGCCTCCGACCCCACAACCCAACAGCAAATACAAACCCAAATCAACCAACTTGGCGGCTAATCAATTACGACAAATTGGTGCGAGGTCAAGATGAGGGTAACTGAGATTGCAAACTTCGTGTTTGAAATATGTAAACCTCAAATTTTCAACATTCATTTGTACTTATCATAAACACCATGCACCCAGTTATCCGGTCGATTTTTAGTTGGGAGATGAGAATAATCCCGCGAAAGTATTTCATCGCGACCAGTGAGACCGCGAGTTGATTTCACGTCTAGAGTTCCGCCTCTTTTCAAGAGATACTCGGCAACACCAAAATGCTGATTCTCAACTGCATGTTGCAGCGCAGTCCTCTTGTTATCATCGAGTAGATTTGGATCTGTCCCAGACTCCACTAAATTCCGCACCTGACTCATATCGCCGCGTCGCGCTGCTTCGTGTAAAGCTGGAGGCATATAAGATTGGCCAAACCCAACTGCCCACCAGGCCATTAGAGCAGCACACGTAATGCCGAGCAAAAGCACCATGGAGCAGATTGTTTGCTTTGCTGACTTATTGCTCAAACTACCAACTCCACCTCTCCATCTCTCCTAAAGTGCAAAATTCCATCATCACTACCCACTTAGCTTTTTTGAAAACTCCTCTCGGAATCTCGCCATGACAACTTTTCATTCATTATATTGGAAGCCATTGGCAAAATCTACAAAGCAAATGGTTTATGGTACACAGTAACGACAACTTGCTTCCACTCCGAGCCCTGCTTTACTCGACCAATAACTCTACCTGAATAATGCGTTGGATTTCTTGAAATTTGGATTGAGCCTGGATCAACTTCTTCGCCATATTTTAGCAACATTTCTTCAGCGTCTTGATCTGTTATAGGTGCTACCGCATTGATTATTGCCACAGTATTTCCAATCATTAAAGCGATCAACATAACTAGCATGCATATTATCGCAACCATCCATCTAAATCCTTTACTATGTCTCAATACTTCCTCGCGACGGTTGGGTCATAGATTCGTGCCTTTGAGGAATCCGCTGCTCCACAGACGTAAGAGTCTCCTGTACTTGAAATGCCAATTCTCATTCCACCCATGTCCCCCTGGCCACATTGTTCACAAACGCACTTTTCATGGCTCCTTCCCCCATACCGATATGCTTCACATGCATCGCAAAGCGCTCCGACAGCATAGAAGTGACACATTCCTTCTCCCCAATAATTTACGTCGGTCTTCGGCTTCTTTAACTCAAAGCATACCCTCGCAGCATATGTGCAATCTCCACTGCTTTTCAACTCACAGCTTGCGCCAGGGATTTCTTTGCACCTCATCTGCGGCTTCCCATAAGCGTTATAAACATGTCCTCCCCAGAAGCTGGGAAATATTTCTCCGGCGCAACCTCCATTTGGACCATCAACGCAAGCAAAAGAATGAAACAACTTTCCAGTGAGGATTGTACAATAGTACACTTGACATCCATTGTTTTTTTGGACCTTTCCTTTTACGGAATTCCTCATCCCCCAATAATCCACCCCCGTCATCACCCTGTTCTCCACATACCCATAAGCCATCTCAGAGGGCCAAAGCGGATCAACACTTGTCCAATTCCCAAGTATCGCTGCATAGTGACGAGCTCGAACATAGTAACTCAGGAACTTACGAGTCAAAGCTATCGCAGAATAACCCCAAGAACCACACCACTGCAAACGACGATCCTGAGCACCAACTCCACTTGCACTCCATAGTTCACCAAAAGGCTTGTACTGGTACTGATGAACCAAAGCTCCACTGCTATCAAGCGTAGCGCAAACAGAACCCAAATTGTCACGGTGATACGACAAATAACCAGCGGCACCGCTCTCAGCAATCACCTCACCATCAACACTGAAGTAGTTCGTTACACCCATTAGCTTCGATCCTGCAAATACTCGCTCCCATCCCAAACGAGGGATAAGACTGAGAACTCTATGACAAGTCTACAGCAAAATTTCTTGTACGCCAACGAAAATTTTTCTTTATCAAACTCCCACCAAAACCCCTACTTCGTCACCAAAGCCCGGTGAATCGCATCCTCAATCACCTGGCCATCCCCAAACCCCGACTGAGTAAAAACCACCCGACCCGAACGATCAACCACCACAAAAAACGGCCACCCTTTCCACCTTCCGTTGCTTCTACAGTTCTTCGGAAACTTCATTCACGTCAACTTCCAGTTTTCGGACTTTTCTAATCCATGCAACAATTCTGTCGGAAATACTTGGCTCATGATAAGTTATGTACAATATGCAAATAAAGCAAACCCACCCCAAAAACACGCCCACCATGCCACTGTTCGTATTGTATTGCAATGATTCTAGCACTTGCCTTCTTGACAAGCCTTCTTGAACGAGCTCATCCTGAAGTGCCGTACGATATAATTTGTGAATGTATGAAAATGCAAAAACTACAGCAAAATACATTAAAAGGAGTCGGAAATTCTTTTGCCTCTGAGAAGCCTGGGAATTAGTCATTGAAAATATTCCCTGTTTTTGGCACTGCAAAAATCAAGTCAAAAACCGATATCGCATCCCCAGGACTTAAATAGTTCGTTACACCCATTTGCTCCGATCCTGCAAATACTCACTCCCATTCCCAACAAAGGTCGTCACAACCCCCATCTGGGAGACCTCGCAACGCTTCAAGCCCCGCTTAGAAGATGGTGACGTCACATTCATGATTTTGTTGTGCTTTACTGCTTGATCCATATACCATGCTCATCGTAATATCCTATAATTTCTAGTCTCTCGCCAGAATCTCCTTAAAATTTCTGTTGATCCACTTTTTCTGATCACTATTTCCGTACTTCGCAAACTGAACAAAAGGGTTGATTCCTAAGCTGTTTTTGTAGTCTAAACGACATCCCCGTGCAAGCAACTCATCAGCAACATGCCAGTGCTGCATTGATATGGCATGAACGAGAGCAGTATTTCCATCTGAATCTTTTGAATTGATATCATCACCTCTTTGGAGTAGCAATCGCGTCGTCTCTAAGTCACCAGATGCCGCTGCTTGATGAAGTGGGGACACCCTTGTGGGTGGTCTTGAGCATCCAAGGCAAGCAAGGATAAAAAAACCGATGAGGACAGAATTCCAGTTGAAATCACATGTGCGTGTCATTCGGCTTCTAAATCCCACATCAATTAAAAGTCATCATCCTGTCTTTTCTTCGGTTATCAGAGTCCTGTGTTAATCGCTGGAAAGGAATACACCCGTCCAATTCTCACGAATCGCCGCATAGTGACGAGCATGGATACCGTAACAGAGGAACTTACGAGTAAGGGCCATCGCAGGGTAACCCCAAGATCCATACCACATCAAATCTCGCTCCATACATCACTAGTCTACAACACTGGACTCAAAAGTCCAAACACTCCTACTTCGTCACCAAAGCCCGGTGAATCGCATCCTCTATCACCTGACCATCCCCAAACCCCGACTGAGTAAAAACCACCCGACCCGAACGATCAACCACCACAAAAAACGGCACCGCCGTCGCCCCAAAGTCGCGCTGAACCTCCCGAATCCCTACAACCGTCGGAACCCCCAACTTCTTCGACAACGCTCGCGCCCCCGAAACATCATCGTTCCAAGCATCCCCCGCCACCACCGCCACCCGCTTCTTCGGGTAACTGTCAAAAATCCGCTTCACCGCCAGACCGGCGGGCTCACAAGCCCCTCAGCCCTCGCCCGAAACATAAAACAGCGCCACCCGCCCCCGCACATCCTTATTCCCAAAAGCCTCACCCCCCACCGTCTTCATCGCAAACTCCGGCATCGGCTTCCCCTCACGGCTCCCACACCCCGCCAAAACCCCAAACATCATCAAACCCATCACCCCCATCACCCCAAACCCAAATCGCCATCCAACCCGCGCCATTCGTTTCTTATTCCACAAATCCAATTTCCAAGCTCTAACCCCCAAGGACCACCCCGAGCCACCCGCTATACTCAAATCCACGAATGCGCCTCCATCAACTGGCGCGGCGCCTCACCCAAAACCCCCATATCTCTGAGGCAACCCAACTCGCTCCCGGCGCGACCACCTGGTCACAACTCGCAGCGGGCGCCCGGCCCTGCCTCATCGCCGGAATCCACCACCACACCCCTCGCCAAACCCTCCTCATCGTTCGCAACTACGACGCGGCCCTCACCTGGCAAGCTAAGCTCATTCTCTACGGCACTAACCCAGACGATATCCATATTCTCCCCTCCGGACTCTCCGCCCTCTTCGAAGACGCCGCCCCCGAAACCGTTGCTCTCTCCGACCGACTCGGCTCCCTTCGATTCCTCGCCTCCGCAACCCCCGGCATCGTTATCGCCACCCCTCAAGCCGCGCTCGAACGCACCCTCCATCCCCTCGACATTACCGAAAACACCCTCACCTTCTCCCCCGGCAACGAAATTGACTCCCGCGAAGCCGCCGAAAAGCTCCTCCGCCTCGGCTACGAGACCTCCGATCCCGTCCGTGTCCCCGGCCAATTCTCCCGCCGTGGCGGAATCCTCGACATCTTCCCCGTCGGCTACGACCTCCCCATCCGCATCGAATTCTTCGGCGACGAAATCGAATCCCTACGCCACTTCGACCCCATGACTCAAAGGTCAACCGACCGCGCCGACGAGTTCTCCATTGGCATCTCACGCGAAACCGTCATCCCGTCCCCCGAACTCGATCTCGACGAAATCCTCCAGCGCGCCGTCCTCCATGAATCAGGCTCCCTCTCAGACGAAGCCGCAAAACGCCTCGAAGAACTCATCACCGAAGACCGAATCGCCCTTCAAAACCAAACCTATTTCGACCGGATAGACCTCTATCGCTCCCTCATCCAACCCGACGGCCCCTGCGCCATCGACTACCTCAGCGAAGACGGACTCCTCATCCTCGACGAGCCCCTCGACCTCGAAGCCACCTGCAACCGCCAAGCTGAAGAACTCGCCGACGCCCTCGCCCACCGCCACCAACGCGGTGAAATCCTCTCCGCCGAAGCCTACGATTTCCTCCAATCTCCCGAACATTTCAGTTCCGCCCCCACCCTTCTCAGCCTCACCTCAATGAACGCGATCCCCAACTGGATCAGCGAAACAGAAGAATTTGAAATCGGAGCCGCTCCCATCGATAACTACAAAGGGCAACCCACAATCCTCACCCGCGCCATCCAAAATTGGATCAAACAAGACCTCACCGTCACCTTCACCACCGATCAACCCAACCGCACAAAGTCCATCCTCGCTGGCGTCGAAATCTATCCCACCCCCTCGACGAAGGCCACCCCTGGGATCAGGAGTCAGATGTCCTCCCCCCTGGCCTCTATGTAATCGATGGAAACCCCGCCACCGGATTCATTATCCCAAAAGCCAAACTCGCCGTCGTCACCGACCACGAACTCTATGGCGTCGCCCGACTCAAACTCCCCCAAAGAAAGTTCAGCGAGGGGATGCCCATCACCACCGTCCTCGACCTCAAACCCGGGGATTACGTCGTCCACATCAATTTCGGGATCGGAGTCTTCCAAGGCCTCATCAAAAGAACTCAAGAAGGCATCGAAAAAGAATATCTCCACATCAAATACAAAGCCCCAGATCAACTTTTCGTCCCCGCCGATCAACTCGACCGCATCCAAAAATACATCAGTCCATCTGACGATGACCCCAAAATCAACCGGTTAACGGGGGGGGAGTGGAAGAAAGCCGTCGCCAAGGCTCGCGAGGAAGCCAGAGAGTTCGCTAGGGACTTGATCAAGCTATACGCCGAACGAAAAGCCGTCCAACGCGACCCATACGAATCCAATTCCGACGCCATCCAAGAGATGGAAAATACTTTCCCTTACGTCGAAACCCCATCCCAACTCCAAGCCATTAACGAAGTCAAAATCGACCTCAAAACCGATTACCCCATGGATCGACTGATCTGCGGTGATGTCGGATTCGGAAAAACCGAGGTCGCCGTCCGCGCTGCATTCCAAGTTGCCCAAGCTGGCAAACAAGTCGCCCTCCTCTGCCCCACCACCATCCTTTCCGAACAACACTTCCGGAGCTTCTCCGAACGCCTCGCCGGATTCGACATCAATATCGCCCTCCTCAACCGGTTCACCCACTCCGGCGAACGTCGAAAAACCCTCGAGCAACTCCCCACAGGCCGAGTCAACATCGTCATCGGCACCCACTCGCTGCTCTCCAAAGAACTCAAATTCCAAGACCTCGGACTCCTCATCATTGACGAAGAACAGAAATTCGGAGTCAAACACAAAGAAACCCTCAAGGCCATCCGTGTCAATGTTGATGTCCTCTCCATGAGCGCCACCCCTATTCCCCGCACCCTCAGCATGGCCCTCATGAACATCCGACAAATGTCGCTCATCAACGACCCTCCACCCGGACGTCTCCCCGTGCGCACCTTCGTCCGACCAGAGTCAAACGAAGTCATCCGCGAAGCCATCCTCCGCGAACTCGCTCGGGGCGGACAAGTCTTTTTCGTCTTCAACCGCGTCAACGGCATCTATCACATCGCCGAAAAAATCAAAAAACTCGTCCCCCAAGCCCGCGTCGCCGTCGGCCATGGACAAATGAACGAGAAAGAGCTTGAACCCGTTATGGTCGGATTCGTCCAAGGCGAAATCGATGTCCTCGTCAGCACCACCATCGTCGAAGCCGGACTCGATATCCCCAACGCCAACACCCTCATCGTCGAAAATGCCGACCAATTCGGCCTCTCCCAGCTCTACCAATTGCGAGGAAGAGTCGGACGATCCGACCGTCAAGCCTACGCCTACCTCCTCTACGCTGGCGACAAATCACTGACCGAAGCCGGCACCGATCGCCTCCAAGCCCTTGCCGAATTCAACCAACTCGGCTCCGGCTACTCCCTCGCCTTCCGAGACCTCCAAATCCGAGGCGCCGGTGACCTCCTCGGTGCCAAGCAATCCGGACAAATGAACGCCGTTGGATACGATCTTTACAGTCAACTCATCGAATCCGAGGTGCAATTCCTCAAAACCTATGCCGACGGAAACCGTCCAACCGGATACGAAGACCCCCTTGCTGGCCTCGAACCCCTCCCGAGCATCGACCTCCCCGTCCAAGCTCTCATTCCAACCAACTATGTCGAAGATCCCGCCCAGCGCCTCTTTTTCTACAAACAACTCATGGCCGCCCGCAACCCCCTCGCCCTCGGAGAAGTCGCCGCCGACCTCGAAGATCGCTACGGCAAAATGCCAAAGGAAGTCCGAACCGCCATCGACATCATGTCCGCCCGAATCACCGCCCGCGACCTCCATATCACCCAAATCGACGGTAACCAAGGACGCCTTAAAATCACCTTCCACGAGAACCACCAACTCCATCCCCGCATCCCTGGCATCATTGCTCAATCCAAGCGCGACGCCTACATGAGCATGGATCACCTCATCTGGCCCATCACAGGCTCACCCGTCGAAGCAGTTCACACTGCTCTCCGCACCATCAACGCCGCCCACGAAGAACTCGAATCACAACGGCAAACTCTTGGCATCTCTTGAGTTCAAAGACTAGCAAAAATACTAGAAAAACGTCCCTAAATCGTTAAGATTCCTTATTCAAGTCCCGCTACCCCGCACGCAACAACCTCCAACCGATACAATGGGCATGTCAACTGAATCGGGTCGCACTGGCAACCCTTTTAGCTCACTCAAAGAGGAACAAACAAATGAAAATTGCATCCTTCGCAACCACCATTGCCGTTTTGGCAATCGGCGCTTCCGCCCAAGCCGTCAACATCGCCACTTGGTCATTCGAAGTTAACACTCCGGCAGATCTGAGTAACTCCACGTCAATCAGTGGCATCCTTGCTGATACTGGGGTTGGAACAGCAAGTGGATTCCACGCATCGAACACAACCGACTGGACAACTCCGGCTGGCAATGGGTCAACTAACTCGTTGAGTTCCAATGGATGGGCGATTGGAGATTACTATCAGTTCGAAGTGAGTCTCACCGGATTTCAAAATGGAACAATCACTTGGGATCAAAATCGGTCAAGTACGGGTCCGTCAGATTTCAAAGTTTCTGTCAGTACAGATGGTACTAACTTCACTGATTTGTTCAACTATGTCGTGCCTCAAGTGACATGGACCGCGACCACGCCAGTCCCGTCAACATTTGGACCTCAATCTCTGGGAGTAGCAACAAACAACGCAAGTACAGTCTTCGTTCGATTGGTCGCTACCTCGAACCCAACTGGCACAACTCCTCTAAATGGAACAAACCGAGTTGACAACATCATCGTTGATGCAGAAGCAATTCCCGAACCCGCAACCATGATGGTACTTGGCCTCGGACTCGCCGCCGCTGCTGCTCGACGCAAGCGCAAATAATCACCCCCAACAAAAAAAATCCCCGCCCCAACCGGACGGGGATTTTTTTGTCCCAACTTTCCCCGCAAAACTATCGTCTTTCTCATAAATCACCCATAAAATAGAAAAGGTGAAAATGAAAAACCGGGCTTTCACTCTCATAGAACTTCTCGTCGTCATCGCAATCATCGCGATGCTCGCCGCGTTTATCTTCCCTGTCTTCGTCCAAGCCAAAGGAGCCGTCCAAACAATGGGCGTCGGTCGGGCCGGTAAGCAACTGCACACCGCCACCATGCTTTACCAAGCCGACAGCGACGACACATTCCCCCTCGCAATGTACTCCGACGGCCCAGTTATCCAGTCCTGGTTCGGACGCCAAACCAACACCTACGAGTACGATTCAACCAAAGGGCTGATATCTCCTTACATCAAAAGCAAACTCAGCAAAGACCCCACCCTCACCGCCGAGCCTTGGTTCGGTGATGATCTCGGCATCGGCTACAACTGGGGAGTCATCGGCAGCGACATGCATGAGCGCAGTGATTACAGCCAGTTCCCCAACTGCTCTGGTGCCGCATCGTCTTCAAGCCTCGAAAATACGTCCCGTTCCGCCCTCTTTGTCACTTCTGCTTTCTACAATGTCTCCTGGCGACCAAACGGAACCGGAACCAAGCACAAATTCAACTTCTTCGATCCACCAGAATTCTGGAACGGCGTTCCGAACGTTGACTTCCGCCATCGTGGCACTCCAAAAATGGACGCCGACAAGCAAGAAGTCACCAGCGAAGGGCAAGCCGTCTTCATCTTCGCCGATGGCAACACCCGCAATTTCCCCCAATCAAAAATCGAATCCGATTGGTTCTGGCGACAATCCCTCAACGCGCAGTAAAGTCATCGAGCGCATTCCGCACTCCTGCCTGCCGGAAATCCTCGCCCTTGTAGAGCAATCGTTCATCCGATTCCAAGCTCAAAGCCAAGGCAAAACAATCTCCAAAATTCAACTGAGCTGGATGCCCTGTTCCTTTGCCAAAAGTTCGAGCGAGTTCCCTGCCTTTTTGCGCCTGGGCAAAACTAACTGGAACAACAATCACTCTCAGTTGTGTCAGCAAGGTGTCAAGCCGAGCTGAAGTGATGGCATCCCCACTGCGATCGGTTACGATCCCTGCCTCCAAATAACTCGCGGCTGACATAAAGATCGGCTGAGTTGCTTCCACAAGACATTTCTCAATGTCATCCGCTTCGTCTTCATTTCGTAACAAAGCAATCAACGCTGATGTCTCTAGAATCACCTCGGCAACCCCATCTCATCATACATCTCCTCGTCAATCTCCCTCATCGAAGGCATATTTGGAATCGCCAAACGAATCTCCTTCAACAAAGTGTGCACTTGAGTTCGCCTCTGTTCGAGCTCCGTGGGTGATTCATTGCGACGAATTGCCTGTTCCAAAGCCACCCGCACCGCCTCCGTCATGCTCACCCCAAGCTGATCCGCCAACTTCCGCGCCAACCGATAAACCTCTTCGTTCTTGATATTCAAAGCCATGGTGGAATTCTACCATGGCGTTCCACCTTTCTACCATGGTGAAAATTCTTGACCCCTTTCACCAACAAGAAACGTATACAAATTCAGAGATGAACAACGATCCGCAAGGAACGCAACCCATCGACGTCGACCAAGTCATCATGGTCATGATCGACCAAATGGCCGGAATCGCGTGGCAAAAACTCGGCCTCCAAAACGATCTCATCACCGGCAAAATCGAAAAAGACCTCACCCAAGCCAAAACCGCTGTCGATGTCGTCTCCCAACTGAGCGAATTCATCATCCCCCAACTCGACGACAGCGACAAACGCCAAATCCAAACCCTCGTCAGTAACCTCAAAATCAACTACATCCAAAAACTCAACGAGGTCAACTCATGATTCAAAAACCACTTGCCCCCATCCCCGCCGATCGAATCGCCAAGACCTTCATCGAACATTACACCAAACTCGCCCAAACCATCGCCGACGCCAACCAATACGGACAATCGCCCGGTCTCGAAACCCAATACACCGCCGAGCGAAATTGGATGCTCAACAACTATCGTTTCATCAAAAAACAACTCACCCAACACCTCCCAGAAGCTCCCAAGTCTCTCACGTGGACAAAACCCCTCGACGCATTCGAGCAACTCTTCCAATCGCCAACCCTCACCCAACTGCTCCACCAAGATGACCGCACCGTACGCGATCTCCTCCAACTCACCCAAACCGCCGTCAAACAAGCCTTCCACTTGACCGAGCCAAGTAAACTCGCCGTCTCTTGAGCAATATCCTCCCCCTCGACCCTAATCTCGAATTTAACGTCGAACCCATCTGGGACGCAACATACCCCCCCAAATACCGTGTCCCCGAACAAACCCTCCGCCACAAGCTGATCAACAATACGTTCCTCCCCGAGCTCTCTTTCACCCTAACCAACTCTTTTGGGCCCCAAGCCTTCATTGCTGCCAAAGCCGACCCCTACGGCGTCCTCTTCGGCGAACCCAACCTCAACCGCATCCATATCAGCCAATTCGCCTGCACAAAGCTCAAACACGGCAAAAAACTCCTCGAACACCTCCTCGCCCAAGTCCCCAAATCACAACCCATCGTCTTCGGTCAAGACCAAGGCCATATGTTCCCCGGCGTCCCCACCGAATGCCCCGAACTCATCAACCTTCTCGAATCCCTCGGCTTCCATCGCGACGGAGACCTCGCCTACGACCTTGAGCGAGACCTCCGCGATTTCTCTATCAACCCCGATTGGCTCACCCCACTCAGCGAACCAGACCTTCAAGTCAAGACATGCTCCCCAACCGACATAAACGCCCTCGAAGAATTCTTCATCCGAGAATTCCCCGGACGCTGGCATTACGACACGGTGATCGAAAAATGTAAAGAATGGAAAGAGTTTGAGGACATCATCGCCCTGTGGCAAGGCGACTCAATTGAAGGCTTTGCTTACACCCAAAACTATTCCACCTCCCACCACCCAACCGCTGGATATGTTTGGCAGGAAGACCTTGGCCCACAATCCGGTGCCCTCGGCCCCATCGGCGTATCACAACGCGTCCGCGGACGCAAACTTGGCGGTGCCCTTCTCGTCGCCGGACTCCAGCACCTTCAACGCCTCGGAGTCCACCGATGCATCATCGACTGGACATCCCTCGTCGACTTCTACGGCAAATATGGTTTCCGCGTCAACCGTCGCTACCAACCCATGACAAGACCCGCAAATCTCGATTAAACTTAAGGGATGGGACGACCCGGATATCGCCAAGGCCCTCAGCCCCGAACCGCAAGACGGGGATCACCCCTCATCGGCCTCGTGATCGCGATTGTCGCCATCGTCGGCTACTTCGGATCGAGCCAATCCAACCCCGTCACCGGCGAGTCCCAGCGCGTCAATATCACCGCTGACCAGGAAATCGCTCTCGGCCTCCAAGCCGCCCCCCACATGGCTGCCCAGTACGGAGGCCAAGTCACCTCCGGGCCAGATCTTGATCTAGTCCAACGGGTCGGCCAACACCTAGCGCATAACACCATCGCCAAAAAGGCACCGTACACATTCGAATTCCACCTCCTCGCAGACACCAAAACCGTTAACGCCTTCGCCCTCCCCGGCGGGCAAATCTTCATCACCCGCGCCCTCTTCAACCAACTAGAAACCGAAGGCCAACTTGCTGGCGTTCTAGGACACGAAATCGGTCACGTCATCGAACGCCACGGAGCCGAGCACATGGCGAAACAGCAACTCACGACCGGACTCACAACCGCCGTTGCCACCGCTTCAGATTCCGCCGGAGCCGCAACCGTTGCCCAAGCGATCGGAAGCATGCTCAATATGAAATACGGCCGCGACGACGAACTCGAATCCGACGAATGGGGTATTCAGCTCATGGTCGAAGCCGGTTACGACCCCCGAGCCCTCATCGGGGTTATGCAAATTCTCGAAAAAGCCTCCGGAGGATCTCGCCAACCCGAATTCGCATCCACTCACCCTTCCCCCGAAAACCGCATCGGCAGAATCGAGCAAAACATCAAAAACGCCTACCCAAACGGGCTCCCCACAAACCTAAGGAAATAACCCACTTTCAGCCGAATATCCAACTATGTCTCGGTTGACCTTAATCCTGGTTGCAACATCATTCAGCCTCATTCTTGGCTGTGCCCCCCAGCCCGCCCCAACACCTATCGCCGAAAATCCAAAGTCAACCAAGAGCAGCAACCCGAAACCAAAGAAATCCGGTACCCAAAAATCGACAGCCGAGGTCCTCAGTCAACTTCCCGGCGGCGATGTTCCCATATCCTCAAATTCCACGCCCAACACTGCCGCAATCCAAACCACCAACTTGTCCGCCCAAATCAACGGTAAGACTTTCCCCGTCAAAAACATCACTCTCCTCAAATTTAAGGAGTCCGATAAAGCCACAAGTAACGGCACTACGGACGAGGCTCAAAAATACCACCTCGAAATCATGGATGGCTCCGACACATTCGACTCCGAAAACCAAATCACGATCATCTTTGCCACCGATTTCAAACTTCCCCTCCAAAACCACAAAATCAATTGGAAGCCCGCAAAATTTGGCTCACCCCAATCAAGCAAACAGTCCTACCCCAAACCGGGAACCAGCGTCGGTCGCGGAATCTACTTCGTCAACTTCGAATCCCCCTCCGGTAGCGATATGATCTCAGACGAAATCTCTGCCACTTTATCGTTCGGCAAAACCACCCCAACCACCCAAGATTTCACAATCAACCTCACCGCAAAAGGAATCCAAATCAAAGGCTCCGGCACCGCAGAGTACCGCTAAAGCATCCGACTTCAGCCCTAACTCACCTGCAAAAATACTGGCATCCACCGAATCCTATATCGTGGATAAACGAAGCCTCATTCAGAGCTACACCGTCGGCGCAATCATCGCCCTGATCACTCTCGTCACCCTTGCGTCAAACCAATCGCCCACCCCCTCGCCATCAGCGCCATCCCCTCAAGCCGTCTCCCTCAATCTCAACCAATTCCAACATTAAGTACCCAAAACTTGTTGGAACCCAAACAAAAAAATCCGAATTCGGTTGCAGGCCTCGTGAACCCATCTCCATGAGCCAAAACTCTACTTAGAATCGTGAATCAGGTGGCAAATTCAAAAACAGAGACTTTCGCAAAAATCATTCTCGATTTTGAGAGAAGAGTGAACCGACTCCCCGTTCCAATGTTTCTCAGCACACTGGACGGCAATTGTCTCGCGGTGAATCAAGCCTACTGCGATCTACTTGACCAGCCTCCCGAAAAAATCTGCGGCTTTGAATGGATCAACAACCTCCACCCAGATGATAAACCAACCGTTATGGCCTGTGTCAACAGTGCCATCGAACACACCGAGGAATACCACGGAGAACACCGCTACATCCGCCGTGATGGCACCTGCGTCCACGTAAAACTAGATACCGTTCTCATTTCCGAAGATAACAAACCACTCGCCCATATCGCAACAATCGTAAATATCACTGCCGACGCCCAACTCAGAACACGCATTAATGAAAACGAAGCCATCCTCACGGCGATGACGAACGCAATGCAAGAAGGAATTGTCGTCCAAAACACCCAGGGTGAAATTATTGTCTGCAATCCCGCCGCCAAACGTATTCTCGGCCTCACCACTGGTCAACTCATGGGCCGCACCTCAATCGACCCCCGGTGGCGATCCATCCACGAAGATGGCTCAGATTTCCCCGGCGAAGAACACCCAGCCATGATTACTCTCCGCACCGGAGAACCCCTCACCAACGTAGTTATGGGGATTCATCATCCAAGCGGAGAACTCAGATGGATATCAATCAATTCAATCCCCATTCGCGATGACGAGCATACAATTACCGCCGCCGTGGCAACATTCGTAGACATTACCGATCAACGCAACTACATGCACCTGATCGACCAACAATTCATCGAGCTCAACGAAGCGCAACTCGAACTCGAAATGCAGCGAGAAGAACTTGAAGTCCTCAACTCAAAACTAAAATTCCAAGCCGAAACCGATGGCCTCACCCTGCTCTTCAACCGACGCGCCATCTCCGAACGCCTCGACTCAATCTGCCATCAAGTCACTTCAAAATCATATGGCGTCATCCTGTTCGACATCGACCACTTTAAGTCCGTCAACGATAATCATGGTCACGATGTCGGGGATCAAGTTCTCCAACTGGTAGCAAGCCTCGCCAGCGACGCTATTCCCGCTGGTGCCGCTGTCGGTAGGTTCGGCGGGGAAGAATTCCTCGTCATCGCTACCGATGTCACTCTGATCGATCTCATAGACATCGCCGAACAAATCCGCTCGGCATTCGCAAACTCCGTGGACGGCCCCGTCCCGTTCACCGCAAGCTTCGGCGTCGCCCACGCCACTTCAACCACTGAACCCAAGGACCTCATCAAAATCGCTGATGAAAACCTCTACCGGGCCAAACAAGCGGGACGAAACCAAGTCATCTCAAACCTCTCCAAAGCATCATAAAAGAATCTATGGGGCGAATAACCGGGCTTGAACCGGCGACCTCCTGAGTCACAGTCAGGCGCTCTAACCAACTGAGCTATACTCGCCACTCGAAATCCTATTATATCCAAACCAACCAAACCCCAAGGCCCTCCTCCCAGGTATCGTCCCAAAATCAACCCAACCACCCCCCTCCCATTCGACCCCCAAACCGCTGGAGTAGATGAAGCCGGACGAGGACCAATCGCCGGACCCCTCGTTGTCGCCGCCGCCCTCCTCCCCCCAATTTTAACCCCCAAGGACTCAACGACTCCAAAAAACTCACCGCCGAACAACGCGACACCCTTTTCCTCCGCATCACCGAGTACGCCGAATACAGCATCGTCATCGTCCCCCCCGCCGAAGTAGACCGCCTCAACATCCTCCGCGCCACCCTCCAAGCAATGAGCCAAGCCCTCCGAGAACTCCCTACTCAACCAAAACAAGCCCTCATAGATGGCAACCAACTCCCCCCCAATCCCCCCTGCCCCGTCGAAACCCTCGTCAAAGGCGATTCCAAAAACGCCGCCATTGCCGCCGCATCCATCCTCGCCAAAGTCACCCGCGACCGCCTGATGGTCGAAGCCGCCAACCAATTCCCCGGCTACGGCTTTGAATCCCACTTCGGCTACCACAACCCCACCCATATCCAAGCAATCAACCAACTCGGCCCAAGCCCCATCCACCGCCGATCATTTGAACCCATCAAGTCCCTCGTCAACCAACCGAACCTCTTCTAATGGCAAAACGCCCCGGTAACGATTCTGAAGATCAAGCCGCCCGATACCTCCTCAAACAGGGCTACACGATCGTCACCCGCCGACACCGAACCCCCTCCGGTGAAATCGACATCATCGCCCTGGATCCCACCACAACCCCCAACACCCTCGTCTTTGTGGAAGTCAAATCGCGAACGAACACCGTCCTCACCCCGGAAGAAACCGTCACCCCCCTCAAAGCCCGAAGATTCCATGCCGCCGTTACCGAATACTTCTCACAAGCCGACCAGCCGGAACTCCCCGCTCGATACGACCTGATCGCAATCACGCCAGATCGTCTCACTCATCACAAAGACGCGATCCCTTAAAGCCTATTTCATGAGTGAAACGAGCTGATCAAGCGCCGTTCCCCACCCTCCATGAAAACCCATCTCCTCGTGCATTCGGCATCCTTCTACATCATCATGAATCGCAACCGCCCGGTAAAGCGTGCCACCATTTTCGGCGGTCATCGAAATCTCCGCCGTAAACAAAAACTCGCCGTCCGCCGCAGCCCTCGGACGATAACCCGGCATCATTCCCGAAGTCCAAACAAACTTCCGATTCTCAACCACCTCCAAAACACAACCAGGATCGTGATCCATCAACTCACCCTCCGGTGACTCCATCACCGTCTTAAACTTTCCTCCCGGCCACAGTTCCAACTCAATCTTTGCCGTTTTCCAAGGAGCTGGAGTGAACCACTGCACAATCAATTCAGGCTGAGTCCATGCCGCCCAAACTCGCTCCACCGGAACCTCAACAAATCGCTCCAAGACAAGATCCAACGACGGATCAGGTATGCATAGCTTCAACTCATTCATTCTCGTTCACCTTTTGATTTCGAAAAAACTTTCTCAAAAGCCACCATAACCGCCGGCTTCGCTTCGTCAATCCCCACTTCAGCCCCCACCTCTCGGCTCAAACTCGTGACCCCATGCCCGACCACCCCGCACGGAACAATCAAGTCAAATACCCCCAAATCATTCGAGCAGTTAATCGCTATCCCGTGCAAACTCACCCACCGCCGAACCTTAACCCCAATCGCCGCAATCTTCCGATTCCCCACCCAGGCCCCCGTATTCACATCACTGAGCCGACCTGCCTCCACCCCAAACTCTCCGCAAGTCACAATCATCGTCTCCTCAAGGTCACGCATCCACTTGTGCAAATCTCTCCCGTGCCGAGTCAGGTCAAAGATCGGATATATCACCAATTGCCCCGGCCCGTGGTAAGTCACATCACCCCCCCGATCCGTCCGAACCACGTCAATTCCCCGCTCCCCGTACTGCTCTCGTGTCAAAAGCAAATTTTCTTCATGAAAATTCGCCCCCAATGTCAAAACCGGATCATGCTCCACAAAAATCAAACAATCCTCATCCCCATCCAACACCTCTTGATGAACCTCCAACTGTCGATCCCAAGCCACCTGATATCCCAATCGCCCCAAATCCAAGACCCGCACGCCTATGCCTCCACCGTCGGATTCAAAACAACAAATACCGCCTGACCGTCAACCGGACGGGCCATTTCCGCAAACTCAACCCCCTCCGTCACCGCCTCCCGAACAACCCCGCTCACCGCAATCCCCCCAATCGGCGCAACCCCTTCAATATGCGCCGCAATATCAATCACTTCGTTGAACGGAGCATCGGCCAAATTCGCCTCCGTCTGCCCCGCATGAATCCCAATCCTCAAGCGGAACGGAGTATCCAATCGATTCCGCCGCATATTGAAACCAGGAAGCTCCGTCAATACTTCCCGGGCTGATTGCACAGCCGATTCTGGACGGGCAAAACCCACCACGGCCCCATCTCCTGCCGTCGAAAGAACCGTCCCCCCATGCCGCGCACAAATCTCTTCCACCATCCCTTGATACTCCCGAAAACTAAACTCCACCTTCAGCGGATCTTCATTCGACTTCATCAGCGTCGATTTCGCAACATCAACCACCAAAACCGTTGTCGCTTGCAATCCCAATCCCAGTCGCCACTGCAACTGAATTTGCTCCGCCAGAAGACTCGGCAAATCATCCGTGCTCAGTCTCTGATTGCGATAGTTCCGATCCTCAACCAGAGCCAAATATCCCGTAAAAAGACCCGCCGTCACAACCCAAAAGGCATTCTCCAAAAGATTGGGAACCGACAGCATTCCCATCGCATACTTCGGCCCATAAACCCCCAAGGGGAACCAAGTTGCCAGCCAGCACCCCGCAAGCAAAGCCAAAATCGCACTCATTGAGCGCCCCGGACGGCCCCCCAAAAATCCGATCAAAACGCCCAACCCAATCTTCACCGCATACATCCCCAATGCCGACAAAATCAAAGGGATGCGCATCTGAGTGTTGATCTCAAAGGCCCGACCCGTCACCTGAGAATAGGTTCCCAACAATGAGACCTCAAGCATCCCCAAAGCCACCCCAATCAACAACGCATTCAAGAAAAACGTTCGCGAAGTCCGGATGCGATCAACCCACCGGATACGATTCCACCCCTCAACCATTTGCAAGGACTGCAACCGCGAATCAACCATGAACAGCCGATTCAACAACTCCTGGCGACTCACTTCAACCTCTTCCCTCGAGGCCCGCCGATACTGCGCGTAGCTACCGAAAAATGTACTCGTCAGTGCAAAAACAAAGTAAACCGCCGTCAAAATCGCCGAAACCATCGCCAAGAAAACCGGAATCGGCATCCCAATTTCGCGAAGGTCATTCACCCCCGCATCCGTCACCGCACTATTCAAAAACAAAAACCAACCCATTAAAACCAAAGCTGATGCTAAGAAGGCATATCTCGCCCGCGCGTGCCGATAGTAACAAACCGCCTGGGTAGAAATCGAAAAAACTGCAACCGCCCCGATCAATGCCCCGGCCGCACCCGTAAAAACAAAATTCGATCCCAGTCCCAAAGACTGAGCCGAAATCGCCAATAACGTCAACGTCCCAAACGCCACCACCAAAGTCGAACACAAACAGAGCACTGGCCGAGCCGTCAATCCCGTGAAAGTATCGCGAATAATCGCACCAACCCGCTGAACACCCCCCTTGATCGTCCGCGCAAACACTTCCAAGAACGATTCCTGCTGAATCGGAGCCTGCATTGCCGCCAAAAAGCTCCGAACAAAATTCACTTCGAGATCAAACTGTGAAGCCAATTCCTCTGCTGGCTTCGACAAACTACTCGGATGCTTCCGTATGTATTCCGCAAAATCCGACCAGTCAGCCGTAGTCGAAACCACCGCTGATCCAGAATCAATCGGACTCAAAACGTCTTCCAAGAGTTGCCTTTCCTCAATGTACCAAACCCAGCCGGATTTCAGCACCAAAAAACCCCGCCCGCGTGTATTAACGCTGGTGGGGTCACCAAGTTTCCCGATTAAGACTCTTTCTTAACTTTCGGTGGTTTCAGCCGCCGGAGCGTCTTCCGCTTTCTTCTTCGCCGGAGCTTTTTTCTTTGCCGCTGGCTTCTTCGCCGGAGCTTCCGCTACCGCAGTTTCTTCAACCTTGTCTTCTTTCGGAGCCGCTACTTTCTTTGCCGGGGCTTTCTTTGCCGGTGCAGCTTCCTTCTTTACTTCCGCCTTTGCGGTCGTCTTCTTCTTTCCGCCTGCCTTCTTTTCCGCAATCGCTTCCTTGATGAGCTCCTTGACTCGCTCTTCTTTCCGGTTGCGTCGGTTTCGCAATTCTTTGTTTCGTACTCGCATAACTTAAATCCGTCTGGTCGTCCATATATGATACCAACCCCGGGCCAATCTAACTGAGGGACCGAATTGAATCCAAGTCCCGTTGCGTCGGTACCGCCACCCCAATATGCTGGACAACCCGCGCCCCCATCTCTGCCCCAAGCTCAAAAACCTGATCGCAATACCCATGCCGAGCTAACCCCATTCCAACCGTTGCGAGAACAGTATCTCCCGCCCCCGCCACATCGTAAGCCTCTACCTCCGGAGCCCGGACAACCGAACTACCCCCCTCCAACCTGCACTCATCCCTAATTCTCCCATTGTCACCAACACCCCCTCCACATGCAGTTTCACAAAAAGCTCCTCAGCAATATCTTTCGCGTGGTTCAAATCCCTCGGACGTTCTCCAATCACCACCGCAGCCTCACCACGGTTCAAAGTGACCAAATCGGCACCCCCAAACAGTCCCGCCGAATGCGGTTTCGCATTCACAACAATCGGTTTCCCCGCATCTCGCGCTAAACCAATCACTCGGCTCACTAAGCCCTCCGTCAACATGCCCTTCAAATAATCACTCAAAACCACCAAATCCACGGCACCAAAATCCAATCCCTCCAAAATCCGATCCACCACTTCACTCGATACCGAATCATTCACCTCTTCATCTATCCGCAGCACCTGGTGTGAATGGTTCGCCACAACCCGCGTTTTTCGTGTCGTCACTCTCGACCCATCAACAACCAAGCGCGAGCGAAGCCCCCCTTGCTTCTCAATCGCTTCCCGTAACCTCGCGCCACCTTCGTCATCACCCACAACCCCAATCACCTCGACCTCGCCCCCCAAAGCCGCAATGTTCTTCGCAACATTTGCGGCACCGCCCGGAACCCAACGCGATTCTTTCTTCCGAACCACCATGACAGGAGCTTCCGGTGAAATCCGGTCCACACTCCCAATGATGTATTCATCAAGCATCACATCCCCCAAAACAACCGCCCGCAAACCCTCAAACGAGTCGAGCATTTCCCCAAAGCCCATCAAACTTTCCCTACTTTTTCGTCCTGCGCCGACCTACGACTGATCGCCGCCCTCAGCAGATCATCCCGACCCGCCTTCGAGTAGAGTCGAAAAACTTGATCCCAAGCTTTCTCAACATGAACCCCCACCGAAGCCATGAATGCTTTTCCTGCTTCAGTTTGAGGGTCAACCTCAACGAGCAAATGCTGACCAATCGCATCCTCCAAAAGCTGAGCAAGCACAATCCAGTCATCTTTCGATTTCGAGTTCAGACCCGCCGGAACGATTTCATACAAAGAAGACATCAGAATCGGGGCTTTCTCAGCCGGAGGTGTATCGAATGTCTTCCTCGCCGTCTCAACCGCAAACTTGATATCTCCTTGCATCGCCATCACTCGGGCCAACTGCATCGTGTCATTCACACGGCGATCTTCAGACGGCGCGACTTGAACCGCCTGCTCCAATAGCCCCCGAGCTGTCTCCAAATCCCCTGCCTGGCGGTACAAATCCGCAAATCGCCACGCTTCGCTTTCGGGAATCTGATCCAACTTCACATAGCTGACAATCCCCTCAACCATCCGCTTGATTTCAGCATCTTTCTGCGCCGGTGAAATCATTCCCTTCCGAATCTGCTCATCCAATTTCTGATGCGTCATCGCAATATTCCGCTGCATGATCTCCGCATCAACTTGTGCCGCCCCCTGAATCTCGTTCGGATCTGGCAACTGAGCAAAATAACACCCGCCCAAAAACACCGACAGGCCCGCCAAGCTAAGCCAACGCCAACTCATACCGCTCCTCGTCAAAGTGCGCACACCGATAAACCTCACTTCCACAAAACGTCAAAACCGCCTTCCCCGTCATGCTCCACCCATGATAAGGGGAATTCTTACCCTGGGAAAACGTTCGCGTCGCATCAAAAACCCACTCCAAATTAGGATCAATGACCGTTATCTGAGCCACCGGCGTGTGACCAGGCATCAAACTCCCCGCATCCAGCCCCAAAATCTCCGCCGGCGCCGTACTCAATTTCCGAATCGTCTCCATTGGACTCAAACGACCCTTATGCGTCACATGGGTCAAAGTCACCGCAAGGGTCGATTCCAAAGTCGACATCCCCATGGGTGCCTCGTCAAAAGGAACCTCAACCTCGTAAGGAGCATAGGGCGAGTGATCGCTAGCAATCGCATCAATCGTTCCATCCGCCAACCCCTGCATCAAAATATCAATGTCAATTTCGGTTCGCAGCGGCGGAGTCGTCTTGAAAACCGGATCAAATTCACCCACGTGCTCGTCGGTCAAAGTCAGATAAGGCGGACAAACTTCACAGGTCACCGGAGCCCCCAAATATTTGAACTGCCGAATCATCTCCACCCCGCCCCAAGTCGAAATGCGCATAAAGTGAATCCTGCATCCCGTATTCAATGCCAAAACCCCGTTCCGCATGATCATGATTTCCTCAGCACTCCGAGGAATCCCTGTCAAGCCAAGCATCGCGCTTGTCGGACCATCATTCATGCAACCCCCTTCACTCAAATTCAAATCTTCTGAATGAACCATGATCGGTAAGTCCAGCTGCAGGCAAAACTCCATCGCCCGCATCATCACGCTCGCATCCTGAATCGGCCCCCCTTCATCACTCACTGCCGCCACTCCTGCTTTCTTGAGTGCAGCCAAATCCGCCAGTTCCAAACCGCGTTGCCCCTTGGTCAGAGCCCCGATCGGTTGAACAAAAATCCCCCCCGCTTCCGGACTCGCTGCCTTATCCAAAATAAAGTCAACCAAACTCGGCGAATCCAAAGCCGGACTCGTATTCGGCATACAACAAATCGTCGTGAACCCTCCCGCTGCCGCCGCTTGGGTGCCACTCTTGATCGTCTCCCGACGCTCTTCACCCGGCTCCCGCAAATGAGCATGCAAATCAACAAGCCCGGGCGTTATCCAAAGCCCTTCACAATCATAAAGCTCGTCGTACTCCCCAATCTCGATGTCCTCTCCCAGATCAACCACTTGACCATCCTCAACAATCACCGAGCCCACAACATCCAACTCCTGCGAAGGATCAATAATCCGCCCGTTCTTAAACACCGTTCTCATGAGTTCGTCTCCTCCCCGTCAAACAACCACTTCAAAGCCGCCATCCGCACAAAAACCCCGTTCGACACCTGATCCAAAATCACGCTGTCCGGACCATCCGCCGTCAAATCGTCAAGCTCAACCCCGCGGTTCATCGGCCCCGGATGCATCACAATCGCATCATCTGCCGCCCATTTCAGAGTCTGGCGATTCACCTGATATAGTCTCCGATATTCACCCATCGAGCTCAATCGTCCATCCGTCATCCGCTCTTTTTGTAACCGCAAACACATCACTACATCCGCGCCGCTAATTCCGGTTCTCAGATCATAAAACACCTCACCCGGCAACATCGCCATCGAACTGGGCATCAACGTCCTCGGCCCAACAAACCGAACTTCGCTTCCCATCTTCGAAAACATCCAAGAATTACTCCGCGCCACTCGGCTATGCATCACATCCCCAACGATCGCAATCTTCAATCCATCCAAGCGACCCTTCCGTTCCAACACCGTCAAGGCATCCCCGAGTGCTTGAGTCGGGTGTTCGTGCTGGCCATCCCCCGCGTTGATGAGCGGCCCACCAAAATAGCCTTGCCCCAGCTGCGCACTCCCGCTCGCCTTGTGACGCATCACCACTGCCTCCAACAGCTCATGCTTCAAAGTCAAAATCGTATCTTTCAGGCTCTCGCCTTTATTCATCGAGCTACCACTCCCCGCAAAGTTCACCACGCGATAACCCAAGTAATTGCAAGCCTGCTCAAAGCTCACCCGAGTCCGAGTCGAATTCTCAAAGAACAACAATCCGATGGTCCTGGCCCGGCCCCATCAATTTTACGCCCCGCCTGAACATCCGCCTTCATCGCCACCGCTAGATCGATCAACTCCCGAATCTGTCCTGGCTCCATGTGCCGAATCGCAATCAAACTCCGCTTGTTCAAACCGTTGCCTCCATTTCACTCTCCGCCAACAACATCACAACATCCTCCCCGTCAAACTCATTCAACTTAACCGAAATAAAGTCACTCCGCTGAGTCTCCACTCGCCGACCCACATAATCCGCCTGGATCGGCAACTCCCGGTGACCCCGGTCGATCAACGTCGCAAACTGAACCACACTCGGTCGTCCCAGCCGCATAATCCCCTCCAAAGCCGCCCGCACCGTCCGACCCGTAAACAACACCTCATCCACCAAAACCACCCGGCGATCATTAATTTGGAATGGAATCTCCGTCAAATCTTCGCCCGAATCCTTCACGTCATCACGATATCCCCGCGCGTCCAATTTCCCACAAGGAACCGTGACCCCTTCCGCCTGAGTCATCAAAAACGCTAACTGCTTCGCTACCGGGTAACCCCGTCGCATAATCCCCACAACAACCAAATCATCTGCCCCCCCGTTGCCATCCAATATCTCATGCGCCAAACGCGATAACGTCCGCCGCATCCCCGCCGAATCGAGCAAAACCTCAGGCATCAGCCTCATTATGACGCCAATTGACAAAACCTTTGGCCCACTGACACGTTCCTTCACATAACTTAAGGAACTGATCACCACCGAGGGCAAATATCAAACGGAAAGGATCAATCCAAAAGGAGAAAGAACAAAATGGGCAACTTCATCAAATCCGTCGTCGAGATCGTCGCCCTGGCGGCAAAAGCAGTGTTCGTATCACTCACGACCCCCGCTACCGTCACACCACCAATCCCAACCGTCGCGGAACTCCCAACTCCCGCTGCCGTCATCTCCCAACCCTGTACCAACCCAAAACCCATCCACGTCTTTGAAACTGAAAACGGTCAAGTCATCATCTTTACCGATTCCCGTTCGATCATCCTCTAACTCAACTCAAAAACCCCGAAACGCCCGAATCTCTGAAATCATCGGCGTACTCCGAGCCCCCGTCACCTCGAAAACTACCTTCCGCACCGTCACCCTCCCAAACCCAATTACCCGCCGCCAACCCACCGTTGTCCCCTGCGCGACCTCATACCAACCATCCTGACCCTCCACCAAAACCCGCCAACCCGTAACCCGCTGACCCAGAGGCAAATACTCCCGAACATCAATCCCCGTCACCTCTTCATAACCACCAAAATCCAAAGTCAATCGCCAATCTCCATCCGGATTTCCGGCCCAAAATGTCCCCGCATCACCATCCCCCGCCCGGTAACTCTCATGACCAAATCGCTGAGAAAATCCCCGCACCACCGCCTCAATTGAATCCCCCAAAAACTCCTCCCGCGCCCGGCGAAAATCCATCAACGCTTTCACGTCAACATCCGCAATCGATCCCCGATCATCCGGTGGCACATTGAGCAATAAATTTGACCCCCTCCCCACCGAACCACGCCAAATCTCCATCAACCGTTCGGTGGATTTCACCGTACCGTCCTCACTCCCTCGCCAAAACCAACCCTTCCGAATCGAAACATCACACTCCGCCGGAACCCAATGCGTTCCCCCCATCTTCCCCTCCGTCAACTCCTTATAAAAAGGCGTCCCCGGAACATACCGATCCCGATCAATCGTCCCCCAGTTCGTCTCGCCCGAAAAACCATCCTCATTCCCCACCCACCGAATGTCCGGACCCGCATCACTAAAAATCACTGCCTTAGGCTGCAATCGTCTCACCGTTTGGTTGAATCGAGCAAAATCATAAACCTGCTTCTTCCCATTCGGTCCCTCCCCATTTGCCCCGTCAAACCACACTTCAAAAACATCTCCATAGCTCGTCAAAACCTCCTCAAGCATCGCAACGAAAATATCGTTATATTCCTCCGTGCCGTATTGCGGATGGTTCCGATCCCAAGGCGACAAATACACCCCAAATTTCAACCCATATTTCCGGCAGCTCTTCGCCACCTGAGCCACCACATCCCCGTCAAATCCCGCCTCCCGAACCGTATGCGTCGAAAACTCACTCGGCCACAAGCAAAATCCATCGTGATGCTTCGCCGTCAAAATCACCCCCGTCATCCCCGCATCCCGAAAAACACGGCACCACTGATCCGTATCCAATTCCTTTGGCGCAAAAATCTTCGGATCCTCCCGCCCATCCCCCATTCTTTCCCCGAAAAAGTATTCGGACCAAAGTGAACAAAGCCGTAATACTCCCGCTCATGCCATGCCATCTGACGCGCACTCGGAACCGCTCCCAAAGGCTTCATATCATCCATCATCGCCACCGCCAGCAGAAAACTCCACACCCCACCAATTTAGCCCAAAACCCCCTCCCATTCCCACCTCAAATTCAAGAGGTAAAATACCTACCGCAAACATCGGAGAGATGGCAGAGTGGTCGATTGCGACGGTCTTGAAAACCGTTAAGGTGAAAGCCTTCAGGGGTTCGAATCCCCTTCTCTCCTCCATACTTTCTATGTGGTAGTCCTCCGGAATAGCGACTTTCTTGTTATTAACAGGCCATAATCTTGACTAACTTATTGATGCCACATCGCATCGCACCCGTATTCCCCTCTGGTGGATTCTCATCTATTCACCTAATCCCAAAACCCATATCAACAATTTTTAGTCCGAATTTCACGGAAATCCTCACATGATCCAGATGCACCCCAACCAGCTCGAACTCCAAGTCCTCACCCCCAAGCATCTCGAAGTGCTCGCCTCATACGCCGCCGCCGAAGTCTTCGCCGAAATGGGTCCTTACAAGCCAAGAGCAATCCGAGAAGTCGCCGCCAACATCGGCAAAACCTCCGCGTCTGTCGGCGAACACGTCAAAAAGCTAGTCGAAGTCGGACTCCTCATTCAAGTCGGAACCCAAAAAAGACGATCCCGAATCGAAGCCCTCTACGTCCACGGAGCCATCGACTACCGACTCGAACCCGCCGGATACCCCGATCCAGATCGCAGACTCTATATCGAGCGATTCCTCGGCCAAATGAGACTCCTCGGAAGACAACATACCGCCTTCCAAAATGCCGCCTATTCCGACCATGACTTCAGCAAGTTCTTTGCCTTCGACACCCAGTACATATTTCTGTCTCCCGAAAAAATGGAACTCGTCCGCAATAAATTCCAAGAGTTCATTCAGTTCGCTCTCGATAACAATGAACATGATCCCGACCTAAGAGACTCCGATGAATGCGTCCGCGTCAATGTCTGCGCAACGATTGTCCCCACCCAAGTTGAAAGCCGCAGGAGAACGACCTCTTAATCACTCCTGAGCCCGGCGCACCAAACCATACAACCCGACCCCCGCACAAACCGCCCAACTCAGCCATACAAACCAAAAACGACCCCCAAAAGCGTCACTATTCTCCGGAACAACCACTTTCGCCATCGCCGGGATCCGTTTCCCCACCGGAACGTCAACCAAAACATTCCCCCGCGCATCGGTCGCCAAACTCTTTCCTCGCCCACCCACTCTCATAACCGGAAGCCCACTCTCAATCGAACGCCAAACCGTGCTCATCCACAACTGGTCATGCGCCGGGGTCGCCTCATACCAATCATCAATAGACATCTGCACCAAAACCTGTGCCCCCTGGTTCGAGTGCCCCAACGCCAAATCCGGAAAAACCCCCTCAAAGCATATTAGTGGGCCAACTTTCAGCCCCGCCACTTCCATCGTGATCAAAGTATCCCCCTCCACCAAATCCCCCGCCGGCAAATTGAAATTTCGCAAAAACGGCAACTGATCGCGCAGCGGAACATACTCCCCAAAAACGACTAACCGAGTCTTATCCGCATGACTCCATTCCGCCCCGTCCCAAGCGTAGGCCGTCTGAAAAACTCGACCATCTTCCGCCTCTCTCTGACCGCCCATAATCACTTTCACCGAAGGCTCAAACCCAAGCGGAGTCTGGGGCAAATCATAAACCCGACCCGCATACCCCTCCGGAAAAATCAACAAATCACTGTTCTGTAACTCCGCCCCCAAAACCAAATCACCCGTCGCATTCAAAAGTGCTTGTCTCTCTTCATCCGGGGTCAAAAACGCCATATCCACCCCCGGCTGACCCAGTGTAAATGTCTTCTCATCGCCCTTCGGCATATTCGAGTATCGAAACGCACTCAACACCGCTAACCCCACCGCCGCAATTCCATACCACCGAACAAGCCGCTTCTCCACCCCCGACTCCTTCGGGAAGAACACTTCCAAAATTATCAGATTCACCAAAACAACCCACGCGCTTACCAAGAAAATCGTCCCCCAAGCCCCCGCCTGAGCCAAAACCGGAACCTGCCACAAAGGCAATGCGGCAATCCCCCACGGAAACGCCAACCCCGGCACATAGGCCCGAACCGCCTCACTCCCCGCCCAAATCAATGGCACCAAAAAACCCACCCGCAAAGCAAACGCCCGCGCCATCAACCACCCCGTCACCCCATAAAACACCCCCGCCAATATCCCACAAACCAGCCACGGCAATGCCGCCATCCCATAACTCCCCGTCCATTTCCCCACAAACGGCATCAACCAGAACATCTGAAACAAAAAGTAAAAGAACCCAAACCCGTACCCCGCCCAAAATCCCTTCTTCCCGTCACCGTCCCGCAAAACCCGAAGCCAAGGAACCAAAGCCACAAACACGAGCAAAAACACATTCAAAGGCGGAAACGCCAAACTCAACAGAATAAAACTCACAAACCAAGGCCAATTCCGCTCAAGAACCTGTTTCATCACTTCTCAAGTGCCGCGTATCCGTGAACCGCAACAATTGCCAATAACCATCGGGCCGCCGAATCAGTTCCGTAATCCCCGTATTCTCCAACCGAAAACTCTTCGCCGTTTGCACCGTCCCCCGCATCAACCGCGCCATCAACAGACCCCCCGTTCCCCCGTGCGTCACGACCAAAGCATTCTCGCGGCTCCGGTCAATCAACCGATTGAATTTAGCCAGCCGATTCCAAACATCCTTCAGCGATTCCCCCCCATCCGGTCGAATCTCGTGTTCACCCAATCCCCTCTGGCGACTCTCGCCATTAAACCAAGCCCGAATTTCCGTATAATGCGCCCCTTCCAACTGCCCAAATGTCCGCTCGCGCAAATCTTCCCGCGCCTCCACCATCATCCCGAGCGGTCCCGCAAAAGCATCTGCCGTCTCAACACAGCGCCGCAAATCACTCGAATAAACCTTACTAATCCGGCAGTCCATCAATGCCTTCGCCATCGCCGCCGCCTGCATTCGCCCCGTCTCGTCAAGCTCAATATCAGAATGCCCCTGGGCGAACCCACTGGCATTCCATTCCGTTTGACCATGACGAACGATATATAACCGCATTCAGACCCTACGTTATACCGCCTCTGACCCTTCACCCCCTGTGCATCACAACCCAAACGATCACAACCAAACAACACTATTACTCATCGCTCCCAAAGGCAATTGATAATTACCACTCACTGATCAATTCCATGTAAAATTGAAACGATATGGCTGATACAAATTCAAAATCGCCACTTGATGTTCAGCAACAAGATGGACACTCATGGCTAATAACCCTCGCCATTTTTGCTCCCTGCTTAGTTGCACTCTCTATTCCCCTCCATTCTATTCAACCCCTCGTGAAATTTTCCCAATCCCTAAACATCCCGGCTTCCACCATTTTTCTCACCTTCTTCGCCCTGCTCGCCACGATCATCGGAATTGGCATCAAAGTCTGCAAACTTAATTCCGAAACGACACCAATCGAAGTGCGGAAAAAAGGTGCCCTCATCACCGGAATTTGCCTCGGAATTGTGTTCTTCGCAACGCGCCTATTCTTCGTCAGCTAAATTTCACTCACACCGCCCAAGGCGCATGCTCCCCAATCTCACGACCCTGACTGTCCACCCGCAAACTCCCCAACTTCAATATCCGCACCGGAGCCGGAACCACCGCCGGACTCAACACCTCCAAAACCCCCCGCCCCTCGTCAAACCGCTTCACCACCCCCATCGCAAAATCCCGACCGTCCTCATGCGCAAAGCTACAAACCGTCCCGTGATAGCTCCTGGGATCCACCAAATTCACCCGCCCCACATGGAACTCATTCACCAATCCCGAAATCCGATCCTCCCCCACCTCCTCCCGCGTCACCCAATGCAAAACTCCACCCCCCACCTCCGCCAAACCAGAACCCAAATCCACCCGCCGACCACTCCCGAGCCGAGCCCCCATCACCCGAACATCCGCCAAAACAACCTCGTGTAACCCAGAATCCTCCAATAAACTCAACCACCGAGCGCGCCTTTGCGCATCCTTAACAATAACCGGAAAATCCGCACTCACCGCCACCTCTTCCGGCCCCACCGGCCACCCCCATCCCGCAAAACCACACTCTTCCGGCATCACAATTCTCTCGACTCCCGTCGCTTGCGCCAAATTAATAAACATCTGCCGCGAAGCCGGCGAATCCCTTCCCTCCGGCCCCAAAATCACCCCGTCATCCCAACCCCGAACTAAATCTAAACAACCCAAGATGAGCCCCAACGGATTCCGCGTCCCCTCCAACGACCCAACAAATCGCCACTCCACAATCTTTCCATCCACCAAAACCCCCACCCGGCCTGGATAGCCAAAATCTCCCATATGCGGGTCAGCCACACAAAAGCCCCCGCCATAACCCTCAAGCCAAGACCGCCAACTGTGCCCAGCCGCACCAACCAGGAGGGTCAAACTCAAAGCCTAACCCTCGCCGTAAGTCGCACTCGGACGAGCCCGAAGCCGCGCCCATTCCCGCAACTCCTCAATATCCTCACTCATCATTCGACTGAGCGGCACCTGATTATCCGCCTCGAACTTGATATCCTTAAAAGTCACTTCCCGATCTTGGAAGAACGCCGCATTCAAAGCCCCCACAACCAACTGCTCAATCTCCGCTCCACTAAACCCATCTGTGATCGAAGCCAACTCGGAAACCTTAAACTTCTTGGGATCACGTTTCCGCTTCTTCAAGTGAATATTGAAAATCTCCTCGCGCTCCTTCGTATCCGGCAAATCAACAAAGAAAATCTCATCAAAACGACCCTTCCGCATCAACTCCGGCGGAAGCTGAGCCACATTGTTCCCCGTCGCAATTAAGAACACCGGCTTCGTCTTCTCCTGCATCCATGTCAAAAAGGTCGAAAACACCCGCGCCGTCGTCCCACTATCGCTCACCCCTCCGTTCATCCCCGCAAAACCTTTCTCCAACTCGTCAATCCACAAAATACACGGCGACAAACTTTCCGCAATCGAAATTGCTCGTCGCATGTTTTGCTCGCTCTGACCCACCAAACTCCCAAAAATTCTCCCCACATCCATCTTCAACATCGGCAACCCATAGGCACTGCTGACCGCCTTCGCCACAAGCGACTTCCCGCAACCCTGAACCCCAATAATCAAAATTCCCTTCGGATAAGGAATGCCAAAGTCTCGCGCCGCATCCGTAAAACTCTTGCTCCGCTTTTCCAACCAATCCTTGAGCAAGTCATGACCGCCAACATCCTTCATTGAGCTCGAACTCGGATAGAACTCAAGCATCCCCGTCTTCCGGACAATTTGCTTCTTCTCCTCAATAATCTTATCCACCGTGAGCTTTCGCTCCTCGACCAAACTCCGCGCTAATGCACTCTCAATCTCGTCCGCCGTCAAACCTTGCGCACTCCGGACAATCGACTCCCTCAACTCATCCGTCAGCGACATGTCCACGCTGGGCGTATCCCCCATCGCCGTAATCACATCCGTCAATTGCGTCTCAATGTCGTCACGCTCCGGCAACGGATATTCCAAAACCGTCACGTCCTTCTCCAATTCCGTCGGCAAAGTCAACTGCGGGCTCAAGAGAATCAAGGTCTGCGCTTTCCCTCGGAGCCGAGCCGCCAAATCTCGAAGCAAACGAACCACCCGCGTGTCCTTCATATAAGGGTGAAAATCCTTCAACAAAAACACCGTAAATTCCGCACTCTCGTGGATCTGAGCCAAAGCCTCCAACTCCCCCGGCAAAGAGCTCGCTTTGACTGGCCCACTCGCCCTCCGCACCGCCGGCTGCATCCCCTGCGTCACGCTCCACGTGTGCATCTGCCGATTCAATCCCAACGCAACATCTCGCACCGCCTGCTCAACCCGCCGCTCTTCCCAACTTGTAATGTAAAGAATCGGGTACTTCGCCCGCACTAAAACTTCAATCTCTTTCTTCGCATCCATGAACCCAATCTACCTGCCCCGAGTCCACGGCGTTGCAAGCCCGCAAAGAAAACAAGCCTCAAATCTCACTCAACAAGTCCGGCCCTGAATACGCCGCAACAGCTTGATCGTAAAGCTCATCACCTCCCGATATGCCTGATCAGAACTCAACAAACTCTGCGCCCCTTTCAGATCATCCAAACCCAAACTCGCTTCGAACCGTAATTCGGCCACGGACCGAAAATGCCCCGTTCGTTGCCGCCAATCCTTTATCCACTCCATCAAGCTAAATGCTTCCATTCGAAATCCACCCAGTACTAGCAATCCACAAGTCCACTCCAAGTTGATCTGCCCCTCCCTGCTAGACCCCCGCCAATAAGTCAATTTCAAACCTTCAACCGCATGGTCTACTCCCTCCTCAATATCTCCGCACCGACCATAAACCACTCCCATTAAGCAAAGGAGCATCGGAATGGACTGCTCCATATTGATCCGGTCGCGCATCCCAAAAGACAAATCAACCCGGCGACGAGCTTCCTGAATATCCCCAAAGACCAGCTCCACAACCCCATAATTCGACTGAACAATCGCCCAATTTAACCCAATAAACGTGCTTTGATCAGGATCAAAAGCGGAAAGGAAATCGTCGTAGATAACCCGAGCCTTCTCAGCCTCCCCGACATGCCACAAAAACGCCCCCTCGGTAACAAGCCCAACTTGATATCGATCCTCAAATCCCGCTTCTCGAGTCACTTTCTGACCACTGCGAATCGCTACAAAGGCTTCATCCCACCTGCGAAGCTGAAACAGTGCGAAAGACAAGCTCATCCAAGTGCGACCCGCTTGATGAGGCGTCAATTCATACTTCAACAGACCCTCCCCAATCGCAATCATCTGCTGAGAATCATAAAGCGTCGAGTAGCACAGCAACCGTGCGACCTCAATCGCAACCCAATTCTTGCTCCCCACTTCCAATTCTCGTTGAACACGATCCAACAACTCCAAAGACTCAGCCGGCGACGACAGCATCTGCGCCTGAACTTCCAATCCCGTCATCAATTCCGCAAGCAAATCAGCATGGCGATCAACATGGTCAATCATTGACCTCCCTAAAAGTTGAAAATGACTAGACCGGAAACCCCCACCCCTAAGATCACTCTCTCTCAGTTTTTGCCAAAAATTCCGAACCGCTACAAACTCTTCGCTTTCTAGATCAATCTCAAGCCCGACCGCTGACTGCCGTACTTCCTTAAATCCCGCATCTAAAATCCCCCGTTCATCATGAGCTACCAAGAACTGCTCGCTCAACACTCGGTCAAAGTCCCCCCGAGCAATCGATGCCCGCCATGCTAAATCAACCAACTCCCAATCCCGCTGATCAGCTGCGAGCTCACCCATCCGCAATATCGCCGTTCGGCAAATCTGATCCCAACTCTTAAGCGACCCCCACGGTCAAGTCCCAAAAATTGTCGCCAACCCCGGCTCTCAAGCTCCGCCTTCACTCCTGCAAGCATCGCCAACTGGTGCTTATGATCAACTTCGTCCAAAATCTCTCGCAAGCGATCATCAGCCTCCCAGACATCCACCACAACCGAAATCCCCGAAAGTCGAACCCTCTCCCGATCCGTATCCAAATGGTGCCCCAACAACCCACGCACCCGATTCAGTGAAACCCGGAGCCGATTCGCCGATACGTCCGGCAATTCTCCTGGCCAAAGTGCCGCCGCCATATCGTTGCGGTCCACACTCGCCCCCCGTAATAATGCCAGAAAAATTACAACCCGACCCAAGCTCTTCACGCTCACTGGCTTGGTCTGACCAGTCACCAATACCGCCGGATCACCTAAGATTTGAACCGAAATCTCCATCCCTACCAGTCTAAACCGTTCCGAACAACATATGGCCCACTTTTTTCAATTGAAATGTTTTGTAATGGTCGTGTAATGGTCGACTTGTTACCATGAACGAACTGCTATGAAATTCGCCACCGCCTCCGCAACTCTTGCCCTTTTCGCTGTTGCCTCCGTCGCTTCGGCCCAGTCCCTCACTTCCTACGTCGCAATTGGTGCCGGGAATACTGGTTTCGAAAACTTTGGAATCAATGCGTTCGCTTCGGATTTCAGTGGCATCGGCACTACCATTGTTGCCGCCGGGAATGAGACCTTCTCAGGAATTGATGGCAACGGAGATTCACAAACGATGAGTTTTGCCGGAACAGCATTGGCAAGCGCCGAATACGGAATCCTCCGAACATATGCCACAGGAAATGTCACAAACTCGTTCTACAACTCAAATAACCCTTGGTACTACAACTCCGATACCGGATCAGTGAACCACAACGGAACCCCCGACTACCTCATCTCATTCGGCCAAGCCCAATACAACGATGTCTTCACCTACACTAACATCGGACCCGCCGTCACCGTCAACTTCTTCTACCAAATCACCGGAACATTTAGCGGCGGCGCCGTTTACCACTCCATCCTGGTCGAAAATGATGAAGACTTCGACAGCATCATCCTCACCCCCAACGACGGAAACACGATCAACCAAACCTTCGTCACCAAGAACTTCTCCATCGGCGATGGCATTCTGAACCACTCCACCAATATCCTTAGCCAATTCGATCATCGCACCGAATTCTCACCCGATGGAACCAACATCTCCGGAGTCGCCGACTTTGACAGCACCGTCATCCTGACCGGAATGGTGCTCAAGGACGCAAACGGTACCGTCGTCAATGGTTGGTCATTCAACAGTGGATCCGGAGCCGATTACGGCGCCGTCCCCGAACCCGCAACCATGACGATCCTCGCCCTCGCCGCCCTCATCGCAAAAAGACGTAAGAAATGACCTCTGTGTAACGGCTATGTAACGCCCCTCTCATTAAACTGTTAAGTTAGGAGAGGGGCGTTTTTACGCCGCAACAGTCAAAACCATGAAAAAAATTGCTTTCATTCTCGGTGGCCTCATTCTCACTCAAGCCGCATTTGCCCAAACCCGCACCTCCATCGCCTCAGCATCCGCGGGCAATAACGACACATTTGGATTCAACTCAGGAAACATCTCCCTCGACACCCAATTCAGTGGCTCGGGTAGTCCAGTCTCAATCAACCACACTCAGTCATTTTCAGGGGTCGATGGCAACGATGACCCTCAAACGATGACTCTGAATGCCGAAGCATTTGCTTCCGCCAACTACGGAATCCTCCGCGCATCCGCAACCGCTTCCATCCAAAACAACTTCTTTAGCTCCTCAAATGCCTGGTACTTCAACCCCACGTCGGGCCAAGTGAACCCCCAAGGTGTGGCCGACACATTTCTCATCGCCGGATCAACATCATTCTCCGACGTCTTTACCTACACCGGACTCGGAGCCGGATTCACCGTGAACTTCTTCTACCAAGTCGATGGCGTAATGACCGGCGATAATCCCTACACCAATCTCATTGTTACAAACAACGGCACGCAAGAAATATTCAACGCCGTTCCCAATCAAAACGGTATCGTCAACACGACCTTCATCACCCAAAAATACACCCCGCTCAATAATCAAATCGCTCACTCGGTTCAGTTCACAAGCGGCGTTTCCTACCACACCTACGACTACTTCGACGGCGCAAACCTGTTGAGCACTGCCGACTTCGACAGCACAATCACCCTCGTGGGCATGATCGCATACGACGCCAGCGGCAACATCGCCACCGGCTGGAGCTTCTCTGCTGCCTCCGGAGCAGACTATGGCGCCGTCCCCGAACCCGCAACCATGACCATCCTCGCCCTCGCCGCCCTCATCGCCAAAAAACGAAAGATATAACCCACCCTTGTGTTCATTGAACAAAGGTTCGTTCAGCCTGCTGCTTCCCCAGCAGGCTATTTTTTGACCTCAGTCATCGAAAGCCCCGCCAAAAACTCCGCCTTCGGCCTCGCCCCAAGCCCCGGCTCATCCCCGATCCGAACCGCCCCCCCACAATCTCCAACCCACCTTCAATCACATCCTCCGTGTGACCCGTATGAGCATCTAAATCAAAAAACTCGATCGCCGAATCACTGCATCCCAAATGCGCACTCGCCGTAACCCCGAGCCGCGTCTCCGCCATGCCCCCCACCATGCACCGACCGTGACCATTCCGCACCACCGCTGCAATCTCCCGCCCCCCAATCAACCCCGAACTCTTACACAACTTGATATTCACCAAACTACAACACCCCCCCGAAATCAAACCAAATGCATCCTCCGCATCAAAGCAGCTCTCATCCGCCATCACCGCCACCCCCGCATGCTCGTGGAGCCATTTCAGCCCCGCCCAATCTTTCCGCCGCACTGGCTGTTCACAAAACTCCACCCCAAACTCCGCAATCTCATTCAGAACCACCAAAGCCGTCTCTCGATCATAAGCCTGGTTCGCATCAACCCGGATCAACGCCTCCGAGGCCCCCTCCCGAACCGCCGAAACCCGCGCAACGTCATTCTCAACCCCATCCCCCAACTTCACTTTGATCCGCCTAAACCCCTCCGCCACAATCTCCCCTGCACGCACCCCCGCCGCCTCCGGCTCAACAATCCCAATCGTCAAATCCGTCGGCAACTCCCGGTTCGTTCCACCAAACAGTTGATAAATTGGCACCCCCAATTTCTGACCAACCATATCATGCAACGCCACATCAATCGCCCCCGCCGCCGTCGTCATCGTTGGCAACAATCCCTTCAGCGCCGTAACCAAACTTCCCACCGCCAAAAACTCACGCCCAATCAAAAACTGACCCAAAAACTTCAACGCTTCAATGCAGGTTCCCTGTGTCTCGCCATTGATCGAATGAAACGGTAACGCCTCCCCCCAACCCGTCAAATCCCCCGCATCAATCGCCACAAAAACCCCATCCACCGAATACGACGTCATCGTCGCAATCCGGAACGGAGAAATCCGCCCAATCGAATAAGGATACAACCGGACGCGATCAATCACCATCAGGGAACCATGTATACCCGGTCAATTAAAACATGAACTGTGTAATGCTGATCCAATCCGCTAAACGCCAAATGCTCCAACGTGTAACCACCCGGCGCATTCAAAATATTGTTCCCCCCCGCAAAGTTCAACACCCGACCCGGAGCCAAAACCCCCTTCGGAATCGCCCCCAAATCAATTTCCACCGTCTGCCAAACCCCTCCCGTCAAAATCTGACCATTAGGTTGACCACCTGGCCCTCCCAAACCCGAATTTGCCACCCATTCAATGCTCCCGGTCGTACCACCATTCGCGCCAATCGCCCCCACACCCCCCACTTCGCGCAAACCCGCCGCCAAATAAACCGGTGCATTCACCCACAAATCAATCCGCAATTTCCGCGACACGTCCACATAAGGGTTCGGTGTCCCCGCCGTATTGAATGTCGTCAAACGGCACCACTTCGCCGCTCGATTCCACTTGAACTCAAACTGCGCCTCAAAGCACTGCTGACCCGCCCCCGCCAAATTAGAGGCAGGTGTCCCCATCCGCACAACGCGGCCCAAATTGAACTGAGACTCCAACAACCCCGATGTTGAACCACTGTAACGAGGCTGACGAAAAAGCGTCCCACTTTCCAACGCCGCCGTCTCAAAATCCTGAATCACCGTCTGACCAAACCCCAATCCCGGCAGAACCCCCACCAAAATCCCCGTCAAACCAAGAGACCAAACGCGCATATCTCTATCCTAGCGAAAAACCCGGCCCCCACGCAACTCTCCTTTCCCGAACCCCGCATTCTCACCAGTAAGTCCCACCCACATCACAACTTGAATGCCAGACTCTAAGACAGCGATGAAACGGATCATCTTTCAAGGTGTCTCCGAAGTTGCAAGATTAGTCCTTGCAACGATCATCTGTTTTATCCATTGCGCTCCCCAAATCTATGTTCCCAAAAGTGTCGCCGGACTGCACTGCCCAACTGCCGCTATTCAGAAAATCCAATCCGCCGATGGAGAAATCAAGTCCCCCCAACCCGGAGACAAAGAATTCAAACAGTGCCTCTGCGCCGATAAAGAAAAAATCGAGCAACAATCCGAACTAGACACAATCAATCTGTCAAGTCTGGTTCCGACTCCGACGCTTTGCGATCCAACCTTCAACCTCCAGCAACTGGCCCAACCATTCCCTCATGAAGCTTTCTTGCGACAAACATCACGGCTATTATCAACACCCGATACCCCTCCTATCCCTCCACCAAACTCATAGTCAATAACCCTGTGTTTCGATATCTTCCCCAACTCCTCTTGGGGCCTATCAGAGGTGCCAACTGCACCTGAAACTCTCAAAAATGAAAAACAAAACCACGCGTGCTTTCACGCTCATAGAACTACTCGTCGTCATTGCGATCATCGCAATCCTCGCTGCAATCCTGTTCCCCGTCTTCGCGCAAGCGAAAGTCGCGGCCAAAAAGACACAAGATCTCAGCAACGTGAAACAACTCGGAACCGTCCTCATGCTCTACGCCGGAGACTACGACGACCGATACCCTCTCACATCATTCCCGTCGCGCGGAAACAATTGGCCCATGCAGTGCCAGCCATACGTCAAAAACTGGGGAATCTTCCGGTCACCTGGCGATAGCAGCACCCTTTGGCCCCCAGCTGGTGTCGAGCGACCAACCCCAGATACCCCCGCTTCAGATCCAAGGTGGTCGTATCGTTGGACGAGCTATCTCCTAAATGCCTACTTCAGTGGTGGATTTAACAGCGGTCAATATGCCACTCAAACCGTACTCGCCAGTCCAGCAAATGTCATTTATCTTGCCCTAGCACAAGATAACGTCTCTCCGCGAGACCACTTCCACCCATTCTACTGGGGCACCCCTGCCGAACTCACGTCTGGCTTCATGCAGAACCTCACATGGGATGCAACAAAGAATGAAACCAAAGAGGTCAAGCTGCTAGCGTTCTCGCAAGGAACAAACTACGCCTTTGCAGATGGTCATGCTAAGTTCGGAAGATGGACTCAAGTGTGGTGGAGAGACACCGCCAACGGAATCTTCGCTGGCTCATTTGACCCCCGAAACGAAGGGAGGAAAAACTAATGCGAAGAGCAGCCACGACTGGTCTTGTTTTGGCCACAATCGCCCTCGCCGTTGCATGTCCAAACACGGTTCCTGAGTTCAACGCAAAGGCATCAAATGGCAAGACTTTCACCCAAAAGTCGTTTACGGAGAAGCCAACAATTCTGGTCTTCCTTAAACTAGGCTGTCCGGCGAATCCAAGTCTCACACCTGCCCTCAATAGTCTCCAAAAAGACTTGGGGGACAGTGTCCAAATCATTGGCGTGACCGTCGGGAGTGAAGTCGATGCAAAGGGAGAAGCTGAGAAAATCAAAGCGAAATTCCCGATCATCGCCGATCAAAGTGCAGTCCTGGTGAATGGTTTCAAAGCCACACGGAGCTTCGATATGTCCATGGTCGCCACCAAGACCGAAGCCAAATGGCCAAAACTCTGGGAAGGGCTTTCGCAGAAAAACATGGCCGAGATCATTGACATCACTCAGAAGCATGGGCACGAGTTCAAAACCCCTAATCTAGAAACGCTTCCGCAAACTCCCAAACGCGGCTGCATGTTCTAGTCGATAAGTTGTGGCTGGGGGTCCAATCCCCCAGCCACACATACAACCATAAAGAAAATGAAAAACAAAGCATTTACCCTCATTGAACTTCTCGTCGTCATTGCGATCATCGCAATCCTCGCCGCAATCTTGTTCCCCGTCTTCGCCCAGGCAAAGGGCGCCGCCAAACGGACCCAAGACTTGAGCAACCTCAAACAACTCGGACTTTCATTCCAACTTTACGCAGGAGACTACGATGATATGTCTGTCGCCTCCGGTATGAAAGATTTTTCTCTAACCGGGAAAAATTACCTTTGGTATGGCTCGGTTACCGGCGGACTCATGGCAGGAGGTGCTGGTGCCAATCCAAAAGAATCACCTCTCTACCCCTATCAAAAGAACGTTGACATCATGGGTGATCCCACAGCAAAAGGAATACCCGAGCAAGGTAAGTGGGGATACACCGACTACGGATATAACTACTTTTACCTCGGAGGGTATGGCGACTTCTATGGCCCCGGACCGCAATCGTTCTTGGCCCGGTATTCCTACGACCCTAAGTCATTAACGAGCTTTGAAAGACCCGCCGAAACCATCGTGTTCACGGACTCAGCTTACGAAGACTCTATCACGCCAATGCCGCTGCAAAAGTACGCCTGGCTAACTCCCCTTTCATGCGGAGACCTTTTTGGCGAAGATCAGTATTGTGAAACAACCCACGGGCGTCACAATGGCGGAATCGCCAACGTTGTATGGCTCGACGGACATGCGAAAGGTTTCAAGCCCGTCGTCCGATCAACTGGCCCCAGGCGAAAGCAACTCAACATTGGCTATGTCATGAAAGGAACAACAACAAACGACTACTTCTACGGTGGTCAGGAGGAACAACCATGAATCGAAGAGATGTTCTAAAAGCGGGACTCACATTGTCTGCATTCACCCCAATGTTGGGGTGGATGAATCTTATCGCACAACAACAATACAATAACGGCGACGGACAACTAGACCATCCAGATCGATACAAAAATTTGCCGGCCGACGCCCCAACAATAGCGATGGTGATTTATGAAGGATTCACTGTCCTCGATCTCATTGGGCCCTATCAATTCCTATGGGCACTAATGGACAGAAGAGTCCGAATTGTAGCTAAACAGAAAGGGCCAATCACTGCCGACACCGGAATTCAGATCATTGCCGACACCACCTTTGATGAATGTCCTAAAGATTTGGATGTTTTGTTCGTTGGAGGGGGGACTGAGGGCACCCTTATAGCGATGCAAGATGAAGAAACTCGCAAGTTTTTTGCCGATCGAGGCAAAAGAGCAAACCACATCGTTTCTGTCTGTACCGGAAGTCTCATTCTTGGTGCCGCCGGACTTCTCAAAGGAAAAGAGGCAACCGGTCATTTCGCCGCGCGCGATCTCCTTATTGAATTTGGGGCCAAACCAGTCAACAAAAGAACTGTTGAAGACGGCAACATCATGACCGGAGCCGGGGTGAGTGCTGGATTAGATCTCGGTCTAGCCTTGCTTGCAAAGTTGGGTGGCGAAGACTATGCAAAGCTCTGTCAGTTATTCTTCGAATATGATCCAGATCCCATGTTTGACTACGGCTCACCTGAGAAAGCTAAAAAGGAAGATGTAGAAATGAGTATCCAAATGGTCGAACCATTCAGAGAAGCCGTGAAGCAATTTGCCCGGGAGATTAGACATGAAAAGGAGTAAAGCAACCACCCTCCAGACGGCATTTGTCATTGCCGTTGGAATAACGTTGGGAACATTCCTCTGGCCAAACCAGAACCATCCGCAAATACCAATCGGATCACAACTAGACCCCAATCTCGGTGTTGAAGACCCATCAGCCATCGAAGAAGCTGGACTCATTCAGCAAGAAGATCACCCCGTCACCGACGAAATGATCAAAACTGCCGAAGAACTTCAATCAAAAATGGCCCCAGATTTCAGCCTCCCCGATGAAAATGGAAAACTTCACAACCTCGACTCTCTCACAAAGGGCAACAAGCCGCTCCTCATCTTTTTCATCGAAAAAAAATGTCCGTGCTGTCTCGGTGCCAAACATTTTGTTGACACCCTCACTGACAAGTACGAACAGGAAGCAACGGTCATCGGTGTCATCAACGCTGCAGGAAAAGAAGCAGAAACATGGCGAAAGCTCACCCAGCCCCACTTCCTCGTCCTTGAAGACCCTGGTCAAAAGGTAATCCGAGCGTACTCCGCGGAGCGAGGAGTCTACACAACCCTCATCAGCCCCGACAAGAAAATTGTCAAAGCCTATCCCGGATATTCCCTCGAAACACTCAAAGAAATATCCGCAAAAATCGCTGAACTTGCGGGAATACCCGACAAAGGCTTCGATTCGATCGCCGCTCCGAAGAAACTCACATCCGGATGTCTCTTCCCCGATCCTGAACCAACCCCAAACGAAACACCATGATCACCACCATTATTGCCACCGCAATCCTCACCGCCCCCCAGTCAATGCCCGTATTCAACCTCAAGGGAATTGATGGCCTCACTTACACCCAAGCGAGCCTCACAAAACGACCAACCATCGTCGTTTTTTGGAACAAAGGATGTCCCCATAACCCTACCTCTGCACCCATATTTAACCGACTCCAAAAAGAACTCGCCGGCAAAGTCTCGGTCGTTGGATTCATCAATGCGCCCGCAGCGGAAGCCAAAACCTACGCCAAAACAATCAAGCTCACAATCCCCCTCATCACGGATCCAACAGGGAAGACGATTGAAAAAATGGGGGCTACGCACAGTCTTGATATCGCCCTAATCAGCCCCAAAAGCAAGAAAATCGAAGAGTACAGCAATGGCTACAAACAGTCCATCGTCTCCACTTTCCTAACAAAAGCACGAAGTTGGGGCACCGTACCCAACCTAAAACTCGAATACATCCCGACAAAAATGCAATCTGGCTGCGGATTCTAAGCCGAACAGCCCGAACCCAATGCCCGAGTCTTGCGTCTAACAAACCGTGAAACTCGGGCAACTTCTCACCGCAACCCTCATGGCCGCCGCCGCCATGTCCCAAGCGCAACTCCCCGCCGCCAAAACCCTCATGGGTGATGTCCTCACCGACCTCGGATCTGAGCCCGTATATTCCCTCTACAAATCCGGCACCGAAGACATCAACGGCACCATCACCAACATCGACTCTGGTCTTATCGTCCGTGATGTATCAACCAACCCCGGCGAAGTCCACTACCGTATCGAGTACGTCGCCCGCCGAAACGGTGTCTACACCCATAGAGGCGTCGTGGATGGCAGCCGCATCTGGTTCTACACCGTCGCAACCAACTCCTACAGCACCTACACTTACAACCAACTCAACGTCGCCGATCAACCCGCCACGATTTTCCGTACCCTCCGCAAGTTCATCAGCGGCGAAGACCAATTCCTCGTCCAACTCGCCCAAGAAGCCTACGAAGCCAGGATCAGCGGCTCCGCCGCCGCCGCCAACAAATGGCTCCCCTGGATGCCCATGTACAGCTCACTCGTCGTCTCGTCTGGAGTCATCGAAGCCGTTTCCCAAGTCCCCAATTACCGCTATCTTGCTTACGAAACAAGCTCTCTCGCCGGAGTGGATATCCTCTCTCGAATCGTTGGACGCACCGAAAAAATCCGCGGAGCCACAACTACCATCAATGACTGGAATATCAACGCCTACAAGTACGAACTAGCCAGCGCTAACTATACCTTTGTCCCACCCGCCGGCTCTCGTGCCACCGCCTCCGGCCTCGCCCAAGGCGGCTAGAAAAAGAGTTCATTCGTTCCCCCTCCCCCTTTGGGGAGGACTTAGGAGGGGGCCGGGTTCAGATATCAAGGTGTTTTTCGCTTCCTCCCTCCCCAGATGGGGAGAGCCTGCCCCTGGCTTGAACAGGGGGGGTAGTGGTGGGGTTGAACAAAGCGAAACTTCTGCCAAACGCAAGGGGCCCCAAACACACCCAGTCTCGAAGGATTCAAAGAAGCCGCACCCTCCGCGGGGAGAGAACTCAAGAGGGGCCAAAAGAAAAACCAACTCTGCAAAAAAAACTAAAGAACAATCTCCTCACCCACACTTCCCTCGAACAACCTCAACAAACTCCTCCCAAGCATCCTCCGTCGGCGGGCCTACCATCAAAACCCCCGCATCTACGCACAAACAAAACTCCCGCTCAATCCCCCAATCCTCCGCCACCTCAATCACCCGCCGCAAACGACTCCCCGGCAAAACATCCGCCAAATCCACCCCAAAACTTAAAATCCTCCACTCCAATTCCGGAAAATCTTTATCCAATAACTTCATCCAAAGCTCCCCGTCTGTCACCTGACTGACATCCGAAAAACCAACCACGACCGGTGCCGTTGGCGGTGCCAGAACCACAAAACCATCCACCCGCTTGGTCGAATACCCCTTCCGCCAAAGCATCAAAAAACCCTCCCCCCTCTCCGTTTAAGTGGAGAGAGCCTGCCTCGGACTTGATCCGGGGGGCTAGGGGGTGAGGGAGTCCGGAAAATGTCAAAATCCGAACTAGCGACTCACTGGCATCATCGCAATCAAAGCACTGATCGTCCGCGTCTGAGTATAAACAACCCCCGGTCCAACCATCTCCGCAACCACGCCCTCGCCACTCGTCACCGATCCCAGCAAACTCTTCGTAGCCTTCCGTAAGTTGTAACCCATCCCCGCCGTGAACGCCACCAAGTGACCCGTATCCACAATGTAAGGCTGACCTGGCGCCAATTCAATCGGCATGATCGCCCCATAACTGCTCAAAAGCAACAACCCAGGCCCGCTGATCTGAGTCATAAACAAGCCCTCACCCCCAAAGAACCCTTTCATACTCGCCTGAGTCTGAAAATCCAATCGCGTATCCCCGGCCAAAAACGCCCCACTCGTCACAACAAGTGCGCGCTGACTCACATCTACCGCCACAATATCCCCCGGCAAGCCCGGCGCCAAAATCACTTCCCCCGGCCCATTCTGCGCAACATAAGTGGACTGAAAAGCCGACTCACCCGTCAACATCCGGCCAAACATCTTGCCCAGGCCCCCGCTAATTTTGGAGTCAAGCTGGACGTTCGCCGTCATGCTCATCATCGCCCCACTTTCCGCGCGGATCGATTCCCCCGCCTCCAACATCACTTTCACAACGGCAAACTCGGGCTGAAACAAAATCTCATGTCGCATCCCGCAATATTACATCTCACTGATCCTGAAAAACATTAGCTAAAGTCACAAATCAAAAAACCCCAAACCACGTAGACTCAAAACCGCGTGGCGAACAACCCCAAACCAATTCCCGAAAACGAAAACCCCCTTGCCACCGTCTGGATCCTCGCCTGGCCCGCCGTCGCCCTCAACGCTCTCCAAACCATAAACTCCCTCCTCGATAGCTACTTTGTACAACACCTCAGCGGAGATGCCCTCACCGCCATCGGAGCCGCCACCACCACCCTTTGGCTCCTCGTCAGCCTTAGCATGGCCGTAGGAGTTGCCGCCACCGCCATGGTCAGCCGAGCCTTCGGCGAAAACGACCCCGAAAAATACCGCGAAGCCAACCGAAAGTGCCTCGGATTCTCCGTACTCTTTGGATTCCTCCTCACCGGATTCGCCGTCCCCCTCAGCAACCCCGCAACCCAGTTCGTCATCCCCCCCGACGCCCCCGGAGCCGCCAAACTCATGCTCCAATACCTCACCATCGTCGCTTTCGTTCTCCCGCCCAGCTTCATCATCCAAACCCTCGCCGGGTCTCTCCGAGGAATCGGCGACACCAAATCTCCGATGGTCATCTCCGGCCTCCAAATTCTCCTTCACATCATCCTCAACTACCTGTTGATCTTCCCTGCTCACGACCTCGGCTGGATCGTCGTCCCCGGCGCAAACCTCGGCCTAGCAGGTGCCGCATGGGCGCTCGTCATCTCGGCTTGGATCGCCGCCCTGATCTACCTCTGGTTCAGCACGAGAACTCCCCTCGGCGAAGTCTGGCGCATCAAACTCCCCGGTCTCGACTGGACAAAACGTATCCTCCGCATCGCCGCCCCCGCCGGGCTGATGTCCGTCGTCCGCGTTACTTCCCTTTTCGCCTTCTTCGCCGTCCTGCGCTGGGTTCCCGACGGAAAAATCGCCATCGGAGCTGTCCGTCCCGGGTTCAGCATCGAAGCCCTTGCCTTCATGCCCAGTTTCGGTCTTGCCGTCGCCGCATCCGCCCTCGTCGGCCAATCTCTCGGAATGAAGCGACCCGACCGCGCCTCCGCCCTCGGATGGATGGCTGCCCACCAAGCCGGAATCGTCAGTGCCGTCGTCGCCTTGGGCCTCTTCATTTTTGCCGACCCGATCAGCCGCTTTGTCCTCGCCGATCAACCCGAATTCGCCGCTTTCACGGCCCAGTACCTCCGCTACGTCAGCACCACCGAAGTCCTCTTCGGCTACGCAATGGTTCTCATCAGTGCCATGCAAGGGGCCGGCGATACCGTCCGCCCCTTCTGGATCACCCTCACCTGCATGTGGTTCATCCGCGTCCCCCTCGCCGCCATCCTCTCCCTCCAAACCCTCAGCCTCGGCCCCCTCGTCCTCCCCTTCTCCGGTTTCGGAATGGGAGCCGACGGCTGCTGGCTCACCCTCACCATCACCCAAGCCATCCAAGGCCTTGTCTGCATCTACTACTGGCGACAAGGCAAATGGAAACTCGCCAAAGTCTGAAGATCACCTATATTCCATGTAAACTCTTGTAAATCGCCAGTTTTTGGGAAAGAATCTGATTTTAAATAAGCCCTCATCAAATCTGCTTATTCTTTCAAATAAATTGTATACTGCGGCGACACTCTCATTTGAGGGATTCTCCAGAATCCATACACGTCGCTTCTTGATTCTACAATACCTTTTCTCAAATCCCAATTCCTTGAGATGCTTAGTTAACTTTTGTCGAATGTTGTTTTGTTCATTTTGATTTCCCGTAAGTGAAAAATCAACAGTCATGGATTGTGTTCTTTTGTTTCTGCTCATGTGATTTCCTCTAATGGGAATAGAAATTCCCTAGACTGCAGATGAAATTCGCTCCGATCAACCAAAATTTGAAATTAGATAAACTCTAAACTGGTTTTAGATGTAGGTTACTAAGAAAAATTCATCTTCAATTTTATCTTCAACATATGGCACTCTTTACATCAAACAACATCCATCATTAGCATTAGTAGATTCTAGCATTTAGCCAGAAAACAGATATTATTTTTTAGTGAGAATACTTGCTGATTTAATTTTTATATTATACCCGACGTAGTCATCCGCAGTCAAGCCCTTAGACTAACTCCCTTGAGAAACTTTAGAGGCACTTTGACATCTATGTTCTTCAACTTTGCCCACTTAAAGCCTTGCATCTCCACTTCGGTTCTTCGCCGGAAAACCACACCAGGTGCAACGAGCCTGACAAGGCTTTGATCAACGGATCCAGTAGAGGATTAGAGGTAAATCATCTGAAGATACGTTGTCGTCACTCCCTCCCCTGATGGGGAGAGCCTGACCCTGGCTTGAACCGGGGGAAGGGGTGGGGAGACCGAAAAAAGCCAGAGTTGGACTCTCTAAAGATTTGAACTAAGAGACTTAAGAAATAAATCTACTTCGCCCCAACGCCCCGAAAAACCCCCAAGAACCGACCCGCTATCCCCGAAACATCAAACGTCCGCTCCGCATAACCCCGCGCCGCCACCCCCATCTCATCCCGCATCACCGGATCTCCCATCAACCGACGCGCCGCCGCAACAAACCCCACCTCATCCGTCGGGTCAACCACCAGCCCCGCCCCATTCTCATCCACAATCCGACTCGACAAATTCTCCAAAGGAACCCCCAACAAAAGCGACCGCCCCGCACACAAATAGGCCAAAACCTTGCTCGGCACACTAAACACCCCCGCATCCGGCTCCAAAATCGCCACCAAAACATCGGCACTCGCCTGGATCTGCGGCACCACCTCAAACGGCTGGAACCCCATCAAAACCAAATTCTCCAACCCCAACTCCTCCTTCCGCTTCACCAAATAGTCCATCCCGATCCCCGCACTAATCACCACCATCCGCACGTCCGACTCGTCCCGAAAAGCCTCCGCCACCTTCACCAAAAGCTCCGGATTATGCTTCATCCCAATCGTCCCCGAATAAATCAAATTCCGCGTCTCCGCAAACCCGTTCGCCATCGCCCACTCGTTCTTCCGTGGTAAAACCCCCTCTCCCAAACTCGGGCCCCAATTCTCAATCACCTCGATATGTCCCGAATACTTCCGGATGTGCGGCTTAAACGCATCCGCAATCACCACCATTCCGTCCGATTTCCCCAAAATCCATTGCTCGTGCCAATCCACAAGCTTCGCCGCAAATGAACCCGCCGCGCCAAACTTCTTCGGCAAGATCGCATTGGCTGAATGCCCATAAAGATCCTGAACCCAATAAACAGAAGGAATCGCCAGCTCCCAACAAGCCGACTGAACAAACTGATTCACCGTCGGCGAACAGTTCCCACTCAAAACGACATTCGGCTGAAACTCATGAATCGCCGCCTGAACCCCCTTCCCATGGTCAGGGTCATCCTTCAGCAAAATCTTCACATAACTCTGCCGCCGAATCGTGCGCCCAATATCCACCGGTCGCAAATGAAAATGGGCCGGATCATCCGGCAATCGCTCGTTCAAACCCTGAGGTGTCGAAGTCAAATTCGCACTAAAAACGTGCATCACTTCGTGCCCCATCCGCGCAAATTCTCGCGACAGCTGAACCGTAAAAGGATGCCCCGCGTAGTCGTGAACCAAGATTCTCATCGCTCGCGCACTCCACCCGACTGAATCTCAGCTAGAAACTCACCGTAAGCCGACCGGATACCTTCTTCCAAAGAAATCTTAGGCTCCCAACCCGTTCCCCGCAAAACCGAACTATCCATCAACTTCCGCATCGTCCCGTCCGGCTTGCTCAAATCGTGCTCAATCCGACCGTCAAAGCCCACAACCTTGGCGACCAAGTGCGCCAAGTCCTTAATCGAAATCTCCTCCCCACTGCCCACGTTCACCAAATCCGGTGGATTATCCATGAGGAGCAGATGAACAATCCCCTCTGCACAGTCATCCGCATGCAAAAACTCTCGCAACGGATTCCCCGTCCCCCACATCACGACCGATTCCGCCCCTGCAACTTTCGCCTCGTGGAACCGTCGAATCAACGCCGGCAAAACATGAGAATTCTCAGGATGATAGTTGTCTCCAGTGCCATAAAGGTTCGTCGGCATCGCACTGTGATAAACAACCCCGTATTGCCGCCGATAATATTCACACAACTTCAATCCCGCAATCTTGGCAATCGCATATGCCTCGTTGGTTTCTTCCAACGGCCCGGTCAAAAGCGCTTCCTCGCGCAACGGCTGATCCGCTTCTTTCGGATAAATACAACTGCTACCCAAAAAACAAACCCGCTTAACCCCTGCCCGATAGCTCCCTTCCACCAAATTAGCTTCCAAAGCCAAATTCTCGTAAATGAACTCCGCCGGATAGGTGCTATTCGCATGAATCCCCCAACCTTTGCCGCTGCAATCACCACCGCCGCCGGACGATGCTCTCCCAAAAATCCAAACACTGCTGCCTGATTGGTCAAGTCCAACTCGGCTCGGGTCGCCGTCAAGATATTCTCAAATCCGCGCCGACCCAGCGCCCGAACAACCGCCGAGCCAACCATGCCCCTGTGCCCCGCCACATAAATCAAGCTCGACGAATCCAAAGCCATCCTTAACTAAATACGCCGCCCGTTTTCGCCGCCACGTCATAGTCCGCTTTTGCCATCAATCGCGCCAAATCATCAAACTTGGTCTTCGCTTCCCAACCCAATTTCTCTTTCGCCTTTGCTGGATTCCCGAGCAACTGCTCGACTTCCGCCGGTCGGAAATACCTCGGGTCAATCTTCACCAACTCCCGACCCGTGGCTTTTTCAATGCCAACCTCATCAAGCCCTTCACCCCGAAACTCCAAGTCCATCCCGAGTTCCTCAAAAGCCACCTCGATAAACCGACGCACCGTGTGCATCTCTCCCGTCGCCAAAACAAAGTCCTCCGGCGTATCGTGCTGCAACATCTGCCACATCCCCTCTGTGTACTCCGGCGCATACCCCCAGTCCCGCAGCGAGTCAATATTTCCCATCGTCAAAACGCCCTGCAGTCCCAATTTGATCCGCGCCGCCGCCTGAGTAACCTTCCGCGTCACAAATGTCCCGCCCCGTCGCGGGCTCTCATGGTTGAACAAAATCCCATTCACGGCAAACAGATCATAACTCTCCCGGTAATTCACCACAATCCAATAGCCATAAAGCTTCGCTACTCCATATGGCGACCGAGGATAAAACGGCGTCGTCTCGGATTGCGGTACTTCCTGAACTTTCCCATAAAGCTCACTCGTACTCGCCTGATAAAACCGAGTCTTGTCCTTCAAACCGACTTCCTTAATCGCATCCAAAAATCGAAGCGTCCCCACTCCGTCAACTTCCGCCGTGTATTCAGGAACCTCAAAGCTCACCTTCACGTGGCTTTGGGCCGCCAAATTATAAATCTCGTCTGGAGCCGTCTTCTCCAACAACCTGTTCAAATTGGAACTGTCTGTCAAATCCCCATAATGCAAAAATAGCCGCTCATCCAAAACCGCTTTATCATTGTACAAGTGGTCAATCCGAGCTGTATTAAAACTACTCGAACGTCGCATCATCCCATGAACGACATAGCCCTTCTCCAAAAGCTGTTCCGCTAAGTAAGAGCCATCCTGACCCGTAATTCCCGTGATAAGCGCCGTCTTCATGCCAATCTCAATCCAATGTCCCGGTAAATCTAGCCGGGAATCCCGAGTCTACCAGCGCATAACAAAACGCACTCGCAACTCGAACCGTGCCCGAAACCACTCTATATTTCGGCATCCGAATGTTAAATCGCCACCACAAACCAACCTGATTGCCCAAGCAAATACACCTTAACTCAACGTCGAAAGCCCAAACTCTTCATGCAAAGCCGCGACCGCACGCCGAACCTCACTCTCCGGGATCAAACAACTCAACGAATAATCACTGTCATTCGTCTGCAATACAGGAATTCCCGCCTCATCCAACAAACTTAGCACTCGATAAAACACCCCCGGCTGTTGCAAAAAGTCATACGCCACCAAACTCACCATCGTGCACCCCTCATTCACACTAAACTTCAATTCCCGCACCTCACCCAAAGGCTCCAGCAATTTCCTCTGCGTCTCCAGAGCCTTGGTCGGTTCGTTACTACTCTGCACCAAATACACGACCGCGTCTTCACCCCGCATCGGTAAAACCAGAGCGTCCAACATATCCTGAACCTCCGCATAATCCGCCCGCGCCACCGCAAAACCAATGCTCGTCGGCCCCAAGTTCGTCATATAAACGTTGATTTCGTAGCGCGCCAACGCATCATAAATCCGAGCTTGCAAATCTCGAACATGCCCCGCAACTGCGTCATTCAAATCAACCTGCAAATAAACCAATTTCCCCGAATGCGTCACCCCCGTCACCCTGCGCCCCGGCAACTCCCGACTCGGCACAATCTCCGTCCCCGCATCTTCGCTAAACGTACTCTTCACCCACAAAGGAATATCAAACTTCATTGCAATTTCTGCCGCCCTTGGGTGCAAAACCTTCGCCCCCAAATGTGCAATCTCCGCAACCTCATCGTAAGTCACTCGCCGGAGTGTCGGAGCATCCTTAACAAAATCAGGATCAGCCGACTTCACCCCATCAACATCAGTATATATCTCCACCGCGTCGGCCCGCAAACCTGCCCCCAATGCTGAAGCCGTCGTATCACTCCCCCCCTTCCAAGGGTCGTCAACTCCGCCCCCGGTAACCCACCCTGCACCCAAACTCCCTGGAATCCACAAACCACCGGCACAAACCCACGCTCAATTGCCTCAATCACTCCAAGCGGTTGAATCCCCAATATCCGGGCATTCCCATAAACTCCATCCGTCCGAATCCCTGCCTGACCACCCCGCAAACTCATTGCCGGACAACCCAAGCTTTTGAGCAACGTCGCAAAAACACTTGCGCTCAAAATCTCCCCGCACGCCATCACCAAGTCCATTTCCCGAGCATCCGGTTCTGTGGCGAGGTCAACATCTTCCAAAAATCCCTTCAAAGTATCCGTTGCATAAGGCTCTCCACGACGACCAATCGCGCTCACCACAACCACCGGCGCAAACCCCTGCTCCCGAGCGGAAATCACCTTCAAAGCCGCTAAATGCCGCGCCTCCGGAGTCCGAACACTCGTCCCTCCAAACTTTAAAACCTTAATCCTCACGCCTCCGCCTCCGGATAGGCCGCCAAAAGCATCGCCTTGGCTTTCGCCGCCCCACTCTCCCCCATCAGCATCAATAGCCGATCATGCATCTCACCCAAGTGCTCAATATTCGCCCCACTCTCAATAACCTGACTCACCACCTTCGCCACCAAACCCTCTTCATCCCGCATATTCACTGCATGGACGCTCAAAACTGCCCGATCCCCCTTCACCTCGAACTCAACCCCTAACCCCCGCAAAACTGATTCCAACTTCTCCCGCATATCAGAAGCCACAACAAAACTCATCCCATCCGCCGCAAATTTCAAAAAGTCAAAACTAATCTCAGAATCATAAACTGGCTTCAAAACCTTGAGCCGCTCTTTCTGAACGTCACCCGACAACCCCCCAATCCGCGCACTTGCAAACCCCGATCGAATCTCCACTCGATTCACCCCCGCGCTTTCTCAAATGCCGTCTCATTCGCCACCAAAGGCACATCAACCTCCGAAGCCAAATGCTTCCCAAATGGTTGATTCCCTAAATTCAAACTGCTCGAATCCTGCGCCAATACCTTGTCCCGCCGCTAACCACCGATTATACGGCTCTACGCCAAGAAGTCTCAGTCCAACCTAATATCATGAGTCCATCACGCCAGAATCTCGTTGCATCGTTCAAAAACTTCCGCCGGAATCTCCAAATCCGAAGCCCCCGCGTTCTCCTCAAGCTGCTTGACCGAAGTCGCCCCAACAATCACCGAACTCACATTCGACTTCCGCAAGCACCAAGCCAAAGCCAACTGTCCAACCGTACATCCCTGCTCCTTAGCTACCGGCCCCAACGCTTTCACTTTCGCCAAAACCGCCTCCGATAAGTCATTTGCCATGAACATATTGCTCGACTCATCCGCCCCCCTCGACCCCGCCGGAGGTGCTTTCTTCGGTTCGTATTTCCCCGTCAAAACCCCCTGCGCCAAAGGCGAAAACACCACCTGCCCCAACCCGTACTGCTCACTCGCCGGAATCACACGAGCCTCAATCTTCCGATCCAACATATTGTATCGAGGCTGATTGCTCACCGGTAAACAGCAATTCAATTCCTTAGCCACATGGCAAACCCGCGTAATCTGGGCCGAACTCCACTCACTCACCCCCCAATACATCACCTTCCCCTGCCGAATCAAATCATCAATCGCCCGAACCGTCTCCTCCATCGGCGTCTCCGGATCAAACCGGTGGAACTGCATCAAATCAACATAATCCATACGCAACCGCCGCAAAGAGTGGTGAACCGATTCAAAAATATGCTTCCGTCCTAAACCGCGATCATTCACCCCACTTGTCATCGGGAAGAAGCACTTCGTCCCAATCACCAAGTCATCACGCCGCAACCCCTTGACCGCCTTCGCCAAGCTAATCTCCGCTTCCCCATTGTTATAAACATCGGCCGTATCAAAAAAATTGATCCCCAAATCAAACGCACTCTTGACAATCTCTTCCGTCGCCCCATCTTCTAATGACCGACCATGCGTCAACCACCCGCCCAAACTCACCGTACTCACCCGAATCCCCCACTTGCCCAACTTCCGATACTGCATAGAGATCAGGTTACCCAGCAACCTTCACTGGGTCAAGCTAAACCCGCTCCAAAGCCAGCCGACTCATAATCTCCACACAGTCCGGAATGACCGCATCATTGAAGTCAAACCGAGGCGTGTGAACACTCGGCATTTCGTCCATCCCTTCCGGTCGTAATCCCACAAAGTAAAAAGCCGCCGGGATCCTTTCTCCATAAAAACTAAAATCCTCGCCCCCCATCACCGGAGCTGAGAGCTCAGCGACCTTCCCCTCCCCAACCACCGCCGATGCCACCCGCCGGACATCCCCCGTCGCCACCTCCTCGTTAGCCGTCACCGGATACCCCTCCCGCCACTCAATCTCAACCCGGCACCCCATCGCCGACCCAATCCCTTCACTAATCGCAAAAATCCGCTCTCGACCCAAAACTCGGGTCTCCGGTAGCAACGTCCGCATCGTCCCCCGCAACTCCACCATTTCCGGAATGACATTAAATGCCGTCCCCCCATGCACACTCGTCACACTCACCACAATCGAATCAAGTGGATCAACATTTCGACTCCCAATCGATTGCAAAGCGGTGACAATTTGAGCCGCCGCCACCACCGGGTCAGCCGTCGTGTGCGGAGCCGCTGCGTGTCCCCCCTTTCCATGAATCTGAATAATGAACTGGTTCGTCGCCGCCATCATCGGCCCGACCTTCCACCGGACCTCACCCACCGGCTCCTCCGGCCAACCGTGCAACCCATAAATCACATCTGCCTTTCCACCTAAAACCTTCCCATCCAAAACCCCATCCTCACACATTGCTCGGCCCCCTGCCCCACCTTCTTCTGCTGGCTGGAACACAAACAAAACGTTGTTCGGTCGTTCTTCCTCCTGCGCTAGAGCCCGCGCAACCCCCACCAAAATCGCCGTGTGACCATCATGCCCGCAAGCATGCATCTTGCCCGGAGTCTCACTCGCATAGGGCAACCCCGTCTCCTCGTGGATCGGCAAAGCATCCATATCCGCCCGCAAAGCCACCGTCTTCCCACCCGGCTTCGTCGCTGGCAAATACCCCAAAACCCCCGTCCCCTTCGCCAGACCCGCCTTGAACTCAACCCCCACTTTCGCTAGCTCCGCCTGAACGCGGGCACTCGTCTGAACCTCCTCATACATCAATTCCGGACAACGATGGATGTCATGCCGCAATTCCGCCAAATACCCCGCATCACCATCAATCCGTTGTCGCAACATAAGCATCACTTAACCCCAACCACCCCTCACATTACAACCAATTCCGAAACGCCACTGGCGAAACCAGTGCAACCCACCTCCTCATTCTCGCAATTCACTATGTGAACCGAGACCATCATCTACCAATCGAACGTGCCACCTTGTCACCACCCTCCCCAAGGGGAGGGGTTAAATACCACCGTTGGTGTAACTGGTAAAAACCAGTTACACCCTCAATAAAATCGTGCGTCCCCATACATGAACCGGAGTTTCATCTCAATCAGGATCATAAAAATCATCACTCCCCTACCTTGAAGCAATGTTGTGCCTCGCTCAACAAAATATCTCAATCTCTGAAAGTTGCCGACCTACTCCTCTGTATAGAGTCTCACGGTTTTCCTCGTCATAATTCATTGTCACTGGAGCAAGGCTCGTCCGAAGAATCCCCGTCAGATTTCCATTGTTATCATAAACCTGAGTGATCCGCGCACCATGGAACATCATCAAAGTCATCTGAGAAGCAAGGTCATAAGCATAAGTCACCGAACCCGTCACCGTGTTCTCTGTAATATTCCCGACCGCATCTTAAGTGAAAGTCTCTCGAACAAACAGCAACGGGCTAAAATACTGCAACTCAATGGTGCTTAATAAGCAGCGATCAGGCACTCCGATAGTTTGTTGACGTCAATGGGATGTTTGTTCTTCGCCACTATTGTCATATGGGAAAAAGCCTAAAAGAGGTAAAATTAACCCGATCGATCTTAGACTGAATACATCACTCCAGTCGACTAGCGAAACTAATGCTATGCCAACTAGGAGGAACGGCAGCCATCTTTCTTGATGTCGATAAAATAAAATAACTAATGCACCAATGAAAAAAATTGTTGCAATCATCAGAGGGACTGGTGGCCCATTATCCAAACTAACGAAACCTAAAAACGACAAGCTCCCACATATGAAAATGAAGAAGAGCAAGAAACCAATCTTCACCAACCGGTTCACTTAATTTGCCTACCCCTTTTCTTCTTGTAGTAATCGGAGCAATATATTTCGGCAACACCTCCAATGAAACCACATGCTATGTCTGCCGCACAGTGCTGAATTCCATTGCTATTGGAGATTGAATCCTCAAACGCTTCATGGCAACCACAAATAGCTTCATCAATATCATTCCCATTTTTGTTCCAAATCGAATTTATGCAATCCATATACCACCCAGCACCGCTCGCACTCCACAGCTCACCAAAAGGCTTGTACTGGTACTGATGAACCAAAGCTCCACTGCTATCCAGCGTCGCGCAAACAGAACCTAAATTGTCACGGTGATACGACAAGTAACCAGAAGCACCGCTCTCCGCAATCACCTCACCATCAACACTGAAGTCGTTCGTTACACCCATTAGCTTCGATCCTGCAAAATACTCACTCCCATCCCAAACAAAGGTCGTCACAACCCGTCTGAGAGACCTCACGACGCTTCAAACCATCTCGAAGCATTCAAACTTTTCCTCCGTTCGGCTGCGCGTTTATTTGTTTAATAAGCAAATGCCTAATCAAGCCTTCACTCTCTCTCCAGAATTCTCTTTCAATTTGACCACCCTGCTTTTTCGCTTTCGCAAGAAACTGCTGGACAAAGTCTTGATCCGATTCCGGAAGACTGTCCTTAGACATCAATATCAGAAAACAACTAAGACTATCATTACTTTCTTTCGATTCCAATGCATTTAAAATCAGTTCCCTCTCTACTGCAGTAAGGAACTTCGATGATTCTTTATTTGAATGATCCCTCAACTGAGATATTTCTTGCGATTGTGACGAGAGTTGATCCGCACGAAACCCCCAACACTCCATATAATTCAAAGACAAAATCAAACGCCACATACTGTCTCCCGAGTTACCTTCTATTGCCCGGTAGAGAAGCGATCTTCCTTTTTTGGGAGAGAGAGCTCCACTCTTAACCGCTTTGGCTATTATTTCGGTCGATTGATGCTGTGAGTAGAAGTCACTACTAAAGAGCTGAGTTGAAAGCCAAATTATGTCACTTTCAATAAACCGATCACCTAGCTCAGCCCGCTTTTTCAGTCCGGAAAGCGACCTCTCATTATCATGAGGCTCGGCACCTCTTGATGGCAACTGGGGATCACTTTGAGATGTGCACGAAACTTGAGTTAACAGTGCTAGCATGAACGCTAAACCAAAATTCAGTGAAAAGCAACCTGCACGGTTTCCCATTGCCACTTACCCCCATCAGTAATAATACCTTGCAAATCACCAGAAGCACCGCTCGTCGCAATCACCTCACTATCAACACTGAAATACTGAACCTTCATCTCCATCTCTATACTTCTCCGATGTACTCACTCCCATCCCAAACAAAGGTTGATCTGGGAGAACTTTACGAGAAGTCTACAGCAAATTCGCTTGGATGAAAACGAGAAATTTTACTTAACCACCCTCCACAACCCCTCGATTGACACTCCTCACTTAACCCCAACCACTTCACCCAAAACAACTACCCGACCCCCATCCGCCTCCACACTCATCAAATTCACTTCAATCGGCAAATCCGCAACATCGAAAATCGGATTGATCTTATCCAGCTGACTCTCAATCAAATTCTTTGCCGCCCCACCCAAAACATCCGCCTGCTTCAAAACCACTTCCAACCGCTTTCCATCCCGAATTTCAATCGTACAAACGGCCTTCACCGGAATCGTCACCACAACCTGAGCTTTCGCCTCAACATAAATAAGACCCCCGATACCTGCACCGAAAAATCCCGAACCTGCGCCGGAGCCTGCTTCGTCAGTAGCGCCTGAATCGCTCCCTCCGTCACAACCGCCTTCGCATTCCCCGGAATCGGCAGCTGCAACCCCCCACTCTTCAAATCAACCGTTGCCCCGCTCCCCCGAATCTCAAAACTCTCCACCACCAAACCAAAATCTAATTCGACATTCCGAAAAACCGCCTCGACCGCCCCAACTTTCAATTCCTTCACAAACCCAATCTACCCTTCCCACCCAAACCGAGTTTCAAACCCCAATCCCGCAATAAAAAAATAGGGCCCCGGCTTACCAGCCAGAGCCCTCTTCATCCGTGTTGTCAGCCGTCAGTTTCCCGGGACCAACTTGGCCCGCACGGCCTTCATCGCTGCTTCAGTTCGGGAGTTCACCTGCAACGCCTTCAGGATGTTACTCACATGGTTCTTAACCGTTTTCTCGGCAATGCTCAAGTGATTCGCAATCTCCTTGTTTCGCATGCCTTTCGCAATCAGTTCCAAAATCTCCGTCTCGCGATCACTCAAAACGTACAACTCAGTGTCGTCCGTTTCGTCGTCATCTTTCACCCGACGGAAGTCCTCAATCACCTTAGTCGCAATTCGCGGCGTAATCTTGGCTTCACCACGGTGAGCCCGCCGAATCGCGTCAATCACTTCCTGCGGAGTCGAAGTTTTGAGCAAATAGCCCAGAGCCCCCGCCCGGAAAGCCTCGAAGACGACTTCGTCCTCTTCGTTTATCGTCAGGACAACCACCTGGATGTCCTTCTCTTTCTTTAACACACGCCGCATCAATTCGATGCCGTCCATGCGGGGCATGTTAATATCGGTCAGCAAAACATCAGGCGGATCAGCCAGCGCAATATCAAGCGCCTCCTGACCGTCCTTGCAGATGCCCAAAATCTGACATTCGGGCATCAGGGTAAGCGTTCGCTGAATGGCGTTTCGATACGCCGGTTCATCATCAGCAATGACAACACGGATGGTTGACGACATGCCCGCCAGTATACACAAGCCGACCATTATAAAAAACGCGGTCATAATACAAAGTCAATGCCCCTCCTCGAAGTCGAAAATCTCCACGTCGAAATCAACGACACACCCATCCTTCGTGGAGTCAACCTCACCGTCGATTCGCAAGAAACCCTCGGCATCGTCGGAGAGTCTGGTTGCGGCAAATCCATGACCGGACTTGCCATCATGGGCATGCTCCCCCCTGGCGGAAAAATCACTCAAGGATCAATCAAACTCGCCGGACAAGACATCACAAACTACTCACCCGCCCAATGGCGCACCATCCGGGGCCAAGAAATCAGCCTCGTCATGCAAGACCCCTTCACCAGCCTCAACCCCCTCATGCGCGTCGGAGATCAAATCGCCGAAGTACTACAACTCCACAAGAAAACACCCAAAAAAGAAGCCCGACGACAAGCCGTCGAAATGCTCCGCACCGTCGGCGTCCCCTCTCCCGAAGATTCTGCCCGCAAATACCCCCATCAAATGTCCGGCGGGCAGCGCCAACGCGTCGTCATCGCAATCGCCTTTATCTCCAAACCCAAAGTTCTCATCGCCGACGAACCCACAACTGCCCTCGACGTCACTCTCCAAGCACAAATCCTCCGCCTCCTCAATCAACTCCAAGCCGAAGAAGGCACCGCCGTCGCCCTAATTAGCCACGACATAGGGGTCATCGGCAGCGTCGCCGATCGCGTCAGCGTGTTTTATGCCGGGCGAGTCGTCGAATCCGGCCCCGTCACCCAGGTCCTTCGCGAAGCCCGACACCCCTACACCCACGCGCTCCTCGAAAGCATCCCCACCCCCGGCAAAGATCGACTCCTCACCATCGGAGGGCAACCACCTCTTCTCTCCGATCTCCCCGCCGGCTGCCCCTTCGCCCCCCGCTGCCCCCAGAAATTCGACAAATGCAACGTCGAACCCCCACTCGAAAACGGCGTCGCCTGCTGGGCTGTAAACAAACAATAGTGTTCGCATCTGATCATCAATCTCGCCCCCCTCCCCCGGTGGGGGAGGACTTAGGAGGGGGCAATTATCAAACAACCCCAGGAAAAATTCGTCGTCTCTCCCTTCCCTGATGGGTAGGGATTAAAGGTGGGGAGACCGAAATCATTTCTAATTTCAGACTAATGACCAAAACTACCCCCCTCGGGGAAGCTGAACGAATTCACCGTCCAAAACAATCAATTAATGAACCCGACTACCCTCCGGCGCCTCCGCATCCGGCTGAAGCAAAATCGCCTCACCGTCCGCATCATCCGCCGCAAGCAGCATCCCCTGACTCTCCATTCCCATCAACTTCGCTGGTTTCAAGTTCGCCACCACAACCACTTGCCGACCAATCAAATCCTCAGCGGAATACTTCTTCTTAATGCCCGCCAAAATCTGCCGAGTCTCAGTGCCAACCAAGACCTGCAACTTCATCAACTTCTCTGACTTTTCAACCGGCTCCGCCTCAATCACTCGACCAACCCGAAAATCAATTTTCATCAAGTCCGGAAACTCAATCTCCGATGCTGGCTCCGGCAATCCCTTCGCCTTCGGTTTCTTCTCTTCTTTCTTGTCGTTCGGCTGATCCACCGCCGCTCCTGGTTTCATTTCGTCCATAACTGTCTTGTCCAATCTCGGGAAAATCGGCTCCGGAGAACCCAATTGAGTTCCCGCTGGCACCAACTCCCCACCAATCCGCTCCCAATCCGTAACATCCTCCACTCCCAACTGCCGCAAAATTTCCGCCGAAGTCGTCGGAATCACCGGATGAAGCAAGACCGCCGCATTCGCAACCACCGCCAGCATGGAAGCAACCACTGCCCCCAAGCTTGAATCCTCGTTCTTCGCCAAAGCCCAGGGAGCCCGGTCATCAATGTACTTGTTCAACCACCGAATCAAGTCAATCCCCGCCGCCGCAAACTCGTCCAATTTGAGCAATTCCATCGCCTGCTCCGCCCGGTTCCGCGCCGCCGCAATCGCCTCAACCGCAGACTCTTCAACCCCATCCCCCGGCATCACCCCCGCCGAAAACTTGTGCGCCATGCTCAGACTTCGATTCAGCGCATTTCCCAAGTCGTTCGCCAAATCTGCATTGTAAATCCGCCCAATCTCCTCCCACGTATAGTTCGTGTCCCCGTCATAAGGCAATGCGCGAACCAATGTGAACCGAGCAACATCCTTCGCAATATCCGCCCGGCACCCCGCCTTATCCGTAAAGAATGACAATAAATCCGCCGGAGCAATCACATTCCCTTTGCTCTTACTCATCTTGCTATCGCCAAAAACAAACCAACCGTGAGCAATCACCGTCTTCGGCAACGGCAAATCCGCCGCCATCAACATCGCCGGCCACAAGGTCGCGTGGAACCGCGTAAAGATCTCCTTCGCCATCCAATGCACATCCGCCGGCCACAAAGATTCCCAGTCTCCGTCCGGCCAGCCCGTAGCCGCCAAGTAATTGATCAACGCATCAAACCAAACATAAATGACCTTACTATCATCCCCCGGCACCGGTATCCCCCAGCCCGGATTCGCCCGCGTGATACAAATATCCCTCAGCCCCTGCTTGATAAAACTCACCACTTCATTCTGCCGACCTTGAGGCAACAACCAATCCGGCTCCGCCGCAATCTTCTCCAGCAACCGATCTCCAAACGCCGACAACTGGAAGAACCAGTTCTCCTCCTCCACCCATCTCACCTCGTTCCCATCCGGAGATTTCCCATCAACCAATTCACTTTCCCGCACGAAAGTCTCCGCGCTCACGTCGTACCACCCCTCGTACTTGTCCAAATAGATAAAGCCTTTCTCCCGAATCACCTCAAACAACCGCTGAACCGCCTCCCGATGCTGCTCGCTCGTCGTCCGGAAAAAAACATCATAATCGACATTTAACTCATCTGCGCAAACCTGAAAGGTCTGGCTAATCCGATCAACAAATGCCATGGGGTCTTCCCCTGCTGCCTCTGCCGCCTCCTTAACTTTCAGGCCGTTCTCGTCCGTTCCCGTCAAAAAGTAACCCTTCTCACCCCGCATCTCGCGATACTTCTTGCTCACGTCACAAGCCAACATTGTCAACGCATGACCAACATGTGGAACCGAATTCACGTAATAAATCGGCGTCGTGACGTAATACTGCTTGCTCATGCGTTTCCCAATTCTACCGACCCCGATCAACCCCACCCCGTCCTTAACAATCACCTACCCTGGTAACCCTGCTAGTCTTTCAACCCCGACCCTATAACTTGCTCCACAACCCTCCAACAACCAAAACGTGAGACAAGCGCCCAAAGCCCGATCCCAGCGCGCATTCACGCTGATCGAAACCGCCATGAGCATGTACATCCTGCTCATCGGTGTCCTCGTTTTCAGCGGAATGGCTGTCTTCTCCAACAAAATCGCCCTCCAAGCCAAAGTCCGCTCATCCGCCTATCAAGTCGCCCGCGGACAAATGGATGTCCTCAAAACAACCGACTTCGACAAGCTCATGCCCATGACCGATGTCACGTTCGACATCCCCCAAGAACTTATCGATACTCTCCCCGGTGCCAACAACGCGAAATACGAAACTCAGGGCATCTACTCAATCTCCGACCGATCCATGACCCAAAAGCAACTCGATGTCCGCATCAAATGGCGCAACGCTAGCTCTCCCGAAGGCCAAATTGCACCTTGGTCTGAAGTCCGACTTGGAACCATCCTCACTCGGCCCGGATCCGTCACCAACCCCATCACCACCCCCGGAGGAACCCCCTAAATGAAACGATTTAAAAAAACTGTAGGCATGACCACAATCGAAGCCCTTGTCAGCGGCGCAATCATGGTCGGAGTCATCGTCATGAGCTTTGACGTAATGATCGCCGGAGTAAAAGTCTCCCAAAAAGCCGTCGAAGACTCCGAAGCAAACAAAACCAACCGATCTGTCCTCGAACGATTTGTCCATGACGTTAACCTCTCTGAAGCTATTGTGGGTCGAAAAATGATTGGGCTAATCCCAATTTGTTCTCGTAAAGACTCCGTCACTCTTCGGCAACCCGTCTTCAATCCCGATGGCTCAAAGCGGCCAAATGAGTTCATGTATGTGACCTACTACTTTGCCAAAGTTCACGGCAAGGATAACTTCTACCGCGTCGCATCAAAGTCAACGAACGGAATCTGGGGTCTTCCCCAATTCGAGCTCATCGCCGAAAACGTACACAAATACAAACTCCAATATTCCCGCCGAGATACAAGCACTTTTGACGCAGGAGTCACTGGATTTCCTTTGCTCGGCTCCGACGACGGAGCCGTGGATTCGGCAAACTATCCCCCAAACGGACAACTTCGCGTTGAATCCCTTCGCCTCGGATGGAACGGCATGAGTTACGACAGCCGGAGCCGCATCGCCTCAAGCCCGGGAGTCCAAATCCTTGGTAATCGAATCACTGCCAACGGGATGGGTCCCGGCACATCCGTCAGCGTTCAATACGGTGTCCACCCCGAATGGAGGCCTTCCTTAGCTCAAGAGGACTCTTACGCAAGAGCAGTTCATCTTGACCTCGTGATTAAATCCAAAGGACCGAAACAAGAGGGAGAAAGTGAACTCTCTGTCTCTTCCAGCTGCAAGAACTAACCTGATTTCCAAAACAAAACCATGAAACTGAACAAAAAATCCGGAACCTCAATGCCCATCACCCTGATGTTCTTTATGGTCATCGGAATGGTGACCGTCGTCAGCGTTGGACTGAGTCAAACCACAGACAGTATGGTCTATCGAGGCACTCAAAAAGTCCAAGCCGATGAACTCGCCGAAAGCGGCGTCCAAGCCCTCTACGACCAAATCTGCCGCAAAATGAAAAATGGCAGCATCCTCAACCAAAACCTCACTGGCCTGTCCCTCAATTCAACTCTCGACGGCGTCTCCCGCGACCTTGGCACCTATTCGGCCGAAGTCACCGATGTCACCCAAACCGATGTCAACGATCCCGCCGGACAACCCGCTGGTTCAATCCAACGCACCTACCGCTTTCAAATCAAAGGCATTGGAACCGCCCCCAACGGCACAGAATCAATCGTCATGGCGTCCTTCACCGGGCAAATCGTCGCTACCGCGGATGGCTTCACCGACCCCATGCGCGAATGGGTTATCTACCCCGCCGCTGTCCAGTCAAACAACGACGTCTTCATCCGCGCTGACGACGGAATTCGTACTCTCGACGTCAATACCGTCGACAAAGAAGCCCACATCATCGCCAACCGAGGCGTAAAGTGGCAACCCGCATCCGGTTCCAAAGCCGCCGTCACCGCCCCCGACGTCGTTACAGTCGAAGGACATATTCTTGTCCCCGATCAACCCGTCAACCAATTTTATATGGACTCCAAAAGCGCGTTCGGTCTAGGCAACACGTCGCCTACGATTAAGAATTACCAATCCGCCGGACCCTGGGTCAACAAGCCAAATCCCTACCCAGTCGTTGCAAATGAAGTCACGCCAATGGGCTTCAACATGCCCTTCCCATCCATCTCCCAACTTGCAACGTGGCACCAAAACTGGAACAACACCGTAACGACTCACCCCCAAGCCGTCACCGTGACTGCAAGCGACTCCAGTCGAATCTCCAATAGCGCAAATGGACTCAAAACCATCACGGCTCCTGCCCACTTGCCCCAAGGATTCACCGTGGACAAGAGCCACACTATCCACCTCATCCCACGGAGCGACGACCCAGCCGATAATATCATCAAGATCGACGGCCCCCTCCTCAACGAAGGCAATATCGTCAATCACGGCGTCACCCTCGTCTGTTCAACTTACCAAGACTCGCCGACCTCCACCTACAACCTCGATAAGCAGTATTCCAAGTATCCAGACCTCAGCGACGTCTACAAAAATGCCGGACTCATTGCAACCTCAACCCCCGTTCACTACTACCAGGGCGTGAGCGGTGGTACCGGCCCGGGAATCACTTCTTCCATCTGGATTCGATCCAACGTGGACGGCAAATACGGTCTCGTCTATGCCCTCGAAGGGTACATCAAAGTCACAGGAAGCCTCGAAATGAATGGTCTCCTCCTCGCTGGTGCACCTTGCACCCCTGACGAAATGAGCGATATCGCTGACAGAACTTCTACAACAAGCTCCTTTGTCGAAGGCGGCATCCACATCGAGCCCGCAAATGGTGGCAACTTCACCCTCGTCTACTCAAGAGAATCAAAAGGATTCACACTACCAGGTCGCCTCGTCGATGCTACCAAAGTGCTCGTCCCATTCCGCGCTGCCGCACTCACAGACTGGATGAAGAAAAAATAAACTCCACTGAATCCAAAAGACAATTTAACCCCGTTTCGAATCCGAAGCGGGGTTTTTCAAATCTTCCTCAAACTATCTGCCACAACCCAACCCACCAAACTACTCATATAAAGTCCGCTCCCGGCCCACAAAACAGTCTGAACCACCGCATCAATCCCCACCCCAAACCGCGCCAACCCAAAACCAACCGTCCCCACCGCAACAAACCCGATCAACCGAGTCAAACTCAGATGAAACGAACGCTGAGCAATCCCGACCAAAACATAAATCCCTAAAGCCAACCAAAAATTCACCACACTCACAACCGCCACCACAACGCCCGGGTGGAATCGATATCCCGCCGCTCCGCCCCCCAAATCAAAGTGATCGAGTAAATCACTCGCACTCAAACTAGCCCCCATCGCCAAACCACCAATCACAATCCAACCAACTTGACCTAACGTCCAAGTCGAGATCGGCCCAAAATTCGGAGCTAACGGAGACTCCTTAGCCACTGCCGTATAACAAATTCCCGCCGCCACCACGACCATTCCCACCATAAACGCCGCAAAATTCTTCTCCCCCGGATCACGAGCAACCTGCGGCTTTTTCCGCCGACTTGCCTCCATCATCGCGACATGCATGGATTCATAAATCTCGTTGCCCGGATCAAACTGAACCGCAAATCCAAACTGCTTCGCCGCCTCCAAATACTCACCCTTTAATCGAGCCGCGTCACCCAAAACTGCATAAGCCGCCGGATCATTCATCCCCGCCGCAATGATCTCTCCCGCGACCCCACTCGCCTCACCCCAACGCCCCTTCCCCACCAATTTCTGCATTTCCCCCACCCTCCGTCGCAACCGCAAGAACTCCTCTTTGCTCAAATCGTCCTGTGCATCACGCTCCCAAGCATTCCGCCCATCCCGAAAGTAACCCGCCGTCTTCACCCGATCCTGACTCCAGTCAACCTGCGCCTTCACTTCCTCGCGAACCCTTGGTTCGGGCTGTGGCTCAACCCGCTCACGACTCCGGCGAAACCGGTCATAAACATCCCGTCGATCCGGATTCGTCAGCGTTTCGTAACTTTCTTTAATCGACAAAAACCGTTCCGCCGCCTCAGCACTCGGGTTTCGATCCGGGTGAAACTCACGCGCTAACCTGCGATAAGCCGTTTTGATTTCATCGTCCCCCGCCCCCTCCCTCACCCCCAAATTCGAATAATGATCCGCCATCTCAAATCGTTGTCCGATCCGCCGCAAATCCCGTATAGAACTTAATCGCAATGTAGGCCACATAAGCCCCGACCAAGATCAACATAAACACCCCGAACAAACTTGCTCCCTGCTTCGCCTTCGTCTGCCCCTCATCCTCATAAAACTCGCTGACCTTAATCAGCATCTCATTCATGTTCCCCGTCATTTCCCCTGTCCGCACCATATCCAAAACCACCGGCGTAAACGCACCACTCATCGCAAAAGTTTCGTGAACCCCCGCCCCCGCGTTCAGCCGGTTCACAACCGGATAAATCTTCGCCCTAACCGCCTCATTATTCGCACTGTCCGCCCCAAGTTTCAAAGCTTCCGTCATCGGAACACCCGCCTCATAAAGGGCCCCAAAAGCCCGCCCAAACATCGCCATCGAAAATCCATGCACCATCGGGCCAATAAACGGAATCGCGATCAAAAACGCATCCCAATTCTGCTTCACTCCCGGTTGCCGCAACAAGAATTTTCTGAAAAAAAATATTGCGATCACCGCCAACGTCACGAGCAACCACAAGAACTTGGGAACCCCAATTCCCGATGCCCCCGGAGCCAACCAATTGATTACGAAATTTGCCCCCAAAATGATCACAATCGAAGCCCCAAACACCAGCTTCGGATAAAAAGTCTCTCTCCGAATCAAATTCCGCAACTCAATATCACGCTGAATGTAGTCGGCAAGGCGAAGGCACTGATCACCCATCATCCCCCCTTCTCACCCGCCCTCACCAAAGCCATCATCAGCGGACTAAAAACTTCTGGATACCGTTGAAATCCTGCGCTCATGGGCCGACCCGCCGCCACATGATCCCGCGTCTCCATCAATACCGACCGCAGCTTCCCGTCGCTCTGCATCCCCAGCGTTTCCAAAGCCTGCCGAACTTCAATCCCCGCATTGAGCATCGCCCCCAGCTGCCGGAAGAAAAAGTGCAATTTGCCCAAACTCACCCCACCCACCAACGGCCCCACAAAATCCGTCTCAAACCTATGCCGCGCCTCCGTGGGCGGAGCACCATCTCCCAAAAACTCCGGTTGCCTCGCCGGCTCCCTGACCGAAGGCTGAACCGTCACCGGCGAACCCCCAGAACCACTCAAAGGATCGCCCATTGACTGAGCCATCCCCAACTGAGAAATGACCAATCCCTGATCCGCAAGTCGCCGCGACACCATATCAAGCGACTCACCCACAATGTGTCCCCGGACTTGCTTCCCGCTCGAATCCTGCCCTGAATACTCAAAAACTGGCATCTACCACCCCGTCCCTTCAAAAATAGCATCCCACATCACACCATAAAACTGACTAATCATTACCGCCCCAATAATCGAACTCACTCCAAACACAAACAACATAATCCAAACCACCGACTTCACCTTGAGTATCTTGTCCGTATTCTCCCTATCCGTTTGCGCGAGCCGTTGAATCGTCTGAAAAGACTCGCTGGTCGTCCCCGTTAACTCTCCCGTTCGGATCAAATCCACCAAATCATCCGGCACCAAATCCCTCGGCAACATCTGTGAAAATGTCGCATCCTCGCGCCAAGGCTTCGCCGACGCAACTAACTTATCCCGATAAATCTTGTTCGGAATCGCCCCCGCCGCCAAACCAAATGCTCGATACGGACTGATACCCGCCACGCTCAATTTCTCCAAATGAAAGCCCAACTCACGCGCTGTTTCCAACCGAGTTCTCCGACCAACCAAAGGCATCCTCGCCGCAAGGCCATGCCGCAATCCCAAAAATCCAATCCGACCAAACAAATAAGGCCCGAACAAGAAAAAAGCACAAATCAAGAACATCCCAACCAACGGCCACCCCATCATTCCCTCCTTCAAAGCATCAAAATACTGCCCGACAAAATCCTGATTCTCACCCATCCCATTGTTCAGAGTCGCCCCCAATCCTTCCGCCCTTTTCGAAAAACCGGAATCAATGGCAATAAGATCACGGTTGAAAAAATGGAAGTACTCGTCCACAGATACCAACGCCGAACCTTCCAACTGTCCTGAATCTGCTGACTCGTATGAAGTAATGCATCCGGCAAGTAGCCTCCCGCCTCACCTGCTCTTACGCTTCCACTCACCCCAACCGGAAAAATCTCTGGATACACTGCCATCGCATCGCTCAAAGAACTTCCCGTACCCGTCATCCGGGCCATCTCCGCTAGTGCCCGTCGAACTTTTGACTTCAAGCTCGCCCGCTGGCTCAACTCTTCAAGCATCTGCGTCGGCCCAATCCCCGCCCTCAAAATCGTCCCCATCTGATTCAGCAGCATCCACTGATCGTAATCCTTCAAGAACCCTGTCATTTTGGGCTGAACAGTTCCCCCACCAACCCCCGAACTCACCGGGCGATTTGCCATCGATTGCCCCACAACCGAAGCCACCTGGCTGCCAATCGAATTCCCCGCATCAACTGTCGGCGGCAAATTACTTCCCCCCAATACAATCGGATTCAGACTCCCGCGACCTGCCGTCTGAGTAACAACCGAACCCACCATATCAAGCCCCTGAACCACCAATCCCTGCTGACTCAACCGAGCAATAACTTCATTCGCACTCGCCCCCGCCATCCGACCATTGGCCGGACGACCAAACCCATCCACCGCGCGAAAATCAAACTCCGGCATCTACTCCGTTCCTACGCCTTGCCCCATCAATTCTACTGGTCAAGACGCACAAAACAACCATTACTGACCAACGTAACCCGAAACCTTCCCTTCGTCCGTCGGAGTCGTTGTCAAATTCACGGCATTAGAGCCATTCGCATCAACTCGGAAAACATCCCAAGCCAAATTCACCAGACTCAAAAAGACAATCTTCGTCCCATCACTCGAATAGCTCGGAAACTCAATATCCCCCGCCGCCGAGTAAATGAAAGTCTTCGTCCCACCGCCAATCGGCATGCGATACAAATCACCATCTTTGGAATAAACCACCGTCGTTCCATCGGGAGAAATCACTGGCGTCAAATCAAACGAGTTCAAATCATTACTCAAATTTGTCACCGTGATCGTTCCACTCGTGTTCGCTGTGTAAATCTGCGGCCATCCACTCGGTGCCGCACAGAAAACCACCCGGCTTCCATCCGCATTCAATGCCAACCCCAAACCATCCATCCCGGCAAGTGCCGAAATCTCTGTGACTCCCGTCCCACTCGATGTCATCACATAAAGCCGAGTCGTTCCAGAACGGTTCGATAGAAAGGCAACCGTACTCCCGTCTTCACTCACCACACAATCAAAATCTTCCGCCGAGTTATTTGTGAGATTGACCGCACCCGTCCCATCCAGGTTCGCCGAAAATACATCCGAATTTCCCGTCTCCAAAGACTCATAGAAAATCTTCGCCAAGCCCGATTCCGCCGAAACCGAAAGCCTGTTCGCATCCGTCGCCGTGATCGTCGTCACCCCTGTCCCATCCCAGTTCATCCGCAATAACTGCGATATTGCACCGGAACCATCTCGCGTGAAGAACACCTGCGGCATCGTCACCCCGCCCGTCGTTCCCGTTGTGGAGCCCGTCGTCGTTCCTGTAGTAGTTCCCGTCGTTGTTCCGGTCGTTGTTCCAGTCGTCGTTCCCGATGTAGTTCCGCTCGTGGTTCCAGAAGTGGTTCCAGAAGTGGTTCCAGAAGTAGTTCCAGTTGTCGTACCAGAAGTTGTCCCCGAAGTTGTTCCTGAAGTCGTACCGGTAGATCCAGTGGTGCCAGTAGATGATGTCGTGCCGGTTGTGCCTGTCGTTCCAGTGGTTCCCGTCGTCCCCGTGGTCGCCGTCGATCCAGTTGTAGATGTTGTGCCCGTGGTCGCTGTTGTCCCCGTGGTTCCCGTTCCACCCGTCGCACCCGAAGATCCGCCCGTTGCCCCGCCACCGCCGCCACCGCAACCAATAACAAACACCCCCGCCAAAAACAAAGCCAAGGGCAAACTCAACTGACGAACCGAGAACATATTCAAATTGTCGGCACCCGCACTTCTACCTGCAGGTCAAAATCAAAGCCTTAATCCTTTTTTTCACCGAGTTCAAACCGAGTATCCCGCTCCATCAACCGAGTAATCGCCTCGTCAAACCCAATCAGTCCAATCAATACATCGTTCAATGTCGACATCAATGGCACTTCAATCCCGCGCTCAACCGCCATCCGCAAAGCCACCCGTAGCGTCGGTACCCCTTCCGCAACCTGACCCAAAGAGCCAACTGCTTCCTCCAAAGTGCTCCCCTGAGCAATCGCCAAACCAACCCGGTAATTTCGCGACAATCGACTGTTGCAAGTCGCCAGCAAATCACCCACTCCCGCCAATCCCAAAAACGTCTCCATACGCGCTCCCATCGCCACCCCCAATCGGGCAATCTCCGCCAATCCGCGACACACAAATGCCCCTTTCGTGTTGTCTCCAAACCCCAAACCGTCGCTCATTCCTGCCCCAATCGCAATCACGTTCTTCAACGCCCCCGCAAGCTCAACGCCCCGTAAATCATCCCCAATATAAACCCGATACCCCTTGCCATTGAAAGCCTTGCGCACCAACTCCGCCGCCGATTCATCCGGACTCGCACAAACCGCCGCCGTTGGAACCCCTTTCGCCAACTCAACCGCCAGATTCGGACCACTCAATGCCACCGGAATCGCCGCCGGCAAAACTTCTGCCAAAACATCGCTCAAAACCCCACCCGTTTGTTCGTCAAGCCCCTTACTCGCCAAACAAACAATCCCCCCATTACCAATCTGAGGCAACACATCCCGCACCGCATGGGTCGGCACCGCCACCACCGTAAAGTTCGCCGGACCACTTTGCCGCCCCAAAGAAACCACACTCACCGTCTCCGTAAACCGGTACCCCGGCAAATATTGCCGATTCTCTCGATCCTGATTCAGTTGAGCCGCCGTCAATTCATCATGCGTCACCAACTCCACCGTGTGACCATTCCGAACTAACACCAAACTCAAAGCCGTCCCCCAGCTCCCTGCACCAATCACCCTGATTCGCATAATCTCTTAAGTTGTATTGTGGCAACTTCCCCCGCAAAACTAACAGGAATTTCTGACTAAACCCGATGAAGTAGCTCTGTATTCAAACTCGCCACTCTTCAAAGTCCAGCCTTTTTCCGCATCGAGTCGTATCATCCGCATGCCAAACCACAGCGAAACTGTGCCCGTCCGGTCAGCAAAAACGCGACCCAAACATATTCCCGGTCCAAACTCATTAATCCAATCTGAATCACCCCAAGCTGGCCGTCTCCCATCAATCCTCACTTGGCGAGCATCAAATCCTGTCGACACAATGTCAAACTCAAACTGGTGAGATCGTAACTTCATTAAGAGTTCACTTCCGACATAGAACTCAATAATTTGAGCATCCAACATCAACCTTAAATCCTTACGAAGGGTCTTCAACTCATTTGCAGCTAGTTCAAGGGTCACATGGGGGCCTGCATTGAGTCCTGCTTCATATAGCAGCACGGATCGACCGGGCACGGTCAATATCCAACAACCGTCACTGCTCTCCCCGTCGCTCACCCGGCCAATCGTCCGCCCAAAAATTCGTAGTGAAACAGCACTCGCAAAATCTGTTTTCACCTCTCCCAACTCTGAGACACTAATCGCCTCAACTCTAAACTCTCCCGCATTCATTCGATGAAGAAACTCTATGGCAACTTTCGTAAGCATTCGCTCATCGTCCGAGTAGTTATCAGAGTTGAGAATTCCACCTACCAACCCTTCAATTTCAAAACGATTGAGCGACTTGAGTAATCGTGTCGCCCAATTGACCTCTTCTCCATTGCGGTTAACGAAAGCGATCTGCTCCCCAAACTCAAAAATTCTCCCACAAGCATCCCAACAATCTGTGAGCGTCAAGCCAACAAATCCATCCAGGCTTGCCCGAATCTCCGCCAACTCTTCCACGCTCAGCCGCATACCAATCAACAAGCCAAAAGTACCCCACCAACTCTAGGTCTCCCGCAAACCCACCAACATCAAGGTATCATCCCGAAAGCGAAGGCTACTTTGCGCGCCGTTGTCTGGAATCTCTTCCCAAAGAGGAGCTTGCAGAGAGCGGCACTCAGATAGCCTCGCCGATCTGAATCATTCGACCGCAGAACGGTGAAGTCAGATCCATCAATAAAAACGAGGCCAACACTAAACAAATGCCACTGCATCCCGTTACAAAAGCTGAAATCATCAAAAAATATGCCACTTCCGAAGGAGACACCGGCTCTCCCGAAGTGCAAATCGCCGTCCTCCAAGCGCGCATCGCTCAGATCACTGACCACTTGCGCACAAACAAAAAAGACTTCCACTCCCGACAAGGGCTTCTCAAGCTCGTCGGAAAACGAAGAAAACTCGAGGGCTACATGCGAAATAAAGATGTTGTCAAGTACCGAGAGCTCATCGCTGAGCTTGGCATTCGTGAAGTGCGGCCTCGCTAACGCAAGTTAGTCAGAGGCTCAAATAATGATTCACACTCACACTTTCGAGGTCGGAGGGCACACCTTCCACCTCGAATCAGGTCGCGTCGCCAAACAAGCCGGCGGCTCAGTTCTCCTCGGCGTCAACGAATCCGTCATTCTCGGAACCGCCACAATGTCCCAATCCGCACGAGAAGGAATTGACTTCCTCCCCCTCGTCTGTGACTTTGAAGAACGCAAATACGCCATCGGGAAAATCCCCGGCGGTGTCATCAAGCGCGGTGGAAGACCCTCAACCAAAGCAACCCTCATTGCGCGACTCATGGATAGACCCATGCGTCCACTCTTCCCCAAAGGCTGCACCAACGAAATCCAAGTCATCGCCATGCCCTTCAGCATCGATGCCACTCAGCCGAGCGATGTCCTCGCCGTCAATGCCGCCGGAGCCGCTCTCGCCGTATCCGACGTACCATTTAACGGCCCCATCGGATGCGTCCGAATCGGACTCATCGAAGGTGAATTCATCGTCTTCCCAACCTACGAGCAAATGAAGGTCAGCACCCTCGACCTCATCGTCGCCGGACACAAAGGCGCCATCTCAATGGTCGAATCCGGTGCCAAAGAAGTCAGCGAAGAAGTCATGGTCAAAGCCCTCCTCTTCGCCCACGAAAACATCCAACTCATCTGCAAGGAATTCGAAGCCTTCGCAAAAATCGCCGGCAAGGAAAAGCGTGTAGTCGAATCAAAACCGACCGACAAAAAGTTCCTCGAAGAACTCATGAAGAAAGAAGGCAAGGCCATCACCGCCGCCCTCTTCCACAAAGACAAAACTGTCCGCGAAGACGCTGAGTCCACCCTCAAAAAGGAACTCAAGGAAAAATACAAAGTCGGCAAAGAAGATGACGCCGAATTCCTCGCCAGCCTCGGTGGATACATCGACAAAGCCATCAAGGAAGTTCTCCGCGCCACCGTCATCAAAGACGGCAAACGACCGGATGGACGAAAGCTCGACGAACTTCGACCCATCGAAGCCGTCGCTGGTCTTCTACCCCGCGTCCACGGTTCCGGACTCTTCACCCGCGGTCAAACCCAAGTCATGACCGTTCTCACCCTCGGGATGCCCAAGGATGCGCAATACGCCGATATCCTCGACCAACTCGATGAAGAACAAGAACCCAAGCGCTTCATGCACTTCTACAACTTCCCGCCCTACTCGGTCGGTGAAGCCCGACCCCTCCGTGGCCCCGGTCGCCGAGAAGTCGGACACGGTGCCCTCGCCGAACGAGCAATTGAAGCCGTCGTCCCCATGGATGACCCCGATTTCCCCTACACCGTCCACCTGATCAGCGAAGTCCTCGAAAGTAACGGATCGTCCTCCATGGCCTCCGTCTGCGGTTCAACTCTCGCCCTCATGGACGCCGGTGTCAAGATCAAGGCCCCCGTCGCCGGAATCGCGATGGGACTCATGAGCGATGGTAAGAACTTCTCCATCCTCACCGATATCCAAGGCCTCGAAGACCACACCGGAGATATGGACTTCAAAGTCGCCGGAACCCGAGAAGGCATCACTGCCCTCCAACTCGACACCAAACTCGAAGGGATCCCCGAACAAGTCCTCATCGACGCGCTCACCCAAGCCAAAGATGCCCGCTACAAAATCCTCGACATCATGGAAGAGGAAATTGCCAAGCCGAGAGCCGAGCTCAGTGGAACCGCACCGCGCATCCAAACCCTCCAAATTGACACCGAGAAAATCGGCCTCCTCATCGGCCCTGGTGGAGCCAATATCCGCCGGATCACCGAAGAATCAGGCTGCGAAATCGACGTCCAAAAGGATGGTCGGGTGCTCATTGCTTCTTCAACTGGTGAAAAAGCCGCAAAGGCTGTTGCGTTGATCAAGGGCCTCACCGCCGAAATCGAAGTCGGATTTGAATTCACCGGAACCGTCACCCGGCTCATGGGCCGAGGTGCCCTCGTCTCCATGCCCAACGGCAAAGACGGAATGGTGCCAACCGACCAACTCACCAAGGCCAAAATCGGACGACCTGATGACGTCCTCAGCGAAGGCGATGTGATCAACGTCCGAGTCCACGAAGTGGATGGCATGGGCCGCATCAACCTCTCCGCAATCGGCCTCAACCCCGATAACGAACGACTCAACGATCCCAACCCACCCGTCAGCGAACGACCGGCATTCAGCCGAGACCGCGACGGCGGCGGAAGAGATCGAGGCGGACGCGGCAGCAGAGACGGTGGTCGAGACGGCGGACGAGGTAGCTACGGCGACCGAGACCGAGGCCCCCGACGCGATGGCGGCGGCCGTGATCGAGACGGCGAAGGCGAAGGCGGCTCCCGCTTCCGCAAACGTCAGTAATCTGACGTAAGTTTGAAATTACACAGCCCCGGAAACTTCAAACTTCCGGGGCTTTTTCACGCCCCACGAACTCTCTAATCCGAAAAATCATTTATACTATCAACAAGGCAAGTGAACAACCCCCTCGCCCAGCTGGCAAAAAAATTCGCCGCCACCCTCGCGATCCTTACAATCGTTGCCCCCACCATTGCCCAGCCCCCTCAACCCTCATCCTCCTGTTGCTGCGGCCCGGCCTGCCAGTGCCCCCACGAAGATCAAGCCCCGTCCTGCATCTGCACGACCGAAAAATCACCCTCCGCAGACACAAAAGTCACCCTTCCCACCGCTGAAGGCACTCTCCCCACCGAACAATCCCCCAACCTCACCCAAGCCTCCTCCCCACAACTTGATCCCCACCCCCCACTAACCGACTTAACCACTCATCAAGTTCTCGACCGCAGCCACTCGCCTCGCGGCCCTCCAACTTCCTAATCAAAACCCAAGTCAATCCGCTTCAAATCCAACCGAAGCCATGACCACGATTAGGAACAAATGAACGAAAACACACAAACCTGTTGCGCTTGCTGCACCTGCGGCCCCGACTGTCAATGCAACCCTTGCGCATGCTGCAAGTGCGCCGACGAAGAAGGGAACTGCACCTGCAAATGACAACCAAGAGCATCCTCATGGTGCTCGCGCTGGGAGCCTTCGGGCTCCCCGCCCAAGCCCAAACTGAACCAGAAATCAAACCCAAAACTCAGGAACAAGGCACCGGACAAGCCCTCTGCCCTCTCTGAGTCGCGGGAGGATATTCTGCCGGTTCGGCAGAACAAACAACGTGGATGATCAACACAGTCATCGCGCCGACCACCATCACCGAAGCCGAAACGTTTATCTGGTACCGGCGTGACCCGCGCATCTCGCTCGGCGTCGCCCACCTCTATGAGCAAAACGCCTTCCGATGGCTGGCAAGCGTCAACCTCCTCCCCGAAGCAACCAACTTTCCCGGGATCAATGCTTCCGCTGGTGTCCAAGGCATCGGCACCGGAAACCCCGGATACAGCCTGACCGGCGAGAAAAATTGGCAGTTCGGAGAGGCAAGACTCAACATCTACACCGGAATTGGTTTCCGATCTAACGAAAACCACGCCCACGGATTGTTGGGCGTCAAATACACAACTCCCGATCGATGGACATTCGGCTTTCAAAACGAAGGCCACCAAACCCATCCGTTCGTCACCTACTCCTGGGATCAATACACATCGGGACTCTTCTTGATAAACGGCAAGAACCCCGCGTACATGATCGGAGTAAGGTTCTAAAAAGAATGGGTGAGAGGGCGGCGAACACTCCGCCCCTCACCATTTCACTGTCGGAATGGGACTCAGCTTTTGACTGAGAGAACCCAGAAAACCAGACCAGATTTACTGCGTTCCGTACAATACTTGATGCACATTTCATGCCAAAACCTCAAGTAAGTTGTGAAGTTTATAAAAAAACAGCCCCCCGCACGCGAGGAGCTGTTCACCCTTACTTCTCAGCAGAAAAGCAATTAAGCGTTCTTTTTCTTGCGGCGAGCGGCCAAAGCCATCAAGCCCAAAGCACCCATCGTGAACGGCTCAGGAACTGCTTCCAAATTTGAACCGTCAACCCAACCCTGCTTGTCAAATTCAAACTTCTTCAAGAAGCCATCCGTGCCGTACTTGGCATCCAAACCATCAACCGGGTGGAACCAAATCCCAACCTTGTTGTCAAAGCCAGTGCCAAACCAGTTATTGGCCGGACCGTACTTCGGATCGTGATTGTTCACCAAAGCCGCATTGATGTCAAACTTCATCGTTCGAGTACCGTTGGCATTGTTCACAACCGCAAGCGAATTCACAAAATTGCTTGTTGTCAAGCTACTTGCAATCTTGTCCGGTGCCTGAGTACCCGATGCATTGGATCCATCAAAGTAGCTCGAATTGCCGTTCTGACCGTTGTAACCATAAGCCGTCAACTTCGCTTGGCCGTTGTTCGTAACACCCGTATCAAAGTAGAAAATTGCGAGTTCATCGCTCGTTCCCTTCGGATTCGGGCCGTCATTCAAAACGAGCCAGTAACCATCCGGCAAAGAGCCAGCGGCGGAATTGCCAAATGTGGCTTCGAATGTCAATCGCTCAGTTACATCGTTAAACGTGCTGGAAATGTTCTTCACGGAACCACCTGCTGCGTTGTAACCATAGCCCGGACCGCCGCCGTTTTGCGGAGTCAGATCAAATTGCCAAGTTGTAGCACTAGCCGAGGCGGCCAATACGGCGACCAAGCCAGTTACTGCGATCAATTGCTGCTTTTTCATTTTTTATTTGCTCCCTCATTGCCTGAGAGGAACCCAGACCCTGGAAGGCTGGGTGAACCGAAGAGCAAACGTATGCACAGGTCGTGCCAAAACAATGAGTGCTGAAAGAGAAAACCTCTTTCAGCACTTTAACTTTTCGAACTCAGGAACTCTTACCAGGGACTCACAACAGATGCTTTTCCAGCTTCAGAAAGAACCGCCTCGCCCACCTTCATCCGAACCACAACCACATCATCACTCAAGTGATCTCCCGGCTGAGCATAGAGTGTTTTCCCTTCTTTCACAAAAACCCCCGTCGCACCACCTTCCGCTTCAACTGAACCAACGAACTTCCATCCATCAAATGGTTCGACTTTTTCTGGCTCCGCAGACGAAGCGGCGGCTCCTTCAGAGTTGCCCGCCCCTTGAGCATACACAATATATATGTCGTTCGGAATTCCGTCCATCTTCATCCGACCGCCAAAACGACCTTCCATCGTTTGCGGTGAACCTTCGGCGAAGTCTCGCTCACCGTCAAAGCGGAAGGCAAAAACGGGCGACCCTTGCGGATTCGTCGGCGCTCCTAAGAAGACCGTTGTCGTACCGCCAGATTTAGAAACTTTCAAAACGACCCCTTCAGCCCGCACCGGAGTCCCCGTCATCTTCTCCGAACCCTGAGCCGAAACCGCCTGGATCAATTCACTCGCCGAATAAACCTTTGCATCCAACTTCGACAAATCGGGCTTACCTGCCTGACCTGCGTCTTCCTCCATCAATTGATTAACTACCTGAGCCCGAGCATCTGCTTTGGCTTTGTCATCTTTGGCTCCTTTAATCGCTTTTTGTCCACCAGCCAAAGCTCCAGTATTGATTTTTGGGGCAAGAGCGGTTCCGCCCATCATGCTCAACTGCGCCCGAGCACCTACCGGATAACTTGCCAATGCCGCAACGATCGCGCACATTGACACCCCAACAACAAACTTCGTCCAAGCCATACCCAGCTTGTTCCCCAAGCTCGCCGAACGAAACCCAAGTATTCAGGCCAGGATTCCGCTACCCTTCCTTATCCTCATACTGAGCTTTCAGAGCCGCGACGACCCCGGGGTCAGCCAATGTCGTGACATCTCCCATCACCCGGCCCTCCGCAATATCCCGAAGCAGCCGGCGCATGATCTTCCCACTCCGAGTTTTTGGTAACTCTGCCGTAAAGAACAAATCATCCGGACGCGCCAGCGCTCCAATCTTAGTCGAAACATGAGCCCGAAGCTCTTGCTTCAGTTCTTCAGAAGGCGATACATGACCCTTCAAAATCACGAACGCCGCAACCGACTGCCCCTTAACATCATGAGTCTTCCCGATCACTGCACTCTCCGCCACCGAGTGATGATCCACCAACGCGCTCTCAACCTCCATCGTTGAAATGTTGTGACCGCTCACCAACATAATGTCGTCCACCCGACCGAGCAACCAGAAATAGCCATCTTCGTCCAATTTCGCCCCGTCGCCCGCAAAATAAGCGTCGCTGAACTTACTCCAGTATGTCTGCCGATACCGCTCCTCGTCACCCCAAATTCCGCGCAACATACTCGGCCAAGGACGATTCAAAACCAGCAGTCCTCCGACCGGAATGCCATGGGTTTTCACCAAATCCTTTCCGTCTTCATCATAAATCGTTGCCGAAACTCCCGGGAATGTCCGTGTCGCACTTCCCGGTTTCGTCGAAACAATCCCCGGCAATGGCGTGATCATGATCGCACCCGTTTCCGTCTGCCACCAAGTGTCAACAATCGGGCACCGTCCGCCACCAATCACCTCTTGATACCAAATCCAAGCCTCCGGATTGATCGGCTCACCCACTGTGCCAAGGAGTCGTAATGAACTCAAATCGCAACCCCGTGGATACTCCTCGCCCCATTTCATAAACGTCCGGATTGCCGTCGGAGCCGTGTATAGAATCGTCACTCCATGCCGTTCAATAATCCGCCAGAACCGATCCTTATCCGGCGTATCCGGAGCCCCTTCATAGAGCACCTGGGTCACGCCATTCGCCATCGGACCATACACAACATAACTGTGCCCCGTGATCCAACCACAATCCGCCGTACACCAATAGACATCCGAATCCTTCAGATCAAACACGAGTTTCGACGTCGCACTCGTCCCCGTCAAATACCCCGCCGTCGTGTGCATAATCCCTTTCGGCTTCCCTGTCGAACCGCTCGTGTACAGGATAAACAGCAAATCTTCGCTGTCCATTTCTTCACATGTGCACTCGGCTGATTGCTGTTCCACAATCTCATCCCACCAAACATCTCGTCCCTGTATCGCCATTCCCCGGTCATAGTCCGGTGCCGCCATCCCGTTCGTCACATGGCCGACCACTCCAACTCGCTCATGAATCAAGACGTGCTCAACCGTCGGACACTCCAAATCCAAAGCGTCATCGACAATCTTTTTGAGCCCGATTACTTTTCCCCGTCGCCACAAACCATCAGCCGTGATGATCAGTTTCGCCCCCTGGTCATTCACCCGCTCCGCAATTGACTGAGCACTAAATCCACCAAAGATCACCGAGTGAACCGCCCCAATCCGCGCGCATGCCAGCATCGATAAACACAGCTCAGGCCCCTGGCCTAAGTAAATACAGACCCGATCCCCCTTCCCAATTCCCAACTCTTTCAGCGCATTCGCCAACTTCTGAACTTCCGTCAATACATCCGCATAGGTGAAAACACGCTGATCGCCTGGCTCACCTTCCGCAATCCAAGCCACTCGATCACCCCGCCCTGCTAATACATGTCGATCAACCGCATTGTAACAAGCATTGATCTTGCCGCCCGTGAACCATTTTGCAAACGGTTGTTCCCATTCCAAAACCGTATCCCACTTCTTGAACCAATCGAGTTTTTCCGCCCAACTCGTCCACCAACCCTGCCAATCTGCATCCGCCGACTCATAGACCGTCGCATCATTGATGTTCGCTTGGGCAACAAACTCCGCACTGGGCGCAAACTTCCGGTTCTCTTGCAGTAGGGTATCAATCGTTTCTGACAACTTCGTCTCCGTGAATAATCCGTTTTACCCGGTACCTTTTTTGGATATCATCATTCAAAGCGATGGCGTTTGATCTCAGCCCCTGTGTCGGACTCACAACTCCCCATCCTGATCCCCTCGTCAAACTCTACACATCTCTCTTTGAACTCGCCCCAAACCATTCAATCGACGGGCTCAAACTCACTTCGGAATCACTCTCATTCTTTGTCGATCCTGGGCAGCGACAGTCACCCATCCTAGAACTCAGTACTCCCGATCTCTTTGCCGCTCGCCCTCTCCTCCGAGCCCTAGGATTCGAAGAACTGACATGGCATGGTGAAGGCCAACTCAATCTTCTCTCCGATCCATTCGGCATCAGCTGGAACATCTTCCAAACTCTTCCGGAATCAACCTGGCCGATCATCAGTCCCAACCCACCAATAATTCTTCCCAAGATTGCCCTGCATCTCCACGAATCCACAAAAGCCGCGCAATTCTACGCTGACCTGCTTCAACAATCCGCAACTAAAACCCCATCCGGCTGGACAATTGATTCAAACCATATCCGGCTCGTTATCGAGCCCGGACTACCGCACGGACCGGCATTCTACGTCGATCCTAACAACTCCCAAGACCCCCAAGCCCTCATTGAATTTTTTGGCGACAAAACCACCCAAACCGACGACTACGGCGTCACATGGAAACTCTCACCTCGACCCACTTCCAACACTGCCGCAATCATTAACTAACTCCATCGCCCGAATGACTGCTCTACCAATAACCCACCGCAAGCCATAATAAAAACCATGCAACTCCTCACCGATTGGGACGGCTTCCTCGCCGAAATGCAAAACCGCAACCCCAACGGCGCGACAATCTACCTCTCCCGAGACGGAAGATACACCGTACTCACCCACCTCGATCCCACAGACCGAATTCTCTTCCGGTGTGAACACGCTATCCCTCTGGAAGAAGCAACATCCGCGCTCGCAACCCTTGGACACACCTGCCGCACCGGGGTCTGGAGCACCGAAACCGAACATCAATCTCTCGACGAACTCTACATTGCTGCCATCGCCTACAAGTCCGACGAAACCCAACCGGGTCTCTGGATCGACGCCTACGACTACCCCCCCAATCCCAGCGAAGTCCTCAGCAAACTCCTCGAAGAGTTCAACGCCGAAGGAACCCTCGACCACGCCGACAACGAAACCTTTACCAAGCTAGCAAAACCAAACATCATCATCCTTTCCCCGAAGACATCCAGAATTTCCTCGCCCAAAACCAATCTCATCATCAAATAGAGCCCAATGAGCAAGCCTAATCTCGATCAATTTGAATCCCAACTGAACGCCCACAAAGATCAAGTCTATCGGCAAATGCTCCGAGTCTGTGGAAACCGCGAAGACGCTGAAGATACACTCGTCGAAGCAATCCTCAACGCCTACAAGCATTACCAAACTCTAGAAGACAAAGAGCGATTCCAGGCGTGGCTCGCCATCATCGGTCGCCGAATATGCGGTCGAATCAAGCGAAAAGAAGCACTCCTACCCGTAACCGAACTCGCCGACCGATATCCAGCCCCGCCAGAAGAGCCGGATTTCCAAGATTCCACGCTCGTCACAAAAGTCCACCAAGCCCTCGAAATCCTTACCCCTGAAGAGCGCGACGTATTTGAGTTGAGAGACCTCCAAGGATTAAGTGGCCCCGAGACTTCCCAACGGCTCAAAATTTCCCTAGCCGCTCAAAAAAGCCGACTCCACCGTGCCCGGGCCAAAATTCGCGCCAATCTGGATTACTGCCTCGATTGCGAAGCCAACTGAGCGCGCCACTTCGAAAAAATCTCCCGCGCCATCTCCATCTGACTCCCCGGGTCACTGTTTCGGAACAAAATCACTGTCCAACCCGCTTTGCGATCCCGCAAATAAGCCGATGTGTATCCGAAAGTCGTGCCCGTATGCGTCAATTCCCCGTCACCCACATTCCACCCAAAACCATATTTCCCCGCCTTCGGAAAGCTCGGGGTCCATTGCTGCTCCAGAATCTTCTGATCCATAACCCCGCTGCGCAAGGCCAATTCGTACTTCACCAGATCCTCTAGGGTCGAATACACCCCGCCGCTCCCGTGGAAAATCCGCGGCCTCGCTCGCAATGGAATTTCAAAAGCCCCATCCTGCCACCGATAAGCAATCACTTCGTTCGAGCGTTTCTCCCCCGAAACGTAATATCCAGTTCCCGCCATTCCAACCGGATCAAAAATGTATTTTCTCGCCAACACCGGCAAAGAACTCCCGCCCGCAATCCCCAAAAGCTCACCCAACAAACCATAGGCATAATTGTTGTAGCGATACTTTTCGCCCGGCTTCGTTTCCAAATCTGCCTTCGCGAGCAATGCCACGTACTCATCAGTCGAATACTCCTTGGAATACGAAAAACCCGCCGGATCAGCTATCCCACTAGTGTGACCCATCAAATGCCGCACCGTCATCCCTTTCCATCCCGGATTCCCTTTGGGAATCCACCGCAAAACTTCATCATCCAAGCTCAATTTCCCATCCCGCACCAAGCTCAATGCCACATAACTGCACATCTGCTTGCTCAAACTTGCAATCCTGTGCGTACTCTTCTTCGTGAACAATTCCCCAGTTTCACGATTCGCCACCCCATAACTGCGGAATGCCACTTTACCGCCGGGATCAACCACCGCAAAAGCAACCCCCGGCAAATGGTCAGACTCCATTTTCGCCTTGACAAAATCGTCCACCCCATCCGATAGCCCCACATTCACCAAACCCAAAACCATCAAACTCAACGCCCGTCGCATTCCAATATCTAACCTGAAAAAGACCACAATATGCCCGAACAGAACAATCTTCGTGTTATAGTCATCCTAAGAGAAGCGGGAGCCCATCCCTCACCCCCAAAATGAAAAGAGCCTTTACCCTCATTGAACTGCTAGTCGTGATCGCAATCATTGCGATCCTTGCCGCAATCCTCTTTCCCGTATTCGCCCAGGCCAAAGCCGCCGCAAAGAAAATTTCAAGCGTCAGCAACCTCAAGCAAGTCGGCACCTCTATGCACATCTATCTCGCAGACTACGATGATGTTATGCCGATCACTTACACCCCCATGCCAGGCACTCCAACTCGATACAACTATGATCGCCTCACTCCTGCCGGAAACTGGCTGGTTTCAAACGACCCTGTCATAAACGCTTCAATCGCTGGATTTTGGGTCAACAACACCCAACCATACGTCAAAAACTATCAGCTCATGTCCGACCCCAATGGCGTGAAAGTCGGCGGAGTCACTTCTTCCCCATATCCCGGATTTACTCCGCCGTCGGGTGCCCCCGCAATTAGCTACACCTACAATGGCCTACTCAACAGCTACAGCCACACCTCGATCACATCCGTCGCCCAACTTCCCGTTCTTTGGAATGGCCGCGGCAGAGCTTCCATCGAAGGTTGGGCATACGCCAACCCCTATCTCGGATGTTTCACCGGAAGTGCCCCCTGCATCTACCAACCCCCTGCTGCCGGATGTACATTTGCCAATAACGGTTCGCTCAGCCGGGCATCAACAAACTCGCGTAACACGGGCTATGACCTCCACTCCGGCGGGATCATATTCACTTACGCCGACTCTCACGCCAAGTGGGTGAAAATTGGAGTCAAATCCACCGGAGCGACAGATCCAACCAAAGATCCTTTCACCGACTATGCCGGAACGGCAGAGCCCAACGCACGATGGCAAGACTCCACCGGTTGTCACTCTTTCATGTTTCGACCGGATTACGACTTCAGCACCCAAACTGCGGTCGCCCTACCATAACTCAATTGCTTAAGTGGCAAGGATGTACTCAATCCTTGCCACAATCTTAACACTACTTCCACAAATTTTTCGTATCATCAAGATACGATGCCAACAAAAGTCTTTGAAACCTACATTAAAGCCCCAGTTCAAAAACTTTGGGACTTCCACTCCTCCGCATCAGCTCTCCGCATTCTCACCCCCGCCGAACAAGAAATCCAGCTCATCAGTCAGAATCTCGACGTCAAAGAGGGTGCCCTTCACGAGATGAAAACCAAGCAGTTCGGCATCTGGATCACCTGGAAAGCCCGCATCACCAAAGTCAATCCACCCCACGGTTTCACCGATACCGCCGAAAAATCACCCTTCAAATCCTGGACGCACCACCACGATTTCATTGAGAATGAAGGTGATTGCATCCTCCGTGATACGATTCATTACGAACTCAAAGGCGGACCGCTCGCCAAACTCATCGACGAGATAGCCGTCAGCGAAAAACTCGACAAGATGTTCAAATACCGCCACCGCGTCACCAAAGAGCATCTCGAAACTGAACAAGCCAAAATCAACGCTGAGCTTTTCGACTCAGCAACCAGCTACGTCAGCGACTTTGAACTCCACGAACCGAAAGAAGAAGCCTCTACCCCATAACTTGATCGAGTCCAACGACGAACCCCTTGACATTTCGAACCTCACGGATCGCGAGCAAAACCCCCGCCATAAAGCTCGCCCGATCAATAGAATCATGCCGCAAAGTCAATCGTTCGCCCGCTCCACCAAACAGCACTTCTTGACTCGCCACATAACCCGGTAAGCGGACCGAGTGCACGGGAACACCCTTCACTTCACCACCACGCGCTCCTGGGGCCTTCTGAACGGCTCCATGCGGTAAACGAGGCGAACTCTCCCGCGCCGCCGCGATCCTCTCCGCCGTATACCAAGCCGTTCCACTAGGTGCATCCATTTTTTGCTCATGATGAAGCTCCATCACCTCCGCATGGGGGAAGTATTTCGCCGCCATCTCCGCAAACTTCATCATCAGAACCGCCCCAATCGCAAAATTGGGCACCAATATCGCCGATGCTCCATAGCTCTCACAACTCAGCTGGATGGCCCGTTGATCCTCATTATTCAATCCGCTCGTCCCAATCACAACCGAAATCCCTCGCTTCAATGCATTAAGCGTGTGATCCGCCGCTCCCGCCAAGTGCGTAAATTCAACCAAAATGTCAGGCTTCGTCTCATCCATCATAGCTCCAATCTTTTGCCCAATCGGAACATCTGTGACTCCACCACCCAGCATTGCCCCCGTACTCGCAAAATCAACCGAACGGTCAAACGCACCGACCAATTCAATATCCTGCGCCGAACTTACTGCCCGGACAACTTCTTGCCCCATTCTCCCCGCAGCCCCCGCAATCGCTACCTTAATCATTTCGCTCTTCTCACCATCTTTCCGTTTCCTGTCTCGACCACATAGGGGTCACCCGCATCGTCCAAATAGGCCCGACCGTCTCCCATCGTCACCAAATGCGCATTCACAGTCTTCCCCCCCACTTCAAATCCCGCTTTCCGTGGTATTCACACTTAATTTCGGCCCAATCCTGCTTCGCCATATCAAACCGCCAATAACTCTTCACGCCGCCCGGATTCACCACATCCCGGATAAACCAAAATTCCGGCGTCGCCAATACGGATTTCCCGGCCGGATACTTGATCATGTCATTCACGGTTTTTCCACCCTGGTCGACCTTAAAATTCGCCCCTGCATCATCAAAGGTCACCACAACCGACTGCAACGCTGATCCGCCTTTCAAATTCGTCCGTTGCAAAAGCCGAACCGGACGCCCCGTCTTGTCATAAGTGGACTCCTGCAACACACTCACCGATTTCCCACTCGCATCCTCAAGCAGCATCCCTAATCGAACATACTTCGACCCGTTTGGCAACAACTGATTCACCAAAGTTGCCGAACCCTTCAGACCCCCCGCATCAACATCCAAAACCACTTCCCCCGCCCAACCAAGAGAAGCCAGAACCGCAACCACCGCTCCACCAATCAACCGTTTCATATTTCCTCCAAAATCTGACGCGCCGCCCGAACTCCCGTCTCATATGCCTGGTGAGTCCGCGCTCCACTCAATCCGTCACCCACCACCAAAATCTTCGCCCCTGACGGATTCGCAGTTTCAAACCCAATCGTGTTCGAAGAGTGGCTATACCGCCAGCGCATCACCGAACCCACTTCGTACCCCACATTACCAAGGTCTAGAACCCGCTTGACATCCACCCAAGTCTCTCGCAAAATGTCCTCATCCGACCGCTCAAAGCTGTACCGACTATACCGGGCACTCATCTGCACCACAACCGCCGCATGACCCTCAGGAGCCCGGAATCCTCCCGGACACTTCACATGTTCCAAGCTCAACCATGTCAAAGGCTGACTCTGATTAGGATCCAGAATCGCATGATAAGGTCGATCAATCTCCGAAGCAACCCCAAACATCACGCTCAGACATTGCCGATACTGAGCCCCCGGAAAGCTCCGCTTGTCCCCCAAGCTAGCAAGCAGAACCTCCGATTGAGGAATCGGTGGGTTCAAAATCACATGGCTAAAACTCTCCCCATCAATCAAATAGTGCGGCCCACTCTTTGATATTTCCTCCACCCGCATTTCCAACCGTGACTCAATTCCTTCTCCCAAAAGCCGGCCCAACGTCGAGTTGCCTTTCGTATAGGCATACCGTTTAATCTTCCCGCCTTCCGGATCAACCGCCGTCACCCGGTCATCATTAGCCAGATAAATCGGAGCCATCACCTCAACCAGTTCGTCTTTCGGCAATTCTTCAAGCATTACCCGCTCCAATTCACTGCCTCGTGGCGAAATTACTGTCGCCCCATGATCAAAGGTGTAATCACCCACATATCGGGTCGCCACACGTCCACCCAATCCCCGTGACTTCTCAAAAATGACCGTGGCAATCCCCGCCGCGCGTAATGTTCTAGCCGCCCCAAGCCCGGCCATGCCGGCTCCGACGACCGCTACCCTCACGCCGTCGTAAGCTCCCGATCAGGATTCATAGCCATGGCCGCTACCCGTTGACCACTCAAAATCGCTCCATCAATCCCCGCGTAAGTCGTATGCTCACCCGCGACCAACAAACCATCCTCCGGAGCCATCGGAGTCAAACGATCCATAAACCCAACCGATTGCGGCATCTGTGCATGAGGAATCCGATCAACCCGCAAAGGTCGCCAACCTTCCACATTCTGCTTAGGGAACCAATTGGTAAGTTCATAGCGAACTTCCTTCGCCAAATCTAAATCACCCATCACGGGATTCCCCAATATCGAAGCCGAAATCAAAGACTGACCATTAGGTGCAAGTGACTTCGACGCATTCGTCATGCATGCAACATGATTCACCCGCCCCAACCCAGAACCATTTACATGCAAAATCGACTCGAAAAATGGCCGCTCACTCGCCGCAAAATGAACCGTTGTGCAAGGTCTCGCCGACCACTCTGTCCCAATTCCCGTCAGTCGTGAACTCGCCGATTGGTCAACCGCCAAAACAACCAATTCCGCTTCAATTACTTCGCCCGAATCGAGTCGCACCCCAGAAACGCGACCCCCTTCCCGAACCAACGACTCAACTCTAACCCCGAATCGGAATGACTCCTGCCTTATCCCCGCCGCAATCTGATCAGGAATCGCCTGCATTCCCTCCGCCGGAATCGTCGCCGGAGCTCGATCCAACATCTGCCAATAAAAAGCAAAAGGACGGCTACTGACATCCAAACTCGAATCCAAGAACACTCCACCAAAGAACGGGCGCACAAACTTATCAATCGCCTCCTGACTAATCTTGCGCTTCCGCAAGAACTCAACCATCGGCTCATCTTCTAGGCCCCAAACTTCATCCTCCGTCAAATGGTCAAGGTCATCCCCCAATTGGTTAAAGCGCAGGAGATCGGTAATTGCTACCCATTTCCCAAAAACCGTTTGCAAAATATTCTCACGGTGAACCTCGCGCAACTTCTTCCCATCAAAAACCATACACCCAGGTTCAAAATCCTTCAAATTCAAAGCCGCCAAATCAAGCTCCAATTTCGCGTTCGGATAAGCCTCAAAAAAAACCTGAAACCCACGATCCAAGCGGAACCCATCCACGTCATCCGACCGGATTCTTCCCCCCGGCCCATCACCTGAATCCAATATCAAAACATCACGCCCCGCCTGTTCCAGACGACGAGCGCAGACCAAACCGGACAAGCCAGCACCAACAACAACAATCGGTTTGTGCATTGGACTCCAAATGTACCTGGTTAGCAGAATCGAAAAGACCAAATAACCCAAACCATTTCATCACCTCTCCCTAGTAAAATTATCATGTCAGCCAAGGATAAAACATGATGAAACGATCCCTTCTCCTCTGCGGAGCCCTTGCCCTAACCGCCATTTCTTGCGCCGATTGGACAATCGGCTCCGGGCGCGCATCCGGAATGGGCCGCGCCGGTCTCGCCCTTCCCGGCGACTACATCTACTCCGGAAGACTTAACCCCGCCATGTACGGACTCGCCCCATCCGCCGCAAGGTTCCAATTCCCGCGATTCTCATTCCGCACACAAAGCATCAGCCTCAGCGATCTGAGCGACTACTTTGGCGATATTGATCAAGGTGGACTCGATGCCAACCAACTCGCGACAATCGCCCGCGCCCTCGGCGACGAAAAATTCGAATTTGGAGCCGGTGGCGGCCTGGGATTTCTCGCCAACGGATTTGCCCTTGATTTCAATGGTGACGCGCTCGTTGCTGGTCTCCCCAATACTGACCTGCGCAACTGGGTCAGCTCCGGTGCCCAAGGCAACGTCCCTGTGAACTCACGCCTCGATGCCTATGGCCTTGGCGGTTACCAAATCGGGATCGGTTACGGGCGACGCCTCAACACTCCCGGCAACATGGACCTCTCTGTCGGTGTCCGGGTCAAAGTCGTCCGAAGTTACTACACCCACCGATTTGCCGACGCGAACAGTATTCAGAACAACACCGCTGGTGCCCTTGCCCCAGAAATGAACGGCAACGACATCCTCGATGAATCAGGTATCGGCCTCGACCTCGGGTTCGTCTCCAGCGCATCAAAAGATCAAGGATTCTTCTTTGGCGCAACCATCGAAAACCTCATCGAACCCCGGACAACCTTCAACGCAACCGATCCCCTCCTGCAAAACAGCGTCATCAGACCGTACCAACGGACATTCAACACCGGATTCGGATATGTCGCTCCCGGGTCTGTTGTCTTCGCTGCCGACTTCGTTGATATGTTCAACGGTGCCAGCTCACAAGAATTCCGGGCAGGTGCCGAACTCATGGCCGGTTCAATCGCCCTCCGCGGCGGCTACGAATCTCGCTCAGGATTCACCCTCGGCGTCGGCCTCGGCGGATTCAACCTCGCATTCGGGGGCAACTCCAGCGGACTCCTCTCCTACGCCCTCCGGTTCTAAGAAGGAAACCTCGATAGCCCGGTCGGGAACCATCCACCGGGCTACACTGTTAAATTCACTAGGCCGTTTGTAGCTTCAATTCAATGCCGAATGAGGCACCAATCCCTGAAATTGCATCCTCGCAACTCAGAATTACGTCCTGAAAACAGTCCGCTACCATTCAAAAAAATGGGAAACGGGCAAAAACAACACTGGAGACTATAGTCAAATCATGAAAAACAACAAGTTCTTCCTCGTCGCAGTTGCCGCTCTTCTCATGAGCGCATTTGCATTCGTTGGATGTGAGCAAGCTGCCGAAGCTGGCGACAAAGCCGCTGAAACCGCAACCGATGCTGGCGAAAAAGCTGGCGAAGCAGTAGAAGATGCAGGTGCCGCCGCCGGAGAAGCCGCTGACAAAACTGGCGAAGCCGTCGAAGGTGCAGGCGAAGCCGTGAAAGAAGGCGCTGCCGAAGCTGGTGAAAAAGCTGGCGAAGCCATGGAGAAAGCAGGCGAAACCGTTAAGGAAGGCGCTGCTGACATGAAGAAAGATGGCGAAGATCACACCGGACACGACCACGCTGAAGGCGAAGGTCACTAATCACAACCGTTTCTGACTAGGTCAGAAACAGGCAAAACCCCCTCGGCTACTCACCGAGGGGGTTTCTTTTTCCCTAGGCCCCTAAAACAGCAACCCAAAAATCCCCTATAATTAACCAAGGTTAACAAAATGCACCTGGGTTCACTCTTCCGCCGCTTGCTCATCTGCACCCTCACTGTCGGCATCCTCGCTGGCTGTCAAAACCAACAAAATGCGTCAAACACCAAACTCAACGTTGTCGCAACAACCGGAATGCTCGCCGACCTCACCACCAACATCTGCGGGGAGCATTGCGAAGTCACCGCCCTCATGGGCCCCGGCGTTGATCCCCACCTCTACAAACCCACTGCCGGAGACCTTGAAAAAATCCAATCCGCCGACCTCGTCGTCTATGGCGGACTCCACCTCGAAGGCCGAATGACTGACATCCTCGAAAGCCTCGGCGAAAAATCATTCAGCGCGGGCGAGTCAATTCCCAAAAATCTGATCTTGTCCACCGATGGACAGCCCGATCCCCACATCTGGCACAACCCCACCCTCTGGCAAGAAGTCGGCACCGCCCTTGCCAAAAAGCTCACCGACATGCGCGGAAAATCCATCAGCATGCATGTCGTCAACAACTGGAAAGCCTATCAATCTGAACTCAAAGAACTCGATGCTGAAGTCGAAAATAGTCTCCAACAAATTCCCGAAAAGAGTCGCATAATCGTCACCGCTCACGACGCCTTTGAGTACTACGGAAAGCAATACAACCTCCAAGTACTCGGAATCCAAGGCACCAACACCGTCACCGAAGCCTCCGCTCAAACCATCGTACAACTTGCCGACACAATCGCGAGCAAAAAGATCAAAGCCATCTTCGTCGAAACCAGTGTCAATCCCGCCACCATCCGCGCCCTTCAAAAAGCTGTACAAGACCGAAACTGGGAAGTCAAAATCGGCGGCGAACTCTTTTCCGACGCCCTCGGTGCCAACGGAACTCCAGAAGCAACCTACATCGGCATGATTCGCCATAACACCAACACCATCGCTAACGCCCTCAAATGAGCAACTCCCTCACCATCCGCGACCTCACCGTCTCCTACCAAGCCGAACCCGTTCTTTTTGACATCGATCTCGATCTCCCTACCGGACAACTTTGCGCCATAGTCGGACCAAACGGAGCCGGAAAATCCACTCTCATCCGCACGATCTTGGGACTCCAAAAGCCATCCGCCGGAACCATCTCCGTCCTCAATACCCCCAACCCCGAGGGAATCAAAAACCTAGGCTACGTCCCGCAACGCTCTTCCGTCGACTGGGATTTCCCCACCGACGTCGCCGAAGTAGTTCTGATGGGCACTTACAGATCCCTCGGATGGTTCAAACGCCCCGGCAAAGCCGAACGCGATCGCGCCCAGGCCGCCCTCCAAGCCGTCCGAATGCAAGATTTCGTCCACCGCCAAATCTCCGAACTGTCCGGCGGACAACAACAACGCGTTTTCCTTGCGCGTGCACTCGCCCAAGACGCCCCCGTCACCCTAATGGATGAACCGTTCGCCGGAATCGATGCCGCCAGCGAACAACAAATTTTTGAAGTCCTCCAATCCATGCGCTCCGCTGGCAAAACCGCCATCGTCGTCCACCACGACCTTGAAACCGTAGGTCAGTACTTCGATCACATCACCCTCCTGAACCGCAAAATCATTGCATCCGGTCCAACCTCCGAAATCTTCACCCCCGAGCTCCTCGCCCAAACATATGGATTCGCCGGAGTCCTCAAACCGTGACCATCTTCACCGATTACACCCTCCGCACCATTCTCCTAGGCACAATGTCACTTGGCCTGTTCTGCGCCATCCTTGGGAGCTTCGCCGTCCTCCGCCGACAGAGCCTTGTCGGTGACACTCTCGCCCACGCCGCTCTTCCCGGAGTTTGCCTAGGATTTCTACTCACCGGAAGTAAAGCCCCCCTTCCAATCCTCATCGGTGCCGCCCTCACCGCTGGACTTGCGATGGCATGGGTGCGGTGGATCACAACCAAAACCCGAACCGACTGGAATACTGCGCTCGGTATCGCTCTGACTTCGCTCTTTGGCCTCGGCGTACTCCTGCTCAGCCTCATACAGCGTTCTCCCTCAGCAAACCAAGCCGGCCTCGACACAATTCTTTTTGGTCAAGCCGCCGCCCTGGTTCAAGAAAATGTGATCGCTATCCTGATCGTCGGAATTGTCGCGACCACCATCCTCGTTCGGATTCGCCAGCCATACCAACTTCTAGCCTTTGACCCGGATTTTGCTCGTGCATCGGGGCTCAATACCGCTCGAATCGAATTCCTACAAACCACGCTCCTCGTCGCCGGAATTATCATCGGACTCAATACCGTAGGCGTTGTTCTCCTGAGTGCCCTCCTTGTCGCCCCCACCGTCGCCGCCCGCCCTTGGGTGCGGAGCACAACTCAACTTCTCATTGTTGCCGCGATCCTCGGGCTTATCAGCTCCGCAGCCGGAGCCTTGATCTCAGTCAACACGCCCAACCTTCCCACCGGACCGACCGTTGTCATCATTTCAACTCTCGCGGTCGCTCTGTCCCAAATCCTCTACTCCCTCACTCACCGGAAAAAATCAACACCCGAGATGAAGACCGCATGAGTCCACTCATCTGGATCTATATCATCACCGGACTCGCCGGGTTCACTTGTGCCCTTGCAGGTGCCTACCTGATCATCCGCAAATCCGCAATGATCGCCGACGCCATCAGCCACAGTATCCTTCCCGGACTCGTCGCTGGATTCTGGATCGCCAACGGCCCCAATCTCCTGACTGGATTGATCGGTGCCCTCCTGAGCGGAATGCTGACCGTCTGGCTCGTCGAATTTCTTACTAGCAAACGCCGCATCAAACAAGATGCCGCGATCGGACTCGTCTTCCCATTCTTATTTGCGCTCGGAGTCATTTGGATCAGCCTAGACTTCAGCAACGTCCACCTCGATACCGATTCCGTCCTCTTTGGCGAAGTCACACTCGCCCCATTTGACCGACTAAAACTAGGAGGAACAGATCTCGGCCCCCAATCCATCTGGTTGCTCGGCTTCGCTCTCATCATCACCACCGCATTCCTCACCCTCTTCCGCAAAGAACTCAAACTCGCCACCTTCGACCCTCTCCTTGCAACCGTAAGCGGGTTCACCCCCATCGCCTTGCACTACGGACTCATGACAATTGTCAGCGTTAGTACAATCTCCGCCTTCGCCGCCGTCGGTGCAATCCTCACCGTGGCCCTCGTTATCATTCCCGCCGCAACCGCCCGACTCCTCAGTCACCGCGTCAGCGGCGTTCTCCGGATCAGTGCCCTCGTCGGGCTAACCACATCCTTTCTCGGAACATGGCTCGCTTTCACTTTCGACCTGAGCATTTCCGGAATGATCGCCACTCTTCTCGGAATCACCTTCTCAGCTACCGCCGTCCTCGCCCCCAGAAACGGGATTCTCGCCCAAACCAAACTCCGCCAACGTGACCAAATCAATCAAGCCATTCAAGCCCTCATCATCCACCTCGAAGCCCACCAAAACACCCCCGAAGAGGCGACAGAAAACACAATTTCCCACCTCACCGCCGAGCTCGGATGGTCAAATTCTTGGACTCAAACCGTCGTGCAATCTGCACTCGCCAAGCAAGCCATCACCCAGTCAGGACAAACCCTCGCCCCCGGCCCCAATGCACAATCGTTTTGGCAAAACTGACCCAGGCCCAAACCCCCAAACAAGCACAATTGAACCTGGCCCATGTTCTACAACAAGTACCCCAGCCCCGCAAACTTCACCTTTGCCCAAGCCGGGAAAAGTAACTCTCTTCAATTCAAAAACCGCAAAGCCCAACTTCACATCACCTCCTACCAAAACAACATCCACCGCATCCACCTCACCGCCGGAGAAACCTGGCCCGAAAATCTCGCCCTCAGCCCCCTCAATTTCCCCGACACTCTTAACAAGCCGACCGCCCACTTCACCGATAATCAACTCGTCATTCCCGCCGAAAACCAAACCATTCTCGGCGTTCCCGAAGCAAGTATCGGCCTCAACGGACAAGCCTCAATCTTCCAATTCCTCGTCGCCGAATCCACCCGCTACTACGGAATGGGACAGAAATCATTCGGCGAACTCGAACTCTCCGGCTACCGCACCGTCAACTGGAACACCGACGTCTGGTCAGACTTCCACTGGGCGCAATGGGGGGGCCACCCAACCGACCCCAGCTATTTCACAACCCCATACATCGCCGTCAAGTTCGCCGAAAATCAATACGCCGGATTCCTTCTCCACAACCCCGCCCCCACATTCATGGAAACTCCCGGCAAAGACGACTCCCGGGTCTTTGTCGAATGGCAACGCACATCCCCCCACCTCATCCTTGGCGCATACGACGGACAACCTGATCTAGTCATCCTCACCGCCGAGTCACTAGCGGAGCTGACATCAAAGTTCAACCAACTGGTTGGCACCTGCCCACGCCCGCCCATCTGGAGCCTCGGTTACCATCAATCACGCTGGGGTTACGGTGGACACAAAGACCTCATCAACCTCCGCGACCAATTCAAAAAACACGAAATCCCTGTCTCCGGTCTCTGGCTCGACCTCGATTACATGGATGGCTATAGAATCTTTCAAACCAATGAATCCCTTTTCCCCCAAAAGGTGGAAGGCACCGCCAAAGACCTCGCCAAAGACAACATTCGCATCGTCCCCATCATCGACCCCGGTGTCAAATCCGAACCTGGATACCGCGTCTATGATGACGGCATCAAGCAAAATGTCTTCTGCCAGAACACCGAAGGCAATCCCTACATCGGCCTCGTCTGGCCCGGCGAAACTGTTTTCCCTGACTTCACTCTCGCCAAACCCCGCGAGTGGTGGGCAACCTACTCGGCAGAATTCCGAAAATCTGGCTTCGGTGCCTGCTGGGTGGACATGAACGACCCCTCCACCGGGCCTGTCGATCCCTCCGATATGCTTTTCCAAAACGGTAACCACAAACACCACCTCCACCGTAACCAATACAGCCTCGGAATGCAAATGGCCACATTCGCCGGATTCAAACAAGCCGCCCACAACGAACGCCCTTTCATACTCTCCCGATCCGGGTTCACCGGAACCTCGCGCTATGCCGCCATCTGGACTGGTGACAACGTCGCCAACGATTTCTATCTCAAGCTAAGCATCACCACCAGCCTCGGCATGAACCTCTCCGGTCACATCTTCAACGGTGCCGACATCGGTGGATTCGGCGGAAATTCCGCCCCTCGCCTCATGGAACGCTGGATGCAAGCCAATTTTCTGTTCCCCTTCGCCCGAAACCACAGCAACAACGGCACCAAACCCCAAGAACCGTTCGCCTACCCGGCAACTACCCGCGAAAACGTCGCACATTTCATCCGGCTCCGATACCAATTCCTCCCGTACCTCTACAACCTCTTCATTGCCCACGAGCGATCCGGTGCCCCATTCCTCCGCCCCCTCTTCTACGACTTCTCCGGCAAAAACCTCGACGAAATCAACGATCAATTCCTCGTCGGCCCCAACATCCTCCAAGCCCCCATCATCGAACAAAATGCCGAAACCCGGGGCCTCGTCCTGCCTGGAAAACAGCCTTGGTTCGATGCCGCAACCGGTTCCTGGATGGCCCCCGGCAAATACGTCCTACAAGCAAAACGTACCGAGACCCCTCTCTTTTTCCGCACCGCCAGCATCACGCCAATCCAGCCGGAACTCCCCACTACCAACACTGTCAACCTTCATGCACCCGCCTTCCTCCTCGCCTTCCCCGAAGGCTGGCGCGGCGAAACCACCACCACTTATGTTGCCGATGACGGACTTACCGACAACCACGCTCAAGGCGAATACACCGAAATCCAAATCACCGTCCGGGGCACCAAGAAAGGGCTGGAAATCACTACCGAAACCCTCCACCAAGGTCATGGCTCCATCACCCCCACCTTCCTCCTGACCCCCGGACACAAATTTGTCAAAATCAACGGCTCCCGTGCCAAACAATCCCCCCATCGCCTCCGCCTCACTAGCAAACCAATCCTTCTCAAGTCAATCAATCACACATAAAGCTCAGGCAAAATGCTGTACCATTGAGGAGTGAGAACTCTACATAAATCAATTTTGGTGTTTGCGGCTGCAGCTGCGATCTTGGTGCCAACCTTTCTTTTACTCAACTCGAATTCAAAAGCCAGCGATCATGTCAAGGCTTACCACGAATCAAATCTTCCAAAAATCCCACTGAAGCAATCCCTCCCAAAAGTGATTCACTTCAGTAAGTCAGCTTCACTGCAGTTGATTGCCTACTCGGGAGCAAAGAAATTAACCACCGGAAAGTGGACATGTATTTGGGGAACAATTTCGGCTGATGGACTATACAGATTTCCCGATCAATATCCCCCAGTGGATTCGACACCATCACATTCACCGACAATTCTGGAAAGGAATCGACCGTAAATCTCGCATTTGCCCCGAATCATCCAGTGGATTTCGACTCTGGGTACGAGCCGGTTGCCCCAGAAGTCCACCTGAGCCGATCAATCGTGCTTAGCCCATTTGCAAAAGAAACAACGCGTATAAATGCGTCCACCCTTCATCTCCACGCTTCGCTCAGCAGCAACCATTTGGGCCAAAACAAACCTACGTATATCAACCCCCAGCAAATCAACCGACAGATGTTAGTTCCACTCCCTTCAAATTCTTCAAATCACCAAATTTTTGCAGAGGCTACGCAAGAATTCAATGTTGTGGAACAACCGCTATTTACTGTCGCTCCCAAACAAATTGCGGATATTAAAAAACATAAACAAATTTCAAGCTTTACTCTCAGTAGTCCTCCCTATTACAGAAAGCTCAGTGATCCAATTCTGCAAAGCTTCACTCATCGGTTTTCAGGAGGCCAAATTACTGGGAGTTACTATCAAGCTGACGCCGTTGCCATTCAATACCAAGATCACTACAAGTTGATCTCGGGTCAACTTTCTTTTATTGGCTCAACCGTCACGCAAATGCGAGGGCGTTACGGGTTCGGATTCACTCCCACCAATTTAGGCGCAACATCGACCCGAGTAGCCCTCGGATACAACCTTAAAGGCAACAAATTCGACTACACTAAGAAATCGAACACAACCCAACATCAACTTTAAACCTCCACAAAAGTAAAATCGTGAAAAGTTCATCTCCAACTCGCCCGGTACCCTGACCCATTCTTTTCAATTGGCTCATCTTTCCACTCCAGAGAATACGAACGCGCCTCGCGATTAAAGTGGGTGAACAAATCCAGACAAGTCGCCCCACTGGCCCCTGCACGGACTACGTGCAAATTGTCCCGATCGCGAGTCAACGTTGACTGCTTTCCTGGTCGAAGAACTTGGTGAGCGCTTTGCTTTATGAGAAACTCAGCCCCTTTCGGCGGCACCTTACCCCGACGTAAATCTGCCTGATTAACCGACGGATCAACAATATCAAAATTACGCACGTTAAGCTCACCCTCAACTCCAATGATCAGACCATTATAGTGTCGGTGATCATGTAAATCAATCACAGCATCAGGCTCAAACTTAAGTTGATAGAGAATGACGGGAGGGGAATACCATAGCGTATCCATATCCCATTTCCGCTCACTCGTATCCCATCCAAACCATGGTTGGCGCGGACCTTCCATACGAGCCAGGAGTTGAATGACCGCCTGAAGATAAGCCTCCTCGTTTGCACCTTCAGAGTCTGCAATCAGTGCGCGGGCTAATGAATGAACCTCCGCAAGGACAACTTCAATTCGCTCACCTGAACTTCCCGACTGTTCCCGCTTCAACTCTGCCCGTAACGCAGATGGTAACGCTAACCATCCCAAAGCAAGTGCGCTCATCCTAACTAAATTACGACGCGATATTTTTACCCCTGGAGCAATCTCCTCACCCAAGAAATGATCATCCATCAATTGTGATTCGATTGCGTCTACAGTCTGAAATTGCATGACTTACTGTACCAAGGAAATGAGCTTTCTGCAATAATATTTCAATAAGATACCGGTTTATTTGTCGTCAGTCAGGAGCGACAATAACATTCCAAACAACCGCGTGGCAAAAATCGTAGCCAAAAGCTGATTGCACAGTAAACTCTGCGCCATGACCCGCCGGGCCATCTACCCCGGATCATTCGATCCCCCCACCATCGGCCACCTCGATATCATCGAACGAGCCGCCGAAATGTATGACGAACTCATCGTCGCCATCGGCGTCAACTCAGAAAAATCTCCCTACCTCCCCCTCGACCAAAGACTCCAAGCCCTCGCAGATTCCGCCGCCCACCTCACCAACGTCAGAGTCAAGTCCTTTTCCGGGCTCCTAGTTGACTTCGCCCAGCAAGAAAATGCCCGCATCATCCTCCGGGGACTCCGCGCCATCTCCGACTACGAATATGAACTCCGAATCGGACTCGCCAACCGCAAACTCAACCCAGAAATCGAAACCGTTTTCCTCATCGCCAAAGAAGAATTCAGCTTCCTTGCCAGCTCCGTTGTCCGCGAAGTTGCCCGCCACGGAGGCAACTATCAGCAGTTCGTACCCGCACCAGTGGAAAAATTAATCGCCAACAGACTCGCAGATTCACCTGGGTCGTGAACCTTTTACCAAAGAAAACTCGTGTTAAACTATAAGCACGCTTTGGCGGTCAACCCCTATGGCAATCCGATCAGACTATTCCATTGATGTTCTCAGACTCCTCGAGAACCTCAAATCTAAAATCGAAGGCACCCGAACCTTCGGAAACATCGCCTTCGGATTCAAAAAAGAAGACCTCAGTTTCCAAGTTGAACAAATCCGAGCGTCAATGCCCCGGGAAATGAAAGACGCCGCAAGCCTCACCCGAGAAACTGAACGCCTCATGGCCAGTGCTGAGGAAGAATCAACCGCCCTTCTCGAAGCCGCTCAAGCAAAAGCCACCCAAATGGTTGCCGATGCCGAACGACAAGCCAGCCTCATCGTTCAACAAGCCCAACTCAAATCCGAACAACTCGTCGCAGAAGACGAAATCACCCGAATCGCTAAAGCCCAAGCGGAAGAAATGCGAAAATCTGCCGAGAAAGACGCCCGAGAAATGCGCCGAGGAGCCGACCACTACGCCTCCGACACTCTCCAGAACCTAGAAAACGTCGTCGGAAAAGTCCTCAGCACCGTCGAACGAGGCAAGAGAGAACTCCAAAGCCAAATCACCCAAACTGAAACAATGACCCACGCCATCGTCGAAACTGAACGCGAACGCGCAAAAGTCTAAACCCCGGTGGAAAACCCCACCCACCCAATACAAACCTATCTCTCCGTCGCGATCGGCGGAGCAATCGGAAGCGTCATCCGCTTCGCCATTTCCCAAATCCTCCACCGAATCAACCCCGATCACCCCTATCTCGCCGTCGCGTCCGTCAACGTGGTTGGTTCATTCCTCATCGGCCTGCTCGCCGGACACTTCACCGACCGCAATCAGCCCCTCTATCTCTTCGCCGCCATCGGCATCCTCGGCGGATTCACTACCTTCAGCTCCCTCTCTCTTGATCTTCTCACCCACTTCCAAAAGGGGCAAGCCGCCCACGCCATCATCAACGCCCTCCTCCAAATCGCTCTCGGCCTCATCGCCGCCGCCATCGGATTCAATCTGACGAACCGCTAGACTTGCGCTTCTTTCGCTTGAACTTCTCAAACTCGTCCAAACTATCCTCGGTCGTCCCCGCCGCAAAACTAAAGATGTGGATCACAATCGCAATCCCCCAACCAAACAAGGGCCAGAACGCCCAATCAATCCCACCCCCCTGAAACCAATCCATCGCCATCAACCCCGCATTCACGCCCAAGTAGCTCCCCAAATGCGAAATCAAATCCCCCGTTGACGCACCCGGAACTCTTTCCACAACCGTGCCTCTTCTTCTTCCTCACTTCGAGCCAATACTTCGCGCTCCTTCGTCGCTAAATACTCCCGCTCCGCCGCCGCAACCTGCTCCGGGGTCAAACCCAACTCGCTCGCCGTCTCCATCAAACGTGCGCGTAAATCCGACGAAGACCCCGCACTCTGATTCACCGCCAAACGCAAAATCGCCTCAACGTCGTCGTCCGAACGCAAATGCTCGTTTTCCACCAAACCTATCTTACAAGATCAAGCATCATCACGTTGCCGATCCCCACTTTGCCGCCACTGCCGCCAAAACAAGGCCGGAGCAATCGCCCCCACAAAACAAAATCCTCCACTGCCCGAATCCATTAAAGCAAGCCCCAGACCAACCAATGCCACTCCCAAAACCCCAAATCCCGCCATTTTCAAAATCTCCAAGCGCCGCGCTCGTCGTTCCTGATCTCTCAAAGCTTCCGCGTCTCGCTCGGCAAAGTATTTCTCCTCCGCGACCCGCAACTGCTCTTCACTGATCCCCAACTCCGCCGCACTCACCCGCATCTGCTCGCGCAAATCTTCTCCCTCCCCTGTAGACTCACGCACAGCTAACCGTAAAATCTCTTCAACCTCCTCTTCCCTCGTCAGCCGCTCATCCGCCACTCATTCATCATACGCCAACAAATGAAAAGAAGCGGGACAGGTTCATTTGAACCCATCCCGCTTCCCAAGCACGCAACCTGATTCTAGTTCAGAGCCTTCGCGCCCGAACCACCTTTCGGTGCTCGTGAGCGATTGTATTCACCCATTGGATCCGGAACTTTCTTTGCGTTCGTAGCCGGGGACGCCGCATTGGCGCGGTTACCTGCATTCACTTCTTGAGCCGTCAAGAAGAACACAATCTCCGTCTTCTGCTTCTGGTTATCCGTTCGTCGGAACAACGCTCCAATAATCGGCAAATCCTTCAACAACGGAATCCCATTGGCGCGACGGCGATCCTGTTCCAGAATCAAACCACCAAGGGCCAAGGTTTCGCCACTGCGCATATTCACGAACATACTCGTCAAACGGTCGCTGGTCTGTGGCAAATTACCACCACCCGGAACCGGCGTGAAGCCCGTCAGAATGTTGAAGTTCTGATTCAAGTCAAGCGAAATCTGACCATCGCCCCCAATTCGAGCCTTAATGTCAAACGTCACCCCAACCTGAACTTCGTCGGTCTCGACCGTCGTCCCGTTTTGCGTCGACTGAATCGTCTTCACGTACCGAACCGTATCACCAACGAACAACCGCGTTCCGCGACCATCGCTGACCAAGGCATTCGGGCGAGCAATCAAGTTGCGACCGCCATTGAACTGATCCAGCGTTGCCAAGAAGCTCGCACTGTCTGCCGCATTGAACTGGAAGTTTCCGCCGACCGTGCCCGGAGTTGCCCCCGTGTCACCAAGGCCCTGGTTGATCCGAATCGGATTCAATCGTCCGCCCGTCACCAAAGTCCAATCCAAACCGATTCGCTCGGCTTCTTCCTTCGTCATTTCCAGAACTCGGAGTTCCAGAGCAATTTGCTTCGGTGCCACATCAACCATAGCGAGGTAGCCCTTGGCTTCTTCGATTTGGGCTCGAGTCCCGCGAAGAATCAACTTCATCGGCTCCCGACCAGTAATCGTTCGCTCTTCGGTCTTCGTTCCGGATTGGGTCTCCGTACCGCCTTCGCCAGCCGCACCTTCACCGCCATTGCCGCCACCAGTTGCACCAGTGTTTTGCTCGGAATTGCTTGTTTTTCCAGAAATTCCGGGAGTCACAGCATCCGGCAACAAACTCACCTGCAGACCCTTAAATCGGCTCTTCAAGTCAAGCTCAATCAAGCTCGGCTCAGCGTAGTTAAGGTCAACAACTTCATAAAACTTCTCAAGACCAATCAGATCATCCTCAAAGCTCTTACCCATCACTGCGCAAAGCTCCCGATCCAAAGTCTTGGCAAAACTCTCAAGCTTTGCGACATCTTCCTTGGGGCCGATCATCAAAAGGGTCATCGTCATGGACTCGCCCTTGGTCGTACCCTCCAAAATCGACTCCTGAATGCTGAATTCAGCGGCCCGAGGGTGCTCTGCAACCAAGCGGTCAATCATCAACTTGATTCGTGCAGTTTCCCCACTTTGGACAGGAACAACAATCGTTGCCATGTCAGCTTTGCGGTTAAACGAACTCGAATCAGCAATCTTCGCATCCAAGTCGCGGATGTATGTTTCCACTTCTGAAACTCGAGCCGGGTCGCCAACAACCATCAAGTAGTAAATACGACCAGAAGGACGAGGAGCCTCTTGAGTAGGTGCTGTCGCAGGCTCGCCATTGGCACCCTGCGCCGGAGCCGCCGTCGGAGAAAGAGCCACGCCCGGTAGGTCAGCCGCCGTAGGAACGATCACTTCATAAAAGCCCTTTTGTCCCGCCGGAGAAATAGCCTTTTCGGTCGCTTCCTTAATCTTCTGGGCCTGACCACTCACGAGGTTCACCACTCGAGTCTCATACCGACCGCCCATGCGCTCCATAACCTGGCGCATCGCCGCCGAGAAGTTTTCACTCGGAGTGACAATGTAAGTGTTGCCAACTTTTGCAAATCGAAGATTCGCAATCGCCGTTACATAAGTCAAAGCCTCGTCCAACGAAACACGGTTCAATGACAACGTCAAACGAACTGGCTTGTCAATCGGACTCACTTCGGGGGCCGAAACAATGTTCACGCCCGATTGAATCGAAAGAGCCTTCAAAATCTGAATGATGTCCGTACCGACAAAGTCCAAACTCACCATCTGAGCAAGCGGGTTATTCACCGCTGCCTTAGCAACGGCTTGCTGAGTATTGGTCGTCTCGGTCACCTTTTGGTTCGGAGTATCCGTGCCCCAAATCGAGTTCATCCGATCTGCCGGAGTTTGAGTTACCTTTGGTGTGGACTCTGTTACCTTGGTTGCTTCCTGCGCCCGCGCCATCGGAGAACCAGCAACCGGCTTCGGTGCCCCTTTCTCACCCGGCATGGGCAAGGCTTCTTCAACCGGAGTCGAAACCACTGGCTTCGGCTGAGCGGTCGATAGGGTCGGCTTGGCCGTAGAAGTCGGAGCCGTCAATTTCGGTACCGAAGTCGTCGTCGTTTTCGTCTGAGTTGCTTCGGTCTTCACCGAACCACCAAATCGAATCGCCCATCCCGTCTTCGTCGTTTCGATCTTCGGAGCAAAAGCTCCCGAAAGGCGGAAAGCCAATCGAACTTTTGGCGGATTCGCAGAGTACCAACCAAACTGAACCGAGCTGACGCCCGCATCCTGAACGTTGATCCGACCGCGATCGGCTACCAGATGAGCATCAAACTCAATAATCGTCGTGTTTCTGCTGGTCAGGTTAATGATCGTAGGCTTGGCCAGATCAACCCCCGACACAACAATACTGTGCGCTCCGTTCGAACCCTTTTCATGGGTGACCGAACGAATCTCGGATCGCGCCTGGGCAAAACCAGCCGAACTGATCAAACCCAGGGCAATCGCCCAAGTTACTGTCTTAGTCATTGCGTGCTTCCTCCTCGATGACAAGCGTGTGCTGCTTGCCCTTATACGACACCGTGACGCGACCCTTATCAATCGCAACAACACGGGTGTCTCCGTCAACTGAACCGCCAACCGAAACCAATTTCTGGTTCCCGTCACCGTCTTCAAAACTGCGAGCGGCTTCGTGCCCAAAATTATTCCCTTCACCGTGTACTGCGGCTTCGCCACCACCGGCGGAAGAGAGACGTCATTCCCTTCACCAAAACTCGGCAAACCACCACCCATCGGCGGAGTCAGCGGAGCATTCCCCGCGTGCATTGCCGGAGGTTGAGGATTCGATCTTTGTACAGCCGGAGCCGGAGTCTGCTGGACAGGAGCGGGCGGAGCCGCCTGAATGCGGTCATCCAAACCAGCCGGAACGGTGAACGGATCGCGAACTGGCAAAGGCATCAGTGCCAATGCTCCGTCTCCCTCAGTAGGCAGACCTCCTTCTTCACCTTCCACACCTTCGGCTCCCGCTTCACCTTCATCACCAGCTTCGGTGCCATCAGTGGTTGTTCCATCCGTCGGTGTTTCCGTCGTCGCGACAACCTCAGTGGTTGCAGCTGCACCGCCACCACCCATAAAGCTAAAGGCACCAACTGCGATCATTACAAGGGCGAGAACGCCCAAGATCATCATCTTCTTCTTGTCGTCTTTCATAGCGCCACATCCTTTCGCACTCGTCGCGTATCAAGGCCTTCGGTCTTGATCGTCGAGCCAGAACCATTGGTACCTGTGCCCGATTCACCTTCTGATCCCTCACCAGACTCGCGCTGACGAAGATCTTCCGTACTGCCTTCAATCGGTGAAAGGGGCTCTTTGAACACAAACGCCCGCAAGCGAATCGTTGCATCCAAATCACCCGCTGCACCTTCCGCACCCTGCTTCGGCTGCATGTTGATCGTGTTCACCGCCAAAATCTTCGGGAAGTCCTTCAGGGCGGAAATCATCTCCAACATCGCCCGGTACGTCCCCGTACCCGTGATGTCAATGTCAAGCTTCTGATAACCCGAGTCATCCAAACCCGTTTCTTCGGTTCCCACAACCTCCAAAATCGGCCTGATACCCGTGATCTTCACATTCTTAGAAGTCCCGAGCATTTCCAACTCTTTCAACAGGGTCGGAATGTATGCCGACTCCGGCAACGCACGCTCCAAGTGCTCAAGTTGAATCCGCGCCGCCTCAAGTTCCTGCTGACTTGTCACCAAGTCTGCGTTCACCTGATCAGCATCCGGAAGCTCGGCTTGCAAGGAAGCAACCCGTGTCTGAGCCTCACCCCGCGCACTGTATTGCCAGTAGATCAAACCACCGCCAATCAACAGCACAACGACGGCGATCAAAGCAACAACCTTCATCCGTTCATTTGTTTTCATGGGGTCTCAACCTCCGTTGCCGTTTCTTCTTCCTGAACTGTTCCCGCCATATTCGCAGTCAATTCAAATTCCAACATCTGGCCCTTGTTGCTAAATTTCGGCTGGGTGTACTTCAAAGTCGGTCCTTCCAACTCTTCGCAAAGCCCAGGCGATACTGAAACTCACCAACAAACTCCTGCTTGGTACTCACCCCGTTAAAAGTCAATACCATCGGGGTTGTCGTGTCTTGCTTAAACGCCTTCACACTCGTCAGCCATGTGTCGTTCGGAGTATTTGTCGTCAAGTAAGCAAGGACAACTTCCCACTTGGTCGAGTCCTTTCGGGCCGTATCCAAAGTGTCAATCCGGGGACGCATCGTCTCCAATGCCGCCTGGTTTGCCGCGAGCTCTTGCAACGTCGGCTCAAGCTCGAGCTTCTTCTGCTCCAAAGCCCCTGCCTGCAAGTTCAGCCGCGTCGTATCAATAAACAGAGCAATTGTCCCGAGTACCGATAACGCGCCAATCGCCATCGTGCCAAGCAACGCAAATTGAATCTGCTTGTTCTTCTGGCGAGCCGCAAACCGCTTCTCTTGAATTAAGTTAATGTTTGGCATTTCATTGACTCCTTAGGCCGCCTTTGTATGAGCGCGCATCGCAAGCCCCGTGGCTACCGCCCACTCTAGTCCCTTGCCCGGGGGTTCAATCCCAGCAGGTACAAATTTCGGATTGTCAAAAACTCCCGTGGTAATCACTTCCGCACCCAGCTTGTTCGCCATGTATTCACCCAAGCCGTGAAGCTTCGCTCCACCACCTGTCAAAACAATGTGCGTCACCGGGTTATTCTTCGAACTCTCGGTCTGCTGCGACTGGAAGTAACCCAACGACCGCCGAATCTCACGCGCCAAATCATCAACGTGAGTCTGAATCACCTTCAAAGGCGCATTCTCTGTCAAAGGATTAGCCACGAGCGGCGAAAAGTCAAGCTGCGATTTGCCCTGCTCCGCCTGCTCATCCGAAAGCTGGAAGTAAGTCTTCAAAGCATCCGTCATCACCTGACCAGCCTGGACAATCGTTCGTGTCATCGCAAACTTTCCGTTTGTAATCACGCTCACCGTCGTCGCCGCTGCACCGATGTCAACAATCGCAACGGTCATCTGATTCAAAACCGAATGCTCATCCGATTCAATCAAACTGCGATAAAGCGCAAACGCCTCAACATCAACGATGTCCACTTCAAGGTCTGCACGTTCAACCGCCGCCAACTTACTCTCCACAATTTCTCGCGGAGCGGCAACGATCAAAACTTCCATCAAACCCTCTTCCGGAGCATCGCCGATGATCTCGCACTCAATGTAACTATCTTCGATCGAACTCGGAACGTAATGACCCGCTTCGTACTTGATCGTCTTCCGAAGCATCTGCGGAGTCATCTTCGCAACCTTGATCGTTCGGACAATCACCGAAGCACCCGAAACACCAATGACGGCCTGACTGGCCGTAATCTTGTGCTCGCGCATTCCTGACTTGATCGCAATCCCGACAACATCGGGATCAACCACGACCGCATCTTTTACTGAATCGGAAGGAGTCGGAATCGAAACCTGTTTGGTCACTCTCCAACCCGTTCCCATTCGATCCAATTGCACTAACTTGATGTGCTTGTGGCCAATGTCCACACCCACATAACTCGGTTTCTTAAAGGGATTAAGCGACATGTTCTGAATCCTCGTTGCCGATAGACTGCATGGTCAACCATTCGTCCAAATTTGGTTTGGGGAACCGCCAGCGACCGTCAATAACAATCCCTGGAATCTCTCCCTCTTCCGCCAATTTCATCAAAGTGTCTTTGCTCACGCGCAGATAAGCCGCCGCCTCACGCGCCGTCATGACCGTGTGTTGACCTGCCATGATCGCCTTGAACAATCCACCCATCTGCTCGGCGGTCAAAAACAACTCCAGCCGAACAACGTTTCCGGAATGAACCGCCGCACTCGCCGGAGCCGGAACACTCGCCGGATCAACTCCCAATCCATCCAATCCCGGAAAGACTGGCGAACCAAAACTCAACTCGACCGCCGGAGCTTGCGGAGCAGGTTGAACGGGTGTAACTGCTGCCTCACCCAAACCCAATGCCTGGCTCGCCGGCGCATCTGCCGAAACTTTTCGAATCGCATCCGCAAAATTCATGCTGCCGCTCCCGTGAACTCTTCGCCCACTTCCTTGATCAAATAGCCGTCAACAAACTTCTCCTTCCGCGCCATCGCCATCAACATCGCGTTGTCCGCAAGCTGAATCACGACTCGAGGCGCGCCACCACTCAACCGATGAATCTCGTGAATCGCCTCAGGCGTAAATGGACTGCGATCCCCCTGGAACCCAGCAATTCGCAATCGGAACAAAATCAATTCACCTGTATCGAGCACGTCCAAAGGTTTGATCTGGTGACGAACCGCCATCCGTTGCTCTAAAGCTGGAACCTTCTTCAACTTCGGCAACAACTCCTTCTGACCAAGCAGCACCAAGCTGATCAAGAACTGGTCGTTCATCTGGCAATTCAAAAGCAAACGCAACTCCTCAAAACTGTTGCTGCTCCGAATCAAATGCGCCTCGTCAATCATCAGCACAACCCGGCGCCCACGGTCATAATTCTCAATCAACGTCAAGTGAAGCTGCTGAACCAAAACCTGTCGGTTCCGCGAATTCGTCTCAACATCAAGCTGAGAAAGAATCTCCTGCAACATCTGCGTCGGAGTCAAAATCGGATTCACAATCAAAACAATCCGGTACTGAACCGGGTCAAGCATCTCAAGCAATTTCCGGCTAATCGTCGTCTTACCCAGACCGATTTCGCCGCACAGCATCGCCGCGCCCTTGTTTCTCGCAATCGCGTAATGCAACATCATCAGAGCATCTTCATGCGCCCGACTCATGTACAGAAAACGCGGATCTGGCGTCAATGTGAATGGTGCTTCGTTTAATCCCCAGTACTGTTCGTACATTCAATTACCTTCTCTGGTCGTGCTGACCCAGGTAAATGTATTGGTCACCCGAAACCCAATACTTAGGGGATTTGTCAGCTTTTCAAACTAAAACCTTAAAATCTTCTTTTGGACTGATCTAAAAACTTGGCAGTCTTTAGAGGTCGAAACCTAAAGGTATCACCTCAAACATGGAGGAACACCAAAATTAATGCGACATTTTCAATTTCGCCGGTGGAATCCCACCCCCACCCTCTTCCATCATCTTTCGAATCTCCGCCTTCCGCTTCGCAATATCATCACGAACCGATTGAGGCAAACCCTCCAACCCGAGAACTTCACCGACCGATCCAAAAACGAGAACCGATACTCCCCGCACCAGAACTTCCCAAACTGCAAATTCAAACCCAAACTCTGCTGATTTCCCGCCGCATATTCATAAGTCCACTCATCTCGACCGCCAACCATCTCCCCCGGCGCTTAGCCTCCTCAAGGTAATACTCCTGATAAGCAAGTGCTTCTGGCGACATAAACTGCCGATAAGAATAGTCACTCGTGGATTGCTTCACGACCACTCCCGACTGCCGATCCATTTTCAATCGAATCTCCCCCGGGAATCCCTCCTGACCCGCCAAGAAAACCGTCTGCTCCAAACCCATCTGAGGATGACCCTCCCAATGCTCATCCATCTCTTCCTCCATCTCGTCAACTGGCTGCGCTCCCCCGGCAGAATTCAAATCGTTCCGCCCAATCGTCACTTCCAACTCGTTCTGCCGAATCAACAACTCCAGCAAAGCCTGAACCCCCGCCGGCATCTGGCCCCACCGCATCACAAATCCCATCTCCGAAGTCACCAATCGACGCTGAGCCGGAGTCAACATCGCATAAATCTCCAGCCCCGCCGACCCAAGTCCATCACCCGTTCCCATATCCGAAGACTGACCAGAAATCGCCACCGCCGACTGCACAAGCTGACTCACCTGCTTCCGGTTTGGCAACGCCTTCACGGCATCCGCCAAACCATCCAACGTCAACACCCCATCTCGCAGAACCGTCCGCGCAACCATCGCCAGTGACCGTGTAGGAACGTAATAATCACCAAAGACACTCCGATTTCGCTCCGGCTTGACAATCAAGCTGTTTCGCTGCTCCTTTAGTTCATCACTCACAAACATCCGAGCAATTTCATTCGCCTTAAGTTTCTTGGTGTCCGCTCCCCCGTACCAAACGATCGGTGCCGCAACTTCCATCACCGCCTCATTTCCCGTCACTTCACAACCGTAATCCAAAATTCGACTATAAACCCCCTTCATCGGATTCACCTGGTCGAGCGTCGCAAAATATTCCAAATCCGCACGGCTCACTTCCCCCGCATCACCCCAAAAAGTGTACAGTTTCTTCATGCGCTCCAACTCCAGAGAGTCGGATTCAGACAGCACAAATTCACCCTTCAAATCAGCATAGAGATTCTCAAATTCTCGGTAATCCACCTCCTCAAATCGACTATCATCCTCCCCCGTTGAGATGTACTCACTCACCGTGCGAACCATTCTCCCCTCCGCATTAAAGCAACGTAATTCCGCCGAAACCGATCCGATCCCCGCGTCACGACCAAGTGAAAATCATTCACCGGATTCTCAACCCCGCCCCACTCCTCCATCAACTCACTGTAAAAATACAGCTTCGTCAGCTCCTCGTCCGTAAAACCACCCCCCGCTCCCAAAATTTGATTCTTCCGAATCGCCGCCTCATTCAACCATCGCTTCTGGCGATTCGCATCCGTCGGCCAAGCCCGCTGCAAACGCGTCGTCTTGGTCGAAAAAACCACCCGGTCATCCATCGGCAAAGCCGCAATCCCCCGAACTCCCAAAGTCTTCAAACACTCATGCAACACGGCAAATGCTGGGTCATATTTTCCCAATTTGTTGAGCTGCTGATATAGCTTCGGATCATATTCACCCTCTGGTCTAATCTGCTTGGATAGCTCCTTCAAATCAGCCATCGCCTTCTTCATCGCTTCGTCTGAATAACTCGAAGCAACAATCCGCTCCAAATTCTTCTCAAAGTGATCAAAATCTTGCTCCGCTTGAACCTCTTTTCCCGGCAAGAAAGTCAACGCCCCATTCCGATCCAAAACCTCAACATTTACACCCTGCTCAACCAACTTCACCAACTCAGGCAAGCTCTTTTTTTTCACATTAATATAAACATTCCGATCCCCCACCTCCGGCCCGACAATCACCAATCGGCCCGTCTCCTTCCCTAACCAATCCCCAAACTCACGGACACTCATGACCGGAAACTTAAAATCACGAACCGGCTCGGCCTGCGCCATCGCTAAACCCAAAACCACTGAAATCACCATCACACCCACAGTATAGTGAATTCAACCGGGATTAGTACGACGGTGTTAAGGAATCAGCCGAGCCATCTCAGAACCTGTCAACCGATAGATCGGATGAATCAGATACCGCTGATCAAACCAAGGGCTCCGCTCATAAAACCAATTTAGCCGCGCCCCCGGGCTCCCCGCAAACGCCACATCCCTCAACGCTTCTTCAAATGCCGCCTTTGTCGCGGGATCCTTCAACATCTCCTGCGCAATCGGCTCCATCGCATAAGCCTCCGCATACTCCTTGCTTTCCAAATAAGCATTCAAAAAGCCCCAAGACGCAAAACTATCGCCCGAAGTAGGTTCCAAAAGCTGAGCCGCTAACCGCACCAAACGCTGATTCACAGGCACAACATATCCCGCCGGAACCACAATGTCCCGCTCAACATCAATCACCTTGAACCGGGGCATCGTCCGACCTTCAAAAGTCGTCGTCCCCAAACTCACACCATCAAATTTCTGCACCGTCCACCTCACAGTCGTGCCCACTGCATCCTCCCGAACCGGAACCATCTCCACCCCATGAATCTGCAATCGATCCACGACCGATCGCAGATAACTCGGCACAAACCAACCCGCTGGAGCCTTGACCGAAACCCCCGCCTCAAACTCATCCCGAATCACCGTCTCGTGATTCACTTTCTCCCGAGTCCACCTTGGAATCTCTGCCCCACTGATATCGCTTTTGTAAGGATCAAATTTCAACCCCTTGAAGACGAACGGCTTAGTTTTGCCCGAAGTACGAGCGGTCAGAACAACATCCTCACCTTCGTCCATCGCCATGCCTTCAACATCCCCATATTGGTTCCGAACCCGCAACAAACTCGCATTCGCTCCAACCCACTCCAAAGTCAGTCGGTTCAGCTCCAAAGTTGCCTCGTACCGCTCCTTGTACGGCTTCAAAACATGGGTCTCAACCAGCATCGAAGGCCGATTCCGCATTGCCCAATAACCTGTCGAATAGCGAGGCCCGTAAAACCCCAAAGTAATCCCTCGCCCCGGATTCCGATCATCAAAACCTCCAAAATAAGGCGCATTTTCAAACCCCGACTTTGTCAATTTCGGCATGACATCATCAACAAATTTCTGTGAAATGTCCACCGTTGCCTTCGCCATCGTCGGATACCTCGGAACATCCCATTGCACCACATACTGCCAATCACCCCCATCCGTGACATGATTGTCAATATAAAAATCCGGCTCAATGTCATTCACAAAATCGAGCAAATTCCGCATCTCCAACCCATCAACTTTCGCAAAATCGCGGTTCAAATTCAAATTCTCACTCGTCGCCCGCCACCCCATCTCCTCCGGCCCATTCTGATTCACCCGGTTGAACCTCGAAAATCGTTCGTGCCCATCAACACTCAAAACTGGAATAAAAGCAAAGCTCGCCTTCTCCAGCAAACTGCTCCAATTCGCCTCGTCAGGTGCCCCGTCCGGTTTCACCAGCCGCCGTGCCAAAACAAGCGTTGCATCCTTTCCATCAATTTCCCCACTGTGAATCCCGTTGTTCACAAACAAAAGCGGCTTCTTTCTATTCTCAAAATTCAAAACATCCGAATCCGTACTCACCACAACCACAACCATCTCCCGCCCCTCCGGTGATTTCCCAATCGGAAAAACCGAAACATTGTCCTGCAACCCCAACTGCTCACAAAAACTCAATGCTTCGGCATAACGCCCCGTCGCTCGGAAATCTGTCCGCTCACACGTCAAAGTCCAATCAAAATCCACCTCCCCACACGCCACCATCGCCATCCCCAACATCGCCGAAATCATAAACAGGACTATACCAACCTCCCTTGCCCGTCATTCCAGCGGTGACCCGGAATCTCATTTGCCCGCCATACCAGCCGTGACTCGAAACCTCCTATCTAGTCATTCCAACCGTGACCCGGAAGCTCCCTTGCCCGTCATTCCGGGCGTGACCCGGAATCTCTCTTTTAAAATCCGCAAAATCTCCAACATCCAGACCAAAATCTAAGCAAAATATAAATCATGGCAAAAGGAGGCTATGTCTACATCCTTGCTTCCAGGAAAAATGGGGTTCTCTATACCGGAGTAACAGCCGATCTCATCACCAGAACATACCAACATCAAAACTGTTACACCCTTGGATTTACTTCAAAATATAACGTACACCTGCTAGTCTATTTTGAATATCATTCTGAGATTCCATTTGCAATCAAAAGAGAAAAACAAATCAAAGGATGGAAGCGAGCTTGGAAAATCGAAGCCATAGAGCGTGAGAATCCCGAATGGATCGATCTCTATGACTCCTTAATTCACTAACCAAGTAAACTCAAACCAATGATCCCCGCCCTCCTCGCCACAACCATGCTCACCCAATCCTGGATCTACCCACCCACAAAAACCGTCAACCACACCGACACCTACCACGGCATCACCGTCGCCGACCCCTACCGCTGGCTCGAACAACCCATCACCACCCCAGAAGTCAAAGCCTGGGCCGACGCCCAAAACGAACTCACAAACCGATTCCTCAACCAAATCCCCAATCGAAAACCCCTCCTCGACGAACTCCTCCGCCGCGTCAATTACGAACGATTCGACATCCCTGTCCAGAAGGGAACGAGAACATTCTACGGCTACAATTCCGGACTTCTCCCCCAAAACGTGATCTACGTCGTAGACCGACCCGGCGCTACTCCCCGTATCCTCCTCGACCCCAACACCCTCAGTGCCGACGGCACCGTCGCCCTCAGCGGAACCGATTTCAACAACGACGGCTCACGAATGCTTTACGGAGTTTCCAAAGCTGGCTCCGACTGGATAGAGTGGAACGTCCTCGATGTCACCACCGGAAAAACGATCGGCCAACCCGTCAAGTGGTCTAAATTCGGCGGCGCAGTGATGAACTCCGACGGCACAGGCTTCTACTACCTCCGATACCCCGCCCCGAAGGTGACACCGCCTTCACCGCCGCCAACGAAAACCCCTCAATCTACTTCCACAGCATCGGCCTCGACCAATCAACCGATCAACTCATCTACGAAGATAAAACCAAGCCCCAAACGTTCCTCTTCCCCGCAATGGACGATGCCAAACAAGAGCTTTTCATCTACAGTGACGAACCAGGCTCAACCAACAACCGGATCTGGCACGCCAACCACGATGGCAAATCCGTCACCATCAACAAAATCCTTGATGCCAACGATGCCAACTACACCCCCCTGGCGATCCGCAATAACCGACTCTTCGTCCGCACGAGCAAAGACGCCCCGACCGGAAAAATCATCTCCATGCCCCTCTCCGGCGGAACAATGACCGACGTCATTCCCGCCCGCGCCGAAGCCATCGAAGGCGCCTCTCTCACCCAATCCCGCATCATCATCCAATACATGAAGGACGCCCACGCCGTCGTCGAAACCTTTGACCTCGCTGGCAACCCCATGAAAAACATCCCCCTCGCCGGACTCGGTGCCGTCACCGGATTCACCGGAGCCCCGAATTCCGACGAAACCTACTACAGCTACGCCGACTTCACAACCCCCGCAACGATCTACAAGTACAACGCCGCCGCAAACACGTCCGAGGTCTACCGAAAACCCGAACTCCCCCTCGACTCCTCCAAATACACCGCCAAGCAAGTGTTCGTCACCTCCCCCGATGGCACAAAGGTGCCAATGTTCATCGTCCACCGCAAAGACCTGAAAATCACCGGAAACAGCCCCACCCTCCTCTACGCATACGGCGGATTCGGTGCCTCCCAAACCCCCTGGTTCAGCACCTCGCGAACCGTCTGGATGGACATGGGCGGAATCTGGTGCCTCGCCAACATCCGCGGCGGATCAGAATACGGCAAAGCCTGGCACGAAGCCGCCACCAAAGTGCGCCGTCAAAACGCATACGATGACTTCATCGCCTGCGGCGAATACCTCGTCAACGAAGGCTACACCACGCCCAAGCGACTCGCCATCCAAGGCGGATCAAACGGTGGTCTCCTCATCGGCGTCGCCATGAACCAACGCCCCGATCTCTTCGGCGTCTGTATCCCTGAAGTCGGCGTCATGGACATGCTCCGATTCAACAAATTCACCATCGGTGCCGCATGGGAAGGCGATTACGGCTCACCCGAGAACCAAGATGAATTCTTCAGCCTCTATCGCATCAGTCCCTACCACAACCTCAAACCCAACACACACTACCCCGCCACTCTCGTCACCACCGCCGACACCGATGATCGCGTCGTCCCTTCCCACTCATTCAAATATGCCGCTCGGCTCCAAGCCGTCCAGGCCGGCCCCGCCCCTGTCCTGATCCGCATCGAATCCTCCGCAGGGCACGGAGCCGGAACCCCCATCCGCAAAGCCCTCGAAGCCGTCACCGACGTCTACTCCTTCACCCTCCACAACATGGGCATCACCATCCCCGACAAATTCTAGTTATTTCCGGATCCCTCCCCAGATGGGGAGGGGCTGGGGTGGGGTGATCAAACGAAGAACAACGCCACTACCCCAACTCGTAAATCTCCGAATACTTCGCCCGAATCCGACGCAGATAAGGCTCCGCATCCAAACCACCCCCGCAAACTCGCTGCAACAATTCCTGCGGCGGATACTTCGACCCTTGGCGATAAACCTTCACCTGCAACCACTCCAGAATCGGCGCAAAATTACCTGCCTCCATCAACGCCTCCGTATCGCCCAAATCTGCCTCCAAAAGCTCCCACAACTGATAACTCAAAATGTTCCCCATCGAATATGTCGGGAAGTAGCCCAGCAACCCACCACTCCAGTGAACATCCTGCAAACACCCGTTCGCATCATTCGGCGGCGTAATCCCTAAATACTCCTCGTACCGCGCATTCCAAGCATCCGGAACCTCACTCACCTTGATCGAACCGTCGAGCATCCCCTTCTCAAGCTCGTACCGAACCATGATGTGCAGGTTGTAAGTCACCTCGTCCGCCTCCACCCGAATCAAGGTCGGCTGGCTTCGGTTCACCGCCCGATAAAACGTATCCAAGTCCACACTCGCCAAAGCGGGGAACGCCGCCTGCAAGTCACCATAAAAGTGCCGCCAAAACGCCTTACTCCGCCCCACAATATTCTCCCAAGTCCGCGACTGGCTCTCATGCCAACCCAAACTCACCCCGCCCGCCAGCGGTGTCCGATCCCACTCATCCGGACTCCCCTGCTCATACATCCCGTGCCCCGCCTCATGCAAACTGCCAAATACCGCACTCGGCAAATAATCCAAGAACCGAGTCGTGAGCCGCACATCCCCAATCGCAAAATTCGTGCAGAACGGATGCGGAGCCGTATCAAGTCGACCCCGATCCAAACGAAATCCAATCCCGTCCAGCAACTTCATCGAAAAAGCCCGCTGAGCCCCCTCGTCCCAATTCCCTGTCAAAAACGCATCATCCGGCTGATTCGGACTTGCCTTGATCTCTGCCACCAAATCTGTCAACGGCTGGCGAATCGAATCAAACATCCCATCCCAAAACTTCCGGCTTGCCCCCTGCTCAAACTGATCAGTCACCGCATCATAAGGGTGATCTTCATAGCCCAAATACTCCGCGATCCGCTGGCTAATGTCCACCGTCTGCGCCAAAATCGGCTCAAACGCCTTAAAGTCGTTCTCCTTCCGAGCCTTAACCCACACCTCGTGTCCCACCGCCGAAAGCTTCGCCCGCTCCTCAATCAACGCCTGCGGCAATTTCGTCTCAATATCCATGTTACGGCGCACCACCCGCACCATCGCCGAATCATCATCATCCCCCCGATCACTTCCTTCTCGGCGTTCTCAAGTGCCCGCTGAGTCTCCTCGCTGACAAACATCTCGTGCGCCATCCCACTCAAAATCCCCACATGCTCCCCTCGAGCATCCGCACCCCCCGATGGCATCAAACACTGCTGATCCCAATCCATCAATGCAATCGCGGAATTCAACGCATTCACCTTCGCCAACCGACTCTTCAAACTCTCAAGCCCAGAACTCATTGCTGAAGAATACTCAGACATTTGCAATGAAAGTTCACATTTCAGACATTGTCCTGCCCGGCCCGAAGCCGCGCCCTCGTCGGGATTGAAATATCAATCCCGACTCCGCCCTCGGGCAGGACAAGAATTGTGGTAACCCACCACCAACCCAAATGCCCGAAATCAGATACTCCCAATTCGAACAAGTCGAACTCCGCGTCGGAACAATCACCAACGCGGAACAATTCCCCGAAGCCCGGAAGCCCGCCTACAAAATCACCATCGACTTCGGCCCTGAAATCGGCATCAAATGCTCGTCTGCCCAAATCACGCACTACTACACCCCCGAGCAACTCATCGGCACCCAAATCGTCGCCGTAACCAACTTCCCCCCCAAGCAAATCGGCCCGTTCATCTCCGAATGCCTCGTCACCGGTTTCGCCGACGAGCATGGCAACGTCACCCTCACACGACCCGAACACCCTGTCCCCAACGGCACAAAACTCTTTTAAAAGCCCCCTCTCCGTTTTAATAGAGAGAGCCCGTCCTCGACCTGATCGGGGAGGGTTGGGGGTGAGGTCAACAAAATTGAAGCGCAAAACGGCCCAATCCCCCCAATCCCAAAACGTTTACTTTCTGGAACAGAAAATCCCATGCGCGCAGCAATCTACAAATCGTACGGTCCACCTGATGTCCTCCAAATCGTTGATCTCCCCAAACCCACTCCAAAAAACAATGAAGTCCTCATAAAACTCCACGCCACTACCGTAACTTCCGGCGACGCAAGGCTCCGAGCTTTCAACCTTCCTCCCGGATTCAGCCAAATCGGTCGCTTGATTTTTGGCATCAGTCGCCCCCGCAACCAAATTCTCGGCTCTGAACTCTCCGGAGTCATCGAAGCAGTAGGGCAAGGAGTAACCAAGTTCAAACCGGGTGATGAAGTCATCGCATTCAGCGACGCCAAAATGGGCTGTTACGCCGAGTTCAAGACTTTCCCCGAAACCGGCACTCTCGCCCACAAACCAGAAACCCTCTCCCACCAACAGGCCGCTGCAGTCTGTTTCGGAGGCACAACTTCCCTCAGCTTTCTCCGCCGCGCCAACATCAAATCCGGCGATCGAATCCTGATCAACGGGGCATCAGGAAGTGTTGGCACCGCCGCCATCCAACTCGCCAAACACTTCAAAGCCGAGATAACTGCCGTTTGCAGCTCGCCAAACCATGCCCTCGTCCAGAGTTTAGGCGCCGACCACATGATCGACTATCGCACCACGAAAATTACCGAGCTTCCCGTCCAGTTCGACATCATTCTGGATTGCGTCGGCTCGCTCAACACCCAAAACACTCGATCAATTCTCCGCCCCAGCGGTCGCCTCCTTCTCATCGTCGTATCATTTCGAGATCTACTCGCGGCTCCATTCCAATCGATCGGAAGCAGCAAAAAAGTCATCGCTACCCCCGTCATCACTAAGCCCGAAGACATTCGATTCCTCGCAGAACTTGCCGACCGAGGAGAGTTCACCCCCGTAATTGATCAGACTTTCCCGCTTGACCAAATCGCCGCTGCTCATGCTCTCGTTGATTCCGGACGAAAGAAAGGCAATGTCATAATCACCTTCTGACTCGATGCCAAATCCTCCCCCCAATTCTGTCGAAGTTAAATCCCGCCAAGAGTGGCGAGACTGGTTAGTCCAAAACCACCAGGCAAGCCAAGGCATCTGGCTCATCACCTATAAAAAGGCTGCAAACCCCCAGTTCCACATCACCCAAGATGACATTGTCGAAGAGGCACTTTGCTTCGGATGGATCGATAGCAAGCCGGCAAAACTTGACGATATCCGCACCATGCTTTATATCGCACCACGCAGTCCAAAATCACTTTGGTCAGCTCTCAACAAAGTCCGAGCCCAAAAAATGATCGAGCAGTCTCAAATGCAAGATGCCGGTCTCATTGCGATCAATCTCGCCAAAGAATCCGGAACATGGGACGCCCTCAACGATGTCGAAAACCTTGTCATCCCCCTGATCTAGACCAAGCATTCCAAAACTCTCCCCAGGCAAAATCAAATTTTCAAGCCTTCCCCAAGTCCGCCCTAAGAGGAATTCTCGAGTGGATTCTTCAGGCCAAAACTCCAGCAACAAGAACCAAGCGAATCAATCAGACTGCCGAACTAGCCGAGCAAAACATCCGCGCCAACCAGTGGCCGAAAACCTCTTGACCCGAACGAATCGTCACTTTACTTGCGGCTAGCGCGACGTTTCCGGGCAACTGCCAACAACCCAGCTCCTAGAACCAAAATCGTGCCCGGCTCCGGAACCGCCTCCGTCCAAAGCACAGCCTCGTCTCGTCCCGTAGCTGTATTTCGACCGATCCCAACAATGTAATAATTTACACCGTCTGTTGAAATCCCCCGCGCGACGGAATTTGAAAAACTTGCCGGCAAGAATGATTGCAAATCAACAAACGAGCCAGCCGAACCAGACCACAGACTCGCTCGCTGCGCCCCGCCAATAATCGAACCACCCGCCTGATACCCATCTGCTGCACCCCATATCGTCGAAGAGGCCGCTCCACTAGGGTTCAAATCAACCCATGATCCGGCACTCCCCGCCCATATACTCGCGTGCGAGTTCCCACCAATCACCGCATAGCCAGCCTGAGTAGTACCAGTTGCGGCATGGGCGCGAGAAGAGCTGGCTCCAGAGGGATGCAAATTCACAAACGAACTTGACACTCCAGACCACATCCCGGCACTCTGAACACCACCCAAGGTTGCATACCCAACTTGATTCGTGCTCGATGCACCGAACGCTTCAGATGATGTTGCCCCCAAAGGATTCAGGTTCACCCAACTCCCCGCCGAACCCGACCACATACTGGCAAGCACAGTGCTAAAAGCATAAGTGTTCCCAATTTGATTTGTCGATGTGGCTGCATAGGCAACGGAACCCAATGCCACACTTGGGTTCAAACTCACCCAAGATCCCGAAGTCCCCGTCCACAAACTGGCGTGGGTAGTCACCCCAATGTGTGCGTAGCCAACTTGTGATGTCGCCGACGCTCCCCATGATTCTGAATAATTCGCGCCGGTCGGATGAAGATCAATCCAAGACGATGCCGTAGCATTCCAAAGTCCAGCCCGAAGAACTCCACTCATATTCGAATTACCAGATTGAGTGTTTCCACCAGCGCCAAAGCCAGCCGAGACTGAAGCCCCCGACGGATGAAGATTCGTGTACGTCCACCCATGGGCCATGGGAGCAACTGCTGGCGCAATTGCCAGAAGACAAATCAAGCCAATTTTCATTGAATTCCTCGAGAGTCAACCTTGTCAGAATCCTTATTGGAATCCCGCAATCACAACAACTATACAGGAGATTCTTAATGATTTCTTAATTTATTCTAGATTCGCGGCGAAACTTGGCTCCTAACCAGCCCGCTTCGGCGTAAAACTCGTCCCGCAACCACAACTCCGCTCCGCATTCGGATTCTCAAAGGCAAACCCACCCCCCATCAAATTCCCCGTATATACCAAAGCCGCACCATCCAAAAACTTCGCCGACTTCGGATCAAGTCGAATCACAACTCCATCCAATTCCCAAACAAAGTCACCTTCCCGCGCAACCTCTTCCAAGGCAAACAAATACTCCAGACCCGAACATCCGCCCCCCTTAACTCCAATGCGCAAAAAGCTCCCCGGTTTGCCTTTCCGTTCCAACAGCCGTCGAATCTGGGGCACCGCCGTCTTGCTAATCACAACCGGAAAACTCATCAGCAGCACGCCTCGTCTTCAATCTCAACGGGAGCCCGCCGCGTCACGCTCAGCTGAATCTTCGGTGGCTCAATCACCCCATCCAGCAAATCCTGGATCGTATACCGGCCCACAATGCCATCCACCGCTTGCTGAATCCCGTTCCAGAGCGGCCGCAACGTGCAATCCGTCTCGTGCACGCAATTCGCCAAGATTCCCGTGTGCCGCTCGCAAAACTCCTCACTGAACATCCGCCCCCCCAAAGGCTCCAAAACATCCCGCAAAACCATATCTCTCGGTTCCATCGCCAAGGCATATCCCCCGATTGACCCCGCGTGCTCGCCACAAATCCGCTCCGTCGCAATATTGCCAAGATCTTCGCAACGTGGCTGCTCGTCAACCCTTCCTGGTCACTTATTTCCGGAATCGTCATTGACTGCCCCACGCCCTTCCGAGCCAAAGCAATCAAGCACCGCAACCCATATTCTTCCTGCGCACTAAATTTCATTTCAGAACAGTCCCAACTCCAACCGGATGTGCTCCGGCATCCGGTCAATGGTATACGGCGGATCCCATACCAACTCAACTGAAGCCGATTTCACCCCCGGCGTATTCAACGCCGCTTGCTCAACTTCACCCGGCAATGTCCCCGCCACCGGACAAGCCGGACTCGTCAAAGTCATCGTGATGTCCACAACCCCCTCGTGACTCACATTCAAACCGTAGATCAAACCCAAATCATAAACATTAATTGGCAATTCGGGGTCATAAACCTGGCGGATCGACTCGATAATCTCACCCTCCAATAACGCTCGTTGAATCGAGTTCAAATGACCCGGATCATTCACCGGCCCGCTCTCGATCTTCTCCGGCATTATTGCCCCTCCTGCGTTACTGGCGACCCGAAAGCCGCACAGATCGCATGCCAAGCCAAAGTCGCACACTTCACCCGATTGGGATATTGACGCACCCCGACGAGTGCTTCCAACTCGTCCAACCCCGTCAGATCCGCCCCATCGGTAGTCACCGCCGTCTGAAACTGACCAAAAAGCGTTTCCACTTCTTCAATTCGCTTGCCCCGAACCATCTGAGTCATCAAACTCGCGCTCGCCGTGCAAATCGCACATCCCTCACCTTCAAACCGAACATCCTCAACAACATCCCCCGCCATCAACAAATACACCCGAACTCGATCCCCGCACAGCGTGTTAAATCCTTCCGCCGAATGCGTACACCCCGCCATCAAGCCAAAATTACGCGGCTTCTTTCCATGATCCAAAATCACTTCCTGGTAAAGCTCACTCAACATCAGCCAAAAATCTCCCGTGCCTTCAGCACTCCTTCAATCAGGACTTTTATGTCCACATTCGTATTATACGCCGCAAAACTTGCTCGAGCCGTGCCCGGTATCCTTAACCGGTTCATCAAAGGCATACAGCAATGATGACCACTCCGAATCGCCACCCCAAATCCATCCAGAATCGTGCCCAAGTCATGCGGATGCGCAAAATCCGTGACAAAGCTCACAACACTCGCTTGCGGATCGCTCCGTCCAACCAACCTAACCCCCGGAATATCAGTCAACTCAGCCCGTGCCCGAACCGCCAACGAGTTTTCAATCCGCGCTAATTCCGTCAATCCCTTTTCTCGCACCCACTCCAAAGCCCGGGCAAATCCAATCGCCCCCGGAACATTTGGCGTCCCCGGCTCGAACTTATTAGGAATCTCATTAAAAGTTGTGCCCTCAAAGCTCACAGTACGAATCATGTCCCCGCCCCCCATAAACGGCGGCATCTCCTCCAAAAGTTCGCGCCGACCGTACAACGCCCCCATGCCCATCGGGCCATAAACCTTATGCGAACTCATTGCATAAAAGTCTGCACCCAACTCCCGAACATTGACTTCAAAATGAGCCAAAGCCTGTGCACCATCCACCACCATCACCGCCCCAACCGAATGAGCAATCTCCGCAATTTCCTTCACCGGATGAATCACTCCCGTCGCGTTGCAAACATGCTTGACCCCAATCGCTTTCGTTCTCGACCCGACCATCCCCCGCAAAGCATCCAAATCAATCACCCCATCATCATCAATCGGGATCGCCCGAACAACCGCACCCGTTCTCTCCGCAACTAATTGCCAAGGCACAATATCCGCGTGGTGCTCCCCCGTATTCAAAAGCACTTCATCGCCCGCCTTCAAATTTGCTCCACCCCACCCCTGGGCAACCAAATTCAAACTCTCCGTGCACCCCTTCGTCCACAAAATCTCTGCGCTTTCCCCCGCCCCAACAAAATTCCGAACAATGTCCCGCGCCCCCTCAAAGGCATCGGTCGCCTCCTGACTCAATCGGTGAACCCCGCGATGGACATTCGCATTCATCGTCCGCGAAAAGTCATCCATGGCCCGCAAAACGCAATCCGGACGCTGCATCGTCGCGGCATTGTCCAAGTACACCAACCGACGCCCGTTCACTTCTCGATCTAAAATCGAAAATTCACTTTTTAGTCCGGTTTCCACCACATCTCAGTTCTACCAACTTCTTAACTCCACCATTTCAAAAAGCCCCAGCGCAAATTCGTTCTATCAAAAACAACTGACAACTAAAACTTTTTCACAACTTTTTCCACAGATGTGGAAAACTCCTCTCCAGCCTGGTATATTTGCCCCTAGCATTTATTCGGGGCGTGAACGTTATCACAACGCCGCACCCCAATCAATCGAGGATTCGACTTGTCACTGCGCGAATTCATATTCAGCGCCAGCGACCGTTTGCAAAAAGAATACAGAGGTGCGGGAGTAGCAATCTACAGCGACCGACCGCATGTCGTCACAAAAGGACTTGATCTGGGACAGTCCGACGACCTCAACACTTCCGTATTCCACTTGTCCGGTTTGGGCTGGGAACAACAACTGGAACAGTTCGTCAACGGATTGAGCCCCGATGACCTCACATCCTGCACCGCTGTCCGATACTCCGCGGACGAACCTCTCGAACCTTGGCGATCCCTCTCCCTCAACGAACTTGTCACCCAAGTTTCCGGTCGGTGGTTCAACGAAATTCTCGCCGAAAATCGCATCATCTCCTACTATCAACCTATCTACTGCCTCAAGTCTTGCCGAGTCATCGGGTTTGAAGCCCTCGCCCGAGGCGTAGACCACACCGGAATCCGATCGGGATTTGAAATGGTCTCTGCCGCCGCAAAACTCGGTCGCAAAAAAGAATTCGACCGATCCGCCCGCATCGCTGCGCTTCAATGCCTCTACGAGCAACTCGGCCCCGAAGAACTCATCTTCATCAACCTTTGCCCCGATAGCTTTGCCCACTCCCTAGAAGACCTCCACAGCACCGTCTTCGCAATGCGAGGAGCTGGAATCAACCCCGCACAAGTCGTCTTCGAATTTGTCGAAGCTGACCAATTTCCTTCCGAAAACGCTCTCCTCAATCTCGTCGCAACAATCCGAGAATCAGGTGCGAAAATCGCCCTCGACGACTTTGGATCAGGGCACAGCACCATCGCCATGGCCGAGCTGATACGCCCCGACATCATTAAATTCGACCGCACTCTACTCCAAGCCACCGAAGACGAAGCCAAAGAAATCCTCCTTTCATCTCTTGTGAATTTCGCCAAGTCTCTCGGGGCTCAAACCGTCGCCGAAGGGATCGAATCAGTTGCCCAGCTCGCCCTCGCCGAACGATCAAAATTCGACCTGATCCAAGGCTGGCTCGTCGCACGACCAAACGCCCGCCTCCTCCGCCCTGAACTCGCATTCCAAAAATCTCTTATCGAGTTAGACTAGTCTTCCAAACCAATCACCATTCCACCGAACCCAACCGATCCTGAGGTGCGCGAAAACCCGGGCCAACGATTGCCCGCAAAGCCGCAGGCGCAATCTCAAAATGCATCTCGTCAAACCAGTTCTCCTCACCATCAATCACCACTGGTAACCGAGGCTCAGTGCGTACAACCAACTGGCTCGCCTTCATCGCGTCAACCTCTTCGGTGTTCGTGTGTTCTCCCCCCAAAGCCAAAACCGCCGCGCCCGCCAAGAGCCCAACCCCCATCGGAGGCAAAGCATAAACATCAAACATACCATCCGTTATTGTCGCATCCGGACTCGCCAAAAATGGCCCCGCATGAGTACGCCCATTGCAAATCACTACCTGTACCATCAGACCGTGAATTGTCTCCCCCTCGCCGACGATCTCAACGTCAAATGGCTTCATTTTCTTGAGTGCCGTGGCAAGCGCGGGTACATAACTCGCCTTCCCCAAAACACCTTTCGATTCCAAATTCCGGGCAATTTCCGTCGTCAAGCCGAGAGTCGCAACCGTCAAAAATCCTTGACCATTACAAAGCCCCAAATCAAGTCGCGCCAATCTCCCCTGGGCAACCGTTGCCGCGTATGCTCTCAATTCCTCGGGAAGACCAACCTCTCGCGCAAACTGATTCCCCGTCCCCAAAGGAACCGCTCCAAAAATCGTATCCGAATCACGAAAGTACTCGCTCACTCCCCCAACGTCCCATCGCCACCTCCAACAAAAACAACTTCCGCACCTTCTTCAACCCTCTGCCGAACTACCGAGTCAAGCTCCGAATGGTTTTGGCACAGCTGGGTTTCATCCAGCGCAATCCCCGCATCAACCAATGCATCAACGGCATCAAAATAAGCCAATCGGGATCGTCGAGACTCCTCGTTTGCATAAAAAAAACGTCCGCCACTCATCTGATCTCTATTCTGTCATCCCTACCACTACGAACTCTTTCTTGTCAATCTGCGTTTCATACTTTAGATGAAACTCGGACTGATTGCCACAACCCTTGCCCTCGCCGCCTTTGCGCTCGGCGTCTACGCCTTCCAGTCCCAGCCAAATTCTCAAACCGGCAAACCGAAAACCTACGCCGGACTCACGATCGAAGAAGTCTCGCCAAAGCGCAAAGATAAAGTCGTAAAAACCGATGCCGAGTGGAAAAAGCAACTCACCACTGAGCAATACCGCATTCTCCGAAACAAAGGCACCGAAGCCGCATTCTGCTCCGGACAACTTGAAAAGAAAGGTGACGGAACATACCACTGCGTCGGATGCGATCTCGCCCTCTTCAAAGCTGACTCAAAATTTGATTCCGGAACCGGTTGGCCCAGCTTCTTTCAACCATTCAACCGCGAAAATGTCTGGCTCAAAACTGACCTCAGCTTCGGAATGGTTCGAGTGGAAGTCCTCTGCTCCCGATGCGACGGACACCTCGGCCATGTCTTTGACGACGGCCCAAAAGACAAAACCGGCATTCGCTACTGCATCAATGGTGAAATTCTCAAGTTCAAACCTGCACTTTAACGCCAGACTTCATGCACAATAGCGGGCATGATGCGCATGCCCATCGCACTTCTTGTCGCCTCTATGGCGGCCCTCGCTTCTGCTCAAGCCATAACCGATACCCATCAGAAGTACGAGTACATGATTCCTATGCGCGATGGAACGAAGCTCTACACCAGCGTATATGTCCCCAAAAATAGCCGATCTCCCGGCCCCATCCTCCTCGAACGCACTCCCTATTCCGCTGGACCCTACGGGCCAACATCATACAAGCGCGGCTTCCGGGGCTCAAAACGAATGGTCGAATCTGGATACATCTTCGCCTTCCAAGATGTCCGCGGCAAATATATGTCCGAAGGGGTCTTTGAAAACCTTCGACCTCAACTCACAAACCCGTGGCAACACAACGGCCTCGCCCCCAATCCCGCCGATATCGATGAATCAACCGACACCTACGATTCGGTCGAATTCCTGATCAACAACGTTCCGAACAACAATAAGCGGGTCGGACTATGGGGAATCAGTTACCCCGGTGGATACGCCGCCCTCGGCGCAATGTCTCGCCACCCAGCTCTCAAAGCCGTCTCTCCCCAGGCACCCACCGCCGACTGGTTCCTGGGCGACGACATGCACCACAACGGTGCCTTTATGCTCCAAGATTTCATCAGCTTCTTCAGCGGCTTCGGTATCCCCCAAAATCAACCTGGCCCAACTCGACCCGCAGGGATCCCCATCAACCTCAACGGTGACGCCTATAAATACTTCCTCGACCTTGGAGCCCTCTCCAACGTAGAACCAAAACTGTACAAAGGCGCAATCCCCTATTGGTCCGATATCGTCCGCAACGACACCTACAACGACTACTGGCAAACTCGTTCTGTACCATCCGGTCTAAAAGACATCAAGTCGGCAATGCTCTGGGTCGGCGGATTCTTCGACGCCGAAGACTGTTACGGCCCCCTCGCCTGCTACAAGTCCGCCGAAGTCCAAGCCAACCAACCCAACAACTGGATCATCATGGGGCCCTGGTACCACGGCATGTGGGCCAGTGCCGACGGTCAAAAATTCCATGTCCATGATTGGGGATCAAATACCAGCCAATTCTTCCAAGAAGAAGTCGAATTCCCCTTCTTCGACGCATTCCTGCGCGGTGATGGGCAAGTCACGCTCCCCAAAGCCACAATGTTCGACAGCGGAAACAACACCTGGCGACGTTTCAACGAATGGCCACCCAAAGCCACAAAAGACACAACCCTCAATTTTCAACCCAACAACAAACTGACCGTCAACCAAGCTCCTCAATCCGGAACTGCAAGCTATGTAAGCAATCCCGCAAGCCCGGTTCCATATCAAGGCGGCACCCTCCTTCGCCGAACCCGCGAATACATGCTCGCTGACCAAACTTTTGCCTCACAAAGACCCGATGTGTTGACGTTCACCACCGAGCCGCTAACCGAAGATTTCACCGTCGCCGGCAACGTGGACGCAGTGATCAACGCCCAAATCTCCGGCACCGACTGTGACTTCGTCGCCAAACTCATCGACGTCTTCCCCGCGACCCATCCCGCAAACCCAAACTTCCAAATGCTTGTCCGAGGCGAAGTTATGCGGGCCAAATTCCGGAACAGCTTCCAAAACCCACAACCCATGGATCCAACCAAAGCCGAACGCGTTCCATTCACCCTCCCCGACACCTGTCACACCTTCAAAAAGGGCCACCGGATCATGATCCAAGTCCAATCATCGTGGTTCCCCCTTGTAGACAGGAATCCGCACAAATTCATGAATATCTTCACCGCAATGGACACCGATTTCCAATCTGCCAACATCAAAATTACAATGGGCGGCCCGAACCCGAGCCGCCTCATCGTGGATAAATTGAACTGAACTGAATTAGCCCCGAATCGGCTCGTAATCACGGGCCAATTTAGTCACACTTTCCATCACCGGAACAAGTGCCACAGCTTCTTCATCACTCAAAGATTTTTCCCAAATAGCCTGCAATGTCGTTTGGACAATGTCACAAGCACGATGGCGAACCTCCTTCCCCTTGGGAGTAACCACCGCATACCAACCACGCCGGTCATCCGGACTCGGCTCCCGAACAACATAGCCAAGCTCTTCCAACCGATCAATCATTCGGGTCAAGCCACTTCGGCTAAAAAGGATTCGATCCGCTAAATCGCTCATTCGGAGCTTCCCCCCCTCAGAATCTTCAAGCGTCTGCAAGACCTCATAAACGTCAAACGAAATTTCATTAGCCTTTCGGAGCTGAAATTCGATCTGTCGTATCGCCCAACTCTGGGCAATGAGTAATGAACGCCAAGCATTTTGATGATTTCGTGAAATGATGTGAGGCATCGTCTGTGTTCCGGAAACTTAGAAGCGCACCATAACGTTCTAGTTCCAAGTCCAGCTAAAATACGGACCAAAAGTCGGATATGACGCTTTATTTGCGTACTCCTTCCAAATGCAACTGTCTCGTACGGAAGATTTTCTCTCCATGAGTTAGTAACTTTCAGGTTTGTGAATACTCATATTTTAACTATCTCCGAAAGAGTTAACGCTTCCGGCTATAACGAATATTCCAGGCCATCACTGACTACATCCAACCATGATAAAAAGTCGCCCGCAGAACTCAGATTTGACTCCCCACTCTTCACGAATCACCGGGGGCCCGGCCCACCTGACGAGCCGCCCGATTTCACAATTGATTCTCGCTTTTTAGGCGGAAATGCTTCTCCCAAGTCATCACCTTTAACCCCAGAATCAAACAAATTCGCCCCGCCTTGATCAATTCCATCCTTCCCGACGGAATAAACAACGATCCTCTCCCCGATGATCTTCACTTTCACAAAGTCGCCCGTTTGAAAATCAACGATCTCAAAACGTTTCCCCGTTTTCGGATAGCTTCCGGTTCGAATCTTCTCTCCACGAGCCCAGAGCACCGCCGCCGCAATCTTCGGCATCATCTCATCTTTAGCCACCGCCTCACCTGCCTGAGAATAAACCGGGAACAAGACGCGGTTGCCAAACTGACTCAACTTCAGCGGCCCAGACTCAAAACTTGCCGTGAACTTGTCCAAGGCCCGAGTCATTCCAACCGGATCACCTTCGTACTTTTTCACGATATTTTGCATGTCCAAATGAGCTTCCATGTGCCGAACCATCATCGCCCGATTCATCACCCCCTTCGGAAAGCCACGCCGCACCAACCGATCCGGGGGGTTGTAATTACTATCTTCAAAATCAAAACTGCCTGGCAATATCCGTCCCTGAAAGTTGCGATAAAATGCAACCCCCATATAAGCCTCCCCTTGCATCGCTAGATTCAAATCAGATTCGGGACGCCAACTTTCCACCTCAACCCGCAAACGATCTATCCACGCCGCATCGTTGGGGCGAGCTTCGGCTGCATACAATACTGCTCTGTTCGTAATCGACCGGCAAGCAATCCCCACCAGCATTGCAATCAAATTCGAGTTGCGACCGACATTGTTCGATATTGCGTAGCTCGCTTTCAAATCTGCAACTGAACCATCCAAATCTCCGACTCGAGCCCGGACCTCTGCCCTCGCCGCTAACATCTTCACCCCGGTTTTCACATCCGCATATTCAGGAAACAACACATTCGGTCCCAAATCCCAATCCTTGGTCAACCAAATCCGATCCAAAGAACTCATTGCCGCAAATTCGTCCACCGTCGGCGACCTTAACCCATCAACCAAAGCTTTCGCCTCGCGATATTTGCCTTCCCCAACCAAATCAAAAATCGGCTGGCTCTTCTTGGACCAAAGCGGTGCCCCATCCTCCAAAATCGTCACCATCGGCTCGCCAATATTCGAACCCGTGCCCGACAACTTCTCCAAATCTTCCGCCACCCAAGGCAACCCCGCCGCCCGATACTCCGCCGCAACCCTATCCGCCCGCAAAGCCACCACTGGATAATCCACAACCTGTAAAACCGCAAATCCAAACAACCCCAAAACCAAAACCCCAACCAAAGAACACCCAATCACCCACTTCCGACGAGGGGCCTTCACCAATCGCTCACTAATACTCATACTTTAAAAAGTATACAGGCCAAAGCAATCCTTATTGCCTTGACCTGCATCAAAAACTCACTGAGAAATCTAACCGACCGAGTGCTCCAAACTCACCGCCAACAGCTTCTGAGCCTCCACCGCAAACTCCATCGGCAACTCACGGAAAACATCCTTGCAGAACCCAGAAACAATCATGTTCACCGCGTCCTCCTCGCTAATCCCCGCTGGGCCAAATAGAACAACTGATCCTCACCAATCTTCGAAGTCGTCGCCTCGTGCTCCATCGTCGCCGAATTATTCTTCACCTCAATGTAAGGGAAAGTGTGCGCCCCGCACCGGTCGCCCATGAGCATCGAGTCACAAACCGAATAATTCCGCGCCCCTTCGGCTCCTGCATTGATCTTCACCAACCCACGGTAAGTGTTCTGACCATTCCCCGCCGAAATCCCTTTACTCACAATCGTCGACCGAGTGTTCTTCCCAATGTGGATCATCTTCGTGCCCGTGTCCGCTTGCTGTTTGCCCGCCGTCAAGGCCACCGAATAAAATTCACCAACACTCGAATCTCCCTTCAAAATCACGCTCGGATACTTCCAAGTGATGCTCGAACCCGTCTCCACCTGAGTCCAGGTCACCTTGCTGCGGTCACCCTCGCACCGGGCGCGCTTGGTCACAAAGTTGAAAATCCCACCCTTGCCATCCTTGTCCCCCGGGTACCAGTTCTGAACCGTCGAATACTTGATCTCTGCGTCCGTATCCGCCCAAAGCTCAACCACCGCCGCATGAAGCTGATTCTCGTCGCGCTTCGGTGCCGTACATCCCTCAAGGTAAGAAACCTTCGCTCCTTCTTCACAAACAATCAACGTCCGCTCAAACTGACCCGTATTCTGCTCGTTGATCCGGAAGTAAGTGCTCAATTCCATCGGGCAAGAAACCCCCTTCGGCACAAACACAAACGAACCATCCGTAAACACCGCCGAGTTCAAAGTCGCATAAAAGTTGTCCGTGTAAGGCACTACCGAGCCAATGTACTTCTTCACCAATTCAGGATGCTCCCGCAACGCTTCACTGATCGGCATAAAGATCACACCCGCCGCCTTCAACGTTTCCTTGAACGTCGTCGCCACGCTCACACTGTCAAAAACCGCATCCACCGCAACATTCGCGAGCATCTTCTGCTCTTCCAATGGAATCCCCAATTTGTTGAACGTTGCAATCAACTCCGGATCAGCTTCGTCAAGCGAATTCAGCTTCGGCATTTTCTTCGGGGCCGAGAAATAAGAAATCGATTGCAAATCCGGCTGTTCGTAGCCAACATTCGGCCACTTCGGATAATCCATCGTCTTCAAATGCTCGAACGCCTTTAACCGAAACTCCAACATCCACTCCGGCTCACCCTTCTTCGCACTGATAAACCGAATCACATCCTCATTCAAACCTGGCGGCAATGTATCACTTTCAACATCACTCACAAAGCCCCATTTGTATTCCCGCTCCGCATAATGCTCCAACATAGCATCATCGTTCTCAAATTCCGGCGCCTCAATCGCCACCTGATCCTTCACTGTTTCACTCATCGAATCCAACATTTCTCAAATTCCTTCGGAACCAACCCGAACGGGACAACGCCTACTACGAAGCGTCTGTATCAAAGTTTACTCTTTAGTCCACTTTGACCCACCAACCGAAAAAAAAGACCGGGGACTCCAACTTGGAATCCCCGATCCGCTCACCTCACCCTTATGGCAAAGCGCGCACTCGCACACGATCGACCGCCGTCGTGAAGTTCCCCGAAGTACCACTCGGCAAAACTTCAAAGGCAATCTGCAACTCAGTCGTTGGCGAATAATAAGCCGCCGGGTTCAAGATATCCGCCGAATAGAAGCCGTCGCTCGTCCCCGTCACTCCTGAACCAATCACTCGGAAGAACCCAGCCGAGTTATCAAACGCCAAGATTTGATATGTCAAACCTGCCACCGTCGTGAACCCTTCAACTTCAATCCGGAGTCGACTCGCATTGGGGGTTGCCACTCGGGTGCGACCAAACAATGTCGTCGAACCACTAGCCGGCCGCCGAATCACCCAACTCAACCGCGAATTGTCCGAGTTGGCCAAGCTTCCCAGCGTTCCCGCCGCATTCGAGGAGTTATTCAAGTTAAACCGAGTCAGCGCAAAGTTCGCCGTCGCCAAAACCTGAACTGACGCCGTTGCCGTGCCACCCAACTCAGCCGAGATCGTCACCGTTTCCGAAGTCGTGACCTCGTTCGTTGTGTAAGGAACACTCACCGAACTCTGGCCCACCGCAAATGTCACCGAACTCGGCAAATTCAGATTTGCTGAGTTATCAAGCAGAGGAACTGTGATCGCTTCCGGTGCTGGTCGGTCAAGCGAAACAACAACCGTCCCACCATCGCCGCTCATGACCGAAGTTGGATTTGCAACAACACTCTGGATTTGCGCCGGAATAATCTTGATCCGCCACATTCCACGACCATAAGTCGCGGCCGTCAAATATCCTGTCGTCTTATTCGCAACCAAGCGACGAACCTCGACGTTCGGAAGGCCACGGCTCTGCGTGATATCCTCCCAAGTCGCCCCTGCATTTGAAGTCATAAAGACCCCAACGTCAGTTGCAACATACCACTTCGTTTCCGGCTGCCAAGGATCTCGCGCAATCGAACTTGCTGCAACATTGGGCAGACCAGTCGATCCACTCCCGCTCACATTCGTCAGCACTGGACTTGCCGTATTTGTACCGGTGATCCGGTACAAATGCGCCCCCGATCCTCCCACCGCAAGCAAAATGTCATTAGTGCTCCGAGGGTTGACACTAATGTCAAGCACCGACCGATTGGTAAAGCCGACAAGCTCATCCAATCTCGTCCATGTTGCTCCAAAGTCGCGCGTCATATAAACGTCGCCGTCACTTGCCCCCGTGTAGAAAATATTGCTGTTCGTGCTGAAGCCCATCGATCGAACTTGACCTCCGGCCGAAAGCAACTGACCACCCAAGCGAGCCGTCCAAGCTCCCGTCCCTTCCTTGTACCGCCACAAGTAGTTCGTGTTCACATAAACGTTCGTCGGGTCGTTCGGGTCAAGCCACAAGTCGCCGATGAACGGAACTGAATCACTCCCGAAGTTGGGCGCGAAACCGCTCGATGAACTGTAACTATTTGTTGTCCGATCTAACCCATGGAATTGACTCGAGTTATACTGAATGTTGGGATTGATCGGGTTGATCGCACATCCGGCTCCATCACCCGCTCCAGGGTTACCCCATTGAATCAAATTCCCGAACGAGTGCGGTGTCGAATTGTCCTGAGTTCCGCCCTTAATGTAGTCCTTATTCGTCGGGTGAACCGAAAGTGTGTAGAACTGAGTAATCCCCAAGTTCTTGTTCAAATTCGTCCAACTCACCGTGTCATTGGTGTTGTTGTAAAGCATCCGGAACACACCACCATCCGTCGCAACCAGAGCCCGCAAAGGATTGTTCGGGTCAATCGCAATATTGTGGTTGTCCTGGTGAACAATCGCCGTCCCTGAGTAAGCAGCCGTGTAGTTGCTTCCCCCAATATTCCGCCAGGTCGTCCCCCGTCAATCGACATCACAATGTCAATCAATCCCGCAAATAGAACATCAACCGGCCCGTTTGCGGTGTTACGAGTCGTTGCATCCAAATAATAGTCATACCAACCCTGACTCCAGTTATAGTTGTTTGACCCATTCTGGAACCCAGCTGAAATATCCGTCCAACTCGTTCCTTTATCATCAGATCGATAAATCCTGCGCGCTGTCGTCGACATCAGATAAACGCGATCCGGATTCGTCTTGCTCGTCGCAATTTGCAAGGGGTTCTGACTTCCCGAAACCGGCGAGGTAACCGTCGTCCAACTTACGCCTTGGTTATCCGAAAAAGCAATGATTCCCGGGTTTCCTCCAGAACAGGCCCAAATCGTCCGGCTCCCATTTCCTCGCAGAGCCCCAATTTCCAAATCCGCCCAGTCAGAATTTGTTGTGACCTGCTCTGTCCAAGTTGCCCCCGCATCGGTCGAACGGAAAATTCCTTGCTGACCACCCTTGCCCGCCGTAGCAATAACAACACTCGGATTTTCTGGGAAGAACTTAATCGCCGAAATCCGAGCTGAACTCATATTCAATCCCGTTCGAGTCCAAGTAGCACCACCGTCAGTACTGCGCATCACCCCAATTCCCGCTACGTCGTTGCCAAAAAAGTCGCCCGTACCCGCAAGAACAATTTCTCGATTCGTTGGGTGAACCGCCAGAGAACTCACCCCAAGCAAAGGCCAGCCATCCGTCGTACTCGACCAATTCACACCACCATCTGTGGTCTTCCAAACTCCACCCTGAGCTCCACCGGCATAATAAGTGTTCGTATCAATCGGGTCAAATGCCACCGCGTTCGCCCGACCATTCACCGGACTCAAACCAAAATAAATTTGATAGGGAGCTCGCAAATCGCGCGGACCCGTGAACTCCCATTGACCAGTAATGTCCTCTGGCCCCCCGGCTGACCCAGATTTGGGTTCAACTTTTCCTCCAAAAAACCCTAAGTCAAGGGATTTCGACTCGCGGCTCGCCTGCGCCCGATTCTGCAAATCAAATTCAAATGTCCTCCGATTGGCAACATCTTCGTATCCCGACATATCAATAAACTCGTTTGGATACGATCTGTCGTGCCGATACTGCAGATACGATTGCAAAAATCCGGTGCCTGGAACCTTGGTTTCGCCCGCTTCCCCAACCTTAAGGGCAGTACCAGTTGCTTTCGCCCAAGCAATGTAGCTCTCCCGATATTCCTGATAAACCTGATTCAGTTCCGTACGCGGGCGAGCCAACAAGTTCTCACCCGGCATCAAAGGCGCAATCGCCGTCACACCTTTAACATTCTTGCGGCCCCGCAAACTCTTCAACCGATCCGCCACATCCAACGGATCATTCAAACGGACTCGAACGGTCTGGCCGTCTCGCGAAACAACTCGCCCCCAGCCCATCACAAAGTTTTCCAGCGTTCCCTGGTCAACCCGAGTCAATTCGATGTCAACGTCAATCGAAACAAATCTTCGATTTTCCGCCACTCCAAAACTTGCCAACGCAATGGCCGCCGCAACCGCCACATTCAATCGCATTTTTCTCGCACGCATGTTCAAACTCTCCTGTGAATCAATATTCACACAAATGAAATATATCCTGATTTCTGGCAAAAACTGTAGCAATTAATCCACAGTCAAAGAAACCCGGTAATTCCATCAATCTCCCCGACGTCCGCAATTCCCTGGGAAGTTCGGTGCAGTCGCCACGTAGTTTAGGGTACACCCTCAAATCGAAGGGAACACCTCTGCCAACCCAGGCGTAACACCATGGCATCTGTAGCACAAGAACAACTGGTCACCATCACGATCAACGATATTGAACTTCAGGTTCCAAAAGACGAGCTCATCGTCGAATCAGTCAAACGACTCGGCCTGGAAGTTCCTATTTTCTGCTACCACCCTCGGATGAAACCGGTCGGCATGTGCAGAATGTGCCTCGTCGAAGTCGGATTCAAACAACCGGACGGCTCCGTTCGCAAAATGCCAAAACCCCAAGCCGCCTGCACTCTCCCGGCCGGCGACAACATGGTTATCTATACCGACACAGAACAAATCCACAAAGACCGAAAAGGTGTCCTAGAATTCCTCCTCATCAACCACCCCTCGATTGCCCAATCTGCGACCGGGGTGGAGAATGTCCCCTCCAAAATAACACTCTCGCCTATGGCCCTTCAACCAGCCGCTTCATCGAAGTCAAAAGGCACCTCCCAAAGGCGTATCCCCTCAGCCAATACGTCACCCTCGACCTCGAACGCTGTATCCAATGCGGTCGCTGTGTCCGCTTCACTGAAGAAATCAGCGGCGACGCTCAACTCGCCTTCCGCTTCCGAGGGGCCGAAATGCAACCCTCCACTTTCCAACTCACCGACTTTGAATCCAAGTTCAGCGGAAACGTCATAGAAATTTGTCCCGTCGGAGCCCTCACATCCGCCCGATACCGATTCCGCGCCCGACCATGGGATCTCGAAACAAAACCAGGTCTCTGCACCGTCACGCCGTGCGGAACAAACATCTGGTTCGACTACCGAGGCTCAAAATTCATTCGCATCAACGGGCGAACCAATGAAGCGGTCAACGAAGAATGGACCGCCGACCGATGCAAATTCGGACACGACTTCTATAACGACCCGCCCGCGTCACTGCGCCAAACAAGCGAGTAGGCGACGAGTTCGTCCGCACTTCCTGGAGCGACATCAACAAGGAAGTCGCTGCCCTTCTTGAAAATGTCGGAGAGTCCGTCGCCCTCCTCGCCAGCCAATCCCTCAGCAACGAGAGCCTGTTCAGCGCGCAATCACTTTTCAACCAAGTCGGTTCGCCTCACTTCGATTCCCGATCAACCGGAGATTTTCTTGACTCGCAATCACGAGCCGAAAACCTCTTTGGCGGCCTCCGCCGCACCCCCATCGCGGAACTTGAGCATCAAAGCGGAATCCTTGTCTTCGGAACTTCCCTCGCCGAAGAACAACCGATGTCCTTCCTGCGCGTCCGCAAAGGTTGGTTCCAACGAGGCATGAAAGTCGTCGTCGCATCAACTGAACCCACAGAAGCGGACTCATTCGCCCACACAATCCTGCGATACCTCCCCGGCACAGAAAATTTCGCCGCCGCAGCCATCGCATCCGCCCTCGGTACCCCAGCCGCATCCAGCGTCAACTTTGCCGATGCCTGTGCCAAATCCGGACTAAACGAAGATCACGTCCGGGCCGCCGCCGAAGTCCTGAAAGGCGAAAGCGTCACAACAATCACAACCCACTCCCTCACCACTTCCGCCAACGGCGTTGCCGCTTACCACATACTCGCCGGTTCAGCGGCCTCGCAAAACCAAGCCTTTAACTACATGGGCCTCCATTGCAACTCCGCCGGAGCCCACCTCCTCGGAGCCGTTCCGGATTCCGACCAACATAACACAAAATCGATCCTCGAAAATTGCGCAAGCGGCAAAATCAAAACCCTGATCCTCGTCGATTTCGACCCCATTGATCAAACGCCATTCCGGGATCTCGCTGAATCCGCACTCGAATCCGTCGAAAATCTGATCCTCATCACCGCCATTCCGGGAACTGCCGCCTCCTACGCAACCCACATCCTCCCGATGGCCCTCCCCGCTGAACAAGACGGCACATACACCAGCTCTGAATTCCGAGTTCAGCGCATGGCGCAAATCCTCCCCACTCCAGGGGAATCCAAAGCCCCGTGGCGCATCTTCACCGAGCTGCAACTCCGCATCAAACCCGGAACCCCTGCCTTCAACCCATCCGAAATCATGGATGAAATCGCCAAACAGAATCCTGATTTCCAAGGTGCAACTTACAACCAACTCCTCAAAACTGGTTTCCTTCTTCCTCAAAGCAACAAACCTTTCGACCAACAGGCTTTCGCCGGGAGCTTCCCGAAACTCGCCTAGTCAGGCGAAACTTGGCGGGTAAAGTGAGGTCAACGTGGTAGCAGAGTGGTTCTTCCAACTAAACGAAAATAACCCCTTCTCTTGGGGCTCATTCGAGTCATTTTCGTCGTCGGTGCCGTCCTCGCTCTCGTCCCGCCCCTGATTTGGTGGGAACGCCGCTTACTCTCATGGATGCAAGACCGGATCGGACCAAACCGATCGGGAACCATCACATTCCCTGATAACTTCCCCCTCAAAGGACTCGCCGGAAAAAAAGTTCGTACTTTCGGATTAATCCAGCCTCTCCTTGACGGCGTCAAACTCTTTTTCAAAGAAGACATCACCCCCTCCGACGTAGACCGCAAACTCTACTTCATCGCTCCCGCCATTGCCCTCTTCCCCGCATTCGCCCTTGGCGCAACCCTACCGTGGGGGCCAACGACCGGACTCTACGGAATCCTAACCCCCATCGCCGATGTCGAAATTGGCGTCCTTTACGTTCTCGCGATCTCTTCATTGGGCGCCTACGGCCTAGTCCTTGCCGGATACGCATCCAATAACAAATATTCACTTATGGGGGGCCTGCGCGCCTCCGCACAGCTCATCAGTTACGAACTCGCCATGGCTATGTCCGTCGCCGCGATCGTGATGGCTGTCGGAAGCATGAAGCTCACCAATGTAGTCGCGATCCAAGAAGGCCCGCTCTGGGGTGCAGTCCCCTGGGCGCAAAACTGGTTTATCCTCACGCCTTTCGGATTCATTAGCGCCGTCATTTTCTTGATCGCCCTCGTCGCCGAAACCAACCGAGCCCCGTTCGACCTTCCCGAAGCAGAAAACGAACTCATCGCCGGCTACCACACCGAATACAGCTCGATGAAGTTCGCGGTTTTCTTCATGGGAGAATACGCCGCAATGTTCGTCTTCTCCGGCGTCTTTGCCACCCTCTTCCTCGGCGGTTACAATATCCTTCCCGTTAACTGGATGGCCCTACACGAAGCCACGGGAGCCGGAATCTTTAAGTTCCTCAGCAACGCAAACTACTGGCTCGCTCCCCTCGTCTTCCTCGGCAAGTGTTTCGCCGGAATCACCTTCTTCATTTGGCTCCGCGCAACCCTTCCAAGACTCCGCTACGACCAATTGATGAACCTAGGCTGGAAATCACTCCTCCCCTCAGCGTCGCCAACTTTATCGTCGTCGGACTCTGGGTCATCGGCACCGAACTCTACGGAGTCGCTGGCGGATGGGCCGCCGCAATCGGAGCCATGGTCATCGGCTACATCATCTACCTGAATATCCTCACCGTCAGCAAGAAAGGAGCCCCTCCGACCACCAAACGCACCGTCACAATGGTCAACCCAGATTCCGGAAGGCGATCCGTCGCCATGGTTGATCCAACAACCCCCAAAAGCCCTTAACCAATTTAAACACCCACGACCAAACTGGGATGGTCGCGGAACAACAAAATGAGAACGAAACAACTGAACGCCCGAGGAGGCACGCGAAAACAATGAGCTCGACCCTGCTCAACCAGGTCGCGTTCTACCTCCTGTCCGCCATCGCCATTCTTGGTGCAATAGGCGTCGTCTTTCTCAAGTCCCCGTCCGCGCAGCCCTCGCCCTCGTCGCCAACTTCTTCACCCTCGGTCTCATCTATTTCATGCTCGGCAACCAAATGATCGGCATCAGCCAAATCATGGTCTACGCCGGAGCCATCATGGTCTTGTTCCTCTTCGTCATCATGATCCTCAAAGATCAAACCCCCGAAGACGATAAATCCCTATTCCAAGACCGGCGCTTCATTTTCGGACTCCTCAGTGCCATCGTCATCTGCGGACTCATCTGGGCTCTCGTCATCAACCCCACAATGCAAAGCTTTGGCGGTGAAATGGATCGTTCCTACGGCTCACCACAAGCCATCGGCCGATCATTCTTCACAACCTATGTCTGGCCCTTTGAAATCATTTCCATTCTCCTCCTCGTCGGAATCGTCGGTTCGATCATGCTCGCCAAGAGGAAATTCTAAGCCATGAACACCTTCCTCAACCTCCCCTCGCCGGTGCCGTCTACGAAGACATCCCGCTCGGGCACTTCCTCACCCTCAGCCTCGCAATGTTTGCCCTCGGAAGCATCGGCGTACTCATCCGTAAAAACCCCGTCATCGTCTTCATGTGCATCGAGTTGATGCTGAACGCCGTCAATCTCTCCTTCCTGGCCTTCGCCGCCTACCCGAACTCCCACGTCCAAGCCAACAACGCTTTTGAATCCGCTATGGCCGGACAAGCCATGGTCATCGTTGTTATGGCAATCGCTGCCGCCGAAGTCGCCGTCGGACTCGGCATCATAATGGCCATCTTTAGATATCGAAACAACGTCGATGTCGACGACATGAACACAATGCGAGGCTAACCAGAACAGACCATGGAACAAGAACTTTTCAAGAATATCTGGTGGGTACTCGCCCTGCCTGTCTTCGGCTTCCTCATCCAAGCTTTCGCCGGAAAAATCGTCATCGATAACCTCGGGCCCAAGCTCGGACGCCAAGTCATGGGCGGAATCGCTGTCCTCCCCATCGCCGCCGCTTTCGCCCTTGCCGCTCAGATGACGATCGCCCTCGCCAAAATCCCCTCCGGCGAAAGGTCAATCATTCTCACCCTGTTTGAATGGATCACCGTCGGCAACCTTTCCATCCCCTTTGAAGTCCGCGTCGATGCCCTCAGCATGACCATGGTGCTGATCATTACTGGAATCGGCTCCCTGATCCACCTCTACGCCACCGGATACATGGCCGAAGAACCAGACTTCCCTCGGTTCTTCACCTATCTCAATCTCTTTGTCGCCGCCATGCTCATCTTGGTTCTCGGCAACAACCTCGCTCTTCTCTTTCTTGGCTGGGAAGGCGTTGGCGTATGCTCCTATCTCCTCATCGGTTTTTGGTACAAAGATAAAGCCAACAGCTTCGCCTCCAACAAAGCCTTCATCGTCAACCGCGTCGGTGACTGGGGTCTCACTCTCGGGATGTTCACCCTCGCGTTCATGGCCGCAGTCGTTCTCGGCAAAGATGGCGCCGAACCCCGATGGCTCAGCTACGATGTCCTCCTCCCGAACGCCGCCCGCATCGCCAGCGAATTCAATCCGTGGGTACTCACAACTGCCTGCATCCTCCTCTTCATCGGAGCCATGGGTAAATCCGCTCAATTCCCTCTCTACATTTGGCTCCCCGATGCGATGGCTGGCCCAACCCCCGTTTCGGCTCTTATCCACGCCGCAACGATGGTCACCTCCGGGGTTTTCCTCCTCAACCGGATGAGTGAATTCTTCGCACTTTCCCCCACCGCCGGAGCAGTTGTCGCCATTTTCGGGGCAATCACCGCCCTCCTTGGTGCCCTCATTGCCTTCGGACAAACCGATATCAAAAAAGTCCTCGCCTACTCCACTGTCTCCCAACTGGGCTACATGTTCATCGCCTGTGGAGTCGGTGCCTACTGGGTCGGACTCTTCCACGTCGCCACCCACGCTTTCTTCAAAGCCCTCCTCTTCCTTGGTTCCGGAGCCGTCATCCACGCCATGGCCCACAACCAAGACATGAGGAACTACGGAAAACTCCTCAAGTATCTCCCGATCACCGGAGCAACCATGCTCGTCGGATGGATGGCCATCGCCGGACTCCCCTTCATGAGCGGTGCTTTCTCCAAAGAAGAAATCCTCATCGAATCATTCGCTTCCACCCTCACCTGGTACGGCCTCCCGATCGGTCAAATTGTGTTCGGTGTAGCTCTCCTGGTTGCCGTCCTCACCGCGCTTTACATGTCCCGCATGACCTACATGACCTTCTTCAGCGGCGACGAACGATGGCGCCTAATCCCCGCTCACGCGCACGGAGACCACGGACACGATCATCACCATGATGACCACCATCACGAAGACCATGCCCACGACGACCACCACGGCCCTGACGTCCACGGATTCTTCTACACCGATGCCGAAATGGCCGACCGAGCCGCCCTCACGCCCCACGAGCATCACCACGATCTCGACGAATCCCACGAACCCCACGAAGTTCCCCCCACAATGTTCATTCCTCTCGTGGTTCTCGCCGCACTGAGTGTCATCGGCGGCGGCTGGCTCTTCTTCGGCGTCAACCTCGCCGATTGGCTCCACTCCGCTGGCGTCGTCGTCCACCATCACGAAGCACCGAAGTCCATTATGTACTTCGTCCAAAAAACCCTCGCCAAGCCCATCTTCTGGGGCGCAACTGCCGCATTCGCCATCGGGGTGTTCGGGGGCTGGTTCATCTACGGAAAAAAACTTCCCGAAGACGACGGCATGGACACTTCCAAGTGGAAAGCCTGGCGAAAAGCCGCCGCTAACCATTTCGGTATCGACAAAGCCTTCACCCAAGGCTCCATCAAAGGTGGAAACGCCATCGGAATCCTCTCCTGGAAGGTCGACAAATCACTCGTGGACGGAATCGTCAACGGACTCGGAACAATTACCGCCGGATTCGGCAACCTCTTCCGAATGTTCCAAACCGGATTTGTTCGCGGCTACGCCACCATCATGCAGGTCGGTATCGCCGCCCTCATCGTCTACTTCGTCTACGCCATCACCACAACCGGAGGAGGCAACTAATGGGCACCATCACCACCACCATCCTCATCCCCATCGTCGGGATGATCCTCCTCTTCCTCGTCCCCGAGCGATACCCCAAAGCCATCAAATGGCTCACCATTGTCTTCACCAGCTCGGCATTCCTCGCCTCCCTTGGTGTCCTTGCCCTCTTTAGCTCAAATCAGTTCAATTTCCAAATGGTCGAAGCCGCTCCGTGGATCCCCGCATGGGGCATCCAGTACAAAGTCGGCATAGACGGAATCAGCATTTGGCTTTTCCTCATGACCACCCTGCTGACCCTACTCGCGGCAATCTTCAGCTTCTATATCGACAAACGCCCGCGCATCTACTTTGCGATGATGCTCCTGCTCGAAGCCGCCATGCTCGGCGTTTTCGTCAGCCTCGACCTCATCCTTTTCTACACATTCTTTGAAGCCACTCTGATCCCGATGGCGATCATGATCTACGTCTGGGGCGGCTCCAACCGCAACTACGCGGCGATCAAATTCTTCATCTACACCTTCGCCGCATCCATCTTCATGCTTCTCGGCATGATCACCCTCGCCAAGCAACATGAAGCCCTTACAGGGGTTATGACATTCGATATCACCGCCATCCAAGCCCTTGTCGCTTCCGGCGAATTCTGGCAGAACACCGGCAACCTCCAAACCCTGATCTTCTGGGCATTTACAATCGCCCTGCTCGTCAAGTGTCCGATGTTCCCCTTCCACACTTGGCTCCCCGACGCCCACACGGAAGCCCCTACCGCTGGCTCCGTCATCCTCGCCGGCGTCCTTCTCAAAATGGGAACTTACGGTCTCCTCCGGTTCTCACTCCCTCTCTTCCCCGAGGCAACCCAAGCCGCAGTTCTCCCGATCATGACCCTCGCCGTCATCGGAATCATCTACGGTGCTGTTGTCGCCGCCGTCCAGCCCGACGTCAAAAAACTCGTCGCCTATTCCTCCGTCGCGCACATGGGATTCGTAGTCTTCGGCGTCTTCTCCCTTAACCAAGCCGGAATGATGGGCGGTGCCTACCAACAACTCAACCACGGAATCAGCACCGGAGCCCTCTTCCTCCTCATCGGACTCATCTACGAACGGACTCACACCCGCGCATTCAAAGATTACGGTGGGCTCAAAGCTCAAATGCCCATCTTTAGCGCCCTGTTCCTGATCGTCATGCTTTCCAGCGTCGGCCTCCCTGGGATGAACGGCTTTATCGGTGAATTCCTCGCCCTCTACGGCGGATTCATGACCGCCGCGAACGGACAATATGGGCTCACCCTCGCCTACCCCGTGATCGCCGGAATCGGTGTCATCCTTGCCGCTGCATACCTGCTCCACATGTTCAGGCAGGTGTTCTACGGTCCGCTCAACCCCAAGCTCGCCCGCCTCAAAGACCTCAAACCGTGGGAAATCGGCCTCGTCGGCGTCTTCGTCATCTTCATCTTCTGGGGAGGTATCTACCCCAACACCTTCCTCAAGCCAATGGAGAAATCCATCAATGCCACCCGCATGATGGCGATCAATCCTCCCGGTCAACGACCCGCTTGGAGCAATCCAAATCACGAAATTGACGCCCAGGGCAACCTCGTCAACATCAACGCCCGAACCACAAACGGAGACATTGACACCTCCGCCGGTTTCGAAGTCGTTGCCGCCGCTGACTACTACGCCCAAGGCGACTCTGCTACCTCAATTCAACCCAAAAGATGACCTCACGCGAACGACTCGTCACCGTCGCCCGAGGCGGAACACCTGATCAATCCCCCACTATTGGTCAAGATGCTCTCCTCGTCCCTCTTGACCGAGTCATTGCTACCCTCGAATCAAACCCCGATCAAGCCGTCCTTGCGGTCATCGCCTCCCCCCTCACCCTCGCCCTCCAGCAAAAGCTTGATATTTTCAACGAACTTGAATCAGACCCTGAGGCCGGAAACCAAACCCTCGATCGTCTGGTCGCCACGACCCAAGTCGCTATCAACGATGCCCTCCACACCGGAGCCGATGGCATCTGCTATCTCATCGAAGGAGCCTCACCCGAAGTCTCAACCCCCATGCAATACGGAGGGTTTTTCCTGGAACGTGACCGCGAAATCCTCGCCACAATCACCGAAGCTCGGTTCAATCTCATCGCCATCGCCGGAAAATCCGAACCTTACATCGACTTCGTCAGTGACCTCCCCGCCCATGCCTTCGCCTGGCAAACTGAATCCGGTTGGACACCCGCCCAAGTCGCCGAACTCCGCACCGGAGCCCTCGCCGCCGACCACACCGAAGCCCATATCCAATTTCCAAATTCCGCATTTGAACAGATGCGGCACACTCAGGAGGCAAACGCCAAATCATGATTCAAATACCGACCATCGATTGGGGCGTCCTCATGCCCACCATCATCGTCTTTGTCACCGGGATCATCGGACTCCTGGTCGAGATGTTCCGCCCCAAACAAAATAACAACCTCATCGTTGGCCTCTCCCTTGCTGGTCTCGCTGCCGCATTTGTCCTCCTCCTGGGACAACTCGGTGCAGAACCAACCACAACCATCGCCAACATGGTTTTCCGAGATCAACTCGCCGTGCTCCTCCAATTGGTCATGCTCGGAGCAACCGCCCTCTGCTTCCTCTTCAGCGAAGGCTATCTCCGGCAACGCCGCATCGCATTCGGAGAATTCTATCCCCTCGCCCTCTGGTCACTCGGCGGAGCCATGATCATGGTTGGCACCCAGAACCTCCTGATGCTTTTCGTCGGTCTGGAAGTCCTCTCCATCGCCCTATACTGCCTCTCTGGAATGGCCCGTGGCGATCAACGATCTGAAGAATCTGCCCTCAAATACTTCCTCCTCGGCGCATTCGCTTCGGCCTTCTTACTCTACGGAATCGCCTTCATTTACGGTGCCTCGGGAACCCTTGATCTCGAAGGTTTCAAAATTGCCCTCTATGCCACCGACAGCACTTTCGTCATGGCCGTGTTCGCCATCGCCCTCATGCTCGTTGGTCTCGGGTTCAAAGCCGCACTTGTACCGTTCCACCAATGGACTCCCGACGTCTACCAAGGTGCTCCCACCAACGTCACCGCGTTCATGAGCATTATCAGTAAAGTCGCCGCAATGGGAGCTCTTATCCGAGTTCTCACCGCTGCCGATGCCCTTCAAAATTTCTGGTTCCCTGCCCTCACTGGTATCGCCATCGCCACGATGACCATCGGAAATCTCGTCGCCCTTGTTCAAAAAGATGTCAAGCGAGCCCTTGGTTACTCTAGCGTTGCTCACGCCGGATACCTCCTTGTGGGCATCCTCGCCCACCTCAAGATGCCCGTCGAAATCCCCCTCGCCAGCGTCGTTTTCTACTTCGTTACTTACACTGCTATGACTATTGGAGCCTTCGCGATGATCAGCATCACCGCCAAAGACGGCAAAGAAGGAACGCGAACCCAAGACCTCAACGGGATGTGGAGAAAAGCCCCCTACGCCGCCGGAGTCCTCTTTATCTGCCTTATCTCCCTTATCGGCGTTCCTCCCACCGGTGGATTCTTCGGCAAACTCGCTATCTTCAACGACGCACTCGCCGCCGGCCTCCCCGTCCTCGCTATTACGCTCGCCGTCAATAGCGTCATCTCCACTTTCTACTACTGGCAAATCGCCAAAGCCGCTTTCGTGGATGATGAACCCGCCCTCCAAACTGACTTCGCCCACCTCAATCCTGGGCTCAAACTCACCGGGGCTATCTGCGTGATCGGCGTTGTTGGGATCGCATTCATGGCAACTCCCCTCATCAACGCCGGATCAACAGCCGGACGAGACACAATGTCCGTCATTCAACTCGAACCGGACGTTCAAGATACACCTGCAATTGCCGCTCCTATGCCGACCGAAGTCAACCAGGAAGTCCGCTAACCATGATGCATCTCGGTATCTCGATGTACAGCTACGTTGCCGCCGTCAAAGCTGGCAAACTCAACATCGAATCGTTCATTCACGAAGCCGCAAATCTCGGTGCCCCCGGGGTTGAACTCCTCGATTTCTTCTACACCGACTGGGAAGCCGAGCGCAAAATCGCCATCGCTGCTCTCAAAGCCACTGGACTCAAGTGCGGGGTTTTTAGCGTCGCCAACAATTTTGCCAAAGCCACCCCCGAAGAGCGAGCGGAAGGTGTCGCCATCATCAAACGAGGCGTAGACGAAGCCCTCCACTTCCAAACCAACACCGTCCGAGTCTTCGCCGGAGATGTCTACTCCGATTCCACATTCACTCAAGAACAAGCCTTCTCCTGGATCATAGATGGCCTCGCCGAAGCTGCCGACTACGCCCACTCCCAAGGCGTCCGTCTCGCTCTCGAGAACCATGGCAAACTTGCTGGCCGGGGAGACCAAATCAACGACATCATCACCCAAGTCCGCGCCAAAACTGGGCACTCCGCCCTCGGCGCAAATCCAGACACCGGGAACTTTCTCCTCGTCAATCAGCCTGGACACGAAGGCGTCGCCGAAGTCGCTTCCCACGCCTACATGTGTCACTTCAAAGACTTCATCAAAGAGCCTGGTGGACATTACAAAGGCATTGACGGAACCGAATTCGCCGGAACAATCATCGGCGAAGGCACCGTCAACCTGGAAGCCTCCCTCCAAGCCCTCAAATCAGCCAACTTCTCGGGCTGGGTCAACCTGGAATATGAAGCCGAACTCGACCCCCTCGTCGGCGTTCCAACATCCTACACCAACGCCAAAAAGTTTCTCGACGTAGTAAATGCCTAGCGACCTATTGTCATTCCGGGCTTGACTCGGAATCCATGTTCGTTGTCAACTCCCCCAAAATCCCCGAAACAAACTTCCACTGCTCTTCCAAACCCATCACCTCCGCCCGAGGCACATGCAAAAACCCGATCCGCTTCTCCGCGAACCGAGCCACCCCACGAAAAAACAAATAATTACACAAATAACCGCCCGCATCAATCGTAACATCCTCCCCCTTCCCGCAAACAATGTCCCATGCAAGTGGCCCGGCAAAGCAGGATCAATCATCCCCGGACCACGCACCTCCCCTCGAACATCCGCCTCCATTCCACACCAATTCCGCGCGACACACTCCAAGTGCATCCGCTCCGCTGATCCATGCACCCCCATCATCAACCAAGCATCGAAACTATCCCCGTCCAACTCCGATACAAACTCATCCACCACCGCATAACTCACCTCCAAGACTTCAACTCTAGAGCCGAGCTCATCCCGAACCTGCTCCGCCAACCATTGACTCGGATTCGCCTCAATATCCCGGAATGCCCCAAACCCCGTCACCAAAACCCGATTCATCAGCTACACAATACCAACTTCCTAAAACTTCCCCGAATTTCCATCAGCTAAAATCACTTCCAATTGCACCAATAATTGAAGCGTGGAACCAACCACGATCATCATCCTCGGAATCATCGCGGGCATCCTTCTGTTCAGCATCCTCCTTCTCATCCCAAAAGCCCGAGAATATCAAGCCAAACTCGAAAAAGAGCGCGCCGCCGTAGAATCTGCCCTCAAATCTCAGGGCCTACGAATAGAAAAGCAAGAAAAAGGCGACATCAAATGGATCGCCCACGGCCAAGATTTCACCCTCACCTATAACTCCGATCTCAGTTCCGAATCAAGTACCCCAACCCTCTCCTGGGAATCAAAAATAAACACTCCTACCGATAACCAGTTCATCCTAATCTCCGATTCCGCTCACAAAGTTTTTACCGACAAATTCGCCCGAAAAATCCTCGACAAGCTGGAGTCCTTCGCCCAAAGAATGACCAAAAAGTACGACGCCCAAACTGCCAGAGAAACCCTCACCATCATCGACCGAAACAACATAACCCAAATCGCCGCATCAAAACACCACAAGTATCTCCTCGCCACCTACTCCGCTCAAAAGCTGGGCAACTTATCTCACTCCCACCTCGCAATCGCCGCATCTAGTCTATTCTCCCTCGAAACCCACGCCCCTCAAGTCGGTGAAAATCGAATCAGCCACCTCACCCACAAATCCACGGTCACCTTCTACTGCCAAGAACCAACCGTCGAGCAAATCAAAAGCATCATTCATCTTGGGGAAACAATTAGAAAATTAGCATCATAATTCAATAAGAATGACCCGCCGCCAACTTCTCGCTCTTGGCTTTGCAACCGCAACATCCGTCGTTCTCCCCGAAGTGGCTCGGGCCACAACTACAACCATGCCCCAATCAAGCCCACTCAAGTCAATCACTCCCCAACCCCTCAAACCCGGTGACAAAGTTGCCCTCATCGCCCCCGCTTCCCCCGTCGGAGCCGCCGAAGACCTCACCGCATTCCGCTCACGAGTCGAATCCCACGGCCTTGTCCCCGTCGATGCCCCAAACCTCATGCGCACCTGGGCCTACCTCGGAGGTACAGACCAAGAACGACTCGACGACCTCCACTGGGCGTTCAAAAACCCCGAAGTCAAAGCCATTTTCCCCGTACGAGGCGGCTACGGATGCACCCGGCTCCTCCCCCAAATCAACTACGACCTCATCCGCAAAAATCCTAAAATCCTGTGCGGATATAGCGACATCACCGCCCTCCTCATCGCCATCAATCAAGAATCCGACCTGATCACATACCACGGCCCCGTCGTCGCCAGCACCCCGTCCGAATACTCTGACGCAATCCTCAAAGCCTTCCTCTTTGGAACCCCAAACCACTACGAATTCAAAAATCCCACCGGTGAAGGCGATCAATACACCCTCCAAGCCATCACCAAAGGAACAGCCTCTGGCCCCCTCACCGGAGGAAACCTCGCCCTCCTCAGTGCAATGTGCGGCACTCCGCACCAACTCCAAGGGGCCGGGAAAATCGTCTTCATCGAAGACATCCGCGAAGACCCCTACAAAATTGACCGGATGCTCACCCAACTCATCAACTCCGGTTCACTCGCGAATGCCGCCGGAATCATCTGCGGGCAATTCACCAACTGCGACCCAGAAGAGCCCGAGCCCAACGAGTGGCTGGTCAAAGATGTTCTCAACGAGCGACTCGGTCTCCTCGGAATCCCCACCATGACCGGAGCCGCCATCGGCCACGTCCGCCCCAAGTGGACAATTCCTATTGGCACCACCGCCACCCTAGATACCAACTCCCTCACTATTAGCATCTCCAACAATCAAAACACCTAAGCAACCCCTTGCCCTCCAACCCCATTCCCCGCTAAACTCAGTCCCAAATGAACCCCACCCGACGTGACGTCCTCAAAGCTTCCGCCACCCTCGCCACTGGACTCGCCACCGGGATCGGATTCTCCAACACGACCATGCCCCAACAAACAAAATTCAAACTCAAGTACGCCCCCCACTTCGGCATGTTCGAAAACCACGCTGGCAAAGACCTCTTCGACCAACTCAAATTCTGCGCCGACCAAGGATTCACCGCCTGGGAAGACAACGGCATGATGGGCCGAGACCCCCAAACCCAAGAAAAACTCGGTCAAACCATGCGCGATCTCGGCATCCAAATGGGCGTCTTCGTCGCCGATGCCGAATGGTCTAAACCCGTCTACGCCCTCGGCGGCGATGAAAACCGCGCTAACCTCCGCAAAAAAGCCGAAGCCGCCGTCCAAGTCGCCAAACGCGTCGGCGTTACCTGGATGACCGTCGTCCCCGGCCCCTATCACCTCGGCCTCGCTTGGGATTACCAAACCGCCAACGTCATCGACTGCCTCAAAACCATGGCCGAAGTCTTTGAACCAGAAAACCTCGTCATGGTTCTCGAACCCCTCAACCCCCGCGACCACGCCGGGATGTTCCTCACCAAAATCCCCCAAGCCTTCCAGATCTGCAAGGCCGTTGATTCCCCCGCCTGCAAAATCCTTTTCGATATGTATCACCAGCAAATCACTGAAGGCAACATCATCCCCAACATCGACGCCGCCTGGTCACAAATCGCCTACTTCCAACAAGGCGACAACCCCGGCCGCCAAGAACCCCTGACCGGAGAAATGAACTACCAAAATATCTTCAAACATATCTCCCGCAAATCCAAAGACATGATCATGGGAATGGAACACGGCAAATCCCAAGGCGGAAAAGAAGGCGAAATCAAACTCCTCAACGCCTACCGCTGGGCCGACGATTTCACAATTTAGATTGTACATAAAAGGTAGTTAACAAAGACATGCTGTTTGGCGAAATTGACGGGCTTAGCGAAGGAGACCTATTTCGCGATCAGAGGGAACTGTTTGCGTTAGGATTTCACGGGGATCGACAACAAGGGATTCACGGCAGACAGTCTGAAGGCGCAGAATCCGTCATCCTTTCCGGAGGATATGAAGATGATAAAGACAGCGGAGACATAATCTTATACACTGGAATGACTCCCGGCACTTGGGACAGCGAAAGAAAGACGACCAAAGGACATCAAACATTAACTGGAAAGAACAAGGCATTAGCAGTAAATAAGGACAAATCGATACCAGTCCGAGTTTTTCGTTCAAGTAAACATGTTTCACCGTGGTCCCCAAAAGCTGGAATTGTTTATTCCGGTCTCTATGCCGTAACTGATTACTGGAAACATATCAATTTAGAGGGACACGTGATATATAGGTTTCGATTGTTCAAATTATCCAAACTCTCCGACATTGCTGTACCGAGAGTCCAAGTAACTAGAGAAGAAGTTGCTCGTTATCGGAAACATGCAATAAATATCAAAGAAATGTACGAATATTCCTGCCAAATATGCGGTTTAAGTATTGGTTTGCCAACGGGCCCCTATTGCGAATGCGCACACATAATGCCATTAGGATTCCCGCATAACGGGCCTGATAAAATCGAGAATATTCTATGTCTCTGTCCGAACCATCATGTTATGCTCGACGCAGGGGCTCTATCAATTCTTGATGATTTAACCCTCATAGGACTGAAGGGGAGTTTGCGAGTTATATCCGAACATCGACTGGATAGAAATATGCTGAAATATCACAGAGAACATATCTATCATGAGTCATCAGAGTAGGTATCGCAAGCTCCAACGCCTACACCACCACCTCCGCCCGAACCCGACCCGCCCGAGGGTGCCAAGCCTCCAACTCATAACGACCCGGCCCCACCACCCACTCAAACACCGCCACATCATCCGTCGAGTCAGCATGCCACCCAAAAGTCATCGAAGGAACATGCGAATACCCTTTCAACTGACCCCCATCCTGGCGCACCAATCCCCCCTTCAACCAGTCAAGCCCATCAACACCGACACAAGAAATCTCGCCCGTAACTCCCCGAACAATCTTCTTCTGCGCCGCATGCTCCGTCACCGTCGTCGGCAAATACCCCGTGTTCTGAACCACAAACCGCACCCGCGAAACCTCTCCCATCGGCTCGACAATCACATCCCGAACCGCCAAACAAGGCAATGTCCCCGCCATCCAAACCGCCCATTCCGCCAGCGGCGCAATCTCCTTCTCCAACAAAAACGGCGGCGGATTCCGGAACGCATACTGCGCATCCCAGCCCCCAATTTCCACCGAACCCAGCTGAGGGTGCTCAAACGCCCGCCAATCCTCATATCCCTTCCCGTCCAAAACCTCATCACTCCATTTCAACAAAGCAATATCATCTTCAATCGGATGGTCGCGGAACCACTCGATCGGCTTGTGCTCCTTAATCCCCGCCTGAACCTGAGGACTCCAAATCTCCACCGTCCACCCATAAACCCCCAAATGGTCATAAAGCCAATCATCAAACACCCCTGTAATCACTTCCTTCGGGTGATACTTAAAGTCATGGAACACTGAAATACACGGATACCCGCTCATCTCCGTCCCTTTCTTCCCCAACTCCTTCATCGCCCAGAGATCCTCAGGCGGCAAGTCGTCATCCGGCCCCCGGCCTGGAATCCGCAAAATCACCCCACTAAACGTGTGATAGGTGATCCCTCCACAAATGTTCGGATGCGAAGTAATGAACTCCACCGCTGCCCGCACCTCCGCCTCACTTGTCGGGAATGGACCCGCTCCGTGCTGCTCGTGCTCACCCCGCCACCCGCTCGGCCAGTTTCGGTTCATGTCCAACCCCTCTTTGATCTTTCTGGGCCGCATTGTCACCCCATCCCAGTTGTGGAAAGTCCCCTCCGGCAACATCCGGTAATAAGTGCCCCCGGTTTCCCCTGGCTTACGCTTCCGCATCAACCTCGGCTCGTCCTCACAAACCGCCCACCGACCGTTCGGATCAACAAAGCGCATTGTCAAAATCCGACCATCCCCATCAATATCCACCCGCTCCAAACCGTAAGGATCCTCCTCATCAAAAGGATAAGGCCGGGTCGAACTCCGAATATGCTTCGGCGTGTCCGCCAGCGCCCACTCTGCCCCATCCGGATTCAATCTCGGCACCAAATAAAACGCATGAGTTTTCAGCAATTCCGGCTTATCCCTCAACAACCCATCAATAATTTTCAAAACCGCGCTCGAAGCACTCACCTCTGTCGCATGAATGTTCCCGTCGCACCACAAAGCCGGCTTATCACAATCCTCCCCGGTCGAAAAATCCGTGACCGTAACCACCGGAATCTCCCGCCCCTCATAACTCAAACCCAAACTCCCCAGCCGAATAAACCCCGGATGAGTCTGCGCAAACCCCTCCAAAACCTCCAAAATCTCTGCGTACCGTAAGTACCGATCAAAAATCCCTGAACTCATCTCACCGAGAATACCAACCACCTTTGCCGCCAAAACCACAAATTCCAATACATTTCCCCCCTCCATCAAACCGACAATCAAAACCATGATTGCCTCACTCACCATGGCACTGACCATCGCACTGACCAGCGACGAAACCAAAACGTCCGCAACCACCCAAACGAATACCAAAACGGTCGCCAAGCTCAACCCCTACGCCGAAAACGCATTCCGACGCATCGTCGAAGGCAACGCCCGGTTCAGCCAAGGACTCAAAACAAACCCCAACCAAGATATCGATAAACGCCTCGAAGTCGCAAAAGGCCAAGTCCCCCACACCATCGTCCTCACCTGCGCCGACTCCCGTCTCAGCCCCGAAATTCTGTTCGATCAGGGCCTCGGCGACCTGTTCGTCATCCGCGTTGCGGGGAATGTCGCTGACCAATTCACAATTGCTAGCATCGAATATGCCGCTGAACACCTCCATTCACCCCTTCTCGTCGTTCTCGGGCACGAACGCTGCGGAGCAGTAGCCGCCGCCGTCGGCGCATACGAATCTCACCTCAAATCCGATTCCCATACCGAAAAACCCGCCGAAAACCACGGTGACGAACACGCCAATATTACTGCTCTCGTCAAAAAAATCCTCCCCAGCGTTCTCGAGGCTGCCCGAACATCCGGCCCAATCCTCGATAAAGCAATCAACATCAACGTCGAAAACACGATCGCTGACGTATTCACCCACTCTCCACTCCTTCGCCGACTCTCCGAAGAATCAAAATTCAGCGTCGTCGGCGGAACCTACGACCTCGACGATGGTCGTGTGACTTTCACCACCCCGCGTGATGCCAAAACCCTCGTCCGAATTCACTAATAGTCTTCAGATTTCAGCTGGGAATCTCGACAATCGGGCCGGACTCCTCAAGTCCGGCCCGATTTCCATCAAAACCAACTAAAATAACGGGCATGAAGAATCTTCTTCCCCTCTTGGCTCTCACCGCCCTCATGAGCGGAGCCATCCTTACGGGTTGTGCTAGCAGTTATAAGGAGAGCACATCGGAGAAAATCGAGACAGAGACAGAGTCAGAGACAGACAAAGTCGAAGGTCTATATTCAGCAGTAGCTGCTCCAGGGAATAGCACCGATTTTAGCGGAGTAACATTGAAGTTAGAAGGACTCAATGAATTCGAGCTGAAAATAGCAGATAGTGGAGAACCACTAACAATGACTGGTTTCTACTCCGTATCAGGCAAAACAATAACATTGACGACACAACGAATTAATGGAGAAAAAACCATTGATGGACAGAGTGTTTTGCGAGAGGCGAGTCATAGTATCCTTGAAGACGGAACTATTGACATGGGAGACTTCCACCTCAAAAAGCAGTGATCTTAAAGATAGCTAGTATCTTTTTGGAACGGATCTACCGTGAACTTCCCGGAGTCCGGCCCGATTTCCATCAAAACCAACTAAAATAACGGGCATGAAGAATCTTCTTCCCCTCTTGGCTCTCACCGCCCTCATGAGCGGAGCCATTCTCACGGGTTGCGCCAAAGAAGCCGAACCCGTCGCCACTCCCGAAACTTCCCAAACCACGGACTCCGAAAAAACTCAAACACCGGAAACCACCGAACCGCCCGCCGACGATGCAACCACGAAGGCCGACTCAGATGCCCCACTTGCCGACAAACCCGCCGATGGTGAAGAAGTCGCCGTCCTCGAAACCGGTAAAGGGAAAATTGTCGTTATGTTCTATCCCCAGCTCTCCCCCAAACATGTCGAAAACTTCAAAATGCTCGTGAAAAAGGGCTTCTACGACGGAACCCGATTCCACCGTTGCATCCCCGGCTTCATGATCCAAGGCGGCGACCCGCTCTCCAAAGAACTTGACCTCGCACCGCGCTGGGGTACCGGCGGCAACACCGATGAAAGCGGAAAAGAAGTCAACGTCGAAGCTGAATTCAACACCAAGCTGAGTCACACTCGTGGAGTCCTCAGTGCCGCTCGGAGCCAAGATCCGAACTCCGCAAGCAGTCAGTTCTTCCTCATGCACCAAGATTCAACATTCCTTGATAACGAGTACAGCAGCTTCGGACGCATCGTGAGCGGGATTGAAATCGTTGATGAGATCGTCAAAACGGGTGACGCTAATGCCAATGGAGCCGTCGAACCCAAGAACGCAATCGTCCTCAAGAAAGCTACTCTCGCGAAGTGGCCGGTGAAGTAAAAAATGCTCGCCGGAATCCTCGCAACCGTTCTGACCGGGCAAGATCTCATCCCGGTCACATTCGATCAAGATGCGATCACCCCCAAAACTGGAGAGGAAGTCGCCGTGATGAACACCACTGAAGGGAAGATAGTCATCATGTTCTTCCCCCAAGTTGCTCCCAATCACGTCAAGAACTTCATTGCACTCTCCAACGAAGGCTTTTATAACGGAACCCGATTCCATCGATGTATCGCCAACTTTATGGTTCAAGGCGGTGACCCAAACTCCCGCAAACTCGAAGTCAGCGATCTCTGGGGAACGGGCGGCCCAACCAACGCCGATGGATCACGCAAAAACGTAAACGCCGAGTTCAGCAAACTCAAGCACAAGCGCGGCATTCTCAGCATGGCCCGTTCCAGCAACCCTAACAGTGCCGGATCGCAATTCTTCATCATGCACAAAGACTCGCCCCACCTCGACGGACAATACTCCGCTTTCGGAAAAGTCATCGAGGGCCTGGATGTCGTTGATAAAATCGTCAAAACTGGCGACCCCAACGCCAATGGCAAAGTCGAACCAGCCAAAGCCATCGTCCTGACCGATCTCAAAATTCAAAAGTGGCCCCTTAACTAAAAAAAAAAATGAGCGAACTCAAACCAACTGCCGCCCCCGGCGCAACTGCCCCAAATGACGGTGACAATGTCGCCGTCATCCAGACCAACCACGGTCGAATCGTCGTCAAGTTCTTCCCCGAACACGCCCCCGGACACGCCGAGAATTTCCAAAAGCTCGCCTCCGAAGGCTTCTATGACGGAGTGCGATTCCACCGCGTCATCCCCGGATTCATGATCCAAGGTGGAGACCCCAACACCAAAGACCAACCCCGGCACATGCACGGAACTGGTGGCCCCGGCTACACCATCAATGCCGAGTTCAACGAAATTCCTCACACCCCGGGAATCCTCAGTGCCGCCCGCACCAGCGATCCCAATAGTGCCGGGTCGCAATTCTTCTTGATGCACCGCACATCACCCCACCTCGACCGCCAATACTCGGTCTTCGGTCAAGTGATCGAAGGGATGGATGTCGTCGAAACAATCGTCGCCCTCCCCCGGGATGATCGTGACAACCCGCACGAAGAAAACCCCGCAATCATGGAAAAAGTCAGCGTCACAACCTGGCCTCTCGCTGATTAATTCTATTGACCTATTCATCCCCCCCTCCCCCTCCGGGGGAGGACTAAGGAGGGGGCACATATTTAGCAACCCCCGAAGATAATTTTCTTGCCACCTCTGGACATGAACTGGGGACTAAGAAGGTGGAAAGCCAAGGGAAAATCGTCCCCCCTCCCCTCCGGGGAGGGACTTAGGGAGGGGTCGCCTAAGATTCGTTCCCACCCCTGAGGTGAGGGGAGGGGAGACTGACTATCCCACTAACTCTTCATTCCACCGACAAAACCAAGCTCACCCCAAAATCCCGCGCCACACTCACCCCCGCCCGCCCCATCACACAAAACGCCGTCGCCAAAGGATCACTGACCAAACCCCGATCCGCAATGACCGTCACCATCACTCGATTGGTCACCCCAACCCCCGTCCGCGGGTCAACAATGTGCGAATAACGCACCCCATCAACTTCAATAAACTGCTCCGTGTCCCCGCTCGTACTCACCGCGCAATTCGCCAAAAGCCGCGGTTCTTCCTCTCCCGGAATCCGCACTGGCCAACCTTCGCTCCCGGGGGGAGCATCGCCCACCACTAGATCACCCCCGGCCTGCACAATTGCTGATTTCACACCGTAACTCCCCAAAATCCGCACCGCCTCATCACACGAATACCCCTTCGCAATCCCCCCTAAGTCAATCAAAACCCCGTCCCGCAAGATCGTCACCGAGCGATACTTTGGGTCCAACTTCACGTTCTGCCAACCCACAAAACTCCGTGCCTGAGCCAACTCAATCGCCCCCGGCAACCGCCCTGTCGCCCGCGCATTCCGCCACAACTTCACCACCGGCCCCGCCGTTACATCAAACGCCCCGTCCGTCCGAGCACTGATCTCCTGCGCCATCGTCAAAACCTCAAACAGCTCCCGAGAAACGGGCTGACTCCCACCAAAAACGAGACCCCGAACCTCGCTGCTCGGGCGATAGTCACTCATGATCTGCTCAAGCTCGGCAATCCTTCGGTAAGCCCCTTTCGCCGCCCGCTCTGCCCTGGACGCGTCCTCCGCAAAAAACGTTAACCGGAATTCACCCCCCATGTGAACCTCCGTAAATGTAAAACGCTCCAACTGAACCGCTCCCATCATCGCCAACGCTAAAGCAATCATAACCCAACTCAGTTTATCGAAGTCAACTGAACACAAAGAACCGTATCCTCGCTAGGAATCATCAAGAAACGATGAAATGACTTGGAGATAACTTGATCAAAATCGAACGCCGAGTATGATCTATCCAAGGAAACAACTCCATGAAGAACATTCTAATTACCGGGTGCAGCTCCGGATTCGGCAAACTTGCCGCCGAAAAATTCTCCGCCGATGGCCATACCGTCTTCGCGACAATGCGAAACACCACTTCAAAAAATAAAACTGCCGCCGAAGAACTCTCCGAGCAGCCTAACGTGCATGTCATGGAAATGGATGTATCCAGCGACGACAGTGTAGTCGCCGCCGCAGAAACAATACTCATGATCGCAACTCCTGATGTCGTAATCAACAACGCTGGCCAAATGTTCGTTGGTGTTACCGAGGCATTTACTCCCCAAGACCTCACTCGCCAGTTGGATGTCAACGTCGTCGGTGTCCACCGAGTGACTCGTGCCTTCCTTCCTGCCATGAGAGAAGCAGGATCTGGACTCTTTATTAACGTCAGTAGCGTTGCCGGACGATTTGGCTTGCCATTCTTCGGTATCTATCATGCCAGCAAGTGGGCCTTGGAAGGCTATACACTCGGACTCAGAAATGAACTTGCCCAATGTGGCATAGATTTCACCGTAGTCGAACCTGGCCCCTTCGCTACTGAACTCTTTGGACAATCACCACAGCCGAGCGACCAGGATCGGATCAACTCATATCCCGAAATCATTCCTCAAACATTATTAGGTATGACCAAGAACTTCGAAGATATCTTTGCCAATTCCGAGGCCCCGACCGACCCCGCAATTGTCGTCGAAATTTTCCAAAACTTGGCCAAAATGGCCCCAGGCACCCGGCCCTTCAGAACAACCGCCGGGCTCGATTTCGGGGTCGCCGATCGGAATAAGTCGGATATTGAACACGACGCAAAACTGGTCGAAGCAATGGGAATGTTGGAGTTCACCACCCTCAAAAATTAGTCCTGATAAAAAAAACGCCCTCAATCCAGACTGGTTTGAGGGCATTCGCAACTCGAAAGTTCTAACTCGCCGAACCGTCCGAACTATTCCCAAGCCGCTTCTCAAGCTGATCCAACTGCGCATCCAAATCGTCGGTTGAAGTCGTCGCCACATTCTGAATCTCCGGCGCGCCCAAGCCCAACTTTTCTTCCAGCTTCTTCAACTCTTCTTCCGCCGCATAATCCATCGTTGCGTCTTCCATTTCCATCATCTTCCCTTGAATGGAACCCGCCATCATTTCATTGCGTGCATTTGCTGAAGCCTGCTTGTCTTTGATCTTGTCCCGAGCCGAAGCAAAGCTCCCCTCGTACTCGTTCTCAAAGGTCAGCCCTTCCAAAGCCTTGCCGATACTTTCCTGAATCTGCGCCTGTTTCCACTGCGCCTTCAAAGACAAAGCCTCTGCCGCCTTCTTCTTGACTTCTTCTTCCTGTCGCTTAATCGCAACCTTAACCTGATCAACCGTTTCCGCCGCCTGGGCAAGAGTGGTCTTCAAAGTCTCAAGCGTCGCATCGTTGCTGGCCTTCTCGCGCAAAAACTGCTTTGCCAACTCCCGGTTCCCCTGCCGCAAAGCCGTGCTGGCCTGGGCTTCCAACTGCGCCGACTTCTTCGTCGCTTCATCAAGCATCTGCTGCAAACGGTTTCGCTGAGTGATCGCCTGAACGGCCTTTTCCCGGTTCGCAGTCAATGTACTCTGCATGTCACGGCGGGCCTGATCCAGCATAATCTCTGGATCCTCCAAGCTGTCCATCGTGCGGCCAAACAGCGCGCGCAACCATGCAAAAAATCGCTTCATAAGTGCTCAGTCCAGACCAATTTCGGTCAGTCGCAATTATACACGTCACGTTCCATGCCACGTTGCACCAGACCCGGAACCAAAGCCCCCGGCATAAACATCTGACCTAATTCCAAATCAATCAACCCATTTCTCTGATACACCGTGGAGAGGAACAAAATCAAGCCCATGCAAAACACTCAAACCTGCCCTATCTGTCACCAAATCCAACCTGAAATCCAAACCATTCCCTACTCTGCCCTCAGCCAGTCTCTTCGCGCATCCATCCAATTCCATACCCCCCAAGTTTACGAAGAAGACCACATTTGCCTCGCATGCTTCGAATCTGCCCGCACCGAATCATTCGCCAATCAACTCAAAAAGAATCAACGCGAACTCACGTCGCTCGAAAAACGAGTCATCCAAACCCTTCACGACCGAGAGACCATCGCCGTCTCCCCCGCAACAATTGATGACACCCTGACCGTCGGCCAAAAAATTTCCGACAAGGTTGCATCGTTTGGCGGGTCGTGGTCCTTCATCCTTTCATTCCTCGGCATCCTGGTGATCTGGATTATCTTCAATTCTGTCGCTCTCACCCAACAGCACTTCGATCCCTACCCATTCATTCTCCTCAACCTCGTCCTCAGCTGCATCGCCGCCCTCCAAGCCCCCATCATCATGATGAGCCAGAACCGTAAAGAAGCCAAAGACCGACAACGCTCCGAGAACGATTACATGGTTAACCTGAAATCCGAACTGGAAATCCGCACCCTCCACGAAAAAATGGATCACCTCCTCCGCTCACAAATGCACACTCTCATGGACTTCCAAGAGGCTCAACTCGAAATCCTACAAAAAATTCAAAACCGCACCTAATCCCCTGGTTTCCGTTTGGCCCAAGGCCAAGCCCTCCTCGGGCGAACAAGCCGCCCTCTTCTGCCCCAAACGGAAACCGCCAAACTCCCCAAAAAACCAAACCCCGGACCCGCCCGGGTCCAGCAAACCCATAGGTATACTCCCACCCGGTTCGCCACCCCTTTTCGAACCTGAAAAGAACCGTGGCGCGGAGGATTTCAAAACCATATGTCGAACGTTGGCACCGTCGTGCAAGTTACCGGACCCGTCGTGGACTGCCGATTCAGCAATGAATCACTTCCCGAAATTTACAACGCCCTCGTCGTCAAAGACGAAAAGCGAAATATCAACCTCACCCTAGAAGTCGCCCAACACCTCGGCGATGACATGGTCCGAACAATCGCCCTCAGCTCCACCGACGGTCTCGTCCGCGGAATGGGTGCCGAAGACACTGGAAAACCTATCCAAGTTCCCGTCGGCGAACAATGCCTCGGACGCGTCTTCAACCTCCTCGGACAAACCATCGACGGCGGCGAACAAATCACTGGCGGCCCCACCTACCCGATCCACCGAAAACCACCCGAATTCAGCCAACAAAACGTTAAAGTCGAACTCCTCCAAACCGGACTCAAAGTTGTTGACCTCCTCATCCCCTTCAACAAAGGTGGAAAAATCGGTCTCTTCGGTGGTGCTGGTCTCGGCAAAACCGTTCTCATCCAAGAACTCATCCGGAACATCGCCGTTGAAGCATCCGGTGTCTCCATGTTCGCCGGCGTCGGCGAGCGCACCCGCGAAGGAAACGACCTCTGGCGAGAAATGAAGGAAACCACCTTCACCGACGTTGATGGCTCCACAAAGCGCGTTATCGACAAAACCGCAATGGTCTTCGGACAAATGAATGAGCCCCCTGGAGCCCGACTCCGCGTCGCTCTCTCCGCCATGGCTATGGCCGAATATTTCCGCGATGAAGTCGGAACCGACGTACTCGTCTTCGTCGACAACGTCTTCCGATTCGTCCAAGCAGGTTCGGAAGTCTCCGCCCTCCTCGGACGAATGCCGAGCGCCGTTGGCTACCAGCCAACCCTCGCCACCGAAATGGGACTTCTCCAAGAGCGAATCACCTCAACGAACAAAGGATCAATCACCTCCGTTCAAGCGGTCTACGTTCCTGCCGACGACCCATCAGACCCTGCTCCGGCAACCACATTTAGCCACCTTGACGCCTACGTCTACCTGGAGCGATCCATCGCCTCCAAAGGTCTCTACCCGGCGGTAGACCCCCTCGCGTCCACATCCAAGAACCTCGACCCGCGCATCGTCGGTGAGCGACACTACAAAGTGGCCCGAGAAGTTCAACAGATTCTTCAACGCTACCGAGAACTGCAAGACATCATCGCAATCCTCGGAATTGACGAACTCAGCGACGACGACAAGCTGATCGTAGCCCGCGCCCGAAAGGTCGAGCGATTCATGTCTCAGCCCAACTTCGTTGCCGAGCAATTCACCGGCAACCCCGGCCGATACGTCACCATCGAAGACACCGTGGACGCGTTCGAAAAACTCGTCGGCGGCGAACTCGATGACCTCCCCGAACAAGCATTCTTGTACTGCGGCGGCCTCGATGACGTCTACGCCAAAGCCAAGAAGCTCCAAGAGGCGTAATCCAAAGTGGCAACCTACAAGCTCTCCGTGGTCGCTCCCGACCGAACTGTCTTCGAAGACGAAGTCAGCGCATCCACATTCCCCGCCGTCTACGGCTACCTCGGAATCTGGAGCAACCATGAGCCCATGCTCGTAGCCCTCAAACCTGGCCTCATCACTTACACCGACGCCAAAAACCAACTCCACTTCGTCAGCATCTCCGGAGGCTTCCTAGAAACCTCCGGAACTTCCGCAATCGTCCTTGCTCAAGATGCCGTCCGCTCATCCGAAGTCGACCTCGCTCAAGCTGAAGCCGACCTCGAAGAAGCCAAAAGGGCCCTACGCGGAGAGGCAAGCAGCATGACGATCACCGAAGCTATGCACGAAGTCGAAAAAGCCACCGCAAGACTCCAACTGGCACGCAAAAAGTAAGAACTATCCTGGGAATCCCACCAGCTTCCCAGGAATCCTTTAACCTTTCTCCCCGCCGCAACGTCCAAAAGGAGTACCGCTCATGGTTTCTAGCATCATCCTCGCCATCACCCTCGGCAACCTTCCCGCCGAGCGGCCCGCTGGCATCTTCACTGAGCAAGAATCCACTCGCCTTGTCGCCTTCTGGAACTCACCCGACCGGTACCGCTCCGAAGACCTCAACCCCGCCGAACCGTTCCAGCCGGTCTACTCGCCCGCCGCCTCCGCATGGCTGCACCAGATGTACAAACAGCGCGACCCCGGCCAGCCCCTCATCCCCACACGCCTCCCCGTCGCTCGCCAGCCCCGCCACAAAGAGTGGGACACCTACATCGACACCCAATACAACCAAGACTACGCATGGGCCATGTCCGTCGCCGCTTGGATGAACGCCGATCTCAGCCAATCCCCCAACGAAGGCCCTGTCGGTCGCCCCATCACCCCCACCCCTGCCGATCTCAAAGCCCTCGCAAGTGACCCACCTTCTTTCTTTCTCGTCCACCGACCCCAAAAAATCACCGTGAGCTTCGATGGATTTGTCGCCATCTACGAAGAAGGCGTCGACGTCCCCCGCAAATACCCGTTCCTCCGCAGTGCCACCGGAGTCGTCAGCAGCAGTACTCCACCATCCGCCAACGAACTCACCGTTCTCGCCCGCCAAGCCAAACTCCCCGAAATTCTCCACAAGCCCCTCCTCGCCGTCGCCCAACTCGAAGGCGGATTCGATACCATCAACACCTACGACACTGGCGGAATCTCCATCGGAGTCATCCAATTCGCCAGTCTCACTACCGGACGAGGAAGCCTCGCTCAACTTCTTCAAAACTATCGCTCCTCCCATCCCGCCGAGTTCAGCACAAACTTCCGCAAGTACGGCATTGATGTCGCACCCGACGGACGACTCAGCGTCATTGATCCCACGAGCGGATTCGAAAACTCAGGCTCCGATGCCGTCCGCGTCATTGTCCAAGACAAGCGACTCACCGCCATTTTCCAGCGAGCAGCCAAACTCAGCACTAATTTCCGCACCGCTCAAATCAAACTCCTCGCCCGTACCTATAACCCTCTTGCTCTCTCAATCCCCGTTACACTCAATGGAAAATCTTTCTCGGTACCAATCAGTCAAATTTTCCGCACAGAAGCTGGAATCGCCACCCTTATGGACCGATTAGTCAACCGGGGCACAATTGACCCAACTTCCGACGTTTTGTCCAGCTTGGCCCGAGAGAACAACATCACATCAATTTCTGGACTGAACAGTCTAGAACGCGATGCAATCACTCGTCTCGCCTATCGCCACGACTTCCTCAGCGTCTCCACCCTCTCCCAACCCACCACCGAAACCGGCACCGAGAGACCATCTAACCAAATCGCTGGTTCACCGACCGGAAACCCCACTCAAGCCGGCTCTATCGGTCGCCGCAACGAAATCCAGCGAGCACCAGATGAATCTGTAGCCCCGTTCGACCCCACTCAATCAGGCCGAGTCGCCTCAAACCAACCCAAACCCGCCGACCCTAAAGCTCAACCCCCCGCCGCCGTTGCCAAAGAACCAACCCCCACCGCCCCCGCCGGCCCAATCACCATCCCCGGCGGATAAAACTTTCTCCTGTAACCCTCTTCCTTGCCCGGCGTTTCTACTACAATAAAGACAGGAAGGAACACAAATGCCGTCACTCGCTCCCAAACTCGCCGCCCTGGCCCTCGCCAGCATCGTCACCATCACGGCAGTCCCCAGTTTCTTTAGTCCTCAAACCTCCCTATTCACCGAACAAGAAATCGCCTCCATCAAGAAGTTCTGGAACCAATCCGGACGCCACGTTGTCACCTTCCTCCCGGGTTCAGAAATCAATGGCCCTTACGCTCCCCGCCAGACCCCGGATGGATCAACTTGGCTTCTCAACTACTTCCGCGCCCGCGGCAACGCCGGAAAAGTTGTGCCCGGCAAAACCCCCGAAGCCCTCAACGACCGCCAAAAGCAATGGGATGCCTGGATCGAAGGGCGCTACTCCTGGGATGAATACACCGCTACCCTCGAAGCCTATAGCAAAAACAAGGAAGAAACAAGCGGCTCTGCCCCCGCCCCAACTCTAAAACCCGCTGCCGATCCCGGCCCCATCCCACCGATCTCCTCGAACTCGCCGGAGACCCACCTCGCTTCGTTACCGCCGTCACCCCGCGCCAATACCGCACCGATTTCGGCGACTACATCCACACCACCAACGACAACGTCCCCATCCGCCGAAAATACGCCTACTACCGATTCAGCGAAGGCGTCATGGATCCTGGTACCCCCATTCGACCCCGGCTCAACCAACTCCGTCCCCTGTTCACCAAAGCCGGACTCGATGACTCAGCTTTCCGAATCTTCTCCGCCGTTTCCTCACTCGAAGGTGGATTTGAGAGCGTCAACACCTACGACACCGGCTTCGTGAGTGTCGGATTCATCCAGTTCGCATCCCTCAAAGGCGGTTCCGGCTCCCTCGGACAAGTCCTCCTCAGCATGAAGACCCAATTCCCCGGTGACTTCCAAAACCACTTCCGAAAGTACGGCCTCGATGTCACCCCCAAAGGCGAACTCGTCGCCCTCAATCTCGAAACCGGAGAAGTCAAAATCGGCCCCGACGCCAACACCGAAATCATCACTAACCGCCGCTACCCCAGCGTCTTTGTCCGCGCCGGAGTCCTCAGCGAACCGTTCCGCATCGCCCAAATCAAGACCGCGATGGATCAGTACTACCCCGCCAACGACACCGTCACCTTCAATTTCCAAGGCAAACCCGCCACCGCCCGCATCAAAGATTTCATCCTCACCGAAGCCGGCATGGCCACCTTCATGGACCGAAAAGTCAACACCGGAAAATACGGCGATCTCATCACCATTCTCGAAAACATCTCCTACAGCTACGACATCAAATCAATCCGTGATCTCGCCAAACTCGAATACCAAATCATCCGCGCGATGAAGTGGCGCGACGACTACCTGGAACCCAAATTCGAACTCTCCAAACCCCGCGACCTCGGCCTCACCCCCTCTCGAGGCGGTTCTGGACGCAACATCCCACCTCGGAACTGATTCAAAAAATGCCCTCTCTCCGTTTGAGTGGAGAGAGCCTCTCCTCGACCTGACCAGGGAGGTTTTGAAGACGGGGTCAACAGCAAGGAGAGCGATCACCGCCCTGGATCGTCCAACCCATTCCCTTCCGTCGGCGCCTGCCAGCTCTTCCAATAATTCGGATCCTCAATCCCTACCGCCACCGCCGTCAACTTCAACGGTCTAAAGGTGTCCATCATGACCGCAAGTTCATTCGTATGCGTGTGCGGCATACTTGCCTCCACTGCTCCTGGCTGGGGGCCGTGCGGAATCCCTAGCGGGTGCAACGTAATCGAACCTTCCTGAATCCCTTTCCGCGAACCAAACTTGTCATTGCAGTAATAAAGCACCTCATCCGAATCAACATTCGAGTGGTTATACGGAATCTTAATCGCCTCCGGATGGAAATCCAAAACTCTCGGGCAGAACGAACACACCACAAATCCGTGCGCCGCAAATGTCTGGTGAATCGGTGGCGGCATATGAATCGCCCCCGTAATCGGCTGAAAATCGTGGATCGAAAACGCGACCGGAAATACAAACCCATCCCAACCCACAATATCAAACGGATGGAACGGATATGTGTACTTCGTGTGCCGCCCCCGGCTCCGCACAATCACCTCATAATCCGCCCGCTCGCGATAAGTTTTCAATTCATGAGGCGCCCGGAAATCACGCTCACTGTAAGGCGCATGCTCCAACATCTGACCATATGCATTCCGGTACCGCTTCGGAGTACTCACCGGCCCAAAACTCTCCATCACAACCAGCCGCACCGGATAACTCTCCAGACTCAACCGATAGATCGTCCCCCGGGGCACCACAACATAATCGCCTGGTCGAACCGCCACATCTCCATACATGGACTCCAAAGTTCCCGTTCCATCATGGACAAACAAAATCTCGTCTGCTTCGGTGTTCTTGAAGAACTGATTCTCCGGCATCGGCTCAGCCACCAGAGCCTGCGCCCATGTACAGTCCTGATTCCCCATCAAGACTTTCCGGCCCGTCACGAAATTCCCCTCCGGCTTCATTTCTGCCGTCTTCAAGTGCCGGTGGCGCAACGGCTCATCGTCCAGATAAACCGGTTTCACACTCCCCATGTCCTCCCACGCCTTCACCTCCGTCGGCAAATTGATGTGATACATCGTGCTCATCGGCCCGTCAAACCCATGCGTACTAAACAACTGCTCAGCGTACAAATTGCCCGCACCATCCCGGAACTGAATATGCTTTTTCTTCGGTAAATCGCCCAATCGGTGGTATCGAATCATCGTCGTTTCTCTCCTCTCATTCTACTCCAGGCCCCCCAACCAACATTCTTTCAAAAAAAGTCTCTTCCTCCCCTAAAGTTCTGTAGATTTCATCCCGTAATGAATACCAGGACGCAAAGACTTCGAGTGAAACGGCACGACTGGTGCGAACCAGATCACGCAAAGCCACGGATCTCCCAGGAGACCGCCGGGTTACCAAATCGAAATCAGTTTCAACAGAGAGGTCAAAAGCGTGAAAATATCAACCCAACAAATCGAAGAAATTAAGAAAGGAACACCTGTCGCCAAAGAAAAAGTGGACGCCGCCGTGATCCGACTCACCGACGCCGATCTCATAGTAGAGATCACCGCCAAAGTCAACGAAATGCCCGACCGAGACGAAATGGTCGCCGCACTCAAAGCCAAAATCGAAGCGGGCGAATACAACCCCACCGGAGCCGACATCACCGATGCCATGATCCGAAGAGGAATCGCCGACCGCATCACCTAATAAAACTTAAACACTGAGACACCCCTCAAAAAACCAAAGCCCCCGATCTCCAAATCAGGAATCGGGGGCCTCTCATTTCAGTCTTAGATAATTCTGCTCAACCAGCATCACCTGATCCACGACTCCCACATACCAATATCCATCCTGCCCTGGCATCTCATGCCAATCGTAAAGGTAACCATCCACTAACCTCAAATCTGAAATCTTCTCATCCAGCATCACCTTCGGTACCCATACCTCAGCTAGAACTGGATACAAATCACCCGGCAAAGGCGGCTTCATTAAACGATAATCATCCGTCACATCCACAACCCGCACCCGCGCCAGGTTGTATTCCCAAAGGTTGCCGTCAATCACCGCCATGCTGCTTATCGGTCCAGACGCGCCAACTCAACACTTCGGCGCACAAAGTTTTGCACCAATCATTCTAAATTCAAAATTCAAACCAGACCAAGCAGTCTAATGGCCCGGATCATGTCCACTTTCTGCCGCCTTCTTCTTTGCTTCCGCTTCACCAAAAGCCCGGTCAACCGCATCCACTGGCGAGAGTCCTTTCGGTTTCACAAAAACACCCTCAACCGATTCATCCGCAATATCGGTTGGCATCTTCTGCGTCGCCGTCCGCATAAATCGATACGGCAACAAAACCGTCACCCGCCGATTACTAAAATGATAAGGATCTTCCGGCTTCCGCAGGTCGGTATCCGCTTTCCCTTCCACCCCAATAATCTGACTCTTCTTGACCCCATATGTTAAAAACAACCGACGTACCGCATTTGCACGCTCGGCACTCAGATCAAAATTGTCATAGCCACTTCCCGGAAAAGGTCGAGCATCCGTGTGCCCATCCACCTTGATCAAACGACCCGTTGCCGCCAGGACCGGAGCCAACTTTTCAAACACTTTTTTCGCCTGGTCACGCACCCCAGAACTCCCCACCGTAAAAAACACTTCGCCTCCCGCTTCATTCTCGATCAACTCCAAAACCAACCCCTCCGAAGTCTGACTGACCTCCAAATCCCCCTTTGCCGCTAACGACTTCAAATCTGGGTCTTCCTCAATCGCTTCATTCAGCTCGGCTTGAGTTTTATCCATCTCGGCCTTGTCGCGCATGATCCCCTCATCCCGACTGTCCGCCGATCCGCTATTCTCACCCATCATCTTGTCCATCGGCCCCAAGCTGATCTGGTACATCGGCACTTGCTTCGTCACGCCGCTTGGATCACTAAAGTAAGCCGCGATTGCCTCCTTTTCCGGCTGAGACATCCCCAAAATCCACATGACCATAAAGAACGCCATCATAGCCGTGACAAAGTCGGCATAAGCAACCTTCCAAGCTCCACCATGGTGACCATGGCCGCCTTTCTTGACCTTCTTAATGATAATCGGGGTGCCTTCTTGCATCGCCCTTTCTCCTTTAAGCCGCCTTCACCGCTTCTTCAAGCTCCACAAATCCCGGCCGCAGGCCCGGCTCAATCTGTCGCCGAGCAAACTCAACGCAAGTAATGGGTGACTCGCCCCGCGCAAAGCTAAAGAGAGCATGGCGAATGCAGTTCATATACATCCCCTCTGCCCCAATCTTGTTCAAAATCGACTTACTCAAAGGCGCACAAATAACGTATCCAACAAAAATCCCAAGGAACGTACCCACCAGGGCCGCCGCAACGGAAGCCCCAATTTTCTCTGGACCATCGTTGATCTTCCCCATCGTGATAATAACCCCCAAAACGGCCGCGACAATACCAACCGCCGGCATTGCATCGCCAACCGTCTGAAGCGCCTCCGCCGGACGATGCTCCTCTTCATGGGAAATCTCCAAATCCATTTCCATCATTTCGCTCAAATCGTGCGGCCCCACCGCCCCAGTCAGAATCACCTTCAACGTATCGCACATGAAATGCACAGCGTGGTGATTCCCCAAAAAGCTCGGATATTTGGAAATAATCGCACTCTCATCGGGCTTTTCCACATGTTGTTCCAAACCAAGCAGCCCTTCTTTCCGCGCAACGTTAAATAATTCGTACATCATCTTCAGCAATTCAACGTAATGCTCCTTAGTCGGCGGAGCTTTCAACAAGCCAATGACCGCCTTGATCGTCGCCGTGAACGTCTTCATCCCAAACGAACCAATGAAAATCCCCAACGCCGCACCGAAAATGATGATGAATTCCGTGGGCTGGATCAGAACCGCAATGTTCCCGTGGTGGAGCACATACCCCAACAACGTACAGACGATTCCAACGATGATTCCAACGAATGCGAACATGATGCTTTGGCCTAGCTCAACGCAATTCCCCGCAACAATGCGAGGAATCACATCCTCATTCTCGGCCCACTTCCCTCAAAAACTTAGCTCTGTTTCTCCAGTTTCAACCGTATGGAAGGACAAGCGATGAGTTCCGCCCCCCTCTCCCCTCCCCACATCCCGCCCATCCGGCTCCTAGATAACCACACGATCAACCAAATCGCCGCCGGAGAAGTCATCGAGCGACCCGCCTCCGCCATCAAAGAACTCGTCGAGAACTCCCTCGACGCCGGAGCAACCCAAGTCACGATCCGACTTGCCGACGCCGGACGAACCCTCATCGAAGTCGCCGATAACGGACACGGTATGGCACCCGAAGAAGCCCAGATCGCCCTCCTTCGCCACGCCACGAGCAAAATTAATTGCGCGGAAGACCTCAACCAAATCCTGAGCTACGGATTCCGGGGCGAAGCCCTCCCGTCAATCGCCTCCGTCTCTCATCTCACTCTCTCCACCTCATCCGCCGATGGCTCTCGAACTGTCCTCTTTGTCGAAGAGGGCCGCATTTCTCCCCGCCCCGCCGAACCGGGACCTCATGGCACCACAATCACCGTCGAACACCTTTTCGCCAACGTCCCCGCCCGCCTCAAATTTCTCAAAACCGACACCACCGAGATCAATCTGATCGCCGAAACGATCAACAAATTCGCAATCCTCCGCCCGGATGTCGCCTTTCGACTCCTTCACCACGACACCACCCTCATCCGCACCTCCGGATCAGGAGATTCCCTCACCGCACTCGCCGAAGTCTGGTCACCCGAGCTTGCCCGCGCCCTCGTTCCGTTCACAACCAGCAACGGATATGCCACCGTCTCGGGCTTCATCAGCCCGCCCCACCTGACAAAACCAACCCGCGCCATGCAATGGCTATTCGTCAACGGTCGGTCCGTCCGCTCTCGAACTCTCACCGCCGCAATTGACCAGGCTTACCGATCCCTCACCCCCGACCGCCGCTACCCAATCGCCGTCCTTTTCATCGACCTCAATCCCGCCGAAATCGACGTCAACGTTTCACCCACCAAATCAGAGATCAAATTCCACCGTGAAGGCGGAGTATTTGACGCAGTTCGCCGAGGTATCAAAGATTCCCTCCTGAGCCACGGTATGGTTCCATCTCTCGCCGATATCTCCGCCGTCAACGAAGCCCTCAACCTTCACACCCAATCCAGCATTCCATTCGATCTAGCAAGTTTTGCCATCGCCGCCCAGTCCCCATTGAATACCCCTTACTCGTCTCAACCTATCCCCGAACCATCCGACCCCAATTCCCAGCACCTCCCGGATCTCCTAAACGGTCTTCGGATCCTCGGCCAAGTCGACCAAACCTTCATCCTGGCCGAAAATAACGACAGCCTTCTGATCATCGACCAACACGTCGCTCACGAACGCATCCTCTACGAAATGCTGTGCAACACCAGGGGCACAACCCCCATCGAACGGCAGCGACTCCTCGAACCAGTCACCCTTCCCGTCGAACGCCGCGTCGCCGCACTTCTCACCGACCATCTCCCCGAACTCGAGCTCATGGGATTTGAAGTCGAACTCTTCGGTGCCGATTCTCTCCTCGTGCGATCTATCCCCGCTCTTGGCCGAGGCAAATCCGCCCTCGCCGTCCTTCAAGACCTCCTCGATGAACTTGCAGAAGGGTCTACCCAACCCAACTACACGCCCACAAGAGATGATGTCTATATCATGTGCTCCTGCAAAATGGCGATCAAAGCCGGTGACCCCCTGGGCCAAGCGGAAATGCAAAAGCTCATCGAAGATCTCGCTCTCACCGAGAACCCCTACCTTTGCCCCCACGGACGACCCATCACCATCACATGGCCAAAGGGTGACCTTCGCCGGAGATTCAAGCGGTGATCATCCTTGGCATCGATCCAGGGTTCGGTCGAGTCGGTTACGGAATCATCCGCAAAAACGGGTCCCAACTCACCGCCATCGCCTATGGACTGATCGAAACCCCACCCATAGCCCTCCCCGACCGACTCCAATTGATTCACCGAGAAGTCAAGGAACTGATCACGACGCACAAACCGGACGCCCTTGCCACCGAGCGACTCCTGTTCACCAAAAATCAAACCACCGCCATGGACGTCGCCAAAGCCCTCGGATGCATCCTGCTTGCCACCGCCGAAATCGGACTCCCCCACACCGAATATTCACCTCCAGAAATCAAACAATCCATTACCGGGACCGGTCGCGCCGAAAAGAAACAAATCCAATTCATGGTTACCAAACTGTTGGGTCTGCAATCCACCCCGAAGCCCGATGACGTCGCCGACGCCCTGGCCATCGCAATAACCCACGCTCTCCGCACTCTCGCAACCCCTCAAGCGACCATTCCGCCCGATCCTGCGGTCAAACTCACCCGGTAACCCTCAAACGCCTCCCTCACAACCGTCGCTCCAAACAGGTCAAGTTGTCCTCGCTCAAGCGGTTTTCGCATCAAAAACTCCAATTGATCCGACCAACCATAATCCATCTCAAGTTCAACTGCGCCGAGAGCTATCAATCCGCGATTGCCTTCTTCCCCCGGCTCCCGCTGAGGGATCCCACCCGAACAATAACTACCACTACCCATGCCAATTTGTCCACGGCCTTGCGTCACCGCGATCACTTGACCCAACCCGCGCCGCAGGGCGTCCGTAGCACCGTTCCAAGTGCCACCGACTCCTCGGCGGCTATGCACAACAATCGTGCGCTGAGACCAAGCATAAATCAGCCGATTCCGGACCATCGCTTGCGCCCCCGAGAAACGCGCCCTCGGATCAAAAATCGATACCAAACAACCGTTCAGTCCTCGATGTGACATCTCTCCCGACTCTAAACCACAAGGCAGGACATGAACCACAGCTTCTTCGCCTCCCCAGTCAAAGGCACCTTGACCAGCCCGCCGATCCGCGCCCCAGGCTCCCCCCGTCACGACCCCCCGGCCATGGCTCACCAACCAACCGCCCAAAGCCTCCGCCCACTCTCCGCAATCAACCGGCAACTCACGCGAGCCAACCACTCCAACGCGATCACCTCCCACCGCTCCTTCACACCACACCGCAGGCGGAGCGAGCGAACCAAGCCCTTCGAGCCAGCCCGTCGGATATGCACAATCAAAAACCGTCAAGACTCGACCACATCGCACCAGGGCCTCCGCCCAAGCCAGACGGCCTGGCTCATCCATCAACGAGGCTTCCTCCCACAAACCTGCCTCACGAAGAAAACCACTCACAGTAGCCCCATCGCTGCCCCGTCCCCACCCCGCATCAAAGCATCTGCAACCTTGGGCCACCGTTTGGGCGACGCGACACGCCACTCCGACGACACCAAGTACAAGCTTGCAATACAACAAGCCCCGACATGCCAATCTCCCTTCAGCATTCTCTCACCATACCCTGTATACTCCCGCCCATTATCCCATGGAAAAGCATACGTCGATCACCCTGCGCCGCATCCGCCAATTCATCGATTTCCAACTGCGCGAAAACCTCATCTCCCAACCCACTCCCCTGCCAACATCTCTCGCCGTTGCCGCATTTGCCGACGAATCTACCGCCAGAAAATCAAAAGCCTTCGGCCCAGTTTCCGTCGGTGACACATGGGGACCCGCCTACCAAGAAGGCTGGTACCACATCACGGGCAAACTTCCTCCCATCCCCGAGGGCCAAGCACCAATCCTTGTCTACGGCCCCAACCCTGAATTCAAGTGGGAAACCCACCCGAATGTCGAAGGCACAATCTGGCAAAACAACACCCAAGTCGGGGGCCTCGACTTCGGACACGAATACTTCCGCCTCAACCCCGCCGAACCCAAAATTGATCTCCTCCTCCAAACGTACGCCCACAATAAAGAAACCACCGTTTTTCGACCAGAAAAGCCCCGCACTCCCCAACCGGAGAAATTCGAAGGATTCGGCGTCGCCTTCCTCGACGAAGAACGGCTCCCCCTCTTCTACGATGCCGAATTCGCCCTCGATCTTCTCGAATCATTCGACGAAACAGACCCCGCGCGGCACCTCCTCATCCGCACTCTCAATGAAGTCTGCAACACCTTTCAAGAAGAAAATCACCGCACTTGGCGCGACTGCCGCAAACTGATCAAAAACGCTCTCGGTAGCATCACAACCGAAACCGGACACACTCTGTACGCCATGGGGCACGCCCACCTCGATACCGCCTGGCTCTGGCCCCTCAGCGTGACCAAGCTCAAAATGGCTCACACAACCAGCGTCCAACTCGGCCTCGCCGAGCGATACCCAGGTCACCTCTATGTCCACAGCCAAGCAAGCCAATACGAATGGCTCGAACAGAACCACCCTCAACTCTTTGATCGAGTCAAAAAAGCCATCAAGGCCGGCAATTGGGAACCGGTTGGCTCGATGTGGGTCGAAGCGGACTGCAACCTGACCGGCGGTGAATCCCTCGTCCGGCAATTCCTCTATGGTCGTCAATATTTCCGCGAAAAACTCGGCGTCAATTGCGTCGACATGTTCCTCCCCGATGTCTTTGGCTATTGCGCCGCCCTTCCGCAAATCCTTCAAAAATTCAATATCTCCGCCTTTTCGACCCAAAAACTGAGTTGGAACAGCATCAACAAAATCCCGCACAACACTTTTTGGTGGCAAGGAATAGACGGCTCAAAAATCTTTAGCCACTTCCCCCCCGCCGACACCTATATCGCCGATTGCTCCCCCAAGCAAATCGCCCAATCTGTCAAAAACCACCGCGATCATGCACGCTCCGACCAGTCCCTCTACCTCTTCGGATTTGGCGACGGCGGCGGCGGCCCAACAGAATGGCACATCGAACGCCTCAATCGCGCCCGACTCGCTCCCGGACTCCCCATGATCGAGTCCAAATCCAAAATGCGCGACTTCTACAAAACCGTAATGGAAGAAAGTCGTGACCTCCTCACCTGGTCAGGCGAGCTCTACCTCGAATTCCACCGAGGCACTTACACTAGCCAGGCCGAAACCAAAGCCAACAACCGAAAATGCGAATTCCTCCTTCGCGACGCCGAACTGCTCGCAACGTTCGATCCCGAGTATCCGGCCAACTACCCCGCCGAAGACCTCGAACGGGCTTGGAAAATCGTCCTCCTCAACCAATTTCACGACATCATTCCCGGTTCGTCGGTCAAAGAGGTCTACGACGAAGCAGCTCGTGATTATGCTGAAGCCATCATGATCACCCAAAAGGTGATCAACTCAAGCATCAAACGCCAAGCCGCATCACTCAAAACAAGTCATTTGAACACCCCCGTTGCCCTGTACCACCAAGCCAACCTCGAAACTCAAGCCGAAACAAGCCATCTGACCGACCAAACAATTCAAAGCATCGTCTGCGGCTCCGAAGTCTTGCCTGTTCAACAGGTCGAGCAATTCGGCGAGTCCAAGCTGATTTTCCCCACCCCGAGCAACGCTCACAATAGCGTCGCCGTCGCCGGATTCAGCAGCGAACCTGCGCCCAATCTCCCCCGGCTCAAAGTCAGCAATCGCAAACTCGAAAATGAGGACTGGATAGTCCGGTTTGACCCCAACGGAAACATAACCAGTATCACAAGCCAAGATGACACTCCCCTTGAGTTCATCATCCCCGGTCGCCTCGCTAACCTCTTCCAAATCCTCGACGACCGCCCACCATTCTGGGATGCTTGGGACACCGAACTTTACGCCCAAGAAACTGTCCAAGACCTCACCAAGAGCACTTCATTTGAAATCGTCGAAAGGGGTCCAGTCCGCGTCGCCGTGGAACTGACCAAAACATTCGGCAATTCCACAATCAAACAAAGAATCAGTCTTGGACCAACTCCCGGAATCCGATTCGACACCTGGGCGGATTGGCAAGAAGCCCATAAATTTCTCAAAGTCCTCTTCCCGATCAACGTCAACACCACAAAAGCCACCTGCGAAATCCAGTACGGTCACGTCGAGCGACCCACCCACCGCAACACCTCCTGGGAAGCGGCAAAATTTGAAGTTTGCGCCCAAAAATGGGTCGATCTCAGCGAAGGGGGACACGGGTGTGCCCTCATCAACACCGGAAAATATGGACACGACATCCACAATTCTGATCTCCGACTCAGCCTCCTCAGATCACCCAAAGCTCCCGATCCAACTTGTGACATGGGAATCCACCAATTCACCTACGTCCTCCTACCCCACTTCGACCAAGTCCCACAAAGCGACGTCATCGAAGCCGCCTACAGCATCAACGCTCCGTGCCACGTCGTCCCCATTGTCCAACACGAAGGGCACGATATTCCATCGGCTCCGTATATCCAAACGAGCTCCCGCAATCTCATCGTCGAATCCGTCAAAAAGGCCGAGAAATCCAACCACCGGATCATCCGACTCTACGAAGCCCACAACACCCGAGGACACGCCAGTCTTCATACAAGTGAGCCGGTCAAACGGGCATGGCTCTGTGATCTGGAGGAAAATCCCCTTCAAGAACTCGAAGTTGCCGATGGAGCCGTCCATATTGGCTATCTCCCCTTCGAAATCCTCACCGTCGCTCTCGAACATTAAAACCACAAATAGATTCGGCCTATCCCCCAGCATTTCAACCGGGATAGGCTTCACAATCGGGTCAGGAGAAATCACATCATGAGCGAAAACATGGAAAAGTTCCGCCACATCGATGGCAACATGGCCATCATCGAAAGCGACTTCATCAAAATCACTTTCCAACACGGGGATCCCGCCGAAGTCGGTGTCAACGGGTGTCGCATCGAAGATGTGATTGACGCCATTGTCGAAAAACTCCTCGACTTCCAAGGCCGCGACCTGGCCTGCGAAGAAAACGCCACCGCCCTCTACCATCTCGACCTCGCCCGAGAAGCCCTCCTCCTCCGTCGCCGACGACGCGAAAACCAAGGCCTTATCGGCAAACGATCAAAACACAAAGCAGACTAAACACATAGCAAACTAAATGGAGCGAAGGCTGGTCATCAAGACGAGCCTTCAACCGATAAACTTATATCCCACGCCCCGAACTGTCAACAACCGCTCAGGACGACTCGGCTCCGTCTCAACCCGCTCTCGCAACCAACGGACATGAACATCCACGGTTCGGGCACTCACATACGCGTCCTGACCCCAAACCCGGTCAAGCAAAATCTCTCGACTAAACACCTGACCCTTGTGCCGCACCAAGAAGTACAACAGCGCAAATTCCTTCGGTGACAGTTGAACGGTCTTATCATCCAGCCACGCCTCATGCGTCCGGGGATCAATTCGCAAATTCCCACTCTCCAAAATTTCGTTCGGAGTCTCCCCCGTCGCTCTGCGCAACACCGACTTCACCCGAGCCGCAACTTCCGCCAAACTGAACGGCTTGACAATGTAATCATCCGCGATCTCAAGCCCCTTCACGCGGTCATCCTCGCTCGCTTTTGCCGTCAAGAAAATCACCGGAACCGAGCTATCTTTCCGAATCGCGCGCGCCAAATCAACCCCACTCCGTTGAGGCAGCATGATATCAAGCAAAAGAAGATCCGGCTTGATCAACCGATAAAGCCGCATCCCCTCCTCTGCTGTCCCGGCCGTAAAGACCGTATAACCCTCCTTCCGGAGTTTATTCTCGACTGTCTCGACAATCGTTTCTTCGTCGTCAACTACGATGATTTTCATGATGTGGCAATGATCTCGACGTTGGCTCGTGGCACACAGACCACCTCGCCATTGCCGAGCTTTGCCTCAAGAACCCGCACCTCCGCCCCCGACTCCACAACCTGGAGCTGGGCCGGCAAGCCGGAAACCGTAGCAAGCGCACCAAAGTACGGCTCGCGGATCACCCGAATCGGAGTCCCAACCTTCAATTCGTTCCCGCTCGCCGCCGGAGGCAAATCCCCCGCCGCATGCTCCACCGGAGCAATAACTTCAGGACGGATAACCCCCGCGCGAATCTGTGTCGCCCCGTTCAAACTCGCAGAACGTCCTTCCAGACTCTGCAACAGCTTGAACGTCCTCTCTGCCATGCTCAACTTTCCAAAACCTTCTGTAACCACCAAGGTCGTCGCTACATCTTCCTGACCCGTGATCGCAACCCCGATTTCATAACCCAAGAGCTCGGTCAAGTCAACGTCTTTCACCGCGCCAACCACAACCCCGCAACGCCCACTTCATTAACCTTCTTCAAGGCCGCTGCCGTGACCCCCGCCCCACCAACAAGAATCTTCCCGGCATCGGATTCCTGGACGTGACCCTCATCAAGAACTTCATCTTGATTCGCAACCGCAACTCGGATGACTCCATTGCGCTCACCACCGATCCCAAAGATGCCCTGAACCATCCCTCCGCGGGTCTGAATCGTTGCCCCTTCTTCGGACATCACATCCACCACAACTCCCTGGATGTAAGCCATCATGTCAACCGGGATTGCCGCCTCTCGAACCAAAATATTTCCTGTCACCTCAGAGATGGATTCAACCTCTCCCGTGAATTCACTCAATACAATCTGCTTAAAGAACTTTCCAAAAAGGCCCTTCGTTTCCGCAACCACGTCCCCTTCGTTAACGTGGTCACCCACCGCAAAGCGGCATTCCTTCGGAGCTTCCTTCGCCTCGATTCCCAGCTTTTCCGCCAAACGAATCGTCTGCAAAGGACCCGGCAACAAAGCCCGAGCTACAATCGTGTCGTGCTCGACCTTGTCCCCCACCTTGACCAACACCTCACCCTTAATCGGTAACCGACGCAAACGGTCAACTACCGTATCCGAACTCACTGTCAATCCAGGTGTATATGCACTGCCCATTTTTTCTAAACCTTCCTGCCGCCACCATTCGGCGGCAAACTTTCCGGAAAGTTTAGCATGGCAAGAGAACGAGTTTTCAATTTACAAACCGCATTGCGGCCTTAACAATCCTACAAGCCCAGGATTAACCCATTGTTAACGATTGCCGAGAGGTAAATTTCGACCCGTGAAAGCGATTGCAAAGACGCAGGCCGCACCCGGACTCGAGATCATCGAAGTCCCCGAACCTACCCTCCAACCCGGCACTGTCAAAATCCGAGTCGAACGCGCATCCCTCTGCGGCACCGACCTTCACATCTATGACTGGGACGACTGGTCCAGCAACCGAATCAAACCCACACGCATCATCGGTCACGAATTCTGCGGCACCATTCTAGAAGTCGCCCCTGATGTCACCGACCGCAAACCCGGCGACTTCGTCGCCTCCGAATCCCACGTCGTTGACCCCACCTCTCCCGACTACCTCAACGGACTCGGACACGTAGATCGCACAACCCAACTCCTCGGCGTAGACATCGACGGCGGATTCGCCCCCTACGCTGTCATCCCCGCGATGAACGCTCGACCTGTCCCAACCAGCGTCCCCAAAGACGTCGCCTCCATGCTCGATGCCCTCGGCAACGCCGTCCACACCGTCATGGATGGCCCCATCGAAGGCAAAACCATCCTCATTACCGGGCTCGGCCCCATCGGCCTCTTCGCCGTCGCCATTTGCAAATGCCTCGGCGCAAAAAATGTCTTCGCTACCGAAATCTCCCCCTACCGCACCCAACTCGGCATCAACGCCGGAGCCGATCTCATCTTCAACCCCCTCACCGACGATATTCCTGCCCTTTTCGCCGAACACGCCCCCAACGGATTCGACGCCGTCCTCGAAATGTCCGGGCACCCCACATCCCTCGAACTCGCCATCAACTACTGCAACCCCGGCGGACGCATCTCCCTCCTCGGCCTCTACGCCCAAAATCGCCAAACCATCGATATCAACAAAGCCATCTTCAAAGGCCTCTCCATCCACGGCATCATCGGCCGTCGCCTCTGGGAAACCTGGGATCAAATGATCTGGCTCCTCGATCAAAAAAACCTCGACGTCTCCGCCGTCGTCACCCACCAAATGCCCTTCACCGAATACGAAACCGCCATCCAAACCATGAAACGCGGCGAAGCCGGCAAAATCGTCCTCACATTTGACTAACCGTGGTTCCGACGGCAATGCAGTGCTATGGAGCAACAAACGTGGAAGTCGTATTCAGTGGTTCATAAAGTGACTTCGTGAACCGAACCTTCCGGCCTGCCGTCCCAACCCGAACCGCATTCTGAGCATCTGCCAAAGTCCAGCCACTAATCGAGCCAAATCCGGACTGGAACATCACCACCGTCAAACGATCGCCATTGTCATAAACCAGCGGGTAACCCATAGATGGGAAATTGTAAATCCCTCCATCCAAACTCGTCACAATGTTCGCCGAAGGGGCAAGGTAACGAGAGAAGTTCGTGTTTGCAAGAGGGATGGCCTGCGAAGCAACCGGAAAACCAACGACATATTTCCACTTATCCACCCCATTGACGATCAAAGTCACGCTCAATACGCCACGCGCTAAAGAACTCTTCGGAATATCTATGAACGAAACAAGGGACTGCTGAGTCCCCGCCGGAATCACTTCCTCACCAGCCGTAAACTCGCCCGTTTGCACCGTCGCTCGATTACTCTTAAACGAACTATTCTCGACCAAAACTTCGGTGACCCCGCTCACGTAATCAACCCGAATCTCACCATCCGACCAAAACTTGATCGGCAAATTCACACCTGTTGTCTCCGGGTTCCCAAGGACAACCCCTTGATTCGGGCCAAATTTTCCAAAAAGAGTTATTGTCGCTTGCTCCGAATCATAAGCCAGCGTACGAATCGAAGGCCTAATCATCGCTGGCGAATTGATTGCCGAAAAAATTCGGAGCTTTGCCCCAAATTTGTCCGTATCGAACTCATAATTCAATCCAGGGCGCTTCGTCGTCTGCATCGCAGAATAAGTCTCCGAAATCAAACTTGGCCAATTCGGATCGGTCGGGCCATGCGCATTTGGAATCAACTGCCTCAAACCAATCAGTTTGTCAAAAAAGAATAGCCCGGATCCGTAAGCATCGTCATCTTCAACTCGCCGATTCCAACCTAAAACTGTCCCGGCACCATTGGCGATAAATGCATCCGCCATCAAACTAGACCTGCCGTTATAGCAGGTGTTAATAAAAACCAAGCTCTTGTTCCCAACCTTTACATGATCCCGCACATACAAATGCGACATCAAAATCATCGCATTTCCATTCTTTGGTTCAAAACCGATAATCAAACGCTTTGTCTGTAGGTCAACCTGATAAGTCTCTTTCAGCTCCGCACTCGGCTCCGTTGAAGTCGCCAAATAAAGCCATTGCTTACGCCCAGGGTTCAAATGAGTCGTCGGATAAAGCTCAACCCCGTGACCATCAATGTAAAGCAGACCAACATCCTGAAGTTTCTCAAAGTCATCAAGCGAACCATCTAAGAACCCTGAACCTTCGGTGACTTGTGTATATCCCGGTTCGCCTAAGTAGGGTCGCACCGCACCCGTCGCATTCAAATATCTCGAGTCCACAAATGTATAAAGAAGGGCAGATTTGCTCGCTCCGGGAAAACCACTCGGGGCCCGACCAGATAGATTCTCAAAGCCAGCGGCAGGCGGCGCAGAACCTGCCGCATTGCGATCAAACGGAATGACAAACTGAACCCCATCCGAAAGGGTCATCCAAACCAACTGACTTTCCGCCGATTCAAACCCGACTTCACTAAATTTCCCCGTCGCCCGCATTGCCGCAACAAAGGCGTCAACTTTATCTGCAAAATTATCGACCGAAATTCCGGATGTCAAAAGCTCATCGCGAACCGCTTGCGCCGCCTCTTCTTGAACCGCATAAGGGAGTGGCGGGGGTAACTGTAATTCCTCTCCTGAATTTCCACCACATCCCCAAAGACCACAGGTAAGAGCAAGTAATCCCAAAACCATGAAAAGCCAAGCATTGCGTAGAGCCATGCAACTACTCTATACCTTTATCGTGAAATCTCCGTGAAATATAATCGCGCCCCTGTCCACCATCCCCCAACCCCTCCCAAACCACCCGGTACAATCCAACCCATGCAAATCGCAGTTCTGCCGTTCAACGCCGGGCCAAACACAAAACCCGAACTCGCCCGACAATTCGCGAACTTTATTGTCGAAATCGCCGCAAACCACACCCAAGCCGAAATCTCCGCCGCCAACTACATGGCCCAAGTTCAAGAAGACGGGTTCCCCAAAGTAGCCCTCATTAACCCCGCCGAAACCCTCAACGAAGCCGAAATGATCGCCCAATTCAAGGGCCAAGCCGAAATCGACACCCTCGTCGACGGCCTCTACACCGAAAAATCCGGCGGTGGAACTATCACCATCCGATCCTGGCGCGAAAACACCGAAGAACCGTACCAAACCGAAGAATTCACGTTCCTCCCCGGTGGTCTCTTCGACGCCCTGCGCGGAGCCATCCAATTCCTCATCAAGTCATCCGGTGCCCCCGAAGCCGACCTCCCCGCCGACGAAGAACTCTTCGGCACCACCGACGCCGAAGCATTCATCAATTTCGTCACCGGCTACGACGCCGTCCGCTTCATCGAACAAGCCCAAGGCAACATGGTCAGCACATGGGACGTCATGCCCTACTTCGACAACCTCATGTCCGCCGTCGAAGCCGACCGAGACTGGGAAGCCCCCTACATGGTGCTCGTCCAACTCTGCCGACTCTGCGCCCAAACCCGCGTCGGCAACGCCGAAACCGTCGAATCAACCCTCAAAAAACTCACCGAACTCGAACCCGAAGACAGCCGCGCATGGTTCGCCCTCGGTGAATTCTACGAAATCGTCGGCAACGGTCAAGAAGCTTCCAACTCATACGAAAAAGCCGCCAACCTCGCCCCCGAAGAACCAGCAATCATCCACCGCCTGGCCCGGATGCAACTCGTCCTCGGAATGCCCGTGAACGCCGAACGCAACCTCCGCAAAGCCGTCGAAATGGAAGGCGATGACAAACCCAGCCTCGACCTCCTAAGCGATGTCCTTGCCCAAACCGGTCGGGTTCACGAAGTCCCTGAGCTTTGGAATGACGTCATCCGTGCCAACCCCCAAAACCCCAAAGCTCACGCCCGCTACGCAATGAGCCTGCTCGCCAACAACCGCGAAGCCGATGGCATAAAAGCCTTCGACACCGCTCTCGAAACCCTCGAAGATAACACCTACGTCAAGCGATATTACGCCCCCGTCCTCGCCCAAAACCCCGACGAAATCGACCGGGCAATGGATTTCTACGAAGACTGTATCGACGTCGCACCGGCCGATCATCAACTTCTCTGGGAATACGCTCAAACCCTCGCCAAAGCCAATCGGGAATTTGAAGTCCCCGATACCCTTCGCACCATCCTCAGCAGTAACCCCGATCACAACCTCGCCGCAAATGCCATGGCCTGGATGCTTGAAATCGAACAACCCAAACGCGTCGAAGCTGTCCGCGATGCTTCTCAAAAAGCCGAAGCCGGAGACTTTGAAGGTGCCGTCAAGGATCTGAAACCACTCAAGCAGTGGCTCGGCGACTACTGGAAAATGTGGGTACTTCTCGCCAGCTGCCACAACCAGCTCGAAGAGCACGCCGACGCCGAAGCCTCCGCTCGTCGAACACTGGAAATCTTCCCCGCTTGCGAGCCAGCCTACATCGAGCTCAACAACGCGCTCATGGCTCAAGGCAAAACCGACGAAGCCTTCCAAATCATATCCATCGCATTCAGCAACATGAACCAAAGTCTGCCCATCGCCGTCGCCTATGCCACCGCCGCCAAAAACGCTGGCAATCGTGACGAATCACGCCGCATCACCGGACAAATCCGCGAAGCGATGAAGCAATCTGGTGCCGACCCCGAGCAAACCAAAGACCTCGTCGCCGCCCTCGACCACATCGACAACAATTAGACCAATCGCTGGAAAGTCCCTCCCCCATCTCTCCAGTCAGGATGGAAGGGGGATCGGACAATGTCAAGGTCAATACTGAATCTTTTCATAACTGAAGACCGGCGATCGCCCCACCCTCCCCAATGAAATGGGGAGGGATTCAGGGAGGGGTTAACGAAGAGAAGTTAACAATCCAGAAGTTTCAAAGTTAAGCCTGAGCATCGTTCGACTTCCCACTTGCTCAAACCTACTGTAAAAGGCTAAAATCACGCTGTAACCATGCTCATCCAATGTCCTAACTGCCAAAAAACTATCCCCGCCACCAACCAAACCTGCCAATTTTGTCAAAACCCCATCCCCGCCAACCTCCGCGCCGCTCCGACAAAAACGAACTTCAAACACTCCGACGACAGCCTCGAAGCGGGATCAGGACTCCCTGCCGAAAAAGTCTGGCGCATTTACAACGGGCTCGCCTGGTTCTGGATCATCACCGCTGGATTTAACATCCTCTCCACCATAATCTACTCTCTTCAAAAAGCCGATGCGAGCTTCCTCATCCTCGCCTCCGTCGGAATTTTTCTCAATTTCATCACCATTTTCTGTGGCACCGGCCTCCTCCTTCGATGGGAATTCATCCGCAACATTGTCACCACAATCTGTGTCATCAAGGTTCTCTTCGGACTCTTCGGACTCCTCGGTTCAACCATGTCCATCATCGCTTTTGGCTTTTTCGGAGTCCTCGCCGTCATCAGCCAACTTTTCGACCTCGCAATCTCCTGTGGACTCATTTGGGCGATCTCAGAAACCGAACGCCTCATCAAACTGAACTATCTTGACCGACTCGGCAACACCCGGAAATGATCGCCGCCATCCTCCTCCTCGCCCAAAACCCCGTCGCCCCACCCCCCGAGCAACTCGTCAAACGACTCAATCTCGACCCCTTCTACAAAAAATACGTCGGTGCCCGGGGCATCCCCATCCTCAGCTCAGAAGCCGTCCCCGACCAAGCCCTGATCCGCGCCCGGGACGTCATCATCCCCATGCTCAAATGCGTCCCCAAAGCCCGCGAGCAAATGGTCAAGAACAAAGTCCGCCTCGTCGTCATGGGCCAAAACGAAGTCACTACCCAAATCCCTGAACACGCATTCCTCAAAGATGACCTCGACACAAATTGGGATCAACGCGCCCGCGGGCTGGGCGCAACCCTCTATGTCCCCGTCGTGTCTTGCGCTGAAGAAAATGTCCTCCACTACCCCACCGACCGGTACAAAGGCGAAAGCATCCTCGTCCACGAATTCGCCCACGCCATCATGGACACCGGACTCGTCCAAACTGACCCCGATTTCCTCCCGACCCTTGAAAAGCTCTTCCAGCAAGCCAAAGACCGCAACCTCTTTCAAAACACCTACGCCATGACCAACATTCACGAGTTCTGGGCCGAAGCCGTACAAACCTACTTCGACTGCAACCGAACTGCATCACCCCCCAACGGCATCCACAACGAAATCGGCACCCGCTCCCAACTCAAAACCTACCACCCCGAACTCCACGACTTCCTCGCCAAAATCTTCCCGACCGAATGGCGATATCAAGCCCCCTAGCCCCGGTCAAACCCAGGCCCCAAAACACTCCCCCAACCCCAACCGCGTAGAATTAGACAACAACTGATGGCCTACCGCGACTACCAACACTTCCTGGACACCCTCAAAGCCAAAAACGAACTCAAAGTCATCACCGAACCTCTCTCCCCCTACCTCGAAATCACCGAAGTCGCCGATCGAGTCATGAAAGCCCAGGGACCCGCCCTCCTCTTCCAAAACCCCGTCGGACCCCCTCACCGACTCGGAACCCCAAATCCACAATCCGCTGTCCTCAACAACCCAAGTATTGACCCAACCTCCCGGCCCCAAGGCTCCCATGCCTACGCCTACCCCGTCGCCATCAACACCATGGGCACCCGCAAACGGATGTCCCTCGCCCTTTCCTGCGACGACTATGAAGAGCACGCCGAACGCATCGCCGCCCTGCTCAAACCAGAAATCCCCAACGGCCCTGCCGAAGCCCTCAAATCCCTACCCAAACTCCTCGAACTCAAAAACGCTCCCCCAAAACCCGTCAAAAACGCCCTGTGCCAGGAAGTCGTCCTCACCGGCGACAACATTGACCTCACAAAACTCCCCATCCTCACCTGCTGGCCCGAAGACGGTGGCCCCTTCATCACCCTCCCCCTCGTCTTCACCCACGACCCCAACACCGGTAAGCGTAACGTCGGCATGTACCGCGTGCAGCTCCACAGCAAAAACACCTGCGGCATGCACTGGCAAATGCATAAAACCGGAATGCGCCATATGGAAGACGCCGGAGCCCAAAAGAAACGCATCGAAGTCGCCGTCTGCCTCGGCGGAGACCCCGTCTACAACTTCGCCGCCATCTCTCCCCTCCCCCCCGGAATTGATGAAATCCTCTTCGCCGGATTCCTCCGCCGCGAACGCGTCCAAACCGTCAAATGCAAGACCGTAGACGTCAAAGTCCCCGCCGACTGCGAATTTGTCATCGAAGGCTACATCGACCCCAACGAACGCCAACTCGAAGGCCCCTTCGGTGACCACACCGGCTACTACAGCCTCGCCGGACAGTTCCCTGTCCTTCACGTCACCGCCGTCACAATGCGCGAAAAACCCGTCTACCCCGCCACCATCGTCGGGCAACCTCCCATGGAAGACGGGTGGATGGGCAAAGCCGTCGAACGCATTTTCCTCCCCATGATCCAACTCACCGTCCCCGAAATCGTGGACATGAATCTCCCCGTCGAAGCCACTTTCCACAATGTCGCCTTCGTCAAAATCAAAAAGAAATATCCTGGCCACGCCTACAAAGTCATGAACGCCATCTGGGGCCTCGGTGGACTCAGTTTCACCAAATTCGTGTACGTCTTCGATGAAGATATCAATGTCCACGATCTCGGCGAAGTTCTCTTCCGCATCGGCGCAAATTGCGACCCCGGTCGCGACACCCTCCACTCCCGAGGCCCCGTAGACCAACTCGACCACGCCTCCGTCGCCGAAGGCTTTGGCGGCAAAATCGGCTTCGATTGCACTCACAAATGGCCTGGCGAAAACGGCTTCTCCCGCGACTACCCCAAACTCATCACCATGTCCCCCGACGTCGTCGCCAAAATCGACTCCATCTGGCCCAAACTTGGGCTCTGATTCCTCCCAGTAACTCTACTGGGTTTCAAGTGCAAATCCCCAAACCATCACCCTCGCTTCTGTTAGACTAGAGCCTCCTTACCCGCAACGTTGCGGGCATTCTTCGGAGAGTCATCTACAAGTGAAAAAACTGCTCATCATCGCCCTTTTGGCAACCGCAACCCTCGCTCAAGCCCAAAGCTTCCGACTGCTCGTCGACTCAAGAACTTCCGGAAACGGTCGAATCCTCAAAATTGACGCCCAAACTGGTGCCGTTCTCGACGCAAACTTTATCGTCGAATCAGCCGGAGGACCATTCAATTTCCAAACCACAAAAGGAGTCACCAAAGTCGGTAATGAAATTTGGATCACAGACCAGCTTGCCGACTCAATTTTCCGCTTCGATCTCAACGGTCAATACCTCAGCACAATCACGACCCCGCTAGATAATGTGCGCGGTCTCAATAAAGTTGGCAATGAAGTCTGGGTCACCAACGATGGGAGTGGAAATGGCGGAACGGTAGACACCATCTACCGCTATTCCTTCAGCGGAACAAATCTCGGGAGCTTCACCACGGCTGGAACTAGCCCATTCGACGTACTCCAAGTCGGCTCCAACGTATTCGTCTCCGACTTCAATACCCACGACATCTACCGCTACAATCAAGCGGGAGCGCTTTTGGGTACCTTCGTCAACTCGCCCGGTGGAGCCGGAAGCGCACACTCGTTCCAGCAACTCGCAACCGATGGATCAAATATCTATGCCGCTGCATTTAGCGCGTCGGGCGCAAGGGGAATCTACAAGTACGATAGCTCCGGGTTCCTGAACGCCTACTACGCAACGGGCGGGTCGAGGGGTGTTGCAATCTTGGGCAATGGACAGATCGCAACCACGATCAGCGGACAGCTTTGGACAATCAACCAAACAACATTTGCCCAAACGCTTATTCTTGATGAACAAAGCAGCGGCGCTAGCTTTCAGTACATCAGTGAGGATGTCTTCGAAGCCGTCCCCGAACCAGCAACCATGACCATCCTCGGACTAGCCACCCTCGTCGCACTTCGCAAAAAGCGAAAGTAATCTACCAACACAAACCCCAAGCAAAATCACCGGGCCAACTTCACAAAAGCCAGCTCGGTGATTTTTTATCCACCCGTCTCCAAAAGAATCACATCCCTCCATCTGCGCAATCCCCCCGCACAAGGTATCATAGAGCCTCGGGAATCCCCGCTTGTCAGTGAGCTGAGACGCAACTGAGCCCTCGCTCGATGATTGGATCAGGACAAAATCTAAAATGGTGTACCGGCCCCTCCGCTATGAACAAATGATGAAAGCCGCCGAAGGCATGGACGTCCGAGCAAGACGCATGTTTGAAGGCATGGCCATCTACTCCGGCGAAAAAATGTTCGCCTTCCTCGTCGAAGATGAAATCGGCCTCAAACTCTCTCCCAACGAGTACGACAAAGCCATCACCCTCGACGGAGCCGAACCCTTCCGAGCCAGCGAAACCGCAGAACCCATGCGAGAATACGTCAAGCTCCCCAAAAACGTCCTCGACAACTACGACACATTCGCAACGTGGGTACGCAAAAGTGCCGACTACGCCACCGGACAAACCGTCAACTAATTCATAAAAACCCAACCCAAACCTGCAACGGCGCAGAGCACGGGACAAAACCCCTTTCCAAAAACTACAGAGAGTCCGCGTGAAAAAAATAGCCGTCATCACGAGCGGGGCGACGCCCCCGGAATGAACGCCGCCGTGCGCGGCGTCGTCCGCACCGCCCTAGCCCGCAAAGTCGATGTCGTCGGATTCCTCCACGGCTACCGTGGCATTATCTCCGAAGAACTCATCCCCCTCAATTCCATGTCCGTCGGTGGAATCATCTCCCAAGGCGGAACCACCCTCCGCACCGCCCGCTGCCCCGAATTTCGTGAACGAGCCGGACGCGAACAGGCCATCCAAGTCCTCCGCGACAACGAAATCGACGGTCTCGTCGTCATCGGCGGGGATGGATCCCTCACTGGTGCCCGCGCGATCCACGAAGAATTTGCATTTCCCGTCATGGGTGTCCCCGGTTCCATCGATAACGACATTGCCGGAACCGACTACAGTATCGGATTCGACACCGCGGTCAACACCGCCCTCCAAGCCGTCGACAAAATCCGCGACACCGCCTATTCCCACGAGCGAGTCTTCGTCGTCGAAGTCATGGGCCGAGCTAACGGATTCATCGCCCTCGAAGTCGCCCTCTCCGGAGGTGCCGAAGCCGTACTCATCCCGGAAATCCCCTTCTCCCTCCTCGAAATCTGCAACAACCTCAAACAAGCCCGAGTTCGCGGCAAACGCTCCTCGATCATCGTCGTTGCCGAAGGAGCCGCGCGCGCCGGCGATGTCAAAGATTTCGTCCACAAAAACACAGGGTTTGAAGCCAGAGAGTCCGTCCTCGGTCACATGCAGCGCGGCGGATCACCAACTACTTTCGACCGGGTACTCGCCCTCCGCCTCGGTGCTCACGCCGCCAACCGACTCATCAGCGGATTCAGCGGCGAAATGGTCGGAGTAGACGGCAACGATCTCTGCCACAACCCGCTCAGCTACGTCCTTAGCACCGAACGCACCATCGATCCCGAAAAGCTCCTTCTCGTCGACATGATGGCTAACTAACATGATCCTCACCGTTACCCTCAATGCCGCCCTCGACCACACCCTCCTGACAAACGGTCTCAAACCCCACGACACAAACCGTATTCAATCCGTCCAAACGGACGCCGGTGGAAAAGGAAACAACCTCTCCCGAATTGCCGCAGAACTTGGAACCCCCACCACCGCCACTGGTTTCCTCGGGGGTGGCCCCGGAGCTTTTATCCGCCACGTCATGCACCGCCAAGGTGTCATCGATCAATGCATCGAAATCGCCGCCGAGACCAGAACAAATTTCAATATTGAATCAGGCGATGGCCCACCAACGACCTTCAATGCCAAAGGTTCATCTGTATCCGAAGAAGAATGGCAGGCCCTCATCGCCAAAGTGACCGAACTTGCACCCCATGCCTCATGGGTCGCCCTCGGTGGGTCACTCCCTCCCGGTATTCCCTTGGAAGCCTTCGCCATTCTCGGTCGAATCGCCAAATCCACCGGGGCTAAACTCGCGCTCGATGCGGACGGCCCCCCCATGCAAGCTGGTCTAGAAGCTAAACCCGACTTCATCAAACCCAACGTCCGAGAAGCCGAACGCCTCCTGAACCGCCAACTCTTCGGCTCCCGGGATGCGATCATCCAAGCCGCCCGAGACCTTTACGAAACCCTTGACGCCGGTGACGACACTCATCCCACCGTCGTGATTTCCAGGGGTGCCCAAGGCGCAATCATGGCCTGCCCCGATGGCATCTTCGAGACCGATCCGCTCCAAATCGAACCTAAATCCACCATCGGCAGCGGCGATTCTCTCATCGGAGCCTTTCTCCATGCCCGGCTTACGGGTCACGATTTCCCCACTGCGCTGCGCTACGGCAACGCCGCCGGAGCTGCCACCGCCACCACCGATGGCTCCGAAATTGGTCGCCGCCAAACCATCCTCGATCTCCTCGAAAAAACCTTCGTCCACCGCATAACGTGAAAAGCAAGACAGCATTCTGAACTGTCCTGGAACTGAACGCTACATTATGAGTATTATTGGAAGGCAACCCGATGCCGGGGTGGCGGAATGAAGCCACGCGGCAGCCGCGACTTAGTTCCGAGGTGCGGCAAGAGAGTATTATCTCAAAGCAACCCCATGCCGGGGTGGCGGAATGGTAGACGCGGCGGTCTCAAACACCGTTGAGCTCAAACTCATGAGGGTTCGAGTCCCTCCCCCGGCACCAATATTCATGTTTTAACGCGTAATCACCCCGTCCTCAATACGTCTAAACTCTACAACCGCCATGAAAGCAGGACACATTCTCGCCCTCTGCGTCATCTCCGGAGCCGCTGGAGCCCAAATTGCCGGGCAATCACCCTGGAAAGCCATCCAATACCGAAACGTCGCCCAAGGAAATCAATCCCGCATCCAAGAAGCCCGAACCGACGTCATCACCAATGCCCAACAATGGCAACAACTGTATTCCCAAATGGCCGGAGACCCCAAACCAGGGTTCACACCCGCCCCTGTCCTCGCCGATTTCAACCGCCAAGATCTCATAGTCGTGCACACCGGCAAAAAGTTCACATCCGGACATGGCGTATACATCAGCATGATCCGACAAGAACGAGCAACCGAAGTTGCCGTAGATGTCGTGATCAGTCAACCCACCGCCAATTCACAAGTCCAACGCCTCAACAATAGCCCTACGTTGTCACCGTCGTAGAAAAACAACGCGTCCCCTACACCTTCCGGTCAACATTCGCTTACACCACCACAACCTATCCCGGCGGAAACCAGGGCCACGGACAATGCCGATGCACCTGTGGCGGATGTTGCTGCCGATCCAATTCCGGATTCAACCCCGGTAACCAAAACAACTCCGCAATGGGAGGCGAAATCTGTCCGCCTATCCAACAAACCCGCAACGGCGGCGAGTAACCTCACTCGTGACATGCGGGCAGAAATCATCTCCATTGGAACCGAACTTCTTCTCGGACAAATCACCGATACCAATGCCGCAACTCTCGGAGAATTTCTTGCCCGCCAAGGCATCACTCACACCCATCGCCAAACCGTCGGCGATAACCTCCCCCGCATCGTCGAAGCCATCCAACTCGCTCTGACCCGCGCTGAAATCGTCTTCACCATCGGGGACTTGGCCCCACCCCGACGATCTCACCCGACTCGCCATTGCTCAATCAATCGGCGAAGAATTGATTCTGGATGAATCAGTCAAAAACCACCTGATCGAAGAATATGGCAAGCGCGGACTCAAAATGTCCGATTCTCAATTCCGCCAGGCCGAACGTCCATCCTCCGGAACCCCAATTCCCAATCCCAACGGCACCGCGCCTGGACTCCACACGGCAAAAGACAATCACCACGTCTTTGCCCTGCCCGGCCCGAAAAATGAATTCGGCCCCATGCTGACCGGCCCAATCAAGGCAATCCTCGACCAAATCCACACCGGAAAACCACTCCACAGCCGCACCCTACGCGTCGTCGGAATCTCCGAAGCAATCATCGGCGAAAAGCTTTCCACTCTCATGGAAGCTGAAAATCCCACCGTCGCCCCATACGCCAAAACCGGAGAAGTTCACCTCCGCATCACCACTTCTGCGGCAACGACCAAGGAAGCTGACGAGATCATCAACCCTATTGCCGATCAAATCCGGTCCATCCTCGGCTCCGCAATCTACGCCGAAGGAGAAGAATCACTCGCCGCATGGATCATCCAAGAATTGACCCGACGTGGCCACACCATCGCAACTGCTGAATCATGCACTGGTGGACTCCTCGCTGCCGAACTCACGAGCATTGACGGAAGTTCAAAAGTATTCCCCGCTGGATTTGTCACCTATTCCGCCGAAAGTAAAAATCGTGAACTAGGTGTAGACCTGGAAACTCTCCGAACTTTCGGTACCGTCGCCGAACCAACCGCCATTGAAATGGCAGTCGGAGCCCGGGAGCGAGCCCAAACCGACTTCGCGATCAGCATCACCGGCGTCGCAGGAGCCGCCCCCCTCGTCGAACCCCCTTCACCCAAAGCGAGCGGCCTTGTTTTCGTCGGAATTGCTTCGCCCCAAGGCAATTCCGTCCACCGACTCCACTTCAGAGGGAGCCGCGAAATCATCCGTACTCGCGCCGTCATCGCCGCCCTCATTCGCCTCCGCGACATCCTCATCGTTATATAAGAACTTTCGTTTGCCCACAATGATCAGAGGTGCGGTTTCCCTCCCCAAGCCTGTCCTCGCGAAGGCGGGGATTGGGGAAGGTTGGGAGGGGTTGACGCAAATTCGAATCTTATCTCAACGCAATTCATCCAATCTTGGTTCACCTTTCCGTCATCCAACCCGTAGATCAACTCGTGTCCCAAGCCGCCCTCATCCTCGGAGATCAACTCTTCCCCGAACACCCCAACATCCCGAACTCCACCCCCATCATTATGTGCGAAGACTGGGAACTCTGCACCCGAACCCGCCACCACCAACAAAAGATCGTCCTCTTTCTCGCCGCAATGCGTCACCACGCTCAATCCCTCAGAACCCAAAACCGTACAGTCTATTATTCAGAAATCTCACACTTTCAACAATCTTTCTCGTCTCATCTTTCCCATATCATTCAGTCAAAAAATATTCAAGAACTCTTGATCTATAATCCGCCAATCCGTTCCTCCTCCCCCATCTTCGATCCGCTTTCCCAAAAATCAACCTGATAGTCTTGCCCAATCCATCCTTCCTCACTCCGCGAGAAGCCTGGCTCACCTATCGAAAAAACCATCGACGACTCCTTATGGCCGACTTCTATGTCGAACAACGCCGCCGCCTCAACATCTTAGTCGAGAACAACAACCCCATCGGCGGACAATGGAGCTTTGATGAAGACAACCGTAAATCAATCCCCAAATCACTCGTACCGCCCACAACCCCCCGTTTCCCTCCCGACCGTACTACTCAAGAAGTTATTAAGATCGTAACGGAGCTTTTCCCAAATCACCCCGGAAACGCAGAAGAATTTGATTGGCCGTCACCCGGGCACAAGCCCTCGAAGAACTCAACACCTTCATTGAATTTCGACTTCATAACTTTGGACCGTATGAAGATGCAATCCACAATCAAAACCACACGCTCTGGCACAGCCTCCTTAGTCCACTCATCAATTGTGGCCTCATCCTCCCCACCGAAATCATTGACCGAATCCTCGAATCCGACGCCCCCCTTGCCAGCAAAGAAGGGTTTATCCGCCAACTGATCGGGTGGCGTGAATTCATCTTTCAAGTTGCCCACGATTACGAATCGAACCAAACTCAGTTCAAACCGTTCGGCCCCGCCAGAAAGATGGCTTCCTCATGGTACGAAGGCACCACCGGGCTCCAACCTCTCGACCACACCATAAAGTCCGTGATCCGCCACGGCTGGTGTCACCACATCGAGCGCCTCATGGTTCTCGGCTCACCGATGCTCATGTCTCGCATAAATCCCGACGAGGCCTACACGTGGTTTATGGAGCATTTCATCGATTCCGCCGATTGGGTTATGGCTCCCAACATCTACGGAATGTCCCAATTTGCCGATGGGCCAACCTTTGCCACCAAACCCTACATCTCTGGGAGTGCGTACATCCTCAAAATGTCCAACTTTGCCCGAGGAGACTGGTGCGATACCTGGGACGGACTTTACTGGAAGTTCATCTACGACCACCGCGACCAACTCACCCGCAATCATCGAATGGGAATGATGGTCAGACAACTCGAAAAGATGAACTCTGACCGAAAAAACCTCCTCTTTAGGTCAGCAGAACAGTTCATTCAAGACAACACAGTCTAAAACTCACTTCTTCGGATTTAAGATCAATCGTTCTGTAAAGAACTCCATCATCCGAGCAAAGTTCAATCCCGTGTGTCCCTGGTCAACCCCGGCCTGCAATTCGTGGTATTTGCCCGCTTTCAGCAAGGCATTGGAAAGCTGATATGTGTTGGCCGGATGCGTATTGTTATCAAGCGTTCCAAAGTAGAGCATTAACCACCCCTTCAAGTCTTTCGCATAAGTCATGCAACTCCCGCGATCATAACCCGCCAAGTTCTCTTCCAATAAATCCATATACCGCTCAGTATAAGTCGAGTCATAAAGCGCCAATCACTCACCATGCTGCTCGCGCTTCCGGCATGAAATAACTCCGGATACCGCAACACGCTCATCGCGCTCGAATAGCCGCCGTACGACGTTCCGTAAATCCCAACCCGGCTCGTGTCCGCCCATGCCATTTTCCGCAGAGCCATCGCTCCCGCCGCAAAATCATCAATCTCAACAATCCCCATGCTCCGATAGATCGCATTTCGAAATTCACGTCCGCGACCATTCCCACCCCGCACATAAACATCAACAATCGCAAATCCTGCTCCGAAACCGGATCAGGCTTGTCAAAAGTCATTCCCGCACCTCGACCCGGTATTGGACCACCATACACAGAGAACAAGATCGGTAATTTCTGACCTTCGCGATAACTACTCGGCAGCTCATACTTGCCCACAGAGTCACGGACCCATCCAGACTCGGAAAACTGAACCATCGAACCTGCCGAGCATCCCCGGCTGGTGCTGAAAAGGACTTGACGACCGGGTTATTCACATTTTTGCCCGTTCGGTCAATAATTCGTAATCGGGGCGCCTCTCGATCAGTTTGGTAAACAATCGCCAATGCTTTTCCATCAGGACTGGCTGAAGCTGAGTTGTGGAACTTTGGATCAGTCAACCGAATCGCACCTGTTCCATCAAGCTTGGAGCGATAGACCTGATGATGATATGGCGTATCCCCATCTCCAACTGTGTAATACATGGTGTCACTCTCAGGATAGATCCCAAGAATCCCTCCCACGTCCGCCCGATGTTTGGTCACCTGAATCCGGCGACCCGTCTTCACATCCAAGCGGTAACATTCCAAAATCCATCGGCTTCGCTCATAAACAAAAAATTTCGTCCAGATACTGGATTTTGCCGCGCGGGCCGACTCACCATATCCCGAACCGGAGCAAATTCAACCCATGCCGCTGCGTTCTCCTCACGGTCAACCAGCCGCACCGAATTCTTGACCGGATCATAAGCCACCAATTCCCGAATCTTTTGCCGCCGATCCATCCGATGATACAACAACTCCGAACTGTCATCAAGCCAACTCATCCCATAAACATAGTGCCCCAACCCATTGTCAAACTCACCTTCCCGAACTTTTACTTTTTTAGATTGTCCAGTCTCAATTGAATAGACATATAAATCAACCTTCGGATTCGCCGTCCCTGGTTTCGGATATGCCTCAACATCCAGTGCCGAAATCTGTTTCAGCTGATCCAGTGGCAATGTAGTAAAGCGGAACGCCCGTTTCATCGAATCCGTAATACCAGAGCCATTTGCCATCCGGGGAAAAACCCATCGCATCAACCTGTGAAAGCTCTTCCCCATAAACCCAACTTCCCGTCCCAAACTTCTCACCCCCCGTGCCTTTCCCGGTCGTCGTCACCGCAATCTCTTGCCCGCCCCGCGTCAAAAATCACGTTCCCATTCCGATATGTCGCCGTAATCGTTTTATCCGCAGACTGGACAGTCTCAAATTGCCGACCACGCTCCGGCATCCTCTGCGGCTGAGGCTCCGGCCACACCAATTCAAAATCCAATGCACCCACCTCCCCCGTGCCCAGATCAACCTCTTTGGCCCCATCCAAATCCTCAAACCGATATTTCGTATTCCCCTACCCATTGCCCCCGCAACTGCGAAACCTTCCAATCCCGTCCCGATGCGGCCCCCGCTTGCATCTCTTTGTATCCCGGCATCAATGGCCAGCGATCCTGAGCGATCCCCAAACTCGACAAAACCAACCCACCAACAGCAAAGACCTGCGCATAGTTAAGAGTCTAGCCAAACCCCACTCCCAGAAACTACTCTTTGAAAAACGAGCCAATACTTGGCGACTCCCAATGGCAAACAAGGGCGCAAGGAAAAGCGATGGCAAAAACAAAACACTGGAAAACTCTTTATCCCCGTGATGTTCAGTCCAATCGCCAGCATAATCACACCACCACAAGCGACCGATTCCCCGACTAGCTCCTCATCCTTGGCAAAACCGGACAAAAACCCCGCCAATCCTGTCAATAATCCTTGAAAAACCAAGACAAACACCGCCGATACCAGAACCCCTACCCCCAATGCCGCCGCCATGAAAATCGAACTCACACCATCCAGCAAACTTTTCAAGCCCAAAAGCTCAATCTTTCGTTCCAAGGCATCCTGTAAGCACCCCATCAAGGTCATCGGCCCGATGCAAAACAAAACACATGCCGTCACAAATCCTTCGTTAAACCGACTATCTCCTCCCAAACTCACCCTCGCCCACTCCGCAAGAGCTTCAACCCCCATATCTAATCCATCAAAGCCCCCAAAATGCCTCCCAAGCAAATCGCACCTACCGTTACCAACGGATTCTTTGTCCGCAAAAACATCTGCACTCCCAACCCCATCGTGATCAAACCTATCCCAAAAATTGCCACATCCTGAACCCGATCCGGAAAGCTCCCCCCAACCGCAAGCCCTATCAAGGATCCAATCACAACCGCTCCGGAATTGATAACTGTTCCCAAACCACGAAATGACAGATGCTTCATCAAAATCTCAACACATTTAGCTCCGCAATATCTTCCCCATCACCCGCCCCTTTGCCAATTCATCTACAAGCTTATCCAAATACCGAAGCTCCCGCATCAACTCCTCCTCCACATCTTCAACCCGAACTCCGCAAACCACCCCCGTGATCAACAGCCGATTGGGATTCAAAGCCGGTGCCCCGGCCACAAAATCCTCAATAATTGTCTCTTTCGCCAACTCCGCGTCCAAAGAATCCTGAGTGTGACCTGTATACCAACGGATCACCTCATCCAGTTCATCCTTTGTCCGGGCCTTTCCGCTCAACTTTGTTCAGATAAGCCCGGTAAAGACCAGTAAGCTCATCTTGTAAATGCGGTGACTCATTCAAACTCATCAACCCTTAAGCAAGCCACGCAGAACGTACTGCAAGACCCCACCGTGGCGGTAGTAATCCATCTCCGTCGGCGTATCCAATCGGCAAACAACATCAAAGGCCGTGACCTGTCCGTCCTCCGTTGTCGCCCGAACATGCAACATCTTTCCACCCGAGAATTTAGACGCCACGCCCGCACTCAAACCAATCACCGAAAACTCCTCTTCACCCGTCAATCCGAGTGATTCCGCCGTCTGACCGTCCTGATATTGCAAAGGCAAAACCCCCATCCCGATCAAATTTGACCGGTGGATTCGTTCAAAGCTTTCCGCAATAACCGCTTTCACACCGAGAAGTCGAGTGCCCTTGGCCGCCCAGTCACGGCTCGAACCAGTCCCGTACTCCTTACCCGCCAAAACAACCAATCCGATTCCATTTTTCTGGTAATCCATCGCTGCATCATAAATCGAAGTCACTTCGCCCGATAAGTAGTTCGTCGTGAACCCACCTTCAGTTCCCGGTGCCAACTGGTTCCGCAATCGGATATTCGCAAACGTTCCTCGAACCATCACTTCGTCATTGCCGCGCCGAGCCCATAGCTGTTGAACAAATGCGGTGAAACTCCGCGTTCAATCAAATAAGTCCCTGCTGGTGAAGTCGCTTTTGATCGATCCCGCTGGTGAAATATGATCTGTCGTAACCGAATCACCGAGCTTAGCCAAACACTTCAAGCCGTTCAAATCTTCAACCGAATCCGGCGCATCTTTCGGCATTCCAGCAAAGAACGGAGCTTGCTTAACGTAAGTCGAATTCTCATCCCATTCGTACCGCTGTCCTCCCGAAACTTCAATCGCCTTCCACTTCTCATCACCCTCAAAAACCGTGGCGTAACTCTTGGTAAACATCTCCCGAGTAATGTTCTGCTCCACAACATCCGCAATCTCTTGCTGGCTCGGCCAAACATCGCGCAAATAGACGAATTGCCATTGCGATCAGTTCCGATCGCGTCATTCGCCAAATCAATATCAATGGTTCCTGCGAAACTGTAGGCAACGACGAGCGGCGGCGACATCAAGTAATTCGCCTTCACATCCTGGTTCACCCGGCCCTCAAAGTTCCGGTTACCACTCAAAACACTGACAACGGTCAAATCGTTCTCGCGAACAACCGCCGCCACGTCATCCGGCAACGGACCAGAGTTCCCGATGCAAGTCGTACACCCAAAACCAACGATGTTGAACCCGATTGCGTCCAGATCTTCTTGCAAACCAGCCGCTTCCAAGTACCGCTCGACCACCCGACTTCCCGGTGCCAACGAGGTCTTGACCCAAGGCTTTGGTGTCATGCAAGAGCGCGTGCCTTCCGCGCAACTAATTCCCGCCCGCAACCATCACGCTGGGATTACTCGTGTTCGTACAGCTCGTGATAGAAGCGATCACCACGCTTCCGTGAGAAAGTGCATCATCAGACCCCCGGGCATCCGGGAACGCCTCAAAAAATGTCTCCTTTGCATTACTGAGTTCTGCTCGATCCTGAGGCCGCTTTGGACCTGCGACGCTCGGCTTCACCGAACCCATATCTAACTCCAACCGAGAGCTATATTCCGCCTCCGCCGAATCGCCGTGTGCAACAACCCTTGCGCTGAATAGTAGTCACGAACCAACGCAACTTGAGATTCGGCCCGTCCGCTCACCATCAAGTACCGGAGCGTTTCCTCGTCCACCGGGAACAATCCACAAGTCGCCCCGTATTCCGGAGCCATGTTCGCAATCGTTGCCCGATCCGCCAACGGCATATTAGTAATCCCCGGACCATAGAACTCAACAAATTTCCCGACAACTCCGTGCTTACGGAGCATTTCGGTGACCGTCAAAACTAGATCAGTCGCAGTCGCCCCTTCCGGCAACTTGCCCGTGAGTTTAAAGCCGACCACCTGAGGAATCAACATGCTCACCGGCTGACCCAACATCGCCGCTTCGGCTTCAATTCCCCCAACTCCCCAACCCAAAACTCCCAATCCATTGATCATCGTCGTGTGACTATCCGTCCCCACGAGCGTATCCAGATAAGCCACCCCATCCGCCTGCATCACCACCCGGGCCAGATATTCCAAGTTCACCTGGTGGCAAATCCCCGTGTTCGGCGGAACCACCTTAAAATTCTCAAGCGCGCCCTGCCCCCACTTCAAAAATTCATATCGCTCATTATTCCGCTCAAACTCCAAATCCAAATTGATCTGCAAGCTCGCGTCTTTCCCGTAGCTATCAATCTGAACCGAGTGGTCAATGACCAATTCAACCGGCTGCAACGGATTGATCTTCTCCGGATCACCCCCAAGCTCCGCCATCGCGTCCCGCATACTCGCCATGTCCACCACACAAGGCACCCCCGTAAAATCCTGCAATAAAACCCGCGCTGGCGTAAAGGCAATCTCGGCATCCGGTGTTGCCGTCGCATCCCAATTCAACAACGCCTCAATATCCGCCTTGCGCACGTTGACCCCGTCCTCATTTCGCAACAAATTTTCAAGCAAAACCCGGTGCGCATACGGCAATCGAGCGACATTAAAACCCGCCTCCTCCAAAGCCTTCATGTTGAAAAATGTGACGGATTGACCGCCAAAAGAAGCCGTGGTTTTGGTGTTAAAGCTGTTCATAGTGCGCGTTGCGTCCCAATGGATTTTCGGTACTGCAAAGGTTACCTGCCAGACCCCTACCAAACGGGACAGACTAATGAACCATTACAGAAGCGGCACTCCATTCTGAACAATCTGATTCACAAAGATAAATTGAGGATCAACTTCTACTAAACTGCTCCGCAAAACCCCACTCGTTTGATCCACAACATAAGGCTCGCCCGTGAGTCGATCCACCAACTCTATCTCCACCCCGTATTTCCCGCCTAAAGACATCCGAATGGCATCCAAGTTCATCTGAGTCATGTAAGCACTCTCAATCTTCGTCATCCAGTTTCGCTCAATCTGCGCAAAAACCAAGACGCCAACCGCATTATCTGACGCGCCAACGGCTTTTCCCACCATTGCCATATCCCATTTCTCCGGTCGCTGACTTAAAACATCAATTCCCCACGCACTCACAACCCGCTCGTCCAATTTCGCCCGCTTCGTCCGGAGCTCGTCAAAAGTAGCCGGAGCCTTAGATTCATAAAGCTCCTTCGCTAACTGCGCACTCTTCTCAATGTTCACGACTGACCGTGCGCCATCCAGTAATTTCTGCAACTCACTCTGAACCCCGCTCTCCCCGCCCAGTTCCATCGGATCAACCGCGACCAAAACCTCCGCTGCATCTCGTCCACCATTGAGCAATTCCAAAATACCGCTCAACTTAGTTTCGTTAAATTCGCCATCAATCGAATTTCCGATCGTCTCCACCAAATTCAAATCCAACTGCTCCAAAACTGCACTGACTTCGTCTGGCTCAAGCTGAAACTGAGTGACCGCCTCCGCTGCAATCAAAAATGAAGGGAAAATGTCCGCCTTCACTAAACCTGGAGCCGACTCAACCGCCTCCCGCGCAACAACCAAGGTTTCTATAGCCTGACTCCGGGCCCCTGCCTCATCTCCTGACAAAGCCAAGAGCCGACTTTCTAAAACCAAGGCCGCAACTACCACCCCAAACCGGGAACTCACCTCTTCTTCAGGCCACCCCTCATCACGCCCCTTTTCCTTCAGAGCCGAATCTCGCCAACTTTTCAGCCGCCCCAACATGTCAGCCCGTTCTTTCGCCATCCCCGGCTTAACCCATTCCGCCGTCTCCGAAAACGGATCCGCCATCGCATCAATCAAAATCCCATCCATCGGAGGATCAACCGCTACCCAAGCCCGAGCCGTCCATTCATCCCCACCACCCATCGCCAGGTCAACGTCCTTCCCCCACATCATCTCCCAAAACTCACCGACCGTCACCACTATCTCCGCAGTCGCCCCCCGACCGCACCCACCAAAGCCAATCCCGCCACCAAGCCAATAACCAGCCCACGCATAAAACACAATCTACCCCCACCTCGTCATAATAAGGTAGACAAAGAGTGAGCGAAACCCCCACCCCCAAAAAGAGATCAACTTCAACCAACCCCCACGTCGAAGACAAACTCAAAAACATCCCCACCTCACCCGGTTGCTACATCTACCGCGACGAGAACAAAGCGATTCTCTACGTTGGAAAAGCCGTCAACCTCCGTTCCCGAGTTCGCTCCTACTTCCGCAAATCCACCCAACACGGAGCCCGCATCGAACGCCTCGTCCGCAAAATCCGCGATATCGAAACCATCGTCGTAGACTCCGAGCTCGAAGCCCTTGTCCTCGAATGCAACCTCATCAAAGAACACCGCCCCCCCTACAACGTCCGCATGAGGGACGATAAATCCTATCCCTACATCGCCATTACCAAAGAAGCCTTCCCCCGCGTCCTCTACACCCGCAATCCCCGAAAATCTCTCGGCAAAACCTTCGGACCCTATACCAACGCATACGCCGTCCGGGAAACCCTCCAAACCCTCCACAAAATCTTCCCCCTCATCCCCTGCGGCAAATCGTGGTCCGGTCGCGAAGAACAACGCCCCTGCCTCTACTATCACATGCACCAATGCCTCGCCCCCTGCGCA